>NZ_JAVJNX010000011.1:0-584546 GCF_040217065.1 Nisaea sp.
CGAATGCAGGGTCCGGTGCACCGGGCACTTGTCGGCAATCTCCCGGAGCTTTTGCCGCTGCGCCGCGTCGAGCGGTCCTTCGATGATGATCTCCCGGCTGATCCTGTCGATCTTTCCGGCCTGCGTCTCACAGGCGGCACAGTCGTCTGCATGAACCTTGCCGTGCCGCAGCCGGGTCTCGAGGCGGTCGATCTGCCAGCCCTTGCGCTCGGCATAGATGGACAGGGTCATGTTGGTGCAGGCGCCGAGGCCGGCCAGCAGGAAGTCATAGGGCGCGGGGCCGCTATTGTCGCCGCCGACGCTTTTCGGCTCGTCCGCCCGCAGCCGGTGCCCCGCCGCGCGGATGGCCTGCGGGAACTTGCCCTCGCCCAGATGCGCGACCACGACCTCTCCCTCGCGTGCGGCGAGCTGCAGCGGCGCCTCTTCCGGAACAAGGCGGCCTGCCCATGCGGCAATGACCGAGGCGACATAGGCCGCGTCCGCCGGCCGGGTGAGCAGATGGTCCGCCTTGTCGAGCGAGACAAAGCTCTTCGGGTGTTTGGCAGCGGCGAAGATCCGGCTCGCATTCCCGATGCCCACGGTCATGTCCAGGGGGGCGTGGAAGATCAGCAGGTCCCGCTTCAGGTCGGCAATCCGGGCTTCCAGATCATGCGTCTTGAGATCGTCCACAAAGGACTTCCGGATCCGGAAATTCCGGCCGGCGAGCGACACCTCCGCCTCTCCGTCCCGCTCGATCACGTCCAGATCCGCGCCGAAATTATGCACGACATGCTCCGGGTCCGCCGGCGCGCCGATGGTCGCGACCCCCCTGGCCTCCGGGATGTGAGCGGCCGCCGACAGAACCGCGGCCCCGCCGAGCGAATGCCCGATCAGCACATCCGGCGCCATCCCCTCGCCGCGCATCCAGTCCGCCGCCGCGACGAGGTCCTGGATGTTCGAGGCGAAGGTCGTATTGGCGAACTCCCCCTCGCTGTGGCCGAGCCCCGTGAAATCGAACCGCAGCACGGCGAGTCCCTGCGCGGCCAGACCGCCCGCGATCTGGCGCGCGGCGGCAATGTCCTTCGAGCAGGTGAAGCAATGGGCGAACAGCGCATATCCCCGCGGCTTGCCGACCGGCAGATCAAGCCGCGCCGCCAATGTGTCGCCCTGCGCTCCCGCGAAACTGACTCTTCTGGTCTCGACCGACATGGGCTGCCCTTTCTTGTAAATCGACGAATGGATACAGGCTCAACTGGCCATGGTGACCAGATCATAACCGCCCTGGCTGATATATGCAGAGCTTGGGGAAATTGACTTCATATCCGCGCGAGCAGAGCGAGATGGAAGGTTGACGCTGTGCCAGACGCCATCCGAGAACCGCCCGCTCCCGAACTGCGATACAGCGTAGCCCGCCATACCGGCCGAAAAGCCGACCCGGATGATCATGGAATCGCGCCGCCGTCCCCTGATCCCGCATCAATTGCGGGATGACGATGCGGGGATGGGAACGGGAGGGGTGAAAGTCGCCCGCGCCGCCGCCACACGTTCCCGCACCGCACAGGCGTCGACATGATCGTTGATCAGCCCCATGGCCTGCATGAAGGCATAGACCGTGGTCGGGCCGACGAATTTCCAGCCGCGCTTTTTCAGCTCTTTGGAGAGCGCAATCGACACCGCAGATGTTGACGCCGTCTGCGGGGCGGCAAGATCCGCCGCGCCCGGCTCATGGCTCCAGAAGAAAGCCGCGAGGGAGCCTTCGCGCTGCACCATCTCCACCGCCCGGGCCGCGTTATTGATCACCGCCTCGATTTTGCCCCGATGACGGACGATGCCGGCATCGCCGAGCAGCCGTTCCACATCCTTGTCCGTGAAGGCCGCAACCTCCCCGAATGCGAAATTGCGGAAGGCGGCACGGAAATTCTCCCGCTTTGCCAGGATGGTCCGCCAGCTCAGGCCGGACTGGAAGCTTTCGAGGCAGAGTTTCTCGAACAAGCGCCGGTCATCGGCCACCGGGAATCCCCATTCCGTGTCGTGGTAGGGCAAAAATTCCGGCGCACCGCCACACCAGCGGCAGCGCGGCTTTCCGTCCGGCGCGATGAAAGGCTCGCTCATGAATTCAGCCCCCTCGGGTGGCGAGAAAATCGAGACGCGGATCGGTCATGGCCGGGGCGATCTCGATGATTTCGGGACGCACCACGTCTTCGGCGACGAACGGATCCTCGGCCAGCCGGGCCTCGAGAGCCTCCCGATCGAGATTGTGCACAAGGATGCCCCCGCCCGCACCCGGCGGCAGGCTTCCGGCCAGCAGAAAGACACCATCCTCGAAGCCGCGTTTCAGCCAGGCCTTGTGCCCGTCCATGAAGTCGCCGGCGCGGTCTTTCTGGCTGGAAAATTTCAGCAGGGCGACAAACATCGGATCACTCTCCCGGTCAGTGGGGTTTTGTGGGGGATGGGACGGCAGCGCCGCCTGCGACCTCGTCCGCCAGCCAGGCGCACATGGACACGACCTCGCGCTCGACAAAGGCCGGGTCCCGATAGGCGGCGGACAGCGTGGCGACACCCTGGCTGCGCACCAGCAGATGCATGGCGAGCGCGTCAGCGTCGGATGCCCGGCCAAGCTTCTCGAACTGCCGGCGAAGCCAGACCCGGAACAGGGTGAAGATCCGGGCCGCCTCCTCCTGGGCGGTATGATTGAGCTTGGCGAGTTCGGTGCTGAGAGAGCCGACGGGGCAGCCGTACTGTTCGATCTTGTCCCGGTTGCGGATCAGGATCTGGATGAAGCTGCGGATGCGCTCCGCCGGATCTTCCCCGGTGATCTCCCAGTCCCGCAGCATGACCGAGGTGTTTGCCATCCGGCGCGCGATCACGGCCTCCAGCAAATCGTCCTTGGCCTTGAAATGGTAGTAGAAATTGCCCCGGGAGATACCGACGGCACCAGCAATATCGGCGAAGGATGTCGCCTCGAAGCCCTGCCGGTAGAACAGATCGTCCGCGCAATCGACAATCCGCTCAGCAGTCTTTCCGTCTTGCATTCCCGGCCCCCGATTGAGCAAAACATTTCTGGGACAATTGTCCTATAACTTTGATTAGGACCAACGTCCTAATTGGTCAAGGCCGATTAACACAGATGCGCCGATCAGACGAACCGCTCACGATACTCTTGCGGACTCGCGCCGAGGCGGCGCCGGAAGACGCGGCGCATGGTTTCCTCCGTCCCGAACCCGCAGAGTTGGGCAACCCGCGAGACGGAACCGTTCTGCTCAAGCAGGCGCCGGGCGGTTTCCAGGCGCATGTCCTCGAGCGCGTTTGCCGGGGTCCGGCCCGTTGCGCTCCGGTAATGCCGGGAGAAGCTCCGCACGCTCATCCCCGCCCGGGTGGCAAGATCATCAATGGCCAGACGGCGCCGGAGATTCTGCTGCATCCAGGCATGCAGCTCGTCGAACCGCCCCTCTCCGCCCTGCAGTGCCAGGATTGTGCTGAACTGGGACTGACCGCCCGGCCGCTTCAGGAACACGACCAGTTGCCGGGCCACGCTCAACGCCATGTCCCGGCCGAGATCCTCTTCCACCATGGCCAGCGCCAGATCGATCCCCGCCGTCACGCCGGCAGAGGTCCAGACATCGCCGTCACGCACGAAAATCGGATCCACTTTCAGACGAACCTTGGGGAAGCGCCGGGCGAATTCCTCACAACGCTGCCAATGGGTCACCGCCCGGCGGCCGTCGAGCAGTCCGGCGGTCGCGAGCAGAAACGCGCCGCTGCAGACCGACGCGGTCCGGCGCGCCGACCGGGTCCGGTCGCGCAGCCACCTCACCAGCTCCGCATCCTCGCAAGCAGCAGTGACGCCCACGCCACCGGCCGCGATGACCGTATCGAGAGGCCGGTCCGGCGGCCCCATCGCCGCCACCGCAAGAGACAGGCCGGCACTGGTTCTGACATCCGGCCCGCGCCCGACGACGACAGCCACATAAGGCGCCTCGGCGCCATCCGCGCCTGCCAGGTCATTGGCCGTGGAAAAAACCTGCAACGGGCCCGCGATATCAAGCAGTTGGCAGTCCGGAAATCCCAGTATCTCGATATGGCGGGTCATATTGGCCCAATTTGTTGGAAGATTGGCAGTACGGCCAAAATAATTGGCTGTAAGCTCTTCACAGTCAACCAGGAGCACTCACATGACGGTCAAGATCGGTCTTCTTCTTTTTCCCGGCGTCCAGTTACTCGACTTCGTCGGTCCCTATGAAATCTTCACCGCGACGCGCGATACGGAAACCCTTCTGATCGGCGCGGACACACAGCCCATTGCCGCCTCCTGCGGCCTGCCCCTCCAGCCCACAGTCTCGTTCGATGACTGCCCGCAGCTCGACGTGATCTGCGTGCCGGGCGGCGGCGGGGTCAATCCGCTGCTGCGTGATGAAGCCACCCTGTCCTTCATCCGGCGTCAGGCCGGGGGTGCGCGCTATGTCACGTCTGTCTGCACCGGCTCCCTTCTGCTCGGCGCCGCGGGACTGCTGAAGGGCAAGAAGGCAACGTCGCACTGGTATGCGGTCGATTTTCTGGAAAAGTTCGGCGCCATTTACACACCGGGGCGTGTCGTGCGCGACGGCAATCTCATCACCGCCGGCGGCATCACCTCGGGCATCGATTTCGGACTCGTCCTGATTGCCGAGCTGTTCGGCCAGGAAGAAGCCGAGGCCGTCCAGCTGGGGATGGAATATGCGCCGCAGCCGCCCTTCAACAGCGGAACACCCGAGGATGCGCCCGCCGGGGCCAGGGCCCTGGCCGAGCAGCGGCTGGGAGGCTCCCGGAAAATCCGGGAGCAGATCTTCGCCGGCATGTGAGTGTCGGAGATAGCCGCACGTCACGGCCGCTATTCGCCCCACCCAAATTCGTCATCCCCTCGCACGAGGGGACCCAGAGGAAGACGATCTCCGCTTTTTGATCCTCTGGGTCCACGATCAGGTCGGGGATGACGGTGGTGGGGTGGGGATGACAAAATTTTGGTGTTGGTTATGGTCAGAAGTTCAGCGCATCCACCCGTGCGACGTTCGGCAATGCCTTCACCGCATTCAGCAGGTCCTCGCCCACCGCGCTGTCCACTTCGACAAGGGCCACCGCCTCACCACCCTCTTGCCGGCGGCCGAGATGGAAGGTGGCGATATTGACCCCGGCATCGCCGAGGGCAGAACCCAGAGAGCCGATAAAGCCCGGCTTGTCGTAGTTGCGGACATAGAGCATGTGCGCGCCGAACTCGGCCTCGATGGCGATGCCCTGAACGTCCACCAGGCGCGGCAGGTTTCCGGCGAACAGCGTGCCCGCCACCGTCCGGGTGCGCTCTCCGGTCTCGACAGTCACCCGCAGCATGGTCTGGTAGTCGCAGGGCCGGTCATGCTTCATTGTGGTCACGGCGATCCCGCGCGCCTGGGCTTCCGCCGGGGCGCTGACCATGTTGACCGACGTTAATGTCGGCTTGAGCACACCCGTGAGAGCGGCGGCCACCACCGGCGCCGGATTGATGTCCGCCGCCAGCCCCTCGAACTCGATGGAAATCGACTTGATCGCACTGCCGATCACCTGACCCGAGAATGCGCCGAGATTTTCCGCCAGTTTCATATAGGGCTTCAGCAACGGTGCCTCTTCCGCCGTGACCGACGGCATGTTGACCGCGTTGGTCACCGCTCCCGTCAACAGATAATCGGCCATCTGTTCCGCCACCTGCAGGGCGACTTTTTCCTGCGCTTCACTGGTAGACGCACCAAGATGCGGGGTGGCGATGAAGTTCGGCGCGCCGAACAGCACGTTCTCCTTGGCCGGCTCCTCGACGAAAACGTCGAAGGCGGCACCGGCGACGTGACCGGTCTCCAGCGCACCGCGCAGGGCCACCTCGTCCACCAGGCCGCCACGGGCACAGTTGATGATCCGCATACCCGCTTTCATCTTCTGGATTGCGCCCGCATCGATGATGTTGCGCGTGGCATCGGTCATCGGCGTGTGCAGGGTGATGATGTCCGCCTCGGCGAAGAGCTGGTCGAGCTCCACCTTGGTGACACCGAGCTGCGCCGCCCGTTCCTCGCTCAGATACGGATCATAGGCGACGACCCGCATTTTCAGGCCCCGCGCCCGCTCGGCCACGATGGCGCCGATATTGCCGCAACCGATCAGGCCGAGGCGCTTGCCGGTCAGCTCGACGCCCATGAATTTGGTCTTCTCCCACTTGCCTTCCTGGGTCGAGCGGTCGGCGGCGGGGATCTGGCGGGCCAGCGCGAACATCATCGCAATGGCATGTTCCGCTGTCGTGATCGCGTTGCCGAACGGCGTGTTCATCACCACCACACCGGCGGCCGTGGCGGCGGCGGTATCGACATTGTCGACCCCGATCCCGGCCCGGCCGACGACCTTGAGATTTGGCGCCTTGGCCAGAACCTCTTTCGTCACCTTGGTCGCGGACCGGATGGCGAGGCCATCGTAATCACCGATGATGTCGAGCAATTCCTCGGCGGAAAGGCCCGGCTTGAAGTCTGTTTCGAGGCCACGCGCGCGGAAGATATCCACGGCGGCGGGGCTCAGCTTGTCTGAAATAAGAACTTTGGGCACGGCATGCTCCTCGTGCGCTCGTAACTTTGCGCTGTATGGGCGGATTTCTGGGCAGTGCATGGAAAGACGCTCCCGGCCGGTTGCCGGGAGCATTTTTCGATCAGGCGGCCTGTGACCTGGACTGCTTCACCTGTCCGTAGGCCCAGTCGAGCCACGGCAGCAAAGCCTCCATATCGGCCGCTTCGACGGTCGCCCCGCCCCAGAGCCGGAGACCGGCCGGCGCGTCGCGATACCCGTTGATGTCGAAGGCAACGCCTTCGGCCTCGAGCAGGGCGTCGATCTGTTTCATCGCCGCCCGCTGGTCGTCCTCGGACAGACCGTCGAACCACGGATCGGAGGCGGAGATGCAGATGGACGTGCTGGAACGCACGGCCGGATCGGCCGCGAGGAAGGCGGCCCAATCGCTTTTCTCGACCCAGGCGGAAACCGCCGCCAGATTGGCTTCGGAACGGGCGATCATGGTTTTCAGGCCGCCGATCCCCTCCGCCCATTTCAGGGCGTCGAGCACATCCTCGACAGCGAGCATGGAAGGCGTGTTGATCGTCTCGCCCTTGAAGATGCCCTCGATCAGCTTGCCGCCCTTGGTCATGCGGAAGATCTTCGGCATCGGCCAGGCCGGAACATGGCTTTCCAGCCGCTCCACAGCGCGCGGGCTGAGGATCAGCATGCCGTGCGCGCCCTCACCGCCCAGCACCTTCTGCCAGGAATAGGTGGTGACATCGAGCTTGTCCCACGGCAGATCCATGGCGAAGACGGCCGACGTGGCGTCGCACAGGGTCAGCCCCTCGCGGTCATCGGCGATCCAGTCGCCGTTCGGCACCCGGACGCCGGAGGTCGTGCCGTTGAAGGTGAAGACGATATCGCGCTTGGGATCGGAGGCGGAAAGGTCCGCGATCTGACCGTACTCGGCCTCAAGCACCCGGACATCCTCAAGCTTGAGCTGCTTGACCACATCCGTCACCCAGCCGGAACCAAAGCTTTCCCAGGCCAGCAGATCGACGCCGCGGGCGCCGAGCATGGACCACATGGCCATCTCAAAGGCACCGGTATCGGACGCCGGCACGATGCCGATGCGGTAATCGTCCGGCACACCCAAGAGGGCGCGGGTCCGGTCGATGACTTCCTTGAGTTTGGATTTTCCGATCTTGGATCGGTGAGAACGCCCTAAAGCGGCGTCAGCAAGTGCAGCGGGGCCCCATCCGGGTCGCTTAGCGCAAGGTCCGGACGAGAACTGGGGAGCACGCGGGGTTGCCGTCGGCTTCATCGTATCATCCTTAACATGTAACCACTCGTTGGGGAGTGGCGGCCCGCCGCAGACGCTATGGATTTCATCGAGACTGTCAACAGGTGAATTGTCATCATATAATGTTGCAGTGCGATAAAAACACTCTCTCTCCATGCGCATTCGGCGTCAAAGTGGATGGTAACGGCGCCACTCGATCCTGTTTATTACGGTTAAATTTGCCCTAAATGACGTGAAAATGTTGCAATTACATCACATTACATTTGAGAAACCAGCTCATTCCAAATCGATATCAATTTCATCAGATGAATGGGTTGCACCGCGAAAGTTTGCAGCATATATTGTGCACTGCAATACGGAGTGCCCAGCCGTATTGTTTACTTCTTGGGCGTTTCCTCCCTTAACTCGGGCCGCTGTGAAGCGGCCCTTTTTTTTGCCTACCGGCCATATTTGACCGGCAGAAACCGCCTGCCGCATAACTGGAATTGCCTGCAACCGCATTGCGGATTGAATTATTTAATTATTTTGAATCAATAACTTGCCCCGCATCAGGCAAATCCGGGATCGTCTGGCCCGGGACTTGCTCTTCCTGTTCGGACAATCAACGCAGCACCCGACAGCTGGAGCAAAAAATGGCAGATACCGATTTCCGCACCTGGCCCGCCCACGGTTCGAACTTTGAACATTCCGACCGGAAGTGGATGACACCCGCCGGCCGCTTCAACCGCGGATTTACCTCTGCCGACCAGTCAAATGGTGAGCATCCGGCCGCGAACCAGAATATGGGAATGCCCGCCTTCTCCCTGGCCGATCATCTTCCGGAGATGATCGTCGACGCCATCGGCGAGTGGGCAGTTCATCTCCGGCCCCAGAGCTGGCGCCTGCGCCGGCGTGCGCTCTCCCGTTTTGCCGAAGCCTTCGCCGATCAGTTCGTCGCCCTGAACCCGGCCCTGAGCGATGAGGAATACGAGAGCCTGACCGAGATCGGCTACACCTGCCTGCTCGAGAAGCTGGACGACGGCCAGCCGATCTCCGAACTGGACCAGGCCCATTGCTACAAGCGCAGTGTGCATGACGAGCACCGGTTCGCGGCCGATATGTTCATCGAGATGAGCGCCCCGGCGGCAACCATTCACTAATTCCCCCGCGCCTTCCCCCAAGGCGCCTCCCCCAGCTAAGGGCCGCATATGCGGCCCTTTTTTTGTCCGGAACGCTCAAGTGCCTGAAGCAGGAGGAATATCCTCCGACTGCCGGCAGCCGTGCTCTAAAGGCGGACAGGTGGTGGCGCACAGCCTTGGACGCCAAAGAAAAGGCCGGTGGTCACGGTTTTATCCGCGGTGCAAGTCCCGGATCATCAAACCCGCACGCCGCGCTCGGCGACGGCAAGGTCTACACAATCACTATGGGTCACTGGATGGACTCAATCGGACGCGGCGAGCCACAGGCAGGCCTCGTCATAATCCGGGAACAACACCGTCGACTGCCCGTACCTGTCCGCAGAGACCACACGCCAGAGTTCCAAGAGAAGTAAATCGGGTTTCTTTGCAGCAAGCAAGGCGATCCGTGCGGATCGCCGCTTCGGTGTCTGCTCCATGAATTCCAGGATGGTTTTCATTTCACCGACCGAAAGCTCAGAAAGGTCAGCCTCGCGAAAATCCCACAATGAGTTCAGGCCGTCAGCATATCCGTCGACCTTGCGCATTTCCGTAATCGCATCTGCCACTGAAGCGCTCGTTACCGTGCCCCCGCATGCACATTCGACGAATTTCCCGTCAGGCCGTTCGCGGATTTCAAATATCATTCTGGCTGCGCAGCTGTTCCTGTACTGCGCGGCATAGCAAGCCCCGGGCTTGGATACAATGAGAGAGTCGGCGCGTCAGGTGTGCACCTGCACTCCTGACGATATCGACCGAATTCCCGTCCTAACGGCGCTTCGACATCCCCGCGACAGATATGTCGCCTGCCTCAATCGCATCCCGCATGGCTTCGAAGCCCTGCGTCATTTCCTCGTACATCTCGCGATAGAACTTGAGCTCGGCAATCTCCGCTTCCTGCAGGAAGCCATGGCGCGGTGCGCCGGCATCCAGCAGTTTCGCGAAATAGCGGCCGCGGGCTTTCGCGGCCATCTGGGCAATGCCTTCGAGTTCGCCGGCGGCTACATCCATGACGGTTTCCTGGGTCAGATGCCGGTTCTGCTCTGTCCTGTAACGGTCCAGCTCGCGGGCATATTGCTGCGGATTGACCCGAATGGCGCTGTCTTTGCCATGCAGCCAGGGGGCGTTTTTCGCCTGTGCCGGCTTGGATTTCTGCGCCTGCTGAGCGGCCCGCTCGGCGGCATTCGCATTGGCAGGACGCGGTGTCCTCGCAGGCGCGGCAACGGCTGCCGCGGGACGTTCCGCCCGATCGGCGCGCAGTGGCTGTTTTACCGCCGGAACGGCCGGAGGGGCCGCCTTTGCGGGAAGTCTCGACGCGCCTGACTGCTGTTCCTGACCGTCTCCAGGATAGGGATCCCACTCGGCACCCGTGCCGGTACCCGAAAGATCCTTCAGGCGGGAACCCAGACCTGCTTTCAATGCTGACGTCAGGGACATGTGCTGCTCCTCTCATTCCAGGGCCGGCACTGCGCCGGCATCTCGTACAAGGATAAAGCAAGGAGCGTGCCGGTTTTCACTCAGGCAGCGATAAGCCGACCCCGGTCATGCGGCCGGTCCAGATCAAGCGTCGGTCCTTTCGGCACGATCCCTTTCGGGTTGAGGCTCTTATGGCTGCCGAAATAGTGCTGCTTGATATGCCGCATATTCACCGTCTCGGCGATGCCGTCGACCTGGAACAGTTCCCGCAGGTAATTGGAAAGGTTCGGAAAACCGGAAATCGTCTGGCGATTGCACTTGAAGTGCGTGAAGTAGACCGGATCGAACCTGACCAGCGTGACGAACAATCTCCAGTCGGCTTCCGTGATCCGGTCTCCGACGAGATAGCGTGTCCGTCCCAGGGTTTCTTCCAGCCTGTCGAGGCGGGCAAAAAGCGCATCGTAGGCGTCCTCATAAGCCTCCTGCGTCCCGGCAAATCCGTTCCGGTAGACCCCGTTATTCACATCGGCATAGACGCCTTCATTGACCGCGTCGATTTCCGCGCGCAGATCCTCCGGATAGAGATCCAGTGCCGCATTCACACCGTCCAGCCGGTTGAAGGCGCTGTTGAACATGCGCAGGATCTCGGAGGATTCATTCGAGACGATCGTGCCCTCTTTCCTGTCCCAGAGCACGGGCACCGTGACCCGGCCCGTATAGGACGGATCCGCCTTCACATAGATCTCGCGCAGAAAGGTGGCGCCATTGACCGGATCGTCCGTGCCGTCCGGATCGTCACCGAAGTACCAGCCATCGGCGCCCATATGCGGATCGACGACGGAGATGCCGATATGCGGTGCGAGCCCTTTCAGGGACCGGGCGATCAGCGTGCGGTGCGCCCAGGGGCAGGCATAGGAGACATAGAGATGGTAGCGCCCTGACTCCGGGCCGAACCGGGCGCCAGGCCTGTCCTCAACCGCGTCGCGGAAGGCCGAGTCCTGGCGCTGAAAACGGCCATCCTGCGTTTTCCCCACAGCATCGTCCGGGTGCCATACGCCATCGATCAGCATGCCCATATCCGGTCCTCCAGTCTTCATTTCAACCGCTTAGATCTGGCGGTGGAATCGGTTACATCAAGCTCGCAATTGGAAACGGTCCTGTTACCATGCCGGCCAATCGAAATGCGGGAAGGAAGTGGGACCATGGTTGCGGTAATTCGCGGGCTTTTGAACAAGGATCAGGTCAAGACAATCGCGGCGAAGCTGTTCTCGGCGCAGTTCGTCGACGGCAGTTCGAGCGGCGGCCCGCTCGGCAAGGACATCAAGAAAAACACCCAGGTATCGCCGAGCAGCCCGCATTACCGGGAAATGTCGGAACTGGTGATGGGCGCGATGAAAGCCAATGAGACCGTCGCCATCAAGGCCCTGCCAAAGCGCATCCTGTCGCCGATCTTCGCCTCCTACACCACAGGCAGCAAATATGGCGAGCATATCGACGCGGCGCTGATGGGCCCCTATCCCGGCATGCGTACCGACCTGTCCATCACGATCTTCCTGAACCAACCCGATGCCTACAAGGGCGGCGAGCTCGTGCTCAGCACCGATTTCGGCGAGCAGGTCTACAAGGAGAACCCGGGCGACGCGGTGCTCTATCCGACGCATTACCTGCATCATGTGACCCCGGTGACCTCGGGACGGCGTCTCGCCATTGTCACCTGGATGGAAAGCATGATCCCCGACCCGCAGAAACGCGAGGTCATCGGCGACCTTGCCGAAACCCAGGCAATCCTGACCCAGTCGGACGTGGACAAGAGGGCCGTGCTGATGCTCGAAAAGGGCCGGCTCAACCTGCTGCGCATGTGGGCCCAGACCTGAGCCTTGCCGGCGCCCTAGATGAAATGCTGCGCCAGCCCGGCCGGTAATGCGCCACGCCGGGCCAGCGCGTCGGCCTTCAGCAGCATGGTCTGGGAGAAGGCATCCACGATCTCGCCGCTGAGCGCCATCGCGACCGCGTCGCGCACCGGCACCCGGCGCAGCTCAAGGCGCTCGCACGCTTCCGGCTGGGCCGCGCCTTCCTTCAGGTCCCAGGCGAGATAGCCGATCGCCTGCTCGTCCGTGATCGCGTTCGAGAGATCCATCCGCAGGAATTCCTGCCAGGCCCCGGCCTTCAGCCCGGTCTCCTCAAGCAGCTCCCGCTCGGCGGAGCCTTGCGGGTCATCGAAGGACCCGCCACCTTCCGGCAGCTCCCAGCTGTAATAGCCCCGCGGAAACCTCTGCTGGCCGACCAGCCAGGTCATCCCCCCGTCATCCACCGGCAGGATACCGACGGCGAGGCCATGCACCCTGACAACGCCGTACAGCCCCGGATTGCCGTTCGGGTCGACCACGTCATGTTCGGTGATGCGGATCCACGGATTGTCGTAGATCTCGCGGGTCTCGACCACTTGCCAGGCCGCTCCGTCCTGTCGCTCTTTCATGCCCGTCGGCTCCCATGGCAGCACGGGCGGAACCCTAATGGAGCATGGACGGCAGCGGAAGAGCGGGGATCCGGCTCAAGCCCTCTCGGGGTCGGCAAACTGACCGACTGGCGCGGGGGCAGGAAGATCCATGACGGCAGGCGCTGTCTCCAGGGCGGCCTGCGCCTGCTTCAGAACATCGGGTGTCAGGTGCTCCTCGGGAACGGCGCACAGCCCCGCGCCCTTGAAAAGCCCGCCGAGAGCCGGCGTGGCGGTCACGACAGCGAACGGAACGGAGAGCAGCAGTCCCGCGATCACAGGGGCCGCCCAGGGCAGGATGTGCGGCGCAAGGTCTGCCAGTACGGTCAGGAACCCGGCTCCCAGCAGAGTTTGCAGCCAGAGTCCGCCGGCGGCCTCGCGGACTGACACGCTGCGATCATCCCTCTCCTGCGCATCCCAGCGAATCCGCTTGCCGAAAAACAGCCCGAAGACGAAGACCGTCTGCGCCAGCGCAACGACCGGCGACAGCAGCAGCGAGAACAATGTTTCCAGCAGGGTTCCGGCAGCGATCCTGGCTGTGCCGCCATATGCCTGTCGCGCGTTCCGGCGCAGCGCGACATCAAGAACACCGAACAGTTTCGGCGCGAAGGTCATGCCGATGACCGAAGCGAACAGGATGAGTCCGAGGACAGGCGGCGGCGCCGGTGTCACCGTCCAGCCGTTCATTGATGCGGCCATGACGAGATCCGCCAGCCCCAGCGCCATGAAGGCGTACCAGAGCGGTGCGCCGGTATACATCATGATGGCCAGCAGCAATTGCAGCCGGCCCATCGGCCGGACGCCCCGGATCAGCGATGGGTGCCGGAACAGTTTCAGATATTGCATGTTGCCCTGGCACCAGCGCAGATCGCGGGTCAGGAAATCCGGCAGTGTGGTCGGGTTTTCCTCGTAGCTTCCATCTTCCAGGGGCAGCACGCGGACCTCGTAGCCGCCGCGGCGCATGAAGACCGCCTCGACCTGGTCATGGCTCAGGATCTCCCCGCCCAGCGGACGGGCGCCCGGGAGAGCCGGCAGCACGCAGTTTCGCCGGAAGGCCTGCAATCTCAGGATTGCATTGTGCCCCCAGTAAGGCCCGTCCGGCCCCTGCCACCAGGCACTGCCGGTGGTGTAGGAACGCATGCCATGGCGCATGCCGAACTGGAACATGCGGGCGAAGGCACTGCCGGCGGGCATGCCCGTCACCAGGGTCTGCAGGATGCCGAGGGCCGGATTGAGCTGCATCAGCCGGACCAGCCGCAGGATGGCGGAACCCGACATAACGCTGTCCGCATCCAGCACGATCATGAAGTCGAAGCCATCGCCCCAGCGGGTGCAAAAATCCTCGATGTTGCCAACCTTCTGGCGGGTATTGTCCGCCCGGCGCCGGTAATGCAGACGGTCCGGGCGCCCGTTTCCCTCGCGCCATGCCTCGAAAAGGGCTTTCTCCCGTCCGGCGATCACGGGATCCGTGGTGTCGCTCAGCAGAAAGATGTCGAAACTGTCGGAGAACCCGGTCGCGTCCAGGCTGTCGGTCACTGCCTTCAGGTTGCCGACGACCAGATCGGGGTTCTCATTGTGCACCGGCATGATGATTGCCGTCCGGCCGCCGATGGCAGAACTCTCGTCGTCCAGCCCGGCGAGGCCTGTCACCGAGCTCAGCCAGTTGCGATTGAAATGCAGCAAAGAGAAACCGATCGCCGCGTTCCAGAAACCGATCACCATCCAGGGCGTGTTCAGGGCGAAGACGACAATCATGGCGATTTCGACGCCGCGCAGGCCATCGCCTGCGAACACATGGATCAAGCCCGACACCAGGGCGAGAATGGTGCCGCACACAAGGGCGGTGAAAAACAGACGGCGGCCCGTCATCCTGCGCCTGGAATTCGACATGCACAGCCCCAACCGATGTCCTGCGTCCATAAATCTGAGTCCCGTTGGCCGAGCACTTACCCTAGGCGGATCAGGAGACGGCCCGTCCCTTTCCGCACATCTGCGCCGGTATATAGTCGAGTGGTCACCGCAGAGGACACATCCGTCTTCTCCACGGCAGTCGAACACAGACAATTAAGCGAGTTGGTGGCGGGGTCAGCAAAACAAGCTTCACAAAGCCGCGAGAGCAAATTGACTGGAGTTCCACCGCATTCCACCGCTTATTGGCGCTATGGCAAGATGGTATCGGCACGCGTTTGTTTTAAGTGCCGGTGAGTGGAGCAGATGACAACACAATCGACCAGGGCACGGCGGCAGCGCGATCCGCGACTCGATTTCTTCCGCGGTGTCGCGATGTTGATCATCTTCATCGCGCATGTTCCGAAGAACCACTGGTCGAACTTCATTCCGGCGCAGTTCGGGTTTTCGGACGCAGCGGAAATGTTCGTGTTCTGCTCCGGGTTTGCGGCCGCCATCGCTTTTGGCGGCACCTTCATCCGTGCCGGATTCTGGCACGGCACCGGCCGCGTCTTCTACCGTATCTGGCAGCTTTACACGGCACATATCCTGGTGTTTTTCCTGATCGCCGGACTGATGATTGCCGGCAATGCCGCCTTTGCGGAACCGGACTATATCGGCCGGCTGAACCTGCATTTCTTCTTCAGCGAGACCCCCAAGGCGCTGCTCGGCCTGCTGACCCTGACCTATGTGCCAAACTATTTCGACATCATGCCGATGTATATGGGCGCGCTGCTGATGATTCCGGTCTTCATGGCCCTGGCGCGGATCGATCCGCGGCTTGCCATTGCCTTCTCCCTCGCGGTCTATTGCCTCAACTGGCTCATCGACGGCGGCCTGCCCGCGCATCCGGACCATCCGGAAATCGAGTGGTTCTTCAATCCATTCGGCTGGCAGCTGGTGTTTTTCACCGGTTTCGCGATATCCCGCGGATGGCTGACTCCGCCGGGCTACAACCGCACCCTGATGGCGGCCTGCATCCTCTTCGTCGTCGCCGCCGCGCCAATCTCCCACTGGTGGTTCTTCGTCGGCTATCAGGACAGCCTGCCATTCCTTGCCGACTGGCGCGAGGCGACCCTTCCCTGGCGGGCCAAGACCGACTACGGCATCCTGCGTTTTGTCCATTTCCTGGCTCTGGCCTATATCGTCATCAATCTCGTGCGCGGCCGGGAACAGCTGCTTCTGCACAAGGCCTTCCACCCGGTCCGCACCGTCGGCCAGCAGGCACTTCCGGTTTTCCTGCTGAACATGTGGCTGGCCCAGCTCGGCGGCATGGTGCTGGACCAGCTCGGCCGCAGCCAGGCGACCTGGGCGCTGGTGAACCTGGCCGGCCTCGCGATCGTCGTGCTGTTCGCCTATCTGGTCACGGCAATCAAGAACGAGTGGTGGCGCAAGGTCATCGAGGAGAAATCGGCCCGTCAGGCCGGGCCCGACAACACGGCATCCCCTGCCGGCTCCATGCTCTCTCCGGCGGAATGATCCACAGGCGATCCTTTATCCGACGGGCGGCTGCCGCACTGGCCGTCCTCGCGGCCGTGCCGACGGCAGCAGCCGGTGAACTCAAGGAAAGCCTTTCCATCGAAAGCCCGTCGCTCGGCCGGGAGATGACCTATTCCATCTTCCTGCCGGACCCGGCCCCCGGCCCCCTGCCGGTACTTTACCTCTTGCACGGCCTTGGCGGGCATGAGCGCGACTGGCAGGTGCTCGGCAAGATCGAGGAAACTGCGAGCAGGCTGATCCGGGAGGCCGCGATTCCGCCGATGGCAATCGTCATGCCCGACGGGGCGAACAGCTGGTATGTGAATTCCCCGGCCCACGGGCGCTACGAAGACGCCATTCTGAACGATCTCATCCCCATGGTGGAACAGAAACACCGGGTCGGCGGCGACCGGTCCCGGCGCGGGATCGCGGGACTCTCCATGGGCGGCTATGGCGCCTTCAGGCTGGCGTTCCGGAATCCCGGGACATTCTCAATGACTGCCGGGCTCAGCGCCGCGATCTTCCCGGACCTGAAAAAGCCGGGGGATGTTTCCAACCAGCAGATCGGGTTTTTCAAGGGAGCCTTCGGGGAGCCGTTCGACGTTGCCGCCTTCAACCGGCAGAATTTCTTTTCGGATATCCCGTCATTGAAGGCTGCCAGCACGCGGCCGGCGATCTGGATCACGGTCGGAGACGATGACGGGTTTCGCCTCTACGAGGGAAATATTGCGCTCTATCTGGCGCTGAAACAGGCCGGTATTCCGGTCGAGTTCCGGATGACCGACGGTAATCACACCTGGCGGCTCTGGCGCTCCGAGATCGAGAGCGTCCTGAGATTCTACGGGCGCATATTGCGCGCCAGAGCCGAATAGATACCCCTCAATTGACGAGCACCATGTCCAGTTCGAACAGCTCGTCCTCGCTCAGTGACCAGTCCTCCGCCAGCACCTCGACCATGTCGCTCGCATCATTGAACAGGAACGCCGAGTCAAAGGAATCGTCGCGGCCGCTTACGCCGTAATCGTCTGAATGTTTCGGAATGTAACGCATCGTATCCTCCTCAGTCATATGGCTGGTTCTACGTTTCACTCACTCCCGAACTCACATCTCAGTCACAGCAAATGTCGTGCCAGATTTGCCATAATTCTGGTGTCGGTAAGCGAGGCTCTGGTCATCCGGCGGGCCGGGCTGATACGGTTTCCGCGGCCGACGCAAGATTGGCGGGGAGGACGAAATGAACCAGGCTGCACTTCTGGCACAGGTGGCACGGATCCACGGAGACCGGCCGGCGATCTCGTTCGGACAGCGGGTATGCCGAACCTATGCCGAGTTCGGCGCGCGCGTGGCGCGGCTCGCCGGTGCCTTGCGCAACGAGCTCGATCTGGTGCCCGGCGACCGGGTCGCACTGGCCATGAAGAACGACCCGCTCTATCTGGAAATCCTTTATGCCATCTGGCATGCCGGCCTCGCCGCCGTACCGATCAATGCCAAGCTGCACCCGAAGGAATTCGCCTTCATTCTCTATAACAGCGGCGCCAAGGCCTGTTTTGCCTCGCCCGATCTCGCGGTCACCCTTGCCGACGTGAAAAACGAGGCTCCCGATCTGGAGCATCTGATCGCCATCGACGATCCGGATTTCGAGGATTTGTTCGCAGCGCCGCCGATCCCGGCCGCGACGGTCGATCCGGACGGGCTGTGCTGGCTGTTTTACACCTCCGGCACCACCGGCCGCCCCAAGGGCGCGATGATCACCCACCGCAGCCTGATGTTCGCCACCACGAACTATCTCGCCGACGTGGACCAGATCAGCGAGCTGGACTGCATGATCCACGCGGCACCGATGAGCCACGGCTCCGGTCTTTACGCCATGCCGCATGTCGCCCGCGGGGCAAACAACGTGGTGCCGCAGAGTGGCGGCTACGATGTCGAAGAAAGCCTGGAACTGATCCGGCACTGGCCCGGCGCCAGCTTCTTCTTCGCGCCGACCATGGTCAGCCGCCTGATCAATTACCCGGGCACGGCCACCGCCGATCTTTCGAACCTGAAGACCATCGTCTATGGCGGCGGTCCGATGTATCTGGAAGACACGCTGAAAGCGCTGGACACGCTCGGCCCGAAGCTGACCCAGATCTACGGCCTCGGCGAAGCGCCGATGACCATCACCGGCCTGCCGAAATCAGCCTATCTGGACAGAAACCACCCGCGCTATCTCGCCCGCCTCGCCTCCGCCGGGTTCGCCCGCACCGGTGTCGAGGTCAGGGTGGTGGATGCGGACGGCAAGGAGATGCCATACGGAGAGACCGGAGAGATCATCTGCCGGGGCGATATCGTCATGGGAGGCTACTGGCTGAACCCGGATGCGACGGCCAACACCCTGCGCGATGGTTGGCTCTGGACCGGCGACCTGGGCGCCATGGACGAAGACGGCTACGTCACCCTGAAGGACCGCTCCAAGGACATGATCATTTCCGGCGGCACCAACATCTATCCCCGAGAGATCGAGGAAGTGCTGCTGCGCCATCCGGATGTCTATGAATGCGCCGTGGTTGGCCGCCCGCATGCGGACTGGGGCGAGGAAGTGGTGGCTTTTGTCGTTCCCCGGCCGGACCGGGAAATCGACACGGCGGAGCTGGACACGCTCTGCCTCGACAATATCGCCCGCTTCAAGCGGCCAAAGGAGTATCGGCTGGTCACGGCTCTCACGAAAAACAATTACGGTAAAATCCTTAAGACGGAGCTTCGCGACTTGCTGGCGGCGGAGGCGGAAGGCTAAGGTGCCCTCTCATTTTGCGACCAATCTTTCCGGATAAACCCATGACCTCTGGCACGAACGCCTTCGCTGTCGCTTCCGAGTTCGGCGTCCTCAAGGACGTCTATCTCTGCCGCCCCGATAATTTCCAGTGGTCCGACGTTGCCAAGGAAGACACCACCGCCAATGCCGTGGTCCGGGCGACCCTGCGCGACGGTGTTCCGTTCGACAAGGCTGCCGCGCTTGCCGGCTACCAGGAATTCATCGATGCCTATGAAGGCGCCGGCGTCACCTGCCATTTCGCCGACACCGATCCGACTTTGAGCTACCAGATCTATACCCGCGACCCGTCCGTGATGACGCCATGGGGCGTGTTCCTCGGCCAGATGTACCGCCAGCAACGCCGGGGCGAGATCGCCACCACATACCGGTTCTATGAAAAACGCGGCATCCCGGTCTGGAACTGGGCGACGGCAGGGCCGATCGAGGGCGGCGATATCCACTTGATCAAGCCCGGCGTTGCGGTCATCGGCTATACTGGCCAGCGCACCTGTGAGCCGGCAGCGAAACAGCTTCAGGCCTGGCTCCAGGCCGAAGGCTGGGAATGCCGCATCCAGAAATTCGCCGAGCACTTCCTGCATCTCGACCTGCTCTACGCCACGGTGAACGACCGCCTCGCCCTGATGTGCCTCGACGTGCTGGACGACGATTTCGTGGAATGGGTTGCCGGACACGGCATCAAGCCGGTGCCGGTCAGCTACAAGGAGGCGATGCAGCTCCAGTGCAACTGCATGTCGCTCGGGAATGACCGGGTGATTTCCTCGAAGAGCGCCAAGCGCGTTAACGAGGCCCTGCGCGCGGAAGGCATCACGGTGCTCGACCCGGATCTGTCGATGTTCACCCAGGCCGGCGGCGGTCCTCGGTGTCTCTCGATGTCACTGCTGCGGGAAGCTGTTTGAAGGCAGCGGAATCCTTGCCACACAAAATAACTCTTGTGTGGCAAGGATAAATAATCCACACTTGCCACACAAGAATATTTTTGTGTGGCAAAATCCTTATGGCTGAGATTTACCAGAGACACTCGCCAACCGCACTTGCGGCTTACCATGATCTCGTAGCGCTCCTCATGGACGATGCCGTATCCGAAATTCGCGGCACACTCGCTATGCGCAAGCGAGGCGGACGTCAATACTGGTACGACCGGTACCGGGTTGGTACCGAAATCAAGGAACGCTATCTCGGCGAAGACATCGATGAATTGAGACAGCGTTTAAATGACCACGAACACCTTGGCACACAGCGTGATGCAAGGCGCAAGGAACGCACGCGGCTCGTACGGCTGCTCCGTAGTGAACGCTTTACCGGCATGGACGGCGCAACAGGGAGCCTGATTGCCGCCCTCGCTCGATCAGGCACCTTCAGGCTCGGCGGGGTCCTCGTCGGCACCAACGCCTTCCGTGTTTATGAAGGTGAACTCGGCCTCCGCCTCACGCTGGATCAGGCGGCGATGACAAACGATATAGATATTGCCAGTTTCGAAAAGCTCTCCCTTGCCCTCGGGGAAGAGGTCCTGCCCTCGATCGACACTGTGCTCGCTGACTTCGAATTCGATCCCGTCCCTAGCCTCAACACCGGACAGGTATGGCGCTGGCGGCAAAGCAAGAGCCAGACCCTTGTCGAATTCCTGACACCATCCTTCGACGAAAAGGAAGATCTGCGTGAGCTCGCCGCACTTGGCGTCAGCGCCCAGTCTCTTCATTATCTGAACTACCTGATTGCCGAACCGATCCAGGCCGCCGCAGTCTATCGCGATGGCATATTGGTCCAGATACCGCGCCCAGAACGATTCGCCATCCACAAGCTCATCATTGCCGATCGCCGGGTTGGCGGCCCCGAAAGCCTGAAGGCCCGCAAGGACAGGCTTCAGGCCGAACTCCTGATAGCCGTCCTTGCCGAAGACCGGCCGAGCGAACTGGCGGAGGCCTATGAGGATGCGATGGAGCGCGGACCGCGCTGGCGCGAACGCCTCGGCCGCAGCCTTGAAAAATCCCCCGAAACGAAAAATCTGCTGATGAAAACATCCAGCACAGACTGACCTAACGCGGAAAAGTTACCACTTCGATCTTGTTGCCATCCAAGTCGCGGATGAAGGCACCGTAACAGACAGTCATCCGTACCTGCCTAGTTACCCGGCGCACCATCGTCTCGACCGCCTTGTGTGAGCGCGACGGTATGGAAAGCGTCTACCGCCTCCTTGGAACTGGCACGGAGGCAGATATGGATGCCTGCTCCCTCGGGAATGACCGGGTGATCTCCTCGAAGAGCGCCAAGCGCGTGAACGAGGCCCTGCGCGCGGAAGGCATCACCGTGCTCGATCCGGAGCTGTCGATGTTCACCCAGGCCGGCGGCGGTCCTCGGTGCCTGTCGATGTCGCTGCTGCGGGAAGCTGTGTGACAGTCTGTTGTTTCAGGCTCGCAAGCTCACTTCACGGTGTAACGACGTGACACGCTAGAGAACGGTAGCTGCGCTATACTGGCCCTCAGTCGATACAGTCTGAGGTGAGTCATGCAAATCCGAATGCAACGCGGATTGAGTCTGGCCATCATCATGGCCACGCTCTTCCTGACCAGTCCCCTCGGCGTCCGGGCGGATGCGCGGCTGCAGGCCGAGCAGGAAGTCCCCGGGCATTGGAAAGCAGAGTGGCCGAAAACCGATTTCAAGCGATCCCTTGTGGATTTCTCGGAAATCTTCTCGGGTGGTCCTCCGAAAGACGGTATTCCGGCTATCGATAACCCCGTCTTTGAGTCCGTCGATGCCGCAGGTACGGCCGCCCCGGGGCCGACAGAGCCGGTGATGAGCCTCGCTATCGCGGGAGATGCGCGGACCTACCCGTTGCGGATATTGATCTGGCACGAGATCGTCAACGATACGGTCGGCGGGACGCCAGTATCAGTGACCTTTTGCCCTCTCTGCAATTCCGGCGTCGTCTTCCACCGGCAGGTGGCGGGCGAGGAGACCACATTCGGCACCACCGGGCGGCTCAGAAACTCGGATCTTGTGATGTATGACCGGGCGACAGAAAGCTGGTGGCAGCAATTCGTGGGCCGGGCCATCGTGGGATTGCGAGCAGGGACAGAGCTCGAACGCATTCCGGCACGTCTCGAATCCTACGCCGATTTCACCGCGCGGCATCCAGCTGGAAAGGTCCTGGTTCCGAACGGGCGGCACTTGAGAGATTACGGGCGCAATCCCTATGCGGGCTATGACCGTTCGCCGAAACCGTTCCTCTATACCGGCGACTATACAGGGCCGGGCCGGCCGCTGATGCGGGTGGTGTCTGTTCCGGGCGCGAATCAGGCCTGGAGTATGGAACTCGTGAAGCAACAGGGTGAAATTCGGGCCATCGGAACGCCCGTCGGGGACCTGCTGCTGAGTTGGAAAGACGGACAAAACTCTGCCCTGGACACATCGACGATCTCAGAAGGCCGTGATGTCGGGACAGTCGTCGTGCAACGCCGGACGGTAGCCGGGGCACTGCAGGATGTCGTCTACGACGTTCCCTTTGCTTTCGCCTTTAACGCCTTTCACCCGGATGCGCCAATCCACCATGTGGACTAGATGTCCTTGCGCGGAAAAGTCACCGCCTCGATCCTGTTGCCGTCCGGGTCACGGATGAAGGCGCCGTAATAGACGGTCATCTGGGCCTGCCGGTCACCCGGCGCGCCGTCGTCGCGACCGCATTGCGCTAGCGCGGCCGTGTGGAAGGCGTCGACGGCTTCCCTGGAGCTGGCGCGCAGGCAGATATGGATGCCAGTCCCTTCCGGGACGGCGTCCATGCCAGAGCGGAGATTGAGCCAGAATTCCGGATACGTCTTGCCGAAGCCGATGGTCCGCTCCCGCTCGGCGAGGCGGGTAAAACCGAGAGGTGCCAGAACCGCGTCATAGAAGGCCGCACTGCGTTCGAGATCGGAAACGGCGATGGAGACATGGTCGATCATGGCCCGAGCCTAACCGGCTCCGGACGGTTCCGTCACGCAAGAAACCACGGATTGAGCCGGGCCCAACTTGCCGAAAGTGTGCCCATGTTGTGGGCGTAGGCATAGACGTCGTTGCCCTGGAACCGGGCGATTTCATTGTCCCGGATCTGGCTTTCATAGCTCTTGCTCATCGCCACGAACCGCGCGTTGGCCACGTCATCCGGCGCCGCCCCGCCACCAATCCGATCATGCATTTCCTGCACCGCCGCAAGCAGATCCTCCGCCGTACAGTCTTCCGCCCGGATATTCTGTTCCTCGTACCAGTTCTGGTCCGGAAGCGGGCCGGAGATCAGCCGGTTGGGCAGCATGAATTCAAGCTGCTCCGCGTATGACAGCGGTGTTGCGCTGTCTCCGCGATAGAGCGGTTTGAAGAGGAAAAGATCGCTGTCGAGATGGTGGCTCATCACCGTCGGCAGGAGGTTGGTATTGACGCTCGGACGCCCGAACGCACGGGCCAGGGCCTCCGGGCCGGACTGGCAGTTCAGCGAGAAGCTGCAGGTCGCCATCAGGTATATGTCGAGGAAGTCTTCGGCGCGCGGATCATGGGCCAGATCGATCACCTTTCCGGACGGATGGGTGAACAGATCGGAGTTTTCTCCCCCCAGACGGAACACCGTGTAACCGGCCTCGACAAGCCAGTCGACGGCCGGCCGGAAGTTGGCGGGGTCAACCGCACGCAGCTTCCCGTAAGGCGCGCTGCCGGCATCATGCGCATATCCCTCTTCCCTCATATGCAGGGCAACATATGGGTTGCCCGGCTCCAGACCGATGCCCGCAAGCCAGCGCTCCCCCACCGTGCGCATTTCGTCATCGAGCTTGAGATGTACCAGCGGCTTTCGCGCCGCGCGATGCTGAGTATAGGCGCGGTAGAATTTGTGGGTGTGCACAAGGCAGAGATCGAACGGCCCCATCCGGACGATCCCCCGGTCGAGATCCCGCAACAGCAGCAAGGGCGCATGCTGGGTTTCCGCCATGCCGAAATCCCGGGCCAGCAGGTCATATAGCGGGCGTTTCATGCTCGGCACGGCGCGGGGCGGTGTCAGCAGCACGACCCGGTCATATTCCGCGCCATAGAGCGAGGCCAGGTAATGCGGCTCCGGCGCCAGATGGCCGATTGCGTCCGCATAGGGCATCGGATAGACCAGCGTGCGGGCGCCATCTGTCAGATGCGGCTCCAGCACCTGGCCCAGAATATTCAGCGTCTCCGGCTTGCGCAGCTCGGCAAGCAGGGTTTCCGTATCCATCCGTCAGGCAGCCCGTTCCATCAGGGCTCCAAGATAGCCGTCCAGCGCCGCGCGAAACGGGATCAGGCTTTTGTAGCGCTGCATGCCTTCCGGCATCTCCGCGATCGCGGCGCGCAGGCCGGCGGCAAGGTCCGGCCGCGCCGCCAGCGAGGAGAGCGGATCGACAAAGGTGCGGATGGTGAACAGGATATCGCCGGAGTCCGGCAGCCGGCGCAGGGTCTGCCGTTCAACCCGGAGCCAGAGCCGGTCGCCCGCATTCTCCGGCGTGATCACGCTCTGGCCGTCATTCCGGAACTTGCCGCTGGTCTGGAACAGGGCCGGGTCGTCGACAACGGACCAATTGAGCCGCGCCACCGGTTTGTCCGCCTTCAGATGGGTAAAGAAACGGTCCACCGGCCTGCCCAGCTTCTCCGCATAGCCTGAAACATGCTCGTGAATGCCCATCATTGGCCGGCCGAGCTTCTCGGCGAGCACCCAGCGCGCCGGAAAGCAGAGAGAGGCGGCATGCAGCACGTAGCCCTCCTCGCCCGGTGTCATCAGGCAGAGATCCTCCTGCACCAGCCGGCCGGCGAGATCCAGCGCATGGTCGGCAAAACCGGCAAGCCGGTAGGTTCTTCCGGTTTCCGCGACCGTGACCATGCCGTCGTCGCACGAGATCAGTCCCGGATGACAGCGCTCCAGATTATCCAGCAGGAGCATCAGGACCTCGCGCTGTGCCGGCGCACTGCCCGGCAGATCGCCGAACACCGCTTCGTGCTGCACCGCCAGCAGCCGCTCCTTCTCGCAGAGCTCCGCCGCGCGGCTGTCGTCGACATCGATCCAGTCCGTCAGGTCGAGCGCAACGAGGCCCATGGCCATCTGGAAGCGGCCATTGGCATAGGGCGCATATCGCGGCTCCTTCGTTTCCGATACCGCATCCATCGCCGCCTACTTTTCCACCCGATTGCCGGCCTCGATCCAGTCCACCATGCCGGTGGCATGGGTATAGACCTTCGTGAAACCCGCCTGATCGGCCATGGCGCGTGCCAGCGCGAGAGAGCGTCTGCCGGTGCGGCAGATCAGCACCACCTCCACATCCCGGTCGATCAGCGCGTCGAGTGCATCGGGGAAGGTGGGAACGAACTGTCCGTTCTTGTCGAAGGCGGTCAGCCGCTGCACGCCCGGTATGGTTCCGGTCTCCGCCCATTCATCGGCACGGCGGATATCCAGCACGGTGACGCCGCGCTGCATCAGGCTTTTCAGGTCTTCATTCCCGATCGCCTTGAATTTCGGCGGGGCGACCGCGAGCAGTTCGACCTCGAAACGCAAGGTCGCATTCGGCGGAATCACACCTCCGGCGCCGCGTTCGCCGTAGCCAAGGTCCGGCGGAATCGTCAGCTCACGGGTACCGCCGACCTTCATGCCTTTCACCCCCAGATCCCAGCCGCGGATCACCCGCCCGGCGCCAAGGGTGAAAGTGAGAGGCTGTTTCCGGTCGTGACTGGAATCGAACTTCGTTCCGTCCAATAGCCACCCCGTATAATGCACGGTGACCGAGGCATTCTCGACAGCGGTCGCGCCGGTGCCCAGCGCCATGTCGAGGACCCCCAGTGTGCCCGGCGTATATTCCTCGGTCGTCTGCGCATGTGCAGTGGACCAGCTCAGCGCGAGTCCCACGAGGGCGGCTAGAACGGATCTCTTCATGGGATCAATCCTTGTATGGACATGTCTGACCGTCAGGGTAGCGGGACTTGCCGATGAGTCCAGCCGAAGCCGGCGGAAAAGCTATTCCGGCAAGGTCATGCGCCAGGCTTCGGCCCGCTTCTGGGCTTCCGCCTGGGCTTGCTCGTCAAGGGCGCCACGCACGGCATGCATGGCCGGCCCCACGCCTTCGGCATCCGCACGCACGGCGAGAATGAGCCATTTCAGGGCCTCGACGAGATCGCGCTCGACCCCTTCGCCGCGGGCAAACAGGATACCGAGCGGCAGGAACGCCTGACGGACGCCCTTGCCGGCGGAAATCTCATACAGCCTGGCAGCGCCTTCCGGGTCGCGCGGGCCGCCTGCGCCGGTCTCCAGCATGACCGCATAATTGAACTCGGCCTCGCGCAGTCCGGCCTCTGCCGCCGCGCCGAACCATTTGCGGGCCTGGCCGAGATCCTTCTCGACCCCCTGCCCGATCTGGTACAGCACGCCGAGCCGGTACTGGGCCAGCGCATAGCCGCCTTCGGCGGCATTCTTGTAGAGCTCGACCGCCTGGGCGCGGTCCGCGTCCCCCTTGCTGCCCTGGGCGCCGCGCTCCAGCGCCAGTCCGTAATAGAACTGCGCCTTGGCGTCGCCGGCTTCGGCCTGCGCACGATACCAGTCCATGGCTTCGCCATAGGTCTGGCGCTTGCTGTCCGCCGCGACGGACACATCGGAACACAGGCTCAGAAACGCGAATGCTGCGAGGAGTGGCGGGAGTACCCGTTTCAAGGAAAAATCCGTCAATTGATGGGATGCAGGGCCGTTACGGTGAAAGCGGTCCGGTGCCGGCGTTCGGGCGTGGAGCGGGCCCCTCGAATCCGACAAGACGGTTTGCTTCCGAACCGTCCAGCGGCTGGGTGTAGCAATTGATCTTCCCGAGAGTCTTGTAGCAATAGAGGGGGTCCGGCGCCGGAGCCGGTTCAGGTTGGGAGCGCGCAGCGGTCTGGAACGGCAAGTTGGCGCATGCCGAAACAAGAAAACAAATCAGCAAAATGAACGTACGAACCGCCACCAAAGTCTCCAATGGGTGCCCAAGTCATTCTGAATGTGACTTTTTTGCCCGTCCTTGGCAATTGAAAAGCAGACAACGCGAAGATCTGTCGCATCTCAGGCACTTCAAATATTTCAACAAGGTCAACCGACCAGAGCCGGAATGTCGCGCCGCCGGTCACTCATGCATTCGCTGTGCTCCCGAGCCGACAGGAACAGGATTGCACCATTCGACGGAATGGCCTGGAATGCCGTCACGTCTCATCGCCTCCAAACCCCCGGGATAATCTCATGTCATCGCACGGATACGAAACGGGCCGCCTCAACCTCCCCTTCGTCGGTATCGCAACCTTCGGCAAATATCCCTACCAGCCGGATTGGGATGCCATCGAGGCGGATGTCGCGGTGCTCGGCGCGCCGTTCGATTTCGGCACCCAGTTCCGCCCCGGCGCCCGTTTCGGCCCGCGCGGCATCCGGGAGGCCTCCACCCTGTTCTCCTTCGGGCATGGCGGCGCCTACGATCATGAGGACGACATCACCTACCTGCCGGCGGAAACGACGCGGATTGTCGATCTGGGCGATGCGGACATCATCCATACGGATACGGAACAGAGCCACGCCAATATCGAGTTCGGCGTGCGCAAGATCCTGAAGGCCGGCGCCATCCCGGTGGTGCTGGGCGGCGATCATTCGGTGAACATACCCTGCATCAACGCCTTCTCCGAGGAGGAACCGGTGCATCTGGTGCAGATTGATGCCCATCTCGATTTCGTCGACGAACGGCATGGCGTGCGTTCCGGTCACGGCAACCCGATGCGGCGGGCGGCGGAAAAGCCCTACGTCACCGGCCTCAGCCAGATCGGCATCCGGAACGTGTCATCGACTGCGCGCGAAGGCTACGAAGATGCCCGCGCCATGGGCTCCGACGTCCTCTCCGTCCGGCAGTTCCGCAAACTCGGCGTCGAGGGCGTGCTGGAGCGCATTCCGGCCGGCAAACGCTATTACGTTACCATCGATATCGACGGCTTCGACCCCTCCATCGCCCCCGGCACCGGCACGCCGAGCCATGGCGGCTTCACCTATTACGAGGGGCTGGAATTGCTGGACGGGCTGACCAGGCGCGGTTCTGTGGTCGGCGTGGATCTGGTCGAGGTTGCGCCGGATTACGATCATTCCGGCAGCACCACGACGCTGGCGGCGCAGTTGCTGCTGAATTTCATCGGACGGATTCTGCATCACCGGAAGTGAATTCCGGACCTAGTCGGCCAAAATACTCTCAAAACCGCTCATATACCGAATAGCGATACTGGCAATAACGTCAATCGCATTTAACGATATCGGTTATGAGCGAAATCCAGTACACTACCACCGCGCTGAAGCAGATGAGGAAACTGGCGCCGGAGATCCGAGAGCGGCTCCGGTCGAAAATTTCCGAATATGCCGAGACAGGAAAAGGCGACGTCAAGGCAATGCAGGGTGAGCCCGTATTCCGTCTCAGGGTTGGTGATTACCGTGTCGTCTTCAGCGACAGTCCCGCCGGCATTTCAATTCTGCGCGCAGGACATCGCCGCGACATCTATCGGTAGGACACCGTCGATATGAGCAAAATCCAGATCATCACCTCACCGTCCGGCGAGCAAATGGTCGTCCTCTCCAAGGAGGAATTCGACCTGATGGCCGCCAACCAATTCGATGAAGATGCCGAAACCTTGCGCATCTATCGGGAATCCATGGCCGCCATCGAACGCGGCGACGATATCGCCTTGCCGGAAGCCGTCTGGGACCGACTGGAAGCGCGCGAAAGCCCCGTCCGCGTTCTGCGGGAGTTCCGCTCCATGACCCAGAAGGAACTGGCGGAGGCCGCGGGTATTTCCCAAAGCTATCTTTCCGAAATCGAGCGCGGCGCCCGTGAAGGAACACTCAGCACGATCAAGGCCATCGCCAAGGCGCTTGCCGTACCGCTGACGGTTCTGACCGAGGATTACTGAACAAGAGCCAGAACATGACCATTTCGGCTGCGCGCGCGGCAGCTGCTGAACTTCATCGGGCGAAAGCTGCACAATTGCAGAACGTCACTATCTGCACGTGCACACAATTGGCCACCACAATTCCGACTAAATGCGGTACGTTGAAATTAGTATAGTGAATGCCGATAGAACCACCACACTAGGGGTGTCGAGCTACGCTCAACATACTATATATAGATGAACAAACATACTGAACAGCTGGATCTACCATTCGACGAGCCGTTCTCGACGAACGACCGACCAGAACTGTGGACACCCAGAGATATTTGGAATCGCTTCACACAGAGGATGTTACCCCATTTCAAGGAAGATCGCAGAATTGAATACAAAGCTACCCCAAAGATTAATTGGGAGGATCTATCCGCTTATTATAGCGCTTTCTCAAATACCCCCGAAGGAGGAGTTCTTATCATCGGAGTTGCAGACAATGGAACTCCCACCGGCTGTAAAAATCTTTCCCAAAAACAGCTAAATAATATTGAAAAATTTCATATACAAATGTGCCCACAAGCTCGCCCCGAAATTAAAAGAATTCCCGTGGCAAGTCCCGATGAAGAGAATTTTATAGCAGCTATATATGTTCCTTTTATTGGAAAATTAGTCGAAAATCACAAAGGAGAGGCTTGGATTCGATATGGAGACTCCAAACACAAATTATCAGAAGAAGAAAAAAGAGACTTTCGATCAACAAGAAATGAACTATCTTATGAACTTGAAATTGCCCCTTATATTTACCCAAAAGATTTTCGATTAGATATTATTCAAGATTTCTGTGATGCCTTCCGGCAACGAGAATTTAGAACTGATTGGAGTAATGAAGAAGTCCTGATCGACAGACACCTTCTCAGAGAAAATGATGGAAAAATAGAACCGCTTAACTCCCTTGTTTTGATAGCGGCAAAAGATCCTCGAAAAACAATCCCGGGCTGTAGAGTGAGAATTCAAAGATTTGAAGGAACATCTGAAGGAACTGGAGAAGGTTACTCTCCTATTAGAGATAAGTTCTCAGAAGGAAATCTAGTTGAAGTAATAAAGAATGCGTCAACAATAATAGATGATACGCTTCATGACGTTACTTGGCTAAACAAAGAAGGAAAATTTGTAACAACACCAGAATATCCTAGATGGGCATGGTTCGAAGCACTTGTGAATGCATGCGTTCACCGCTCGTATGGATATTCCGGCACTGAGGCAACTGTAAAAATATTTAGCGATAGGATGGAAATAGAGAGTCCGGGTGGATTTGTGCCTCCTGTGAACGAACAAACAATTTACGTAACTCGTGCGGCCAGAAATCCTCACCTAATGGATGCTTTACGCTATTTAGGATACGTACAAATGGCGCGCGAAGGAACACGAAGAATACGTGACAGCATGAATGAGTACGGGTTACCCGACCCACAATTCAAACAAGAAGTTCTTCATGGGATTGTGGTTCGAGTTTCGCTGAAAAACGATCAAGAGACAAGAAAGCGTGCGACAGATCGAGATGTGGCCATACACTTTGGCGTTGATCTTTGGAAAAAACTTCAAGAGCATGAAGTTAAGATCGCAGCTTACACGTTCAGAAACGGAACGATCCAAGTATCTGAGGCACAAAGACTCACAGGACGGACTTGGGGGACATCCAAGAAAGATCTTGAACGGCTCTGCAGGAAACAGGTTTTAGCTTTCGTTCCTGGAGAATTTCCAAGAGATCCCAAAGCTCATTACGTCTTACATAATCCCAAAGGGCTTCAGGATGATGAGTGAAAAACCAGCCTCATCGGCGGGCGAATAACTCCGCCCGCCATTTTGAATTTCAGGACCGAAACAACTCAGATCGACTGCTTGAACAGCTCTGTCAGGTTCGCAACGGTCAGTTCCACCGGGTTACCGCCGCAGCTCGGGTCATCAATGGCCATGGCGGCCAGCTCGTCGATCCGGTCGGTGCCGACACCGAGGGCGGACATCTTGTCGGGGATCGAGAGGTCCTCGCGCAGCTTCAGCACGTAATCGAAGAAGCCGTCAAAACCGCTGGTAATGCCGAGATAGGCCGACGCCTGGGTCAGCCTGTCCTCGATGGCCGGGCGGTTGAAGCGCAGCACCGGGGGCATGACCACGGCGTTGGTGGTGCCGTGGTGGGTATTGTAGACGGCGCCCAGAGGGTGGGACAGCGCGTGAATGGCGCCGAGGCCCTTCTGGAAGGCGGTCGCACCCATGGCGGCCGCGCTCATCATGTGAGCACGGGCTTCAAGATCGGAGCCGTCCGCATAGGCGCGCGGCAGATACTCCTTCACCAGCCGCAGGCCCTCGAGCGCGATGCCCTGGCTCATCGGATGGTAATGCGGGCTGCAGAAGGCTTCCAGGCAATGCGCGAAGGCATCCATGCCGGTGCCGGCCGTGATCGGCTTCGGCATGCCGACGGTCAGCTCCGGATCGCAGATCACCACGCTCGGCAGCACCTTCGGATGGAAGATGATCTTCTTCACATGGGTCTCGGAATTGGTCAGCACGCTGGCGCGACCGACTTCGGAGCCGGTGCCCGCCGTGGTCGGCACGGCGACGTTCGGATAGATCGCGTCGGCGTCGGCCCGGGTCCACCAGTCGCCGATATCCTCGTAATCCCAGACCGAGCCTTTCTGGTCCGCCATGAAGGCAACCATCTTGCCGAGATCGAGACCGGAGCCGCCGCCGAAGGCGATGACGCCGTCATGATTGCCGTCCTTGAAAACCTTGATACCGGCGTCGAGATTCTTCTCGTTCGGGTTCGGATCGACTTCCGAGAACATGGCCCGGCCGAGCCCGGCGGCGTCCATCAGATCCAGCGTCTTCGCGGTGATCGGCAGGCTCGCCAGTCCCTTGTCCGTGACCAGCAGCGGGCGCTTGATGCCGGCTGCGGCGCATGCCTCGCCGATTTCGGCGATCCGTCCGGCACCGAAGCGGATCGCGGTCGGGTAGCTCCAGTTGGCTTTGATGCTCATGGCACTCAGGCTTTCTTCAGATGGTATGATTTCGGTCGGGTCAGGTTCTGGAAACCGATGACGGACAGCGCACCGCCGCGGCCGGTATCCTTGCAACCGGTCCAGCACAGGCCGGGATCGAGATAGTCGGCGCGGTTCATGAAGACGGTGCCGGTTTCAAGCTGCGCGCCAATGTTGGCGGCCCGGTCGGTGTCTTTCGTCCAGAGCGATGCAGTCAGGCCGAAATCGCTGTCATTCATCAGCCGGATCGCTTCCGCGTCGTCACTAACCTTCATGATGCCGACGACCGGGCCGAAGCTCTCTTCCCGCATCACCCGCATCTCGTGGGTCACGCCGGTCAGAATCTGCGGCATCAGATAGGCGCCGCCGTCATCTTCCGGGAACAGTTTCGGGTCGACTAGCGGCGTCGCGCCGAGGGCGACGGCCTCCTTGGTCTGCTCACGCACCAGAGCGGCAAAGCGCTTGTGCGCCATCGGACCGAGCGTCGTTGCCTCATCCATCGGGTTGCCGAGCTTGTAGCCGGAAACGATGGCAACGGCCTTCTCAATGAAAGCGTCATAGAGGCTCTCATGCACATAGATCCGCTCGATGCCGCAACAGCACTGGCCGGAATTGAACATGGCGCCGTCGATCAGCGTATCGACAGCTGCATCGAGATCGGCGTCTTCCATCACATAGCCCGGATCCTTGCCACCAAGCTCAAGACCAAGCCCGGTGAAAGTTCCCGCCGCCGCCCGTTCGATGGCACGGCCGCCACCGACGGAGCCGGTGAAGTTGATGAAATCGAACTCGCGAGTGCCAATCAGAGCCTCGGTCGTGCCGTGATCGAGGAAGAGATTGACGAAAAGCCCCTTCGGCAGCCCCGCTTCCTCGAAGGCGCGAACCATACGCTCACCGACCAGCAGGGTCTGCGTCGCATGCTTCAGCGCCACCGCATTACCGGCGATCAGTGCCGGTGCAACGGTGTTGATGGCCGTCATGTAGGGATAGTTCCAGGGCGCAATGACGAAGACCAGACCGTGCGGCTCCCGCATGATGCGGCGCTCGAATTTGTCCGAATTCTCCACCACGATCGGCGCCAGCGCCGTCTCCGCGATATCGGCCATGTAGGAGGCACGCTCGTCGGTGCCACCGAACTCGCCGCCATAGCGCACCGGGCGGCCCATCATGTGGGCCAGCTCCGGCACCATCTCGGCCTGCATCTCGCCAAGCCGGGCAACACCGGCGCGGACCACCGCAACCCGGTCGGCCAGCGGCCGTGCCGCCCATGCGCGCTGGGCATCACGCGCCGCCGCGAGAATCTCGCGCGCTGCTGCCTGCTCGATCACCGGACGTTCCGCGAAGACGGAGCCGTCGATCGGCGAAATACACTGAAGCATCTTGGTCATTGAAGTGTCAGGCCCTTTCAAACCCGCGATTGACTTCCCAGTCAGTCACGCGGCGGTCATATTCAATCTGCTCCCACCGGGCAGCATGCACATAATGGTCGATCACCTCGTCACCGAAGGCCGACCGCAACATTGTCGATCCATCAAGCGCCGCGGTCGCTTCCCGCAGCGTCGCCGGGATCTCGCGGATATTGGCTCCGCCATAGGCGTCGCCCTTGAATTCCGGCTCCAGTGCCATCTTCTTCTCGATCCCGTCAATGCCCGCGGCGAGCAAAGCCGCCATGGCGAGATAGGGATTGAGGTCGGCGCCGCCGATCCGGCACTCGACGCGCACCGCCTTGGTGCCGTCGCCGCAGACCCGGAAGCCGGCCGTGCGGTTATCCATGGACCAGACAGACTTGGTCGGCGCGAAGGTGCCTGCCACGAAGCGCTTGTAGGAATTGATGTAGGGCGCAAGGAAACAGGTGATCTCCCCGGCATGAGCCAGCAGCCCGGCAATGTAGTTCTGCATCAGCTCCGACATGCCGTATTTGGCCTCCGGGTCGAAGAACAGCGGCGTGCCGTCGAGCGACCAGAGCGACTGGTGCACGTGCGAGGAATTGCCCGCGTAATCGTAGTGCCATTTCGCGAGGAAGCTGATCGCGTGCCCCTTGGCCCAGGCGATTTCCTTGCAGCCGTTTTTGATCAGCACGTGTCGGTCCGCCATGGTCAGGGCCTCGGCATAGCGGACATTGATCTCTTCCTGGCCCGCGTCGGCCTCGCCCTTGGAATTCTCCACCGGGATGTCGGCGCCGTGCAGACCGTTGCGGATGGCCCGCATCACCCCTTCTTCCTTGGTGGTCTGGAAGATGTGGTAATCCTCGTTATAAGGGCTGATGACATCGAGGTTGCGATAGCCTTGGGCGTGCGCTTCCTCGAAGCTCTGTTTGAACAGAAAGAATTCCAGCTCGGTGGCCATGAAGGCCTTCATACCCATCGCTTCCAGCCGGGCGACCTGCTTCTTCAAGATCGCGCGCGGCGAATGCGGAACTTCCTCGTGCGTGTGATGGTCGAGCATGTCGCAGAGCACCAGCGCCGTGCCTTCCAGCCAGGGAATGCGGCGCAGCGTGGAGAGGTCCGGCTTCATCGTGTAATCGCCGTAGCCCGCTTCCCAGCTGGTCGATTTGAAACCCTCTACCGTATTCATCTCCATGTCAGTCGCCTGAAGATAGTTACAGCTGTGAGTCTCTTTGTATGCGCTCTCGCAGAAGAACTCGGCATGGAACCGCTTGCCCATCAGCCGGCCCTGCATGTCGATCTGCGCCGCAAGTACGGTGTCGATTTCGCCGCTCGCGACCGCCGCGCGCAATTCCTCAAGGGTGAGTTTGCCTGCCATGCCGATAACCCATCATTCCTGTGTTCGGGGATGATCCCGGTGTGTCATCTGTCAGCGTCCAGGCCGGAAGGCCCGGGACGAGATCCGGCCGCCGTCTTCCCCTCCCGGGGTATCAGGCGGCCGGTATTGGTAACTCCCGAAAAGAGAGTCAGGTCTTAGCTATAGCGGTACGGCTTGCCGGCCTTTTTCATATCCGCCGCATATTGCTTGAAGATCTCGACCACCTTCTTCGTCCGAGGCGTCCGGTCAGCAATTTCCTCCCAGAACTTCTCGGCCTCGTTCTCGACCGTCTTCCACTCGGCGTCGTCGATGGAGGTGAGCTTCAGCTTGGTGCCATGGACACGCAGCTTGGCTTCGCCGCCCCAGTACCAGTGCTGACGGTAGTAGTGCGAGCTGTCCATGCAGAGCCGGAACAGGGTCTTCAGATGTTCCGGCAGCTCATCCCAGCGTTCGGAATTGGCGAAGTAGGAACCGCACCAGGCACCGGAGATGTTGTTGGTCAGGAAGTAGTTGGTCACATCCGCCCAGCCGACGGTGTAATCCTCGGTGATGCCGGACCAGGCAATCCCGTCCAGCTCGCCGGTCTGCACCGCGACCTCGATATCTTCCCACGGCAGGGTGACCGGCACCACGCCGAAGCGGGACAGGAACTTGCCCGCGGTCGGGAAGGTGAAGATCCGCTTGCCCTTCAGGTCATCCAGCTTGTTGATTGGATCGACCGTGTTGAAGTGGCACGGGTCCCAGGCGCCGGCGCTGAGCCAGGTCACGCCGTCGACCTCGCCATAGGCCTCTTCCCAGATTTCCTTCAGGCCGTACTGCTCGAACAGCACCGGCACGTCGAGGCTGTATCGGGTGGCGAAGGGGAAATAACCGCCGAATACCGAGATATCGACCGGGGCAGCGATGGAATCGTCATCGCTCTGCACCGCGTCGATGGTGCCGCGCTGCATGGCACGGAACAGCTCGCCCGTCGGGACCAGCTGGTCGGCGAAGTAGAGCTCGATTTCCATCTCGCCGTTGGCGACCTTGTTGAAGGCGTCGATGGACGGCTTGATCACGTGCTCGGCAAGAGCCGGACCCGCATAGGTCTGCAGGCGCCATTTGATAGTCTTGTTGGTCGCCGCCTGAACGTAAGGCGCGCTCAGTGTCGTTGCGCCGGCCCCCGCCGTCGCGACGGCAGCCGTCTTCAGAAAATCGCGTCTGTTCTTCATCTCACCAATTTCCCTCTTTGATGGGGTTCATTTGAACCCGTTGCCCCGATGCGGCGGCTGCAAGAAACCGTCACATCTCCCTGTTGTGGCGCGTCGCGCCGTTCTTCCCTGCTTTGTTTTCTTTTCATCACGGCCTGGCTGCTAACGGCCATAGAAGGTGTTCGGCAACCAAAGCGCGATTTCAGGGAAGATCATGACCAGAATGAGCGCCAATGTCATGACCAGCACGAAGGGGCCGATGGACCGGTAGATGTCCGACAGCGTGACCTCCGGCGGCGCCATGGCGCGCATCAGGAAGAGATTGTAGCCGAATGGCGGCGTCATATAGGCGATCTGGCAGGTGATCGTGTAGAGCACGCCATACCAGACCAGATCGAACCCCAGCAGCTTCACCAGCGGCACATAGAGCGGCGCGACGATGACCAGCATCGCGGTGTCGTCCAGGAACATGCCCATCAGGATGAAGGAAAGCTGCATCAGGATCAGGACTTCCCACGGGCTGAGGCCGAGCTTGCCGATAAAGAAACTTTCGATGGCCTTGACCGCGCCCAAGCCGTCGAATACCGAGCCGAAACAGAGCGCGGCCAGGATGATCCACATGAACATGCAGCTGATGCCGAGCGTCTTGCGCAGGGTCTCTTCCATGACATGCGCGGTCAGGCGGCGCTTTACCAAAGCAGCAAGGGTCGCGGCGGTGGCGCCGACGGCGGCGCTCTCGACCAGGGATGTCACGCCCATCAGGAACAGGCCGGTCATGGAGAAGAAGATGAAGAGCGGCAGGATGCCGGCCTGCAACAGCCGGAATTTCTCCGCCCAGCTGATCTCCTCGCGTTCCTCCTTGCTGAGGGACGGGCCAAGATTCGGCTGGAACCAGCAGCGGATGACGATATAGGCGATGAACATGCCCGCCATCATCAGGCCCGGGAGCGCACCGGCGAGCCAGAGCTGGCTGACCGGCTGGCGGGCGATCATGCCATAGAGCACGAGCACGACGCTCGGCGGCACAAGAATGCCTAGCGAACTGCCGGCCTGGATAACCCCCGTCACCATGATCTTGTCATAGCCGCGCCGGAGCAACTCCGGCAGCGCGATACTGGCGCCGATGGCCATGCCCGCGACGGAAAGCCCGTTCATGGCGGAGACGGCGACCATCAGCAGGATCGTGCCGATGGCGAGGCCGCCGTTCAGCGGCCCCATCCAGACATGGAACATGCGGTAGAGATCGTCGGCAATCCGCGATTCCGACAGCATGTAGCCCATATAGACGAACAGCGGCAGGGTCAGCAGCGGATACCATTTCATCAGCTTCATGGCCGCGCTGAAGGCCATTTCCGAGCCGCCGTCACCCCACATCAGGAGGGCTGCGGCCGACGCGACGAAACCGATGGCTCCGAAGACCCGCTGCCCCGTCAGGAGCAGCAGCATCATCGAGGAAAACATCAGGAGGGCGATCAGCTCATAGCTCATCAGAGCTCCTCCCCGCGGGCGGCGGCAATGTCCTTGAAGAGAGTCGCCAGTGCCTGCAGCAGCATCATGAAGACGCCGAAGGTCATGACGATTTTCACCGGCGCCATATAGGGCGCCCAGGCGGAATAGCTCTGCTCGCCATACTGGATCGCATAGGCGGTAGAGGAATAGCCGCCATAGAGCAGCAGGCAGAGATAGAAGATCAGGAACAGCACGGTGATCGAGTCGACCAGGGACCGTGTGCGCGGCTTCCAGGTCGAGTAAAGCAGATCCATCCGCACATGATCGCCAAGCTGCATGGAATAGCTGCCGCCGAGCAGGTAATAGGCCACCATCAGGAACTGGGCCGTCTCCAGGGTCCAGTGCGCGGGCAGGAACACGGTCTTCGAGAAGGACGAATAGAGCAGCACGCCCAGCATCGCGAAGATCAGATACATCGCGCACCGGCCGATCGCCCGGTTCACCTTCTCCACATACCTGACATAGAGCCGTATCGCTTTAGGCATCCCCGACCTCTTGCGTCTTGTGAGGAACCGGGGTGATGCAGCAACTGATCGCATCCCGGATCACGTCCGCGAAAATCCCTGCCATCGCCGTCTGCTCCGACGGCTCGCGGATCACATCGTTGCGGATTTCGATCATCACGTTGAGCAGGCCGCGCGGCAGCGCGTGCTTCTGCAATGTGTGGGTGACCCCGTCGGCCGGACCGTACGGTTCGTTCCGCCGCACATCCAGGCCCTCGAAAGCCCCGGCCCTGCCGAGCATGGCATCGGCGAGCCGGGCGTCTTCGTCATGCAGAATGCCGATTTCGAATGGGCGTCCGGCGCCGTGATAGGTCGGCGTGAAGGAGTGAATGGTGACGATGGCGGGCGATGCACCGGCCGCCACCCGTTTCTCGATCACCGAGCCGACCGCAGCATGGAAGGGATTATAGACCAGTTCCACACGCTCCGACCGTTCACCGTTCGAAAGGTTCTGGTTGCCGGGGATCGGGAAGATCTCGCTGACCGGCGGCATCGCGCTTGCGGCGCTCGGCGGGCGATTGCAGTCGTAAACAAGCCGCGAGATGGAAGCGGCCACCATCGGACAATCCAGCGTCGTCGCGATAATCGATGCCACAGCCAGGGCGCCGGGGTCCCAGGCCACATGACTTTCGCAAACAGCCGCTTCGAGACCGAGATCGTTCAGTGCGGGGGGAATGAAATTCGAGGCATGCTCGCAGACAATGATGGCCGGCCCGCGTCCGCTCTCATTGGTTACCCGTACCGGATCCCCCCAGGCGGATGCACCGGACATTGGCTGAGCCATCGTCGCCACTCGTATTCTCCCTGCCTCTCGCAGGCATCTTTTCAGTTTTGATCAGGCAGTCAAGAATAATTCTGAAAATTCTTCTTCTCTGATTTTCAAAATGTAGCATTATTTTCATAACAAAGAACGGCGCCAAAGCGCTGACCGGGAGGATCAAGTGTCGGAAACCTCAGCAGGGACCGTCGCGGAGCGCATCAGCCGCCTGTTTGAAACGCTGACGCATGCGGAGCGGAAACTGAGCAATGTGATCCTCGATAACTACCCGGTCTCCGGACTCGGCACGATCACCGCACTCGCGGAAACTGCCGAAATATCCGCCCCGACCGTTGCCCGGATGGCCCGAAAGCTGGGGTATGGCGGGTTTCCGGAAATGCAGGCCGCGCTCCGGGCCGAGCTGGAAGCGACGCTGTCGAACCCGATCACCAAGCACGACACCTGGGCCGCAAATGCCCCGGACACGCATATCCTGAACCGATTTGCCGATGCCGTGACGGATAACTTGCGACAGACCTTGCAGCAACTGGATCTGGAGGATTTCGATGCGGTGGTTGATCTGCTCTCGGACCCGTCCCGCAACATCTATGTCGTCGGCGGCCGCATCAGCCGCTCCCTGGCGGACTATCTGTTCACCCATATGCAGGTCATCCGGGATCGGGTGATACTGATTCCGCCAAACTCGAACACCTGGCCGCACTATGTGTTGAACATGACGGAAGGCGACGTCCTTGTGGCGTTCGACATCCGGCGCTACGAGCACGACACCCACCGCCTGGCGGAGATGGCCACGGAGCAAGGCGCCCAGCTTGTATTGTTTACCGATCAGTGGGGCTCGCCGGCCGCGAAACATGCCAGCCACGGTTTCCGTGCCCGGATCGAGGCGCCCTCCGCCTGGGACAGCTCGGTCGTCATCATGTTCATTCTGGAAGCCCTGATCGCGGCCGTGCAGACAGAGCGCTGGGAGGAAACCCGAGACCGGATGAAGACGCTCGAGCAGCTCTTCGACAGGACGAAACTGTTCCGCAAATTCACCTGAAACCGCGAAAGGTGCGCAGCGGCGCTATCGCCGGAATGACGAAAGCAGTTCCAGATACTGGCGCACCACCGTATCCTCTCCGAACTTGCCTTCAAATTCGGCCCGTCCGGCCGTGACGAGCGACGCGGCCAGCGCCTTGTCCGCAATCACCGCTTTCACCTGCGCCGCCAATCCTTCCGCATCCTCAAGATCAGCCAGCAGGCCGGTCTCGCCATGGCGGATCAGATGCACCGGCCCCTCGCTCCGGGCCGCCACCACTGGACGATCCCGCGCCCAGGCTTCGATGACGACATTTCCCAGCCCCTCGACCCGGCTGGAACAGACCAGAATGTCGGCACTGGCCAGCAGATTCGCCGTATCGTCGCGCCAGCCGAGAAAGACAATGCGCCGGGCCACACCGAGTTCCGCGGCAAGCGCCTTCAGGGCTGCTTCCTCTGGTCCGGTCCCGGCGATCCAGAGATGCGCGTCAGGAACCTGCGCCAGGGCGCGGATCAGGACGTCGAATGCCTTGTTCCTGTGCAGCCGTCCCAGCGCCAGCAGCAGCGGCGCATCCGAGGGTGTTCCGAGGATGGCACGGTCAAGCGCCGTGCCTGGCGCCGCATCGACAAAGTTCGGAAGATAATGCGCCCGCTCCGGCGGCCAGCCCTGGGCGGTGATATGCTCGATCAGTCCCGGCGCATTGCAGATCAGATGATCGAAGCCGCGATAGTATTTTATGTCGTAATAACCGCCGATCCGGCCAGCCCGGATGTAATCTCCGGGCGGGGTTTTCGCGGCGGCACGATTCATCCAGGCCAGCACCACATCCGGCGCGAAGGCCCTGGTATCCTTCCGCAAGCGCCATGGCGTCAGGAGATCGAGCGCACCGCCGAAACCAAGTTCGGTAAAATCCACACCCGCTGCGCGCAGGATCCCGGCACGGCGCGGGTCCCGGCGGATCGCCACGCGCTGAGCCACCTCCGCGCTGCGGGCAGGTTTCGCCATGGCGGATGCCAGCCGCTCGAAGAACACTTCGGCGCCGCCGTGGCGCGCCCCTGCCATGGTCTGATAAAGACGGATCATGCAAATATCGGAAAAGCCTGTGACAACGCGGCGCATTGTGGTGTAGCCCGGACATGACCGCAAGCGTAGCCAGCTCGGGAGCCATCGGACGTGGACGCTGAAACCGCCGGAACAAACCCGCGCCATATCGGCGGCACGCTGGTCATCCAGCCGCTGCCCGGTGTCGGCGATGCGATCTGGCATCTGCCGCACCTGAAAAGCATCGCCGCAGAGACCACGGAAAAGGCGGTCACGCTGCTGACCAAGAAGCGCTCCCGAGCGGACTCTCTGTTCCAGCATATGGACTGCGTGCGGGACGTTCTGTGGCTGGATGATGAGCGGCACCGGGGACCGCTGGGCGGCTTCCGGCTCGGGGCGGCACTACGCCCCTACGGCTTCAGTACTGTCTGGATCCTGCACACCTCGTTGCGCTACGGGCTGGCTGCCTGGCGTGCCGGAATCGGCGAGCGGAACGGCTACGGCATCGGCTGGCAGGACGCATTCCTGACCTCGCAGCATGGCCTCGCACGCACCGCCCGGGGCTTTACCGCCATCGAAAAGGCGAACCAGCTCTTGCTGAACCACTCTGTGCCGAAGCTGGAGCCGATGCCCCACCTGCCGATCCCGGCCGCCATGCTGGAGGAGACAAAGCGCCTCTATGCCGCCCTGCCACGCCCCTGGATCAGCTTCATCATCGGCGCGAGCGAACCGTTCAAGCAGTGGGGCGTCAATAATTTCGGAGCGCTTGCCGACCGCGTGCGCCGACAGACCGGCGGCACGATCTTCCTGATCGGCGGTCCCGGCGAAACCGATCTGGCAGACCGGCTGCAGACCCGTTTCGGCCGGCCGGACTGGATGGTTCCGGTGCTGAACCTGCCGATATTGGAAACCGGGGCCGTCATGGCGGCGACCGATCTGGCGGTCGGCAATGATACAGGCTTTCTCAATGTGGCGGCAGCGACGGATGTCCCCTCGATCGGCCTGTTCGGCGGCTCCCCGCCGATGATGGAAGACAGCAGGATCGATGCCATCACGGCCTACGGTGAGCTGCACTACGGCAGCGACCGCATGGCGGAAATCGGCCCCGATCGTGTTGCCGACAGGGTCGTCTCGAACCTCTCCGCGGACTGATTTTCCGCTGCTCGCAATCGCGCGCCCTAGACGCCCGGTTCCTCGCTTTGCTGCTCGTGCATCATCCGCACCCAGACGGACACAACCGCGCCGGCTTCCGCCGAATTGAAGTTTATGCGCGAACCTTTGCTGTCATTGCCAATCAGCCGGCCTGTCAAATTGAGCCCCGATTCCGTATGCCTGATCGTCAACTCGGAGCCGGGCTCTGCATCCACCGCAGGTTCAAGCCGCAGGCCTCCTGCCGAAACATTATCGACAATGCATTTATGCGCGACACCGTTCACTGTGACCTCCAGGGGGGAGGTGACGGGGTAGCGTTCGAATTCACGCCTCTCGTCTCTAGAGGAAAGGCCGATGGCCTTCAGGATCGCGCTTAACATGGTTCAGGACTCCTCCGGCACGACCGCCAAACGTTCAACCAATGATACGCACTCAGTTCCAGATTTGAAACGTGGTCTGTGCAAAAACAACACAAGAGGCATTAATTTCCAGTCTCCACCAACGGCCAGTTTCGAATAAAGCATTCTGCCGACGAGCACCAATCCAATTGGACGGACCGATTAACGTGGCAAAACTTACTGTGGACAATGTCCGGCACCGCTTCGACGCAGCGCCGCCCTCCGCCGCGATCCACGCGGTCGGGCCGACCGGTTTTTCCCTGTCCGATGGAGAGTTCCTGGCGATTGTCGGGCCGTCCGGGTGCGGAAAGTCGACCCTGCTGCGTCTGGTCGCCGGACTCATTGCGGTCCGCGATGGGCGCATCACGTTCGACGGAGATCCCGTAACGGGCCCCAGTCCGCGCCGGGGAATGGTGTTCCAGCAACCGGCCCTGTTCCCGTGGCTCACGGTGGAACGCAATATCGCTTTCGGAGCGCGATTCCGGTCGCTGTCCCGAACCACCGCATCGCAGCTGACCGAGGAACTGATCAGCGCGGTCGGGCTGGAAGGGTTCGAAGCCTTCTATCCCTCCGCCCTGTCAGGCGGCATGCAGCAGCGGGCGGCACTGGCGCGAACGCTTGCGGGCGGGCCGGATCTGCTGCTGCTGGATGAACCCTTCGGCGCCCTTGACCAGCAGACCCGCGGGAAAATGCAGGTCTGGCTGGCCGGACTTCTGGCCGAACGCGGCATCTCGGCATTGCTGGTGACGCACGATATCGAGGAAGCAGCGTTCCTCGCCGACCGGGTACTGGTGATGAGCGGCAGGCCGGGCCGCATTCTCCGGGACATGGCAATTGATCTGCCCCGGCCGCGCGCGGCCCGAATCCGGACAGAGGCCGGCTTCGTCGCCACCAAGGCCGAAATCAGCGCCGCTTTGGAGGTCTGACCGGACCATATCACCGCAGCAAGAGCTCCCTGCAGCCACTTAGTTGGAACGGCTACAAACAAGTCGTGGCCCCAGCGCATACTTTTCTGTTATCAAAGAGGGAATCGTTCGGGTGGGCGTATCTGCGACCGTCCGGTATCTGGTTTATCCCTGACCGTCCCCGCGGGGCCCATGTACATCTACCTGCCCATCGCAGAGATGTCGGTAAACGTCCTCACAATTCTCTTGATGGGCGGTGCCATTGGATTTCTGTCCGGCCTGTTCGGCGTCGGCGGCGGCTTCCTTATGACTCCATTGCTGATTTTCATTGGTGTCCCGGCCCCCGTTGCCGTCAGCACCGGTGCGAATCAGATCGTTGCCAGCTCGATTTCCGGCGTCATTGCGCACTGGCGGCGCGGCAATCTCGATTTCACCATGGGTTTCGTCCTGCTGGCGGGCGGCATTGTCGGCTCCAGCTTCGGCGTGCTGCTGTTCAAGTTCCTCGAAAGCCTGGGCCAGATCGATCTGGTGATTAAGCTCTGTTACGTCGTTTTCCTCGGCGTGATCGGCTGCCTGATGTTGCTGGAGAGCATCCGCACCATTCTCCAGGTCCGGCAAAGCGGCGCGCGCCGCCGCAAGCTGCATCAGCACACATGGATGCACGGTCTGCCCCTGAAGATCCGGTTCCGTAAGTCCAAGCTCTATATCAGTGCCCTGCTGCCTCTCGGGATCGGGTTTTTTGTCGGTATTCTCTCCGCCATCATGGGCGTCGGCGGCGGCTTCATCATGGTGCCGGCAATGATCTACATGCTCGGCATGCGGACATCCATGGTGGTTGGCACCTCACTCCTGCAGATCATTTTCGTTACCGCCAACGTGACCTTCCTGCAGGCCATCTCGACGCAGACAGTCGACGTCGTCCTCGCCATCCTGCTGCTGATCGGCGCCGTAGTCGGTGCCCAGTTCGGCAGCCAGTTCGCCGTCAAACTGAAAGGCGAGCAGCTTCGCGGGTTGCTGGCACTCCTGGTGGTGTCGGTCTGCCTCAAGCTCGCATTCGATCTGGTGGTCACGCCGGACGACATCTTCTCTATCGTGGTGGCCAACAATGGTTAGGCGGCTGGGCATCATCACGCAGTTTCGCCTGCTGTCACTCGCCGTCATTGCGATGCTGTGTGCAACTGGTGACAAAGCCGCCGCGCAGGATCTGATCGCCGATCTGTCCAGCCACCGCGTCGATATCACCACGGGATTTACCGGCGCCGATCTGCTGTTGTTCGGGTCGGTAGACGATGACGGCGATATCGTCATCACCGTCTCGGGCCCGCGCGAAACGGTTGTCGTACGGCGCAAGGAGCGGGTTGCCGGTATCTGGATGAACACCCGCAGCATGCTGTTCGACAACGCCCCCAATTTCTACGCCTTCGCGACCAGCCGGCCGCTGGATGAGATCGCCCCGCCGGAGGTTCTCGCCCGCCAGCAGATCGGGGCGGACCATCTGCGGCTGCGCCCGGCCGCAAGCGACGAGAAACTGTCGCCCGAGGACGAAGCCACGTTTCGCACCGCCCTTGTGCGTCGCAAGCAGGTACAGGGGCTTTATGCAAGCGACCCCGGCCAGGTCACGGTCATTGCCGGCAAGCTGTTCAGGACGCAGATCCATTTCCCGGCAAACCTCGCGACGGGAACATATACCGCTGTCGTCTACCTGATCCGCGGCGGCCGCATCGTGCATGCCCAGACAACGCCGCTGCTGGTGGAAAAAGTCGGCATCGGCGCGGAGGTTTACACATTCGCCCACCGGCATTCCGCAATCTACGGACTGGCCGCGATCCTGATCGCTGTCGCCGCGGGCTGGCTTGCCGCCGCTGTTTTCCGTAAAGTCTGAATCAGTGTTGGCAGAGCGGATGGGACGCATATGAGTCAATTGACGGACGGATCAAAGCCTCGGGTCTTCCTCGTTGTTGTCGATGACAGCGAGGAGATGATGATCGCGCTGCGCTTTGCCTGCCGCCGGGCCCGCCACAGCGGCGGCCATGTGGCTCTGTTCCGCGCTATTGAGCCGCAGGAATTCCAGCACTGGATGGGTGTCGGCGAATTGATGCGTGAGGAGGCCCGCGAGGATGCGGAAGAATTGCTCGGCCAGCTCTCCGAGCGCGTGGTCGAAATCTCCGGTCAAATCCCGATCATCTATGTCCGCGAGGGACTTGTGAGGGACGAGCTGCTCAATCTGATCGACGAGGAACCAAGCATTTCGGTACTGGTGCTCGGTGCAAACACGCAAGGCGAAAGCCCGGGACCGCTGGTCACCTACATGACAGGCAAAGGCGCTGCGCGGATGCGCGTACCGGTCACCATCGTACCCGGCAATCTCACAGACGAGCAGATCGACGCAGTGACCTGACGTCCGGGGCAACCGGTTCGGATACCGACCGCCTTGTGGCAAAAAGTCAAATCGTCCAGCAATTCCGGATCGAAGAAAAAGTCTTGTTTCGATCCTGACTTTTTCGGATCGGTCCTGCTATTGTCAGCGGCAATCAAGAAGCCGATGCGCCGTTCAGGCCTTCCCGCCCCGGAGAGATAATGAGCATCAACCCGTTCGAGACGGTGGTTGAAACTGTCGACACGTCGCCGACAGTGTCCGACGAGACCAAGTTCACGACCTGCTACATGTGTGCCTGCCGCTGCGGCATCAAGGTGCATTTGCGCGACGGCACCATCCGTTACATCGAGGGCAACAGGAACCACCCGGTGAACAAGGGCGTGCTGTGTGCCAAGGGCTCCGCCGGGATCATGCAGCATTACTCGCCGGCGCGGCTGACCAAACCGATGAAACGGGTTGGCGAGCGCGGCAGTGGCGAGTTCAAGGAGGTCGAGTGGGACGAAGCCCTTGCGACTGCCGCCGACTGGCTCGGCGACATCCGCAAGAGCGACCCACGCAAGCTCGCCTTCTTCACCGGACGGGATCAGTCCCAGTCGCTGACCGGCTGGTGGGCCAGCCAGTTTGGGACGCCTAACCATGCCGCCCATGGCGGCTTCTGTTCCGTCAACATGGCAGCGGCGGGGCTATATTCCATCGGCGGCTCCTTCTGGGAGTTCGGTGAGCCGGACTGGGAGCACACCAAGTATTTCATGATGTTCGGCGTCGCCGAGGATCATGATTCGAATCCGATCAAGATGGGCCTCGGGCATATCAAGACCCGTGGCGCAAAGTTCGTTTCCGTCAATCCGGTGAAAACCGGCTATTCCGCGATAGCGGATGAATGGGTCGGTATCCGGCCCGGCACGGACGGGCTGTTCATTCTGGCGCTGGTGCATGAGCTGCTGCGCGCCGGCAAGGTCGATCTGCACTATCTGGTGCGCTACACGAACGCGCCCTGGCTGGTGATCCAGGATCCGGGTGCCGCCGATCACGGCCTGTTCGCCCGCGATGCCGAGGGCCGCCCGCTCGCCTTCGACAAGAGCAACAGCAAGGTGGTCTCCGCTCTGGAAGCAGATATTTCGCCCGATCTCGCCGGTGAGCATGTCCTGCCGGACGGCCGGAAAGCCGTGCCGTCCTTCAAGCTGCTGGCAGAGCGTTATCTCGATCCGTCCTATGCGCCGGATGCCGTTGCCGCACAGACCGGCCTTGATGCCGCGACGATCAAGCGGCTGGCCGCCGAGATCGCCCATGCCGCCTTCGAGCAGGAAATCACCCTCGACGTGCCCTGGACCGACTGGGCCGGCCGCCGTCACGAGAAGATGATTGGCCGCCCCGTCGCCATGCATGCCATGCGCGGCATCTCGGCCCATTCCAACGGCTTCCATACCTGCCGCGCCCTGCACATGCTGCAGATGCTGCTCGGCAGTATCGATTGCCCGGGCGGCTTCCGTTACAAGCCGCCCTTCCCGCGCCCGGCCCCGCCGCCGCTGAAACCTGTTGGCCGTGCGGAACAGATCAAACCCGGCACCCCGATGGCAGGGCCGCCGCTCGGCTTCCCGATGGGCCCGCAAGACCTGCTGGTGGACGAGGCCGGCAACCCTGCCCGGATCGACAAGGCCTTCTCCTGGGATGCGCCGATGGCCGTGCACGGCATGATGCACATGGTCATCCACAATGCCTGGGCGCAGGACCCGTACCCGATCGACACCCTGTTCATGTACATGGCGAACATGAGCTGGAATTCGACGATGAATTCCAAGGGGACGATGGAGAAACTAACGGACAAGGACCCGGAAACCGGCGCATACCGTATTCCGAAAATCATCTATTCCGACGCCTACGCCTCCGAGATGGTGGCTTATGCGGATCTGGTACTGCCTGACACCACCTATCTGGAGCGCTGGGACTGCATCTCCCTGCTGGACCGGCCGATCTGCGACGCCGACGGAGCGGCGGACTCTATTCGCCAGCCTGTCGTGGCGCCGGACCGTGACGTGCGGCCCTTCCAGGAAGTGCTGATCGATCTCGGCGTCCGCCTCGGCCTGCCTGGCCTGACGCATGAGGATGGCTCTGCGAAATATCCGGGCGGCTATCCCGACTACATTGCCAACCATGAGCGCGCGCCCGGCATCGGCCCGCTGGCCGGCTGGCGTGGCGTGGATGGCACCGAAGGCGGCAAGGGCGCGCCGAATCCGGACCAGCTTAAGCGCTACGTGGAGAACGAATGCTTCTGGCGGCACGAATTCAAGCCGGAAGAGCGGTACTACAAGCACGCCAACAAGACCTATCTCGAAACCGCGACACGTCTCGGGTTCATAGGCGCCCCGAACCAGATCATCATGCAGCTCTATGTCGAGCCGCTGCAGCAGTTCCGGCTGGCGGCCGAAGGTCATGGCGCCAACCAGCCGCCGGAGAAGGATCGGGAGCGGATCAAACGCTATTTCGACCCGCTGCCGATCTGGTATCAGCCCTTCGAGGAGAGCCAGGTCGATACCGACAGCTTCCCGATGCACGCGATCACCCAGCGCCCGGCAGCGATGTACCATTCCTGGGGCAGCCAGAACGCCTGGCTGCGCCAGCTGCACGGCAAGAACCCGCTATTCATGAACCGCAAGCAGGGCGAAAGGCTCGGCATCGCGGACGGGGACTGGGTCTATGTCACCTCCCATCACGGCCAGATCAAGGTGCCGGTGAAGCTGATGGAAGGCGTCAATCCGGACACGGCCTGGACCTGGAACGCCATCGGCAAGCGCCGGGGCTCCTGGAACCTCGGCAAGGACGCGCCCGAAGCGACCAAGGGCTTCCTGCTGAACCACGTGATCTCCGAGCTGCTGCCCGCACGCAAGGACGGCTACCGCTATGCCAACGCGGACCCGGTCACCGGTCAGGCGGCCTGGTACGACCTCAGGGTCAGGATCGAGAAAGCGGCGGATGACCGGCCGGAGACGGTTTCGGAACCGCAATTCCCGGTGTTGAAAACCGCCCCCACGGCGGAACGGCCGAAAGGGCCGCTCCAGTTCAAGGGGAGGCGCGGCCAATGACCTCTCTTCCGACAGCCCTACCCGCCTCGGCCGGAGGCACGAAACTTGGCCTGGTCATCGATCTCGATATCTGCGTCGGTTGTCATGCCTGCGCGGTGAACTGCAAGGAATGGAACACCAGCGGCCACTCGGCGCCGCTGACCGACTGGAACGCCTACAGCGCCGACGCAGAGGAAGACGGCGACGAAGGCGCCTGGGGTGTCTGGTTCAATCGCATCCACACCTATGAAGCCGGCGACGGCGCGGATGCCCGCACGGTGCATTTCCCGCGCTCCTGCCTGCATTGCGAGACACCGGACTGCGTCACCGTCTGCCCGACCGGCGCGTCCTACAAGCGGGCCGAGGACGGCATCGTGCTGGTCAACGCGGATCTCTGCATCGGCTGCAAGCTCTGCTCCTGGGCCTGCCCTTACGGCGCGCGGGAATACGACAAGACCGAGGGGGTGATGAAGAAATGCACCCTCTGCGTTGACAAGATCTACAACGAGAATCTGGAAGAGATCGACCGGGTGCCGGCCTGCGTTTCCACCTGCCCGGTCGGCGCGCGGCATTTCGGTGATCTCGGCGATCCGGATTCCGATGTCTCGCAACTGGTCGCCGAACGCGCCGGCTACGAGCTGATGCCGGAGATGGGCTACAAGCCCGTGAACCGCTATCTGCCGCCGCGCCCGCGCCGGGACAAGGCCGAGGATATTGGTATGCCGGAACGGCTTGCCGACCTTGCCCAACGGGTTCCCGCAGGTGAGACGACTTCCGGCGCCAGCGGTCTGCTCGGCTGGCTCGACACCATGCTTTCCCGCTGAGGCCCGCAGATGCATCCCGCCCTCTCCGTTATCTTCTTCACCACCGCTTCCGGCGCCGGCTACGGTCTGCTGGTCTGGCTCGCGCTCTATGCCGCTCTGACCGGGGATGCCGATCCGCTCATCGGATGGGTCGGCCTTCCGCTCGCCCTCGCCCTCGTGACCGCAGGACTGCTGAGCTCCACCTTCCATCTCGGACACCCGGAAAGGGCCTGGCGGGCAATGAGCCAGTGGCGCAGCTCCTGGCTGTCCCGCGAGGGTCTTGCCGCGGTGCTGACCTATATCCCGGCCGGGCTGTTCGCCGCCGGCTGGCTTCTGGCGGACAGGAATGACGGCATCTGGAGCATCGCCGGGCTGGTCACCGCTCTGCTGGCCCTGGTCACGGTCTATTGCACCGCGAAGATCTACCAGAGCCTGAAGACCATCCCGCGCTGGCACAACGGTTTCACCGTGCCCGGCTATCTCGCCATGGCGCTGGCCACCGGCGGGCTCTGGATGCTGCCTATGCTGGCGCTGTCCGGCGCCGAGCTTCTGCCTATAGCTTTGCCCACAACGGGCTTCCTGCTGCTCTCGGCCGTGATCAAGTGGCGCTACTGGGCCGTGACCGACCATGCGGCGCCGACCGCGACATCCGGCACCGCGACCGGACTCTCCAGCCTCGGGACCGTGCGTCTGCTTGAGGGACCGACGACATCGGAAACCTATGTGATGCGTGAAATGGGATACAAGATCGGCAGGAAACATGCGGTGAAGCTGCGACAGCTCGCCGCGCTGTTCGGTCTGCTGATCCCGATTGCCGTGCTGGCGGCGGTCCTCGCCATGCCCGGCTCGGGCATCATGGCCGGTGGACTCGTCCTGCTTGCCGCATTGTCAGGCAGCATCGGCGTTGTCCTGGAACGCTGGCTCTATTTCGCCGAGGCCCGCCATGTGGCGACGCTCTATTACGGCGCAGAGTTCGCCTGAACCCACTCTTCTGCCTCGCCTTCCACGGCGGATTCGATGACTTCCTCGTAGGAGAAGTCCTTCGGCAAGGTCTCGTCCATCACGTTCGGCTCAATCTCTTCGATGAATTCACCGCGCGGATCGAGTTCGGCAGCAAGCGCTGATGTCCGCGCATAGGCGACATACGGCCCCTGCTCTTCCCTGGCCGGTGCCGGCCGCCGGAGCATCCGATAGACCGCGAAGATCCCAACAGAAAAACCGATAAAAGCGGTGAACTGGAACAGGCCGCCAGGTCCGACATGATCCATGGCGAAGGCAGCGACAATTGGGCCGATGGTCGATCCGAGGCTCGCCGCGATCAGGATGCCGGCCGCCGCCGGGACCAGGTCGGACGCGTCGACATGATCATTCACATGGGAAATGGCCAGGGGATAGAGGGCGAAGTTCAGCCCGCCGAAGACCACCATCAGGCCGAGGAACACGAAGGTGTCGCCCTCGAACAGAAGCGCGATGGCGAAGGACACACCGCCGACGGCAAAGAGCACGACGGCGATCACCGTCCGCCGATCGAAGAAGTCCGAGAGTTTGCCGATCGGATATTGCAGCAACAGCCCGCCGAACATGGTGACCGTCATCATGGTTGCGATTTGCGCCACCGAGAAGCCGATCTGATTACCGAAGATCGGACCGAGGCCCATGATGACCGCGCCGAGGATGCCACTGGCAAAACTGCAGATCATGCCAAGCGGCGAAACCTTGAACAAGGCGGCCATGCTGAGTCGCGACGGCGCCAGCTCGCCGGCTGTCGCCCGGCTGGCAAGCGCCAGCGGCACCAGGGCCAGCGAGAACAGGATTGAAGCCACGCTGTAGAGAATGAAGCTGGTCGGCGGCGAGAGATTGAGGATCTGCTGGCCGGCCGCCATGCCGAAATAGATCACCACGACGTAAATCGAGAGCATGCCGCCGCGCTGCTTGTTCGAGACCGCACCGTTCAGCCAGCTTTCCGCCACCATAAGAGCGCCGGCGATGCATATACCGGTGGCGAAGCGCAGCAGGGCCCAGAAATATGGATCGACGAAAACTGCGTGGGCGATGGCACAGGCCGAGATGACCGAGGCAAAGGCTGCGAAGGAACGGACATGGCCCACGCTCTCGATGATCCGTCCGCACAGGGCAGCGCCGACAAGCTGGCCGAAGAAATAGGCCGCGGTCACCAGACCGGCGACCGTGGTGTCGAATCCCTCCTGACTCATGCGCAGGGCGATCAGACTGTGGAACAGCCCGTTCGCCGTCCAGAGAAAGGCAACGGAGATCATCAGGGCGACGATCGGGTGACCAAGCATGTTCATCGGAAGTCCGTATCGGTATCGGTTGCGCGGTCAATCTAGGAGGCTGCCCTTAGAGCGAGAAAGGCAGGACAGTCTCGCTCCGGGGCGACGCAAGCGACGTAATCAGGATGATTCACGCGTCTGCCACGGATATTTCATCTGCACGACGTGTCGTGGCAAATGTTGACACTGCCCCCGCACGACGCATATCGATGCCTCTCACCCGAACGGAGCGTCTCAATGCGCTGGCGTACAGCTCTCGGCGGCATCATCATGATTGTCGGCCTCACTGCCTATATCGCAGCAGTCGTCACCATCGCAAATCATCTTCTGCCGCAGCACTGGTTGGCTGACCTTGTTTTCTATCCGGTCGCCGGTTTCCTCTGGATCTTTCCAGCCATTCAGCTGATCGGCTGGACGAAGAAGGACAAGGAGCCGCCGCTGAATTTGTAAGTGGTCGCGTTTCGGCATCGGCGGCAGAGCTCTTGTCCGACGTCAGTTATCGCGAAAATCCTTTGCCGACAGTCCAAAGCGGGCAAGGCGGTCATAGAAGGTATTCCGCGGCAACCCCAAGGCTCTGGCGGCCTCGGTTGCCTTGCCGCTTGTGCGCTTCAGGGTCTCCGTTAGAACCATTTTCTCAAACGCTTCCATCTGTTCGGCAAACGTGCCATGCCCGACGCTGTCGTTCTGGACTCGCGTTCCGAGAGCATAGGTCATCGCATAACTCCGCAGCTCCGGAAGGCTGCCGGGCCAGGACCGGGTCATGACGTCTGTCAGAGTGGCAGTGGAAATCTCCGGCATGTCCGTGTCCAGACTGCGCACTGCCAGTCGCACGAAGTTCTCGAAGATCTCCGGCAAATCATCCCGCCGCTCATCAAGCGTCGGAACCCGGATCTCGACCACGGTGGTACCGCTCTCGCCTGCCTCAAAATGCTCCAGATCCGCCAGCGTCATAGCGGAAGACGAAATCACGCGCAGATCGGAACACCGGCGCAAGAGCGCGCGCAGATCGGCGACCTGTTCCGGCGCGGCGTTTTCGACATTTTTCAGCGACAGATCCGCCGGATCTTCCGGCGGCCGCAATCGGCGCACCGCATCAGCCGGGGCATTGAGCAGGTTCAGAGTGAGAAACGCACGCGGTTCCGGCGCCAGGGCGTTGATGGCAAAGGCAGCTTGCTTCTTGCCCGTGCCTTTCGGTCCGTGCAGATGAACGTGGCAATCGCTCGCCGCAACCCTGCGCAAGGCCGTCCGTAGGCCCGTCGATACGGGCCCGGACCCCGGAAAACTGCGGGCCGCCGCGTCGCTGCGCTCCAGCGCCCGCTCGATACGCCGGGATATCAGCACCAGGTCCCGGTGCGCGATCGCCCGGCTCACCACATCGACAAGCCGCTCCGTGCCGACCGGCTTCTCCAGATATTCGTAGGCACCTTCCTTCATGGCCCGCATTGCCGTCGGCACATCGCTGTGCCCGGTCAGCAGAATGACCGGCAAATCCGGATCAGCGCTCCGGGCCGTGGATAGAACGGAAAAGCCATCCTGGTGCGGCATCCGGATGTCGGACAGGATCACCCCCGGAAAATTCGCCCGGATGCTGCGCTTGGCCTGCACATAGCCGACCGCCGGTATCACCGTGAGATCGGCCAGCTCCAGAGTCTGCGCCAGCGAATGCCGAAGGGCGTCATCATCCTCGATCAGAAGCACCTGTCCGCTCATGGTGCCGCCCCTTCCGTCAGCGGGAGGCGGATGGTGAAGACGGCCCCGCCATCCGCCTTGTTGCGGCAGGAAAGCATCCCGCCAAAACTGAGAATGATCCCGTAGGAAATCGAGAGTCCGAGGCCAAGACCTTTCGAGGCACCAAGCTCCTTGGTCGTGTAGAACGGCTCGAACACCCGTGACGGGTCCGGAATGCCGGGACCGGAATCGGCAATTTCCAGGACCGCTTCTGCCGTACCTGTTGCCAGCGTCACGTCGATCCGCTTCGTCTGCGCTCCCGTCAACGCATCCTGTGCGTTCGAGAGGATGTTGAGCACGACCTGCTGCAGACGCACCTCGCCTCCGACAACGAGCATGCGGCGCGTGGGCTTGGACCAGGACAATTGGATGCCGGCTTCTTCCAGCGACGGCAGGGTCAGGGCGATCGCATCGTCGACCGCTGCAACGAGGTCCACCGGCTCCCCGCCCTCGCCTTCGTTGCGCGCAAAGGCGCGGAGATTCCGGATGATCCTGTCGATCCGCTGTACCTGCCCGGATATCTCCGCGAGATTCCCTGCCGCCTCGTCGAGCCGGTTCCGGTCGAGCAGCTTCCGTCCGTTTTCCGACAGATTGAGAATGGTGGCGAGCGGCTGATTGAGTTCGTGGCTGATCCCGGCGGACATCTCTCCCAGCGCTGTCATTTTCGACGCCTGAACCAGTTTGTCCTGCGCCACTTTCAGCTCGGACGTGCGGCGGTCGACCCGTTCCTCAAGACGCGCATTGGCTTCCGCCTCGATCGCCAGCCGGTCCGCCATGCGGCGGCGCCACAAAGCCGCAATCAACATGGCGAGGCCGAGAGCTCCCAGCGCGGTGACGGTCAGCGTGCCGCGCAGGAGTGCGGCGGTCCGGGCTGGCGCCGTATCGAGGAAACCCCTGGCAACCATGTTGACCTGGGGCAGGTGCCGGGTCACCACAAGGGCGCGGAGCGGCAGGGCCTGCGCCGCCGAGAAAGCCCAGATCTCGTGTCTGCCGTCTTGCTCGAGTGCATGTTCGGGAAAGGCCGCAAACCGTGAATCACTGTCATCCGGGCTCTTGTCCTGATGCATCAGCAGGGCCTGCCGGGTCGAGGCGAAGACGGTCTGCTCCCTGTCGAAGAAACAGATGACTTCCGGGTCAATACCCCATTCGAATTCCAGTGCCGCCACATCGATCGTAACGAAGATCGCGCCTTTCGCCGGCGCCGTGCCGTCCAGCACGCCGCGGCTCAGCTGGATCACCCGCCGGCGGTCTTCCAGTGCCGCGGCCAGTCCGAGACGCCCGTTCAGCGCAGCGCGCAAGAGCGCCGGATCGACGGGCGCATGCGCCCGGCCGGGCGCGAGCTCCGGTGAAGAGGACGCGACCACACGGCCGTCACGATCCGTCACGGTGATGCGTTCGGCGCCATAGGTCAGGACGGAGTCGAGCAGCAGGTCATCGACCGTCTCGTCGGCGGTCTCGCTGACCACGCTGCGGATGGTCTGCGGATGCCGGGCCAGCAGGTTGATCAGATAGGAATATCCGGAAAGCTGTCCCATCAGGCGATCGCCAGCCTGCTGCACCCGGATTCGTCCGGTTTCCTCCAGACGGTCAAGCGTCTCAAGATACGCAGCGCGATAGACCAGCCATCCCGCAAGCAGGGAGACCAGCGCATAAAGCGCGCAGACGGTACCGGCAATGACTTTGGTCCGGGACATGGCCTCCGACCCGATGATCGCATGCCCCCATCGATGACCGGGTCCACAGCGAATGACAAAACTGCCCGAAAATTCGGACAAATCGATTTCGACCAAAAAGTACTAGAAGTTAAAGGACTGACTTTAAAGAAAAAAAGATTTTGTCCAATTCACGATTGCCGAGTTGATGCAGGCAATTTCTTGTACGCATCTATGCGGATTCAACCGCGTGTCTATTGGGAGGACACCATGAAGAAGATTTTTGCCGCCGCCATTGCGGCTGCCGCCCTTATCGCACCCGGCGCGGCCTTTGCCGCCTGCGATGACGGCGAGGTTGTCATCAAGTTCAGCCACGTTACCAACACCGACAAGCACCCCAAGGGTATTGCCGCGACGCTGCTCGCGGAACGCGTCAACACAGAGATGAACGGCAAGGCCTGTATGGAGGTTTTCCCGAACTCGACGCTGTATAACGACAACAAGGTCCTGGAAGCGATGCTCCAGGGCGACGTGCAGCTCGCTGCCCCGTCCCTGTCGAAATTCGAGAAGTTCACCAAGAAATTCCGCCTGTTCGACCTGCCCTTCATGTTCAAGGATGTGAATGCGGTCGACGCCTACCAGAACTCGGCAGCCGGCAAGAGCCTGCTCGACAGCATGCAGCGCCGCGGCCTGCAGGGCTTGGCCTACTGGCACAATGGCATGAAGCAGATGTCGGCCAGCAAGCCGCTGCTGCTGCCGTCCGATGCGCAGGGCCTGAAATTCCGCGTGCAGTCGTCCGAAGTGCTCGTCGCCCAGATGGAAGCCATCGGCGGTACCCCGCAGAAGATGGCCTTCTCCGAAGTTTACGGCGCTCTGCAGCAGGGTGTTGTCGACGGTCAGGAAAACACCTGGTCCAACGTCTACGGCAAGAAGTTCTTCGAAGTGCAGGACGGCACCACCGAGACCAACCACGGCATCATCGACTATCTTCTGGTCACCTCCGTCGACTGGCTGGAAAGCCTGAAGCCGGACGTTCGTGACCAGTTCCTGAAGATCGTTGCCGAAGTGACCGAGACCCGGAACAGCGAATCCACCGCCGTGAACGAGGCTGCCAAGCAGTCCGTGATCAAGGCCGGCGGTATCGTCCGGACCCTGACCCCGGAGCAGCGCGCTGCCTGGATCGAGGTCATGAAGCCGGTCTGGGCCAAGTTCGAAAAGGATGTGGGTGCGGACAACATCGCCGCCGCGCAGGCCGCGAACCAGTTGACCAACTAAGGCGGCCACGTCAGCCTTTAGCCTTGTCGCGCGGTGCGGAGTCCCTCCGCACCGCGCTTGTTTTCTGAGGGCGGCTTGCACAAATGATGAAACCCCTCTCCGACCGGATCGAGGAACTCGCGATAGCGGTCATCCTCGGATCGATGACCGTGATCACCTTCGCCAACGTGATTGCGCGCTATGTATTCGACTCGGGCATCCTCTGGGCGCTTGAAGTCACCGTGTTCCTGTTTGGCTGGCTGGTACTGCTTGGCGCCGCATATGCCGTCAAGGTCCGCGCCCATCTCGGTGTCGACGTTGTCACTGCGGGTCTGGCGAAGCCGGTGCGCCGGATCACGGCCCTGATCGCCTGTGCCGTCTGCATTGTCTACGCCTTCCTGCTGCTGAAGGGGTCCTGGGACTACTGGGCGAATTTCGCCAACCTGCCGGCCACGGACGGCCGCTGGTTCCCGACCGGCTTCGAGGACAGTTTCCGCGAAAAGGGCTGGTACGAGACAGAAGACACCCCGATGCCGGACATCCTCGGTTTTCGCCCGCTCGACTGGCTGCAGGACGTGTTCAACGAGGGCGAGACCTACGAGAAGATTCCCCGCCTCGTGCCATACATCATCCTGCCATTCGCAATGGCGCTGCTGCTGTTCCGCTTCGTCGTCACCGGCATCGCCATCTGGCGCGGCCGGGTGGAAGGGCTGATCGCCAGCCATGAAGTCGAGGATGCAGTCGAGGACGCCGCCAAAAAGCTGAAGGATCTCTGATCCATGGAAGTCGCCCTTCTCTTCCTCGCCATTATCGCGTTGCTGCTGATCGGGGTTCCCATCGCAGTCGCCCTTGGCCTGTCATCCGTTCTTTTCCTGCTGGCCTTCTCCGACTCGTCCCTGGCCTCCATCGCGCAGACCCTGTTCAGCGCGTTCGAGGGACACTACACCCTGCTGGCCATCCCGTTCTTCATTCTCGCCTCTTCCTTCATGTCGACGGGCGGGGTGGCGAAACGGATCATCCGGTTCTCCATCGCCTGCGTCGGGCATTTCCCGGGCGGCCTTGCCATCGCCGGCGTCTTCGCCTGCATGATGTTCGCCGCGCTGTCCGGCTCATCCCCGGCGACCGTGGTCGCGATCGGCACCATCGTCATCGCCGGCATGCGCCAGGTCGGCTACACGAAGGAGTTTGCCGCCGGTGTGATCTGCAATGCCGGCACGCTCGGCATCCTTATCCCGCCCTCCATCGTCATGGTGGTCTATGCCGCCGCGGTGGAGGTCTCGGTCGGCCGCATGTTCCTGGCCGGCGTGCTGCCGGGCCTGCTGGCCGGATGCTCGCTGATGGCCGCGATTTACATCATGGCCAAGTGGAAGAACCTGCCGAAAGGGGAATGGGCCGGCTGGCGGGAAATCTACGCCAGTGCCAAGGACGCCTCCTGGGGCCTGCTGCTGATTGCGATCATCATGGGCGGTATCTATGGCGGCGTCTTTACACCCACCGAAGCCGCGGCTGTGGCGGCCGTCTACGCCTGGATCATTGCCACCTTCGTCTATCGCGACATGGGCCCGCTGGCGACGGAAGGCGAGACACGCAACGTCTCCCTGTTCCGGCAGCCCAGTGCCCTGCTGACAGCGCTCTATCATCCGGATACCCGAAAGACGCTGTTCGCGGCCGGCAAGCTGACCGTGACCCTGCTGTTCGTCATCGCCAATGCGCTGATCCTGAAGCATGTCCTGACGGACGAGCAGATCCCGCAGCAGATCACCGAGGCCATGCTGGCCTTCGGCTTCGGTCCGGTGATGTTCCTGGTCGCGGTGAACATCATCCTGCTGATCGGCGGTCAGTTCATGGAGCCCTCCGGTCTGCTGGTGATCGTGGCGCCGCTGGTCTTCCCGATCGCCATGGAGCTCGGCATCGACCCGATCCATCTCGGCATCATCATGGTGGTGAACATGGAAATCGGCATGATCACCCCTCCGGTGGGACTGAACCTGTTCGTCACCTCCGGTGTCGCCGGGATGCCGATGATGTCGGTGGTGCGCGCAGCTCTGCCTTTCCTGGCCGTGCTCTTCGTCTTCCTGATCGTGGTGACCTACGTGCCGTGGATCTCGACGGTCCTGCCGAACGCAGTGATGGGGCCGGAGATCGTTACAAACTGAAAAAGGCAGGCCGCGCCGCTCACCGGTGCGGCCTGCGGAACACTCAGATCGCCGGCATCAGCTTGCTGAGCTCATTGCCGGACAGCCAATCCGTGTTGGTATCGCTTGCATACCGGAATTCGGCGGGCACCATCTTGGCGCCTTCCGACAGATAGGCCTCCATCACCCGGTCGCTCTGGGCCGGGAGGATGACGTAGCGATCCTCCAGCTCCACCGTGGTCCGGGAATCATCTTCCGAGATCATCACCTCGTGCAGCTTCTCGCCGGGCCGGATGCCGACATTGCGCAGCGGCAGGCCGGGCGCCATGGTCTTTGCCACATCGGTGATCTTCATGCTCGGGATTTTCGGCACGAAGATCTCGCGGCCCTTCATCATCTGCATGCTGGACAGCACGAAGTTCACCCCCTGCTGCAGGGTGATCCAGAACCGCGTCATCCGCTCGTCGGTAATCGGCAGGTCCGGCGATTGTTCGGCAATCAGCTTGCTGAAGAACGGAATCACACTGCCGCGCGAGCCGATCACGTTGCCGTACCTGACCACGGAAAACCGGCAACCGTCCGCACCGGAAAGATTGTTCGCAGCAACGAAGATCTTGTCAGATGCCAGCTTGGTCGCACCGTAGAGATTGATCGGGTTTGCCGCCTTGTCGGTCGACAGCGCGATGACCTTTTTCACACCGCTGCGGAAGGCGGCCTTCACGATATTCTCCGCGCCGTAGATGTTGGTCTGGACACATTCGAAGGGATTATATTCGGCCGCAGGCACATGCTTCATTGCCGCCGCATGCACCACGTAGTCGACGCCGCGCATGGCCATCTCCAGCCGATCCACGTCGCGCACATCGCCGATAAAGTAGCGGATCGCCTTGCCCGGGACAGACGGATAGTCCTGCCCCATGTCATAATGTTTCTGCTCGTCCCGCGAGAACACGATGCACCGGCGCATCTCCGACGAGGCCAATGCGGTACGGACGAATTCCTTGCCGAAGGATCCAGTGCCGCCGGTGACCAGAACCGTCTTGCCGTTGAGATCGATATGATCGTCATCGAATGAGAATGGTTGATAGCTCATGCGGTCCAGAGCCTCCCGCTAAGATATTCGAATCACTTTATTTTGCCCTGTTTCCAGCCCGTGTGGAAGGGCCGTCGCACGGGCTCAGATTCCGAGCACTTCCGACAATTCCGCCACCACCCGATCCACATCACTCTCGGCCATTGCCGGGAACAGAGGCAGACTCAGGCAGCGGGCGTAATAGGCGTCGGCACCCGGCAGGGATTGGGTCTGGTACCGGTTCGCGTAATAGGGCTGGCGGTGCACCGGAATATAATGGACCTGGGTGCCGATGCCCCGTTCCTTCAGGGCTGTCATCACCTCTGTCCGGGTCGTGCCGAGCGCCGCGAAATCGATCAGGGCCACGGCGAGATGCCAGGCGGGGTTACATCCGGACGCGACCCGCTGCATCGCCACATGGGGCCCAAGTCCGTCCAGCAGCTCCTGATAGCGTGTCCGAAGGGCGCGGCGCGTTGCGACGAATCCATCGAGCTTGTGCAACTGACTGAGGCCGAGGGCGGCGTTGATGTCGGAGAGCCTGTAATTGTATCCCGGCTCGTGCATCTCGTAATACCAGGGAGCCGGAACGCCGTTCTCGAACCCCATCCGCTTGTTCAGGAACCGGTCGGGCTCACGGACCAGTCCGTGGTTCCGGGCCTGCCGCAGGGACTCCGCAAACCGGTCGCTGTTGGTTGTCAGCATGCCGCCCTCGCCCGTTGCAATGGTCTTCACCGGATGGGTCGAAAACATCGTGATGCCGCCATGCGGGCATGACCCGACCGGAACCATGCCGCCGCCGATCTCATACTCGGCGCCGATGGCATGACAGGCATCTTCCACAAACACCAGCTCCGGGAATTCTCCGGCCAGCTCGTCGATATTCACCGTATGCCCGGTCAGATGCACGGGAAAGATCGCCTTGACGGTGCCCTTGGTCATGCCGGCAATCGCGCGCTTCACGTCTTCAACGCGCATCACGCCGGTTTTCGGATCGACGTCAGCGAAGAGCACATCCGCTTTCACGTATCTGGCCGCATTCGCCGTGGCGAGAAAGGTCACACTCGGGACAACGACGATGTCGCCGAAATCCAGATCAAGCGCCAGCGCTGCCATGTGCAGGCCTGCGGTTCCGCTGGAACAGGAAATGGCATGTTTCGCCCCGACGCGCTCGGCGAATGCCGCTTCATAGGCGTCCACCGTCGGTCCTGTTGTCAGCCAGTCGCCGCGCAGCACCTCGAGAACGGCCTGTTCGTCGGCCTCGTCAATCTGCTGTCTGCCGTAGGGAAGAAAGGATCCGTTCTCTGGCACTTTATTCATCTGATCAGTTTTCCCTCAATCCGAGCTCGAAACTGCGCACCAACGGGGCAAGCAGATATTCGAGCAAAGTCTGGTCACCTGTCGAAATTATCACGGTAGCCGGCATGCCCTGCACAAGCTCGAGCTTTGGCTGTTTTGCCAGGCTTTCCAGGCTGAGAACGATCCGTGCCTCGTAGAAGGGGGGCCCCTGTTCCGGCTGCACGATATCAGCCGACAGGCTGACGAGCTCGCCGTCGATCGGCTGGGTCGTCCGCTGGCTGAAGGATGTCAACCGCACGCTGGCAAGCGCCCCGACTTCAACCACATCGATATCGGTCGGGTCGATCCGCGCCTTGACCACCAGCGTATCGTCCTGGGGCACGATGCCCATGAGCGGCTCGCCCGGGGCGACGACACCGCCGACAGTATGAAACCGCAGGCCGTAAACCCGGCCGTCCTGGGGCGCCCGGATCCTGGTCCGGTCCAGCGCGTCCCGGGCCCCGGTCAGGCGGTCCTTCAGGTCGATCATCTGATCCTGTACCTGACGCAGATTGGTCTCGACTTCCGTCTTGAACCTCTCTTGCGTGTTCAGCAGCTGGAACTCGGTTTCTGCAATGGTCTGTTCGGCCCGTGCAATCAGCGCGTTGCGGTTGCCGATACTGCCTTCCAGCTGCACCGCCGTCCGCTCGAGGGACAGCAGACGCGGTTTGCGCTCCAGACCCTTCTCATACAACACGCGGACATCCGCGATCTCTTCCTGGATCAGCTCGTACTGCCGCGCATCGGCCCGCTGCTGCGCCAACAGCGCGGTAATTTCCTCACGGGTCTTCTGGATGCGGCGGCGGAGCAGTCCGAACTGGCTGTCCCGGGCACTGATACGGGTCTCGAACAGGCGGCGCTGTCCGGCAATGACTTCAGCGACATCCGCGTCCGCCGCCTGCGCCAACAGCTCGGCCGGAAAATTCACCTCGGCCAGATCGTCCCGCTCGGCAACAAGCCGTGCCTGGCTGCCAAGATGTCCCAGGAACTGTTTGTGGAGCAGCTCGTACTCGACGCGCACCCGCGTATCGTCCAGCTTGATCAGGACCTCGCCTTCATGAACCACGTCTCCGTCGCGGACATTGATGGCCTCGATGATGCCGCCTTCCAGATGCTGCAGGGTCTTCTGGTTCGACGACACCTGCAGCTGGCCCTGCGCAATCGCGCCGCTGCCGAGTGGCGCCAATGCGGCCCAGATGCCGAAGCCGCCGAAAAACAGCATCAGAACCATGAACCCGACCCAGACGACCGGCCGCCAGGCTTTCGGATTTTCGGCCTCCGACAGGTCGAAGGCATCGCTCAGGTCGTTTGCGGCATTCGACATCTATGGTTCCTGACAACGGTCATTCGTCTTGGGTCTGACCTGTTATGGCTTGGCGCGAGGGCGCGCCGAAATGGATTGTATGTCCTCGATATTGAGGGCTGCGACCGGTTTCACGTTCGGCGGCGGTGGCGGCGCCAGCGGACGAGCGGCTTTGGGCTGCTCGACGATTTTCTCCGGGCGTGGTCCCTGGGTATTGGCCGGAACCGGCGCCGGGCGCGCAGGACCCGTCGGCGGCGGTTGCAGGTGCACCGTTGTCTCCATTTTCGGCGGCCGCACCATCGGACCGGACTCGTCGACCGGTGTCGCCGCGCTGGCCCCGGCAGCCGGACGTGCCGCCAGAATTTCCAATGCCTGTGCCGAACCCTGACCGAGTTTCGGGCGCACTCCGTGACCGGTGCCCGGGTGCAGTGTCGGCGGCGTTGTCTTGCCGGACCGGGCCCGGCGGGCGGACGGCAGGTCCTCGACACGCGGCGGCGGCGGCAGGTTCGCCCGGCCGGGCACGCCACGCTGCGCGGGTCCCGGGCCGGCCGGCGGCGGTGCCGCTTCTGATTGCTTCGGTTCTGCCGATCCCGGCATGCGGCGCCGTTCCACCGGCAGATCGCCTTGCCCGGTCTTATCCGTGGCCTGAGGTGCGGCCGGCGGTGGCGCGGCGGATGCAGGCGCCCCTCCTCCCATTCCGGCACTGGCCAGGACCTCGTCGCGGGAGCCGTATTTGTTGATCATGCCGTCCTGCAGCACCAGCAGCTTGTTCATGTTCGCCAGGGTCTGCACCCGGTGCGTGATCATGATGACGGTCGCGCCACGCGCTTTCAGGACGTTGACCGCATTCGCGAGAGCTTCATCCCCCTTGGAGTCCAGGTTCGAGTTCGGCTCGTCCAGAACCACGATCGACGGATCACCGTAGAGCGCCCGGGCAAGGGCGACGCGCTGTCTCTGACCGCCGGACAGAATCGCCCCGGCATTGCCGATATCGGTGTCATAGCCGTTCGGCAGTTGCAGGATCAGCTCATGCAGCCCGGCGAGTTTGGCCGCCTCGATCACCTTCTCCGGTTCCGGATCCGAATCGAGACGCGCGATGTTTTCCGCAATGGACCCGCCGAACAGTTCGATATCCTGCGGCATGAAGCCGACATACTTGCCGAGGCTGCCCGTGTCCCAGTTGAAGATATCGGACCCGTCGAGCCGGACATGCCCGACATGCGGCTTTTCCACCCCGACGATAAGGCGGGCCAGAGTGGACTTGCCGGCGGCGGACGGGCCGACGACGCCGAGCGCCTCGCCCGGCTTCACCTCCAGGGTGATGCGTTGGAGGATCGGTCGCGGCGCACCGCGCGGCTGATAACCGACATTTTCGAGGACCAGATGCCCTTTCGGAGCCGGCAGTTCCATACGATTCATGCCGGACTGGGCATTGACCAGCGCCGCTTCGATGGTCTTGTAGGCCCCAATCGCATCGACCAGTTGCCGGGCCTGACTGATCCCCATTTCGACCGGCTGCAAGGCGCGCCCGAGAATCAGCGAACAGGCAATCATCATGCCCGGCGTCATGTCGACCTCTGGATCGATAATCTGCAGGACCGCGACGGTCATGATGACCATCTGGATCAGCATGCGGGCGGATTTCGACATCGAACTGAGGATGGCGGCCCTGTCGCTTGCCCTACCCTGCAGGGTGAGAACCTTTTCGTTTTCCCGGTGCCAGCGCGCCATGACGTTCCGGCGCATCCCCATACTCTCGACAACGGCGGCATTGCGCACAGCGGATTCCGCTGCCGAATAGGCCTTGGAGGAAAATTCCTGTGCCGCGTTCAGTGCCGGCCGGGTCACCCGGTCGTTGATGATGCCGAGCACCAGCATGACCACCGCACCGCATATTGCCGCAATCCCCATATGGGGATTGATGAAAAAGATCAGGGCCATGAAAACCGGCACCCACGGCACATCCAGCATGGTCAGCATGCCCGGACCGGTCAGAAACATGCGGAGCGTGCTGAGCGAGCGCAGCGGGTTGCTGTTCGGCTGGCTCCCCCGATCGAGTGCATCGGTAATGATCGAGGACAGCAGGATCGGGCCGATTCGGCGATCGATCCAGCCACTGATCCGGACAAAGGCATAGGCGCGAATCGTGTCGAGCGTCGCCTGGATGCCGAGCGTGAAGGCGGCGATGCCGAGCAGCAGGTACAGCGTCGCCTCGCTGCGGCTGGCCAGAACGCGGTCAAACACCTGGAACATGAAGACCGGCAGCGTCAACATCAGCATGTTGACGGCAAAACTGAACACACCAGCCGACGCCAGGGCCGTGTAGCAGGCTCGCATCAACCGGTTGATGGTTACGGGCTGATCCGCCCCTGCCATTGAGTCACCTCGGTATTGAACGTTCGAACACAACCGCGGGGATCACCACGCGGCTTTTGCCTCAAAATCAATCAATACCATACATGATTCTTCGACGCGAAACATGAAGTTAAGCGCCTAGTTTTTTGATTTTCCGTCAAAAAGGCCGAATGGCGCCGACATCAATCCTCGGTAAATTTCGCGAGGTCGATTTCACCGTGGCGGAACGGCACCCAATATTTGGTTTCCGGGTTGTATTGCAGCCCGTAAATATTCGTGCAGAAAACCTTGGTCGGCGGGGTCTGGCCTTCGCTCTCGGTCCTGGCGGCGTCAACCAGCTCGGCCGGCTTGAAATAGGTTTCCCACGCTGCGGACACATCAGAGCGCTCTTGCTCGGAAAGATCATTCACCTGCATGGCGAGATCCCAAGTCTGCTCAAGGTCGTTCCAAAGGTCGTCGAGATACTTGCCCATCGATCGAAAATCCACAGTTTCATGTGCGGTCTGGCTTATTGGCCTTATATCGGATCGCTTTCAGTAGGTGAAGGCGTAATTTACAGCTTGGCGAGGAGCTTGGCCTTGGCCTATCTAGGCACTCTCCGATCAACCGACAGCCCGTGAGGGTGCCGGAGCAGGTGTGCTCGACAGGATCATCGACAAGTTTTTCGCGCAGCGGGACACGCGTGCGCCGTTGCTGATCGGCGCCACGGGCGGGTCAGGCACGAGGGCGCTGCACGGCGCTTTGCAGGAGGCCGGTTTTTTCGTCGGCACCCGGCTCAACCATGCCGGCGATGCGATGGATTTCGAGCCGTTCCTGGACGACATCATCAACCCGATCCTGCGGGAAACGCGCTCTGTCGATTACCGGCTCGACCACTTGTCCGACGGAATCCGCGCCGCCGCCGAACGCGGCTTCGGCGATGCCCTGAAGAAATACACCGCCGAACTGCCGAAACAGGCCGGGCACTGGGGCTGGAAGAATCCCCGCAGCATGTACATCCTGCCGATCATTGCCGCCGCCTGCCCCGGCATGCGCTTTCTGCATCTGGTGCGTGACGGGCGCGACATGGCGCTGAGCGACAACCAGAACCAGCCCAACAAGCATTACGAGGCCCTGTTCGGGGAGCGCTATGACGGCGCGGCGCCCGCTTTCGCCATCCGGCTCTGGGCGCGTGCCAATACCCAGGTGGCGGACTGGGGCGCGCGGGAACTCGGCAGCCGCTATATGTGCATACGATTCGAGGATCTTTGTGCCGCACCGGGAGCCGTGCTCACCGATGCCCTGACTAGGAGCGGCATCGATCCCGCCCTTGCCGGCCGCGTCGGTGCCGGAGCCGATGCCGTCATCCGCACCCCGTCTTCCGTCGGCCGCTGGCGCACCCTGCCGGAAGACCAGTCCCGGACCCTGACGGAAACGGCTGCCGATGCGCTGGAGAGATTTGGCTATCTGTCCTGAGCCGGGACAAGCGCCGGACGGGGCGGGCAATATCGCCGAACCACACGGTTTGTGATATCCAGACGACCGAGCAAGCGCACCGCGAACAAAGTTCACTGACGAGTCCCTGATCCATGGCATCCAAGTCACCGGCCTCCAGGTCCAAGACCGCCGAGAAATCCACCGCCGTCGTTATTCTCGGCATGCACCGGAGCGGCACATCCGCGCTGACCCGGGTCTGCAACATTCTCGGGGTCGATCTGAGCGACAATCTGCTGCCGCCGGCCGAGGGCAATAACGAGACCGGGTTCTGGGAACATCTCGACGCCGTCGTGACCAACGAGGACCTGCTGGTCGCCTTCGACATGTTCTGGGACGACCCGCGCGCCCTGCCCGACGGCTGGACGGAGACGACGGCGGCCGAGGCCGCCCGCGAGAAGATCCGCGCACTCCTGAAGACGGATTTCGGCACGGCCGGGCTCTGGGGCATCAAGGATCCGCGCATGTGCCGGCTGATGCCGCTCTGGGAGCCGGTCATCGAGGAGGCCGGCGCCGAGCCCGCCTACATCATCATGCAGCGCCACCCGCTCGAGGTTGTCCGCTCGCTGCACCAGCGCGACGGCCTGTCGAACGGCCGCGGCATGGTGCTCTGGCTCCGGCATGTCATCGAATCGGAGCAGGCGACACGCGGCAAACGGCGCGCCTTCATCAGCTACGATGCGCTGATGCAGGACTGGCAGCCGGCGATCGAATCCGTCGCACGCCGGATCGAACTGCCCCTCGACACGGTGACGGACGAGTCCCGCGCCGAGATCGAGACATTCATCCGCCCGGGCCTGCGCCACTTCGCCTTCAACGACACCGAGCTTTACGGCTCCGCCACCCTGGCCCGCTGGACCGGCCGCGTCTTCGCCGCCTGCCGCGCGCTTGAGCAGGACCCGCAGGACGCGGCGGCCCTTGCCGATATCGACATGGTGGCGCGCGAACTGGATCAGGCCGGCCGCTATTTCGACGATATCGTCGCCGAGGCCGCGCCGCGCGAGAAAAAGCAGCGCGCGGAGATCGTCGACCTGCACCGCAAGGTGGCCGAGCGGGAAGCCTGGGCGACGGAGCAGCTCAGCCGCGTCGAGGAACGCGAGACACGGCTGATCGAGCGCGACGCCCGTCTGGTGCAGCGCGACGCCCAGATCGCCAGCCTGTCGAGAGAGCTCGATGCCGGGCTGGAGGCGCAGCGGCAGACCATCAGCGCATTGCGGATCGAGAACTCCCGGCTGCACCGCGAAATCCAGTTCATTGCCCGGACCTGGTCCTGGCGCCTGACCCGGCCGTTCCGCGGCCTGTCCCGCCTCGCCCTCCGCAGCCTCGGCGCGGTCCGCGTCATGACCCACGACATGACGGTCAGCGCCCCGGTTAACGCGGAGCCCCTGGGCGACAACAGGTTCCGGGCCCTGAAGCCCAATCCGCAGCTCGTGCTGGCCTCTCCCTGGCGCTTCTTCCCGCGGGGCTGGGTCGAGATCACCTACGAGATCGACGCCAACCGCATCGCCGCCCCGTTCCTGTTCGCCGATACCGGACAGGGCTTCGAGGAAGCCAACCGGTTCCGCCTGCCGCCGACGCGCAACGGTTTCGGCCGGGCCATCGTCCGGCTGCCGAACCATGTCTTCTCCCTGCGCCTCGATCCGGTGCATTTCGTCGGCCCCTTCAGGATCAAGTCGTTTCGCGTCCGCGAGGTCAGCCGCATCGGGCTCGCTCTGAGCGTGCTCGCCCGCCGGCTGCGCCAGGTCGCCAGCGACCGCGATACCCGCAAACGCGTCTTCGAACGCCTGCGCGAGGTCGTGCGCAAGCGGGACGGCACGGCCCTCTGGCAGGGTCTGGCCCGCGAGGCGACAAACCCGCTGGCGAGCTATACGCACTGGTACGAGACCTATGCCCAGCTTGGTCCGGACGATATTTCGGCGATCAAGCGCCATATCAAGGCGCTCTCGCACCAGCCGCTGATCTCCATCGTCATGCCGACCTACAACACGCCGCCGGCCCTGCTGGAAGCGGCAGTCAAATCCGTCCGCGATCAGCTTTACGAGAACTGGGAGCTGTGCATCGCCGACGATGCCTCGACCTCGGAGGAGACGAAAGCCACCCTCGCCCGGCTCGCCGCCGAGGACGACCGGATCAAGGTGACCTGGCGCGAGAAGAACGGCCATATCTCCGCCGCCTCGAACAGCGCCCTCGAACGCGCGACCGGCGACTATATCGCCCTGCTCGACCATGACGACGAGCTGACGGTGCACGCGCTCTACATGGTCGCGGTCGAGATCAACGAGCATCCGGACGCGGACATCCTCTATTCGGACGAGGACAAGATCGACGGGAACGGCGCCTATTTCGCGCCCTATTTCAAGACCGACTGGGCCCCGGACATGTTCCTCGGCCAGAACCTGATCAACCATCTCGGGGTCTATCGCCGGGCGCTGGTCGAGAAGGTCGGCGGCTTCCGGCTCGGCTACGAGGGCAGCCAGGATTACGATCTCGCCTTGCGTGTGATCGAGCAGACCGAGCCGGAAAATATCCGGCACATCCCGCATGTGCTCTACCACTGGCGCGCGGCCGAAGGCTCGACGGCGCTGGCCGAGGACGAGAAGACCTATACCGGCGACGCCTCGCTCCGGGCCATCCAGGACCATCTCGACCGCTGCGATATCAAGGGCAAGGTCGTGCAGGGCCGGGACGTCTACAGCCAGCGGGTGATCTACGATCTGCCCGAAGCGCTCCCGAAGGTCAGCCTGATCATCCCGACCCGCAACCGGGTCGAGCTGCTGCGCGATGCGGTCGAGGGCATCCGCTCGAAGAACGATTACCCGAACTGGGAAATCATCATCGTCGACAATGGCAGCGACGAGGAAGAGACCCTCGACTATTTCCGCGAGATCGAAAAGGACGACCGCATCCGGGTGCACCGGGACGACGGGGAATTCAACTATTCCCGCCTGAACAACGACGCGGCCCGGCTGGCGACCGGCGAGATCATCGGCCTGGTGAACAACGATATCGAGCCGATCAACGAGGACTGGCTGTCCGAAATGGTCCGCCAGGTGATCCAGCCCGGCGTCGGCGCGGTCGGGGCCAAGCTTTATTACGACAACGACACCCTGCAGCATGGCGGCGTGATCGTCGGGCTCGGCGGCGTCGCCGGGCATTTCGACAAGCGGCTGGACCGGGAAAGCCGGGGCTATTTCGGCCGCGCCATGCTGGTGCAGAATTTCTCCGCCGTCACCGCCGCCTGCCTGCTGGTGCCGCGCGCGATCTTCGAGGAGGTCGGCGGGCTGGACGAGCAGAAGCTGGCCGTCGCCTTCAATGACGTGGATTTCTGCCTGAAGATCCGGCATGCGGGCCACCGCATCGTCTGGACGCCCTATGCCGAGCTGTACCATTACGAGTCTATCAGCCGCGGCGACGACGAGGCACCGGAGAAGAAGGCCCGCTTCAACCGCGAGGCGGAAGTCATGCGGGAGCGCTGGGCGACCGACTGCGAGCACGACCCGTTCTACAACCCGAACCTGACCCTCGACTTCGAACGCCCGGTCCTGGCCGACCCGCCGCGCACGACACGGCCGTGGAACGCGTTTTACGATCCCGAGGATCTGGAAAACGAGGTGAGCAGCGGGGCGGCCTGACGGCGCTCACGCAGGAGCTTCGGCCGTCTGCCCGGCAGCCGACGGTATCCTCCGGGGAAGATCGCCAGCCATGCTCCCCGGCCGGCAGAAAAGACGTCATCCCGGCCAGGGAGCCGGGATCTTCATGATCATCACGCCCAACCTGCCGCCGGGAGATCCCGGATCGGGGTCCGGGATGACGATTGAAAATTAAGGTGTGTGTCCCCGAGATTCCGCCGTCACCGACATCCCTGGCACCAGGCGCACGTCCCTGCCGTCGACATTCAGATGCTCCCGTTCGATCTCGATCCGTGCCGTAAAATCAAAGGGACACGTAAAAATTAAAGGAAAATTAAAGGGACGCACTACTTTTCTTTCCAGAGCAGAACAATCAGAGCGCCATCCCGCGCTCGACCATAGCGAAGGTTTTCGGGCCGGGGAAAATCAGGAGATCCAATTAAGGTGTGCGTCCCTTTAATTGCTCGCAATTAAGGTGTGCGTCCCTTTAATTGCTCGTCCCTTTAATTGCTTTAATTGTGACGCCGGACTTCGAACGCCCGGTCCTGGCCGACCCGCCGCGCACGACACGGCCGTGGAACGCGTTTTACGATCCCGAGGATCTGGAGAACGAGGTGAGCAGCGGGGCGGCCTGACGGCGCTCACGCATGAGATCAGCCAGGGCTCAGGCACCGGAGGGACCCTCAACGAAGGCCTGCCGGCGATGATTGCCGGCCGGCGGAAGTCCGTCATCCCGGCCAGGGAGCCGGGATCTTCACGATCATCAAGCCCGGCCTGCCGGCCGAAAGATCCCGGATCGGGGTTCGGGATGACGATTGGGGAATTAAGGTGTGTGACTCCCTAAATCCAAATATTATATATATAAAATTATTATATAAATAACGAATCCTACCAAGAAAGAGGTTAATACATAAAACAGCGTTGCAATTTCCCACTTAAATTTTTTACCAATAGATTTTTTATTTAACAAATCTACGAAAAACTCTCTCAATAACCAGACACCCCACAGGACAAACAAAAAAAGAAAGAAGTAACCTACATCCCCATGAATTCCACCAAATATTGATTTTTGAAGGTACAATTTTTTAAATGTTAGTTCATGATAAAATTTATTCAAAAAAACAATAACTATCGTTTTTGACGGATCCCAAAAATAAAACGCAGACATGAGAACAAAATAGCGCAATCTAATGCTTTTGCTTAGCAACCAAAACTGGGAAGTTTTGCACCTAAATTCTTCAGTCACCTCTCTTGCCCCCTTCACTTGCATAGCGCAGCACCAGCTGCAGTACGTACTGCAGCACACGCCTGTCCCCCACCAGCAAGTCTGCTGTCACGGACATGCCTGGCATCAGGCGCACGTCATTTCCGTTCACCTGCAGGTGAACGTGGTCCGTTGCGATCTATTGGAATAGGCGCCGCCTACCGCCCTTCCCGCAACAACTTCACGAAATCCGTCAACCCGAGCCGCCGGTCCCGCTTCAGGCGTTCGGCGGTCAGGATGGCGCGGACCTTCGCGACGCTCCTGTCGAGATCGCGGTTGATGATGATGTAGTCGTATTCCCGGTAATGGCTGATCTCGTCCGCCGCCTTGGACATGCGCTGGGCCACGACCTCGGCGCTGTCCTGCGCCCGGCTCATCAGGCGGCGTTCCAGCTCGTGGGTCGAGGGCGGCAGGACGAAGACGCTGACCAGATCGTCCCGGGCCGCGTCGGCGACCTGCTGGGTGCCCTGCCAGTCGATATCGAACAGCACGTCCCGGCCCTCTGCCAGCACCGTGTCGACCGGGCCGCGCGGCGTGCCGTAGTAATTGTCGAACACCTTGGCATATTCCAGGAATTCGCCCCGGTTGATCATCAGCTGGAATTCGGTCTGGTCGATGAAATGGTAGTCGACGCCGTCGACCTCGCCCGGCCGCCGGGGCCGCGTGGTGGCCGAGACGGACATGGTCAGCTCGTCCTCACACTCCAGCAGGCGGCGGGAGATCGAGGTCTTGCCGGCACCGGACGGGGAGGACAGCACCAGCATCAGGCCGCGGCGCTGCATCTCCGGGTAAAGCTCGCTGGAGGCGCTCATTCGACGTTCTGCACCTGCTCGCGGAACTGCTCGACCGTCGATTTCAGCTCGAGGCCGATATTGGTCAGCGCAAGCGAGGCCGCCTTGGAGCAGATCGTGTTGCTCTCCCGGTTCAGCTCCTGGCAGATGAAATCGAGCTTCCGGCCGATCACGCCGCCGGCAGTGACGAGGTCCCGGCAGGCGGCGACATGGGCGTCGAGCCGGTCGACCTCCTCGCGGATGTCCGCCTTGGTCGCCAGCAGGGCCAGCTCCTGTCCCAGCCGCTCCTCGGAGACCGGCGGGGACTGTTCCAGGATCTCGGCGATCTGCTGCTTCATCCGCTCGCGCTGCTGGCCCGGCTGCAGGTCCGCCGTGTCCTTGGCCGCCCTGGACAGCTCGGCCAGCTTGTCGAGATGGGTCGTCAGCATGGTGGCGAGGTGGACGCCTTCTTCCCCGCGCATGGCGGCGAGCGGCTTCAGCACCGCGTCGAGGCCCGCCATCAGCGCCGCGATCAGCGCCTCTTTCTGCGCCACGTCCTGGGCCGGCTCGTCGTCGGCCTCGAGGATCCCGCGCACGGACAGCAGGCTGTCGAGACGCGGCGGCGACGGGTAGATCTTGCCCTCGGCCTCAAGCGTGCTCTGCAGCTCGAGGATCTGCTCGATCAGCTCGCGGTTCACGGTCAGGGCGCGGGAGCTGGTCTGCCGCGACAGCGTGAGCGTCACCGAGAGCGAGCCGCGGCCGATTTTCGCGCCAACCAGCTTGCGGGCCGGAATCTCCAGCGCATCGAAGCCGCCGGGCAGGCGGAAGCGGACATCGAGGCCCTTGCCGTTGACCGACTTGGCCTCCCAGCTCCATTGCCAGGTCGCGGCGCCGCCGTCGGTCTCATGGGTTCCCTCGACACGGGCGTAACCCGTCATGCTGTTGATCGACACGCGCACCACCAGATCTTTGCTATAGGTTCAGGGGGCGCACTATATCCGCGCCCCGTTACGGCAACAAGACACGGAGCGGCCCGATGCGTGCGCCCAGATCAATTCTCATTACCGGTGCGTCCAGCGGATTGGGCAGCGCGCTCGCCGATGCCTACGCGGCACCGGGCAAGACCCTGTTCCTCGGCGGACGGGACAAGGCCCGTCTGGAAGCGGTCGCCAGGGCCGCCACGGCAAAGGGCGCGGAGGTCCACATTGAGACCATCGACGTGACCGAACGGACGCATATGGATATCTGGATCGCCGCGGCACACAGCACGGCGCCCCTCGATCTGGTCATCGCCAATGCCGGGATCTCGGCCGGGACCGGCGATGGCGGGCCGGAGCCGGCGGATCAGGTGCGGCGGGTCTATGCGGTGAATGTCGACGGCGTGCTGAACACGGTGCTGCCCGCCCTCCCCCTGATGCAGCAGCGGGGCGCGGGGCAGATCGGCATCGTCAGCTCCCTCGCCGGCTTCCGTGGGTTTCCTGGCGCGCCGGCCTATTGCGGCAGCAAGGCCGCGGTCAAGGTGTTCGGCGAGGGATTGCGGCCGACCGCCGCCCGTTCCGGCATCGGGGTCTCCGTCATCTGCCCCGGCTATGTCCGCACGCCGATGACCGATGTGAACAGTTTCCCGATGCCGTTCCTGATGGATGCGACCAAGGCGGCAGGCATCATCCGGCGCGGGCTTGACCGGAACAAGGCACGGATCGCCTTCCCCTGGCCGATGCATGCCGTCGTGCAGCTGCTGCAGATCATCCCGCCCTCCTGGATCGACGGGCTGATGGGGCGCCTGCCGACGAAAGCGGGCTGACCGGAGCGCCGCCACCCCTTTGGCCTGCGCATGCCGCTCAGTTCGCGTCGCGGATCTTGCGCCATTTCCGGACATTGCGATTGTGCTCGGCGAGGGTGCGGGCGAAGGCATGGCCGCCCGTCCCGTCGGCAACGAAATAGAGATAATCCGTCTGCACCGGGTTCATCACCGCCCGGATCGATTCTATGCCCGGATTGGCAATGGGCGCCGGAGGCAAGCCCTTGATCACGTAGGTGTTGTAGGGTGTCGGCTCTTTCAGGTCGGCCCGGGTGAGCGGCCGGTCGAGGCCGTCGGGAGCAATACCGTAGGCCACGGTCGGGTCGGATTGCAGACGCATGCCGCGCCGCAGCCGGTTGACGAAGACACCGGCGACCAGGCCCCGTTCCTGCGGCACGCCGGTCTCGCGCTCCACGATCGAGGCGAGGATCACCGCCTCCTCCCGGGTCTGGAACGGCAGGTTCGGTGCACGCATGCCCCACAGCCGGCCGACCGCCTCCGCCATGGAAGACTGCATGCGCTCGACCAGCTCCTGGCGGCTGTCGCCGTAGGAGAAATGGTAGGTTTCCGGCAGGAGTGAGCCTTCTTCCGGCCTGCCGCCATCCCCCGTCAAACCCTCTGTCAGATTCAGCCGGCTCATGACTTCTGCGACGGTCAGTCCTTCCGGGATGGTCAGCCGGCGCACGACGGTCTTGCCGGACGACAGGATTTCCATCACCTGGCGCGGGCTCGCCGATGCCGGGATGAGATATTCCCCGGCCTTCAGACTGCGCGCCTGCCGTGAGGCCCTGGCACCGATGACAAAGACGAAATCACGCCGGATGGCGCCCGCGCGCTTCAACGCCGACGCAATGCCTTCCAGGCCCGTTCCGGACGGAATCACGATGGCGGTGGATACGGCAAGCGGTCCCGGCCCCGTGAACTGGGCATAGAGCCAGCCGCAGCCGACAGCGCCGACAATCGCCAGCGTAAGCAGTCCCCAGAAAGCACGCAGCAGGGCCCGGCCCATGCTGCGTTAATCCACGGCGGAGAAAATCAGGGACGCGTTGGTGCCGCCGAACCCGAAGGAATTGGAAAGCGCATGCTTCACCTTGCGTTCCTTCGCCTTGAGCGGCACGAGATCGACCGGCCCGACATTCTCGGACGGATTCTCGAGATTGAGCGTCGGCGGTATCATGCTGTCGCGGATCGCCAGCACCGAATAAATGGCTTCAACCGCACCCGCCGCGCCGAGCAGATGCCCAATGGCAGATTTGGTCGACGACATGGACGCACCGCCCAGATCGTCGCCCATCAGGCGCTTCACGGCACCAAGCTCGATCATGTCGCCAAGCGGCGTGGAGGTGCCGTGCGCGTTGATGTAATCGATCTGGTCGGTCGCCAGATTGGCCCGCTTCAGAGCGGCCTTCATCGCGCGGAAACCGCCATTGCCGTCGGCGGCCGGGGCCGTGATGTGATTGGCGTCACCGGAAAGACCATAGCCTGTTACTTCGGCGTAGATCTTGGCGCCGCGGCGTTTGGCATGCTCGTATTCTTCAAGAACGACGCAGCCGCCACCTTCGCCCATGACGAAGCCGTCCCGGCCGTCGTCCCACGGACGGGACGCCGTCTCGGGGGCATCGTTGAAATTGGTCGACAATGCGCGGGCCGCGGCAAAGCCGGCAATGCCGAGCCGGCTGACAGCCGCTTCGGAGCCGCCCGCCACCATGACATCCGCATCATCCAGCATGATCAGCCGCGCGGCGTCGCCGATCGCATGGGCGCCGGTCGCGCAGGCCGTGACGACCGCGTGGTTCGGACCGCGGAACTTGAAGCGGATGGAAACATGACCGGAAATGAGATTGATCAGTGCCGCCGGAATGAAGAACGGGCTGATACGGCGCGGGCCGCGCTCCTTAATCAGGTCCTCGGTCTCGGCGATGCTGCTCAGACCGCCAATGCCGGAGCCGATGAGAACGCCGGTACGATCCTGGCTTTCCTCATCCTCCGGCATCCATCCGGAATCGCGCACCGCCTGATCGGCAGCCGCCACGCCGAGAAGGATGAAACGGTCGACCTTGCGCTGTTCCTTCGGCTCCATATAGGCGGACGGATTGAAAAGACCGCCTCCACCTTCGCCTTCCCTGACGATACCGGCGATCTTGGCCGGAAGATCGGAAACGTCGAAAGTATCTATGCCCCCGATACCGGACTCGCTGTTCAGGAGCCTGGACCAGTTATGTTCGACCCCATCGCCGAGGGGCGTAACCAGACCGAGGCCGGTGATTACGACACGTCTCATGCCTTGCACTTTTCCAGACTGCAAACGGGACCCCGGGCGGACGACTCCGCCCGAGGGCATTCGTCGGCTAAATTACTTGGAGGATTCCTCGATGAAGGAAATCGCGTCCTTCACGGTCAGAATCTTCTCGGCGGCATCGTCCGGAATCTCGACGCCAAATTCTTCTTCGAACGCCATGACAAGTTCAACCGTGTCGAGGCTGTCGGCCCCGAGGTCGTCGATGAAGCTCGCGGAATCGACCACTTTGGCCTCATCAACGCCGAGATGTTCGACCACGATCTTCTTCACGCTAGCGGCGACGTCACTCATTTTTGTATTCCTCGAATCTTAAGCTCAACGGTTTGTCAGCGAAACGACTGCGTTCACCGACCTCAATATACCCCATGAAACCAGCGTTTCGTTATGGAGTTCGAAAAAGTTTGGCAGCACGTCTGTAAGCGGCGGCGGGATACCACACTTTTTTTTACTTGCCTAGCATCAGAAACACCAGACACCGGCCCTGCGAACCCCGCCAGGGACAGCCGAATCGGCAACCCCGGACCGGTCCACGGGACCTATAGCATCGCCATACCGCCATTCACATGAATGGTGGCACCGGTCACATAGGCCGCTTCCTCGGATGCGAGATAGACCACCGAAGCGGCAATATCTTCCGGCGTGCCGAGCCGGCCGGCAGGTACCGCAGTCAGCAGCTTTTCATGCTGCGCCTCGTCCAGCGCATCGGTCATTGCAGTCTTGATGAAGCCGGGCGCCACGACATTCGCGGTGATCCCGCGGTTGGCGATTTCCTGGGCCAGGGACTTGGTAAAGCCCACCATGCCCGCCTTGGAGGCGGCATAGTTCGCCTGCCCCGGATTGCCGGTCGCGCCGACGATGGAGGAAATCCCGACGATCCGGCCCCAACGCCGTTTCATCATGCCGCGCATCAGGGCGCGGGACAGGCGAAAGCCGGAGGTCAGGTTGACGTTCAGCACGCTCTCCCAGTCCTCGTCTTTCATCCGCATCATCAGACCGTCACGGGTCACTCCCGCATTGTTGATCAGGATGTCGATTCCGCCGTCGGCGATTTCTTCCGCGGTCTTGGCGAGCGCGGCGATCGAGTCGGCATCGGCGAGATTGGCGGTGACGACGTGGGCGCGTTCACCCAACACGCCCGCGAGAGCCTGCAGCGCCTCCTCACGTGTGCCGGACAGGACGACTTCGGCCCCCTGCGCGTGCAAAGCCTTGGCAATGGCACTGCCGATGCCGCCGCTCGCCCCGGTCACCAGGGCTGATTTTCCATCCAGACGAAACATATGACTTCTCCCTCGCCCACATCAGGGCCGATTGGATCTTAGAGGCTTTCAAGAAATGCCGCGATCTCTTCCGGTGTGCCGACGGCACTGCCCTTGAGCGAGCGATCAATCCGCTTGGCCATACCGGTCAGCACTTTTCCGGTACCGAGTTCGACGATATCGGTAACCCCATGCGCCGCCATCCACAGCACAGATTCGCGCCAGCGCACCATCCCGGTTACCTGTTCGACCAGGCGGATGCGGATCGCGCTCGGATCCTCGAGCTTGTCCGCCAGCACGTTCGCCACCAGCGGGACGACCGGCTCGCGCAGGTCCGTGATCGCCAGGGCCGAGGCCATGGCATCGGCTGCCGGGGCCATCAGTCCGCAATGGAAGGGCGCGCTGACAGGCAGCATGATGCTCTTTCGCGCCCCCTTGTCCGCCGCCGCCGCGACAGCGCGTTCGACCGCCGCCCTGGCGCCGCTGATCACGACCTGTCCGTCGGCATTGTCATTCGCGATATCACAGACGCCGGCGGCACGTCCTTCAGCCGCGATCTCGCGCGCCGTCTCGAGCGAGACGCCGAGCAATGCCGCCATCGCACCCTCGCCGACCGGAACCGCGGACTGCATGGCGTCCCCACGAAGCCGGAGCAGTTTTGCCGCATCCGCAATGTCCAGGGCGCGGGCCGCGGCAAGCGCGGAATATTCACCCAGGGAATGGCCGGCCACGTAACTGGCCAGATCGCTGATCGACTTACCGCTTTCGGCCTCCAGAACGCGCACGACGGCGAGACTGACGGCCATGAGAGCCGGCTGTGCATTGCGGGTCAGGACCAGTTCCTCTTCCGGACCATCAAACATGAGCCGGGACAGGGACTCGCCCAGAGCCTCGTCAACCTGTTCAAATACGGCGCGGGCCTCGCCATAAGCATCGGCAAGCGCCTTGCCCATGCCGACCGTCTGGGAGCCCTGACCCGGAAAGGTAAATGCGCGAACCGTCGTCATATGTGAGATCCTTGTTTTTCGCGGCGTTTCAACACCCTCGCTCACGGCCCGGCCCCCGATCGGGGGATGACTGGTGACGAGAAAGCACCATCTTATTAGCGGCGCCAAAGAGAACGACCCGCCAAAGCTGTGTCAAGCGGAACCGACTGTAGACGTTGCACCCGCTGCGGATTTGTGTATATTCCGCCGGTCTCGCGCTAAGGCACGACGTGCCGGGGCGGGATTTTTACATAACTCCTTGCCGGTTTGTGCCGGCTTAGCAGCGTTCCATGAGGAACGTTCTGATTATCCGTAAGGAGCACAAATGCCTCTCTATGAGAGCGTGTTTATCGCACGCCAAGACATCTCGACTGCGCAAGCCGAGCAGCTGACAACCGAATTCTCCGAGATCATCACCAACATGGGTGGCGAGATCAAGAACACCGAATTCTGGGGTCTCCGCTCCCTGTCGTACAAGATCAAGAAGAACCGCAAGGGCCACTATGTGATGTTGCACATGGATGCCCCGGCCGACGCCATCAAGGAGATGGAACGTCTGATGCGTCTGAATGAAGACGTGCTGCGTTACATCACCCTGCGTCTGGAAGAGCTGCCGGAAGGCCCGTCTGCAATCGTTCTTGCCAAGTCCGAACGCAGCGACCGTGGTGGCCGCGGTGGCCGCCCGGGTGGCGGACGCGACCGTTTCGAACGCGGTGACCGCCCGGAACGGGGCGACCGTCCGGAACGCAGCGATCGTCCGGAACGCGCCGAGCGCGAGTCCATCAGCGAAGCCCAGGGAGACTGATCCATGAGCACTCTTACGATTTCCCGCGCCGCTGTTCGCAAGCCGTTCATGCGCCGCCGCAAATCCTGCCCGTTCGCCGGCCAGCACGCGCCGACGATCGACTACAAGGACATCAAGCTGCTGCAGCGTTTCCTGTCCGAACGCGGCAAGATCGTTCCGAGCCGCATCACGGCCGTTTCGGCCAAGAAGCAGCGCGAGCTGGCGAAAGCCATCAAGCGCGCCCGCTTCATGGCTCTGCTGCCTTACGTGCTCAGCTAACGAGCGTGCCCAGCGAACGGGATTAACGCCAATGCCCGCATTGCGGGCTTGACGAGGCAAGATGTGGTCCAGGTGGTTTCCCATTGGAGCGGCGGCAATCGCAGGCGCGCTCATGTATCTCTCCACGATCCTCGGATCGCTTGGGGCGATTCTGCTTGCGTTTCTGTCTCCGCTTCCATTGTTCGCCCTCGCCTTCGGGCGCGGGTGGCAAGCGGCCATGGTCGCCGCCCTGGCAGCGAGCGCAATTGTCATGCTCGCCGCCAATGCACTGGCCGCCCTGTTCTTTCTGGTCTTCTGCGGCCTGCCCGCAATCCTGCTTTCACGGCAGGCAATGCTGGCACGTCCGCTGAACGACGATCCGAAGAACACGGATCTCGAATGGTTTCCTGCCGGTATGTTGGTCATGTGGCTGACGGCGCTCCCCGCTGCGGGGTTGCTGACAGCCATTGTGGTCACCGGCCTGCAGGGACCCGGTCTCGAAGCCATCGTCAGGATGGAAGTCGAGGCGCTGTTCGAGACTATGGGAACAGCCTTCGAAGGATCACTGGCTCTGCCTCCGGAACAGCTTGCCGCTGCCCGGGAGTTGACCATCGCTGTGTTTCCCGGCGTTGCCGGGTTGCAATGGGCAGCGATGATCCTCGTCAATGGCCTGTTGGCGCAGGGGGTGCTCGCACGCTTCGACGCCAATCTCAGGCCGTCGCCCGACATGCGGGACATCCGTCTGCCGAACTGGGCGCCCTTCCCGCTCGCCGCTGCGGCTCTGCTGGCAGCGCTGACGGACGGCACGCTTGGATATCTCGGATGGAACGCGGTGCCGATTCTGTGTCTTCCGTTCTTCCTCTCCGGACTTGGGTTGGTGCATGCCCTCGCCTTCGGACTGAGCGGCAAGCGCTGGCTTCTGCACGTGACCTACGCGCTGATGATCCTGTCCTTTCTGTTACCCGTCCTGCAATTCGTCTGGATCCTGCTGGTTTTCGCGGGGCTGGTCGATCACTGGGCGGATCTGAAGGGCCGGATCGCACGGAATTCGAAATCAACGTGACCCTGGCCGGAACCGGCCTGCACCGCGGCAACGCGGCAACGGCTTCGGCCTCAAAGGAGTAAGAAAAATGGAAGTCATTCTTCTGGAGCGTATCGAACGTCTCGGCCAGATGGGCGACGTCGTGACTGTAAAGCCGGGCTTCGCCCGCAACTTCCTGCTGCCGCAGGGCAAGGCTCTTCGGGCCAACAAGAGCAACCTGTCCCACTTCGACGGCCAGCGCGCCCAGCTCGAAGCGGAAAACCTCGAGCGCAAGGCGGAAGCCGAGCAGGTCGCCAAGAAACTCGAAGGCCTGGTGGTTCCGATCATCCGTGCCGCCGGCGACAGTGGTCAGCTCTACGGTTCTGTCACCTCGCGGGACATTGCCGAGGCCGTGACTGCGGCTGGCGTCACCGTCAGCAAGCGCCAGATCATCCTCGACCGCGCGCTGAAGACCCTCGGCCTCGAGGAAATCCGCGTCCTGCTGCACCCGGAAGTTTCGGTCAACATCACCGCGAACATCGCCCGCAGTGCGGATGAAGCCGAGCAGCAGAAAATTCTCGGCCGCGCTGTCGGAAGCGAAGAGAACGAGTATGACGACGAGGATGAAGTCCAGGCCGTCGCCGAAGTGACCGAAGAGGTTGCCGAAGAGGCTGCTGAGGAAGAAAAGACCGAAGAGGCCTGATCCTCCCGATTCTGCGGCATCAAGCATTTTCCGAAACGGCCGTCCCCTGGGGCGGCCGTTTTCTTTTTCACAGCTGCAAGCCATTGAAAGGTGGGCCCTCGACAGGACTTACCCCCATTATCCTGCCTTATCCACAGGCTTAACCCTTTGATATTTCACACCTTGGGGATAAGATTGCGGAAGACGTCCACAGCCCTTCTTGGTATGTGTAATCAATGTCTAATCCAGAATCCTTGACCACCATTACCGCGCTCCCTCGCGTCGAACCGCAAACCAGCGAGTATCGAGAGCCGCCCCATAACATTGAAGCCGAACAGGGCCTGCTTGGCGCCGTTCTGGTGAATAACCGCGCCTATGAGCGGGTCAGTGAATATCTCGCGCCCGACCATTTCGCCGATCCGGTTCATGGCCGGATCTTCGCGGCCTGCGGACGGCTCATCGAAAAGGGGCAGATCGCCAATCCGGTAACGCTGAAATCCCTGTTCGATCAGGACGAGGCCCTGCAGGAGGCCGGTGGCGCCCAGTATCTCATCCGCCTCGCCGCTTCCGTCGTCACGGTCATCAATGCCGATGACTATGGCCAGGCGATTTACGATACCTTCCTGCGGCGCGAGTTGATCGATCTCGGCGGCGAGATCGTCAACGAGGCCTATCAGCACGATCTGGAACTGCCCGCGACGGAACAGATCGAAGCGGCGGAGTCGAAGCTCTTCGGCCTTGCCGAACGCGGCTCCAGCCAGGGCGGCTTCCAGGAATTCGGGCTGGCTCTGACGAACTCCGTGCGGATGGCCGAGGAAGCCTTCAAGCGCGACGGCGGCCTCGCCGGTGTGTCATCCGGCCTGACGGACCTCGACGCCAAGCTCGGGGGCCTGCACCCGTCGGACCTGCTCATCCTGGCCGGACGGCCTGCGATGGGTAAAACGGCGCTGGCCACGAACATCGCCTTCCATGTCGCCACGGCATCCCTGAAGGACCCCGAGCTGGAGCGGCAGGTCGTCGCCTTCTTCTCCCTGGAAATGTCCGCCGAGCAGCTCGCCACGCGTATCCTTGCCGAGCAGACCGAGATCTCCTCGGAGCATATCCGGCGCGGCGAGCTGACCACCGAGGATTTCCAGAAACTGGTCGCTGCCAGCCAGAACCTGGAACGCGCACCGCTTTATATCGACGACACCCCGGCCATCACCATTGCAACAATGCGGGCCCGTGCCCGGCGCCTGAAGCGCCAGCAGGGCCTGTCGCTGATCGTGGTCGATTACCTGCAGCTCATGCGCCCCTCCGCCGGCGTGCGCGCCGACAACCGGGTGCAGGAGATTTCCATGATCACCCAGGGCCTGAAGGCGGTCGCCAAGGAGCTGGACGTTCCCGTGATCGCCCTGTCCCAGCTTTCCCGTGCGGTCGAGCAACGCGACGACAAGCGTCCCGTGCTCGCCGACCTTCGCGAATCCGGGTCGATCGAGCAGGACGCCGACGTGGTCATGTTCGTGTTCCGCGAACAATATTATCTGGAAAAGGGCGAACCGGCCCAGCGCATCGAGGAATCCGACGAAAAGTTCCACGACCGGCATGACCAGTGGAAAGAACGCTGCGAGAGCTCCTACGGCAAGGCCGAAGTCATTATCGGCAAGCAGCGGCACGGTCCGACCGGCACGGTCACGCTGCACTTCGAAGGCGCGACGACACGCTTCTCCAATTACATCGCTCCAGATCATATTCCGGACGGTTTCTAATGCTCGACACACCGCCGTCGGTCAACGGCGCCGTCGCCGCGTCGGAACTTGTGGTGGATCTTGGTGCGATCAGACGGAACTACCACGATCTGAAAGCGCGTCTCGGCGGTGTCGAATGTGGCGCGGCGGTAAAGGCCGATGCCTATGGAATCGGCGTCGAACGGGTCGGCCCGACATTGTTCGATGCAGGGTGCCGGACCTTCTTCGTCGCCACGATCGATGAAGGTATTGCCCTCCGGGAGATTCTTCCGCGTGCCCGCATCGCCATCCTGAACGGTCTGCTGGATGGTACGGAAGACGTGTTTCCGGAATTCGGCCTGATCCCGGTGATCAACGATCTGGAGCAGATCGCCCGGATCCGGCGGATGTGCGCCCGGGCTGACCGGGCCCTGCCCGCCATGCTGCATATCGACACCGGGATGAGCCGGCTCGGTCTGACAGCAGAGGATATGAAATGGATTGCCGACGAGCCGGATGTGCTTGGCGGCCCCGATTGGCTTTATGCGCTTTCCCATCTCGCCAGCGCCGACGAGCCGGGCAATCCGTGCAATGCCATCCAGCTCGCCCGTTTCCGGGAGCAGTTGCCGCGCTTGCAACAGAGAATGCAGGCCAGTCTTGCCAATTCCGCCGGGATCTTTCTCGGACCAGACTACCATTTCAATCTCGCCAGGCCGGGATTTGCCCTTTATGGCGGACGCGTGAAGGACGGCGAGCCGAGCCCGATGGCTCCCGTCGTTCGGCTGGCAGCGCGCATCCTGCAGGTCCGTACCGTGCGCGCCGGCGAAACGGTTGGTTATGGCGGCACCTATACGATGGGCAAGGACGGACGCGTTGCCACCGTTGCCGCCGGATACGCGGACGGCTATCTGCGCTCTCTGTCGAATCACGGTGCGGCCTATATCGGCGACCGTCGGCTGCCCGTCGTCGGACGCGTTTCGATGGATATGCTCGCCGTCGATGTCAGCGATGTCGACAGGGCCGAAATTCATCCCGGCGGGTTTGTCGACCTCCTCGGACCGCACTTCACGGTGAACGACGCGGCCGATGCGGCCGGCACAATCGGGTATGAGATATTGACAGGTCTCGGTCATCGCTATACCCGACGCTACATTGACGCGGGGAGCGCAGAGACCTGATCATGCCAACAGAAATGCCCGCGTCCCACGCAGGAAACCCGCACGCATGAATTTCCTCGCAGCTGTCGGACGCACTTTTCTCGGCTTTCTCGCCGCCACCGGGCGTCTGGCGATGTTCACCGGCATCACGCTCAGCCACTGCGTGCGCCCGCCTGTCTACTGGCGCCTGCTCGGCCGCCAGCTGGTGGATATCGGCTACTATTCCCTGCCGGTCGTCGGACTGACCACGCTCTTCTCCGGCATGGTTCTGGCCTTGCAGAGCTATACCGGGTTCGCCCGCTTCAATGCCGAAAGCGCGATCGCGACCGTCGTCGTGCTTTCCATGACCCGCGAGCTCGGGCCGGTCCTGGCGGGTCTCATGGTTGCCGGCCGGATCGGCGCCTCCATGGCCGCCGAAATCGGCACCATGCGGGTCACCGAACAGGTCGACGCACTGACGACCCTGTCGACCAACCCTTTCAAATACCTCGTCGTTCCGCGTGTGCTCGCCGGCATCATAAGCCTTCCCTTTCTCGTGCTGATCGGCGATGTCATCGGCGTGTTCGGCGGCTATCTCGTCGGCGTCCACAAGCTCGGCTTCAATGCCGGGACGTACCTGAAAAGTACCTTCGACTTCCTGGAAACCCAGGATGTTGTGTCGGGCCTGGTGAAGGCGGCCGCCTTTGGCTTCATCATTGCCATCATGGGCTGCTATCATGGCTATCATTCCGGACGCGGCGCCCAGGGCGTCGGCCGGGCGACGACCAACGCGGTGGTCTCGGCGTCGATCCTGATCCTGATTTCGAACTATCTCATCACCGAACTCTTCTTTGCCCGCTAGACGGCAGGAAAGCGCAATGGCCGAAAAAGCGATGGCCGAAACGATGGAGGCACTTCCGAAGATCCGGATTCGCGACCTCCGCAAATCTTTCGGCTCCAATCATGTCCTGCGCGGCCTCGACCTCGATATCGCCGATGCGGAGTCGGTTGTGGTGATCGGCGGATCCGGCACCGGCAAGTCGGTGCTGATCAAGACCATTACCGGCCTGATGGATGCCGATGGCGGCTCGGTTTCCATTGACGGCGCCGATGTACTGAAGATGTCTTCCAGCGAACGCCATGGCATGATGAACCGGTTCGGGCTGCTGTTTCAGGCGGGGGCGCTCTTCGACTCGCTGACGGTGCTCGACAATGTCGCCTTCGGGCTGGTCGAGGCACAGGGCATGCCGCGCAAACAGGCCCACGAACTCGCCCTCGACTTCATGGCACAGGTCGGACTCGAGCCGGCTGTCGGTGCCATGTATCCGGGCGAGATCTCCGTCGGCATGCGCAAGCGCGCCTCTCTCGCCCGCACCATCGCCACCCGCCCCGACGTGGTCTTCTTCGATGAGCCGACCACCGGCCTCGACCCGATCATGGGCGACATCATCGACGAGCTGATCGTCAAATGCGTCGAGGAGTTCAAGATCACCGCGCTCACCATCACCCACGACATGGACAGCGCCCGCCGGATCGGAAACCGTATCGCCATGCTCTATGACGGAAAGATCATCTGGCAGGGCCCGACCACAGAGATCGACCGCTCCGGCAATCCCTATGTGCACCAGTTCATCAACGGCCTCGAAGAGGGTCCGATTGAACTGCTGGCACGGCAAGCCTGAGCGGGACGCGAGTCATGGCGAAAACCCAGGCCCGCTACGTCTGCCAGGAATGCGGCGGCGTGCATCCCAAATGGGCCGGAAAATGCGACGCCTGCGGCGCCTGGAACAGCCTGATCGAAGAGGTTGTCGAGAATGCCGCCCCCAAGGGACTCGGGGGCGCGAAGGGCCGGAAGATCGATTTCGTCAGTCTCGGCGGCAGCTCCAAGAAATCGCCGCGACGGGTCACGAACATCGCCGAGTTCGACCGGGTCGCCGGTGGCGGCCTGGTTCCGGGCTCCGTCGTGCTGATCGGCGGCGATCCCGGCATTGGCAAATCCACCCTGCTGCTGCAGGTCACAGCCAAACTTTCCGAAAGCTGCCGCTGTGCCTATGTCTCCGGCGAAGAGGCCCTGGATCAGGTGCGGATGCGCGCCCAGCGTCTCGGCGTCGTCAGCGCGCCGGTGCAACTGGCGACGGCCACCAGCGTGCGCGATATCGTCACCACGATGGACGGCGAGGATGCGCCTGACGTCCTGGTCATCGATTCCATCCAGACCATGTATGTGGATGCCATCGACAGCGCTCCGGGGACGGTCTCCCAGGTCCGGGCCTCGGCACAGGAACTGATCCGGGTCGCCAAGCGGCGCGGCATCGTGCTGTTGCTGGTCGGGCACGTGACCAAGGAAGGCACCATCGCCGGCCCCCGCGTGCTGGAGCACATGGTCGACACGGTGCTTTATTTCGAAGGCGAGCGCGGTCACCAGTTCCGTATCCTGCGGGGTGTGAAGAACCGTTTCGGGCCGACCGACGAGATCGGCGTCTTCGAGATGACCGAGACCGGCCTTGCCGAAGTCAGCAACCCGTCCGCCCTGTTCCTCGGCGACAGGCAGGACAATGTCTCCGGCGCCTGCGTCTTCGCCGGCATGGAAGGCACGCGGCCGCTGCTGGTCGAGATCCAGGCCCTGGTCGCCCCCTCACCCTACGGCACGCCACGCCGGGCCGTGATCGGCTGGGATTCCGGACGGCTGGCCATGGTGACGGCGGTTCTGGAAGCACGCTGCGGCGTCGTGCTCGCCGGCAGCGACGTGTTTCTTAATGTCGCCGGCGGGCTGAAGGTCAGCGAGCCTGCGGCCGACCTCGCCGTTGCCGCCGCCCTGCTCTCCTCGCTGACCGGCAAACCGGTACCGTCGAATTCGGTGGTGTTCGGGGAGATCGGCCTCTCCGCCGAAATCCGCGCCGTCGCCCATGCCGAGGCACGCCTGAAAGAAGCAGCCAAACTCGGTTTCGAGCGGGCCATCCTGCCGGAGCCGCGCCGGGCCTCGGGGGAAAAGAAGGCCTCCCGCAATGCCAGCCTCTCTCTTGCCACGATCCGGCATTTGCATGATCTGGTCGCCATGTTCCAGGACGAGGCAAATATCGGCCGCAAAGCGGGAGAAGCGTGAGCCATGGATAACCTGCCGGTCAATGTGACCGACATCGCGATCATCGCCGTGGTTCTGATCTCGGGCATATTCGCGTTTGCACGCGGGTTTTTCCGCGAGATATTGTCGATCGGATCCTGGGTCGCCGCCTTTTTCGCCGCCCTGTATCTTTACCCCGTCGCCGCGCCCTATGTGCGTCAGCTGCTGGGCTGGGGCGACATGGCGGACCTGGCAGCCGGTATCGCCGTTTTCGTCGTCTCCGTCATTGTAATGTCGCTGGTCACTCATTATGTTGCAGCCGCGTTACAAGGCAGCGGTCTCAGCGCCATCGACCGGTCTCTCGGCTTTCTTTTCGGGATCGCTCGCGGTGCGGTACTGGTTTGCTTGCTCTATCTCGGACTGAACTGGTTGATCGAGGATGATGGCTATCCGCAATGGGTAACCGAGGCGCGCACACTGCCGCTGGTCGAACAGGGAGCGGAAACCCTGGTCAGCCTCGTGCCGCCAAAATTGCGGCCGCAACTTCGAAATGCCGCCGGCACCGCCGGCGCGAAAGCCCGCAAGCAAACAGAACAATTGCTCTACGAACGTCTGATCAGCCCGCCGGCAAAATCCGATGCGCCGAAGGACGGCGACGGGTATACTGCCGAACAACGCCGGGGACTGGAAAAGGTCATCGAGAGCACGGATTGATGCTTTCGATGAAAGTGCCAAGGACAGCAACCGGCAGGAGGATGTCGCCGTGACGGACATGAAACAACCGTTGGACCGATCCCCCGACAGGGATGACGATCACCTCCACGAGGAATGCGGCGTCTTCGGCGTCTTCGGCGCTCCGGACGCGGCGGCGCTGACCGCCCTTGGACTGCACTCCCTGCAGCATCGCGGCCAGGAATCATGCGGCATCGTCTCCTGGGACGGCGAGCATTTCCACGCCCACCGTGCGCTCGGTCATGTCGGCGAGAATTTCGGCGACGAGTCTGCGAAAATGGTCAGCCAGCTCAAGGGCCATGCCTCGATCGGGCATAACCGCTACGCCACGACCGGCGCCACCAACCTGCGCAACGTGCAGCCGCTGTTCGCCGATTTTGAGTTCGGCGGCATGGCGCTCTGTCACAACGGCAACCTGACCAACGCCATCGACCTGCGCGACTCCCTGGTCCGCCAGGGCTGCCTGTTCCAATCCACCTCCGACACCGAGACCATCATCCATCTGGTCGCCCGCAGCCCGCAGCACACGGTGATCGACCGGGTCGTCGATGCCATGCAGAAAATCGTCGGTGCCTATTCCCTGGTCTGCCTGTCGCGGGATTCCCTGATCGGTATCCGTGACCCATACGGCGTGCGCCCGCTGGTGCTCGGCAAACTCGGGGATGCTCATATCCTCGCCTCGGAGACCTGCGCGCTCGACATCATCGGCGCCGATTTCGTGCGCGATGTGGAACCGGGCGAAGTCGTGGTCATCACGGAACAAGGTGTGCAGTCACTGAAGCCCTTCGCCAACAAGCCAAGCCGCTTCTGCATCTTCGAATATATTTATTTCGCCCGGCCCGACAGCGTGATGGAAGGCAAGAGCGTCTATAACGCCCGCAAGGAAATCGGCGCGGTTCTGGCCAAGGAAAGCCATGTCGAGGCCGATGTTGTCGTCCCGGTGCCGGATTCCGGCGTCCCGGCAGCGATCGGCTATGCCGCGGCGGCCGGTATTTCCTTCGATCTCGGCATCATCCGCAATCACTATGTCGGCCGGACCTTCATCGAGCCGACGGATCATGTCCGCCATCTCGGCGTGAAGCTGAAGCACAATGCGAACACGGCCCAGCTTAAGGGCAAACGCGTCATTCTTGTGGACGATTCCATCGTCCGCGGCACCACCTCGACCAAGATCGTCGAAATGGTCCGGGCCGCAGGGGCCAAGGAAGTCCATATGCGGATCGCCAGCCCGCCGACGACCCATTCCTGCTTCTATGGCGTCGACACCCCGGAACGGGAAAAACTACTCGCCGCGCGCATGACCGTCCCGGAAATGGCGGAACTGATCGGCGTCGACAGCCTTGCCTTCATTTCCCAGGACGGCCTTTACCAGGCAGTCGGTGAAGCCGCGCGCAACAATGAGAGCCCGCAATATTGCGATGCCTGCCTGACCGGCGATTATCCGATTGCGCTGATCGACCAGAACGACGGATCGAACGTCCGGCAGCTGTCCCTGCTGGCCGAGGCTTCCTGACCAAACCAGATTTGCTGAGAGTTCCATGACCGGCATCCTCGACGGCCGCATTGCGGTGATCACCGGCGCATCCCGCGGCATTGGCGCCGCCGTGGCCAGGGCTTTCGCCCGCGAAGGCGCACATGTGGTTCTTGTTGCCCGTACCGTCGGCGCGCTCGAGGAACTGGATGACGAGATCACGGCCGCCGGCGGCAGTGCCAGTCTGGTGCCAATGGACCTGAAGGACTTCGCCGCTATCGACCGGCTCGGTGCGGCGCTGCACGAGCGTTACGGCAAGATCGACATTCTGGTGGCCAATGGCGGCATCCTCGGCAAGCTGATGCCGATGCACCAGTATGAAGCGAAGGTCTGGGAAGAGGTCATTGCGATCAATCTGACGGCGAACCAGCGCCTCGTGCGCAGTCTCGACCCCCTGCTCCGTCAGTCGGACGCAGGCCGGGCGATCTTCGTCACCTGCGATGCCGCCCACGGCGAGCGGCCGTTCTGGGGCGCCTACGCCGTCAGCAAGGCGGCGCTGGAAGCAATGGTGCGCAGCTATGCGGCGGAGAACGCCAGGAGCAACATCCGCGCGAACCTGCTGAATCCCGGCCCGACCCGGACCAATCTCCGGGCCACCGCCTATCCGGGCGAGGATCAGGCATCGGTCAAACCGCCGGAAGATCTCGTGCCCCTGTTCCTTGAACTTGCAGCGCCGGAGTGCCGCCGCAATGGCGATCTCATCGATGCTTGAGCGCCTGACCGATCGCTTCTGCCTCACCGCCATCCTTGTCGCCGGGCTCGTCGGCCAGGCGTCGGCGGTTGAAATCCAGGGTCATCGTGGCGCCCGCGGCCTGCTTCCGGAAAATACCCTACCCGCTTTCGAGAAAGCCCTCGATCTGGGTGTCGACGTGCTGGAACTGGACACTGTGGTGACCGCGGACGGCATTGCCGTGATCCATCATGACCGCGCCCTCTCGCCGGACAGGACCCGCCTGAACGGTGCCTGGATAGACCGCAAGATCCCGCTGAACAAACTGACGGCTGCGGAGCTCGCGGCATATGACGTCGGCCGGATTCGTGCCGGCAGCCGCTACGCAAAGCGCTTTCCCGATCAGGTGCCGGTCGACGGCACCCGGGTGCCCGCGCTGTCTGACCTCTTCGCCATGGTGGCGGCGCGTGGAAACAAGATGGTCCGCTTCAATATCGAGACCAAACGTTCGCCGCTTGAGCCCGGGGAGACGCCCGGGCCGGACGCCTTCGCCCAATTGCTGATCGAGACCGCGCGAAACGCCGGTGTCGCGGATAGGATTACGCTGCAGAGTTTTGACTGGTCCACCCTGATCGCCGCCAAGCGGATCGATCCGGCCATCCCGACCGCCTGCCTCACGGCCGAGGCCCGATGGCTTGATTCGGCGGAAATGGGCAAGGACGGTGCCTCGCCCTGGCTCGGCGGGCTCGACGTGGACGATTTCGGCGGCTCCCTCCAGAAAGCGGCCAAGGCTGCGGGCTGTGCGATCTGGTCGCCCTTTCACCGCAACGTCACGAAAGAGGCGGTGCAGGCGGCCCATGCCGAGGGCCTCAAGGTGATCGTCTGGACCGTTAATGAAATCGACGACATGACACGTCTCGTCGGACTCGGCGTCGACGGGTTGATCACGGATTATCCGGATCGGGCGGCCGGTTTCTGATCCGGCAGAGCGGCATTGCCCGGCAGCGACGCCCACCTATACTGGAGTCCGGAGATTTCGCGACAGGGACGAACGCGACAGATGGATGCAGCAGCGGATAGCGACGGCGGATTGATCGCCGGTATCGGCCTCGGCGATGCAGCGGAGCCGCAAACGCTTGGCTGGGACGCCATGGCCGACGGCCGTCCCGAAGGGTTCCGTCTCTGTTGGCTGCATCTGAGCCAGCTTGAGGAGCGGTCCCGGAACTGGATCACGCAGCAGGCCGGCATTCCCGACATCGCCGCCGCAGCCCTGATCGCCCAGGAGACCCGGCCCCGGGTGCAGCGATTCGACAATGGCGTGCTGATCGTGCTGCGCGGCGTGAATCTCAACCCCGGCGCCAATCCCGAAGACATGGTCAGCCTGCGGATCTGGATCGAGCGCGGGTTCATGATCACGGTCCGCCTGCGCCGCCTGCTGGCGGTCCAGGACACCCTCGCCGCCATTCAGAACGGCTACCGCCCCGAGGATACCGACGAGCTGCTGGTGCAACTCGCCGAACGCCTGTTCCGGCGCATGGAGCCGGTGATCGACGATCTGGAGGAGCGCATCGATCTGGTCGACGAGGAACAAACCGCGAGCGATGCAAACCAGCCAACCCGCGAGCTCCAGACATTGCGGCTCCGGACCATCATTCTGAGACGCTATATTCTGCCACAGCGCGATGCCCTGCGGCAGCTGACATCCGACCCGCCATCCTGGTTTTCGCGGCAGACGCTGAGCGGGCTCAGCGAAGCGGCGGACCGGGTCATCCGCTATGTCGAGAGTCTGGACGAAATCCGCGAACGCGCCATGGTGATCCAGGACACCATCCAGAACCGCAGCAGCGAAGAGCTGAACCGACGCCTGTACATTCTGTCGATCATCTCCGCCATCTGCCTGCCGATCGGCCTGCTGACCGGTCTGCTCGGGATCAATGTCGCCGGCATGCCGGGAGCCGACACGGCCTGGGCATTCTGGGCGGTCACGATCATCATGGTACTGATTGTCGGGCTGGAAGTCTGGGCACTCAGAACGCTCAAATGGTTCAAGTAATCCAGAGGACCGGACCCTGAAACTCATGCCAATTCGCATCAAGGCCATTCTTGCCTGTCTGACGGTCGCGCTCGTGCTCCTCGGGGGAACCGCAGCGCAGGTCAGAGCCCAGGACACGTCCGACAGCACGGCCGCCGGCAGCCCGGCCATGGCCGGGCCGGAACGGCTCCAGTCATTGCTCGATACCCTGAAGGACGAGGGCAAACGCGACGCCCTGATAAAGGATCTGGAAACCCTGCTGGCGGCGACCGAGGAAGAGCAGGCCGAAGACCCCACAAACCTCGCCTCCGCCATGTCCGACGTGGTGACCGGGATCAGCAATTTTCTGCAGCAGGCTGTCAGCAGGCTGTCAGACACGGCGATCGCCCTGACCGACGTGAAGAGCCTGATTCCTGCGCTTTCGGCCCTTGCCGCCGGTCCGGACAATTTGCTGCAGATCGGCGAGTGGATCGCGATCATTGCCGGGATCGTCCTTCTCGGCCTGCTGGCCGTCCGCCTGACCAGCAGGCTGCAACGCCGCCCGATCGACCGGCTGGAAGCCTGGGTCATGGAGGGGACGCTGCTGCGCAGTCTTGCCGCCACCGGCCCGTTGCTGTTGCTGCGCGGTATCCGGGCGGTGATGTTCTTCATCATCACCCAGGGCATCCTGACGACGGTGAGCAGCACCAATGTCCAACTCGCCGGGCGGGCCTTCGTCTTCGCGGTCGCCGCCCACCTCGCCTGCCTTGCCCTGTTGCGCACCCTCCTGAAACCGGCCGGGCTGGTCAGCCGCTCCCTGGACCTCACCGAAGCAACCAGCGCCTATCTCGGTGTCTGGTCCAACCGCGTGTTAGCAACCGGGATTTACGGCATTCTGGGCCTGCAGAGCGTCTATATCCTCGGCCTGCCCGTCACCACATTCCTGTTCCTGGAAAAGCTCGTCTACGGCGCTCTGTGGGCCCTGCTGACGGCTTTCATCCTGCAGAACCGGGCAGGTTTCGCCCAGGCTATCGCTGGCACGGACAAGACGGGCGCGAGCAAGACCTTCTGGTCCATCCTGTCCGCCGTCTGGCACCTGATCGCCATTGCTTACGTGACCGCCGGTCTGGTCATCCTGATGTCCATGGGCGATGCCGGTTTCCGGCGGTTGGGCGAGATCGCCGCCTTCATGGTCGCCATCGCCATCGTCTGGCGGCTCGCCTGGCTCGCCGTCGACACGGCCGGCCGCCATGCCTTCTCCATCTCGCACGAGATGACCGACCGCTACCCGTCCCTGGAACGGCGGGCGAACCGCTATGTTCCCCATCTCCTGGCCGGCGCGCGCTTCCTCATCTCCCTCGTCGCGTTCGGCGCCCTGATGGAAGTCTGGGGTGTCCAGCTTTCCGCTTTCCTGGCGTCGGAGAATGGCGGCCTGCTGATCCGGGCAATCGCGACCATCATTGTCGTCGGCGGCGGTGCGGTGGCCATTTCGGAAATCGTCAGCCTGTTCGTCGAACGCCGCCTGTTCGTGCTGGAAAGCGCGGGCATCCTGAGCGGGCGCGAACGCACCCTGCTGCCGTTGCTGCGGCGCGCAATCATCATTGTCACAAGCGTGGTCGCCCTCTTCGTCATCCTGTCGGAAATCGGCATCGACATCACACCGCTGCTGGCCGGTGCCAGCATTATCGGTCTGGCCATCGGTTTCGGCTCGCAGTCCCTGGTGAAAGACGTGATCTCGGGGATATTCCTGCTGATCGAGGACACACTGAACGTCGGAGACTATGTCAATGTCGGCGACAAGGCCGGCACGGTCGAGGCCCTGAGCATCCGCACCCTGCGCCTGCGCGATGTGAGCGGCGACGTGCACACGATTCCGTTCGGTACGGTCGACGTCATCACCAACCTGACGAAAGACTATGCCTACGCCGTCGTCGATGTCGGTGTCGCCTATCGCGAGAATGCCGACGAGGTCATGAAACTGCTGCAGGAGATCGGCACCGAGCTTGCCGAGGATGAGGCCTTCAAGGACGGTGCCGACGGTCCGTTCGAAGTCTTCGGCGTTCAGGATCTTGCCGATTCCAGCGTCAATATCCGGACCCGACTGAAGACCAAACCCGGTCGGCAATGGTCTATCCGGCGTGAATTCCTGCGCCGCGTGAAGCGCCGGTTCGACGCCGAGGGCATTGAAATCCCGTTCCCGCACCAGACGCTCTATTTCGGCGAGGACAAGGAAGGCGGTGCGCCGACAGCCCATGTCCTGGTATCCCAGGCCAAGGCGCAGCCAAGTGGCAAGGAGACGACCCAGGACGATCCGGACTCGAAGGATTATTTCGAGCCGGCCAACCCGGAGATGGCCGATGCGGAAACCGCCCGCAACGCGGAGAAGAACGCCCAGGAAGCTGAACGGCGACGGCTTGTCGAAGTGCGGGAACAGGCGGCTGAAGAGGCCAGGGAAATAGAGGAAGAGCTGATCGGGCCTGACAGCGACGACGCGGATGCCGGCACGGCCCCATCCGGCAAGCCGCCCTCAGAGAAAAAGCCGGGCTAGGCCCGGCTGCCGCGTCATGCGCAAGATCGATTGTCTGATCATCGGCGCCGGTGCCGCCGGCATGATGTGCGCGGCCGGAGCCGGCAGGCGCGGCCGCTCGGTGCTGCTTGTCGATCATGCCGGGGCGCCGGGCGAGAAAATCCGCATCTCCGGCGGCGGCCGCTGCAACTTCACCAATCTGCGGACCGCGCCGGAGAACTTCCTCTCCGATAACCCGCGCTTCTGCATTTCCGCACTGCGGCGCTATACACAGCGTGATTTCATCGCCCTCGTCGAGAAGCACAACATCGCCTACCACGAGAAGACGCTCGGCCAACTGTTCTGCGACAGCTCGGCCAAAGCCATCATCGACATGCTGTTGACGGAACTCGGTGAGGCTGGTGTCGGGATGGAACTGTCGACGCAAGTTGACGGTATCGAACGGCAGGGAGAGGTGTTCCGCGTCGCGCTCTCTTCCGGCCCGGTTGAGGCCGCGTCACTGGTCATCGCCACCGGCGGCAAGTCGATCCCGAAAATGGGGGCGACCGGTTTCGCATACGCGGTCGCGGAACAGTTCGGCATCAAGGTGATAGAGACCCGCCCGGGCCTGGTGCCCCTCACTTACGATAACGCCATGCTGGACCGGCTCAAGCCCCTCTCGGGCATCTCCGTCGATGCCGTCGTCGCCGCCGGCAAGACCCGCTTTGTCGAAGGGCTGCTTTTCACCCATCGCGGTCTCAGCGGCCCCTCCATCCTGCAGATCTCGTCCTACTGGAAAGAGGGCGGGGAAATCACCGTGAACCTCGCGCCGGGAACGGACATCGCCGCCGGGCTGATCGCGGGCAAGGCATCGCATGGCAAACAGGCCGTCCAGACGGCGCTGTCAGAGCATCTGCCGAAACGTCTGGCCGCGGCCATCGCCGAGGAGGCAGGCATGGCACGTCCGCTCGGCGATACCAGCGACAAGGCGCTCCGCCAGCTCGGCGAGCGGGTCAACAGCTGGCGGGTGAAACCTTCCGGATCGGAAGGCTACCGCACGGCCGAAGTCACGCTGGGCGGTATCGACACCGCCGCGCTCAACCAGAAGACCATGGAGGTGAAAGACCAGCCCGGCCTCTATTTCATCGGTGAGGCCGTGGACGTGACAGGCTGGCTCGGCGGATACAATTTCCAATGGGCCTGGTCCAGCGGCTGGAGCGCCGGACAGGCCGTTTAAGTACCTCTCCTCGCCGCTGGCTTCTGGATTCCGAACACAAGCCCGAGCAGAAGCAGCGCGCACACGCCCGTCAGCACCCAGAGACTTGCGGTGAAGCCACCGGTCACATCATGGATCACCCCAATGGCGACCGGACCGGAGACGCCGCCGATTTCCGCCGCTGAAAAGAACAGCCCGCCGGCCGACCCCGCATTCTTCGATCCCACACCGCGCGCCTCGACCAGGAACAGGAGGGCAATGGTCATCATCGAGCCGCGCGCCAGCCCCTGGAAGATCAGCGCCGGGATCAATCCCGGGCCCTCGCCGAGCTGCAGCAGCAGGGTGCAGAGGCCGGCAAGCACGAACAGGCCGCCGAGGATCGCGCCGCGCCGCTCCGGGGTCGCCAGACGCGGAATGGTCAGGGAGCCGAGCACACCGACCATGGTCGGCAGCGCCGCCCAGTAGCCTGCATCGACGGCGCTCATCCCGGTCGATTTCAGGATCTCCGGCAGCCAGTTGTTGGTGCCGTGATTGAAGAAGAAGATGCCGACGCTCATGGCGAGGATGACGCGGACCACCGGGTTGGCCATCAGTTCCCGGAAGATTTCCATCTGGGGCCGCTTCGGCGCGGCTTTCTCGGCGGCTTCGCGGGCGCGGGCCTCCGCATGCCGGGCGATCAGCAGCCAGAGCAGCCCGGCCGCCGCGGTGATCGCGGCATAATCCGTCACCACCATGCGCCAGTCGCCACCGTGAAACGGCAGCACCAGTGCGTTGGTCAGGCTCAGCGAGAGAATGCCGCCAATGGCCGGACCGGTGATGTAGATGCCCATGGCGAAACCGCGCTCCTTGCCCTCGAACCATTCGGCGATGATCTTCGGTGCACCGATGGAAATCAGCGGCCCGCCGAAGCCGAAAATGCCGACCGCAAGGAACAGGGAAAGATGATCGACGGCCAGGGCCCGGCTGAGGCCGGACGCAGCCATGATGCAGGCCGCCAGGAAGAGGGCCCGGCGGGCGCCGATCCGGTCCAGCAGGATGCCGCAGGGCACCGCCGCGCCGATATAGATGAAGGGCCAGGCCCCGAGCACGGTCCCCATGGCGCCGTGGCTGAGGCCGAGATCGCGGGTGATCGGCCCGACCATCGGGGCCAGCGCGCTGATCGTCAGCCCAAAAGCGAAATAGATCAGCCAGACGCCGAACAGCATGGCCCAGCGGTACGGGTGCGGCGAGTATGACAAACTGATATGCTTTGTCCATTCAAGGTCGGCAGATGCGAGCGATCAGCCATCTAGGCGAACTGTATTTCAGAATCATTCTGTATCGAATGTATTCCGCTCCGGAATGAAGATCGACAATATTTAATGCTAAGAATAAAACTCCAAAAATCTCATTTCCCGAATTTGGCGCAATTAATAAGCGCGATAGTCGAGCTTTTCATTGAAATTCGGCACAATCTTAGATAGCATTTATGCTTTCAGATTTATCTCGAATTTGAGGTGCCCTGTGCCAGAAAATGAAAATGTTATATCGACACCAATGCGCATTGCAATTGGCGCAATGTCTGGGATAATTGCTGCAATCGTAAAATTCTACGGAGCAGAATTTAACGATTTATTTGGTCGACACGCGCTTCCAAATGCAGGCCTGCTTATTAATACAGTATTAATTTCTTATTTATTTTTAGCTATAATACTAGCAACAATAGGATCATTTTGCGCTTTCCTTAATTCTGATGAAACCAGTAAAGTAAAGCTCGTTGCCATTGCAATGTCTGCACCTGCTGTTTTTAATAGTTATTACAGCGGAGGTTTTGAAAATAGCAATACTCAAAAAAACGTTGAATCAGGATATATAGAATTCAATAATGAAAAAAATTTGAGTTTAATTGATATTTTTTCTATAAAATATGCTATTGCGGATACAGGTCAAATCAAAGACTACTCTAAAAGAAATAGAATCGACGACTTAGCATCTGGATTTTCATATATTCTTCGAATCGGAGAACGAAAATGTTGGATTGTGGTTGGTTCTCTTAAAAAATATGATGATGCAGTTCGTTTTAGCGAAAAAATTCAAGAAAAAGATCCGAAATTAGGTTCCTTTGTTGGAATAAAAAGCAATGGATTCTATCCTGTTTTGATTGGCGGCTTCCTTCCTGAAACGGAAGCAAAATATCTTCTTTCTAGAGCTAGTAAAATTCCACTAATTTCTAATCAAAAACCGTTCCTGTCAGGTTGTTAAATAATGATGATACTTAAAAAGGCAACCATGTAAAAACACTTACTATCTTACTTCTCCGTAATCTTCTTCATGCCCGCCGCCGCCAGCCTGAGATTGCGGGCCGTCTGCTCCATTTCCTTGCGCTGGCGCATGGTCAGGTCCTCATAGCGCAGGGCGTATTCGATGCCGTCGGCCCGCTCCTGCAGGCGCTTCAGCCGAACCTCGTCCTGCACCACCTCACGTTTGCGTTTGGAATTGAACACTGGCGTCTCGACTTTCCAACGGCGGTAGTAGCCCCTCTTCTGGCATTCCAGAAGCGTGTCATAGAGGGCGGCAATATCCTCGACCGTCAGCTGGTGACGGGTGATGCGGCGATGGCTCATGCCATGAAGTATGGCGGGGAAGCCGTCGCGCGAACAAGGGCGGATCGCCGCCCTGACGGACTCGCGATCCGGCGTGACCGCAGATGCCTAGAGCAACCCTTTCCGGCGCCAGAGTTCGTGCACCTGGATACCGTTCACCCGCTCGAGGCACTCCGCCGCGTCCAGCGTCAGGTCCTCGCGGAAGCGCCGGCCGATGATCTGAACCGAGAGCGGCAACCCCTCGTGATATCCCGCGGGCGCGATGGAAGCTGGCAGACCAAGGAAGTTGATCAGCCAGCTGTAAACGGATGAATCGAAGATATCGCGCACACCTGCCGAACTCTCCGCATCCTCGTTCCAGGTGAAGCCCGGCCGCATCATGAAGGGCGTCAGGACCAGCGGATACTCTTCCAGAAACAGGTTCCAGGCCCGCAGGTAACGGGTCCGTAGGGACATTGCCCGCAGCAGCCCGACCGCGTCGGTCGGCGGATAGTTCTCGAAATAGAAGTCGAAGACTTTCTTGATGTCGGCGCTGCCGTATTTCTGGATCGCATCGCCGATGAAGATCTCGCAGTCGGCATACAGCGCCGGCAGGGCTTCGGCGGCCGCTTCCCGGATCATCGGCGGGCTGGCCTCCTCCACCACATATCCGGCCTTCTCCAGTGCGGACGCCGCATCCTCCAGCGCCGTCTGAACGGCGGGATGGATCTTGTAGCCGTTGGTCTCGCGGCAGAACGCGACCTTGATCGGCTGCGCCACCGGCGGTCCGTCGAACGGCACGGGAACCTGCAATGGATCGTGCGGATCGTGCTGCATCAGCACCCGGGTCGCCAGCCGCACGTCCCGCACCTCGCGGGCAATGATGCCCTGGACGGACATCAGCTGCGCCAGCAGGGAGCGTTCCTCGGCGCCGGACGGATTGTAGGCAGGCACCCGGCCCTGGCCCGGCTTCACGGTGACCGTGCCAGTCTGGTAGGCCGGGAAGCGCAGCGAGCCGCCGATATCGTTACCATGGGCGATCGGGCAGAAGCCGGCGGCCACGGCGGACGAGGCACCACCGGACGAGCCGCCCGGCGAATGATTGTCGTCCCAGGGATTGTAGGTCCGTCCGTGCAACTCGTTCACGGTCGTGGCCCGGAAGGAAAATTCCGGTGTGTTCGAGCGGCCGACGATGATGGCGCCCGCATTGCGCAGACTGCGCACCACCGGGGCATCGTCCGGCGCAATCAGGTCCTTGAAGGCCGTCACGCCGTTGCTGTTCGCGGTACCCTTCTGATCGAGATTGATCTTGATGGTCACCGGGACGCCATGCAGCGGACCGATCGGGCCATCCTGCTTCAGAATCTCGTCATAGGACGCGGCCTGTTCCAGCGCGGCATCCGTCTGGTCGACGACAATGGCGTTCAGATGGCCATTCTCTGCACGGATCCTGTCGACGACAGAGCTTACGGCATCGGACGCGCTGACGCGCGCGTCCCGGATCGCTCCGGATAGCGCCACGGCGCTCCATTGCCATAGCGGAGCGGGATTCTTCGGGGCAGCTGACATGGCGGGACCTCGGTTTGGTAAGGCGGGGCCACCATGATGTCCCCTTCCCCACTGCTTGCCAAGACCGCACCCGGAACCCCGGGTCAATCGTCGTCGACGTAGGGGTTCTTGCTGCCGCGCAGATAGAATCGGATCGGCACCGCCGTGAGCTGGAAGCTCTCCCGCAGGCCGTTCACAAGATAGCGCGTATAGGCTTCCGGCAATTCCGTCGGCTGGCTGACGAAGGCAGCGAAGGTCGGCGGGCGTGTCTTGACCTGCGTCATGTAGCGCAGCTTGATCCGGCGCCCCTTGGCCAGAGGCGGCGAATGCTGGGCGGTCATGTCGGCGAGCCAGCGGTTCAGCCGCGATGTCGAGACCCGGCGGTTCCAGGTGTCGTATGTCTCGACGATGGCATGCAGCAGCTTGTCGAGATTGCGGCCGCGCTCGGCGGAGATGGTGATGTAGGGAATGCCCTTGACCTGCGGCAGCGAGGTCTGCAGCCGGTCCCGGAGATGGCCAAGCGCCTTCTCCCGGTTCTCGACGATGTCCCACTTGTTGGCGGCGATGACGAGGGCACGGCCTTCCTCGACCACCATGCGGGCGATGGTCAGATCCTGCTTTTCCAGCATCGTGCTGGCATCCACCATCAGCACCACGACATGGGCGAACTGGATGGCCCGGCGGGTATCCTCGCCGGAAAGATGTTCCAGCCGCTGGGAGACGCGTGACCGGCGACGCAGGCCGGCCGTGTCGAACAGCTTGAACGGCTGGCCTTCGAATTCCCATTGGCTCTCGATGGCGTCACGCGTGATCCCGGCTTCCGGGCCGGTCAGCATGCGGTCTTCGCCAAGCAATGCGTTCACGAAGGTCGATTTGCCGACATTCGGGCGGCCGACAATGGCCAGCCGGATGGTGTCCGGCGCCTTGGCGTCGCGCCAGGTAACGGCACCGTCGGGCGCTTCCTCGATGATATCGTCGTCGCTTTCAGCACCATCGTCGAAGTCGCTGTAATCGTCATGCGCGCTTTCCGGCGCAAAGGCGGCAAGCGCGTCATAGAGCTCGCTCAGGCCTTCGCCATGCTCCGCGGAAACCGGCACCGGCTCGCCCAGGCCAAGCCCGTAGGCCTCGTACAGGCCAGGCCGTCCGGCCTTGCCCTCGCATTTATTGACGACCAGGATGACTTTCTGTTTCTCGCGGCGCAGCCAGCGCGCGAAATAGTCATCCAGCGGGGTAACACCGGCCCGGGCATCGATCACGAACAGCACGGCGTCGGCTTCGGTGACGGCCGCCTCGGTCTGCAACCGCATGCGGCCTTCGAGACTCTCGTTCTCGGCATCTTCCAGACCGGCCGTGTCGAACAGGCGGAAGCTCAGGTCACCGACCCGTCCCTCGCCCTCACGGCGGTCGCGCGTGACTCCGGGCTGATCATCGACAATCGCCAGGCGCTTGCCGGCGAGCCGATTGAACAGGGTGGATTTGCCGACATTCGGGCGGCCGATAATAGCGACTGTAAAACTCATGGCTGTTCCGTAGTCCCGAGACATGCCCAGATCAAGCACCGTTGCGGCATAGCCGCCATGCGGGAGCACCGCGTCCACATGGCGCGGAGTCTAGCGGTAGGCCTCGAGCTCGCCGTCATCCGTCAGGAAAAACACCGTTCCGCCCGCGACGATGGGCGGCACGAAGACCGGCGCCCCGATATCGATCTTGCCCAGAATGTCCCCCGTATAGGGCGAAATCGCATAGACATCCCCGGTCGAAGCGCCCACCAGCAGGCGGTCGCTGACCAGCACCGGACCGGCATAGGTGATGATGCCTTCCTTGTCTTCCGGGTTCTCGAACACAGGCAGCTGCTGGATCCACCGAATCTGACCGCGGCGCTTGGTCAGCGCCAGCACTTCCCCGAGATTGGAGACAACGAACATATAGTCACCCGCGACCCACGGGGTCTGCACCCCGCCAACCCGTGCCTCCCAGATTCGCCGGCCGGAATTCAGATCTGTCGCCAGCAGGCGGCCTGCCTGGCTGATGGCGATGACCAGACCGTCATCCACCACCGGGTTGCCGCGAATGTCCGACAGACGGGAAACCGCATTGGCGCTTCTCAGCGCACTCAGATTGTCACTCCAGAGCAGGCGGCCATTCTCGAGCCGGAGAACGAATAGCTCGCCGGAGGAATAGGGAATCACCACCGTGCCGCCGCTCACCGCCGGGCTGGCGATACCGAGCAGGGCCGATTCTTCGGAAATACCGACATGCGACCAGATCCGGGTTCCATCCCTGAGATCGAGGGAGAATGACTGGTTGCCGAGAATGCTGACAAAGACCCGCCCCTCCGCGACGGTCGGCGCACCCCGCGCCGGGCCGGGCAGCCTGGCGCGCCAGAGTTCCGTTCCGTCTTTCAGATCGAAGGCGATCACCTCGCCATAGCCTGTGGCCGCAACCAGCTTGCCGTCGCCGGCAGCGATCGCGCCCGGATAAATGGTCTCGTCCTCGTCGTCCGGACGGGTTTCCGCAGACCAGACCTTCTCGCCATTCGCCACGGTCAGCGCCGCAACATAGCCTTCGCTGTCCATCGTGTAGATCAGCCCGTCGACCACGACCGGGCTTGCGATCAGCTGGGTTTCATCGTCCGAGCCACTGCCGATGCCGGTCGACCAGGCACGCTTCAGGACATCCCCGGCCGCCAGATGTTGCATGGCATGCACGGCATTCCCACCGGGCAGCGGCCAGTCCTTGTTTTCAAATGGCCGTGGCAGAACGATCTTCAGCTCGGCAAGCTTCGGGTCCGCGACCAGGGTGTTCTCAAGGGCGAGGATCGGCAGACGCTTGCCTTCCAGCGGCGGACCATCCTTCTCCCCGCCGAAAAACAGGCCGTCGGCGCCGCAGCCCTGGAGCAGAGCAGCGGCAAGGAATGCGAGGCCAAGACCCCGCCAGGAACGCTTACCGGTCATGCAACGCTCCTGGTCACTCGGCACCAATGGCGCTGAGCAGTTCCGCGACCCGGGCGCGTTGCTGCCGCGGCGTTGCTGCATCGGCGCTGAGCACCTGCAGGATCTCTCGGGCCTTCGCCTTGTCGCCGGCCTTCAGTGCGATCATCGCTTCGGTTTCACGGGCGAGCGGGCGCCAGGGGCCGGTGGTGTTGGCAAGTGCAGAAATTTCCCGGGAGAGGACCGCCGGATCACCGCTGTCAATCCGGTGCGAGACGGACAGCAGGCGGGCCAGATCGCGGAGCAAAGCGGGGGCGCCCTGATCATCGGCCATTTTCTTGTAGATCAGCACCGCGCCGTCGCGATCGCCTGCCTCGATCAAGGCAGCGGCCTGGCGCAGGGTCGCGAGAGCCGCGTAGCCGGTACTGCCGTCCTGGGCAAGCGCACCGAACCCGGCGGCCGCCACGGACGGATCTTCCGCCAGGGCTTTGGCTGCGGCTTCGTAGCGCACGGACTGGGCCGCCTGCTGCTTCGCCTCATAGGACTGCCAGAACCTGTATCCGCCTACCGACGCAAGGACCAGGATCGCAAGCGCGATGACGTAGGCGCCATACCGTTTCCAGAGCTTGGCCGCCTTCTCCTGCTGGAGCTCTTCGTCAATCTCGCGAAAAATGTCTGCCACGCGTCTCTCCGTTGCGATGCGCCGCCCCCGTCGCACAAGCGGACGGGCATATCGGCGGACAAGTCCTACCGCCTTGGTTCCGGACAGCATTCCGCGCTGCCGGCATCCGGCGGAAGAGCGCAACCTACATGGCGCGCCCGCCGAAATCAAACCGCTCTCGCACGCGTGGTACTTTCCCGGATCGCGGCCTTTACGCCGGGCGATTTTTCGGGAAAACTGTGTTTCATGAATCGGCAACAAATCCAACGGTGATTGACCCATGGCGGATTTGATTCGGCTCAAAAAAAGCCGATCGCCGCAGCGCGGTCCTTTCTTCACCAAAACGGAACTCGGCCAGCTCCTGGCGCTTTACTCGAGCCGCGTCATCTCCGGCGAGTGGCGAGACTATGCCATTGACCATTCCGAAGAGGGCGTCGCCTTCTCGATTTTCCGGCACAGTCACGAGCTGCCCCTGTTCTCGGTCTCCAAGAAACAGCGCAAGGGCCAGCGCCAACCGACCTTCGAGCTTGTGTCGGGTTACAAAAAGATCACGTCCTCACCATCTTTGATGGACGTTATCGCCAAGTTCGAGAAATTGCCCCGCCTCGTCACCGGTTGAAATCATGTCCTCATTCGATGCCTTTCTTTCCGAGATCCGGAACGCCGCCCGGCTGCCCGACCGACCAGCCCCTATCCCCACAGGGACAGGCGTTCTGCCCTCCGCCTATGCGGTCACGGATCTCGCCACGGCGTCCGTCGCGGCTGCCGGCGAGGCACTTGCCAGCCTGATATCCGCCCGGCACGGCAGCGAGCCCCGGGTCAGCGCCGACCGCCGGCTTGCCTCCTTCTGGTTCAAAAGCTCGCTGCGTCCAGACGGATGGGAGCTGCCGCCGGTCTGGGACCCGGTGGCTGGCGATTATGCCACCCGGGACGGCTGGATCCGCCTGCACACCAATGCGCCGCATCACCGCAAGGCCGCCCTCGCCACGCTTGCTGTTCCGGACACCGCCAACACCGAACGCGCCCAGGTGGCCGCGGCGGTGGCCGCATGGAACGCGACGGAGCTTGAGGCCGCAGTCGTCGGCGCCGGTGGCTGCGCCGGCGAGCTGCGCTCCAGCGCGGCCTGGGCAATGCATCCCCAGGGCAAGGCCGTGAGCGCGGAGCCTCTGCTGCGCCATGAGGCGTTTTCCGGCCCGCAGCCGGCGACTTGGGAAGTGAACCGGGCCCGGCCGCTGGAGAACATCCGGGTGCTTGACCTGACCCGCGTGCTGGCGGGACCGACCTCGACCCGCTTTCTCGCCGGATACGGAGCAGATGTGCTGCGGATCGATCCGCCGGCCGATCTCTGGGAGGAGGCGCTGACCGAGGAAATGACCCTCGGCAAGCGGTCCGCCATTCTCGATCTGCGCAAGGGTGCCGACCGGCAGCACCTGAAGCAGCTGATCGCGGAGGCCGATGTCATGGTGCATGGCTACCGCGCGGACGCCCTCGCCGGTCTCGGGCTCGGCGAGTCTGTCCGCCGGTCCCTCAATCCCGGACTGGTCGATGTGGCACTCTGCGCCTACGGCTGGACCGGTCCATGGGCCGGGCGGCGCGGCTTCGACAGCATCGTTCAGATGAGCAGCGGCATCGCCGAGACCGGCATGCGCCACTATGGCAAGGACAAGCCGACACCGCTTCCGGTCCAGGCACTGGATTACGCGACCGGGTTCATCCTCGCGGCAGCGGTCGTGAGCGGCCTTGCAGAACGGGTGCGGAGCGGTGACGGCAGCAGTTTCCGGTCCTCCCTTGCCCGCGTTGCCTCCCTGCTTGAAAGCCAGAAACAGAATCTGGATGAACCGGCATTCCCCGCCGAGACCGATGCGGATCTCGCGCCGGATATCGAGGAAACCCATTGGGGTCCTGCCCGCCGGCTCGCGTCGCCGGTCACGGTCGCCGGCGTGCCTGTCTCATGGGATGTCCCGGCCGGGCCCATCGGCACCTCAGAGCCTGTCTGGCCGCTGCGCTGAGCGTCAGCGGAACGTAGTCCTCAAGATCCCGTCATCTGCTTGTTCGATCAAAATGTTCTTGTTATGTTCTCATTCTGATATCCAGCATGGACACCACGGATGGGACGTTTCAAAGACAGGGCCCTGCAACGGGACCAGCAACGCAGCCGGCCCGCCACCCTGGCCGACCTGGCCCGCGCCGGGATCGGCGTATTCTGCTGGTGCAACCGCTGCGGCCATAATGCGGAAGCGGCGACGGCGATGCTGATCGCACAGCTCGGTCCCGATTTTGCTGTGCCCGAGATTGGCACCCGGATGCGCTGCAGTTCCTGCGCCTCGAAGGATATCGCAACCCGCCCGGCCTGGCCGACCAGCGATCAGGCGGTGGCCCGGCACAGCTAGGCATACCGGGCCGGACAGGCAGTTTCCGTCCGGCAGAACTTGCCGCTCCCGGCACTGACGTCCGGGAGACCCGCCGGAGAACAATGAAATTTAACCGATTCCAGGGAATTCTCGCGATGGCCGGAAAATGGCACGCGGGTTGCTTACAGAACGGGCATCCACCGCGGGCCGGAACAGAAGGGCCGGGACCGCCAAGAAAAACGGGAACGACAGAAACGAGGCCGCCCATGTCGCAGTCCATCACCCAGCCCACCGCCCAGTCCGACGAGCGCCGCCGCGCACCGCGCGCAACAGCACCGATGACCGCCGTGGTCGGCACGACTCCCTATACGATCGACGACTGGAACGCGCTGGGCATCAAGATCGTCGGCTATTACGGCAATCTGAAACCGGACGACAAGGCGGAACTGCGCGTACTGGTCCCGACGGCCGGTCCCGGCGCCCTCTTCAGCGCCAGGATCTCTGTCCGGCGCTACGATCCGGATACGGCTGCCCTCACCCTGCTGTTCGACCCTGCCGAGCCTGTTGCAACGACGACCCTGAACCGCTACTTGCATGAAATGGTCGCGCAGGGATGCGCGTGAGTTTTCTGCGATGAACAGTTTCAGAGGAGCCGCCAGCCTGATGGCCGACGACCGCACACCCGCCGTGTTCGATCTGCGACGCGACGTCTCCCCTGACGACAAAAAAGAACGCGACAGCGACTCCGCCTTCCCCAGCCTGAAGCGGCGCCCCGCCGAAGAACGGGCGAAGGAGATCGTCGACGACCTGAAAGAGGTGATTCTCAATCCCGGCCGCACCGACGGCAAGACCGGAATGCGCGTCGGCGACTGGACCAAGATCGCCCGTCAGGACATCACCAAGGCGATCCGCGATGCCGAGACCAGCGCCGCCTTTCGCGAGCTGATGTCGGCCAACCGCATCGGCGGGCTCTGCATGCGCATTGGCTTCCTGCTGCTGGCCGCCGTCGCTTCCTTCTTCTCCTTCTGGTACGGCATCGTCTTCATCGGCCGCGAATACGGCCCGCTCTGGGGCTTCGGCGCCACCATGTCCGCCCTCGGCCTCTCCCTCGCCTTCGTCATTGCCGGTCTGGTCTATGGCAGCGAGAACAGGGAACAGGCCCGCGACAAGGCGAAGAGCCGGTTTCAGAAGTAACATCCCAAAAGCATCCGAAGCATAAGGACAGAACCGTCCCCGGTGAGCCACGCCCCCCCCGGGAAAGTCCCGCCTCGTCACGTCAGGCGGATGGACACCCCGCCATCTGCGTCGACGGCGCTCCCCGTGACGAAACTGGCCCTGTCCGACAGCAGAAACAGCGCCGACTGCGCGATCTCGCGCGGCTCCGCCATCCGTTTCAGCGGGTGCAGTCCGGCGATGAAATCCTGAACGGCCGGATCACCTGCCGCCATCCCGGTTTTCGTGCCTCCGGGAAGCAACGCATTCACCCGGATGTTCTGCCCGCCATGCTCCGCCGCGAGCGACATGGTGAGCCCGATCATGCCCGCCTTCGATGCCGCATAGGCTCCCATTCCCGGCATCCCCGCATTGGCATGTCCGACAAAGGAAGAGGTGAAGACGATCGAGCCGCCGCCATTCGCGATCAGCGCCGGGATCTGGTATTTCGCGGCAAAGAACGCGCTGGTGAGATTGGTGCCGATCACCGCGTTCCAGTTGTCCGTTTCCATATCCGGTACCGCCGCAAACGCCCCGATCGTGCCCGCATTGTTGAAAGCGCCGTCAAGCGCGCCAAACTCCTGCAAAGCGCGCGCGACGAGGGCGGCGGCATACTCCTCGTCCGTCACATCCCCCGCCAGCACGACCGCGCGGCCACCGGCCTGCCGGATGGCATCTGCGACACTGTCCAGCTCGGCCTGCCGCCGCGCGCCGAGAACGAGCTTCGCCCCCTCCCCGGCAAAGAGTTCGGCGGCCGCCGCACCGATACCGCTGCTGGCGCCGGTGATGATGAGTGTCTTGTCTCTGAGTTCCATCCGGATCCCCTCCGTTGCGATGGCTTCCAGATAGGACGGGGGCAGTTTGCAGGAACTCCGCTTCTTGCCCCGCAATTCTTTTCATCGCCGTTGCAGTTGAACGGACCGGTGACTCTGTTTCTGTTTCCACCTCGGCTTCTTGCCGTTTTCGCGGATGCCGCACCGCAACATTGCCGCTATAGTCCTCCGTTCGGACCAACGAAAATCCAAAAACAGGGGGGAAATCATGAAGCTCGATCTAACGGGCAAGCGCGCACTGATCACCGCGGGCGCCGGGGGCATTGGCCGCCGCACCGCCGAGTTGTTCAGCGAAGCGGGCGCCAAAATCTTCATCTGCGATATCGACCGGAACCAGCTCGAGGATGCGCGGGACAAGATCCCGAACCTGAACGGCACGATCACCGACGTGTCCGACCCGGACACCATGAAGGAAATGTTCGACGCGGCAATCGACGATCTCGGCGGGCTCGATATTCTGGTGAACAATGCCGGCACGGCAGGGCCGACCGAGCGGGTCGAGAATATCAGTCTCGAGGACTGGCAGACCTGCATCGATATCAACCTGACCAGCACCTTCCTGATGAGCCAGATGGCCGTCCCCTACCTGCGCGACGCGGGCGGCGGGGCGATCATCAATCTCTCCTCGGCGGCCGGCAAATTCGGCTTCCCCCTGCGCAGCCCCTATTCGGCGGCGAAATGGGGCATTGTCGGCTTCACCCGCACGCTGGCCCTCGAACTCGGCCCCGACCACATCCGCTGCAACTGCATCCAGCCGGGTGCCGTCGAAGGCGCCCGGATCGACCGGGTGATCAAGGCAAAGGCGGCAGCGAAGAAGGTCTCCGAAAACGCGATGCGGGACGAGCTTGCCTCCATCACCGCGCTCAAGACTTTCGTCACGGCGGACGATATCGCCTCCATGATCCTGTTCCTCTGCTCGAAAGCCGGCGCCCATATCACGGGCCAGGCTGTCAGTATCGATGGTGGTCTCGAAGGGCTGGTCTGACCCATGCCGAAAGCAGCGCTCTCCAACAACCTCCAGGGCGCGCTGTGGATTATCGCCTCCTGTCTGGCGGCAACGGTGATGACCGTCGGGGTCAAGCTGGCCTCCGACGGTCTGTCCTCCACGCAGATCGTGTTCGTGCGCTGTGTGCTCTCGCTGGCCATGATGGCGCCCTTCGTCATCGGCACCGGCAAGAACGTGCTGTTCAGCCGGCACTGGAAAAAACATCTGGTGCGCGGCGCCATCGGTGCCATCTCGATGAATGCGGGCTTCTATGCCCTGAGCAACCTGCCGATCACCACGGCCTCCGTGCTGTTCTTCTCCACCCCGCTCTTCATGACCGCGCTCGCGGGCCCGATGCTGGGCGAGAAAGTCGGCCTCCACCGCTGGGGCGCCACCCTGGTCGGCTTCGCCGGTATTGTCGTGGTGGTCAATCCGACCCTCGACACCATCGAATTCGCCATGCTTGCGGCGCTGATCAGCGCCGTGCTCTTCGCCGTCCTGCTGATCCAGGGGAAGGTTCTGTCGAAGGAAGATCCGCCCGGCACGCTGATGATCTATTTCATGATGATGGCAACACTGGCCAGCGCCCCGCCCGCACTGTCGGACTGGGTCTGGCCGGATCAGTCGCTCTGGATCATCCTCGGCGTGCTCAGTGTCGGGGCGACCGCGCGGGTTTATTTCGACATCAAGGCCTATGCCGTCGGCGAGGCCAGCGCGATCTCGGTCTTCCAGTATCTCCGGCTGATCACCATCGCCTTCGCCGGCTACCTGGTGTTCGGAGAAGTGCCGGACGAGCGCACCATCATCGGCGCCGGGCTGATCGTCGCGAGTACGCTCTATATCGCCGAGCGCGAGGCGCGGCGCAGAAAGCCAAAACCTGCTTCGGTTGAAAAAATGCAAGAATAATGCCCTGTGATATCAGCAGCCAATTCAACAGAAAATTTCTCATTTTTCAATTTTTAATTGCAAAAAAAGCAAGCACAAACAAACACACTAGAGATCGGTCTCCTGAAAATGCAGCCACATGCGTAAATAAGCATCCTCAATCGCCCCCACGTAGGCGTTAAGGTTTCCGGCTGAGCTGGCTAGAATTCTCTTCCTGAGCCGTCTCCGCAATTGCGCCAACGCAGGAAGATCACCCGCAAGCTTCGTTGCAGCCTCGACGTACTCGCGCTCGTTCTGGGCGACGCACCCGTCGAGGCCGAGCGTCCGCATAATCGAGTCACTGACGCGATGTGAGACGCTCTCACCGGTCATCGTCACGACTGGAACTCCCATGTAGGCTGCCTCCCAAGAGGTTACACCTCCTGTTTGAGGAGCTGTATCAAGACAGATATCGATACGTCCAAAAGCCTGAAGATGATCATGTCTGGATGTCTCACCGTCAAATAGAATGCGTCTTCGATCGATGCCTTGCGCCTTAAGGCGCCCAAGTAACAACTCGCGATTCTCCAAGTAAGACAACTCTCCGGATTTCAGAAAAAAGACAGCGTCAGGCAAAGCTCGCAGGACCGCCCCCCACAGCATCATGGTAGTCTCAGTCAGCTTCGACCATCGATTAAGGCTCCCGAAAGTCACATAGCTGTTAAATTCAGCAGGAAGAGCGGAGACCGGTGGGGCGTCTTTCAAATCAGGACATGGAATTATACATGGCAAATCCAGACACTTCTCCGCAAACAAATGTCTAACCCTAATCGGGATAGCAGCTGGATCAGTAAGTAAATAGTCGATTGTTTGGATCCCAGTTCCATTGGCATAGCCCCATGCTGTCACCTGAACTGGTGCAGCCCGCCGCGCAAAGAGTGGCAAGCGGTTCCGCGGAGAATGGCCCGAAAGATCAACAAGGATATCTATCTTGTCGGATTTTATAAGGTTGAAAACCGCTTCATCCGGAACATTGTGGACATCGCGCCAGCTGAGGTCTTGAGATCTGATCAGGTCTGTAACCAGGTCACGCTTATCATTGTTCGAATAAAGAAAAATATTGAACTTAGTCCGGTCATGATGTTCCAAAATTGAAGACATCACAAAACCGACGGAGTGGGCTGAAAAATCACCTGACACGTAACCAATCGACAATTTCTGCCCTGGCCTGCGATGAGCATCGGTTCTGCCGACAAAAGGCCTCAGTACACTGCCGTAGCGCCGCCACCATTCCCTTCGATCACTCTGCTCTCCAGCGAATCCGCTGGAGCCAATATGGTCTTTGACAAATATACGATGACTGTGAAGCACACTGGGATTCTCAGACAATTCGATCGCGCGTTCTGAACATGCGAGGTACGCGTCCAACCGATGCAGTCCGGCTTCCGCTCTGGAAAGCCATTTCCAGCTTTCTGCACTGTTCGGCTCTAAAATCGTAAGTCGGGCGGCAACAGATTTCCCTAATAAGAAATTTGAGCTGGCCAGAAGGAATTGAACATTGCTGGTCATAGCTTGAACCTTAGATGGCTCAAGGATCAGCGCCTTTCGAAACGACAGCCCTGCGACATGTTGGAATCCAGCTTGATACTTTGAAAGACCAAGATACAAGCAGGAACGGAAGTCTCCAGGCGCAATGACACTGGTCCATTCTGCAGCAGAGCCGTGCTTCTCAAGCGTCTTATCATATTCCTGACAAGCTAGAATTATTAGCATGAACGAGAGATCGCCAGGAGAGAGAGTTGCTCCACGAACCGCCGCACGATGCGCAGAGTTATGTTCCTTTGCGGCTAGCAAAATTTTTGAAGCGGTTTGAGCGATCTTCTTCTCCCACGCGCTTGCCATCAGTGCCCTCAAGCAAATCAGGTTCACGTCGCACGGAACTCCGCCAGAAAGTTGCCTGGCCGCAAATTTTAGATATCCACCTCCCTTATTTGGATTCTCAACGATTTCAATGATGGTATCGCTTGAATTGAACATGGCCATTCACCAAAAACTCAGACTCGTCTCAGGGCAAAATTTTCTATCCATGACTTCGCTCACAAACTCTATCCATGGAAGACTCACTTACCGCTTAGCCCGCTGCACCACGAACTGGATCGGCATTTATCCGGAAACCATCATCTCTATTTCCAGGAATTAACTTGATCAATGTTTACCAAGACTGTTTCCAAAGGATAGACCAAATGGCTTGAACAATTCTTGATTCCAAGCCATTTCCAGAAAAGCCAAAATTGCGCAAGCAAAGCTCGATTACACTCTAAAGAGAAAACTGAACCAATTTCTGCCACTATTCAGACAGATTAATTCAAAATGTTAGGTGGCGCCACTTCACGGGTACTGACATGATTGTCGCCAGCACGCTCTATATCACCCAGCGAAAGGCACTCCGGCGAAATAAGGCGCATTGCCGCAACGACGCGGGCGTGCGTTATTCGGCCAGTTCGCGATCGAGCCAGAGCGCCGAACGCAACAGCTTGCCGTCCTCACCCGGCTTTCCGACAAGCTGAACGCCAAGCGGCAGGCCATCGACGCTCAGCCGCGGCAAACTCACACAGGGCACGCCGAGATAGGTCCAGAGCCCGTTGAACCGGGGCGAACCGGTGGTCGCGAAACCGCGCGGCGCCGGGCCCGCCGCGGGCAGGCAGAGCACAGCGTCATATGAGTCCAGCAACGCGGCCAGAGCCTCGTTGAGCGGCTCGCGTGCAAGCAGAGCCGCTACATAATCGCCGGCACCAACTTCTTTGGACTCTGCCAGCCGTGCTTTCAGCAACTCGCTGACCTTGTCGGGGCTGGCCTCGGCATGGTGCCCGTAATAGGCCAGGATTTCGCCCGCGCTGACGGCCCCATGGAAGTCGATGATGCGGTCGAAGGGGGATGGCAGGCTCTCCCGCACGCATTGTGCGCCCAGCCCGGCGACAACGCCCTCGATGGCGGCGCGGGCACCGGGATCCGCCTCCGGCCAGGCCGGGGTCTCCAGAAAGGCAAAGTGCGGGGCCGGGGCCTCCTGCTGCATGGCCGAGGCCAGATCCGGATGCGGGGCGCCGTATCTGGAGAGATTCGCGGCACCGAAATCGGACAGGCTGTCCGTGATCAGCGCCAGGTCCTCGACGGAGCGGCCGAACACGCCGACCGTATCGAGCGTATGGGACTGCATCAGCACGCCATCGCGCGGGATACGCCCGACGGTCGGCTTGAGAGCATGAATGCCGTTGAAGGAGCCGGGACGGATCACCGAGCCCGCGGTTTGCGTGCCCAGCGCCAGCGGAACATGGAAATCCGCCACCGCCGCTCCGGAGCCCGCGGAGGAGCCGCCGGGCGTATGCTCCGGGTTATGCGGGTTGCGCGTCTTGCTGGGGCAGGTGTTGGCAAGTTCCGTGGTGACGGTCTTGCCCATGATCACCGCACCGGCATTGCGCAGCATGGCAACGCATGCCGCGTCGCGCCCGGTATGCTGCCCCCGGAACAGGTCCGAGCCGTTTTCCGTCGGCATGTCGGCGGTCTCGATGATGTCCTTGATGCCGACGGGCAGGCCATGAAGCGGGCCGGGTGCCACCCCCGCCTTCCGGCGGGCATCTGCGGCCCGGGCGTTGGCGAGGGCGATTTCAGGGTCGAGAAAAGCCCAGGCCTGCACCGTCTGCTCGCGGGCAGCCACGCGATCAAGACAGGCCCGCATGAGCTCCTCGGCCGAGACATCTCCCGCCGCCAGCATGCGTGCAAGCTCTGTTGCAGTCCGTTCGTTCAATGCAGTCATCGGGGGGCCCTCTCCAGTTAACCCGACGACTATCGGCAGCGCCCTAGCCTAGATATCAAGCGTATTGTCCCGCTCCCATTCCGTGAGGTGGGACGCGTAGGAGTTCCATTCGCCTGATTTCAGCTTCAGGAAGGCGGCCGAGAATTCGTCGCCGAGAATTGATTTCAGATCCGTATCCTTATCGAACGTCCGCAGCGCGTCCAGCATGTTCAACGGCAGACGCGGCGCATCGGCAGCAAGTTCAGGCTCGGCATACATGTCATTGTCGTAGCGTTTGCCCGGGTCCGCCTTGGTTTTCAGCCCGTCGAGACCCGCCGCGATAACGACGGCCTGAAGTAGATAGGGGTTCACCGCCCCGTCCGGCAGGCGCAGCTCGAACCGGCCCGGGCCCGGCACCCGGACCATGTGGGTCCGGTTGTTGCCCGCCCAGGTGACCGTATTCGGTGCCCAGGTCGCGCCGGAAAGGGTCTTCGGTGCATTGATGCGCTTGTAGGAATTCACCACCGGATTGGTGATCGCGGTCATGCCCTGGGCATGCTTCATGATGCCGCCAAGGAAGTTCAGCCCCTCCTTGGACAGCCCGAGCTCCTTCTTGTCGTCGGCGAAGGCATTGACCTTGCCCTTCTTGTCCCAGACCGAGACATGGCAATGACAGCCATTCCCGGTCAGGTGCTTGAACGGCTTCGGCATGAAGGTCGCACGCAGACCGTGCTTCTCGGCCACGGACTTGACCATGAACTTGAAGAAGGAATGCTTGTCCGCCGTCTTCAGGGCGTCGTCGAACTCCCAGTTCATCTCGAACTGGCCGTTCGCGTCCTCGTGGTCGTTCTGGTACGGCCCCCAGCCGAGTTCCAGCATGTAGTCGCAGATCTCGGAGATCACGTCATAGCGGCGCATCACCGCCTGCTGGTCGTAGCAAGGCTTTTCCGCCGTATCGTAGGGATCGGAAATTTCGGAGCCGTCCGGCAGGATCAGGAAGTATTCGGCCTCGATCCCGGTCTTCACGCGCAGGCCCTGCCCGGCGGCAAGATCGACCATCCGCTTCAGCGTGTTGCGCGGCGCCTGCTCGACCGGCTTGTCCTCCATCACGCAATCGCCTGCAACCCAGGCCACGTCCTTCCGCCAGGGAAGCTGAATCACCGTCGAGGCGTCCGGTACGGCGAACAGATCCGGGTGGGCCGGCGTCATGTCGAGCCAGGCGGCGAAGCCTGCGAAGCCCGCGCCCTCTTTCTGCATGCCGGCAATCGCCTGGGCGGGCACCAGCTTGGCGCGCTGGGCGCCGAACAGGTCGGTGAAGGAGATCATGAAATACTTGACCCCCGTCTCTTTCGCGAAAGCCGCGAGATCCTTCGTCATGAAACCTCCAATGTCCCCTGTCATCTCCCTCGGCGCGCGCCGCGTTGACCGCAGCGTCTTTGCCTGTTGTCTAGCCTACAGGCCGGTCTTGCCCGGTATCCAGTCCGTCCCGGCCAGCGGCACCCCCGCCATGGCCGAGGCCTCGATGCTGAGCGCACACAGGTCTTCCGGCTCGAGATTATGCACATGGTTCTTGCCGCAGGCGCGGGCGATGGTCTGCGCCTCCAGCGTCATCACCTTCAGATAATTCGCCAACCGGCGCCCGGCCGCAACCGGGTCGACCCGCTTCATCAGATCCGGGTCCTGGGTGGAAATGCCAGCGGGGTCGCGGCCCTCGTGCCAGTCGTCATAGGCACCGGCTGTCGTGCCGAGGGCGCGGTATTCCTCTTCCCAGCGCGGATCGTTGTCACCGATGGCAACCAGCGCCGCCGTGCCGATGGAAACCGCATCCGCGCCCAGCGCCAGCGCCTTGGCGACATCGGCGCCGTTCCGAACCCCACCGGAAATGACGAGCTGGACCTTGCGGTGCATGCCGAGATCCTGCAGCGCCTGCACGGCGGGCCGGATACAGGCCAGCGTCGGCAGGCCGACATTCTCGATAAAGACTTCCTGGGTCGCCGCCGTGCCGCCCTGCATGCCGTCCAGCACGACCACATCGGCGCCGGACTTCACCGCCAGCGCGGTGTCGTAATAGGGCCGGGCGCCGCCGACCTTCACATAGATCGGCTTTTCCCAGTCGGTGATCTCGCGCAGCTCCTGGATCTTGATCTCCAGATCGTCCGGCCCGGTCCAGTCCGGATGCCGGCAGGCGGAGCGCTGGTCGATGCCCGGCGGCAGGGTGCGCATCGCCGCCACCCGGTCGGAGATCTTCTGGCCGAGCAGCATGCCGCCGCCGCCCGGCTTGGCGCCCTGCCCGACCACCACCTCGATGGCGTCGGCCCGGCGCAGATCCTTCGGGTTCATGCCATAGCGGGACGGCAGGTATTGGTAGACGAGGATCTCGGAATGCCCGCGTTCCTCCTCAGTCATGCCGCCGTCACCGGTGGTGGTGGAGGTCCCGGCGAGCGTCGCGCCGCGCCCCAGCGCTTCCTTGGCCGGACCGGAGAGGGAGCCGAAGCTCATCCCGGCGATTGTGATCGGGATCTTCAGCTCGATCGGCTTCTTCGCATGCCGCGCCCCGAGCACCACGTTAGTGCCGCACGCCTCACGGTATCCTTCCAGCGGATAGCGGGAGATCGAGGCGCCAAGGAACAGCAGATCGTCGAAATGCGGCACCTTGCGCTTCGCACCGGCGCCCCGGATGTCATAGATGCCCGTCGCGGCGGCGCGGCGAATTTCCGACAGGGTGTAATCGTCGAAGGTGGCGGACTGGCGCGGCGTGGTCGGGGGATTTTTGTAGCTCATCTGTCCGGCCTCAATACGCGTCGACATTGTCGATGTTGAAATTGTAGAGCGTGCGGGCGGAGCCGTAACGGGTGAACTCCTCCGGCTTTACGTCCGTGATCCCCGCTTTCGCCAGCAGGTCCGCGAGCAGCGCCAGATGCTTCGGCCGCATCTTCTTCTTCACGCAATCGGCGCCAAGGCTCTTCACCTCGCCACGCACGAAAAGTTTCGCCTCATAGAGCGAGTCGCCCAGCGCATCGCCCGAGTCGCCCAGCACGACGAGGTTTCCGGCCTGGGCCATGAAGGCGGACATGTGCCCGATATTGCCTTTCACGACGATATCGATGCCTTTCATGGAAATACCGCAGCGCGAGGAGGCATTGCCCTCGATCACCAGCAGGCCGCCATGCCCCGTGGCACCGGCATACTGGCTGGCATCCCCCTTCACCACGACGGTGCCGGACATCATGTTCTCCGCCACCCCCGGGCCCACGCTGCCATGCACGGTGACGGTCGCCTCTGCATTCATCCCGGCGCAGTAGTAACCAACGCTGCCGCGCACATCGACGCGCACCGGCGCATCGATCCCCACAGCCACAGCATGGGCGCCGCGCGGATTGATCACCTCGAAACCGGTCTCGTTCGCGCCTGCCCCGACGGCATGCAGTGCCTGGTTCAGGTCCCGCAGCGGAACCGACGCCAGATCAAAGGTCGGCATCGTTCAATGCTCCCAGAAATAGACGGTTGCGGGCTCGGGCTCCCAGACCCGGGCGGTTTCGATGCCCGGCAGGTTGACCAGCGCCCGGTATTCGGACCCGAAGGCGACATACTCGTCCGTCTCGGCCATCACAGCCGGCTTGCAGGCGATCGGATCACGCAGCACGCCGAAGCCGGACTTGGTGCCGACCACGAAGGTGTAGAAGCCATCCAGATCGCTCAACCCGCTTTCCAGCGCCGCGCCCAGATTGCTGCCGGTCGCGAGCTTGTGGGAGAGATACGCGGCGGCAACCTCCGTATCATTCTCGGTCTCGAAACGGAGGCCATTGCGGACCAACTCCCGCCGCAGATTATTGTGGTTGGAGAGCGAGCCGTTATGGACCAGACACTGGTCCGGCCCGGTGGAGAACGGATGCGCGCCGAAGGTGGTCACGGCGGATTCGGTCGCCATCCTGGTGTGTCCGATGCCGTGCGTGCCGCCCATTGCGCCGATCTTGAAGCGTTCCGCCACATCCTTCGGCAGACCGACTTCCTTGTAGATCTCGACACTCTCACCGCTCCCCATCACCGTGACGCCCGGGCGGAGCTCCTTCAAGGCTGTGCGTGTCTCGTCCAGCTTCGCGACATCAACCGCGATAACGGCATGAGTCGCCCGCACCGTCACCGAGACGGCAACGCCCAGCCTCTTAGCAAGCGCAGCCTTGAGGCCCTTGAAGTCCGCGGCCGGATCGGCGGACTGCACCGTGATCTTTCCGGCACCCGCTTCGCTCGGGCCATAGATCGCGATGCCGGCACTGTCCGGACCGCGATCCGTCATGGTGATCAGCATATCCGACAGCAGCGCGCCGAGCCGTGGCTCCAGCGCCTTGTCCTTCAGGAACAATCCAACGATGCCGCACATGGCCGGCAACCCTCCGCGTCAAGTTCTGATGGAGGTTAGCAGCCCACTTTCCGGAACTCAATTACGAAGAATAATAGTTTCCCCTGAGGAATATTTCGTTCAATCCGGCGTGCCGCGCTGGGGATAGGAGATGATCGAGAGATAGCGGATCGGCCGGGTGATCAGCTCTTCCGGCCCGTGCGGCGCATCGGCGTCAAAAAACAGGCTGTCCCCCGGCAGCATCCGGTATGTCTCGTCCCCATGCCGGTACAGCAGCTCGCCCTCCAGCATGTAGATCAGCTCGGTGCCCTGATGCTGGAAGGCCGGGAAGATGTCGGAATCCTCGGTCAGGCTGATCACGTAGGGCTCGACCAGAACGCCGCTGGTATTGCCTTCAAGATAGCCGAGCAGATTGTACTGGTGCCCGGCCCGGGTGCCCCTTCGCTCGACCTGCACCCCCTCGCCCGCTTTCACGAAGACCGCGTTGCGCGGCTCCTCGAACCGCTTGAACAGATCGGTGATCGGCACGCCGAGTGCGCGGGCGACGGCCTGCAGCGTGGTCAGGGACGGAGAGATCGCCCCGTTCTCGATCTTCGACAGCATGCCGATGGAAAGACCGGTGGCTGTGGCAAGATCGGCAACGGTGATGCCGAGCGCCTTGCGGAACTCCCGCACCTCCCGGCCGATCGCCTGCTCCAGATTGTTTTCCTTCGGCTCCTTGACCGCATGCGGGTCCTGGGCCAGTGCAGGCCTGCCGCTGGTGGTCGCCCCTCTGGCGGCCTTTGGCTTTCCGGAAGACATCAGGAATAACGGGCAAGACGGTCGAGCAGGCGGGCGAGAAACGCGTCCGCATCGACATCCAGCATCACGGTCGCGTTCGGCACCCCGTCCCCCGCATCGCGGACGATGCTGCGCCCCGCCTCATCGCCCTCGGTGACGATATCGACACGGCGTGCCTCGCCGGAGAAAAGCTCCGGCCAGAGCAGATAGCCGACCGTCAGCACGTCGTGCAGCGCCGGGTCGTTGTCGGAATCGTAAAAGGTCAGCATCCCGGCCGTCGTATGGCCGACCGTCGTCTCCAGCGCCCGCAATGCCTGGATCCAGTCCGGTTTCGCCCGCACCTGGTGGGTGACGTTCAGGCCGTGCATGACAATCGGCGCCCCGCTCTCGAACACGATGTGGGCGGCGTGCGGGTCGACATGAAAATTGAACTCGGCATGGGGCGTGACGTTGCCCGGACCGGTCGAGCCGCCCATGACCACGATATTCGAAACTTCCTGCGCGAATTCCGGCCGCGCCGCCAGGGCATGCGCGACATTTGTCAGCGGCCCCACCGGCAGCAGCGTGATGCCGCCCGGCGCGGCGGAAATTTCCCGGCGCAGCACGTCGGCGCCATGCCCCGGCGCCAAAGCGGATAAAGCGTCGGGAAGATCACTGCCATCGAGCCCGGTCTTGCCGTGAATCTCGTCCGCCGTCTTCAGCGCCCTGATCAGGGGACGCGGGCAGCCGGCATGGACCGGAACCTCGCCGCGCCCGGCAAGATCGCGGATACGCCGGGCATTGGCCTCCGTCCGGTGCAGCGGCACATTGCCCGCAACCGTGGTGACGGCCTTGATATCGAGCTCTTCCGGGCTGGCGAAGGCGAGCAGCAGGGCCACCGCATCGTCAATTCCCGGATCGCAGTCAATAATGATAGTCTCGCGCTTGGTCATCAGCGGAAGATAGGCGGCGGGGGAAAACTGCGGCAAGCTGTTTTACCGGAACGCCTTGAACCATCGGCAGGGTTCCGCTATTCCCGTCCGCTCAATCGAACAAGGGGGACACCCGTGCAAAAGAGCGAAATCGAAAAAGTTCAGCGCTACCTGCGCCAGACCTTCGGCAACCACGGCATCAGCATCGAAGGCCGTCCGAACAAAGACGATTCGGCCGAAGTCTCCCTGGATGGGGAATTCATCGGCGTCATCTTCAAGGATGATGAAGAAGGCGATGTTTCCTATGATTTCCATATGACTATCCTGGAAATGGACCTCGACTGAGGGGTCCATTCGCGCGAGCGAAAAACTCCACAAAACCGAAACACAGGATGTGTCACTCTGTACCAGAACCTGGAACGGAGAGTGGCACATGCGTCTTGATGACATTGTTACGGTGACCTGCACCGATACGGACAAGACGGAACAGGGCAAGGTGGTCCGTCTCGGACGCGACCGCGCCGACATCATGATCGGCCCGGCGGTGATCCCGTTCCGGATGACAAAACCCGGTTTCTATATCGGCAACCTGCACGGGCTCGAGTTCACCATGAAGGCGGGATGACGGCTCCGTAAGTGCAGCCACCGACTTCGCTCCCGGATCGAAGATTAGGTCCAGAGATCGGCCCGCTGCAGGCGGTGGAACCGCATGCATTACCTATGAGTAGAATTATATTATCCCACAAAAACTCCCCCTAAAGGCGAAATTCACGTGATTTCCGTCATTTATTTAGATAACGTTCGTTCAAATATCGATATTACGTGTAATGAGTCGGCCGGGGCGTTAGAAAAGACGGGTACTTCGAGTATATCTGCCGATCGCAAAAGCGATGAAATCAGGTCGGTTCGTTGAGACGAGAAATGGCGAAGGGGGAGTGCCATGGATCATTCTCGGCATCCGGGAAGAGTGCGCCGTAAAACAGCCGTCATCACCACCTATATTACAGCAGCCACGTTTTTCCTTGCGGGCTGCGTCGATAGTGTTCCCGCCACGCGCGTGCGGGAAGGCGTTCATCCACAGCATATCGACGATATGGTCCGCTTCCGAACCACCTATTACTTCAGGGTGTTCGATGCATGCGAGGTGAATGAAACAAACGACATCGATGCACTATATGATCGTGCCGGCGGCATCTTCCTGCGAAAGAAACGGGACAAGAAGCTCAAGCTCCTGAAGGATTCCCTCTACCGCTTTACGATGACCGGCAAGGCGCCAGCCTATACGTCCAACGTACATTTCGAGGCCGGTACCCTCAAATCCTGGCAGATAGATCCCTTCGGCGCGATCGTCGACTATGACGACCAGAACAAACGTTTCTACTTCAAGTCGCAGTCCGAATCCCGGCAAGAAGCGCGCCTTTCTGAGCTGACTCGATCATTGCGGCAACTAAAGGAACTAAGAGAAGAATTTGCAGACACTGACGAGGCGAAGGAGGTTGTCGACCAGATCATTCTCTCCCGCCTGCGGGACACGGACACAGCGACCTCCGAAAAAGTTCGCCGTTCACTTGTTCAGGACCAGCTTTACCTTCTGGCCATCGAGGCCGAAAAGCTCGTCGGATCGGCTAATGCCGCAGTGAAGAAGGCAAGCACGACCGCCAGTCGAGCGGCGGATCCCGATCTTGGAGACGGGGACACTGCGGCGGTTCAAAAAGCTGCACTCCGGCCAACAGCGGATAAAGAAAAAGAGCTGAATGCCGCTCGAACAGCGGCAAACACACAGCTTGCCAAAATTGCGAAGCCTCTGGGAGCCGCCCTGTCGGAGCTCACCGCTGCGGAAAAATCACTCGCAGCATCCCTTACCCGGGCCGAAGCTGCGGTCGCCGTCTGGAAGACAGAAAGTGCCGCGGCCGGAACGGGAGAGAACAAAATCGGTTTTCTTGCACGCTCCGAAAACACGTTGCGCATGTTCGCGCCATCCGTCTCAACGCACACAAACCCGGGGGACACTCAGCAGCTGACCCTTACGGCAGATAATCCAGAGTTCATATCCGCCACACCGATGGAATACAGGTTGGATCTGTCTGACGAGATCAGCATGCCTCACAAGATCAAACTGCTCCTCAGACAGACTTCCGGCTCGCACCCCCGTCCGGAAACAGAGGTCATGGTTGATATTCCGCCCAACACGGAACCGGCAGACGCAATCAAGAAGATCGAGGACGCCATAAAGAAAGCTGTCGGCGACAAAGCCAAATCGACATTGGACATCGAGGTCATAGAAACCACTGCGAAGAGTTTGACCATCAAGGGCAAGGAACTAAGCGCCCCTTACGAAGTGCAGGTAACGGAATACCGCCATACCTTCTCGATAGGCAAAACAGGCGAAAAAACTCCAGATGAAGACAAGGCTCTGGCGGAGCTAAAGATTTTGGGGCCTCTTGGCCCACAGTCCGTCCAGCTACGACTGGATATTGCCGAGCTGAAACTGCCCGCCAAGCCAGGTACGGAAACAGGTTCGGACGGTACCGCGAGCAAGCCAGCAACCAAGACCATCGAAGTACAACGGACGTTCAGGGGCACCAAAGAACTCGCCGATGCACCGAAAACGGCTCAAGCCCTGCTACCTGCGCTCAACGACTGGTTCAATGACTTGGGATATACCAGCGAGCAGCTTTCAGCCCGCCTAACCAGCGGCTCGGATGGCGTTCTGATTTTGGCGGGAGCGAAATCGATCAACCTGTCTATCCTCGAAGCCAAGCCGCTATACCAAACAAAAGAATCCCGATTATCATCCACGGAGCGCAAGCATAAGATTTTGAACTATACCGTTGAGGCCGCAGGAACAATTGAAGCCGGCGACTCATTCAGCCTCAAGCTTCCGATAAAAACAACAGATAGCAGCAACAAGGAAATATCATACGAAAGCAAAGACCTGCTCCATACAGCCAAGTTCACCGATGATGCACTTACACCGGAATTCGTTATCGCGGAGCTGGTACGGCAGGCATCTGAAATCGATGGCTGGAGCAAGGCTGGAGACGACAAAAAAGCTCTCTTCACATACCAAGTCGATCCGGCGAAGAAGAGCCAACTGAAACTCCGGCTGGATCTCGGCACGAAATGGTCGACCGAACCCGCTCCCGTCGCCGAAAGCAGTGATCGAGGCGGTCCCGCCAACCGCCCGGGACCGGCCCCAAGCGTGACTGTCACGCCAAAAGACTGGGCCGCACAGAAAGGCCTCTCCGGTACAATCACCCTCAACGGTCACTGGGAGAAGGATGACGAGATCAAGATCACCGCCCTCCCGCGGCTTGCAATCGCCGAGGCCACATATGATGCCGGAAACAAAACCAAAACCCTCCCGGTTATTTTTACCGGTCCTTTCGTCGCAAACGACACCATCCGCATTTCCGTCAACGGGTCCGAAAAATCAGTCCCTGTAGTGGCGGGAAGCACTTCCGCAAAGCTTGTCGCGGATGCTGTCAAGACGGCACTCGGCACTCCCCCGGATACGCAGGCAATTACCACAGCAAACGGCTCCTCGGCTGAGGAAGCATTTCTCTACGTCCCCGGGCTAGCGGACGGTCCAGCACCAAAAGTAGAACTTAGGATCGAAGGAGGTGTGGCATACGTGACAAACCCGGCGCGTGCCGTGCTGGCAACCCACAAGATACAGGAACACCCTGAAAACGGGGCCGCGCATCGCGCCAAAGCTGCAAAAGAGCTAGCGGCAAAACTTGCAGAAAGTGCAGACCAAAGCGGAATAAGCATGACCTTCTGGTATTCGGCCGAAGACCAGACGCTCACAGCCAATCTAGCGAACGCGGAAGCACAGAGTGCCGCCATACGATCGGACCTCGCCAATACCCGTTCAGCCCTTGAAAGAGTGAAACAGCTCAAGGCACAGGCAGAGCAACTCTACAGTCTTTCCGAAGAACCAGCGCGGCCCTCGGCGGCTGTTCAAGCCAGCAAACCGGCCGGGGCCGAAGGCTGTTCGGAAAACGCCGAGCTTCGGCGTGGCTTCCAGATCCTTGGTCCAGAAGGTGTTGCAACCTTCAACCAAGACGATCGGCTGATCATGGCGATGTCGTCAAGCGCCCGACCTCTGCTGTCAGCCTTGCAGGATATCTCAGGCCGGGTCCTGAACCAGAAGGCCAGCGAACAGGACCGCCTGCTGCCACTCGCCCGAGAGCGTGTAAGAATCCTCCAGGCTGAAAAACAGATCGCTCCGATTGAAACGCCGGATCAGGCGGCCGGCATGATCCGGGATGTTATCCAGGCTCTGCAAAATCCGGGTACGGGAGCAGCACAATGAAGACTTTGGCCAGAACCCTGACCCCTCGCCGGTTTGCCATGGCGACCATTTTCGCCGTCAGCCTTGCCGGCTGTGACGCAAACAACCGCGCGTTCTTCACCGGCGATGCCTCCATGCGTATCGATGTCGAGGTCTACAAAGGCCCGATTGCACAGGAACCGGATATCCAGTGGGGAAAGCTACACGGATATATCTCCGAAACGGAGCAGAGCCTGGAACAACTCGCAGTCGGAATAAGAGCCCAAATTATTGGCAAAATCTTACCTACTGCCAAATTAGCCACTATGACGAACCCATTCGCCCTAACAGAAAGTGCTAAAAAGAAAGATCAGGCGCGTATCGCACTGATAAAAGATCTACTGAAGCATCTAGTCAAAGAGAATGAGTTAACAGCGACAGAATTTCTGTCTGGAAAATTACCAAAATTTTTTGACCTAAATGTATCATTGGGCACAGCTTGTAAAGATCCGTTCCTTGACCAAACTGCCGATGCGGCAGCCAGATACATGCTGACAGAAAGCAATATTGAAAACAATATATTGCAAAATATTCCATCATCCGAAAAGTTTAGCGCAGACGAAGGACTCCGCGATGTTTTCATACTGAACGGTGTTCTGCGCGATACCTGCCGAATGCATGAAATTGCTTTTGATCTAAAAGAATCTGCTGACGACTGGGGCATCGAGTACAAAAAGCTCACTAAAAGCCTCAACGATTCGACCAGCGATACACCTCTAGAAAACTCAGAAGCATTGACCCGCCGTTCGATAGCCCTTCGGCGACAACTTCGCAGCGTACTTCAACAAGCCGCATCAGATGCGGGACGCTTCAAGGTAAAGTCTGCATTTTGGGCTTTCACCGGAACACTGAACACATCAACCGATAAAAAAATCAGACAAATACCCGTTTCCTTGCAACTTATCGGTGGAGAATATGAGCGCCGCATCACCTCTGCGGCCAACGCGCTCCTGGCACAAATGGACTACGCAGACCGCCGGGAAGTTCCGATCAGCACCTTGCTTGCGGACAGCAATCCGACTGCATTCATAAATCAGATCCTCTGGTATGACGTTGCCGGGACACGCCTGAACAACGACGAACTTTTCTCGGATAGTTACTCACAGGACAGGGTCCGGGCACTGGAAGCGATCTATACAGACGATACCTGGTCGCGCATCAACACCGTCCATGCCAGTGGTGCCGGTGACGTGAGCATGGCCCTGATCAAGGACGAAATCGGTAACTGGAACCTGAAGAATTTCGATCAGGACACGACGCAACTGGTGAGCACCTACAAGGGTGTCGGTCTTGCCGCGCTCAGAACCGCGACAACCCTGATGTCCGGTGGCGCCACAACGGCTGCAAGCAATGTTTCCAACGTACAGAAACTGGTCGGACTTGCGAACCAGGTGGCCTTGGGATCCGGTGGAGCCGGAGCGGCAGCCGGGAATGCGCAGCTTGAGGCGCTGCGGAGCAACCTGATCCGGCAGCTGGAAGATCTGGCACAGGAGGCCGACCGTGACCTTGTCAAACTCGCTGTCGAAGTGGCTGAGCTGAACAGCCGGGCGGAGGACGCCGTCGCAGAACGTGACCGGCTGCGCGCCGAAGCCGCCGAACTGCGACGCGCAGTGGGGGCGGATCTTGCGGCGGGTATCCTCGACACCGATGCGGCAGAAAAAGAGGCTGAGCGGCAAATCGGGCGGGCTGCCTTGAGGCGAGAGCTTGGCAACGAAAAGCTGGCCAGTGATGCCGAAGCCAAGGCCAAGCAGCTGACCGCCCTTGGGCAGAAGATCAAATCCCTGAACAGCGTGACGGAACTTGCCGAGGAACTGGAAGCCCGCGCCGAAAAGACTTTTCGAGCCTATGCAAACTTGCCCGCGCGGATCGAGGGACAGGTCCGTGTCCTGCTCGACAATTACCGCCGTATGGTGGACTCCCTTGAAATTGGCAGCGCCGGAGTGAAGACCGGCATGAACGGGAACGGGGTTCCGGAAGACAGTTCCGTTTCCGGCAGCGCAACCGGCAACCCGACCGGGAGTGCATCGGATGATGACCTGCTGAATGCCTCTTCTTCCGCAATCCTCCAAAAGCTGACGAATGGCGAGCTGGATATCGAATCTCTGCTGCGCGCGAAATATAAGGAAACTCGGGAGAAGGCGCAGGAATCGCGTAAAGGTTTAAGCGATTCATTCGCCAATAAATTTCGGAAGGAGCTCGAAGCAGGGCTGCTTGATGGTAAAGGCGCCATTGCGTCATTGGAGGAAAGCCGCGCAAGTGCGGTCGCAAAGGTGCGCGCTCAGCTCTCCAAGAGGCGATCGGAAGCACTCGACCTTGCCAACAAACTCGAACTGGTCCGTTCCGGTACCAATCTCGGTTTCGGCAAAGCCAATGACCTGCTCAACACACTCGACCGCAAGTCAGCCGCCTTTCTGGTCGAGCTGAAAAAGCGCGATTTCACCCGCAACTTGTCTCCAAATACTTTAAACGCTTTATCAGGGCTCGGGGCTTCCGGTTCCGATTTCCCTGGTCCCTTCAATTTCGAACAACTGTCCCCGGAATTCTTCGGCACATTCACGCATAATTTTTTTCAGCGTTGAGACAATGTAACTATCAATTCTGAAATACCCGTATTTGATTATCGTTGTGTAGCGTACTGACGACGAGCCACCTGTCTATGGACTCACGACCGACGGGATAAAACAATGTGCACGCAGAATGCAGCCCGGCCGGGGGAACGAAGCGCATTTACTTTCTGGCGCAGTCAGAACTCTTAGTCACGCCAGAAAATCAGCCTAGAACAGAGAGAAGTATTCCCTCTCTTCCCATTCCGAAACAGCCTGGGCGTAGCGATCCCATTCCGCCTGTTTGATGTGGCTGTAATACTCCACATAGGAATCGCCCAGTGCTTCCCGGAAGAAGCGGCTTCGCCGGAACAGCCCGATGGCGTGCTCCAGGCTCGACGGCAGTTTATCCGCATCGCTGTCATAGGGCCGTTCGACCGGCGGTGGCGCCGTGAGGCCGCGCTCGATCCCGTCGAGGCCCGCCAGGACCTGCGACGCCATATAGAGATAGGGGTTCGCCGTCGGCTCACCGACCCGGTTCTCCACACGGCTCGCCTTGTCGCCAGGCTTCGCCAGGGCCCGGATCATGGCGCCCTTGTTGTCCCGGCCCCACTGCACGCGGTCGGGCGCCAGCGTGAAAGGCCGGTAGCGCTTGTAGCCGTTTACCGTCGGCGTCGAGAGCAGGCAGCTTTCGGCTGCGTGTTCCAACAAGCCCGCGATCCAGTTGCCGCAGAGCGCCGAGAGGGTTTCCCCCTCTTCCGGCACGAACAGATTTTCGCCGCTCTCCAGATCGACAAGAGACTGATGCAGATGCCAGCCGCTGGCCATCGCGTCCTTGAATTTCGGCCGGCACATGAAAGTCGCGTGCAGCCCGGCGCGGCGGCAGACCTGCTTCACCATGGAGCGGAACAGGATCATGTTGTCCGCATGCGCCATGGCGGGTGCCGGATGGAATGTCACCTCGCACTGGCTCGGCCCGAATTCCGCCTCGAAGGACCGCACCGGCAAACCGAGGGACACCGCGTTACGCCGGACCAGATCGAAGACCTCTTCCAGTTGGTCGTACCGGTCCTCGGTCAGATATTGATAGCCGTGAGAGACCAGCGCGGTCTCCGGAACCGTTTCCGGCTGCCCGGTATCAGCATGGCCGAGCTTCGGATCGGTTACTTCCAGGACATGGAACTCGACCTCGAGACCGGTGATCAGATCGTAGCCCTGCGCGTTCAACCGCTCGACCGCGCGACGCAGAATGCCGCGTGAGCAGACTTCAAGCGGCGCCCCGTCGGTATCCGTCAGATCCGCCTGCATCCAGCCGGAATGCGCGGACCAGGGCAGCACCTTGAAGGTTGCCGGGTCGGGTCGCATCAGCACATCCCCCGCCCCTGTCAGGCGCCCGACCCCAAAGCCTGCGTCTTCCTGCCAGACCGGGAAGACGGTCCGGTGCGAGGTGTCCTTCAGCAGCAGGGTTGAGGTCATGGCGATGCCGGAACGGAAAGCGCTTTCCAGATCCGCCGCCATCACCGTCTTGCCGCGCAAAATCCCATGCTGGTCGGCAAAGGAAATGCGAACGACTTCAAGCCCCTTTTCCGCCACCCGCGCCAGTACGGTGTCAATGGCGGCTTGATCTACATTAGAGTCACTCACGAGAGGGCCGCGTCCCAAGAGCAGGAGGCACGCCGGCCGGCATCCCGGTCGGTCCAGACGGACTCCCATTCATCGGTCGGCCCGATGGCATCGATTGAGATCGGCCCCTGAATGTCTTTCGCGGCAGCTTCGTCGATCACCAGCGGCAGCTCCCCCTCGCCCAGCTTCACGCTCTTGATCGCGGCCCGCAGCATCCGCCTATAGCGGACGATGGCAGCGTCGGAAGAGGCCAGATGTTCCCTTGTGCGATCCTGGATCAGCCCCATGGATTCCACCGCCCACTGGTCATGCACATTGATGTCCAGCCCCATACCCGTATAGGTCAGCGTCTTCTGTTCTTCCGGGTCGTAGCCGTACTCGTTCGACTTGTTGCGGAGCGGCGCATAATCCGGCAGCCGGTGCTCCTTCAGGCGCTGTTCACGCATCTTTTCCTTGTCAACCGGCGCGCCGAAGCTGGTGAACATCGAGTACCAGTAGCAGTGGGTGTCATCCACTGGCACGTGCCACTGGGTGATGGTCATCTCGTTCGACATCGGAATGGTGATGGCGCAGGGGAAAACCTGATTGGTCACCCGGACATGGCGCTGACCATTGCCGAGATCGCGCAGTGCGATGATCCGCAGCCCGTAATCGGTTTCCTCGACCTTCAGTTCCGGATTGTCGAACTCGCGCAGCACCTTGGTCATCGGCATGTCGCTCTGGGCGGCCTTGTCCCGGAACTGCTTGCCGTAGCCGTCCGCCGGATCCTCGTCCTGCAGGAAGCGGTGCAGGAAGGAGGCGTGCGCGGGATCGATGCCGATCTCCAGCGCCTGCAGCCAGTTGCATTCCCACAGTCCCTTGAAGGCGAAGACATGGGTGTCGGGTGCGCGAAAACAGTCCAGCGCCGGGAAGGCCGGCGGCTTACCCGGCCCCATATAGGCCCAGATCACGCCGTTCTTCTCCACCGCCGGATAGCTGGAAATCTTAATCCGTTCATGCATGCGGGAGCCGTCCGGTTCCGCCGGCTGCTCCGTGCATTGTCCTGTCTGGTCGAAATGCCAGCCATGGAAGGAACAGCGGATACCGCCGCCCTCAAGCCGGCCGTAGCAGAGATCGACCCCGCGATGCGGACAGAACCGGCTCATCAGGCCGAGCGTGCTGTCCTCGCGCCGGAATAACACCAGATCCTCACCCATCAGCCGGACCGGAGCGACCGGGCGCGGGCCGTCAAGTTCTACCGCGAGCGCCGCCGGCATCCAGTAATGCCGTAGCAATTGTCCCGCCGGCTGATCGGCACCGACCAGCGTGATTTCGTCGTTCTTCTCCTGGCTCATCATGGCTGGGGATTCCTTCGCGTTTGAACGCTTCGAGCTGGTATCGCTATGTTGGTTTCCTCAGTACTGACGATCCGGGATCTGAATCCTGATCCCGTCCATTTCAGGCGTGAGTTTGATCTGACAAGACAGACGGCTTGTCGAGCGGACTTCGGCAGCCGCGTCCTCCAGCATGACCGTCTCTTCCTCCTCGGCTTCGGGCAAAAGGCTGGAGACCGCGTCGTCGAAATAGACATGACAGGTCGCGCACATGCAGCTTCCGCCGCATTCCGCCTCGATCCCCTCAACGTCATTGAAAACTGCGGCTTGCATGACGGATTCCCCCGTCTCCGCCTCAACGGTCTCGACCGATCCTTCCGGCCGGACGAAATGCACGGTGATCTTGCTTCCCAAAGCACGTCTCTCCTTGCCAACGCTCGTCAACATGGACGAGATCGACATATGATTTGACCGATTATCGAACATTCGGTCTATTATTGATCAAGTTCAAAAATACACCGCAAACCGATGGTGCGGTCAAGACCCGGGAGCTCCATGATCGGCGACAAGGATATCTCGCTCACCTTCATGAAGGGCATGGAAGTGCTTGAAGCGTTTGAGCATGCGGCATCCCCCCTGACGATCCCGGAGCTCTCACGGGCAACCGGCATCAACCGTTCGGTCACGCGGCGGCTTGTCCTGACGCTGGTCCAGCTCGGCTACCTCCTGGAGGCGAAACGGGCCTATACGCCGAGCCCGCGCGTGCTCCGGCTGGCCAGCGGCTATCTGAAGGAGCGGCAACTCGGGCGCACCGTACAGCCGGTGATGGCCTCCTATTCAAAGCGCCTCGGCGATGCGATCTCGCTCGCCGTCAGGGACGGTGTGGACGCAATCTATGTCGCCTATTCCCCCGGCGATCCGGCGCTCATCACCTCCGGCTTCAACATCGGCTCAAGACTGCCTCTGACCGCGACGGCGATTGGTCGCGTATTGCTGGCGTTTGAGGATCCGGCCGAAGTGGACCGCATCCTCGCCGAGCCGTCCGCTGTCTTTACCCCCGCAACCAAAACAGCCCCGGCCGCCATCCTGAAAGATCTTGCGGAGATTCGCGGGCGCGGGTTCGCGCATGTCACGGAGGAATATGAGCCCGGGGTCGCCTCCATCGCGGTTGCCGTCCCGGGACCGGGCAACATCGCCAAAGCCGCCCTTGGCATCGTCGGACCGGCTGCACGTTTCGAGAGGATGGAAACCTGTGTCGAGAAAGCCAAACTGCTCTCGGAATGCGCGGACACGCTGGCGGATTTCGTTTAACGGGATTTCAGACCGGCACGGATCACGGGAGAGCTAGGATGCTGCGGACCGGAGACAGAGCCCCGGCCCGCCGCCCTGAGCCGATCCCAGATGGCCGCAGGTAAATCTATTAGCATCTCGTGACTGACTGTCACTGCAACGCATCAGCCAATAGCGATAGTTTTTGGATGTGTAGTCGAGCACCGAGTCAAATCATACATCAGTATGTTTTGATCAAGCAAGAGTTTAGCCACAGCACTCTCGGCAATCGCGAAAGCCGCCAAAACAAAACCAATTCATCGGGATAAAAAACTAATATTTATAATAAATTTGGCGATATATATGAAGATCAGACCATTTACTGACAACACCAAACAAGAACCTTCAATCGCCTCAACGCGGCAAACACAAACCCTAAGTCACCTTTAACTTAAAAACCAAAAACCGGCTTTCAACACTGCCCAGAAAGCATTTGGCAGTTAATCCTTTAGAGAACTACCCGAACCCGCAGATTTACATTTTTTCGATTTTCCGAAGCACCACCCTGTCCCGCTTTCGATGCTCAAGAACGTCGATGTGCAAGAAGGCGAAAGACGACATTCCCCGTAAGCTTTGATGACAGTCCACGCATAGGTGAAATCGTTATGTGGGGCCCGTTTGCGCGCCCGCATTTGCCTGTCACCGCTTCAATAGCCCTGGACAAAGGCAGAACACACCTCACATTGACTCATTGCAACCAAGAGAAACCGACCGTCCCGACCGGAAATGTTCAGTTGAGCGCCTGTTTTCTTCGCCAACACCTAAAGATCATGCCTGAGGCTCGTCAGCCCGATACCGGTAGCCTCGAACCCGCCATCGACGGCAAGATACTGGCCGTTGATATAACTCGCATTGTCGCTGCAAAGGAAGAAGATGGCATCGGCCAGTTCGGACTCCAGCCCGTAACGGTTCAACGGGATGTTGTTGTGATAGTCGGCGCGGATTTCCGGCGTGTGCACCTTCTTCGCCATCGCCGTATCAACCGGCCCGGGACAGACCGCATTGACCCGGATGCCGATATTGCCGAGTTCGACCGCCTGCTGCTTGGTCAGATGCAGGACCCCGGCCTTGCTGGTGCCGTAGGCGACGCGGAGCGTGCTTGCCCGGAACCCGGAAATGGACGCGATATTCACCACCGCGCCGCCGCCGGTCTTCAGCATGACAGGCGCCGCCGCATTGGTGCAGAGGAACGGGCCATTGAGATTGGTCGCCATGATCTCGGACCATTCCTCGAAGCTGGTCTCCAGCACCGGCTTGAAATTCGCGATCCCGGCATTGTTGACCAGCGCATCGAGACGCCCGAACGCGGTTTCGGTTTCCGCCACCGCGCGCTGCACCTGCTCGGGGTCTGAGACGTCCGCGAAGACCGGCATGGCGCCATTGCGCTGCCCGAGATCTTCCATCGCCCGGGTCAGCGTCTCCCGGTCCCGGTCAAGCAGCGCAACACGCCAGCCTTCGTCCAAAAACTTGCAGGCTGTTGCGAGCCCGATGCCGCGGGCGGCTCCGGTGATGAGGGCGACTTTCGTGGCGGTCATTGATGCTGTCCCGGCTGTTGCGGCAAAGTACGACGTGACTTTGTATCAGGATTATCGCCGCTCGAAAGCATTCCGTCCCACCCCCGTGCAAAGAACGACCGAACCGTATCGTATGCCAGTCGTCGGGAAACACCGCCCATGCACCGGGCAGCGTTCAGGCCGCCGGCTCCGTGAAACATCCAGTTATTTCAGCTTCTTCGAAGATTCGCCAATTTGCTTGCGGAAACCTGCGATTTTCCGATAGCCGGCGGCCACATCTTCCAGTTCTTCCGGTGTGATCAGGTCCTCAATCCGGTCATTCGGGCCTTTCACCCGGGCGGCAGCAATATCGAGCACCTTCTCGGGTCCTGCCCCCCGGTTGCTCAGAACCACCTCCGTGGTTGCCGGACGCCGCTGCGCCTCGTAGGCAAGCAGTCCCGCCGGCCCCGGCTGTTCGGCCAGTCTATCGGCCAGACTCCGGGCATCGATTATCGCCTGGGACGCGCCGTTGGCACCGATCGGATACATCGGGTGGGCGGCATCGCCGAGAAGCGTCACCCGTCCGACCGTCCAGAAAGCAACCGGGTCCCGATCGATCATCGGGAACTCGGTGATCGTCCCGGTCTTCTCCATGAGCCCGGCAACATCCATATCCTCCAGCACGAAGTCCCGGAACGCGTCGATGAATTCCCGCGAACTCTGCCGGGTCCAGTCCGCGTCCTGGATGTGACGGGGCCGGTCGCGGCGAAGTTCGGCAACCCAGTTCGTCAAAGCCCCTCCCGCCCGGCGCGCCTGTTCGCTGATCGGATAGGTGACAAACTTCACGTCGTGATCGCCGGCGATCACCATGGTCCGGCCATCGCCGATGGGAGGTGTGGCCACGGCCCCACGCCACATCATCGTCCCTTCGTAGTGCAACGGTCCTTCATCCGGATGAATTTGCGCCCGAACCGCCGAATGCAGGCCATCCGCTCCGATAAGCACATCGCATTCCACACATTCGCCATCCGTGAAACGGACAGTCACCACGCGTTCATCCTGCTCGAACCGCGCGACGGCTTTGCCGGATACCATCGCGTCGACGCCGAGACGATCCCGCACCTCTTTCAAAAGCAGAGACTGCAACTCACCGCGGTGAATGGAATATTGCGGCGCGGAGAAGCCCGCATCCACATTGCGCGGGTCGGACTGGATCAGATGACCGTATTTCGTGCGATACTCGATACAGCGGGTTCGCACGGCAATTTCGTCCAGCGCATTCGCCAGGCCCAATCCATGCAGGACCGCAGAGGCATGGGGCATCACGTTGATACCAACCCCGAGGGGTCTGATTTCAGCCACCGCCTCGAAAACCCGGACGGGGAACCCGCGCTCATGCAGACAGAGCGCTGCCGTCAGGCCGCCGATACCGGCCCCGGCAATGACAACAGGTGTCATCTCACTTTCCCGCCCAGCTTGTGTTTCTTCAGTCAATCAGTGCCGGGTATTCCGCCGGCACGCAAAGCAGCCTCTACCGCTTGGCCCCGTTTCCAACCAGCGACAGGTCGAACGGCGTCGTCTGGTAGATCTGGTTGATCCAGTTGGCGAACAGCAGGTGGGCATGGCTCCGCCAGTGGTTCTGCGGCGGCTTTTCCGGATCGTCGTCCGGGAAGTAATCATGCGGCAGCGCTGTGCCGAGCCCCCGCTGGCGGTCCCGGAAATACTCGTCACTGAGGGAGTCCGAATCATATTCTATATGATTGAACATGAAGAGCATGCGATGCGCCGGGTCCTCGAGCAGACAGGGACCCATTTCCGCCGACTCCATCAGCATCGTGATGCCGGATTCCGCCGGAACATCATCCGCCCTGACCTCCGTCCAGCGGGACACCGGGATGGAAAAATCATCGGAAAAGCCGCGAAGATACGGTGACGCCGGCGCCATGTTGCGGTGCCGGTAAACGCCGAATGCCTTTTGCGGCAATGCGTGCTTCGGGACGCCATAGAAATGGTAGAGCGCGGCCTGCGCGCCCCAGCAGACCGTAAGACAGGAATGCACATTCGTCCGCGTCCAGTCGAAGATCCGGCACAGTTCCGGCCAGTAGCCGACTTCCTCGAATTCCATCCTCTCAACCGGAGCGCCCGTGATCACAAGCCCGTCGAACTTTTCGTCCTGCACGTCCTCCCACGGCCGATAGAAGGAAATCATGTGCTCTGCCGGGACGTTGCGGGACACGTGATCTGTCATCTTGATCAGGGACAGCTCGACCTGCAGCGGTCCGGCGCCGAGAAGGCGGGCGATCTGGGTTTCCGTGCGGACCTTGTCCGGCATCAGATTCAACAAGCCGATCTTCAACGGCCGCACATCCTGGCGGATGGCATCGGCCTCGCGCATGACCATGACGCCTTCTGCTTCAAGCGCGGCAAAGGCTGGAAGATCGTTCGGAATCTTGATCGGCATGTAAACGTCCCCTGATGTTCCGGCGCATCGAGCAGAGCAGACGTTATGGCGAGACCCGTTTTGTTGCCGGTTCGGCCACATCTTCCAGAAGCGGAGCGCCACCTTGCCCGGGGGGCAGGTTGGCGTTGAGCGTCGGCTCAACTCTTGATGCAGTCTGCTTTTTAAGCGAAGAAGGCGGGAAGAGCCAAGACTTATCTTGTCATACAAATCCGCTCAGAGGGTCCGCCGATCGGCGAGCGGGCCGCAGTCCCGCACGATGTTAAGCCGGTAAAGCACAAAGATCTGTCGGGCCAGATCATGCCCCGGCTCTCTGCCGACAGCTATGAGGGGCTGTTCGACACAAGAAGAAAATATCCGGATTGAAGCGGGTCGCGGTAAGCAGAGGCCCCACTCTGGGTGCAGGTTTCTTTCGACGGCACTGGCACGGAGCGGGAAGCCGCGGCCGTCACGTGGGCGCAGGAATCCGTGCCGGACGGCGCAGCGCAATCACGAGGCCGAGCGTGGCAAACGCCAGTCCCGTCCACTGAACAACGCTCGGCAATTCTCCAAGCACGGGTATGGCAATCATGATTGCCATGGACGGCGCCATGGCCGGAAAGAACGAGGCCCTGCCCGGACCAAGATGATGAACAGCGCGGGCGAAGGCATAGAGAGCGACGACAGCGGATAGAATACCCTGCACGATGACTTGCTCAAGGATGGCCGGGAGCGGCGCCGCGAGCAGGCGCTCCGGCCCCCAGACCAGAAGATAGAACGGCCCGAAGAGAAAGCCGGAGAGACCGGAAACAATGGCCGTCGAGGTCCAAGCCCCGACGCGCCACCGGCGCACCAGAATCGTGAAAGCGGCGAACATCGTGCCTGCGATGGCGAACAGGATATCGCCCTTCCATGCCTCCGACTGCCCCGACAGAATCCCTGGCCCGGCAATCGCCACCAGTCCGGCGACGAGGAGTGCGAGCCCTGTCATTTTTGCCAGGGTGAGCCGTTCTCCGAACAGGATGGCGGCGAAGCAGACACTCGTCAGCGTCATGCCACCGGGCTGGATCACCGCCGCATGCGCCGCCGGCGCAAAATAGAAACCGCTGGCACCGACGACCAGAAAAAGCGGTCCCGCCAGCGCGGCGAGTATCAATGGCTTGAGCCAGCCGAGCTGCCGCAGTTCACCCCGCCCAGGCTGACGCAGCAGGAGCGGGAGCATCAGCACAGCCGCGGGCACATAGCGGAGAAACGCGATATCCACCGCTTCCAGGCCGAGCACAACGCCATGCCGGGACACCACAAGGAAACCGCCCCAGATGACGGCAGCAAGCAGGCCGAAAGCGATGCCGGCACGGGGAGATTCGGCGTCGCCCGCAGGTTTGACGATGGTTGTTGACATGATGCACTCGATGCTCCGGTCATGATCGGATCATGACGTGCCGGGCTCTCGTTGGAAGGGGAGATCGCTGAACGAACAATATCGAAGAGCGCTCCATATAGCGTTGGCACATCCTGAAGCACCAACGCCATTGCCTGCGGCTCATCGAATTCTGATCGGCCGCAGGACGAACCGGCGGTCAGCCCACAGACGAAACGCGCACCGCGTCATCCGGCGGCATCGTCCATGAGCCAGTCCATCGCGGAATCTTCCGTGTCGAAAATCTCGAAACTTCTGCCCTCGATATTCTTGTCTGCCATCAGCACATCATACATGCGCAACAGTGAGCGTTTCGGCCCCGGCTCGACCACAAAAGCCATTCTGTAACGGGCTTGACGCAGCGTCGGCATCTTCTCGACGGCCGCGACGATCATTTGGGCGTCCGGTAGTTGCAGTTCCGAAAGATCCGCTTCCAGAAAATTCCACATAATGCGATTCCACCGCATGATGTCCGGTGGGTCCATCGCCTGGGCCAAGATCATGTCCCCGGTAATCGTGCCGGTCAGTGTCATTTTCACCAGATTGGTGTCTTCAAAATAGCGTCGCACCAATTCGCCGGTTCTAGCGGTAGAAACCATGATCACCATCGTGCCGGATTGTTACGCAGGACGCCCATCATAGCGCGAGACCGCACCTGGAACACCCGCCTTGGAAAACACACCGGATCGGCCTGGCCGGCAGCCGGCAGAATTCGCTGCATGTCAGTTGAAAGCTATCCGTTCCGTCCGCACCTGCTCCGCGAGCCGCTCCGTATCCGCCCTGTGGCAAAGATCGGTGCCCGGTGTCAGCAGAGCGGCCGATCCGGCCGCAACAGCATGGCGGAACGCCGCCTCCAGGCCGTCGCCCGACGCCAGCCGCCAGACCATCACGGCGAGGAAGCTGTCCCCCGCGCCGACCGCGCTGACGGCCTTCACGGGCACCGCATCAGCACGAATTCGAAGATCCCGGGTCACCAGGAACGCGCCCTCTTCTCCCAAGGTCAGCACGATGATCTCGGCACGGCCGGCCAGCACCAATTCGCCAGCCGCGTCCTCCCAGTCGGACCGCCGTTCCAGCGGCGCGCCGGTCAGCCCGCGCAGTTCCTGCAAATTGGGTTTGGCCAGGTAAACGCCGTGGCGCAGTGCGCCGTCGAGGGCCGGCCCCGAACTGTCGACCACAAGCCGGACCTCGCGATCGGCCAGCGCCTTGCCGAGCCGCGCATGAAAATCGTCCGGCACGCCGGGCGGCAGACTGCCGCTCGCGACCACATAATGATGCGGCGATGCATGGGCAGCGACGGCATCGATACAGGCCTGCCACTCCGCCGGTCCGAGGGCTTCACCGGCGAGAACGAAGCGATATTGCGCGCCGCTGCGCGCCTCCGTCACGGAAAAGCTTTCCCGTGTACCGGCGGCAATGTCGATCGCGGTGTTTTCTATTCCCTGCCGCTGCAGCAAATCCTGGAGCAGCCGCCCCGTGATGCCTCCCGCCGGGTAGATCGCCCGGCAGGTACCGCCGAACCGCCGGATCACCCGCGCGACATTGATCCCGCCGCCACCGGGATCGCGATGGGGATCGCGACAGCGGAGCTTGTCGGTCGGCACCACCATGTCGGTCACCGCCGACACATCGACCGCCGGGTTCATGGTCAGAGTCACTATGCCGCCCGTCACCCCGTCACCATCCCGTCTCCCGGTCTGCCCGCTACTGCCCCTTGCCGGTCAGCATAGTGAGGGTGTTGGCGCGGCGGTATCCGGCCGAAACGCCCCTTACTCCCACTCGATGGTCCCCGGAGGCTTTGAGGTGATATCGTAGGTCACCCGGTTGATGCCCTTGCATTCATTGATGATGCGGGTGGAGACCCGGCTGAGGAAGTCGTGGTCGAAATGGTAATAGTCCGCCGTCATGCCGTCGGTCGAGGTGACGGCGCGCAGGGCGCAGGCGAAATCGTAGGTCCGGTGATCGCCCATGACGCCGACGGTACGCACCGGCAGCAGCACCGCGAAGGCCTGCCAGATGGCGTCGTAGAGACCCGCATTGCGGATCTCTTCCAGATAGATCGCGTCGGCCTTGCGCAGGATCTCCAGCTTCTCGCGGGTGATATCGCTGCCGGGAATGCGGATGGCGAGGCCTGGGCCCGGGAACGGATGCCGGCCGACCAGGCTTTCCGGCAGGCCGAGTTCGCGGCCGAGATCACGGACCTCGTCCTTGAACAGCTCGCGCAGCGGCTCGACCAGTTTCAGGTTCATGCGCTCCGGCAGGCCGCCGACATTGTGGTGACTCTTGATGGTGACGCTCGGGCCGCCGGTGAAGGAGACGCTCTCGATCACATCGGGATAGAGCGTACCCTGGGCCAGGAACGCGGCGCCCTCGATCTTGTTCGCTTCTTCCTGGAACACGTCGATGAAGAGCGAGCCGATGGTCTTGCGCTTCTTCTCGGGGTCCGTCTCACCTGCCAGCGCGCCGAGGAACAGGTCGCTCGCATTCTTGTGGATCAGCGGGATGTTGTAATTGTCGCCGAACAGCCGCACGACCTGTTCCGCCTCGCCCTGGCGCAGCATGCCGTGATCGACGAAGACGCAGGTCAGCTGGTCACCGATGGCCTCGTGGATCAGCACGGCGGCGACGGAGCTGTCGACCCCGCCGGACAGGCCGCAGATGACCTTGCCGTCACCGACCTGGTCGCGGATCTGCCGGATCGCCTGGTCCTTGAAGGACGCCATGGTCCAGTCGCCGGCGCAGCCCGCCACCTTGTGCACGAAGTTGGAGAGCAGCGCCGCGCCGTGCGGCGTATGCACCACCTCCGGATGAAACATGGTGGCGTAATAGCGGCGCGCGTCATCGGCGATGACGGCAAAGGGCGCACCTTCGCTCGAGGCGACGACCCGGAAGCCTTCCGGCAGTTCGATCACCCGGTCGCCATGGCTCATCCAGACCTGCTCGCTGGCCCCGATCTCCCAGACCCCGTCGAACAGGATGCAATTGTCCTTCACATCGACGAAGGCGCGGCCGAACTCGCGATGGTCGGAGGTCTCGACCCGTCCGCCGAGCTGGTGGCAAAGGGTCTGCTGGCCATAGCAGATACCCAGCACCGGAAGCCCGGAGTCGAAAACCAGTTGCGGTGCCCGGGGCGTTTCCTCGGCGACCACGGAGGCCGGTCCTCCCGAGAGGATATAGGCCTTGGCCCCGAACGCCGCGATCTTCTCGACCGGTGTGTTGAAGGGCATGATTTCGCAATAGACACCAGCTTCGCGGACACGGCGCGCGATCAACTGTGTGACCTGACTGCCGAAATCGAGAATGAGAATGCGATCGGTCATCGGGCACCATCTGGCTTGGCGGGAATGAAGCGCTGGAAACTACCGGAAGTGCTGCATTGCGGCAAGGCTGGACCTGAGCGACATGGACATGCCGGGCAGGCCTACCCTTCGGCGCGCGCAAGCCGCTCCTGAAGAGCGCGGATATCCGCCCAGCGATAGACCGTCTCTTCCACCTGCGCGCCCATCACCCGACAGTCGATCGGCAGATCGGCGGAGCCGCCAAGCCGCTCGTAGAATGCCACACCACCACGATTCTCGCTCAGCACCGTCAACACAAGGGCGCCGAAGCCTGCAAGACTCAACCCGTCCACGACACGCCCCATCAGGGCCGTCCCGACGCCGAGCCCCTGGAAGCTCGGATCCACATAGAGAACGTAGATCTCGGCAATCTCGCCCGCTTCGTTGCCGGCCGCGGCGATGTCCTGCCGGCGCGGGCCGCCCTGGCAGAAGCCGACAACCTCTCCGTTCCAGTCCGCGACCTGGAAAAGGTCGGTATTCCGGTTCTTGGCAATGGCGTTCGACCACAGGCCGGCTGACCGGACAGCGCGCAGCTCCAGCAAAACCCGGTCAGGAAGAATACCGACATAGGCGTCCTGCCAGGTTTCAACCTGCACTCTGGCAATCGCGGACGCGTCCTTGGACTGGGCAGAGCGTATCCTGATATCTCTCGGATCAGGCATTGGCTTCCTTCCGGCAGACAAACCTCAGCTAATGATAATGAAGAGCCTGCACGGTTCAAGAGATGAAACTGAGGCAGGCTGGTTCATCGTTGCTTTATATGGTTTTTTTGAAAATCCGAAGAATTCGATTCCCGCTCAAAATCACATTTTTTGAGCATCCCAATCCTGTATTGAAAGTTGAGCACTGAAAATATCGAGCTATACATAAAATTGATCCCCAAAACCTGTGCCAAATACTCTTCAGCCAAGCATCACAACCAGTAATCGCATGCTATCGTGATGCTTTGACGAAAGGAGAACCGGCATGAAGCCCTATATCGAGACAGCGCGTTCCTACTACCGTGAAATGATGGCTCTGGTCGTCAGGTCCGGGTACCGGATTTCCATTGAAAGCGACATGCGGCAATGGAAAAGAATCATGCAGACCGCACCGGGAACAGTTGGCGTATCCACCCTGTTCGATCCCGACAAGGCGGATTTCTCACCCGCCGACGCCTTCTGGCTGCGGGTCTCCAACGAACAGGCGGAGACGGTTGCGATAATCTGCGACCGATTGATCGAGACGACCGATTTCGTCAGCTCCGTCGAAGCCACGGGAATGTTCGCAGCACCATTCGATCGTCATCCGATCAGTGCGACACTTTCCGGGAAGATCGGCCATGCCGGAGGCCTCTGGGTTCACCCCAACAGCCGGAAGGTGGGGCTATCATGGGCCCTTCCGCGCATAATCCGGTCGCTCTCCGTGATGCACTGGGGCGTCGACCGGCATTGCGGGATCATTCTCACCGGTCTCGCGGATGCGGGTTTCGGCAGCCATATCTATGGCTTTCCCCGCGGCTGGCTAGCTTTGTCGGGGAATCAGTTCCGGCCGACGGGAAAGGAAGAGAGGCTCTTCGTGATCGATATCGATGCTGCGGAAATCGCGGGGCAGCAATCCGTCGAACTCGACCGTCTCGTGAACCACGGCGCAGAGAACCTGATCGATATCGCGACCATTGGACGAAAGCGGCATGACAAGCCGGCGATAAGCGAACCAGTCTCCGCCGGCGCTCGCATGAACTTCGGATAGTGATATGCGTCCTCGAAATGCGGCATCGGCATAGATTTCAGCAAGGCTGCTCCAGAGCTTCGGCCCGAGATGGGGAACCAGTTCACCGAAAAATCTCGGCCGGTTCCCGCCATCCATCTTGGTGCCGAAGCCGAGTTGCGTGAATTCGAATGTCGCGGGCTGGTCTGAGACGCGCAGGACGTGGATGTAGGGCAGAACGTCCGGTGCACGGCGGGAAATCTCGTTAAAGGAGATCCCCTGCAGACTCGGCAGGCCAAACTTCCCCGTGCGCGCCAGCACGGTAAAGACTTCGGCAAGCTGATTATCGGTTCCGAGGCGGAAATCAAGCTTGTCGTAGGTGAGGACCACGGCAGGCTCATCCCCCCGGATCACCTCAAGATGCATTTCACTCGTCATCCGACGACGACCGCCATGCAGAGTCCTGCGCTCTGGAACAAGGGAAGAATCGTTACATCGGCAATAGTGTCGGCGCTGACGCAGTAGCGTCTCGCGCCGTCTTCCCGGCCAAGAACTTCGCTTTCAATAATTCTTGCTATCACGCTCGCGGCATTGCGCGTTACGGCTCCTCCTGACCGGACAAGCCTGACCTCATCACCGACGAGCTGAAACAGCATGTTCGACGGTCCGCATAGCGCATGATCCGAGGAGATGATGTCCAGGACGTTCTCATATTCGCCCATGCGCGCAATCTGACAATATGCACTCAATGCAACCAGAGCCGGCGGCGGAATCTCTTCCGCGAAATCTATCTCCCGCCAATGCTGCAGCTGAATCGGATCGCCAATGACGTGCAATTGCTGCATCCCCTCAACACCGTCCAGTCGGGCAATGTCCACAACCCGCCGATACTATATGGCGACCTTCCGGAATGAGTCCAGCATGGGACGCAGGCGAGGGTGATCAGGGCAGGTCGGAAGGCAGGCAACGGAGTCGCCTGGCCTCACTCCTCCGGACGACGTTCCAGAATCTGGACGAAGAAGCCATCCGTCCCGTGCTTGTGCGGGTAGAGCCGAAGCGCGGATCCCTCTCCCGGGCAGGCTCCACCGCCAAGCGGGCTCACCGTTTCGGCCCAGACCGCCGCAATATCAAGGGTCCGGAACTCGCCGTCCCGCGCTTCGAGGAACGCGTCGACAATGGCTTCATTCTCTTCCCGCAGCATCGAGCAGGTCACATAGGCAAGCCGTCCGCCCGGTTTGACCAGCCGCGCCGCCCGCTGCAGGATCACGGCCTGCACGCCGTTCAGTTCCGCCAGATCCGTCTCGGTGTAGCGCCAGCGTGCATCCGGGTTGCGCCGCCATGTGCCGGTTCCCAGACAGGGCGCATCGACCATGACCCGGTCGAACTTGCCGGCGAGCCGCTTCACCCTCCGGTCGCTGCCTTCGGCAAGAACATGCCTTTCGATATTGTGCAGACCGGCACGGCGGGTGCGGACGCCGCAACGGTCCAGCCGGCCCTCTGACGTATCGAGCGCCAGCACACGGCCCTTGTTTTCCATCAGCCCGCCAAGCACAAGGCTCTTGCCACCGGCGCCGGCGCAATAGTCGGCTACCTGCATGCCCGGCGCCGTCCCGAGCAGCAGCGCGGCGATCTGCGCGCCCTCGTCCTGAACTTCGATCAGGCCTTCCTTGAACAGCTTCAGCCCGTCGATCGGCTTGCGGTCCGCCGAGCGCAGACCAAAGGGCGACAGAGGCGTCGGCACGCACTCGATATCCTGCTTGAACAACGCCTCCCGGACGGAGTCCCGGTCCGCCTTGTGCAACGGGTTGATCCGCAGGTCGAAGGGCGCCTCGGTCCCCATGGCGGCAAGAGCGGCCTCCCGCTCGTCGCCCAGCACCGGTTCAAGCCGGCGATAGACCCAGTCGGGCGTCTCCAGACGCACGGCAGCCGGCATGTCCGGAGCGCTGTTGAGCATCTGCCCCTTCAGCTTCGACAGCAGACGCAGTTCCAGCTCGTCCATCACGTAGGGTGCATGCTGCTCGCCGGAAAACAGTTCCGTAATGGCTGCCGTCGTCAATTCGTCGACAAGAACCAGATCGGCGAGAACCCGCATGCGCGCGGTCGGATGTTCGGAAACCCCGGTCCGGCCGAGATGCCAGTCGACGCGCGACCGCCGCCGCAGCAGTCCATACACCCGATCACGGACCGCATGACGGTCCTTCGAGCCGGCATAACGCCGTTGCCGGAAATAGCCTTCAAGAACACGGTCGACCGGACGCGGATCGGCGTCGGCTTCTTCCATGATCTCGATTGCGGCAAGGAGACGGGCCGCTGGGGTCATAATGTTGCTTTCGTTAGCCGACTGCTGGCCGGACTTGCTTACATGCTCGGACGGTAATTGGGGGCCTCGCGGGTAATGGTCACGTCATGAACGTGGCTTTCCCGAAGGCCGGCGGTGCTGATTTTCAGGAACTTGCAGTTCCTCTGCATCTCGCTCAGCGTAGCATTACCAGTATAGCCCATCGCGGCCCGGAGCCCACCGATCAGTTGATGAACGACGGCGGAAACCGGCCCCTTGTACGGCACCTGACCCTCGATCCCTTCCGGAACCAGTTTCAGATTGTCGGACACCTCTTCCTGGAAATAGCGATCGGCCGAGCCGCGCGCCATGGCACCAAGAGAGCCCATGCCGCGGTAGGCTTTATAGGAACGGCCCTGGTAAAGATAGACCTCTCCCGGGCTTTCGTCGGTCCCGGCGAAGAGCGAACCAATCATGGCGCAGTCCGCACCGGCCGCGATCGCCTTGGCCAGATCGCCGGAATATTTGATGCCGCCGTCGGAAATCACAGGCACTCCGGCCTTGCGGCAGGCTTCGAGCGCTCCAGTGATGGCGGTGAGCTGCGGCACACCGACGCCCGCAACCATGCGCGTGGTGCAGATCGAGCCCGGGCCGATACCGACCTTGACCGCGTCGGCGCCGGCATCGATCAGGGCCTGCGCTCCGTCTCGCGTGGCGACGTTGCCGGCAATGATCTGGACCTTGTTGCTGAGATTGCGGATCTCGTCGACGGAGGCCAGGACGCCCTGGCTGTGGCCGTGCGCTGTATCGACCACGACGATGTCGACCTCGGCATCGATCAGGGCCTCGGCCCGGGCGACGCCGTCCTTGCCGGTGCCAGTCGCTGCAGCCACCCGAAGACGGCCCTGCTCGTCCTTGCAGGCATTCGGATGGGTCTGTGCCTTGTCCATGTCCTTGACGGTAATCAGGCCGATGCACTTGTGATCGCCATCCACCACCAGCAGCTTTTCGATCCGGTGCTTGTGCAGCAGCGCCCGCGCCTCTTCCGGCGTGACATCCTCGCGTACCGTGATCACCCGCTTGGTCATCAGATCCTTGACCGGCTGGCTCATGTCGGTTGCGAAGCGCACGTCTCGGTGGGTCAGGATACCGACCAGCTTGCCGGTCCGGGGCTTGACCACCGGAATGCCACTGATCTTGAAGCGGGCCATTACCGCCATGGCGTCGGCAAGGCTCTGCTCCGGCGCAATGGTCACCGGGTTCACCACCATGCCGGCTTCGAATTTCTTCACGGTCCGGACTTCATTCGCCTGGGTCGCCGCGTCCATATTCTTGTGGATGACACCAAGGCCGCCAAGCTGGGCCATGCCGATGGCGAGGCCGCTTTCGGTAACTGTATCCATGGCGGCGGAGATCACCGGGATCCCGAGACGGATCGATCGGGTCAGTTGTGTGGACGTATCGACCTGTGTCGGGAGAACCGTCGAAAGAGCCGGTTCAAGAAGGACGTCGTCGAAGGTCAAAGCTTCGCGGATATCCATGGTGCCTCCGTTTGCTGCGGTGGCACGGCGCTATAACACCGGCTCTGCCACCTGCCAAGCACGAAGTGCCGACAGCTGGATGACGTTTCCGCAAAGCTGCCATGCAGGGCAGCCCGCAATGCCCTATCCGACAGCCTGCACCAGCCGGGATGCAAGGGCATCCAGCCCTTTCTGGCCAGCCTCGTCCGCCAGATTACCGTCGGTATCAAAAGCACTGCTTGCGCCCGGCACGGTCACGAACCCCTGAACCGGGACGCAACCGAGCTCGCACAGGCAATCCCGCAACCGCGGCACAACGCGCACGCCACCGAGTCGGCCCGGAGACGCCGCCATCACGGCCACATGTTTGGACATCAGGACATTGCCCGGCCCGCCATCCTTGGTCGGACGGGATACCCAGCTGAAGGTGTTGACCAGAAGCGGCGGCACGAAACCGTTATATTCCGGCGTCGCGATCATCAGCCCGTCATGCTCGGAAATGAGCTTCTTCAGGGCGAGGATATTCTCGGGCACGCCATGCGCCGCTTCGTCGTCACCGTGATAAATCGGCGCCGGATAATCATTGAGGTCGATCAGCGTCGCCTCGCCGCCAGCCTTGCGCACGGCAGCCGCTCCAGCCGCCGCCAGTTTCTTGTTCAGGGACTCCGCGCGCGCACTGCCCGCAAAAACGAGGATCTTCGAATGGCTCATGTGATGAATTCCGTAAAGGAGAGGCATGAGGAGCTTTAAACTGGGGCAACCGGCGTCCCGGACAAGATACCGCCCTAAAGATCCTTGCTGAGATAGTAGCGGCTGTTACCCGTCGGATAGTCCAGAGTCCCGAAAATGCGGAAACCGAGCGCCTCGTAGAAAGACCGGGCCTGGAAGTCATAGGTGTCGAGCGCAATCTTTGCCGCGCCAAGCCGGCCCCCTTCTTCTGCAATCGCCTCGACGATGGTCCGGCCCCAACCGGAGCCGCGCAGATCCTCGTCAAGCCAGAGCGTGGATACCTCGATCACGCCGAGATTGAAGCGCGCGCCGGCACCGCCCCTGATCGCTCCGACCGGATCCCGGAGTTCGACTGTGAAATACCGGCTGCTCCAGCCGGACCGCTCCTTGTTGAAGGCGACCAGACGCCTGTCGATCTCGTCGAGACCGGCAGTCAGCCCCTCCGCAATGCTAAGAGTCAGTTTCGCCGTCATCACCATCTTCGTCAGCGACGGGGCTGGCAGCTGCCGCCCCCCTGAACCCGGTACAAACCACATAGGCCTCTGGCGATTCCGGCCGGCTGGCTGCCGGTTTGGCATGCCGGACGACCCTGAAGGCCAGCTTCATCCGCCGCAGCATTTCATTCTCGCTGCCACCCTTGAAAACCTTGGCAACAAAACTGCCGCCTTCGGCCAGGACCTCGACCGCGAACTCGAACGCCGCCTCGCAGAGCGCCGCCGTCCGGATATGGTCCGTCGGCGCGTGGCCCGTGGTCGCGGCCGCCATGTCGCTCAGCACCACATCGACCTTGTCCGGCATGCGCTCACGCAGTGCGGCGAGCCCCTCATCCGTCATGAAGTCAGCCTGGAACAGATCCGCGCCCGGCACGGGCTCCATTTCCAGCAGGTCGATACCGATGACGGTGCCTTTGCCCTTGCTGGCTCCGACGCTTTCCACAGCGATCTGGGTCCAGCCACCGGGCGCCGCGCCAAGATCGACAATTGTCTGGCCCGACTTCAGGAAATGGAACTTCTCGTCCAGCTGCTGCAGCTTGAACGCCGCACGGGAACGAAAGCCGAGCTTCTGCGCCTCGACCACGTAGGGATCGTTCAGCTGCCGGCGCAGCCAACGCTGGGATGAGGGTTTATGCCGGCGCGCATTCTTGAGCTCGACGCTGGTCATCCGGGACCCAGGGCCTCGCCCGCCGCGCCGTCCGCCGCGAGAGGTTGTCATGGCCGCTTAAGTGCGCCGGAAGCGGTCGCCCCGTCAAGCCGTCCGGCCGGTCACCCGGTCGAAACCCTTTGCAGAAGATCAACCAGAATGCCTTCACGGAGCCCCCTGTCGGCAACCCGAAGCCTGCCCACGGGCCAGCGCTCGCAGATACCCTGCAAAATGGCGCAACCGGCGACCACAAGGTCCGCCCGTTCCGAGCCGATGCACGGCATTGCTGCACGTTCGTGAAAACCGACAGACGCCAGATGCTCGGAGATCTCCTCCATCTGCGAGAAATCGAGATAGGTGCCGTCGACCCGGTTCCGCTCGTAACGGCGCAGTTTCATGTGCAGGCCGGCAAGGGTCGTGACCGTCCCCGATGTCCCGACCATCTGCACCTGTCCGCTGCGGATTGCGGCGCCAATCTCGAAACGGGATTCGAATGCATCGAGTGCGGTGCGGGATTCCTCGACCATCTGGCGGTAGGTCGCGCGATCAAACCGGTCGCCGCCATATCGCTCCGCCAGGGTAACGACCCCGAATGGCAGCGAGATCGTGTCGAGCGCTCCATTGCCGTTCCGCTCGGTTTCATGGTTCTGAGCACGGTGCCAGACAAGTTCGGTACTGCCGCCGCCGATATCGAAGACCAACGCGTTCGGGATGTCCGGATTGAACAGGGGCAAACATCCGGCGAGGGCCAGCGCTGCCTCCTCGTCAGTGGAGATGATCTCGATCTCGAGATCCGTTTCCGAGCGCACCCGCTCCAGGAAAACGTCGCAATTATGCGCCTTGCGGCACGCCTCCGTCGCCACGATCCGGGACAGGGTGACATTGCGCTTCGCCATCTTCCGGGAGCATATTCTCAGCGCCTGGAGGGTCCGGTCCATGGCGTCGGCAGAGAGCTCCCGACGGGTCTGCAGGCCCTGGCCGAGCCGGACGATGCGGGAAAAGGCATCGATGACGCGAAATCCCGCGCCGTGCGGGACGGCGATCAGGAGCCGGCAGTTGTTCGTGCCCAAATCCACGGCCGCCAGAACCGGCGGACGGTCTGGGTGTTTGCGTGCGCGGACGGTATCGTTCGACGATTTCGGAATCTCGCGCCTCAAAGGCGGCCGCGGCCGCTCCAGGCGTCCATTTTCCCGATCACCCTCCGTCGAACGTCCTCCCCGCCGTGTCGATAGCGAACGGCCGGTGGACATATATTACTCATCAAAAAATTCCGCCTCCGGCGTCCGGAAGCTGTTTCGCCAAACAGTGTAATAGGATTGTCTCAAATTTGATACAGCACGACGCGCAGTCAGCGGATTTTGTCTTCGCCGTTATATCCGGCAGAACCTGGGCTGCCGGTCCGCTAGACCGGATCCGGCTCCTTGCGGGCAACCTTGTCTTCAACCCAGGCGTAGGTTTTCTCGAGCCCCGACCGCAATGCCGCACTGGGCGCCCAGCCGAGTTCTGCCCGGATCAGATCATTGTCCGAGTTACGCCCCCGCACCCCGAGGGGCCCGGGAACATGGCGTTTCGTCAGGGTCTTGCCGGCAATCTCGCAAACCATGTCGACCAGCCCGTTGATGCTGACCATCTCGTCCGAGCCGATATTCACCGGCCCAGGAAAGCCGGACCGGGTCAAGCGCAAGATCCCTTCCAGACATTCATCGACATAGAGGAACGACCGGGTCTGTTCCCCGTCCCCCCAGATTTCGATCTCGCCGCCGTCGGGCGCCTCGGCGACCTTCCGGCAGATCGCTGCAGGGGCCTTTTCCCGGCCATCGTTCCAGGACCCTTCCGGGCCGAATATATTGTGGAACCGGGCGATCCGGCATTCCAGCCCGTGATTGCGCTGGTAAGCAAGATAGAGCCGCTCGCTGAACAGCTTCTCCCAGCCATATTCGCTGTCCGGATTGGCCGGATAGGCGCTGTCCTCCCGGCAGTTCGGGTTGCTTTGGTCCAGCTGGTTCTCCTGCGGATACATGCAGGCGGAGGAGGAATAGAACACCCGCTTGATACCGTGCCTGTTGCAGATATCAACGACATTCAGGTTGATCGACGCCGAATTGTGCATGACGTCGGCATCGTGGTCTCCAGTGAAGATGTAGCCGGCCCCGCCCATATCGGCAGCAAGCTGATAGACCTCGTCGAAGGTCCGGTCGATGACGGCCCGGACATTGCCCGGCTCACGCAGATCCGACACCACGAAGTCATCGGCATCGGTCCGGGCATAGCGCGGATGCTTGAGGTCCACGCCCCGGACCCAGCTTCCCTCCGCACGAAGACGGCGGACCAGATGGCTGCCGATAAAGCCGCCCGCCCCGAGCACGAGAACCTGTTTCATACGGCGATAACCTCTCTCGGAAAATCAGAAAACGCAGCACACGGCCGCGTCAAAGAACCATTCAGAAGGCGGATGCTATGGCGATAAAGTGTAGAAAGTATGACTGCCCATGCAAGCCACTGTCGCGGTGTTTCTCGCACTTTCCGGATCCGCCTGAAACGGATCTCAAAAAAGACGATTTTGGCGCTTGCCTTCCGCAAGCAAGCTCGCTAATTTCCGCCCCCTACCGCGAACGCACTTGGTGCGCCGGTCCCGTTGGGGGATAGTTTAACGGTAGAACTACGGACTCTGACTCCGTCAGTCCTGGTTCGAATCCAGGTCCCCCAGCCATTCTTTCGCAATCAAGGATGACCTCTTGGCGCGCCCCTTTCGGGTAGGCCTCCAAGAAACAGCTGCCCTGGAACCCCGGGCAATCGGCCCTGCCTGTCTTGTCGTCAAACCGAAGGTGATCCGAGAGGACACGACATGACCACGCCGCTCCCAAGGTAACTCTAGAGCGTGGTTGGCCGCCTCGGCCATCCCCACCAGTCGCGCACCGCAGCGCCCATGACCCGGGCGAGGTCGTCGCCGCGCAGCCACGGCAGCTCCTCGGTGAACAGGGTGACGCACTGCCGCCAGGAGCAGGGCATCTTGGAAATGTCCGTGCCCCAGAACATGCGGTCCGGCCCGAAGGCGTCGAAGATCTGCCGGAGATAGGGCTGCATGGCCGGGAATGGATAGGCTTCACTGGAATAGCCCGGCGCGCCGGTCACCTTGACAGCGACATTCGGCAGTGCGGCGAGCTTCAGGAGCTCCGGCATATGGGTCATGGCGGCGGCATCCTTGAGCGTCGTGTTGCCGCCTTTGCCACCCAGATGATCGATACAGAGGCGCAAGCCCGGATGACGTGCCGCGACCTCTCCCAGCACATCGAACGACCCTGTCGCGAGCGTGGTCACGGGAATATCGAACCGTTCCGCCGCCTGCCAGAACCAGCCCAGTTCGCCGTCATGCAGGAGCCGGCGATCCTCGCCTTCGAGGAACATGCAGCGCAGGCCGAGCATGCCGGTCTGTGTGCGCCAATGTTCCATGGCCGCGCGGCTCTCCTCCGGCCGGGTGAGGTCGACGGTGCCGATGATGGCGAAGCGCCCCGGATAGGTCCTCACGGCATTCATCGCAAGCTCGGTCGAGCCCGGATCCCAGGACGGCGGATGGATCACGGCGGCGTCGACGCCGCCCTCGTCCATCAGCGCGATCGCCTCGGCGGCGGCAAAGGACGTGATCTGCCAGTGCGCCGCGTTGCTCGGCAGGCCGGTGTGCCAGATGTGAATTTGCGCGTCGACGATTTCCATGTTTCCTGCCCGCTGCTGCTTTTTTTGCGCAGCATATCGCGCCCGGTTTCAGGCGATAAGCAAGCCGGACGGAAAGAAATCACATCCGATATGGGGACATTGCGCCCCGCAGGGCCGTGTCTAGGTCTCGCCCCGATGGATCGGATCGACCCATTTCACCGCCTCCGGCTTCTCCACCGGCTCGATCTCCAGATTGACCACGACATTCTCGTTGTCGCTGCGCACCAGAACGCAGTCGAGCGGCTCGTCCGTTGAGGCGTTGATCTCCTGGTGCGGCACATAGGGCGGCACGAAGATAAAGTCGCCGGGACCGGCCTCGGCGACGAATTCGAGATTGTTGCCCCAGCGCATCCGGGCGCGGCCGCTGACGACGTAGATCACGCTCTCGAGCGCGCCGTGATGGTGCGCGCCGGTCTTCGCGTTCGGGTGGATCTGGACAGTCCCGGCCCAGAGCTTCTTGGCTCCGGCCCGCGCGGTGGTAATCGCCGCCGCACGGTTCATGCCAGGGGTCTGGGCGGTGTTGGCATCCAGACTGTCGCCGGGGATGACCTGAACCCCCTGGGTCTTCCAGTCGATCTCGCCATCGTGCAAGTGTTCGTGCCCGTGCTCGCTCACGCCAAAATCTCCCTTGCCTGTCTTACTTGCCGGAACCGAACACGGCCGTCAGGGCATTGTCGATGGCGCCCGTGATCTGGTCGATGTCCGACTTGCTGGCGATCAGCGCCGGCGACAGGCAGAGCGTGTTGTTGAAGCCCGGCAGCGACCGGTTGGTGACGCCGATGAGCACGCCCTCGGCATTGCAGTGACCGACCACGGCCTGGGCCTTGATTTCGTCCACCGGCTGCTTGGTATCCCGGTCCGCGACCAGCTCGGCGCCCCAGAAGAGCCCCTTGCCGCGCACGTCGCCGATCACCCGGTGCTTGTCCATCAGGGCAAGCAGGTTCTGCTCCAGACGCGCGCCCATCGCGGTCGTGTTCTCGAGCAGTTTCTCGTCCTCGATGATGCGCATGTTCTCGAGCGCCGCAGCCGGGCCGGAGGTACAGCCGCCGAAGGTCGAGATATCGCGGAAATAGCTCATCGGGTCGGACGCGTCGGCCTTGAAGAGATCGAAGACCGCTTCGGTGGTCACGGTGCAGGAGATCGCCGCATAGCCCGAGGCAACGCCCTTCGCCATGGTCACGATGTCCGGCTTGATGCCGTAATGCTGGTAGCCGAACCATTCGCCGGTGCGGCCGACGCCGCAGACCACTTCGTCGAGGATCAGCAGGATGCCGTACTTGGTGCAGATCTCCTGGACCCGCTCCCAATAGCCTTCCGGCGGGGTGATCACGCCGCCACCGGCGGTGATGGTTTCAAGGCAGAGGCCGCCGACCGTGTCCGGACCCTCGCGCAGGATCACGTCCTCGATCGCGTCGGCGGCGCGTTCGCCGTAATTTTCGACCGCGCCATACTGGTTACGGTATTCGAGGCAATGCGGCACTTCCACGAAGCCCGGCGTAAACGGGCCGTAATGGGCCTGGCGCTCCGGCTGACCGGCAGCCGAGAGGGTGGTGATGGTGGTGCCGTGATAGTCCCGCTCCCGATAGAGGATCTTGGACTTCTTGCCGCCATGGTGCAGTGCGGAGATCTGGCGCACCATCTTGAAGGCCTTCTCATTCGCTTCCGAGCCGGAGTTCGAATAATAGACGCGGGTCATGCCCGGCATCTTGGAGATAAGCTGCTCGGAGAAGCGCGCGGCCGGAACGGAGCCGAGGGCGCCGGCGAAATAGTTCATCTTCACGAGCTGATCGCGCACCGCATTGGCGATGCTTTCGCGGCCATAGCCCACATTCACCGTCCAGACGCCACCGGACACGGCATCGAGATGCTCCTTGCCGGTGATATCCCAGACGCGCATCCCCTTGCCTTCGACAATGATCTTCGGATCATTGGTCTCGAACGCCTTGTGCTGCATCAGATGATGCCAGACATGCGCCTTGTCGGACGCGACGACATCGGAAAGGTCGTTTTCAAACTGCATACTGCTCACGGCGCGCTGTCTCCCGGATCAAATCGCGATACCCAAGCCATCACCGGCTTCTCCGGCACCAGAATGGCACAGGATATTCGCAAATTATAAGGCCAGATCACGATTACAGATAAGGCCAACCAAGTGCAACCGGTTCACTGGGTCCTGGCGGCGCCGGTCACGCGTACCCGCCCGATCCGGTTGCTGGCCGTCTGGTGGATCAGCAGGGATTGACCGTCCCGGCTGACGCGCATGTGCCGCAGGATACCGGCATACAGGCCTCCGGAGGAAATCGGCCAGCTCTGGAACCTCTCGCTTGCCGGGTCGAAGCGCACCAGCATGTCCGGGCGGACGCCGGACTCGTTGTACCAGACCGCACCGTCGAACCAGGCGATGGCATAGGGATGGGATGCGGGGCCGCTCGGCGATGGCCATTCGCGGATTTCCGCCGTTTCCGGATCATAGACCCCAAGCCGTCCGAGGCCGGAATTCACCCACCAGATCCGCCCGTCCGGCGCGATATCGAGCCGGCGCACCGTCGTGCCCCGCTCCGGCAACCTTATCTCGGTAACCGCCATGGTGGCCGGATCCAGCTTCAGCAGACAGTTGGACCCATTGCAGGCAACCCAGACGTCCCCGTTGGCCGCGATCTTCACGCCGTAGGGTTTGGAGCCCGGGGACGGTGCCGTCACCAGCCTCGTCTCACCGGTCGCCGGGTCGAGCCGGCCGATCATGTTGCTCTGCTGCAGACTGAACCAGAGCATGCCGTCGGCGTCGAACACATGGGTGTGGGGATCGCGGGCGGCCGGGTCCGGCATGCTGAATTCGGTGACCTCGCCGGAGGCCGGATCGAGGCGGCCCATCGTGGCGTTCTTGTTGCCGGTGTACCAGAGCGCGCCGTCCGGGCCGACCTCGACCGAATGGGGTTTGGCGCCGGCAGGCAGATCATATTCGGTCATGGCGCCGGTGGCTGGATCGAGCCGGCCCAGAATGTCCGCCCACTGTCCGGCCCACCAGATCGCGCCGTCGGGTCCCTCGACAGGATCCCGTGCCCGCTGCCCCAGGGTCGGCACCTGCCATTCCTCGAAGGAAAGCGTGAGAGTACCGGGAGCCGGTGTCGCCCGCCTGTTGCCGCTCGGCGGAAAGGCGGCGGCGAGATAATCGAGGATGCCCGCCTGCATCTCCGGGTCGCCGGAAAGATCCACCATCGTCCCGGTGAGTGCGTCCCAGTGCGCCCGCGTGTAGCCGGTGCTGCGCTGGATATCCCGAACATTGTGGCAGCCCGTGCAAACCGCCTCGACCTGGTCCCGGCCGTTCCCTTCCGGGAGCATCTCGGCGCTGGCCGGACTTTGCATCCCTATCTGGGAAACGGCACCGCAAACCAAAGCAAACATGAACCTGCGCATCGGAACACCCCCACCGTCATTGCCGGGTTGGCCGGCAATTCTACGATAGGACGCAGCCCCCAACAATCAGATGTCATTGGCCCCGGACGCACGATTGCGTGCGCAGGTTCAGGCGGAGTTTCGACCCTTTGCGGGCCTTAGTCGACCCACGGCGCCTTCGGCTTGGTCACGCCCTTGCGGTGTGCCTTCTTGGCACCGGGACCGGCCTTGGGCTTGCCGGGTCTGGCAGGTTTTCCCGGTTTGCCGTCCGCGGTCCTCGGTTTTCCGGACCTGCTGTCCGCGGCTGCGGATTTCGGCTTGTCGAACTTGGTTTTGCCCGGTTTTGGCTTGCTCGATTTGGCCCCAGCCTTGACGGCGCCCTCTTTCGGCTTCTTCGGTTTCCTGGGCTTGCGATCCAGAACTGCGACCGCATCCGTCCCTGGAGCCGATGCTGGCGCCGGGCTTGGCGCGGTATCGACGGGCTGCGTGACAATGTCCCGTGCCGGCCGGGCCTGGCCCTCGCCCATGTCACGCCGGCGCGTCTGCGGACGATCGCCCTGGCCGGTCTCGCTGCCGGCGGGACGCGGCGCCCGCTGGGTGCGCGGTGCCGGGGCCGACTCCGCTCTGGCAGGACGGGGCGCGCGTGGCGCGCGGGGTGCCGGTGCCCCCGACGTCTCCGCTGACGGAGCGCCGGCCATCCGGTCGACCGTTATGCTCTTCTCGACCTTGCGGCTCGGACCGACCGCCGCCAGGAACTTGTCGACCGCCTTCGGGTGCAGCTCGACATGGGTCTCGGTCTCCTGGATCTTGATCGCCCCCACGTCGGACTTGGTGATGTCTCCGGTTCGACACAGCATCGGCAGCAGCCAGCGCGCTTCGGCCTTGTGGTTCCGACCGACCGAAAGACGAATCCAGACACCGTCCTCGAAATCGTTCCGGCGCTTGCGGGACTCGTCCCGCGGGCCGCGGTCCCCGCGATCGCCGCGCTCACCACGGTCGCTGCGCTCGTAGCGCTCGCCGCCGGAGGGATCGTTCATCAGCTCTTCGGGCGCGGCAAGACCGGCCATCCGCTTGCGCAGGAAGGCGATGGCCACGGCCTCGGCAGTGTGCCGGGCCAGAAGCTCCACCGCGAAGGTGCGCTCTTCCTCGGTGGTATCGCCGCTCAGATCCGCATCCTCGAGGATCCGCTGACGGTCCAGCGCCAGGATCTCGTCGGCCGAGGGCGGCTTGCCCCAGGTCGCCTTGATATTCGCGCTCGCCAGCAGACGCTCGGTCTGGCGCCGGCGCGAATAGGGCACGATCAGGGTGGAGACGCCCTTGCGCCCCGCCCGTCCGGTGCGCCCGCTCCGGTGCAGCAGCGATTCGGAATTCTTCGGCAGGTCGGCGTGGATCACCAGTTCCAGGTTCGGCAGGTCAATGCCGCGCGCCGCGACGTCGGTGGCGACACAGACCTGGGCCCGGCCATCCCGCAGCGCCTGCAGGGCATGGGTGCGCGCGCTCTGGCTGAGCTCGCCGGACAGCGCCACCACCGAGATTCCCCTATTGGTGAAGCGGCTGGTCAGATGGTTCACCGTGGCACGGGTGCTGCAGAAGACGATGCTGGTGGCCGAATTCGAGTGCCGCAGCACGTTGATGATGGCGTTTTCCCGGTCGTTCGGGGCGCAGGCCAGGGCCCGGTATTCGATATCGACATGCTGGTTCTTCTCGCCGGCCGTGCTGATCCGCACCGCGTCGCGCTGGTAGCGCTTGGCAAGCCCGGCAATGGTCCGCGGCACTGTGGCCGAGAACATCAGGGTGCGGCGGGTTTCCGGCGCGGCCTTCAGAATGAATTCCAGATCTTCCCGGAAGCCGAGATCGAGCATCTCGTCCGCCTCGTCCAGCACGATCACCTTCATGCGCGACATGTCGAGGGAGCGGCGCTCGATATGATCCCGCAGACGACCGGGCGTGCCGACCACGATATGCGCGCCGCGATCCAGCGCCATGCGCTCGGTCCGCATATCCATGCCGCCGACGCAGGAGACCACCGAGGCACCGGTGAATTCATAGAGCCACTCAAGCTCCCGCTTTACCTGCAGGGCCAGCTCGCGGGTCGGGGCCACGGCCAGGGCAATCGGGGACGGTGTGCGGACAAAGTGATCCGCACCGTCGAGCAGGGTCGGGGCCATGGCCAGCCCGAAGGCCACGGTCTTGCCCGAGCCGGTCTGGGCCGAAACCAGGGCGTCAGCGTCGCGCACCTCAGGGGCCAGCACCGCTTCCTGGACCGGGGTCAGCGCCTCATATCCACGCTTCGCCAATGCCTTACCGAGCGCGGGGACAACGCCTTCGAATTCAGTCATGTCATGTCTTTCGGAGTGCCTGCGATCGACCGTTCGGGAAACCTGTTTCCCCCGGTGGGATCAGCAGCGCGGCGCCTTACGCGCGTGAAATCAAATTAAAGTGGCGCGCACCATAGGCGCGAATGGGGCAAATGTACAGCGCTGCAGTGCACAAAAGCTTGCCCCCGCGCCAATTCTTCTCTCTTGAGCAGTTCCGGCGCGGGAACTGGTTCGATGGCCCAGAGTCGGCGATGTTACTTGCTGATGGACATCAGCCGCGAATCCGCTCGGCGATGGCAAGGATACGATGCATGTCCCGCAGGACCGGTTTCTCGATGAGCTTGCCGTCGATCACGACCAGACCGGTATCCGCTTCCTCGAACGTCCTCACCACGCGCCGGGCATGGGCGATGACCTCTTCGGAGGGCGTGAACACCTCGTTCAGCGCCGGGATCTGTTTCGGGTGGATCGAGCCCTTGCCGCTGAATCCGAGATCGCGGGCCAGTTCGGCCTCCCGGCGCATGCCGTCCGGATCCTGCAGGTCGAGATAGGGCACGTCGATCACATCGAGCCCGGCGCCCGCTGCCGCATGCACGACCCGGGAGCGGGCATAGAGCAGAGGCTCCCAGGCATTCCTGCAGCGCAGCTCCGCCGCCATGTCGACGCCGCCGAAAAACAGCGCGTCGATCCGCGGGCTGGATCGGGCGATTTCATGGACAGCTTCAAGTCCGGCATTGGTTTCGATGATGACGTGCAGACGCGTGTCGTGGCCGCGCTCGGTGAGCAGGGTGTCGAGCCAGGCGATTTCGTCCGGTGTCCGCACCTTTGGCAGCATCAGCGCCGGCGGCGGCGTGTCGGTTGCCAGCACCGCCTGCACATCCGCCAGGCCGAATGCCTCGCGCAGGCAATTGATGCGGACGATCCGCTCGACCCCGTCATCGGCTTGCGGTTCGGCGAACAGGGCCATCGCATTGCGGCGCGCCGCGTCCTTGTCTTTCGGGGCGATGCCATCCTCCAGTTCGACGCAGACAATGTCCGTGCCGCAGGCAAGGGCCTTCGGAAACATGTCCGGCTTCAGCCCCGGCGAAAAAATGAAACTGCGGCGCGGTCGGAGGATGCGGTCGGTTTTCATGAGCGGGTACGGTTTCTGGCTGGGGTGAGAAAAGGGCAGAACGTCCGGCATATCATTGCCCCTTATGCATTGTACGATTCAAGGCCAGAGGGCACACTGAAACCTGATTTCAGAGGATATCAGAACGTGGTTTCAAGCGAAGAGATGCAGCCCGCAGGCGACACCGGCGGGATCAAGCTCAATCTGGGATGCGGCAAGGTGATCCGGAAGGGCTGGGTGAACCACGACATCATGCCCGGCCCCGGCGTCGACCTGATCTACGATCTCGAGTCGTGCGGAATCGAGCCCTTTCCCCTGCCGGACGATTCGGTCGAGGAAATCCACGCATCGCACCTGATCGAGCATATCGACCGCGTCCTTCCCTTCATGCAGGAGATGTGGCGGATTGCCAGGAAGGACTGCCGTTTCGAGCTCAGGGTGCCGTTCGGCGCAACCGACATGGCCTGGGCCGACCCGACCCACAAGCGGCCTTACTTCATTCGCAGCTTCGACTACTTCCAGCAGCCATTCTATAATTTCGCGGATTACGGCTATCGTGGAGACTGGGGAACAGATCAGGTGACATTCCTGATCCCCAAGAGCGTGGCGGGCACGAATACGGCGGAAGAGCTGATGCACCGCATCAACACCGAACGAAACCTGGTGGCGGAGATGGTGGTCAACCTGATCGCGCACAAGCCGATGCGGCCGAATGACCGCGCGCTGATAACATTGCCAAATGTCAATCTGAACCTGGTTTGAGCGCAGCAGGCTCGGAAAGTAAGGACAAGAAATGCACCGCGTTGGAATCATCCCGTTCGATATCAGAGATGACCTTGTCGCCATTCTCTTCGTGACATCGCAGACGCGCGGCAGATGGATCCTGCCGAAGGGAAAGCGAAAGAAGGGCGAGGGTCACGTGGACGCCTGCCTCCGTGAGGGTTTCGAGGAGGCCGGTATCAGGGGCGTCGTCCTGGAAGACTTTCCCATGACGCATGTGGTGACCAAGCAGACCGACACCGGCAAGCTCGAGATCCCGGTCACCTATTTCCCGCTGCTGGTTACGGAACAGGCTGACGACTGGCCGGAGAGGGCGACCCGCCAGCGGCACTGGGCGCTATTGGAAGACGCGCCGCGCGTCGCCTACCGTGAGGATTTCCACCTTGTACTTGAGCAGTTCGAGTCTCTCGGGCGCTGGATCAGAGAAGTTGCAAGAGAGCATAAACCGCAGCCGCAAGAAGAGCTGACGCCGGCACAGTAATGACCCAGGCCGCCGCGATCGACAGCACGAAGCGGCGCCGGACCAACCGTCGCACCGACTTGTAGGCGCGGCTGTTGAAGGCCTCTTCGGCCGTATCGTTCAGTTTGTGTCCCGGACGGACCCGCCGCTTGTTCGGGTTTTCCAGGAATTCGCGCAGGAAACCGACGCCGAACACCGCGCCGACCGCGATGTGGGTCGAGCTGACCGGGAGTCCGAGCGTGGTTGCAATCAGCACCGTGACGGCTGCGGAGAGCGCAACACAGTACGACCTGGGCGAATTCAGCCGGGTTATCTTTTCACCAACGACGGAAATGAGCTTCGGCCCGAACAGGCCGAGCCCGAATGCGATGCCGAAAGCCCCGATCGCCATGACCCAGATCGGGATCGTCACCTTGCTTGTGATCCCCGCCCCCTCGCCGACCGTCGAGACGATGGCGGCGAGCGGCCCCACCGCATTGGCTACGTCATTCGCCCCGTGCGCGAAAGACAGCAACGCCGCGCCGGCGATCAACGGCAGATCGAACAGGGAATTGACGTCCTTCCTCGTCCCCTCCAGGGACAGCACCCGGCGACCGATATAGGGCCGGGACAGGAGGTACGCGCCGAGGAAAGCAAGAAGCGAATAAATCACGACCTCAATCGTGGATGGATGCCAGATTTTCTTCAGGCCCTTCATCGCCATGTAGGCCGCAAAGGCGGCCGCCATCAGGCCAATCAAAACCGGAACCCAGGTTTTCGCCGCCGTCAGGCGGTCATCGACATTGAGAATCTTCTTCTTGATCACGAACAGGATCGCCGCCGCGAACAAGGCCCCGAACACCGGAGAGATCACCCAGCTCGCAGCAATCGCGGCCATGGTCGACCAGTTCACCAGGCTGAATCCGGCCGCCGCGATCCCCGCCCCCAGCACACCGCCGACAATTGAATGGGTCGTCGATACCGGTGCGCTCAGAATGGTGGCGAAATTGATCCAGAGCGCGGCAGCGAACAGGGCGCTCAGCATCAGGTCACGGAATTCGCCGACGCTGATATCGTCACCGGGCGAAATGATCCCTTTGGAGACGGTCTTCACCACATCACCGCCCGCCAGCAGGGCGCCGGCACTCTCGCACACAGCCGCGATCAGGATCGCGCTCATGACCGTCAGCACCTTGCCGCCGACCGCCGGGCCCATATTGTTGGCGACATCGTTGGCGCCGATATTGAGCGCCATGTAGCCGCCGACAATCGCCGCGACGACCACAATCAGCCAGTCTTCCCCAAGAGTGTACTGCGTGCTTGCAACATACAGTCCGACCAGGGCCAGGAATATGACGGACAATCCCAGCGGGACGGTCACCCCCTTGAGGTCGAGAAACCGGGATTGAAAATAGCTGAACCGGCGCAGATCGTTGACGTACCGGTTTTCGGTTTTCCTGGGAGTCGAAGCCACTGAAATGCCTGCCTATGCGTCTGTCAAAGCATGATCGCGGATCGTCACGCCTGCTGGCCCTGGATGGCCAACGGCCATCCACTCAGTGACGCTCGAGTCGGCGCTGACCTAGCAGAGATGGCCATGTAGCACCACCGAAATGCTCAAGAGCTCCTTTCATATGATGGTGCATAGTCCAGTCTCGATGTTCATATGAACAAATCAGCGACAGTGACAACTCATGACACTTCGTTATCAGTTTCGAAACGTTTTTGACTGAATATCCGGAAATGCAAGCTTCACGCGCCGACCGACTGATTCACGAACAAAGACCTGTCATGATGAGCTCCAAGGTGGACGAGGCCCTGGCGTACTGGGACCGAATTGGCGGCACCACCCGGACGCCTGCGCGCGCCGAATTCGACCCCTGTGATATCCCGCACCTCCTGCCGCATGTCATCTTCATGAGCGTCATCGACGGCGGCAGGGATTTCCGTTTCAGAGTCATTGGCGAGGTTGCCCGGTCTTTCTTCTTCCAGAACTACACCGGGCACTTGATCGGAGAGCTTCCCCATGTCGATCCGGACGGCCCGATCCTGAAAAACTTGCGGGAAGCGATCCGAACCGGTCGCCCGGTTCGCCGTCCCGTCGAATATGTCGGGCCATTGAAGAATTTCAGAAAGCTCGACGAGGTTGTCTTGCCCTTGTCGGGTGAAAGCGGGGCCGTCACGCACCTGCTGACGATCCTCGATCTGGCAGATGACCGGATATTCTGACGCGCATTTTCACACCCGTCAGCGCGCCGCCGGGCCGAAGACCATCGCACCGATAAAATCGGTTCACGCACTCTCCGTCGTCCGACAAGTGTAAAAGCTCCGCCTCTTTCAGGTAGCAGTGACCTGAGTCGGGCGGGCCAATGCGGCCGGATCGACATGTTTGTCGTATTCCTCCCCGGTCAGCAGTTCGAGCGCGATCGCCGCTTCCCGCGGAGTCGTCCCCTCCGCAAGCGCCTTCTTGGTAATTGTCGCGACGGCGTCATAGCCAAGCACGGGATTGAGTGCCGTTGCCGGCAGAATGGATCCCGCAACATTGGCGGCTGTCTGGCGTTCATTGACAGCGATACCGGCGATGAACCGATTGGCGAAGGTCTCCATTGCCCCGGACAGCAGCCGGATGGATTGCAGCAGGTTATAGACGATTACCGGCTTCGCTACGTTCAGCTCGAAATTGCCTGACGCGCCGGCCATCGTGATTGTTGCGTGATTACCGACGACCTGGAAGGCGACCTGCAGCACCACTTCGGCAACAGTCGGGTTCGCCTTGCCCGGCATGATCGACGACGACAGACCATCCGGCGGCAGGGTGAACTCGCCGAGTCCGCAGCGGGGACCCGAGCCGAGAAAGCGCAGATCATTGGCCATCTTGATGAGCGAGACGGCAAGCGTGTTCAGAATGCCGGAGAGAGCCACCAGTTCGTCATGCGCCGCCATGCTCTCGAACTTGCTCGGCGCAGGGGCGAAAGACAGGCCGGACAGGCGGCTCAACTCCTCGCAGAAGGCCTTGTCGAACCCCGCCGGCGCGTTCAGGCCTGTACCGATCGCCGTGCCGCCCTGCGGCACCACCCCGAGGCGGGGCATGGCGGCGTCGAGCCTCTCGATGCTTGCCGTCACCTGCCGGGCAAAAGTGTCGAACCCCTGCCCCACCGTCATCGGTACAGCATCCATCAGGTGCGTGCGGCCGATCTTGACGATGTCCGAGAAGGCCCCCGCCCTGTCGGCGCAGGCATCACCCAGCGTGACCAGCGCCGGACGCAGGTCCCGGGTGAGTTCCCCCAGAACAGCGATATGCATCATCGTCGGGAAGCTGTCATTCGAGGATTGCGAGCGGTTGACGTGATCGTTCGGATGGACAGGCGACCGGGTGCCCAATGGCTCACCCAGCAGCTCGTTGGCCCGGTTGGCGATGACCTCGTTCACATTCATGTTGGTCTGCGTGCCGGACCCGGTCTGCCAGATCGGCAGCGGGAAATGATCGTCGAACCTGCCGTCCCAGACCTCCCGCGCGGCACGCTCGATGGCGTCGGCCAGCCTGGGCTCAATGGCGCCGACGGCGAGGTTCGCCCGCACCGCCGCGAGTTTCTGCAGCCCGGCCGCATGGACCAGGCTGGGCGGTGTCGCTTCCGGGCCCGGCTCACCGAATACTTCCATGGCGCGCCGAGTCTGCCCGCCATAATACATGTCCTCCGGGATCTTGACCGCCCCGAATGCATCAAATTCCTCTCGCACGACCGTTACCCCTCTCACAAATTGTCGCCTTACCAGACAAGAGCATAACGCCTGACAGGGCTGCATGTTTCATGTCGTGCCTCCCCGCGCCCCGATCAACCTGACAGGGCCGGTGATTGCGGGATGCAGCCGGAAAGGCTCGGCGCCGGAAGAGACTTGAGCTAATCTCAAGGAATGGCTCCGCAGAATCCCCGCCTTCCACCCTTTCGCGCGCTCCTCGCATTTCGGGCTGCGGCCACACATGACCGGCTCGCCGAAGCCGCCGACGCGCTCGGCGTTACGGAGTCGGCGGTCAGCCATCAGATCCGGCAACTGGAGACACTGCTGCGGGCGCAACTGTTCGACCGTACCAGCCGCCGCCTTGTGCTGACCGAAACCGGCGCGCGCTATCTCGCCCGGATCGACCCGGCGATCCGGGAACTGGAAGCTGCCACGGAAGCCGTGCTTCCCGCCAGTGACCGGACCAGCGTCCGCCTCACCCTGCCGACCTCGATGGCCGCCACCTGGCTGCTGCCGCGCCTCGGTACTTTCGAGGCGGCGAACCCGGACCTCGACATCCAGCTTGTCCCGACGACACGGGTTGTCGATCTCGACCGCGACCAGGTCGACATTGCCATCCGATACGGTCGGGGGAACTGGCCGAATCTCGACAAGACATTCCTGTTCGACGACAATGCGACGCCTGTCGCCGCGCCGGGATTCGTGCCCGAGGAAGCGGCAGATATCGGCGATATCCTCGCCCGGTCCCGGCTGATCGTCATTCGCAGCATTCCGGACGAATGGCAGGAATGGGCCCGTGCCCGTGGCCTCCCGTCGCCGGACCTGAGCGGCGCACTGGAACTCGATGCGATTGAACAGGGATTGCAGGTCGCCGAAGCCGGGCACGGCATCGCCATAGGACGGACGCCTTACATCGAGGAGCGCCTGGCCCGCGGCACCCTGGTCACGCCGTTCGGCGCCACCGGGCCATCCGGTGCCGCCTTCTATCTCTGCCTTCCGGCCGGTCGCCCCCCGCCGGCCCGTACATTGCGGGTGAAACGCTGGCTGCTGGAGCAGGCCGCAGCCAGCCGGACAACGCCCGAAACAGACAACACATAACCTCCACGACTTGAATTTTTCTCAAGTATTCTTGAAAACTTCTCTTTTGCGCTCCGCCCTGTCGGGGCCTACCTGAAGAGCCATCGCAACAGGCAGGGATCTGCCGGCAATGAGGAGGCGAAAGATGGCCAGGAACGCATTGAGCGGACTCGATACCGAACACATGAAAGCTGCCGCGGACGTGGCGGCGCCACTGACCTTTATCGTGCCACAGACGGAAAAGCCTGCGCTCTACAGTGCGGCCTATACCGGCGGCGTCCCGGATTTCGGCTTTGCCGTCGAGGATCATGATGTCCTGGTGGCGGATATGCGGCCCCACGGCGCTACCTTCACTCTGGACCGGGAAGGTTTCGCGCTGCGGACGGTACCGACGCAGGTGGCGGATCTGTATGACGACGGAGCCGTCGAAGCGGATTATTTCGACGAGGTGCGCAACCTGCTCACGCAGGAACTCGGCGCCAGCCACGTTGCCGTGTTCGATGCGACCCGCCGTTCGGACGGCGGCACCGGCGCCAGCAACAAGGACGGTAATCGCGGCCCGGCATCGCGCATCCATGTGGACTACACGGCAAAGAGCGGCCCGCAACGGGCAAAGGACGTGCTTGGTGCCAAGGAGTTCGATCGCCTGCTGAATTCCGGTGCACGCATCGTACAGGTCAATGTCTGGCGGCCGATCCGCGGCCCGGTGCAGCGCTCTCCGCTGGCGCTCGCGGATGCGACCAGCATTGCGCCGGCGACCATGGTCGCCACGGACCAGGTCTTTCCCGACCGGGTCGGCGAGATCTATCACCTGTCCTACGACAAGGATCAGCGCTGGTACTATGTCCCGGAAATGACAAGGGACGAGGTCCTGCTGATCAAGGGCTGGGACAGTCTCGAGGACGGTCGCGCGCAGTTCACCCCTCACAGTGCCTTCCCCCTGCCCTCGCAGACCGACGCAACGCCGGCCCGGGAGAGCATCGAGGTCCGCACATTCGTGGTGATAGAATAAGCTAGTTGTGTGGCGCGTGCAGCTCCGGCAACGCACGCGTCACCGTCTGCCTCCCGGCCTTGAAAACAAACATCGGCTGCGCCAGTTCGGCCACGACCATGGCGGGATCAGTGCTGTCGACCACGACGAGATCGGCAGTCTTGCCGACCTCGATTCCGTAATCCGTCAGATTCATCAGCGCGGCGGACCGAGTCGAGATCATGGTCAGGCACTCGGCCAGCAGGTCCGTCTGCCCGATCTGCGCGATATTGGCGTAGAGATTGGCCATCCGGATCAGCGAGCAGTCGCCAAAGGGCGTGAACGGGTTCAGCACGTTGTTTGTGGAGAGCGAGCAATTGACCCCGTGCCCGAGCATGCGATGCAAAGGCGCCACGCCGCGCGGGACGGAATGGTCATGGTCCCGGTGCATCAGGAAGAGATCCGTCGACGGCAGCACCGTGACCGCGACCCCCGCCCCGGCAAGCCTTCGGGCCAGTAAATCGAAACTCTCCGGCGGCAGGGCGGCAAACTTGGTGACATGGCCGATGGCGACCCGGCCGCCCCAGCCATATTCATCCGCCTTGCGCGCAACATAATCGGCATCAAGCTCCGTCGGGTCGGCGGCAAGATCGAGATGCATGTCGATATCGACATCGAAGTCACGGGCAAGCTCGAAGACCCGGTCGATCTGCCCGTGCGGATCGCTGTCGGTATAGGGCGCGGCGCCGATACAGCCGGCACCGCTCTTCAGAGCCGCAACCATCAGCTCTTCGGTCCCGGGATTATTCAGCATGCCTTCCTGCGGAAACACACAGATCTCAACGTCTATAGCCCAGGCGAAGTCGGCAATCGCCTGCTTCACGCCCTCGAACCCGCGCAGTCCAATCACCGGATCGACTTCCACGTGCGTGCGCATCCGGGTGGTACCGTTCACGACGCATTTGCGGAGCGTCCGGGTCGCCCGTTCGCACACATCCTCTTCGGTGAAGCCCGATTTCAGCCGGGCGACTTCGCTTATCGCCTCCGCAAGATCACCTTTCTCGGAGGAGCAACGGTGCAGGATGCATGATTTGTCGAGATGCATGTGCGTCTCGACGAAACCCGGCAGCAGCAGACGCCCCTCGAGATCAAAGGTGCGGTCACCGTCAGGCAGATCGCCCCCGATTGCGGCAATCTTTCCGCCGTCGACACCGATATCGAGCATATGGCCCGGATCCGCCGCGAGGCGGACATTGCGGAGCGTAAGATTCACGAAAAAGCTCTCCCACCTCTGAAGCAGACCATTCTGCCGCACGTGTCGCCCTGTTCTGCAAGCCGGACAATCCCGCATGCCACGGTATCGCCTCTCCGGGCGAAATTGAATGCGGCAACCTCTATCGGCGTAGCGCCATTCAATCTATAGAAAACCCATAGTTTTTTGGAGGCGCGCTTGACGTCCTTCCAGGTTTCTTCGCACAATCCAACGTCGTGTCTGAGCGGCAATCCGATTTATGCTCTGGGGGGCCGAATGACGAGATTTTTGAGCGGACTTGCCGTGCTGCTCCTGCTGACTGGCGGCGCTGCGGCACAGGGGACCGGCGCGGCAATCGGCACCATCAAGGTGGCTGATGGCGACGCGTCGGTACAGCGTAACGGCTCCGTGACGCCGGCCAGTGAAGGACTGGACGTGCAGCGCGAGGATACGCTTCTGACCGGCCCGAGTGGTGCTCTCGGTGTCACGCTGAATGACGGGACCCTGATCTCCCTCGGGCCGAATTCCCGCTTCGAGCTGGCGGAATTCGAATTCGCCCCTCAGCGCAACAGCTTCAGTTTCTTCGGAAAAATTCTGGAAGGCACGATGGTCTATCAATCCGGCCGAATCGGCCATATCGCGCCGGAGAAGACCCGTATCGAGACACCGCTCTCGGTGATCGCCGTCCGCGGAACCCGCTTCGCGGTCCGTGTTCCGTCCGGCGCGGGGAACTAGGGCCATGATCATGCAAAACCGATATCCCGCGCCCATCGGCAAACTGCGCTCCCTATTCGTGGCGACGCTTCTTGCCCTGTCGGTCAGTGCCTGCGCGATCGGCCCCTATGACACAAAAGAGCTGGCAGGCCTGACGCCGCCGGATTCGCAATTCCTGCAGGGTCTCAGCAACGAATATGTAGCGCTCGGGGATCTGGAGCGGGACGAGTACGACTGGCCCGATACTGCCAGATTCTATGATCGCGCCATCCGGGCCGGCAAAGGCGAAATGGTTGAACCCGAAGCCCTGGAGAAGAGAGATCTTGAAGCAGCGGGCCGGCAGGAACTGAAACAAGCCCGGGACAGGCTGACAGAGCTCTTCAACGCCGGCGCCCGGTCCATTGCAGGTCCGGGCAGCGCCCGGGCCCAAGCCGGTTTTGACTGCTGGATGCAGGAGCTGGAGGAAGGCCACCAGCCGGACGACATCGCCAATTGCCGGGCAATGTTCCTGGCGGCGCTCTCCGATGTGGAAGCCTCCGTCAATGGCGCTCTTGTTGTTCTGTTGCCGGAAGATGACGGCAAGCTCGGCGTGATCCGGGTGGAAAACCAGCAGGGCTCCGTCGTCCTGGACACCGTCCGCGCGAGCGCCCTTGTGGGCCGGGCCGATACGGCTCCGTTGGCGTCCGGCACCTTTGCCGAGGATGACGTCTGGGTGGTCTTCGGCGCAGCGATCGCTGCCGGCCCGGTCCCGCCGGTGACATTCATGCTCTATTTCGAACAGGGCACCAATGTCCTGACCCCGGAGTCCCAGGTCCTGCTCGAAAAGGTGCTGGAAACCATCCGCCAGCGCAATTTGCCGCAGGTGGAGGTTTCAGGCCATACGGACCGCTCCGGATCGACGGCATATAACGATCGTCTCGCTCTTGATCGCGCCGGCATTGTCGGGCAGGAAATCCTGAATCTCGGGGTTCCGGAAAACGTGCTGACGGTAGAATCTTTCGGCGAGCGGGCGCCTGTCGTTCCCACTGCCGACGGAGTTTCCGAACCGCGCAACCGGCGCGTCGAGATTGTTATCCGCTAGCATCCCTTCGTCCCCACCCGCCCGACGCCCGGCAATTCTGGTTCACGCACGCCTTACATGGCGATAGGGTTCCGGCGTGACCGGGGCAGACGAACAGCAGATTATTCGCGCAAGGACCGCCAGGACAGTGCACATCGACGGCGTCCCCGCATGGGGCATGAATGGAAGGCAGTAAACGCAGCATTGTCGGCCTCGCAGCGCCTGAGGAGCGAAGCGATTTTCCCTGGCTCGACGGCCCGGAAGACGGACAGCTGCGCGGTCTGGTGCGCCAGAGCCGCCTGATCGCCGGCACCTTGGTTCTCCTGCTTGTCCTGTTGCGTGTCTTTGACGTCACACCAGTGCAGATCCTCAGGCTCTGGGGTTTCGATCTGATGATTCAGACACGATCGGCCGCACCGGAACCCTCGCCTGTGGTCATTGTCGACATCGATGACGAGAGCCTCGCCCGTCTCGGACAATGGCCGTGGCCAAGGCTGCATTATGTGGAACTCGTTGACCGCCTGCGCGATGCCGGGGCAACAATGATTGTCTTCAATATCCTGTTCTCGGAACCGGACCGCATGTCGCCGGAAGTTCTGGCGACAACAGTCCCGGGTCTAAGCCCCGAACTGCGCCGGCGGCTGCTGGATCTTGGCAGCTCTGATGTCGCTCTTGCAGCCGCAATGCAGACCATTCCCACGGTCACCGCGGCCGTTGCCGGCACATCCGGTCATGCCGCAGCACCCTCTCAGCCCCGCTCCGGACGGTTCGCGGTCCGCGGCAAACCGGACATCGGCGCGCTTCCCCGCATTTCCGGCGTGGTCGAGAGCGTCGCGCCCATCGTCGCGGCCGGCGTCGGAGAAGGCCTCGTAAACCTGCTGCCGGAGCCCGATAGCATGGCACGGCGTGTTCCAGCGGTGTTCGGTGCAGCCGACATGATCGTGCCCGGACTTGCGCTCGAAGCCGCACGGGTCTCTCTCGGTCAATCAAGCATGCTGCTTGAAGTTCCCAACATGCTCGGCATGTCCGGGGTGTCCATCGGCCCGCTGTTCGTGCCGACCGACCCAATGGGCAGGATCTGGATCGATACCGCCTCGCCCGACCGGATAACGACGCTGGCGGCACATGATGTGGTGCGGAATGCTGTATCGGCCGACCGGATTGCCGGGCACATCGCAATCGTCGGGACATCGGCCTCTGGTGTCGGAGACCAGGTTCGCACAGGCGCTGGCGCGACCATATCCGGCCTGCATTTTCAGGCCCTTGCTTTGGACACAGTCATCACCGGCCGGGCGCCCATACGCAACGGCACATTCGCGATGATGGAAATCCTCATTACCGCCACGCTCGCACTTTTACTGATCTGGCTTCTGCCGCGCGCGCCACTGACCTGGAAGCCGCTGTCGGCTGCCGCCATCGCCGCTTTGCTCGCCGCCAGCTCACTGGCCGGCTACAACGCCGGTGGTATCCTGATCGACGCGAGCTTCCCCATCGTTGCCGTCCTGCTGCTGACCGGTAATTTTGCGATTTCCGACGTTCGGACCGAGATCTTCCTGCGCCGGCGCAATGAAGCGACATTGAAGCGGCATGACGCCTATATCCGCGAAGTCGTGGACGCCAGTTTCGACGCCATCGTGACCATTGGTGAAGACGCCATCGTGCGCACGGCGAACCGGGCCGCCGGACAGATTTTTGGCGTGCCTGCCGCGGACCTCGTCGGAGCTTCGATCGCCGGCCGCCTGTCCGGCGACTGGGCCCGGGGATTAGCGGCCGCTCCAGCCGATGTGCTCAGGTATACGGCGGCCGAACCCTCGACAGTCGAAACGGAGATTTTCGATGCGGAAACCCGCATTCTCCGACCGACAGAGATCACGCTTGCCGAGTCAATGGCGGGGCAGGACCGTGTCTTCGTCCTCGTCCTGCGGGATATCAGTGACCGCAAGGCGGCCGAAGAGTCTGCCGCACGCTCGGCGCAGCGCCTGCGTGACGCCATCGACGCGATCTCCGACGGCTTTGCCCTGTTTTCCCCGGAGCGCCGCCTGATTCTCTGCAACGATCATTATCGTACGATGCTCGGAACCGCTGCGGACGCCGCCGTCGCAGGCGCGTCTTATGAAACATTGCTGATCTGCTATGCGGAGAGCCGGGGTGCGCCCGCCGCCGCGCAAGGCAGCGCCGGATCCTGGATCGAAGAGCGCGTGGCCCGGTTCGCGTGCGAAAGCGATCCTTATGAACTGGCGACGCATGACGGCCAGTGGTTCCGGGCCGACGAGCGCCGCACCGCCGACGGTGGCATGGTCTGCGTCTATTCGGATATTACCGAGCTGAAGCAGCGCGAGATCGAACTGCAGGCGGCGAAGGAGCTGGCGGAAACCGCGAGTCTCGCCAAGTCGGAATTCCTGGCGAATATGAGCCACGAGCTGCGGACGCCACTCAATGCCATCATCGGCTTTGCCGACATGATGCGAGGTCAGCCGTTCGGTCCCCTCGGAAGCGACCGGTATGTCGCCTATGCCAGCGATATCTCGGACAGCGGGTCGCGCCTCCTGAGAATGATCGAGCAGATCCTCGAATTCGCCCGTCTGGAAAAACTTCAGTCCCAGATCGAGGACAGCGAAACCAGCATCCCGGAGATCGTGAACGCGGCGGTCACCGATCTGACTCCCGCGGCGCAGGACCGGTCAATTTCGATAGAGCGGAACGTCTCCGACCGGCTGCCGGCCCTGCGCGCCGATCCGCAGATGCTCTACCAGATCCTCCAGAACCTGCTGACCAACGCCGTGAAATTCTCTTCAACAGGATCGTCGGTGAGCGTGCGGGCGGCGATCGACGACGACCGGCGGATCGTTCTCTCGGTCACGGATCAGGGGATCGGTATCCCGGCAGAGCTGATGCAGGACATCACGCAGCCTTTCTGGCAGCGCCCGGATGCCATGACCAGTTCCCGCGACGGTGTCGGCCTCGGCCTTGCCATCGTCAACGCGCATGTCGAGGCCCACGAGGCCCGGATGACGGTGGAGAGCACGCCAGGCAGCGGCACCATCGTGACTGTGACCTTCCCGGCATACCGGACGGTTTGAGCGCGGCGTCAGGCCTGAGCCGGACGGCCCTCGACCTCGGCGGAGGACGGTGCGGAATCCGGATCGATGGCCCGGAGCCGGTATGCCGCGGCCTTCGGCGCCCAGTCCGTCCAGAGAACACCGAGATCCTTCAGCGGATCGGTCGAGAAATCGACGCGCAGATCCGCATCCATCAACCCTTCCGCGCCTAAAACCTTCAATGCAGCCGATTGCAGCGGCTCCCGTTCGCTGCCGGCAGCCTCGCCCGCCAGCATGCCCGCCTGGAGACGGTCCTCGAGCGATCCGGACGCCTGTTCAAAGGCCCTGATCATTTCCGGCAGGACATCGGCAGAGCCGAGGAAATTGCCGAGCGCGAGACTGTTGGCCCCCTCCAGTCCGCCGCAATGATCAAGGCAGGATGCGCCGGTGTGATGCAACGGCGTGCCTTCCGCGGTCAGAATGCCGAGCTGGCGCCAGTGCGGGGACGTTGCCGCCTCCCGCATGGCGGCGAGCGTTTCCGCGGCGTCCTGTGTCCGCTGCCAGGCCGTGATCCCGACCGCGTGCAGGCGCGGATCCGTGCGTGCCTGGGAAAACACGACACAGCCGTCTGCGATGGCGCCCACCCGGGCCCCGACGCAGACGGACGAGGTGGCGACGGTGAACCCGATACGGCCGGTTTGCGAGCAACGCCCTGCGAGTGAAAAGGTCATTCCGTCACCTCGATGCCGGTTTGCGCGGTAATCGGCCCATAATGCTCAATCCGGCGATGCCGGGCAAAATCGAAGACGGACCGGCGGATATAGGCGCCCAGATCAAGATCGCAATTATAGGCGATCACTTCATCCTCCTCGGAGACCGCGCGGGCCACGACCTCGCCGGTCGGTGCCACGATGGCGGAGCCGCCGATCATCGCGAAACCGTCCTCGGCGCCGCATTTCGCCGCCGCCATGACCCAGGCTCCGTTCTGATAGGCCGCCGATTCCAGGCTGAGCCGGTTGTGGAACTCACGCAGATGCGCCGGTTCCGGATGATGGATATTCCGGGTCGGCGTGTTGTAGCCGAGCATGAAGACCTCGGCCCCGCGCAATGCCATCACGCGGAAGGTTTCCGGCCAGCGCCGGTCGTTGCAGATGCACATGCCGAAACGGCCGGACGGAGTCTTGAAGGCCGGAAAACCGAGATCGCCGACTTCGAAATAACGCTTCTCGAGATGCTCGAATTCAAGATCGCCGATCGGGTCCTTCGTGCCAGGCAGATGAATCTTGCGGTACTTGCCGAGGATCGCGCCATCGGGGCCGACCAGGACGGAGGTGTTGAAGCGCCGGGTCTGGCCGCCCTCCTCGGTCTTTTCCGCATAACCGAGATAGAAGCCCACGCCGAGTGCCCTGGCTTCCTCGAACAGCGGCAGCATCGCCGGGGACGGCAGCCCTTCCTCGAAGAAGACATCGTACTCTTCCGGACTGTCATAAATGTAGCGCGGGAAGAACGTGGTCAGGGCCAGTTCGGGAAAGGTCACCCAGCGGGCGCCGCGGGAATGGGCCTCGCGCAGCATTTCTATCAGGCGTGCCACCACCTGGGCCTTTGTGTCCCGCAAGTGGACAGGGCCCATCTGAGCAACGGCGAATACTTCTTTCCGACTCATACGAGCCCTCCTCTGCGTCTCCGGGATACGAAGTGCTAGACGAGCGAAGTATCACCGTGAAATAAATTTAAGCCCCCTTTAAATAAGGTGAGATTATTGAAATGATCAATGCACGCCAGCTCGAGGTTCTTTGCACCGTCATAGAGGTCGGCACAACGGCGCGGGCCGCGGACCTGCTGAATGTCAGTCAACCGGCAGTCAGCAACATGATCCGGCATACCGAGGACCTGATCGGTTTCCCGCTTTTCGTTCGCGAGCGGGGCCGCCTGGTGCCGACCCGGGAAGCCCAGCATATCGCGCAGGAAGCGCAATATCTTTTCATGCAGCAGAAGCGGGTCGAAAACATCATAAACGAGCTGCGCGGGGGCACGGTCGGCCGGCTTCATCTGGTTGCCACACCATCGATCGGCCACGGAATCCTGCCGCGGGTGATTGCCGAGTTCGTCCGGAACAAGCCCAAACTGAAACTGTCCATCGAGCTCGGCAGCATCGACGAGATCATCGAGAAGCTGGTCAGCGGACGGGCCGATCTCGGGCTCTCCATCACCCAGCCACGCCACTCCTTGCTGTCCGTCCGCCCGGTCGCGGAAGGGCGGATGATGTGCGTTTGCCCGGCCGACCATGAAATGGCCCTGTCAGAACAGGTGAACGTTACCGACCTCAATCATGTGAAGCACATTTCCTATGCCGCGGACACGCCACTCGGCCAGATGATCGACACGGTTTTCTCGAAACAGGGACTGGAACGGCGTTATTTCTGTGAAGTCCGGCATACCGCGACGGCCCTGGAAATGGCAATTTCCGGCCTGGGAGTTGCCCTGGTCGACAGTTTTGCTCTGGTCGGGCGTGATTTGACAACGCTTGCGGCGCGCCCCACCCGTCCGGTCCTGCCGCTCAGCATTCACTGCATTTCCTGCAATCTCTTCCCGACCTCTAACATGGCACTCCAGTTCCAGGGATTCTTCAGCGACTTTCTGAAAAACCGTGACATTCCAGTGGGCCCGCCTACAGCTATAAACTGAGATTATATAACCTGGGCGATTTATTATTTTTGGGTTTTAGCCTCACATGATCTGCTCTGTCCCGACCTTGGCCGGACCACTTCCGGCCGCCCATACAGACGGGACGCCTGCACTCTATGAGCAATCCGATTCTTTCCATCCGAAACTCGGTCAAGCGCTACGGGCAGGTCCATGCTTTGGATCATGTTGATCTGGACGTTGCGGAGGGCGAGTTTCTGACCCTGCTGGGCCCATCGGGCTCGGGGAAGACAACGCTGCTGACGGCGATTGCCGGTTTCACTGACCTGACCGAAGGCACCGTTTCCCTGCGGGGGCGCGACATTACCAGCGAGCCGCCGGAACATCGCGACTTCGGCATGGTGTTTCAGGGCTATGCCCTGTTCCCGACCATGACCGTGCGGCAGAATGTCGGCTTCCCGCTGAAAGTGCGCAAACGGCCGGCGAGCGAGATCCGCGAGCGGGTCGATGAATGCCTCGAGCTGGTGCAGATGGGTGAGTATGCGGACCGCATGCCAAGCCAGCTCTCCGGCGGCCAGCAACAGCGTATCGCATTGGCCCGCGCCCTGTCCTTCAAGCCGCAGGTCCTGCTGCTGGACGAGCCACTCTCCGCGCTCGACAAGAAGCTGCGCGCGGACCTGCAGTGGGAACTGAAGGCCCTGCATGACCAGCTCGGCGTCACTTTCATCTATGTAACGCACGATCAGGACGAGGCACTTTCCATGTCCGACCGGATCGTCATCCTGAAAGAGGGAAAGATCCAGCAGGCTGGTATTCCGGGGGCGCTTTACAACAAGCCCCGGACCCGTTTCGTCGCGGATTTCCTCGGCAAATCCAATTTCTTCAGCGTCGGGGTGAAAAGCCGCGAGGGCGATCATCTGGAATGCATCGCCGGTGACGAAGCCTTCCCCGTGAACGCAACCGGCCATGCCGGACCGGTCGGCGACACCGCCGAAATCGCCTTGCGGCCAGAACGCATTCGGCTGGCCGAACCGGGCAAGGAATTCCTGACCGGCACGGTGAAACAGGTGAGCTATCTCGGCGAACGCTGCCAGGTGCTCCTGACCCATTCGGGTCTGGGCCAGATCCTCGTCTCCTGCCCGACCTGGAAATCCGGCATCGATCCCACTCCGGGCCATCAACTCAGCTTCGGCTGGGACACGGATGCCTGCGTCATTCTCGAGGCCGACTGAAAGAGCCTCGCAAAAGCAAGAAACAGGGTTTCATCACATGGAGAAAGACATGACCGAGATCAACGAAACAACCGACATCGAAGCCAAGGCCGATATCGTCGATATCGCCGTCGAGCGGTACCAGCAAGGTCTGCTGACCCGCCGTGGCTTCATCGCCGCGATGGGTGCGCTTGGCATCCTGCCGGCGCTCAGCGGCAAGACCATGGCCGCGACGACGGAAATCATCGTCGTGAACTGGGGCGGCAAGCCCAAGGAAATCCTCCAGCAAGTCATGTGCGATACCTACACCAAGGAAACCGGCATCAAGGTTACCGTCGACGGCTCCGGTCCCTCCGCCGGCAAGATCCGCGCGATGGTCGAGAGCGGCGCGGTGGTCTGGGACCTCTGCGACAGCGGTGCCGGCTCGGCGATCATCCTGGAGCAGCAGGGCATCACCCAGCCGATCGATTACAACATCGTCGACAAGTCCAAGGTTCTCGAGGGCGGTGTCTACAACAACGGCGTTGCAAACTACGTCTATTCCTACGTTCTCGCCTCGAACCCGAAACTGCTCGGCGGCAATGTCCCGCAGAGCTGGGAAGATGTCTGGAACGTCAAGGATTTCCCGGGCATGCGGACGTTCCGCAAGTCTGTCCGCGGCATGCTGGAAAGCGCGACGATGTCCATGGGCGTTGCCCCGAAAGACGTTTATGAAGCCCTCGGCACAGACGACGGCATCAAGGCTTCCGTCGACCGTTTCCGCCAGCTCCGCGAGCATATCATTGTCTGGGGTTCGGGCAGCGACAGTCAGAACCTGTTCCTGCAGGAAGAGGTCGCGATCGGCAATATCTGGTCGACCCGTGCTCATCTTCTGAAAGACCAGATGGACGAAGGCAGCTTCACCGTCACCTTCAATGGCGGCGTCGTCGCTCCGGGCATCTGGGTCGTCCCGAAGAACAACCCGGCCGGTTCGGAAGAAGTGATGAAATTCATCGCCCACGCCCAGAACCCGGAACTGCAAGCCGAATGGCTTCAGCTGGTCGGGTGCGGCCCGGCCAATCCGGCGGCAGCGGCCCTGGTGCCTGACGATTTCCAGAAATGGAACCCGTCAAGCCCGGCAAACCTGGCCACCCAGATCATGTACAACGACACCTGGTACGCAAAGAACCAGATCTCGGCCGAAGAACTCTACGTGGACGCGCTCATCAACTAGGCCGTCCGAGCGGGCGGGGCGGCTCCTCCCTCCAGGAGCCGCCCCGTTCCTTTTATTTCCTTATCCGCGACCGGAGCCGACATGCCGCGTCTGACCGACCAGACCCGCTATTGGATGCTAGTGCTGCCCGCCCTGGCCATCATGGTGATCTTCTACATCCTGCCCGTTCTCGGCATCTGGGAGATTTCCTTCACCGAGCCGGAAACCGGTTTCGGCAACTACGTCAAGATGACGGAGTCGAACGCGGTCAAGACCAGCTTCATCCTGACCTTCCGCGTCGCCGCCGTGACCACGGTCGGCTGCCTGCTGCTCGGTTATATCGTCGCCTACACGATCACGAATTTCGTCGGCCGCCTGACGCCCCTGATGATGGCCCTGGTGCTGCTGCCCTTCTGGGTCTCGGTGCTGATCCGGTCCTTCAGCTGGATCATACTGCTCGGCCGCTCCGGTCTGGTGAACGACACCCTGCGCGATCTCGACCTGATCACCAGCCCCCTGCGCCTGATGCACAATGAACTCGGCGTTGTGATCGCCATGATCCACGTCATGCTGCCCTTCGCGGTGCTGCCGATGCTGGCCAACATGCGCGGCATTTCCCGTTCCTACACGGACGCGGCCCGCGGCCTCGGCGCCAGCGAATGGACGGCTTTCCGTTCCGTCTATTTCCCGCAGACGCTGCCCGGCGTGTTTTCCGGCGCGCTGCTTGTCTTCGTGCTCTCGCTCGGCTTCTTCGTCACTCCGGCGCTGCTCGGCGGCGGCCGCGTGCTGATGATCTCCGAATACATCACCTACCAGATCCAGGAATTCCTGGCCTGGGGCCTCGGCTCGGCGCTTTCGGTGGCCCTGCTGGTCGCGACCGCGCTGGTCCTGCTCATCGCGGCGCGCTTCGTGAACCTGAAATCGGCCCTGCTGGAGCGCAACTGATGAAGACCTCGCCCTTCCGCATCTTCTTCAATACCGGGGCCTGGCTCGTCCTTGCATTCCTGCTGCTGCCGATGCTGGTGGTGATTCCGATCTCGCTGACCGACACCAGCTATATCGGCATGCCGAAGGAGCATCTCTCGCTGCAGCATTACGAGAACTATTTCAGCTCCGCGGAATGGCTCGGGGCGACCTGGACCAGTATCTGGATCGGTCTGGTGGTGGCATTTGCCGCGACCCTGCTCGGTACCGCCTTTTCCATCGGCTGCTGGCTGATTTCCAGCCGGGCCTCGACCATCGCCCGCTGGGTCCTGATCGTGCCGATCCTGGTGCCGCCGGTCGTCCAGTCCCTCGGCTTCTACCGGTTCTGGGTGAAGCTCGACCTGATCGACACCTATTTCGGCGTCATCCTCGCCCACACCCTGCTGGCCCTGCCCTACGTCTCGATTTCCGTCTTTGCCGCGCTCGCCAATCTCGACCACCGCATCACCCAGGCCGCCCGCAGTCTCGGCGCCTCGGTCTGGCAGACAGTGATCTCGGTCATCGTCCCGGCAATCCGTGCCGGCATGCTGACCGGCGGCATCTTCGCCTTCATCGTCAGCTTCGACGAAATCGTCGGCGTCCTGTTCCTCACCGTCCGCGCGGTGAACACCCTGCCGAAGCAGATCTGGGAAGGCATCCAGGAGAGTATCGACCCCACCATCGCGGCGGTCGCCACCTTCCTCGTGATCCTGTCCCTGATTGCCACCGCTGCCGTTTCCCTGCGCAAGAAGACCGCATGACATGACCCGATTGCTGCTGCGTGACGCCCGCTACGTCCATCATGGCGTGGATGGAATGCCGGAGATCCGCCGGGGCCATATCGCCATCGACGGCAGCCGCATCGCCGCCATCACCGAGAGCCTGAACGGCACCGACTTCGCGGATTTCGAACCGGTCGACATGAGCGACAAGCTGGTCTCTCCGGGCCTGATCAACGCCCACACCCATGCGGTGCTGCTGGTGCTCCGCGGCACGGTCGAGGATATCGAGGGCAATCTCGTCTACCAGTACATGGTCCCGGCCTCCTATCTGCTGGAGCCGGAAGAGCGCGCCGCCATCGCCCGCCTCGCCTGCGCCGAGGCGATCCGCTCCGGCACCACCACGATGGTCGACCCGCTGCGTCACGTGGCCGATTACGCGCCGGCAATGATTGATACCGGCCTGCGGCTCTGGCTTGCCGAAAGCTGCGCCGATGCCGTTACCACCGAAGTCGGCAACGGCACCTACCGGTTCGACCGGGAGTTCGGCGCGACCTTCCTCAGCCGCACCCGCGCCCTGATCGAGCGCTTCCACGGCACCGAGGACGACCGCGTCCGGGTGATGATCTCGGCCCATGCGCCGGACAATTGCAGTCCCTGGATGCTGGCGGAGCTGAAGAAGCTCGCCGGGCAGCACGGTCTGCGCCGCACCGTGCATCTCAGCCAGATCATCAGCGAGAAGAAACAGGTCGAGAGCCTGCATGGCTGCACCTCGACGGAATATCTGCAGCGCAACGATTTCCTTGGCGACGATCTGCTGACCGTGCACTGGACCTTCTGCACCGAGCAGGATGTCCGGATCCTGGCCGAGACCGGCACCCATTTCGCCCATTGCCCGGCATCCATGTCCGCCAAGGGCCCGCACAGCCTGCCGATCAAGGCGATCCTCGAATCCGGCGTGAACATCGCGCTCGGCACGGACAACATGACCGAGGACATGTTCCACGCCATGAAGCTCGGCCTCACCATACACCGGGGCGCCTATGGCCGCTCGGTCACCCCGACGCCGAACGACATCTTCAATTACGCCACGGTGAATGCCGCCCGCGCGCTGGACCATCCGGGCATCGGCCATATTGCCCCCGGCATGAAGGCCGATCTCGCCATGATCGACCTGATGACGCCGGCCATGACGCCGCGGCTTTCCGCGATCTCCAATCTGGTGCATTACGGACATCCGGGGCTGGTCACCGACACCATGGTCGACGGCCGCTTCCTGATGCGGGACCGGGAATTGCTGACCATCGACGAACGGGCGGCCGTGACGGACGCGCAAACCGCGACCGAGGCGATGTGGGAACGGTTTGAAACAGAAGACAGGGGCGTGCCGCTTCCGGCGACCGACCCCGCCTGAATAATAATCCTGCCCGGCAGGAACCAAGGGGGACTACATGACCTTTTCGATCATCGGCCGCTGCGAGCGCACGGGGTGCTATGGCGCCGCCATCACCACCTCCGACCTCGCCGTCGGGTCACGTTGCGTGCGCCTCTCCCACGGGCGCGGCGCCATGCTGTCCCAGCACCGCACGGACAGCCGCCTCGGCGATCTCGGTATCTCCCTGCTGGCCAAGGGCGTGGCCGCGAAAGCCGTGGTTTCTGAGGTTTGCGCCTCCACCGCCGATATCGAGTGGCGGCAGATCGGCGCGCTCGATTCCGAGGGCCATGCCGCCGTCTATCACGGCCGCCGGATGTATTCGATCTATGCCCACACGGTCGGCCGCAACTGCCTGGCACTCGGCAATATTCTCGCCAATCCGCAGGTCACCCAGAAGATGGCGGACGCCTTCACCCGCGATCCCTCCCTGCCGCTTGCCGAACGGCTGATGCTGGCCCTGGAGGCCGGGCGCGACAGCGGCGGCGAGATCCTCGGCCCCCTCCGCTCGGCGGCTTTGCGCGTCACCGGGGAGCACGGAATCGACACCTACAATCTCCGGATCGATGTCTCGCATACTGACGCCATTGCCGATCTGCGGGCATTGTACGAAGCCTACCAGGGTCGCGAAAACACCATCCGCCGTGTTGCGCTGGAGCCGGAAACCATGCCCATCATGCGCAACCTGTTCGAGGCAAGCATCGAACGGATCGCGGAACTCGGGCTTGAGGACCGCTTCCCCACCGCCAGACACCGGGACAGCTGGACCGTGAAGGACTAGAGAGCATGGCAAGCGACAGCATCTACTGGAACGAAAGCGCTGCCCCGGCCCATTTATCCGCCGGCAAGGCGCTGCCGGAGCGAATCGACGTCGCCATTGTCGGCGCCGGCTATACCGGGCTCGCCACCGCCATCCATCTGGCACGGGCGGGACGGTCCGTCGCCGTGTTCGACGCCGCCGAGATCGGCCATGGCTGCTCGTCCCGCAATGGCGGCATGGTCGGCCCCAGCTTCCACAAACTCGGCGTGGCCGGCCTTACCTCACAGTTTGGCGAAGAGAAAGCCAACGCCATCATGCAGGAGGGCATGAACGCGCTGGATTATTTCGAGCGCTTCGTCGCGGAGGAAAAGCTCGACTGCGACCTGCGGATGACGGGCCGTTTCCGGGGTGCCCGCAGCATTGCCGACTACGATGCGACGGCGCGGGAATGCGACCGGCTGCACAAGGCCGTCGGCCTGCCGTTCGAGATGATCGTGGAGCAGAACCAGCGCGCCGAGATCGGCACGGACTTTTTCAACGGCGGTGTGGTCTATCACCGCGACGGCGGTATCCATCCGCGCAAGCTGGCCAATGCCCTGGCGGCAAAGGCCGTCGAAGCCGGTGCCACATTGTTTCCGTCGACGCCCGTCAGGGGCCTGCGCCGCAACGGAACCGAGACGGAGCTGTTCTGCGGCGACCGCACCGTCACGGCGCGCGACGTCGTCGTCGCAACCAACGGCTATGCCGACAGCCGCACCGATGCCATGCATCAGCGGGTGGTGCAGATCAGGACCGGTGCCATCGCCACCGAGGAAATTCCGGCGGAGCTGATGGCGGAGCTGACGCCGAAAGGCCGCATGTTCGGCGAGTCAGCCCGCATCTTCATGTGGTTCCGGCCCACTCCGGACGGAAAACGCTTCATCTTCGGCGGCCGCATGGGGGAGCCGGGCTGCAGCCCGGAGGAACGCGCCGCGGCCATCCGGACCGCGGCCCTCAGGATCTTCCCGCAGCTGGACTCCATCGGCGTCGCCCATGTCTGGCACGGAGACGTCGCCTATACACCGGATCATTCCCCGCATCTCGGCTTCGAAGACGGTGTCTGGCTTGCCGGCGGCTATTGCGGATCGGGTGTCACCCGCAGCCTCTATTTCGCCATGAAGCTGTCCCGCCGGATCCTCGGCGAGACGGGAGCGGAGACCGCCTTCGACGACCTGCCCTTCAAGACAGTGCCCTTCAAGCCGTTCTCCCGTAAGCTGGCGGACCTGCTGTCCCGCTGGTGGGCCTGGCAGGACGAACGGGACCTGACAAAACGCGCCTGAGCGACATTCTCGCCGTGATCGTGACGGCGTGGCACAACGCTCTGCGCTTTCCGGCCAATGACCTGCCGCCCCGCCCCATGGTAATTCTTCTCCCATCTCATTCGGCGGAACTCTCCGTCGTGCGCAATCACGTGCATGAAGACCGGCAAGGCTGGAGCAGCCGCACGGTCTCGGCATCTTCTGGGAGGAAGAAAACAAATGAATGTCGGTTTTATCGGACTTGGCCGCATGGGACGCCCGATGGCTTCCAACCTTTGCCGCAAGGGCTTCCGGCTCGTCGTCAACGACATCAATCCGGATGCTGTGAAGGAGCTGGAACTGCTGCAGGCATCAAGCGCGGCAACAGTCGCCGAAGTCGCCAGCAAGTCCGAGGTGATCGTGACCATGCTGCCCGACTCGCCCGTTGTCCGTGAGGTTGTCGCCGGACCGGACGGGATCATCGCGAATGCTCCGAAGGGCGCCCTGATCCTCGACATGAGCACGGTCGATCCGGAGACCACGGACGAACTCGCGGCAGCCGCCAAGGCGCAGGGCCTGAGCTTCGTCGACGCCCCGGTCGGCCGTCTTGCCCAGCATGCGGACCGGGGAGAGTCCCTCTTCATGGTCGGCGCCGAGCCGGAGGATTTCGAGCGGGTGAAGCCGATGCTCGAAGCCATGGGGACCACGGTCTACCATTGCGGCGGTGTCGGCACCGGAACCCGTACGAAGCTCGTGAACAACTTCCTCGCCGTCGCCTCCTGCCAGTTCAATGCCGAGGCACTGGCCCTGTCGCAGGGCTTCGGGCTCGATCTGGAGCGGACGCTGGACGTGATCTACGGCACGACGGCGGTGAACGGCCAGCTCAAGGTGAACTGGCCGGACAAGGTGCTGAAGGGCGATACCGCGCCGGGCTTCACCATCGATCTCGCCCACAAGGACCTGTCGCTGATCATCCAGGCCGCGAACGCCGCGAAAGTGCCGATGCCGATGGCCGCCGCCGCACGGGAAATGTTCACAGCCGCCCGCGCCCGCGGGTTCGGCAAGCAGGATTTCTCCGCCATGGCGGACGCGCATTGCGATCTTGCGAATATCGAGAAGCCGCGCCTGAAAAAATAGACATCAGGACAGCCGCCGGATCGCTCCGGCGGCTGTCCTGATTGACCTTCAAGCCTTCGGATCAGCCCGCCGGCACCGCATAGCGGCCAAGCCGGCGCTGCAGCCTTCGCATCAGGAAGAAACCCGCCTGCAGGGTTAGCCCGAAACAGAGGATACCGATGGCGAAGAGAACCATCTTGTCCGCAAGCGATGTCATCGGGGCGGCGGCACGCAGGATCACCGAAATCCCCTCGGTCACACCGATGGCGGCGCCGGTGCTGGAAGACATCACAAGCACGAAGAAGGCCCGGGTGATGTTCGGCAGGAATAGCAAAGCCCCCAGCATCGAGCCCCGGCGCAGCTGCATCACAGCCTCGATGCCGTTATCCGCGACATAAGATGCTGAATACGGCACCAGCGAGAGGGCAACCGCCATCAGCGGCGACGGCGCCAGTCCGATGCTCAACTCCCCCAGCGTGATCGCGGTACCGCGCGGGATCGCGTTCAGCAGGAAGAACATGACGACGAAGGTCGGGGCAGCCCGCATCACCCCGACGAGCATGGCGACAATCGCCTTGAGAACGCCGCCGGACAGGCTGAGGAAACTGAGCAACCCGCCGAGGGCCAGGCCAAGAACCAACGCAATGAAGGCGATCTCGAAATTCACCACCATGCCGCCGAGCAGCTGCGGCAGGAACTGGGAAAGATCCGGGAATTGAGGCATCACGCGTGCCTCCTTTCGAGAACCACGCGCAACCGGCCGCAGAGCCAGACCACGATCATGACGACGAGGACATAGAACACGAGCAGGATCGTATAGGTCGTTGCCCGCCCGCTGGCGAAGGAGGTGATGTCGGTCAACGCGCTCAGCAGCTCCGGCGCACCGATGAAAGCGGCGACAGGCGTGCCCTTCGCCGCATTGATCAGAAAGGAGACGATCTGGGTCGCCGACCGGCTCACCGCACGGCCGAACAGCTGGGTTTCGGGCACATCCTTGCCTGCGTTTTCGGCATGCAGCGTGTGCATCGCCTCGGCGATGGCCTGCCCCGCGTTGCTGCCGTTCATCAGGCCAAGCGCCACGATGGCGGCACCGATCGCCACCACGGAGGAATAGGTAAAGACCTCCTGCGCCACCGCCGCTGCGATCACCACCGTCAGAACCACCGGTGAGGATTGCAGGATTACGGTCAGGGAATGGAAGACCCAGTACAGAAAACGGCTGCGCCCGCTCTGCAGGGCCCCGAGCAACAGGGCGAAGACCAGTGTTGCCACCAGCGCCCCGACCACCAGATACAGCGAGTTGAAGATCCCGCTCTGGAACAGGGTCCAGGCCGGCATGGTCTTGAACATCGGCAGGGACAAGGCGATGCCGGTCCTATCGGAAAACCACTGCTCGAAAGCCACGATCCTGCCAGCGAACGGCGTCGGCTCGAGCCCGGCATCAAGCGGCGGCAGGATGCAGGCCGGGTTGGTGCTGCCATCGGCCGTGTTGCATTCCGGCCGGTTCCAGACCTCCTGCTGCTGCACGAGAAATCCGGTCGCGATCTTGTTGTGGCGCCCGATTTCAAGGAAGCGTCCGTCGCGATGGAACATCTGGCTCATCAGGTCGAGGGCCCGGGCAAGCCGTTCGCTTCCGGTGCGGGAAACCCCGATCCCCCACGGCACCTGGGCAAAACCGAATTTCGGCTCAAACCGGCGGTCGAAATCCTCGTCGGTAAAATAGGAGGCAAAAAAGCTGTTGTCCTGAGCCGCCAGCTGACAGGTCTCGTCCACCAGCCGGGCCGGCAGCGCAGTTGCATCCTCGAACAGCATCAGGCGGGCATGGTGCGAAATCATCTGTGCGTTCGACCCATTGCCGATCGACACGCAGATACTGCGGCCGGCCACGTCCTTCCAGCCCGACACCGGGAGTTCCTTCGGCCCGACGATGACCGTTTCCGACTGGTAATAGTGTGGCCGGACGAACCTGGCCTGGCTGTCGCGCTGGGTATTGTGCCCCATGGTTGCCAGCACGATGTCGATCTTGTCCTCGTCGAGCAGGGCGATGCGGGTGGATGCCTTTACCCTCACGAATTCGACGCCAAGAGTCAGAAACGCCGCAATTGCACGCGCGCCGTCGACATCGTAGCCAAAACGCTCCGTCCCCGTCCTGGTACCGAACAGCGGGTATTTCTCCCGAATACCGGCCCTGATCGTCCCGGTGCAGAAAATCCGCACCAGACGATCAATGTCTCCCCGGGCGCACATGCCGGGCGCCGCGGCCTCGACCCGCGCCTCGGCAAGCAGCCGGGCCAGCGCCGCATCCGGTGTCTCTGCCGACGCCTGCCCCGTTATCCCGAGAGCGAGCAGCAGGATCAGCACTATCCGCGCGACGCTAGCAGGCACGGGTCCCTCGCGCGTCAGCAGTAACCTCGACAACATGCATATCCGCGAAAGCATAGGGGCCATATCGGTGAATGGATGTTCCCTCTTCCGCGGCCAGAACGGCAGGCGACATCAGGCCCAGTTTTTCCGGCCCGATCGGCACGAATACAGACTTTGTGACGTGAAGCGAAAGTCCGAAACCGGCGAGAATCGTCCGCGACGCTTCCAGGCCGACAAAACCGTTATGGGTCAGGATCGCGCGACCGCCATCTTCCAGATGCCCGTGCAAACCTCTCAGAAAGGGATCAAGCAGCCGCCGCCCGTTCGGCCCGCCGGCGCTCCAGGTCGTGTGGCGTCCGGGAACCTCATGATCTTCCATGGCGAAATGCGGTAAATTGGCGGCGATCAGATCGAAACGCCGGCCTTTGACCGGCTGCCACATGTCGCCCTTGTGGATCTGGCAGCGCGCTTCATGCCCGAGGTCACGCAGCAGCAGGGATCCCGCCAGGACTGCGTCGTCCTCGACATCGATCCCGCAGAGCGAGGCCGCCCCGAGGCCCGCCAGAACGGCCAGGACCACACCGCTGCCCGACCCCATTTCCAGAACATTGGCGCCACGGACACGCTCCGGCTCAAGATGCAGGGCATGAACCAGGGCCGCCGTATATTCACTCGGACGCAAAGCCGACGGGGCCAGGAGGGACTCTCCGCAATCAGTCATCGATCAATCCGGCTCGTGAGACGCTGTCTCGGTTTCCGGTTCCGCGGCCGCGAGCCGGCGCGCCATCACGGTCGCGACCGAATCATCCGGGTAATCGGCAAGGATCGCCCGGTACCGCGCGAGCGCCCCCGGCAGATCCTCCGCCACGAGCAGGTCATAAGCCTCCCGGGTCATTCGGCAAAGCCGTAGGGTTTTCTCGTCGGGCTCGAACTCGGGCGCCAGATCATAGGCGCCGAGCAGCTCATAGATCGGAATCTTGGTGCGCCGGCCCTTCACCGCGACCTCGTCGATCGGCCTGACACACAGACGGTCGCCCGCTTCCTTGAAGACGGTGTGGCTGATACAGATCCGCGTCCCGTAATCCTTGTTGATGCCTTCGAGACGGGCGGCAATATTCACCCCGTCTCCCATGACCGTGTAGTTCATCCGGTCGGTTGAACCGATATTGCCGACCAGGACGGCATCACTGTGAATACCGACGCGGATGTTCAACGGTGGCAGCTGCTGCGCCCGCCAGCCTGCGTTCAGAACATCCATGTCGTGTTTGATCCGGAGGGCGGCAAAGCAGGAATGCATTGCATGGTCGTCCAGCACCGCCGGTGCCCCCCAGAAAGCCATCACTCCGTCACCGATGAATTTGTCGACCGTGCCACGCTCGAGCTTGATAGCCTTGGTCACGGTCTCGAGATAGATCGACACCCGTTCCAGCAACTGCTTTGACGGCTGGGATTCCGAAAGCGTCGAGAAGCCCTCGATGTCGGAGAAGAATATCGTGAGAAACCGGTTGTGGCCGCCGAGCTCCATCTTCTGGTCGGTTTCCAGGAGCTGACGCACGAGACCGATCGGCACGAAGGAAGCGAAGGATTTCACCGTCGTATCGAGCGTATCGATGGCCCGTCCGAGCAGCGCCACCTCGCGGATCGGTGTCTGCAGGGACAGAGGACTTGCCACGTCCAGATCCTTGATCTTCATCACCTTGACCGCAAGTCTCTCGAGCGGCGCCGAGATCACGCCCGACAGGACATAGATAATGATGATCTGCGCCACTATGGCGATCAGGCCGAAAATGAAAAGTTGCCTGTTCTGTTCTTCCAGAGCACCGGTGAAGTCAGAGAGTGGCGTGACGACAAACAGTTGCCACGCCTTGCCGAAGGACGCCGGCAGGGTGGTCAGACTGGCAACATATTCCCTGCCTTCATGTTCGAATGAATACATCCCCTCGCGATCCCGCGGCCGGACGCCGAAGGCGATCGACGCCAGGGTGTTGTCCAGAGACGCGATGTGCTGGAGTTCCGGGCGGCCCGCCCGGCTGCCATAGGTTTTCTGCTGCTGCGAATTGGCAATCACACCGCCCTGGTGATCCAGGATGAAGGAGAGCGTCCCGGGGCTGATAACGCTTTCGGCCAGATAGTCGGACAGCCCGTCCAGGGTGATGTCCGCCGCCGCGACGCCGCGGACCGTGCCGTCACGTCCGTAAAACGGTGCTCCGACCGTGAAGCCGACCAGGTCCAGCACGGCGAAGACATCGACATCGCTTACAGAAAGCTCTCCGGACGCGAGGGCGGTTTCATACCAGAGCCGGCCGCGTGGATCGTAAGACGTTTCCGCTTCCGAGCGGCCGAGTTCACGACGCTCCGGATCGAGAAATTTGTAATGATCGACCGGAACGATCCCTGGTTCCCGCTCGATCCAGCGATCCGCGTAGCGCGTGCCCGCAGGCGGCAGATTGCCCTGAACCTGGACATCCGGATCGATCTGCCGGGCTTGCCGGAAGGTTCCGTTCTCCAGACCGATATAAGCGCTGATGATGACGTCGCTATGTTCCAGAATGCTGGACAGATAGGGAATCGACCGGTTGGAACTGTAGAAATCCGGTTCAACCGTGCCCAAGGCTGCCGCGCTCCGCACCAGTGATTTGATCGGCTCGAACAACTGCTCGATATTGTCGATCGCCTCGTTGTTGAACCTGACCAGCAGCCTCTCGGCATAGGAATGTGCCGCCTCCTGGTTGGAGACATAGTTCACCGCAACAATGGTCAGGAACACCGGCAAGGTCAGAACGACAAAGAGCGTCAGAATGACCGGACGCAAACGCAGATTCTTCGTCGAGAGACTCGTCATTATTCTCACACGGCGCCGAAATGCTGCGCCCTTACGCATGATTGCCGGGTGGTCTTCAGCACGGTCGACTATTCATGAATGGTTTACGAGCGTCAACGCACCTGCGGAAATCGGGCGCCAGCGACGGGATCACACCGGCGGCATGCCGGATCAACAAGACTGCGTCGTTCAGCAACTATGTTCGCCGGTCCGGAATCGCTCGCACGAACGGCTGCGTCTTGGGCTCCATGAACATCAAGGCGATTTCTGTATGCAGAAATTGGAAATGTGAGAAATTACCAATTGAATTTATTGAGTAAAAATTTCCTTTTTTGCCGTCCTGTATACAGGACGCATCAGCAGATATAATATCTGCTGCGAAATGCCACCGGGCGAGGAACAGGCCGCGATGACGAACGAGACTCTGGAGCGGACGCCCAGCCAGTCGGAGCGCGCGCTATCCGGGATCCGGGAATTGCTGTTTTCCGGTGTCTTCACCCCCGGCGCCCGGTTGAGTGAACCGGCGATTGCCGAGCGATTGCAGCTCTCCCGCACTCCGGTCCGCGCCGCCCTTGCCCGGCTGGAGCAGGAAGGGGCGGTGGATGCCATCCCGTCCGGCGGTTTCTCGGTCCGCAAATTCGCAACGGACGACATCCTCGACACGATTGAGCTGCGTGGCGTCCTCGAAGGTACGGCGGCACGCCTCGCCGCCGAACGGGGGATCGCGCCGGCCCACTCCATGGCTTTCCGGAAATTGCTGTCGAAGATCGATATGTTGCTCAAGGAAACGGGCGCAAAGCTTGATCACGACACCTATACCGCCTGCAATGCCGCCTTCCATGACCTCGTGAAGGAGAGCTGCGGCAGTTCGGTGATCGCCCGCGAAATCGACCGGCTGACAGCCTTGCCTTTCGCCAGTCCGAACGCCCTTCTCATGGTGCAGCGGGACCTGCCGGAATTTCACGGCTCTCTGGTTCTTGCCCAATCGCAGCACCGGGCGATCGTGGAGGCCATCGAGTTGCGCGAAGGCAGCCGGGCCGAAGCCCTCGCCCGCGAGCATGCCCGCCTCGCCCGGCGTAATCTCGACGTCGCCATGAACGACGACAGGATCAAGGCCCGCTTTCCCGCCCTCACCCTGGTGACGGCCTGAGCAAAGAAAACCAGAAACCACAAATTCGGGAAGAGACGAAGACATGAGTGAACGCTTTGACAAGGGCATGAAGATCCGCCGTTCGGTGCTGGGCGATGCCCATGTGGACCGGGCCGAAGCAGCGAAGACGGCGTTCGACGAGCCGTTCCAGAGCTTCATCACCGAAGGGGCCTGGGGCACGGTCTGGGCCAGCGACAAGCTGACCAAGCGCGAACGCTCGATGATCACCCTCGCCCTGCTGGCCGCGCTCGGCCAGTGGGACGAAGTTGCCATGCATGTCCGCGCCTCGGCCAATACCGGCGCCAGCCCGGAAGATCTCCGGGAAGCCATGATGCATGTCGCCGTCTATGCCGGTGTTCCGGCGGCGAACCACGCGCTGAAAATAATCAAGAAGACTTATGGAGAGATGGGAGTGGAGATATGAGCCTGACCAATCAGAGGCCGGCCGGCGGGTTCTTCGCCCGGGACCGGGGATGGCAGCCCCCGGGGCTGACACCGCAATACAAGACCTCGGTCGCGCGCGCGCCGAGCAGGGCGCTGCTGTCCATGCCGCAGACCCTCAGCGAAGTGACAGGGCCCGTGTTCGGCCGGAACATCATCGGCCCCTTGGACAACGACCTGATCCTGAATTTCGCAAAGCCGGGCGAGAGCGCCATCGGTCCGCGCATCATCGTCTATGGCCGCGTGCTCGACGAGAGCGGGCGTGGCGTCCCGAATGTGATGGTGGAGTTCTGGCAGGCAAATGCCGGCGGCCGATACCGGCATGCCAAGGAAGGCTATATCGCGCCGCTGGATCCGAATTTCGGCGGTTGCGGACGCACCATCACCGGCGAGGACGGCTCTTACGAGTTCCGCACCGTCCAGCCCGGCCCCTACCCCTGGCCAAACGGGGGCAATGACTGGCGTCCGGCGCATATTCACTTCTCGCTGTTCGGACAGGGTTTCGCCCAGCGGCTGATCACGCAGATGTATTTCGAGGGCGACCCGATGATCTGGAAATGCCCGATTGTCGATACGGTGCCGCACCGCGAGGGCATCGAAAGCCTGATCGCCCTGCTCGATATGGAAAACACGGTGCCGATGGATGCCCGTGCCTACAGGTTCGACATGGTGTTGCGCGGCAAGCGCGCGACCCTGTTCGAGAACAAGCTGGAGGGGAACTGATGCAGTCGCTCAACCGTCTGAAGGAAAGCCCAAGCCAGACCGCAGGGCCGTATGTCCATATCGGCTGCGTACCGAACTTCTGCGGAATCGAGGGCGTCTATAACGAAGATCTCGGCAGCGCCATGGTGAACGCGCAGACCCGGGGTGAGCGGATCACCGTCACCGGCATCGTCTATGACGGCACCGGCACACCGCTGAAGGACGCCATGGTCGAGATCTGGCAGGCCGATGCGGACGGGCTTTATCCCAGCCCGGAAGAGCATCGCGGCACGGCCGATCCGAACTTCACCGGCTGGGGCCGCAAGGCGGGTGACTATGCAACCGGCGAGTGGGTCTTCGAGACCGTGAAGCCCGGCGCCGTTCCCTTCCCGGACGGCCGCATGATGGCGCCGCATATCAGTGTCTGGATCGTCGCACGTGGCATCAATATCGGTCTGCTGACCCGGCTGTATTTCGAGGATGAGGCGGAGGCCAACGCGAAAGACCCCATCCTGACCAGGCTCGAGCACCAGAACCGGGTGCCCACCCTGATCGCCAAAAAGACCGGAGATGGCGCCTACAGGTTCGACATCTATCTGCAGGGCAAAAACGAGACCGTGTTCTTCGACATGTAGCCGGCAACACACCAAGACATGAAGGGGACGGGCTCTGTCTGCCCGTCCCCTTCATGTCGCAAACCGGATCATTCCGGTCAATAATCCATCGAAGACTGTCATTTCAGCGTCAGACTGAAAGCGGATAAATCTCCGGGAGAAACAATGCCAGGCTCGCGCGAAACCATGACCGCAGGCGGCGCCATCTTCACGCGGCTGAAGGCGCTCGGTATCGATTACGTGTTCTGCAATTCCGGTACCGACTTCCCGCCCATCATCGAAGGCCTCGCCGAAGCGAAGGCAAAGGACATCGCCCTGCCGCAGGCGCTGACGATCCCGCACGAGCATGCGGCCATGAGCATGGCGCACGGCTATTACCAGCTCTCCGGCAAATGCCCCGCCGTCATGCTGCACACCAATGTCGGCCTGTCGAACGGCGTGACCGGCGCCATCAACGCGGCCTGCGCCCATGTGCCGATGCTGCTGATGTCCGGCCGCACACCGATCACCGAGCACAGCCGGTTCGGCGCCCGCACCGTTCCCATCGGCTGGGGACAGGAAATGCGGGACCAGGCCGGCATGGTCAGGGAATGCTGCAAGTGGGACTTCGAGTTACGCTACCCGGAGCAGATCACCGAGCTGATGGACCGGGCCTACGCCATCTCGAACTCGACCCCGAAAGGCCCCGCCTATCTCTCCCTGCCCCGGGAGGTCCTGTGCGAGACGATATCCTCCGATGGCCTGACCGCCGACGGCGCGCTGGCGCCCGCCCGGATCATGCCCGAAGCCTCAAGCCTGCAGGCGGCCGCAATGGCTCTGGCCAACGCGGAGAGGCCGCTGATCATTGCGCAACGCGGCGCCGGGGATGCATCAAGCTTTGCGCGTTTCCAGCAGATGGTGTCCGACTGGGCCATCCCGGTCTGTTCCTACTGGGCCGTCGAGCTGGCACTGCCAACCGATCACGACTGCCATGTCGGCGCCAATCCATCACCCTGGATCGAGGACGCGGATGTCATCCTGATCCTGGACAGTCTCGCTCCCTGGCAGCCGGACATCCACAAGCCGCGCAGCGATGCCACCATCATCAATCTCGGCCCGGACCCGCTCTTCTCACGGTTCCCGGTGCGCACTTTCAGATCTGCCATAACCCTTGCCGGTGAGAACGCGGACACCATCCCGGCGCTCGCCGCCGCGCTCGACGCGCAACCGAAAAACCAGGCCCGAATCCGCGACCGCCGGGAGCTGGTCGCGACGGCATCCGCGGCCACGCGGACGGATATGGCGCGGATTGCGGAAGCCGGAAACAGCGGGCCGATGAGCAAGCAATGGGTCAGCCACTGCCTCGGCAAGGCGCTCGAGGGGCACATATCTACCGTCTATTCCGAGCTCGGTACCATGCTCGGCTTCCTCAGCCGCCGCGAGGTGAACTCCTTCTTTCAGGAACCCCATTCGGGCGGTCTCGGCTGGGGACTGCCCGCGGCCCTCGGGGCGCAGCTCGCCGATCCGGACCGGCTTGTGGTCGCCACCATGGGCGACGGCTCCTACATGTTCTCGAATCCGACGGTCTGCCATCAGATCGCCGAAGCACTGGAATTGCCGGTTATCACGCTGATTCTCAACAACCACGAATGGGGTGCGGTCCGGCAATCGGTCGTCGGCCTCTATCCGGACGGCTATGCCGCGAAATCGAACGAGGTCCCTCTGACGGCACTGACCCCGAGTCCGGATTTCCGGCAGACGGCCGGCGCCAGCAACGCCCATGTCGAAAGGGTCGAGAGAGGAAGCGATCTGCCTGCCGCTCTCGAGCGCGCCATTGCCGTCGCCACCAGGGAGCACCGGCAGGTTCTGCTCGATATCCAGGTCGCCGTTGGCTGAGCCGTTCGACGCGTTTTCTGCATCGGTCTTCTGGCAAGGCCAACTCTTGCCAGCCCTGCACAGGTCTTCTCGCGCGCGTCGGGGTTGTTAGAAACCCCTCTCGCCGTGTAGCCTTCGGTCATACGCACATCGGAAGAAAACGCTCCCGGCCAATGTGGTGGCGGATCAGGTGTGTGAAATGGGGAACGACGCTGGGAAAATCCTTATGACAGATATCCAATATGTAGCGCCATCGACACTGGATGATGCGATCGGCGCTTATGCTGCGGCAAGCGGAGCGGCCCGAATCCTGGCTGGCGGCACGGATCTGCTGGTGCAAATGCGCGCCGGCATGGTCAAGCCCGGCCTCATTGTCGACATCAAGAAGGTCGCCGAGTTGAACGCCATCGAGGAAACCGCCGATGGTGGCTTCCGAGTCGGCGCTGCCGTGTCCGGTGCGGTTCTTGCCGAACATCCGAAGTTCGGCAAGGTCTGGCCGGGTGTGCTTGAGGGGCTGAATCTGATCGGCTCCACCCAGGTGCAGGGCCGTGCTTCGGCCGGCGGCAATCTCTGCAACGGCTCGCCGGCTGCCGACGGGGTGCCCGGCCTGATTGCCGCGGAGGCGATCGCCACCATCCAGGGTCCGAACGGCCGCCGGGAGATTCCGGTTGAGCAGGTTCCTGCTGGTCCCGGCAAGACCACGCTGGCACCCGGAGAGATCCTGGTCAGCTTCACCCTGCCGCCCCGCCCCGCCCATTCCAGCGACGCCTATCTGCGGATGATCCCGCGCACGGAAATGGATATTGCCGTGGTCGGATGCGGCGTCAGCCTGACCATGGATGGTGATACCTGCACCGCAGCCCGGGTCGGGCTCGGCGCGGTCGCCCCGACCGTCCTGCTGGTCGAGGATGCCGCGAAGGCGCTGATCGGCTCCAAACTTGACGCCGCCGCGCTGGATGCGGCGGCCGCTGCCTGCAGCGCTGTCTGCCGTCCGATCGACGACAAGCGCGGCACCATCGTCTATCGCACCAAGGTCGCCGGCGTGCTGCTGAAACGCACCACCGCCATCGCCGCCGAACGCGCCAAGGGAGGCTGAGCACATGGCCAAGACGCACGTCACCACCACAATCAACGGCGAGCCGACGGAATTTCTCTGCGCGCCTTACGAAACCATGCTGGATGTTCTCCGGGACAATCTCGGCATGACCGGCTCCAAGGAAGGCTGCGGCTCCGGCGACTGCGGCGCCTGCAGCATCACCCTGGACGACCGGCTGGTCTGCTCCTGCCTGATGCTGGCCGTGGAAGCGGAAGGTCACGAGATCCGCACCATCGAGGGCATGTCCGAGGGCGAGAAACTGCACCCTCTGCAGCAGAAATTCCTCGAAATGGCCGCGCTGCAATGCGGCATCTGCACACCGGGTGTGCTGGTCGCGGCCGATGCCCTGCTGAAGCAGAACCCGAATCCGAGCGAAACCGAAGTGCGCTACTGGCTCGCCGGCAACCTCTGCCGTTGCACCGGCTATGACAAAATCGTTCGCGCGGTCCTGGAAACAGCGGCCGACATGCGCGGTGCCGCCGAGTAACCGCGACGTCACTTTCCGAACCGATCACATCGCCCCCACCGCCTATTTGCATTGCGGTGGGGGCGATGTCGTTTTGCGACGCAGCAATGTCGTTCCTGTGACTCAGCATGCCCCCGTCTCTGTGATCTGATTCGACTGTCCGGGATGTCAGCCTGGCGTCTTCCTCGGGAAGCGCCCGGAGCGCCGTTCCGGCCGCATACCAACAGGCGGATCGCAGATGGACGGTCACGGTGAATGAGCGGAAATTCAACAACCGGCTCGGCGCACCCCGCGATCATCTTTCCTGCCCCATCGGGCAAGATCCGCATCGCGAGGATGAGAGATGAGCGCGCGCAACTACATGCTGGCCTTGCTGAACCAGCGCCGGAGCGGCTACAGCCTGACCCAGCCGTTCTACCGGGATCCGGATATCTTCCGTCTCGACATGGAGACCATCTGGTATCGCGATTGGCTGTTCGCGATCCCGGCCTGCGAGCTGGCAAAGCCCGGCAGTTATGTCACCCACAAGGTTGGCGACTACCGCGTCATCATCGTGCGCGGCGCGGACAATGTGATCCGGGCCTTCCACAATACCTGCCGGCATCGCGGCTCTGTCATCTGCAAGGCCGCCAAGGGCAATGTACCAAAGCTGGTCTGCCCCTATCACCAATGGACCTACGAGCTCGACGGCACGCTGCTCTGGGCCCGCGACATGGGGCCGGATTTCGATGCGTCGCAGCACGGCCTGAAACCGGTGCATTGCCGCGAACTTGCCGGCCTCATCTATATTTGCCTGGCGGATGACGCCCCCGATTTCGATGCCTTCGCGACTCTGGTGCGGCCGTATCTCGAGCCGCACGACCTGGGCAATGCCAAGGTCGCTCACGAGAGCAGCATCGTGGAGAGCGGAAACTGGAAACTGGTCTGGGAAAACAACCGCGAGTGCTATCACTGCAGCGGCAACCATCCGAGCCTGTGCCGCACCTTTCCGGAAGACCCGTCTCTCTTCGGCGCCGACGGTAACTCGCTGCAGTTGCAGGCACATGTCGAGCGCATGGAGGCGCAGGGAATTCCATCCAGCTTCCAGATGTCGGCAGACACGCAATACAGAGTGACCCGCATGCCGCTGATCGAGGGCGCGGAAAGCTACACGATGAACGGCAAGGTCGCCGTCGACAAGTTCCTCGGCCGGATCGCCGACAAATCGGCCGGAACCTTGCTGAAATTTCACTATCCGACGACCTGGAACCATTTCCTCGCCGACCATTCCATCGTTTTCCGGGTCACCCCGATCGGACCGATGGAAACCGAAGTCACCACCAAATGGCTGGTGCACAAGGACGCCACCGAGGGCAAGGATTACGACCTGCAGCGCCTGACCGAGGTCTGGACCGCCACCAACGACGAGGACCGCCGGGTGGTGGAGGATAATCAGCTCGGCATCAATTCGCCGGCCTACGAACCCGGCCCCTATTCCCAGACACAGGAAGGCGGCGTGATCGGTTTCGTCGACTGGTACTGCAACACGCTGGGCAGACGCCTGCGCCCGACCTCGCTCGCCGCGGAGTAAGACATGGCTGCCTCACCGGTTCTCATGGGCGCTGGGATTTGGAACGACAGCGAGCCACTGGAATGTGTCTCCGTGCTGCCGGAAGCCCCGAACACCGCGACCTTTACCTTTCGTGCCCCCTCCGGCGCCCTGTTCGACTTTCAGCCGGGCCAATTCATGACACTGGAGATCCCGATCCCCGGCGGCCCGCTGCACCGGACCTACACGATCTCGTCCTCTCCGTCCCGGCCGCGCTCCCTGTCGATCACGGCAAAGGCCCAGGACAGCAGCATCGGCACCCGCTGGATGCTGGACAATCTGGCACCAGGCACCCGGATCAAGGCGATCGGCCCGGCCGGACTGTTTTCCATGTCCCAGCACCCGGCCGAGAAATATCTCTTTATCTCCGCCGGGTCGGGCATCACCCCGATGATGTCCATGGCGACCTACATGTTCGATCTCGGCACCGGTTCGGATCTGGTGCTGATCAATTGCGCCAGGCGTCCGTCGGAGATCATCTTCCGGGAACGGCTTGAACATATGGCAAGCCGGGATCCGGGCATCGATCTGAAATTCGTCGTCAAAGAGCCGGACAGGTACCGCCCCTGGACCGGTTACCAGGGCATGTTCAACCAGCTCATGCTCGGCCTGATGACTCCGGATTATCTCGAGCGCGAGGTTTTCTGCTGCGGTCCCGAATCCTTCATGCAGTCGGTACGCGACGCCCTCGCCGGCTTCGGCTTCGACATGGACCATTACCACCAGGAAAGCTTCCAGGCCCCGGTCGCCAAGGAAGAGGACATGCCGGAACTGGACGATACGGTTCCCGAGGAAGGCGCCAGGGCGGAGATCCTCTTCGCCACGTCCGGCGTCACCGGGCAGTGCGCCGAGACCGACACGGTGCTCGCCGCCGCCAAGGCTTCGGGGCTGAACATCCCGTCCGGCTGCACCTTCGGCGTCTGCGGCACCTGCAAGATCAGGAAACTCTCCGGCGAGGTACACATGGTGCACAATGGCGGCATCTCGGAAGACGATATCGAGGCCGGCTACATCCTCGCCTGCTGCTCGAACCCGATCGGCCGGATCGAGGTGGCCGTGTAACCCTGCCAGGGGTAACGCGCCGTCCTCCGGACGGTTTTCCAGTAATTGCGCAAATCGGCACATTCCCTTCGCGCTCCCGACCTTGTTCAGGAGCGTGAAGACCGTGTAGGCTTTCCCGAGCGAAGAATGAGTTGTGGCGGATCGCCTGCCGGCTAGCGGCCGGGCGGTCGCCAAAGCCGGTATGAACGGGGCAGCAGAAAGCCCCGGACCGCAGGGAGAGCCAGCATGAACGAGATTTCCAACAAGTGGATCGGCACGAGCACGATCCGTCCGGACGGCGCCGACAAGGTGACCGGCAAGGCTGCCTATGCGGCGGACACCAACATGCCGGGCATGATCTGGGGCAAGGTGCTGCGCAGCCCGCACCCCCATGCCGTGATCCGCTCCATCGATACCTCCAAGGCCGAGGCGCTGCCCGGCGTGAAGGCCGTCGTCACGTCCAAGGACATCGTCGATTTCTCTGTCCATACGCCAGTGCCGCTCGGCATTCAGGACATGCGCTGGATGTGCCGCAACGTCATGGCGCGGGAGAAAGCCCTGTTCCACGGGCATCCGGTCGCGGCCGTCGCCGCAACCTCCGGCGAGATCGCACAACAGGCCTGCGAGCTGATCGAGGTCGATTACGACGTGCTGCCCTGGGCCATCGAGATCGATGACGCCATCGCAGACGACGCCCCGATCCTGCATGACTTCATCGAATTCGACGGCAAGCCGTCGAACATCGCCGGCACGCTTGAGCATACGCTGGGCGATATCGAAGCCGGTTTCGAGGAAGCCGACGTGATCGTCGAGCGGAGCTTCGACACACGGCCGGTGCACCAGGGCTACATCGAGCCCCATGCCTGTCTCGTCAATGTCAGCGCCGATAACAAAACCACGATCTGGAGCTCCAGCCAGGGCCAGTTCATGGTCCGGGCCATGACCGCGTTCCTGACCGGCATCCCTCAGAGCGACATCCGGGCAATCCCGGCCGAGATCGGCGGCGGTTTCGGCGGCAAGACCATCATCTATCTGGAACCCGTCGCAGCCATGCTGTCGAAGAAATCCGGCCGTCCGGTGAAGATGGTGATGAGCCGCGAGGAGGTCATGCGGGCGTCAGGGCCGACTTCGGGCGCCAAGAGCATGGTCAAGATCGGCGCCAGGAAAGACGGCACCATCGTGGCCGGGCAGGCCGTCCACTACCTGCAGGCCGGTGCCTTCCCGGGCTCGCCGATTCGCGGTGCCTGCGGCTGCTGCTTCGCGCCGTACGATATCCCGAACGTGCATTCCTTCGGCTATGACGTGGTTTCCAACCGGTCCAAGGTTGCCGCCTATCGCGCCCCGGGCGCGCCTATCGGTGCCTATGCGGTCGAGAGCGTAATTGACGAGGTTGCCGAGAAACTCGGCATGGACCCGCTGGAGCTGCGTCTGAAGAACGCCGCCAAACAGGGAACCAAGGCCGCGCACGGCCCGGTCTACCCGGTCATGGGCTATGCCGAAACGGTGAAAGCCGCGCTTGCGCATGAGCATTACAAGGCACCCCTCGGCAAGTTCCAGGGCCGTGGCGTTGCCAGCGGTTACTGGTTCAATGCCGGCGGCGAATCCAGTGCCCAGGTGAACATCACCGAGGACGGCAATGTCGTGGTCACCACGGGTCATCCGGATATCGGCGGCTCCCGTGCCTCCATCGCCAACATCACCGCCGAGTTGCTCGGCATCGACTATCGCCGGGTCTCGGTTCTGATCGGCGACACGGCGACCATCGGCTACAGTAACCTGACCGGCGGCAGCCGCGTGCTGTTTGCCTCGGCCATGGTGGTCACACAGTCGACGGAAGAGGTGATCGAAAGGCTCCGGGGTCTTGCCGCGAAGATCTGGGGCATCCCGGCCGACGCGGTGACCTGGTCGGATGGCGCCGCCCGCCCGGCCGGCGACAATGCCGGCAAATTCGAGCCCCTGACGCTCAAGGATCTGGCGGCCCGGTCGAACGAGACCGGCGGGCCGATCGGTGCCGGCAAGCAGCTCAACACCGCCGGTGCCGAAGGCGGCTTCGCCACGCATATCTGCGACGTCGAGGTCGATACCGATCTCGGGATCGTCCGCGTGATCCGCTACACCTCGTTCCAGGATGTCGGGAAAGCGATCCATCCGGACTATGTCGAGGGCCAGATGCAGGGCGGTGCCGCTCAGGGCATCGGCTGGGCGCTGAATGAAGAGTACATCTACAACAAGGACGGCAAGGTCGATAATCCGGGCTTCCTCGACTATCGGATGCCGGTCTGCTCCGACCTGCCGATGCTGGACAATGTGATCATCGAGATCCCGAATCCGAAACACCCGCAGGGTGTCCGCGGGGTCGGCGAGGTCCCGCTGGTGCCGCCGCTGGCAGCCATCAGGAACGCGGTCTACAACGCCCTCGGCATCCGCTTCTACAGCCTGCCGATGTCCCCGCCGAAGGTGCTGGAAAAGCTGGACGCGACGAAACTGGCGGCGGAATAGAAGCACCGCTTTCACGCATGAAAGAAGCCCCGCGCCATTCGGCGCGGGGCTTCTTCTTTGTCCGGCTACCTCGTCTACGACTTTTGCTGCGCGTCCCGCACCAGTGCCGCCAGCCGGTAGAAGCCGTGCACCATCTTCGAATAGGGCGCCAGCAGGAAGAAGGTCAGCACCGCGCCGAGATGCAATGGCAGCAGGTTGGAGACAGCCGCCGTGCCGGTCGCGGCATAGAGGGCGAGACCGCTGCCGCCGGTGAAGCTCAGCAGCAGCACGAAGGCCATCTCGCCGCCCCAGAGCGCCGGCGCGCCAAGATCCTTCTCCCCGCGCGTCTTCAGGACCGCCATGCCGAGGCCGCCGAGGGTGAGCAGCAACCCGCCCGGGATGCCGAGCAGCTTGGGCAGGGAGAACAGGCCGTAAGGCGCCGGCATATCGAGCAGATAGTGCATCAGCGTGGCCGAGCCGGTCGAGGCGAAGCAGAGCAGGAAGCCGTACATCACCGCCTGGTGGTGCCAGCGCCGGACATTGGTGAAACGGTCGCCCTTCTCGAAATTGCAGCCTTCCGCCGCACCACCGGAAAGGTTCTTCAGCTTCGCTGCATCGGCGAAGGCCTCCTTTAGATGCGCAAGACTGACAGGTTTTCCGCCGACCGCCTTCCAGTAGGCGCGCAAGCCGATGACAATCGCCAGCAGCGGCAGCAGGAAAGCCGGTGTGAAGATCGACACCATGATGGTGTGGGACATGACCGCGTAAAAACCTTCCCCGCCGGCGGGTCGCAGAGCCTGCGCCGCCCAGAACAGTGCCGCCAGCCCGGCGACGAGCGCCAGAGCGATAGCGACACCGCTGCGCTGGAACGGGCCGGCAAGGAAGCCCGGCCAGGCAAACCGGTCCCAGCTTTCGGCGCGGGCCTCGGCCAGCACTTTCGGCAGGTTGATGGCGAATTCATGCGGCTCGGTATACTGGCAGGCGTAATAGCAGCCCCGGCAATTGTGGCAGAGATTGGCGAGCTGGGTGATGTCCCCATCTGCAAAGGCCCGCTGCCGGGTGATCGCCGGAAAGACCGAGCAATAGCCCTCGCAATAGCGGCAGGCATTGCAGATTTCGATCTGACGGCGCGCTTCGTCGGTCAAGGTGTCTGGTACCGGAGTATCTGAGGCCGGAGTCTGTGTCGCGTGATCAAGCGGCATTGCTGTTCACTCCCCGGATTGCGCCCTTGGCGGCTTCCTGCCCGGCAATCCGGCCGAACACAGTGCCGATGGTCATGCCGAAACCGGCGAGATAGCCCTCGCCCAGGATACTTCCGGCCATGATTTCCCCCGCAGCCCAGACATTTTCAAGTTTCTGTCCTTCCATGGTCACCCGCGCGGTCTCGTCCACCTTCAGCCCGAGATAGGTGAAGGTGACACCGGGGCGCAGGGAATAGCCGTAGAAAGGTGGCTCCGTGATCGGCCGGGCCCAGTTGGTCTTCTGCGGCTCGACACCTTCGGTCGCCAGACCGTCGAGCTCGGTAGGATGGAAAGTCCCCTCCCGGCAGGCCGCGTTGAAGGCATCCACCGTCTCCCGCAGCTTGGCGGCGGGCAGGCCCATCTGTTCCGCCAGCCCTTCCAGCGTGTCCGACTGCACCGCCGGAAAGACCGACGGCATGAACAGCGTGCTGCTCTTGGCATCGATGATCGAATAGGCCACCTGATCGGGCTGCGCCGCGACGAGCCGGCCCCAGATGGCATAGCGCTTCGGCCAGACATCCTCGCCCTCGTCATAGAAACGCTCGCCGTGCTTGTTCACGACGACGGAGAACGGCACACAATCCAGCCGCGTGACGATGCCGCCATCGAATTTCGGCGCCCGTCCGTCGATGGCAACGGCATGGCACTGGGTCGGGTCGCCAACGGAATCCGCGCCCTGATCCAGCATGTCCTTCAGAACGACGCCCCGGTTATAGGGCGTGCCCCGGATCAGGAAGTTCCGGGCCGCCGGGCCCCAGGCCCTCGCCAGCCAATCGATATCGCCCTGGAAGCCGCCGGAGGCGAGCACGATGGTGCGGCCTTCCACCCGGCAGGGCGCGGCGCCCGCGATCTCCACCTCGACCGCCTGGAACCGTCCCCCCTCGATTTCGACATGCGTCACCTGGGCCTCATAGACCACTTCGACACTGAGATCGGCCGCCGTATTGTAATAGGCATTCACCAGAGCCTTGCCGCCGCCGAGAAAGAACGCGTTGGTTCTCCCCAGCGACAGGGTGCCGGAGAGCGATGGCTGAAACCGGACGCCATGGGCTTCCATCCAGGGCAGGCAGGTCTCCGACGTGCGGATCGCCAGCCGGGCCAGTCCCTCGTCCGTATTGCCCTTGGTCACGCGCAGCAGATCGTCGAAATACTCATCCTCGGCGTACGTATCGGTCAGGACCGACAGCGGCCCCTGATGCATGCAGCGGAAATTCCGTGTGTGGCGCGAATTGCCGCCGCGATAGGTTTTCGGCGCGCCTTCGAGGATGATCACACGGCAGCCGGCTTCGGCCGCTTCGATGGCCGCGCACAGGGCCGCATTTCCGCCGCCGACAACAACGACATCCCACACTTTATCGGTAATTTCAGACAGGGCTTCTCTCCTTCGGCGGGCCGTTCGGCCAAGCATCAGGCGATGCCGGTCAGCAGCCTTCTTGGAAGGATTGTATACAATGTTTTTTCGTACAGTCAATCGGCCCGAGCGCGCATCGTCAGCACGCCCGGTCTACCGCTCATGCATGGCCGGTGCAGGCGCTCCGGAAACCGGACCCGTTCCCCTGGTCTCAGCGCTTCGCCGCGTAATAGGAGACCCGCCGCTCGAGATAGGAAAGGCATTCCGAAATCGTGAAGGCGAGGGCGAAGAGGACGATCAGGACGGCCCAGAAATGCGCCATCAGGAAGTTGTTCGCATAGAGCTCGAACAGCGCCCCAAAGCCGACGATGGAGATCAACAGCTGGCCGATGATCACGCCCTTGACCGCCCGGATCACACCGATCCGCACGCCGCCGAGGATTTCCGGTAGGGCGGCCCAGAAATAGATCTTGAAAAACGCCTCCAGCGGCGATGCCCCGAAAGAGCGGGCCATTTCCACCAGGGACCGGTTGATCTGCAACACGCCGGCGCGGGAATTCAGAATGATGATCCAGATCGCGAACAGCGTGGTGGTGATGATGATTGCCTTCATGCCGAAGCCGAAAAGGACCATCAGCACCGGCACCAATGCCGTCAACGGCGCGCTCAGGAACATGTTCACCCAGGGCAGCAGCAGTTCATCGAGCAGACGGCTCTTGCCCATCAGGATACCGGTCGGAATCCCGATGACGACGGCAAAGAAGACACCGGCCACGAAGGCATAGGCCGTCTCCGACAGGGCCTTCAGAAATGCCGGGGTCCCGATGACGGAAACCAGAGTGGTTACCACCTCGGAAAGCGGCGGCACGAAGAAGGTCACGTCGAGCCTGCCGACGATCTCCCAGAGCAATCCCCAGAGGACCAGAGACGACATGCCGGGAAGCGTATAGCCGAAAAGTTTCATCTCAGCCCCTATTCCACATAACTGCGCAGGGAAGCCCAGATCCGGTCGACGATATCGAGATATTCCGGATCGCGCCGAATGCTGTCGGCTCCCTTGCCTCGGATTCCCGACGGCCGGATGATTTCCGAGACCCGGCTTGGACGGGGCAGCAGGATCGCGATCTGATCGGAAACATAGACCGCCTCCTCAATCGAGTGGGTCACGAAGATGAAGGTCTTGTTCTCGTTCGCCACCAGGTTGAGCAGATCTTCCTGGAACTTCCGCCTCGTCTGCTCGTCGACAGCCGAGAACGGCTCGTCCATCAACAGGACCTCGGCATCAACGGAGAGCGCCCGTGCCAGGCCGACCCGCTGGCGCATGCCGCCGGAAAGTTCATGCGGATAGCTGTTCTCGAAACCGGCGAGACCGACATCCCGAATATAGCGTTCGGCGATCCCTTCCCGTTCCGACTTGGCAACCCCTCTGAGTTCGAGACCGAAGGCGACATTCCGGATCACGCTGGCCCAGGGCAGAAGGGCGAAGTCCTGGAAGACAAAGGCCCGGTCCGGTCCGGGTCCGTCAACCTGCTCGCCATTGACCAGGATCTCGCCGGATGACGGCTCCAGGAGCCCCGCGATGATCTTCAGCAGGGTTGTCTTGCCGCAGCCGGACGGGCCGAGCAGCGATGTCAGCTGACCGCGCGGAAAGTCGAGAGACAGGTCCCGCAGCGCTTCGACATCTCCGTAATTCTTCGAGACATTGCGCGCCGCAACCGCATTCTCCGGCGCCGGCTTTGAAGGGCTGTCGCTAATCTGAGGCATAGCCACGGTCGTTTCCTTTAAAGAGTATGTTTTCAAGCCGTTCAACCAGGTTCAGGAACAGCACGGCGAACAGGATGATCGAGAAGATGGCCGCATACATGCTGGGATAATCGGCAATCGAGCGGCTGTAGGTGATGATGTCGCCGACCCCGGTCGGCGTGATCTTCAGCTCCGCCAGGATGGCGCCGATGAAACCCGCCGAAATACCGAGACGCAGGCCCGAAAAGATGACCGGCGAGGCTGCCGGGATGATCACCTTCAGAAGGATCTGGTCTTCACGGGCAAGAAAGGAGCGCCCCATTTCCTGCAGGGAGGACGGCGTGTTGCGCACCGCGCCCCCTGTATTCAGCACGATCACGGGCATTGCCATGATGCAGACCACGAATACCTTCGAGGTCAGGCCAACGCCGTAGGCCATCACGAGCAAGGGAATTAGCGCCGCCAGGGGCGCCGCCTGCATGACGATAAAGATCGGCGAGAAGAGCCAGTCGAAGCGCGCGCTCAGCCCGACCCAAAGCCCGATACCGATACCGAACACGGCGGAAATCGAAATTCCGACCGCTAGCGGCTGAAGCGTCTCCACATAGGCACGGAACATGGTGCCGTCGATCGTCAGGGCAACCAGCGCCGACATGGTATCGAGGAATGTCGGGAAGGAATAGCTGACCGGGATTCGGCCGGCGATCTCCCAGGCGCCGAAGACAAGCACGGCGGACAGCAGTTTCAGAAACAGTGAGCGATAGCCGGTCATCGACCGCTCCAGATGATTTGAGCAAAAAACGCGGCCGCCGGAATGACTGCCCGGCGGCCGCAGGCAGAGGCTAGTTCGATGCGTCGTCGAGCGGCTTCAGATACCAGAAGTCCTCGATCTTCAGCGCTGCGAGATCACCGGTTAGCTGCCCCGCAGCCGAATACCATTCCATGTCCGCCTGTGCGGCCTTGCGCCCGCCGCCATTCGGGTCATAGAGACCGCCCGCCACGGCATCCGCGTAGAACCCGTCGAGACTGTCCAGAATCTCTTTCGGCAACTGTCCGATCGGCCCGTCGGGATTGGTTTCCCGGCTGATGATGGTGGGGTCCTTGTGCATGTCCCGCCAAACACTGAGCAGCGCCTTCACGAAGATATCGACGTCTTTCTCGTTCGCCTTGATCCAGTCGAGATTGCCGAACAGGGCCTCGTCACTGGCGTCGACCTCGAACATCGGCAGCACGTTGAACTTGTCGCCCTGCAGCTTCATCAGCTTGTTCTTGTTCGAGAGATCGACGATCGTCGCGTCCGTCTGGCCGGCGATCAGCGCCGCAATCCGGTTCGACGAGCCGGGAACGTAGGAGCGCTTGCCAAACTTGATGCTGAGCTTGTCCTCGATGACATTTGCGATCGAATCCGTTCCGCCACCGCGGGAATGCAGCATGATCGGCTCGCCATTCAGATCCTCAAGCTTGCTGTATTTCTTCGAGGTGACCGGGAAAAACTTCAACTTGGAGAGCTGGAAGACGATGCGGATCGGGGCCCGCGAACGCTGCATCGCCGCATAGGGCGTCCCGAAGCCGATATCCATCTGGCCGCTGAGAACGGCCTGAATCGCCAGCTCTTCATCCGAGAAGGCTGTCCATTCATAGTCGAGGCCATTTGCCTTGGCCCGGTCGAGAGCGACGAAGAACGCTGCAAGCTCATCCGAGGGTGTTTCGGCCAGGGCAATGCGGATCTTGTCCGCCTGGGCGGACGAGACCGTCATCATGGTGATGAATGGAACGGCGAGGCAAAAGGCGATCGCCGCTTTGAGAAATTTAGTCATTGTTTCCTCCCTTTGTTCACTTTCGGGCCTTTGGTCACTTTCGGACGCGGTTCCCATGGCCGGGGGTTTTCCCCTCTTTGCCGCAAACAGACGTTATTGTCTTAAGCCGTCAGTCCTCCCCGAAAAGGCGCGCGGAGACCGACGCGATATGCTGCCGCATCGCCGCTTCTGCACCAGACGGATCCCGCGACTCTATGGCCGCCGTAATCCGCTCATGCTCCGTAAAACTGGAATGGTTTTCAGGCGGACGCTCCGAGCCGCGCACGACATTGCCGAGCGCCACGGCCCGGCGCACCTGATTGAGCTGGTCGAATATGCCGATCAGCAGAGGGTTATCCGTACATTCCGCGATGGCCCGATGCAGATGATCGTCTTCCGCTTCGTAATCGGCCCAGTTTGACGCGTGCCGGGCCCGCTCCTTCGTTGCATTGATCGTCAGGATCGACTCTCGCGACGCATTGATTGCCGCCTCGCGGGCAATCGCCGGCTCGATACAGAGCCGGGCACGGATCATTTTCACAGGAGTCAGATGGCGCCCGAGTTCCAGAAGACTGCCGGGACCACCCGGGCCGCCCTGACTGGCGATGAAGGTACCCTTGCCGACATGACGCCAGATGGTCCCGTCACGTTCCAGCACGTCCAGGGCCTTGCGCAGCGTCGCGCGGCTGACATCCAGGCTGACGATGAGTTCACGCTCGGCCGGCAGCCGGTCACCGGGGACATAGCCGCCATCAGAGATGAAGGACCGCAGGACCGAAACCGGGTCTTCCCGCTCAATGGGCTCAACTCTTTTCAGCACGCCAACACCTCGTATTGGTTGACCAATTCACCTATATTGGTTCGAATATGGCAGATCAATCCAGAGGACGAAAGAAAAATAGTCTCTATTTCAAATTGGTTGAGATTGATTTTTTCGCCGAACCAGCTTAAGCCAGCATCTGGCCCGACAGCATAACGGAGGTTTGCGTGCCCGATTACGTCATAGAAACACCCCGGCAGGTTGCCATACCGGTCACCGGCTCAAGCGCGCTCTTCCCGGTGCGCCGCGTTTATTGCATTGGCCGGAATTATGCGGCCCACGCGGTCGAGATGGGCCACGACCCCGACCGCGAGCCGCCATTCTTTTTCCAGAAGAATCCGGACAATCTCGATCCTTCGGGCGAGTTCCCCTATCCGCCGGAATCATCCGACGTTCATCACGAGATGGAAATGCTCGTGGCCCTGAAATCGGGCGGCACGAACATCGCCCTCGAAGACGCGCTTGATCATGTCTATGGCTACGGCCTGTCCCTCGACATGACGCGCCGGGACCTGCAGGGCGAGCAGAAAAAGATGGGCCGTCCCTGGGAGATCGGCAAGGCATTCGAACGGTCCGCTCCGGTCGGCCCGGTCCATCCGGTGGAGAAGGTCGGGCACCTCGACCAGGGCCGTGTGGCACTGAGCATCAATGGCGAGCTGCGCCAGGAAGGCGACCTCAACCAGATGATCTGGAAGGTTCCCGAAATGATCTCCTACCTGTCGCGCTTCTTCGAACTCGCAGCCGGAGACGTCATCCTGTCCGGAACGCCGTCCGGCGTCGGCCCGGTTTCCAGGGGAGACGTGATGGAAGCGAGCGTCGACGGACTCGGCAGCATGACCGTCAAGGTCGTCTGACCAACCACGGAGCCGCGCCGATGGTGCGGCTCCGTTCCCTTCCTGCCTCTGCCCTCTCGGTAGAACGTCCCATCCTGCGCATCCCGATGGCACGTCCGGCGCCAGACGCGGAATAACCGCCTGGTGCGGCCTGCTTGACTGAATTGTATACAATTCAATATTGTTCAAACAACAGACCGAGACCCGCGCCCCTTCCATCGGCGCGATACTTGGCACACCATCATGACCGGCGCCGCCTGTCCGGGGGAAACAGACAAGATGACCGCGAAAAAGACCTACCAGATTCTGGCCGAAGCCTTTCGCCAGGAGGAGGTGGATACCTGTTTCGCCCTGCTCGGCGATGCGAACATGAACTGGGCCACCTATTTCGCGGAACTGGGCGCCAACTTCATCTATGTCCGGCATGAGCATTGCGCGGTCGCGGCGGCCATGTCCTATGCAAGGGCGCTGGACAAGGTCGGCGTGGCCAGCGTCACCTGCGGGCCGGGCCTGACCCAGATCATGACCGCCCTGCCCGCCGCCGTGCGCGCGCATATCCCGCTGGTCGTCTTCGCCGGCGAGTCGCCGCTGCGCAACAACTGGTACAACCAGGAGCTGGACCAGGCCCCCTTCGTCACCGCCTGCGGCGCGGCCTACCATGCCCTGCATCACCCGGACCGCATGCTGCGCCAGGTCCGCGATGCCTTTATCCAGGCCCGGACAGAAATGCGCCCGGTGGTGCTTGGCGTCCCGTTCGATTTGCAGAACAGGGACTGGACTGGCGCGACCGAACTGCCCGCCCCATCGCGCGATGTCCTGCCGAAACTGCGCCCGATGCCACCACACCCCGACGATGTGGCGGAAGCCGCCATGCTGATCGCCGGCGCAAGGAAACCGGTCATCATGGCCGGGCTTGGCGCCGTCCGCTCCACGGGTGCGGGCGCGGCCTGCCGGGCGCTTGCGGAGAAATGCGGCGGTCTGCTGGCAACCACACTGCCGGCGCGTGGCCTGTTCCACGACGATCCGTTCAATCTCAGCATTGCCGGCGGCTTTTCCAGCCAGGTGACCCGGGCCTGCCTGGCGGAAGCCGACCTGATCATCGCCGTCGGGGCCAGCCTTGCCCAGCATAATACAGACGGTGGCAAGCTTTACGGTCAGGCCAAGGTCCTGCAAATCGATACACACCCGGTTGCCCTGAGCCAGGGCCGGGTTCCCGCCGACACCCATCTGCGAGGCGATGCCGCCCTCACCGTCCAGGCGCTGGCCGATGCGCTGGAGCAACGCCCGGAAGGTGACGGAAACTGGCGCAGCCCAGATCTGGCCAAGCGCATCAAAGACACTCCGCCGGACAGCTCCAACTTCCAGGTCGAGCAGGGCCTGCTCGACCCACGTGACGTGGCCTCGGCCCTGGACGATGCCCTGCCGCGTGATTGGGAAGCCGTCAATTCCTCGGGTCATTGCTCCTATTTCGTCGCCCAGATGCCGAACCGGCCGGTCGAACGGTTCCACACCATTCGGGAGTTCGGCGCCATCGGGAACGGCATTTCCTTCGCCATCGGCGTTGCCGCCGCCCGGCCGGACGAGACGATCGTGATGTTCGACGGGGACGGCAGCCTGCTGATGCATATCCAGGAACTGGAGACGATCCGGCGCCACGGCTTGAAAGTGCTGATCTGTGTGTTGAATGACGGCGCCTACGGATCGGAGATTCACAAGCTGCGCTCGGAAGGATTGTCCGACGCCGGAGCCGTCTTCGGCCGCCCGGACCTGGCCGGGATCGCAAAAGGGTTTGGCCTGGACGGCAAGACGGTCACCGACCTGTCCAGCTTGCCGGATCTCGCCAGGAAATTCGCCGCATCAAACCGGGGCGCCGTCTGGGATTTCCCGATATCGGACCGGGTCCTTTCACCGGTGATGCAGAGGGCTCACCCTCCCGGCTGACCGGTTGGTTTAGTAAACCGATAAAATCATTTGATTTTAAATATAAATTTTCTTTATTTCCGCCAAAACGCCTCGTTTCTGCGGTTTTCCGGCGTCTTCGATTGCCCTGAGCGTCTGAATCAGTTAATATGCGTTTACCTTAGAGGTAGAAGAATCTACCGGCGTTCCCAGAAGGGAGCGATCAAAGGCGCGTCACTGCACAGAGCCAGAATGGGGATTAGTGATGAGCGACGGATCGTTGAGCAATTCAACTTCCTGTATGCAGACAAAGACAATGGCCGGAGATCCCGCCAAGGGCATCGGTCGAGGCAATTCAGACACCGACCTTCGAGACATTCCTCAGAAACACGATTTCGGCGCCACGATCAAAGCCCTGAAAGATCGTGCGAATGCGCCTTTCCGAATCAGCGAGCGCCGGGTGCAGCCATCCAATGCGGCACTGAAATCGGAGACCCTCGATACAATCGAATTCGAGATCTTCAAGATCACCGAGATGGCCCGGCGATGGATCGTCGAGAACGGGCTCTCACCCTACAAGCTGGCGCTGACGACAGGAACGTCTCCCAGCCAGGTCCATCGCATTATGGAACCGGGCTGGACCCCTTCGCTGAAGCTGGCACGCCGCATCGCCTCCACCTTGCCGGAAGACTGGGTCAACGACTTCGAACTCGACTGCAATGCCTGCCTGCCCCGCATCTTCCATCTGCATCACTCACCGGAGATTTCGTCGGATTCGTTCACCCAACTGCTCCGTGACATCGATGGCCGGGAGACCGGCCCGATTCTGGACAGCCTGATTGAAGGTCAATTCAGTATACGGCGCTACGCGTATCTGTCGCGGACGGAACTGGAGATCGTGACGGCGGATCACACGGGGACGGCACTGATTGATTCGGACTATTCGCCGCCGCCGCCACGCATGACCTGGTCACCAGATACCAAAGGGTCGCGAACGCCCGGCTGTGTCCTGCTGATTCACCGGATTCCGATCATGGTCAAAGACAGGATCAATCTCTATTCGATCCATATAGCGGAATATTCCGGGAAGAACTGGGCCACCCAGTTCTGGAAAATCGACACCAGCAAGGATCTGACCAGCATGCGGCAACTGGATATCCTGAAGGCCTATCTCGCAGAGAAAGCCTGACCCTGCTGCTGTTTTGCCGGACGGCCAGCGATATAGGTCTCCGCGACAGCACGATCGTCTCCGAGGGTCTGCAGGACAAAGAGCTCTTCCTGCAGGCTTTCCACCGTCTCCATCCGCAGGGCCATGACATCCGTCGCGCGGCTGTTCAGGACCGTGATATCGGCGTCAGTGCCCGGCTCCAGCGTGCCGATCCTCTCTTCCAGTTGCAGCGCCCGGGCATTGCCGAGGCTGGCCCAGTAGAAGCTGCGCAGCGGGTCGATATTCTGCCCGCGCAGTTGCAGCGCCTTGTAGCCCTCGTCTAGGGTCCGCAGCATGGAATAGTTCGTGCCGCCGCCGACATCCGTGGCGATGGCCCGCCGCACACCCGCTTTCTTCAACCCCACCTCGTCATAGAGACCGCTGCCGAGAAACAGGTTCGAGGTCGGGCAATAGACAGCGACCGAGCCGGTCTCCGCCATCCGGTCCCGCTCCCTGTGGGTCAGGTGAATGGCGTGGCCGAACAGGCTGCGCTCGCCGAGCAGGCCGTACTTCTCATAGACGTCGAAATAGTCCCGCGCGTCCGGGTAGAGTTCCCGGGTCAACTCGATCTCGGCCTTGTTCTCCGAGAGGTGGGTCTGCAGGTAACAGTCCGGGTTCTCGCGGACCAATGCTTCCGCCATCTCCATCTGCTCCGGTGTGGAGGTGATGGCGAAGCGTGGCGTGATAGCGTACTGCGCCCTGCCCTTGCCGTGCCATTTGCCGATCAGCGCCCGGGTATCGTCGTAAGAGGATTGCGGCGTGTCGCAGAGTGCGTCCGGCGCATGCCGGTCCATCATCACCTTGCCGGCGATCATCGCCATGTTGCGCTCTTCCGCCGCCGTGAAGAATGCCTCCGCCGATTGTGAATGCACGGTGCAATAGACCGCGGCCGTGGTCGTACCATGCGCCGTCAGCGTGTCGAGGAAGCGTCCGGCGATGCGCCGGCAATGTTCCGGATCGGAGAATTTGGTCTCTTCTGGAAAAGTATACTTTTCCAGCCAGTCCAGCAGTTTGGCGCCCCAGGAGGCGATCACCTGCATCTGCGGATAGTGGGCATGGGCATCGATGAAGCCGGGGACAATCAGGTGCGGACGATGATCGACAATCTCCGCCCCGTCCGTCTGCAATGCCGTGAAGTCCGCACATTCGGCGATCTCGCCGTCGCGGATGCGGATCCCGCCATCCTCGATATAACGGAAGGATGCGGTATCGTCATAGCCGGCCGGCTCATTCCTGAAGCTCAGGATCCGGCCTCTCAGGATACGGTCGGGCATCACTGCACCACCGCGCGGTTGCCTTCGAACCAGAGCACGATCTGCGCCCGCTCCGACGGTTCCATGTAGGAGACATTGGCGGGCGGCATGGCATGGCTGCGGCCTGCCTGCAGATAGATCTCCCGGGCATGGGCGGCGACCTGCGCTTCGGTCTCCAGCAGCACGCCTTTCGGCGCCACGGCGATACCGTCCCAGGCGGGCTCGCTTGCATGGCACATGGAGCAGCGGCCGAGAACAGCCTCATAGACCGGCTCGAAGTGCGGCGAGGCGGCAAGCCGGGTCGCCTCGGGCGTCATCACTTCGGCGGCCTCCTCGTCCGTCTGCCTCGGCCCCGCGGTCGAGAGCAGGACGATGGCGAGGAACAGCAGCACCGTAACGGCCCAGGTCCACCAGGGCTGGCCCTTGCGGGCATGCATGGAGTTGAAGAAATGCCGGATGGTGACGCCCATCAGGAACACCAGACTGGCGATCACCCAATTGTACTCCGTCGCGAAGGCCAGCGGATAATGGTTCGACAGCATCAGGAACAGGACCGGCAGGGTCAGGTAATTGTTGTGTGTCGAGCGCAGCTTGGCGATGGCGCCGTATTTCGCATCCGGCACCCTCCCCGCCTTGAGGTCGGCGACGACGATCTTCTGGTTCGGGATGATCACCATGAAGACATTGGCGGACATGATGGTCGCCGTGATCGCCCCCAGATGCAGGAAGGCGGCACGCCCCGTGAAGATCTGCGTGAAGCCCCAGGCCAGCGCCACCAGAGCGCAATAGAGCAGCACCATCAGCAAAGTCGGGCTCTTCGCCAGTGGGGACCTGCAGACAAGCGTATAGACCGTCCAGCCCAGCGCCATCGAGGCGACAGAGACCGCGATCGCCATCCAGGGCTCCGCGTCCCAGACCGCTGGATCGATCAGATAGAGATCAGCCGCACCGTAGTAAACGATGCACATCAGCGCGAAACCGGACACCCAGGTCCAATAGCTTTCCCACTTGAACCAGGTCAGGTGTTCCGGCAGGGCAGCAGGCGCCACCAGATATTTCTGGATGTGATAGAAGCCGCCGCCATGTACCTGCCATTCCTCGCCATGGGCGCCGTCCGGCAGGTCCGGCACCTTGCGCAGGCCGAGATCGAGGGCGATGAAATAGAAGGACGAGCCGATCCAGGCGATGGCGGTGATGACATGCAGCCAGCGCGCGGCAAAAGCCGCCCAGTCCCAGACAATCGCCGTGTTCGGCAACAATTCCAGCATGGCATCCCCCTTTGAGATCGACGAACTGCCACTCTGACAAATCCGCCAGCCTTTCAAAACCTCTATATCTCCTGTTTACTTTATAGGAATTATTGAAAATAAGAGGCTCTCATGCCCTATCTGGACAGCATCCGCGTCTTCGTCCGCACCGTGGAACTCGGCAGCATTACCGCTGGCGGACGGGACCTGCGGTTGACCCCGGCGGTGGCCAGCAATCGTATACGGGATCTTGAAAACCGGCTCGGCATCCGACTGTTCAACCGGACCACGCGAAAGATCGCGCCGACCGAGGCCGGGCGGCTCTACTACGACCATGCGAAGGAAATCATCGAGGCATTGGACCGGGCCGAAGCCGCCGTCGCGAACTATTCCCAGCATCCGCGCGGCGCGATCCGGGTACTCTCCCCCCTCGGCCTCGCCCGCCGGGTGGTGGCACCGCTGGTGCCGGAATTCAACGATCTCTATCCGGATCTCGCCATCCAGCTCCGGCTGTCCGACCGCAAGGTGGATATCTTCGATGAGCGGGTCGATGTCGCCATCGTGCTCGGCACGCCGGAGGATTCCAGTCTGAAGGCCCGCAAGATCATGGACTGCCCGCGTGTGCTCTGCGCTGCGCCTATCTATCTCGACCATTTCGGTACACCGCAGACACCGGAAGAGCTGACCGAGCAGAACCACCGCTGCCTGCTGCTGCGCTTCCCCGGCACGCAGGAATATTTCTGGACGCTGGAGACACCGAATGGCCCGGCCCGCTTCAACGTGAGCGGCCCCTATGACGCTGACGAAGGCGATGTGCTGACCGAATGGGCCCTGGCCGGACGCGGCATCGTCAACAAACCCTGGTTCGAAGTCGCGAGCCATATCCGGAGCGGCGCGCTGGTGCCCATCCTCGAAGAAACCCCGCCACCGCCCTCGTCCCTCGCCTGCCTCTACCCGCACCGCCGTTTGCTCGATCCGAAGATCCGGCTGTTCGTCGATTTCATGACGAAGAAATGCAAGGCCCGGGTCGAGGGGATGATGAGAGGGCTGCCCCGAACCGACCTTTCCGGATAAGAGCCCTAGTTTCGGACAGGAACCAGAGCGATCTGACGCCCTGTCGCCCTTGCATAGCGCGCCACCATCTCGAAGCTCGGCAAACGGCCACCATTCTCCATCCGGGCAATCACGGACTGTTGCGTTCCCATGCGCTTGGCCAGACTCGCCTGGGTGAGACCAGCGGCTTTCCGAGCCGAAATCAGCTGCCGAACCATCTCGTAAACCGGACCGAGCCGGTCATATTCCGCTCTGAGCTCCGAGTTCGCAGCCAATTGTTTATCACGCAGTGCCAGGGCGGATTTCATCAGTCCAGCTCCTTCGATCGTTTCTCCGCCAGCGCCAAAGCCGCCGCCGGTGTTTTTTGGCTCTTCTTGACGAATGCATGCAAGATGACAACGCGGCGCCCGGAAGCAGTCATGTAAAGTGCCCTGCCGATACCGTCGCGCCCGCTCAACCGCAGCTCCCAAAATTTTCCGCGCAAATGCCTGGCTCTTTTGCGCCCGATATTTTCCAGACCCACGGCGTGGATGAGTTCGACAAGACGGTAGAAGTCAGCCTGAATGTCATTGGGCAACGCGACAATTTCAGCCTCCACCAGATCATTGAGGATCACTACCAACCAACTCATGCACCCCGCCCCATAAATATATCCAAACGGTTATATTTATCAATACGGATAGCTTTCCTACTTACCGTTATGAAAGGAGGAGGCAGGTCTTTTCAGGGCAATGCTCTTGCGTGTGCTCATGTCTAGGCCGTTAGCTTGAGCCCAGACAGACACTTGCGATCCTGTCCGCAATCACCAAAAGGCCAGCCGATGCCCGCATCTCCAGCTTCCATCCGACCCCTGCTTCACGACGATTACGCGGATTGGGAAGATCTATGGGCGCAATACAATGCCTTCTACGGGCGTGAAGGTGACACAGCACTCAACGATGAGATTGTCGCCACCACCTGGACGCGCCTGATGTCCGATGAGGAACCGGTATACGGACTGGTCGCCGATCTCGGCGGCGAATTGCTGGGGCTGACCCATTTCGTCTTCCACCGAAACCTGATCCATATTGCGGACACTTGCTACATGCAGGATCTGTTCACGGCGGAAGCCGCGCGCGGCCACGGTGTTGGGCGAAAGCTCATCGACGGTGTCGCCGATGCCTGCCGGGCGCGTGGCGTCAAAGACATCTACTGGCACACCCAATCAGAAAACCAAACCGCACGAGGCCTCTACGACCGTCTCGCACGGAACACCGACTTTTTGGTGTATCGGACCGACGTGGCCTGAGCCGATCGACTAGGTCGACGGCTTGAACGGCTTCCCCAGACAGGCTGGCGCCTGCGCGCCGACGGATTTCCGCAGAGAGATCAGCGCCAGCACGACGATGGTGGCGAGGTACGGCATCGCCGCCAGGAATTCCGGCGGGACATATTCGAAGCCTGCCGCCTTGGCATGCAGCTCCAGCGTCATCACCACACCGAAGAGATAGGCGCCCGCCAGCAGCCGCATCGGACGCCAGGCGGCAAACACCACCAGCGCCAGCGCAATCCAGCCGCGCCCGGCTGTCAGCCGTTCCGCCCACATCGGGGTCAGGAACAGCGAGTAATAGCAGCCGCCGATGCCAGCCATGGCGCCGCCGAAGGCGACCGCCATGTAGCGCACGCCGATCACCGAATAGCCTATGGAATGGGCGGAGGCGTCGTTCTCGCCGACCGCGCGCAGGATCAGGCCTGCCCGGGTCCGGCGCAGGAACCAGGCGACGACGAGGGTCATGGCGAAGGAGAAATAGACCACCGGATCGTAGCCGAACAGGATGCGCAGATGCTCATGCTCGGCCAGTGCTGGCGGGAAAAGCGGGCCGAGCACGGTTACCGTCTGGCCGACGAACCCGGCGCCGATCAGCGAGGACAGGCCGACGCCGAAAATGGTGAGCGCGAGACCGGTTGCGACCTGATTGGCGGTCAGTGTCAGGGTGAGAAATCCGAAGATCATCGAGGCGGCAGCGCCCGCCAGTCCCGCCGCGACGATGCCGAGGAAGGTGGCGCCGGTTATGGTGGTGACGGCGAAACCGGTGACCGCGCCGACCAGCATCATGCCCTCGACCCCGAGATTGAGCACGCCCGCCTTCTCCACAACCAGCTCGCCGAGCCCGGCCAGCAGGATCGGCGTTGCCGCACCGACGACGGTGACGAGGATCGCTATCAGGATGGCTTCGTTCATGCCGCGCCCCCGCTCCGCACACCGCTGAAGCGGATGCGATAATTCACAAGAATGTCGGTCGCCAGCAGGAAGAACAGCATCATCGCCTGGAACAGACCGCTGGCCGCGTTCGGCAGGCCGATGGAGGATTGCGCGATCTCTCCGCCGACATAGGAGATGGCGAGAATGATGGCGGCCAGCATGATGCCGACCGGGTGCAGCCGGCCGAGAAAGGCGACGATGATCGCGGTGAAGCCGTAGCCGGTCGGGAATTGCGGCACCATCTGCCCGTAAGGCCCCGCCGCTTCCAGAATACCCGCGAATCCCGCGAGCCCCCCCGCCGTAAGCAGCGATGCCCAGATCGTCCGGGGCCGGCTGAAGCCGCCATAGCGTGCTGCATTCGGGGCCGCGCCGACCACCCGGATCTCGAACCCGAACACGGTCTTGGACAGGATGAACCAGGCCAGCAGCGCGACCAGAAAGGCGATCGGCACGCCGTAATGCACGAAGCTATTGCCGATCTCCGGCAGCATCTGGCTGTCTGTGAACATCCGGCTCTGCGGGAAGTTGAAGCCTTCCGGGTCCTTCCAGGGGCCGCGCATCAGGTAATAGAGCAACTGGACCGAGACATAGGTCAGCATCAGGCTGGTCAGGATCTCGTTGACGTTAAGCTTCGTCTTGAGGAATGCCGGGATCGCCGCATAGAGCATGCCCCCTGCCACACCGGCGAGACACATCAGCGGCAATATCCACCAGCCTTCCATCTGCCAGGTGGCAAGCGCCACGCCGGTGCCGGCAAGCCCGCCGATGACATACTGGCCCTCCGCCCCGATATTCCAGACATTGGCCCGGAAGCAGACCGAGAGGCCGATGGCGATCAGGATCAGTGGCGCCGCCTTGATGCCGAGATCCTGCCATTTATTAGGATCGAGCGCCGGCACGAAGAAGATGTTCCAGACCGCACCCGGCCCGTCATAGCCCAGCAGCGAGAAGATCGTCGCGCCAAAGACCATGGTCAACAGCACCGAGAAGACCGGTGTCAGATAGAGCATGGCGCGGCTTGGCTGTTTCCGTTTGACCAGCTCAAGCCGCATGGGACGCTCCCGTATAATCCGCCGTTGCTTCCGGGTCGCCATGCACCCCACCCATCAAGAGGCCGATCTCCTCGACCGAGGCCTCCCCGACCGCGAGCGTGCGCGAAAGCCGCCCCTCGTTCATCACCGCCATGGTGTCGGAAATCGCCATCAGCTCGTCCAGATCCTGGCTGATGACGACGATGGCCGAACCGCGTGCGGCCAGATCGACGATTTCCTGATGGATCGCCGCCGCCGCGCCCGCATCGACACCCCAGGTCGGTTGCGAGACCACCAGCACGTCCGGTGCCTGCATGATCTCCCGACCCATGATGAATTTCTGCAGATTCCCGCCGGAGAGAGAGCTTGCCGCCGCCTGCGCACCAGTTGTCTTGACGTCAAATCCGTCGATCACTTCGTTGGTGTAATTTTCCGCGAGGCCCGCATCGATGACGCCCATGCGCACCATGTTCTTCCGGGTCCGGGCCGTCAGGATCGCATTGTCTGACAGCGAGAAGACGGGTACGGCGCCATGGCCGTTGCGTTCCTCCGGCACGGCGCAGAGCCCGAACCGGCGGCGCTTTTCCGCATCCAGCGTGCCGACGGGATTGCCGTCGATGCCGATGGCATCGGCGTTTTCCACCGGACGCTCGCCGCTGAGGGCCAGCATCAGCTCGTTCTGTCCGTTGCCGGCGACACCGGCAACGCCGAAGATCTCGCCTGCCCGCACGGAAAAACCGATATCCTTCAGGGAAGTGCCGAAGGCGTCATCCGCCTCCAGGGACAGGCTGTCGACAATGAAGCGCTCCGCACCAAACTGCCGGTCAGCCGATTTCTCTATTTCCTTCAGGGAGCCGCCGATCATCATTTCGGCCATGCTGCGGGAGGATTCGGCCCGTGGATCACATTCCGCGACGACCCGGCCGCCGCGCAGGATCGTGGCCTTGTCGCAAAGCTCCACGATCTCGTGCAGCTTGTGGCTGATATAGAGGATGGAGCAGCCGCGCGCCGCCAATGCCCTGAGAGTGTCGAACAGCTGGGCCACTTCCTGCGGTGTCAGCACCGAGGTCGGCTCGTCCATGATCAGCAGCCGGGGCTCCAGCAACAGGGCGCGGACGATCTCGATGCGCTGGCGCTCGCCGACGCTGAGCGTGGCGACGATGCGGTGCGGATCGAGCGCGAGGTGATAGGTGGCGAGCACCTGCCGGATGCGGGCTTCGAGATCGGCATAGGAGATCGCCTCGTCCAGACCGAGGGCGATATTCTCCAGCACGGTCATCGGCTCGAACAGGGAAAAATGCTGGAACACCATGCCCACGCCCATGGCCCGGGCGGCTTTCGGACTGGCGACATGGACCAGCTCGCCGTCGAATCGGATCTCCCCGGCATCGGGCTGCATGATGCCGTAGATCATCTTCACCAGCGTGGACTTGCCCGCGCCATTCTCTCCGAGCAGCGCATGGATCTCGCCCGGTGCCACGGAAAAGCTGACATCGTCATTGGCAAGCACGCCCGGAAAGGCCTTGGTGATGCCTTTCAGGCCAAGCCGGCTCGTCGCCCCGTCACTCATGAAATTGCCCCCCGCTCCCCAGCAGCTCCAGTTGAGGGTCAACCGGACCACACGCCGGCGTCAATCGCGCGATCACCTCGGCGGCGACGAAGGCGGCAATCACCTCCGGCCGCTTGTCCCCGCTGCCCTGCGCCCCGATCGGGCAGACCAGCCGCTCCGTCCGGCCCACCGGCGCGCTGCTCTTGCGGCACCAGCGCTCGAATGAAGCCCGCTTCGTGTTTGATCCGATCATGCCGACATAGGCCGCGTCGCTGCGCATCAGGGCTTCCGCCGTGATGATGAAATCCAGCGCGTGATCATGGGTCAGGATTATAAAGGCACTGCCCGCAGGCGCCGCCCGCACTTCGGCTTCCGGCAGCGGCGTCAGGCAGTGCCGGACGGGGGCCCGGCACAGCGCCAGCTCGTCCTCCCGCTCATCCACCAGCGTCACCTGCACGGGCAGCAGCGCGAAACTGTCCGCCAGCGCACGGCCGACATGGCCGGAGCCGAAAATATAGACCGCGGGCTGCGTGCTACGTTCGGTTTCCCTGCGGGCCTCTTCCGCTCGCAATTCGATTGCATCCAGAAAGTCCATGGCGATGGCGACATAGCCGCCGCAGCATTGCCCGATCTCCGGGCCGAGCGGAACTTCAAGCCGCCGCTCGAATGATCCCGCCTTGAGCATGTCCCGCGCCGCCTCGATGGCGATGAATTCAAGCCGACCGCCGCCGATACTGCCCTCGATCCGCTCGGCGGAGACATACATCACCGTGCCCTCCTCGCGCGGAGCGGAGCCCCTCACCATGACCAGTTCCAGCCGGATCGCGGCCGGCGTGCTCGTGAAGAAAGAAATCGGATTATTCATGCCCCGGCTCCCCATGTGCCCGCAGACGCTCCACCGCCAGCAGCACCCGCTCCGGTGTCGCCGGTGTGTCGAGGCGCGGGCATTCCCGGTAATCGGCAACGCTCGCCACCGCCATGGAAATTGCCTCCAGCACGGAGATGCCGAGCATCAGCGGCGGCTCGCCCACCGCCTTGGAGCGGCGGATGGTACGTTCCCTGTTCTCAGACCATTCGGCCAGCGCGACATTGAAGATCCGGGGCCGGTCGGAGGCGAGCGGGATCTTGTAGGTCGAGGGCGCATGGGTCCGCAGCCGGCCCTTGTCGTCCCACCAGAGTTCCTCGGTCGTCAGCCAGCCGACGCCCTGCACGAACCCGCCCTCGACCTGCCCCTTGTCGATGGCCGGGTTCAGGGATTTTCCGACGTCATGCAGGATGTCAGTGCGCTCGACCCGGTATTCACCGGTCAGCGTATCGATGGAAACCTCGGAGACCGCCGCGCCATAGGCGAAGTAATAGAAAGGCCGGCCCTTGCCTGCCTCCCGGTCCCAATGGATGTCGGGGGTCTTGTAAAAACCGGCGGCGGACAGATGCACCCGCGCCATGTAGGCATCGGCGATCAGAGCATCAAACAGTATGGTTTCGGAACCAACGCGCACGCCGCCCGGGCCAAACGCCACCGCCTCCGGCGCAACCGACCATTTCTTGGAAGCAAAATCGACCAGCCGCTGCTTGATCTGCTCCGCCGCATCCTGCGCCGCCATGCCGTTCAGATCGGAGCCGGAAGAGGCCGCCGTCGCGGAGGTATTCGGCACTTTTTCGGTCGATGTCGCGCTGACCCGGATTCGGTCGAGATCCACCTGGAAACAGTCGGCGACCACTTGCGCAACCTTTGTGAAAAGCCCCTGCCCCATCTCCGTGCCGCCATGGTTCAGGTGGATCGAGCCGTCTTTGTAGACATGCAGCAGGGCTCCCGCCTGATTGAACCAGGTCGCGGTGAAGGAGATGCCGAACTTGACCGGCGTCAGGGCGATGCCCTTGCGGATCACCCCGCCCTGCCGGTTGAAATCGAGAATGGCCTGGCGCCGGGCCTGATAGTCGGAACTCGCCTCCAGCTCGCCCACCAGCCGGTCGAGGATCGAGTCCGTCACCGTCTGGTGATAGGGCGTCACGTCCCAGCCGAGCGGGCCGTAGAAATTCGCCTTGCGGATTTCCAGCGGGTCCTTGCCGAGCGCGTAGGCAATCTCCTCGACGATCCGTTCCGCGCCGAGCACGCCCTGCGGCCCGCCGAAGCCGCGAAAGGCCGTGTTGGAAACCGTGTTGGTCCGGAGCGGCAGGGATTTCAGCCGGACATGCGGGAAGTAATAGGCATTGTCGGCATGAAACAGCGCCCGGTCGGTCACCGGGCCGGAGAGATCCGCCGAAAAGCCGCAACGGGCGGCATAGGTGCCCTCGACGCCGAGAATCCGGCCCTCATCATCGAAACCGACATCGTAGGCGACCTTGAAATCATGCCGCTTGCCGGTGGCAATCATGTCGTCGTCCCGGTCCGGACGGATCTTCACCGAACGGTTCAGACGTTTCGCAGCCAGAGCGGCAACGGCTGCAAACAGAGCCGGCTGGGATTCCTTGCCGCCGAACCCGCCGCCCATCCGCCGGACCTGCACCGAGACCGCGTTCGCTGCCACACCCAACACCTGGGAGACGAGGCTTTGCCCCTCACTGGGATGCTGGGTCGAGGAATGGATGGTAACGGTCTCGTCTTCGCCCGGGATGGCGAAGGCGATATGGCCTTCCAGATAGAAATGATCCTGGCCGCCGATTTCCATGCTGCCGGTAATCCGGTGCGGCGCATCGGCCAGCGCCTTATCGACGGAGCCGCGTTCCAGCTTCAGCGGTTTGGTGACGAGCTCGGAGCCCGCAGCCAAGGCAGCGTCGATATCGATGGCAGCATCCAGCGGGCGATACTCGATCCGGGCCAGCGCTGCCGCGCGCCGGGCCGCATCCCGGCTCTCCGCGATTACGGCAAAGACCGGCTGTCCCCAGAACATCACCTTGTCTTTGGCGAAGACCGGGTCGTCATGGGCATGGACCGGGCTGACATCGTTCACGGCCGGGATATCCGCCGCCGTCAGCACATCCACAACGCCCGGCGCCGACCGCACGGCAGACAGGTCGATCGACACGATCTCCGCATGGGCGGCTTCCGAGAGGCCCAGATATGCGTGCAGGGTGCCGACAGGCTCCACCATGTCGTCGATATAATCCGCCGCGCCGGTGACATGCTTGTGCGCGGAGTCATGTCGCTCGGGGCTGTGGACGCCGCCCCGCACGTTCGTGCCCGCGCCGTGCCGTCCGCCATCCATCACGCGCTCAGCCGTGCCGGCTGGCTGCCGGTCGTCTCGAGGTAAAAACGCAGCAGCAGGTTCGCCGCCACCCGGCTGCGATAGTCTGCAGACGCGCGCCAGTCGGACAGTGGCGAGAAGTCATCACCCAAAGCCGCCATCGCCGCCCGGACACTTGCTTCGCTCCAGGGCTGGCCGGTCAACGCCGCCTCGGCGCCCGCCGCCCGCTTCGGTGTTGCGGCCATGCCGCCGAAGGCCAGCCGGGCGCGCGTCACCAGACCTTCTTCCACAGTGACGGAAAACGCCCCGCAAACCGCCGAGATATCCTCATCCCGGCGCTTGGAAATCTTGTAGGCGGCATTCAGCGATCCGGCAGCAGACAGCGGAATGTGCACCGCCTCGACAAACTCGTCCGGCGCCCGGTCCTGCTTGCCGTAATCGATGAAAAACTCTTCCAGCGGGATCCGTCGCCGCCCCTCTGCCCGGCGCAATGTCAATTCGGCGCCGAGCGCGATCAGCACCGGCGGCGTGTCGCCAATGGGGGAGCCGTTGGCGATATTGCCGCCGACCGTCCCCATATTGCGCACCTGCCAGCCGCCGATCCGGTTCCAGAATTCCGGCAGGTGCGGTAAATGCTCGGCGATGACCGGTGCCGCGTCGGAGTAACTGACACCGGCACCCAGTGTCACGACGCCCTCTTCCACCGCGATCCGCTTCAGCTCATCCAGATGGGCAATGAAGATTGCGGGAGAGATATTCCGCATATGCTTGGTCACCCAGAGCCCGACATCGGTGGACCCGGCGATGATGGTCGCGTCTTTATACTCGCCAAGAATGACTGCCAGATCGTCCGTGCTCGCGGGCAGGATGGCCCTACTTCCCTCCCGCGACACCATGACCCGCGCGCCGTCATTCATTGCCCCTAACCGGTTGAGCACCTGCGCCCGCTCGGCGATGAGAAAATCCCCGTCGGGTGCGGTCTTTCCGGCTGCGAGCGCCGCCCGGACGATCGGCTCGTAGCCTGTGCAGCGGCAGAGATTGCCCTGAAGTGCCGTTTCCACCGCCTCCACGGAGATGCAGCCGCTTTCCATCCAGAGCGCGTAGAGCGACATCACCACACCCGGCGTGCAAAAACCGCACTGGCTGCCGTGATGATCGACCATGGCCTGCTGCACTGCATGCAGCCCGCCTTCAGGGCCGCGCAGATATTCCACCGTCACCACATGACAGAGATCGACGGATGCAAGCAGCCGGATGCAGGCATTGACCGTCTCGTACCGGATCGTGCCGCCGGAAAGCCGGCCGACCAGCACGGTGCAGGCGCCGCAATCGCCCTCGGCGCAGCCTTCCTTGGTCCCGCGCAGGCGTTGATCGAGACGCAGATGGTCCAGCAGGGTGTCACCGGCCCCGACCGCCCCGAGACAGATCTCTCGGTCGTTCAGCAGAAACCGGATTTCGCCCCGCGCCATCGTCACAAGTCAGCTCCCCCTGTAGGTCGTGTAGCCGTAAGGGGAAAGCAGCAGCGGCACGTGGAAATGCTGGTCCGCATCGGCAATACCGAAGCGCAGCGGGATGGTGTCGAGGAACAGGATGCCGTCACTGACATGGCCCGCCGCTTTCAGATAGTCGCCCGCATGAAACAGCAGTTCGTAGGTGCCGGGCGTGAAGCTCTCGCCATGCGCCATCGGACCGTCCGTGCGTCCGTCAAGATTGGTCACCGCGCTGGAGATGAGCTGCGACGTGCCGCCGGTCAGCCGGAAAAGCTCGATCTTCAGCTCCGCCGCCGGTTTCCCTGCCGCCTGATCAAGCACGTGAGTCGTCAATCGTCCTGACGCCATAACAAATCTGCCCCTGTTCGCCGGGCCCCGCTCTTTCAGGTTGCCCGGCTGCGTCCGTTGTCCGGTCGCATTGTTTGACTGAATTAGAGTCTCAGGAAATTGTATATGAAAGGGGGCTTGTCATAAGAGTCTTTCAAAATTTTGTTGAATGTCCGCCGGCCGGTTCTCTGAAACCATGACGCCCGCAGGCATGAGAGGAAGAGATATGGGGACCTATCCGCGCGACCTGGAAGGCTACGGCCAGACCGTCCCGAACGCCGCCTGGCCGGGCGGTGCGAAGATCGCGGTGCAGTTCGTCCTGAATTACGAGGAAGGCGGCGAGAACAACCTGCTGCACGGGGACGACGCCTCCGAAGCCTTTCTGTCGGAGATCGTCGGCGCCGCCGCCTGGCCGGGCCAGCGGCACTGGAACATGGAATCGATTTATGAATATGGCGCCCGGGCCGGGTTCTGGCGGCTGCACCGGCTGTTCACCGACGCCGGCATTCCGCTCACCGTCTATGGCGTTGCCACGGCGCTTGCCCGCAGTCCGTCGCAGGTGAAGGCGATGCAGCAGGCCGGCTGGGAGATTGCCTCGCACGGGCTCAAATGGATCGAGCACAAGGATATGAGCGAGGCGGAAGAGCTGGCCCAGATCGTGGAAGCGATCCGTCTGCATGCCGAAGTCACCGGCGCCGCACCGCGCGGCTGGTATACCGGCCGCTGCTCCATGAACACGGTCGGGCTGGTCGCGGCGCGGGGCGATTTCGACTATATCTCCGACAGTTATGCCGACGACCTGCCCTACTGGATGGAAGCGGCCGAGCACGACCAGCTGATCATCCCCTACACGCTCGACGCCAACGACATGCGGTTCGCGACGCCGCAGGGCTTCAATACCGGCGAGCAGTTCTTCCAGTATCTGAAAGACAGTTTCGACGGTCTCTACGCGGAAGGCGCGGCCGGGCGCCCGGCCATGATGTCCGTCGGCCTGCATTGCCGTCTTACCGGGCGGCCGGGGCGGGCGGCAGGATTAAAGCGCTTCATCGAATACGCACAGTCCCATAGCGATGTCTGGTTCGCCCGCCGGATCGAGATCGCCGAGCACTGGAAAGCCCATTTCCCGCACAAACGCTGGGAGCGGCCCGGTGTCATGACCCGCGAGCGGTTCGTGGCATGCTTCGGCGGCATCTTCGAGAACTCACCCTGGATCGCCGAGCAGGCTTTCAATCTCGAACGCGGACCGGCGCACGATACGGCGACCGGCCTGCACAGCGTCCTTACCCGGATTTTCCGCTCGGCCAGCGAGGCGGAGCGGCTTGGGGTTCTGAATGCCCACCCGGATCTTGCCGGCAAGCTGGCGCAGGCGAAACGTCTCACGGACAATTCCACCGCGGAGCAGGCCAGCGCCGGGCTTGATGCCCTGACCGACGCGGAACGGTCCAGCTTCGAGGATCTGAACGGGCAGTATGTATCGAAGCACGGCTTCCCGTTCATCATTGCCGTTCGCGATCATGACAAGTCCGGTATCCTCGCCGCTTTCCAGCGCCGCATCGGCAATGACCGGGAGACGGAAATGGCCGAGGCCTGCCGCCAGGTCGAACGCATCACCGAACTCAGACTGAAGGATCTGCTGCCATGAGCACCGGGAAAAAGGACGGCGGATCATACTTCGCCATCGAGGGCGGCCTGCCGGGCCAGCGCGAGTTGATGACGGGCCGGGCGGTCTTCACAGATGCCTATGCGGTGATCCCGAAAGGCGTGATGACCGATATCGTCGCCAGCCGGTTCCCCTTCTGGGAAAAGGCGCGCGGCTGGATCATCGCCCGGCCGCTCTCCGGCTTCAGCGAAACCTTCTCCCATTATGTGATGGAAGTCGCTCCCGGCGGCGGGTCGGACAGGCCGGAGCCGGAAGCGGGTGCCGAAGGCGCGCTGTTCGTTGTTTCCGGATCGGTTACCGTAACGATCGGCGGGGCTGAGCATGTTCTGGAGCCGGGCGGTTTCGGCTTCCTGCCGCCGTCATCGGGCTGGACACTGCGGAACAATGGCAGCGAAACGGCGAAGTTTCACTGGATCCGCAAGATATACGAGGCGGTGGACGGCATCGACACGCCCGAGCCGCTGTTCGCGAATGATCGCGACGTCACCCCCAATGCCATGCCGGATACGGAAGGACGCTGGGCGACGAGCCGGTTCGTCGATCCGGAAGACCTGCGGCACGACATGCATATCACCGTCGTCACTTTCCAGCCGGGCGGCACCATTCCGTTCGAGGAAACCCACGTCATGGAGCACGGCCTCTACGTGCTGCAGGGCAAGGGCGTCTACAAGCTGAACCAGGATTGGGTGGAGGTCGAGGCGGGCGATTACATGTGGCTGCGCGCCTTCTGCCCGCAGGCCTGCTACGCGGCCGGGCCGGAGCCGTTCCGCTATCTGCTCTACAAGGACATGCACCGGCATCCGAAACTGACCGGTGTCGGCGGGTTCGGGCGATGAGCCGGACCATCCGGGCGGAGCCTCTGACGGCGGAGGATTTCGCGCCGTTCGGCACCGTGATCGAGGCGGCGGGCAGTCCCAGCTTCATGATCAATGCCGGGCTCTGCGGCCGCTACCACGATCTCGCCAGACCAGAAACCGATACGGACGGCACTGTCAGTCTGAGCGTCGGCCGCAGCGAGGCCGTCACCCTGCCGCTGTCGCTCACCATGATGGAACGGCACCCCTTTGGCAGCCAGGCCTTCGTCCCCATGGCGGGCGACCGGTTCCTGGTCATCGTCGCCGAAGACCGGGACGGCGCGCCCGGCACGCCGCGTGCGTTCCTGACAAACGGACACCAGGGCATCCAGTACAGGATGAATTGTTGGCACGGGGTCCTGGCGCCGGTGACAGGGCCGGCCAATTTCCTGATCGTGGACCGGGTCGGCCCCGGGGACAATCTGGAAGAGCATCACCTGGCCGCGCCCTACACGATCGTTCTGGACTGATCCGATGAATGACGGCGGCGTCCCGACTCTTCTGATCAAGAACGCCGATGTGCTTGTCACCATGGATGACGGGCGGCGGGAGCTGAAAGGCGCAAGTCTGCTGATCGAAGGCGGAGTCATCCGGTCCATCGGTGATATCAGTGAGCCCGCCGACGAAGTGGTGGATGCGCGCGGTTGCGTTGTCACGCCGGGACTTGTCAACACACATCATCATCTTTTTCAGACTCTCACCCGTGCCGTCGGCCCAGGCCAGAACGCTTTGCTGTTCGACTGGCTGAAAGCGCTCTACCCGATCTGGGCTCGCTATACGCCGGAGGACATGTTCGTCTCGGCTCAACTTGGTCTTGCCGAGCTGGCGCTTTCGGGCTGCAGCATGAGTTCGGATCATCTCTATCTTTACCCGAATGGGTGCCGCCTTGAAGACACCATCGAGGCTGCCGGGAGCCTGGGCATTCGCTTTCATGCCACCCGCGGCGCCATGAGTGTCGGCGAGAGCAGTGGCGGCCTGCCGCCGGACAGCCTGGTCGAACAGGAAGACGCCATTCTGGAAGACTGCATCCGGGTCGTGGATGCCTTCCATGACCCGGCGGCAGGCGCCATGGTGCGCATCGGGATCGCGCCCTGCTCTCCGTTCTCAGTCAGCCGGGAGCTGATGCGGGATGCAGCCTTTCTGGCCCGGGACAAGGGCGTGATGCTGCATACGCACCTTGCAGAAAATGACGAGGACATCGCCTATTCACTGGAGAAATTCGGCTGCCGTCCTGGCCAGTATGCCGCCGATCTGGGATGGGTTGGTGATGATGTCTGGCATGCCCACTGCGTGAAACTGGACAGCACGGAGATCGATCTGTTCGCTCACACCAAAACCGGCGTCGCCCATTGTCCCTGCTCCAACTGCCGGCTCGGGTCCGGGATCGCCCCGGTCCGGCAGATGCGGGATCGCGGTGTTCCGGTCGCACTCGGGGTCGACGGTTCCGCAAGCAACGACAGCGGGCACCTGCTTTCCGAAGCGCGCCAGGCGATGCTGCTGCAGCGGGTCCGGAATGGCGCAGATGCAATGGGTGCGCGCGAAGCTCTGGAAATTGCCACCCGGGGCGGGGCCGCGGTGCTCGGCCGGCTAACAGAACTCGGATCGCTGGAAGTCGGGAAACGCGCGGATGTCGCGATCTGGGACATCTCCGGACTGGAAGCCGCCGGCGCCTGGGATCCGGTCGCGTCACTGATCCTGTGCGGTCCGTTCAAAGCCCGCGATCTTCTGGTCGATGGTCATGGAGTGGTCCGGAACGGAATGCTCCGAACCGTTGATCAGAAGATCTTGCTCAGCAGGACACAGGACCGCGTCAAATATCTTCGAAACTAGGTCGCTGCCATGGATCACGTGGTCCGTTATTCCACTCCCGGCAGACTGACAAACTACATTCAACGTGAAAGTCATCCCTAACCGACTGTTCATGCTCTTCAGGTTTTCATACTATAATATGCGAGCAGCGGATGGTGCGATGAGACACAGTATTTTTTTCCGGGCATTTGTCTTTGTCGGTTTTTCATTTGGTTTGGCGGCGTTCCTCATTTCGGTCGAAGCCTATGAGGCTGTCTTTGAATTCACCCGCACCCATGAAAACTGGGAACTGGACGAACTCATCCTTGTCGCTATCGCGGCATTCATCTCCGGTACTCTGTGGCTGGTCGCTGAAGTCTACATGAAGATATTGGAGGTTCGCAGCACGGCACGGGAGATGCAGGAAAAAGACCGCGAACTTGAACTTGTCAAACGCCAACGTGCCATGAACACGCTTGCCGGCGGGCTCGCACATTCCGGCAACAACATGCTTCAACCAATCCTGACCCTTTCCAGAATTAGCCTGAAACAACTCGACGACGATCATCCGGTTCGGTCCAATCTGACAAGAGTCATTGCCGTGGCCGAACAAGCGGCAGAACTGTTCCGTAACGTCGACAGTTTCAGCCGTGAACATGTTGAATCAATTGATCAAACAGATATCGCCAAAATTCTTAACAGCAACATGAATGTCGTCTCTCTGTCCGTCCCGCCGTCGGCCGACCTGGATATCAAAGTAAATTGCGAAACCGCAAAAACCGCTCTGAATTTGCCCGAAATTACTGATATTTTGCTGGTTTTGCTGTCAAATGCGGTGGACAGTCTGGAAGGGCATGCGGGACAGATTTCTATCGAACTTGATGCGGATCCCGACCGCATCACACTCACAGTTTCCGACACAGGTCATGGCATGACAGCGGACGTTCTCGAGCATATTACGGAGCCGTTTTTCACGACCAAGCAACCTGGCGCCGGGACCGGCCTCGGGCTGTATATCATCCGGTCTCTGGTTGATCGCGTCGGCGGCGACATCTCTGTGGAAAGCGAATTGGGCCTGGGCTCGAAATTCACTCTGCGCTTTCCGCATTTAACCTGACGAGGAATCCGGAGAACCATGTCGAAAATCAACGTTCTTCTGGTCGAGGATGATAAGTTCGTTCAGCATGCGTTCTGTCTGGCATTCGAGATGCATGGCATGAATGTTCGTACGGCCGACAACGGGCTCAACTTGGCGACTGTCGAGAACCTTCGGGAAGTCGATGTCGTGGTCACCGACATCGTTATGCCGGAGGTTGAAGGGCTAGACCTTATCCAGCGCATTCGCGCGCTCTCCAAGTCCATCCCGATTATCGCAATTTCTGGCGGCGGCCGTAAAAAGGACGATGCCTATTTATTGAATGCCAGGCGCTTCGGAGCGGACGCCGCTTTCCAGAAACCCGTCAACGAGGAAGAATTAGTCGATAAAATCAAAATGCTCGTTCTTTGAGCATGCAGGCAGCCGATCCGGAACTCCTCAGCCGCCTGCATGCTCCAACAGCCCAACAGGGCAAGAGCGAATACAAAGCCCCAGGACGGACAGACTACTCGTCCTGAGAAGTGCCTGAAAGTTCGGACATTGTCCGCACCAAGTCGACGATCCGGGTCCGGGCATGTTCGGGCAAATCGCACCAGAGACGAACCAGTTCATTCGCCTGACGGCGTGCCAGGGGCGAGTCCATCTCGACATCATGTGTACTGGCCATCGGCGGTGCCATGCCTTCCGCGCCCATCAGCCGGGCCGGCGACTGGGCGATCGTCTGCTCATCCATCTCGTCGAAGAAAAACGAGACCGGCGTGTTCAGGACGGAGGCGACATCAAACAGGCGTGAGGCGCTGATCCGGTTGTCCCCGCGCTCATATTTCATGTACTGCTGTGAGGTGACGCCGATCTTCTGCGCAACGATGCGCTGGGTCATGCCCATTTCTTTTCGGCGGCGGCGCAGGCGTGCACCAACAAACACGTCAACCGGATTATTCGAAGTGGTCTTGCCGCGATCTGCTTCTATTCTATCCGTTGCCACTGCCGAGTCATCATGCATATCGTCGATCAGACGATTGGCTGCGTTCTTCATGTCTTCACCCCCAAGCCGCTTTAATGTCCCTGAATCGAAAGTGTCTGCGTCTCCGTGATTCCAAAGAAAAGAAACTCCTTTCTAAGGTTTCACCGCGACTTCCGAAAGCATTCTGCTGCACCTGATTCGGCGCCGCCCAAATACGTATCGCGCTGCCTGGGCTTTGCGTCGCTGCCTCTCTTGATCTGGGCAAATGGCGTTCAGATATTTGATCATACAATGTTGCGTCGAAACATTCAATTTCTACTTAGTTGTCTTAGGTGAATTTTGATCACGGTGCGGCTTGTTGCATTTGGTTGCGAAAGTGGCTCTGAGAGCCACTTTCGAGCCGAGGGAACATACGTCTCCTTTACTGTTCTCCGTGAAGAATCAACCATTAGGAGAACACGAAACCCAAGCGGCGAACGCTTGCGAATTACTGTTGATAGGCCGAGACTGCCCGGTGTCAGAAAGGAACTGCCATGCTTGTCGACATAGCCGTTATCGGGAACGGCCCGACCGCCCGTCTCGCGGCATTTGCTCTTCTTGGGTGTGGATCGAATGTGCTGATGATTGGCCCGGAAGCGGACCGTGCGGGAGATCCACGCACCACGGCGCTGATGCCGTCAAGCGTCGATTCCCTGGACCAATTGGGTATCGATGTGCGCGAAAAGGCGACCCCGTTGCTGGACCTGCGCATCGAAACGACAGGTCCCTTTGGCATTGTGTCGGAAGTATTCACGGCGACGGATGCCGGCGAGGACTTTCTGGCCCAGAACCTGTTCATCCGGGATCTGATGGCTGTCATGCCCGAGATTCAGATGCACAAGGCCACGGTCACGCGCATCCGGCCCGCAGAAGACCATGTCAGCATCGAAACGGACGACGGCAGGACTATCCGGGCGCGGCTGGTTGTTGCCGCTGACGGCCTGCATTCCCTGGCGCGCGAGGCCGCCGGCATCCGGATGCGCAAGAAACCGCTTGGGCGCAGCGCCCTTTGCGTGCCGGTCCGGCTCGAGCAGCCGCACGGCCGGCTCTGCATCGAGCGCTATGACGATACCGGCACCCTCACCCTGATCCCCGTCGGTGACCATGACGCCTCGCTGATCACCATCGCCGCCCCGGACGAGATTGCCGCCCTCGCCGCACATCCGGACGAGATCATCGAGCGCAAGCTGACGCGCCGCCAGGACGGGTTCGGCCACATCGCCTTCGCCGGCGAGAAAGCGGTCTTTCCGCTGTCCCTCGGCTTCACGCCGCAACCGGCGCGGAACCGTGTCGTGGTCATCGGCGAAAGCGCCCATATCGCACCGCCCATCGCCGCCCAGGGCTGGAACATGTCGGTGCGGGACATCATGACCCTGAAAGCCCTGCTCACCGCTGCCGCCGCAAATGGCGAGGATATCGGCAGCCAGCAGGTTCTCGGCGCCTACGCCCCCCGCCGCCAGCCGGACGTTGCCGGGCGTTTGTCCGCGATCGGTGCGCTTGCCGGCGTCGCCACACGGCCGGCCGCGCCGCAAAGACTTATCCGACAGGCCGGCCTGGCCGCTATCGGCCGGTTCAAGGGGGTCAAGCGCAGCCTGATGCGCGCCGGTCTCAGGTGACCATGCGCCGCGGCGCGGCACTGCTTTTTCTCATATTCGTACTGGTCGGCCCTATTCGGGCCATGGCCGCGACGGTCGCCGGTGCGGAACTGCCGCCCCCCTCTCTGGCCTCCATTTCGGCATGACTCTCCGCGCGGCGTCGGATGCCCTGCCAGAGACGGAAGAGCTGGATCCCGGTGTCGATTTCGGCCGTCTGAAAGGCCGGCTGGTGGTCCCGCAGGCTGACGCATTCGGATCCCTGTTCCGCATATACCTGCAATTCGGGCGGGCGGAGACCCTGCAGCAGATCCTTCTCGAACGGCGGCACGCGGCCGCAACCCGGCGCAGTGCCGGCGACATTCAGGACCGTCTGATCGCCAGCCTGGGACAGCCGGATGAAACCTGTCTTCCGCCCCGGGCGACACCGGCAGCCGCCCGGATCACCTGGCGGCGCAAGGGCTGGGTCCTGCATCTGATCGGGTTCGACGATCTCGGCCTCGGTATCATCACCGAGGATGCCGAGCGGGGCGACCCGCTGGAGATGAAACCTTTGGGACGCAGCCGCGACGAGCGTTTCCGCAGCCGCCAGCAACGCAGCCTGCCACGCCGGATTCTCATCCGGATACATGATGCAAACTCCCTGACGCTTGAACCGCCGGCTTGCGCTAAGCGCTAGGGATCCCCTTACTGCACAGCGTTGACGCCGGGCTCCCGCCCGTCAGCGACGCCGCACGCCGAGATACGCGCCCGCAAGAAATGGTGAGCTTAACATTGTTCCAACGCCTGCCGTGCCAAGACATGCCAATAATGCAGCGCGAATCAGTACATATCCGCACACACCAACAACATAACAGGTAAGTATTTATTTTTTACTACCATCAGCTAAGTAAAAATAAAATCTCACCCCCTGATTTGAAGTTTTTTCTTCTATTTTATGATGTTGTGATTTCACTTACATGACGGTTGCAGAATCACGCTACCGTGCATCGACTTGACAGGGCTGGTCCCGGCGGTATGTGTTTCTACCGGGATCACAGCAGAAACAAAGAGATTTTCAACAGGATGCCAGTCCGCACGTGGGGCCATTTAACGACGCTTGATGTCGCCGCGCTCGATCCTGTGCGCACCGTCGCAGTCCTTCCCGTCGGCGCCGTCGAGCAGCATGGCCCGCATCTGCCGCTGGCAACGGACATTCTGATCTCGGAAGGCATCCTGCAGGCGGCCGGAAAGCAGCTCTCTCCGGAGGTCTGCCTGCTCATTTTGCCTTCCCAGGCCGTCGGCCTCAGCCCTGAGCATATGAACTTTGCCGGCACCCTGTCCCACGAGGCCGAAACCCTGCTCGCCTCCTGGACGGAAATCGGCATGTCCGTCGCCGCGGCCGGTCTCTGCAAGCTGATCATCCTCAACAGCCATGGCGGTCAGCCCCAGATCGTCGATCTGACGACACAGCGGCTGCGCAGCGAGGCCGGCATGCTCGCCGTGCGGGCGAACAGCTTCCGCTTTGACCTGCCGCCGGACCTGGTCTCCGCGGAGGAGCGGGCATTCGGCCTGCATGGCGGCCAGATCGAAACCGCCCTGATGCTGGCACTGCACCCGGATCTGGTGCGCCGGGACAAGATCATGGACTTTCCGAACAGCGCGGCGGGCCGCACCGGCACGGCGAAACGCCTCGGCCTGTCCGGGGCCGGCGGCTACGCCTGGAATGCCGAGGACCTGCACCCGTCCGGTGCCACCGGCAATGCCAGCCGGGCAACGGCGGAACAGGGCGCGGCCCTGCTCGCCGCCTACGCCGCCCAACTTGCGGAGCTGATCACCGATGTCGCGGACTGGCCGCTCACCGATGGCGCCCCCTTCGGCGCGGCACCATGAGCGACACCTGGTCCGGTATCCTCGCCTTGCTCGGCAAGAACGGCGGTCCTGAAGAGGCCGGCGCGCCGGACATCCCCTGGCCGCTTTACCGGGAACTTGCCCGGGATTGCCTGGACCGGCCGCTCGTCATCGCCCAGATCGGCCAGAGTCTCGATGGCCGGATCGCCACCGCCAGCGGCCATTCGCACTATATCAACGGTCCGGAAAGCCTCGACCATCTGCACCGGCTGCGGGCCATGGCAGACGCGGTCATCGTCGGCGCCAGCACGGCCTCACTGGACAACCCCCGCCTGACAACACGGCGGGTGCCGGGGCCCAACCCGGTGCGCGTGGTGATCGATCCGAACCGGCGGGTGCCGCCGGCGCATGCCCTGCTGACGGAGCCGGAGGCGGAAACGCTTCTGATCAGTCGCCGCGACGACCCGGATCTGCCGCCCCATTGCACTGTGCTTGCCATGGCGGAGAGCACCGGCCATGCCGCCCCCGGCGCGATATTGGATGAGCTCCGGGCCCGCCGCTTGCGCACCGTCCTGATCGAAGGCGGCAGCGAGACGATTTCCCGCTTCCTGACTGCCGGGCTGATCGACCGGCTGCATGTCGCCGTCGCGCCCATGCTGATTGGCTCGGGCCGTCCGGGCCTTGTCCTGCCAGAGATCGAAACCCTGGCAGAGGCCCGCCGCTTCGAGTCCAGGAGCTATGCTCTGGGAGCCGACACGCTGTTTGACTGCCGCCTCAGCTGATCCGCGGCACGGCGAAATGATCCCGGTGCCCGACATGAATGAGGCCTCCGGGATCCGTCATCACGGCTGCCGCCCAGGCATCAATCTGCGGAGAATTTTCAGGTGCCATCTCGGACGCGGCCGAGACCCAGCCCCGGATCAGCTCTGCCGCGCCCGGATCGCCGGATCGCAGGCACCAGTCGCTGTCCCCTTCGGAGGGATTATAGGACCTGTCCACAAGACCGCGAGAAAGCGCGACAGCAACGTCGGGACCGAGCGCCGGACCGAAACCCTTGTCGGTGCGCTGATGCCAGTTTACGAGGTCCCTGACGGTTTCGGTGTCGGCGGGCACGGCGTCCGTCTGCATCCGGCCGTCATAGGTCAGCACCGAAAACAGAGCCGTCCCGCGCGCCGCCAATGCATCCAGCAGGCGCCCGAGCCAGGGTGCGGAGACAAGGTCGAACAGGGCAGACGCCGTCACCAGATCAGCCCCGGCGATGAGCTTTGCCAGATCGGCGCTGGCCAAATCCACAGTCTTGCATGCAATCCGGTCCGCCTCTTTCAGCACCGCTGTCTGTTCCGCCGCCGTGAGCAGGGCCGGATCGTTGTCGACCAGCAACCAGTCCACCGGCTGGCTGAATAGTGGCGCGAGGTGGCGCTGGTTGTTGCCGTTTCCGGCACCGAGATCGACGATCACAAGACGGTCGGGGCGGGCCGCGGCCCACGCCCGCAGAGCCGCCTCGACCGTCCGGTTCCGGGCCGGACCGTCCCAGGCGGCACGGGCGCTGAGCCAGGTGTCGGAAAACCCGGTCACTGCAGGACCACGCCATCGACTGCCCGCTGAAAAGCTGTCGCGGCCCGGGCCCAGTCGGACAGTTCCGGTGCCGCCTCCCGGGACCTTGCCGCCAGTTCCCGTCGTGCGTCCGGATCCGGCAGCAGCCGGCGGAGCGCTTCCGTCAGGGACGTGAGATCCCCGGCAGGAACCAGTAATGCGGCCGCGTGGACAGCCGATGCGACGGCGCTTTCGCGGCTTGCCAGAACCGGCAGACCGGTCGCGACCGCATCGGCAAGAGCCATGCCGAATCCTTCATGAAATGAAGTTGAGAGGAACAAGCCGGACCGGGTGTACAGGTGCGCGAGGTCTGCTTCCGGCACCTCGCCGTGCAACGACACGCGTCCGTCCAGACCAAGCTCGCCGACAAGTGCCGTCAGCTCCGCCGCATGGCCCGGATCGCGGGCCCCGCCGACGATATCCAGATGCCAGCCGAGATCGCGGCAGTCGGCCAGGGCGCGCAGCGCGATATCGTGCCCTTTCCGCCGGGTCAGGGTGCCGACCGAGAGAATTCGCACCGGTCCCTCGCCGGATTCCGCAACCGGCCGGACCCAGTCCGCAACACCGGGCTCGACCACATGGACGGAGGATGGATGCACGCCGAAATCCGCCAGCCGCTCGGCGGTCCGGCGGCTGGAAACCACGATCCGCGCCACTTCCTGCAGCACGGCCTTCTCCGCGTCGAAATAGGCCGTCTGCTCCGCCTCGCTGAGGCCCGTCTCGTCGGCCAGCGGATGGTGGATCATGGCCACCAGATCGAGCCGTGAGGCATGCTGGAATACCGCCTGGCCAAGCGCCGTCAGGGCCAGACCGTCGATGACGCAACGCGCCCGGTCCGGCAGCCCGGAGAGCACTGCCGCCCCGGCCGCGACGTCATAGGGAGCCGCTCTCGGAAAATCGCCGGCTAGCTCATGCACCTTGCCGAGGCGCCCGGCGGCCTTCAGCCCTTCCACCATGTGACGGTCATAGATGAACCCGCCGGTCAAACTGTCCAGCGGGCCCGGGACGATGAAATGCACCGGCGGCTCCGCGCCGGAGAATGGGTCGGTACTCACAGCGTTCCCTCGTAGGAGGCCCAGGCGATGTGGGATTCGTGCAGCGTCACCTTCATGGACGCGAGTTCCTTCGCCCCTTCGCCAAGCTCTCCGGCCGCAATCGCACCCGCCATGCGGTCAAAGATATGCCGGGCGAGGAATTCCGTGGTGGTGTTCTCACCGGCGAATTCCGGCAGATCATCAAGGTTGCGGTAGCCGAGCGGCTCCAGAACCGCCTTCAGCCGCTCCGACGCGGCGCCGATATCGACCACCAGATTATCCGCGTCCAGCTCCGCCCGGCGGAATTCCACGTCGATCACATAGGTCGCGCCGTGCAGCCGCTGGGCCGGGCCGAAGGTTTCGGAATTGAAGCTGTGCGCGATCATCACATGGTCGCGGACGGTAAGTGCATACATTGAAAGACTCCGGTCAGTCAGAATAGCGGATGCGGTGACAAAGGGTTTCCGGCGCTCCGGCGACAAGCCCCGCCAGAACTTCCGGCAGAGCCTCGAAGGGACTCTCGCCGGTAATGAGAATGTCGAGCGCCGGATCGTCCAGCAGGGTCAGTGCCTCGGCCAGGCGCTCGGCATGCCGCGCCTGCTCCCGCCGGGACGGCGCCACGGCACCGACCTGGGAGGCCTGGATTGTCAGGCGCTGGGAATGGAAGGCACCGCCCAATGGCAGGGAGACTTCGCGGTCCCCGAACCAGCTCAACTCAAGGATGGTCGCCTCGAAAGCCGCGAGATCGAGCGCTGTGCGCAAGCCGCCTTCGGTCGCGCTGGCATGAAAGATCAGGCTGAATTTTTCCGGCTGCATGTCCGCTTCCGCATAATGCAATCCAAGCCTCCGGCAGATCGCGGCGCGGCTTTCCACCGGGTCGAACACCCAGACCTCCGCTCCCCAGAACCGTCGGGCGAGATAGCCGGTCAGCAAACCGACCATGCCGCCGCCGATAACGGCAATCCGGCCGGTGCGGGCCGCCTCGGCATCCCAGACCGCATTCAGTGCCGTCTCCATGTTCGCGGCGAGCACGGCCCGCTCCGGCGTCACGCCTTCCGGGACCGGTATGGCGGCGGCGGCGGGCAGCACGAAACGGGTCTGATGCGGGTAAAGCGCGAAGATCAGGGAGCCGGCTTCCAGCGCGGAGCCACAGACCACACGCGCGACAGCGGCATAGCCGTATTTCACAGGCCCCGGGAACTGCCCTTCCTGAAACGGACAAGCCATGCGTTCCCATTCGGATTCCGGCACGCCGCCCCGGAAGACGAGGCTCTCCGTCCCCTTGCTCACAGCCGAATAGAGGGTATCCGCCAGAAGCTCGTCCGGCCCCGGCGCGGCAAGCGCCGCCGCCCGGATCTCGCCCCGGCCATCGCCGAGAGACCAGAACGCCCGCGCGCCGTTCCCGATTGCCGTATCCTGCCCGATCATTTCCGCCTCATTGGAAGACGCACAAATCCTACCGGTGAAGGCCTAGTCGGTTGTGCTTCCGAGCGCAGCAAAAACTATCGTGAGCGCGATGTTTTCGAGCTCTTCCCTACCCCAAAACCGTCATCCCGGCCGGAGAGCCGGGACCTAGATGATCATGGGCGGTGCTTGCCTTCCCTAGGTTCCCGCCTACGCGGGAACGACAATTTCTGGGGATGGTTACTCTTCTTCCCGAACGCTCGGCAATCGCGCCTCAACACCGGTCAGCTTCTCATAGGCCTTGATCACCGCTGTGCAGCTTTCATCCTCGAAGCCCATGATGGAGGCCAGCGCGTAGGTCTGGTGCACAGACTCGGCCATGAACCCCGGCAGCCCTGCCTGCTCCAGCCATTGTGCGTAATAGCGGACATCCTTCTGGGCGTTGGCAAGCGACATCAGCGGGGTGAAGTCGCGTTTCAGGGTGGCTTCGCCATAGAGATCCATCATGCCCGACTTGCCGCCTGCGGCGGAGATGATGCCGATCACCTTGTCCATATCGAGCCCTTCCTTGGCGGCGAGCGCGAAGCCCTCGCACCAGGAGGCGACATTGGCGAAGGCGATGTAATTGTGGATCAGCTTCAGCCGGATGGCGTGTCCGGCCGGGCCGACATGGAAGATGTTCTCGGCATAGGTCTCGAACAGCGGTCGCAACCGCTCCAGCAGATCCTCGGAGCCGCCGAACAGGATATTCACCTCACCCCGGTCGGCATGGACCGGCGTCCGGGTCATCGGCGCCTCGCAATAGGCGATGCCGCGCGCGGCGCAGGCCTCCCGCATCCGGTCCACATGCGCCGGCGAGACCGTTGTGTGATCGAGGAAGACCGTTCCCTCGCGCATATGGGAGAGCAGACCGCCCGGCCCGAGAGCGAGTTTCTGGACCGCCTCGGCCGTGGTGATGCAGATGCCGAGGACATCCACCCCGGCCGCGATCGCCGCCAGATCCGGCGCGGCTGTAGCGCCCTGCGAGACGGCCAGCGTTACCGCATCCGGGTCGAGATCATGCACCGCGACCATGGCACCTCCGGCCAGCATGTTCTTCACCACCCCTCGACCCATCCCGCCAAGACCAATGAAACCGACCTTGAAACCGGATGCCTTCGAAACTGTCTCATTTCCGTTCATGGCTGTATTCCTCTTCTCGACGCCGAAGGCAAAAAGGCCGGCAAATTGCCGGCCTTTCGCAAAAACAATTAAATGGTCAATTGATTACGCGCCCGGCTGATCGACCACACGGAGATAGGGGCGCTGCTCGTCCCAGCCGCCCGGGAACAGCTTCTTGGCGTCCTCGTTCGACAGCGCCGGGACGATGATGCACTTGTCGCCGCTGGTCCAGTTCACCGGCGTCGCCACCTTGTGCTTGTCGGTCAGTTGCAGGGAATCCACAACGCGCAGGATCTCGTCGAAATTCCGTCCGGTGCTGGCCGGATAGGTCAGGATCAGGCGGACCTTCTTGTTCCCGTCGATGATGAAGACCGAGCGCACCGTCAGCGTATCGTTCGCGTTCGGGTGAATCATGTCGTACAGACCGGCGACCGTCTTGTCGTGGTCCGCCACCAGCGGGAAATTCAGCGTATTGCCCTGGGTCTGCTTGATGTCGTCGGCCCATTTCTCATGGTCGCCGAGGCCATCGACGGAAAGGCCGAGAACCTTGACGCCGCGCTTGTCGAATTCCGGCTTCAGACCGGCCATGTAGCCGAGCTCGGTGGTGCAGACCGGAGTGAAATCCTTCGGATGCGAGAACAGGATGACCCAGTTGTCGCCCGCATAATCATAGAAGTTGATCTTGCCGTCCGTGGAATCCTGCGTGAAATCAGGCGCTATGTCGCCAAGCCGGATGGTCATGGCCTTCTCCTCCTGGTTTGGATTTTGAGCCGGTCGCCTCCCTCCCGGGGAATGCGCGGGCAGCGGCACTATAAACAGAAGCGGGGCCGGGCGAAACCGCCGCGACCCCGTTTCTTAACCATGAATCCGGTATCGGATCAGGGCAGTTCCATGCCGCGGCTCAGGGCCGGACGCGCCATCATGGCGTCGTACCAGCGCTTCACGTTCGGGAACTGCGCCAGGTCCACTTCCTGCCAGTCATGCCGGAACACCCAGGGCAGGGTCGCGAAGTCGGCGATGGACACCTCGTCATTGGCGAGATAGTCCCGGCCTTCGAGGCGGCTGTTCAGCACGCCGTAGAGACGCAGGCATTCCTTGCCGTAGCGCTCGATGCCGTAAGGCACCTTCTCTTTCGCGGCGCGCTTGAAATGGTGCACCTGGCCGAAGATCGGACCAATGCCGCCCATCTGGAACATCAGCCACTGGATGACCTCATAGCGCTTCGCCATGTCGGTCGGCATGAACTTGCCGGTCTTCTCCGCCAGATACATCAGGATCGCGCCGGACTCGATGACCGTGTAGGGCTTTCCGTCCGGGCCGTCCGGATCGATGATCGCTGGGATCTTCGAGTTCGGGTTGATGGCGATATATTCCGGTGTGAACTGGTCGTCCTCACCGATATTGATCGGATGCAGGTTGTACGGAATGCCGCACTCCTCCAGCATGATCGTGATCTTGCGGCCGTTGGATGTTTTCCACGTGTAGCATTCGATCGGCGCCGTCATGGCTTCCCCCCCTGTTGAATTCTTGAACCTTCATACAAGAAAAGACAGCCGCGTTTCCGCAACCGTCTTTTCAGAACGAGACCTATTCGGCGGCCGCGAGTTTGCCTTCGTTGGCCATTGCCCAGATTTTCTCGGGCGTCGCCGGCATGTCGATATTGGTGACGCCGAGCGCATCGCAGACCGCACTGATCGCCGCCGGCGGTGCGCCGATGGCACCGGCTTCGCCGGAACCCTTGATGCCGAGCGGATTGGTCGTGCACCAGACATTGTGGGTCTCGAAATCGACCCACGGCACATGGTCCGCGCGCGGCAAGGTGTAATCCATGTAGGAGCCGGTCACGAGCTGGCCGCTTTCCTCGTCATAGATCGTGTGCTCGTACAGCGCCTGGCCAATCCCCTGGCCGACGCCGCCGTGCACCTGGCCCGCCAGCAGGCTCGGATTGATGACCGAGCCGAAATCGTCGACCACGCTGTATTTCAGGATCTCGACGATGCCGGTATCCGGGTCGATCTCCAGCTCGCAGACATGGCAGCCGTTCGGGAAGGTTGCCGCTTCAGGCGTGCGCTTGTGCACCGTGTCGAGCCCCTCTTCCTCATCACTCCTGGCTTCCCTGTTCACGTCGAAGAGCGACATGGTCTTGTCGGTCCCGGCAACGGTGAAGGTGCCGTCGGCGAATTCGATATCCTCGATTGCGGATTCCATCACCCGGGCCGCGACCTTCTTGCCCTTCTCGACGATCTCCCGGCCGCCGAGCAACACGGCGACACCGCCCACCGGCATGGCACGGGAGCCGCCGGTCAGGCCCGGAGGGGTGCGGTCGGTATCGCCCTGGATGATCCGGATATCCTCACCGTCGATGCCGAGCACGTCGCCCAGCACCTGGGCATAGGCAGTCTCGTGCCCCTGCCCGTTCGACTGGTTGCCGATATAGATCTCGATCTTGTTGTCCTCGGTGAAGCGGATATCCGCCGTCTCCGGGTTCCCGCCACCGCATTTCTCGATGTAGTAGCCGAGGCCGATGCCGCGCAGCTTGCCGGCCTTCGCGGATTCGGCCTTGCGGGCGGGAAAGCCGTTCCAGTCCGCCTTGGCCAGGCATTTCTCCATGACCGTCTGGAATTCGCCGGTGTCATAGACGTTGCCGAGCGTGGTGCTGTAGGGCATCTGCTCCGGCGTGATGAAATTGCGGCGCCGGATCTCGTCCCGGCCAAGACCGGTTTCCGCCGCGCAATTGTCGATCACACGCTCGATCAGGTAGGCCGCTTCCGGCCGGCCCGCACCACGATAGGCATCCACCGGCGTGGTGTTGGTCAAAACACCCTTCACATTCACATAGATCACCGGAATGTCGTAGACGCCGGAGAGCATGTGCGTGCCCGCCTCGGTCGGGATGAAGGGGCCGAAATTCGAGAGATAACCGCCGAGATTGGCGAAGGTCTCGACCTTCATGCCGATGATCTTGCCGTTCCCGTCGAGCGCGGCATCGACATAGCTGACATTGTCCCGGCCCTGGGTATCGCTCATGAAGGCTTCGGATCGTTCCGGGGTGTATTTCACGGCCCTCTTCAGGCGGCGGGCGGCCCACGCGAGCAGGCACTGTTCCGGATAGAGGAAAATCTTCATGCCGAACCCGCCACCGACATCGGTGGTGATGCAGCGCAGCTTCTCCTTGTCGATCTTCAGCACCGTTTCGGCCAGGATCGGGTGGATGAAGCTCGGGCCCTGGGTCGAGCTGTAGAGCGTCGTGCGGTCGGTCTCCGCGTCGTACAGGCCGATGGCACCGCGCGGCTCCATGGAGTTCACGATAATGCGGTTATTGACCACCTTGGTGCGGACCACCTGCTTCGCCCTGGTGAAGGCGGCCTCGGCCATCTCCAGATCGCCCTTGTGCCAGTCGAAGCACACATTGTGCGGGATGTGGTCGTAAAGCTGGGCAGCGCCCGGCTTGGTCGCGCCTTCCGTGTCCGTTGCCGATTGCAGTGGCTCGTAATCCACCTCGATCAGTTCCGCCGCATCGCGTGCCTGCTCCAGCGTCTCCGCAATCACCATGGCGACCGGAGTGCCGACATGGCGGACCGTATCGCCTTCGAGGATCGGGCGCGGCGTGTCGGCTCGCGCACTACCATCCTTGTTCGGCGCCGGTGCAAGACTGGGAAGATCGCCCAGCCCGTCTTCCTGCACATGCCTGTTGGTCAGCACGGCGATGACACCGGGAGCCGCTTCCGCGTCCGCCGTATCGATGCCGTTGATCCGCGCATGGGCATAGGGGGACCGCAGGATGAAGGCCCGGGCCGTTCCGTCGGGCGTGACGTCATCGGTGTAATTGCCCTGACCGGTCAGCAGCCGCTGATCTTCAACGCGTTTGATCGCCTGGCCAATGCCGAATTTTACCATGGAGTCCCTCCTCGTCGGGCCGTTGCGGACACAACAGCCGAAATCTCTCGCGCGGATGTTATGGGTTTAGAAGTCTGGCACTCAAGCAGCAAATGGGTTAGCAAACTTTCTCTTCATACATCCTTCACAGAGTTAGGGGCTCTTTGCCCGTGAACCAACCCTTGTCGCAGAAATCGGCAGAGATTCCGCCTTTCGCGATCTTCCTGCTGGCCATGCTCGCCCTGCTCTGGGGCCTGAACTGGCCGGTGATGAAACTGTCCCTTGCCGAATATCCGCCCTTTGTGTTCCGCGCCATCGCGGGGATATCGGCCGGGCTGGGTCTGTTCGCCCTGGCACGGGCAAACGGGCATGTACTCCGCGTGCCGCGCGCCGAGTGGAAGGGACTCCTCATCGTCTCCCTGCTCAATATGTCTGTTTGGAACATTGCGGTGCTCTACGGCATTGACCTTATGGAATCGGGACGGGCCGCAATTCTCGCATACACCATGCCGCTCTGGGCAACCTTGACCGGCGCATGGTTGGTCAAGGAGCCCTTGCGCGCCCGCTCGATTCTGGCACTGGGCCTGGGCCTTGTCGGCATGGGCCTGCTGTTCTTCGGTGACGACCGCGCCGTGTCGGGCGATCCGCTCGGCCCGGCGTTGGTTGTCATTGCCGCCATGAGTTGGGGCGCTGGCACCGCGGCGGTGAAATATTTCCGCTTTTCCATGTCCGTGACCGTGCTGACCGGCTGGCAGCAGATGCTGGGGGCATTGCCCGTGGCCGTAATTGCACTTCTCTGGGACTACCAGAACATGCCGGAAAGCGTGACCCTCATTCCCACGCTCGGCCTCGTCTACAACATGACGATTACCGGAATCTTCTGTTACTGGGCCTATTTCAGCGTGGTGAACATGCTGCCGGTCGTGGTCTCCACAGTCGGCACGCTGATGGTTCCGCTCGTCGGCGTCATCACGGATGCCATGATCTTCGGAACGGTGCCCGGACCGGTGGATTACGCTGCCCTGGCGGCCGTGGTCTCCGCCGTTTTCCTGGTGATGACCCGCCGGGCGAAATAGCGCCGAGACAGCCGCGATTCAGATCAGGGCGTAATGCAGGATGCTGAGGACCGGCACCAGCACGGCCCAGACGACGAAGACATAGGCCAGATTCGGGCCGAGGGCGACGCGGGTTGGCCGCACGTCGAACATCGAACCGGCCGTGACCACGGACAGCGACGCGATGGAGACCATCGCCCCCAGGCCCCAGCCTGCGAGCATTGCTTCGTAGAGGGCCAGCGGCAGCACGCCGTGATCCAGACTGGTCAGCGCGGCGAGAAAGACCGTCCCGGTAATGATCGGGTGAATACCGACAATGGCCGGTATCAACTGAATACCGATCATCATGGCCAGCAGGACCGGGGCCGGCAATCCGCCCTCAAGCAGCGGCGCGACATGGACAATAATTGCATCAGCCTCCCCGGCCACGGTGCCGATGACGATGGCGATGGCGACCAGGGCAAGATCGTCTCCGAGATCCTTCATCCCCTCGGCGGTCTTATCCAGCACCGGCCAGAATGCATCCGGCCGGCGGAAGAATTGCAGCGCGCACAGCAGAGGCATCACCACCAGAATGGCGCCCAGCGTCGAAAGTGGCGTGAACGTACCGACCAGAATGACCGTCCCGGCTGCAATGCCGAGGCGCGGCGCGATCGGCCGGAGACAGGCAAGGGCGGCGCCGACGGCCGCCAGACTGACAGGCCGCGCAAACATGGCAAGCCCGATTGCGATGCAGATACCGACGCAGATGAAGCCAAACGGAACGATCTCCCAAAGCTCGACCGCCGGCAGATAAGTACCGGCCACGGCGAAGCCGACAAAGAAGGGTGACCAGAGCACGGCGATGCTCATGCCCCGCATCGAGGCACAGGCCGCCGCGCGGCGGCGGTCGTCGCTTGCATCGGCGGGCACCACCGCCGAGACCAGAGCGAACGAGCCTGTGTTCAGCACCGATCCAAAGACCATCGCCCCGATGGTAATGCCGACATCCGCGGCGCTGTCCGGGAGGGCCGCCAGCCTGTTCTGGCTGTCCCGCACTGACGGCATCAGCCGGGCGACTTCCCGGGTCATTTTCAGCGTCGGCAGCAATCCGGCGAAGATCAGCGTGCGCTCAAGACCGCGCCAGACCGCTTCCGGGGCGGCGACGGTAAAGATCAGGATCAGCGTTGCGACTATGCCGATGCCGACGAGCACTTTCGTCTCCAGCCGGGCTTGCGGCAGCGTCCCGAGCACGAAAAGCAGCAGGCCACCGGCAACGATATGATCGAGCGTCGGGAGAGAAAGGAAGAGCCCGGCAACCGAACCGGCCCACACGGCTGTCAGAAGCAGGACGCGCCAGTCCAGAAAAGACTGCGGAAGGATGGGATATCTCCAAGGCGACGGAAACAGCAGATGAACGAGAAAGACACTGCGCCGCCGTGGGATATTTGGCAATCCTCGCGCAAACGTCTCGGAATTGCCCTAACGATCTTCCGCCAACGGTGGCAACGTGTTATCGGTATTAGATCGGATTTTGCACAAAATTATGTCGGGCGAATTTCAATGAGCGACACTTCGAACACCAACACCGGCGGTCAGGCGGCTGGACAGCAGCCGAACATCGTGATTGCCCCTGAATGTCAGGATATCTTTGTCGACGGGGTCATCGGCGCAATGGTGCGGGACGGTGTCGTTCGGATCAACCTGGTGAACACCCGGTTCAATATCGACGGCTCCCAGGTCGAGCACGCCGTGGTCTCCCGCATGATCATGTCCCGTTCCGGGGTGCGCAACCTGCACGCGGCTCTTGAGCAGCTGATGGGGCGCCTGACCCGCTCGGCGGATGGCCGCCGCGGGGAAGACGCTCCCGAAGACGAGGGCTGAACCTGCCCGTCAGATGGTCGCGTGCTGCAGAACCGTGAGGTTCGAATGGCGGATCATGACGGCGAGGTTGTGCAGCACCAGAACCAGCACCGAGGGATATTCCGCCAGAATATTGCGGAAATCGCTTGGTGCCATCGCCGCTACGAGACAATCTTCAATCGCCCGGACCTCGGCGGATCTGGGACCGCCATCCAGCGCCGAGAGCTCGCCGAAATAGGCACCGGCACCGAGCCGGTCCAGCTCAAGCGCATCGCCGATCAGCGTATGGTTCACGACATCCGCCGATCCCTCCAGCATGAAATAGACATCATGATCGGCACCGACGCTGGAAATGATGGTTTCACCTGCCGAGAAGCTGCGCTTTCGGCACAGTGCCGCAATCGCCGAACGCTCCTTTTCCCCGAGATCCAGAAACAGTCCAATCCGGCCGATCTCATCCGCGTCGACAGGACCTCCGTCCAACGTCACGTCATCAGAACTCATCACCTGCCCCCATCAGCCATCTTCGCGTCGATATCACATAGTATGCATTCTCGGAGCCTGGACGAAAGCGCTTAGCGTGGAATTGAGTTTGTATGGCTCAGAGCGTTCCGGCACGTCTCAATTCCCGAATCGCAAGCGCAATTGCCCGCGAATCGCCGAGTCCGGTATGGGCGCCGGGCACGGCCGGAAGCCCAAGATGCTGCGGCAATGTCGAGCTCACGGTTTTCGTCTCCGGAAGGTTCATGGCGCGGGAGAGGCCCGGACGAACATTCGTAAAAAGAGCGTCCGGGAACGGCCATGCCATACCGGCCCAGTCCGCATTCAGCACAAGGTCGAGCCAGTCATTCCCGTTGGACAGCACGAGTTCGGCATCATCGACAAAATCCGCGAACCGGATCAAAGCCTCCTCGAAGGACAGGCCATGACGGGCAAGATCCTCCTTGCTGATTCCGGTCAGCTCGATGAAATAGTCGGAAAGAACCGGATTTTTCACAGGCTTCACCAGAACTTCGAAACTGGACAGTTCAGCCATTGGCATGGCGGCATCCAGCTTCACCGCACCGATCTGGACGACCTCCATGAATTCGCCGGGCCCGCTCCAGTTTCGGGCGAGCGAGCCTTGCCAGGCCGTGATCTCAAGATCGAAAATAACGATTGTCCCGCGCTCCGGGAAGCTTCGGAAAGGGCTGGCCGCTGTGTTCCCGCCGACGCGATCCGCGCGTCCAGGCATGGCCGCTCTCCTCTTAGAGGTTGATTTGTAGACTGGTAAAAACCGACGGGCAGACGCTACAGTTCCCCCGTCAACCTGCCAAGTGAAAGACTGATGATCAAAAATCTCGTCCATATCGGCTGTGGCGCCGGCTTTGCCGGTGATCGAAAGGATGCGGGCGGCCCGGTCGTCGATACGCTGGCCACCCGCGACGGCCCCAGATACCTGATTTTCGAGACCCTTGCGGAACGCACCCTGGCCCTGGCCCAGAAGCAGAAGCAGCGCGATCCGGACCGTGGCTACTCACCGTTCCTCGACTCCTATGTACGGCCGGTTCTGGCACGCTGCCTCGCGAACAATATCCGCATCGTGTCCAATTTCGGCGCCGCAAACCCTGCCGCCGGCGCGAGGCACATCCTGAAGATTGCCGAGGAAATCGGCTGCCCTACGCCACGTATCGCTGTTGTTTCCGGCGACGATCTGCTGACGGTGATGGACGAACAGGAAATCCGGGCGCACGGCACGATTGAAGGCCTGCCGATCGGTGAGGGAATAGTCGCCGCCAACACCTATCTCGGTGCACGTCCGATCGCCGAAGCCCTGGCCGGCGGTGCCGATATCGTCGTCGTCGGACGGACCACCGACCCGGCCCTGGTGCTTGGTCCGCTGATCCATGAGTTCGGCTGGACGGAAGACGACTGGGATGCGCTGGCGGCCGGAACCCTGGCCGGGCATCTGCTGGAATGCGGCGCCCAGGTGACCGGCGCCTATTTCGCCGATCCCGGCTTCAAGGATGTTCCCGACCTCGCCCATGTCGGCTTTCCCATCGCGACGATCGCCCGCGATGGTGCGATCCGGATCTCGAAGGCGGACAATACCGGCGGCTGCGTGACGCCGGCGACCGTGAAGGAGCAGATCCTCTATGAAATGCACGATCCTTCGGCCTATCTGACGGCCGACGTGGTGCTCGATATAACCGGCGTGACGGTCGAGCAGGCGGGAGAAAACCTGGTCGCTGTCTCCGGCGCCCGGGGCAAGGCCAGACCCGGCACTCTGAAAACCACGGTCAGCTTTGACGGCGGCTGGCTCGGCGAGGCGGAAATCAGCTATGCGGGCCCGAACGCCCTGGCCCGTGCCGAACTTGCCCGCGACGTCCTCGGCGAGCGGGCCCGGGAGCGGGGCAGCAACGCCGCGTACCGTTTCGACATCATCGGTACATCCAGCACCTTCGATGGCGGCACAGCGCCCTATCCGGGCGCCGTAGCGGCGGCGCCGGATGGCGATTACCGTGTCCGCGCCTCTGTTTCCTGCCATTCCCGGGAGGTCGCGGAGGATCTTGCTGACGAGGTGCTGAGTCTTTACTGCTCCGGCCCTGCCGGCGGCGGCGGCTTCCGGCGGAACATCACGGCACAGATTCACACCGCCTCGATCCTGGTCGACAGGAACAGACTTTCTCCCAGGGTCCATTTTCTCGGAGCCGGCGCATGACAGTGGTTCTCGACACAATCCGGCTGCGCCTGCACGACATCGCCCACGGCCGCAGCGGCGACAAGGGAAACCGCTCCAATATCAGCGTGATCCCTTACGCCGAAACCGCCTATTCCCTGCTGCTGGAACAGATCACGGAAGAACGGGTACTCGAGCATTTTGCCCATAAGGGCGCAAGCGCGGTCGCACGCTATGAGCTGCCCAACCTGCCGGCACTGAACTTCGTGATCGACGACGCGCTTGAAGGCGGTGTCAACAGCACGCTCAATCTCGACCTGCACGGCAAGACGCTGTCCTTCATGCTGCTGGACCTGCCGGTCGAGGTGCCTCTCGATCAAATCGAGGAATTCACCCTGGGCCGGCGGACAGCCTAGCGCGCCCGGCTCGGTTTTCCGGCCAGGGCCTCGCGCCTGGCCTCGAAGATCGCTTCGCGCATTTTCGGCGGCAGCGCCTTCAGCCGCTCCGCCGCATCCGCCGTTGACAGGGTCTCGACAACATCCTCGGGCATCGCCTTCGCCTCTGTTTCCAGTTGAGCCTGGGCCTTTTTCAGACTGGCTTCGACAGCGGCCATTGCCATCCTGGACATCTCGATCTCGTGCAGGATTTTTTCGTAGCGTTCTTCAACGTCAAGCTGCTTCAGCTTCAGGTAGTCCCCCTGATCCGGAATGATTTTCTCAAGGACCGGCAGCAGACTGTTCTCGAAAAACGCCTCGGAGATACGGCGGGCGTCACTCTTGATGCCGAACAGATCGAACCCGAGCGGTTTCGAGAGCCGCCAGACGCCGAGTCGGATCACGTCAAGGACATACTGGCTGTCATAATTTGCACAGAGTTGGTCAAGCGCCGCACGCGCCTTGCCCGGACTCGCATAGCAGTTGAAGAATCCCTGGGCGAGGCTGTCCAGCTTGGTTTCGTGCTTGGTCACGAACCGCTTCTCGGCCTCGAGCAAAGCCTCCGATTTCTGGTGCTCCTTCAGGCCCTTGCTCACCTTGGCACGCAGGACCTGCGCATCTTCCACCAAGTTTACCAAACCACGGAAGCGCTTTACCGTATCCGGTTCGGACATCGCTTGATCGAAACGGGCCCGGAGAGCCTCGACGACCGTTGAATTAGTCCCGAAATCACCCATTCACCACGTCGCCAATGTTCCCTGTGCTGACAGCCGAGCATTACCCCGTCTGAATAAGAAATGCTGGATCGCTCCTATAATTGCGTGCGACAAAAAGACAGTCCAGCCACGAATTAACGAGATCAATAGACATGTTGCGACGCGAAGATGACCGGCTGCTCACCGGCCACGGCTGCTATGTGGACGATTTGTTCCCGGAAGGCGCCGCGCACGCGGTCGTGGTCCGGTCGGCCATGGCGCATGCGCGCCTTCTCTCTGTTGCAGTCGAGGACGCCAAGGCCGCCCCCGGCGTGCTGACCGTACTGACCGGCGACGATCTGGTGCGTGAAGGCGTCGGTCCGATGCGTTCACGGATGCCGGTGACCGGTCATGACGGCACGGCGATGATCGAGCCTGAGCGTCCGGCGCTGGCCCGGGGAGTCGCCAAATACGCGGGTCAACCGGTCGCTTTCATCGTCGCCGAAACCATATCCGCCGCCCGCGAGGCCGCCGAACTTGTCGATATCGATTATCAGGATCTCGACCCGGTCACCGATCTCGCCCATGCGGTCTCCGATGGTGCCCCGCAGCTCTGGGAAAACGCGCCCGGCAATGTCAGCTTTGACTGGCGAATCGGCAATGGCAGCGATGTCGATGCCGCGATCGCCGCGGCCGACCATGTGGTGGAACTGACGGTCGACCATCCCCGCGCCGTGATCGCCCCGGTCGAGCCGCGCGGCTGCGTCGGCGTATTCGACAGTGAAAGCGGGAAATATACTCTTCACACCCCGAGCCAGGGCGTCGTCATGCTGCGTGCGGCCATGTCGGAGGCGCTCGGCGTCGACGAGACGGACATGCGGGTCATCACCAACGATGTCGGCGGCAGTTTCGCGGTGAAGATCTGGCCCTATCCGGAGCAGATCCTGTGCCTGCTCGCCGCCCGTCTGACCGGACGGCCGGTAAAATGGATTGCGGACCGCACCGAGAGTTTCGTCGCCGACGCACCGGGTCGCGGCCGCCTCGACCGGGCGACGCTGGCCCTGAGCAAGGACGGCACGATCACCGCTTTCCGGATTGACGCGCTGGCCGATATGGGCGCGTTCCTCAATGCGGTGAACCCGTCCATCGTCACCAAGGGCGCCGTCCGGGTCTTCACCAGTTGCTACAAGATCACGGCGGCCGAATACCGGGTACAGGCCGTGTTCACCAATGCCACACCGACGGACGCCTATCGCGGCGCCGGAAAACCGGAAAGCGCGGGCACGCTGGAACGGCTTATCGACTATGCCTGCGACACGCTTGGCTTCGACCGGGCGGAAATTCGCGCCAAGAACCTGATGACGCCGGCTGACCTGCCGTTTCATACCCCGATGGGCGAGGATTATGATGGCGGCGACTATCCAGAGATCTTCAGGAAAGCGCTCGCCAAGGCGGATTACGAGAGCTACGCGGAGCGCCGCACGGCGAGCGCGGCTGCCGGCAAGAAGCGCGGCATCGGCTTCGGTATCCACGTCCACGCAACCGGCGGCTCCACCGCCGAGCGCAGCAAGGTCGAGCTGACCGACGACGGCAAGGTGCGGGTCCGTACCGGCACCCAGGATTCCGGCCAGGGCCACCAGACCACGCTGGCACAGGTCGCCGCCGAGACTCTCGGGATCGATCCGTCGCAGGTCATCGTCGAGCAGGGCGACAGCGCCGCTCTTCAGGTCGGCGGCGGCACTGGCGGGTCCTGCATGATGCCGATCGCGGCCAATACCGTGCATCGCGCGGCCATCGAGATGGTCGAGAACGGCAAGAAGCTGGCCGGGCACATCATGGAAACCGCCGCCCAGGACATTGAATACGAGGCCGGATCCTTCAAGGTCGCCGGCACTGACAAGGCGATCTCCTTTCCCGAGCTGATGGCCCGCATGGGCGACATTCCGGCGGAAACGCTGGAGCCCGGACTGCGCGGCGGCTGCGTTGGCGAAATGGATTTCGAGGGAAAGCACACCACCTTCCCGAACGGGGCCTATGTGGTCGAGGTCGAAATCGATCCCGACACCGGCAGGGTCATTGTCGACCGGTTCGTCGGGGTCGATGATCTCGGCCGGATCGTGAATGAGCCCCTGGCCTTCGGACAGGTCACCGGCGGCATCGCCCAGGCCATCGGCGAGGTTCTGATGGAAGGCAGTGTCTACGATCCGGACTCGGGGCAGTTGCTGACCGGCTCGCTGATGGATTACGCCTTCCCGCGCGCCGATGACGTGCCAATGATCGACCATGCCTGGGCGGCCACGCCGTCCCCGAACAGCCTGCTCGGGGTCAAGGGCGTCGGCGAGGTCCCGTCGATCGGCGGACCGGGACCGATCATGAATGCGGTGATCGATGCGCTTGCCGAGTATGGCGTCAAACATATCGATATTCCGATGACACCACAGAAGGTCTGGTCGGCGATCCAAAACGGCGGCTGATCCGCAACCAGGCTGATGAATGCCGGCAGCAGACCGGCACCAGCACACGGGAGGAAGACATGACGCTATCCAGTTCCATGACCGGCGGCACGGCGCTGGTCCGCGCCCTGACGGAAAACGGTATCGATACTGTTTTCGGTCTGCCCGGCATCCAGCTCGACGGGTTGTTCAACGCCTTCTATGACGCCCGCAACAGCTTGCGCGTGATCAATGCCCGGCACGAGCAGGGCACCGCCTACATGGCCTTCGGCTATGCCCAGTCCACAGGCAAGGTCGGCGCCTATGCCGTGGTTCCCGGCCCCGGCCTGCTGAACACCTTTGCCGCGCTCTCCACCGCCTATGGCTGCAACGCCCGCGTTCTTGCCCTGACAGGACAGATACCCAGCAACACCATCGGCCGCGGCCTCGGCATGCTGCACGAGATCCCGGACCAGCTCGGCCAGATGGAACGGCTGACCAAATGGTCCCACCGGATCAACCATCCGTCCGAAGTTCCCGCAGTGATGGATCAGGCCTTCCGGGAACTCTGGAGCGGACGCCCCCGCCCGGTCGGCATCGAAATGCCGCTCGATCAATTGCATCTGAAAAGCCCGGTCGGCCCGATCACGCCGACCGCGGCACCGGAGCCGCCGGAGCCCGACCCGGATCTGATCGCGGCGGCCGCACAGATGCTCGGCGAGGCCAGCAATCCGATGATCTTCGTCGGTGGCGGCGCCTATGAGGCTGCTGAGGAAATCCGCGCGTTGGCTGAGATGCTGCAGGCGCCGGTCGTGTCCTACATGAACGGCAAGGGCGTGCTTGACGATCGTCACCCGCTTTCCCTGCACCACCCGGCCGGCAACCGGCTCTGGGGCGATGCCGATGTGGTGATTTCCATCGGCTGCCGGCTGCAGCACGAGAGGATGACCTGGGGCATGGATGAACGCCTCGCAATCATTCACGTCGACATCGACCCGACCGAACTGACCCGTGTCGGAAAGCCGGATATCGGCATTGTTGCCGATGCGGCGGGTGCAACCCGCCTTCTGCTCGACAATATCCCGTCACATAACCGCTCACGCCCGTCCCGGACCGAGGAAATGGAAGCCCTGAAGGCCGAATTCCAGGCCCAGTTCGAAGCCAGGATCGGCCCGCAGATGGAATGGGTTGCCGCCCTCCGCGCCGCGTTGCCGGAGGATGGCTTTCTGGTCGATGAGTTCACTCAGGTCGCCTATGCCTGCCGCGTCGGATTTCCGACCTACGGTCCGCGCACGCTTGTCTCTCCTGGCTATCAGGGCACGCTCGGTTACGGTTATGCCACCGCGCTCGGCGTGCAGGTCGCGCATCCGGACAAGCAGGTATTGTCGATCAATGGTGATGGCGGATTCATGTACACCATGCCGGAGCTGGCAACTGCCGTGCATCACGGCATCAATGTCGTCGCCGTTGTCTTTGCCGACGGCGCCTACGGCAACGTCATGCGGATGCAGAAAGAGCTCTACGACAACCGGGTGATCGGCAGCGAATTCACCAATCCCGACTTCGTGAAGCTCGCCGAAAGCTGTGGTGCGCTAGGCTTGCGGGCAACAACGCCTGCGGAACTGAGAAAGAAGATCGAGGAAGGCTTCGCCGCCGGGCGGCCAACCCTGATCGAAGTCCCGGTCGGCGAACTTCCGGAACCCTGGCCGGTGATCCGCCCCGGACCGTCGCGCCCCATGCGGTAGCGAGCGGCGGCGGAGCCACCGGGCCGAACAGCAAGGATGACCCCCATGCCTGAATCAGTATTGATTGTCGGAGCCGGCGCCGGGCTCAGCGCCTCCCTCGCCCGCCTGTGCGCAAAAGATGGCATGAAGGTCGTGCTGGCCGCCCGCGACACGGAAAAGCTGGCCGCCCTTGCCACTGAAACCGGTGCCCAGGTTCAGACCTGTGACGTGGCCGACAAGAACAGCGTCGCCGCCTTGTTCGACTGGGCAGACGGCGCGATCGGCGCCCCGGATCTTGTGGTCTTCAATGCGTCGAAACGGGCCCGCGGGCCGATTGTGGATCTCGACCCGGACGAGGTTCTGGCCGCAACCACCGTAACCTGCCACGGCGCATTCCTGGTCGCCCAACAAGCGGCGCGGCGCATGCTGCAGGCCGGGCGCGGCACGATTCTCCTCACCGGCGCCTCGGCCGGCGTGAAGGGCTACCCGCAATCTGCGCCGTTCGCCATGGGCAAGTTCGGCCTGCGCGGCCTTGCCCAATCCATGGCCCGGGAGCTGCACCCCCAGAATATCCATATCGGCCACTTCGTCATCGACGGCGGCATCCGGACCGCTAACGACCAGCGCGAAAGCCCGGGCGAAGACAAGCTTCTGGATCCGGACGCGATCGCCGAGAGCTACCTGCATTTCCACCGGCAGCCCCGGTCAAGCTGGGCCTGGGAGATCGAACTTCGTCCCTGGAAAGAGACGTTCTAGACGGAGGCTGTTGCCCGATAGCCACAAATTGTGGGTAATCACACACTCTGCGGCGTCGCCAGGTTTTTTCCCTTCCCTTCAGGCATGAAGGTCTCATATATCAGTCCGTCATATATCGGACCGATATACTAGGGCTTTTTCATGGACGTAAAAACACTCTGCCTCGCCGTCCTCAGCCGACGCGACGCAACCGGCTACGAGATCCGCAAGCAATTCGCGGAAGGTCCGTTCGCGCATTTCCAGAAAGCCTCGCTCGGCGCCATCTATCCCGCCCTGACGCGCGCCGCCGAGGAAGGGCTGGTGACGGTCACGGAAGAAGCCCAGGACGGCCGGCCGGACAAGAAGGTCTATTCCCTGACCGAGGCCGGCGAAACCGCCCTGCGGCGGGCCTGTGAAATAGACCCGGAGCCGGATCAGGTTCGTTCCGATCTGCTCTTCCTGATCTTCTTCGCCAACTACCAGACACCGGAAAAGATCGCCCGGCTGATCGACGGGCGCATCGCTTTCTATGAGACCCAGCAACGCGAGCTTGACGAGTTGAGCGCAAATTGTGTTGCCGGCCCAGGCAGAGAATTCGTCCGCGGGCTCGGCAGTACCATCTACTGCGCCGCCGCCGACTACATGCGGGCCAATCGCGACGATCTTCTGGCGAAACTCGACTCGGAAGAGCGTCTTGCAGCCGAGTAGCCCCCTCATCGAACAGACACGGACGCCACGACTCCGGAACACATAGCCCCTCTGAGGTCTCATGAGAATTAACCGTTCCATCATACTGGCCACCGTCATCGCCATCGGGTCCGTCGCATGGATTTTGTCCGGCCAGTTTGCAAGCGGATCGCGGACGGACGGCGAAGTGACCGAGCCCGGAAAGATAACGGCGCCGGTTGCGGAAATGGCGTCCGTCCGTTTCGTGGAAAGCGTTGCCGAACCCTACCGTTCCGCCGTGATCATCTCCGGCCGCACGGCTCCCTTCCGTCAGATCGAGCTGAAAGCGCAGATCCAGGGCAAGGTCGTCGAGCTCAGTGCGAAAGACGGCGATCAGGTCAAGAAAGGCGATCCGATCGTCAGGTTTGACCCGGAAGACCGGGAAGCACGGCGCCAAATGATGAAAGCGCGCATCGACCAGCGCGCGGTGGAATTCAATGCCGCCGACAAGCTCGCGGACAAGGGGTTTCAGGCACAGACACGCAGGGCCGAGGCATTTGCCGACTTGCAGGAAGCCAAAGCCGACCTGGCAATGGTCGAGGAGGAAATCCGGCGCCTGAAAATCGCGGTGCCTTTCGACGCGGTGCTCGACGATGTCCATGTGGAACTCGGTGATGTCGTGCAGAGCGGCGATCCGGTCGCGACCCTGTATGATCTCGATCCGCTCCTGGTCGTCGCCCAGGTCGCCGAGCAGGAGCGGGTCAAGCTTGTCGTCGGGCAGCCGGGCAGAGCCACACTGCTCGACGGCACCGAGCTGACCGGCACCATCCGCTACATCACGGCCGCCGCCGACCCGGATACAAGAACGTTCCGGGTTGAGCTCGAAGTGCCCAACCCGGCATTGACACTGGAACTCGGCATCACCGCCGGTGTCGTGCTGCCGCTCCCCGAAGTGACGGCCCACAAGATTACAGCCGGAGTCTTTACCTTGAATGACGAGGGCCAGTTCGGGGTGATGACCGTCGATGCCTCCGATACCGTGCGATTCAACAAGGTAGCCGTGCTCGACAGCGATGCGGACTGGGCCTACGTCACCGGCCTGCCGGACCGTGTGCGGCTGATTTCGGTCGGCCAGGAATTTGTCACCGACGGTGAGACGGTGCATGCCGTACCGGAATCGGCTGTCGGCACCGACGCCGCGAAAGCCAACTGAGGATCGCCCGATGCATGCGCTGATCGACGCCGCCCTGCACCGGAGCCGCACCACCCTGATGGTGCTGTTCCTGATCCTGGTTTCCGGGGCGGTCGCCTATGTGACCATCCCGAAAGAGGCGGATCCGGACGTCAACATCCCGATCGTCTACGTGGCGATGAAACACGACGGCATCTCGCCGGAGGATGCCGAGCGGCTTCTGCTGAAGCCGATGGAATCCGAGCTTCGCGGCATCGAGGGCGTGAAGGAGATGCGCGCGACCGCCTATGAGGGCGGTGCGAACGTCACCCTGGAATTCACAGCCGGATTCGATGCCGATCAGGCCATGCTGGATGTCCGGGAGAAGGTTGATCTCGCCAAACCGGAACTGCCCGAGGAAACGGACGAGCCGACGGTCCACGAAGTCAATGTGAGCCTGTTCCCGATCCTGGTCGTGACCCTTTCTGGCGCGCTGCCCGAACGCACCATGCTGCATCTCGCACGGAACCTCCGTGACGAGATCGAGGGCATCACCACGGTGCTCGAGGCGAAGCTGACGGGCGAACGCGAGGAGCTGGTCGAGATCATCATCGATCCGCTGCGTCTCGACAGCTACAACATCGACGCGGCGGCCGTGCTTGAGATCGTCGCCCGCTCGAACCAACTGGTCGCGGCCGGAACGCTCGATACCGGCAATGGCCGGTTCCCGATCAAGGTGCCCGGGCTTTACGAGAACCTGCAGGACATTCTCAATCAGCCGATCAAGACGAACGGCGATGCCGTGGTCCGGGTCCGTGACGTTGCCTATGTGGAGCGCGGCTTCAAGGACCGCGAGGCTCTTGCCCGGCTAGATGGCCGGCCGGCAATCGGCATCGAGGTGACCAAGCGGATCGGCGAGAACGTGATCGAGACCGTCGAAAAGATCCGCGCCATCGTCGCCGAGACGCAGAAAGCCTGGCCGAACGGCGTCAACGTCACTTTCAGCCAGGACAAGTCCGGCCAGATCCGGATCATGCTGACCGACCTGCGCAACAACGTCCTGAGCGCCGTGCTGCTGGTCATGATCGTCATCGTCGGCGCGCTTGGCATCCGCTCCGCCGGTCTTGTCGGCATCGCCATCCCAGGCTCTTTCCTGCTCGGCATCCTGACACTTTCCTCGCTCGGACTGACGGTGAACATCGTCGTGCTGTTCAGCCTGATTCTCGCCGTCGGCATGCTGGTCGACGGCGCCATTGTGGTGACCGAATATGCCGACCGGAAATTGTCCGAAGGGCTCGACCGCCGGGCGGCCTATTCGGAAGCGGCCAAGCGCATGGCCTGGCCGATCATTGCCTCGACCGCGACGACCCTTGCCGCCTTCCTGCCGCTGCTGTTCTGGCCGGGCGTGGTTGGCGAGTTCATGAAATTCCTGCCGATCACCCTGATCGCGACCCTCAGCGCTTCGCTCTTCATGGCCCTGCTCTTCGTCCCTGCCCTCGGCTCGATCATCGGCAAAGCCGGTGCGCAGAGTCCGGAAAGCCAGGAATCGCTTGCCGCCATGGAAAACGGCGACCTGAACAAGGTCAGGGGCTTCACGGGTGGCTATCTGAAGGTCTTGCAGGTCGCGCTCAACAATCCGGGCAAGGTGATCCTGGCCGCGGTCGCGCTGCTGGTCGGCGTCCAGTATTACTACGCCAACCATGGCAACGGGATTGAGTTCTTCCCCGATGTCGAGCCCGACAACGCCATGATCCATGTCCATGCCCGCGGCAACATGTCGACAGCGGAAAAGGCGCGGCTGGTTCTCCAGATCGAGAAGGAAGTGCTCGATGTCGGCGGCTTCAAGTCCACCTACACATTTGTCGGCGACAAGGACAGTGGCGGGCAGGATCTGGCCGAGGATGTCATCGGCACGATCCAGGTCGAATTCATGGACTGGCAGGAGCGCCGTCCAGCCGATGTGATTCTCGCGGACATCGCCGCGCGCGCCAAAGCCTATCCCGGCATCTTTGTCGAAACCGCGAAGGAAGAGGGCGGACCGCCGACCGGCAAGGCGGTCCAGGTCCAGCTCCGGTCCAATTATCCCGACCGCCTGACCGAGGCGACCACAAAGATCCGGGCCCAGTTCGACAATATGACGGGGCTGCAGAATATCGAGGATGACCGGCATATCCCCGGTATCGAGTGGCAGATCGACGTCGACAGGGCGCAGGCTGCCAAATTCGGCGCCGATATCGCCCTGATCGGCAGTTATGTGCAGTTCGTCACGCGCGGCCTCAAGGTCAGCGACTTCCGGCCGAACGACAGCGACGAGGAGATCGACATCGTCGTCCGCTATCCGCGCCCGTTCCGGCGCCTGGATCAGTTCCTCTCGATCCGGATGGTGACGGACAAGGGACTGGTGCCGCTGCGGAACTTCGTTACCTGGTCACCCCAGGCCAAGGTCGGTACCATCAAGCGCTCCGATGCGCGTCAGGTCATGTCCGTGAAGGCGGATGTCCTCCCCGGCGTGCTGGCGGACGAGAAGGTCCAGGAGTTGACCGAATGGCTGGCAAAAACCGACCTGCCGGCTGGTGTCAGCTACAAGTTCAAGGGAGAGGACGAGGAGCAGAAGGCGGCCCAGGCCTTCCTCGGCAAGGCCTTTGGCATCGCCCTGTTCATCATGGCGATCATTCTGGTAACCCAGTTCAACAGCTTCTACAGCGCTTTCCTGATCCTGAGCGCGGTCATCATGTCCACCATCGGCGTGATGATCGGGCTGATGGTCACCGGCCAGCCCTTCGGCATCGTGATGAGCGGCATCGGCGTGATCGCGCTCGCCGGTATCGTGGTGAACAACAATATCGTGTTGATCGATACCTTCGATGCACTCAAGACGACGACCGGCAGTACCATGGAGGCGATCCTGCGCACCGGTGCCCAGCGCCTGCGCCCGGTCATGCTGACCACGGTCACGACCATGCTGGGCCTGTTGCCGATGGTGTTGCAGACCAATATCGACCTCTTCACCCGGGAAGTCTCGGTCGGGGCGCCGTCGACCCAATGGTGGGTGGCACTGTCTTCCGCCATCGTGTTCGGCATGGGCTTCGCCACGATCCTGACGCTGATCGTGACGCCGTCCGCCTTGCAGCTCCGGTCGAATTTCCGGGAATGGTGGACCGGGTCGGTGGTCAATCGTCGCGAGCGGGACCGATTCCCTGACAATTTGCCCGACGCCCCGGAGACGGCTGAACAGAGGCAGGGTTAAGCCAGCTCTTGAGCCGGCGGCTCGCCTCGATCATGTCTGCGGTGGCGCCGGCAAAGGAGAACCGGATCGAACCATGGCCGCGCGCCGGGTCGAAATCGACGCCCGGCGTCGCGGCGAGACCGATCTCGGCCAGCATCCGCTTCGAGAAATCGACGCTGTCATTGGTGAAACGGGTGACGTCAGCATAGATGTAGAAAGCACCGTCCGCCGGCGCCAGATCGTCCAGCCCGGCCGCCGGAAGCTCGTTCAGCAGCACCTCGCGGTTCTTCGCGTAACGCGCCACGTTGGCCTGCAGTTCATCGTGACAATCGAAGGCCGCCACCGCTGCATGCTGGGAAAGTGTCGGCGGCGAGATGAAGAAATTTTGCGCCAGGCACTCCATGGAACGGGCCAGATCCTCCGGCACCACCATCCAGCCGAGCCGCCAGCCGGTCATGGAAAAATACTTCGAGAAACTGTTGATGACGAGAGCCTGGCTGTCGCTCTCCAGCGCCGAAACCGGACGGGTACCGAAACCGATGCCGTGATAGATCTCGTCCGAGACGATCCGGATGCCCTTCTTCTTGCAGTAATCGGTCAGGGCGGTGAGTTCCTCCGCCCCCAGCATGGTGCCTGTCGGGTTGGACGGGCTGGCGACGATCAGGCCGTCGATCTCCCCCTCCACGGCATCGAGCAATGCCGGGGTCGGCTGATAGCGATCCGAACGCGCGGTCTCCAGCAACACGGTTTCGACACCGAGAGCGGAGAGAATGTTGCGATAGGCAGGATAGCCCGGCGACGCCATGGCCACCCGGTCGCCCGCCTCGAAGGCGGCAAGAAAGGCGACCTGGAAAGCACCTGACGATCCGGTTGTCACCATGATCCGGGATGGATTGAGGGAGACCCCGTACCAATCGTTGTAATGCTGCGCGATGCGTTCCCGCAGGGGGTCGATTCCGGCGGCCAGCGTATAGCCGATCCGGTCATCATCCAGCGCCCGTTTCGCCGCTTCGATCACGCCGCGCGGCGCCGGTGTCGCCGGCTGGCCGACTTCAAGATGCAGCACATCGCCGCCCGCGGCCTCCCGGTCAGCCGCAGCCTGCATCACATCCATGACGATGAAAGCGGGGACAGCGCCCCGCCGGGAAACTTTCAGGGCCATGGGCCTGCCTCTCTGTTATGTGCCGGGTTCGAACAGGATCATGCCGCGGCCGCGCGGATCGTCGGCAATGCCGCAATCCAGGTCGCTTCGCGGCAACCCTTCCCGGCACCGGAACAGGCGAACCGCGCCAATCGGCCGGATGGCCGGCTGCACCGGATAGCCGGATCGCGCGGCAATAGCCCCGGCGCCTGGCGCGATACCGGTCTCAACGGAGAGAACACCGGTCGCCATGTCGAAGTGGGAACGCGGCGCCGCAACGGCTGCCGGCATCTGCTGTCCGCCGGCATAATGCCGCGCGATGGGCGGCACGAGAGCTGAGACCGCTTCCCGGCCGCCGGTCGCCATTGCCGTCATATGGACCTGCCAGGCATGCGTGTTGCCGGCAATAACGGCCGCGGCCAGAGGCGGGTTCGAAGCCGGAAGAGCCGGGGCCGGCATGAAGCCGAGATCGGGAAGCGCGCGGCCTGTCCCGAACGGAGCATTCATCGTCAGTGCACAGCCGACCGACTGACCGCGCTTGTCGGTGATCGCAAAGCTCGTCGCGCCGGACCGTGATGCCCCTCCGAACAGGGCGGCCGCGCCGGGCGTAGCCGCGCTGCGGGGCGCACCAGGATTGAAATTCCCGAACAGCAGCGCTGCCGCATCCTCGCTTAGGTCGGTGTCGCCATTTGCCACTGCATTTGCCGCACGGACCTGCATTTCGGCCAGCATGAGCGGGTCAATGTCCTGCGGCGCGGCAGACCAATTGCCTTCATGGAACGCAAGCGAGAGAGTCTTGCCGATCAGCGCGCTATCGGCGATGCGACTGGCTGCGACCGCCCAGACATGATTGTCGAAATCGACGCCTTCGACATCGGCCCACGACGGAACCGCACTGCGCAGGCGCGCCGGATCGACCGAATATCCGAAGTCTGCCGCCCCTGCCATGAAACGGCGCGCGAGCTGCCCTGAATAGAGGTCACCAATTCCGGAGACCCGCAGCCGGCCAAAGGCGGCAGCAAGATCCAGCTGGACAAGGGAGCTCCCCGCCTGCAGCGGAGTACCGCCGGGAGCGAACAGGTTTGGACGCCCGGGGCCGGATGCCTGCAGCCCGCCGCCATCGCGCGCAAGGTCCTCCGCCAGGCGGCGGGACACAGGTTCGCCGAACCGCGCGAGCTGCTCCGGCTCGCCGATCAGCTGCGTGATCGGCAGCCGACCGTAACGGGCATGCAAGGCGAACATCGCCCGCGGGCCAAGCGGAGCCGCAATCGCATTCCGCTCATCCGACAAGGGGTACGGCAGGAAGGAAAGGCGCTCGAAACGCTTGCTGGCGGAATCAAAGACAACACAGGTACCGACCGCTCCCAGTCCCGCTGACGACGGTAATGTGACGGCCAGGGTGAAATAGGCCGAGACAGCCGCATCGGCGGCTGTGCCGCCATGAACCAGCACATCTTCGGCAATAACGGCGGCCCGGGGCTCATCAACGGCGACAGATCCGAAAAAGCCTTCGGTGACCTCGACGGCCTCGTCGCTCGCACAGCCTGCGAGTAGGCCGGCACAGAGCGCCAATGCCGCAGGCACGGTCCTATGAAACATAACTTCCCCTCAATTCACCGCTAGCTATTGAATGCGTTCCCTGACACGCGCACATTAAAAAGCCATGCGCGCTGCACCAACAGGCTCGGACCCAAATCCATGAAGTGCAAAGCCCTTGTTGGCAAGTCTCTAGTTACGATCGTGTTTATGTTGACCGTCCTTTCCGGATGGGCCCGGCCGGCGGACGCCCGATCGTACATTACCGATACGGAGATTGAGCTCTATATCCGCGAGCTGGCGACACCGGTTTTTCAGAGCGCCGGCCTGTCGCCCTCGGCAATTGATCTCTATTTCATCAACGATGACACGCTGAATGCCTTCGTCGCCGGCGGCCAGAATATCTTCTTCCATACGGGGCTGCTCATGGCGACAGAAACGCCGGAACAGCTGCTTGGAGTGATCGCTCACGAAACCGGACATATTGCCGGAGGCCATTTGGCCCGGAGCGGAGAAGCCCTGCGGAATGCAAGCCAGAACGCTCTCCTGGGCATAATCCTCGGCGCGGGCGCCGCCCTGGCGACCGGCCGCGGGGATGCGGCCACAGCGATCTTCAAGGGCAGTCAGGCGGCGGTGCAGGGATCACTGCTGGAATATAGCCGGGCGCAGGAATCCGCCGCAGACCAAGCAGGTATCCGCTACCTTGAAAGCAACCAGGAAACATCGAAGGGCATGCTCGAATTCCTCTCCACCCTGAGTGGTCAGGAATTGCTGAGCGGCCGCAGCCGGTCTCCCTATGCAAGTACACACCCCCTGACCCGGGATCGAATCGCCTTTGTCGAGGAACAGGTCAGGAAGTCCCGCTACAGCGACAAGAAATTGCCGGAAGATCTGCAGTTGAAACACCGCCGCATGGTGGCGAAGCTGCATGGTTTCATCAATTCTCCAGCGCGCACGTTCAGGGATTACCCGGAAACCGAGACATCTCTGGAAGCCCGCTACGCCCGCGCCATCGCCACCTATCGGCTGCCGGACACGACGAAAGCCGAGAGCCTCGTCGACGACCTGCTGGCAGACAATCCGGACGATCCCTATTTCCTTGAACTGAAAGGCCAGATCCTGTTCGAGGCGGCCTTGCCGGCGAAAGCGGAGGCGGCCTACCGAAAAGCGCACGAGGCCCTGCCGGATGCGCCGCGGATCGAGCTGGAGCTGGCGCGGGTCCTGCTCGCCCTCGGGACAAAGGAAGACGACCAGGAAGCGCAGGCGCATCTGGAAAATGTCGTTCGGAAACTGCCGAACAGCACTTTTGCCTGGCGCCAGCTTGCCATCGCCTACGGCCGGAACGGCGAGCACGGAATGTCCGCCCTTGCGCTCGCCGAGGAAGCCTTTCGGGCCGGGCGGGAACGGGACGCCGCCCTGCAGGCCAACCGGGCCAAGCAGAAATTGCAACCGCATACCGAGGCCTGGTTGAGAGCCACCGATATCGAGGAAATCTCGACACCGCGCGACCGCGAGCGAAAGAAGAAATAAAGCCCCCGTGCGGCCGGCAGGATGCAATAACGACAACGTGGCTTGTCAGCGCCGGTGCCCCGGCTAAAGTCAGCAACAGATCAAATCACGACGGGAAAGGCACGCGACATGGCTGCCACGATGCTCCGAACAAAGCCCCGCAGGCCGCTGATCCAGGCACTGGCTCTCGCGGTCGCTCTTGCGATCCTGCCCGCAAGTCTGCCGGCCGCTGCCGCAGAGCCCTTTTCGGCGGACCAGAAGGCCGCGCTCGACGCTGCCATCCGCGACTACATCTTGGCCCATCCGGAAGTGATCGTTGACTCGCTCAATGCCATGCAGGCGCGCCAGGAAATGGCGGAAAAACAGCAGCAAAGCGCTGCGCTCGTCCATTTCCAGGACCAGATCTTCGCCAATCCCGACGATCCGGTCATCGGCAATCCCGATGGCGATGTCACGGTGGTCGAGTTCTTCGATTACCAGTGCGGTTATTGCAAGCGCATGGTCGATCCGGTCATGCAGCTGCTGAAGCAGGATCCGAATGTCCGCTGGGTGATGAAGGAATTCCCGATTCTCGGCCCGGCCTCCGTGACCGCAGCCCATGCTTCGATCGCGGCCCGCAACCAGGGCGCCTACCAGGCATTCCACATCGCTCTCATGGGCTACCGCGGACGGCTGAGCGATGCCGTCGTGTTCCAGACAGCCCGGGAGGTCGGCCTCGACATCGAGAAGCTGAAAGCCGACATGTCATCTCCCGAAACCCGGAAAACAATCCAGGACGCCACGGCTCTGGCGCGCACGCTGGGTGTCAATGGAACGCCGGCATTCATCATCGGCAAGGAACTGCTGCCGGGTGCGGTCAGCCTGGACACGTTGGTCGAACAGATCGAAGTCGCCCGTAAAGGGTGAGTCAGGGCTTGATCATCTGAACCGATGGCGGAATGTCACGGATCCGGCTGTAGAATATTGCAGCCACGACGATCAGCACGGCGACACTGGCAAAAACCAGCCGGTAAGCCTGATCGGATCCGCCACCGACCAGATCCACGATCAGCCCCGTTCCCCATTGGGCGAGGAAGATCGTTCCAACCCCGACAAGGCTCATTGCGGTAATTGCCCGACCGGCAAGGTGGTCCGGCACGAATCCGCGGCAATGCGCCGCCAGAACAACAAAAAACGGAGAGACGAAACCGAAGGCAACCAGCAGCAGCAGGGCAAGCCAGAGCGCCGGTTGCGGAATCAAAGCCATGATTCCGAGCAAGAGCACCATCAGGATACAGCTTCCCAGCACCACGCGTTTTCGGGAATTCAGCAACCGGTCCAGTGGGCCGAACCCCAGTGTTCCGGCATTCTGTGCCAGCACCATGACAAGCAGCGCGTAGCCTGCTTCGGTCTGGCCAAGTCCGTGAACCTCCCTGAGATACGGACCGGCCCAGAGCCCGCCTATCGTGGCAAAAGGCGCGGCAAAGCAGCTTGCCATGATGAGTGTGCCGCGCAGGTCCCGGTCCCGCAGCATCGTGAGAATGGCGGAGAAGGCCTGACCGAAGCTTTCTTTCGGCCGGTCGGGACGCACCAGTCCGGGCGGATGGTCCCTGCCCCAGAGAAAGATCATAACCGTCACGATCAGGATCGCGGCGGCAAGCAGCAGGAAAGTCCCGGTGAACCCGACCCGCTGCAGCATGATAGCGAGCGGCGCCGTTGCGAGCAGGCCGCTGGTTGCGCCCGAAATCGCGATCAATCGTGCCGAGACCGTGGCAACCCGATCGGGCCGGGTCCAGCCAAGCACGATCAGGTAGACCGTGGTCACGGCACCGGCATGCCCGACGCCGAGCAGCACCCGACCTCCGGTCAATCCGGCGGCGCTCTCCGAAACGGCAAAAAGCACCATGCCGCCAACCGCAATCAGGCTGAGCGCCGAGGCGGTCAGGCGTGCACCATAGCGGTCGAACAAAACCCCCATCGGAATCTGCACGAAGGCGGCGGCGAGCGACATGATCCCAATAACGGCCCCGATCTCGGCCGGGGAAATGCCGCGCTGCTCCATCAGGGCATTGGCAATAACCCCGCCACCAAGCCGGTTGATCTGTACCAGCGTCAGAAACGCACAGAGAATGAAGAAGACTCGTACTGCACCGCTGCGCACGGCATGTCCGGTCGCGCCTGTCATAAGACGCCCCCGGACCTACCGGCGCTGCGGAGCGCCACGAACAGCACCTGCGGAACCATGAATACTCCGGATAAAATGCAACAGCCCGCCAGCATCGGCTGGCGGGCTGTATCTGAAACCAAATGCGAATTTACGATCCGGTCAAGACCATTCTATCAGGCATCAAGCACACCGCGCCTGACCTGATCCTGCTCGATCGATTCGAAGAGCGCCTTGAAGTTGCCTTCACCGAATCCCTCATCACCCTTGCGCTGAATGAGTTCGAAGAATATCGGGCCGATCACGGTCTCGGTGAATATCTGCAGCAGGAGACCGCCATTTTCGGTCGGCGCCCCGTCGATCAGGATGCCGTGCTGCTTCAGACGGGCAACATTCTCGCCATGCCCGGGCAACCGCTCATCCAGCATCTCGTAATAGGTGTCCGGCGGCGGGTTCATGAACCGTGAGCCAGCAGCCTTGAGTGCCTCGACGCTGGCAAAGATATCGTCGGTCGCCATCGCGATATGCTGGATACCTTCCCCCTTATAAGCATTGAGATATTCCTCGATCTGCGACTTGTCGTCCGAGGACTCGTTGATCGGGATTCGGATCTTGCCGCACGGGCTGGTCATCGCCTTCGACTTCAGCCCGGTCAGCTTGCCTTCGATGTCGAAATAGCGGATCTCCCTGAAATTGAAGAGCCGTTCGTAGAATTCCGCCCACACATCCATGCGCCCGCGATGCACATTGTGGGTCAGATGATCGACCATCGTGAAACCCGCTCCCGCGGGGGTCTGCTCGACGCCCTCGAGCGGAACGAAATCGACATCATAAATCGTCTGCGCGCCATATCGGTCGACCAGATAGATCAAGCTGTCGCCGATCCCGTGGATCGCCGGAATATTCAGTTCCATCGGTCCAACCTTGCCGTCGAACGGCCGGGCGCCGAGTTTGACGGCACGATCGAATGCCGCAGCCGCATCCTTGACCCGGAACGCGATGGCGCAACAGGACGGGCCATGCACGCGGGCAAAGGACTGGGCGAAACTGTCCGGCTCGCCATTGACGACGAAGTTCACACCACCCTGGCGAAACAGGCAGACGTCCTTGGACCTGTGGCGGGCAATCTCGGTAAAGCCAAGAGTACGGAACAGATGCTTCAGTGTCTCCGGGTCGGGCGCGGTATATTCAACGAACTCGAAACCGTCGGTCGCCATCGGATTCTCGGCGGTCCCGCCTGGAATCGGTTGAAGTATCTCAGATGCCATGACTGTCTCCTCCTGCGGGCTCCTGTTCCGCTCGCACCTTGACAGCGGTCCGGTGACCGGCGAACGTCGGAGCAGGTGAAATTTAGTTACAAATGAAACCAATCGAGAAAAACGGGTGCAAAGTCAAGATAATCCCCCGGGCGATGCAACGCATTTGGCGACGTCGGTTGAGGATTTCTCGCTCGACACATTTCTCCCATATCGCCTTGCTCTCCTGTCTTCTCTGGTCTCCCGCGGCATCCAGAACATCTATGCTGCGGAGTTCGACATCAGCATTTCCGAGTGGCGCCTGATCGCCATCCTCGGCAGCGACGGACCAATGGCTGCGAACGATATTCGCCAGCGCGCTGCGATGGACAAGGTGCAGGTCAGCCGGGCCGCGGCCAAATTGCTCGAGGCGGGTCATATCCGGAAACAGGTCGACCCTGGCGATCGCCGTCGGGCGACGCTGTTTCTGTCAGACAGCGGCGAGAAGATTTTCAACCAGATCGTGCCAATCGCACTTGAACGGGAGGCGTTTTTATCGTCCTCTCTCTCGGAAAAAGAGAAATCAAATTTGATACAATTATTAGAAAAACTTACAAAAATAGCGAAAGAGATGACGATCACGACGTATTAGTCCATATTCGCCCCACCCAGCCTCGGTCCCGCCTGTTTCAACAACCGATTTATTGCCACAACCATTACAGCATGATATCCGAATTTCGTGTGTGGTCCGGACATCCGGTCATGAACCACACTGAAGCTCTTGGAAAGAGTTCAGACAATGAGCCAGATACTTGAGGACGTCAGCGACCCAACACTCGCAAAATTGGTGGAAAGATGGTTCGCATGGCGCTCCGGAGACGCCTATCCGGCGCGCAAGTCGATCGACCCGACCGAACTTGGATCGTCCCTTCCCTTTGTCTGGATCTGCCAGCGTGAACCGGAGCTCGATTGCTACCGCTACCACCTTGTTGGCGAAGCTGTGAACACGCTCTATGGCAAAGGCCTCAGAGGGCGTTCTCTGGGAGAGTTCCTGGCGGAAAAAACAGCGGCAAGGCTCAAGAAGCGTCTCGACGAGTGCCTGGCTTCGGGACTCCTCTTCCACTCCGTCGCACCGCAAACCCTGCACGACAAACGTCATGTTGTCGTGCAGCGGCTGTTTCTTCCAATGACGGGGCCAAGCGGAGACTTGGATACCATCCTCGGCTGCACGAGGGTGACAGATAATATTGCTGAGAATGCGCGGCAGGATGCACTGTCCCAGGAAGCCATCTACGCCAGTGACGGTACCCGTCTGAAAATAGGTAGTGCCATTCTCACCATGTATTCCGCAGATCAGTTATATTAAATGATTCGCGCAGCCCGTTCCGATTGCGTCACCCGGACCGCGTGATATAACCCTCGAAACTGAGATGCAGGCGAGCACAGTGTCCGAACGCCCGGAAATTCTTATCCTCAACGGTCCGAATCTGAACATGCTTGGAACCCGGGAGCCTGAGCTCTATGGGGCCGAGACCCTGGATGATGTCGACGCCATGTGTGCCGATCATGCGGCAACACTTGGATTGGCCACCGATTTCCGGCAATCCAACTTCGAAGGCGAGCTGGTGACGATTATCCAGCAGGCCCGTGGCAGCGCGTCCGGCATAATCATCAATGCAGGCGCCTACACGCATACCTCCGTTGCCATTCACGACGCGTTGCGCGTCGCCGACCTGCCGGTGATCGAAGTGCATATTTCGAACATTCACCGGCGTGAGGGCTTCCGCCACACCTCCTACATTTCTTCCGTCGCCGAAGGAATCATCGTCGGACTTGGAACCCAGGGCTATGTCCTGGCCCTTGATGGTATGGCGCGGATACTTGATCGCACCTGAACGAACCTGGAGACCCCTTTGTCGCACGACATTGACAGTAAACTCGTTAGAAAACTCGCTGCCCTCCTGGAAGAGACCGGTCTCGGAGAGCTTGAATATGCGACGGACGACTGGCGGATACGTATCGCCCGACCTGCGGTGCAGCAGGCGGCCAGTGTGGTCGCCGCACCGGCGCCCGCGCCGGTCGCGCACCCGGCGGATTCAACAACGGCCGTCATCGCAGGCGCGGTGAACTCCCCGATGGTCGGAACAGCCTATCTCGGCCCCGATCCCGACTCGACCCCGTTCGTTTCGGTCGGCTCCAGGGTAACCGAGGGCCAGACCCTGATGATCATCGAGGCAATGAAGGTCATGAACCCGATTCCCGCGCCCCGCGCCGGGACGGTAAAGGACATCCTGATTCAAAACGGGCAGCCGATCGAGTTCGGCCAGCCGCTGATCGTGATCGAATAGCAGGCTGGAGCCAACATGTTCGAGAAAGTCCTGATCGCCAATCGCGGCGACGTGGCCCTGCGCATCCACCGGGCCTGCCGCGAAATGGGCATACGCACCGTCGCGGTGCATTCGACTGCCGATGCGGACGCGATGCATGTGCGTCTCGCCGATGAAAGTGTCTGCATCGGTCCGCCCGCAGCAAAGGACAGCTATCTCAACATTCCGGCGATTCTCACCGCCGCGACCGTGACCGGCGCCGATGCCATTCATCCCGGTGTCGGCTTCCTCTCCGAGAACGCGGATTTTGCCGAGATCGTCGAAGCGCATGGCTTTGTCTTCATCGGCCCTTCGCCGCAGCATATCCGCGACATGGGTGACAAGATTGTCGCAAAGCGGACCGTGAAGGCGCTGGGAATCCCCTGCGTGCCCGGCTCGGACGGGCCGGTCGAGTCCGTCGAGGCCGCTGAAGCGGCCGCCGAGGAAATCGGATATCCGGTGCTGATCAAGGCGACGGCCGGCGGCGGCGGGCGCGGCATGAAGATCGCCAAATCCCTCGAAGAAGTCAGAGAAGCCTACACCATGGCCCGCCGGGAAGCGGCAGCAGCCTTCGGCAATGACGAAGTCTATATGGAGCGCTATCTCTCCAAGCCGCGCCATATCGAAGTGCAGATCGTCGGCGACGGACACGGCCATGTGGTCCATCTCGGCGAACGCGACTGCTCGCTGCAGCGGCGGCACCAGAAGGTGCTGGAAGAAGCGCCCTCCCCTGCGCTTAACGAAGCGGCGCGGGCGAAAATCGGCACCATCGCGGCAAAAGCGACCGCGAAAATGAACTACCGCAGCCTCGGAACCCTGGAGTTTCTGTATGAGGACGGTGAGTTTTTCTTCATCGAGATGAACACCCGGCTGCAGGTCGAGCACCCGATCACGGAAATGATCACCGGTATCGATCTGGTCCGCGAGCAGATCCAGATCGCGTCAGGGGCCATGCTGTCGTTCACCCAGAAGGACGTGGTGCTGAACGGACATTCCATCGAATGCCGGATCAATGCGGAAAACCCCCGCACCTTCATGCCCTCGCCCGGCCGCGTCACCGACTACCATGCACCGGGCGGGCTTGGGGTCAGGGTCGATTCGGCGCTTTATGCCGGCTACCAGATACCGCCCTACTACGACAGCCTGATCGCCAAGCTGATCGTGCACGGGGCGAACCGGAACGAGTGTTTGCTGCGGCTGCGCAGGGCCCTGGACGAGATCGTGATCAGCAACGTGGAGACCACGGTGCCACTGCATCAGGATCTTTCGCAGGCACCGGATTTCATTAACGGCGATTACGACATACACTGGCTCGAGAAGGTTTTCCTCGCCGAAACCGTCTAACCGGTCAGGCCTGATGCCCGACAGGGTGATGAGGAGGCTCCGGCACAATGTCGGAATTGCGGCCCGAACTGCTGCTTCAGGCCTATGCCATTGGTGTCTTTCCGATGGCGGAAGGCCGGAATGACAATCGCACTTTTTTCGTCGATCCGGAAAACCGTGGCGTCCTGCCGCTTGACGGGTTCCATATATCGCGCAGCCTGCGCAAGGAAACGAAACGGCGACGTTTCGAGATCCGGTGCGACACCGATTTCCGTGGCGTGCTCGAAGGCTGTGCGGAATCGCGGGCCGAACGGCCGGACACATGGATCAACGAAGAGATCTTCAAACTCTATATGTCGCTTCACGAGATGGGCTACGGGCACAGCGTCGAATGCTGGCAGGACGGCCGTCTTGTCGGCGGGCTCTATGGCGTCGCGTTGGGTGCAGCCTTCTTCGGCGAGAGCATGTTCAGCCGGAGGCCCAATGCGAGCAAGGTGGCGCTTGTGCACCTGGTGGCCCGGCTGAAGGCATCCGGTTTCACCCTGCTCGACAGCCAGTTCATCACCGACCATCTGGTGCAGTTCGGCGCAATCGAAATTCCGCGCCAGGATTACCGGGACAAGCTTGCGGAAGCCTTGAGAATCCCTGCCGAATTCTACTCGGCGCCGGACGACTGGCCGTTCGTTGAAGCGCTCCTGCAATCGAGCAGCCAGACATCGTAGACCGGATGCTCGACTGCGTTCAGCGCCGGACTTGAAGCAAACATCCAGCCTGTGAACAGGCGAACCTCTGCTTCATCCGGCTTTTGCTCGTCGATTTCCAGGAATCCGGCGCTTTCCGGCGTTTCGGTCGGAGGGCGCTTGCGGCAGGCCCGCGGCGTGATCGACAATGTCCCGAAGGTCGCGGTGCTCCCGACCGGGGCATCAAAGGTCGAGATCCGGGCCGTAATCTTGTCCAATCCCTGCATGACCGCCACCGGAAGCTCTATCCAGCCCGGCTCGGAACCGGCGGTCTGTGCCCCAGCGGGCGCCATTGGAGCGATCAGGAAACCCGCCACCCAAAGCAGAGCAATCTTCGAAAGTCGCATTGGCGCATCCCGGCCAGTTTCGCCTTACTAGTCTTTCGTGGAAGAAGAACTGGCCGAAAATATGAACTTGCCGAGCAACTGGACGATATCCACTGGATCCTGCGTATATTCGATCACACCACCGCTCTTGATGATATCCGGATCGCCGCCCGGGACGATTTCCAGAAAGCTGCCGCCGAGCAGGCTTTCGTTCGAGATCGCCGCCGCACTGTCGGCCGGAAGTTCAATATCGTCGCGGATGTTCATCGTGACCTTGGCCAGGAAGGATTCCGGGTCGAGTTCCTGGCTAACGATGGTGCCGATCTTGATCCCGCTCATCCGGACATCACCGCCAACGGCGAGCCCGGAGACCTTGTTGAAATTCGCCGTCACGATGTAGCCGCCGCGCGTGTTGAGATCGGCGGAGACATAGGCGAATGCCATGAACATGCCGGCAACCACCAGCACCACGGCCCCCATAACCGTTTCGATCGTATTACGCTTCATATACCCTCAGCAGGTTGGATCAGGCGGTGCAAGACCACCGCCGGAAACCGTCAATTCGGTGTCCAGGCCTCATAATCCCCGGTGGCCGCGTCGCGCTTGCCGCCTTCAAGCACATGCCCCGGCGGGCGGTAGGCATAACGCGTTCCCGTCAGGTTCGGCAGATGTTCCTTCTGCCAGTCGAAATCCTGCTCGGCCTCCAGCGGTGCCTCCGCCGTGTAATGCAGCCAGGCATGCCACTCCGCCGGAACCTTCGACGCTTCGACGATGCCGTTATAGATCACCCAGCGTTTACGCCGGTAGCCCGCGGCCGGTTCGGACTTGTGCTCGTAATACCGGTTGCCGAACTGGTCTTGGCCAACCTCGCGACCGTTCAGCCATGTATAAATCGACGTGCCGATGTTCATCGACCAACCACCCTGTCACCTGCATCAAGACGTTGGCGGAATATGTCATTCCCGCGCCGCGCCGTCCAGTCGGACGCGCGTTCGCTCATTCCGCGTTGACCTCCGGAATTTCGATACCGAGCATCTCTGCCGTGGTCTTCCCGGCAGCAAGCTGCGCCAGCATATCTGTCTCTTTGCGGACATGCGCCTCTCCGGCCTCCAGAATCGCGGCCGCCTGGCCGAGCGGAACGACGGTGACGCCGTCGGCATCGCCAAGGATCAGATCACCCGTCTGCACCGGGACACCGCCGCAGGAAATCGGCCCGTCGATCGATCCGCCGAAACCCTTGTGCGGTCCAGCCGGCGCTGACGCTGCCGCGAAAACCGGAACGTCACCCGCCCTGAGCTCGGCCACATCCCGGGCGGCGCCGTCGATGACAAACCCGGCAACCCCCTTGTGCTTGGCCGCCGTCACCAGAATCTCGCCGATGATGGCCACATCCGGATTGCCGCCGGCATCAATCACGATGATCTCGCCCGGCCGCATCAGCGGGATCGCCGCATGGACACATGCATTATCCCCCGCCATCACCCGGATGGTCCGGGCATGTCCGATGATCCGCATATCCGGATGCAGGGGAGAGACCCGCCCCGCCATGCTGGCCGTCCGGTTCAGGCAGTCCCCGGCAACGGCCGGCGGGACGCCTTTCCAGCGTTCGAGTACCGACGCATCAAGCGCCGCATAGTCGCCTTTATGTCTGATGATGGCCATTGGTCCGCTCCCTGGTTTTTCTGTTATTTGCCCGTCACCCCGCAGAACGCCGGGTCAGTGCCGTCAGAAGTCCGGCGCCGATCATTGCACTTCCGCCGAGCCTGTTCACTATCCGGAGCGCCCGCGGACTGGAAAACCGGTTCCGCATCGTCCCGGCCATGACCGCCCAGAAGGCAGCATTCACTGCACCGAGAATCACGAAGGTCGCAATCAGGATGGAACATTGCAACACGATGGGACGTGATGAATCGAAGAATTGCGGCACGAAGGCCACGAAGAAAACGATACCCTTTGGATTGAGCGCCGTCACCACAAAGGCATTGCTGAACATCCTCAGCCTGTCGCGCCGCCCTGCCCCGATCTGAATTCGCGCAAGTTCCGGCTTGCTGCGCCATAGCTGGACGCCAAGCCAGACGAGATAGCCGGCTCCGGCGAATTTCATCATGGTAAAGAGCTCCGCGGATGCTGCGAGAACCGCACCGGCTCCAAGCAGTGACACCGTCATGGCCAGCAGATCCCCGAGCGCGACGCCCGGCACCGTCGCCCAGCCGGACCCGCGCCCGCGTGCCATCGCGTAGCTCGCGACCAGCATCACCGTTGGTCCCGGGATCGCCAGCATGAAAGTCGAGGCCGCCGCGAATGCGAACCAAAGGGCCGGGTCCATCTCAATCCTCCCACACCAGTGTCTCCGCCGACGGGATGCGCGGCGCACGGGAGTGAGCCACAGGTGCGGAACGGCAGGCAAGACCCGCGTGCGTCACCTCGCGGCCGAACAGCGCACTCACCGGGCTGTTCGGCGAAAAAACACTAAATGTAGATTTTATGACAACTCGGAGCACAAAATATGTTGATTCGGAAAACCGAAAACGGCATTATTTGGTTCGACGGCTTGGCACGGGCCTTTCATTAGATAAAGCAAAGATCAGTCGCGAGACTGATTTCTCTGCGTACTTGATCACAACCCGCAACTAAAAACCGGCCTATTTTTTCAATTCGCCAAATAAAACTGGCGAAAATACACCTATTTTACTTTCATTTTACTTGGTTCAGGCACACTAAGTCGTGTTTTTGGCCGCAATCCGTGTGTTTTAGGAGAATATTCACTTTTTCCACCGCTCAGGTTTATTTATCGTTGCCTCTCGGAGCCCAAATCCGGTATCGTCTCGACCTTCGGCCACAAGATCTTGTGGCCTCAGCATTGAAGCCACTGACCGAACGGAACGGGGGGTTCCAAGTATGAGAATCGAACGCCGGTTTACGGACTCCAAGAAGGGTCCTTACGCAGGTATTGCATTTCGGAAAACCAGCAGCGAAATCCGCAACCCGGATGGATCTGTCGTTTTCCAGAATGCAGATATTGAAGTCCCGGCCGATTGGTCGCAGGTGGCTTGCGACATCCTCGCACAGAAATATTTCCGCAAGGCGGGCATCCCGGCGCGCCTGAAGCCGTTCGAGGAGAATGACGTCCCGTCTTGGCTGTGGCGCATGGTCCCGGACAAGGACGCCATCGCGGCCCTGCCGGAAGACGAGCGCACGGTCGGCGAAAGCAGCGCCAAGCAGGTCTTCAACCGGCTGGCCGGCACCTGGACATACTGGGGCTGGAAGGGCGGCTATTTCGACGCCGAAGCGGACGCGAAGACCTATTACGAAGAAATGTGCCATATGCTTTGCCGGCAGATGGCTGCCCCGAACTCCCCCCAATGGTTCAACACCGGCCTGCACTGGGCCTATGGCGTCGACGGTCCCGCACAGGGCCACCATTATGTGGACTACAAGACCGGCAAGCTGACCCGCTCCAAGTCGGCATACGAGCATCCCCAGCCCCATGCCTGCTTCATTCAGGGCGTCAGCGACGATCTGGTGAATGACGGCGGCATCATGGACCTCTGGGTCCGCGAAGCGCGCCTCTTCAAGTATGGCTCCGGCACCGGCTCGAACTTCTCCCGGCTGCGCGGCGAGGGCGAGTCCCTGTCCGGCGGCGGCAAGTCCTCCGGCCTGATGAGCTTCCTGAAGATCGGTGATCGGGCTGCCGGCGCCATCAAGTCTGGCGGCACCACGCGCCGGGCGGCAAAGATGGTCACGGTCGATATCGACCATCCGGACATCGAGAAATACATCGACTGGAAGGTCAAAGAGGAACAGAAGGTCGCCGCGCTGGTTGCCGGCTCCAAGCTGGCCCAAAAGCACCTGAAGGAAGTCATGGCCGCCTGCCGTGACGCCGACGGCGTCGAGGGCGCTGCCCGCTTCGATCCGAAGCAGAACCGCGCCCTGAAGAAAGCCATCATCGGCGGCCGCAAGGCGATGATCCCGGAAAACTACATCCAGCGGGTCATCCAGTTCGCCGAGCAGGGCTTCACCGAAATCGACTTCCCGACCTACGACACCGACTGGGACAGCGAGGCCTATCTCACTGTTTCCGGCCAGAACTCGAACAATTCCATCCGGGTCAGCAATGACTTCCTGGAAGCGGTTGCCGAAGGCAAGAACTGGGACCTGATCCGGCGTACAGACGGCAAGGTCGCCGAGTCGGTCAATGCAGCCGAGCTTTGGGACAAGGTCTCGAACGCGGCCTGGGCCTGCGCCGATCCGGGCATCCAGTACGACACCACGATCAACGAGTGGCACACCTGCCCGGCATCGGGACGGATCAATGCATCCAATCCCTGCTCCGAGTACATGTTCCTCGACGATACGGCCTGCAATCTGGCCTCCATGAACCTGATGCAGTTCCGGCATGAGGATGGCAGCTTCGACATCGACGCCTTCGAGCACGCCACCCGGATCTGGACCATCACGCTGGAAATCTCCGTGCTGATGGCGCAGTTCCCGTCCAAGGAAATCGCCAAACTGTCCTACGATTTCCGCACCCTCGGTCTCGGCTTCGCCAATATCGGCGGTCTGCTGATGGCCAGCGGATTCTCCTATGACAGCGACGAAGGCCGTGAGCTGTGCGGCGGCATCAGCGCTCTGATGACCGGCATTGCCTACAAGACCTCCGCCGAAATGGCCGGCGAGCTCGGCACGTTCCCGGAATACAAGCCGAACGCAGAACACATGCTGCGGGTTATCCGCAACCATCGCCGCGCCGCCTATGGCGAGGACGAGGGTTATGAGGATCTGTCGATCCCGCCGGTGCCGCTGAACGCCCTGAACAGCCCGAACCGCGGACTGAACGCGGCCGCCATCGCGGCCTGGGACGCGGCGCTGGAACTCGGCGAGCAGCACGGTTACCGCAACGCCCAGACCACGGTGATCGCGCCGACCGGCACCATCGGCCTGGTGATGGATTGCGACACCACCGGCATCGAGCCTGACTTCGCCCTGGTGAAGTTCAAGAAGCTGGCCGGCGGCGGCTACTTCAAGATCATCAATCGGATCGTTCCGGAAGCCCTGAGCAATCTCGGCTATTCGGAAGAGCAGATCGAAGAGATGATCCGCTATGCGGTCGGTCACGGCACGCTCGAAGGCGCCACCGGCATCAACCCGGAAAGCCTGAAGGCAAAGGGCTTCGGCGATGCCCAGGTGAAAGTGATCCAGGATGCGGTGGCCAGTGCCTTCGACATCAAGTTCGCTTTCAACAAGTGGACCTTGGGCGAGGATTTCTGCCGCGACACGCTCGGCTTCACCGACGATCAGCTGAACGATCTCTCCTTCGACATGCTGCTGTCTCTCGGCTTCAGCAAGAAGCAGGTCGAGGAAGCCAACACTTATGTGTGCGGCGCAATGACCCTTGAAGGCGCGCCGTACCTGAAGGACGAGCATCTGCCGGTGTTCGACTGCGCCAATCCGTGCGGCCGGACCGGCAAGCGGTTCCTCTCGACCGAAAGCCACATCCGCATGATGGCGGCCTCCCAGCCGTTCATCACCGGCGCGATCTCCAAGACCATCAACATGCCGAACGCGGCGACGGTTCAGGATTGCTCGGATGCCTACATCCTGTCCTGGAAGCTCGGCATCAAGGCCAACGCGCTCTATCGTGACGGCTCCAAGCTGAGCCAGCCGCTCTCCTCCTCCCTCGTTGACGACGAGGACGAGGAAGAGATGGAAGATCTGCTGGACGCGCCGATCGCCGCCAAGGCGCCGCTTGTCGCCGAGCGGATCGTCGAGCGCATCATTGAGCGTGCCGTGGAACGTGAGCGTCTGCCGCATCGCCGCAAGGGATATACCCAGAAGGCCAATGTCGGCGGCCACAAGGTGTATCTCCGGACCGGTGAATACGAGGAAGGCAAGCTCGGCGAGATCTTCATCGACATGCACAAGGAAGGCGCCGCCTTCCGCTCGCTGATGAACAATTTCGCCATTGCCGTTTCCATCGGCCTGCAATATGGCGTGCCGCTCGAGGAATATGTCGACGCCTTCACCTTCACGCGGTTCGAGCCGCAGGGCATGGTGACCGGCAACGACGCCATAAAGATGGCGACCTCGATCCTTGATTACATCTTCCGGGAGCTGGCGATCTCCTATCTCGACCGCCACGATCTCAGCCATGTCGATACCAGCGACCTGCTGCCGGACGCCATTGGCGATGGCGACGACGAGAATGCCGTGGACAAGGCCAAGGCCCAGCTCATGGAACAGGTCGGCACCATCACCAGCCGCGGCTATGTCCGCAAGAACCTGGTGGTGTTGCAGGGCGGCCAGTCGAACCAGATGAAGGCGACCGGAACGGACAATGCCCAGCCGGTCATGGCCAGTGCTCCGACGGCCACGCATGCGGCCACTGTGACGACGACGGTGCAGAAAAGCGCATCGGTCACTGTCTCCGAAAGCGTGATGGACGCGACCGACGCAAAGCTGAACCGGATCCGAGAAGCCCGCATCAAGGGCTATGAAGGCGAAAGCTGCGGCGAATGCGGCAACTTCACCCTGGTCCGCAACGGCACCTGCCTGAAATGCGACACCTGCGGCGGGACGTCCGGCTGCAGCTAAGCCAGCCAGCCTTAATCACAAACGGCCGCCGCGAAATCTCGCGGCGGCCGTTTGCATTTGTAAAGCAAGCTCTCGCTCTACATCCGTGTCAGAGCTTCTTCAATTTGATTGACTGGCTTCGATGTCAGATCCTTGCCAATCTCTCCGAGCAGCGTTTCCTGCACCGCCGCACTATAGTGCGATCGCAAGGTTCCAAGCGTACGGGGGTCGGCGATAACGACCAGATCACCGAACCTCTTGTCACGCGCCCACGCATTCAGGTGAGCCGCAGTCTGCTCGGCGAAATGCGTTTTCTCGAAGACATGCCAATCCGTCGCCTCGACAGCGCTTTTCTGCCGGTATGCCGCGTCACTCAGGCGCCCCGGTCGATCCGTTCCCTGCAAATGGTCCGGCGGATTGCGGATCGATCCGGCATCGACGGTACGGAGATCGATGAGCTCGGTATCTCCATGGTTCTCGTAAATGACGAAACGTTCACCATCCGCAACGAGGACCCAAGCCTTGAATGGTATCTTCATTTCACTACCCCAACATTCATCCATCCAACAACAGTGTTTCGCGCACCATGCCGCGAAACACCAACATCGAACAATCGCATGTCGGGCGATGATCGCCTCGCCAATTTCCCGATAATCCGGCGCGTTGGATAAAATGTCGCAGATTGCACACGACGATCAAAGGGCAGATCAATTAGGCGCCAAGTATGAAATGTTGTCCACCCCAGCACTGGCTATATGCATGTAAATACAACTGTTTTCACATTCGAAGAATTTCCGCTGAGGCCCATTTTTTTCACTTATTTACCATCCACTCATGTGCGTTAGATCTTCCTTAATAAAAAAACTGCATAATGAGGTTCCCTTAACCTCTGGTGGGTGGAGCTCATCCCATGGGCCTAGACCGTCTCTCTTTTGCGCAAAAAATCGCTCTGATCATTTTGCTCGCTGCCATTGCAATGATCACGCAGATTGCCTCTACCGTATGGCTTGAGCGCCAGCAGCTCTACAAAGAGCGGACGCGCGAGATTCAATCTGTTGTGGAACTGAGTATTTCCGAAGCGCTGGCCTACGAAGCACGCGTGAAGAGCGGTGAGATATCGCGGGAAGAGGCTGTGTCCGCCTGGGAAAGAAACGCCGTTGCGGCGCGCTTCCGGGGCGTTGAATACCTGTTCGCCTATACCATGAACGGCATCAATGTCGTGCATGGCGGAAAGCCGTCGTTGAAGGGAAAGGACATGTTTGACGTCGCAGATCCGAACGGCGTCAAAATCATCCAGGAAATGGTCAATCTCCTGAAGCAGGATCCGAAGGGCGGAACCAGCGAATACATGTGGCCGAAAGCAGGATCCGAAGTCCCCCAGCCGAAGCTGTCCTTTGTCGCGATGATTGAACCTTGGCAGATCTTTGTCGGAACCGGGATCTATACCGACGACATTGACGCCGCCCTGGTCAATTACGCGATGCGTTCTGCCGGGTTCTCCGGGGTCTTTCTGTTAATCATGGTCGCCGCTGGACTGGCAATCGCCCGGAGCATGACTCGTCCGATGGAGTTGCTGCGGAACGCAATGTCCGAGCTTGCAGCCAACAATCTCTCAGTCTCGGTTCCAGGCATAGACCGGCGGGACGAGATTGGGGCAATGGCCGTGGCCGTCCAGGTCTTCAAGGAAAACGCGGAACGCGTCTCAGCACTTGAAGCGAGCCGGTATCAGGATGCGGAGAATGCCCAGTCCGAACGGCGGCATTTCCTGGAGGGAATCACCAAGGATCTGGAAAACTCCATCGGTCGGGTTACAAGTGAGGTCGAAACCTCTGTAAATTCGGCACAGAAATCCGCGGCCGACATGCAGCACAACGCAACCGAAACCGCCGAGAGTGCCCGTGAAGCCAATCATGCGGCGCAAGAAGCATCCGAAAGCCTTCAGAGCGTGGCCGCCGCGACTGAACAGTTGACGAACTCGATCGCGGAAATCGGCCGGCAGGCAGACCAGTCCGCATCCATATCCCGTTCCGCGGCGACTGAAGCCGCCGATGCCAACACCAAGGTGACGAGCCTGCAAACCTCCGCCGAACGGATCGGTGAAGTCGTCAGCTTGATTAACGACATCGCCGAACAGACAAACCTCCTCGCCCTCAACGCGACAATCGAAGCGGCCCGGGCGGGAGAAGCCGGCAAAGGCTTTGCCGTGGTGGCCAGCGAAGTGAAATCGCTGGCCAACCAGACCGGCAATGCGACCCAAGAAATTGCCGGACAGATTTCGGCTATTCAACAGGCAACCAAGGACGCCGCCGACGTGATCGGAGCCATTGTCGGAACGATCCAAAACATCGATGAGACGACGTCGGCGATTGCTGCTGCCGTCGAGGAGCAGGAGTCCGCGACGCGCGAGATTTCCAACAATGTGGAGCAGGTTTCCCGTGCGACCGATACCGTGACCAGCAACATCGGCCGGGTCAGTTTGGCTGGCGAACGCTCCGATCTTACGGCACGCGATCTGTCAGAGGTGACCGGAAATCTCAACCAGCAGGTCCGCTCACTTCGCCAGGAGATCGATACCTTCGTCCGCAAGCTTAACGAGAACTGAGCAAAGACGGCCCGGGCGGCAATCTAGACCCCGGGTCGTCATCTCTCGCTCCATCGACAGCGACTTGCCATAAAGTGCGAGCGCCTTTTAGAAAGACGGACCTCGGCAATTCACGGATCGCTACACCATGGCGGCAGAACTGCTTCCCCAGCAACCGATCGTCCCTGACGCCAAACAACGCTTCCTGAGCAAAACCCACCTCGATATTCCGGCTTTCACGGACTATCTCGGGCAGCTGCGCCGGGAGGTCGACGCCGTGCTTGCACCGCGATTTCCCGAGTTCGGAGGTAAACCCTACCCGCTTGGCCGGTGCCGGGAACTTCGGGACGCCGTCTATGACCGCCTCGTCGCGGACATTCATCAGCCCCGATGCGCCACGTCTCTGGCCCTGCTCAGCTTTATTCGCGCCGGTGGCATCGGCCGGAAGATCTGGGGCGTGCTGCGCGACAGCTATTTCCAGAATGCGATGCAGTTCGGCATCTTCTATGTCGATGTCGCCAACGATACCGTCAATCCGGCGAAACCACCGATCGAAATCCTGTCGCTGGGAAAATCCGGCATGGTTCCGGTGGCCGACTTCTTCCATTTTGCCCGGATCGCCGAGTCCTACTGGAACAGCGATACCTACGCGAACACCGCGTTTCCGGGACTAGCCGCTTTCTTTCCGATGATCTGCGTCAGTCGCATCGGCGGCGGTATTTCGCTCGCTCCAGGATCGGACCAGATGATCGCCTTGACCCGGTCTCGCGGTTTCCAGCCGTCGCTCGCATTCCTGAAATCCGCCCCCGCTCCGCCACCATCCGTTCAGGATGAGCTGGCAAGACGCAGGAAGTCCTGCACCCACGCGCTTTTGGTCAATAGTGGTGCTTCGATCACTTCCGTCGAGCAAGCGATTACAGACGAGGACTTCAAAAACGACACCTATTACGCATCATGCGTTTCCGCTTATCGGGAGCTGACCGCCATCTCAAACAACGAGGACGTCACTGAGATTGAAAAGAGTCTCTGAACCTGGTCGATGTTTTATCAATAAAGCCATATTAATTCGACGGACTATTCAGTAACCGGCAACTGAAACAGGATCATTTCAAATATTTAACAAATTTACCGCGAAAAATACTTGTTGCGGTTCACCCTACCCATAACTACTATATATAGAGTTAGAAACCAGATGTAGTTGGTTTCGCCCCGGTTAGCGGGCCTGTGGGGGCAGAGCTTCCGCCCTTCAGGTCCAGAGTTCCATCGTCAGCCAAACGATGGAAAACCGAGGAGCGGTACTCTCCCATCCCCGCTCCTCGATTACCCTGTGAAGCTCCAAGGACGAAGCCTCTATCGTCCATTACTGGGTGCGTCATCTTTTGACGCACCCCTCTTTTTCGAAAAAGTAGCGGCCTCCGGCGCGACTGTCTATGCTCTGCGCTGTCCTTCGGACATTTCGCACGATCTTTTCAGGATACTTAAGGAGTCAGCCCATGGCCGGCGCAATCGACGCACGCCTTTCAGAACTTGGCATCGACCTTCCCAACGCGGCCGCGCCTGCAGCCAACTATGTTCCCTTCGTGATTTCCGGGAAGACACTGTATATTTCCGGTCAGGTTCCGTTCTGGAATGGAGAGCTGAAAGGCGTCGGCACGGTCGGCAAGGACATGACCGCCGAGGAGGCACAGAAGATCGCCCGGATTTGTGCCCTGAACATCATTGCCCAGGCACGCGCGGCGTGCGGCGGCGACCTGGACAAGGTTGCGCGGGTGGTGAAGGTCGGCGGCTTCGTGAATGCGACCGATGATTTCACCCAGCACCCGATGGTCGTGAACGGCGCGTCGGATCTGATGGTCGAAGTCTTCGGCGACAAGGGCAAGCATGCCCGTTTCGCGGTGGGCGCTGGCTCACTGCCGCTGGGCGTCGCGGTCGAGGTCGAAGCGGTCATCGAACTCGCGTGATCAGCCGATGACGGTTGACGGATCGTTGCGGCGCACAATCTTCCAGGATGAGTATCAGCGGAAGGTGAGGACCGGTGCCGGACGGTGAAAACACAACGGAATTGCGGGCGGCCGTTTCGGTCGTCCGCTCAATACACGAGATTGCCCCGGCCGACTGGGACGCCTGTGCCGGCGCTGCCAATCCGTTTCTCAGCCATGCCTTCCTGTCCGCCCTGGAAGACAGCGGCTCGGTCAAGGCCGAGACCGGCTGGCTGCCGCAGCATCTGGTCTATGCGGATGAAGAGGGGCGGATCGCCGGAATTGTCCCGCTTTATCTGAAGGGGCACTCCCAGGGTGAGTATGTCTTCGACTGGGGCTGGGCGGACGCCTATGAGCGCGCCGGCGGCGACTATTATCCGAAACTGCTTTCCGCGGTTCCCTTCACGCCGGTAACCGGGCCGCGCCTGCTATGTCACCCGGACGCGGATGCGGAATCCGTGAGCTCGATCCTGATCGGTGGCCTGATCGAGGTCACCCGCCGGTTCGAGGTCTCCTCCCTGCATGTGAATTTCCTGCCGGAAGCACAATGGGATGCCCTGGGGGACGCCGGATTCCTGAAGCGGGTCGGTCTGCAATTTCACTGGCACAATGACGGCTACAAGGACTTCGGCGACTTTCTCGATGCCCTGTCCTCCCGCAAGCGCAAGGCGATCCGCAAGGAGCGCAAGGCGGCGGCGGAATCGGGCCTGATCATCCGGGCGCTGACCGGTGCCGACATCGAGCCACGGCACTGGGATGCCTTCTACCGTTTCTATACGGATACCAGCGATCGGAAATGGGGCTCGGCCTACCTGACACGCTCTTTCTTCGATCTGCTCGGCGAACGCATGGCCGATCGCGTGCTGCTGGTGATCGCGGAGATGGACGGCACACCTGTCGCCGGCGCCCTCAACCTGATCGGCAACGACACGCTGTACGGCCGCAACTGGGGCTGCATCGCCGACTTCAAGTTCCTGCATTTCGAACTTTGCTATTATCAGGCCATCGATTTCGCCATCAGACGCGGCCTTGAATGGGTTGAGGCCGGCGCTCAGGGGCAGCACAAGATTCAGCGCGGGTATCTGCCGCGATACACCCACAGCGCCCACCTGATTCCCTCACGTTCCTTCAGCGACGCGGTTGCGGATTTCCTTCGCCGTGAGACCGAGCAGATGGCTTACGAAAAGCAAGCTCTCGAAAATCAGTCACCGTTCCGCTCCGAGGGTTGATCCGGATGCATGGCTGACCTTCGCTATTTGTGCACCGCAAAATCGGCGAATGGGTCAATATACCAATCAGCACATGCACTGACAGGCCAGCCAACTGGCGCCGTCAGTGCCATCCAGATCAAGATACAGGGAGATACATCATGGGCGACCGCTTTTGCCTGACGCTTCTCGAAGCCGCCGAAATGAACGGCTTCACCACTTCTGAAATGCTGATCCTCGTGGACCGGCACACCAGCATCGCCGTTAACGCAAATGGCGCCTGGCGCGTCGACCCCGACGCTCTCAAGGCCGTCGTTGACGGGGCCGCCGGCTACCTGCTGGCTGCCTAAGCCGCAACCGCAGCATACAGACGCAAAAAGGCCCGCGCATCGCGCGGGCCTTTTTCTATGGTTGGACAGTGATCGGTCCGAGGCGCGTCCGCGCCTCAGTCGACCAGTTCCGGCTTTTTCTTCTTTTTCTCGCGCTTCTTCGGGCCGTCGCCGGAGCCGTCCCCCTCGTCGCCCGGATAGGCGAAGACCAGGGCATCGTCCTTCAGCGCGACCTGCACCAGGCCGCCCTTGACGAGTTTGCCGAAAAGCAGTTCCTCCGCCAGCGGCTTCTTGACATGCTCCTGGATGACCCGGGACAGCGGACGGGCGCCATACAGACGGTCGAAGCCCTTTTCGCCGAGCCAGGTGCGCGCGGCTTCACTGAGCTCGATGGTGACACCCCGGTCGGAGAGCTGGACCTCGAGCTGCATGATGAACTTCTCGACCACGCGGGAGATGATTTCCGGCGTCAGGTTGGCAAACGGAATGACGGCGTCAAGCCGGTTCCGGAATTCCGGTGTGAACATCCGGTTGATGGCTTCGGTGTCGTCGCCTTGCCGCTCCGAGCGCATGAAGCCGACCGCTTCCTTCGCCAGATCCGAGGCACCGGCATTGGTGGTCATGATCAGGATGACGTTCCGGAAATCGACATTCTTGCCGTTGTGATCGGTCAGCTTGCCATGATCCATGACCTGCAGCAGGACGTTGAAGAGATCAGGATGCGCTTTCTCGATCTCGTCCAGCAGCAGCACGCAGTGCGGATGCTGGTCGACGGCATCGGTCAGCAGGCCTCCCTGGTCAAACCCGACATAGCCCGGAGGGGCGCCGATCAAGCGGGAGATGCTGTGACGCTCCATATATTCCGACATGTCGAAACGAGTCAGCTCGATGCCGAGGGCATTTGCCAGCTGGCGCGCCACCTCAGTCTTGCCGACACCGGTCGGGCCTGAGAACAGGTAATTGCCGATCGGTTTCTCGGCCTCGCGCAAGCCGGCGCGGGAGAGTTTGATCGCCGTTGCCAAGGAGGCAATCGCGGTGTCCTGACCGAAGACAACGGTCTTCAGATCCCGCTCCAGGTTCTTCAGCACCGTTCTGTCGTCGCTCGAGACACTCTTCGGTGGAATCCGGGCGATCTTGGCGACGATCTCCTCGACTTCCTTGACACCGATGGTCTTGCGCCGCTTGGACGGGGCGACAAGCATCTGGGCCGCACCGACTTCGTCGATCACGTCGATCGCCTTGTCCGGCAGCTTGCGGTCGCCGATATATTTTGCGGAGAGTTCCACGGCCGTCTTCAGTGCCTCGGCAGTGAAGCGAACCTTGTGATGCTCCTCGTAATAGGGCTTCAGGCCCTTCAGGATCTTGATGCTGTCCTCGATCGACGGTTCCTTGACGTCGATCTTCTGGAAACGGCGGGCCAGCGCCCGATCCTTTTCAAAATGGGTCCGGTATTCCTTGTAGGTGGTCGAGCCGATGCAGCGCAATGCGCCCGTCTGAAGCGCCGGCTTCAGCAGGTTGGAGGCGTCCATGGCACCGCCGGATGTCGCACCCGCACCGATCACCGTGTGGATCTCGTCAATGAACAGGACGGCCTCCGGATTGCGCTCAAGCTCGGAGACAACAGCCTTCAGACGCTCCTCGAAATCGCCGCGATAGCGTGTGCCGGCGAGAAGAGAGCCCATGTCGAGCGAGAAAATCTGCGCCTTCGCCAGGACCTCCGGGACCTGACCGTCCACGATGCGGCGGGCCAGCCCTTCCGCAATGGCGGTCTTGCCGACCCCGGGATCGCCGACATACAGCGGGTTGTTCTTGGTCCGCCGGCAGAGGATCTGGATCGTCCGGTCCACCTCGAACTCGCGGCCGATCAGCGGGTCGATCTTTCCCGCCATCGCCTTCTTGTTGAGATCGACGCAATAGGCGTCCAGCGCCTCATTGCCGCTCTTGTTGACCGTCTCCTGCTTGGCCTCCTCGTCCGCACCGTCGACGCGACGGGTCTCAGACTGGGCCTGGCCGTGCACCTTGGCGATGCCGTGGGAGATATAGTTCACCGCATCGAAGCGGGACATTTCCTGCTCCTGCAGGAAGTAGACCGCGTGACTCTCGCGCTCGGAGAACAGGGCAACAAGAACGTTCGCCCCGGTCACTTCGGCACGGCCGGAGGACTGCACATGGATCACGGCCCGCTGCACCACGCGCTGGAACCCTGCGGTGGGCTTCGCTTCGTCTTCCTGGCCGCCGATCAAATTCATCAGGTCGTTGTCAATGTACCCGACGAGGTCGTTCTGCAGCCGTTCGACGTCGACATCGCAGGCACGCATCACGGCGATGGCGTCCTGATCGGTCGTCAGCGCATAGAGCAGATGCTCGAGAGTGGCGTACTCATGGTTACGCTCATTCGCGAGATCGAGAGCTCTATGCAGGCTTTCCTCTAGATTTTTTGACAACATGATTTGCTCAAGCCTTTTCCAGAGTGCATTGCAACGGGTGCTGGTGCTGACGGGCAAAGTCCATCACCTGGGTCACCTTCGTTTCAGCGACTTCGTAGGTATAAACGCCACAGATACCAACACCGCGCTGGTGGACATGCAGCATGATCGTCGTCGCCTCTTCCCTATTCTTGGAGAAGAACCTTTCTAGAACGTGAATAACGAACTCCATCGGCGTATAATCGTCATTCAGCATGATGACTTTATACATCGCCGGCTTCTTGGTTTTCGGGCGTACCTTGACGACAACGCCGGTATTGGCGCCGTCATCGTTCTTGTCGTCGTCTTTACTCATTTCCAGAACTTTAACTCTCCCGCACCGCATCGGGCCGGTCTCTCCATGCTGCACAAGCTAAATTAAGCCGCTGCGGGCCGGAAGAAAGCCCACGCGGCATTTCCCGCCAAGCTTCTTGCCCGATAGGGACAGGGTGACAGACATTTCGTGTCGAACACAAGCCGTTGCAAGGGCAAATCGGACCGGCAACGGCCTATTGCCGTATTGCAAAAAATGCGTTGCTCGCGGAATCCCGGCGCGGACCGGGCCCCCTCGCCGAAACGCAAAAGGCCCGGCTGAAACAGCCGGGCCCTGCATGATGTCTCGAAGGCTGCCTGTTAGGCGGCGAGCGGCTTCGTCAGTTTCTCGAACGTGCCGGTCAGGCTTTCCTGGATCGGCTTGATCGCTTCGTTGACTGTGTTGACGGACATCTCGGAAATCTTGGTGATTTCCCCGACGGCCTTGTCATAGCTTTTCTTGCTCATGTCGCTCTGCAGCTCCACCAGATCGCTGACGGTCTTGCAGCTCATCACGGTCTTGCCGGTTTCGACAGAGACCTCAACGCTTTCCTGACCGAAGGCATAGAGCTCTTTGCTGATGGCCTCAAAGCCCTTGGACCAGGTGTTCATCGCCGTGACATAGGCATCATAATTCGCCTTGCCGAGCGACGCGTATTCGTCATAGCCGCCATAGAGGGCCTTCTGGGCCTTCTCGGTATGCTCTTTCATGAGTTCGACTGCCTGGTCATAGCTCTTCTGGGCGACGTCCTGGGTCGCCTTCACAGCCGCTTCAACAGTTTCCTTGCCGTCTGCAACCGCGTCTTCAATCTGGCCGGCAGCAGCGGTAGAGGTGGTTTTCTTCGCAACCATTGTCACTCTCCTTGCGCATCGTTTATAAAATCCGGAGTTTTCCCCGGCTGGCCGCAGGCATGCCCCCTGGACACGCGCACTCACAGGATATGTCTGGGCTCATGCTGCACTGCAACATGGACTGTAAAATAGGCGGTGGCGCGGAAAGGTCAAGGATATTTTTGTGCGCTGCACAATTATTTCCCTTTTGCCGCGCATTCGGCTCAGATAGGAGTGTTTCCAGCCTCCCGATAACCGGCAGAACGTCCGTAGTCCGCTACAATTGAAGGCAATGTTTAATTTTGTTTCAATCGCTTATGGACAACAGCTAAGCTCTTACATAAGATTTTGGTGTTTTTCGATAAGGCTAAACCGGACCGCGCTTGGGCGGTGTGGAAGATTGGGGGGGGCAAATGGCGGACTGCGTGACACGGCGAGCCTTCAGGGCTTTCTGCGCTCTCACAGTCGGCTTGATGGTCTGGCTTGCGGCCAGCGGCGCCGAGGCGCGCTATGCCTCCTTCGTCATGGACGCGGATACGCTGGACGTTCTCTACGCCAAGAATGCCGACACCCGGAACTACCCGGCATCGCTGACCAAGATCATGACCCTCTACATGCTTTTCGATGCTCTGGACCGGGGCAAGGTCACTCTGAAAACCAAGATGGCGGTTTCCAAGCGTGCGGCCGGGCAACCGCAGACCAATATTAACCTGCGGGCCGGCGAGACAATCTCCGTCAAGGACGCGATCCTCGCTCTGGTCACCCGCTCCGCGAACGATGTCGCCACCGTCGTCGGCGAACATCTGGCGAAAAGCGAAATAAATTTTGCCGTGGCGATGACCCAGAAAGCGCGCACACTCGGCATGACCAAGACCGACTTCCGGAACGCATCCGGCCTGCCGAACCGGCGCCAGAAAAGCACCGCACGGGATATGGCCAAGCTCGGCCTCCGCATCCAGCGCGACTTTCCGCAATATTACCATTTCTTCAGAACCACGAAATTCACCTACAAGGGCCGCACCTACGGCAACCACAATAACCTTCTGAGGCGCTATTCCGGTACCGACGGCATCAAGACGGGCTACACCCGGGCTTCCGGCTTCAATCTGGTGTCCTCCGTCCACCAGGACGGCCGGCACCTGATAGCCGTGGTGTTTGGCGGCCGGACCGCCAAATCCCGCGACCAGCACATGATTTCACTCCTGAATCGCGGCTTCAAGAAGGCAGAACTGATCGCCCGAAACCGGACCCCGGCGCCAATTCCGATGGCACGCCCGGCCCTTGGCGACAAAGCTGTCGTCCAACTGGCATCACTTCAGTCCGACATCGCGGACAGCGGCCTGCAAACAAATGTGGCCCTGCAATCGGGTCCCGCCGATTCAGACCGGGACTGGGGCATTCAGGTCGGCGCCTATTCCAGCAAGGGGCCGGCGGAAGCGATGATCGACACCGCCCACAAGCACCTGAAGAAAGTCCTGAGCGGTTCGGTGGATTCCGTCGAGCGGGTGACCCGCGACCATGGCACGGTCTATCGTTCGCGCATTACCGGCCTGAGCGAGGCCGGCGCGCGGAACGCCTGCGCCATGCTGGCCCGCCAGCATGTTCCCTGCGTTCCGGTCCCGGGAACCGACAGCGTCGAAGTCGCAACCATGCCGGCCAGCGACTGAGCAAAAAAGCGCCGCTCAAACCGGCGGCGCATTTCCAGAATATAATCTCGATTGAACAATCAGATATCCGGCGGTGTCTCACCGACAGCTGCCAGCGCGCCCCGAAGCTGGTCTTTCAACCGCTCCAGCCCGTCTTCGGTCTGTGACTCGCAGCGGGCGACCAGCACGTCCTGGGTGTTGGAGGCACGCAACAGCCACCAGCCGTCGGGCGTGTTCACCCGAACCCCGTCCGCGTCGGACACCTCGATGCCGTCCTGGCCGGAGAGCCAGTCCCTGACCTCCGTCACCACATCGAACTTGCGGGTATCGTCACACTGGAAGCGCATTTCCGGTGTGTTCATGACCTGCGGCAGCGCGTCCCGGATGGCAGACAGCGGCTCGTCCCGATGGCTCAGCACCTCGATCAGTCTGACAGCCGCGTAAAGCGCATCGTCGAAGCCGAAATAACGGTCCTTGAAGAAGATGTGCCCGCTCATTTCGCCCGCGAGCGGGGCGCCGGTCTCGGCCATCTTGGTCTTGATCAGGGAGTGGCCGGTCCGCCACATCAGGGGCTGGCCGCCATATTCCGCGATCTTGTCGAACAGCACCTGGCTGGCCTTCACATCGGCGATGATGGTGGCACCCGGATTTTCCTTCAGCACGTCCTCTGCCAGCACCGTCAGCAGCTGGTCGCCCCACAGCACCCGGCCCTTGTCGTCGATGACACCGATACGGTCGCCGTCGCCGTCAAAGGCAATACCGAGATCTGCCCCGCGCTCCAGCACCATGGTCACGAGTTCTTCAAGGTTCTCGGGTACGGTCGGATCCGGATGGTGGTTCGGGAACGTCCCGTCGACTTCCGGGAACAGAACCTTGTGGTTCGAGGGCAGCCGCATGCAGACCTCATTCACCGACGGTCCGGCGGCGCCGTTGCCACAATCCCAGACGATCTTCAGCTGCCGGCCCAGTGTGATGTCCCGCATCAGGCGCTCGACATAGCTTTCCAGGATATCGACATCACCGACCGATCCGGCGCCGCTTTCGTAATCGCCTTCCGCGGCGATCCGGCCGAGATCCTGGATGTCGGCGCCGAAGAACGGCCCCTTGCCCAGCATCATCTTGAAACCGTTGTGGCTCGGCGGATTATGCGAGCCGGTAATCATGATCCCGCCGTCGGTCTCGAGGGCATGGACCGAATAATACAGCATCGGCGTGGCAACGCCGCCAAGCCGGGTGACGGCGATCCCCGCCGCCATCAGACCCTCGACCACCGCCGCTTCCATCTCCGGCGAGCTCAGCCGTCCGTCCCGGCCGACGGAGACCTTTTTCCCGCCATTGCGGATGACCCGGGTGCCGAAAGCCCGGCCCAGGGCCCGTGCATCCTCCGCGCCCAGCGTTTCGCCGATGACGCCGCGCACGTCGTATTCGCGCAGCACCGTCGGCTGGAAGCGATGCGCGCTCATGCGGAGGCCTTTGCGGCGACGGTATCGCGGCCGATGCAGACATAGGTGAAGCCTGCGTCGGCCATGTCGGCCGGATTGTAGACATTGCGCAGATCGATCATGAGCGGCTCTTTCAGCAGACCTTTGACACGCTTCAGATCGAGAGCGCGAAACTCGTTCCACTCGGTAATGATCGAGACCGCATCGGCCCCCTCCATCGTGGCATAGGCATTCTCGCACATTTCCACGTCGGGGAGCATCTGGCGTGCTTCCTTCATGCCTTCCGGGTCGTAGGCCCTTACCGTCGCCCCGGCAGCCTGCAGGGCCGGAACGATATCCAGGCTCGGACTGTCCCGCATGTCGTCCGTGTTCGGCTTGAAGGTCAGCCCCAGCACAGCGATCGTCTTGCCCGAAACATTTCCGCCGCAGGCCGCGATGATCTTCTCCGCCATCTGCTTCTTGCGCTTGTCGTTGATGTCGACGACCGTCTCGACGATGCGCAGCGGCGCCTCGAAATCCTGTGCGGTCTTCACCAGCGCCAGCGTATCCTTCGGGAAGCAGGAACCGCCGTAGCCCGGTCCCGCATGCAGGAACTTCCGGCCGATCCGGCCGTCCAGCCCGATGCCGCGGGCCACGTCATGCACGTCGGCGCCGACCTTCTCGCACAGATCCGCGACCTCGTTGATGAAGGTGATCTTGGTCGCGAGAAAGGTGTTCGCGGCATACTTGATGAGTTCACTGGTCTGCAGCGTCGTGAAGACGATCGGCGTCTCGATCAGGTAGAGCGGCCGATAGATCTCCCGCATCACTTCCTGGGCCCGCTCGCTCTCGGTGCCGATCACCACGCGGTCCGGTCGCATGAAATCGGTGATCGCGGCGCCTTCGCGCAGGAACTCCGGGTTCGAGCAGACATCGAATTCAGCGTCAGGCCGGGTCTCGCGGATAATCCGTTCCACCTCGCGGCCGGTGCCGACCGGAACCGTCGATTTGGTGACAACGACGGTGTAGCCGTTTATTGCCTCGGCGATCTCTTTTGCCGCTCCGTAGACATAGGAGAGATCCGCATGGCCATCGCCGCGCCGGGCCGGCGTGCCGACGGCGATGAACACCGCGTCCGCATCACTCACGGCCGATTTAAGGTCCGTGGTGAAGGTCAGCCGGCCCGCCCGCACGTTATTGGCGACAAGATCGTCGAGACCGGGTTCGAAAATCGGAATCTCTCCGCGATCAAGGCGGGAGATCTTGACCTCATCCTTGTCGACGCAGACGACATCGATACCGAACTCGGAAAAGCAGGCTCCAGACACCAGGCCAACATAGCCGGTGCCGATCATGGCAATACGCATGAATTCGCTCCGTTATCAGGCGTAATTCTTCAAAAAGCTCCGGACGGCATCCGCCATATCCGGACGGTCGAGAGCATAGGCGATATTCGCTTCAAGGAAGCCGGCCTTGCTGCCGCAATCAAAGCGATGTCCCTCGAAGAGGAAACCGTTGAAGGGCTGCAGGCCAAGCTGGCGTGCCAGCGCGTCGGTCAGCTGAATTTCGCCGCCGGCGCCTTTTTCAAAGCGCGCCAGATCCTCAAACACTTTCGGCTGCAGGATATAGCGGCCGATAATTGCATAGTTCGACGGCGCATCTTCCGGCTTCGGCTTTTCCACCAGCCCGCGCACCTCGATCAGGCGCCCCTTTACCTCGCCCGGCGTGATGACGCCGTAGGACTGGGTTTCCTCGCGCGAGACTTCCATGGCCGCAACCATGTTGCCGCCGACTTCGTTGTAGGCACTGACCATCTGCTTCAGGCACCCCTGACCGTTCAGGATCAGGTCATCCGCGAGCAGAACCGCGACCGGCTCCATGCCGACGAAATTCCTGGCGCACCAGACCGCATGGCCAAGACCCAGCGGCTCCTGCTGGCGGGTATAGGAAAACTGACCCGGCTCGGGGATCGTGGCCTTGACGACTTTCAGCGCCTCTTCCTTGACCCGGTCTCCGAGCATGGATTGCAGCTCGAACGCGTGATCGAAATGATCCTCGATCGCGGACTTGCCTCTGCCGGTCACGAAGATGAACTCCTCGATACCAGCGGCACGGGCTTCTTCGACGGCATATTGGATCAGCGGTTTGTCGACCACGGGAAGCATTTCCTTCGGCATCGACTTGGTTGCCGGCAGGAAACGCGTGCCAAGCCCCCCAACCGGAAAGATCGCCTTCCGAACTGGCACTGGCATATCTGAACCTCAAATCGTTGCTTGGATCAGCGCCCCTGCCATGACGGTCGACAGGGCGCCCCGTTATTGGCACATAACCGTGGAAAACCGCAAGGATCGCTTGGCTCAGGATCCGAGCAGGACGTCTTTTGCCTCGTTGATCTGGGCTGCGAGGTAATCCGATCCGCCCCGGTCGGGATGATTGACCATCATCAAGCGCCGGTGCGCTTCCCGAATCGCGGCCTCATCGGCTCCCTCTTCCAGGCCCAGAATTTCCAGAGCCTGCTCCCGTGATAATCCGCCCGAACGCCGCTCCGTACCTGATGACCGGTCATTGCCGGCCTGGTCGTCGAACTCGCGCCAGGATTCCCCGTGTGTCCCGTCGAGAAAGCTCTCCAGCACGGCAACGGATTGCGGGTCCTGACGGACACAGTCCTCAAGCAGCTCCAGAAGATCATCCAGAGACAGGGCGGAAAGCTGCTGTCCCGCGAACCGTCCGCGCAACACCTCGCCATCCATCTTCCCGCTATCATGATCCAGACTGACAGCGAGGGTTTCCGTGCGGACTGCACTGCTTTGCCCGGACGCCGGGCCGCGTGCCATCTTTACTGCGTTCCGGAAGCGGCGGAAAATGGCGCCCGCCCGAATCAGAAACGGAAGACCGATCGCTGCGGCATAGACCAGCCAGTCGAAACGCCGGAAAAAGATCAGGGCGATCACCAGAAGGCCAAGCAGCCCGAGTCCTATCCATTTCGCCGTCACGCGAATCTTCGCCGGATCGGCATTGATGAACCAGTAGCCGATCAGGCCAAGCCCGATCAGGAGGCTGGCGCCGAGTATCAGAAACTGCACCTGATTTTCCCTCTCCAGTCGGTCGTCACTTGCCGAAACGATGGGTGAGTTGCAGCGCCGCTCCACCCCGGCGTGCCGAGAAATCCCGCAGGGCGCGACGCCCGCCCGCAGCATAGACTGCAACGGCCCCCAAAAGGTCCCGGAGTTGCTGTGCGCTGTTTCCGTCGAACGGACAGCAGGCGCCCTTTGTCAGTCTGGCGATCTGCTCGAACGCCCGACGCGCGGCCGGATCGCCTCCTTCGTGAAAAATGAAAACAGGCACGCCGAGAACCCCGAGTTCACCGGCCCTGTGGCAGACTGCGTCGATATCCTCTTCGAAGGCGTCGCCGACAAACACCGCCGCCTGCACCCTCTCCTTCTTCGTCTCGGAGATGATGTGACCAAGCAGACGGCCGATCTGGGTCTGTCCACCGAGGCAATACACCCCGGTCATTTCACGCAGCAGTTTCTTCGTGTCCGTCAGCCAGGCGCCGGCCTTGAATTCGCCGAAGCCCCGGTAATAGGCGAGCTGTACCGCGAGGCCACCGAGGGCCGCCGTTTCCGAAAACATCTCCCCCTGCAGCTGGCAGGCCCGGTCCCAGGACGGCTCGCGGCTGGCCGTCGCATCCATGGCGAAGAGCAGACGGCCCGGCCGCCCCGCCGGGACGGCGGCAGGCGCACTGCGCACACGGCGGACAAAGGCATCGATCTCGGATCGGGACGAGATTTCCCGCGCTGACTCCGTCGTGGGTCTGTCAACGACCCCGCCACTCTTTTTTCTTGTGGTCATTTTCGCCGCTTCACTTTCCTCACTGCTTTAGCATTATGTTGCATCGCAGCCTGAGGTTTCCAACCCGCATTGCAGGGAGAACATGATGGAGTTCGGTATCCGGGCCCTTCGCGAAGACGATGCCGAGCGCGTGGCAGAGATGGCAGCCGCCTTGTCCGCGCATGAAGGCATGCCGCCACCGCCCTTCGGCAGCGCGGATGTCATCCTGTACGGATTCGGGGAAAACAAGCGGTTCGACGGCATCGTTGCGGAAACGGAGTCCGGTCTGATCGGCTACACCCTGTTCATCGACAGCTTCAATATCGGAGTCGGCACGCCGGGGATCCACATGCTCGACCTCTATGTCGAGGACCGGGCACGGGGCACCGGGGCCGGGCGCGCCCTGATGGGCGCCGTTGCAGCGGAAACCATTGCCCGCGGCGGCTCCTGGATCGTCTGGCAGTCCCTGCCGACCAACAAGGTCGCGATCGATTTCTACACCCATATCGGCAGCCGGCAGTACCAGGCGGCGGATTTCGAACTCAGCGGACCTACCCTGGCCGAGATGGCAGCCGAATCTCCCTGGCGCTGACCTCCATCACTTTTGTTCAGCACCCTCATCACCGATAACCGGCGGAGTCTCGATCGCCTCGTCATTGGGCTGGCTGGAATGCGGCGTCGGAATTCGGTTCGGCAGCTGCAGCGCGTTTAGCAGGCCCCGGACTTCCTGGCGCGCAGCGACATGGGAAAGCTGCGGCTTGCCGCTGTCACCGATCTCGAAGACATCCAGCATGGTCAGACCGCGCAGGAACAGCTCGCGAAAAATCACCCGCTCGCTGAAGCCGGGCGCAACCCGAAAGCCGATCCGCTTCGCCAGCAGCCCGACCACGCGCTCCATCTCGAGCTTGTTGCGGGCGGCAAGACTGGAAAGGCGATTCCGCATCACGATCCAGTCCAGCGAACTGCCGTCGCGGGCCGCCTTCTGCTTGCGCGCCTCCCAGACCATTTCGGAATAGACGCTCGGCTTGATGATCTCCCCGGTCCGGCCGTCAACGTTGGCCAGCATGTCGAGGTCGACGAAACTGTCATTCAGCGGCGTGACCAGCTTGTCGGCATAACCGGTCGCGAGCCTGCCGACATAGGTATCGGTGCCCGGGCAGTCGATGACCACGAAGTCGCTTTCGCTGCGCAGTTTTTTCAGCACCGCCCCGAACCGCGTCCGGTCCTCGGCCTCCGCATCCTGCCGGTTCGGCTTGTCACTGCGGGAGAAGAACACATGCACCGGCATCGGCATCGAAATGCCTTCGTTCTTCATCGACGCCGCACGGTTCGAGAGATATCGGGTCAGCGTCCATTGACGCATGTCGAGATCAATGGAGCCGACTTTGAAGCCGAGCCGCAAAAGAGCCACGGTCACATGCATGGAGCCGGTGGATTTACCGGAGCCCCCCTTCTCGTTCCCGAAAACGATAACCGTTGCCGGATCGTCCTGGCCGAGCGGCGCCGGGGCCCTAGCGCCGGTATCCGGAGAGTGGTCGGTCACATTGTCACCTCGCAATGAATTGCCTTCGGTTCTTATCTCCGGTCCCAGGCGGCGTAAAGAGCGAAGCAGCACCCTTGGATACGCCCTTCTCGCGGTAGTGGTCCTTTTCGGTGACCATTGTCACCTCATGTTCAACCCCGAGCAGGCCACCAGGTTCAACCGAACGGCCGGGGTCGAGCAGAATTGCAGGCGTTTGCAGCCACGGTTAGGAACCGATATGCAGCCGGATAACAGATGCCGCGCGACGTCATTCGCCACGCGTCACCGCAAGGTATGCAAAATGCGCTTTTGGCGCCTGCCAACCATATTTCTGCATAATAATAGTGGATTATTGCGCTGATTTGCCTGTTTTCCGAAACTTGGCCGAATATCCCCACTGGCGACCTTGTCCAGCAATAGATTTTCTTTTTTTCGAATATTTTTAGGACGGCTGACACTTCACCTAGTGCCTGCTTTTTCGTCAACTGACCTTGCCAAAAGGTGCGGGAGGTAGTGATGACTCTGACAATGGGACACGGGACCGCTCGGTATACCGGCGACATCCATGAGGTACTCATTAATCGTATCGGCAAGATCAGCAAGGCTCATGGTCACGATGACCCACATTCTCCGGAAGTCGGTCTCTGGGTCTTCTTGCCGAAAGAAGCCGACATCGATCCGGTCCTGATCCGCCGGCGCGACTGGGAAGAAGACGCCCGCTGACGTCGGATTGACCGCAGGGGTGGGTATCCCCATTCTCCCCGGCAGCGATGAGGTGGGGAGCACGTTGAATGGCACCGGAATTGCCACGCTGGAACGAGCAGGATACCGCGGCGTTCCTGGCCGAAGGCGACGTCTTCGTGCCGCGGCGCGAAGAACAGATCCGGATCATAACCGACCGGCTGTTCGAGGGAGCAGTGCATCCGGCCGATGTGTTCGATTTGTGCAGCGGCGAAGGTCTGCTGACCAGGGCAATCCTTGACCGCGACCCGAATGTCACTGTGACGGCCTATGACGCCTCGCCTGGCATGCTTGACGCGACCGTCAGAACGGCCGGAGATGCCGCAGCGCGCCTGATCATAAAGCCGTTCCGGCTGGAAGAGCGGGACTGGCGTCGCGACGCCGGCCCGGCCGATGCCATCGTCTCTTCGCTTGCCGTTCACCATCTGGATGGACCGGGCAAGGCGGATCTGTTCCGCGATCTTTTCCCCATTCTCACCGCGGGCGGCGTCTTCGTCCTTGCCGACCTGACCGAACCGGCCTCCGATGCCGCACGGCGCAGCTTTGCCCGGCAATGGGAGTTAGAGGTCGAGCAGCGCTCGCTCGCCCTGCGGGGAGACCGCTCCGGACAGGAACGGTTCCGCGCCCTCGACTGGAACCACTACGATCCGCGCGTGCCCGACCCGCTCGACAAGCCCTCAACCCTGCTGGAGCAGATGGACTGGCTGCGGGATGCCGGGTTCGAGCAGATTGACCTGCTCTGGTGCGTTGCCGGCCACGTCATTCTCTCGGCCGTGAAACCGGCGGCATAGCCCCGCCGGCCACGCCTCAGAAATAACGGATCAGTGTCAGGCTGACGAAATCGTCACGCTCCAGCGCCTTCAGGGCGTTTTCCCTGTCGGCATTGAGAAAGAAACGGGCAACCGCCGCCAGCTTCCAGGCATCCCCGATCCGGCGCTCCGCCTCCAGGGACAGCAGGGTCGAGCGATCCTCGTTATCGATAACGGCCCCGGCGAGGAGCGAGGTGTCGTCGACATCGTTGAAGGTCAGCCGCGTGCCGATGAACGTGTCGTTGTTGGCAAGCGTCCCCGGCGCACTGCCATCCTCGTCCCGGCCGTCATACTGATATTCGGCCAGAAACCCGAGATCCATGTCGCTGCCGCGAATGCCGAAAAGCGTGTATTCGAACCCGGCGACGGCTGCGGGGAAATAGTCGCCGTGCCCGCCCCTCCCGATGGCCTCAAGCTTCCAGAGCCAGGCATCTTTGGTGTATTGCAGATCCAGCCCGGTCTGGTCGATCTGGTCGTAATAAGGCGTCAAGTTGGACGGATTGGCGGGATCGAGCGCGAGCAGGCGCGGCTCGCGGCTGGTGCCGTGAAAATGCGACAACCCGACGTCGAAATCGCCGATCACCTGGGACCAGCGGACGGCAAGGTCCGGATGGAACTCTTCCGCGTCCGAGTCGTACTGCGCATCGCCATCGACACGCACGCCGCCGCTCAGCCGGGCATCCGCGTCAGGGAACGTCCGCTCGCGGAAATAGGGCATGGCGAAGAAGCTGAACGTGCCCAGGTCGCTCGGCACCGCGAGCTGGACCATGGGCTGGCCCAGTTTGTCTTCCAGGTCCACATCCTCGACCCCGTCGCTCTGGTTGATGATATCCACCAGATGCCGGGATTCGGTGACACCCCAGAAAACCTTGTCCGCGCCGATCACCAGATCGTAGCCATCGCCGATATGCAGCCAGTTGGCCTCCCGGAGATCGACATGGGTCCGGCTGTCATCGTCCCTGTCGACACGCGCATAGGGCACCAACGTGAGACGGTCGTCTCCGCCATTCCAGTCCGCGGAGATTTCCGGCTCGAGGTAGAAGGACGGACTGACGGCCTGGTCCCGCTGCAAGCCGAAGGCGGGGTCGTTCGGGAATGCCCGGAGCTCCATGCCGAGTTCCAGACTGGTTTCTATGTTCGGCTCCTCCGCCAGAGCGGGCTGAGCACCGGCGGCAAGGCAAAGCCCCGCCGCCGCAAAACAAGCGCTCCTGATCATCTGACGCGCTTCAGCCGGTTCTTCTCGAAATCGCCCTCCGAGAGCCCGACCTTGAAGCTGTATTCCTCGAAGCTCAGGGTGGTGGACTTGCCGGTCTGGTGGTTGGTCATGTCCATCCGGTGGGTGCGCCAGTAGCGAGCCTGATACTGCTTGTAGTCGAGCATCAGCAGGGTCTTCAGCAGGGCATCCTTACGATCGTAGAACTCGATCTTGCGCGGCTGATAATCCTGCTTGTCCACCCAGGAGATCTGTTTGGTATAGCCGGAATGCTCATAGAGCGGTGTGCGCTCGACAACGAAGCACTCCCTGCTCGGTGCCGCCTCGCCGCAATTCTCGTCCCGGAGCCATGTATAGTCGTACCGGGCGACTTCCTGGCTCACCAGATCCTCGTAGGCGAATTCAGAGCCGACGAAGGGGCCAGACTTGTTCTTGGACGAGATCCGCTTCACCCGCTTCAGGGCCGGCAGGAAAAGCCACTGATCGTCCGGGTCCAGGATCTTGGTGTGCGAGAGAAAGGCCGTTCCCTCGATATCCCGCGGTTTGTCAAACACCGTGATGCTCTTGTCACCGACACCCTGCTCCGGCACTTCGAGAGAACGGAGACGCAATTCGCGAACGCTGCTCTCCCCCTCGGCGTTACGCAGGATCATCGACATCACGACGTCGCTGTCGCCCCAGCCAAGATCCCGCCGGTCGGTCTCCTCGGCAATCGCGCGCCCCTTCTCTTGCGGTGTTTCCGCATAGGCGGATTGCAGCATCGGGCTGATGGCCAGCACCGTCAGGGCAAGAATACGCTGAAGTTTTCCCATTTCCTTACTCCGCAGCTTGGGCAAGGGGAGCCTGTCCGGCACCCCGGTCTTTACGCCGGCCGTCGAGCAACAGCAGCATGGCCGGCAACAGCAGGAAGTCGATGATGATGGCCATGACCAGCGTGATCGCCGTCAGCATCCCCATGGACCCGTTGATCTTGAAAGTGGAGAGGGAGAGCACCGCGAACCCGGCGACCAGAATGGCGGTGGTGACCCAGAGCGCCGTGCCCACCGTCGAGAAGGCGTAGCGCACGGCATCCTCCGCGTCCTCGCCCCGCTCGACCCGGGCACGCCGGTATTTCGAGAGGAAATGCACCGTCGCATCGACGATGATGCCGAGGCTGGTCGCGGTGACCACCGAGGAGGCCATGCCGACCTCGCCGACCGTCAGCCCCCAGATCCCGAAGGCCATGGCCGCCGGCACCAGGTTCGGTGCCAGAGATATAGCGCCGAGCTTCCAGCTCCGGAGTGCAATCGTCAGTGTCGCGGAGATCAGCAGGAAGGCGAGGAAAGTGCCGGTCAGCATGCCCTCGATATTGCGCTTGGCAATATAGGCGAACATGACAAACGGGCCGGACGCCTTGGTTTCCGCTGCGCTCGGAAAATTTTCCTGGAGCCAGGCCGAGGATTCATCGTCCAGCGCCCGGAGCTCGTTGGTGGTGATGTTCTCCAGCGTGGCGATCACCCGCACCGCCGATTTGTCGACATTGACCTGGTTGTTCAGGTCGAGCCCGAATGGCAGGGACATTTCGAACAGCAACAGGTACTGCGCGGCAAGGTCCCGCTCGTCAGGCAGCCTGTACCAGTCCGGATCGTCGCCATGCATGTTCCGGTTCAGGCGCTTGAAGATGTCGGTCAGTGTCAGGACATGGACGACCTCGCCCCGCGCCCGGAGGAACTGCGTGAAATCTTCGAGACGGCGCAGATAATCGGGATCGGAAATCCCGCCGCTCTCCGCTGCCGGAATACTCCACTGGGCCTGGTAGATGCCCGAGAGATTATCCGTCGCCCAGTCCGTGTCGTTCCGGAATTCGATGCTCTTGTCGAAATACTTCACGAACTGGTCGTTCAGCTCGATCTTCGGAATAAAGGCGACGAGTCCGGCAACGAGAGCCAGCGTGCCAACCATGATCGGCACGCGCCGCCGGATGACGAATTCCGCCAGCCGTTCCATGGCAACACTCTCATGCTCGTCCCGCTGCTTGATGCGCACCGGGAGCACGGCCATCAGGGCCGGCAGGAAGGCGATGGAAAAGAACCAGGCCGCCCCGACGCCCATTGCCGTGATGTTGCCGAGATCGCGGAACGGCGGTGCGTCCGAGAAATTCAGCGACATGAAGCCGATCATGGTGGTCAGGCTGGTCAGGAAAACCGGCTGGAAATTCACGCGCAGGCTTTCCACCAGTGCATCCCGCTTGGACATCCCGCGCCGCATGCCATGGAACATGCTGATCAGCACATGGACGGAATCCGCAATGGCCAGTGTCAGAATGATGGTCGGCGCCGTGACCGACGGCGGTGTCAGCTGGATACCGAGCCAGCCGGCCAGTCCCATCGCCGTCATGGCCGAGAAGGCAATCACGAGAAGCGTCGCGAATGTTCCGGAGATGGACCGCAGCAGCACGGCCATGACCAGCAGCAGCACCCCGTACATCAGCGGGATCAGGGTCTGCATGTCGTTCTGCGCGGACACCGAGAAGCTGTTGTTGAGCGCCACCGACCCGGTGATCGCCAGGGTGATGTCCGGGTTATCGGCCCGGAATTCCGCTACCAGCCCGTCGACATGGGCCATCGCCTCTGGCACTTCCGTCAGCGCTTTCTGCGGCAGCGTGATGGTGATGTTGACCATCGTTGTCCGGGCATCCGGAGCGATGATCCGGTGCAGCAGCAGCGGCTCGGTCATCGCAGCTGCGCGGATTCTCTGCAGATCGGCAGCATCAAGCGGACTGTCCGCCGGCACCAGATCGTCGACGACCAGATCGTCTGCCACTGCCGTGCTGTTCTGGAAATTCGAAATGCTGTCGACCCGCGTGGCAAAGGGGACCTGCCAGGACTTCTCCGTCAGGTCCCGGATCGCGGCGAGCACGTCCGCCTGGAACACGTCGCCGTCTCCGGGCTGCAGCACCAGGGAAATATTGTCTTCTTTGTTGAAAACCCGCTGCAGACTCTCGAAGGCCTGAAGCTGGGGGTTCTCCTTGCTGAAAAAGACCCGGTAATCCGTGGAGAATGACAGGAACTGGCCTCCGAAGCCGGCGCCCAGCATAAGCAGAATGGATGCGGCGATCACCCCCCAGCGCCAACGGATGATCCAGTTGGCGTAATCCGTAACCCAATTGGCCTTCCGCATGGCGGAATTCCCCGACCGTTCGTTCGACATCGGCCCCTCCGGCAAAAACGAGAACGTGCTAGTATTCTCCTCACGGCATACAAACATATACTACACCGTGTAGTTTCCCTAAACTGGGCAGTGTACCCAGAGACGTCAAGGACCCATGGCGCACATTGATAAAAATTTTTCGGATAGCGGCCCGTTGACCGAGAAACAGCGGCAGATCGTTGATGCGGCCTGCAAACTTTTCACCGAACAGGGCTACGAAGTCACCTCGATGGACAAGGTTGCGGCGGAGGCCAATGTCTCCAAGCGCACGGTCTACAGCTACTTCGACAGCAAGGAGCACCTGTTCTGCACGGTGATGGGCGGAATGTGCCAGGGCTTCGGCGAACCGTCGCCGGACGATATCGACTTTTCGGGAGATTTCCGCACGGTCCTGACCGAGAGCGCCAGGCTGATCCTGGGCAAGGTGACCAGCACGGAAAAACTTCTCCTGATGCGCACCGTGGTCGGCGAGGTCGAGCAATTCCCCCTGATCGGCAAGACCTTCTGGAACGAAGGCCCGGGCAAGATGCGCGACGAGATGGCAAACTACTTCCGCCAGATGCAGGAGCAGGGGCTGATGAAGAAATCAGACCCGGTCCTGGCCGCGTCCCGGTTCCAGGGCTTCGTCGCCGGCCCCTTCCTCTTTCAAACCCTGTTTTCTGGCACCTGTGACTGGAGCCAGGAAGAAGCGCTCGGCACAATCGACGACGCCGTCGATGCGTTCCTCAGAGCCTACGCGCCGGACTGATCCGCCCGTCACTCAGCGATAGGGATGGTGCTCCCGCCAATGCCGGGCGATATCCAGCCGGCCGGTCACCCAGACATCTTCGAAACCCTTCATGTAATCCAGCAGCCGCGCCAGCCCGGCCGCACGCGCCGGATGGCCGATCAGCCTGGTGTGCAGGCCGATTGACATCATCTTCGGCTGGGTCGCGCCCTCCGCATAAAGCATGTCGAACCCGTCCTTGATGAATTCGAAGAACTGCTGGCCGGTGTTGAGCCAGCCGCGGGAGAACTTTGAATCATTATGGGTCAGGGAATAGGGCACGACGAGATGCGGGTTGCCGCCGACCTCGACCCAATAGGGTAGCTCGTCATTATAGGCATCGCTGTCATAGAGAAAGCCGCCTTCCTCCACCAGAAGCTCCCGCGTCGCCTCGCCCGGGCCGTGCCGGCAGTACCAGCCGAGCGGCCGCGCGCCGAGGGTTTGCTTCAGGGACTCGACCGCACGCCGGATATGCTCCTGCTCCTCCTCGCGGGACAGCTTGAAATGCTCAATCCAACGCCAGCCATGGCAGCAGATATCGAAGCCGGAGGACCGGATCGCCGCCGCCAGTTCCGGATTGCGCTCGACCGCCAGGGCGCAGGTGAAGAAGGTCGCCGGCATCTCGCGCTCCTGAAACAACCGAAGCACGCGCCAGAAACCGACCCGGCTGCCATATTCGAACATGGATTCCGCCGCAAGATCCCGGCTGCCGGGACCGGTTGGCGAATCCGGCGATTCCGTCAGGCTGGCTTCGGAGAAACCGTCCCCGTCAGGAATGGAATATTCCGATCCCTCCTCGATATTGATGGCGAAATTGACCGCCAGCCGCGCCCCGCCCGGCCAACGCGGATCCGGCGGATTGGCCCCGTAGCCCACAAGATCGCGCGGATATGCCGTCATGGTCTCTCACTCCTCAAACATTCAGAGGCAAGACTAGCGCGCAGCTGCGCAGGGAGCGATGCCTTTGGAAGTTCTTGGCAATCGTGCCACCCGCACTAGGATCATGCATCTGACTCAACTGGCTGGCTGGAGAATAAGATGGCGGTCCTGATTCTGGGTGGTGCGGGCTTTGTCGGCCTCAATATCGCCGAAGCGCTGCTGGCAAAGGGCGAGACCGTCGTGGTCTTCGACCGCCGCCCGATCCCGGCGGCCGCGAAACGCGCCTTCGCCACGCATCCGGGCAGCGTTGTCGAGGTCATCGGCGACGCGCTGAAGGACGGCGCCATCCTCGCCGCCCTGAAGGACAACAAGGTGGACCGGATGTTCTGCGCCGCCGCCATCACCGCCGGCCCGGAACGGGATGCCAACGCACCGCGCTCGATCCTTGAGGTCAATCTGATGGGTTTCACCGCCGCGCTGGAAGCCGCGCGGGACGCAGGTCTGAAACGGGTGATCAATGTTGGTTCCACCGCCGCCTACGGCACCACTGCCTTTGGCGACAAGCCGTTGTCGGAAGATCTGCCGGCCTGGCCGCACAACATGTATTCAACGACGAAGTTCGCCTCGGAATGCATCATCCGCAGGCTGGCCGAGCTCTGGGGCATGGACATGTTCAGCGTCCGCCTCTCCGGCGTGTTCGGTCCGTGGGAAGTCGACAGCGGCTTGCGCGATACCCTGAGCCCGCAGATGCAGGCCTCGCTCATCGCACTCAAGGGCGGCGAGGCCACCCTGCGCTACCGGGACATGCGGGACTGGACCTACAGCCGCGACATCGCCGACGCGCTGGTCCGTCTGATCAATTCGGAGAGCCGCCCCTACGACGTCTTCAACATCAGCTGCTCCGATCCCTGGAGCACGGCGGACTGGTGCGCATTGCTGGCCGGCGGCTATCCGGACTTCTCCTGGCGCCTCGCCACGCCGGAGGAAGAGCCGACCGTGAACCTGCATGGCGACACGGACCGGCAGCTCCTGGTCAGCGCGCGCCTGAAAGAGGCACTCGGCTGGTCACCGGATCTGAACCCGGAACGGAATTTCGCCGATTTCAAGAAATGGGCGGATGCTTATGGGGATTACTGGCTGGGCTAAGCGTGTATAGGCAACTCTCCACGTCTTTTTAATGCTTGAAGCAGTTATCCCGGTGCCACTTCAGAAAGCGAGGATGCGGCCGGTCTAACAGGCGATGCGGCGGTGTAGCTTTCCCAGATTTGTTGACAAGGGCTCGAACTGCTTCCGGATCGTTCGCCTGCCTTGAAACCAAAACCCCAAGATCATCATCCAAGCTTATCAATCCACGGTCGAACATCCAATGAACAGTTCCCGAAAGTGCAAGACCGTTGTTCACAATATCCGGCCCTTCGCTCGCTACCGGCTGAATGTGAGCCGCCTCGACCTCAGCTCGGCCGCCACCATTGATGAGCTTGATACCGCTGATCGCACAACGCTCGTCATAGGCCGACAGCACAACTTGGCGAAAAACTCGATCCCGAACAGCGCGCGACGAAATGTACGTCACTCGATCACGCTCTTGCTCATGCAAAAAAGCTGTCTGGTCTTCGTGAAAACCTGTTGCAGGCGTTGCATGGCCAGTTCTTGGCAGTTTTTGATCTTCCTCGCCCAGGCCCAGGCCAATGATCCGATTGAAATCCTCTCGAGAGAGGGAGCGAACAGCAGACTGTGCGCGCCCTGAAAGACTACCTTGTGCGTTCAGCAATCCCCGTTCGACATATTCACCAGCGAGCGTCAATGCAACAGGGTTTGAGAAATCGAGATAGGTCCCTGGTTCGATCAACGCCAGATACATATCCGGAGCAGTTGGATCCGGCACGATCTGTGAAACCTTTGCAACGGCATAATAGCCGCGTGTAATCGGCACTTTCGTTGGCTCGTAGTAAATAATCCAGTCATTCACGCATTCAGCCGCACGCTTGAAATATGGGCTAGGGAACTGATAGCGCTCGGCGGGACTATCCTCGTAAATCGAGTCGGCGCGGTGGATGAATACCCCAAATCCCATGCGGCTTACTTAACCTGACCACAACCGAGGATCATTCGGCGCCTGCATCAGCCCGCCGCCTTTCGCAAACACACCATCTTCGCCGTGGTGCAGAACACTTCCATTGCCCGTTCCAGCTCATCCACAGTCGGCATGGTCGGGGCGAGGCGGATGTTGCGGTCGCGCGGATCGTTGCCATAGGGAAAGCAGGCGCCGGAGGCGGTGAGCTTCACGCCGGCGTCGGCACAGAGCTTCACGGTCTCGGCGGCACAGCCGTCCATCAGGTCGACACTGACGAAATAGCCGCCCGCGGGCTTGGTCCATGTGGCCAGCCCGGTGCCGTCAAAGGCCTTGCTCATGGCCTTTTCGACCGCCGCGAATTTCGGCCCGATGATCGCGGCATGCTTCAGCATGTGCGCCTCGATTCCGGCCTTGTTCTTGAAAAAGCGGACATGGCGGAGCTGGTTGATCTTGTCCGGGCCGATGCTTGAATAGAACATCCGCTCCAGCGCATCCTCGACATTGACCTTGGAGGCCGCCATCGCCGCCACGCCGGCGCCGGCCAGGCTGATCTTGGACGTCGAGACGAAGGTCAGGATGCGGTCCGGATTGCCGACCGCCTCCGCCGCCTTCTGGATATTCTTCACGGCGGCGATCTCACCGGTCAGGTGGTGCACCACATAGGCATTGTCCCACATGATCCGGAAGTCCGGCGCGGCACATGTCATCGCCGCCAGCCGGTCCACCACCGCATCGGAATAGACCGCCCCGGTCGGGTTGGAATATTTCGGCACGCACCAGATCCCCTTGATGGAGGCATCTTCGGCGACCAGCGCCTCGACCGCGTCCATGTCCGGGCCGTCATCATTCATCTCGACCGGAATCATGCCGATCCCGAGCCGTTCGCAGATGGCGAAATGCCGGTCATAGCCGGGCACCGGGCAGAGGAACTTCGCATCGCGCCAAGGCCCGTCACCGCCCGGCACGCCGAATACGACAGCGCCCTGCAGCACGTCATACATCATCTGCAGGCTGCCATTGCCGCCGGCAATCACCAGATCCGGGGTGGTTTCCATCAGCTCGGCAAACAGCGCCCGCGCTTCCGGGATGCCGGCAAGGATGCCGTAATTGCGGTAATCGGTGCCATCCGCGCCCTTGCAGTCGTCGTTGCCGACGAGCTCGAACATGGCCGCCGCCAGATCGAGCTGGGCGGCCGCGGGCTTGCCCCGGGTCATGTCGATGTTCTGGTTGCGGGATTTCAGGTTCTGGTAGGCGGCGGAAAGCGCGTCGAGGTCGGACATGGGTGTGAGCCGGATGATGCTGTTGCGGTGCAGCGAACGCTAACAGATGGCCGGTTTCGAGGCCATAGCCGGATTGTCCGGATTCACCTCAGGATGCGACCGAGAGACGTCCGCGCTGGCCGAACTCGTTGATCATTCCTTCAACCAACCCGGTCGATTTCGCTTCAGAGACAAAGCGTTTGACGGCCTTGGCAAGGGCCGGATTCCCAGGCCGGACACCGACGGCCTGGCGGACCGCCGTATAGGCGCCGTCAAGCACCCGGGCACCGGCCATGCTCTCGGCGTTCTCCAGCAATGCCGGGCGCAACCCCGCCAGCGCGTCAAGCTTCTGGTCCCGGAACAGCTCGAAGGCCGCCTTGAGGCCCGGGGCGCGTTTCAATTCGGCATGTTTCAGGACACGGCTGAGATACAGGTCATAGGCGGAACGGTCGGATACCGCGATCCGCACACCGGGCTTGTCCACGTCTTCCAGCCGCGCCAGCTTCGAGCCGGCAGGCACCATATAGGTCGCCTCGATCTCGGCATAAGCGCCGCAGAACTCGATGGTCTCCGCCCGCTTCGGGTCCTCGGCAATCAGGCAGATATCCCACTCGTCCTCGTCGACGGCGTCGGCCACTGCGCCCGGCGAGGGATAGGTGCAGTAGGCAACGCTGAACCCGAGACTGCGCGCAATCGCCGCCGCAATCGCAGGCGACAGCCCCATGGGATTGCCGCTGTCGGACGTCCCCGTGACCAGCAGCACATTGCCAAGATTGATCCCGGCCCGCAGTCTGCCCTGGCCCGTCAGCCCGTACTCATCGATCTCGATCATCCCCGCATCACTCCCCGGTCACGCTGCCGCACCGCCTCAAAAAAGCAGCGGCGCATGTCACAATATAATGCTCAAACTATTCGAGGGAAATAGCGATGAAATTTCGCATGTTCCTAAAATACAAATAGAATCGGGAGCATAGCGCAGCTCTATACCGGCGCGGCGCCCGAGAAGGTCGTGCGATAGAGCAGCCGGCGATGGCCGTCATAATCGTTCGTCGCATAATGCAGCGTCGTCCGGTTGTCCCAGATCACGACGTCACCCGGCTGCCATTTATGCCGGCAGGAAAAATCCGGACGGGTGCAGTGCCGGTAGATTTCCTGCAGGATCGGCTGGCTCTCCTCCTCCGTCATACCATCGAGACGCGTGGTGTAGATCGGGTTCAGGAACAATGCCTTGCGCCCGGTCAGCGGCTGGGTGATCACGGCCGGGTGGAAGGTTTCCCGATCCGCATCCGGATCTCCCCGGGTCATCCGGATCGACGCATTGGCGCGGGTCTCTGCCGGCGGCGCGAACTTGACGCCATAGGGTTTGCCAACATGCACGGCCCTGCGCTCATCCACCACGGATTTGAGGGCGGCAGGCAGGCTGTCATAGGCGATGGTCTGGCTGGCCCAGACCGTGTCGCCGCCGACCTCGGGGATCTCGATCGCGTTCAACACGGAGCCAGCCGGAGGATTTGCCAGAAAGCTGAAATCGGCATGCCACTCCCCGCCGAAAACGCCGCCCCCGGCCTCGGACGCTTCCTTCAGCACGGCAATGGTCTCCGGATCCTCCTCCAGCGGCGCCACATAGGGCAGCTGCAGTGCCGGACCGAAGACACGGGTCAGCGCTTTCTGCTCCGGCGGCGTCAGGAACTGGCCGCGCAGGACGAGCACCTGATACTCCGCCAGGCTGCGTTTCAGGAATTCCGCATCGGCGCCGGAGATCGTCTCGGAGAGCGTAAGCCCCTCGATTTCCGCGCCGATGAAGCCGGTGAGCTTTTTCAGGACAGTCATTAGGCAGCCAGTCTTGTGGACACAGGACCTTGCATGCTTGCATGCGTTTCGCAGGCGGCAAAGGCATGGTCATTCTGCCTCGCCTCTCCGCAGATCACCAATTTCGTTTCGACAGCAGATGACTTCCGATCGAGAGGGTAATCGCCAGGGCGAGCGCATAAGTTGCCAGCGTCAGCCCCAGAAGCAGGGTGCCCAGAGATCGAACCTTCCCCGACCTTGCAAATTGCAGGTTGATGCCTCCCCCAGAATCTTGCATAAAAATCAAGGCTATAATGCCAATTGGAGAGGCCAAGGATGGACATGGCAGAGGGTGAAACGGGATCAACTGATCTGCACGGCGCTTTCGTTCGCCGCCCGAAACCTGAAATCCGAGGCTCAAAGATTACCTCCGACCCGGATCAACGCTTCTTTCGGGAACAGGACAACGCTCTTTACCGCGCCGAAATGGAGGGGCAAGGACGGGCCGACGGCCGAGCCCGCAGAAACAACTCCCCCTCCCTGACGGCGCAATGTTTACGCGGCCTGATCTCTGGCTCGGGAAGGGACAGCACGCAATGAAGATAGGGCGTCCCCTCGCAGTCCTGCTTGCGACGATGTCTATCGCTTCGCCCGCAGCGGCGCATATCAAGTGGTTTGAGCCCTACGACATCTCGGGTCAACCCAGGTCCATCGACGCCGTACTGAGCTCCACTTTCGTAACTTTTTTCCTGATTTCTGTCGCCCTTGTGTACCTGTTTTTCGTGATCGACCGCATCGCGCTGCGTCGCGGCGTTATGGAGGCGTTCCACCAGCGGCTGAAGGTCTTCGACGGGCTTTCGATTCTGATTATGCGCGGGGCGGCGGGTCTGTTCTTTGCATCGGCCTGGGCCATGGCCATATTCGGCGATATCAGCTTTTACCTTGCCCCGGAGCTGACCGTCGGTGAGAGCTGGGTGCCCTGGTTTCAACTCGCTCTGGCGCTCTGCGCGCTGAGCCGGTGGACCACGCCGTTGCTCGGTGTCGGGATCCTGCTGCTCTACGCCATGGCACTGCAGCATTACGGCGTTTTCCATCTGATCGACTACCTGATCTTCCCGGCCGTCGCCTATTTCTTCATGGCGACCGCCAGCGCCTCACCTGGCTGGAAGAAATCTGGCTTCGTGACCCTTTACGCTGTCACCGGGATCAATTTTCTCTGGCTCTCGATCGAGAAATTCGCCTTTCCGGATTGGACCTATCCGCTGCTGGCCAAACACCCGGCGCTGTTGATGGGAATCGACCCCGAAACCTACATGGTGCTGGCCGGGTTCGTGGAGTTCGTGATCATCTTCACCTTGCTCGGCGCGGCCTCGGTGGCGACCCGCTTGATCGCCTTCGCCTTCCAGACCCTGCTGGTACTCGGAATTTTCGAGTTCGGCCTGGTCGATGCCATTGGCCACTTGATGATCAATGCTGTCTTGTTCGTGCTGATCGTTCGCGGCCCGACCGATGCACGTAACATCCTGGTGCTGTCCGCAAAGTCGCCACAGATGGAGGCCTATTTCATGACCGGCCTCTACTATCTCGCCTTCGTCAATGCCTTCATCCTTTACTACGGCCTCCATACCCTGCTGTACGGCTGAGGTTCAGTCCCGCGGCGTTGGACTTCTCGTCCGCTTGCGCGGGAGATCGCGGACCGTCCGACCGGCGAGGACCAACCGGACGGCGGTTGAGATCCGGTGAACAACGATCTGGAATATGGGGTTTGGTCAACATGCCTGCATGCGTTTCGCAGACAGCAAGGGGCTGATCATTCTGCCTTGCCTCTCCGCAGATCACCAATTTCGTTTCGACAGCAGATGGCTTCCGATCGAGAGGGCAATCGCGCTTTCCGCCTGCTCCGGCCTAGCCGTTTTTGAGCGACTGCACGACCAGGGGCAATGTGTTCAGCCCCCAATGCTCGATATACCTCCCGTCCTTCAGCCGGACGATATCGTACACATTGATCTCGACCGCGCGCCCGGTCGCAGGAACACCTGCAAGAGTGCCGGTATGCCGCGCAAGGATACGTTTGCGGGTCGCAACCTTGTCACCCTCTTCCAGCTGATCGTCGATCTCGACCCGGATGTCCGACAGCCCGACATGCAATAGATTGAAGATCGCGTTCCGCATGCTGTCTATGCCGCTACCCATGCCGGGGATTGTCGTGTGGTTGACGAAATCCGGATGGAATATCTCGTCAAAGACCTGCGCGTCACCCCCGGCGAGGCAAGCGTGATTGAAGCGCTGAACGATTTCTTTGTTCGTCATGGTAACTCCCCCAGAACGGCCCGGCGCACGAACAGGAACGTCGCGTCAGTCGTAGAAATGCACCTCGGCGACCGCAAGATCGGCCTCGAAGGCGCGACCGATGGCGACGAGACCGATCCGCCGGAGAGAGGCAAGATCCAGCGGCGCCTCCAGCCGGTGCGGCAGGAAGCCGGAGAATGGCAGATAAACGGTCAGCCACTCCGGACCCGCCTCGAAGCTCTGGCGGTAGGACTGCCAGGACCGTTCAACGTCATCCGTACGCAAATGCATATTGTAGGTCTCGCCATTGCCGCGCACATCGAGGGCGATCCCCGTCCAGCACGTCGCGTCGATGCCCTTGCCGTCGGGCGCGAGATCCAGGGCCATCTGCAGAAAACCGCCATTGTTCTCAAGGCTGACCTGGCCGCGCATCCGAAGCGCCACGCGCCCGGCCACCGCCTCGCGGACCATCGTCCCACCGGAGACTCCGCCCATTACCCTGTCGGAAACCAACTCCCACGCCGTGCCTGTCGCGGCGGCGGGATGCGGGCTGGAAAAATCATCGATCGCTGGAACAGGGTCGGCCATGGCATGGCTCCGGAAAAATACGGTGGCTAAGGTGAAAAGAATGACGAATGCGAAGGATGAGCCCGGATCGCATCTCACCTGCTGCGCCTTCGGCGACGCATACCTGATGATCGAGGTCGGCGGCCCGCCCCCCGCCGATCAGAAAAGCCTCAAGCAAAACCCGACCAAGCTCCGTTTCAATGTCGAGAATGTGGAGGCTGCCGTTGCGGAACTACGCGCCAAGGGCGTAGCTCTGGAAATCGAGACCTTTTCCTGGGGGACCATCGCCAACTTCACAGACCCGGACGGCAATCTCTGCTCGCTCCGCGACGATGCAAGCTTTCATTGAAGCCTTGCCAGGGGTGTCGCGACCGGAGAAACAGGCAGGATTGAAGCGCTGTATGATCTCTTTGTTGATCACGGTAACACCTCCCAAACACTTCAGACGTGTCCAATCCAGACTCGTGCAAACCGACTATCCGGTGACTAACTCAAGATCGACAGCAAAAGGTATCGAAATAAAGAGCACGCCGCTTCGCCGCGCCTCCACCAGCATCATACGTAAACGGCTAAAGATCTCGGACCGTTGGCAAGCGTCCGGAACTGATCGCGCATATCCTTGGAGAACAGATTCTCTTCAATACAATTCATTTGCAGACCGTTCGCCGCTGCAGCCCATTGGAGCATGGCCGAACCACCGTCGTCAGAAAACCCGCACCCAACCAAACCGAGATCACGGAGTGTTGGTGGCAGGGCTGCCGCGAGCAACCGGGCACCTTCATCTCCAAGAGCCTCATTGTAACTCAGGCTGAATGAGGCCAGACCCGGTCGGTCCGCAGGGTCGATAGCCATCAATGCGTTCGCGATCAGAGCTGCCCCGTCCGGACCTATGCCGGCATTCCGAACGTGAAAATTCACGATCGCCGCTGGTTGTTTGGCCTCAAGTTCATCTGCCGCCGTCCGGCACACGCTTGTCCCGATCGCTCGAAGTGCCGCGGCAAGCGGTGCAGCGATTCGCTGACTGCGTCCAGGCTCGACCGAAGTGGGTGCGGCAGCATGGGCAAGCGGTAACTTCATCAAAGAAACCCCAGCAACGCCAAGCAAGCTCGTTCCGCAAAAAGCAATAAAGTCGCGCCGCAACATTTTGAGGTTTCCTTGCGCTCCGGGCTTACGATTATTAGATGAACTGGTAGCAGAACCGGCGGAAGTCCAGCCCTCACGAACCGGCCCCACTTGCGGCCATATAAGTGCGATCGTTCAAGGAACCGCCGCCAGAGTTCCTACGGGGCTGGTTCGTGCGCTTCTAATCTCTCTTTTCATTTGCCTTTCGGCGCATGATTTCCTGGAAGATCTCTGAATTCAGGTGACCGGAAAGCCAGGTTTGCAGCTCTGCCAGAGGCTGGGCATCGAACCATTCCCGGCCGGTATTGGCGAGTTGACGCACGAATGGAAATATCGCGTAATCCGCAAGGCTCGGCCGGCTTCCAAACAGATGGGCCTGGTCTGTCAGATGCTCGTTCAGGCGCCTCAGAAAAACCGCGCCCTCACCGCGATGATGGAGCGGGTCGGTTTCGGGACCATATCGGACGGCGTACTTGTAGCGGTCGAGGTGATGCTTGAAGGTCCCGTCGCACGCGGCAATCAGCGCCTCCATTTCCGCCACGCTGCCGGTCTCCGGGCTGAGCCAGCCGTCCGGGTCATGACGCGCCAGGGTCCAGCGCATGATGTCCAGGCTCTGCTCCAGCACCTGCCCGTCGGGCAAATGCAGCACGGGCACCGTTCCCTTCGGTGAAAGGGCGATCATCTCCGCGGGCTTGTCCCGAAGGACGACTTCATGCAGCACGCAATCCTGCCGGCTTGCCGTCAGGGCCAGCCGGGCACGCATCGCATAGGGGCAGCGGCGAAACGAATAGAGCACGGGAAGCGGACGGCCGGACACGCCCGCCGGCGCGGGGATGGCCTGATCTTCAGTCACCCGGCTCTCCGGAGCGGTCCGACGGCACCCTGGATGCGCTGCCGATATGCCTCTCCCCCCGCTGCTTCGCCAGTTTCATCTGCCGCTCCCGTTCCTCGAAGCGACGTTTCTGCCGGGCATCAATGCTCCCGTGGCACGATGGACAGGATATACCGGGCACATACAGGGACGAGGCCTTGTCCTGCTCGTCTATGGGCATGCGGCAGGCATGGCACATATCGTAGCTGCCCGGCTCGAGACCGTGTTTTACGGACACTCGCTGATCGAAGACGAAACATTCCCCTTCCCACAGGGACTCTTCGGGGGGAACGGTTTCGAGATATTTCAGGATCCCGCCCTTCAGGTGGAAAACATCCTCGATACCCTGCTGCTTGACGAAGGCCGTGGCCTTCTCGCAGCGAATGCCGCCGGTACAGAACATCGCCACCTTCTTGCCCCGCACGACCGCGGGAGACAGGCTCTCCTGGTCCCGGAACCAGCCCGGGAACTCCCTAAAACTGGTGGTGTCGGGATCGACCGCCCCCTTGAACGTGCCAATACCGACCTCATAGGCGTTCCTTGTATCGATCAGGATGACATCCGGGTCGCTGATCAGGTCGTTCCAGGCGTCGGGCTCGACATAGGTGCCGACGCTCTCTGTCGGATCAACGTCCGGCACGCCCATCGTGACGATCTCTTTTTTCAGCCGCACTTTCATGCGGAGGAAGGGATTCACATAGGCGAAGGATTCCTTCAGCTCCATATCCTGGCAGCCGGGAATGAGGCGGATATGCGCAAGCACCGCGTCCACGCCGCTCCGGCTGCCGGCAATGGTGCCGTTGATGCCCTCGGACGCGAGCAAAAGCGTGCCATACACATCGGCCGCCCGGCAGGCTTCCAGCAAGTCCGGCTGGCGGACCTCAAAATCCGGCAAGGCGGTGAACTTGTAAAGCGCCGCGACCACGAATGGGGCATCGTCAAAAGGTGCAGCTTTGTGTGACGCGTCCGTCAAATCGGAAAGCTCCTTCAATCCTCGTCTTTAGTGTCACCGCATATGCGGCATCATCGTGAATGCCGCGCGGTGTGATGATACCAAATGCGCTCTGACGCCAGAATTATATTACAGGGGCAACAACACCGCGCGGGATCGGGAAGTGACACAGGTCCCTGATCGGCTAATCTGCCTGCCAAAGAATCGCGGGAGGAAAAAAAAACCATGTCCAGCAAACCCTATTCCGGCATCTGGCCGGTCGCGCCGACGCCCTTCACCGACAATGGCGCCGTCGATTTCGAGAGCATGAAACGCGTCATCGACTGCATGGTGGACCAGGGCGTGGACGGCATCTGCATCCTCGCCAATTTCTCCGAGCAGTTCCTGCTGAGCGACGCGGAGCGGGCAGACCTTACCAGGCTCTGCCTTGAACACACGGCGGGCCGCGTTCCGGTGATCGTCACCATCTCCCATTTCTCCACCGGCCTCGTCGAGGCGCGGGCGCGCGAGGCCGCGGCCATGGGGGCCGCCATGGTGATGATGATGCCGCCTTATCATGGCGCCGCGCTGAAAGCGGACGAGACGGGCATGGCCGAGCATTTTGAACGTGCCAGCCAGGCCGGTGGCATCCCGATCATGGTGCAGGATGCCCCGCTTTCCGGCGTCGCCCTGAGCGTGCCGTTCCTGGTGCGCATGGCGAAGGAGATCGAGCAGGTGAAGCTGTTCAAGATCGAGGTGCCCCAGGCCGCGGCAAAGCTCCGCGCCCTGATCGAGGCCGGCGGCGCTGCCATAGAGGGCCCGTTCGACGGCGAGGAGGCGATCACCCTGCTGGCCGATCTCGATGCCGGCGCCACCGGTTCCATGACCTCGGCCACGATCCCCGATCTGATCCGCCCCGCCATCGCGGCGCATCTCGCGGGCGACCGTGCGGAGGCCAAACGGATCTACGAACGCCTGTTGCCGCTGATCAATTTCGAGAATCGCCAGTGCGGCTGGCGGGCCAGCAAGGCAGTGATGAAGGAAGGCGGCGTAATCGCCAGCGAACATGTCCGCCACCCGGTGGCACCACTGCATCCGGAGACGCGGGCGCAACTTCTAGAACTCGCACAGGAGCTTGATCCGATGGCGCTGAAGTGGGGAAACTGAATCGGGTCCAAATTGGTGCTTGACCTTCCAGTCGGTGGAAGCCTCATAAACGTCACCATGTGGCGAACGACATTCATAGCGGCAGCGATCCTGCTGATGACCGCGCTCCCGTCTTTCGGGCACGGCATAACAGATGCTGGCGTCATGAGCGCGGCGGGTGACGGCGCCGTGAGTCCGGCGATGGATCAGATGGGCATTGTTCGGGTCAGTGCCCCGTCCTGCTCGGACATCGGATGCACGGACAAGCGGTTTGCCGCATGTGCCGACTTGACTGCGGCCCACTGCCTTTCCGGCTTCCACCCCCCGGAGACGGGACAGTCGGTATCGCCCGGCCATACTGGAATATCGCTCTTCAGAGCCCCGGATGCTCAGCTCCGGGGGATCAGTCCCACCGCCGAGACACCACCTCCACGAAGCTGACCGGATTTCAATCACTTCCGGCGCCCGCCATCCAGCCGGGCCGCTGCATTCAGAAATCCAATCAAGTTCGTGAAGGAACACGCATGTCCTCCTCCAACATCCTTGGCGCTGTCCTCGGCGCCAGCCTTTCATTTGCCCTGCTTACCTCCGGCCCGGCCCTTGCTGCCGGCTCGCATGGCGGCGGCCACGGTATGCACGATAAGAAAATCGGCGGGCCAGGCGACCCTGCAAAGGTCTCCCGCACCATCGAAATCACCATGCATGACAATTTCTACGAGCCGGAATCGCTGAACATCAAGGAAGGCGAAACGATCCGTTTCGTGATCCGCAACGCCGGCGAATTCGTGCACGAGTTCAACATCGCGACCGCCGCCATGCATGAGGCGCACCGCCCGGAAATGATGATGATGGTCGAGCACGGCGTGCTTGAGCCGGACCGGATCAATCACGAGGCCGCGAAAGCCATGCAGGCCTCCATGGGACACGGCATGCATGACGAGGCGAACAGCGTGCTGCTGGAGCCAAGCAAGTCCGGCGAGATCATCTGGACCTTTCCGGAAAATGCCGAGCTCGAATTCGCCTGCAATGTGCCGGGCCATTACGAGACCGGCATGCACGGCACGGTCAAGCTGAGCCGCTGACGCACGCGTGCGCAGTCGCAGGGCTGCCGATCACCATGCATTCGACAGGAGACCATCCATGACATTCGGACTGTTGCGCCGGGCATTGCTGCTCGGCGCTGGTCTGGCGGCATCGCTTTCGGGCGCCGTCACGGCCGGCGAATATTCTCTCACCGTCGATCCGGTCACGGTCGACACGGGCGCCTTCACCCGCACCGGCATCGGTTACAACGGCGCCACGCCGGGTCCGGTCCTGCGCTTCGAGGAAGGCGAGGACGTCACCATCAAGGTGACGAACAACCTCAGCGAGCCAACCTCGATCCACTGGCACGGGCTGATCCTGCCCTTTGAGCAGGATGGCGTGCCCGGGATCAGCTATGACGGTATCGCGCCCGGCCAGACCTTCACCTACCGCTTTCCCATCGTGCAGAGCGGCACCTACTGGTTCCACAGCCATACCGGCTTCCAGGAACCGGACGGGGCCTACGGCGCCATCGTCATCGAGCCGAAGAAGCGCGAGCCGTTCCGCTATGATCGCGAATACGTGGTCCAGCTGACCGACGCGCATCCGCATTCGGGCGACCGCATCATGCGCAACCTCAAGATGATGCCGGATTACTACAACAGGCAGCAGCGCACCCTGTTCGACTTCCTCAGGGATACCGGGGAGAAGGGCTTCGACGCCGCGCTGTCGGACCGCGCCGCCTGGGGCGACATGCGGATGATGCCCACCGACATCGAGGATCTCCAGGGCTTCACACCCCTGATGAACGGCAAAAGCTCGGCACAGAACTGGACCGGCCTGTTCACGCCGGGAGAACGCATCCGGCTGCGCTTCATCAATTCGTCCGCCATGACCTATTTCGACATCCGGATACCCGGTTTGAAAATGACGGTCGTGCAGGCGGACGGGAACAATGTCCTGCCGGTTCCGGTCGACGAGTTCCGGATTGCCGTCGCCGAAACCTACGACATCCTGGTCCAGCCGAAAGAGGACACGCCCTTCGCCATTTTCGCCGAATCCATGGGCCGGACATCCTCCGTGCGCGGGACACTTGCCACGGCCGAAGGTCAGAAGGGTGATATCCCGGACCTGCGCAAGCCTCCACTGCTGACCATGGCGGACATGGGCATGGCCCATGAAGGCATGGATCACGGCGCCATGGCCATGGCAGGCGGCACGCACACAATGCCGGACGGCTCGACAATGAAGGGCATGGACCACAGCACCATGGCTATGACCGGCGGCACGCACACGATGCCGGACGGCTCGGCCATGAAGGGCATGGACCATAGCGCACACGGCATGATGCCCGCGGCGGATCCGTTCTATGCTCCCGGCAGCGGCCTGACGCCGACGGCGGCGAACGGCGGCAAGTTCCTCTCCTACGACGATCTCCGGGCACAGAAGCCGCTCTACCCGCACCGTGACGCGACCCGGGAGATCGAACTCAGGCTGACCGGCAACATGGAACGCTATATCTGGTCGATCAACGGCATCAAATACGCTGACGCCGAGCCGATCCGGCTGCAATACGGCGAACGGGTCCGCTTCAAGTTCGTCAACGAGACCATGATGACCCACCCGATGCACCTGCACGGCATGTGGTCGATCCTCGATACCGGCAAGGGCAAGTGGAACCCGGTCAAGCACGTGGTCAGCGTCGCGCCCGGAACGACGGTCTTCATGGAGACCGAGGTCGATGCTCCGGGCCAGTGGGCCTTCCATTGCCATCTGTCCTACCATGCCGACAGCGGCATGTTCCGTAAGGTCATCGTCGAAGGCGGACCGAAGGCCAAGGCTGCGTCCCTTACTTCCGTGAAAGGGGGCTGAAGCAATGCACAGGACATTGATCACGGCAGCACTCGTTGCCATTGCCCTCACCGGACAGCCGGCATCCGCCGAGCAGCTCTACTGGGGGATCCAGGCGGAGCAACTGGAATGGCGCGGCGGTGAAGGTTCCGAAACCTTTGCCTGGGACACCGATGCCTTTGTCGGCACGGACGAGTTGAAGGTCGTCTGGCGCAGCGAGGCGGAATACGCCACAGGGCCGAACAGCTTCGAGACCCTGGAGAACCAGGTCCGCCTCCAGGTTCCGGTCTCCGACTTCTTCGATGCCGTCGCCGGGGTACGCTATGACAGCCCGGACGAAGGCCCGCACCGGACCTACGGTGTGCTCGGTCTGCACGGGCTCGCCAAGCAATGGTTCGAGGTGGATGCCGATCTCTTCCTGTCAGAATACCCGTCGGCCCGTTTCGAGGTCGAATACGAGGGCCTGATCACCAACCGGATCATCTTTACCCCGAGCATCGAGCTGGATGTCCCCCTGGCCGACGACGAGGCAACGTCCCGGGCCGCCTTCGGGCCAAAGCTCGAGATCGGCGGGCGCCTCAGTTACGACCTGCTCGACCGCGCCGTCGCACCCTATATCGGCGTGCATTGGGAACGTACATTCGGAGAAAGCGGAAGGTTGGTCCAGGCCGAAGGGGAAGATAACGACGTGGTCTCGCTCGTCGTCGGCTTCCGCCTGATGTTTTAGCCGAACCCGTGCGCCCCGGGGAGGATAACTCCATCCCGGGGCGGTCGGCGTGGAGCCTCGCCAAACCAATCCCTGAGAGGATTCGCGGTCAGACAGGGATGCGCGCAAGATGGAAAAACGGATTACCTGTGCTCGCAAGTGTCGACGCCCGCTATAGGTCAACCAGGATGAACCCACACACCATGCAAGACGCGCCGGATCACCTATCGATGATGTGGGGCGGTGCTGCCTTTCTCGCCGCCCTGCTCATCCTTTTGGTCATTCTGGTCATTCGGCTTACCAGGCGGGCGAGATATGCCGGAAGCCCGCTTCCGGATCTGCCCGGCTCCCACCGCTTCGAAAAGATCAGTCGGCCCGGAGCTGATGCCCTTACAGCAGAAGACCTTATCTTTTTCCTGCCCGATATCAGCAACTATACCCGGTTCATGACCAGTAGCCGTTTCTCCTTCGATCATGCCATGACGATCGTGCACGCACTGGTCGAGGCCATGATCGAGGACGCAACTAGAAATCTGGTATTTTCCAAGCTGGAGGGGGACGCTGCCCTGTTCTTTGTCGAGGCCGGTAAACACTCCCCAGACGTGCTCGGCGAGTCCGTGACCGGCATCCTCTCAGCCTTCTACCGGGAGCGCGAACGCCTGAAGGCGTCCAACATCTGCCCTTGTCGAGCCTGCCGACATCTGGACGATCTCGACATCAAGATCTTCGTCCACCGGGGCAAGGCGGCGCGTTTCCAATTCAACAACTCGGTGGACCTGTTCGGGACGGACGTGATCGTGCTGCACCGAATCATGAAAAACAGCATCGATAGCCACCGCTATGTCATGGTCACGGACGCTGCCGCAGACAGCATCGCCCTTCCCAATACGCTCCAGCCACAGGCTGTCGAAGAGAATGTCGAACATATCGGGCTGATCCGGGGCAACGCGTTCATCTTCGGCAACGATCTCATCGCCGGCTGGGCGCAGAACAGTCGACCAGACCGACGGTCGGTCTGGTCCGGCACATTGTCGAAGCTGCGGGAAAACCTGCGACCCTGACACCGGACAGAGTGTGCCCAGTCTTGATCCAGGCCGCGGCATCGGTACGCGCGAGGCCGGTCATTGCGAACACGCCAGAGACCGGCGCTACCGACAAGACCAGGACGTCTGCCTTCCAAGCCCTGAAGAACCGTCTCCACCTTCAGGTCCCGATTTCCGGTCGATGCTCTGACATGAGACGGTCTCCCTCCAGTAGCTGTGCTCGCCGGAGGGAGATGCGAGTCGGGCGTGCTCTACAGGATAGAGCTGTATTCCGCGTTGTTACGGGGTAAGACTCCCGGGCTTGGATCAGGTCCGGAAACCGGGACAGTGTCGGCTTGGCTTTAGAGAAACATGAAATGCTCGTCGTCGATCTCGACGGCACCCTGTTGCGCAGTGACATGCTGCACGAGACCTTCTGGTCTGCTTTCGGCAGCGACTGGCGGATTCCGTTCTCGGCGGCGACATCCCTGTCCGCGGGACGGGCGGCACTCAAGCGCCGGCTCGCCGCCGCCGCGCATGTCGACGCCGCCACCCTGCCCTACGACCCGGACGTGATTTCCTACATAGAAGCCTGGCGCCAGACCGGCGGGCGCACGGCCCTGGTTACCGCCAGCGACCAGGCGGTCGCGGAAGCCGTCGCCGGCCACCTTGGCATCTTTGACGAGGTGCATGGATCGGACGGCAGCGTGAACCTCAAGGGGGACCGCAAGGCCGGCTTTCTTCAGAAGCGCTTCGGCGCACAGGGGTTCGCCTATATGGGCGACAGCGCAGCGGATCTGCCGGTCTGGAGCCAGGCGGCAAAAGCCATCACCGTCAATGCCCCGGCAGCCCTGCGCCGGAAGGCCGGGAAGATCTGCGACAATGTGGAGCACCTCACGACAACCACGACGTCGCCCCTGACTTACGGGAAGGCACTGCGACCGCATCAGTGGCTGAAGAACACGCTCGTGTTCCTGCCCATGCTCGCGGCGCATCAGCTGGATGCGGCAACGTTCCTCGTTGCGTTTCTGGCCTTCGTCTCCTTCAGCCTGATCGCGTCCAGCGTCTATGTCCTGAACGACCTGCTCGATCTCGCGGCCGACCGGGCCCATCCCCGCAAGAAGAACCGTCCCTTTGCCGCCGGCAGCATCCCCATCGCGCACGGCACCGCGATGGTGTTTGGGCTGTTCCTGCTCGGCATGCTGGCAGCGATACTGATCGGCTGGCACTTCCTGCTGGTCATGATCGGCTACTCGCTGCTGACCACGGCCTACTCGCTGCATCTCAAGCGGCGCATCGTGATTGATATCTGCGTACTTGCCGGCCTCTACACAATCCGGATCGTGGCCGGCGGTGTGGCAACGGAAAATACATTGTCCGTCTGGCTGCTGGCCTTCTCGATCTTCTTCTTTCTTTCACTCGCGGCAGTCAAACGGCAGGCAGAACTCGTCGACAGTGCGCGGCGCGGCAAGCTGACAACGGTCGGCCGGGGCTACCATGTCGACGATTTGCCGATGATGCCGATGATCGCCATCGGGGCGGGCTATGTCGCCGTCCTGGTCATGGTGCTCTACACCAGTTCCCCCGCCGTTGTGGATCGCTACGCCCGCCCGGAGGCCCTGTGGGGCGTTGCGGCGGTGCTGATCTACTGGATCACCCGGACCGTCATGGTGGCGCATCGCGGGCAGATGAATGACGACCCGGTGATCTATGCGGCGAAGGACCGGGTCAGCCAGCTCTGCCTGCTGCTGATTCTCGCCTGCGTGGCGGCGGGGATGGTGTCGTGACCCTGCGCACCCTCATCCTGCGCTATGCGGGTTTCGCCGTGATCGCGACACTGGTCAACCTGGCCACCCAGCGGGTCGTCCTGCAATATGGAGACAGCGGGATCACCCTCGCTCTGGCAATCGGCGCCGGCACCCTTGCCGGGCTGGTCATCAAGTATCTGCTCGACAAGCGCTGGATCTTCTACGACCTGGGCACCGGCATGAAGCAGCACGGCCAAAAATTCGCGCTCTACACCGCCATGGGATTGATCACCACGGCCATCTTCTGGGGCACGGAGACCGCGTTCTGGCTGGTCTGGGGCACCGATCTGATGCGCGAGATCGGCGCAGTGCTCGGGCTGACCGTCGGATATGTCGTGAAATACAATCTCGACAGGCGCCTGGTATTCACCGACCGCCGGATGGAGACCGCGCCATGAAGCTGTCCGGCTGGGGCCGCTATCCCGTCATTGACGCGCAGGTGCATGCGCCGCGCGATATCGAAGCCCTGCGGACGCTCGTCACCGGCGCCGGGACCGTGATCGCGCGCGGCAACGGCCGGGCCTACGGGGACAGCGCGATCAATCCGGCCGGCACCATCGAGATGCGCCACCTGAACCGGATGCTGGCCTTCGGTCCCGAAACCGGAACGCTGACCGCCGAGGCGGGGGTGATCCTCGGCGACATCATCGCTGCCTTTCTGCCGCGAGGCTGGTTTCCGGCTGTCACGCCCGGCACGAAATTCGTCACCCTGGGCGGCATGATCGCCGCCGATGTGCACGGCAAGAACCATCATAAAGACGGCAGTTTCCGAGAATGTGTCGACTGGATCGACATCATGGATGCCGACGGCGCGATCCGGCGCTGCTCCCGTGCGGAGCATGCGGAGCTGTTCGACTGCACACTCGGCGGCATGGGCCTGACCGGCATCATCCTGCGCGCGGCCATCCGCCTGCGCCCGGTCGAGACCGGATGGATTCGCCAGACAACCATCCCGGCGCCCGACCTGAAGGCCGCCATGGAGGTTTTCGAGCAATCCGTGGACGCCGCCTATTCCGTCGCCTGGATCGACTGCCTCGGCACCGGCAGCTCCCTCGGCCGGTCCCTCGTCATGCTGGGCGAACATGCGGGCCTTGCCGAGCTGCCCGCCAATCGCTCCGGGCAGCCCTTTGCCATCCCGCTGAAGCGCCCGCTGTCGATCCCGTGCGACCTGCCCGCCTTCCTGCTCAACCCGCTCACCGTGCGGGCGTTCAATGAACTCTACTACCGGGCCGGCGCCAGCCATGCGGGCGAGAGGCTGGTCGACTGGGACAGCTATTTCTACCCGCTCGACGCCATCCAGCGCTGGAACCGGCTCTACGGCCGCAAGGGCTTTGCCCAGTTCCAATGCGTCCTGCCGCTGGAGCGCTCGGAAGACGGGCTGACGAAACTGCTCGAAGCCACTTCCGGGGCCGGGGCCGGATCGTTCCTGGCGGTGCTGAAGCGTTTCGGTGCGCAGGAAAGCCCGTTTTCCTTCCCCATGGAGGGCTACACCCTGGCCCTCGATTTCCCGGTGCACCGCCGGACGCTCGCCCTGCTGGATGTGCTCGACCGGATCACCATCGAGCATGGCGGCCGGTTCTATCTGGCAAAGGACAGCCGGATGACGGCCGGAACGCTGCGTGCGGCCGATGCCCGCACCGACGCCTTCATGCAGAGGCGCGATGACCGCGCCTGGTCCGGCCGCTTCCACTCCTCGCAAGCAGAAAGGCTCTCGCTTTGACCAAGTCACCCGTGCTCATTCTCGGCGCCCGTTCCGATATCGGCATGGCCGCGGCGCACCGGTTCGCGGCCCTGGGCCATCCGATCCAGCTTGCCGCGCGCCATGCGGAGACCCTCGAGCCCGACCGGGCGGATATCGCGCTCCGGCATAACGTCCCTGCCACGCTGCATGAATTCGACGCCCTGGCGACGGATACCCACGATGGTTTTGTCGACGGGCTCCCCGCCCTGCCGGAGATCGCCGTGTCGGCGATCGGGCTGATGGGCGATCAGGAGACGAGCGAGCACGACACCGCTGCCGCCAGCGTGGTCATGCGGAGCAACTACGAAGGTCCGGCCAGCATCCTCGCCCTGCTCGCCAACCGTTTCGCGGAGCGCGGCTCAGGCACGCTGGTCGGCATCAGCTCCGTCGCGGGCGAACGCGGACGGGCGACGAATTATGTCTATGGCTCGGCGAAAGCGGGCTTCACCGCCTTCCTGTCCGGCCTGCGCAACCGTCTGGCAGCGCAGGGCGTGCATGTGGTCACCGTGCTGCCCGGCTTCGTCGCCACCCGGATGACGGAAGGCATGGACCTGCCCGCAAAACTGACGGCACAGCCGGAAGAGGTCGCCATCGCCATTGCCCGCGCGACAGAGCGCAAGACCAACACACTCTATGTCCGCCCGGTCTGGTGGCTGATCATGGCAATCATCCGGAACATTCCGGAAGCACTGTTCAAGAAGATGAAGATCTGACGGGACCCCGCCCCCTCCTGCTGTCTGTCTATTCGGCAGGCGGCAATGTGATCGACCAGTCGACGCCGGGCCATTGCGGATGCGCCCTCACCCGGTCTGTGGCGCCCGAGCGCCAGTCCCGCACCTCGGCCGCCCAGGTGGACCAGTCCGGGTCGTTGAACCCTGCGACCCGGGGTTGCCAGTCAACCGCCTGAAGCAGCAGGCCTGCGGCAAGCAGCCCGCCGGCGAGCCGTCGCCAGACCGGCGGCTCGTCCGGGTCGAACGCCGCCGCCATCAGCAGCAGGCCGAGCAGGATCGTGCCGACCATCATGTAGCGGTCACCGCCGCTCATCCCGAGCGAGGTCAGGATCGACAGCAGGGAGACGCCCCAGGCCAGCAGCAGCCAGTCGCGTCGGGGCCCCTGTCGCAAGACACGAATCTGGAAAGCGGCGAAGGCAAGCGAACCGGCGACGACGATCAGCAGCACCATCCAGCCATGATTGTCCGAGAAGCGGCCGAAAACGGGATAGCGCATCACCGCCTCAATGATTCCCTGCAGCCACTCGCCGACATCCTCGGAAAATGTGAACCGCGTTCCCCGCTGGCCCGCTCCGCCCGTCAGGACCACCGCTGCCTGCAGCAGGCAACCGCCGGTCAACACGGTCGCGACCCACAGGTCCGCGCGCTCCCGGCGGCGCCACCAGCGCAGCCAGAAGGCCGGCGTCATGAAGCAGGCCTGCGGGCTGGACACCGCCGCGAGCGCGGCAATGCCGGTCAGCGCCGCCCGCCAGCCGGGCGCCGGCGTCCGGGTCAGTTCCAGATAGATCAGGGCGACACTCACTGCCAGATGCGCCTGGCTGTTCACCGCGTTCAGAAACAGCTCACCCGCCGCGCCGAAGACCAGCAGCACCGCGCCGGCCAGCAGCTTGCGCCCGGTCGTGGCGAACAGCGGCGACCGGCCGAAAATGACGATGGCGAAGGGCACGAGCTGGATCACCCCGGCGACCGCCAGCGTGCCGTAGGGCGCCCGCTCCAGCGGCAGTTGCGCTGCCAGCCAGCCCGCCAGATTGGCGATGAAGGAGTAATAGCCGAGATGGGCCTGCGTCAGGACATCCAGCGCCCCGCCGCCCTCGAGCGTTGCTGCGAAATAGACAGTCATCTCCTCGGCCCAGAAACGCGGCGCGGTCAGCAGGGCCGGGTCGCGCCCGGCAAGGCACAGGGCGGCCAGCAGCAGGAGCAGCACCCGCACCGGAATTGAGGGCGGGTTTTCAAGGATATCACTGGTTTTTCGCATGATCGTCATCGGCGCCGGTCGGTCCCAGTTTCACAGGAGTGCGAGACTACTACGTCGTGCCGAAAGGTGCTCCCGCCATTTGCCAACCGCCCCGAACTTGGGGACACTGCCCCCACATAAAACCAAAGGGCGGGTGTTTCCATGCGTTTGAAAGACAAGGTCGCCATCATCGTCGGGGCGGGGCAGCAGCCCGGCGAGACGCTGGGAAACGGGCGCGCCGTCGCGCTGCGCTTTGCCCAGGAGGGCGCACGGCTGCTGCTGGTCGATGCGAACGGGGACTGGGTCGAGGAGACCGCCGCGCTGTGCCGGGAGGCCGGAGCCGAGGCGGAAACGCTCGTCGCCGACATCACCCGGGAAGAAGACTGCCGCTCCATCGCAGCGGCCTGCACCGACCGCTTCGGCCGCATAGACATCCTGCACAACAATGTCGGCCGCTCGCGCGGTGACAGGCCGACGCCGGAGATGGACGCGGACATGTGGGACGAGCTCATGGCCATGAACCTGAAGGGCATGTTCATGACCTGCAAGCATGTGCTGCCGGTGATGCGGGCGCAGCGCTCAGGCGTGATCCTGAACATCTCCTCGACCTCGTCCCTGGCCGCCCGCGGCACCGTCGCCTACAAGACCGGCAAGGGCGCGGTGAACACCATGACCCACCATATCGCCATGGAGAATGCGCCCTACGGTATCCGTGCCAACGCGATCCTTCCGGGCCTGGTCGACACGCCGATGGCGATCGAACGGCGGGCGCAGGAAAGCGGCAAGGAGCGCGACACCATCCGGGCCGAGCGCGCCGCCGACGTGCCGCTGCATGGCCATACCGGAACCGCGTGGGATGTCGCCAACGCCGCACTTTTCCTGGCGTCGAACGAGGCTGGCTACATCACCGGGATCTGCCTGCCGGTGGATGGCGGGCTGACCGCCAATATCGGCTAGGAAAACCGGGCCTTCAGGGCTCCTGCGCAGGGACCGCCGCTACCGAACCGGGCGTCCGCTGTTTCGCCATGCGCCAGCCCAGCCGCGGGTTCAACCGCCCCGCCATCACCCAGGAGGCGAGCAGCCCGAGGCCGGTCGCGGCGAACACGCCGGAGATCGGGGCGGCCAGCAGCACCAGCCAGGCGGCGCCGGGCGACAGGATGCCCGAGACATCCCGGAAACTGGCATAGACGGCGGACATTTCGGTCCGTTCCGACGGCTTGACGGACATCAGGAATGGCAGCCCGGCGACGATGTCGAGCAGCACCAGGAAGGCCGAGCCGAGCATCAGCAGGATGACCACCGCCCAGGGCCAGGCGCCGCAGATACCGGCCAGCAGGAAAGCCGCAGCGCTGCACAGGAAGCCGGTGCGCACCGCCAGCCGGACGCTGCGCCGCTCGACCCATTTCAGCATCACCGGGGTGGCGAACAGCATGGCGTTGCTGAGCGACAGCACCGTGCCGCCGACATTCTCGCCGAGCCCGTTCTCGATCGCATAGACCGGAAGATAGACGATATAGGTCCACCAGCCGCAGGACCGGAACACCGCGAACAGCCAGCCCGCGATCAGCCGGGGCTGGGCGAAGAACCGGCCGAGATAGGCGACGGGATTCGGGGTCGGCGCCCGAGCCCGGGTGATCAGCTTGCCGTTGCCGAGCCGCATCCACCAGAACAGCCCGAGCAGCACCAGGGCCGAGCTTCCGGCCACCAGGAACGGCGCCGGCTCCCAGACCTGCAGCAGCCAGACCCCGCCGGCCGGCCCGAGGGTCCAGGACGCGGCGCTGTAGAACAGCCGCAGGGTCTCGCAGCGCCCCAGATCCGAGCTGGCGACGTAATCCAGCACATAGGCATTGAAGCAGATGAAGATCGTCACCGTGCCGGCCATGCTGAAACTCAGGGCCGCCGCGATCATCTCCGGCGGGCCGAGCACCGCGATGCAGGCACTGGCCAGATAGCACAGGGCGCCACCGGTATAGAGCCAGCGGCGCGGCACGAAGCGGACCAGCCAGGGCACCAGAAGCCCCCAGCACATCGAGACCAGGCCGATGACGAAATAGATCTCGGAGACCAGGCTCGAATCCCGGTAGGCCCGGTACATCACGATCGGGAAGACCGAAATCATCATGCCGCGGGCGACCGCCTCTGTCCCGGCGAGCACGGCAAAGCCGCGCGCGCTCGGCACCGGTGTGTGGCGGAGAAGTTCTGGGACGTAACGCTGGAACATGGTGGGAACTCGTTGGTTGACCCGACGAGAAAATCAGGGAAAGCCGAATCCTGCTGCGCCACATCCGACCCGCGATCCGGTTTTTTCAATGCGGACGACGGGTTTGAAACATTTTCAGCGGGGTTTTCGGCCCGCGCGGCCCCTAGTCCAGCCCCATCACCGCCGCCATGGTCTTGCCGTCCGCCTGCTGCCGCGCCCGGACGGCGGCGATCCGTTCCGCCAGGGCCGGCGGCGGGGCGACCTCCTCCTCCCAGCCCGGCGTGGCGCAACACGCGGCGAACCAGGCATCGAGGCGCGGATGCAGCCGCTGCAGCGGGTAGCCGCCGAGATGAAGCCGGTAGGCATAGACGAACCAGGCGATGTCGATGACGGTGAGCCTGTCGCCGAGCAGGAAGGGGTGATCCGCCAGCCGCGTCTCGAAACCGTCGAACGCTGTGCGAAACCGTGCCGCCGAGAGCCGGCAGGTCTCGTCATCGAGTCCGGTGCGGGCGAGCCGCTCGTAGAAAGCGATCTCCGACGCCTTCTCCGCGTCCGGGTCGCCGCTGTCCGGGCCGTAATCCCGATAAGACTGCATCAGCTCCGCCGTCTTTGTGCTGCCGCTGCGGCCATGAACGTAGCGGAAGCTGAGATGCCTGAGATCGTGGTGCAGCGAATCCTCGGCGGCCAGCATGCCCTCGATTTCCGCGCGCCGGTCGGCCGGGATCAAGCAGGGCTCCGGAAAACGCTCTTCCAGCAGGGTGATGATGGCATTGCTGTCGGCATGCACCGCGCCGTCGAGCACCAGCACGGGCACCATGCCGCGCGGATTGATGGCGAGGAAAGCCGGCTGGTAATTCTCATGCGCCGCGAGATCGACGGGATGCCCGGTCCAGGCGATCCCCTTCAGCCGCAGGTACAGCCGGACCTTCTGGGAGCAGGAGGACATGCCGAAATGGAAGAGATGGACGCCCGGCCAAGCGGCGATTTCGGTGATCACAGTCCCAGCTCCGGATCCTTGACCACATCCTGCCAGTGCGGCCGCTGGGAGAAGGTCTTCAGCAGCTGCCAGGCATAGCTGTCCCGCACCGTGACCGGCCCCTTGTGGTCCGCCGGTGTCAGCGGCGCCCCGAGCGCCGGCTCCAGGAAGAAACCGACCGAGCGGCGCGGGCCGTCGCTGGCCCGCACCCGGTGCGGCGTGGCCGGAACCGCGCCCCGGGTCAGCCCGGTCATCACGCTGCCGACATGCACCGAGATCGCGTTCGGCACCATCGGGATGCTGCGCCAGAGGCCGTCCGGCCCCTCGGCCTCGAGCCCCGGCGCCTCCTGCCAGAGCAGGGACAGTCCGGATTCGTCGACATGCCGGGCGGCCGAGACCCGGACACCGTCCGGACCCGTGACCGGATTGGCCGCGCCACCGGCATAGGACAGGAAGCGCAGGGTCGAATGCGCCCCCTCGAACCGGTCCGCGATCGCCGCTTCGGCGAACCCGGCGGAGCGCCCGATCGACAGGATCATTGCCTGCGCCACCCGGTTCAGATGGTCGTAATGCGCCCGCACCGTATCAGCCCAGCCGGGCTCCGGCTCGGGGTCGGGCCAGGGCGTCGGCTCGCTCAGCATTGCCGCGCCGGGCAGGTCCGGGCCGGGCACGGGATCGGCCGGTCCGACATCGAAGAAATCGTTCTTCAGCCGCCGCTCCGGGCTGACCGGCCAGTAGCCGCGATAGAGGTTCGGATTGCCCGGCTCCTCCAGCCGCGTGGTCAGGCGGCGGCGCTGGGCCGCCGGCAGATCGAACACCTGCAGCCCGGACCGGGCCCGCATGTCCACCCTTTCCGCGTCGGGATAGCCGGTGATGATGACGCTGCCCGTGCGGCGCAGGCCGTCCCAGAGCGCCGCGTCGCAGGCGGCACGCGCCGGGCCCGCCGGGCCGAACAGGGCGGCGATATCGATGGTTGCGACGCTGTCCATGGCTGGAACACTTCCCCAGGAATTGCGCGCGGGAGCGCTGTCCCCGCCATCATGCACAGCCGCACGGCAGGTTCCAAGCCTTGGAAATAGGGGCCAGCCTTCGGGACGTATCCGGGAACGAGGGCGCCCGCGCCAGCGGCGCCGCGGATTGTCGAATCAGTAGACCAGCTGGTCGTCGCCGCCGGTGCCGCCGATCACCAGCTCGCCGCGATCGGCGAGATCCTTGGCCGCCGTCACCATGGCGGTCTGCGCATCCTCGACATCCTTCAGCCGCATCGGGCCGAGAGACTGCATGTCCTCGCGCAGCAGCTTGGCCGCCCGCTCCGACATGTTCGAGAAGAACAGGTCCTTCAGCTCCTCCGACGCCCCCTTCAGGGCGATGGTCAGCTTGTCCTTGTCGACGGCCCGCAGCAGCGTCTGCACCCCCGACGGGTCGACCCGGGCCAGATCCTCGAAGGTGAACATCAGGCTGCGGATCTTCTCCGCGCTATCCTTGTTCCGCTCTTCCAGCGCCGAGAGGAAACGGGACTCGGTCGCCCGGTCCAGATGGTTGAAGATCTCCGCCATCACCTCGTGGCTGTCGCGCCGGTTGGTGCGGGCCAGGTTGGACATGAACTCGGTGCGCAGCACCCGCTCCACGTCCTTTTCGATATCCTTGTTCACCGCCTCCATGCGCAGCATGCGCATGACCACTTCCATGGCGAAATTCTCCGGCAGGATCGACAGCACCTTGCCGGCATGGGCCTGGCCGATCTTGCCGAGGATGACGGCGACGGTCTGCGGATACTCGTTCTTCAGGTAGTTCGCCAGGACCTGCTCGTTCACATTGGCGAGCTTGTCCCACATGGTCCGGCCGGCGGGACCCCGGATTTCCTCCATGATGTCGCCGACCCGGTCGGAGCCGAGCACCTTGGTCAGCAGCCGCTCGGTGGAATCCATCGAGCCGACCAGGGAGCCGGTGGAGGAGACCTGCTCGGCGAACTCGACGAACAGCCGCTCGACGACGTTGGAACTGACCGTGCCGAGCCCGGCCATGACCTGGGAGACTTCCTTGATCTCCTCGTCATCGAGCAGGGCAAACAGCTTGCCTGCCTGCTCCTCGCCAAGGGACATCAGAAGCATGCCGGCCTTTTCCGGCCCGGTAATACTGCGATAATCCTCGCGAATGCGCATGCCCATCTGGTCAGCCTTCCCTGAGGACCATCGGAAATTGAATTAAATTATAGCAAACATCCGGACTGTAATCAGAACTTTAAAAAAATGGGTTTCGGCGCGATTCCGCGGACATGCCTGACGGCCTGAGACCGGAAAGTGATAGCCATGCCCGCAGCGGCTTCAGACCGGACCGTCCGCGCGACGCCTGGTGTCCCCGCCGAGAAGTGCGCTTGGCAGCAGCATCCGCCATGAGTACTCTCGTAACCGGACCGGCACCTGCGGTCAGACCGGGAGTATCGGCAGAAATGTGGGAAGATCCGCAAATCAGTGAAGCCGCGCCCCGGTTCGGGTTCCTGACCCACGACCCCGGGTCGAACGCGCCGCATCCGAGACTGCACGCCGCGTTCGAGACCTGGATCAGGGCGCCGAATGTCGACGGCATCGCCCTGCGCCGCGAGATCTCCATCGAAAGCGTGCGGGACGCGATTGGACATGTCGGGATCGCCGACGTGCTTCCCGATGGAACATTCCGCTATCGCCTGTTCGGCTCGTCCCTCGTCGCCGCCCTCGGCTATGACGCGACCGGCTGGCTGACGAGCGCGCTGAGGCCGCCCGCCTATGCCGAGATGGTGACCACCCAGTATCGCGCCGTCATCGCGGCCCGCCGCCCGCTGCTGCACGAGATCCGTACATCCCGGCATGACATGAAGGACATCAGATATTTCCGGCTCACCGCCCCGCTGACCCTCGGCAGCGGACGGATCGACCAGCTCTGGATGACGGTGGCGATGATCGGCAGCTTCGGCAAGGAAGTGTTCATGCCGGAAGACCGGGCGTTTCTCTCGCTGGAGGATTGAGGAGTGGCGGCCAGCCGCGATGACGGCCCTGTCCCCACACTTCCTGAAACCTCACCCACGGGGTGGCAACCGCCCGCCGGACGCCTATGTCCCTCACCGACCTGGCACGCCCCGGACCCAAAGCGGAAATGCGGAAGATGATGAAACGGACCTTTCTGGCCCTCGCGGCACTGCTTGCACTCACAGCCGGGCCGGGCGCGGCAGCGGAGGAACGCATGATCGAAACGTTCGACAAAGCTCCGGAGACACGCTGGCGCTTCATCGCCGACACGGTGATGGGCGGGGTGTCGACGGGCAGGGTCGATTTCCGCACCGAGAACAGCACCGCCTACGCGCGCCTGACCGGCAGCGTCAGCACCGAAAACAATGGCGGCTTCATCCAGTTCCGCACACGCCTCGACACCCCGCCGCCGGACGGCACCGAGGGCGTCCGGCTCAGCGTGCGCGGCAATAACCAGCGTTATTTTGTCCATCTCCGCACCAAAGGCACCCTGCTGCCCTGGCAATATTACCAGGCGGGCTTCGAGGCCCGGGCGGACTGGGCCGAGATACGGCTGCCGCTCACCGCTTTCGAGCCCTCGGGCTGGCTGCTCGCGGACACCCCCGCAGCCGCGAGCCTGACTTCGATCGGCATCGTCGCCTTCGGACGGGATCACGAGGCGGAGATCGAGGTCCGGGAAGTCGGGTTCTATTAGCTGGCCGGCGGGTCTGGCCGGTAATCATGGCCGGGGGGAGACGATTGGAGCATGAAAGAATGACACCGCACTCCCGCGCCATTCTTTACTGGGAGTTCTCCGGCGCCCTCTTCATCATCCTCGCCGGCTCGGCCCTGCATTTCGCCTTCGGCTGGTCCGGAGGATGGCGCCCGCTGGCGCTGATTGCCGCCGTCAACGAGTCCATCTGGGAGCACCTGAAGCTCGCCTTCTGGCCCGGGCTGCTCTGGGCCGCGCTGCCGCGAAAGACGCGCGACCTGCATCTGGCGGACCGGCTCGCCACAAGGGGCGTGACGCTCGTCTTGACGGCCGTCCTGATCGTGGCAATCTTCGAGAGCTACACGGCGATCCTCGGCGACAATTTGCTGCCGCTGGATATCGGGACTTTCGTGCTGGCGGTGCTGGCCGGTCAACTCGCCGCCGCCGCGCTGACGATGCGCGGAGCGCCCGGCCCGGCACTGCGTGCGCTCGGGCTCGGCCTCCTCGCCCTGCAGGTCGCCGCCTACGGGGCCTTCACGTTCTACCCGCCGGATTTCTGGCTGTTCACCGACAGCCGGAACGGATTGCAGGGCCTTCCGCCGATGTGACGCGGGGCACCGGAAAGGTCAGAGAAGGAGCAGATGATGGAAATGCGCCCGATCAAGACAGAAGCCGACCACGCGGCGGCGCTGGCGCGGATCGACGCCTTGATAGACGCGGCGCCGGACAGCCCCGAAGGCGATGAACGCGACGTGCTCGTCACTCTGGTGGAAGCGTGGGAGGCAAAACACACCCCGATCCCCGCCGCCGATCCGGTCTCGGCCATCCGCCACGCCATGGAGGCACAGGGCTACACCTAAAGCGACCTCGCCCGCCTGCTGAATTCCCGCTCCCGTGCGAGCGAAGTGCTGCTCGGCAAGCGTGAGCTGTCGAAGGCGGCGATGTGGCGGTTGCATACGGAATGGAAGGTGCCGGCGGAATGTCTGATTGCGCCGCGAGAGGATCGCGAGCGTGGGGCGACTTAGTGGATAGCGACCTGAATTAAGTCTCGTGTCCCCGCAATTCCCACGGAGTTAAGTTTCGTGTCCCCGCAATTCCAACTGATCGTGGCGATCTTCGAGAGCTATACGGCGATCCTCGGCGACAATCTGCTGCCGCTGGATATCGGAACCTTCGTGCTGGCGGTGCTGGCCGGGCAACTCGCCGCCGCCGCGCTGACGATGCACAAACCGCCCGGCCCGGCGCTGCGCACGCTCGGGCTCGGCCTCCTCGCCGTGCAGGTCGCGGCCTACGGCGCCTTCACATTCTACCCGACGGATTTCTGGCTGTTCACCGACAGCCGGAACGGGTTGCAGGGCCTTCCGCCGATGTGACGAGGCGCCGTTTGCGCGGCAGATTCCGCGCGCTTTGGAAGCAATTGCATGGCGGAGTCAGGTGCGTGTCCCTTTGCCCCCACACCACACTTGCACCCAAATCGGGAACATATTATATTCGGCTCATGCGGATCATTGCGCGCAAGACCCTGGTGGATTTCTGGTCACAGCCAAGCCGGGGCGATGCGAAAGCCGATCTGACGGCATGGTTCAACGCGGTGAACGGGCCGGGCTGCGACTGGGCGACACCCGCCGACGTGAAAGCCAGCTATCGCAATGCCAGCATCGTCGCGGACAACCGGGTCGTGTTCAATATTCACGGCAACACGTACCGGCTGGTGGTGAAGATCAACTACCCCTACCGCGTGGTCTATATCCGCTGGATCGGCACGCACGCGGCGTATGACAAGATCGACGTGACAAAGGTCTGAATGCGCGGCACGCAGGAAAGGCCGGATGAGGAGCAGATGATGGAAGTACGCCCGATCAAGACAGAAGCCGACCACGCGGCCGCACTGACGCGGATCGACGCCCTGATGGACGCGGCACCAGACAGTTCCGAAGGCGACGAACTCGACGTGCTCGTCACTCTGGTGGAAGCGTGGGAGGCAAAACACATCCCGATCCCCGCCGCCGATCCGGTCTCGGCCATCCTCCACGCCATGGAGGCGCAGGGCTACACCCAAAGCGACCTCGCCCGCCTGCTGAACTCCCGCTCCCGAGCGAGCGAAGTGCTGCTCGGTAAGCGTGAGCTTTCCAAGGCGGCAATGTGGCGGTTACATACGGAATGGAAGGTGCCAGCGGAGAGTCTGATTGCGCCGCGTGAGCGTGGGGTTGCTTAGAAGACTGAGAACGGGCGTTTGGCGTGTGTCCCCTTAATTCCCGAGTTTGCGGAAATGCGGTAGCGAAAAAATGCAGACTTCTGACTTTATAGCGTCACTCGCGCTTGTTGTATCCGGTGCTGCTTTGGCCTTAGAAGTTCGCCGCTGGCTGCAGTCAGGCCCCCGATTTGCTCTATCAGTCATGGCCGACGCGGAAATGTACCCGATGGATGACGGAAGAGAAAAATTGATGCTTTCTACCGTAAACCAGGGTGACACACCAACAACGCTAACTCACATGATAGTTTTCGGTTATTCCTCACGGTGGACCCGCCTGCTCCGCAAGCCTGAGCTTACCGCGATCGTTAATCTCCAATCCATCTCACACATGGAACTTCCGCATGAGCTTGGCGTGAACCGACAATGGATGGGCCTAATGAACTATGACGATAAACTTTCCGAGTATCGACGGAGAGGCCTCCTTTACGTAGGTGTTATCGCTTCTCATTCTAATCGGAACTTTCTAGTAAGAGTTCCAACACGGAGGGAAGACGTTCCAACCAACAAGGTCGGATAACGTCCAAAACTACTCATGGCTTAAGTGCAAATTTGGTTGCGTGTGTTTGACCATAATCGAGTATCTCTTTCTTCCCTCTCCCGCCCCCACCCCCTACATTCCCCTCATGAGCACGCAACTCGACGATCCCCGCCCGCTGCCGCTGTACGGCGCCGTGAAGCCCGACCTCAAATCCGATGCCGCGCCGCAGGACCGCGGGCGGCCGTTTGAGATTGTCTCAGAGTACAAACCCGCCGGCGATCAGCCGGCGGCGATTGCGGAGCTGATCGGTGGGATTACCCAGGGCGAGATGGATCAGGTGCTGCTCGGGGTCACCGGCTCGGGCAAGACCTTCACCATGGCGCATGTGATCCAGCAGGTGAAGCGTCCTGCCCTGGTGCTGGCGCCGAACAAGACGCTTGCGGCCCAGCTCTATGGCGAGATGAAGAGCTTCTTCCCGCATAACGCGGTCGAGTATTTCGTCTCCTATTACGACTATTACCAGCCCGAGGCCTACGTCCCGCGCACGGACACGTTCGTCGAGAAGGAAGCGACGATCAACGAGCAGATCGACCGGATGCGGCACTCCGCGACCCGGGCGCTCCTGGAGCGGGACGACGTCATCATCGTCGCGTCGGTCTCCTGCATCTACGGTATCGGGGCGGTCGAGACCTACGGCAAGATGACGGTGAATGTGAAGACCGGCAGCACCATCGACCAGACCAGGTTGATGCGCCAGCTGGTGGAACTGCAATACAAGCGCAACGATGCCAGCTTCCATCGCGGCACCTTCCGGGTGCGCGGGGATTCCATCGAGATCTATCCGGCCCACCTAGACGACCGGGCCTGGCGGCTGTCCCTGTTCGGCGACGAGGTCGAGAGCATCCAGGAGTTCGATCCGCTGACCGGGCACAAGTCCGCCGAGCTGGAGCAGGTCCGGATCTTCGCCAACAGCCACTATGTGACGCCGAAACCGACGCTGCATCAGGCCGTGAAGCTGATCAAGCAGGAGCTGAAGCTGCGGCTGGACGAGATGCACAAGGCGGGCAAACTGCTGGAAGCGCAGCGGCTGGAGCAGCGCACCGTCTTCGATATGGAGATGATGGAGGCGACCGGCTCCTGCGCCGGGATCGAGAACTATTCCCGCTATCTCTCCGGCCGCAATCCGGGCGAGCCGCCGCCGACCCTGTTCGAGTACCTGCCCGAGAACGCCATGCTGATCGTGGACGAGAGCCACGTCACCGTGCCGCAGATCGGCGCCATGTACAAAGGCGACTTCGCGCGCAAATCGACCCTGTCCGAATTCGGCTTCCGGCTGCCCTCCTGCCTCGACAACCGGCCGCTGAAGTTCGAGGAATGGGAGGATATGCGGCCGCAGACCGTGTTCGTCTCCGCCACCCCCGGCCCGTGGGAGCTGGACCGCACCGGCGGCGCCTTCATCGAGCAGCTTGTCCGCCCGACCGGCCTGATCGACCCGGTCTGCATCATCCGGCCGACCGAAACCCAGGTCGACGACGTGATCGCCGAATGCAAGACCTGCGCTTCACTCGGCCAGCGGGTGCTGATCACCACGCTGACCAAGAAGATGGCCGAGGCGCTGACCGAATATATGCACGAGGCCGGCATCAAGGTGCGCTACATCCATTCCGACGTGGATACGCTGGAGCGGATCGAGATCATCCGCGACCTGCGGCTCGGCATCTTCGACGTGCTGATCGGCATCAACCTCTTGCGCGAGGGGCTGGATATCCCGGAATGCGCGCTGGTCGCCATCCTGGACGCGGACAAGGAAGGCTATCTGCGCTCCAAGACCTCGCTGGTGCAGACCATCGGCCGGGCGGCCCGGAATATCGAGGGCCGGGTGCTGCTCTATGCCGACCGGATGACCAACAGCCTGCAATACGCCATCGACGAGACCAACCGGCGCCGGTCCCGGCAGGAAGAGTATAACCGCGAGCACGGCATCACGCCGGAAAGCGTTAAGAAGAGCATCGGCGACATTCTGGAAAGCGTCTATGAGCGCGGCGACCATGTCACGGTCGAGACCGGCTCCGACGAGGGCGAGCTGGTCGGCAAGGACATCAAGCAGGTCATCGCCGAGCTGGAGCAGGCCATGCATGCCGCCGCCGCCGATCTGGAATTCGAGGAAGCCGGCCGCCTGCGGGACGAGATCAAGCGCCTGGAAGCGGCCGATCTCGGCATGACGCTGGACGGCAAACCGCTGCCGAAAGGCGCCGTGGTCCGAGTCAAGGGGCCGGTACAGCCGCCCCGGGGCAAACCGGACAGGGGCAAGGCACAGAAGCGAAGCGCCGGCCGGCGCCGCGGCTGAATCCGCCGAAAACCGGGCCCGTTCCCGGAATCGACATGAAAGCAAGGGCTTCGTCGCGCCCACCGCTGTCGCCGCCGGGTGCGCCGTGAATCGCGCGCCCGGCCATCAAAGCCATTGAAAGCGCAGGGTAAGGTCTAATATCTAGGGGCAGTCATTTGGGCCCGCCTGTCCCCTCGCCGCGATTGGGGAGCGCGTGCCTGTCCCGAACCCGTTGGCGACCATCGCCGTTGGAAGGCTGTTTCCGTGACTGCAGAATGTCGTCATAAGTTGCCATATTGTATGCAACTGGGAGTTCCCGCTTGATTGCCCCCCTCGCCCTTGCAATCGGCGGGCTGGTGCTCCTGCTCGTTGCTGCGGAAATCATGATCCGCGGCGCGGTCGGCGCCTCCCGCATCCTGAAGATTTCACCGCACGTCATCGGCCTTACCGTGATCGCCTTCGGCACCTCCGCGCCGGAACTCTTCGTCAGCCTGAAAGCTGCGCTGCACGGCCATGACGGTATCGCCGTCGGCAATGTCGTCGGCAGCAACATCGCCAATATCCTGCTGATGATCGGCACCGTCGGGGTGATCTATCCCTTTGCCTGCGGCGATCCGGCACTACGGCGCGACGGTTTCGTGCTGCTCGGCTCCACCATCGTCTTCGTCATCCTCTGCCATTTCGACATGATCTCCCGGTGGCAGGGCATCATCATGCTGGGCGGGCTGATCGGCTACCTGGCCCTTTGCTATATCGGGGACCGCCGGAACTGCGCCAATGACGACAGCATCCACGCCAAGGAAGTCGACGAGTTCGACAATCTGCCGGACAGCATGCAGAAGGCGGCGATCTACACGATCATCGGCCTGGTCGGCGTGGCCTTCGGCGCCAAGCTGCTGGTCGACGGCGCGGTCGATATGGCCCGGCTGCTCGGCGTTTCGGAGACAGTGATCGGCATCACCATGGTCGCCCTCGGCACTTCCATGCCGGAACTGGCCACCACCGTGGTCGCCGCCGTCCGCCGCCATAATGACGTCGCCCTCGGCAACATCATCGGCAGCAACATCTTCAACACGCTCGGCATCATCGGCGTGGTCTCGATCGTCACGCCTCTCAGCATCCCGCAGGAGATCATGCAGTCCGACATCTGGGTCATGCTCGGGGTGACAGTGGTGTTCGTCGCGGCCGCGCTCGGGCTGAAGACACTCGGCCGGCCGCTGGCGGTGGTTTTCTTCGCCGGCTATGCGCTCTTCACCATCGGCCAGTTCACCGACCTGACGGCGCTCTTCACCGGCTGAGAGCCGCCTCAGCGCTCATACAGCAGGCTGAAGCCGACGGCCTCGCAATCCTCGTAGACATCGGGCTTGCGGGTGGTCACCCGGGCCCGGCGCACGACAGGGCGGGCCGCGATCATCTGCACGATGGCGTGGCACAGGGTTTCCTGCAGGTTGAAGCGGCGGTTTGCCACCAGGTCCAGGATCTCGGTGCGGACGAAATCATAGTCCAGCACCCGCTCGATCGAATCGGCGGCTCCCGTCGGATCGACATCGACATCCATCTCGACGCTGACCAGCACCCGCTGCGGCGTGCCGCGCTCGAAATCGTGGATGCCGATATCCGCGACCACCGCGAAATTTTCCAGCAGGATCCTTGCGTTCGTAATCGGCACGCCTAGCGGCCTCCCCCGTCCGGATTGTCCATGAAGGCGATATCGCGCGGCAGGGCCTGCAGGACCTGGCCGCCATCGATGGTGATGCATTGCCCGGTGAAGGCCGGTGCCGCGAGGATGAAGCGCAGCGCCGCCAGGATCTGCTCCGGTGTCGAGCCCCGGCCGAGCATCAGGGAGGCCTGGGAGCGCTCGAATTCCTGCTGGCTCTGCGGCCCGCTCGGCAGGGTGACACCCGGCGCGATGCTCGCCACCCGGATATCCGGCGCCAGCGCCATCGCCAGCATCTGGGTCATGCCGTGCAGCGCGAATTTGGTCAGGGAATAGGAAAGATAGTCCGGGTTCGGGCTGAACACCTTGTTGTCCAGCAGGTTCACGATGCAGCAGTCGGTGCCGGGCGCGATTCCTTCCGCCGCCTGTCTGCCTACAATTTCGGCAAATGCACGCGAAAGAAGCGCTGGCGCCCGGACATTCACGGCATGGTGCCTGTCGATCTCCTCGGCGGTCAGAGTTTCCAGGTGATCCTCTTCGAACAGCGCTGCGTTGTTCACCAGCAGGCCGAGAGGCGGCGCCCCGGCGCTCGCTCGTTCGGCCAGCCCGGAGACGGCCGCTGCGTCGGAAAGATCGCCTCCCAGGGCCTCTGCCGAGCCTCCAGCGCCGCGAATCTCACGCACTAGGCGCTCCGCGTCAGTCTCCGACGCGTTGAAATGCACGGCCACGTGCCAGCCGTCCGCGGCAAGCCCCCGACACAGCACCGCCCCGACGCGGCGGGCACCGCCTGTCACCAGGGCGGTCCGTTTTTCAGCAGCGTTTCTGGTCATCTGGAAACCGGTTTCACTCATGCACCCGAACTTAGCCTTGCAAACCCTATCCTTGCGCACCGGGCGCGCAAAGCCACGACTGCGCTAGGGACAATTTTTGCACATTTTGCATCAATAGCCGCAAAAGAAAGGGACGGATCACGACTCTGTCATAAATAGTCATCAGAATCAGTGCTCTAGGATATTTTTTATTGTATTTCAATTAGTTAGTATACTTGCTCAAATTTTGAGCAATACGGGCAAAGTGAGAGAAAATGGGCTCTCGACCCCTGCACAAGAGTGTTATCAACAGCTTTGTCCACATCAAACGGGGATAGAGTCGGGCCACGATGCCGGCTTAAGGTTAACGGCTCCGGCATCCCGCGCGAGACACCGTTTCCGCCCCCCGCCAGATCCGCTACAAAGGCCGTATGTCGACATCGAAGCCAGAGACACAACAGTCAGAGACGACTGCGGAGACAGTCCCGAAAGCGGACATCGAACGCGGCGTCAAGGTTATCCGGAAGCTGGTCAAACTGCTGCCGAACGCCCCCGGCGTCTACCGCATGATGGATGCCGCCGGCGAGGTGCTCTATGTCGGCAAGGCGCAGAGCCTGAAAAAGCGGGTCGCGAACTACACCTTCCCGGCCAAGCTGCCGCACCGGATCTTCCGGATGGTCAGCGAAACCATGCGCATGGAATTCGTCAGCACCCATACCGAAGTCGAAGCGCTGCTGCTCGAAAGCAACCTGATCAAGAAGCTGCGGCCGCGCTTCAACGTGCTGCTGCGCGACGACAAGTCCTTCCCCTATATCCTGCTGACCGGGGATCACGACTGGCCGCAGCTGGTGAAACACCGCGGCGCCCGCAAGCGCAAGGGCGACTATTTCGGCCCCTTCGCCTCGGCCGGCGCGGTGAATCGCACGATCACCGCCCTGCAGCGCGCCTTCCTGATCCGGAACTGCACCGACGCGACCTTCGCCAGCCGCACCCGGCCCTGCCTGCAATATCAAATCAAGCGCTGCGCCGCGCCCTGCGTCGACTATGTCGGCAAGGAAGACTATGCCGAGCTGATCGAACAGGCGAAGGCGTTCCTCACGGGTTCCAGCCGGAAGGTCTCGCAGCAGCTCGCCGCACGCATGCAGGAAGCGAGCGACGCGCTCGATTTCGAGAGCGCCGCCCGGTACCGCGACCGGATCCGGGCGCTGGCCCATGTTCAGGCGCATCAGGACATCAATGTCGAAGGTGTCGAGGATGCGGACGTCATGGCGCTGCATGGCGAGGGCGGCTCCGCCTGCATCCAGGTTTTCTTCTTCCGCGGCGGCAGCAATTACGGCAACCGGGCCTATTTCCCGAGCCACGACAAGAGCCTGGAGCCGGGCGAGATCCTGGCCGCCTTCATCGGCCAGTTCTACGACGACAAGCCGCCACCAAAACTCGTCCTGGTCAGCCACGACATGCCGGAACAGGCCCTGATCGCCGAAGCCCTCGGCACCAGGGCCGATCGCCGGGTCGAGGTCCTGCGCCCGCAGCGCGGCTCCAAGCGCAAGCTGATGGAGCACGCGCTTTCAAACGCGAAGGAAGCCCATGCAAGACGGCTGGCCGAAAGCGCGTCCCAGCGCCGCCTGCTGGACGGCCTTGCCGAGGCACTGGATCTGGACGCCCCGCCGGAGCGGATCGAGGTCTATGACAACAGCCATATCCAGGGCACCAATTCCATCGGCGCCATGATCGTGGCCGGCCCCGAGGGGCTGATGAAAAACGCCTACCGCAAATTCAACATCCGCAATGTGGTCCCGGCGGACACGCCTCTGCCACAGGCGGTCGAGCCCGACGAGAACGGCGACGCGCCGGTTCAGGCCGGTGACGATTACGCCATGATGCGGCAGGTGCTGACCCGCCGCTTCGGCCGGGCCCTGAAGGAAGATCCCGACAAAAGCTCTGGAAACTGGCCGGATCTGGTGCTGATCGACGGCGGCCAGGGCCAGTACAAGGCCGTGCGGGAGGTATTCGACGAACTCGGCATCGAGGATGTGGCGCTGGTCGCCATCGCCAAGGGACCGGACCGTGATGCCGGACGGGAGCGGTTCTTCTCCGGCAAACGGGCGCCCTATTCCCTGCCGATCAACGACCCGGTGCTCTATTTCCTGCAGCGGCTGCGGGACGAAGCCCACCGTTTCGCCATCGAGACCCACCGGGCAAAACGGACGAAGGCCATCGGCCAGTCGAGGATCGACGAGATCCCCGGGATCGGTGCCAAGCGGAAGAAAGCCTTGCTGCATCACTTCGGTTCCGCCCGGGAGGTTTCCCGCGCCGGGCTGCAGGATCTCGAGGCAGTCGACGGAATCAGCGGGACAGTGGCCAAAAAAATCTATGATTTCTTCCACGACGAGGGCTGATTGGTGTAGCGTTTCGGCAATGGAATACGATGATGAAATCATCGTCCCACACACTTTTCAGACCGACGCAGAGATATGACCGGCCTCCCCAATCTGCTCACCATGTCGCGCATCCTCGTGATCCCTCTCATTGTAGGGTGCATCTGGTATGGCGAAGACACCTACAGGTGGATCGCGTTCGGCCTCTATGCCTTCGCCGGCATTACCGATTATCTCGATGGCTATCTTGCCCGGTCCCTGAACCAGCACTCGGATTTCGGCCGGCTGCTGGACCCGATCGCCGACAAGCTCCTCGTCAGCGCCTGTCTGCTGATCCTCTGCTCTCTCGACTATATTTCCGGCTACAGCCTGCTGCCCGCACTGATCATCCTGCTGCGGGAAATCCTGGTGTCCGGGCTGCGCGAGTTTCTGGCCGAGATCCAAGTCCGCATGCCCGTGAGCAAACTGGCAAAATGGAAGACGGCCTTTCAGATCGGCTCGCTCGGTTTCCTCATCGTCGGCTCGGCAGGCCCCGGCTGGCTGCCGACCGTGCTGATCGGCGAAGGCCTGCTCTGGGCCGCGGCCATTCTGACGCTGATTACCGGCTACGACTATCTGCGCTCGGGCCTGCTGCATGTTACTCCGGAAGCCGAGGCCGAACGCGCCCGACGGAAAGCCGGCGGCACCGGTAAAAACGCCGCCAGCAAAAGCGCCCCTGTGGATGCATGACTTGAGTCCGGCCCGTCCGGCCCTCTAGAATTAGCCCATGAAAATCTTCGGCCTTGTCGGATGGAGCGGCAGCGGCAAGACGACCCTGCTCGTCAAGCTGCTCCCAGAACTTGTCACCCGCGGCGTTCGCGTCTCGACCATGAAGCATGCCCATCACGCCTTCGACGTGGACAAGCCGGGCAAGGATTCCTTCGAACATCGCGCCGCCGGGGCCAGCGAGGTGCTCGTCACCTCGGCAAACCGCTGGGCGCTGATGCATGAGAATCGCGACACGCCCGAGCCGACGGTCGAGGAACTGATCCGGCATATGAGCCCGGTCGACCTGCTGATTATCGAGGGATTCAAAGAACACGCACACGACAAGATGGAGATTTACCGGGAGATCACGGGAAAATCCCTGATCCAGCCGAACGATCCGCTGATTCGGGCGGTGGCGTCGGACGGCCCGGTCGCGGCGGCGACTGTTCCCGTGCTCGATTTGAACGATATTGCAGGGCTGGCGGACTATATTCTCGACTTCACTGGATTATCGAAAGCCGCGTGAGCCATGTCGCAACTGACAGATGACTGCTTCGCCTTCGGCGGGAAGCTGATCCCGGTCGCGGACGCGCTTGCCCGGTTTCGCGAGATCCTGGTGCCGGTGGTCGAGCCGGAAACCATACCGCTCGCGGATGCCCTCGGACGTGTGCTCGCGGCGGACGTCATCGCCGGTCGGTCCGTGCCGCCGCATGACAATTCCGCCGTGGATGGCTTCGCCGTCTATTTCAACGATCTGGCCGAAGGCGCCGATACGGTGCTGCCGGTTACCGCCACCATCGCAGCGGGGCATCCCCTGGACAGCCCGCAGAAACGCGGTACGGCAACAAAGATCTATACCGGCGCCCCGATGCCCACCGGCCCGGACGACACCGCTCCCGATACGGTCCTGATGCAGGAAGACTGCCGCGTCTCCAGTGATCGCGTTGTCATTCCGAACGGCATCAAGCGCGGTGCGAACCGCCGCTTTGCCGGTGAAGACGTGAAAAAAGGCGCCCGCATTCTGGAAGCCGGCATGCGCCTGCGGCCGCAGGACATCGGACTTGCCGCCGCCGTCGGACGGACGGAATTCACCGTCTGCAAGCCGCTGCGCGTGGCGATCTTCTCGACTGGTGACGAGGTACGCGATCCCGGCACGGACGCGCCCGACGGCACGATCTACGATTCCAACCGCCACACCGTCTCCGCCCTGCTGCGCGGTCTCGGCTGCGCGGTGATCGACATGGGCATCCTGCCCGACAGGTTCGATGCCATTCGCGGCGGGCTTGAAGATGCAGCCGGCAAAGCCGACATGATCCTGACGACGGGGGGCGTTTCCACCGGTGGCGAGGATCATGTGCGGAGCGCTGTCGAGGCTCTGGGCTCCCTGCATTTCTGGCGCCTCGCGATCAAGCCGGGGCGGCCGGTTGCGCTTGGCCAGGTTGGCAAGGTGCCCTTTATCGGCCTGCCCGGAAATCCCGTTGCCGTGATGGTAACGTTCCTCCGGGTTGCACGGCCTTTGATCCAGCGGCTCGCCGGTGCGGTTGATACGGACCCGGCACTGTTTCCCGTCCGGGCGGCCTTCGGCTACAAGAAGAAGCAGGACAGGCGCGAATATGTCCGCGTCACCCTGAAGCGCACCGGCGCGGGCGGTCTCGAAGCCGTGAAGTTCGACCGGGAGGGTGCCGGAATACTCTCCTCAATGGTGGCGGCCGACGGGCTTGTCGAGCTGCCGGAAGACTGCACCGGCGTCAAAGCCGGAGACATTGTCGACTACCTGCCCTTCAGCGAGGTTGGACTGTGAAAATTCTGTATTTCGCCTGGATGCGCGGCAAGACCGGCATCGGAGAAGAAGATGTCTCCCCGCCCGAGACCGTGACCGACGTCGCCGGACTGGTGGCCTGGCTGAAGACCCGTGGTCCCGGCTTCGAGGACGCGTTCTCCGACATGAAGATCGTGCGCGCCGCCGTGAACCAGGAATTCGTCGAGCTCGACGCACCCGTCGGCCCGCATGACGAAGTCGCCTTCTTCCCACCGGTAACGGGGGGCTGACGCCATGATCCGGGTGCAAAGGGAAGATTTCGATCTCGCCACCGAACTCTCCGCGCTCAGCGCCGGAAATCACAATATCGGCGGCATCACCAGCTTCGTCGGCTTGGTGCGCGACATGGCCGACGGCCAGCAGATCGGCGCCATGACGCTGGAGCATTATCCCGGCATGACCGAGAAGATGCTGGAACAGATCGACGCGGAAGCCAACAAGCGCTGGCCGCTCGAGGCCAGCCTGATCATTCACCGCTACGGCCGGATGGAGCCGGGCGAACAGATCGTCCTCGTTGCCTGTGCCTCCCCGCACCGGGAAGCCGCCTTCGAGGCCTGCAATTTCCTGATCGACTGGCTGAAGACCAAGGCCCCGTTCTGGAAGTTGGAAGAGAAAGACAGCGGCGCCGAATGGGTTGATGCGCGGGAGAGCGACGAGGATGCCGCGGCAAAGTGGGATTGAGCACCTGAACCGAGCCTTGCCCGCCACCTGATTTGTCGCTCTCGGACAAGTTTTTACCGCCCTCGAAAAACTTCCTCCGGAACGATACAGCCCTCTGAATTAGCAAGTTAAATTTCGCCTTTTCCCATGCACAGACTGCATGCGCCCCATGCATAAAACGCAATTGCTGCCGACTGCCCCGTCACTCATACGGGGGGCGGCAATTACACGGGCCGATTGGCCGTTCGCACACTCTTGCGGACGGCCTTTGCTCTTCCCGGAGCAGCGCACGCCCGTCGCCGGATGAGAAACCGACGATGTGGCAGGGAGACCCGGCGATGAGCATTCGCTTGGTAGTGCGCGATTTACTGGACGTGGCGACGGAGTGCGGCCTTGAGGATTATCCTTATTGGGCAGGCAGCGAACGCCGTATCACCGACGCGGACATCAACCGCGCGCTGGCCGAAGACCGGCTGATCGCCCCCGACGACAATCGTGACCCGAACACCCCGATGAGCGCCGACGACCACGCTGCGCGAGTCGCCTGGCTGGTGCGCCACGGCGACCGGAAGCGGATGAGCATCATCATTCGCAACGGCCGGCTGTGCGACGGCAACCACCGTTTCGCCGCGTGCCTGTTTGCCGGGATCGAATATGTCCGCTGCGTCATGATGGAAACCGAAGAGCTCGCCGCCGCGGCCTGACTGCGTCATCTCCGGGCAGCTGTTGTTTATGAACGGAGACAGGCGCTAGACTCCGGATCGTCATATCCTCCGGAGGTCTCCCAGATGATCGCTGCCATTACCCTGCTGCTCGGCTGTCAGCTGCTGGGAGAGTTGTTCATTGCCGCTACCGGGCTGCCCCTTCCGGGCCCGGTTGTCGGCATGGTCATCCTGTTCATCGGGCTGATGATCCACGGCAAGGTGCCCGCGCCTGTCGCCGTCGTTTCCGACACATTGCTCCGCAACCTGTCCCTTCTGTTCGTCCCGGCCGGGGTGGGAGTGATGCTGCATCTGGCCCTCATCGAGCGGGAATGGCTCGGCGTCACGGCCGCCCTGATCGGCAGCAGCGCCATTACCGTCGTGGTCACGGCATTCCTGATGGTTGGCCTGAAGAAACTCGCACGGATCGGGGGGGAAGACTGATGGATGGCGGTTTCAGCGATATCTGGGTCTATCTCTCGGCGAGCCCGCTGCTGCATCTCTTCCTCACCCTGCTCGCCTATCTCGGCGGCCAGAGGCTCTATGAGCGGTTCGACATGTATCCGTTGCTGAACCCGGTGCTGATCGCGGTGATTGCCCTGGTCGCGGTCCTGACCGTGACCGGGACGCCCTATCTGGTCTATTTCGAAGGCGCGCAGTTCGTTCATTTTCTGCTCGGCCCGGCCACCGTCGCGCTGGCGCTACCGCTCTACCGCCAGATCTCGCGGATCAGGAAATCCCTGGTGCCGATCCTGCTCAGCGTTCTCGTCGGCTCCCTGGTCGCGACCGGCAGCGCCGTTGCCATAGGCTGGGCCTTCGATCTGTCGGAAGCGACGCTGATCTCCATTGCGCCGAAATCGGTCACAACGCCCATCGCCATGGGCATCAGCGAGAAGCTCGGCGGCCTGCCGTCCCTGACCGCCGTGTTCGTCATCCTGACCGGCATTCTCGGCGCCATGATCGGGCCGCTTCTGCTCGACCTGTTCCGCTTCAGGGACTGGGCCGCGCGCGGCTTTGCCATCGGCATTTCCGCGCATGGCATCGGCACCGCCCGGGCGATGCAGGTCAGCGATGTCGCCGGCGCCTTCTCCGGTCTCGCCATGGGGCTGAACGCCCTGGCCACGGCAATCCTGTTGCCGCTGCTCTGGCGATTGTTCTTCTAGACTGTCTCCCTTGCGTCGCGCATCCCGGGAGGAGACGGCGCCACGAGACAAGACATGACGGACGATAAACCCTAACCTCCCTCCGCCATGACAGATACATCCACGACATCCATCAACCGGCCGACCTACGGGATTGCCCTCATTCTTGTCGGAATGCTGGCGATCTCGATCAATGACATGCTGATCAAGCAGCTGTCGGGCGGATATCCTCTGCACCAGATGGTCTTCACCCGCTCGGCGATCGGCATCATCTTCAGCCTGGTGATCGTCCAGTTCGAAGGCGGCTGGCATATCCTGAAGACGCGGCGGCCGGGCCTGCATGCCCTGCGCGGCCTGCTGGTCGTCATCGCCAATATGTCGTTTTTCGCCGCGCTCGCGGTGTTGCCGCTGGCCGATGCAACCGCGCTCTTCTTTGCCGCGCCCCTGTTCATCACCCTGCTCTCCATCCCGATTCTCGGCGAGAAGGTCGGGCCGTTCCGCCTCGGCGCTGTCCTCGTCGGCTTCATCGGCGTGCTCATCATGCAGCGCCCGTGGGCCAGCAGCGAGGATATCGGTGTCAGCCGGCTCGTGCTTGTCCTGCCACTGATCGCGGCCATGACCTATGCCGGCATGCAGATCATGACCCGCAAGCTCGGCATGAGCAGCAAGCCTTCCGCGCTGGCGGTCTATATCCAAACCATGTTTCTGCTGGTTGCCGGGCTGTTCTGGATCTTCGCGGGGGACGGTCGGTTTGCCGCGGGATCGGACAATGAGAGCCTGATCTTCCTGCTGCGCGCCTGGGTCTGGCCCGAGGGAACCGACTTATGGCTCTTCGTCGGTCTCGGCTTCAATTCCGCCGCGGTCGCCTACTGCCTCTCCGCCGCCTACCGGTCGGCCGACGCCGCAATCATCGCGCCGTTCGAATATACTGGCCTGCTGCTCGCCGTGTTCTGGAGCTGGGCAATCTGGGGCTACCTGCCCGGCATCGAGGTCAATATCGGCATCTTCCTGATCATGGCCGCAGGCCTATTCGTCTTCCTGCGGGAGCGGCAACGCAACCGCCAGATCGCCAGCGATCCGCCGGCCGGGACCGGTGCGACCCGGCGCTAGGCGTCACTGACCGGCGGCGACCGGATGTGCCGGGTTCCGTCCCAGCGACACCTCGACAATCGACCGCAGCGCCGTCCGGGCGATGTCCTCGAAGCATTCATCCGTCCAGCACAGCGCATGTGGCGTGACGATGGTGTTCGTCATGCCGAGAAGCGGGCTGTCCGGTGCGATCGGCTCGACCTCCGTCACGTCGAGCCCGGCGGCGGCGATCTGCCCCGACGTCAGGGCAGCACAGAGTGCTGCCTCGTCATGGATCGGTCCCCGCGCCACATTGATGAAACAGGCCGTCGGCTTCATTTGCTCGAAGGCTGCCGCGTTCATCAGATGGTGTGTCTCGTTATTGAGGGGACAGGCGACGACGACAAAATCCGCCTCTGAAACGAGTTCCTCGAAAGAGCACTTCACCGCGCCCAGACCTGTCAGCAGACCCGCATCGATATAGGGGTCGTAAACCTGCACCTCGCGGAAGAAAGGCCGGGCGAGCGGAATCAGTTCCCGGCCGATGCCACCGGCGCCGATCAGACCGAGGCGCCGCCCGGTAAGGCCGATCCCCATATGCTCGACGCGGTCGTTCCAGCGGCCTTCACGGACAATCCTGTCCTTGGTGAACAGCTTCCCGGAGAGTGCGAAGATCAGCGTGAGCGCCGCCACGGCCACCGGCCGGCGGATCGCGAACGGTGTATTGGTGACCGTGATCCCCTTGGCCGCACAGGCCGCGACATCGACCGTGTCGAAACCCACCCCGTTCCGGGCAATGATCTTCACCCGGCAGTCGTCACGCGCGACCGACGCCGCGGTCACCCGCGGCAGGTTCACGTGCAGGCCGTCATACCGCGCGGCAATATCCGGCGTGATCTCGGAGACGTCTTCGGGGATCCATTCCCATTCGATATCAGGATTGCCCTGCAGTTCCTCGAACGCCGCCTCGTTGAAGGCCGGCTTGCCCGATGCGGTCAGCAGGTCCCGCGTGGTCCCGATCCTGAACGCCATCACGCCCCCTCCACTTCCTGCAGCACGGAACGAACGCCCTGCATCAGCAAGCCCTGATCGGTTCCGACCGCCAGCATGTTGAAGCCATACTCCTTGTACTCCCTCGCGATGGTGCCGCTGGCCGGCATGAAGCCGAGCCCCTTGCCGTGCCGCTTTGCCGCCGCGACCACTTTCTTCACCGCATCGATAAAGACGGGGTTTGCGAACTCCCCCGGAATGCCGAGGAAATTGGCGAGGTCGAAATGGCCGACCCAGAGCACGTCGATGCCATCGACCGCCGCGATCTCGTCGACATTCTGTAAACCGCGTTCCGTCTCGATCTGCGCAATGACCGTGATTTCGGCATTCGCCGCCGCGATCTTGTCCGCCGGATCCCCGCCCGAATAATCGTCATGGGCGAACCCGAAGGCAGCGCCGCGCCGTCCGGCCGGCTGGTAGCGCGTCGCCTCGACGATCAGGCCTGCTTCCCTGGCATTCTCAACCATCGGGATCATCACGCCCTTCATGCCGATATCAAGCGCCCGGGCGAGGAACTGGTATTCCCCGCGCGGAACGCGGCACATCGGGACAATCGGCAGCCCCCGGCAAAACGAGACCTGGTCCTTCAGGGTCTCCAGGCCGATCCCGGTATGCTCCATGTCGTAGAGCACATACTCGCATCCCGCATGCGACAGGATCTGCGCTATTCCGGGGCTGAAAAACTCGAAAATCATGGCGCCGAGTACCGGTTCGCCAGACATGGCTCTCTGCCTGAGTGTCATCATTTCGCTCCCCCTGGCACCGCTTTCGGTCTGGCGTTCCGAGCCTGCATCGTGCGGTGCACGTGATCATGTACAGCAACGCAGCGTGACGCCATTCAAAGCAGGGCTCAACCTGAAGATTGCCGGATTTCAGCTAGCGGGAAGACGCGTCCGGGTCGGAAAGCAGATCGAAGGTCCGGACCGGCGGGATCGGCCAGAGGTCGGCCCCGGGCTGCTCGACCCAGTGCTGATGGTTCAGCACCTGTCCGGCCTGCCGCGCCTGGGCGACCAGGTCGAGATCGATTTCGGCGAAGAGCAGCATGTCCTCGTCGAACCGGCCTTCGGCGACAATGCCTGTTTCCGGAAAGCCGATGTCGGGCGGCCCGTACACGCCGGCGGTTCCCCGGTTGATATCGACCGACGGAGACCAGGGCGCCTTGCCCACGGTCGGGCTGACGATGGCGTAGCACTGGTTCTCCAGCGCCCGCGCCATGGCCCCGACCCGGACCCGGCCATGACCGCGCAATGTGTCGGTACAGCTCGGGATCAGGATCAGTTCGGCTCCGGCTTCCACCATGGTGCGGACCAGCAGCGGGAATTCGCAGTCGTAGCAGATGGCAATGCCCATGCAGCCCAGGTCGGTCTCGAAGACCGCCAGCCCGTCACCGCCGCCGATCGCCCATTCCTCCCGCTCGAACCGGGTCATGATGATCTTGTCCTGATGCCCGTAGCGGCCGTTCGGCGCGAACAGGCGCGCCCGGTTTACGGACAGCTCCCGGCCCGGCACCCGCACCGGCAGGGAGGCGGCAAGGATATGCAGGCCGTGCTTCGCGGCGAGCTCCAGATGCAGGGTATCGACTTTTGGCGCCAGACCGTCCAGCGCAGTGATCTGCCCCTGCAGATCCGCCTCCACCGTCTCGCCGAAGATCGACGCGAGTTCCATCGCGCCATATTCCGGGAACATCAGCAGGGATGCCCCGCCCTCGGCGGCCTCCTTTGTCTTTGCGGCGATGCGCTGCGCGTACTCCTCGAAAGACCCGGGGCGGCCGATACCATGCTGGGCGGACGCCACCGTGAATTTCCGGGTTCCGGTCGTCACAGGTCACGGACCCAGAACTGCATCACCTTCTCGGTCTTCTCGTCCTCGTTAAGGTCCTTCCAGCTGAACCCCGTCGTCAGCCCCTCGATGCGGCGATAGCCGAGCCGCTCCCAGACGGCTTCCACCGGGCGGGCCGCATGGTCCCGGAGCGGGTGATCGGCGGACCGGACGACGCCGCAGAATGTCTCCCAGCGGAAGCCACCGAGGCGCCGTGCATGCGCCCGGCGGCGCTCCAGGAATTCCCGGTACAGGCCACGCCCCCGGTAATCCGGCAGCGTCACCGTTTCCGCGCCGTAGAACATTTCGGCCGGATCGAATCCGTGTTCGCTGAAGGGACCGATCAGTTCCTCATGCTCGGACAGCAGCGGCATTCCGGTAGAAACACCGATAACGTCATCGCCGTCTTTCGCAGCGACGATGATCGCTCCCTCCGCCTCGGCCAGCTTGGTGATGTACCAGTGCTCGAATTCGGCCGTTCCGTCATAGAGATAGGGCCATTCACGGAACACGGCGATGCGCAGGACCGCAACCTGCTCGATCGCTTTCTCGAACCCCGGCTCCCCGGGGGTCAGGACGGAGAGCGCGACACTCATGCCCCGGTCCCGGTCACCTGCGCGATCCAGTCCTGCAGATTGTAATGGGTGGTCACCCGCGTGATCTTGCCGTCCGCGATGTCGAAGAAGGTGCCGGCCGGCAAACAGTAGGTCTGGCCAGTCGCCGGCGGCAGGCCGTCGTCATCGGAGAGATAGGTGCCGTTGACCGTGAATTCCGCGGCGGCCCGGCGCCCGTCGGCGGACGGCATGACCACGATATCGGTCAGCTGCTCCCGGTAGCAGCGCTCCATATGGGCGCAGAATTCCCCGAACAGGGCCTTGCCGGTGCGCCGCCCGCCCTGGTTGACGTCATGCGCAACATCTTCGGACAGACAGGCAAGCATTCCCGGCACATCGCCGGCATTGAAGGCATCGTAATAGCGCTGCACCAGAGCGGCGGCGGACTGACTGTTGTCGGACATGGCGGTGACCTCGGTGTTTCTGAGAACAGTATCGCGGCGATCCGGCTCAAGCTATGCCGTCGTCCGCGGGGTTAATCAATGCCGGCCACTCTAGCAATATGCGGCCCGGCGCAATCCACCGGAACCGACACAATTTCCGCGTCCGCGTCGGCACCGCTTGACCGGCCCCCTCCCCGGCTCTATCTGTTGCGCCGATCAGGCGGTTGGATGGCCGCTGGCGGCGCAAGCCGCTGGAGGAAAGTCCGGGCTCCACGGAGACACGGTGCCGGGTAACGCCCGGCGGGGGCGACCCTAGGGAAAGTGCCACAGAAAGCAAACCGCCTGTCCGCTTCGGCCGGCAGGTAAGGATGAAAGGGTGCGGTAAGAGCGCACCGCGCGGACGGTAACGGACGCGGCACGGTAAACCCCACCGGGAGCAAGACCAAATAGGGATGGCCGGTCGCGCCGCAAGGTGGCGACAGGTGAGTTTTCGCATCGTCATCCGGGTAGGTCGCGCGAGGCGGTCGGTAACGATCGTCCCAGAGGAATGGCCATCCAGACACCTTCGGGTGTTGGACAGAACCCGGCTTACAGACCGCCTGATCCTCTCGTTTTCCTTGCCGCCGCGCCGGCGATGCGAGATTTCGCACAATCCGGGCAAGTCAAAACAAACGAGAACAAAGCACGAACATTAAGATTTTCCGGCTGTTTCAAGTCAGCCGCAGCATGCGCATTAACCAAACCACCACAGCTCATCCGCGAGTTCTGAGGCTTTCTTTCGAATTACCTCGAAAACCTTAGAAAAACCCCGGAGTTGCGCCGTTTTCCCATTTCATTCCCATTGCACTCCACTTTGACCCATGGTATCCCATGTAATCCCATACGGGACCGTACCAGACCCATGCCAACTCCATCACGGCAGGTCCGGCGGACCGGAAGGGGTCGGCGCCTGGCCAATGGAAGGTCGGCGCCTTGCGGGTGAAGCGGCAGTCCAGCGGGTGGGGTGCCGGTCGAGAACGGGGGACGTCGTGGCAGTATTTCTGTCCACATTCGCGAACAAGGTTGACCGGAAGGGACGCGTGTCCGTTCCGGCATCGTTTCGCAGCGTTCTCGAGCGGCAGGCTTCCTCGGGCCTGATCCTGTACCCGTCCTTCAAACATGCCTGCATCGACGGCTGCGGCGACGAGCGCATCCAGGAAATGGTCGACTCCATCGACCGGCTCGACGCCTTCTCCGAAGAAGCCGAAGACCTGCAGACCATCCTGGCCGACGCGCGGCAGCTCACCATCGATGGCGATGGCCGGGTGCTGATGCCCCAGGACCTGCTCGACTATGCGGGCGTCTCCGACACCATCATGTTCGTCGGCCTCGGCAAGAGCTTCCAGCTCTGGCAGCCGGACGCCTACGAGGCGCACCGGACCGAAAAGCGCCAGCGGGCCCGCGACCGGGGCATCACCCTGCCCATGGTCGGACGCGGGAGAGACACGTGAGTGGCGCGGTCCATATCCCGGTCCTGCGCGACGAGGTCGTCGGCGCCCTCAATATCGCCTCCGGCAAGACTTTCCTCGACGGCACCTTCGGCGCCGGCGGCTACACGACCGCGATCCTCGATGCGGCGGACTGCCGTGTCGTGGCCATCGACCGCGATCCGGATGCCATCAAGCGCGGCGCTCCGCTGAAGGAGCGCTACGGCGATCGCCTGATGCTGATCGAAGGCCGGTTCGGCGACATGGACAGTCTGGTCCGCGCAGCCGGCATCGAGACGGTCGACGGCGTGACCCTCGATATCGGCGTCTCCTCGCCGCAGATCGACGATGCCGGGCGCGGCTTCTCCTTCCGCGAGGACGGGCCGCTCGACATGCGGATGGAACAGTCCGGCCCGAGCGCGGCCGACGTGGTGAACAACGAGAGCGAAGAGAATCTCGCGAACCTGATCTACCGACTTGGCGAAGAGCGGCTTTCCCGCCGCGTCGCCAAAGCCATCGTCCTGGCACGGACTGGCAGCGCCATCCTGCGGACGTCCCAGCTTGCTGAGATCGTCCGCGGGGTGGTGCCGCGCACCCGCGTCAAGGGCCGGGAAGGCATCGATCCCGCCACCCGGACCTTCCAGGCATTGCGCATCCATGTGAACGACGAGCTCGGCGAGCTCGACCGCGGCCTCGAGGCCGCCGAACGCCTGTTGCATCCGGGCGGACGCCTTGCCGTTGTCTCGTTCCACAGCCTGGAAGACCGCCGGGTCAAGACCTTCATCCGGACCCGCGCCGGCAAGACCGCGCGGCCGTCCCGGCATGTCCCGGAAACCGGCCAGACCGGCCCCGCACCGACATTCCTTGAGATCACCCGCAAGCCGATCGGCCCCGGCGAAGAGGAAGAGAGACGCAACCCGCGCTCCCGTTCCGCCCGCCTGCGCGTCGCCGAGCGTACCGATGCACCGGCCTGGGACCGGCAGGCGGCATGATGCGGCGCTCCATGACCCTCTGGCTGCTGCTCGCCACCTGCGCCGGCATCATGCTCTTCCTGGTCAAGCACGAAGTGCAGGACCGCGAGGACCGGCTGAACGCGCTGCACCGTGAAATCCTGGCCGACCAGGAAGCCATCCAGGTGCTGAACGCGGAATGGAGCTACCTGAACCGGCCGGACCGGCTGGAACACCTGATCCGCACATTCAGCGAACGGCCGCGGGCCCGGCACCTGCAGATGACCTCGCTCGACATGCTGCCGCAGCTGCTGGACGAACCGGGCGCGCTGTCCGACGCCAGCGCCGGCGATACCGGCATCATCCTGCCGATGGTCCGGCCGATCTCGATCAAAGCGGGGGCGCAGTGATGACCCATACACGGCTCGACTCAAGCGATATTCCGGCCCCGGAAAAGACCCTCAGGCTCGAGGGCAACGGCAAGCAGGCCCTTGAACAGGGCCGCACCCGCCTGCTCATCGCCGGCTCCGTCTTCGCCCTGGCCTTTTCCGTGATCGCCGCGCGGGTGATCGACGTCTCCGTCTTCGAGCGGGCCGAAGAGCCCCGCCTGGCCGAAGAGCGCGGCACCCTGACCCACAAGACCGGACGGGCCGACATCGTCGACCGCAACGGCATGCTGCTGGCGACCACACTGAATGTGCCGTCGCTCTATGCCGACCCGAAATACATCATGGACCCGGTCGAGTCAGCGCAGGAACTCCGCACCGTGCTGCCGGATCTGGACCAGGCCGATCTGGTCGCCAAGTTCTCCGACGACAAGCGCTTCACCTGGATCAAGCGCAACCTGACCCCGCGCCAGCAATATGCGGTCAACAAGCTCGGCATCCCCGGGCTGTATTTCCAGAACGAGTCGAAGCGGATCTATCCGCAGGGCCGGCTGACCGCCCATATCGTCGGCCGCGCCGGTTTCGACGATGTCGGCCTGTCCGGCATCGAGAAAAGCTTCGACTCCATGCTGCGCGACGGCTCCGATCCGCTGCGCCTGTCGATCGACGTCCGGATCCAGCACATCCTGCGCGAGGAACTGCAGACCCAGATCGACGCCTTCGACGGCATCGGCGCCGCCGGCATCGTCATGGACGTGAACACCTCCGAGATCGTCGCCATGGTCTCGCTGCCGGATTTCGACCCGAACCGCCGGGACAAGGTCTCAGACGACGCTGTGTTCAACCGGGCCACGCTCGGCGTCTACGAGATGGGCTCGACCTTCAAGATCTTTAACACCGCCATGGCGCTCGATTACGGCACCACGACGATGCATAACGGCTACGACGCCAGCAAGCCGATCCGGATCGCCCGCTTCACCATCAATGACGACCATGCCAAGAACCGCTGGCTGTCGGTGCCGGAAATCTTCATGTATTCGTCGAATATCGGCTCCGTGAAAATGGCGCTGGATGTCGGCGGCGAGCGGCAAAAGGACTTCATGCGGAAGCTCGGTTTCCTCGAAGCCTCCGCGATCGAGCTGCCGGAACGCGGCCGGCCTCTGTCGCCGAGCCCCTGGCGCCCGATCAACACCATGACGATCTCCTTCGGGCACGGCATCGCGGTCAGCCCTGTCCAGCTGGCGAACGGCGTCTCCAGTATCGTCAATGGCGGTGTCCGCCATCCGGCGACGCTGCTGCAGCGGGACAGCACGGAGCTGCTGGTCGGCGAACGGGTGATCTCGGAGAAGACCTCCCGGGCCATGCGCCGCCTGCTCCGGCTGGTGGTCGAAAAAGGCACCGGGCGGAACGCCAACGCCAAGGGCTATCTGGTCGGCGGCAAGACCGGCACGGCGGAGAAGCCCGGCCGGCGCGGCGGCTATCAGCGCAAGGCCCTGCTGTCCTCCTTCGTCGCCGCCTTCCCGGTGAATGACCCGCGCTATGTCGTCCTCGCCATGGTGGACGAGCCGAAAGGCAACAAGAGCTCCTTCGGCTATGCCACCGGCGGCTGGGTCGCGGCTCCGGCGGTGAAACGCGTCATAGAGCGCGCCGCCTCGTTCCTGAATGTGACGCCCGTGGACGAAGAGGCGCCCGAAATTCGCCGCGCTTTGGTGGTGAAGATCCCTCAACCCAAGGGGAAAAAGGCACTTGCGTCTTTCTGAGCTGATAAACGGCGACCTGATCCGCCACGACCCACGCACCGCCGCACTTCTGGCGTCGGGCGCGCTGGAGCGTGACGTCTCGGGGCTGACCGCAGACAGCCGCCAGGTCCAGCCCGGCTATCTGTTCGCCGCGCTGTCCGGCAACACGCTCGATGGACGCAAGTTCATCGGCGATGCCGTGCGTCGCGGTGCGGTCGCCGTGCTGGCGGAAGACGGCACCGAAGCCGATGCGGACGACATTGCCCTGATCGCCGACGACAATCCGCGCCGCCGCCTGGCGCTGATGGCCGCCCGGTTCTATGGCAGGCAGCCGAGCGTTGTTGCGGCAATCACCGGAACCAGCGGCAAGACCTCGACAGCCGAGTTCACCCGCCGGATCTGGGCCGCACTCGGAGAGAGGAGCGCCAGTCTCGGCACTCTCGGCATCACCACCGATGACGGCACGGACGGCCCCGGCCTGACCACGCCGGACCCGGTGCAGCTGCATGCAGCCCTCGCCGACCTCGCGGATCGCGGTATTGATCACCTGGCCATGGAAGCCTCCAGCCACGGGCTCGACCAGTTCCGCCTCGACGGCGTGAAGATCGGCATTGCGGCCTTCCTCAATCTCAGCCACGAGCATCTCGACTACCACAAGGACATGGCCTCCTACCTGAAGGCAAAAGCCGCTCTGTTCGAGCGGGTGCTGCAGGCGGACGGCACGGTCATCCTGAATGCGGATGCGCCGGAAAGCGCCGACATAGCGGCCATAGCGACCAGACGCGGGCTCCGGACCCTCTGCTTCGGCACCGCACCGGATGCCAATCTCCGGCTGATTCGCCGGGAGCCGACCTCCACCGGCCAGCACCTGACCATTGCCTTTGCCGACCAGGAGCGCACGGTCGAGCTGCCGCTGATCGGTGCCTTCCAGGCCATGAACGCATTGGCCGCAAGCGCGATCGTCATCGCCTCCGGTGTCGATGCCACGAAGGTCTTCGACAGCCTGCCCGCCCTCGCTGGTGTGCGCGGCCGCCTGGAACTCGCGGTCCGGCACCCGAACGGCGCACCGATCTTCGTCGATTACGCCCACAAGGCCGAGGCGCTGGAAACCGTGCTGACGGCAGTCCGCCCCCATGTCGCCGGTGCCTTGCACGTGGTGTTCGGCTGCGGCGGCGACCGGGACACAGGCAAGCGCCCGATCATGGGCCGGATCGCCTCCGACCTTGCCGATCATGTCTATGTGACGGACGACAATCCGCGGACGGAAGACCCGAAAGAGATCCGGGCCCAGATCATGGCCGCCTGCCCCGGCGCCATGGAAATCGGCGACCGGGCAACGGCCATTTCAACCGCCATCAAGGCCCTGCAACCCGGCGATGCCCTGATCATTGCCGGCAAGGGCCACGAAACCTATCAGATCGTCGGAACCGAAACCCGGTCCTTCGACGACAGAGACGCCGCGCGCGCCGTCGTATCAGCTCTCCTGGGGGAAGTTCGATGACCGCTCCGCTTTGGACATCGGACGAGCTGGTCAAGGCGACGCGCGGCACCCTTCACGGGCCCGCCTTCGAGATCACGGACCTGGTCATCGACAGCCGCAAGGTCACACCGGGCTGCCTGTTCGTCGCCCTGCCGGGCGAACGGGTGGACGGCCATGATTATGTCGGCGCCGCGCTTGACGCCGGTGCGGCGGCAGCGCTGGTCAGCCGCATTCCGAACAGGCTGGACGGCAATGCCTCCCTGCTCGCGGTCGAAGACGTTCTGGGCGGCCTCACCGATATCGCCGTGGCCTCCCGGGCGCGCTCTTCCGCAACCGTGCTGGCCGTGACCGGCAGCGTCGGCAAGACAGGCACCAAGGATTCCCTGGCGGCCGCGCTTGCCGTTTTCGGTTCGGTCCATGCCAGCGCCGGCAACCTGAACAATCATATCGGCGCCCCGCTCAGCCTTTCACGGCTGCCGAAGGACGCGGACTACGCCGTGCTTGAGCTTGGCATGAACCATCTCGGCGAGATTTCCGCCCTGACCCGGCTGGTCCGGCCCGACCTCGCCATCATCACCAATGTCGAGGAAACCCATATCGGGCATTTCCGGGACCTCGAGCAGATCGCCGAAGCCAAGAGCGAAATCTTCGAAGGCCTGGAAAAAGACCGCGGGCTCGCTGTGCTGAACCGGGACAACGCGAACTTCGATTTCTGCGCCGACCGGGCCGAAGCCGCGGGCGCCCGGATCGTCACGTTCGGTCGCAGCGAGGATGCGGATGTCCGGCTGATCGGCGCCGACTGCGGTCCTGACGGCTCCAATATCGTGGTCCGGGTGGACGGCAGGCAACTGGTCTACCGGATCGATGGCATCGGCCCGCACTGGGCCTTCAATTCGGTCGGTGTGCTGGCCTGCATTCAGGCGCTGGGGCTCGACCTCGACAAGGCCGCAAAGGCGATCCGGGACGTTACGGCTAAGGCCGGACGCGGCCGGCAAGAGAACGTCGCCTTCGGTGACCTCGGCCTGCTGCTGATCGACGAAAGCTACAATGCCAGCCCGGCTTCCGTCGCCGCCGCCCTCGAAGTGCTCTCGATGACCAAGCCGAAAGGCCTGGGCCGCCGTGTCGCCGTGCTCGGCGACATGCTGGAGCTTGGAGAGCGATCGGAAATCCTGCATCTGAACCTGCTGGCAAAAATCTGCGGCTCCGCCGATCTCGTCTTCACCGTCGGTCCGATGATGGAGCAGGTGGGGCGCAACCTGCCGCCGGTGCTGTTCGGTGGCCATGGCGCCACAGCGAACGACGTTGCCGCGCAGGTCACCGCCCAGCTTTCCGACGGCGACGTCGTCCTCGTGAAGGGATCCCTCGGCATGGCCATGGCGCCGATCGTCGGTGCCATCCGCGATCTCGCCGAGTCAAACCGGATATCGCCGCCCAGCGCGGCTCACGGAGGCTAGAGGCGCACCATGCTGTACAACCTGCTCGTCCCTCTCTCCGACGACTATCAGATCTTCAACTTGTTCCGGTATCTCACCTTCCGGACCGGCGGCGCCATCATGACCGCGCTCCTCATCGGCTTCGTGCTCGGCCCCCGGCTGATCAACTGGCTGCGCAGCAAGCAGCGCGAGGGGCAGCCGATCCGCGAGGACGGGCCGGAAAGCCACCTGCTGACGAAGAAGGGCACGCCGACCATGGGCGGCCTGCTGATCCTGATCGCGCTGTCGGTCTCCACCCTGCTCTGGGCCGACCTCAGCAACGGGTTCATCTGGGCGGTTCTGGTGGTCACCGGCGGCTTCGGCCTGCTCGGTTTCGCCGACGATTACCTGAAGCTGACCAAGCGCAACACCAAGGGCCTGCCCGGCAGGATCAAGCTGCTCGGCCAGATCGTGATTTCCGTAGTCGCCGTTCTGATGATCCAGGACAGCATGCCGGCCAGCCTGGCCAATGGCCTCGCCGTGCCTTTCTTCAAGGATGTGCTGATCGATCTCGGCTGGTTCTTCGCGCCCTTCGCCATCTTCGTCATGGTCGGCGCCTCCAACTCGGTGAACCTGACCGACGGGCTCGACGGGCTGGCCATTGTCCCGGTGATGATCGCCTGCCTGTGCTTCGCGCTGATCGCCTATCTGACCGGCAACGCGGTGTTCGCCAACTACCTGCAGATCAACCATGTCCCCGGCACCGGCGAGCTTGCCGTGTTCTGCGGCGCCCTGCTCGGCGCCGGGCTCGGCTTTCTCTGGTTCAACGCCCCGCCGGCCATGGTCTTCATGGGCGATACCGGCTCGCTGTCCCTCGGCGGCGCCCTCGGCACCATCTCCATCGTCACCAAGCACGAGCTGGTGCTCGCCATCATCGGCGGCCTGTTCGTGCTGGAAACCGCGTCGGTGATTGTCCAGGTCGCCTCCTTCAAGCTGACCGGCAAGCGCGTCTTCCGCATGGCCCCGCTGCACCATCACTTCGAAAAGAAGGGCTGGGCGGAGCCGACCATCGTCATCCGGTTCTGGATCATCGCCGTCATCCTGGCGCTGATCGGCCTGTCCACCCTGAAGCTGAGGTAGGAGCGATGATCGTCTGCCGCAGCAAATCCGGAAAACGCCTGTTCGTCATGGGGCTCGGCCTCAGCGGGCTGGCCACGGTCGCCGCGCTTGTCGCCGGCGGCGCGATCGTCATTGCCTGGGACGACAGGGAAGAAAGACGGACAGAGGCGGCACGGATCGGCGCAACAATCGAGAACCCGGAACAGGCGGACTGGAAGAGCATCGACGCGCTCGTCCTCAGCCCCGGCATCCCGCATACCCACCCGGCGCCGCATCCGGCTGCCGCATATGCCAAGGCGGCGGGCGTCGCCATCATCGGCGATGTCGAGCTGCTGCTGGCGGAATGCCCGGACGCCAAAATCGTCGCCATCACCGGCACCAACGGCAAATCCACCACCACGGCGCTGATCGGCCATATCTTCGCCACCGCCGGCAAGCGCGCGGAAGTCGGCGGCAATCTCGGCACCCCGGTTCTGTCCTTCGCGCCGCTCGGCGCCGACGGCACCTATATTCTCGAGCTCAGCTCCTACCAGCTCGAGCTGACGCCGTCGCTGGCGCCGGATATCGCCATCCTGCTGAACATCTCGCCGGACCATCTGGGCCGGCATGGCGGCCTGGCGGGCTATATCGCGGCGAAAACCCGGATCTTCGCCAGTCAGGGCACTGGCGATACCGCCATCATCGGGATCGACGACCGCGAGTCCTTCGCCATTGCAAAGCGGCTCGACGGTCAGGCGCCGACGCTGATCCGGATCTCCGGGACCGACAATCGTCTGGCCGATCTCCGGGTCGCCGGGTCGGTCCTGACCGCGAACGACGAGCCGCTCCTCGATCTCTCGGGCGCGAAGACCCTGCCGGGCACGCATAATCAGCAGAACGCCGCCGCTGCCTTTGCCGCAGCCCGTGCCGCCGGGATCCCCGAACATGCGATCGCCCGCGCCATCGACAGCTTTCCGGGGCTTGCCCACCGCCAGGAGCTGGTCGCCGAGTGCGACGGCATCCGCTACGTGAATGACAGCAAGGCCACCAATGCCGACGCAGCGGAACGGGCGCTCGGCTGCTACCAGCCGATCTACTGGATCGCCGGCGGCCAGGCCAAGGAAGGCGGAATCGCGCCTCTGGCCCCCTATTTCCCGCGCATCCGGCATGCTTTCCTGATCGGGGAAGCGGCTGGCACTTTCGGCGCGACGCTGGACGGCGCGGTGCCGCATACCGAATGCGGCACCCTCGACAAGGCCGTCACCGCCGCGCATCTGATGGCCCGCCGGGAACATCTGGCCGACGCCACCCTGCTGCTGTCTCCCGCCGCCGCCTCATGGGACCAGTTCGAGAGTTTCGAGCAGCGCGGCGACCGGTTCCGCGCCCAGGTGCTGCAGCTGACCGCCGGTTCCTGCGGCGGGGAGGTCAGGCCATGAGCTCGATCGCCCGCACCGACACGAGCATCCTCGGCCGCTGGTGGTGGACCGTGGACCGCTGGACCTCCGGCGCCCTGCTGCTGATCATCCTGTTCGGCGCCCTGATGATTTTCGCCGCCAGCCCGGCCGTGGCCGAGCGCATCGGGCTCGACAGCTACCATTTTGTCCGCCGCCAGCTGATGCTGCTGCCGGTCGCTGCCGTCATCCTTTTCGCCTGCTCGCTGATGACCCCGCTGCAGGTCCGCCGGATTGCCGTGGTCGGCTTCATCGGCTGCCTCGGCCTGCTCGTCCTGACCCTGATGGTCGGCCCGGAGATCAAGGGCGCCCGGCGCTGGCTGCCGCTCGGCGGCTTCTCGCTGCAGACCTCGGAATTCATGAAGCCCTGCTTCGCCGTGGTGGCCGCCTGGATGTTCTCCGAATGGCGCAAGGATAACGGCTTTCCGGGACAGTGGATCGCCATCGCCCTCTATGGCCTCGTCGTCTCCCTCTTGCTGCTGCAGCCGGATCTCGGCCAGACCGTGGTGGTCTCGCTGGTCTGGTTCGGCCAGTTCTTCCTGGCCGGCCTGCCGATGATGCTGGTCGGCGGCATCATGCTGTGCGGCGTCGGCGGACTGGTCGCCGCCTATTTCCTGTTCCCGCACGTGAACGACCGGATCAACCGCTTCCTCGATCCGGCCGCCGGCGACAGCTACCAGGTGGACCGGTCGCTGGAAGCCTTCCGCAGCGGCGGCCTGTTCGGCACCGGTCCGGGCGAGGGCCAGGTGAAGGCCTACCTGCCGGACGCCCATGCCGATTTCGTCTTCTCCGTCACCGGCGAGGAATTCGGCGCCATCGTCTGCATCCTGCTCATCGCCCTGTTCGGTTTCGTGGTGCTGCGCGGCTTCGCCCGGCTGTTCGCCGAGCAGAGCCTGTTCGTGCTGCTGGCCGGCGCCGGCCTGCTCGCCCAGTTCGGCCTGCAGGCGCTGATCCACATGGCCTCCGCCCTGCAGCTCATGCCGGCCAAGGGCATGACCCTGCCCTTCATCAGCTATGGCGGCTCCTCCCTGCTGGCGCTGGCCCTCGGCATGGGACTGACGCTGGCCCTGACCCGCAGCCGTGCGGGCCGGATGGAGGCGCTATGAAAGCCAAGACCGTCATCCTCGCCGCCGGCGGCACCGGCGGGCACATCTTCCCGGCCCTCTCCCTCGGCGAAGCCCTGCTGCGCCGCGGCATCTCCGTCGCGCTTGTCACCGATGACCGCGGCGGCCGGTTCGAGGGCGTGAACCCGGACATCGCCGTGCGCCGCATCCGCGCCGCCAGCCCGAGCAGGGGCGGCATGGCCGGCAAGGCGAAGGCGATCGTCGAGCTTGGTTTCGGTGCGCTGCAGTCGGCGCTGCACCTGAAAAGCCTGAACGCGGCGATCGCGGTCGGCTTCGGCGGCTATCCCTCGGTCCCGACCGTGCGGGCCGCCGCCTTCCTCGGCCTGCCGGTGGTGCTGCATGAACAGAACGCCGTGCTTGGCCGGGCCAACCGGTTCCTGGCCCCGCATGCCCACAAGATCGCCACCTCCTTCCGCGAGATGACCAATCTCTCGGAAGGCGAGACGGCGAAGTGCCACTTCACCGGCAACCCGGTCCGCCCGGCCGTGCTCGCCCTGCGCGGCGAGAAAGCGGAGACGGGCGACGGCCATCTCAATCTGCTGGTCTTCGGCGGCAGCCAGGGCGCGACCGTGTTCTCCACTGTTGTGCCGGAAGCCATTGCCGGCCTGCCGGCGGACATGCTGCCGCGCCTGCGCATCACCCAGCAGAGCCGGGCCGAGGATGTCGACCGGGTCAAGGCACGCTACAGCGCCCTCGGCGTTGCCGCTGATGTGCGCCCGTTCTTCGACGACCTGCCGGACCGCATGGCCTCGGCTGATCTGGTAATTGCCCGCTCCGGCGCCTCGACCATCGCCGAGTTGAACGCCATCGGCCGCCCGGCGATCCTGGTGCCCTATCCGAGTGCCTCCGACGACCATCAGACCGCCAATGCCCTTGCCTGTCAGGCGACGGGTGCGGCCTGGATGATGCCGGAGCCAGATGAGTTCATCGCCGAGAAACTGGCGGGCTCCCTGCTTGGCCTGCTGAAAGCACCCGACCGGCTGCATCGCGCCGCGGACGCCGCGCGTGCCGCCGGCACGCCCGACGCCGCCGACCAGCTCGCCGACCTCGTCATCGCCACCGCGCCGGCGCTCTCCGCCGCGACCGCCTCTGTCCAGCAAGGAAGTGCCGCATGAGAGAGATGCCGCTCAACATTGGCACCATCCACTTCACCGGTATCGGCGGCATCGGCATGTCCGGTATTGCCGAAGTGCTGCACAATCTCGGCTATTCGGTGCAGGGCAGTGACCTGTCCGAGAACCCAAATGTCAGCCGCCTTAAGAAGCTCGGCATCACGGTGTTCGTGGGCCAGCAGGCCTCCAATATCGACGACGCCTCAATCCTCGTAATCTCCACCGCCATCAAGCCGGACAATCCCGAGCTGCTGGCCGCGCGCGAACGCATGCTCCCCGTCGTCCACCGCTCCGAGATGCTGGGCGAGCTGATGCGGCTGAAATGGTCCATCGCCTGCGCCGGAACCCACGGCAAGACCACGACCACCTCCCTGGTCGCCGCCATGCTGGACGGCGCCGGGATGGACCCGACCGTAATCAATGGCGGCATCATCAACGCCTACGGCACCAATGCCCGGCTCGGCTCCGGCGACTGGATGGTTGTCGAGGCGGACGAAAGCGACGGCAGCTTCAACCGGCTGCCGGCGACCATCGCCGTGGTCACCAACATCGATCCCGAGCATCTCGATTTCCATGGCGATTTCGACAAGCTGCAGGAAGCCTTCCGGGCCTTCGTCGCGAACATTCCGTTCTACGGCTTCGCCACCATGTGCATCGACCATCCGACGGTGCAGAAGCTGATCCCACGGGTCTCCGACCGCCGCATCATCACCTACGGGTTTTCGCCGCAGGCCGATATCCGCGCCAGCAATCTGGAGATCACCAGCTCCGGCGCGAAATTCGACGTCATCATCGCCGACCGTGCGCATGACAGCGAGCGGGTTCTGGAAGGCATCGCCCTGCCGATGTACGGCCAGCACAATGTCTCCAACGCGCTCGCCGCCATTTCCATCGCCCTTGAGATGGACATGAGCGACGAGCAGATCCGCACATCGCTCGCCGGGTTCAGCGGCGTCAAGCGGCGCTTCACCAAGACCGGCGAGGCCGGCGGCATCACCGTGATCGACGATTACGGCCACCACCCGGTCGAGATCAGCGCCGTGCTCTCCGCCGCCCGCTCCGCCTGCCCGGATGGCCGGGTCTACGCCGTGGTTCAGCCGCACCGCTATTCCCGCCTGCACGATCTGTTCGAGGATTTCTGCGCCTGCTTCAATGACGCGGACGGCGTCATCGTCGCGGACATCTATGCCGCCGGTGAAGAGCCTATCGAGGGCGCCGACCGGGACAGCTTGGTCGCCGGTCTGCGTGCCCGCGGTCATCGGCATGTCTACCCGCTGCAAGCCCCCGAGGAACTCGCCGGACGGATCGCCGAACTGGCCGAACCCGGAGATCTGGTGGTTTGCCTCGGCGCCGGAAACATCACCAACTGGGCACAGGCGCTGCCTGGCCAGCTCGAACACGTCATCGGCGGCAGCACCGACGCTGCCGGGAAGGACGGGCAATGATCATGGCCGCCCTTCGCTCAGATACGCACACATCCCTGATCGAGCGCCTGCCGGAAGTGCGCGGCCGCTATCAGGAGAATGTCGATCTGTCCGGGCAGACATGGTTCCGCGTCGGCGGCCCTGCCGAGGTGGTGTTCCGCCCCGCAGACGCCGAGGATCTGGCCGCCTTCCTGCGCGACAAGCCGGAGAACGTTCCGGTCACGGTGATCGGCGTCACATCGAACCTGCTGATCCGGGACGGCGGCATCCCGGGCGTGGTTATCCGGCTCGGCAAAGGCTTCAACCAGATCAACTTCAGTGCCGACATGGTGACCGTGGGCGCCGCCGTTCTCGACCTCAATCTCGCCAAAGCGGCCCTCGCCGAGGGCCGCACCGGCCTCGCCTTCATGTCCGGCATTCCCGGCTCCATCGGGGGCGGCCTGCGCATGAATGCGGGCGCCTATGGCAGCGAATTCAAGGACGTTCTGTTCTCTGCGGAGCTGGTGACCGGCGACGGCATCCTGCGCCGGGTTCCGGCAGGCACACTCGGCATGTCCTATCGCCACTCGGACGCACCGTCGGACTGGATCTTCACCGCCGCCACCTTCCAGGCGCCGGTCGGAGACAGAGACGAGATCAAAGCCGCGATGGATGAGATCAAACGCTCCCGCGAGGCCAGCCAGCCGATCCGTGAGCGCACCGGCGGCAGCACCTTCGCCAATCCGGAAGGCCACAAATCCTGGCAACTGATCGACGCCGCCGGATGCCGGGGCCTCCAGATCGGCGGCGCCATGGTTTCCGAAAAGCACTGCAATTTCCTGATCAACACCGGCACGGCGACAGCCGCCGATATCGAAGTGCTCGGCGAAGAAGTCCGGCGCCGGGTGAAGCAGACCAGCGGCATCGAACTGCGTTGGGAAATCCGCCGTATCGGCGTCGGCGGTGTTGCCAGCAACACGAACAGGGGAGACCGCTCATGAGCAAGCATGTCGCCGTTCTGATGGGCGGATGGTCCGGTGAACGCGAGGTTTCCCTCTCCAGCGGCCACGAATGCGCCAAGGCGCTGCGCGAAGCCGGCTACCGGGTGACAGAAGTCGATGTCGATCGCAGCATCCCGTTCCGGCTTGCCGAACTGAAGCCGGACGTCTGCTTCAACGCTCTGCATGGCCGGATCGGCGAGGACGGCAACATCCAGGGTCTGCTGAACATCCTCGACATTCCCTATACCCATTCCGGCGTCGAGGCCTCTGCCATCGCCATGGACAAGCCGCGCGCAAAGGACCTCTTCATGCGGGCCGGGCTGAAATGCCCGCCGGGTGTCGTCCGCTCCCGCGCCGAGGCGCTGGAAAGCGAAGCCATGAAGCGGCCGTACGTCCTGAAGCCGATCGATCAGGGCTCCAGCCTCGGTGTGCATATCGTCCGTCCGGGCGACAATTACCGACCGACGGCGGAAGATTGGCCGTTCGGCGATATCGTGCTTGAGGAAAAATTCATTGCCGGGCGCGAGCTGACAGTTGCCGTGCTCGATGGCGCAGCCCTCGCCGTGACCGAGATCACCTCGGAGCACGGCTTCTACGATTACGACGCCAAGTACGCCGATGGCGGGTCGATCCATATCCTGCCGGCCGCTCTGCCGGAAGCCGTAACAAGCCGCGTCCTGCAGATGGCCGAACAGGCCCACGCCACTCTTGGATGCCGGGGCGTGAGCCGGGCCGATTTCCGCTTCGACGACACCGGAGACGATGTCGGACCCGACGACCTTTATCTGCTGGAAATCAACACCCAGCCGGGCATGACGCCGACCTCGCTCGTCCCGGAACAGGCCAGCTTCCATGGCATGAATTTCCCCGCGCTCTGCGCCAAGCTGGTGGAGGACGCGCGATGCGACTACTGAGCGCCGTCAAGAGCAAGACCGGCAAGAAATCCACCGCCACCCGGCGGCGCCAGACCCGGCGCCCGCGGATGTCCGCCCGGCGCATGCGTCAGGTGCTGATCGGCACCGGGTTCGCGACGCTGACCGCCATCGTTGCGGCCAGCGGCTGGCACGCAGCCCGTACCGGCGCCGTGGACGAAGCGGCCCGGATGATCGACATGGTCGGCACGGACATCTCGAACGAGCTCGGCCTCGTGGTTTCCGACATTCTGGTCGAAGGCCGTTACCGGACCGAACGCAGCGCCCTGGTTGCGGCGATCGCGACCGATCGCGGCGCGCCGATCCTCGGCATCGATCTGGAAGCGCTGAAATCCCGTATCGATGCTCTGCCCTGGGTGCGTACCGCAGCGGTCGAACGACGCCTGCCCGACACCCTGTTCGTCAAACTTGAGGAACGCACCCCGCTCGCCCTGTGGCAGCGCGACGGAGACCTGTCCCTGATCGACGATCGCGGCGTCGAGGTCCCGGGCCAGAACCCGCGCCGCTTCGCCGACCTGCCGATCGTGGTCGGTGCCGACGCACCGGCCCGCGCCCATGAATTCCTCAACCTGCTGTCCGGCGAGCCGGACCTGAAGCTGCGTGTCCGCGCCGTTACCTGGATCGGCGAACGGCGCTGGAATGTCCGGCTCGACACCGGCGTCGATATCGAACTGCCGGAGCATGCCCCGGGCAAGGCCTGGTCCCATCTCGCCAAGCTGCAGCGCGATCATCAGGTTCTCGACCGGGACGTCATCGCCATCGACCTGCGCCTGCCCAACCAGCTTGTCGTCCGGGTTGCCCCGAACGTGACCGGCCGCCTCCGGAATCCGGGGAAAGACACCTGATGCGCAAGAGCCTCGCCAAGCCCCGGACCGGAACCGTCGCGATCCTCGATATCGGATCGACGAAGGTCTGCTGCCTGATCGCGCGGGTCGGGGAGAACGGTGCGCGCGCCGAACATCACGGCGAACAGGCAGCCAGCCTGCCGGGGATCCGGGTGACCGGCATCGGTCACCAGATCGCCCGCGGCATCCGCAGCGGCATGATCGTCGACATGGCGGAGGCCGAGGAATGCGTCCGCGCGGCCGTGCATGCCGCCGAAAAGATGGCCGACGAGACCATCCAGCGCGTCTTCGTCAATCTCTCCGGGGGCTATCCGCACTCCCAGACCGTCGGCGTCGAGGTCTCCATCGGCGGCCAGGAGGTCGGCGATTCCGACATGCGCCGGATCCTCAGCCAGTGGCAGAGGGTCGAGGTCGAGGCGGACCGCAAGCTCATCCACTCCATCCCGGTCGGCTTCTCCATCGACGGCAGCCGCGGCATCCGCGATCCGCGCGGCATGTGCGGCGACCGGCTCGGCGCCAACATGCATCTGGTGACCGCCGCCTCCAGCGCGGTGCGCAACATCGCCAGCGTGGTCGAGCGCTGCCATCTCGGCGTCGAGGCCTTCGTCGTCTCGCCCTATGCCGCCGGCCTCGCCTGCCTGGTCGAGGACGAGCGTGACCTCGGCGTCACCGTCATCGACATGGGCGGCGGCACCACCACCATGGCCGTCTTCTTCGACGGCAGCGTGATCTATACCGACTGCGTGCCCGTCGGCGGCGCCCATATCACCAGCGACATCGCGCGCGGCCTTGCCACGCCGGTGCACGAAGCCGAGCGCCTGAAAACGCTCTATGGCAGCGCCATTCCCTCCAGCCTCGACGAGCGCGAAGTGATCGACGTACCGCTGGTCGGCGAGCAGGACGAGAACCATCCCAATCACGTTCCGAAATCCCTCCTGATCCGGATCATCCATCCGCGTCTTGAGGAAACCTTCGAGCTTGTCCGCAACCGGCTGGAAGCCAGCGGTTTCGACAAGGTCGCCGGCCGCCGCGTGGTCATCACGGGCGGCGCGAGCCAGATGCCGGGGATCCGGGATCTGGCACAGGAAATCCTGGATAAGCAGGTCCGACTGGGCCGGCCGATCCGGGTGAACGGGCTGGCGGATGTTGCCAGCGGTCCGGCCTTCGCGACGAGCGCCGGACTGCTTGCCTATGCCGCCGACCCGGCACTTGACGCGTCCCGCCAAGGGCACGTCGCCAACAAGGAGACCGGAGGCGGCCTGTTCGGCCGTGTCCACTCCTGGCTGAGGGAGAACTTCTAATGCAGCAATTCCGGTTCACACCCAACGCAAGCTCCGGCCCGTGCCCGACACGCCCGGCCGAAAGGCCGCGCCGTGACCACAAGCAGACCACCGACCAAGAAAATCAGGCCAGAAGGCCGAAATCCCGCGTGCTCCTCCAGGCACGTATCCCCCAGACAACCCTCTAACGCGAGATCAGGAGGCCCCCCATGACCATCAATATCTCAGTCCCGAACGATGATAACGAACTGAAGCCGCGGATTAGCGTCGTCGGCATCGGCGGTGCAGGCGGCAACGCCGTCAACAACATGATCCGCTCCAACCTTGAGGGTGTCGAATTCATCGTCACCAACACCGACGCGCAGGCGCTGAAACAGTCGCTGGCGGATCGCACCATCCAGCTCGGCACCGGCGTGACCCAGGGCCTCGGTGCCGGCTCCCGGCCGGAAGTTGGCCGGGCGGCCGCCGAAGAGGCGATCGAAGACATCATGGACAACCTTCGCGAAAGCAACATGGTGTTCATCACGGCAGGCATGGGCGGCGGCACCGGTTCCGGCGCCGCTCCGGTGATCGCGCAGACCGCTCGCGAAAACGGTATCCTGACCGTCGGCGTGGTGACCAAGCCGTTCCACTTCGAGGGCCATCACCGCATGCGGATCGCGGATCAGGCGATCGAGGAGCTGACCCAGTATGTCGACACCCTGATCATCATCCCGAACCAGAACCTGTTCCGGGTGGCGAACGAGAAGACCACCTTCGCCGACGCCTTCAACATGGCCGACGATGTGCTGCATTCCGGTGTGCGCGGCGTCACCGACCTGATGATCATGCCAGGCCTGATCAACCTCGACTTTGCCGACATCCGCACGGTGATGAGCGAGATGGGCAAGGCGATGATGGGGACCGGCGAGGCCAGTGGCGAGAAGCGGGCCATCGACGCCGCCGAGGCAGCGATCAACAATCCGCTGCTCGAGGACACCACGATGAAGGGTGCCCGCGGCGTACTGATCAACATCACCGGCGGCATGGACATGACCCTGTTCGAGGTCGACGAGGCTGCCAACCGCATCCGTGAGGAAGTGGATCCGGAAGCCAACATCATCTTCGGCTCGACCTTCGACGAGAAGCTGGAAGGCGTCATGCGGGTTTCCGTCGTCGCCACCGGCATCGCCGCCGAGGGCATGGCCCAGAAGCGCCCGCCGCTGACCGTCGTCCCGACCAAGGCGAAAGCCGCTCCGGTGAAGCCGGCCGCGGAAAGCGCCGTTGCCGGGCCGAGTGCTCCGGTCGGTGACATCCCGGCCATTTCCGCAAGCAGCGGGACGGTACATGTCGCCGGCAACACCCTGGTGATCGGCGAAACCGATCTCGACGACGCGGCCTTGACCGCCCAGACCCAGGCCGACACGGCCCGGGCGGAAGCGGAAGAGGAAGCCAAGGCACCGGCCGAACCGAAGGCAAGCGACAGCTTCATCGCTCCGCCGCCGGCCATGCCGGATTCCAAGGCTGGCGGCGAGCCGGATCCGTTCCAGGCAGCGGCCATGGCGAATGCCGGCCGGCGCGAGGAAACCGGCGGGGAGAAGGGGCCGAGCCTGTTTACCCGGATGACCGGCATGGGCGGCAAGAAGCCGGCCGAACCGGCCCCGGAAGCCCGCCCGCAGCGGTTCGTGGACATCCATTCGGCCGAGCCGAAGCAGGCCCGTCTGGGGTCTCTGGACCAGTCGGAACGGGTGGCCCCGACGCGCCAGGAAGACGATCTCCTGGACATCCCGGCCTTCCTGCGCAGGCAGGCAAACTAACCCTGAATTTACGCCGTTAAATCAATACATTACGGCGTAACATTCAGTCACAAAGAGTGATTTGAGAGCCCCAGGAGATATTGATACATCTTCTGGGGCTTATTTAATTACCAACACTCCGACAGGAATTTGCCGAGAAATCGGACTGAAATTTCCGGGTCCGGTGTCAGGAGCATCCGACGTGATTGCACAACAGACCTTGAAGACGAGTATTTCCTGCCGGGGTGTGGGCCTGCATGGCGGTGTCGACTGCGTGATGACACTGCATCCGGCCCCCGCCGACCATGGCATCGTCTTCAAGCGCACGGATATCTCCGGCCAGGACCCGCTGGTCCCCGCCCGCTGGGACATGGTGCATGACGCCACCATGTGCACCGGATTGCAGAACAGCGACGGGGTCAGGGTTTCCACGGTGGAACATCTGATGGCCGCCCTTGCCGGCTGCCGGATCGACAATGCCCTGATCGAGATCGACAGCCCGGAAGTGCCGATCATGGACGGCAGCGCCGAGCCGTTCGTGCTGCTGATCGAATGCGCCGGCACCGCCTCCCTCGATGCCCCGCGCCGGGCCATCCGGATTCTGAAGACCGTCAGCGCCCAGGACGACAAGCGCCGCATCGCGATCACCCCGGACGATCATTTCTCGGTCAATTTCGAGATCGAATTCGACAGCGCCGCGATCACCGAGAAGAGCCTCGACGTGAAGCTGGTCAACGGCACCTTCAACGAGACCATCAGCGGCGCCCGTACCTTCGGCTTCATGGAAGATATCGACCGGCTGCGCGCGGCCGGTCTCGGCCGGGGCGGCAATCTCGACAATGTGGTGATCGTCGATGGCGACAAGATCCTCAACGAGGGCGGGCTGCGCTTCAAGGACGAGTTCGTCCGGCACAAGATTCTCGACTGCGTCGGCGATCTCTATCTTGCCGGCGCGCCGATTCTCGGCCGGGTCGACGCCTCGAAATCCGGGCATCTGTTCAACAACAAGCTGCTCCGGACCCTGTTCGCGGACGAGACCGCGTGGGAGCTGGTCGACATGACTCCGGAGATGGCCGCAGCGGATCACGATCATCCGTTGCTTGCCGCGACCGCGTAACTCCTCTATCCCAGCACAGTGTTATTCGGCGGGTGCCGGCCGGGCAGCGGATTAATCCGCAAGCCTCTTGGCTCCGGCGCCCGGGAACCGTATTTTCTTGAGGACACATGTCCGGGGAAATCCGATGAAGTTGGCCTATAGAGGTTTTGCTCCGCTGCGGCTGAAAGGCATCGCGCTGATGGTCGGCGCGTTGGCGCTTGCCGGCTGCAGCGATGACAAGCTGGCGCTGGAATATGTCGAGCGCCCGGTCGAGGAGCTCTATAACGAGGCGGTCGATAAGGCGCTGGAAGGCGACTACAGGAAAGCCGCCCCGCTGTTCGACGAAGTGGAGCGCCAGCATCCCTACTCGGTCTGGGCGACCCAGGCCCAGCTGATGGCCGCCTATTCGCTGTACCAGAGCAACAAGTACGACGAAGCCATCAATGCGCTCGACCGGTTCATCCAGCTGAACCCGAGCAATCAGAATGTCGACTACGCCTATTATCTGAAGGGTCTTTGCTATTACGAGCAGATCGTCGATGTCGGGCGCGACCAGAAGCTGACCAAGAACGCCATGGAGACACTGCAGGAACTGGCGCAGCGCTTCCCCGAGAGCAAGTATTCCCGCGACGCCCTGCTGAAACTCGACCTGACCCGGAACCACCTGGCCGGCAAGGAAATGGAAATCGGCCGGTTCTATCTCCGTCAGGAGAAGTATCTGGCGGCCATCAACAGGTTCAAGCGGGTGGTGGAAGACTACGACACGACCGACCAGGTTCCCGAGGCCCTGCACCGCCTGACCGAGGCCTATGCCGCCCTTGGCCTGCATGAGCAGGCGGAACGGGCGGCCGCCGTGCTCGGACACAACTACCCCGGCAGCGAATGGTACCAGGACAGCTATGCCCTGATGACCAACGGCACCAGCCGCGGCGCCGGCGAGGATGACGGGCTCCTCGGTCTCGATTTCTGGATATTCTGACCGGCCATGCTGACCAGCCTCACGATCCGCGATGTGGTGCTGATCGACAGGCTCGATCTGGCATTCGGGCCCGGCCTGTCCGTGCTGACCGGGGAGACCGGTGCCGGCAAGTCCATCCTGCTCGATGCGCTCGGCCTGGCGCTCGGTGCCCGGGCCGATAGCGGGCTGGTCCGGCATGGTGCGAAACAGGCGGTCGTGACGGCCAGTTTCGACGTCCTGGACGGCCATGGCGCGGCGGACATCCTGGACGAGATGGGCATCGAGGCGGAGGGCCCGGTGATCCTGCGCCGTATCGTCACGGCGGACGGCCGCAGCCGCGCCTTCGCCAATGACGAGCCGGTCAATGTCGCCACCCTGAAACGTCTCGGCGAGACACTGGTCGAGATCCAGGGCCAGTTCGACCAGCGCGGCCTGATGGACCCGGCGACCCACCGCGACACTCTGGACGATTATGGCGGCCACGGCGCGCTGCTGGCTGCCGTCAGGCAGGCCCACGCGGCCTGGAGCGAAGCCCGCTCCGCCCACCAGAGGGCCCGCGCGGAGCTGGAACGCGCCCGCACGGAAGAAGACCTGCTCCGGCACAACGTCAAGGAACTCGACTCGGTACAGCCGGAGGACGGCGAGGAAAGCCGTCTCTCCCGGGACCGCACGCTGCTGGCCAATGCCGCGCAGATCCTGGAGGCGATGAACGCCGCCGCCGACGCTCTGCAGAACGAGGACGGGGCCGACCGGGCCGTCGCCACTGCCCAGCGCAGCCTGGAGCGGGTTCGCGACCGGGCCGGCGACAGGCTGGACGCCGTGCTCGACGGGCTGGAGCGGGCCGCCGCCGAAATCCAGGAAGCCCAGCATGCCCTGACCCAGATCGCGGCCGACGTGGAAGCGGATTCCGGCCGGCTGGAGGAAGTCGACGACCGGCTGCACCTGCTGCGCGGCCTCGCCCGCAAGCACGCGGCGGAGCCGGACCAGCTGCCGGAGATTCACCGCGCCCTGTCCGCCCGTCTGGCCGCGCTCGACGATGCCGGCGGCGGCCTCGCCGATCTGGCCCGGGCGGAACAGGAAGCCCGCGATGCCTATGCCAGGGCCGCCGAAACCCTGAGCGCCGCACGCACCAAGGCCGCAGCCCGCCTCGACGCGGCGATCACCTCGGAACTCGGGCCACTGAAACTCGACAAGGCGCATGTGAAGACCCAGCTCGATGCCCTGCCCGAAAGCGACTGGGGCGCCGGCGGCATGGAGCGGGTCAGCTTCCTGATCGCGACCAATCCCGGCGCGCCCCTCGGTCCGCTCGGCCGGATCGCCTCCGGCGGCGAGCTGTCGCGCTTCCTGCTTGCCCTGAAAGTCGTGCTGTCCGAAGCCAACCCGGTTTCCACCCTGGTCTTCGACGAGGTCGACAGCGGCGTCGGCGGCGCCGTGGCGGCCGCCGTCGGCGAGCGTCTGGCCCGGCTCGGCACGGACACCCAGGTTCTGGTCGTCACCCATTCGCCGCAGGTCGCCGCCCGCGGCATCCGGCACTGGCATGTCGCCAAGCAGGCCGATGGCGAGCTGGTGAAGACCGCCGTCTCCCAGCTCGAAACCGGCGAGCGGCGGGAGGAGCTGGCCCGCATGCTGTCCGGCGCGACCGTGACGGACGAGGCCCGGGCAGCGGCCGACAGCCTTCTCAATCCAGCCTGAGGACGATACCGCAATGACCGCTCCGGAAAAGACCAAGCCGGTCGAGGCGCTGAGTCGCGACGAGGCGGATCTCGAACTGCGCATCCTCGCCGCCACGATCGAGAAGCACGACAAGCTCTATCACCAGAAGGACACCCCCGAGATCAGCGACGCGGCCTATGACGCGCTGCGCCGCCGGAACGAGGCACTCGAAGCGCTTCATCCGGACCTGATCCGCCCGAACAGCCCGTCCAAACGGGTCGGCGCCGCTCCGGCCGCCGGCTTCTCCAAGGTCCGGCACAAGCGCCCGATGCTGTCCCTTTCCAATGCCTTTTCGGACGAGGATGTGACGGATTTCGTCGCCCGCATCCGGCGCTTTCTCAGTCTCTCCGAAGACGCGCCGGTTTCCCTCGTCGCGGAGCCGAAGATCGACGGCCTGTCCGCCTCCCTGCGCTACGAGAACGGTGCGTTCGTTCAGGGGGCGACCCGGGGCGACGGCACCGAAGGCGAGGACATCACCCGCAACCTGCAGACCATCGCCGATATCCCGAAGCAGCTCCCGGCCGGCGCGCCCGCCGTCTTCGAGGTGCGCGGCGAGGTGTTCATGGGCAAGGCGGCGTTCCGTGCCCTCAACGAACGCCAGGAAAAGGCCGGCAAGAAGATCTTCGCCAATCCGCGCAATGCGGCGGCGGGCTCCCTGCGCCAGCTCGACCCGGGTATCACCGCCGAACGGGCGCTGCATTTCTTCGCCTATTCCTGGGGCGAGGTCTCCGAGATGCCGGCGGACACCCAGATCGGGTTCCTGGAGACGCTGAAGGGCTGGGGATTCGTGATCAATCCGATGACGCAGCTCTGCGACGGCTCGGCCACGGCGCTCGAAGCCTACAAAACCATCGGCGCGGCCCGGGCCGGCCTCGACTACGATATCGACGGCGTCGTCTACAAGGTCGACCGGCTGGACTGGCAGGAGCGGCTCGGCATGGTCAGCCGGGCGCCGCGCTGGGCCATCGCGCACAAGTTTCCGGCGGAACAGGCCGAGACCGTGCTGGAAGGCATCGACATCCAGGTCGGCCGCACCGGCGCCCTGACCCCGGTCGCCCGGCTGACGCCGATCACGGTCGGCGGCGTGGTGGTCTCGAACGCCACCCTGCACAATGAAGACGAGATCCGGCGCAAGGGCGTGCGGATCGGCGATCGGGTCATCATCCAGCGGGCCGGCGACGTCATCCCGCAGGTGGTCCGCGTGATCGAGGAAAAGCGCCCCGCCGATGCCGTACCCTACCTGTTTCCCGACCATTGCCCGGTCTGCGGCAGCGAGGCCGTGCGTCCCGAGGGTGAAGTCATCCGGCGCTGCACGGGCGGACTGATCTGCCCCGCCCAGGCGGTCGAGCGGCTGAAGCATTTCGTCTCCCGCGATGCCTTCGATATCGAGGGGCTGGGGGCCAAGCAGGTCGAGGCCTTCTACGAGGACAGGCTGATCGCGCAGCCGGGTGACATCTTCCGCCTGAAGAACCGGGCCGAGGAGATCTCGACCCGCGAAGGCTGGGGCGAGAAATCCCTGACCAACCTTCTGGCCGCCATCGAGGAGCGCCGCAAGATCGGTCTCGACCGGCTGATCTATGCCCTTGGCATCCGGCAGATCGGCCAGGCGACCGCGAAGCTGCTGGCCGCCAATTACGGCACGCTCCCGGCATTGACCGAGGCCATGCTGCAGGCGGCGGACCCGGACTCGGAGGCCTATGCCAACCTGATCAATATCGACCAGATCGGCCATTCCGTGGCCGCCGACCTCGTTGCCTTCTTCCACGAGGACCATAATCGGGCGGTCCTGAGCGATCTCGGGAACGAGCTGCAGATCGAGGTTTTCCAGCGCGCGGTGGCGGCGGACAGTCCCGTGGCTGGCAAGACCGTGGTCTTTACCGGCACCCTGACGACAGTCAGCCGGGGCGAAGCAAAGGCAAAGGCAGAGGCTCTCGGGGCAAAAGTTGCGGGCTCGGTGTCAAAGAAAACTGATTTTGTAGTGGTCGGCGCCGATGCCGGATCGAAGGCCCGGAAGGCCGAAGAGCTCGGATTGACGATCCTGAGCGAGGAAGAGTGGCTGGATTTGATCGGCACAAAAAGCTGATTATAAACGCTTTTTCCTACCACCGGCACCAGACGGAAGCCTCATGCCAATCGTCATGCTCTAAACGCATACCAACCCTGACATTTCTCGATTACTCCCCGATCACTTGTTCGCTTATTTGGGAATGAGACGAACAGCGGAATGAGCACCGGGCTCATTGCCCCTCACCCCCTAGGAGGTTGCGATGACGACTTTTCATTATGTCGGACTGACGAACGTGGCCGCAATCGGTCTGCTGACGCTGGTGCTCGCCGTCATTACCGGCTAGATCCAGGCTGGACAATCCCCGTCCCGTAAAAAACGGGCTCAGGTTTCCTGAGCCCGTTTTTGTTTGTCTGAAGACTGTTTCCCGCCTGATGCCCCCGGCAGGCCGACGCCGGTCAGCGTCCCTTGAAGACCGGCTTGCGTTTGTGCAGGAACGCGTCGAGCCCCTCGCGCCCGTCCTCGGTCTGGGCCAGTTCCGCGATGGTCCGGGTCTCGTCTTCCATCTGGGCCTCCACCGACTGCTGGAAGCTGGAGGCGAGCAACCGCTTCACGCCGCCATAGGCCCGGGTCGGACCGGCCGCGAATTTCGCCGCCAGCTTTGTAGTCTCCGCCGCGAGATCCTCTTCCTCGACCACCCGCGTAACGATGCCCCAGTCCCGCGCCTCTTCCGCACTCAGGGTCCGGTTGGTCAGCATCAGTTCCTGCGCCCGTCGCATGCCGACGATCCGCGGCAGGAAATAGGTGGAGCTGCCGTCGGGAGACAGGCCGGCCGCCGTGTAGGCCATCTTGAACTGCGCCGATTTCGCCGCCAGCACGATGTCGCCGATCAGCGCGGTGCTGAAACCGGCGCCTGCCGCCATGCCCTGCACGGAGACGATGACCGGTGAGTTCATCCGGTACAGACGGGAAATCGCGGCGTGGAAATAGGCCGTCGTCTCCTTCAGGCAGGCCCCGATCCGGTCGCTCTGGGAGTCGAAATACCGCAGGTCGCCGCCGAAGCCGAAGACGGTACCGCTGGCATCGAGAATGACGGCGCGGACATCCGGATCCTCGCTGGCATTGATCGAGGCTTCCAGCAATTCATGCGCCAGCGCGAGATTGACGGCATGGCCGGCTTCGGGCCGGTTCAGCGTGATCCGGGCCACGCCGTCCGACGCCGCATAGAGAATGGTCTCATAGGCCATTTTTCGTCCCCCGTTGCCGCTTAACTCTGTGTCGCCCGGGGCGCCAGCGGCGCCGTCGCATCCACCAGCCAGGCGGCCGTCTCCGGATCCAGATCCGGGCCCAGCGTCTCGCGCACCCGCGCATGGTAGGTGTCGAGCCAGGCGATCTCCCCGCTGTCAAGCAGGGAGAGATCGATCAGCGCGCGATCGATCGGCGCCAGCGTGAGTGTCTCGAAGCCGAGCATTTCCCGGTCCGCGCCGGGCACATCGCGGCGCTCCACAACCACGAGATTTTCGATCCGGATGCCGAAGGCACCGGCCCGGTAGTAGCCGGGTTCGTTCGAGATGATCATGCCGGGTTTCAGCGCGGCCCCGCCGCCGGACTTTGAAATCCGCTGCGGCCCTTCATGTACGCCGAGATAGGCGCCGACCCCGTGCCCCGTGCCATGGTCGTAATCGAGGCCCGCCTCCCAGAGCGGGCGCCGGGCCAGGGCGTCAATCTGCCCGCCGCTGGTGCCGACCGGAAAGACCGCACGGGAGAGGGCGATCATGCCCTTCAGGACCAGCGTGAAGCAGCGCTGTTCCTCTTCGCCGATGATGCCTGTGGAAAGCGTCCGCGTGATGTCCGTGGTGCCATCGGGATATTGCGCGCCGGAATCGACCAGATAGATCTCTCCCGGCTCCAGGTCCCGGTTGCTCTCCTCGGTCACCCTGTAATGCACAATCGCACCGTTCGGTCCGGCGCCGGAAATCGTGTCGAAACTCGGGCCCCGGAACATCTCGTGCTCGGCCCGGAAGCCATGCAGCCGCTCCACCAGCGTCATTTCGTCCAGCCCGCCCTGATGCGCCCTGTTGGAAAACCAGCAGAGAAAACGCGCATAGGCAAGGGCATCGCGATAATGCGCGGCGCGCACACCGGCCAGCTCGACATCGTTCTTCACGGCCTTGGCCGCGACGGTCGGATCCGCCTGCAGGTCGAGCTTGCCGTCGGCTTTGCGGACCCGTTCCATGGCCCAGACCGGGGCACTGTCCGGATCGATCCGGATTGTCAGCCCGCCGGCAGCAATTCTGTCCAGCGCCGCACCGAGCGCCTGTTGCGGGTGCACGGAAACGGCATTGCCGAGATGCGCCAGAATGTCGGGTCCGAGCTTCTTGCCGTCGATGAAGAGTTCAAGCGTCCCGTCCGCCGACAGGATGGCGAAGCACAGGCAGAGCGGCGTGTTTGCCACGTCACTGCCGCGGACATTCAGCAGCCATGCGATGGATTCCGCCGACGTGATCAGCAGCGCATCGGCGCCGGCTTCCCCCAGCTCCCCGGCGATCTCCGCCCGCTTTTCCTCGGAGCTCCGGCCGGCATAGGCGAGCGCATGGGGCTGCATCGGCTCCGACGGCGCCGCCGGGCGGTCTTCCCAGACCGCATCCAGCGGATTGCTGTCGAGCAGGACCAGCTCCGCGCCGGCCTTCTCGACCGCCTTGCGCAGGCGCGCGACCTGCTGGTCGGTGTGCAGCCACGGATCGACGCCAAACCGCTGGCCGCTGCGGAGCTGCTCGCCGATCCAGTCCGCAACCGTTTTGTCCGCAATGTTGAACCGGTGATACAACGCGCCGTCTACCTGGCTTTCGATCTGCAGGCTGTAGCGGCCGTCCGTGAAGACAGCGGCGGCATCCGGCAACACCACGGCAGTACCGGCTGAGCCGCTGAAACCGGTCAGCCAGGCCACCCGCTCGGCCGAGGCCGGCAGGTACTCGCTCTGATGCGCGTCAGCCCGCGGCACGATCATGCCGTCGACCCCTGCAGCCGCCAACGCCGCCCTGAAACTCTCAAGCCGCCCCGCCGTCCTGCCCGTTGCGGACATCTCCACTGCTCCCTGCCTTGCGCCTATCCGGTACTCGTCTCGCCAGACTAAGCACCGCGTGGGCCGGGAACAAGGGATGGCGATGCGCTCTTCACATTAGGTTTGTTAACAGGTAGTTAAGAATACGCATAGCAAACGCCCACATGCATGCATGAAACGCATGACTGCGCTGCAAACACATCGCTCCTCCCCTGTCAACGTTCGACCTATATCTCCGTCAACAGAACGAAACACCGCCTTAGGGATAAAAAAATGAACTACTACAAACTGACAAGACGCCTCGAAGACCTGAACCTGAGTGAAGTTGGCCCCTTTGTCGCCCGGATCGCGAATCCGGCCGACACAGTGTCCCGCAGCCACAACCTGTTCAGCGCCGAAATGCACATCCGGGCCGAATGGAACCGTTACGTCGGCACCCTCATTACGAATGGAGCCAAAGCAATGTTCAAGAAACTCGTCAACCGTCTGCGCGTGTCCCGGACCATGTTCGAGCTGAACAGCCTCGATGACCGGATGCTGGCAGATATCGGCCTCACCCGCAGCGATCTCCGCACGGTTGCCCGCCGCATCGCCAGCACCTCGACCCAGCCGATCGAAGCCCGGACGATGATCCAGCCGACCGCGACCGTGACCGAAATTCCGGCCGGCTTCACCACCACCGAAGCCGCCAACTCCGACGAGCAGCGGGTAGCCGCCTAATTCCCCTCCCCTTGAGGTGGTTAACCAAGCAGCTCGAAAGTAGGCGGTTCCGAATCTTCCTCCCGTTCGGAACCGCCTCTCCCTAAGTTGAAGAGCGTCCCTGCCGGCGCGGTCCCGAGACCGCGCCGGTTTTCTTTTTCAGCATCAGCGTCATCCAGTCGCCGAACCGCCACTTCCCGGCCAGCACCAGCCCCTGCTGACGATGCGCCGAAAGCACGGCCGCGCTCTGGTGATAGAGCAGGCCGGACAGCACGGCGGTTCCACCGGGCTTCAGGGCACGATTAAGCGCCGGCGCCATCTTGCAGAGCGGCCGGGCCAGGATATTGGACAGGATCAGCTCATACGATCCGGATGGCTGGTCCGTGAGCACGGCATACCCGTTTCCGGCCCGGGCCTCGACCCGCCTGCCGACCCCGTTCGCCACGGCGTTTTCAAGCGTTGTTTCCGTCGATACGGGATCGATATCGACGGCCATGACCCTGGCTGCCGGCCAGATCTTTGCCGCCGCCATGCTGAGAATACCGGATCCGCAGCCCATATCGAGCACCCTGGCCGGCGTCATCCGCCGGGACAGCCGGTCGATCGCCCGCAGGCAGCCTTCTGTCGTCCCGTGCGAGCCGGACCCGAAGGCCTGCGCCGCGTCCACCTCGATATTCAGGGTTCCGACCGGGGCCTTGCCGCGCAGGTGCGAGCCATGCACCAGGAAACGGCCGAACTGCATCGCCGGGAAGGATTCCCGGTTCTGCCGCAGCCAGTCGGTCTCCGGCAACAGCTCGATCTCGATCTCCGGCAGCGCGAAGCCGCCAAGGGTTGCGGCGACGGACAGGGCACCGACAATCTCGCTCCTGACCGGCTCCTCGGTGGAAACGCCTTTCAGGATCCAGCTCTTGTGTTCTTCCTCCTCGAACACCGAGATCGCCTCGACGAACGGCTCAAGCACATCGGACAACGGGAGCGCGGCCTCCGGAGAGGTCCGCAGGGAAACTTGCCAGATCGGCGTCATGGTTTGCTCACAAAACTGGCGACGAGCTTCTTGCTGCCCGCCTTGTCGAAGGAAATCTGCAGCTTGTCGCCGTCCACGGAGGTCACGGTGCCCATGCCAAATTTCTGGTGGAAGACGCGCTCGTCCACCGCGAAGGGCGGCGGTTTGCTGCGGTCGACGACATAGCCTGTGCCGTCAAGCATCGGTGGCTTGGCCCTGGCCTTGAGCTCTCCCCCGCGGCGGCCATATCCCGGCCCCCTTCCGCCCTGGGCCGAGCCATAGCCGAAGCTGCCGGCGCCCCAGCTGTCGTCGCCGTCGCCGTCGCCGAAGGCACTGCCGAAGCCGCCATAGCGCGAGCCCTGGAAACCGGTCTCGCTGCTGGCCTCGACCTGGTCGGCCGGCAGCTCGTCGACGAACCGGGACGGGATCGAGCTCTGCCACATGCCATGCACCCGGCGGTTCGCGGCGAAACTGATATGCACCTGCTTGCGGGCCCGGGTCAGGCCGACATAGGCCAGCCGTCGTTCCTCCTCGAGCCCCGCGGCGCCGCTCTCGTCGAGCGCCCGCTGGTGCGGGAACATGCCGTCCTCCCAGCCGGGCAGGAAGACATGATCGAACTCCAGCCCCTTGGCGGCATGCAGGGTCATGATGCTGACCTGGTCCTGGTCGATGCTCTGGGCATTCTCCATCACCAGGCTGATATGCTCGAGGAAGCCCGCCAGATTCTCGAACTCCTCCATGGCGCCGCAGAGTTCCTTCAGGTTCTCCAGGCGGCCGGGCGCTTCCGGCGACTTGTCCTTCTGCCACATTTCCGTATAGCCGGATTCATCCAGCACGATGCGGGCGAGATCGCTGTGATCCTCGACATCGATCAGCGAGCGCCAGCGCTCGAAATTCTCGATCACCTCGGCCAGCTTGCGCTTGGCGGCGGGTTTCAGCTCATCCGTCTCGATGATCCGGGAGGCCGCCCGGTACAGCGACATGCCCTCGTTCCGGGCCAGATGATGCACGACCTGCATGGTGGCATCGCCGATGCCGCGTTTCGGCTTGTTGACGATGCGCTCGAAGGCGAGATCGTCGTCCCGCTGGTTGATCACCCGCAGATAGGCCAGCGCGTCGCGGATTTCCATGCGCTCGTAGAACCGGGCGCCGCCGACCACCCGGTAGGGCAGACCGATGGTCAGGAAGCGTTCCTCGAACTCACGGGTCTGGAAGCCGGCCCGGACCAGAACCGCCATCTGGGACAGTTTCGCGCCCTTGCGCTGCAGCGCCTCCATCTCGTCGCCGACATGCCGGGCTTCGGATTCCCCGTCCCACAGGCCGCGCACGGCCAGCTTCTCGCCTTCCGCCCCCTCGGTCCAGAGCGTCTTTCCCAGACGCCCCTCATTGTGCGAGATCAGAACTGAGGCGGCGGCCAGGATGCGCGAGGTCGAGCGGTAGTTCTGCTCCAGCCGGATGATCCCGGCGCCTGGAAAATCCTTCTCGAACTTCAGGATGTTGCCGACCTCGGCCCCGCGCCAGCCATAGATCGACTGGTCGTCATCGCCGACGCAGCAGATATTCCGGCTCTTCTGCGCCAGCAGCCGCAACCAGAGGTACTGCGCCACGTTGGTGTCCTGATATTCGTCGACAAGAATATAGGTAAACTGATTGTGATATTTCGTGAGCACATCGGGATGGTTCTGGAACAGCGCCACCGTGAGCAACAGCAGGTCGCCGAAATCCACCGCGTTCAGGATCTTCAGGCGGTCCTGGTATTGCCGGTAGATTTCCACCAGCCGGCCGCCGGCCGCATCGCCGGCTTCGTCGCGCCCGACCTTGTCCGGCGTCAGCCCGCGGTCCTTCCAGCGCTGGATCACGCCCATCATGGCCCGCGCCGGCCACTTCTTGTCGTCAATGTTTTCTGCCTGCATGAGCTGCTTCAGCAGGCGCTGCTGGTCGTCCGCATCGAGGATGGTGAAGTCGGGACGGAGCCCCATGAGTTCGGCGTGGCGCCTCAGGATCTTGGCCCCGAGCGCATGAAACGTGCCGAGCCAGACCTGCTCCGCCATGGGGCCGATCATCGTCCCCACACGTTCGCGCATTTCCCGCGCCGCCTTGTTGGTGAAGGTCACCGCCAGGACGTTCCAGGGCCGGGCCCGGCCGGTCGAGATCAGATGCGCGAGGCGGGTTGTCAGCACCCGGGTCTTGCCGGTACCGGCACCGGCAAGGACCAGCAGGGGCCCCTCCGTCGTCCGGACGGCCTGCGCCTGCGCCTCGTTCAGGCCTTGCAGATACGGCGCGTCGGATTCCGTTCCGGGCGGCGGGTTTTCGGGCTCGTTCTCGAAAAACAGGTCAGACATGGGGTCCGGCGGAACAATTTCTGGTCAAGGTGAGGTCCGTTGGTCTTTAACAAAATTTTAGTGAATCCCGAGTTAACCTCGTCACCAGCAGCCCGGTGGGCTCCCAGATTTGGTTAAAGGACTGCGTAAGAGCACATTGCGATCCGTTGAAAACAGCGCCCCTTGCGCTACCTCTATCACAACAGATCACAGCTCGCGTCACTACTGATTACTGATCCGTTGTCGCACCTTTCAAGAGCCGGTCCCAAATGGTCGCGACAAACGGTAGACGGGGTGTCGGTCCTGTGCTTGTCCCCAACGAGCATACGGAGGCACCCCGTCGCCTTTCTCAGCCCAGATATCCGCTGCCTCTGCCCTGATCGCCGTGCTCCTCGTCGCGGAGCTGCTCCAGGGCACGATTATAGGCACGCATCACATCCGCCTCGTCGAGCTGCCCGATCAGGATCGGCGCGCCCTGCCCTTTGACGACCGGAAGCACGCCGTCCGAAATCCCGGCAAAACTGTCGAGAACCGGGCCGACCCTCTCCGAGGCGCGCAGAGCCGGACGGGAAGTATCGAGGAACCGCGCGAGGTCGAAGTCTGCTTCGGCGCCGGCAGCAAAAACCGCGTTCCCGAGTCCGGCCAGCGTCAGGCTGCCTAGAAGCGCCCCGTCGCCGTCCGTGACAAAAACCACCCCGCCATTCGCCCCGAGCAGCGCCGCGCGGACCTCCGCCAGGCCGGCATCGCGGGAGACCGTCGCAACCTCCTCGTGGCTGAGATCGGACACCACCATGCCGCCCAGCACCTCGACATCATGGCCGCCACGCACCATCACGCCGCGGGCTGCAAGCTGATGGTGGAAGATGGACGGACCGCTCAGCGTCCGGGTCAACAGCGACGCGATCACCACCGCCACCATCACGGCGATGGTCAGACGATAGTCGCCGGTCAGCTCCACGATGATCAGCATGGTGGAGATCGGCGCTCCGAGAACCGCGCCGGAGACAGCCCCCATGCCAACCAGCGTGTAGGCGCCGTGCCCTGACGAAAGATGCGGATAGGGGATGGTAGCCACAATACCGAAGGCCCCTCCGACCATGGCGCCGATGAACAGACTCGGGCTGAAAATCCCTCCGCCGAAGCCAAAGCCCAGCGAGATCGCGGTCGCCAGCATTTTCAGCAGGGCAAGCGCGATCAGGGTGGTCAGCACATAATGCTCGTTCAGGGCGCCGTCCATCGCTTCATAGCCGACGCCGAGCACCTCCGGAAAGGCGATCCCGATGGCCCCGACAAAAAGCCCCCCGATGACCGGCCGGACCCATCTTGGCAACCCGGTCCGGTTGACCAGGTCCTGCGTGGTCAGCAGCAACCGCATGAAGATGATGGCCGCGCCGGCCGCCGTGACGCCGAGCAGGGCGAAAGCGCCGAATTCAAAGAAGGAGGCAATCTCGTGCGGCGGCACGATGAAGGCCGGAACGTCGCCGAAATAGGTGCGCGAAACGATGGTGCCGGCGACCGACGCAATGACGATCGGCGCGAAGGCCGTCAGCGCGTAATGTCCGATAACCACTTCCAGGGCGAAGAACACACCGGCCACCGGCGCGTTGAACGACGCCGCGACCGCAGCAGCGACCCCGCAGCCGAGCAGGGTGCGCGATGACGAGCGGGCAAGCCGGAAGCGCCGCCCCATATAGCTGGCGATCGCCGCGCCGAGATGTACCGCCGGGCCTTCCCGGCCGACCGACGCGCCACAGCCGATGGAGGCTGCACTGACGAGTGCGGCACCAAGCCCGGCGCGTCCGGACATCCTTCCGGCCCGAAGAGCATTCGACTCGATGACATCGGCCACGGCCTGGGGCCGGCCGCCGGGCATGAAAAAGTGCAGATAGAGGCCGATCAGCAGGCCACCGGCCGCCGGCGCCAGCAGAATGTGCCACCAGTCGAGCCCGGCAACCCCGGATGCGACCCGCTCATGGCCAAAGCCGTAAAACCCGGTCTGGAACAATCCGATCAGCTCACGGAACAGGACCGCCGCAAAGGCAGCCGCGATTCCGACGGCCACGGCGAACAGTGTGAGCAGCACCTGATCGTTGCGGAGCAACGCCCCGGCACTGCCCCGCGAAGCCCGCAGCAATGCTGTCAATCGTTCACCGGCCATCCCCTAAGACCTCGCGATACCGATTGTGCGCCCGGCCGCTTCCGGCCGCGGCAGCGCATCATGGTTCCTCCGCAAAGTCTCGATACGCTCCAGCGCGTCCGCCGGGAACGGAGCGGAGCGCCGGGTTTTCAGGTCAACATGCATGATCATGAGCTCATTGGTCGCGGCAAGATAGTTCTCCTCAGCATGATGCATCCGGTGGAACACATGCATCCGCTTGGCGTCATGGTCGAGGATCTGCGTGCTGAAACGGAGCCCGTCTCCGGGCCCGACCTCGCGATCGTAGGTGACATGCGCCTCCAGGACGAAGACGGATGCGTCATGGTCGTGACGGTAGGCCGAACCGAGCCCGAGATGGTCCAGCACGGCGTCCGTCGCCTTGTCGAAGGCGACGACATAGTAGCCGACATTCATGTGCCCGTTATAGTCGACCCATTCCGGCCGGACCGTCAATGCGCCGGAAGCGAAACACTTGTTCAAATCAACCTGTTCCATAATGCGGACATTAGCGGCAATTGTTCTGTCCCGCCAAGGCACACAAACGAAAGTTCAGCGGTGAGGCTTTTACAGTATCTCGGGCGGCGCGCGGCGCTGGTCATGGCGCTCGGTGTTTTCATCGGGCTTGCCCTGCCGGACCTCGCGGCCGTGGCAAAGCCCCTGCTGTCGCCGACGGTTCTGGTCATGCTGACCGTCGCCATGACCCGGACCGACGCCTCATCGCTCGGCCGAACCAGCCGCCGGGCCGGCACCCATCTGGTCGCCCTGTTCTGGCTGCTTGTCGCAACGCCGTGCCTGATGTACGTCGCGCTTGTCTTCCTTGAGGTCCCGCCGGAGCTGGCCACGCCGATGCTGATCTGGAGCGCCAGCCCGCCGCTGGTCACGGTGCCGGTCATCGCCCTGATCATCGGCCTCGATTCGGCCGCGGCACTCTTCCTCATGGTGGTCTCGACATTCGTCTTCCCGTTCATCCTGCCCGGCCTGCTGTTCTGGCTGATCGGCATCGAGGTGGAGCTGAGCGCCGGCGCGCTGACCCTGAAACTGGCGCTCATGATCGCAGGGTGCGCTCTTGCCGCGACCATCATCAGGCGCAAGCTCGGCACGGAGAGCCTGCGGGAAAAAGCCGCGCTGTTCGATGGCATCGCGGTTGTCCTGATGCTGATTTTCGCCGTCTCCGTGATGGACGGCGTGCGCGACTGGCTGGCCTCGGACCCGGCAACCGTCCTGCTCTATGTCGGCGCCGCCTTCGCCGGCAGTCTGGGCCTGCAGCTTGTCGGCGGGCTGGTGTTCTTCTGGACCGACCGGCAGAACCAGCTCTCCATTGCCCTGTCCAGCGGCAACCGCAACATGGCGCTCTTCATGGCCGCGGCAGGCGCGGCGCTCGGCCCGGAGGCCTTTCTGTTTTTTGCAGTCGCCCAGTTCCCGATCTATATACTTCCTGTCGTGCTGAAGCCGATTTATCAGAAATTGACGCTCCGGGCGCCCTGATCGAGATGTGGGTGCAGATGAAATGATCTAACCATATTAACGAATTAGCCTTTATTTTTAAGTAGATTGCCGGTGGTTTTGGCATCGCCAAACGAGGCAAAAGAGGAGAACGCCTTTGCGTTCTGCGATCACACGGGCAAAGCGCAGGGGCCGGCTCGGTCTCTGGCAAAGGCGGCTGACGGTTATTGCGCTGACCGCCATCGGGGTGTTCGCGAGCTACTTTTTCACCCTTGGAAAGGCCGCTAATTATCAACATCTGGTCGCCGCGACGATCAGCGTTTTCGGGATCTGCGCCCTGATCGCGGACTGGGTCGTGTCCCGCGACATCAAGCGCGGAGGCGGCGTTCAGGCGATGCGCTCCGGCGGCACCCTCAGCACCGGTCCCGGCGCCATGGCCGGACGGCTCTGGGCCCAGGGCGAAGGGTTCCGGCTGCACAGCCTGAACACCGAAGCGCGGGAAAACTTCAACGAGGCGGAAAGCCTGTTCAAGGAGGCCAAGGACACCGACGGCGTGATCGAATGCATGATCAGCCTCGGGAAACTCGAGCGCGCCCGCGATCATCCTGACGAGGCCTCGAAGAAATTCGAGGCCGCCTACAATGTGGCGAACGAGGCCAAGAACCGGACGGGAATGGCCAACGCCCTGCTGCAGCAGGGCTATCTCCTGATCAACAGGAAAAGCCCGGACGGCGCCCGGCAGGCCTTCGAGGAAGCCGGCAAGCTGTACTCCGAGGAAGACAGCCGGTTCGGAGAGGCCAACGCCGCGCTTGGGTCGGCGGAAGCCTCCATGCAGCTGACCAAGGCGGAGGAAGCGGCCGCCACATTCGATCATGCCCATTTCCTCTTCAGCCAGGTCGGCGACCGCAATGGAGAGGCCCACGCGCTCTATTGCCGGGCCGAGATCGACCGGCAGAAGCGGCGCGCGGCCGAGGCTCAGAACCGCTTCGAGCGCGCCCTCACCCTTTATCGCCGGACCGGCGACTTTCTCGGCGAAGCCGCCGTGCGTCTCGCCATGACCGATATCCTGCGCCGGCTCGGCCGGGCACCGAACGCCCAGGCCTCGGCTCTTGAAGCGGCTGACCGGTTCCGGGACGCGGCCCGGCGGGTCGGCAACAGCCCGATGCTTGCGGGTCGCGGGGATACCCGGCGGGCGCCCATCCGGTTCGAGATCGCCCGCGCGCACGGCGGCATCGCCCGGACCATGCTCGCGGAGTCGACCGACGGCACCCTCGAAGCCCGCCTGCTGATCGGCCTCGGCGAGATGGAGCGATTGGCCGGCCGGCTGGAGGATTCACGGATGAATTTCGACCGGGCCGTCCAGCTTTCGAAAAGCTCCAAGAACACGAACAATCTGGCCATCCTGGCCGATGCGCTGAAAGGAAAAGGGCGTGTCGAGATGCAGAAGGGCAATTCCCGCGGCGCCCGGGAAGTGATGAAGGAAGCGCAAAACCACTACAAGACCGCCGGCGGCGCCCGGGACGCAGCGCAGACACTCATGGATCTCGGCCAGATCGACCTTCTGATGGAAATGCCCGACAGGGCCCGGGTCACATTTGCCCAGGCCCGCACCATGTATCGGGGGTTGAACGAGATGGGCCTGGAAGGCGCCGCGCTGCGGGCCATCGGGGATCTCGAATCACAACTCGGGCGGCTGCCCCAGGCGCAGCAGGCCTATGCCGAGGCGCGCGGCCTGTTCCAGCAGTCCGGCGACCATATCAGCGAGGCCGATTCGCTTCTGATGATCGGCTTGCTCTCGATCAATGTGGACAATGCGACCGCCACCGCCTTCACGATTCAGGCAGGACGGCTTTACAAAGCGGTCGGGACCATCGAATGGTATCGTCGCGCCTTCGCTCTGGCACGCCGGATAAGATAGAAACCTGCAGCATGGCGCATGAAGGAACGCGATATTTTTGCAACATCGCTGTGGTAAGAAATCAGCGCTAAATTGCGGGGCCTTGGCCTTGGTTGAACCTCTGTGGTACCAGCTTGTCCTCGCGAACTTGGATTTTGGGTCGTCTGTCTGTTCTTTGCATGGCCGCTCGGGGCACGGAAGTTCAGGCTCTGGCAATAGAGGCGGTTACTTGCTGAAAAGCGCAGTTAGCGGGTTGGAATGATGACGTTTCTGTCTCGGATACACCGGGCTGCCGGTGTCGTTGCCGTGTTGATCGCCCTGACGGGATGCGCAACCCAGCCGCAGGAAAGCACGGCGGGTCCGCAGGTTTATGACCCGATCGAACCGGTCAACCGTTTGGTCTTCGCCATGAACGAAACGGTCGATACCTTCGTGCTTCAGCCCACGGCCTTCGTCTACAAGACCGCTATGCCCGATCCGATGCAGGAGATGGTCCGCAACTTCCTGCGCTGGCTGCGCTCACCGGTGGTGATCGCGAACAGCCTGCTGCAGGGCGACACGGACAATGCCGGCAACGCGACCCGCCAGTTCTTCGTCAACGGCCTCACAGCAGGCCTGATCGACTGGGGTCACGGCCAGGACTGGGGCTACCGGAATGAAGATTTCGGCCAGACCCTTGGCGTGCATGGCGTCGATGGCGGTGCTTATCTGGTGGTTCCGCTGATTGGACCGTCGAATGGCCGTGATCTGGTTGGACGTGTGGTCGACATCTTCTTCGATCCGCTGACCTATATCGTCAGTGGCCCGGACGCACAGACTGCCATCACCATCGGTCGCAACGGCACCGAGGCCGTCGATTTCCGCGCCCGCAATTTCGACCAGATCAACGAGCTCAAAGCGTCATCGCTGGACTACTATGCCCGCCTGCGGTCGATCTACCTGCAGCGCCGGGAGGCAATGATCCGCAACGGAGAACCGGCCGCCGACCCGCTGGCGGCTGACGGCAGCAATGCGTTTGAGGAGTTCTCTCCGTCCGACCGGCCGCGCTCCGAGACCGGCGCACTTCCGGCCAAATCGAACTGAGGCAGGCGATCCATATGATTGTTCTCCGTCGCGTCCTGTTCCTGCTGTTCCTCTGTACCGTCATAACGCCCACGCCCGTCTGGGCCGACGACAAGGGAGCGGCGGCAGAGAAATTCGTCGCCGAGCTTGGCGACAAGGCGCTGGCTCTGGTCACAGACAAGGCCGCCGTTGGCGAGGCCCGCCGGGAGAAATTCCGGGTGCTTCTGAACGAGCATTTCGACCTGCCCTGGATCGGTCAGTTCGTGCTCGGCCGCAACTGGCGCCTGGCCAGCCCGGAGCAGCGGGAAACCTATCTCAAGCTTTTCGAGGAAAGCATCGTCTTCACCTATACGAGGCAGTTCGACAGTTATTCCGGGCAGCTTTTCGAAGTCACCGGGAGCGGCGAAAACGGCCGCTATATCGTGGTGAAGAGCCAGATCATCAATCCGGCGAACCCGAACGGCAACGTCGTCGTCGACTGGCGCCTGATCCCGGATGGCGAGACCTTCAGGATCGTCGACGTGGTGATCGAGGGCATCAGCATGGGCATCACCCAGCGCAACGAATATGCTTCCGTGATCGAGAGCAACGGCGGCAAGATCGACCCGCTGCTGGCCCGCATGGAAGAGATTCTCGAAGGGCTGCGCAAGCGCACCTGATCCTCCGGGACTTTCCGCAATAAAAAACGCCGGCTTCTCAGCCGGCGTTTTCGTATCGGCAGGGAAGCCGGTCAGGTACGCGCGATCGGCTTGTACTTGATCCGGTGCGGCTCGACCGCGTCGGCGCCGAGCCGGGCCTTCTTGTCTTCCTCATAGGCCTGGTAGTTGCCCTCGAACCACTCGACATGGCTGTCGCCCTCGAAAGCGAGGATGTGGGTCGCGATCCGGTCGAGGAACCAGCGATCATGGGTGATGACCACGGCGCAGCCGGCGAATTCCAGCAATGCCTCTTCCAGCGCCCGCAGCGTGTCGACATCGAGATCGTTGGTCGGCTCATCGAGCATCAGCAGGTTGGCGCCGGATTTCAGCATCTTGGCCAGATGCACCCGGTTCCGCTCACCGCCCGACAGCTGGCCGACCTTCTTCTGCTGGTCGCCGCCGCGGAAGTTGAACAGCCCGCAATAGGCCCGGCTCTGCATCTTCCGCTTGCCGAGATCGATCTCGTCCAGCCCGTCGGAGATTTCCTCCCAGACGGTCTTCTTGGCGTCGAGGGAGTCGCGGGACTGGTCGATATAGCCGAGCACGACAGTGTCGCCGACCGTGAAGGAGCCGCCATCGGCGCTCTCCTGGCCGGTGATCATCCGGAACAAAGTGGTCTTGCCGGCACCGTTCGGGCCGATCACGCCGACAATGCCGCCCGGGGGCAGCTTGAAGGACAGATCGTCGATCAGCAGCCGGTCGCCAAAGCCCTTGCTCAGGTGATCGGCCTCGATCACCTGGCTGCCGAGACGCGGGCCGGCCGGGATGACGATCTGGGAGGTGTCGGTGGCCTTCTCCTCGCTCTTCGCCAGCAGCTCCTCATAGGCATTGAGACGCGCCTTGCTCTTGGCCTGGCGCGCGCGCGGCGACTGCCGGACCCATTCCAGCTCCTGGTTCAGGGAGCGCTGGCGGGCATCCTCCGCCCGGCCTTCCTGCTGCATCCGCTTCTGCTTCTGTTCCAGCCAGCCGGTATAGTTGCCCTCGTAGGGAATGCCCCGGCCCCGGTCGACTTCCAGGATCCAGCCCGCCACCTCGTCCAGGAAGTAGCGATCATGGGTCACGGTCACGACAGTGCCCGGGAAGTCGTGCAGGAAGCGCTGCAGCCAGGCGACCGACTCGGCGTCCAGATGGTTGGTCGGCTCATCGAGCAGCAGCATGTCCGGGGTGGAGAGCAGCAGCTTGCAGAGCGCCACCCGGCGGCGCTCACCACCGGACAGCTTGGTCACGTCCGCATTGCCCGGCGGCAGCCGCAGCGCGTCCATGGCGATCTCGACCTTGCGGTCCAGGTCCCAGGCGTCGGCGGCGTCGATCTTCTCCTGCAGCTCGCCCTGCTCGGCCAGCAGCTCGTTCATCTGATCGTCGGTCATCTCCTCGCCGAAGCGGGCACTGACCTCGTTGAACCGGTCGAGCAGCTCCTTGGTCTCGCCCATGCCTTCCATGACGTTGCCATGCACGTCCTTGTCGGCATTCAGCTCCGGCTCCTGCGCCAGGTAACCGACCTTGATGCCGTCCGCAGCCCAGGCCTCGCCGACGAATTCCGTATCGACGCCGGCCATGATCTTCAGCAGCGTGGACTTACCCGCGCCGTTGCCGCCGAGCACGCCGATCTTGGCGCCGGGCAGGAAGGACAGATGAATGTTCTTCAGAACCTCGCGCCCGCCGGGCCAGGTCTTGCTCAGACCTTTCATCACGTAGATGTACTGATACGCAGCCAAGGCGCCGCTCCTATGAAGGATGAGAATGAGGGCGCATTTGTAGCCAAGTGCGGGCACGGCGGCAACCGGCGCCTTGCGGTGGCCCGGATGACGGCCTGAACGGGGCCGGTTGCGGCGGGCTGTGCCGGCGAAAAGGCCCGGAAAACCGGCCACCGTCCCGGCCCCCTTTATTCGTCATCCCGGACTCGATCCGGGACCTTTCGGCGGAAGGCACCATCTCTCTATGCCGGGCAGTGCCCCATGATCAAAAAGGTCCCGGATCGAGTTCGGGATGACGAACATGGGAACGGAGATAACGGCTTGTGACTGTCTAATGAAGAAAGTTTCTCAAAACAGCTCCCTGAACCTGTCTCGCCATTCAGGGTTATGCCGTTCGATCATTTCGACTTTCCAGTGTCGCTTCCAGCGCTTGACCTGATGCTCCCGGCGGATCGCGTCTTCCATCGTCTCGTGCGGCTCGAAATAGACGAGATCATGCACATTGTAGCGTTTGGTGAAACCGGCAATGGCTCCGCTCTTGTGTTGAGCGATCCGGGTCAGGAGGTCCGAGGTGACGCCCGTATAAAGGACACCGAGCCGTTTGCTCGCGAGGATATAGACGAAAGGCCGCATGTCCCGGTTATGGGAGGGGCAGAGAGAATAGTCGTCGTCATCTGGACTTCTTCAGCCATCACTCCATACTTTTCCAGCCGTCATCCCGGACTCGATCCGGGATCTCCCGGCGACGCGCTCCGCCCCGGGGATCAAAAAGGTCCCGGCTCTCAGGCCGGGATGACGGCCAAAACAGGGTGGGACGACGATACTAGGCTGGCGGCGTGTGGTTCCCGCTGGTCGGACTGGCGACTTGTAAAAGCTGCCACACGCCCCCTACCGGCCGACCGCCCCCTCGACCATCGGCTGGATGATATCCACCATCGCCAGATGCGCGCGCAGGGACCGGCGGTCGCGGCGGTCCAGCAGGGACGGGTCGATCTTTGACGACGGTGCGATCCCGGCCGCGATATCGGCCAGCTGCTGGCGCAGGATTGCTGCCATGAAAGCCTCCAGCGCCTCCGCAACGGCCGCGGCATCGCCGGCCGAGATCAGCTTCCCTTCCCGCAGTTTCCGGAACCGCTCGAATGTCGAGGTTGCCTCGATGCCGTGCCGCAGGGCCAGGATGCGGGCGGCGGAAACCAGCGGCAGGGTGCCGCCCAGCTTCAGGTCGACCCGGCCGTCCTGCAGCTGGAACCCGCCGGCGAGGCCGAACCAGTCCCAGGCCAGCGGCGGCCGGAAGGCGCCGATATGCTGGACCAGGTTGCCGAGGAACACGGTCTCCCGCCCGGCCGCCGCGATGGCGTCCCGGCGCAGGGCCGCCGCCAGCCCGGCATCGCCGAGCACGGGGGCGAAATCGAAGAAGATATCGACATTGAGCAGGCTTTCGCCCTGCCCCCGGGCGATCCATTCCCCGACCCGCCGGCGCCAGTCGTCCGGCGTGCCGCGCCAGAGCGGGTTGGACGCCATCACCCCGCCGCTGCAATAGGGGATTCCGGCGGCATCCAGGATGTCCGTGAGACGCGCGCCCCATTCCGCGAACCAGCCGTCATGCGCCGGGGTGCCGTCATAGATCACCGCATTGTCCTGGTCCGGTGCCAGCAGGCTCTCCCCGCGCCCGCCACTGCCCAGCACCAGCAGGGCGAAGGGCACCGGCGGCGGGCCGAGACCGGCGCGCTCCATCGACTCGCGCGCCAGCATGCCGGCACGCTCGGTCGAGTCCCGCATGGCGGCACTGATGGCGCCCGCGACGATGGCCGCGCCCGCGCCGTCCTGCAGCAGGGCCCCGGCCAGAGCGGGCAAGCGCGCCCGGGCCGCCGCGATGGCCGCACTGTCCGGCGCGGACTCGATGGCGTCGCCAAGCGCGAAGGCCGCCGTGTTCCGGGTCTTCAGGATGGTCCGGAGCGAGACCACACCGATGGTTCTGCCGTCCGGATCGGTCACGGCCAGATGCCGGATGCCGAGCCGCTCCATCCGGCCGAGCGCCTTGTAGACCAGCGCATCGGCCGGCAGGGACTCGACCGGGGATGACATGACATTGCGGACAGCACTGCCACCGTCATCGCCCATGGCGATCCGGCGCATGATGTCCCGCTCGGTCAGAATGCCGACATGCGTGCCGTTCCCGTCCTGCACCAGGATCGAGCCGACATTCCGCGATGCCATGGCCGCCGCGGCCTGGGCCATCGTCGCCCCGATATCGATATCCAGCGGCTCCCAGCTCAGCACGTCGCTCAACCGGTGCCGATAGGGATAGCTGTCGAATGCCGTCTCCGTGCTCATGCTCATGCTCATGCCCGGTCCGGCTCCCGGCCCCAGGGCGGTGGCGCCGCGATCTCCTGCGCCGCGGCGAAATCCACGATCGACCGCTCCCGCAGGGATGGCAGCATGGCATTGAACAGCTCCGCCGTGACGATCGCATCGCCCAGCGCGGTATGCCGCCCGAACACACTGAGCCCCATGGCGTCCGCCGCACCGTCCAGACCAACCTGTTGACCGTCCGAGATCTGCCGGAACAGCATCATGGTGTCGAGGGCCGGCAGCTCGAGTTCAGGCAAGCCGTGGCGCCGGGCTTCCGCCGCCAGGACCGCAAGGTCGAAGCCGATCTGGTGGCCGATGATGACACAGCCGTCGACAAATTCACCCAGCGCGTCCCAGAGCGCCGGCAGGGGCGGTGCATCCGCGACCAGTTCGTCCGAGATGCCATGCACGTTGAAGGAACGCTCCGGGATCGGGATCCCCGGCCGGACCAGAAGGTCGAGGCTGGCGGCGGTGAAGACATGCCCGTCCTGCACCCGCACGGCCCCGATGGAAAGGATCCTGTCCAGCGACGCGTCCAGCCCCGTCGTCTCCAGATCCAGGCTGACCAGCGGGAGCGCGCCGAGCGGCGTGGCCGGCAGACAGGGCTGCGGCGGGGGCGGAGACGCCGCCGCGCCGGGGCCGAGATCCATCGCGGTCTGCTCCGGCGTGACCTCGCCCGCCGGAGCCGTGAAGGAGATCACGCCGCCGTCGGCCATGGCCGCGACCTGGGCCTCGACCGGCCCGCCCGCCGTGTCCGACAGACGCAGTGCGACCGGCTGCCGGCTCTCCCGTGCCCGGCTCAACGCCGTCTCCAGCCGGCCGTGATCGACCAGCGTGAAGATACTGTGGCCGGGGGTGGTGCCGTCGTCGCCGAGACGGCGCCGGGCCGCCGCATTGGACAAGGACACCAGCCCGGTCCGCCGGAAGGCGATCACCGCGCTCGGGATACCCGCGAGCACGCCGGCGATCCAGGCCCCTTCGGCGCCATGCCGCTCCCGCCGGATGAAGGCCCGCTCGATGGTCTGGGACAGGCCCGCGATTTCCCCCGGGCCGCCGGTGAACTGGCGCCAGCGCGCGGGCAGCCGGCCGGTGGTGGCGGCAAGATCGAGATCTTCCTTCATCCGGTCGAGATCGCCGATATGGGCGGCAACGATGCCGTAGACCGCATAGGCCAGCACGGCGGCGAGTCCGGCCCCGGCGGCCGGCAGGATGAGCGCGGACCAGTCCGTCCCGCCTTCGGGCTTCCAGCCCTGCAGTGCGATGGCGCAGACCATCGCCACCAGCAGCACGGGAATGGCGCCGAGCAGAAACGCAAGGGTGCGCCGGGTGCGATAGCGCATGATGATGGCGCGCCTGAGCGGAGAATCCTCCCGGTCCGGAATACCGGCCATCGGACGCTAGTCTCCCACGGCGGCAGCGGCGGGCCGGAAGTCCTGCAACACGGCCTCCGCCCGCAACAGCGCGGCGGTCCGTTCCCGGACGTCACGCCACTTGAAGCGGATGGAATTGCGCACGATCCCTTCGTCCAGCACCTTCAGTTCGTCCGAAATCGGTGCCCAGTGAACCAGCGCATCGGCACTGCCCCTGAAAGCCGCGTCCGCATCTGGTGTGTCAGGCCGCGCCTGCAGCAGCCGGGTCTCCGCCCGCCCCACCTCTTCCTCCCAGTCCGGCCCCGCCCCTTCCGGCTCCGGATAGTCGGCAAGCGCTCCCCGGAACAGGGCAAGCGCCAGCCGCGCTTCGGTTTCCCGGTCCGTGCCGGCACATACGGACGCCGCAACAAAGCCGGCAAGATCCGCAGTGCAGGCAAGGAAAACCTGCCATTTTGCAATATTCAGGGACTGCACGAAAAGGTCGTCATCAAACAGAGCGGTGTATCGGGTGCCAGCACGGGTGCGCACATAGCCGTAAAGTGTTGTCTGGGCAACAAAAGATGCCTTTGCGCTGACGAACCTTGATGCCGATTCGACTTTATCCAGGGGCTCTTCCCTCCAGCGCGTGGAGAAGGGCATGAAGAGCCGGACTCTATGCCAAAAATCGCCTAAAAGACCATGAAACATAACAATTTTCCGAGTTTCATCGAGTTCATGACTCCCCCATGGATTTCACAAACCTGTGGATGCAGTCCTTAATCCATTATAGACTAAGGCCATTGCGCGCAGAGCGCGATAGACAAAAATCGCCGCACACGAAAGGCGACGGGCAAGAAAGGGGGGGTGAGTCATGGCTGTAGCCGACTCCAATCATGAAGCCCACTGGCAACGCACCAAAGGGCTGACTATCAAGACACTCATTGTCTGGTTCATCTTCGCATTCCTGGTGCACTGGTTCGCACCACAACTCAATGAATTCTCCATCCTCGGGTTCCCGCTCGGCTTTTACATGGCCGGCCAGGGATCCCTGTTTGCGTTCGTCGTCATCATCTTCTGGTTCGCAAGAGCCCAGAACAAGATCGACGAGGAGTTCGGCGTTGCCGAAGAAGCAAATGAAGACGAGTAGGGGAGACCGGACATGAAGGGTGATTTCATCCAGAATCTGGGGAAGATCTACGGCCTCTATACGGGCGGGTTCCTCCTCTTCATCATATTGATGGCCATACTCGAACAGGCCGGTGTCAGTCCAGACACGATCGGCTATCTGTTCGTCGGCTTCACCATCGCCATCTACGCGCTGATCGGTGTGCTGTCGCGCACCATGGCGACGGACCAGTACTATGTCGCGGGACGTCAGGTTCCGGCACTCTATAACGGCATGGCGACAGCGGCGGACTGGATGTCCGGCGCGTCCTTCGTCGCCATGGCGGGCGGCATCTATTTCGGCGGTTACGGCTACATGGCCTTCCTGGTCGGCTGGACCGGCGGCTATGTGCTCGTCGCCTCGCTGATGGCGCCGTATCTGCGCAAGTTCGGCTGCTACACGGTGCCGGACTTTATCGGCACACGGTATGGCGGCAATTTCGCCCGGCTCTGCGCCGTGGTCGTTCTGGTGGTCGCGTCCTTCACCTATGTGACGGCGCAGATCAACGCCACCGGCACGGTCGCCGCACGGGCCCTGCAGATCCCGTTCGAGGTCGGCGTCTGGTTCGGTCTTGCCGGTATTCTGGTCTGCTCGATGCTGGGCGGGATGCGGGCTGTGACCTGGACCCAGGTGGCCCAGTATATCGTGCTGATCATCGCCTATATCGTGCCGGTGGTCTGGATGTCGAACAAGAGCGGCTTCGGCATGATCCCGCAGCTCTCCTACGGCGATGCCGTCCAACGCGTGCAGGAACTCGAAGTCCTGCATCAGGTTGGCGTGCTGAAACCAACCGAGGCTTTCGCGGGCCTCTCGGCACTTGTGACCCCGATCAACGCGCCGGGCGAAACCTTCATCGACAAGTGGAAGTTCGCCACCCTGGTGCTCTGCATGATGTGCGGAACGGCCTCTCTGCCGCACGTGCTCATGCGCTACTTCACAACGCCGTCCGTGCGGGCTGCACGGATTTCCGTAGGCTGGTCGATCCTGTTCATCTTCCTGCTCTACTTCACCGCACCAGCACTCGCAACCTTCACCAAGCTGTCCCTGCTCGATCCGACTCTGGCGACCGGAATCATCGGCAAGTCCATTGCCGAGGTGAACGCTCTGGAATGGATCCAGAAATGGGCGGCCGTGGACTTCCTCCAGGTATCCGATTCCAACGGGGACGGGATCCTGCAGATCAACGAGCTCTTCATGCGCTCCGGCATCGTCGTGCTGGCAACGCCTGAAATCGCCGGTCTGCCCTACGTGATCTCCGGTCTGGTGGCGGCAGGCGGTATGGCCGCGGCCATGTCGACGGCGGACGGGCTGCTGCTCGCCATCGCCAACGCGCTCAGTCACGATCTTTACTACAAGATCATCGACCCGCAGGCAGAGACCAGGAAAAGGCTCATTGTGGCCCGTATCCTGCTCCTCGGTGTCGGCGCGGCCGGGGCGTTCGTGGCCAGCCTGAAGCTGACCTCGATCCTCGGGGCGGTGGCCTGGGCGTTCGACTTCGCCTGCTCCGGCCTGTTCTTCCCGCTGGTCCTGGGAATCTGGTGGAAACGGGCGAACCGGCAGGGGGCGATCGCCGGCATGATGGGCGGCTTCGTCGCCGGGACCGCCTATCTCTACTATGTCCATTTTGCCGGCGGCACGCCCTGGCTAGGCATCGACCATCTCCGCTTCGGCATGATCGGCATGCCGGTCAGTCTGGTGGCCATGATCGTGGTCAGCCTGATGACGGAAGAGCCGGACGCCGAAACCCAGGCCATGGTGGACGCGGTGCGGACCCCGCGCGGCGACACGGTCCTCGCCAGCACCCACTAGGCGACACATCTCCATCCGGGACGGCGTCAACCCCGTCCCGGACCTGCTTGACCAGACTTGAAGAGAAATCCGGGACGCGGCTAAGCTTCGTCCCGGATTTTTTCTGCCCGCCTAAAGGACCGGAATGGCGGGCCAATCAAGAAACCAGCGTCGGAAGGACCCGCCCCCATGGACATGCCAACGGAGATCGGCGCCTTCCCGCTCTGGGTCATTGTCATCGATTATGTGCTGGGCACGGTGATGTGGACCCTGTTCGGCCGCTTCGCCATGTCGATCTTCCTGCCCGAGGACAGCAACTTCTTCTTCATGCGCTTCTTCGTCCGCGTGACCGACCCGATCATCCGCGCCTTCAAGCCGGTGACGCCAGGCTTCTTGCTGCCCTGGCTGCACCCGGTCTATGTCGCCTGGTTCTTCTTCATGATCCGGTTCTACCTGATGCCCTGGCTGCTCGGGTACAACGTCATGGGCATGCTGTCTTTCCCGCTGGAGAGTGAGATATCGTTCATGATCTACGATCTGTTCGGGCAGATTCTAGGACGGTAGCTCGTCTCTGGCCGTCATCCCGGACCTTCCTGCAAAAGGCACCGCCCCTTGATCCGCCGGTGACGGGCTGCTCTTCAGGATCGAAAAGGTCCCGGATCAAGTCCGGGAAAACAGTTAAGGAGGCGTGAGTGCTGGGGCATTCACAACAGCTCTTCGAACCTGTCGCGCCATTCAGGATTATGCCGTTCGATCATTTCGACCTTCCAGCATCTCCGCCAGCGCTTCACCTGATATTCCCGGTAGCGCGCCTCCTCCATGCTCTGGTGCGGCTCGAAATAGACCAGGTCATGCACATTGTAGTGCCTGGTGAAGCCGGCGATGGCGCCGCTCCTGTGCTCGGCCATGCGCCGAGGCAGGTCCGACGTGACGCCGGTATAGAGGACGCCATGCGGTTTGCTGGCGAGGATGTAGACGAACGGGCGCATGTCCCGGTTATGGGAGGGGTGTTCGCGTTTTCCTCCGCAGCTTTTCCCGGACTTGATCCGGGACCTTTCGGCGAAAGGAACTCTCTGTCTACTTCAGGCACATCCCACGATCAAAAAGGTCCCGGATCAAGTCCGGGAAAACGACGATGGTGGGGCCAGACGGCGCTAACCCTTCCCAACAATCCGGTCGCGCAGCACCAGAACCCGTCTGGCCCGCTCCACCACCGGCACATCGATCATCTTGCCGCGGAAGCTGACCGCGCCGAGACCCTCGGCCATGGCGGCGTCATAGGCGGCGACCATGGCGTCCGCCGTCTCCACCTCTTCCGCCGTTGGGCTGAACACCGCGTTCAGGATCGGCACCTGTGCCGGGTGGACGCAGGAGCCGCCTTCCATGCCGAGGGCGCGGGCGCGCTGGGCGCTGGCCCGGAAGGCCTCCATGTCGGTGATCTCGGCGATCGAGCCGGCATAGCCGAGCGGCAGGATGCCGGCCTCGCGGGCGGCGCGCTGCACCAGACGCATGTCTTCCAGCAGATCCTCCGGGCCGAGGCCGGGCATGCCGAGAGCGGCTGAATAGTCTTCCTGGCCGAGGGACAGGCCCTTGAGGCGCGAGCTCGCCCTGGCGATGGCGCGCACATTGTTGAGGCCGCGCGGAGTCTCGATCAGGCCCATGAAGCAAATGCGCCCGACCGGCATGCCGCGCTCGCGCTCCAGCTCCTCCACGGTCTCGTCGAGGAAGGCGAGATGATCGGCGCTCTCCAGCTTCGGCAGGCACAGGCCGGAGACTTCCGGCCAGATTGCGGCTTCCAGATCCAGAACCGTCATCCGCCAGGGCCGGTTGATGCGGACCAGCACTTCGGTGCCCGCGTCTTTAATCAGCCGGGCCGCGTCGCGCACCGCCGCCCGGGCGGCGGGCTTCTCCGCCGGCGGGATGCTGTCCTCGAGATCCAGCTTGATGACATCCGCGCCGCGCGCCGAGGCCTTCTCGACAAAGCGCTGGTTGGTGACGGGCACATAGAGCAGCGAGCGCCAGAGAGGGAGGGTTCCCAACATGTCAGATCACTCCCGCGTCGGTCAGTTTTGCCTGTTCGGCCGCATCAAGGCCAAGCGCGCCCCAGATCTCGTCATTATGCTGGCCCAGTTCCGGCGCCGGAGCGCGGACAACACCGGGCGTTTCGGACAGGCGCGGAATTACGGCATGCATCGGCAGGCTGCCGATTTCCGCGTCGGGGAAGCTCTCGACCACGCCACGGCCTTCCATGTAATCGTCATCCGCAAGCTGGGCGACATCGGCGACGGGGCCGACCGTCACACCGGCTTCCTCGAAGATGGCGAGGCATTCGGCCTGGGTCCGCTCGCCCATATAGCCGGCGATGATCGGGTCCAGCACGTCGTTATGCTTCACCCGGTCGGAATTCGTCCTGAAGCGCGGGTCGTCGATCAGCTCCGGCCGGCCGATGGTGCGGAACAGCCGTTCCGCCATGGCCTGGATGGAGCCGGACAAGGCGACGTATTTGCCGTCCTTGCAGCGATAGGTATTGCGCGGTGCGGTCAGGTTGGACCGGCTGCCGGTGCGCTCCGGCACCTTGCCGCTGAGCGCGTAGTTCGCCGCTTCCGGGCCGAGAATGGCGTGGATCGGCTCGAACAGGGAGAGATCGATGCTCTGGCCCTTGCCGCCGGACACCTCGACATTCCTGAGCGCCACCATGACCGAGAAGGCGCCATAGAGGCCGGCGATCATGTCCGCCAGGGCCAGGGGCGGCAGCACCGGCGGCCGGTCGCCGAAGCCGTTCAGGGCGGCAAACCCGCTCATTGCTTCCACCAGAGAGCCGAAGCCCGGCTTGTGTTTCCACGGGCCGGTCTGGCCCCAGCCGGAGACCCGGACCAGCGTCAGTTTCGGGTTCAGTCCCTGCAGGACGTCAGGCCCCAGACCCCAGTCCTCCAGGGTGCCCGGCTTGAAGTTCTCCACGATGGCGTCGGCGGTTTCCACCAGCTTCAGGAACAGCGCCTTGCCCTCGGGCTTGCGCAGATCGAGGGTGATGCTCTTCTTGTTCCGGCAATAGACCTTCCAGTGCGTCGCCACACCCTCGGTCCGCCAGTTGCGCAGATCGTCGCCGAAGCCCGGCCGCTCGATCTTGATCACCTCGGCGCCGTAATCGGCCAGCACGTGCGTCACCATGTTCCCGGCGACGAGCCGGGAGAGATCGAGCACCCGCACGCCGTCCAGCGGCAGCTTGGCGTCGCTCCTGTAATCGCTTTCTGGATACCGTCCGGCCGTGCTCATGCCGCGGCCTCCCCGGCGCCGGCGCGGGCTGCAGCCAGGAAATGCCCGGTATCGGCCTCGGTCGTATTGAAGGCGGTAACGAGCCGGATGCCGACGCTGCCGTCCTCCGCTTCATCGAAAGCATAATACTGGCAGCCGGCAGAGCGCAGGGCCTGATGCACCGGCCCGGATATCCGGGCGAAGATCTCGTTGCCCTCGACCGCGTGCAGCAGCTCGACCCCGGGCAGAGCCGCGAGACCGTCCACGAGGCGGCGGGCGGCGCCATTGGCGTTCTTTGCGTAAGCCAGCCAGTTGTCATTCTCGAGATAGGCGGCGAGCTGGGCGGAGAGGAAGCGCATCTTGGAGAACAGATGGCCGCCGCGCTTGCGCCGGAACTCGAAATCCTGCGCCGCCTGCGGATCGAAGAAGATCACCGCTTCGGCCGCGAAGGCGCCGTTTTTGGTGGCCCCGAAGGACAGTGCATCCACCCCGGCCTTCCAGGTCGCCTCCGCAGGCGAGCAGCCGAGGCCGAGCATCGCGTTGGTGAACCGGGCACCGTCCATATGCAGCCTCAACCCGTGCGCATGGGCAACATCGGCAATGGCCCGGATCTCGTCCAGGCTGTAGGCCGTGCCCTTCTCCGTCAGCTGCGAGATGCTGACCGCCGCCGGCTTGGCGTGGTGCACCGCCGAGGCCGCGCTCGGGTCGCCGAGTTTTTTCGCCAGCGTGTCGGCGCTGAACTTGCCGTTCTCGCCCGCCAGCAGGGTGAGCTTACCGCTACCGATATAGAATTCCGGCGCCGTGCATTCGTCTTCTTCGATATGCGCGCCCTCATGACAGAACACCACGCCATAGGGCGGCGCCAGCACCGACAGGGCCAGGGAATTGGCGGCGGTCCCGGTGGCGACCGGATAGGCGGCAAGCTCCGTCTCGAAGGTCTCGGCCAGCCGGCGGCGGACGATCTCCGTCAGATCGTCATTGCCGTAGGGCATGGCGAAACCGGATGAGGCCTGCTGCAGCGCGGCCATGATTTCCGGTGCCGCGCCGGCAACGTTGTCGCTGGCGAAATTGACGTTCCAGGTATTGGGAGTGCTGCTCATTCTTACTTTTCCGGGGCAATATTGAAGACGCCGAGCTGTTTGCCGGTCGCCAGGTCGTAGACCAGGAGGCGGACCTTCCTGTTCTGAAGGTTCATCTGCAGGATCATCCGGCCGTCATGGAACTGGGCCGGGCCGAGTCGGCCGCCATTCGGGATCGCCACCTCGACGGTGCCGAACCCGGTCGCGATCTGGCGTGTGGCCTGCCCTTGCGGCGCAGCAGCGGATGCGACCGGAGCCGCTTTGCCACCGTCTCCGCCGAGCCGGGTCGCGACCGTATAGGCAATCACGCCGAGCCCGCCGAGGATCATCAGCCCCATCACCACAACCGCTATTTTTGCCGGCAGAAGCCAGCCCGGTTCAGGCCGCTTTTTGTTTTCATCGCTATCGGGTAGGTTCGCCGCCATGGATCCTGCTTCAGAAAATTTTCAGATAGAGATCGTGTCCGGCGACGCCGAGGCACGGGAAGAGAATATCGACCGCATTGACCGCTGGCTCGCCGGGCGTCTGGCCGGGATGCCTGACATTCCGAACCTGTCCCGGAGTCGGTTGAAAAATCTCATCCTGGAAGGCCGCGTCAGCTGCGGAGAGGCGACGATAACCGACCCCTCCGGCACGGTCAAACCGGGCCAGACCTACCGGGTCGAAATTCCGCCGCCGGAACCGGCGGCGCCGGAAGCCGAGACGATCGCGCTCGACGTGGTCTACGAGGATGCGGACCTGATCGTCGTGAACAAGCAGGCCGGCCTCGTGGTGCATCCGGCGCCCGGCAGCTGGGACGGCACCCTGGTCAACGCCCTGCTGGCCCATTGTGGCGGCAGCCTGTCCGGGATCGGCGGGGTGAAGCGGCCCGGCATCGTGCACCGGATCGACAAGGATACCAGTGGCCTGATGGTCGTGGCCAAGAGCGACGACGCCCATCAGGGTCTGGTCGTGCAGTTCGCCGCCCACACCATCGAGCGCCGCTACCACGCCGTGGTCCGCGGCATTCCGCCGAAAAACACCGACCGGATCGAGGGCGCCATCGGCCGGAGCCAGCGCAACCGGAAGAAAATGGCGGTCACGGCCACCGGCAAGCCCGCCGTCACCCATTACAAGATGCTGGAACGGTTCGGCATGAAGGCGGCGCTGCTCGAATGCCGTCTGGAAACCGGGCGGACCCACCAGATCCGCGTCCACCTTTCCAATATCGGCCATGCGCTGATCGGCGATCCGCTCTACGGGCGCGGCAACAAGGCGTCCGATCCGGAGCCGATCAGGACCTTCACACGGCAGGCCCTGCATGCCGCCGTGCTTGGTTTCGAACACCCGATAACCCGCGAAACCCTGCGATTCGAAAGCCCGTTGCCGGTGGATATGGAACTGCTTCTGGACGGATTACGCGACAATCCCGCATAAGATATTTTCCCAGCGTGGACAATTGAACCGCAAACAGGCCTTAAAAAACCCACATTCATTCCCCAGATTATAAGATGCGGGGGGAACAGAATGATGTGTTTGGGCGTTACCCCTGTAGCGACGGCGACCGAAACGGCCGTCGAGAAGAATTGAAGGGGAACCATGGCACAAGCGACACAGCTCCCGACAATGTCGGTCGAAGGCAACCTGACCCGTTACCTTCAGGAAATTCGCAAGTTTCCGATGCTGAAGCCGGAAGAGGAATACATGCTCGCCAAGAGCTGGCGGGAGCATGACGATTCCGAAGCCGCGCACAAGCTGGTCACCAGTCATCTCCGGCTCGTCGCCAAGATCGCCATGGGCTATCGCGGCTACGGGCTGCCGATCGCGGAGCTGATCTCCGAAGGCAATGTCGGCATGATGCAGGCAGTGAAGCGCTTCGATCCGGAGCGCGGCTTCCGTCTTGCCACCTACGCCATGTGGTGGATCCGGGCGGCCATTCAGGAATATATCCTGCACTCCTGGTCGCTGGTGAAAATCGGCACCACGGCGGCGCAGAAGAAGCTGTTCTTCAACCTGCGCAAGCTGAAAGGCCAGATGCAGGCCATTGAGGAAGGCGATCTCTCCCCGGAGCGGGTGACGGCGATCGCCACCAAGCTCGAGGTGCCGGAACAGGACGTCATCAACATGAACCGCCGGCTGTCCGCCCCGGACCATTCCCTGAACGCGCCCCTGCGTGTTGACGGGGAAGGCGAATGGCAGGACTGGCTTGTCGACGAAGAAGAAAGTCAGGAGAGCAAGCTCGCGGAAAGCGAAGAGCTCGGCCAGCGCCGGAAGCTGCTTTCCCTCGGCATGGAAACCCTGAACGAACGCGAGCGCTACATCCTGAACGAGCGGCGTCTGAAGGATAACCCGACGACGCTGGAAGATCTCAGCCAGGTTTATGGCATCAGCCGGGAACGGGTCCGGCAGATCGAGGTAAGGGCGTTTGAAAAGCTCCAGAAGGCGATGCGTAACGCGGCAATCGAACAGCGGCTCGAAAACGCATGATCTGAAGACCGGGACCTAACCGTCCCGGTCTTTTTCCCGTTCGGCCTTTTGCGAGTCCGTATCGTCGAGGGCGCCAGCGACGCCGGGGCCCCACTCCTCGACAAGTTCCCTCTGGCGGCGGCGCAGTCGGGCGATGCGCTGCTCGATGCGCATGGCGATGCCCATGGAGACAACGCCCGGCGCCAGCAGATAGATGCACCAGCCCAGTCCGGCAGCGCCAAGCATGCTCAGCCAGGCAAACGGATCCGCCATGATCTCGAATGCCTTGGCGTAGGAATGATCCTCGGACCAGAGCTGTGCGACGAACGGCAACACCCCGACGAAATTCATGCAGCCGACACAGAGCGTCGTGTATTTCTCGCGCCGCCGGTCCACCATCATGGCGGCGAATGTCGGCAGCATGCCGAGCCCCAGCAGCAGAAATGTCGGCAGCGTGAACAACATCAGGCCGCCGCCGATCGCGAAGATAATCACCTTCATCGATGCGGCGTTTGCTGAACTTGCTGCCATGTCAGTTTCCGACTTCCCGTTTCATCTCGTCCGCCCCCGGGAATCCGGAGGACCGTCCACCAGTCTAGATCAAATAGAGGATCACGATAGCAGTCGTTCCCACACTGCCGACCACTCCGGAAATGACCGCCGCCGCCTGCTCGCCGAGTTCCGCCGCCAGACTGTCCTTGTTCTGCAGGTCCAGATTCATCTGGGCGATCTGCACCGCGCATTGGCTGAATTCCTGCTGCGCCCGGGCAAAGCCCTGCTGGTCTCGCTGCTGGGCCTTCTGGTCATCAAATATCTTTAGGATTTCGGCAAGCTGGCCGCTTTCGGACGCCTTCATCACGTTGTTCTCGACCGCGGCCCGGGCCTTGAGGTTGTGAAAACCGTTCACGGCCGGCTTCATCAACTCGACGAACCATTGGCACAGGGCCGGCATCGGCCCATTGCGGGACAGGGTCTGGATCCGGGCAAGCAGGCGGATGACATTCAGGGCGTCGATGGCAGGGCGGGTGTCCGACGAATTGCCGAGCGGACGCAGCAGCCGATCCTCGATGTCCGGCGACCGGGCGCCGAGAAATGCCGCGAGATGCCGGTCCATCGGGATCGGCGGCCTGTTCTGCCCCTGGGCCACCGCCTCGAGCGACGGGATCACTTCAGCCGGGTCGGTGACGTAGAGATGCTCGATCATCGAGCTCATGCAATGAATGTCTTCATTGAGTTCGTAGAGCACACGCTCGATCCCGTAACCGGGACCCGTGCCGTTCATCAGGGTCGGCAGCTTGTCAAACTTCGAGAACAGTTCGAGCAAGTCCTGCTTGGAGCGGGTCTGCACGGACATCCACGGGCCGACCGAGCGGCTTGAGACAAAGGCGGCGACTTTCTGCCGCGTTGCGTCATCGTTGAAGTTCAGTGCGAGGGTCGGGCCGACACCGTCGATGTGACAGGAAAACCCCTTGTGCCGGATCGGCGCGCTCGGATCCAGGCCGATGGCGACGCGCGTGACAAGACGGGCATCCTCGTCCTTCGGAGCATTCTGAATCCCGTTTGCGCCGCCGGTCACCTTGTTGACCGCTTCGACCACGGCCTCGTCACCGAGAGAACGCCGGAGCCAGTTATCGAAATCCTGCCCCCGGATCATTTCCGCCGCGGTGCTCCAGTTCCTTCCGATCGCGTGGGCAACGGCCCGCACATTCTCATAGGTGCCACCACCGACCGTCAGCGGCCGCGCAGCCCGGGTCGGCAGTTTGACCTGCTTCGGGGTGAGACGCCGGCCGCCAAGCCAGAGTTCGAGATCGCGGATCGTCCAGCGTTCCCTGGAATCATCCGTCAGCAGGCCGCGCAACACCTCGACCATGTTCATCTGCAGTCTGGTGCCGCCGATCAGGCAGGCATAGGAGCCGAAATTGATCCGATCGAAAATCATCCGTTGCGGATCGGACGGTTCCGGCAGCATGCGGCCCGTGAGCAGCGAGAGCAGCGTCACCCCGACCGAGAACAGGTCATCCAGCACGCCACCGTCGCCGCGTGCCGTACGATCGGCCATGGCGCATTCCAGGCTTTCACAATTATCCGGCTGGAAATATCCGGGCGGGCCGCTGACACATTCGCCGAGCATGACCGACCGGCGCGAGACATCCGAATAGAACAGATTGTCCGGCCGGATGTTTCTATGCGTGACGCCGCGCTGGGACATTTCCCGCATGGCGGCCACAAGAGGTGTCAGAAATCCGCGCGCCAGCTGCTCGTCGGTAAAGGGTTCGATGATCTGTCCGGGATCGCTGAAGAGTCTCGCGCCCCGCGGCCGGTCCAAGATCAGCACCGGCATGCGCCGCCCGGTGATGGTCCAGTTCACGACACCATGGTCATGCACACGCATCAGATTGTGATGCGGGAATCCCTTGAGGCCGTTGATCGCTTCGACCCTGAGCGGCACCTTCGGATCGCCGACCAACGCGAAAAAATCGGCGCTCTTGCTGCTTTCAGAGCAGACATAGGCCTTCGCCGACGGGGAATCGAAGTCGGGCAACGGTTGGCCGGGATCGATCTCGAACCGCTCGTTGAGCGTGACTAAATCGGCCATGCGCTGGAGGCCTTTTCATTCTGAAACCGGTTCCGGATCAGGCATGTCTGATGCATCGGTCCCCGCATCGGGTCGAACTGACGAAAGCCGACCGGCCGCTTGGATCGACATAATCCCGGCGGATCAGGCTTCTTAACCTATCCGGTTTCCCAATCTTTTGCCCTAAATGCAAGAAAAAGCATTCACCGCAGAGGCGTTAGCGATCTGATTCTACGGTGTTCTGCCTCTGTCAGCCGCGGAACGGGTCATGTACCAGAATGGTGTCCTCACGCTCCGGACTGGTCGACAGCAGGGCCACCGGGGTTTCGATCAGCTCTTCGACATAGCGGATATATTTCACCGCATTTGCCGGCAGATCGGCCCAGGAGCGGGCTCCGAACGTACTTTCCGACCAGCCGGGAACCGTGGTGTAGACCGGCGTGACCCGGGCCTGCTTGCCGGCGCCGGCCGGGAAGTAATCAAGGGTTTCGCCGTCCAGCTCGTAGCCGACACAGATCTTCAGCTCGTCGAAACCGTCGAGCACGTCGAGCTTGGTCAGTGCGATGCCGTCGACGCCGGAGACCTTCAGAGCCTGCCGGACCATAACCGCGTCAAACCAGCCGCAACGGCGCTGCCGGCCTGTCACCGTACCGAATTCCTTGCCGCGCTCACCCAGCCGCTGACCGTTCTCGTCATGCAGTTCCGTCGGGAACGGGCCGGAGCCGACGCGGGTGGTGTAGGCCTTCACCAGGCCGAGCACATAGCCGATATCGCGCGGGCCGAGCCCGGAGCCGGCAGATGCCTGCCCCGCGACCGTGTTGGAGGAGGTGACGAACGGATAGGTGCCGTGATCGACATCGAGCATGACGCCCTGGGCGCCCTCGAACAGGATGCGCTTGTCGGCCGCGACCGCGGCTTCCAGCTCGCGCCAGACCGGCTTGACGAAGGGCAGCACCGTCCCGGCGATCTCCGCCAGCAGGTCCAGGGTTTCCTGCGGGTCGATCAGCTCTTCTTCGGCGCCTTTCAGGAACACGTTGTGGTGCGCGATCAGCGCACGCACGCGCACGGCCAGGGTTTCCGGATCGGCGAGATCGGAGACCTTCACCGCGCGGCGGGCGACCTTGTCTTCATAGGCCGGGCCGATGCCGCGTCCGGTGGTGCCGATCTTGCCCTCTGCCAGAACCGCTTCGCGGGCCTGGTCGATGCGGCGATGCACCGGCAGGATAAGAGAGGCATTGTCCGCGATAACCAGATTGTTCGTGGTGATCTTCACCCCGGCCTTGCGCAGCGTCTCGATCTCGCTGGCCAGGGCCCAGGGATCGACGACCACGCCGTTGCCGATGACCGACAGCTTGCCTTCGCGGACGACGCCGGACGGCAGCAGGCTCAGCTTATAGACCTGATCGCCGATAACGAGCGTATGGCCGGCATTGTGACCGCCCTGGAAGCGCACGATCACGTCGGCGCGTTCCGAGAGCCAGTCGACGATCTTGCCTTTGCCTTCGTCGCCCCACTGGGCGCCGATCACCGTGACATTTTTCATGTGTCGTCTCGTCTTTCTTGAATTCCGGCCGCGCGATGCGGCACCGGCACAATCAGAGCGCCACCGGCGCTCCGTCCTTCAGGATATGAGTACAGCCGAGGCGGGACGCTTCTAGCCCCGGATCGGGGTCCTTGTCCAATGCTGCGATGGTAACCCAGCCCTGCTGCCGCAATCCGCGCGCCTGATCGACGGCAGTACCGAAGGGCAGATAGAGCCGCTCGGGGCGGGTCGGCTCAGGCAGCGCCTGCAGCACGGTTTCCATATAGAGCGTGAAACCGGTCGAGCCGAGCCCGTCTCCGTCCACCTGGTAGCGTCCACCACGTCCCAGCTCGCCGCGTACCCCCCGCGCGAACAGGCTGAAGCCGAAACCGGTGTAATATTCGAAGCCGCGATTCTCCACCGGGTCTATGGTCATGGCCAGATCGGGGTCGATCGCCGCCACGCTCTCCGCGATGGCGGCGACACGATCGATTGCAGCACGGGCTGCTTCCGGCAACCCGATGCCCGACAGATCGCCGAGCGCGTCCCGCCAGGACCCGGCGGCATCCATGAGTTGGGTCAGCATCGGCGCCAGATCGCCTGCCAGACGGCGCACTTCCGCCGTGTGCTTGCGGTCGATTGCCATGCGCAGGGACCGCAGCCTATCCGCCGGCAGGTCGGAGCCCGCCAGCAGGAGCGGGATCACCCGCGGCGCCGTCAGATCGACGGAGAGATTGCTGACGCCAATGGCGCGCAGGGCTTCCACCGCCAGCAGCACCGGCTCGGCATCGGCCGCCACGCTGTCACCGCCGAGCAATTCGGCGCCAACCTGCACCAGCTGGCGCTCCGGGTTGAGCTGATTGGCCGAAACCCGCAGCACCTCGCCCGCGTAACAAAGACGCAGAGGCCGCGGTTCCTGCTTCAGGCGGGTCGTCGCGATCCGGGCGATCTGCACGGTCATGTCCGCGCGCACACCCATCATCTTCTGCGAGACCGGGTCCATCAGCCGGAAGGTGCTGTCGCTCATGGCCCCGCCCGGTCCGGCGAAGAGCGAGGTCTCGAACTCCACCAGCGGCGGCTTCACCCGGTCATAGCCATGCGACGCGCAACGGGCTATCAGGGCCTCGATGACGGCCGCTTCGTGCGCCGCATCAAGCGGCAGCACATCACGCAGGCCCGCAGGCAGCAGGGCACGCTTGGTCAGTTCGCTCTCGCTGTCGGGATGCGACACGCGGTCTCTCCGGATAAGAAGGCTTGGAAATCGCCTTGTCCTAGCCGTTTTGCGCCGCTGCCGCAACCGGATGGTGCCCCCGGCCCCGCTCCGCGCGAAAATGCCGCCGGACAAGAGGTCGTCATGCGTCTGGGCGATCGCCGGCAACCCCGCCCTGCTGCCCGCCCCGTGAGCACGGCCGTCTCAGCCATTCCGCAGTGACGCGACCCCGACCACCATCGTGACGATGACCATCAGCATCGCGACAACACCCAGCGCTATCGATATGGAGAACGCGGTCAGCACCCCGCTTGCGAAGATCACCCCGACGGCATTCGAGGTGCGCAACAGGGCGAACACTTCCGGGCGTTTATCCGGCGTTACAAGCGTATCGAGGACAAGGGAATAGTACGTTCCCAGGGGCGCGAGGACGCAGCCGATCATGACGGCTCCGACAATGGTCGCCGTGAGGGACAGCTGGAACGCGGCGAGCGCGGCCCCGGCGGCCATAAACGCGAGCAGGAGCACCACGGTCCGGCGGGCGAGGGTGCGATTGTATATGCTGATCAGGATGCCGCCCGTAACCGACGCCAGGCACAGCGGGACCGTGAACAGGATGGCGAGTGCGGGCTCGTACCCGAATTCCAGAGCGAGGGCGACAGCGCCGATTTCTATAGAGGCGACGGTGGCGCCGCCGGCGGCGCCACACATGAGCCACAAGGCGACCGCCGGGGTGAGCACCGAGGTCCTGGCCGCCTGCACCTTCCCGCCGTGGACCGACCGGATGTGCGGGACGAGAAGGACGGGGAGGGCGCCGAGAAGCGCCAGCGCCAGGATGGCGAAGACCGGCGAGATCGTCCCGAGCCCTGAGGCAAGCACCGGCGCAAGAACGAACGTGACCTCGTTGAGTGTCGCCGAGATTCCCAGTGCTCTCGGCAGTCCTGTCGTCGATGTCAGGCTGTTGAGGATGGAGCGCAGATATCCGAAAGCCGCGCCGTTCACCGATCCTGCAAGGGCCGCGAACACGAACAGCCAGACAAAGGGAACTCCCTGCGCGGCCATAGCGGCCATCAGGATCAGGGCGAGCGTCCGGACCACGATCAGGACTTGCAGGAACCTTGCCGCCGGGAAGGTCCGGCCCAGGCGCGTGATCGGAACCGCACCCAGCACCTGGGCCAGCGTCATGACGAGGATCAGCGCGGCGCCCCGGCTGGCATCGCCGGTGAGGCTCAGGGTCAGCAGAGAAAACGCGACGGGAGACGCCGCCTGCGGAACGTTCAGGGTGGCAGACGAAACGAGCCACCGCAGCAGCGCCCACCGGCCGGGAGGCAGATCGGAGAGAGAGGTTTCAGGGAGCGGGCCGCCGGACCGGATATCGGTATGGTCTGTCATGGCGGTACTAAGCGCTGGCCGGTTTCAGCCAGACAGGCCGACCCGTTTCAGGATTGCCTGCAAGAACGAGATTTAACCAAGCCATGGACGGCCCCTTCTTTCAAATGGGCCGGGCCGTTCCCGGACGTTTGTTCCCGTGCAGGGGTGAGGACGTTACCTCACGGTCCCGAACGTACCGCCCCCTTCCCCCATGTCAACGCTGGCTTCGGCAGCTCGAGCGCTTACCTGACGGCGGCCTCTCCCGCAATCCGGCCCAGCGCGACAGCGGTCAGCAGGCCATTGCCGGAGAGATAGCCCGAAATGTCCGGGCCGGAGACGCCGACGGCGGCACCGCCCGCGGCGAACAGGTTCGGAAACGGACTGCCGTCATCCCGCAACACGCGTGCCTCACCGTCGATGGCGAGGCCGCCCTGGGTGTGGAACAGCGCGCCGGTGACACGGACGGCAAAGAACGGATCCTCCAGGCCTGGCGTCTTGCCAAGGTCCCGGCCGAACCGGTCAATTTCATCCGTGTGGGTTGCGGCAATGGCAGCGTCCAGATTATCGAATGGCACGCCAATATGCTCGGCCAGTTCCTCGACGCTGTCGCATTGCCTGACCGCACCGGCATTGACCGCGTCCTTGTAGTCGGGAAATTCCAGCCCGAGCGCATGCAGCCGGGCGTCATAGATATCGAAGGCCACACCGCCCGGCTGCTTCAGCACGTCGACGGCCTGCTCGCTATAGCCCTGATGCTCGTTGGCGAACCGGTCGCCATTCTTGTTCACCTGGATACCGCCTTCCATCATCAGCGCCCAGGTGATCAGGATACGGTGCGGCATGGCCAGCGAGCCGTGCCCCTGACAGGCCGTCAGGTCGCGCACCTCGGCGCCGAGCGCCTCGCCCCAGACGACCGCGTCACCGGTATTGCCCGCATGGCCGTGATATTCCGCCCCCGCCATGGCGGGGATGTTCGCCGCCACCATCTCCGGGTTTCCGCCATAGCCGTTGCAGGCCAGAATCAGGCTGTCGCAGCCGATCAGCTCCGTCGTGCCATCGGGCCGGGTCACCTCGACACCGGAGATCAGGCCGTCCTCATCGGCGAACAGCGTCGTCACCCTTGCATCGGTCATCACCGGGATACCCGCCGCCATCACCGCCTGCAGAAGCCTCGTCAGCAGGGCTTCGCCGGTACGTTCCGACACGGCATGCATGCGGTGCCGGCTGTGACCGGGATAAAGAAAACCCTCCAGCACCTCGAACGGGATGCCATGCTCGTCCTCCAGCCATTCCAGCGCCGGGCCGATGGCCTCGACCACCTCCGCCGCCACCGTCGGATCGGAGCGATCGTGGGACTTGCGCTGAATGTCTTCCAGAAACAGGCCGGGATCGTCGTCGATCCCCTGCTCCTGCTGCCAGCGCGTTGCCGCCGCCGGGATGAAGCCCGAGGACATGGAGGTGGAGCCGAACGGGCTTTCGTCCCGCTCCAGCACCAGCACCTCGCCGCCCGCATCCTGTGCCGCCAGCGCCGCCGTCAGCCCGCAGGCCCCGGCACCGATGACGATGGTCTGGACCCAGGCCGGGAACGCGACATCTTCCGGGGATGCGATGCCGATCATGGCTGCAACCGCCCGGTCACGCTGGCGCAGGTGTCGATCCCGGCAACACTCTTCAGCGCGGCGATGTTGGTTTCGTGCACTTCCGGAGAGAAGGCCGCGCAGCCGTCGGACAGCACGGTGACATGGAAGTCGCGGACATGGGCGTCGCGCACGGTCGAGGCGACGCCGCCGTTGGTGACGATGCCGCCGACAATCAGATGCTCGATCCCGGCCCGGTTCAGCACCCATTCGAGGCGGCTCATATAGAAGGCGGAGAAAGCCACCTTCTCGACCCTGATATCGGCGGGCGCCAGCCCCTCGATCAGGTCCTGACCGAAACTGCCCGGAGCGAAATCGCCCTTGCGCAGGAACGGGCGGAGCTGCTTCAGGTGCGGCGAGATGAAGGGCTCGCCCTCCTTGCCCGGAACCAGCGTGAAATGGGTGGAGACAATCCAGCCGCCGACCTCCCGCATCCGGTCCGCCACCGGTTTCAGCGTCTCCGGCAAGGCCGCGATCTCAGCCGCGCCCGCACCACCACGCGCATAGGCTCCGGCCGGATGCAGGAAATCATTCTGCATGTCGACCAGCAGCAGCGCCGTCGTCTTTGGATCGAAATCTCCGCTCATCAGGCTTTCCTCGCGATCACGAAATTGCCGTAGCTGTCGACCGTGCCCGTGAGGTCCGGATCGACCAGGATGGTGGTGTCCGCCTGCTCCAGCACCGCCGGGCCCGGCACTTCCGCACCGACCGGCAATGACAGACGATCATAGACCGGGCTGTCCCACCATCTGCCGTCGAACCAGATCTGCCGTACGCCGGTACGCGAGGCCTCGACCGATCCGCCTTCGGACGGTGCCAGCAGCGCCAGATCGAATTTCGGGCGCGTGCCGATCACGGCGACCCGCAGGTTCATCACCCTTATGCCGATCCCGTCCAGCAGGCTGCCGAAGGTGGCTTTGTAAGCCGCCTCGAACGCCGCCCTGATCTTCACCGCATCAAGCGCCGATTTGTCGCCGCTCATCGCGTCGGCAACCGGGACGGACACCGTATGGGTCTGGCCGAGATAGAGCATGTCGAACTCCACCAGCCGCTCGACGCCCTCGAAGGCGACATTGGCGCCGTCCAGCAGCCCTTCGGCCTCGATCACGATCTCCTCGACCGCCTCGTTCAGGGCCGGGAGATCGAGCATGTCCAGCATGGTGTTCAGGGTCTGCACCCGGTCATGCCGCATGTCGGCGATGACGCAGCCCAGCGCACTGGTCACCCCCGGATAGCGGGGGACGAGCGCACGGGCGAGGCCGACTTCCTTGATCAGCGCCCCGGTATGCAGCGCGCCGCCACCGCCGAACGGCATTGCCGTAAAGGTCTTCGGGTCGTGCCCGCGCTCAATGGAAACCAGCCGGATGGCGCCCGCCATCTTGGCATTGGCGACCCGGACGATGGCTTCCGCCGCCTCCATCACGGCGATACCGAGCGGCTCGGCGACATGCACGCGAATGGCCTCTTTCGATGCCTCCACATCCAGCCGGTCCAGCTTGCCGCCGATCGGGCGCTCCGCATTGATCCGGCCCATCACGACATTCGCGTCGGTCACGGTCGGGCGCGTGTTGCCAAGCCCGTAGCAGACCGGCCCCGGATCGGAGCCAGCGCTTTCCGGGCCGACCTGCAGCAGCCCGCCCCGGTCCACGGAAGCGATGGAGCCGCCACCGGCACCGATGGTGGTGATCTCGATCATCGGGGTGCGGACGACCATGCCGAAATCGATGGAGGTCTGGGCGGTCAATGCGCTCTGCCCGTCGGCGACGAGGGAGACATCGAAGCTGGTGCCGCCCATGTCGCAGGTGATGATGTTCGGCTCGCCCGCCGCCTCGGCGATATAGGCCCCGGCAATGACACCGGCTGCCGGGCCGGACAGCGCCGTGCGCACCGGCAGCTCCCGCGCGACCTTGGCCGACATGACGCCGCCGTTCGACTGCACGATCAGCACCTGGCCGCCGAAGCCGCCCTCGCGCAACCCGTCTTCCAGCCGCTCGAGGTAGTTGCCCACCGGAGGCTGGAGATAGGCGTTGAGGGAGGCGGTCGAGCCGCGTTCGAACTCCCGAATTTCCGGCAGGATCACGCTGGAGGCGGTGATATGCGGGTTCGGCCAGACCGCGCGGACAGCCTCAAGCGCCACCTTCTCGTTCGCATCGTTGGCGTAGGAATTAACGAAGAAGACGCAGACGGATTCGGCGCCCCGCTCCAGCAAAACCTTCGCGGCCTGCTTCACCGCGTCCGGATCGACCGCGGTATGCACGGAGCCGTCCGCCAGCACCCGCTCATCCACCTCAAGGCGGAGGTCACGCGGCACGACAGGATCGAAGCTGCCCCAGAGGCCCCAGGTCTGCGGCCGATCGCGGCGGCGCATTTCCAGCACGTCGCGGAAACCGGTCGTGGTGATCACTCCGGTGCGGGCGCCGTTGCGTTCCAGCAGCGCGTTTGTGCCGACGGTGGTGCCGTGCACGATGGTGCCGATGGCGCCGAGTTCCACGCCGCCCTCGGCGATGCCGCCGCGAATGCCGACGGACTGGTCCGGCTTGGTCGAGGGGACCTTGGCAACGCCACATGTTCCGGCTGCTTCGTCGAGGAAGAACAGATCGGTAAACGTGCCACCGACATCAACGCCGACGACGGTCTTCCGGCTCAAATCATTCATTGCGCAGACTCCGCGCGCAGGACTTCGGTAGCCGCTGTATCGACGGATCCGTCGGCGGCGATGATTGTGCGATAGGTCTTGGCAGCCGCCTCGGCGCTGACATAGCCGAGCCGGACATCCTCCGCGACGGCGCCGGGCGCGCGCTCCAGCACGTCGCCGTACCCGCCGCCGCCCGGCGTCTCCAGTCGGACCTTCTGGCCCTGCGCCAGCTTGATGCCGACCATCTTCGAGGCCATTGGCGGTATATGATCACCATCCACCTGCTCATAGGTGAATGTGTTCAGGGCCGCATCGCCGCCACCGACCACACCATGCGGCGCGAACCGGCCGCGCTCACCAAAGAGGAAGACATCCGCCTTCTCTTCCAGCAGCTCGATTTCGTAGATCGCCCCGAGGCCGCCGCGATGGCGTCCGGCACCGCCGCTGTCCGGCCGCAGCGCCCATTGGGTGAAACGCACCGGATAGGCGGCTTCCAGGATTTCCATCGGCGGTATGGTCGCCGTCGAGATCGGCGCGTTGCCGTGGTTCAGCCCGTCGCCTTCCGGATTGCCGCCATGGCCGCCACCAAAGAAGGAGAACATCACCCAGCGCTGACCGTTCTTGCGGTGCCCCGCCAACGACAGCGCGTTGATGGTGCCATAAGCGCAGCCGTTCACCATCTCCGGCGCCGCGTCGCTGAGGGCAACGAACACGGTGTCGATGATGCGCAGGATGGTCTCGGTATAGCCGCCGACAGGTTTCGGCGCCTTGACGCTCAAAAGGCTGTCCTCTGGAATGACGAAGGTGATCGGCTCCAGCACGCCCGCATTGGCCGGCACGTCCTTGAAGACATGCTTCAGCGCCACGTAGCAGGAGGCAATCGCGGTCGAGCGGGAGATGTTCACCGGACCGGCGCAGGCCGGCGAGGTACGGGAGAAATCGAGAATCATGGTCTCGCCCTCGATGACGATATCCAGCGCGATGCGCAGCGGCTCGTCGACGATCCCGTCATTGTCGAGGAAATCATCCGCCGAATAGCGGCCGTCCGGCATCTCCGCGATCAAGCTGCGCATGAGCTGCCCGGCCCTGTCCCGCAGCTCTGTCATGGCGCCTGCGACGGTGTCCGCGCCATATTCCCCGAGCAATGCGCCCAGCCGGTCGTTGCCGAGACGCAGCGCGTTGATCTGGCCGTTCAGGTCACCATAAAGGCTGCCCGGCAGGCGGGAATTGGCCTGCATGATATCGATCACGTCCTGCCGCAGCTCTCCCTTGGAGAACAGCTTCACCGGCGGGATCATCATGCCTTCCTGAAAGCTCTCGGTCGCGACCGGGTTGTAGTTCCCCGGCACATTTCCGCCGACATCGTGCCAATGTCCGACGGAGGCAAGGAAGCAGAACAGTTTGCCGTCCCTATAGAAGGGCTGCACAAGCTTGAAGTCGGACAGGTGGGTGCCGCCTTCATAGGGATCGTTGAAGATGAAGACATCGCCTTCGCTGATCCCGCCCGTGGCGCCGAACTTGTCGATCACGGCTTTCACCGCGAAGGACATGGCCCCGACGAAGATCGGCAGGCCGGATTTGCCCTGCACCAGCGTCTCGCCGGTTGTCGCGTGATAGAGCCCGTGGGAGGCGTCATGCGCCTCGGCGATGATCGGATTGAAGGCGCTGCGGAACAGGGTCGCGTCCATCTCGTCCGCGATCTGTTCGAGCCGCCCTTTCAGAACCGCGAGGGTGACCGGATCGAGGGCCGCCATCAGGCGTCCTCCCCGTCATATTTCCGGCCGGCCTCGAGAATGCCCGGCGTGCCCAGCAGGTCGTTCAGCTGCTTGAAGTCCAGCATCCGGTCCTGGAACGGCTTGGTGCTGCCGTGCTCGTGCAGGCTCTGGAAATAGTCGGTGATGGTCACCGCCAGCGCCCGCATCAGGCCACCCGGGAAGATGACGATATCGAACCCGGCCGCCTGCAACTCCTCGGCGGACCTGGCCGGTGTCTTGCCGCCCTCGACCATGTTCGCCAGCAGCGGAATGTCCGCCCCGAAGCGGGAGATCACTTCGGCGATCTCGGCCTCGTCCCGCGGTGCCTCGACGAACAGCACGTCGGCACCGGCGTCCTTGTAGGCTTGGGCGCGTTCCAGGGCGGCCTCGAATCCTTCGACGCCGATGGCGTCGGTGCGGGCGATGATCTGGGTCGCCTCGTCCCGGCGGGCATCGACGGCGGCGCGGATCTTGCCCGCCATTTCCGACCTGGAGACCAGCGCCTTGCCGTCCAGATGGCCGCAGCGCTTCGGCATCGCCTGATCCTCGATCTGGATCCCGGCGGCGCCGGAACGCTCCAGCAGGCGGATTGTGCGCTGGACGTTCAGCGCATTGCCGAAGCCGGTATCGGCATCGACGATCAGTGGCAGGTCGACCCGCTCGGAGATATGCGAGACCACGTCCGCCACTTCCTCCAGCCCGAACAGGCCGATATCCGGGCGGCCGAGACGGGTATAGGCGATGGAGGCGCCGGAGACATAGAGCGCCTCGAAGCCGGCATTGGTCGCCGCCATGGCGCTGAAGGCGTCGAACACGCCCGGCGCCACAAGGATCTCGGGCTGTTTCAGCCGCTGTTTCAGGACGCTTGACGGCGTCATGAGTGTTTCTCCAGTTTCTGCTCGAGATAGGGAACGAGCCCGCCGGCCGCGACAATGCGGCGGAGATGCTCGGGAACGGGTTCGGCGGCGATCCGCGCGCCGGTGGTTGTGTTGGTGATGGTGCCGCTGGCCGGATCGAGGTCCAGTTCGTGCCCGGCCTCGATATCCGCCTCGGCGTCGGCGACCAGCGCCAGCAGGCCGAGATTGAAAGCGTTGCGGTAGAAGATACCGCCGAAGCTCTTGGCGATGACGGCCTTCACGCCGAGCAGGACAAGCACTTCGGCCGCCTGCTCCCGGCTGGAGCCAATGCCGAAATTGCGGCCCGCGACGATGACGTCGCCCGGCTGCACGTTCGGCGCGAACTCAAGATCGATGGCTTCGAGGCAATGCTTCGCCAGCTCCTCCACCGGGCCCTTCATGTAGGCGCCGGGGGCGAGCAGGTCGGTATCGACATTGTCGCCGTATTTCCAGGCTTTGCCGCTCATGGCCTGTTCTCCGCCAGGAAGGGGCGCGGGTCGGCGACACGCCCGCGCACGGCGGTCGCGGCAACGGTATAGGGCGAGCCGAGATAGACTTTCGAGGAGCGCGCTCCCATCCGGCCTTTGAAATTCCGCGCGGTGGAGGCCATGCAGGTCTCGCCCTCGGCCAGCACGCCCGCGCCATACCCGGCACAGGCGCCGCAGCCGGACGGCATCAGGATGGCGCCCGCTTCCGTCAGCTTCGCCAGCGTGCCGTCAGCGGCGGCCGCGGCGGTGACACGGGTCGAGGCCGGGGCCAGCAGCAGGCGTGTCCCGCTCGCGACCTTGCGGCCGCCGAGCACTTCGGCCGCCATATGCAGATCTTCCAGCTTCGCGCCGGTGCAGGCGCCGATATAGCACTGGTCGACCGGTGTATCGTCCGCATCCTCGACCGGCCCGGAATTGGCCGGGCTGTCCGGCGCCGCGACCTGCGGGCCGAGCGCGGTAGCATCGAACTTGTGGACCACGCGGTAAGCCGCATCCTCGTCACCGGCAAAGGCCGTGCCCTCGTCCGGATCGGCGCCGGCGGCGCGGATATAGTCCGCCGTCGTCCCGTCAGCCGCGATCAGTCCGGCCTGGGCGCCGAGCTCGGCCGCCATGTTCGACATGGTCATGCGTTCGGTCATGGACAGACCGGCAATCGTGCTGCCGGTATATTCCACCGCCTGATAATCGCCGCCATCCATGCCGAGCGTGGCACAGAGCTTCAGCATCATGTCCTTGGCCGACGAGCCGTGCGGCAGGGTGCCTGACCAGTCGATCCGGATGGTCTCCGGCACCCGGATCCAGGTCTCGCCCGTGACCAGCACGCCCGCCATGTCCGTCGCCCCGACGCCGAACATGTAGCAGCCGAAAGCCCCGCCCGTCGGCGAGTGGCTGTCGCCGCCGACCACGAACATGCCCGGCTTCAGATGCCCGCGTTCCGGCAGCACCACATGGCAGATGCCCTGCTGGTCATAGAAGCCCTCGATCTCCTGATCCTTCACCCAGTCCCGGGTCAGTTTCAGGATCGCGGCGCTCTGCTGGTCCACCGCCGGGACGTAATGGTCGGAGATCACGACCACCTTCTTCGCGTCCCAGACCTTCACGCCGAGGCGCTCCAGCACCGGTTTCACCCGGCGCGGCCCGCCACTGTCATGGATCATGGCAAGGTCGACGGCGCAGGTGACGATTTCCCCCGCCCGGACGCTCCCCTGCCCGGCCGCCTGCGCGATGATCTTTTCCGCCAGTGTCATGCTCATGTCTACATCCCCAGATAGGAGCGGCGCAGCTCCTCGTCATGCATCAGATCTTGCGCCGGTCCCTCGACCGTGATCAGGCCGTTCTCCATGACATAGGCCCGGTCTGCGATTTCCAGCGACTGGACGACATTCTGCTCCACCAGGAAGATCGCCAGCCCTTCGGCCCGCAGCTTCTGGATCAGCGCGAACATCTCCTCCACCAGCAGCGGCGACAGGCCCAGCGACGGCTCGTCCAGGATCAGCAGGCGCGGCTCGGCCATCAGGCCGCGTCCGATGGCCAGCATCTGCTGCTCGCCACCGGACAGCGTGCCGGCATACTGGTCAAACCGTTCCTTCAGGCGCGGGAAGATTTCGACCACCCGATCGATGTTCCGGGCCCGGTTCGGCGTGCCCCGGCGGTAGGAGCCAAGCTCCAGATTTTCCCGCACGCTCATGTTCGGAAACACCCGACGGCCTTCCGGGACCTGGATCAGGCCGCGATCCACGACTTCTTCGGCCCGGGCCCCGGCAATCTCGATCCCGTCGAACCGGATGCTGCCGGCGAACGGCTTGTAGATGCCGGAGATATTGTTGTTCAGGGTCGATTTGCCCGCACCGTTGCTGCCGAGCAGGGCGACCAGCTCGCCCTCGCGGACCTTCAGCGAGACGCCGTGCAGCACCTTGGCCTGACCGTATCCGGCTTTCAGATCCGTGACCTCAAGCATTGCTGACTCCTGCGGACTTCATCCGCTCGCTCGCCCCGTGCCCGAGATAGGCCTCGACCACTTTCGGATCATGCGCAATCTCGACCGGGCTGCCCTCGGCAATGATCTCGCCATAGTTCAGCACATAGGCCCGGTCGGAGAGCTTCATCACCGCCTGCATGACATGCTCGATCAGCAGGATGGTCACGCCGGCATCCCGGATCTGCTGGATGATGGTGACGATCTCCAGGATCTCCGTGGCGTTGAGCCCGGCCATGACCTCGTCCAGCAGCAGCAATTTCGGCTGTGTCGCCAGCGCCCGGGCCAGCTCGACCCGCTTGCGCCCGGCGACGGTAAGATCCCCTGCCGACTGGTCCAGCATGGCGCCGAGGCCGACCTGCCCGGCGATCTTGCCGGCAAAGGCGAGCGCATCCGCCCGGCCGGCGATCCTTGTATGGGCGCCGACGGCGATATTCTCCTGCACGCTCAACCCGGCGAAGGGCTTCACAACCTGGAAGGTGCGGACCATGCCGCGCCGGCAGATCTCGTGCGGCTTGCGCCCTGTGATGTTCCGCCCGTCGAGCACTACGCTGCCCTCGTTCGGCTTCAGGAAGCCGGCGATGCAGGCGAACAGCGTGGTCTTGCCCGCCCCGTTCGGGCCGATCAGGGAGACGATCTCGCCCTCGGCCACGGTCAGGCTGGCGCCGTTGACGGCGACGAGGCCGCCGAAGCGCTTGGTCAGGGAGGAAACCTCAAGCATTGCCGCCTCCCCGCTTTGCCATGAATTTCCGCCAGAGCACCTCCAGCAACCCGACAAGCCCGCGCGGCATATAGGCCAGTATCAGGACAAGGATGATGCCAAACAGGATCAGATCGACGCCCGGCCGGTCCCCCAGCATGGCGCCGATGGTCTCCTTGGCGAACTCGCCGACAAGATGGATGAAGGCGGAGCCGAGCAGCGGGCCGAGCACGGTGCCGACGCCGCCGATGATGGCCGCGAACAGCGCCTCGACCGACTTGCCCGGTCCGTAGGCGATGCCCGGATCGACAAACAGGAATTTCTGCACGTAATAGATCCCGGCGAGCGAGGTGACCGCGGCGGACAGGCAGATCGCGCCCATCTTCACCCGGAAGGGATCGATGCCAAGCGCCGAGGCCGCATCCTCGTCCTCGCGCACGGCCTGGAGCTGCGCGCCGAAACGGGAATGGTTCAGCCAGCCGGTCACGGCGAAGCCTATCAGCAGGAAGGCCAGGATTGTGTAGTAGTACCCGGCTTCCGACAGGAACGGCCCGGCGAAGGTGAACTGGAAGGTGGCCAGTGCCTGCTCCGGGTCCTGGTTCAGCGGCAGCTGCACGCCGCGCCCGCCCTCGGTGACCGTCACCAGCGAGCGGGACAGTACGTGGAACGCCTCTGCGAAGGCCAGCGTGACCAGCGCGAAGTAGGAACCGCGCAGGCCATAGCGGAAGCTGAGAAAGCCGACAAAGGCGCCGACCGCGACCGAGCCGCCGATGGCGATCCACAGGGTCAGCCACGGACTCCAGCCGAGCTTGTATTGCAGCAGGGCCTGCAGATAGGCCGCCGTACCGAAGAACAGGGCGTGGCCGAAGGAATACTGCCCGCCATAACCGCCGAGAATGTTCCAGCCCTGTCCCAGCAACGCGGCGAACAGGGTGATCTCGATGAAATCCATCCAGCGCCCGGAGCTGATGGCGAAGGGCGCCGCCAGCAGGGCGCCGATCAGCACGACCCAGCCGATCCGTTGCATGTTCCCGCTATCCATCATCGCGGCCCTCATGACTTCTGTCCGAACAGGCCGGTGGGTCGGAGCAGCAGGATCAGGATGAAGATCGCCGAGATGGTGATCAGCCCCAGGCTCTCGCCAAGATAGAGCCGGCCGATCTGCTCCGTCACGCCGATGATCAGGCCGCCGACAAGAGCGCCGACGAAGCTGCCCATGCCGCCGAGCACGACGACGGTGAAGGCGATCAGCACGAACAGATAGCCGACCTGCGGGAACACCGCATAGGTCGGCGCCAGCAGGCTGGCGGCCGCGGCGACGCAGGCCGTGCCGATGCCGAAGCTGACGGCGAAGATATGCTCGACATTGATGCCCATCAGGCGGGCGCCGTGCCGTTCCTTGGCGACGGCGCGGATGGCCTTGCCGGTATCGGTGAAGCGCATGAAGCCCCAGAGCGCGGCGGTGATCACCAGCGAGCCGACGAGCGCCGCGATCTGCGGCCAGACGACATAGACGACCCCGAGGTCGATGCCGTCGAAATCATAGGGCACCTGCACGTTCCGCTCGTTCGCCGAGAAGGCGAACAGGGCGACATTCTCCAGCACGATGGAAACCCCGAGGGTGGCCAGCAGGATGATCTCGTCCCGTCCGTGATTGGTCCGGCCGATCACGCTGCGCTGCAGGACGTAGCCGAAGAGATACCCCCCCGGCACCACGATCAGCATGGCGAGGTAGGGATCGATCCCGAACAGGCTCCACAGGAAGAAGACCGCATACATGGACAGCATCAGCAGCGTGCCATGGGCGAAATTGATGATGTGCAGGACGCCGTAGATCAGCGTCAGCCCGAGCGCGACCAGGGCATAGATCGCACCGAGGAAAACGCCGCTGATGGCGGAGCCGAAGACCGTCTCGAGCGAGTAGGACGGCAGGTTGAGGCCGAGAAAATCCATGAAAAACTATCGCGTTCGGGCCGCGTGGCACGGCGGGAGCGCTAAACGCTCCCGCCGCCAGTTCAAGTCAGGTCGAGCCTCAGGCCGGGCGCGGGAACACCGCGGCCTTGGTCGCGAATTCCTTCGGTGCGACAACCTCGATTTCCTTGTCCAGCACCTGCATGACCATGGCCTGTGCGCCCTGGTTCTGGCCGTTGACCATCTTGGTCGGGCCGTAGGGCATGAAATGGCCGGACCAGGTGCTGGAGGCCATCGCCTCGGTGATCTTGCCGCGATCGGCGGAACCGGCCCGCTCCATCGCGTCCACCGCGAACATCACCGCCTCGTAGGCCAGGAAGACCTCGTAGGAATAGGACAGGCCCGCCGCCTCGGTCTTCTGGCGCAGGGCCAGAGCCGCTTCCTTGCGCGGATCGAACCAGTGATTGCAGTCCATCACAAAGTCGGCCGCATCCGGGAACTCGTTCACGAAACGGTACTGCGAGGAGGCGCCGCCGAGCACGGAATAGATCGCCTTCGGCTTCACCCGCTGACGCTGCAGGGTGCGCAGGAACAGCACGCCGTCGCCGTAATAGTGCGACGGGATGACCAGATCCGGGTTCAGTTCCTTGATCTTCAGGGCGATGTTGTTGAAGTCCTTGTTGCCGGTCGGGTGCGGCAGGATTTCCTTCACCTCGAAACCGGCCGGGGTCAGGTTCTTCTCCAGGAGGCCGGCCATGCCGCTGCCGAAGGCGGTCGTGTTCTCATGCACGATGACGACGGATTTGGTCGGGCTGCCGGCATCCTTGTTGATGGCGATCAGGTGATCGACACCCTCCTTGGTGATGGTGCCGAAGCCCGGGCCGAAGCGGAAGGTGTTTTCCAGGCCGCGGGTGACGATCTTGTCGCTCACCCCGACATCGACGACATGCGGGATGCCGTATTTCGCGGCCGTCTGGGTGGTGGCGAGGCAGATACCGGAGGCATAGGCGCCAACGACTGCGGAGACGCCGGCCTCGTTGAACTTCTCGACCTCGGCCGCGCCGATTTCGGCTTTCGACTGGGCATCGCCCAGGATTGCATCAAGCATCGCACCGCCGAGCGCCTTGATGCCGCCGGCCTCGTTCACTTCCTCGACCGCGGCCAGCGCGCCGAAGCGGCACTGGGTGCCGGAGAACTGCAGGAAGCCGGTCACCGGATGCACGATTCCGATCTTCACCGCGTCGGCGGCCCGGGCGATATGCGGCATGCCGAGCGTTCCGGCAGCGGCAACGGCGCCGCCTGCAGCAACACCGGCCAGCACCTGGCGGCGCGAGAGATGATTGAATGTGTAGGTCTTTTTCATAGCCATTCCCCTGTTTTGACTGCTCGTCTGTTTTTGACTGCTCGTCTGTTTTGTTGGTTCATTCCGCCGCGGTCGTTGCCGCGTCCTGGCTCGCTGTCCAGGTATTGTGCGTCTCGCCCTGAACCCGCGAGAGCACCATCCGGTACTGGTATTGATCCGGGCGATAGAGGGCGGTGATGTACTCGACCGGACGCCCGTCCCGGTCGCGCACGATGCGGTTGATCTTCAGCAGGGCAGAACCCGCCTCGATGCTTAGATGTCCCGCCACCTCGGCATCGGCGAGGGTGGCGGAGATAGCCTGGCTGGCGGCATCCACCTGAATGCCGCCGCGCTCCAGCAGCGCCAGCAGCGGTTTGTTCGCCAGATCCTCGGCGCCGTAGCGGCGGCCGATATCGGCCGGAACGAATGTGGTGAGAAAGGAAAAGGGCTGGCCCTCGACGCTGCGCACCCGGACCGAGCGCTGCACTTCCTGGCCGATCGGGCAGGACAGGGCCGCCGCCACCTCTTCCGCCGCCGGGACATAACCGAAGGACAGAAGCTGCACTTCCGTCTCCAGCCCCATGGCGATGAGGTTTTCCAGCAACCCGTCCATCGAGGCCTTGTAGGCCCGGGCCTTCGGCCGGTAGCGCACTCTCGTTCCCCGGCCGCGCTCCCGGACCACGAGGCCTTCTGCGGCCAGCTCGTCCAGCGCCCGCTTGGCGGTGATGCGGGAGACGTCATAGGTCTCGGCAAGCTCCTGCTCGCCCTGGATCAGCGCGTCATATTCGTGCAGGCCATCCATGATCTGCTGCCGCAGGATCAGGAAGATCTGGTGGTAGAGCGGCATCCGCAATGCCCCGCTCGCCCCCTGCGCACTGATATTGACCACCCGGTCCGCCATGAAATCTCCCAAACGCTGAATGACATATTGATATGCGTTTAAGAGGCGGGCAAGCATATTTCATCACCACTGCTCAGCTGTCGCGTCACGAAACCGAGAAACCACCAATCTCCGCCTGGCATGAGTTTTCGGTCAGACAAATGCAGACCACACTCCGCTGAAATCAGTCCATTGGAGAGGGCAGCGAGGAGCGGTACTATGTTCAATCAACGTTCAGAGACACTTTCAGCGATATCGCGTGGGCATTGAGGTTGGGAGAAAAACCACGCCATGCACTACCTTGCAGTCTGTGCAATCTTCCGGGACGAAGCTCGCTATCTGGCAGAATGGTTGACCCACTACGAGCTTCAAGGGGTTGAGCATTTCTACCTCTATGACGATCAGAGCACCGACCACCCCGAAAAAGTTCTCGCGCCATGGGTTGCGCGCGGCATGGTCACACTGGAACCGGTCCGGTGGGCGAGCCGACGCCAGGCACATGCCTACAGCCATTGCATCCGCATGCGCCGCAAAGAGGCTCATTGGATCGGTTTCTTCGACATCGACGAATTGCCTTCGCCCGCGCTCGGACCGAAACCCTGGCCGAAATCATGCCGCGGTATGAGCGCTTTCCCGGACTTGGAATCAACTGGGTTTGCTACGGATCATCAGGTTTCGAGCAAGCTCCCGGCCCATTGGTGACAACAAGCTATCAACTCTGTGGCGCAATGGACTTCCGCACTAACGAACCTGCCTTCCTGAAGGAAGGGCATCCGACAGACAAGGTTACGAGCTATTACCCCTACAACGCCCATATCAAGAGCATCGTGCAGCCAAACGAGGTAGAGCGGATGATCTCACCACACAGCTTCCTCTACAGAAACGATGCACGCGCCGTTGGTCCCAGCGGACAGCCACTCGAAGATTCGACTCTGAACGCCTTCAACGAACGGCTCGAAACAAGTGTCCTTCGGGTCAACCATTACTGGTCAAAATCGCTCTCAGAGTTCCGTGCCAAGCTCGACCGTCCGCGCGCCGACAATGATGAGCACTACGGCGACAACATCGCCTTTATTCGTGAAGCCGGGATGAACTTGAAGCATGACCCAGCGATTCTGCCATGGAGCAAGGCCCTGGCTGATCGCCTTGATCTAACTTTCACCCCGGGAAGCGAGACTGAATGGCGACGACGTGAAGCCTTTCAACAGGCCCGCGACATAAACGAGGAAGCCCGCATACGACGTCGCGATACTTACCGTTGACCAAAGCGGATTGCCGGAACTACTCTCCCCCCGCATGCGCGGCGATGGCGTCGCCGCGAACCTGGTTCACGCATGCGGCCCCCGGGAGAAATCGGGGGTGATCCAGCATCCTGCACGCCCGGATGGATTACCGGGCGCGCCCGCGTCCGTCGGACAGGAGATCAGGATGCTGACGCCACAACAACGCCCCACCCATTTCACCCGGCATAACGGAGAGAAGGCGCCCCTGCCCTTTTCGACGGCGGAATATGAGCGCCGGCTCCGCGACCTGCGCGTGATCATGGCCGAGCACGGCCTGCCCGCCGTGCTGTTCACCTCGATGCACAACATCGCCTATTATTCCGGCTTCCTCTATTGCAGCTTCGGCCGGCCCTTCGGCTGCGTCGTCACTGCGGATGCCTGCACCACCGTCTCCGCCAATATCGACGGCGGCCAGCCCTGGCGCCGCAGCGTCGCCGACAACGTCATCTACACCGACTGGCAGCGGGACAATTTCTGGCGCGCGGTCCGCGAACTGGTCGGCAAGGCTGACCGGATCGGCATCGAGGGCGACCACCTCACCCTGCAGGCGCGCGCGGCGCTGGAAGGGGTCGCCGGCATCAGACAGACCGTCGACATTGCCCCCGCGGCCATGCGCCAGCGCATGGTGAAGTCGGCGGAGGAGATCGCGCTGATCCGCGAAGGCGCGCGTATCGCCGATATCGGCGGTGCCGCGATCCGGGATGCGATCCGTCCGGGCACACGGGAAATCGACGTCGCCATGGCCGGGCGGGACGCCATGGAACTGGCCATCGCGGAGGCCTTTCCGGACAACGAGATGCGGGACACATGGGTCTGGTTCCAGGCCGGGCTGAACACGGACGGCGCCCACAACCCGGTGACCATGCGCACGCTGGAAGCGGGCGACCTGCTCAGCCTCAACACCTTCCCGATGATTTCCGGCTATTACACCGCGCTGGAACGCACCCTGACGCTGGGCGAGCCCGACACGGAAACCCGCCGGCTCTGGGAAGCCAATGTGGCGGCGCATGAACTGGGTCTCTCGCTGATCAAGCCCGGCGCCCGCTGCGACGAGATCTGTGCCGGGATCAACAGCTTCTTCCACGAGGAAGGCCTGCTCGACTACCGCTCCTTCGGCTACGGGCATTCCTTCGGGATCCTGTCGCACTATTACGGCCGCGAGGCCGGGCTGGAGCTGCGCGAGGATATCGAGACGGTGCTGCAGCCCGGCATGGTGGTCTCCATGGAACCGATGCTGTGGGTGCCGGAAGGCACACCCGGCGCCGGCGGGTACCGGGAGCACGACATTCTGGTGATCGGCGAGGATGGTGCGGAAAACATCACCGGCTTTCCCTACGGCCCGGCGCACAATATCGTCGCCGCATGAAGACAAGGAAACGGGCCCTCAGCAGGCCCGTTTCCTCGTGTCTTCGGGATTGCCGCTGACATCCTTCGGCAGGAGTCTGGTGCGGGGGAAATTGATGGTTACCGTCGTCCCGATGCCTTGCGTGCTGCTGATCGACAGCGTACCGCCATGCTGTTCCACCAATCCCTTGCTCAGCGACAGCCCCAGACCGGCTCCATGGTGCTCACGTGCATAGGCCTTCTCAACCTGCGAAAACGGTGTCAGCACGCGTTCAAGATTTTCCTCGGCAATGCCGATTCCGGTGTCTGCTATCCGGATGAACAGGTCATCCAGCAGTTCGACCGACACGCTGACACGCCCGTCCCCCTCGGTAAACTTTGCTGCATTGGAAAGCAGATTGATGATCACCTGCCTGACCCGCACCGGATCGCAATCAAGAAGCGGCAACGGGTCCGAAGGATAATTCATGACAAGCGAAATGTTCTTCTCGTGGAGCATGGGACCGGCGATCATCAGGGCCTGATCGAGTATCTCCTTGAGCGCGGCCGGCTCACACTCGATATCCATCTTGCCCGCCTCAAGCTTCGTCATATCAAGGATTTGGTTGATGATGCCGAGGAGGTGCCTGCCACTATTGGTGATGTCGTGTGAATAGATCTCGTAGCGCTCGCTCCCGAGAGGGCCGAATATCTTCTGGGACATGACCTCGGAAAACCCGATGATGGCATTCAGGGGCGTCCGCAATTCGTGGCTCATGTTGGCCATGAAAGTCGTCTTTTCTTGGTTCGCCGCTTCGAGCTCATCACGCGACTGCCGCAAGGCATCCACCGTTCCCTGCAACGCCGTGTTTGTGTCTTCCAGTTGCTCCGTCCGTTCGTGCACCAGCTGTTTCAGGTGAGCCCTGTAGACGGACAGCTCCTTGTGCTGGGTTTCGACCCGCGCGAGCATGTCGTTGAAGCCCGAAATCAACTCTCCCAACTCGTCATTGGTTTCACGGACAGCGCGCTGGCCGTAGGCACGCTCCGTTTTGATATGGCTCATGACCTCCGCGAGATGCGTAATCGGCCTCACCAGCAGACGCTGCAACGCGGCGGACAAGCCGAGCGCAATCAGCGCCGAAATGATCGTGATCACGCCGGCAATTCCAAGCAGCGCGTTCCGTGCGCCGCGCAGCTCATCCAGTCCCGCGACCAGTTCGACGGTTCCGACCAGATCTCCGCTCAGCATGACCGGTTCGACGATCACCAGATAATCATCCAGAAATGCGTGATCACCAATTGCCGGCAGGCTGGCCAGCAGATCATCACCAAGCGGTATCCCGAATTCCGAGAAAGATGTTCCGTCCTGGCGATGCACCCGCACACCGTGAATTTCCGGGCGGGCTTTGAGTGCCGCTAGCACCTGGGCTGCCGCACCCGGATCTTGGAAGACCAGAGCCGCGCCCATGTTCTCCGCGGTGATCCGCCCGAGCGCGGTCATCTCCCGGACGAGGGCATCCCGGCTGGCGGTGTTTGCATAGAAGAGAAAGGCTGCCGTCGCAAAGAGAGTCGCGGTCAGTCCGACGAAGGTTGTGACGGTCGTGAATTTCGCCCGGAGCGAGAGATCGCCGAACCAGTTGAGCAGGGTTCTTCTCATGGCTCGCTCGTCGTGACGATGTCCGCCAACTGCAGAAGTTTCGAGCTGAGTTTCAGCCCGCAGTCGATAGTGGATTCAAGGTTGATCTTGAAACGGAACCGGTTTTTTTCAGTGACAAGGGCGATATGCCCGCCGCGCTCGGCGAATCCCGGCATGTCGGATATCAGGAGCACATTTTCCTGCTTCGATTGCTCCACCAGAGTGCCGGTCTCGGCTCTTGATAAGCTGAGACTCAGGAATAGCAGGTGGCAGCCCCTGATATCGGATTCCGTTTCAAGAATCCGGACTGTGACGGAACGTTTGTCTATTTTTTGACGTTCCAGGTCTTTAGCGGCCCGATGGTCGAGATCCTCCCGGTGCAGACAGAAGACGATCGCGGCTTCGGCATCCTGCAGACGGTGCTCGGGCCACATTGTGAATTTCGCGAAATTGAAGACGAAAGCCGCCTTGACCGCATCAATCTGGACACTGTCTTTCGTTGTCGCCACGGCAGTCGCGCTGACACCGAGGAGCACGACCAGAAACGCGCAAAAAAAGCGCGAAGCCGTTCTCACATCGAGGAATGTACGGTGTGGCAGCATCAAAACCTCAGCGTCACGGAACCGTAGATAGATTGTTCTATTCGTGTGGATTGAGTGCCTGTCAGGGTATCGGAGCTGAATTCGAGATGGTCGTTCCGCAGAAGGTTCTGGCCGACTAGGGCAAGTTCAAGACCTGGGGACGGGAACCACGCGAGACGCGCGCCGGCTTCCGTGTAGGAACTCACGGCACCGTCGCCCAGCTCACTCACATGGCGCCCGAAACCATCGATGATCACAGAATCGGAGATGTCGTAGGAGATTCGCAGCGATGCCTGATGCTGCGGATCACCGGCGGTATCCTCGGAATGCTCAAGCGCGGCATACCACGCCTGCAGTCGCAGGCTGTCCATCGGGCGCCAGTTTGCGAGAAGCTCGAAACCGTAAGTATCTGCTTCGCCGTTGTTATTGATGATAATTGGAACCACCAGACTGTTCACGCCATTGCGACTGACGGTATAGCTCTGGCCCGTTTCGGCCGATACCCGGTGGTCATACATATTGTAGAAGGCGGCAAGGTCAAAAGAGAGACTGTCGCTGTATTGCCAGCGGTGTCCCGCCTCGAAAGCGAGGAGTTCCTCGGCCCTGAGCGCTGTGTTTCCAACCAGCCTGGACTCGGTAAGCAAAGGGAAACTGCCTGAAGGCGGAATTGCGGCAAGCAGCAAATCGACGTCATCCTCCGCGCGCGACGGTATTCTCACTGCACGGGAAACGGCGCCCCATACGGTGTGTTCGTCATTTACATGCCAGAGAGCGCGCGCGCTTGGCTGAACCTCCATCCCCGTATAACTATTGTATTCAAATTTGCTGCCGACGGTGACATCAACCGCGTCACCCTAGAAACTCATCGTGTCCTGGAAGAAGCCGTTGACCAGATACTGGCTGTCATCCGCGTCGCCGAAACGGTATATGTCCGTCTCTCGGATATTGTCATTGCTATAGCGAGCGCCGATCCCCCAGACGATCTGGTGCCTGTCCGCGACAGTCAGATTTTGATCCGCTTCCAGATCAATGATGTTGCGCTCTTCACGGAGCCGGTCATCCTCGAACGTGGTGCGCTGCACATAGCCCCGAACCTCGATCTTGTTTGTCTCTGAAAGCTCGCGCGACCAGGAAGCGAGCGCATACTGGCCGTAAACATCAGTCTCCAGCTCCTGTGTTGAGCTATAGGGTGCCGAGAGGGACGGCAAAATGCCGGCGCTGCCGACTTCACTGCCGAAACTTGCCCCCTGCAGCTGCCAGACATCTCCTTCCGGACCGGTCGCATCGACACGAAAGCCGCCACGCGCCGAGAGCCAGTCGTCCGCCCCGTCACCGCCGTCAATCGCCTGCTCTGCGCCTTCATACAAGGCCTTGCCATACACGCGGTAATGCCCGTTCCTGCCGGCCGTACCGCCGTATCGTGCACTGCCCTGGACTTCGTCGCCGGTTCCGTAGCCAGCGGACAGATAGGTTCCCTGCGTGTCTTTGGCATTCTTGGTGATGACATTGATGACGCCGTTCACCGCATTCGCTCCCCAAAGCGATGCACCCGGCCCGCGAATAATCTCTATACGCTCGATGTCTTCAAGCAGGGTGTCGTGCCGGTCCCAGAACACACCGGAGAAGAGCGGTGTGTAGATCGAGCGTCCGTCAATCATGACCTGGAGTTTGTTGGCGAACGAACTGTTGTCGCCACGTGCCGAGATTGCCCAGCCACTTGAACTCGTTCGCGCAACATTCAACCCGGGCACAAAGCGTAACGCCTCGGGAATGGATCGTGCTCCCGATCGCCGGATGTCCTCATTTGTAAGGACATAGACCGCGGCCGGCGAATCAAGGACGGAGGCGGGACGTTTCGCAACGGAGGTAATCTCGACCTGCATCAGTTGCTCAAGGGAAAGCTCTGTATAATCGAGCGCTCTAGCGGAAGCATGGGCCGGAGATATTCCCAGTACGGAGGCAGCTGCGAACAGACTGGCTACCGCAATATAGTAACGCATCATTGACTGACCTTACTGGACGGTCGTCAGGATACAGGCCTGTCACCACAACCCCGTATATTCTCCCTCCGACCGTTCCCCCCAACTTCCTCAAACCATGGTTTTGGCTAAGAATATTCGCCCCGAACGCTGGCACTCCCTGATTTCACCTGAAACAGATCGTGCGGCCTCAGCTAACGACACACAAGGTAAACAACCACTTAACCTGACCGTCAGAATTGCAATTCACCTGTCATTTTCCATGATTTTTCTGGGCCAGAAAGTATGCCTCCCATTTCACACAGTATACGGCGACAAAAAATGCCCATCGCGTCGACCAAAACCTCCTCGACTTAAGGCGGGCAACGTTTTATTTTCGAAAATGCACTATGAAGACGTTGTAGATCTGATTTCTTCCGTCCGAATACTATTCTCTCGCCACGTCTCTACTGTATCGTAACCGGCCCGGAGAGGGCCTCATAGCGTTTGCGAGACAATCCGGTTTCGACCGTCGTCTTTGGCCGTATAGAGCGCTTCGTCAGCGACTTTCAGACACCGATCCAGACTGGCAGCGTCCAGGCCGTCGACAAGGCAGAGTCCGATGCTGGCGGTTATCCGCAATTCGTCGTCTTTCACCGAAAAAGAGCGCGCCGCGATCGCTTTCAGGACCCGCCTGGCCGCATTCTCAACCGAAGCTGCCTCTTTGAGAAGCAGGGCAAAGGCAAATTCCTCGCCACCGACCCGGCCGAACACGTCCTCATCCCGAAACTCGGCCTTGAGGATGTCGGCAATCATCTTGAGGACGGCATCGCCGGCATCATGCCCGAACGTGTCATTGACCTTCTTGAAGTGATCCAGGTCGAGTACCCCGACGACAAATGTGAAGCCATGCCGGCGGGCAAGACTACGCATCTTTTTGGCCTGGTCCATGAAACTGCGGCGGTTCGGAATGCCGGTCAGGTCGTCGTAATGCGCCATCTTGTGAAGCTCGAAATTGGCGGACCGCAGCTCCTTCGTTCGCTCCTCGACCAATAGCTCCAGGCTGGCTTTCAGCGCCTTCAGGTCTTCGTTCCGCTTTTCCAGCTGGTCGGCGTGGAACGTCTTCTCGGTCACGTCGCGCTCGATGGCCGCGAAATGCGTGACCTTCCCGAACCGGTTGCGGAGAGGGAAAATCTCCAGGTCGAGCCAGTACGGCTTGCCGGACTTTGAATAATTCAGGACCGTTTCACGGATCGCAACGCGCCGGACCAGGGCATCGCGGATTCTATCGAGACTGGCCCGGTCGGTCCCTTTTCCCTGCAGGATACGGGGCGTTTCCCCTATGGCTTCAGCAGCGCTGTAGCCGGTGAGCTCCTCGAATGCCCGATTGACAAAGACGATTTGCGGGCCGAACGGCTCGGCCACCTGTTCTGCGGAGGTGACGATGATGACATCCTGCGTGTTCTCGACAATGTCACGATAAGAGAAGAGATGTCTTTGATCGGAAATCTCGTTGAACGTGACGACGATAAAGCGACTCTCGTTCTCGGTCTCCGGATAGGCATTGACGAGGTACCAGACAACCTCCTGGGTCTTGATGTCGAAGCGGCCGATAATCTCGTTGAAAAGAGGCTGGCTTGCGCTGCTCACCTTGTTGACCGGGTATGCGCAGGGGGGAAGCTTGTTTGAAAACTCGTCAATGAAATACCAGCCGGGATCTTCGGCGTCCCGCCCCAGGATCTGATCGTATTCGAGGCCCAGAAGCCGCAAAGCCGTCGGATTTGCATAGACGATGGATGTGTCGAATTTGTGTATAACGACGCCGATATGCGCGTGTTCGAGGAGACTGCTGAGCTTCAGGCCACTGATATCGCTGATACCCACAAGCGCGCCTCACTTCCTGTATGTCAGCAGATGGTGAGTGTTCCCATATGCACTTTTTTGTATCACTTTTTCGATAAACTGAAAACTTCTGCGCTGATCCGCCCGCGAATCGTTCCGGGTCTTGCCGCTCTGTCCTCTCGCAGGCCGGCCTTGAGTTGACGCCGCCTCCCGCCTATAGTCCCGCCCCGATGGCCTCTATATCCCCTTTCTTTCCGCTGCTTCTCAGCGTCGCGATTCTCCTGATGGGGAACGGCCTGCAGGGCACCCTGCTGCCGGTCCGCGCCGGGATGGAATCCTTCGGCTCGTTCGATATCGGTATCCTGGGCTCGGCCTATTTCCTGGGTTTCCTGGCTGGGTGTGTATACGGCCCGCGGGTGATCCGGGTCGCCGGGCATATCCGCACCTTCGCCGGCATGGTCGCCGTCGCCTCCTCTGTCGTGCTGATCCATGCGCTGATTGTGGAGCCGGTCGTCTGGTGGCTGCTGCGGGCAACGACCGGTTTCTGCTTCGCCGTGCTCTACATGGTGATCGAGAGCTGGCTGAACGAAAAATCGACGAACGAGACACGGGGTCTGGTCTTCTCCGTCTACACCATCATCAATCTGACCGTGATCACGGCCGGCCAGATGCTGCTGATGACAGCCGATCCCGCCAGTTTTCCGCTGTTTGCCTTCGCCTCGATCCTGGTCTCCATCGCCGCGGTTCCGATCGCGCTGACCCGGATCGAACAGCCGGCGCCGCTCGACATGGTGCAGCTGCGGCTGAAACGGCTGTTCCGGATTTCCCCGGTCGGCGTTGTCGGCTGCGTCGCGGTCGGCCTCGCCAACGGCGCCTTCTGGACCCTCGCCCCGGTTTACGCCCTGACCTCGATGGGTACGGCCTCGGTGTCCAATGTCGCCTGGTTCATGAGCATCGTGGTGATTGCCGGAGCGATCGGCCAGTGGCCGATCGGCAGCCTGTCCGACCGGATGGACCGGCGTAAGGTGATCATCGGCGCCTGCCTCGGCGCGGCGGCGTCCGCCATCTGCATGGTGCTGTTCGCGAACCAGGTGCCTTACGGCCTCTATATCTTCGGGTTCTGCTTCGGAGTCTTCGCCTTCCCGGTCTATTCCCTCAGCGTCGCCCACCTGAACGACTTCATCACCGAGCCGTCCGACTATGTCGAGGCGGCAAGCGGGCTGCTGCTGGTTTTCGCTGTCGGCGCCATCGCCGGACCGCTGACAGCGTCGGCGCTGATCGATCTGGTCGGAATCAAGTATCTGTTCGCCTATACCGCGGCCATCCACATCCTTGCCGCCGGCTTCTGCGCCTACCGCATGCGGGTCCGCAGCCCGGCGCCTCTGGAGGAACACATTCCCTTCAGCGACGCCGTGGTGCTGGCACAGACGCTTTCCACCGTGGATCCGCTGCCCCCGGCCGACGGAAATGCGGGCAAAGACCCGTCCACCGGACAGGACAAGCCGGCCGTCTGAAGCAGCGCTATCCCGGTGCTACTGCCGAACGGCAATGGCGATCGCGGCCCCGCCCATCACCGTCGCACTGGTGCGGTTTGCGATGCGCACCGCGCGCGGGCTCCGCATCAGGGTCCGGGCGCCCGCCGCCATCACCACATAAATCAGATCGATCGCCGCCAGCACGCAGACCAGCGTGACCGAGATCGACGCCCAGTCGGCAAAGGAGACGGAGCCGAGATCGATCAGGGTGGGCAGCAGGGCGAGATAGAACAGCATGATCTTCGGATTGCCGAGGGTGACCGACATGCCGGAGAGAAACATCTTCAGACCGCTGCGCGGCTCCGGCAGGCGCCCGCCATCCGTCTCCACGGGCGCGGTCCACATCTTCCAGGCCAGGAAGGCGAGATAGCCGACACCAAGCCACTTGATCACGAGGAAGGCTGTGTGGAAGACCTCGGCGACCGCGGCCAGCCCGACCACCGCCATGGTCAGCCAGACAAGCTCGCCCAGCCACATCGCCACCAGGAAGGGCATCACGGCCTGCCAGCCGCGCGCCAGCACCTGGGCCACCAGCGCAGCCAGACTCGGCCCCGGTGAGCCTGCGGCAAGCGCTAGGGCGACAGCGAAAACCAGAAGAGATGAGACGTCCATGATCCGTTTCCTTCATCGGTCGGAAAAGCATTCTGATGGGCGCAACCGGCTGCGGCAAGCGTCTGCCAATCATGCAATGCTGAGCCCTGTTTTTTGCGGGCCGCGCCATACGGATAAGCAAGACAGCGCCCATGACAATCGCTACTCTCCAGCACGGAAAACGGGAGACGGCGGGGGCTCGGCCCGACCCTGCATTCCCCAATCAATGACATTGCAGGAGTGTGGCTGAGTGATCTCGTCAATGGGTGAGAGGCAGGACATGACCGATCCGTCCAGGACCCGGGCGGACATCCGGATTCGTGAATCCTCTCTGGCCGACCTTGATGCCCTTGTCGACATCGAAAACGCCTGTTTTGACAGCGACCGGCTCAGCCGCCGCAGCTTCCGCGACTTCATCCGCCACGGCCGCAGCACGCTGCTGGTGTCCGAGGGCGAGGCCGGTATCAACGGCTATGTGCTAATCCTGTACCGGCGGGGCACGGCGCTGGCCCGGCTGTACTCCATTGCCCTCGCCCCCTCGGCACGCGGCGGCGGCCTTGCGGCAGCGCTGATGGGCGCCGGCGAGGACATCGCCCGCGACCATGACTGCCTCTCGCTCCGACTCGAGGTCCGGCCGGACAATGCGGCGGCCATCGCCCTCTATACCCGTCTCGGATACAGGCAGTTCGGAAAATATCTCGACTATTACGAGGATCACGCGGACGCCCTGCGGTTCGAGAAGCCGCTTGTCCGCTCGGTGCTGACGGCGAATGCACCCTCCTATTACTCCCAAACCTCCGAATTCACCTGCGGGCCCGCCTGCATGATGATGGCCCTGAAAGCGTTCGATCCGGCCGTCGGTTTCAGCCGGGTCGAGGAGTTCCGCCTGTGGCGGGAATCCACGACGGTCTTCATGCAGAGCGGGCATGGCGGCTGCGAGCCGGTCGGCATGGCTGTCGCTCTCGCCCGCAAGGGGCTGTCGGTCGAGGTGTTCCTCAACCGGGAACCGCCGCTCTTCATCGACAGTGTCCGCCTCAAGGACCAGCGCGAGGCGCTGACCCTGATCCAGGAGGACTACCGGCGCGAGGCGGATGAACTGGGTATCGCGGTTCATATCGAACCGCTGGACAATAACGCCCTGAGTGCCGCACTCGAGGAGGGCGCCTACGCGATCGTGCTGGTCAGCCTGTACCAGATGCTGGGCAGCCGGACGCCGCACTGGGTGCTGGTCTATGGCGAGGAAAACGGACGCTTCCTGATCCACGACCCGTGGGTCGAGAAAGATGCTTTGGAAACCGAAAGCGCGGCCGCGGCCCTGCCCATCCCCAGGGAGGCCTTCGAGCGGATGGCCCGCTGGGGACGCGGCCGGTTGCGGGCCGCGGTCATTGTTCGAAAGGAACAGGCGGAATGACGGATTGGCTGGTTCTGACCGAAAGCCGGAAGGATATCGACCAGACAGACACGCTGCACAAGGTGATGTCGGTTCGGGATTATCTCGCCGCACCGGCGCTGTTCGAGCGCTCGCGCCCGATCGTCATCAACATGGCCCGCAGCTACGCCTACCAGAGCGCCGGCTATTACGCCTCGCTGCTGGCCGAGGCGCGCGGACACCGGGTCATGCCGAGCGTCCAGACCATGCTGGAGCTGTCGCGCAAGAGCCTTTATGCCTCCGCCCTGCCCGAGCTTGAGGAGGCGCTGAACAAGGACCGCGCCCGCGTCGGGGACACCGGTGCGGAAGGTTTCGAGTTCATCGTCGCCTTCGGCCGCCCGGCCCGGCCCGGCTACGAGAAATTCGCCCGCCTGCTGTTCGACTGGTATCGCTGCCCCGGCATCGCCGTGAAAGTGGATGCCGGCGACTGGGCCCGTATCCGGCATCTGAAACCGCTCTCCCTGAAGCGGGTCAATGCGGACAACAAGGCCTTCCTGATCGAGGCCATGGACGTCCATTGCCGGCGCGCCTGGTCCGGCCCGAAATCCAAAACCCCGCTGCGCTGGAGCCTTGCCGTCCTGCATAACCCGAAGGAAGCGCTGCCGCCCTCGCAGCTCAAATCCCTGAAACGCATGGCGGCGGTCGGGGAGAAAATGGGCATCCAGGTCGAGCCGATCCAGAAAAAGGACCTGCCGCGCCTGGCCGAGTTCGACGCCCTGTTCATCCGGGAGACCACCTCGGTCAACGACCACACCTTCCGGTTCGCCCGGCGGGCGGAGCAGGAAGGCATGCCGGTGATCGACGACACCATGTCGATGATCCGCTGCACCAACAAGGTGTTCCTGAAGGAGAAACTGGAAGCCGCCAAGCTGCCGATCCCGAAGACCATCGTGCTCTCCCCCACCAGCGAACTCTCGAAGGCGACCAGCGCCATCGACTTTCCCATGGTGGTGAAGATCCCGGACGGGTCCTTCAGCCGGGGCGTGCACAAGGTCACGGACGAGGCACAGCTGAAGGCGCTCAGCACCGAACTGTTCCGCGATACGGACCTGCTGCTGGTGCAGGAATTCATGCCGACGGATTTCGACTGGCGCGTCGGCGTGCTGGCGGGCGAACCGCTCTTCGTCAGCAAGTACCTGATGGCCCGCAAGCACTGGCAAATCGTGCATCACCGCCCGGACGGCCAGGTCCGCGAGGGCGGGTTCGAGACCATGCCGATTGACCAGGCGCCGGCAGAGGTCATCGATGTCGCCGTGAAGGCCGCCGCCCTGATGGGCGACGGACTCTACGGGGTTGATTTGAAGCAGAACGCGAACGGGGTTTTCGTGATCGAGATCAACGACAACCCGAACCTGGATTCCGGTGTCGAAGGCGCTGTCCTCGGCGACGAGCTGTGGCGCCGCCTGCTTGGCTGGTTCCGGGTCCGGCTGGAACCCAGATAGGCGCGGCAGGCAGCACCTGAGCCCCGTCAGGCGTTGCGGACATCTTCAAGGAACCGGCGCACGGTGTCGTTCAGCGTGTTCGACTGCAGGGCGACCTCGCGCGCCGTCTCCAGTACCTGGCTGGCCGCCGCGCCGGTATCCTGCGCCCCTTCGGTCATGGAGGCGATATTGGCGGAGACCATCTGGGTGCCCTGCGCCGCTTCCTGAACATTGCGGCTGATTTCGCTGGTCGCGGAGTTCTGCTCCTCGACAGCCGACGCAATCCCGGTGGCAATCTCGCTGACCCGGGCCACCGTTTCCGAAATCGTCCGGATCGCACTCACTGCGCTGGTCGTCTCGGATTGCATGGCGGAGATCTGCGCGGTGATCTCCTCGGTCGCCTTCGCCGTCTGGGTCGCCAGGTTCTTCACCTCACTGGCCACCACGGCAAAACCCTTGCCCGCCTCGCCGGCGCGCGCCGCCTCGATGGTCGCGTTCAGGGCCAGCAGGTTGGTCTGCTCGGCAATGTCGTTGATCAGCCCGACAATCTCGCCCACCTTCTGGGCCGCCTGATCCAGCCCGACCACGGACTCGCGGGTGTGATCGGCCTGCTGCGAGGCTTCGGCACTGATTCTCGTGGATTCGTCAACCTGCTGACCGATCTCCCGGATCGAGGAGGCCAGCTGCTCGGCCGCAGACGCGACCATCTCCACGTTGGAAGAGGCCTCGCCGGACGCCGCCGCGACCGAATCCGCCTGGGTCTGGGTATTCTCGGCAATGTTGGCCATGGATTGCGCGGTGGAGTCGAGCTCGGTGGTCGCGCTGGCGACGCTGCGCAGGGCTTCGCTCACGGCATTGTCGAAAGATTCGGTGATCTCCTCGATGCGCTTGCCCCGGGCTTCGCGGCGCTCGCGGGAGCGTTCCTGCTCGGCCTGCATTTCCTCGTTCTTGATCATGTTTGCGCGGAAGACTTCGACGGATTCGGCCATCTGCCCGATCTCGTCGCCGCGCCCCGTGCCCGGAATATCGACGCTGAGATCGCCTTCGGAGAGCGAGCGCATGACGCCGGTCATCTGCACCACCGGCCGCAATGCCGTGCGCGCCGTGGTGTAGCCGATCCCGGCCAGCAGCAGGAACATGACCACACCGACCGCGGCCAGGATGTTGCGCATATCCTGCACCGGGCCGAGGATTTCGGCCTCGCTCATCTCGCCGAGCACCGCCCAGCGCACGCCCTCGAATTCCAGGGGCTTGAAGACGGCATAGACCGGCTCGCCGAGATAATTGGTTTCCTGCACCATGCCTTCCTCGCCCGCCAGGGCCCTGCCGGCCGCATCGGTATTGGCTTCGGCTGTCAGGATGGCGTCCGTACCGGACACACGGGAACTGCTGCGCAAGAGATTGTCCGCGCCGACCAGGATGGTCTCGCCGGTCTCACCCATGCCGGAGGTATCGCGCATCAGTCGGTCGATCATCTCGGCCGGGATATGGATCACCAGACCGCCGGAGAACTCCCCGCGGACGAAGAGCGGCGTCGCGATAAAGGCGGTCGGGGCACCGCCGCGCGGCGCATAGCCATGGAAATCGGTCATCACGACCTGCCCGGGCTCGGGGGCTTCCGCCAGCCGGGCAAAGACCGTTGCCAGCTCCGTATCCTTCGCCGGGCCTTCGGCCAGGCTGGTCGCGTAATCCGCAGCCTTCAGAACGCTGTAAACAATATTGCCGTCGGAATCGATCAGCATCACGTCGGCATAGCCGCGGCTGTCCTGCAGCTTGCGGAACCACGGGTGGTTCTCGCCGTGATATTTGGAATATCCGGAGCCGTCTTCCGCCAGATCCAGCAGCTGCTTGCTGCCGTCCGGATTGGGATTGTCCTCGATATAGAGTTTCTGCAGCGTCTCGGTCGGGTTGCCTTTCCGGGCGAACAGCCGGAAACCGAACTTGAAACCGTTCAGCGCTTTCTCCGTGCCGCTGTTCTCGGCCACGATCAGCATATCGTCGCGGATGGTGTCCAGCAGGGTCTTCAGGGCATGGACGCGCGCCACCGACAGGGCCTCCAGCTGATCGACCGCGCGCTTTTCCAACTGGTGCGCGGACTGGAAATAGCTGAAGGACGCGACCACCAGAATGGACAAAGCGGTAGCGATCCCGACCAGCGCCGGAATTTTTGTCGATAGATTGATATTCTTCACGTACCCCAACCCCACAGACTTGATCTGATTTTTTTCGATCTAGAAGGTTTTTCAAAGGAATTTCAACGAAAACCTTTGCTTTCCCCCCTGCAAGAACACCCACAACAGGAAGAAAAGCACTAAAGATTTGAGAAACGGTGAACAAGACATCGAATTTGTTTCAATATTTATTTAATTACTTGAACAAAAGAGCAAATAGAAAGAAAACGCACGCCGGCTGCATTCAGGCGCGGGGCGCCGGGGATTTGATGCGCTCCCGTCATCGTGCGTTCAGCCGGGGAAGTGCGGCCTACCTGCAGAAAAGCTGGGCCGCGGAGACGCGGTCATTGTTTTTTACACTGTGCCCGGCCCAGCTCCGCGCCGGGTTGACGAGTGACCGGCACGCGGTGACCGGTCCTGACACCGTGTGTGTTTGCTTCACCGCGCTGCGGCGCGAGGGAGCCCGGACGGGCCGGCCCCAATCCGGGACCGGCGTTCGTTTCATCTCGCAACCAGATCAGAGCTTCTGCACCGTCTCGAACCCCTCGAACTGCGGGTGGCCCTGATAGAGCGGTTTCCGGTCGGCATTGCCGGCATTGGCGTGGGCCTTGCGGAAATGCTCTGATTTCGTCCAGGCAACAAAGGCATCGTGATCCTGCCAGAGCGTGTGCGAGGCATAGAGCGTGTGGTCTTCGGCCTCGGGGCCCTTGAGCAGGCGGAACTCGACGAAGCCGGGCACCTGGTCGAGCTGGGACTCCCGGGTCTTCCAGACGGTCTCGAAATCCGCTTCCGCGCCCTTGGTGACCTTGAAGCGGTTCATGGCGATATACATTCTGTCTCTCCTGGTTTCTCTGGTTTCAGGGTTTCTAAAGGTCCGGCCCTGCATGCGCGTCCGGGCTGTAGACCGGGAGGATGCGCGGCGTCCGGCTGTCCGCATGTTCCACGGCTATCTCGGTTTCATAGATGGCACTCAGCCGGCCGGCTGTGAAGACCTCGGCGCCCGCGCCCTCCGCGACCATGCGTCCGGCATGCATCAGCGCCACCCGGTCGGCAAAGGCGGCGGCGAGGTTCAGGTCGTGCAGCACCACCAGCACCCCCGCCCCCTCGCGGGCCGCCCTGCGGGCAATGCGCATGGTGGTGATCTGGTGGGCGATGTCGAGGCTCGAGGTCGGCTCGTCCAGCATCAGGTAGCCGGTGCCGGGAGTGTCCGCGGCGGCGAGCTGCACCAGCACGCGGGCCAGATGGGCCCGGTGGCGCTGGCCGCCGGACAGGATCTGGCACGTGTCGTGGATCCGGTCGGCGAGGCCGACGGCATGCAGTTTCTGCGCGATCAGCGCGGCGGCCCGGTCCGGCGGCACGGTGCGCGGGATGGACAGGCTCAAAAGTTCCCCCACGCTGAACCCTGCGGAAAGCGACGGCGATTGCTCGAGCACCGCGCGGCGGCGGGCCAGTTCGGCCGGCGCCAGGGTGCTGATGACGGCGCCGTCGATGAAGATCTGGCCGCGCGCGGGCGGAAAGTCTCCGGCCATGGCGGCGAGCAGGGTCGATTTGCCGGCCCCGTTCGGCCCGCACAAAGCGACCAGTTCCCCCGGCCGCACCTGCAGGCTGACATCCCGCAGAACAGTGGTCCTGCCGAAGCTGACGGTAATGTCCCGGGCGTCAAGCATTGCCGCCTGCCTTTCTCATCCGGCGCATCAGCAGCCAGAGGAAGAATGGGCCGCCGATCATGCTGGTGGCGAGCCCGATGGGCGGCTCGGTCGGCGGTATGGCGAGCCGGACCATCAGGTCGGCGCCGAGAATGAGGGCGCCGCCGATCAGGGCGGCCGCCGGCAGCACGTGCCGGTGCGCCGGGCCGACAATCAGCCGGGCCATATGCGGCGCCACCAGCCCGATGAAGCCGATCGGCCCGGCCGCCGCCGTCACGGCCCCGACCGAAAGCGCGGTCAGCAGCGCGATGCGGCGCTTTTCCCGCTCGATATCGACCCCGGCATGAAACGCCGCCCTCTCGCCAAGCTGGAACAGATCGAGAATCCGGCCCATGCGGGCGAGGAACAGCCCGGAGGCTACGGCAACCACCGAGGTCACCGTCACCGTCATCCAGTTGCCCGAGGCGATGGAGCCCATCGACCAGAAGGTCAGGTCCCGCAGCTGCTGATCGTTGCTGATGAAGACCATGGCGCCGATCAGCGCCCCGGCGATGGCGTTCACGGCCACCCCGGCCAGGATCAGCATGGCGATATTGGTGCCGCCGCCCCGGCTGGAGAAACTGAAGACGAACCCGGTGACAAGTGTGCTGCCGATAAAGGCGCCGAGCGGCAGGGCATAGGGCCGCACGACGGCCGGCAGATCGCCGACGAAGAAATTGCCGAGCACAATGACCCCGACGGCGCCGACCGCGGCCCCCGCCGTGACGCCGATCAGGCCGGGATCGGCCAGCGGATTGCGCAGCACGCCCTGCAGGGCGCAGCCGGACAGCGCCAGGCCGATGCCGACGGCAAGGCCGAGCACCATGCGGGGCAGCCGGATCTGCAGCAGGATTGCCGTCGGGCCGCGCTCCCCCTCGCCGATCAGAACTTTGAGCAGATCGGACGGCCCGAGCCGCACCGGGCCCAGAGCCACTTCGGCAAAGGCCATCAGCACAAGCAGTGCCACCAGGGCGCCGAACAGCGGGCGGCGTCCGAGAATGCCCGCCGCCCGTCCCTGCAGGGTCGTCGTCACAGCCACCCGTCAGCCGTCCTTCTGCTGCAATGCCGTGGCCAGTTCCCGGACGGCTTGCGGCAGGCGCGGGCCGAAGCTGAACAGCAGGATGCCTTCCATGGCGACATGGCGCCGGTTCCTGCCGGCCGGCGTGAGCTGGAACTCCGGACGCGAGAGCATGACGTCGATACTGCCGAGCCGGTCCACCGTCTGGCTCATCATCAGCAGCACATCGGGCGCGGCGGTGATGATCGCTTCCTGGGACATCGGCTTGTAGCCCTCGAAACCCGCGGCCGCGTTCACGCCTCCGGCCAGCGCGATGATGGCGTCCGCGGAGGTCTCCGTGCCGCCGACAAGCGGCGCCCCGTCGGCCGTGTTCAGAACGAAGATGACGCGCGGACGCTCCGTGTTTGCCTCGGCGATCTCGAGGGAGGCCTTCATGTCCTCTTCGAGTTTGAGTGCGAGCGCTTCCGCCTGTTCCGGCAGCTCCAGAACCGTGCCGACGAAGCGGATCTTCTCCTGCACCCCGGCCACGGAATCGCCTTTCGGCGCGATCTCGACCCGCAGACCGGCGGCCCGGAGCTGCTCGACCGCGGGCGGCGGGCCGGCATCATGCGCGGCGATCAGCAGATCGGGCTGCAGCGAGAGAATGCCTTCGGCTGCGAGGTTCCGGATATAGCCGATCTGCGCCTTTTCGGACGCGTCGGCCGGGAAATTGGATGTGCTGTCGAGCCCGATCACCCGGTCGCCGGCACCAAGCTGATAGATGATCTCGGTGATGTCGCCGCCGGCGGAGACGATGCGCTGCGGCCCCGCCGCGCGGGCATCGCCGGATGCGAGCAGAACGGCCGAGAGCAGTAACGCCGTCAGAAACCTCATGCCGCCACTCCCTCGACAAAGGTGTTGATCAGCGAGAGCCAGGCTTCAGGCTCCGCCTCGCCCTCTCCCCGGACCGGGAAGAACTGGCAGATCACCGTGCCGTCGGCCGCGAAACAGTCGAGCGAGGTGATGTTCAGGCCCTTTTCGGTCGAGGTCTTGCAGACCGCGTAGCAGGCATCAATCGCCTCGTCCTTCAGATGCAGGTTGAAGCGCGGATCAAGGATGTTCAGCCAGCCGGCGGCGCGCTTGATGCGCTGGACCGAGCCGGAATGCACCTGGATGCAGCCGGGGCCGCGCACGAAGCACATGATCGGCAAGCCGCTCTCGGCCACCCTGTGCAGCATGGTCTCGACGGCGCTGGGCGGAACGGGATTGGCGAAATCGCGGCCCGCCAGCCGCAAGGCTTGATGGCGGCCGATGCCGAGCTCGGCCAGCATGCGGGTGAACTGGTGCCCGTTGCCGAGGCGGCTCCAGCGCCCGCGCAGATCCTCGACATCGATCTGGTCGTCGGGACGGTCCGCCTTTGGCGCCTCGGGCCGCTCGAACTGCAGCGGCTCAGGCGTCAGGTTCGTGAAATCCCGCGCCAGTGCGACGAACGCGTCCATGTCGGTGCCGCCCACCGCATAGATCTTGAAAGCGGCGGCGCCCGTCTTGTCGAAGAATTGCAGCGAGTGGCGTGTGAGCTTCGGCGACTCGTCGGTGACGTAGAAGCCGGTCTTCCACTGCCCGAGGAACATCCGGAGGTCGATTTCCCTGCCGAAGGCCGAGCCCATATGGGTGCTGAACCGCATGTTCTCGAAGGTTCCGGTCTTCTCGTGCACGCAATATTCGTTGCGGGTGAGGACCATGACGTCGCCGACCTCGGGCATGCGCTCGATAAGGCCGGCGACGTCCATGCCGGTGACTGCCAGTCGGCGGACGCTGCCGTCACGCTCCCTCGCTTCCAGAAGGGCAGCCTCGGGAACGCCGAGCGCATCGGCCGCTGCCCGCGCACGGACAAATCCCTGCTCTTCCTTCATGCGATTGAGTTCACTCAGCAATTCTTCCGCCGATCTGGTCGTCATTGTCGTCTCCCTAGAATTGATGCGCGAGCGTGATACGGAAGGTCCGGCCGGCGCCATTGTCGCCGGACAGATGCTCGCGATAGGTCTTGTCGAGAAGGTTCTCGATGCCGAAGCGGAATTCGGAATCCTGCAGCAGGCCCTCATCCGGCTTCCAGCTGGCAAACAGGTTGTGCACCGTGTAGCCGGAGGTCGGCAGCGTGGTGCCGGAGACCTTGTCCTGGCCCGCCGCCATGACACCGCGCCAGCCGAAATCGACATTGTAGTCCGGCATCCGGCCGCCGACGGTCAGGACGAGTTCGTCCGCCGGGATGGAATTGAGGTCTGTATCGTCCTCCTTGTTCTCGCCCCGGATCGCCGTGTAGGCGGCACGGGTGAAGAAATAGGTGGACTGGTAGGAGGCCTCGAACTCGACACCGACAATTTCCGCCTCGCCGACATTGTAGTAGGTGGAGCGGGTGTCCGCGCGTTCGATCAGATCCTTGACATCGTTGTGGAAGACCGTCGTCTTCGCGGTGAAGGCATCGTCCGCAAGCGCGACATCGCGGAAGGACGCTGCGATACCACCCTCAACGTTGAAGGACTTTTCCGGGTCGAGATTAAGATTGCCGCTTGTGCTGTCAAAGACCTCGTCGAGGACCGGCATGCGCTCCGTATAGGAGGCTGAGCCGAAAACACCCCAGTTCCGCGTCAGCTGATAGTGGGCCGCGAGTTTCGGCGAGAAAGCCGTGTTCTCGACACTCTCGCTCACGCTCAGATTGCCCGCCGGCGTGAGCTCGGTGTAGTCGACGCGCATCCCCGGAATCAGGGTCAGCTTGTCCCAGAGAACGAGTTCGTTCTGGACATAGGCGCCGTATTGCGCGCTTTCGCCGCCCGGATGGAAGCTGATGCTGCCGGAGGCGTTCGTGCTGGAGGTCGGCTGATCCGCTGTCCGGGTCTGGAAGGCGTAGCCGACACCGGTGATGAGGTAGTTTTCGTAATTGTCGCCGGTGAATGCCGCTGTGTTCTCGGCCCGCGCCTGCCATGTCTCATAGGCGTAGAACGTGTCCTGGAAAAGCGCGGACGTGCTGATATCCTTGAGTGTGGAATTATACTGGTCGACTTCGGTATTCGAGTAGGAACCGAAAAGTTCCAGATCGATCAGCGGATTGCCGCCCGGCTGGTAATTGTAACTCAGCACGCCCGTCTGGTCGGTCACGTCCCGGTCGATATTGCCGAACTGGACCGATGTATTGGTCTGCGCGTAATTGTCGTTCTTGTCCTCGGTCATCCAGTGCTGGTAGGACGCCCGGAGCTTGTGCTCCCTATCGGGGCCGAACTGATAGGTGCCTTTGAGCAGGCCGGACGGTGCCTCGAAATCGGAGCCGGTCACCGCATTGCCGTCTCCGTCCTCATATTCACCCGCCCGCCGGTAATTGAAGGCGCCGAGCAGGTCGAGGCCTTCGACAGGCCGCGCGGCGGCAATACTGGATGTCAGGAATCCGGACTCGTTGCTCTGGAATTCGAGCTTCTGGCGAAAGCCGTATTTATCGTCGCCTTTCAGGTAATCGGCCGCGTCCTTGGTGGTCACATCGATGACCCCGCCAAGCGCACCGGCACCGTAAAGGGTCGAGGATGCCGGTCCACGCAGCACTTCGATGCCCTTGAAGAGCTCCGGATCGGCAAAGAAGGAGCCCATCCGGTACTGTTCATGGAACTTGGTGGCGCCGTCGACCCGGACAATCAGGCGGTTCTCGTCCGAGGCCCCAAGCGCGCCGATGCCGCGGATATTGAAGCTTTCACCGAGCACCCGTTCCGATCCGATGGCCTTGACGCCCGGCAGGTCGGTCAGCACATCGCCGATTGTCGTCGGCTGTGCCGCATCCAGGTCTTCCTGATCCACGACAGACACGGATTGCGGCGTCTCGATTGCCACTTTCTCCTTACCCGCGGAAATTACGATCCGGTCAAGTTGGGTGGCCTCGCCGGCATGGGCGGACGACACCATAGCGGTGGCGATGGTCGCCGCCGCAGCAATAGCTACACGCATTCAAAAACCTCTTCGTCTCAGGACGCTGCTGATTTGCTGCCTAGCGAAGTGGCTGGGTGGCTATTGACTGTCGAAGCCGGAGAAACCCTCCGGCAGGCTGGTTCATTTCGTGAGGATCAACTTGTTGTTGTTGGTCACACGCAATCTGTATTCGGCACCGTTGAACAGGAGGAAGACTTCCCGTTCATCCCCCATGAGCTCGCTGACATGAATGCGGTTCCGTTCATTCGAATTGGGTGATTCAGTACCGGCCGATGGTACGTCGCCCGGCTCGTCCGAAGATATCCCCGCCAACAATTCGGCTCCTCCATGTGCAATGTCACGAACGCGAAGCGGATCCCCCCGCCAGATTTGATGCTGTTGTCATAAACGATCAATTTTACAAATGCAAATCATTCTCATTAGTAAAAATGCATGTCGATATTGACCCACAGAACAGCGCGGGAAGCGGCCTACCGAAGAACGTAAACCATGGCGGTGCTGAAATCGAAGGTCGGTCCCGGCACTTCGGCCGGCGTCGGCGGTAACGGATCGGCCCGCTTCAGAAGCGCCAGGAGCGCCTCATCCAGAACTTTCCTGCCGGAACTCTTCACGATGGCGCTTCTGAGGATCTTTCCGGAGCGGTCGATCGTAAAACTGAAGGATACCGTTCCTTCATACCGCCTGAGCCGGGCCGCTCGCGGGTATCTCTTATGCCGTTCCAGCCAGCTGAGGACCGACGCGTTGTAGGACTGACGCGCTCCGGCGGCAGCGCCACCGCCAGAGGACGCCTGGGTCTGCCCCGGGCCTGCGGCACGGTTCGGCGCCGAGGAGGCCGCGTCGATCACGCCACTCCCCCTCTTCGTCTGCGCTTGCGATACCGCGTCGGCCGTTTTCGCCTCGGAGACCTGCGGCGGCGGTGCGGCCTCCGCCGGCTTCGCCGCAACAAGCTTGGTCTCAACGGGCTTGACCCACGTGGCCGCCCGGGTCGGCGTGGGACGTGTTACCGGCAGGGGTGGAGGCTCGACAGCCGCGGTCTCGGTTTCCACCGGCACACTCTCGACAGCTTCGGCGACGACGGCTTCCTGCGGAACGGGCTCGGCCACGGGCTCGGCGGCTTCCACGGTTTCAGCCTCAACGGGGTCAGCTTCCACCATCTCGACCGGAACGGTCGGCGCCGGCGCAATATCCGAGACTTCCGTCACCGGCGTTTCCGGCGGCGGCACCGCAACCGCCTGTTCCGGTGTTGCCTCCACCGCTTCTCCGTCGGGCGAACCGCTTGCCGCGGCGGCAGAAACGGTCTCCGCCACGGTCTGTGCCGTGATCCCGCCGGCATCCCCCATCATCACGACAAGGCCGCCCTCGCCGGTATCCGCGCTGCTGGTCGCGGGCGGCTCGAACGCCGCGAAGGACAGAACCGCCAGACCATGCACTGCCAGCGCGGCGGCAAAACCGGCGATCATCGAGGGACCAGTGCCGCGCCGGTCCAGGATCGCGTTCATGAGGCCCCCGTCGCCAGCAGACCGAGCTCCTTGAGCCCGACCGCGCGCAACTCCTCGATCAGGGCGATAACCATCGCCGCATCGCTCTGCGCATCGGCCTTCAGCTTCAGGCGCCCGTCCGGATGCGCCGCAAAGTAGGCTTTCAGACGGCCGACGACATCGGCCCGCGCAAGGATTTCATCCCGGAAGGAGAGACGCCCGTCTGCCGCGATCAGCAGGAGTGCCGTGGTGTCGTCCGGCTGCCCTGAGCTTGCTGTTTCCGGCGGTGTGATCTCCAGCAGCTCGGCCTTCTCAAGGGCGCCCGCCAGCATGAAGAAGATCAGCAGCAGGAAGACGACGTTGATCAGCGGCAGGACATTCTCGGCCGCAGATTTCTTCCCGGGTTTGAGAAGCCGCATGGCGTCAGGGCTCCGACCGGCTCGCCAGGGTCACATCGGTCAGCCCCTGTTCGGCCGCCATGTCCACGGTCCTGACCAAGGCCTGTACCGGCACGCCCGTCTCCGCCTCGACCACGATCCGGGGTTTGGGCGCGCGCCCGGCCAGGGCTTGCAGACGGTCGGCGAAACCCGCCCGGCTCATCCGCTCGCCGGAGACCAGGTAATCGCCATCCGCGCGCAGTTTCACCAGCACCGAGCCTTCGGACGCCGCTCCCGCCATGTTCCCCAGCTTGGCTGTCTTCAGGCCGATGGCCCGCCAGTCGAGGAAGCTGGAAGCCAGCATGAAAAAGATGAGCAGTATGAAGACGACGTCGATCAGCGGCGTGAGACTGATCTCCGCCGTGGGGCGCCTGCGCCCGGCACTGAACCGCATGATGGCCTCACTCCGCGCCCTGAAGCGCCGCGTCGGCAATCGCGTTGGCCGTCTCGATCCGGCGCGCCGGTCCGGGCGCGGCGGCGAAGACCTGCGTCGCCGCATCCTCCATCGCCCGTCCCGCGTGTTCGACGATGCCGTCGACCAGCTGGTGCGCCGCCGTCGCCGGGATCGCGACCACCAGACCGGCAGCCGTGGTCAGCAGGGCCACCCAGATGCCGCCGGAAAGGATCGAGGGATCGACCTTGCTGCCCGCATCCTCAAGCGCCCGGAAGGCGTCGATCATGCCGATCACGGTACCGAGCAGGCCGATCAGCGGGCTCAGCATGGCAATGGCCGACAGCAGACGCAGCCCCGAAGAGAGCCTGTCCATGAACAGCGCGGCGACCCGTTCCACTTCCTCCCGCGCCGCCGGTTCGGAGATATCCCGGTTGCGCCGGAGCTGCATGGCATAGCGGGCAATCGCCGCCGCCGGATGCGTGCCGTCCTCGAGCAGGTCGAGGGCGGCCCTGCCGTGGCCGGAACGCCACATGGCCAGGGCCTCGTCCCGCTCCCGGCCGTTCCACAGGCGCAGCATCAGGAACTGCACCATCTTCGACGCGAATACGGTCGTCGCCGCCACGGACATGACCGCGAGCAGATACATGATCGGCCCGCCCGCATCCATGAACTCCCTGATCTGCTCGATCGCTGCCGTCATTGATCTTCTCCTGCCGCCACCAGGGCGATCCGGTTATTGCGTGAAGGGCACAATGGCCCGCGATGCCGTCTGCAGGCTGTCGGCGCAGAGCCCCGGCGTCACGGATGCGCCTCCGCCCTGACAGGCGGTCACGCCGTTCATCAGCACCCGGCCGACCTTGCCGCACTGGATGTTCTTCAGATCGAACAGTTTGACCCGCGTGTGCCCGGTATGGACCGGTCCCATGTCGGCGATCACGCGCCGGACCACGATGCCATCCAGATCGAAGGCGACGAAATCGAGCTTCACCGTTTCAAGACCTGTTCCCGTGGTGTTGTTCACGACCCAGGTGGTGCGGCAGTCCGCCCCCACGCTCTCGAGCTTGTTCAGCTCAAGAAGCAGCCGCTTTTCCGGCATGTCCGCGGCCAGGACGGGGAGCGAAACCGCCATTGCAGCAAGCGCGGCGAGACCAGTTCTGAAAAAACGCGCGAAGCCCATGAGCCTGCCTTCAAGAACAAATATTAATGCGAGTCATTCTCATTATTGTCTTGAGGATTTGGTACAGGAACGACATGCCGATTGCAACCACTGTCGTGGCGCGCTTCGGCACCGAAGCCGGCCGGATTCAGTTTTCCGTCGGAATGCCCGTTTCAGGGTCGCGCACCGGCGCGGGCAGGTCACGCGCGGCGCCGCCATTTCCGAGCGCCAGCGCCCGGTGCCAGATCTCGCGGGCCCGCAGCATCGGGAGGTCACGCAGTTCCATCACACTTCCGTCCAGCGTCCGGACAGGCGCGTCCCAGTGCGTATCTTCCAGATCGCGCCAGACCACGTTCAGATGCACGGCCGAATGGGTGAACAGATGGCGCAGCGCCTGGGCCGGCAATGTCGCGCCAAGCCCGATCTCGGCATCCCGCTCCTCTGCCGAGGCATGCATCGGCGTCTCGATACCGGTCCGGCCCCAATCGGCAAGCCGGGTCAGTGCCCGGGCGTGATAGCCGATATGGGCGACCAGATGCCGCCGGGTCCAGCCGGACACAAGCGACGGCGCGTCGAGATCACGGTCGGTCAGCTCGTTCAGCTTGCGGGCGAAATAGGCCGTGCCCCGGCGGGCAAGGATCAGGTCCTCCGCCGGGGCCGCCGGGGAATCATAACGGGCGCCACTGCCGAGCCGGGCCCGCAATGCGGCGCGTTCCGCCTCCAGAGAGTCGCTCATTCCCACCCCCCGGGCTCCAGAACAGATCAGTCCTGCACGCCTTCGATCCTGGTGCGGGCGAAATTCAGCCGCTCCATGATCGGGGCATCGGAGAAGCGGAACAGATCGAAGCGGGATTCCGCCTGCAAGGACCACTGGATCCAGGACGGCACGACGAACATGTCCCCCTTCTCCAGCCTGTGCTCCACCCCGTTCATCACCACCGCGCCGGTGCCCTCGAACACCTGGAAGACGGAGGAGCCGACCTCCTGCCGGGGCCGCGTCTCCGTGCCTGCGCGCAACCGGTGGAATTCCGTGCGGATGGTCGGCATCACGTCGCCGCCCGTGGTCGGATTGACATAGCGGACGGCCGCATGGCCCGGCTCGACCGTCGCCGGCTGGCCCTCGTCCTCCAGCAGCAGCTGCTCTGTCAGGGCCCGGTCGGTGAATTCCCAGCGATAGGCGCCGATCGGCGTGCTCACCGTGTCCTGCAGGCCGGAGAGCGGGCGGAGCCCCGGATGGCACCAGAGCCGCTCGCCCTGGGAGAAATCCGGCGTCGCGTAATCCGTCACCGTGTCGGAGCCGAACTCGAAGAAGCCGACATCGTTGTGCTGGGAGAACGGGATATCCAGCCCGTCGATCCAGGTCATCGGCTTGTCGGTGACATTGTGGTGGCCATGGAAATGCCAGCCCGGTGTCATAAGCAAATCGCCCCGGCTCATCCGCACCGGGTCGCCATTCACCACCGTCCAGACTCCCTCGCCCTCGACGACGAAGCGGAAGGCGTTCTGGGCATGCCGGTGCTCCGGCGCGGTTTCCTTCGGGCCGAGATACTGCACCGCGGCCCAGAGCGTCGGGCTGACATAGGCATTGCCGCCGAGCCCCGGATTGGCGAGGCCGATGGCCCGGCGCTCCCCGCCCCGTCCGACCGGCACCAACTCACCCGATTTTTCCGCCAGCGGCAGAAGCTTCGACCATTTCCAGACATGCGGCACGGCCTTCGGCTTCGGATGCATCGGCATCAGATCGCCAAGCTGGGTCCAGAGTGGCATCAGATGCTCGTCCTCGAACCCCTTGTAGAGCGCGCGCAGCTCCGGGCTGTCGTCCGGCTGCATGGCATGTGCGACGTTCGAATGATCCTGTTCCGTGCTCATCTCTTCCTCCGTTATTCGTGTCGCGGCAGCTGCCGCGCTCAATTCTGCAATCCGTTCGAGCCATAGAGCCAGTGCAGCCGGTCATACCATTCGGCCGGCGTCCGGCTGGACAGCACCTGATTGCGTGCCGCCGCCAGCGCCCCGTCCGGGTGATAGACATAATCGCCGATCAGCCGGCTGCCGACCTGCACCCGGGCGGTGCGGGCGATGCGTTGCTGCTGATAGCTGTTCAGTACGGCTTCGATATCGCCGTCCCCGCGTCTCATGGTCTCCGCCAGGCAGACCGCGTCTTCCATCGCCATGCAGGCGCCCTGGGCGAAATATTGCAGCATCGGATGCGCGGCATCGCCGAGCAGGGCCACGCGGCCATCGACCCAATTATCCACCGGGTCCCGGTCGCACAGCACCCAGAGCTTCCAGTTATCGCCATGCTCGATGATCTGCCGGGCGCGCGGGTGGATATGCTCGAAACCCTGCGCCACCTCTTCCTTCGACACAGGGCGGCCGGATATCGCTTCCTGCAGGTCCCGGTGATAGGTCACCACCAGATTGAAGACCTTCCAGCCTTTCAGCGGGTAATGGACGATATGGCATTTCGGCCCGGCCCAGAGCGTCGCCGCGTTCCAGCGCAGATCTTCCGGCATCTGTTCGGTCGGGATGACGGAGCGGTAGGTGGTGTGTCCGGAAATGCGCGGCGCCCCGTCGCCGACAAGCTGAGACCGCACAGGTGAATGCAGCCCTTCGGCGCCGATCAGCGCGCTGCCGGTAATTGGATCGCGGCCATCCAGCAACAGCGTGACGCTGTTTCCATCCTGCTCGTATCCGGTCGCCTTGTGGCTGGTCCGCAACTCGACCAATGGGCTGGCAACGCAGTAATCCAATAGCGCCTTGTGCAGGTCTGCCCGGTGAACCACGGCATAGGGGTTGCCCATATGGCGGCGGAAATCCTCCCCCAGCGGCACCTGGGCGATCTCCTCGGCGGTCTGCGCATCCATCAGCCGCAGCGCGTCGATATAGACCGCCTGCGCCCGGGCCGCGTCGCCGATGCCGAGATAGTCGAAGGAATGAAAGCCGTTCGGGCCGATCTGGATACCGGCCCCGATCTCGCCCAGTTCGGCCGCCTGCTCAAGCACGAGCGATGGAAAACCGTTCCGGGCAAGCCCGGCGGCAGCCGCAAGGCCGCCAATGCCGCCCCCGGCAATGAGTATGGGTCGGTCCGCCATCTATCCTCCCTGCCCGGGCCGTCTTGCGCGGCCATTCGGTTAAAGGCGTTATTCCACCGCCAACAGAATACCTGTTGCATCCAAAGGTCAAGTTGATAAGCATACTTACTATAATGTCGATGATGGACCCGACCGGGCCACTGGAGCGCCGTGAGTCTGACGATACATGCCATGGCCGGGCACCTGATCCGGCGGCTGAACCAGATTTCGGTCTCGGTCTTTCAGGATCATCTGAAGGCCAATGGCCACGATCTGACGCCGGTGCAATATGCCTGCCTCGCCACGCTGGAGCAGAAGCCCGGCATCGACCAGGCAACCCTCGCCGGGCTGATCGCCTATGACCGGGCGACAATCGGCACGGTTCTCGACAAGCTGGAGACAAAAGGGCTGGTGATCCGCAAGATCAGCCCGCGCGACCGGCGCGCCCGGGAGATGCATCTCACCGAGGCCGGCCACGGCCTCTACCGGGCGGTAACGCCGCTGGTGCAGGAAATCCAGAGAGCGATGACCGACGGGCTTGAGCCCGCAGAGCGCACGGAATTCCTCCGGCTTGCGGCAAAACTCGCCAGTGCCGGAAACGCCATGAGCCGGGCGCCCCTGATCGAGCCGGAGTGACGTCGTCGCCGATCAGTTCTTCCGGATCATGTACTCGACCGGCCAGGTCACCAGTTCCGGTACGACCGAGATGATTAGGATGCCGAGCAGCATCAGGAAGAAGAACGGCATCGAGGCCCGCGTCACCTGAATCAGGTCGCGCCCGGTCATGCCCTGCAGCACGAACAGGTTGAAGCCGACCGGCGGGGTGATCTGCGCCATCTCGACCACGATCACGGTGAAGATGCCGAACCAGATCAGGTCGATCCCGGCGCTTTCCACCATCGGCAGGACCACGGCGGCGGTCAGCACCATCATGGAGACGCCGTCGAGGAAGCAGCCGAGGAAGATGTAGAGCACGGTCAGCAGCACCAGCAGCATGCCCGGCGAGAGGTTCCAGGCATCGACATAGCCGGCCAGCACCCGCGGCACGCCGGTGAAGCCCATGGCGATGGAGAGGAAAGCCGCCCCCGCCAGGATGAAGGCGATCATGCAGGAAGTGCGGACGGCGCCCATCAGGCTGTCCATGAAGGAGGCCCAGGTCAGCGACTTCGACAACCAAGCCAGGACCAGCGCGCCGAGCACGCCGATGGTCGCGGCTTCCGTCGGCGTGGCGAAACCGCCATAGATCGAGCCGATGACGCAGAAGATCAGCAGCACCACCGGGAACAGCAGGCGCGAGGCTTTCACCTTGTCCATGAAGGACAGACGCTCTTCCTGCGGCGGGGCCAGTTCCGGATTCAGCAGGGCGCGGATGGCGACATAGGCCATGAAGATCGAGATGATCATGATGCCCGGCACGACACCGGCGATGAACATGCGCGAGATCGATTGCTGGGCGATGACGCCATAGACGATCAGCATGATCGAGGGCGGGATCAGCAGCCCGAGCGTGCCCGATCCGGCCAGCGTGCCGATGGACAGCCTCTCGTCATAGCCACGCTTCTTCAGCTCGGGAATGCTCATCCGGCCGACCGTGGCGCAGGTCACCGCGCTGGAACCCGCCACCGCCGCCATGACGCCGCAGCCGACGATATTGACATGCAGCAACCCGCCCGGCAGGCGGGAAAGCCAGGGCGCGAGGCCATTGAACATGTCCGACGAGAGCCGGGTCCGGAACAGGATCTCGCCCATCCAGACGAACAGCGGCAATGCGGTCAGGGCCCAGTTCCAGCTGGCGTCCCAGACCGTGCTGGCCAGCAGGGAGCCGGCCGGCGCCGGGGAGAAGAATTCGAGGGCGAAGTAGCCGACCGCAAGCAGGGTCGGCGCGACCCAGATGCCCGAGGCCAGCAGGCCGAGCATCAGGATGAAGAGAATGGCGGAGATCGTTCCGGCATCCATCAGTCGTCCTCCCTTTGGAACAGGGCGGTCGAGTTCTCGACATAGCTTGGCGTCTTGCCGCTCACGATACCGATGAATTCATCCACCAGGGCGATGGTCAGGATCAGCGAGCCGAGCGCCATGGCCGAACGCGGGATCCAGAACGGGATGGCGAGCAGCCCCGGGCTGATATCGCCGAACATGTAGGAGAAATACACAAGGTCGCAGGCCCAGTAGGTCATGTAGCCCATGGCGGCGATGCAGAATCCGACACCCCAGAGTTCTGTCGCCCTGGCCATCGGTCCCTTGGCCAGGCGGATCAGCAGGGTGACCCGGATGTGACCGTCATACCGGAAGGTATAGGCCAGCCCCAGGAAGGTCGAGGCCGCCAGGCTGAAGCCGGCGCTCTCGGTTGAATCGATTGCAACACCGAAGAACCGGCCGATGATCTGGGCCACGATGGTCAGCGCAATCGCGACAAGAAAAAGTGCCGCCAGATAGCCGCTCCAGAGATAGAGGCCGTCCAGGAATTTTCGTACTGCCATGGGATGTCTTTCGGAAGTCGCTCGGTGTCCGGGAAGGAACGGCGGCCGCCCCAGAGGAAGCGGCCGCCGACAGGGCTTATTGCAGGGCGAGATAGCGATCGAGAATCGCGTTCGCTTCCGGGCTCGCGCCTTCGCGCCAGCCTTTCATCATCTCGAGACCGATGGTCTTCATCCTGGCGGTGACCTCTTCCGGCGCCTTGGCGGCAGACATGCCGTTATCCGTCAGCACCTTGATCTGGGCAGCGGTGGTCTCCGCGCTCATTTCCCAGCCGCGCAGTTCGGCTTTCTCGGCCGCGGCAAGGATGCCTGCCTGATCTTCAGCGGACAGGGCGGCGAAATACTTCTCGCTCACGATGACAGCGTTCTTGGAGAAGATCGCACCGGCATAGGTGAAGTTGGAGGTATTGTCCCATGCCTGGATGTCGATACCGGTCTGCGGCGAGGTGAACAGTGCCTCGATCAGGCCGGTGGAGAAGGCCTGCGGGATTTCCGCGAACGGCAGGATGGTGGCGTCGAAGCCGAGCATCTCACCCATCTTCTGGGTCGCCGTGGAATAGATCCGCAGCTTCTTGCCCGCGAAGTCGTCGACCTTGGTCACCGGGAACTTGGTGTAGAAGCCCTGACCCGGCCACGGTTGATAGAACAGCACCCGCATGCCGGCTTTCTTGAAGATGGCGTCGAAATATTCTTTCTGCAGGTCCTTCAGCAGCCACGCGGCGGCATAATCCGGCGCGATGAACGGCAGGCCGGCGAGGACATACATCGGGTCTTCGTTGCCATAGACGCCGAGGCGAATTTCGCCGATCGGAATCTGGCCGCGCTGCACGGCGGTCTTGATCGCGTCGAGCTTGATCAGGCTGTCATGCGAGTTCAGCTGGATATTGACCGACGTGCTGCCCTTGACGTCCTCGACGAACATCTTGAGGTTCTTGGTCAGGAAGTTGCTGTCCGGATAGCCGGACGCCATGATCCATTCCACCGCCTGGGCACTGCCCGCGGTCGCCAGCATTCCGACGCCCATCGCGGCGGAAGCCAAAAGTGTCTTCATTTTACCCATTTGCCACTCCTGTTCTTGTTTTTTTCAGGCGACCGAACACCGCCTGTAGAGGAAGACAGCGCTTAGCGAGCCATCCCCCGGGGAGAGGCCGCGCAATTCTGCGCCTGCCCCAAGCTTGCAAGAAGGAGTCCAGATTGGACGCCAACTTTATCGTTTCTATTCAGCTGGTTCGGAGATTTCTGCTCTGTCTCCATTGCGTATTCTTGCTTAGTTTCTATGCAATCAGCATACACATGTGATCGCAAACCGGGCAGGCCGTTATGTCAACCGGGCGCCCCGCCCCGCCATTCCGGCAGACCGTTACGTGCCCGCCAGTGATGCGCGATCTCGTCCCGCCGGGCGATCCAGACCCCATCCAGCCCGCTCAGATGCTTCAGAACCGTGTCCAGCCCGCCGATCCGGCCCGGGCGGCCGATGATCCTGAGATGCAGGCCGATGGTCATCATCTTCGGCGCCGTGGCGCCCTCCGCCCAGAGCCAGTCGATGGCATCGATGCAGTATTTCGCGAAATCGTCTCCATAGGTGAAACCGCCGCCACGCTGAAACCGCATGTCGTTGGTATCGAAGGCATAGGGCAGCACCACATGGGCGTGCCCGTCGACCTGCTGCACGAAGGGCAGATCGTCGTTATAGGCGTCGCTGTCATAGAGAAAGCCGCCCTCCTCGACCAGCAGGCGCCGTGTGTTGGGGCTTGAGGCGGACCGGGTGTGCCAGCCGACCGGTCGGACACCGGCGGCGGCCTCGATTTCGGTCACGCAGCGGGCGATGATCTCCCGCTCCTGCTGCTCGCTCATCCCCGCATGGCGTTCCCACAAGTAGGAATGGCATCCGATCTCGTGGCCCCGCTCCACCATGTCCTTCGCCATCCAGGGCGAGAGGGTCAGGGCCCGGGCGCAGCAGTTCATGTAGGCTTTCATGCCATAGCGGTCGAGCAGGTCCATGATGCGCCAGTAGCCGGCACGGGTGCCGTAGTCGAAATGGGTGTCCTTGCAGGGGTCGGGCGCTCCCTCGACCTCCTCGACGATCTCGTAGACAGCCTCGTTCCGCCCGTCGCCGAGGCTGACGGAATATTCCGCCCCCTCCTCGACATTCACCACAAGAGACACGGCAAGCCGCGCCCCGCCTGGCCATTCGGGATTCGGCGGGTTCTTGCCGTAGCCGAGGAAATCGCGAGTGCTCACCTCACGCATCCTCGCCCAGAATGAGCGTCCGCAGCCGCCGCGCCGCCGCCGGCACCGGGCCGATGATCGGACAGGGCGGGTTGCTGGCGGCAAGGGTCTTCGCTGCATCCGCCAGCGGGCCGCCGCCGATCACCACCGCGTCGACATCGCCCCGCGCCACCGCTTCGTCGATCATCTCCCGCAGGGTCTCGACCAGGGCGTCCGGCTCGTTCATCAGAACGTAGATATCCGTCGTCGTGGTCAGCAACGCCGACATCCGGTCCCGAACGCCATAGCGCACGGAGAGCGCGGTGATCGCATCGAACAGGTCCGGCGTCGGCGCCACGATGGCGAAATTGCCGATCGCCGCCGCTTCCAGCATGCCGCTTTCGGCGATACCGGCCACCGGGACCGGCAGCTTGGCCTTCAGTTCCTGCAGGGCCGGATCGCCGAAGGCGGCGACCATCACGCCATCCAGCGGATCGCGCCCCTTGTCGAACGCCTCTACCATCAGATCCGTCGCCAGCTTCAGCCCGGCATCGTCGGTGATGATCGGCGGCGCGCCGACATTGGTCATCTCCTCGACATACCAGTCCGGGCCGAGCACCTCGCGGGCGGCAACGGCCATGCGTTCGGTAACGCTGACCGTGGCATTCGGATTGATCAGAAGAAGCTTGTGTTTGTAGGGCATGGATTAATCCCGGGGCAGGAAGAATATGGTCCGGACGGGCACGCGTCATCGCTCAGCCCAACTCGAAACTGGTGACGCCATAGACCCGGCCGAGATCGATGTCGGGCGCCGGCCCGCGATACATCCGGGCGGTCTCGAAGACCGGCTCCAGCCCCAGCTCGCGGGCAAGCGCCACGGCGTCCGCAGTCGGTTCCGGCACGTCGAGGAAGATCTCGCCGCCCCCGGCGGCATCGATCGCAGCCACCGCAAGCTGCCGGGCAACGGCCGCGTCGTCGGCGAAGAGCGGCCCGATCTTGGCGCCGGACCGGCAGGGCCGGACCAGAACATAACCGGCAAGCACGCCCTCCCGCGTCGCGGCGATGCCGGCATGGCCCGGGGCCGGGATCCAGGCATCCAGAAAGCGGTCGCGCGGCGCCGGAAAAAATGTCCGGTCATAGGCCAGAAGTTCGTCGGAAACGGCGGTCAGGGGCTTCAGAAACGCCGCTTCCGGCACAGACAGCGCTTTCGGCACGCCGCCGAAGCGGATGTTCCGGTAGGCGTATTCGAAGCCGGACCGTTTGTAGTTCTCCTGCTCGGCGACCACGCCATCGAGGCCGACCGTGCGGGAGCCCGCATGCCCCATGCCGGCCTGCCAGAGTGCATAGCCATAGCCCTGCCCGCGAAAATCCGGATGGACGATGTAGAAACCGAGAAAGGCGAAGGCCGTATCGTAATTCACCACGGAAATGGACGCGATCATGCGGTCGCCGAGGAAACCGCCGATGAAGCCTTCCGGATCGACGGATGAGAAACAGGACGCATCCCGGTCGCCCGGATTCCAGCCTTCGGCGGCAGCCCAGCCGACCGCCTCCTCGATCTCGGCGCCGGTCATGGCGCGGATTGCGTAATCTGTTGCTTCCAAGGGCTGGGAACTCCCCTTCTTCAGGGTTTCGGGGCAGCAGCCGCGAAGGCACCGCCATAGGATTTCGGGCGCGGGCTCTCGTAGGCCAGGCGCTTGCAGGTCTTCAGGCCGAGCCCGACCAGTGCCTCGGCGAACTTCACCGCGGCCGCGACGCCGTCGATCACCGGCACGCCGGTTTCCTTCGTCAGCGCATCGGCGAGATCTGTCATGCCCGCGCAGCCGAGCAGGATGGCTTCGGCATGGTCCTCCTCAATGGCGGCGATCACCTCGGCGCGCACCCGGGCCGCAGCAGCGCCCCCCTCTTCCTCCAGTGCCAGCACCGGGATCTCGGCGGACCGGACCCGGCGGCACTGCCGTTCGAAACCGTACTTGAAGGCCAGCGCCTCGATGATCGGCACGGCCCGCGGCAAGGTGGTGACGACGGAAAACCCGTGCCCGACCATGGACGCTGCCGCCATGGCCGCCTCACAAGTGCCAATCACCGGAATCTCGAGCAGCTCACGGCAGGCTTCCAGCCCGGGATCGTCGAAACAGGCGATGACAAGCGCATCGGCACCGTCCGCCGCGCCCTTCCGGGCCTCATCCAGCAGGCCGGGCAGGCAGTAGGCCTCGTCGTAATGGCCCTCGATGCTGACCGGCCCGTCCAGCGGATTGACGGCAACGATCTCCGTGCCCGGCGCGGCGACGGCACACGCGGTCTCACGGATCTTGTCCGTCATGGAAGCGGTCGTGTTCGGATTGATGACGAGGATCTTCATGGCTCTGTCTACACCATACCATTACCCGGGAAGGAGCAAGCTTTCTCCGTTGATCCGCACAGATCCGCAACACTTTAGGATTGCACGACACGCTGGATCAGGAGCCTAACGCACGACACCTGTGCCGGGGACCGGGCGTAGACAGCCGGCGGCGCTTTCTGCGAAGATTGCCGCCCAATCAGCTCGCATCCAGCAGATTCAGTGTAATCGCGGCCGCCAGCCCCGCGCAGCCGCCGAAGGACCCGCAGCCGTGGTCACCAAGCCCGACGACACGCCCCAGCAAGAACCACAGCCCCCGGAATCCGCACAGACCGTTTTCGGCAGGTTCGCGACATATCTCGGCGTGCTTGGAAAACCCGTCACCGTCCCCTTCAGGGCGCTGCCGGGCAATGCGCGCGGCGCCATATGGGTCGCCATCGCCGCCCTGTTCTTCACCGGCATGGTGGCGCTGATCAAGTCGATCGGCGACACCATACCGGTGTTTGAAATCCTGCTGTTCCGGCAGATCGTGATGACCTGCACGGTGCTGCCGATCCTGATTTCCGGCTTCCCGGATATCCTGAAGACCCGCCATGTGGGGCTGCATATGACCCGCGTCGTGCTGGCCCTGATCGCCATGACCTGCGGTTTCACCGCCGTCGTTCATCTGCCGCTGGCGGAAGCCACCGCGCTCGGCTTCGCCAAAAGCCTGTTCGTGACCATCTTCGCCATGGTGGTGCTGGCGGAAATCGCCGGGCCGCGGCGCTGGTTCGCCGTCCTGATCGGCTTTGCCGGCGTGCTGGTGATGGTGCAGCCAGGCCCGGACGGCCTGAACATCTATTCGCTGATGGCCGTCATCGCCGCCGCTTCGGCGGCCGCCGTCATGGTCATCATCCGCAAGGTTTCCCAATTCGACCGCCCGGTGACCATTCTCAGCTATCAGGCCATCATGGTCGGTTTCCTGATGGTGCCGCCGGCGCTGTATTTCTGGGTCACGCCCAGCCTTACCGAATGGCTCATCATGGGCGCCATCGGCCTGTTCTCCGTCTGCGGCCAGCTCTGCAACATCCAGGGATTCAAGGAGGGGGAAGCCTCGGCCGTGGCCCCGATGGATTATATCCGGCTGGTCTTCGCCACGCTGATCGGCTTCCTGGTCTTTGCGGAAATCCCCGATCTCGAAACCACGATCGGCGCCGTCATCATCATTGCCACCTCGCTCTACACCGTGCGGGCGGAAAAGCGCGCGGCGACGGTCAAGAAATGACGTGCCGACACCGGCGGCAATCCGTCACCGGACAGCGTTGCATCCATCCGCGCACCACGGCTCAGTAGGTCAGGAAGATCCGCTCGATCTCCGCCGGATCCCTGGTGACGGTGAGCGCCAGGGACAGCAGGATGCGCGCCTTCTGCGGGTTGAGATTGTCCGCCGCCAGGAAACCGCATTCCTGGAGTTTCGTGCTCTTGAAGGTCCGCCCGCTGCCGGCCCGGCTCGACTGCACGACGGTGACGCCGCGGGATACCGCCTCGCGCAGCGCCGCTTCCTCTCCCGGGCTGCAGGATCCCGGGGGAAAACCGGCCGAGACGATGCCTGCCGCACCGGCATCGAGAAAGGCCCGGGCCGCCGTCCCGTCGGAATCGGCATAGGCATAGACGATATCGACCCGCGGCAGGGCCTCGATGCCGCGAATGTCGAACTCGGTATCCGGGGCATGCCTGCGCAACGGCTTGCGGTAGAAGACGACCGCATCCCCGTCGGCATGGCCGAGACAGCCGAAATCCGGTGAGCGGAAGGTCTGCATCCGGTAGTTGGAGGTTTTCGTCACCTCCCGGGCGCACTGGATTTCGTCATTCAGCAAAGTCATCACGCCCATGCCCCTGGCGTCAGGCGAGCCCGCCGTGCGGATTCCGTTCAGCAGGTTGAATCCGGCATCGCTGGAGAGCGCGCTCGACGGCCGCTGGGAGCCGACCATGACCACCGGAATATCCGCCTTCACCGTCAGATGCAGGGCATAGGCGGTCTCTTCCATGGAAGACGTGCCGTGGGTGACGACAATACCGTCCAGATCCGGGTCCTGCGCCAGCGCGTCGATCTTCAGCACCAGCTCGCGCCATTCGGCAAATCCGACCGCCGGGCTCGGGATCGCCCGGTACGGCACCGGCACGATGTCGGCCGCCCCATGCACTTCAGGGAACATGTCGATGATCTTGTCGACCCCGATCAGGGTCTTGGTGGCGCCGTAATCGAGGATGTCGAGCGAAGTCTTGCCGATAGAGGCGATGGTGCCGCCGGTTCCGATGACCGCGACCTTGGGCTTGCGCATGGTGGTCCCATCCGGAGTTGGAGAAGGAAGGAATTATTCCGCGGCGGACCTGACTCCACCGGCATTCTTGAAGATCTTGGAGCCCAACATCATGGCGTCACGCGCTGAGGATTCACAGCACACATTCGTCACGGTCCCCATGACCAAAAAGTATCGCGGACCCGCGCCGCCTGCAGCAAGCGGAGCTGACCCTATCCGGGCATGCCCAGCGCCAGCAGCGCGAGTGGCATGTCCGGGGCGGCAAGGCCAAAGAGCGCGGCAATGCGATCATCATCGAACCCGCCGACGATGCAGGCCGAGGCGCCAAGCGCAGCTGCCGCCAAGCCGCCGTTCTGCAGCACGCAACCGGCTTCCAGCCATAGGTACCGGTCGCAGCGCCCAGTCGGCGCTTGATCACCGAACGCCTCCCTCAGGGGCGCGAACCTGCCGGCGACGAGGATCACGGCGGGAGCGGCGGCGACCCACTCGGAGGGGCCGACACAGCAGGACTGGATTTGCCTGGGTGTCGTTTCGCCGCCCGGACATGCTGAAACAGTGCCGGATACGGAATCATATTCGTGACCCCCGTCCGAAATCCCGCTGCAGCCCTGCACAGCGACGCGCAGCTTCAACGTATGAAGGCCGCCTGCCGACGGAGCAGTCCGACGGCCTTCCGCGCCGGTCACTCTCTGCATTGCGCGAAGAATCTCGACAAGAATTTCCCGGTCCAGCGGAGCAGAGCCGGAGAATACCCGCCCGGAGCGGCGCTGCTGCAATGCATCCGCCAGGCTGAGGCTCAGTCCATCTGACATTCTTTCGTCCCTGCGTAGCCTCGGCCGGGGACCCGAGCGGGAACCCGGCGCAGCTGTTTGGTCAGACGGCGCCGAACACCTGCTTCACCGCCTTGACCGTGGCGCCGACGATGATGTCCGCCTCGTCCCGGGTCAGGCAGAGCGGCGGCGCGAAGCCGAGAATATCACCCTGCGGCATGGCCCGGGCGATCACGCCCTGATCCAAGAGGGCAGACGCCATGGCCGGGCCGATCTTGCGGGACGGGTCGAAGAAGCTGCGCGTCTCCTTGTCCTCGACAAACTCGACGGCGGCAATCAGCCCCTCGCCCCGGACATCGCCGACATGGGTGTGGGAGCCGAGCGCATCGGCAAGTGCCTTGTTGAAATAGGCCCCCATCTCCTTCGCATTGCCGACCAGGCCGAGCCGGTCGATCAGATCCAGGTTCGCGACACCGGCGGCGGCCCCGATCGGATGCGCCGAGTAGGTCCAGCCATGGCCGATCGGGCCAAGCTCGTCCGTGCCCTGCTCCAGCACCTTCCAGACCTTGTCCGAAATGATCGAGCCGGAGAGCGGTGCATAGGCCGAGGTCAGGCCCTTGGCGATGGTGATGATATCCGCCTCGATGCCGTAATGGTCGCAGCCCATCATCGAGCCGAGCCGGCCGAAGCCGGTCACAACCTCATCGGCGATCAGCAGGATATCGTGCTTCTTCAGGACGGCCTGGATCGCGGCCCAGTATCCGGCCGGCGGCGGCACGATGCCGCCGGTGCCGAGCAGCGGCTCACCGATGAAGGCGGCGATGGTGTCCGGGCCCTCGCGCTGGATCAGCGCTTCCAGCGCGGAGACGCACTGGGCGGTGAAGTCCGCTTCGCTCTGGGCAAGGTCCGGGCGGCGGAAATAATACGGGGCGTCGGTGTGGATGACCTGCGACAGCGGCAGGTCGAACTTCTTGTGGAACAGCTCAAGCCCGGTCAGCGAGCCGGTCACCAGCCCGGAGCCGTGATAGCCGCGCCAGCGCGAGATGATCTTCTTCTTTTCCGGCCGGCCGAGCACGTTGTTGTAGTACCAGACCAGCTTCACGTTGGTTTCGTTCGCGTCAGAGCCGCCAAGGCCGAAATAGACCTTCGACATGTTCGCCGGAGCCCGGTCGAGCACCATCTTGGACAGCGTGATCGAGGCCTCGGTGCCATGCCCGACATAGGAATGATAATAGGCCAGCTCCTTCGCCTGCGCCGCGATGGCCTCGGAGATCTCCGGACGGCCGTAGCCGACATTGACGCAATAGAGACCCGCGAACCCGTCCAGCATCTTCTTGCCGTCCCGGTCCTCGATATAGACGCCGGAGCCGCCGGTGATCACCCGGGTCGGGGTTTCGCCGCGGGCATGCTGGGCAAGATGGGTCGAGGGATGGAAGAAGTTTTCCCGGTCCCACTGACCGAGCTGGTCATTGGTAAGCATCGTCATTCCTTTCGTCTGCGCGCTGGTTGGAGCCGGATGGGCTCAGGGCGACTCAACAGGGAGCCTAGTGCCGGAGAACGCAGAGGGTCTGACTGAAGTGGATCGCTTTGGCAGAGGATTTTTCGGATGAAGGACACGCGCACCGGACGATTTACCTGCCGGTCAGTCACCGGCAAACAGCTCCACCGGAATGGCGGCGCCCGCCTTCACTTCCTTGGTGACGATATAGCTGTAATAGCGCTTCAGTCCGGCCTCGCTCTCCAGCAACCGGTCGATCAGCCGCTGGTAGGTGGTGACGCTGCCGGTCACGACCTGAAACAGGTAATCGAGCCCGCCGCCAAGGGCCCAGCAGCCGATGATTTCCGGCTCACCTCCGACAATTTCCTCGAACCGGGCGAAATCCTCGGTCCGATGATTCTCGAGCTCCGCCGTCACGAAGACGGTGACATGCTCGGCGAACAGCTCCAGCGCGATCCGCGCGCCGTAGCCCCGCACGATGCCCGCCGCCTCAAGCCGCTGCAGCCGCTCCCAGCACGGCGTGTTCGACAGGTTCACCCGCCGCGCCAGATCGGATTTCGAAATCCGGCCCTCTTCCTGAAGGATGGCAAGGATCCTCACATCCCGGGCATCGAGCTTCAGCGCCATGGTCAGGAGGCGATCCGGCTGCCGGCCCCGGCCTGAACCGCCAGGGCAACCACATGGGTGGCGATTGCCGTGTCCTGGGCGCCGGTGCCCGTCAGATCCGCAAAGGTGATGTCCGACGCCGATTTCCGGCCGGGCGCCTGCCCGGCGACAATGTCGCCCAGCTCCGGGAACACCTTGTCCGCATCGACCAAACCGGCCTCGATGGCGGCCCGCAGCTCGCCCTGGACCCGGCACTGGCTGAGCCGGTCCGGCACATAGGCATCCACCCGGCGGAACACCTTCGGATCGATCTCCACCTTGCCCGGCTGGTCCGATCCCATGGCGGTGATATGCAGCCCCGGATGCAGCCAGTCCGCCTGCAGGACCGGAGCCCGCGCCGGCGTGGTGGTGACAACGAGCTGGCTGTCGGCGACAAGCCGGGCGGGATCGGTCTCGACGCGGGCCTCGATGCCGAGCTTTTCCGCCAGATCGGCAGCGCATTTCTTCGCATGCGCCGGGTCCCGCCCCCAGACCAGCACCCGATTGAACGGGCGGACGAGATGCGCCGCCTCGATCTGCAGGCGGGCCTGCACGCCGGTGCCGAACACCCCGGCCGTGTGCACCTTGGGCGCCAGGTGCCGGGCGGCGACAGCGCCGGCGGCGGCGGTGCGAATATCCGTCAGATAGCCGTTATCCAGCAGCAGCGCATCCACAAGCCCGGTCTTGGCCGAGAACAGGATCATCAACCCGTTCAGGCTCGGCAGGCCCAGCGCCGGATTGTCGAAGAACCCCGGGCTGACCTTGATGGCAAACCCGTCGAAGCCCGGGATGTAGGCGGTTTTGACATCGACCTCGCCATTCGCCGCCGGGATCTCCATGGAAAGAATCGGCGGCATGACCACATCGCCGCTGGCCAATGCCCGGAAGGCGCTCTCGATGACATCGACAGTTTCCAGATCAAGCGTCGCCAGCGCACGCAGATCGGTTTCGGTGAGAATGCGGATATCAGGCATGGTAAGGCTTTCCTTCGAGCGTGAGATCACCAAGACGGACACTCCGCCCGGCCATGATATCCGCATGCATGTTCATATCCAGATTGCGCCCGGTAATGATCGTCGCCACGGGTCCCGTCACATCCGGCAGCTTGCCGGCCAGCAGGGCCGCCGCGCCGACGGCGGAGCCACCCTCGCAGACGATCCTGTCCTCGTAGTAATGGCATTGCATGGCCCGGTAAATCTCCGCTTCGCTGACCAGCACGGTATCGTCGATCAGCTCCCGGCATAGCGGCAGGGTCAGCCGGTTATCGATGCCGAGACCGCCGCCGAGGGAATCCGCCAGGCTCGGCACTTCCTCGACCGCGACATTCCGGCCCGCCTGCAGCGACTCATACATTGCCGCGCCCCGGTCCATGGAAATGCCAATCACCCGGATGCCCGGTTTGCGCGCCTTCGCCGCCAGCGCGATTCCGGCCGCCAGACCGCCACCGGACAGTGGGATCAGCAGGGTCTCAAGATCCGGGCGGCTGTCCAGCAGCTCCAGCCCGATGGTGCCCTGGCCCGCGATCACCAGCGGATCGTCGAAGGGCGGGATTTCGGCCAGCCCCTCCTCCGCGACAAGCCGCCGGCTCTCTTCAGCCGCCTCGTCCTGCGAATGACCGATGATCCGGACTTCCGCGCCCAGTGCGCGAATGCCCTCGACCTTGGCGTCCGGCACCAGCGCCGACATGCAAACCACCGCCCGCAACCCGCGTGCCATGGCGGCATAGGCGACGCCGCGCCCGTGATTGCCGGTCGAGCAGCAGGTCACGCCCGGGCAGTCGCCGGGCAGGATCGAGATTGCGTTGGCCGCACCGCGGATCTTGAAGGCGCCGATCGGCTGGGCGATCTCCAGCTTGAGCAACACTTCCGTCCCGGCCAGCGCGGAGAGAAAGGGCGACGGCACCAGCGGCGTTTCCAGCGCCGTGCCGGCAATCGCCTTGCGCGCCGCCGCGACAGTCTCAAGCGAGAGTTCTGCGGGCGATGTCGTCACGGGCAAATTTCCTTCGGTCTGAGGCGAGTTTGTTCTTTCTGTCCGGTTCAGCATCGGCCACATGTGACAGGAATTGTCAAACCGCCCCGATTGATGCTCAATCGCCGGACCCGCCGAATTCTATAACCCGATCAGTGGACTTCGCCCGATGCCCGACGTCAAACTCCCGTTTACCCGCGAAGAATATATCGAGCGGCTGGTCAAGGTCCGGACGGCGATGGCGAAAGCCGGAATCGAGGTCCTGTTCATCTCCGATCCGTCCAACATGGCCTGGCTGACCGGCTATGACGGCTGGTCGTTCTATGTGCATCAGGGCGTGATCGTCGGCCCCGAGGGAGAGCCCATCTTCTGGGGCCGGGGGATGGACGCCAAGGGCGCCATGCGCACCTGCTACATGACGGTGGACAATATCCGCGGCTATTCGGACGATTACGTCATGGCCGCCGACAGCCATGCGATGGAGGATCTCGCCACCGCGATCGCCGAACGAGGCTGGGGCAACCACACCCTCGGCGTCGAGATGGAAAACTACTACTACTCCGCCCGGGCCCACAGCGTGCTGTCGAAGAACCATGAAGGTGCCATTGAGGATGCCACCGGGCTGGTGAACTGGCAGCGCGGCGTAAAATCCGCGACGGAGCTGAAATACATGCGCCGGGCCGCCCATATCGTCGAGAAGATGCATGCGGCCATCTACGAGCTGATGCGCCCCGGCCTGCGCAAGAACGAGCTGGTGGCGGAGATTTACCGCACCGGCCTGATGGGCGGAGAGGATGACGAGGGCAGCTTCGGCGGGGACTACCCGGCCATCGTGCCGCTGCTGCCGACCGGCAAGGATGCCAGCGCGGCGCACCTGACCTGGGACGACACCGAGCTGGAGCCGGACCAGGCCACCTTCTTCGAGATCGCCGGCTGCTACCGGCATTATCACGCCCCGCTCTGCCGCACGATCCATCTCGGCACCCCGCCGATCGACATGCTGCGGGCCGAGGAAGTCGTGCTCGAGGGCATCACGGACGGCATCGAGGCCGCCCGCGCCGGCAACACGGCGGGAGACATTGCCCGCGCCTTCTACAAGGTGCTGGAGAAGCACGGGGTCAAGCGCGAGGGCCGCTGCGGCTATCCGATCGGGCTCAGCTATCCGCCGGACTGGGGCGAGCGCACCATGTCCATCCGGCCGAGCGACAATACCGTGCTGCTGCCGAACATGACCTTCCACTTCATGCCGGCGCTGTGGATGGATGACTGGGGGCTGGAGATCACCGAGACCCTGCGGATCACCGAGGCCGGCCCGGCGGAATGCCTGGCCAATGTCGAGCGCAAGCTGTTCGTGAAGGAATAAGGGCCGAAAATGCATCCGAGCCGCGAGACCACGCTCCAGATCCTGTCCGACCTGATCGGCTTCCCGACCGTTTCCGCCGACAGCAATCTGGCGCTGATCGACTATGCGGCGGACTATCTCGGCAGGCTCGGCGCCAGCGTGCATACATTCCGGGACCCGCACGGGACAAAGGCCAATCTCTTCGCCACCATCGGCCCGGAAGTGGATGGCGGCATCGTGCTGTCCGGTCACAGCGATGTGGTCCCGGTGACCGACCAGGCCTGGTCCAGCGATCCGTTCGACATGCGCACCGCGGACGGACGGGCCTACGGGCGCGGTACCTGCGACATGAAAGGCTTCATCGCGGCTTCACTGGCGATGGCACCGCACTATGCGAAAAGCGACCTTCGGCGCCCGGTGCATTTCGCCTTCACCTATGACGAGGAGGTCGGCTGTCTCGGCGCCCGGGCACTGATGCACGAACTTGCCCTGCTGCCATTCAAACCGGCGGTCTGCGTCATCGGCGAGCCGACGGAGATGCGGATCATCGAGGGCCACAAGGGCTGCTGCGAATATACCGTGACCTTCAGCGGGCTCGAGGGGCACGGCTCGCAACCGGATCTCGGTGTGAATGCCGTTGAATACGCGGTGCGCTATGTCACGAGGCTGATGGAGTTGCGGGAAGTTCTGAAAGGCCGGGCGCCCGGGGGATCGCGCTTCGATCCGCCCTGGACGAGCCTGCAGATCGGCCGCCTGTCAGGCGGTGTCGCCCACAATGTCATTCCAGGTCTGGCCCAGCTCGACTGGGAGATGCGCCCGGTGCAGAACGGCGACGCGGATTTCGTGAAGCGGGAAATCGCCGCCTATGTTAACGACGAATTGCTCCCGGCAATGCGGGCGGTCTCGAAGGATGCGGGTATCAGCACCGAGATCATCGGCGAAGTCGACGGGCTGGAGCCGGTCCCGGACAGCGAGGCCCTGAGGATCGTCGCCGAGCTGACCGGTGCGAACGGCGCGGATCTGGTGGCCTTCGGCACCGAGGCCGGCCTGTTCCAGAAACTTGGCATCTCCACCGTGGTCTGCGGTCCCGGCTCCATCGAGCAGGCCCACAAGCCGGATGAATACATCGCCCTCGACCAGATCGACCAGTGCCTCGTCATGCTGCATAAACTGACGGCCAAACTGACCGTGTGAGTCCAAAGACTCACAATCCCCGGCAGGTATCGACGCGCTCGATCATCGGCCGTCCTGTCCTTCACCGGCATCGTCGGAACTACCGCTGAGAGCAAAATAAGCGAGGCCCGCACCGGCCAGTGCGAGCAGCAGGGGTTTGGAGCGACCTATGGCCGGGGCCATGGTCAGCGCGGCGGAAACCGTATTCAGGCTCTGGCGCCGGATTTCCGCTTCGTGCCGGCGCTCATGGGCGCTGACCGCAGCCGTGACTGCCCAGACCAGAACCGCCAGGGCACCGGAGACGAGAACCAGGATGCCGAGCGCCGCCAGCAGGTCGAGGCGCTGGGCAAGCCAGATCCCGGCTGCGGCAACGGCGGCCCCGTAGGCGGTCAGGCCAAACAGGATGGCAAGACCGTAGAGGGCCGCGTTGCGCCGCGTCCGCGCCGCCAGCCGCCCGGTATTCCAGGCGGCAATGTTGGCGATGTGGGAGACGAGCCGGTCAAGCACGGTTAGCGCCGAACCAGATAGCCGACCGCGAGGCCGATACCGGCAGCGATTGCGAGCGAGCGGATCGGCCGGGCCCGGACATTGGTGCTCACACCCTCCTCTATCCGGTCCAGATCCTCCTTCACCCGCTTGGCGGCGGCGGAGGAATTCGCGGCGATCTTCGCGGCGGCATCGTCGCCACGCTGCTTCAGGTCACCGGCCTTGCTCTTGCCGAGGCCGGACACGCTGTCGGCCAGCGCGGAAAGATCGGCGCGGAGGGCAGCGAGCTGGGCTTCGATGTCGTCGGGTTTCGCAGCACTACCATTTGCTGCGGTCTTTGTCTGGGCGGTAGCCATGGTGATGTCCTTTGTTTTGGAGTGGGAGGCAGGGGCCGGCAAGCCGCCCCCTGGCATTCAGGTCATGAGAATGTCAGCTGCTAGCGAAGGATGATGGCGTCCGGCGCAATGCCGTAATCCTCATCCGAATAGGCCGGATGGGCTTCCAGCTGGGCCAGGGTGAAGGGCACGTGCACCTCGACCTCGCCGTCGGATTCGGCCTTCATCAGCTGGCCGGTACGGGACGCCAGCGCGATCGGCTTCTCGCCAAGGCCGAGGAAACCGCCAACATCCACGACATAGGCCTCGACGCGATCACCGGCACCACGCAGAACCTTGTCGATTTCGCCGATATCCTCGTTGTTCGCGCCATAGACGCGGGCACCGATAAGGTCTTCAGTCTCTACCTTTGCCGGATCGACCGCGACAAGAGTTTCGTCACCCCCGGTCAGTGAAACGATCGCGTCCTTGGAGTGCTTCTTGAAGGACGCGAAGCTCTCGTCGATCTTTTTCATGGTCGGAGCTGCGAAGCCAAGGGTGGCGTAATCATCGAAGGTGCTCCGATCGAAGTCCGGGGCCTTCTTCAGCTCTCCCTTGGTCGCGTTGGCCACAAGGCGACGGCTGTCATCATCCGGAATCCACTGCAGACGGCCGATATCGATCGCGACATCCTTCTCGCCGATGCCGAGCACGCCGCCGACACCGATCACGGCCGCCACGACATTGCCGCCGGTGGTCATGACCACGTCGTTGATATCGCCGATCGGCTCTGCATCCTTGGCCGTGGAGCTATAAACCGACTTGCCGATCAGCACGGAAGCCAGGATCTGGCCTGTCTGCGGCTTCAGGTAGGGTGTGGCTTCGGCCGCGCCGGATACGCTGGAATGCAGCACGAATACACCCGTGCCCTCGGTCGCGCCGGAACCGGCAGCGTTTGCGGTCATCAGGCCGCCGAGGGCAATGGTCGCGCTCAGTGCGGTCGTCGTAAGAAGCTTGCGGATCATGGTTGTTCTCCTCTTCACCTGAAGAATCCTGGAGGTCATTCCCAAGGAGCGACGGTCGTGCGCCGTCCTCAGCAAAGAAACGCGGCCACGCGACGGAAGTTCCAAAAAGATTTGTCGAATTCGGAAAAATCAAACAATTGGAATAAATCCACAAAGTATCACTCAATAGAAATGAAAGAGGGGCGATATAATATCGCCCCTCTTTCTCTATTTTGTTTCGGCAACATTTTATGAATCAGACTGCACACCCGAGCGTTCGCGCGACCGGCCCAGTACGAAGTCATAGACAAGCTTTGCGAAGACCGCGATCGGCGCAGCCAGAAAGGCGCCGGGCATGCCCCAGCACCAGGTCCAGAACAGCATGGAGACGAAAATCAGGATCGGATTGAGTGTCATTGTCCGCCCCATCACCACCGGCGTGACGGCATAGCATTCGACCGCATTGATCAGCGCAAAGGCGGCCGGCACGGACGCAATGGCAAGCCAGGTGTCGAAGCTCGCGAGCCCGGCGAGCGTCAGCACCACCAGCATGGCGAGCGGGCCGACGAACGGCAGGAAGTTCAGGAAGAAGGCAAGCAGCCCCCACATCACCGGGTTCGGCAGGCCGAGCAGCAGCATGGCCAGCGCGGTCAGGGCGCCGACACAGAGATTGATGGCCGTCAGCGCCCGCACATAGGTGGAGAATTTCTCCTGCACCGCGCTCATGAAGGCGACGAAGTCCGACCGGTTGTCGATCCGGCGGACGAATGACCGTGCCGCCCGGCGCCCCTGCGCCAGCAGCATGTAGAGCAGACCGAGCGTCATCACGATCTGCGCCATTGTCAGCCAGGTATAATTGGCCAGCTGCCGCAGGAATGACGGGCCCTCGACCACGACCGTGGCATTCTCTTTGCCGCCGCCGGAACCGTTCTCCGCCATGTCCTTGAGCTTTTCGGTCGCCTGCGAGGCTTCCTCGATGGACTGCCGCAATCCCCAGAACTCGCTTTCGAGCTTCCTGACGATCTCGGGCAATGCGTCGAGCCAGTACATGGCCGGGTCGGAAAGCTGGAACAGGGAGAGACCCGCAAAGCCGACAAGAGTCAGAACCACGACCAGGGCACCGCACCAGTCAGGCAGGCCGATCGCGCCTATGGTGCGGACGGCAGGGTAGAGAATGACCCCGAGGAACAGGGCCAGGAAGATCGGCAGGAAAAGCTCGGAGGCGACATAGAGCGCCGAGCCCGCCGCAAGCACGAACAGACCGATCACCGCATATGACTGGACATCACGCAGCCGCGCCCTCCGGCGGAGGGCGCGGCGTGCCGGCGAAACAGTCTCGGAGCGGTGCTTGTCGCGCGCCGCGTCGGCGGGTTCTGTCATATGCGCCAAGGGGCTAGACCCTGACCCCGGATGCACTGCGCGGGCCGGCGACCATCCAGATGATCAGGCCGATGACCGGCAGAACGATGATCAGCAGGGCCCAGAGCAGTTTATTGACGCCGGAGGCACCGCTGGAAAGCACCTGGATCACCGCATAGATATCGGCGATCAGAATGATCAGGGCGAAAAGCCCGGAAAAGAGGTCCATGGGTTCGACTCGCGTTGTTGACTCTGCCGGAACAACGCGCCGATGCCCGGATGGTTCCCCTGGATACCGACCACGGGTCCCGGGAACAGGCTCAGGTCACGGCGAAGAGCGCGATCTCCACGGCGGACGGAAGCCGGGCCCTAGTCCTTCTTCGACATCGCCTGTCCACAGCCTGTCGGCGGAACCACCGAACCCGTCCGATCAATACGGGCCAGTCCGGCATCGGACAAGACCGAGGCACGAACACCGCGCGTCAGCTTCCTGGAAAAGCGCTCTATGCCACACGGAACGTGACCTAGCCCTGGCGGACCGGGTTCTGACGGCAGGAAAACTGTCAAGAAACCACTCACGTAATAAAAAGCGTGGAATTAAAACTGAATTCACCCTCTTGGCTTGGCTATATTTTTCTTCAAAACGGACGGCCCAATACCTTTCCGCATTAACCGGTATTTCATAAATTATCGGTAAAATTTGATTTAGAAAGCAATCCGCCCCCTATCAATACCTCGGTCCATCCTAATTCAAATTCTGGAATCCCCGAACATGCTCAAGAACGTGAGAATCTCGACCAAGATGTATGGCGGATTTGCCATCATATTCGCCTTCCTCTTGCTAATTGCATTCACCGCCTGGACCAACATCAGCGATGCTGAGCGTGTGTTCAGCAGGTACCGGGCGATTGCCCTGCAGAGCAATCAGGCCGGCCGCGTCCAGGCGAACCTGCTGGAAGCGCGGCTCGCCGTGAGGAACTTCATCATTGACGGCAGTCCGAAAAGTATCGAGACGGTGAACACGCGGGTCGGCAAAACAGTCGCGCTCAAGGACGAATTCGAGAGCATGGTCGAGCGCCCGCAGAGGAAGGGCCTAATCGCCAGTTCAGCCGACTCTCTCAAGACGTACGCTGGATCTTTCGCCGAGGTGACCGACTTGCAGGCGGTGCGGAACGAGCTTGTCTTCGGCACGCTGGACGTGGTCGGGCCACAGATGGAGAAGAAACTGACCGCCATCATGCAAAGCGCTTATGAGGATCAGGATGCCAAGGCCGCTTTCCTTGCGGCGGTGGTGCAGCGGAACCTGCTGCTGATGCGGCTTTATGCCACCAAGTATTTGGTCACAAACGACAAGGCGGCTTTCGAGCGCGTGGTCAAGGAAAGCGCGGAGATGCAGAAGAACGACAAAGTTATGCTCGCGGAACTGCAAGATCCGACCCGCCGGGCATTGGCCGAGGAAGTGGACACCCTTCAGAAAACCTATGATACCGCGTTCAGGAAGGTCGACGAGACAATCACCGCTCGCAACGGCATCATCGAAGACAGACTCGATATGATCGGGCCAAAAGTTGCCCAGGACATGGAAGAGCTCAAGCTCGACATCAAGGCCGAGCAGGACACGCTGGGCCCCCAGGCAAGCGCCGACATGCAGAATGCGGTGACAACAACCGTCACCGTTTCGATCATCAGCCTCATTATCGGTGCCCTCGCCGCCTGGCTGATCAGCAACAGCATTTCGCGTCCGATCGTGATGATCACCGCCTCGATGAAGAATCTTGCCGAGGGCGACAAGGCGTCGGAAATCCCCGGACGGGACCATCGGGACGAGATCGGCGACATGGCGGCCGCCGTTCAGGTCTTCAAGGACAATATGATCGAGAACGATGAGCTGGCGGAGCGCGAGCTGGCGGCGGCGAAGGCCCGCGAGGAACGGGCGGGCGTCATCGAGAAACTGACGCAGGACTTCGATGCCGGTATTTCGGAACTACTGGGTGCCCTAACGTCGTCCGCGACCGAAATGGAAGCAACGGCAGGGTCCATGTCCCAGATTGCCGACCAGACCAACAGTCGCGCCTCGGCAGTCGCGGCGGCGGCCGAGCAGGCCTCCGCAAACGTGCAGACGGTTGCCACCGCCGCAGAGGAACTGTCCTCTTCGATCAGCGAGATCGGCCGGCAGGTTTCCCATTCATCCGAGACGTCAACTCGGGCGGTGAGTCAGGTCAACGCGACCAACGAACAGGTCAAGGGTCTGGCTAAAACAGCACAGCAAATCGGTGATGTGATCAACCTGATCTCGGACATCGCCGAACAGACCAATCTCCTGGCATTGAACGCGACGATTGAGGCGGCCCGCGCTGGAGAAGCCGGAAAGGGGTTTGCCGTGGTGGCCAGTGAAGTGAAGAATTTGGCAACCCAGACGGCGAAGGCGACCGAGGATATCTCGCGGCAGATCGGTGGAGTCCAGTCCGAGACGGATGCAGCCGTGAATGCCATGGAGGGCATCGCCGCAACGATCGGTGAGCTCAACGAGGTTGCGACGGCGATCGCCGCCGCCGTTGACGAGCAGGGTGCCGCCACGGGCGAGATCGCCAGAAACGTCGAAGAAGCCTCAGCCGGTACACGGGAAGTGACGACCAACATCACCGAGGTCACACAGGCAGCCAGCGAAACTGGCAGCGCAGCGTCCGAGGTAACCGGCGTGGCAGCCGAGCTGAACGTCAAGGCGGATCAGCTCCGGGCCCAGGTCGAGAAGTTCCTCACCGACGTCCGAGCTGCATAACATTCCACAATCAACAGCGGAGTCAGGCTTGCAACAAGCCTGACTCCGCTGGCTAGGATCGTCGTCGCACGCCCTACCCAGTGACAGAAACCTGAAAAGCATGAACCGAGGCGAGCAGATCACCCCGGTCGAGATCTGTTTTTCCGGCATGGATGGTCTAGAACTGGCCCGGCTCAGGTCACGGCGAAGAGCGCGATCTCCACGGCGGAAGGAAGCCGTGTGCCGGAGCCGAGAAAAAGCGTGCAGTTGACCCAGTCGTAACGCGGATCGCCAGTCTCCAGACGGGCCGAGGTCCGCATGTAATATTCCTCGGGATCGACGGGCTCACCCTCGGCCAGCCGCGCCAGGACCTCCGGCGGGCCGTGCCGGTAGCCCTGGTTCACCACCTCGATCAACGCGCCGTCCGGCGTCTCGAAGGCATAGCGGGCATCGAGCCAGGCGCAGCCATTGTCGTAAACGGTCTGCCAGTCCGCCCCGACGCCGAGGATGGTGCCGGCCAGCTCCGGCCCCTCGACGCGGCCGCCCGTGATCGGAATGATGCGCTTCTTGCCCGCCCGGCCCCGGCCAAGCTCCCGGACCGGACTCAGCTCCACCGTCAGCGTGCAGACCGGACGCAGGGCGGGCGCGGCGCGCATCTCAGGCGAACCCGAGCAGGCGGGCCGCGTTGCCCTTCAGGATATCGGGGCGGATCTCGTCCTTGATCTTGATCTGCTCGAAATCCGCAAGCCAGCGTTCCGGCGTGATCATTGGCCAGTCGGAGCCGAACAGGACCTTCTTCCGCAGGATCGAGTTGCAGTAGCGGACCAGGATTTCCGGGAAATATTTCGGGCTCCAGCCGGACAGGTCGATATAGACGTTCGGCTTGTGCTGGGCGACGGCCAGCGCCTCCTCCTGCCAGGGGAAGGACGGGTGCGCCAGAATGATCTTCAGATCCGGAAAATCGACAGCGACGTCATCCATGTACATCGGGTTGGAATATTTCAGCCGCATGCCGTTGCCGCCGGGCATGCCGGAGCCGACGCCGGTCTGTCCGGTATGGAAGAGCGCGATGCCACCCTCCTCCTCGATGGCCTCGTAGAGCGGATAGGCCATCCGGTCGTTCGGATAGAAGCCCTGCATGGTCGGATGGAACTTGAAACCCTTGATGCCGAAATCCCGGATCAGCCGGCGGGCCTCGCGCACGCCCATCTTGCCTTTCCACGGGTCGATGGAGGCGAAGGGGATGAGCACGTCGTCATTCTCCGCCGCGAGTTCGGCGACTTCCTCGTTCCTGTAGCGCCGGTAGCCGGTCTCGCGTTCCGCATCGACCGGGAAAATCACGGCGGCGATATTCTGCTCACGATAATGCTGCGCGGTCTCCGGCACGGTCGGCGGATGCTGCCAGGGCGCCCGGAAATACTGCGCCATGGTCGCCTGCAGATCGTCATATCCGTCATCCGTGTGGCAGCCGCACGGCTCCTCGGCATGGGTATGGATATCGATCGCCCGGACCTTGGAAATATCTACCATGTTCGTCTTCCTTCAGAGTGTCGTCACGGCTGCGTCGCCGTCGGAATAGAGCCGCTCAAGAAGCGCGGACCGGCGCTGCAGGACACGGCGGAAATTGAGGTTGCCCTTGGCGGTCATCTCCGCCTCCGGCATCGAAGCGGGTTCAGCCAGCACGATGGCCCGGCTGACACGTGTCGAGCTGCCGGAAAATTCCCGGTCCCGGACGGCAAGCCGGCGGTGGATATCGCCAAGCAGCAGCCTGTCGGTCAGCGCGCCGTCCGCCTCGTCCAGGGCGTAGCCCTCACGCTCCAGCTCGGCGAGATTGGGGAAGATCATCACCCCGATCTCGCCCCGGTCGGCACCGGTCACCACAAGGTCGGCCGCGAGTGGCGCGAGGCAGGACAATAGATCGAGCCTGAGCTGGGCGGCCCGGACCCAGGTCCCGGTCAGCAGCTTGAAATCCTCCGAGATCCGGCCATCGAACCGCAGACCCCGGTTTAAATCCTCGGGGTCGACGAAAATCATCGCATCCCCGGTGATCAGGAAGCCTTCCGCGTCGAACGCCTCCCGGGTCTTCTCCGGTGCCTCGAAATAGCCGGGCATGATGTTCGGCCCCTTGACCCTGACCTCGCAGCGCATATCCGGATCCGGAACCAGCTTCACCGTCACCCCGTTCAACGGCACGCCGACGACGCCGGAGCGTTCCGTCGGCTCCATCTGCATCAGCGCTGCGGGCGCGGTCTCCGTCAGGCCCCAGGACGAGGTGATCAGCGGGATCTCGCCCTTGACCTCGAAGGCCATGCGTTCAAGCCCCTCCCAGACCTCCTGCGGCAGGGACGCCCCGGCATAGAAGATCAGATCCAGCCCCTCGAAGAAGCGCCGACGCAGTGCCTTGTCGTCCGTCAGCGCGGAGACAAGCATGGAAAAGCCGACCGGCACGTTGAAGGAAAGCGTCCCCGGCATCAGCGAAAGGTTTTCGACCGTGCGGTCGAACAACCCCTTCACCGGCTTGCCGTCATCGATATAGAGACTGCCGCCATTGGCCAGCATCATGTTGAAATTGTGCGAGCCACCGAAGACATGGTTCCAGGGCAGCCAGTCGGTGATCCGCGGCGGCCGCTCGCGCAGGAACGGCAGGGCGTCGGCGATCTGGGTCTGGTTCGCGCACATCATCCGGTGGGTGGTGAGCACCCCCTTCGGCTCCGAGGTCGAACCCGAGGTCATCAGGATCTTGCCGACCGTATCCGGCGTGACGGCGGCAAAGGCCGCATCGACCTCCGTCCCGGCCCGCGCCTTCAGCAGATCGTCAAAAGCCGTGATATCGCTCCTTCCCCCGGTTCGGCTGGCAACAATCTCGATGCCGTCGAACATGTCCAGCGCCAAGGCTTCGGCATATTGACCCGCGTCAACGACATAGGCCATGCGCGGCCGGACCAGCTCGACCGCATGGCGGAGCCGGATATGGGCGCCGTGGACCAGGGAATATTGCTCCGCCACGGGAACAATCGGCGCGCCGATATATTGCCCGGCCAGGGCGAGCAGGCCATGATCCACACCGGCACCGGACAGCACGATGATCGGTGTTTCCGGTCCCATGCCGCGCGCCAGCAGCGCCGCCGCCAGGGCCCGGACCTTTTCCAGCACGACGGCAAAAGACTCTTCCCGCCACCCGGCGCCGCTGCGCTCGGCGAGGAAGACCCGGTCCGGCGCTTCGGCGGCCCAGCGATGCAGCCAGTCTCCGGTGCGTTCCACCACCGGGCCGAGCGGATAGGCCGAGCGCAGGATGATGCTGCCATCGGGACGATCCTCCCGTTCGGTGCGGTGGGGGCGGAAACTGGAAGTGCGCTTCATCCCGCCTGTCCTCCCGCCTGCCGGATGATCACCATCGCTTCGGCGACAATCGCCCGCATTTCCGGTGAGAGTCCGCGGAACATCTGCTCCTCGTGTCGCTCGACCGCCGCCATCGCCTTCTCGCAGAGCCGCCGCCCCGCCAGTGTGACGTTGAGGGCATAGGTCCGCCGGTCGGTCGGCACCCGCTCGCGGACGATCAGATCCCGGCCTTCCAGCGCGTCCACCAGCACGACGAGATTCGGCCGTTCGATATCCATCACCGCGGCAAGCTGGGACTGGCTGAGCCCCGGATTGTCCATGATCAGCACCAGGGCGGTGTAGGAGGTCATCCGGAGATCGAACGGGCGCAATGTCTCCGCCAGGTCCGCCTGGACGACATTGAAGGCCCGCTTCATCCGGTAGCCGAGGAAGCGCTGCAGCAGGATGTCGGACGCCCCGCCGTCGGCGGACGGGACCGTGCCGGCCTTCTCTGCTGGCGCCGTCATGCCGCGCCGCCGAATTTAGGCATCCGCTTCTCGAGGAACGCGGCCAGCCCCTCCACCGCGTCCGGGCTGGTCTGGGTCAGGGCCGCGCACAGGCTTTCGGTGAACAGCCCGTCCGCCTTGGACATGTCCTCGATCCGGCTCAGTGCCTGGATCATGATGTAATTTGACAGCGGCGCGTTCGAGGCGATTTTCGCCGCCAGATCCAGCGCCTGTCCCAAAGCCTCGCCCTCGCCCACCGCATAATGGGTCAGCCCGAGGGCCAGCCCCTCTTCCGCCGAATAACGCCGGCCGGTCAGCATCATCTCGATCATCCGGTCGGCACCGAGAATGCGCCCGACCCGGACGCTGGCGCCGCCACCGACGAAGATACCGCGCCGCCCTTCGGGAAGCTGGAAGATGGTCGAGGGCTCCGCCAGCCGGACATGGGTCGCGGTGGCGAGCTCGAGCCCGCCGCCGATCACCGCGCCGGACAGTGCAGAGACCACGGGCAGACCGCCGAACTGGATACGGTCCATCACCGCGTGCCAGCTGCGGGAATGCCGCATCGTCCCTTCCGCGTCCCGGGCCACATGCTCGCTGAGATCGAGACCGGAGCAGAAATGCCCCCCAGCTCCAGTCAGAACCACCGCCTTGATCTCCGGCGGCGGCGCAAGGAAAAAGGCGTCAATCGCCTGCAGCAGCGCGTCGCACATCGCATTGCGCTTGTCCGGCCGGTTCATGCTCAGGACGGCAATCTCGCCACGCGCTTCAATAGTCAGAACAGGGTCGCTCATGGGGATACCTCAGCGCTTCGGCAGCCGGACCGCGCCGTCGAGGCGGATGGTCGTGCCGTTCAGATAGGGATTTTCGACGATCTGCCCGGCGAGCAGGGCATATTCCTCCGGCGCGCCGAGGCGGGCCGGGAACGGGATGTTTTCGGCGATCTTCTTTGCCACCTCTTCCGGCAGGCCCTGCATCATCGGGGTCTGGAACAGGCCGGGTGCGATGGCGACGACACGGACGCCGAACTGGGCGAATTCCCGCGCCGCCGGCAGGCAGAGCGAGGCAATCGCCCCTTTCGACGCGGCATAAGCCGCCTGGCCAAGCTGGCCATCCTCAAATGCCACTGAGGACGTGTTGACGATCACCCCGCGCTCGCCGCCTTCCAGCACCGGCAGTTCGGCGATGTGCCGGGCGGCGTGGCTCATCACATTGTAGGTGCCGAACAGGTTGACCCGCAGCGTGCGCTCGAAGACGTCGATGGAAAGCTTGCCCTCGCGGCCGACGATACGCGCGGCCGTGCCGATCCCGGCGCAGTTCACGACAATGCGCGGGGCGGCGTCCAGTTCTTCGGCAATGCTGTCGATTGCGGCACCGACCGCGTCCGCCTCGCTGACATCGACCCGACGGAACAGACCGCCAATCTCTGCGGCGACTGCTTCTGCCCGTTCCGCATCGAAGTCGAGAATGGCGACCTTTGCCCCCTGCGCGGCCAGATGACGGGCCGTCGCCGCGCCAAGGCCACTGCCGCCGCCCGTCACAAGTGCCGTATTGCCTTTGATCAGCATGATGTGAATCCATGTCGATTGAGTGTGCGCATCGCTTTCGCTCCGCTCAGTAAAGAAGGAACAGCGTGATGGACGGGAACAGCACCAGAAGCACCACGCGGACAATGTCGGAAGTGACGAACCAGAGCACCGCCCTGTAGGTCTCGCTGATCGGCGTTTCCCGGTCCATCACGTTGATAATGAAGAGATTCATCCCCACCGGCGGGGTAATCAGCCCGACCTCGACCACGATCAGCACCAGAATGCCGAACCAGATCGCCATATGTTCCGGGCTCATGCCGAAATCGAGCAGGCTGACCACCGGAAAGAAGATCGGGATGGTCAGCAGGATCATCGACAGGCTGTCCATCAGGCAGCCGAAGACGAGATAGAACAGCAGGATCAGGGTCAGCACGGTCCAGGCGCTGAAACCCTGGCCGACGACCCAGGCCGAGAGCTCCTGCGGCACCTGGCTGAGGGCGAGGAAACCGTTATAGAGCGCGGCGCCGAGGATGATGAAGAAGATCATCGCGGTATTCTGTGCGGTGGCGATGATGCTTTCCTGCAAACGGCTCCAGCTCAGGGCGCGCCGGATGAGCGCGATGGCCCCCGTGCCCGCCGCACCGACCGCCGCGCCCTCCGTCGGCGTGAACCAGCCGAGATAGATGCCGCCGACGACGAGGCCGAAGACCAGCAGCACCGGCCAGACATCGACCAGCGCGCTGAACCGTTCGGCATAGGGAATGGGCTCCCGGGTGCCCGCCGCGTCCGGATGGCGCCGGACATAGAGCGAGATCGTGATCATGTACCCCGCCGCCGCCAGCAGGCCGGGAATGAAGGCGGCCGCGAACAGCTTGGCGATATTCTGCTCGGTCAGGATGGCGTAGATCACCAGGATCACGGAGGGCGGAATGAGGATGCCGAGGGTGCCGCCGGCGGCCAGCGTCGCGGTCGAGAAGCCGCCGGAATAGCCGTAGCGCCTCAGCTCCGGCAGGGCGACCTTGCTCATGGTGGCCGCGGTCGCCAGCGAGGAGCCGCAGATCGCGCCGAACCCGGCACAGGCCCCGACCGCCGCCATGGCGACGCCGCCGCGGCGATGGCCGAGCCAGCTTTCCGCCGCCTTGAACAGGGCGGTGGACATGCCGGACAGGGTGGCGAACTGGCCCATCAGCAGGAACATCGGGATGATGGTCAGCGAATAGCTGGAGAAGGTCGAATAGGTCTCCGACTTCAGCTTGGCCATGAACATGGCGCTGCCGCCGGTGGAGAAATACAGCCCGCCGATGCCGCACAGGAACATGGCGAGGCCGATCGGCACGCGCAGGAAAATCATGACAAGAAGGACAGGAAAGGACCAGAAACCGAGTTCGAGCGGGCTCACTGCTGCATGCTCCCCGACGTGAGGTCGTTCCGCCCGGTCAACAGCCCGGCAACCCTGACCCCGGCCGCGTAGAGCGCGATCACGCCGGCAATGACCGACGCCGCGAAACTCGCGGCATATGCCCACCAGACAGGAAACTGCAGAAGGAAAGTGGTCTCCCCGTTCCTATATTTGCCCTGGAGCCCGTCGAACAGGCGCCAGGCGATCAGCAGAACCACCAGTGTCAGGGCAACCTCCCAGACGGCGACGAGCACGCGGTTCACCGTTGCCGGAAGCTGGTCGGTGAAAATATCCACCGTGGCATGTCCGGCGCTGAGCTGGCAGATCGGCAGGAAGGCAAAAACCGCGAAGGCGATCCCGGCCTCGACGATTTCGAAATCCCCCGTCAATGCGGCAACGCCGCTGGCCAGAAGCGCTTCCGCGAGCCCGGGCGCCACATCGTTCAGCAGCACACTGTGGCCGAGCGTATTGAGCCCCCGGCCCAGCACGCTGATGCAGGTGATGGCGATCAGCGCCAGCAGAACAGCACCGCCGAGCAAGGCCATGAACCGTGCCAGCCGTGTCACGAGGGCAGCCATGGTTTCAACTCCGGAGTTGGAAAGGCGGGAGGAGCGCCCCGGACCGGTAAAGCGGCCCGGGGCAACGCGGCTATTGTGCCGTGTGTTTCTTGATCAGGGCGATGGCCTTGGCCCTGAGCCCGGTACCGTCGAGCCCCTTGCCGTCCATCTCCTTGATCCAGCTTTCGGTCACAGCCTCACCGGCCTTGCGCCACTCGGCCGTCTGCGCCGGGGTCAGATCGATGAGATTGTTCCCCTTCTCGATCGCCGCCTGCCGGGCCGGGCCGTCATCCCGCTGCATCTGGGCACCCGCGAAGGCGGAGAACTCGATGCCGGAATTCCTGTCGATGACGGCTTTCAGATCGTCCGGAAGCGCGCTGTACCGGTCCTTGTTCATGGCGAAGATGAAGGTGGTGGTATAGAGCGAGGCATCGCCGAAGCTGGTGTGGTTCTGCACCAGCTCGGGCACGCGCAGCGCACCGGTCACCTCCCATGGAATCACGGTGGCGTCGATCACCCCCTTGGAAAGCGCTTCCGGCACGGCCGGGACCGGCATGCCGATGGGCGTGGCGCCGAGCGCGGCGAACAGCATGTTGGTCACCCGCGTCGGCGCCCGCAGCTTGACCCCGTTCAGGTCTGCGACGGAGCTGATCGGCGCCTTGGAATGGATCAATCCGGGTCCATGCACCCAGAGCCCCAGCACCTTGAAGGCACTGAAGTCGCTGTCCATCATGGTTTCCTCGGCAAGCTCCCAATAGGCGCGCGAGGTGGCTTCCGCATTGGTCATGGTGAAGGGCAACTCGAAGACCTCGGTCTTCGCAAAGCGACCGGGCGTATAGCCGGAAACGGTCCAGATGATGTCGGCGATACCGTCGATGGCCTGGTCGATCAGCTCCGGCGGCTTGCCGCCGAGCTGCATGGCCGGAAAGCGCTGGATCTCGATGCGGCCGCCGGACTCCGCCTCGACCTTGTCTGCCCAGACATACAGGACGTTTTTCGGGACATTGGCCTGCGCCGGCAGGAACTGGTGCATGCGCAGGGTCACTTCCGCCGCGGCGGAGACGCCCACGCTGAGGGCAAGCACGGCAAGCGCCGTGGCCGCCCGTGTCAGGCTTACGCGAATTAAGGTCATGGTTTCCTCCCCAAATGACCGATGTCGGCGGAGGCTTTGCGCCTCTCTTCCGATTAATTATATAACATAACTATTTTATCTCGTAACTACTCTCATGCGCCGTCATCAGACCGGCAGAGCATGGACCGGCACAGCCTATCCGTTTTCTGAAAATTTATAAATTCCCCGAAAAGGCGCGTCTCGCCGCATGCCTCCCGGCAATATAGGCAAAGGCGATGGCCGGACCGAGATTGATGCCCGGTGCTGGATAGACCCCGCCCATGACCGATTGCATGTCGTTGCCGCAGGCATAGAATCCCGGGATAGGCTGGCCGTCCGCATCGACCAGGCGCGCGTCGGTGTCGGTCAGCAGCCCGGTGGCCGCGCCAATATCCCCCGGCCAGAGCCGGATGGCATAAAAGGGCGGAGTCCGAACCGGGCCGAGAGTTGGATTAGGGCAGTGGGAAGGATCACCGTTGGCCCGCTCATAGACTGTCGTGCCCCGGCCTAAATCGAGATCGATGCCGGTTTCGGCAAAGTGGTTCATGCGCGCAACGGTGTCGGCAAGGCCGGCACCATCGATGCCCAGTTTCTCCGCCAATTCCGACAATGTGTCCGCTTTCACCAGATATCCGTCGGCGAGGAACGGCGCCAGTCCCCGTCCGCCCGGCCGGACCATGCCGAGCCCGTATTTCCTGAGCCCGTCAGCGTCCGTGATCTGGTAAGCCGGGATGGTCGCGCCGCCTCGATTCGCGGCATACATCGCCACCACGAACTCATGATAGGAGCGGCTTTCATTGACGAAGCGCCGTCCGTCCCGGCCGACCGAGAAAATGCCGGGCTTGGACCGGTCGAGAACGAAATGCGGGAACACCGCCATGCTGCCGTCCCTGCGCTGGTGGCGCGACACCGGCGCCCAGAATACCGGCTGCTCCGCACCCTCCCCATACCGGGCACCGAGCCTGAGCGCGATATCATGCAGCGCGCCGGTATTGCCGGGGGCCGCCGGGCTGAATTCCGGCAGCGGTTCGGGCAGCATCTCCCGGCGCCGCTCCGGATGGCGGGCAAAGCCGCCGGATGCGAGGATGACCCCGCCCGACGCCTGCAGGCGCATCTCCCGGTCTCCGGTACGGACCGTCACGCTCGAAGAGCCCGCGTCGGCCGAGATACCGGTAACCTCGGCTTCCATCAGGATCGTCACGCCAAGATCCTGCAGGGTCTTCAGCAACCGGCCTGTCAGGGCATTCCCCATGACAAGCCGGGCGCCGCGCCCATGGCGCAGCCGGTCCAGCGCGTACCCGGCAATCAGGCGCAGGCCGTGGGCCAGGGATTTCAGGGATCGGGTCATCTTCAGCAGATGGCCGATATCGTCCCGGTCGACCATCATCCCGTCCAGGATCGTGAATTCCGGGATCGGCGGCCGCAACAGCACCAGAGCCTTCCCGAGCGTTCCGCCATCGAATGGCAGCGCTTCCAGCGCGCGGCCACCGGCAGCCGAGCCTTCCAGCTCAAAGAGATAATCCGGATGGAAGGGCCGGGCGCGAAACCGCACCGCCGTTTTTTCTTCCAGACAGCGGACCGCTTCCGGCCCGACGCGCAGGAACGTGTCCCGCATCGCCTTCGGTGCCCTGTTGCCCACGGCGGCATCGAGAAACGCGGCCGCCTGCTCCGGGCTGTCCTCTGCGCCAACCGTCGCGGCATGCCGGGTATTCGGAATCCAGACGGTGCCTGCGGACAGCGCCGAGGTGCCGCCGACATGGGCCGAGCGCTCGACCAGAACTGTCCGCGCGCCTTCCAGCGCGGCGAAGATTGCCGCCGCCATCCCGGCGGCCCCGCCACCGAGCACGATCACGTCCCACTCGGTCGATTGATGTTCTGCGTCCGCGAATTCCAGGTCGGTCATTGAGCGCGATCTTCCTGCTGGAGAGTGGGCCACGGGCCGATCATAGAAGTTCTCGACTCAAAACATGATTCAAAATTAGAAACTCTTTCCATTTTCTATCTTTACCGCTTTAATCTACCTCCACCGCCCCCGCTGACCGGAGAGATCCATTGAACGGAGATCAGTCGTGAGCAGCGCTCTTGAGCGCGGTCTCCGCATCCTGGAGCTGATGGTCACGCATCCGACCGGCCTGCCGGTGAGCAGGATCGCCGCCACGCTCGACATGCCTGTCTCCGGCGTCCACCGGCAACTGAAAGAGCTGGCCCGGCTCGGTTATGTCCGGCAGGTCCGGGACCAGGGCGACTATCTGCTCAGCGTCAAACTCTCCGCCCTCGGCCTCAGCTTTCTCGGCCGCTCCGGGGTGGCCGACATCGCCCAGCCGATCCTCGACCGGCTGGCATCCACCAGTGCCGAGCTGATCCGGCTTTCCGTCATCGACGGAGACCGGCTGGTATGGGTCGCTGTCGCACAGGGCGCGACCGGTGGCCTGCGCTACGACCCGGGGCGCGAGCAGGGCGTCGCGGTGCATCTCGCCAGCACCGCCGGCGGACAGGCCTGGCTTGCCAGCATGAGCGACAAGGAGGCTCTGGAACTGGTCCGCCGGCAGGGGCTGCGGCCGACCGAGTTTGAGCCGGGACCCGGAGCGCCGGCGACCCTGAAGGCTCTGCTCGCCGCCTTGAATGAGACCCGCGGCAAGGGGTATGCGCTTACCGTCAACAGCTACATGATCGGCATGGCCGCCATGGCAGTGCCGGTGCAGTCCGGCCCCGGCGGCCCCGTGGTCGGCTGCCTCTCGATTGCCGGCCCCTCCGTCCGGCTCGACCGGGAGCGTGTCGCAGCCCTGGCGCCGGTGCTGACCGAAGCAGCCATCGAGCTTTCCGCCGCCGCCGAGGCCTCGCACTTCTTCGGGCGGCTCGGCCGCACGGACAGCGGAACACCGGAGCGGCACAGCGCCATGTCGGGGAAGTCCGGCTGATGCGCGCCTATTCCCTCGGCTACCTGACCGGCAACGGCGTCGATCCGGTCACGGCCGTCACCATCGCTGCGGAACACGGCTATGACATGGTGAGCTTCCGCCTGCTGCCGGCGGGGCCGGGCGACACACTCTATCCGTTGCTTGAAGACGACACGCTGCTGCGCGAGGTGAAAGCCGCACTCCGGGACACCGGGGTCAGCATGGCCGACGCGGAGATGATCCGCCTGGGCGCAGAAACGACGATCGCGGACTTCACGCCCTTTCTCGACCGGATCGCCGCTCTCGGCGCGCGGCACGTTCTGGTCGCCGTCGACGATCCGGACCCGGTCCGGAGCCAGGACACCTACAGTGCGCTCTGCGCCCGCCTCGGCACCTACCGTCTGACCGCCGATCTCGAATTCATGCCCTGGACCGGCGTGAAGGATCTGGCGCATGCAAGACGCATGGTCGAGACCGCCGATCATCCCTCCGCCGCCGTGCTGTTCGACAGCCTGCATTTCGACCGCTGCGGCTCAACCCTGGAAGAGTTTGCGGATCTGCCGCCAAGCCTGATGAACTATGTGCAGATCTGCGACGGTCCCGTGCCCTATGACCCGTCGGACGCTGAGTTGATCAGGATCGCCCGGACCGTGCGGATGATCCCCGGAGAGGGCGGCATCGATCTCGCCTCCATCGCCGCGCTGGTGCCGAAGGACATGACGGTCAGCGTCGAGGTTCCGAACCATGCCTTGGCGGCATCCGTTGGCGCCTCCGAGGTCGCGCGGCGCGCATTGGAAGCAACGAAGACCCTGCTCGGCGACTGATGGCAGGAACAGCAAAACAATAAACCGAGGGAGTGAAACATCATGGCTTTGACCGGAAGCGCCTTTCTGGCGCTATGGCACGACATCGCCCCGCCATCCCAGACCGAATACATGGAATGGCACACCCGGGAGCATATGCCCGAGCGGCTGTCGATCCCGGGCTTCACCATCGGCAAGCGGCTGATCAATCACGATGTGCCGCGCTACCGCTACGGCACGGTCTATGGCGGTGAGAACGTCGAGGTGTTCCGCTCACCGGCCTATCTCGAACGGCTGAACAATCCGACCGACTGGTCCAACAAGGTGCAACCGACCTTCCGCAATTTCCTCCGTGTGGCCTGCGACCGGATCGCCTCCAGCGGCGTCGGTGACGGCGGTGCAATGGCCACCATCCGGCTCGATTTTGCGGATACGGGCGGACCGGAGAAGGTACAGGCCGGCGCGCAAGCCCTCGCCGATGCCCTGCTCGCGGTCACCGGCGCCTGCGGCGTGCATATCGGCCTCGCCCGGACCGAAGTCTCCGGTGTGAAGACCAGGGAGACCGAACTGCGCCCCGGCATGGCGGAGAAGGAATTCGACGTCGTCGTGCTGGTCGAGGGTAGCGGCGCGCCGGAACTCGAGGCTTCCGTCCCCGAATTCCAGGCTGTCATCGCCGCAAGCGGCATCGGCGTCAGCAGCCCGCAGACCATCGTCTACAACCTCGCCTATCAGCTGACCGCAGCCGATATGGCCGGTGCGGGAGCGGCACAATGAAAGTCCTGATCACGGGCGGCGGCGGGTTTCTCGGCGCCTGGCTCATCAAACGGCTGAACGCGCGCGGCATCGACGCCCGGGTGTTCGACCGCAAGCAAGACCGCTCCATCCTGCGGGAAATCATCGGCGACGCGGCTGACGGCATCGACTGGGTGACCGGCGACATTGCCGACACGGCGAGGGTCCGGGACGCGGCGCGGGGCTGCGATTTCGCGGTTCACCTCGCCGCCCTGCTGACCCCGGACTGCGCCGCCAATCCGGTGCTCGGCGCGCAGGTCAACCTGATCGGCACGCTGAACGTGTTCGAGGCGGCGAAGGCGGAAGACATGCGCGGCATCGCCTATGCCAGCAGCGCTTCGGCCCTGGCGCCGGACGATTGCGCGGATCTCAGCCCGATCACCCATTACGGCGCCTACAAGCTGGCCTGCGAGGGCTGTGCCCGGGCCTACTGGATCGAATCCGGCGTTTCCAGCATCGGTTTCCGCCCGGCCATCGTGTACGGCCCGGCCCGGGAAACAGGCATTTCCGCCGGTCCGTCGCTGGCCTGCCGCGAGGCGGCGGCAGGACGGCCCTACACGATTGGCTATTCCGGCGAAGCCGACCTGATCTTCGTCGACGATGTGGCGGCGCTCTGCGAGGCAGCGGCCCTGAAGCCGTTCGAGGGCGCCCATGTCATTACCCTGTCCGGCGAGCGGGCCGATGTCAGCGCCCTCGTCGAGGCGATCCACAATCAGGTGCCGGGCGCAAGAATTGACTGGGACGGCCCCCTCCTGCCGATTCCGCCAGACATGGAGCCTACTCCGACCGAGGATCTGCTTGGCCCGCTGCCGCGCACATCCCTGAAGGACGGCATCGCGCAGACCATCGCGCATTATCGGCCCGGACGAAACGCGTGACCGGCATGATACGCGACGGGCAAATCGCCCTGGTTCAGCGCTATTTCTCGGCCGTGGACGGCGAGGATCTGGAGCAGGTGCTTGCCACCCTGACGGAGGATTGCCGGTTCTCCGTCGAAACCCATGGCGTGGCCCTGACCGGCCATGCCGAGATCGGCGGGATGATGCGGCAGCTGTGGAGCTGCCACAAAGCCGTCCTGCATGACAGTTTCCACTATGTCTGCGACCCGGAGGGCGGCGCCATCGCCGCCCGGTTCCGGGTCGTCAACACGCTGCATGACGGAACGCTGGTCCAGAAATCGAACTGCAATTTCTTCACCATCAAGAACGGAAGGTTCGACACGGTTGCCGTCTACATGGCCGGAGAGAACACCCTCACCCGCGAGGCCTGACGGCCGTACGGGTGAAACAGCTGCCGAACCGGTCTTCCGGTCACTTCTTCAAGCGGAAACGCTGGATCTTGCCTGTCTGCGTCTTCGGCAATGCCTCGGTGAACACCACCGAGCGCGGATATTTGTAGGGCGCGATCATGGTCTTCACATGCGTCTTCAGCACCTCCGCCTCGGCATCGGACACTTCCACGCCGTCCGCCAGCACCACATGCGCCTCGACGATCTGGCCGCGCGCCTCGTCGGGCGCGCCGATCACGGCGCATTCGGCGACATGCGGGTGGGCGAGCAGGGCCGCCTCGACCTCGGGACCGGCGATGTTGTAGCCGGAGGAGACGATCATGTCGTCGTTGCGGGCGGCGAAGTGGAAATAGCCGTCCTCGTCCTGCACGAAGGTGTCGCCGGTGATGTTCCAGCCATTCCGGACATAGGCCCCCTGCCGGTCGTCGGCGAGATAGCGGCAACCGGTCGGCCCCTTGACGGCGAGCCGGCCGGGGGTGCCGCGCGGCACCTCCTGCATATCCACATCCACCACCATCGCCTCATAGCCGGAGACCGGCTTGCCGGTGCAGGCCGGCCGGGCGTCGCCGAAACGATTGGAGATGAAGATATGCAGCAGCTCCGTCGAGCCGATCCCGTCCAGCATCGGCTTGCCGGTCTTCTCCATCCACTCCTCGAAGACCGGCGCCGGCAGGGTCTCACCGGCGGACACGGCGCAGCGCAGGGACGAGAGATCCGCGCCCTCCTCCATGGCCCGGAGCATGACCCGGTAGGCGGTCGGCGCCGTGAAGCAGACCGTCGCCCTGTGGGTCTCGATGATCTCGATCATGTTCGGCGGCGCCGCGTTCTCCAGCAGCGTCGCCGTCGCCCCGAAGCGGAGCGGGAAAATCGCCAGGCCGCCCAGGCCGAAGGTGAAGGCGAGCGGCGGCGAGCCGACGAAAACATCGTCGGGCGTCACCTGGAGCACCTCGCGGGCATAGCCGTCGGCAACCATCAGCAGATCACGGTGGAAATGCATGGTCGCCTTCGGCGCCCCGGTGGTGCCCGACGTGAAGCCGAGCAGTGCGACATCGTCCCGGCCGGTCCGCACCGTCTCGAAACGCACCGGCTTGCCGAGGGCCGCCCGGTCGAGCTCCGCATCATGGTTGGCGGTGCCGTCGAAACCGATGACCGCCTTGAGAAACCGGCTCTGCTTGCCGCAGGCGACCAGCTCGTCCATCAGCCTTGTATCGCAGAGCGCGAGGGAGATTTCGGCCTTGTCGACGATGGCGGACAGCTCACCCGCGCGCAGCATCGGCATGGTGTTGACGACCACCGCGCCCGCCTTGGTGGCGGCGATCCAGCAGGCGACGAGGGCCGGGTTGTTGGCGGCGCGGATCAGTACCCGGTTGCCGGGCTGCACTCCGTAATCCTCGACCAGGGCATGGGCCAGCCGGTTGGTCCAGTCTGTGAGTTCCTTGTAGGTGCGCTGGCGGCCATTGCCGATCAGGGCGACATTGTCGCCGAACCCCTTGGCCACCATGTCGTCGGTCAGTGCCTTGCCGACATTCAGGAATTCGGGATAGGGAAAATCCTCGAGCAGAAAGTCCGGCTGCATCGCCTGCGGCGGCAGATTGTCCCGGGTGAAACTGTCGACATGTCCGCTCGGTCCCAGCATCGCCTCAACTCCCCAATGCCTGCCGGGCGATGACGATTTTCTGCACGTCGCTCGCCCCCTCGTAGATGCGGAGTGCCCTGATCTCGCGATAGAGGCTCTCCACGATACAGCCCTTGCGCACCCCGTCACCGCCATGCAGCTGCACCGCCTGGTCGATGATCTGCTGCGCCGTCTCGGTGGCATAGAGTTTCGCCATGGACGCCTCCCGGGTGACCCGCGGGGCGCCCATATCCTTGGTCCAGGCGGCGCGATAGATCAGCAAGGCCGCGGCATCGACGCCAAGCGCCATGTCGGCGAGATGGCCCTGCACCATCTGCAGCTCGGAAAGCGGGGCGCCGAACAGCTCGCGCTCCCTGACCCGTTTCAGACTCTCATCGAAGGCCCGGCGGGCGAAGCCGAGGGCGGCGGCACCGACCGTGGTACGGAAGATGTCGAGTACCGACATGGCGATGCGGAACCCGGCGCCCGGCGCGCCGATCATGGCTTCGGCAGGCAGCCGCATATCGGTGAAGGTCAGCCGCGCCAGGGGATGCGGGGCAATCACCTGCAGCCGCTCGGCGATTTCCAGCCCCGGTGTGTCGGCGGGCACGAGAAAGGCGGAAAGGCCCTTCGCCCCCTCGCCTTCGCCGGTGCGGGCGAAGATGGTGTAGAGATCGGCGATGCCGCCGTTGGAGATCCAGGTCTTCTCGCCGTTCAGGACGTAGCCAGTACCGTCCTTGCGGGCTTCCGTCGTGATATTGGCGACGTCGGAGCCGGAAGCGGGTTCGGTCAGGGCAAAGGCCGAGATTGCGGTGCCGGCCCGTGTGCGCCGCAGCCATTCCCGCTGCTCCGGCGTGCCGAACAGGGAAACCGCGCCCATGCCCAGCCCCTGCATGGCAAAGGCGAAATCGGCCAGACCGTCGTGACGGGCCAGGGTCTCGCGGATCAGGCAAAGCGAGCGGACGTCAAGCGTGGCCCCGTCATCCACACCGCTATGCACCAGCAGCCCGCCCTCGCCGAGAGCCCGGACCAGCGCCCGGCAGGCCGCGTCGACATCGCCATGATCGACCGGCAGGGAGGTGCCGCACCAATTCTCCAGCATACCGGCCAGCTCCCGGTGCCGATCCTCGAAAAACGGCCAGGAAAGGAAGCTCGTATCCGCCATCAGTTGCCCTCGAACAAAGGTTTTTCCTTGGCCACGAAAGCCTTGTATGCGCGCTCGAAATCCCGCGTCTGCATGCAGATCGCCTGCGCCTGCGCCTCGCTCTCGATGGCCTGCTCCAGCGACATGCTCCATTCCTGATTGAGCTGCGTCTTGGTGATGCCGTGGGCGAAGACCGGGCCGGCGACAAGGCGCCGGGCGAAGGCCATGGCTTCGGCTTCCAGCGTCTCCGGGCTGTGCAGTTTATTGAAATAACCCCAGGCCAGCCCCTCCTCCGCACTCATGGAGCGGCCGGTATAAAGCAGCTCGGCCGCCCGGCCCTGCCCGATGATGCGGGGCAGGATGGCGCAGGCGCCCATGTCGCAGCCGGCCAGACCGACCCGGGTGAAGAGAAAGGCGGTCTTGCTCTGCGGCGTGCCGAAGCGGATGTCGGAGGCCATGGCGATGATGGCCCCGGCACCGACGGAGATCCCGTCCACCGCCGCGATCACCGGCTTTCCGCAGCCGATCATCGCTTTCACCAGATCGCCGGTCATGCGGGTGAAGGCCAGCAAGCCCTTCATGTCCATGTCGACCAGCGGGCCGATGATGTCGTGCACGTCTCCGCCGGAGCAGAAATTGCCGCCGTTCGAGGCGAACACCACGGCGTCGACATCCTCCGCATAGGGCAGCGCCCGGAACATGTCCCGGAGTTCGGCATAGCTGTCGAAGGTGAGCGGGTTCTTGCGATCCGGCCGGTCCAGGCGGACGGTGGCCACCCGGTCCTCAAGCTGCCAGAGGAAATGTTTCGGCGCCAGCGCGGCCATTGCGGTCATCAATCGTCTCCCTGTCTGCGAATGTCTTTCAGGCGCTCGGAGACAAGATCGGCGTCCTCCGGCGGAACCGACGCGAGAAGCCGGTCGACCCAGCCCTCGTGCGCGGCGGCCATCTCAGCGAATTCCGTTCGCCCCAGAGCGGTCAGCCTGACGAGGGTTGCCCGCTTGTCGCTGGCGACCGCGGCCCGCTCGACAAGTCCGTCCTGAACCAGCCGCTCGACAATGCCGGTGACATTGCCGTTTGAGACCATGAGCTGTTGCGACAAGGCACTCATCTGCAGCCCGTCCGCGCTCCGGTCCAGCGCCGCGAGCACGTCGAACCTGGGCAGCGTATGGCCATTGGCAAGGCGCATCTCCTCCCGCAGCGCGTTCTCGACGAAGCGCGTGGTGCGCAGCAGGCAGAGCCAGAGCCGGAGCCGGGCCTTGCGCGCGGTATCGGTTCCGGCCGCACTCATATCTCGCCCCCGCTGATGGCGATGGCCTGACCATTGATGCTTTCCGAGCCCGGAGCGCAGAGCCAGAGCGCTGCGGCGCTCACTTCCGCAGGCGCGATCAGCCGGCCCTGGGGATTGTTTTGCACCAGCCGGGCCCGTGCCTTCTCCGCGCTCATACCGGTCTTTTCAACGATATTGGCAATGCTGCGCTCGGTCATCTCGGTGTCGAGGAAGCCCGGGCACAGGGCGTTGGCGGTAACACCGGTCTTTGCGACTTCCTGGGCGGTGGCCCGGATCAGACCGACCGCGCCGTGCTTTGCCGCCGTATAGGCGGCGACATAGGGATATCCCTTCAGGCCCGCGGTCGAGGCCACGGCGATCAGCCGCCCCCAGTCCCGCCCCTTCATCTGGGCAAGGCCGGCGCGCAGGGTGAGGAAGACGCCGGTAAGATTGACGGCGATCTGCCGGTTCCAGTCCGCAAGACTGGTCTTCACCAGAGGCGCGCTCTCCGCCATGCCGGCATTGGCGATCACGATATCGACCGGCCCGGCGGCCCGGAACAGGGCGGCAACGGCCTCTTCGTCTGTCACATCGGCAACGACGGGAGAGATTGCGCGGTGCTGCGCGGCCACCGTGTCGAGTGCCGCAGCGCGGCGCCCGGCAATGACGACACGGGCGCCCGCTTCCGCGAAATGCAGCGCCATGTCGGCGCCGACACCGCTCCCGCCACCGGTGATCAGAACCGTTTTGCCCTCGAGGCTCATACTTTTATCGCCACTGTTTCTGTCCGTTCCGCCAGCCGGTTGAGTTGATCCCGGCCGGGATGATAGGGCGCCGGCCAGGCCACCGCCCCGTCACCAAGCGCAGCCGCCGCATGCAGGGTCCAGTACGGGTCCGCGAGATGCGGCCGGGCCAGGCACACCAGATCGGCCCGGCCGGCCAGCAGGATCGAGTTCACATGGTCCGGCTCGTAGATATTGCCGACGGCCATGGTCGCCAGCCCCGCCTCGTTACGGATCTGGTCGGAAAAGGGGGTCTGGAACATGCGGCCGTAAACCGGCTTCGCTTCAACAGAGGTCTGCCCGGCGGAGACATCGACGATATCGACACCGGCCGCGCCGAACAGCCGGGCGATCTCGACCGCCTCCTCGGGCGTCACCCCGTCGTCGCCGGCCCAGTCATTGGCGGAAATGCGGACGGACATGGGCTTCCCGGCCGGCCAGACCGCCCGCATGGCCCGGAACACCTCCAGCGGATAGCGCATCCGGTTTTCCAGACTGCCGCCATACTCATCCACCCGACGGTTCGAGAGCGGCGAGATGAAGGAGGAGATCAGGTAGCCGTGGGCGGCATGCAGCTCGACCATGTCGAAACCGGCCCGCATCGCCATCTCGGTCGCGGCCACGAATGCGTCGCGCACGCGATCCATGTCCGCCCGGTCCATCTCCTTCGGCACGGCGTTCCGCGCCGACCAGGCGATCGCGGACGCGGAGACCAGCGGCCAGTTGCCCTCCGGCAATGGCGCATCCATCTCCTCCCAGCCGCGCTGGGTCGAACCCTTCCGCCCGGAATGGCCGATCTGGGCGCAGATTTTCGCGCCGGTCTCGGCATGCACGAAATCGGTCAGCCGCCGCCAGGCCGCCTCGTGCGCGGGGGCATAGAGCCCGGGACAGCCGTTGGTAATCCGGCCGTCCGCGGAAACACAGGTCATTTCGATGAAGACCAGTCCGGCACCGCCCTTGGCCCGTTCGGCGTAATGGGCGAAGTGCCAGTCTGTCGGACAGCCGTCGACGGCCTTGTACTGGGCCATCGGCGAGACCACGACCCGGTTCGCAAGATCCATCTCGCGCAGCCGGAAAGGCGCGAACATCGGCGCCCGGTGAATGGCCGTGCCGCCGGCCTTGGCCTGAAACCAGGTCTCCGCCGATTTCAGCCAGTCCGGGTCGCGCAGCCGGAGATTCTCGTGACTGATGCGCTGCGACCGGGTCAGCAGCGCGTAATTGAACTGCACCGGGTCGAGATGCAGGTAGCGCTCGACCTGCTCGAACCACTCGGTGGAATTGCGGGCCGCCGACTGCAGCCTGAGCACCTCGACGCGGCGCTCTTCCTGGTAGCGGGTGAAGGCGGCCTCCAGAGTCGGTTCCGCCTGCAGCAGATGCGCCAGCGCAATGGCACTCTCGAAGGCGAGCTTGGTGCCGGAGCCGATGGAGAAATGCGCCGTTGCCGAGGCATCACCCAGCAGCACGACATTCTCGTGATGCCACTTGTTGCAGAGCACGCGCGGAAAATTCAGCCAGGCGGAGCCGCGCAAATGCCGCGCGTTCGACATCAGCGCATGGCCGCCGAGATGCTCCCGGAAGATCTCCTCGCAGACCGCGATGCTCTCGTCCTGAGTCATCTCGCCGAAGCCATAGGCGTTCCAGGTCGCCTCGGAACATTCAACGATGAAGGTCGCGGTATCCCCGTCGAACTGGTAGGCGTGGGCCCAGACCCATCCCCTGTCCGTTTCCTCGAAGATGAAGGTGAAGGCGTCCCCGAATGTCTGCTGCGTGCCGAGCCAGACGAACTTGCAGGCGCGGGTCTCGATCTCCGGCTCGAAGGCACCGGCGAAGGCGGTCCGGGTCCTGGAATTAAGCCCGTCCGCGGCAACCACGAGATCGTATTCTTTCATGTAGACCGCAGCCGACTCGACTTCGCTCTCGAAACGCATCTCGACGCCGAGCTCGCGGGCGCGCTGCTGCAGCAGGAGCAGCAGCTTCATCCGTCCGATACCGCAGAAGCCGTGACCGGTGGAGACGGTGCGCGCGCCGCGGTAATGCACGGCGACATCGTCCCAATAGGCGAATTCGGCGCGGATCGCCTCGGCGCTGACCGGGTCGTTCGCCTTCAGATTGTCCAGTGTCTCGTCCGACAGCACGACGCCCCAGCCGAACGTATCGTCCGCGCGGTTGCGCTCGAACACCACGATCTCGTGGGACGGATCCTGCAATTTCATACTGATGGCGAAGTAGAGGCCGGCTGGCCCGCCGCCAAGACATGCAATCTTCATGGGGAGTGGCTCCGTCAATAGTCGCCGACCATGGATTATGGTTCCATTTTCCCCAATATGGTTCAAGCTTTAAATTTTAAATTTAAAACTCTTCTGGAACCATCCAGCGCAAGATTCTATGATGCCGGCACGAGGAACAGTCCCGGTGCGGGCTGAAAGAAACGGCATGTCCGCGGAGGAGGCCCGATGACCATGATCACCGTACAGCCCGAGGGCTGGGCCAAACCCAAGGGCTATGCCAACGGGATTCTCGCCCGGGGCAGGACCCTGTTCATCGGCGGCCAGATCGGCTGGACCGCAGAACAGGTCTTCAAGACCGACAGCTTCATCGGCCAGATGGAACAGGCCCTGCGCAACATTCTCGCGGTGCTCGAAGCCGCCGGCGGCCGTCCGGAGCATCTGGCGCGGCTGACCTGGTACGTGACCGACAAGAAGGACTATCTCGACAATCAGGGGGCGGTCGGCGAGGCCTACCGCCGGGTGCTCGGCTACCATTTCCCGGCCATGACCATGGTCGTCGTCTCCGCCCTGATCGAGGACGAGGCAAAGATCGAGATCGAGGCCACCGCCGTCCTGCCGGAGTAACGGTCAGGGACCGGCGAAACCGCCCCCGCAGGGTCTAGCGGCCGTCCGGGCGTTCCATTTCGAAGGTATCCCGGCTCGTCGCATAAAGGCTCGCGCCCAACCGCCCGATGGTATCCAGCCCGGCCTGGTCGATATGCAGCGTCTCCTCGTCGAGCACCAGCGCGTCGCGGATGGCGATGCTTCGCACCTCACCGACCACGATCTCGCGGCGGTTGCCGATCTCGAGCGTCGTGTGCCGGGTGCATTCCAGAGCGACCGGCGCCTCGGCGACCCGGGGGGGACTGATGGTCGCGGACGGCTCCACCGTGAAGCCGGACAGCGGAATTTCCGACTCGCCATGCGGCAGGGGTGTCGAGCAGGCGTTCATCTTCTCCGCCATGGCCCGGTCGACGATATTGACCACGAACTCGCGTGTATCCCGGATATTCCGCGACGTATCCTTCGGAGAGCCGTCCGGCCGCGCTTCCAGCCCGAGCACGACCATGCAGGGGTCGAAGGCGATGGCGTTGAAGAAGGAGAACGGCGCGGCATTGACCACCCCGGCCTCGTCGATCGTCGTCACCAGGGCGATCGGCCGCGGGGTGACCACATTGCGCAGCAGCTTGTAGGCATCCGCCACCGACAGGTCGGCCAGATTGAAGCTCTTCATCTACGGATTCCGTTTCTTGGCAGGGGAATGATGCTCTATCCAGTGTCGGGCGATATCGACCCGGCGCGTGACCCAGACAGATTCATGCGACAGCACATGGTCCAGAAACCGGGCCAGCGCCCGTGCCCGTCCCGGGCGGCCGACCAGACGCGTATGCAGGCCGACAGACAGCATCTTCGGCGCCTCCGCCCCTTCTTCGTATAACTGGTCGAAACTGTCCTTCAGGTGGTTGAAGAAGTCATGGCCGGAGCCGTAGGAGGCCGGCGCGCCGAACTTCACGTCATTGGTGTCGAGCGTGTAGGGGACAACCAGATGATCCCTGCCCGCGACGGTCTCCCAGTATGGCAGATCGTCGGCATAGGAATCGGAATCGTAGAGGAAGCCGCCCTCCTCCACCAGCAGGCGCCTTGTATTGTCGCTCGGTGCGTACCGGCAGTACCAGCCGTGGGGCCGCTCCCCGGTCAGGCGCCGGATGCTCTCGATCGCCTTTTCGATATGCGCGCGCTCGGTCGCCTCGTCCAGCTCGTAGTGGTTGATCCAGCGCCAGCCATGGCCGGCAATATCGTATCCGGCCCCGGCGAAGGCTTCGGTCAGGGCGGGCGCCCGCTCCAGCGCCAGGGCGCAGCCGAATATCGTCATCGGAATGCCGCGCTCCCGGAACAGGCGCAGGACGCGCCAGGCGCCGGCCCGCGGGCCGTAATCGTACAGGCTCTCCAGTCCGAGATCGCGCAGTCCGGCCGGATGCCGCCCGCCGACGACCTCGGACAGGCCACCCTCGTTGCGCGCATCGCCATGCAGGATATTGGTCTCCGATCCCTCCTCGATATTGAGGACGAAATTGACGGCAATCCGTGCCCTGCCCGGCCATTTCGGATCAGGAGTCCGGCCCGCATAGCCGTTCAGGTCACGGGGATAGGGGTCGGACATTTCGTACCTCGTTCGCATGACGGCAAGGGAGAAGCAGACAGGATTCGTGCGGGAACGGGCCACCGCCCGTCGCAGACCTTCAGGATGAAGCCTGTATCGCATCGCCGCAAGGGCAACCGGCCCGAAACCCGGCAGAGGACCCTGTTGGTCCCGGCAGAAAAAGAGGAGGCACCCTCTCGGGTGCCTCCTCCAGTCTCAAGCAGACCGGACGGTGTGACCGCCTGCTATTTCTTGAATTTCCTGATTTCGCCCGACTTCAGGCGCGCGACATAGGAGGTCATCTCGTTCTTGACCACGCCCATCAGGAAGTAGAGGCCGATGATGTTGACCACCGCCATGGCGAAGATCGCCGCGTCGGAGAAATCGATCACCGGGCCGAGATTGGCCGCCGCCCCGATCACGACGAAAACGCAGAACATCAGCTTGAATACCAGCTCCGCCTTCTTTCCTTCGCCGAACAGATAGGTCCAGCTCTTCAGTCCGTAATAGGACCAGGAAATCATGGTGGAAAAGGCGAACAGGACCACCGCGATGGCCAGCACATACGGGAACCAGCTTACCGCAGAGCCGAAGGCGGCCGATGTCAGGGCGACGCCCGTATTCCCGTCCACCGTCGCGATGTGCGAGCCATCGAGGATGTAGTTCCCCGTTGCCGGATCCGAGATCAGCTGCCCGGAGATGGTGATCACCAGGGCTGTCATGGTGCAGATCACCACCGTGTCGATGAACGGCTCCAGCAGGGAAACGAAGCCCTCTGTGATCGGCTCTTTCGTGCGCACCGCGGAGTGGGCAATGGCAGCCGAGCCGACGCCGGCCTCGTTCGAGAAGGCGGCCCGCTTGAAGCCCTGGATCAGGGCACCGACGAAGCCGCCGGCGATGCCGAGTCCGGTGAAGGCACCCTCGAAGATCTGGCCGAAGGCCCAGCCGATATTCTGGTAGTTCACCGCCAGGATGACGATTGCCGCCGCGACATAAAGAATGCCCATGAACGGCACGACCTTCTCGGTCACGCGGGCGATCGACTTCATGCCGCCGACGATGACAAGGAAGACGACGGCGGCAAACACCAGGCCGGTGATCCAGCCCGGGAAGTCGCCGACGATACCGGAGATCTGTGCGTGTGCCTGGTTGGCCTGGAACATGTTCCCGCCACCGAGCGCGCCCAGGATGCAGAAGACCGCGAACAATGCCGCCAGGAACTTGCCGCCGGGAAGGCCCTTTTCGGCAAAGCCCTTGGAGATATAGTACATCGGGCCACCGGAGACGGTACCGTCCGCATATTCGTTCCGGTACTTCACGCCGAGCGTACATTCGGTGAATTTGGACGCCATGCCCATAAGGCCGGCCAGGATCATCCAGAAGGTCGCTCCCGGACCGCCGATACCGACGGCAACGGCGACACCGGCGATGTTGCCGAGACCGACCGTACCGGACAATGCGGTGGCAAGGGCCTGGAAGTGGCTGACCTCACCGGCATCGTTCGGATCGGCATAGTCGCCTTTCACAAGCTCGATCGAATGCTTGAAGAAGCGGAACTGGACGAAGCCGAAATAGAGCGTGAAGATCGTCGCCGCGATGACCAGCCACATGACGATCCAGGGAAAGCTGGTCCCCGGAATCGGCGCGAAGATCAGGCTGACGAACGGGCCCGTGGCCGTGGCAAAGATCGCATTGACCTTTTCGTCCAGGGTTTGAGCGTCCTGCGCGAGAGCCGGGGTGCTGATCACCCCCATGAGCAATGCGAACATCGCCCCCAGATTGAATCTTTTCATTGTCGCCCCCCTCCCTTTAAGCAACGACCGTTACCGGTACATCCGCATGCATGACCAGATTCGCCGTGACGCTGCCGAAAAGACGGCTGGCAATGCCTCCTTCGGAGGTCCGCCCGACAATGATCTGATCTGCCTTTTCGTCGCCGGCAATGGCGATCAGCGTGTCCGCCACGTTGCCATGCCGGACCAGGCCGCGCGCATTCATGCCCGCCTTTTTCAGGCTTTCGACCGCGGGGACGACAACCCGTTCCGTGGCGAGGGCGATCTCTTCCTCCCGCCGCTTATGACGCTGGGCGTTTTCTTCCGCTGTCTGAAAGGAGAAGGGTGACCATTCAATCACATAGACCACCAGGAGCTCGCAGCTTCCGGTAGCGGATGCCAGATTCTGCCCGAACTGCAACGCCCGTTCTCCAGAACCGTGGCCATCCAGGCCGATAATCAACTTCATTCTCGTACCCCCCATTTTCACCCGATTGGAAAATCCCCCATCGGTTGTTAATCATCAGTCTAGGCCATGCCCTATGGGGGGGTCCATGTAGAATGCACAAAATTTGTGCACAGGAACAAAGGGCATGACCGGAGAGGCGTGCCTGTTAGGTCTTCCGGTGCAATCGGGAAACCGGCACTGCGGGACAATTTCGCCTGCATTCCGCCAGCGACTTCGGCCGGCCTCGATCACCAGTTCCGGTTGCGCGGTTTCAGGCCGATCCGGCGGCCCGTGCCGGACGCCATCCCTCGATCCGCAGCCAGAGGAAGACGGCGACAGAGAGATTGAGCAGGTTCCACGCCACGCCGTTCAGGAAGGCCGCATCGTAGGACAGGGTCAGGTCGTAGATCTTGCCCGACATCCAGCCGCCGAGCGCCATGCCGAGCAGCGTTGCCGACAGCACAAGACCGACCCGGGTCCCCGCCTCCACCGCCGGGAAGACCCGCCGTACGATGAGTGCGTAGGTCGGCACGATGCCGCCCTGCGCCAACCCGAACAGGGCCGAGACCGCATAGAGCGAAACCAGTCCCGTAAAGGGCAGGAACAGCAGCAGCGACAGGCCCTGCATGACGGAGGACAGGACCAGCGTCCGCAAGGCGCCGATCCGGTCGGCAATCCAGCCGAAGAGAAGGCGGCTGACAATGCCGGTGGCCAGCATCAGGGAGAGCATTTCCGCCCCGCGCGCCGTGCCAAAGCCGAGATCGGCACAATAGGCGACGATATGGACCTGGGGCATGGCCATGGCGACACAGCAGCTGATGCCGGCGACCAGCAGCAATCCTTGTATGGCCGGCCGCGGCAGGGATGTTTCGACACTTTCCTGCGCAGGCGCCGCCATTGTCCCGGGAACCGGCGCGGGCGCCCTGGGGCTGCGCTCACGCAGCGCCGCCGAAAGCGGCAGAAGGGTACAGAGGCAGATGCCCGCGATGATCATATGCGTGTCGCGCCAGCCATAGGTTTCGACGAAAGACTGCACCAGGGGCGGCCAGACCGTGCCGGCGAGGTAGCTGCCGCTGGCCCCGATTGCGACGGCAATCCCGCGGCGGCGCTGGAACCAGTGGGTGACGTCGGAAATCACCGGCCCGAAGCTGGCCGAACTCCCGAGCATGCCGATCAGCAGCCCCTGGAGCAGCGCGAATTGCCAGAGATTGTCCGCCAGGGCCGTGAGCGCGTAACCGAGCGCTAGGGCAACCGCGCCGAAACGCAACGGCACCACGATGCCAAAGCGGTCGGCCAGCCGCCCCATCAGGATGCCGCCGACGGCAAAGCCGATCATGGTCATTGTATAGGGCAGAGAGGCATCGGCCCGGGCCAGGTTGAAGTCCGCCTCGACCGCCGGCAGGATCACCACGACGGACCACAGGCCGACACCGCCGATCATGCTGATAAGCAGCGACATGGAAAGGCGGAACCAGGCATAGGGACTGTCGACTTCCCGTACCGCAAGAATGGATGCGATGTTCATTCGGTGACCGGCCTAGGCTGAAGGATGTGTCGGTGTCGCCCGGAATGGGGGCGCCGAAAGACGGTACCCGAGACGCCTGGCGCCGCAAAGCGGCGTCTTTTGGCCACCGAATTTGATGAACAGGCAAATCACCCCCTCGGCATCCAGATAACCGCATCAAAATCGGCACTACCCGGGGCAATCCGTTCATCATAGAAGAGAAGCAAATGACCGGATGCGATGCCCCGGTTGAACAATTGCGAAACGCAAGGAACAGCAGGGAGCCAGCGCATGAGAGCCTTCAAGGGCGTGAGAGTCATTGATTTCAGCCGGGTTCTTTCAGGCCCGGTTGCGACACAGATGCTGGGCCTGCTCGATGCCGACGTGATCAAGATCGAACCGCCTGGCGACGGCGACCAGCTGCGCGGCGTTCTGACCGATCCGGAAATGGCGGCGAAGCGGATGTCCCCCGCGTTTCTCACCGTCAATCTCAACAAACGCAGCATCGCGCTCGACCTCAAGTCGGACGCCGGCCGGGCGGCCGCGCTCAAACTGGTCGAGAATGCTGATGTGGTGGTGGAGAATTTCGTTCCGGGCGTCGCCGCCAAGCTCGGTATCGATTACGAGAGCGTGCGCGCGGCCAACCCGAAAGTGGTCTATTGCTCGATCAGCGGCTACGGCCAGAGCGGCCCGAAAAGCACAGAGCGGGCCTACGATGTCGCCGTGCAGGCCGATTCCGGCATGATGTCCCTGACCGGCCATCCCGAAACCGGCCCCACCCGCGTCGGCTTCATGCTGATCGACATGACCACCGGCATCTCCGCCGCCTACGCGATCGCCTCCGCGCTGTTCCGGCGTGCGGTCACCGGCCAGGGCCAGTATCTCGACGTCGCGATGTACGACACGGCCCTTCAGATGATGTCCTGCCAGGCCGCGGATTACATGATGCGCGGCAATCTGCCGGGCCTGCTCGGCAACGGCTCGCCGATGGCGCAGCCCACGGCAGGCGCCTTCGAGACGGCCGACGGTCTCCTGCTCCTCGCAACCCTGACACCGGCGCAACAGGAAGCCTGTTTCCGGGCCCTCGGGCTTGAGGAAAGCCTGCGGGACCCGCGCTATGCCACGGAGACCGCACGGCAGGAGAATTTTGGATCGGGTCGGGAGCTGGTGCAGGCCGCCATGAAAGCCCGGACCGCGGAGGAATGGCTCCCGGTCCTGAAACAGCACGGCGTCGCGGTGCAGCAGGTGCGCGGCCTGGAAGCAGCGCTCTCGGACCCGCAGCTCGCGCACCGGGGCATCCTGGTCAATGCATCCGGTGAGGGTCTTGGTGAAGAAACAGAGCTGGTCGGCGCCCCGTTCCTGGCCAATCAGGACGGCCCGCTGAAAGAAGCCCGCGCCCCGGTCAGGGTCGGCCAGGACAGCCGCGCCATCCTGGAAGAGCTGAACTGCACCGCGGAGGAAATCGACGCCATCCTCGCCGGGGCGGAGTGAGCGGCTTCCCGCCCTCTCCGCCCTTTATCCGGTCTTGGTCGGCGTTCAGATCTCGACGACAACCTTGCCAATGGCCTGCCCGCTGGTCAGCCGGTCATAGGCCTGCCCGACATCGGCCAGACCGAACGTCTTTTCATCCAGCAGGGGCGTCAGCTTGCCGGCATCCACGATTGCGGCCAGTTCCGTCAGGATGGCCCCGTGCTCTTCCCGCTTATGATCGTGGATCATCGGGATCAGCATGAAGACGACATGCAGGGACAGCCCCTTGAAGTGCACCGGCGTCAGATCCAGCTCGACCATGGACACCGTAGTGGCGACGTTGCCGTTCAAGGCAGCCGCTTCGAAGGAGTTTGTCAGGTTGGGACCGCCGACCGAGTCGTAGACGATTTCGAACCCGGCACCGCCTGTGTGCTTCTCCACATATTCCGCAACGGTCTCGGTTTTGTAGTTTATGGCGGTGGCGCCGTATCCTTCGACGATCGCAGCCTGCTCCCCGCCGGAAACCGTTGCGTAAACCTCAGCCCCGGAATGCTTGGCAAGCTGGACGGCAACATGTCCCACGCCACCCGCGCCACCATGAACCAGAACCTTCTGGCCGGCGCCAACGTTGGCGCGCTGCAGGCCCTCAAAGGCAGTGATTCCAACCAGAGGCAGCGCCGCCGCCTCGCGCATCGAAAGGGATTTCGGCTTGTGCGCGATCAGCTTGCTGTCTGCCAGAATGTATTCCGCGAGCGCTCCCTGCAAATCCATCAACCCTCCGGCGCAGCCATAGACCTCGTCGCCCGGCGCGAAACCGGTGACACCCTCGCCAACCGCTTCAACGATACCGGCGAAGTCCATCCCGAGCACTGCCGGCAGATCGGGTGAAATCGGCAGATTTTCCTGCCCCATTTGACGGATCATCGTATCGACCGTGTTCACGCTTGTCGCAGCGACACGGACCAGCACATGTCCAGCCTTTACGGAAGGCTTGGCGAGGTCGGTCGGTTTGAAGGCGGCGTTGTCGCCGTATTCGTCGAGAATCATTGCTTTCATGGGACTGCTCCTGCGGGAAAACTGTTCAGGCCACAGGATATGAATTTTATCTTATCGATATAAACGTGTCTTATTTCGAATCAGTATTCCGGTTTTCCATATAATATTTGAAAATGCCGCTGATACCCCGTGCAGCCCGCCCTCATCTTTCCCAGAGCGGCGGATTACCGATCTTCTCCAGAAGAAAATCGATGAACACCCGGACTTTCGCCGTCAGGACATTCGACTTTGGATAAACCAGCCAGATCGCGGATTTGTCCTCGATCTCGTAGTCGGGCAGAACTTGCACGAGGGATCCTTCCCGGATTTCCCCGTGCACGCTCCAGATCGAATTCACCGAAATTCCGACACCGGCTTTGGTCGCGATGCGCATGCTCGCGCCGTCATCGCAGCCGACGCGCTTTCTGGCGCCGGGTGGAGGGAACATGCCGGCCGGTTTACCATCCCGGGCCAGCAGATTGCGCGCCGTGCCTTTCATGAACAGCAACAACTGATGCTGCTCCAGATCCTCGGGGACCAGGGGCGTGCCATGCCGCGCCAGATACTCCGGAGAGGCGCAAAGAATGCGCGTGTCGTCCGCCAGCTTGCGGGCCCGGAGACTGCTGTCCTCGATGGCATAGTTGCGGAGGGCCAGATCGAAGCCGCCTTCTATCAGGTTTATCTGTGTGTCGGAGAGGTTCAGCTCGAGATTCACACCCGGATAGCGGTCGAGGAATTCCGGCAGGATCGGCGCGATGAAGAGCTGGGCGAAGGAACTGGATGCGGCAAAGCGCAGGGTTCCCCTGACTTCCGGACTGCCATGTCCCAGCGCCGCAAGCGCGGCGTCTTCCTGCGCCAGGATTTCCCTGGCAAAGGGCAGGAACTCGGCACCTTCCAGCGACAGGGACACCTTCCTTGTGGAGCGATGCAGCAGATCCGCGCCAACCTGGTTTTCCAGCTTGGCAAGCCGCGCGCTCGCAACAGCGGGCGCCAGACCGAGCTGGCGTCCGGCGGCGCTGATATTGAGCATGTCCGCTGCCTTTACGAAAAGGCGAATGCCTTCAGTGTCCATCAGATTATGTCCAAAACACGAAAACAGGCGCCAACATCACCAGCCTTTAGCCGGTCAAACAAGGGGAAACGAGCGACGAGAAACGAGCGAGACAGTCCCCGGCAGCAGGCCTCCTGCCAGAGTTTTGATTATTGCCGTGGCCCAAGGCCCGAGCAGCGTCGCAAGATGACGTCTCTGCAAATGCAGTGCGTGCGCCGTCACGCTGAACAATCATCCACCTCGGGTCGATCGGTTGTTTCCCCCGCCGATTTCTCTCAATGGTTTGCCCGACCGCTCAATGCGGGTATCTCCTGGAATTTCTCCTCAAGAAACGCCTTGAACAATCGGACGCGTGGCGGCTCGATGCGGGCAGGAGGACGAACGGCGTAGACATTCCATTCGGCCAGGACCGTATAGTCGTCGAGCACCCTGACCAATCGCCCGGACGACAGATACTCCGCGATTTCCCATGTGCACTTTCGTGCAATGCCGACGCCCGCAAGCGCGGCTTCCGTTACAGCCTCCGCCAGATTGGAGGCAAAACGGCCGTTCACCTTCACCTCGGTGACCGAGCCGTCCGACCGCCGCAGGGACCAGGTCCGCAGGTCTCCCCGAATGACGCATTCATGCTTGCTTAGCTCTTCTTCGTCGCGAGGCGTTCCGGCCCGCTCAAGGTACGAAGGTGCTGCAACCAGAATCCGGGGGCTTTCCGCGAGCTTGCGGGCTTTGAGGGTCGACGGCGACAGGTTTCCAAGGCGGATCGCGAGGTCGTAACCATTCTCCACAATATCGAAAGACCCGTCGCTCAGATGAAGCTGAACGGATACATTCGGGTTCTGCCCGAGAAATTCACCGATATAGGGTGCGATATACTTCCGGCCGAAAGACGCTGGACCGGCAACCCGGAGTTTCCCCTGAACAGTCTGGGGACATGCCTGTACATCCGACACGGCATCTTCCAGGCTCTCAAGAATGCGCTCCGCATGCGCAAAGAATATCTCACCGTCTGACGATAAAGAGACGGACCGTGTGGAACGGTGCAAAAGCTGCGTGCCGATGGACGCTTCCAGGGCCTGAATCCGCTGGGTCGCCGCCGTGGGAGAAAGGCCAAATTCCAAACCGGCTTTGCCGATCGCGCCCAGCTTGGCGACCCTGACGAAAAGTTCGAGAGATTTCAGGTCTTTAAGCATTATTTGCCTCAGGCAAATAGAGTTTTTTGGAATTTCCCCATTATATCGCCCAAAGCAAACATTAACTCAAGCCCTGTCCGCCACAGGATCGCTCGCGTTCACACAGAATTGGAAACCCCGATGAAATCAGGAAAAGCCTTGCTCGCATGCGCCATGGCCGCGCTTGCCCTTACAAGCCCGGCCGTCGCCGCCGGTGGAATTGACGCCATTTGGGAGTCTGCTTTGACCTATCAGCCGCTCAACCCCGCACGCGGCGATGCCAGCCCGCAAGCCGGAGTCCTCTGGGGGGACCTGCATGCCGATACACCGACTGGCGCGATCATCAAGTTCAAGCCAGGTTTTTCATCACCGCCGCACATTCACAACATCACCTATCGGGCGATTGTGATTGAAGGCGCGGTGCACAACGACGATCCGGATGCAAAGGCAGTGTGGATGGGCCCCGGATCTTTCTGGACCCAGCCAGCGGGCGAAAACCATATCACCTCAGCCATTGCCGGCGACGGGGCGACGATCTTCCTGGAAACCCTCGCGGGGCCGTATCTGGTGCAGCCTTCAGAGGAAGCCTTCGACAATGGGGAAAGGCCGATCAATGTCGATTCCGGCAATGTCTTCTGGCTGAATGCGGAAGATATTACCTGGGCATCGGTCGGGACAGACACAGCGCCGGGCGCAGAGCTGGCGTTCCTTTGGGGGTCTTTGAAGGACAACACAAGGAACGGCACGTTCCTGAAGATTTCCGCCGGAACCACCGGCCAACTGCAGGATAACGGATCGCAACTTCACGCCGTTCTGATCAAAGGATCTGTCTCTTATACCAGGAACGGTACCGAGGCTGATAGTGCGCTGCTTCCCGGGAGCTATTTCAACTCCAGGGAAGGTATGACGCACCAGATTGCCTGCGACGCGACGGCAGACTGTGTGTTCTATATCAGCACGGAAGGCCGCTACGCATTCTCGTCCCGGTAACCCACGACAGGCCACCGGCGTGTCAGGCGGCCACGGCACGTTGCGTGGCCGCCTTCACGAAGAGACGCGTGCCGTCAGTGTCCATCACATTATCTCCAAAACACGAAAACTGAGCGCAACGGCAACCGCCTTCAATGGAGCAGACAAGTAAATTGAACGGTCCACGTGCCCGGGACAAATCAGCAGCCAGATAAAAGCCAGGCTGCCCCGATCGTCGTTGGCAGGGAAATTCAGCTGGTCTATGGATTACGGACGGGCGCTCCGATACACCGATTTCCCCGCTAGGACATGGCCATGAAGTTCCGCTTCCCCATCGTTATCATCGATGAAGATTTTCGTTCCGAGAATTCTTCAGGCCTGGGCATCCGCGCAGTCGCGCAAGCCATTGAAAATGAAGGTTTCGAGGTGCTGGGGGCGACCACCTACGGTGACCTGTCGCAATTCGCCCAGCAGCAGTCCCGGGCCAGCGCCTTCGTGCTGTCGATCGATGACGAGGAATTCACCCCGGGCCCCGATCTCGATCCAGCGGTCCTGAACCTGCGCAACTTCATCGAGGAAGTGCGCTGGAAGAATTCCGAGGTGCCGATCTATATCTACGGCGAGACCAAGACCAGCCGCCACATCCCGAACGATATTCTGCGCGAGCTGCACGGCTTCATCCACATGTTCGAGGACACGCCGGAATTCGTGGCGCGTCATATCATCCGCGAGGCCAAGAGCTATCTCGAGAGCATTCAGCCGCCCTTTTTCAAGGCGCTGCTCGATTATGCCGAAGACGGCTCCTACTCATGGCACTGCCCCGGCCATTCGGGCGGCGTCGCCTTCCTGAAAAGCCCGATCGGGCAGATGTACCACCAGTTCTACGGCGAAAACATGCTGCGCGCCGACGTCTGCAATGCCGTGGAGGAGCTGGGCCAGCTGCTGGACCATAACGGCGCCATCGGCGCCTCCGAGCGCAACGCCGCCCGCATTTTCAACGCCGACCATTGCTACTTCGTGACCAACGGCACCTCGACCTCGAACAAGATGGTCTGGCACCATACGGTGGCGCCGGGCGATGTGGTCGTGGTGGACCGTAACTGTCACAAGTCGATCCTGCACTCGATCATCATGACGGGTGCGGTCCCGGTCTTCCTGAAACCGACGCGGAACCATCACGGCATCATCGGCCCGATCCCGCAGGCCGAATTCGAGATAGAGTCGATCAAGGAGAAGATCCGGGCAAACCCGCTGCTCGAGGGTGTCGATCCCGACCAGGTCAAGCCGCGCATCATGACGCTGACCCAGTCCACCTATGACGGCGTGCTGTACAACACCGAGACCATCAAGGGCATGCTCGACGGCTACGTGGACAACCTGCATTTCGACGAGGCCTGGCTGCCGCATGCCTCCTTCCACCCGTTCTACGGCACCTATCACGCGATGGGCCGCAAGCGGGAGCGGACGAAGCACTCGGTCACCTATGCCACCCAGTCCATTCACAAGCTGCTGGCCGGGATCAGCCAGGCGAGCCATGTGCTGGTGCAGGATTCGCAGGAGACCAAGCTGGACCGGCACCTCTTCAACGAGGCCTACCTGATGCATACCAGCACCAGCCCGCAATACAGCATCATCGCCAGCTGCGACGTCGCCGCCGCCATGATGGAGCCCCCGGCGGGCACCGCCCTGGTGGAGGAAAGCATCGCCGAGGCACTCGATTTCCGCCGCGCCATGCGCAAGGTCGACGAGGAATTCGGTGAGGACGACTGGTGGTTCCAGGTCTGGGGACCGGACGCGCTGGCCGATGAAGGTATCGGCAGCACCAAGGACTGGGTGCTGAAGAAGACCGATGCGGATGGCGTCCAGGCCGCCGATGGCGAGGATTCCTGGCACGGCTTCGGCGACATGGCGCCGGGCTTCAACATGCTGGATCCGATCAAGGCGACGATCGTCACCCCCGGCCTGAATCTCGACGGGCGGTTCGACGACTGGGGCATCCCCGCCTCCATCGTGACCAAATACCTGGCCGAGCACGGCGTGGTGGTGGAGAAGACCGGCCTCTACAGCTTCTTCGTCATGTTCACCATCGGCATCACCAAGGGCCGCTGGAACACGCTGCTCACCGCGCTGCAGCAGTTCAAGGACGATTACGCAAAGAACCAGCCGATGTGGCGCACCATGCCGGAATTCTGCGCTACGCAGAAACGCTACGAGAACATGGGGCTGCGCGATCTCTGCCAGCATGTTCACGCGCTCTATGCCAAGTATGACGTGGCCATCCTGTCCACCGACATGTATCTGAGCGACCTGACACCGGCCATGATCCCCAGCGAGGCGTTCTCCCACATTGCCCGCCGCACCACGCAGCGCGTGCCGATCGACGACCTCGAGGGACGCATCACCACCAGCCTCGTCACGCCCTACCCGCCCGGCATTCCCCTGCTGGTTCCGGGCGAAGTGTTCAACGGGAAGATCGTCGAATATCTGAAGTTCAACCGGGCATTCGCCCGGGAATGTCCGGGCTTCGAAACCGATATCCACGGCCTCGTGCAGGAAGTCGGCGAAGACGGGCTGATCCACTACTTTGCCGATTGCGTGGCCGAGTGAACCGGATGGTCAGGCCAGTGCCGTATCTGCGCTTCTAACGTCGAAAGCGGCCCTGACCTATACGGCACCATAACCGTGATCAGGGCTTTGCATCCTCATTGAGCTCAGCCTCGGCTTCCGCCTGATCCGCGGCCCAGACACCTGCGGCCTCCACCGCCACGGGCGAGGCGCCGGGCACAATTCCCAGATAGCTTTCGGTCTCCTCCACGGGGACAACCGCACGCTGCGTCATGCGGTAGAGGGCATAGAGCGCGATGATGCTGAAGATCGCACCCAGCACAAGCCAGAACGCGAACGGACCAAACCCCTGCATCATCCAGCCGGTGACCATCGGGCCCGCGATGGCGCCCAGCCCGAAGGTGAAAACGAGCCCCCCGGATGCGGCCGGCATGTCTTCGGCCGAGAGAGAGTCATTGGTGTAGGCCAGAAAAAGAGCATAAAGCGGCGTCGTGACCCCGCCGGCGAGAAAGGCAGCCGCCATCAAGGTCCAGAGATTGCCGTCGGAGAGCCAGCCCAGCATGCAGGATACCCCGCCGAAAGTCGCCGCCCCGAAGATCAGCTTGCGCCGATCCATCCGGTCCGAAAGCCATCCGACGGGGTATTGCAGCACAAGCGCTCCGGCAAACAGCATGGCGACGAACAACGCGATCTGGTCTGCCGTCAGCCCGGTCTCGGTGCCGAAGACGGCGCCCATGCCCGACTGGGTGGCGTAGACGGTGCCCAGCAGAAAGATCCCGACCGTGCCGAGCGGCGAGCCCAGGAACAGCTCGCGCAAGCCCATCGGGCGGGCAACCTCGACTGTCGGGGCAGTGGTCACGGACAGCAGGATGGGCGCGAAGGAAACCGAGACGAGGATCGACGCGCCGATGAAGAGGACGGCCGTTCCCGCATCGCCCAGCGTCAGCAGCCCCTGCGCCCCAATGATACCAAGTGTCTGCGCGATCATGTAGGCCGACAGCACCTTGCCACGATTCTCGTTGGTGGCGGCATTGTTCAGCCAGCTCTCGGCAGTGACATAGACCCCCGACATGCAGAAGCCCACCAGCAGCCGCAAGACTGTCCAGGCCCAGGGCTCGGTCACCAGCGGAAAGGCGATCAACCCCGCCGACATGAAGCTGCCGAGTGCGGCAAAGACCCGGACATGCCCGACCCGCCGGATCATCGACGGGGCCAGACGCGCGCCCGACAGGAAGCCTATGAAATAGCCTGAGGTGACGACGGCAAGTTCAGCTGTCGAAAAACCCTCGATGCCTCCGCGCAGGCCAATGAGGGTGAATTGCATGCCGTTGCCCAGCATGATGAAGACAATGCCGAGCAGAAGGGCCCAGATACCTGAAAATACATTGACCATGCAGCACCTTTTGCATCCGGCAGCCTTCTAGGCGAACCGGTTTGCAACACGGATCCATGGCCTCGGCTTTCGCTGCAGCGTCACATGATTGTCCTGTTGCGACAGCGGATCAGATCCCGAGCCTGTCCCTGAGCGCGTACCACCATGATCCGGCCGCCGAATAGGGCACCCGGAACATCCTTCCGCCCGGGAACGGGTACCACGGCACCTTCTCGAACACGTCGAACCGGGCGCGGTCGCCGTTGATGGCTTCCGACAGGATGCGGCCGAAGGTGTGGGAGCCGGTGACGCCGTGGCCGCTATAGCCGTGCGCGAAATAGGTATTGTTGCCGATCCGGCCCATCTGCGGCACGCGGCTGAAGGACAGCGCGAAATTTCCGCTCCAGGCGTAATCGATCTTCACGCCCTTCAGCTGCGGGAACACCTTGTTCATGTTCGGCAGCAGCTTGGCCCGGATATCGTGCGGATCCGTGCCGCCATAGACCGTGCCGCCGCCGAACAGCATGCGCTTGTCGGCGGACAGCCGGAAATAATCGAGAATGTAGCGCACATCCTCGACGCAGACGTCGGTCGGGATCAGTTCGGCCGCGCGCGCCTCGCCCAGCGGCTCGGTCGCCATGACCTGGGTCGAGACCGGCATGACCCGCGCCGTCAGCGTCGGCACCACATGGCCCAGATAGGCGTTGCCGCACAGCACCAGCGTCGTACAGGTGATCGCGCCGTCCGGCGTCTTCACCACAGGCTTTGCGGCGTCGGTATCGACATGCACGGCGGGCGTCTGCTCGTAGATCACCCCGCCCAGTTTCTCGAACGCGGCCGCCTCGCCCAGCGCCAGATTAAGCGGGTGCATGTGGCCGCCGGAATGGTCGATCACACCGCCGGCATAGACGTCCGAATTGACGTGTTTGCGGAGCTGCTCCCTGTCGAGCATTTCCTGGTTGTTGATGCCGTAGCCCTGCCAGAGCTTCAGCCGCGCCTCCAGCTCGCGCATATGCGCGCCGGTATAGGCCGTGAAGACGTTGCCGTCCTTCAGATCGCACTGGATATCGTAGGTCTTGATGCGCTCGCGGATGATCTCGCCGCCTTCCTGCACCAGCCCGGCAACGAAATTGGCGGTGTCCGCGCCATAACGCTTTTTGATGGTCTGCAGGCTGGCATTCAGGCCATTGACGATCTGCCCTCCATTCCGCCCCGACGCGCCCCAGCCGACCCGGGCCGCCTCGATGATCGCGACCTTGTGCCCCTTCTCGGCCAGATGCAGCGCGGTCGAAAGACCGCTATATCCCGCGCCCACGACAAGAATATCGACCGTGATATCACCCTTCAGCGGCGGGCGCTCCGGCGACGGGTTGGCGCTGGCGGCGTAGTAGCTGCCGGTATGCGCGGTCTCGCCCTCGAAGAGCTTTTCCGGGCGGCTCATCACACCACCTCCAGATAGGTGTCATATTCGAAATCGGTCACCTGGCGGGCGAAGCGTTTCAGCTCCTGCGTCTTGCTTTCGACCAGCATGGTCTGCAGCCGTTTCGAATAGACATTCTGGACACTACGGCCGCGCCGGAAGGCCTCGATCGCGGTGGCCCAGTCGAGCGGCAGGTGATCCAGCTTCATGGAATAGGCATCGCCGCTGATCGGCTTCTCCGGCTCCATCTCCCCTTCGATGCCGATGAAGGCGCCACCGAGAATGCTGGCCAGCACCAGATAGGGGTTGGTGTCAGCGCCCGCGACCCGATGCTCAATCCGGCGCGCCTTGGGGCTGCCGCCCGGAATACGGATGGCGGCGGTGCGGTTCTCATAGCCCCAGGCAACGCTTGTCGGCGCATGGGCGCCGGGCAGCAGCCGGCGGTAGGAGTTCTCATGGGGGGCGAAGACCAGCGTGTTTTCCTGCATGGTCGCCAGCAGGCCCGCGACAGCGTTCCGCATCAGCGGCGCGCCCTCGTCGGTGCCATCGTCGAACAGGTTCTCGCCTGCTTCGTTCTCCAGCGAGAAATGGACATGCAACCCGCTGCCTGCACGCTCACCATAGGGTTTCGCCATGAAGGTCGCGGCAAGGCCGTGCTTGCGGGCGATGCCCCGGACCAGACGCTTGAACAGCACCGCGTCGTCGGCCGCTTTCAGGGCGTCGGCCACATGCATCATGTTGATCTCGAACTGGCCGGCGCCATTTTCGGAAATGGCGGCGTCCGCCGGGATGCCCTGTTCGGCGCAGGCATCGTAGACATCGTCCAGAAACTCGTCGAAATGCTCAAGCTCGTCCAGCGACAGCGCGCCATCGGAATCCAGCCGCTTGTCCGTGATCGGCGAGCGCGGCGGCTCCGGCTGCGTGCCGCTCGGGTCATAGAGATAGAATTCCATCTCGGTCGCGACCACCGGGGTCAGACCCCGCGCCTTGTACCGGTCGACAATTTCGGCCAATGCCCGGCGCGGATCGCCCATGAAAGGCTTTCCATCCTCTTCCCGCATCCACAGCATGGCGAGCGCGGAGGGCCGGTTGGTCCAGTTGATCAGAACGATCGGGCGCCCGGTGAAATCGCAAATCCCGTCGGAATCCCCGGTCTCAAAGACAAGCTCGCTGCCTTCGATATCCTCTCCCCAGACATCGACGCTGAGGGTGGAAAGCGGCATGCGCAGGCCGCCTCCGAGAATTTTCACCGCCTGCTCGATCGGCAGGCGCTTGCCCCGCATCGTGCCGTTCAGGTCACAGACACAGGCGAAGACGGCTTCGATTTCGGGGTTTTCCAGCAGCAAGCTGTTCAGATTGTCGACAGACACGATCGGGCCTCTTTCAGGCGCATGAAATCAATGCGGGATATCCATGATTTGCAGCGCCTTTTCGAGTTCTGTCAAATCCAATATGAGTGCATGGAAAGGCCTCTCCGGAATATCGGACCGGCACGCATGCATATGCGCCGTGGTTACGGCCTGTTGCCTGAACCCGTAGAGACGCCGGGCCATCACGTCCCCGGTTTCTGGCCCCGGAATGCCCACAGGCGCAGGTCCGCACCGACCTTGACCGCCGCCAGGACGACCAGCGTGCAGAGCGCGACCTTGGAGAATGTTTCCATTGTCCCCTCGATCAGCAGGGCATGAACGACGCTGCACAGCACGATCACGGCCGCGAGGACCGTATGGCCGAGGCGCCAGGTGCGCGGCCGCAGCCGGAGCCGCCGGCGCAGCGCGGCCAGTATCGCAGAGGCGAAGACGGCCCACATGGCGATCACGCCCCAGTCCGAGAACGGTGTCGGCGAAGCGAAAAGCAGCGCGTCCACCACGTCAGGCGGGCTGGAGATCCAGAGTCCCCCGACATGTACCGCCAGCGCGATGACAAGAGCGGCGCCTGTGACCCGATGGACCCGGCGTCCGCGCGGACCTGACAGGCCCGGCAGGTATCCACCGATCAGCAAAGGCTGAATAAGCAGGAGAACCATCCCGATAATTCCCGCGAAACCGGCCGCGATATAGACCGGATCGCGCCATGCATGCAGCGGGCTGGCCGCCGCCGCGGCGATCGGCACTGCGATGGCAACAACGAGAACAGCCCAGATCAGGGACTTGCGGGCCGTATTCATTCCTTTCGACGTTCTCCGCTCAAGCCGGCCGGAGAACGAAATCCGCGCGGAGGCTGGTATCTTTCGAGCTCGACATCACCGGACGCAGGAAGACGGTTTCAAATTCGTCGCTGTCATAGGCGAGATGCCCGTGCGGCTGACCAAAGGCTGGAACGATCTGCGGCATTTCGAGCCGGAATTCCCCGTTCTCGTCGGTCAGCGTGGCGCCGTGACTGTGCGGGTCACTCTCGTACCCTTCGGTCGTATGCGCCCAGATCTGGATGCGCTGGCCCGCAAGCGGCGCACCGTCGCCGGCACGGCGGACTGTTCCTGTCATCCAGAATCCTCCGCCGCCGATCCGGTCGACGATCGGTGCATTGGGGATATAGTTGTTGGAGCCGCCTCGCATGGAGGGCGTCGGCGCCAGGCCTTGCGCGTGGGCGGGCACCAGAGGACCGGCGGCCCAGCTTGCCGCCACGGCGCCGCCGGCGGCGAGCAGGGTCCGGCGTGTGAACATATCAATGGGCATATGGAATCCTCCCATCCGGCGCGGTGTCCATCGGCCCGCCACCCTGGACCCGGCACGACTATCGCTGTTCGATGGCGCTGTTGCGAGCATTTCTGACTTAAGAGGGACAGGACGGGCGTTAACCCCTGCTCACGGCTTCGTGATGCCGGATTTCCGGCCGCCCGGGTCCGGCGCATGGGCTAGATTTCATCGGCATAGGCAGTCGACTCGAAGGATCTGGTGCGTTGCAGCGCATCCAGCCAGTAGCCGGAGCTGATGATCTCGATTTTGACGACACCGTCACCGGCCGCTTCCGGGCGCACGATCCAGACGACCTCGGCGGCATTCGGGAAGGACTTGCCGGACAGCTCATCACCATACAAGCGATGCAGGATGGCATGGCCGTCCATGCCGTCGGCCAGCAGCCGCACCAGGAAAGACTCGTTGCTGACGTTCTTCAGCAGATGCTTTGCGCTCGCGCCGGTCGCCGTGACGTCAAGCTCTATGCGGACCGCATCGGGTTTCGGGAAAGACTTGGGGAAAGCCGCGTACAGCAGGCTACCGGCATTGAAGAACCGTTCATGCAGGGTGGAGTTCGAATATTCCTCCCAGAGTTTCTCTTCAAGCATTTCGCCGGCGACGTTCCGAATCTGACCGTCGCGCAGCACGTCGCCCATATCGTGCTTCAGCACCAGATAGGCCGCCTCCTCGGGCTCCCGGTCCTGCAGCGACAGGATGCACAGGTCCCGCTTCTCCTCGTCGCTCAATCCGGACTGGCTGCCGTATTCCATGGCCTCGAGCAAAGCCTCGAAGTCACGTGTCGTTCGCGCGCCTTCAATCTCGAGAATGTTGGAGAAGTGCAGCACCTGAACGCTGTATGCATTGGTCATTGATGGTCCGCTTTCTTTCGCGCAACGGGATCGGTCGACGCACTACGATTCTGTGCCGGCCGTCGGAATCGCAAGGGAAATTTCCGCAAAGGTTAGGCCCGGATCGGGCGCCATGCCTTGCACTACGGCTGCTTGGTATCGTCCAGCGCCCTGATGACCCGGCGCATGATCTTGCGCCGTGACCGATCATCGGCGGCGGTTTCCAGTTTCTCCCTGAGGCGAAGAGTGAATTCCGCCAGATCATTGTGCCAGTCCGGCCCGCGAACGGCCTCCGGCGCAAGCCGCCTGACCTTCTTCTTGAACCGGATTTCGGCGTGACCGGTCGACAGATCCACGGCGTCATCCAGCTGCGGAATCACGATCCGCTCCGGATCGACTCCCCTGGCCTGCAAACCGTCCCGCATGGCGGACAGGGCCTCTTCCTCACCATGGGTCAGGAAGATGGCGGATTTCACCGGCAACCGGTCCGTCAGCCAGTCGATCAACTCGTCGCCGTCCGCATGTCCGGAATACACATCGATCTGCCGGATTGCCGCCTGCACGCGGAGTTCTTCGCCGAAAATCGTGACCGCTTCCACCCCGGACGCCAGCAGTGCCCCGAGTGAGCCGGGTGCCTGGTAGCCGACCAGCAGCACCGTCGCATTGGACCGCCACAGATTCTGCTTCAGATGATGGCGGATACGGCCTGCGTCGCACATGCCGCTGCCGGCGATGATGATCGCACCGCCCTTCACCCGGGCGATCAGCTTGCTTTCATCGACCGACTCGGTGAAACGGATGTTCGGGCGCCGGAAGCTGGCTCCTTTGGCCGGGAGATCCTCGAGATCGGAGGCGTTCTTCTCGAACACTTCCGTCGCCCGGATCGCCAGCGGCGAGTCGAGGAAAACCGGCGCCTGAGGGATACGTCCCTGGTCAAACAGCGCCCCCAGATCGAGCAGAAGCTCCTGCGTGCGTTCGACTGCGAACGCGGGAATCAAGAGGTTACCTCCGCGCGCCAGTGCCGTGTTCACTTCCTCGGCAAGCACAGTCCGCCGGTGTTCGGGTGTCACATCGACACGAGGCCGCCCGCCATAGGTTGCCTCACAACAGACCCAGTCCCAGTTTCCGGGAGCTTCCGGGTCGGGATGGAGCAGCTTGTGGTCCGGTCCTATATCGCCGGAGAACAGCAGCCGGGACAGTCGCGCATCCGGATTATCGGACGAAACCTCGACTTCGATCGAGGCCGACCCGAGAATATGCCCGGCATTCCAGTAGCGGGCGCGCACGCCAGCGCCGACCTCGCGCCACATTTCGTACTCGACTGCGGAGAAGGAGCCGAGCGCGGCCTGTGCATCTTCCTTGTCGTAGATCGGGGTGACCGCCGGCCGGCCGCGCCTGGCGTTCCGCCTGTTCAGCCGCTCGACCTCCATCTCCTGGATCCCGCCGCTGTCCGGCAGCATGTAGGTCAGGAGATCGATTGTCCCGCTCGTGGCAAAGATCTGTCCGGCGAAACCCTGCTTGACCAGTTTCGGAATCAGGCCCGAATGATCGATATGCGCATGGGTGAGCAGGACAAAGGAGATCTCCTTCGGATCGAACGGAAAGGGCCCGTAATTGAGCTCCTTCAGGGTTTTCGACCCCTGAAACATCCCGCAATCGACCAGGAACTGGCAGCGGTCCGTTTGCAGCCAGTAGCACGAGCCGGTGACGGTTCCGGCGGCGCCGCAGAATGTCAGGATCATTCGACCAAACTCCATCGATCAGGCTCAGTCCGACCATGTTTGACCGGGATCCGCAAGGCGGTCCAGTTCCTCCGTTGAATGCGACCCTATTACCGCTTTGGTGTGGCTGATTGGCGCACGGCCGGTCAATTGACAAAACGCTATAAAGTTAGATGATTGGATAAAACACGGGTCGTCGCGTCATGCACAGGTGACCGACGGGATGACAGACAGCCGCGAAATCGCGCACGGGAGAGCCAGATGGCAGCATGGCAACCGCCTCGAATTTACGATCCGTGGCCGGAGGGCGTCCAGCCAAGCGTACCGATCGAGGGCTATCCCAATACCTGGACCTTCACCCCGTCGCGCCCCGCCATCCACCGGCCGCTGACGCGGACCGAGGCGACAGGACCGATGGAGCTCTGGCGCAAGCTTGAGTGCGGCACGAACAACCTGGCCGTCTCGCCATCCGGAAAACCGGCGCTCGGGCAGATGATCCGGATCTTCGGACAGGTCCTGAACGAGGACGGCCGGCCGGTTCCGGATGCGGTTGTCGAGATCTGGCAGGCCAACGCCGCCGGCCGGTACAGCCACGCGCATGACGACAGCACCGCGCCGATCGACCCGAACTTCCTCGGCAACGGCCGTGTCAGATCCGACGAGAACGGCTTCTACTCCTTCCTGAGCGTCAAGCCGGGCGCCTACGCGGTTCCGGTCAAGGACAACTGGTGGCGTCCGCCGCATGTCCATTTCTCGGTACTCGGTCCGAGCACTCTGTCCCGCCTCGTCACGCAGATGTATTTCCCCGGAGACCCGATGAACGACTGGGACCGCATTCTCCAGTCCGTCAACGATCCCGCGGCGCGCAACCGGCTGATCGCGACACAGATGCATCCGACGGAAACCGGCAGCGAACACCTCGCATATCGCCACGACATCGTCCTGCGCGGGCGGCTCGCGACTCCGGAGGCATGATGAAAAACGCCCAGCCACACAGACGGTTTCCGATCTCGCAGCACACGATCGGACCGTTTTTCCCGCCGAATTTCTTTCAGAACACGGACAACGACCTGACGCGCGTTTCCGAGGCGGCTGATCCGACAGGGAACGGTGATACCGTCGAGCTCAGCGGCGTCGTGATGAAGGAAGGCCGGCTTCCCGTCGCCAACGCCATTCTCGAAATCTGGCAGGCCGATGCGGCCGGACGCTTCCGCCATCCGCTCGATCCCGAGAGTGAGCAGGCGGACCCGGATTTCCTCGGCTGGGGACGCGCGCGGACCAATACCGACGGCGTCTTCTCCTTCCGCTCCATATTGCCCGGACCCTATGAGGAAGATGGCCGGCGCCGCGCGCCGCACCTCAACATCCTGATCATGGCGGCGGGTCTCATGCGCCCGGTCGGAACCACCCTCTATTTCCCGGATTTTCCCGAAATGAATGCCGAAGACCCGGTTCTCTGCCTGGTGCCGGAAGACATGCGCCAGCGGCTGGTGATGCGCTCAGGCGGCAGCGCAGACGGTTTGAAATCCTACCGGTTCGATATCCTGCTCCGGGGTCCGGCGGATGAAGAAACGCCGTTTTTTGAAACCTGAAACAAGGCCATTGCCGGTCTCGGCAGACCGGCATGGGCGCAATGACGGCGCGTCAGGCACGCCGCTCGCGCAGATTCCGGTCGAGCAACCGTGCCAGACCGCAGATGCCGTCCATGACCGGCGTCGGCTGGTCGAGATGCCGGGCCAGCTCGACCAGAGCGCCGAGGATCGGGCCGATCTCGATCTCGCGTCCGGCCTCGACATCCTGCAGCATCGAGGTGCGGATGGCGCCCAGTTTGCGGGTCTCGTTGATCCGGCCCTCGAAATCATCGAAGCCCGAAAGGCCGATCCTCTCTCCCAATGCAGCCATCTCCCGCATCATCGCAATCACCAGGCGGCGGCCGCCGGGATCGTCGAGCAACTGCGAAGCGTCGGCGCGCGCCAGGGCCGTCAGGGGGTTCATGTTCGAATTGCCCCATAACTTGCTCCAGACTTCGCGGTGTATCTGTTCCGTGGCGCTCGCGGGAACGCCGCCGGCCGTCAGTTGTTCTGCGACTTGTGCGGCGAACCCGCCGTCTCCGGCATCCCCGAGCCAGACCCGATCGGCCTTGATCAGCCGGATTTCACCGGGCGCCTCGACGCGGCTCGCGGCATGGACGACCGTTCCGACAACCCGCTCGGCCGGCATCAGCCGGGCCAGCGCGCCGCCGGGATCCACCGCCTCCAGAGTGAGGCCGCGGGCCGGACCGCCGAAATGGTCGAAGAACCACCAGGGCAGGCCGTTGATCGCTGCAGCGACGAAGGTTTCCGGCCCGAGAGCTTCCGTGATGAGCGGCGCAGCGGCAGGCAAATCATGGGCCTTGAGCCCGAGCAGGAGTAGATCCGCGTCGCGCAACGCATCAGGCCTGTCCGTCACTTCAACAGGGTATTCACGGCGCGTTTCGCCACTGGTCACCGCAATGTTGCCCGATCGCCGCAGGGCCTCAAGCGTTGCCCCGCGCGCCAGGATTGTCACGGTCGCGCCTGCTCCGACAAACGCTGAGGCGAGCCAGCCTCCAATCGCTCCCGCTCCGATGACTGACACACGCATACGCTTTCCCTCCGCCCCGTTCGATCCCTGCAAAATACTCACATCTTTCGGCAATTGACACGAGCAGCAGATGCGCCCCTCCGACATCAATGACAACGCGGCACGCGACGTCTTTTCCAGAGTTCTGACGCGCGGCGATGCCAGGATCGAATATCGCATTGCGGGATCGGGACCGTCGGTTGTCCTGATCCCGTCGCTCGGACGGGGCGCCGAGGATTTCGACCTGCTGGCAGCGGATATGGCCCAATCGGGCTACCGCGTCCTGCGGCCGGAGCCGCGCGGGATCGGCGGCTCATCGCCTCTGCGGGAAAGTGACACGCTGCATGACATGGCTGCCGATATCGCCGCCATCATCGAGGCTGAGAATTCGGCCCCGGCCATCCTTGTCGGCCATGCCGCGGGAAACTGGGTGGCCCGGGTGCTGGCCCACGATCGCCCCGATCTGACCAGGGCCGTCGCGCTGGTCGCCGCGATCGTGACCCAGGCTCCCTCCGACGACATCCGTGCCTCGATCTCCGGCAGCTTCGATCCGTCGCTGTCCGATGCCGAGCGCCTTGTGCATTTGCAACGCGCCTACTTCGCGCCGGGCGCGGATGCGCGGGTCTGGCTGGATGGCTGGTGGCCCGGGGTGGCAAGGAAACAACGGGAAGCGGCCCGGCTGACAACGGACAACTCCTGGAAACCTGTCGCGCAGGCGCATCCGACATTCTATCTGGGCGCCGCCGACGACGTTATCTCGCCGCCGCCAACACTCGGTGAACTGCGCGCTGCGATCGGCCCCAACGCATCCCTCGCAGTCGTCCCGCAGGCCGGACATGCGCTGCTGCCCGAACAGCCCCGGGCCGTTACAGCCTGTCTGCATGAATGGATGTCGCGACTTGATCCCGTCAGTGACGATTGACGCCCCGGAAATTTCCAATTGCATGGAACTAAAAACCTATATACCTAGCTTTTAGTAATTGATGAAGAAAGCGCGCATTTTCCATCCGGTCTGCAGATCGGAAAATGTCCTGCCAGGGGCGTCGCCAAGAAGCGGAGCGCGGTCATTTACAGCATGAAAAGGTTGCACTGATGGCACGCAAATCCGGCACCAGGACCTTGCAGGTTTCACGCAGGGGCTACGACCTGCACGCGGAAGCATTGGCGCCGGACCGGGCCGGCGCACCCTGGATCGTGTTCGGCAATTCACTGGTTACCGACCTGACGGTCTGGGATGCCCAGGCCGATGCCCTGGCCGGGCGATACGGAATTCTCCGATACGATCAGGCGGGGCACGGCCGCTCCGGACTGCCGGAAACGCAGGTCAGCTTCGGCGATCTCGGGGACGATCTGCTCGCCGTCATGGATGAAGCCGGAATCGACAGCGCCGTCTATGTCGGGCTCTCCATGGGCGTGCCGACCGGCCTTGCGGCACACAGGCGCGCGCCAGAGCGCTTCACCGCGCTGGTTTTCTCGGACGGACAGGCTAAGACCGCCCCGGGCGGCGCGGCAGGATGGGCCGAGCGCATTGCCGGAGCGGAAGAGACCGGGATGGAGGCTTTTGCCGCCGCCACGGCAGGCCGTTGGCTGACCGCGACAACAGGAAATGAGCGCCGGGGAAAGCTGGTGGCGATGATTGCCGCGACCTCCTTCGAGGGTTTCCGCACCGGCGCCACCGCCCTGATGGATTACGATTATTTGGATGAACTGAAACAGATCCGCCGGCCGACCCTGCTGATCGCGGGCGCCGAGGATGGTGCGATGCCGGAGGGCATGGCCTCGAAGCTGAAACCCGCCATTGCCGGGTCCACCATGCAGGTCATTCCGCAGGCCGGCCACGTTCCCTGTTTCGAGCAACCAGAGGCCTTTACGGCCGTGCTCGACGACTTTCTGGCAAAATCAGACGCCCAAGGCGCATAGGAGGAAACATGCAGCTTCACTGGTCTCCGCGATCCCCGTTCGTGCGCAAGGTCAATATCATCCTCGAGGAGTGCGGCATGACCGACACGGTCGAGCGCATCCGCTCGGTCGCCGTTTTCGCCGCCCCGCCGAACCCCGAGATCCTGCGCGACAATCCGTTGGGCAAAATTCCGGTTCTGATCACCGATGACGGCCAGAAGCTTTTTGATTCCCGCGTGATCTGCGAATACCTCATTGCCCGCGCCGGACGGGACGACCTGCTGCCAACCGACCCCGCCGCCCGGATCAAACACCTGCGCTGGCAGGCACTGGGCGATGGATTGACCGATATCCTGCTGCTCTGGCGCACTGAGCGCGCGCGCGGTGCCCATGCCGATCCGGTCGTTGAGGCAGCCTTCGAAACCAAGACCCGGGCCGCCCTGGCAACACTGGACGCGGAAAGCGCCGATCTTTCTGCCACCCCGTTCGGGCTCGGCCATATCTCGGTTCTCTGCGCCCTGGGCCAGCTGGATTTCCGCTATGCCGGGTGCGGTTGGCGGGACGGTCTGCCGCGCCTGGCCGCCTGGCACGCGACGATCGCAGACCGGCCGTCGGTCGCCTCCACGGTCGTCGTCGACGATGGCGGCGGGCCGGCCGGTGCGGCCGACGAGGTCCCGGCATTCACCTATGGGGTCAGCCCATGAGCGGCCCTCTCAGTCATGTTCGCGTTCTCGACCTGTCCCGGATCATGGCGGGGCCCTGGTCCGGGCAGATCCTTGCCGATCTGGGCGCCGAAGTCATCAAGGTGGAGCGGGCCGGCGCCGGAGACGACACGCGGCGCTGGGGACCACCCTATCTGAAGGATTCCGACGGAAAGCCGACGGGAGAGTCCGGCTATTTCCTGTCGGTCAACCGCGGCAAGAAATCGGTCGAGATCGACCTCGCCTCCGCCGAGGGACAAGCCGTGGTGAAAGCCCTGGCCGCCGAGTCCGACATCGTGCTTGAGAATTTCAAGGTCGGCACGCTTGGCCGCTACGGCCTCGGATACGAAGACCTGAAGCAGGTCAATCCCCGCCTGATCTACTGCTCGATCACGGGATTCGGGCAGGACGGTCCGTATGCTGACGAGGTGGCCTATGATTTCATGATCCAGGCCATGGGCGGATTGATGAGCATCACGGGTGCGCCGGACGGCAGTCCCGGTGCGGGCCCGCAGAAGGTCGGCGTGCCGATCATCGACATTGTGACCGGGATGTACGCAACGATCGCCGTACTCGCCGCGCTGTCGGAGAGAGACAAGAGCGGCAAAGGCGACTTCATCGACCTCGCCATGCTCGACACGGCGACAGCCATCCTGTCGAACCAGGCGATGAACCATCTGGTTTCCGGGGCGACGCCGGTCCGGCGCGGCAACAAGCATCCGAACATCCAGCCGCAGGACGTGTTTCCGGTACGCGACGGGCATATTGTTCTGGCCGTCGGCAACGACGAGCAATTCCAGAGATTCGCCAAGGCAATCGGGAACCCGGCGCTGGCCGAGGATCCCCGCTATTCCACCAACCGTGAACGGGTCAACAATCTCGACAGACTGCATCCGCTCATTTGCGAACGGCTCGCCGAGAAGGATCTGTCCGACTGGATCGGGATCTTCAATGCCGAAAAGGTCCCCTGCGGGCCGATCAACAGCGTGCCGATGGTCTTCGACGACCCGCAGGTCCGGCACAGGCAGATGCTGCGGGACCTGCCGCACCCGCTTTCCGGCACGGTGCCGTCGGTCGTCAGCCCCATGCGCTTCGAACGCTCGGCCCTCAATTTCGACAAGGCACCACCGCTGCTCGGTGCCCATACAGAAGAGATTCTTGCAGCGCTCGGTCTGAGCCAGGAGGACAAGACATGACCCAACCCCGGATCCCCCTGCCCGGTCCCGACGAGATGAACGACGCCCAGCGCGCCGTCTACGACAAGATCGTAAGCGGCCCGCGCGGGACCCTGGTCGGCCCCTTGCGCGCAGCGCTTCACAATCCGGCGCTGGCCGACCGCTGGCAGGCCTTCGGTCAGGTCCTGCGGTTCGAGACCTGCCTGCCGAAGAACCTGAACGAACTCGCAATCCTCGTCGTCGCCCGCCACTGGAACAGCGAGCTGGAATGGACGATCCATGCCGGCGATGCGCGACGCGCCGGTATTGACGATACGACCATTGAAGCCGTGCGGACGGGCGCGGTGCCCGGTTTCGCCAGCGAGGACGAGCGTGAAATCTACGAGTTCAGCCGGCAATTGCTGGAAACAGGACGGGTCGGGGATGCTGCCTATGGCGCTGTCCAGGATCGCTGGGGAGCATTGGGGGTCGTCGAACTGACAGCGCTTGTCGGCTATTACTCCATGGTGGCAATGACGCTGAATGCCCACGGCATTCCACTGCCCGATCATATTCCCCCCGAACTGAACAGCACGCCCGCAACGCGGACATCCCTGCCGCCGGCAACCGGAGCGGCTGCGGAGTAAGGATAAGCAAGAAACTGAATCTGCCCCCACGGACGATCGGAGAGTGCGCTCGGAGCCCTGATTCTGTTGCATGAATCCAAATAAACATAATAAGCTAGTTCAACTAGCTGATAGACATGATCCATGTCCTCATCCGCGACGCGAACATTGGAGCACATGCATGCAGAACGCAGGGTCAAAGTCCCGGACCGCCGTTGCCCTGCGCAAGAGCGCCGTGGCCCGCTATCTGCAGCTGGCGGCCCTGTTCCGCCGCCGCATAGAAACCGGTGAATGGGTCGTCGACGCGCGCATTCCGACGGTCGACGAGCTGGCCAAGGAATGCGGCGTCGCGAATATGACGATCCGCCAGGCACTGGGCATTCTCGAGCAGGAAGGGCTGATCGAGCGCTTCCGCGCGAAAGGCACGTTCGTGCGGAAACGCAACCGGCACGACCTCTGGTGTGAGGTACAGACCGACTGGAGCGGTCTGTTGATGTCGCGCGACAACGCCCAGATCAAGGTGATCAACGTCGAAAATGGTGTCAGGCCCGCCGATTTCCCCAGCGACGTCGGTGAGCTGGCGCCTGAATATCTGCATCTTCGCCGCGTCCATAGTCGCGACGGCGAAGCCTTCCTGCTGGCCGACGTCTATATCGACGAGCGGATCAGCGCCAGGATCGACAAGGACGATCTCACTCGCAAGACATCCATGCGGCTGATCGCAGACGTGCCGGGGATCAAGATTGTCGACGCACGGCAGGTCCTCACCATCGGCCTGGCCGATCCCGAGATCAGCGAGCTGCTGGGTGTCCCGCTCGGCGATCCCGTTGCCTACGTCAAACGCGTCGCCGTTGCCGAAGACGGAACCATGGTGCTGATCGCAAACGGCATCTATCGCGGCGACATGGTCCGGATCGACATCAAGCTGCTGACCGGAGAGTCCCCCGGCCAACCGGACTGACATCGTCAGGAGCCGGCCGCGTCCCGCGCCGCGCGCATCTCGTCGAGAATTGCACTGCGTCTTTCCAGCGCCGACGCCGTTGTCCGGTCGTAGATGCTGTTTCCGTGCGCATCGATCCCCACGGTCAACGGGCCGAGGCGTTCAACCTCGATCCTGGCGATCCGGTAATGGGAAATCATCTCGGGCCAGCCGATGCCCGTTACCTTGCGAATGGCTGCCGTGATGATCTGCGCGCCGCCGCCGAGGAAGGACAGGTAGACACAGCCGCACTCCGCCATGGTCCGCGCACATGCCGCATCCAGCCCGCCCTTGCCGCCGGTTGCCCGAAGGCCCAGACCGGGAATCAGACGGGGCATGTGGCCGTTGAACCGGGTGCTCGTTGTCGGGTTCATGTAGATGATGCGAAGAGAACCATCCTCGGCCTCTTCGTTCAGGCTGCCGAGCTGAAAAAGCGCGCCGCCCTGCATGTCGAACGGAAGCGGCTCGACGCCGTCCAGGCATCCGAGAAGGCGATCATGTGTCGGCAGGCCCGCCGTCGCGAAGATTTCCCCGGTGAGATAGACGAAGTCGCCCGCGTTGAGACTGCGGACAGCCGCCTCGTTCAGCGGCAAGGTGAGCTCATGCTCGACAACCGTCATTCCGACCACTCCACACGTCCGTCACCCCAGAGCCGCGCCTTGGCGCGCCTGTTGATCCAGCAATTGAAGCAGACGGCCACGGGGGTGAAGCCGTGGCCGCTCGCATAGTCGACATGGACCGCCAGGACGGTCGTGTCCCCGCCTGTGCCCATCGGACCGAAACCCAGTGAATTGACCGCCTTTGTCAGACGCTCTTCCATGGCGGCCAGGATCGGTTCCGGGTTCTTCTCGCCGATCGGCCGCAGGGTCTGTTTCTTCGCCAGACCGGCGCAATGGTCGAACGAGCCGCCGATGCCGACCCCCATGATGACCGGCGGGCAATGCTGTGCGCCTGCCTTGATCGCGACATCGAGGATATAGGTTTCGATCTGCTCGAGGGATGGAAAGGTGAAGAGCTCGAGGGATGCCCAGCGGCCCGATCCAAGGGCCTTCGGCGAACAGGTCATCTCGACATAGTCGGCGCCGCTCTCGAAATCGTAGCTGACGATCGGCATGTCCTTGCCGTGGTAGCCGCGCTCCAGCGTGAGGGGATTCGTCACATGCTTCAGGAGCGGCGGCTCGATGGTCTCGACCAGTTCTTCGTAGCCCTCCCGGATCGCCAACTTGAAATCGCAGTCAAGCGCGGCCTTGCTGCCGACCTTCACGAAATAGGTCGGCACCCCGCTGTCGGAGCAGACAAAGCGGTCGGTCCGCTCGGACAATTCGGCGCTTCTCAACTGCAGCAGCAGTGTCTGCCGGGCTGTTTCGCTGGTTTCGGTCTCCATCGCGGCCGCAATGGCCGTCTTGGCATCCTCGGGAACTTTCCGGAGCGCGCGGGAATACAGCTCCTTCGTGGCATTCCGGATCATTTCGTCTGTGATTGGCATGTCGCCTGGTCCGTCCCCCGTCCCCGGATGCATCGCCCGAAGACATGTTTTCATTGAAGAGATGCCCCGGCACCTGAACGGGCGGTCCGGGTGCCCTGTGGGCACCGGCAATCCCTGCCGCGGAACATCTTTTTGATGAGCTACGTTAGTTCCAACCGGATCAAAAAATCAATAATATGATCTTTTGACGTTACGAGCGCAGAATTTGCTCCAGCGCGGCCGCGAGATCCCGCCTGTTCTCGCGCGTGAAAACCGAGGCATGGGGCTGCAGAATGCAGTTCGGGAGCTCGAGAAAAAGCGGGTTCGGCACCGGTTCGTTCTCGAAAACATCAAGCGCCGCGCCTGCGATCGTCCCGCGCTCGAGGGCTTCGATCAGCGCCGCCTCGTCCACCACGGATCCTCTGGACACATTGACAAGATATCCCTGCGGGCCGAGCCGTTCGAGCACCGCCGCATTGATGATGCCCCGCGTCGCCTCGCCGCCGGCACAGCTCAGGACCAGGACATCCGCCTGCCGCGCCAGTTCCGCGAGATCCAGCTCGAACCGCCATGGCCCGTCCTTCCGGCTTGGTCCCGAATAGGCGATATCGCAGCCGAGGGCCGCCAGTTTGCCCGCGATCCGGCTGCCGATCCGTCCGAGGCCGACAATGCCGATCCTGCGCCCGGATATCCGGTATCCGAGAGGCGCCCGCCCCGCCGACCAGGCGCCGCGCCGCACGAACCCGTCATTGCTCACGATGTTCCGGAGCAAAGCGAAAACAAGACCGACGGCGAACTCCGCCGTGTCTTCGGTCATCACGTCCGGCGTCGGATGCACCGCGATCCCCCGCGCCGAAAGCCATGGCAGGTCGAACCGGTCCATCCCGGCGCCGACGCTGGCGATGGCATCCAGGCCGGGCAGGTCCTCCAGCATTGCGTGGTTCACACCGCCCATGGCGGAGGTCAGACCATGGGTGATGGCCTTGCGCCGGTCGTCTGGCAAAGCCGGCAGACTGTCTTCGTCGATCAGCTCGAACTGTTGCCGGAGCGCGGTTGAAATATCGGCGGGAATGGATCCCAGAAGCGCAACAGGAGGACGGGAGCCCTCACTGTCGCCTTGGCCGCTTGTCGTCATGTCAGGTTCCTTCCGATAAGGCGCATTTGAATGGTCCATTGCCGGCGCGCCCAGTTTGCCCGCTGCCGGCGAAAGGACTCTTCCAGGTTGGCTAGGGCGTGAACGTTGGCGCGCGCTTCTCGCGGAATGCCGCCATCGCTTCCTCGGTATCCTCCGAGGTGGACAGAGCCTTGGTCTGGCCCTGCTCGAACCGGTAGCCTTCGTAGATCGACAGGTTCTCGGTGATCTGGAAGGAGGCCTTCGCGGCCCGGACCGCCGAGGGGCTGGCCTTGGCGATGTCCCGGGCGATCCCCAGCGCCGTCTCCAGCAGGTCTTCCGGCGCGGTGCAGGCCGAGGCGACGCCCATCCGCAGCAGATCGGCCCCGTAGAGGCGCCGCGCGGTGAACAGCATCAATCGCGCGTCGGATTCCCCAAGATGCCGCCGGACATGGGCAACCCCGCCGGCAAGGCCGACATTGACCTCGGTCATCTGCAGATAGCCCTTTTCGGAAAAGACCAGGATATCGCAGCACAGCGCGGTCACGCAGCCAGCGCCGATCGCCGGCCCGTTGACCGCCGCGATGATCGGCTTCGGGCATTCGAGCAGACAATCGAAGCTGGCCCTGACCCGCCGGTTGTGCGCGGTGTAGTTTCCGGGATCCTGCGTCGGCCGCTCGGACAGATCGGCACCGGCCGAGAAGGCCTTGCCCTCTCCGGTCAGCACGATGGCGCGGACATCCGTCCGGTCGCCGAGACTGTCCATGACAAGCTGTATTTCTTCGCGAAGCCTGTTGTTCTGCGCGTTCACCGGCGGCCGGTTGATCGTAACAAGCGCTATATAGTCGTCGACCTTGAGGTTGATGGTCTCAAGCTGCATCTGTGAAGGTCCCCAGTTGTTCCGCATGACAATGCATGGCGCCCCACTGGAATAACAACGCCCCCGGTAAAATCAAACAGCTATTTTTATAGCTTTTCAAACAGGCGACACCGTCATCGGCGCCGGTCCCCCGCCGGTCATTGTCCCGGGGCCAGAGGAATACCGCGCGCGCTGTATGGATCTTCAGGACCAGCGGTATCCGGATGTCTGGTAGCCTTTCACCGGTTCGCTGAAGATCTGCTCCGCTTTCATGCCGGCTTCCAGAGCGGCGCCGACACAGACATGCAGCGGCAGCAGGTGCTCCTCCCGCGGGTGACAGAACCGGGCACCGGGAACCTGTTCCCAGTCGATGAGACGTTTGGCCCGGTCGCCCGGCCCCAGACCTTCGGCGCAGACGGCTTCGTCGATCCGGGCGTGGAATTCCCGCGCCTTGGAATATCCCGCCTCAAGATCCACTCGGGAGCGGCCAATCAGAGCTTCGATATTGTGAAAGCTGAAACCCGAGCCAATCAGGGTGATGTCCTGCTCAAGCAGCCCGGCCAGAGCCCTCCCCATCCCCAGATGCTGTTCAGGATCAAGCGAAGACATCAGGGACATCTGCAAAATCGGAATATCGGCTTCGGGCCGGATCAGCATCATCGGCACGAACGTGCCATGGTCGAATCCCCGCTCCGGATCACGGAGCGCGCCGGTGCCCTGTGCCTCGAGCGCCGAGACCACAGGCTCTATGAGATCGGTTGCCCCGTGGGCCGGATAGGTGAAGCGATAGGATTCTTCCGGAAAGCCGTAATAGTCGAACAGCATTTCAGGGTGCGGCGCCGTCGACAGGCATGGCAGGTCAGCCTCCCAATGCGCGGTGACGAGCAGGATCGCCCTGCTGGCGCCTACTGTCGCGTGCAGGGAGCGAAGTGCGTCCGCCAGCCGTGCATAACCGGGATCGCCAAGCAGCGGCAGCGGCCCCCCGCCATGCGGTATGAAAAGTATCTGCCCCATTACCGGATCTCCCTGGACGCCCACCTGCTTGTGCCTGGGCCGATCATACTCACAAGCCCCGGCAGTTGATCCAGCCGAAAAGCTGCTTCGCCTCCTCCGTCTATCGCCCCCACAAGTGGGAGCGGTCGGCGAAAGCCTCTCCTTTGACCCGGCATCGCGGAAGCCGGGAATACGGCATTAATCGGCCAACATGATCCGTTCCGAGATCAACGGCAACCTGGAACGAATCATTCACAACAGGAGCAATGTTTGACCGGTCCCTTCTATTCTCACGGCCCAACCTAGCAAATCGGGAATGAATTTTATATCTACCGTCGAACAGACCAGAAAACTCGCCCGGCCTGTGGACTGCCGCGCATGGCAAGGTCCGGCCGTATGAAAGAATGGAACGCGACAATGAAACCGATCATCACAGCATTGATCGCCTTGGTCGCCCTGTCCGGGGCAGCCGTGGCCCAGGTGGCGACACCCCTGGTCAGCGTCGACTGGGCTGTGGCCAATATCGGCAAACCCGGGATCGTGTTTCTCGATGTCCGCGGCACGCTCGCCGGCGCCAGCGAGGAAGATTATAAGCGCGGCCACATTCCCGGTGCGATCTGGACGAACTATCTCAAGGACGGCTGGCGCAATCAGGACGGAAACGGCACCATCGCCCAACTGCCGAATGTTGCCGTGCTTGAAACACTGATCGGGGATCTTGGCATCGCAAACGAAGACCATGTCGTCATCGTGCCCGCCGGCGGCGCGGCAATCGACGTCGGAACCGCGACGCGGGTCTACTGGACGTTCAAGGTCCTCGGCCATGACGCGGTCTCGATCCTGAACGGCGGCATGAAGGCATATACTGCGGAAATCGATGCAGACACCAAGGCACCGCTCAACCCGATCGAGCAGGGCGAGGTCAAGCGTGACCCCGAGATCTTCTCTGCCGAACTTCGCCAGGACATGCTGCTGACAAAAACTGACGTGACAACGGCCTGGAGTGCCGGCGGCGTGATGATCGACAACCGCCCCTACGCCCAATTCCTCGGCATTACCAAACACGGCAAGGCGAAACGCTCCGGCACCATTCCGGGCGCCCACAACCTGCCGGAAGACTGGCTGACGGAAAATGGCGGCGTGCTGAAGGACAAGGCCGGGATCGAGAAGCTTTACAAAATCGCCGGTGTACCGACCTCCGGGAAGCAGATCAATTTCTGCAACACCGGACATTGGGCCAGCCTGGGCTGGTTCGCCTCGCACGAGATCCTGGGCAACAAGGACGCCAAACTCTATGACGGCTCGATGGTCGAATGGACCGCCGATCCGGCGCTGAGCGTCCAGTCCGCGATTGCGCAACAATAGGCGGCACTTTGCCGGGTACAGCCGCAGCACACGCATCCGCGGGCGCTGGACCGCTTAGATAAACTTTTACAAGGCAGGCTTCGGCCTGCCTTGCGCGTTTCCGGCAGAGGCCATCGATGGTGTGCTGCGGATGAATGCGGCGAACATTCAGAGTGCACATATCGACGTCGGCAGTTGACCAGGATTCAAGATCTGGCGGTCAGGGTCGATGGAGCCGGAAAGAGGATCGTCACGACAGTGCCACGACCCGGCTCGCTGGCGATTGACAGCTCACCATCGTGCAATTCCAGATAACGTTGAACGAGGGAGAGTCCGAGGCCGGTACCTTCGTGCATCCGCGCATAACCGGTATCAAGCTGCACGAAGGGCTGCAGCGCCTGCCCGATCTTGCCCTCCTCCATTCCGACGCCATGGTCATGCACCGCCACTCCAACCCGATTGTCGGCGGTCGTCACGTGCCGGACCGTGACCGCGCCCCCCGGATTCGAGAATTTGATGGCGTTGCCAATCAGGTTGAGGAGGATCTGGCGCAGCAGCCGTGTGTCGGCAAACAGAGTCGGCGCATCCGCCGGTACCTCGTTGACGAGTGCAATGCTCGATGCATCCGCCCGTTCCTGGAGGATATGGAAGCATGTCTCGGTGATGGCCCAGGCAGAGACCGCTTCCCGGGACACATCCACATGTCCGATTTCGACCTTGGAGAGATCGAGAATGTCGTTGATGACCGCCAATAGATGCTGGCCACTCTGGTGGATATCTTCGGCATAACCGACATAGCGTTCGCTCAGGGGACCAAAGCTCTTCCTTGTCAGCAAACTGGAAAACCCGATCACCGCATTGAGCGGCGTTCTCAGTTCGTGGCTCATATTGGCGAGAAACTGGGTCTTCGTCTGGTTGGCCAGCTCGGCGGCAAATTTCGCGGAGCTGAGTTCCTCGATGACCCGGTTGCGCTCAGTAACGTCGGTATATGTCGTCACCATCCCCCCGTTGGGCAACGGACGGCCGAATATTTCCAGGACCGTGCCGTCTGGACGGGGGCGCTCGAAATCACGCGACTGGAGCAGACTGGCTTCGGCTACCCTCTCAGCGACCTGCGCATCGATATCACCCGGACCATATTCGCCTCGCTCAGCATTAAACCGCACGAACGCTTCAAAAGGATCACCAGGCGCGAACCGGTCTGGCGGAAAATCGAGGAGTTCCAGATAGCGCTGATTAAAGGCGACGGCCTTTAGATTCGCATCAAACACAGTGATGCCCTGGGCCATATGGTGAAAGGTCGCCTCCAGCAGCGCATGCTTCTCCGCCGCTTCGCGCCGTGCTTCGACCGCTTCCGAGATATCGGAGCCAGCGCCACGATATCCGGTGAAACAACCGCTCGCGTCGAACACCGGCTTGCCGTTGACACGAAAGTGTCGATCTTTGCCATCCGGCCCCCGGAACACGTACTCGAAATCGCGGAACGGCCGGTGCATCTCCAGATCATCGAAATGGCGATGCCAATTCTTATCGATCCCCGCGGTTGCAAAATCCCGGCGCTTCCGGCCCAGAAAATCCGCCGTCGAAAGCCCGGTGATCTGCTCGAAACGCTTGGACAAATAGGTGTAGCGGTGGTCTGCATCGGTTTCCCAGACCCAGTCGGCGGCGATCTCCACGATGTCCGCCAACCGGGACTCGCGATCGCGTATCGTATCGCGCGCCGCTTTCAGCCTGCGCCCGACCAGGGCACCGATCACCCAGACCAGGATCGTCAGCAGTAGGCCCAGCGCCAACAAACCCCATGAGATAAAAGAAGTCAGCGACCGTGCCGTGGAGCCCAGCTGTTGCGAGAAGATCTCCTCCAGCTGGATCAGGTCGGCGTCGATCAGCTCGATCTCACGGACCAACTCGCGACGGGCATCGAGATTTTCGGGGGTGGTCAGGATGAGCTGCCGAAGCTGATCCGCCAGTGCATCGATCTGTTTGACCCGTTCGTCTGCGAGAACCCAGGTCTCGCGCGCCGGCTTGAAAAGCGGGTTTTCCTTGAAGACCCGATAAAGCCATGCCATGCGCACAACATCATTGGGATGATTGCTTCCCTGGATGAGAAAGGCATAGCTGTCAGTGATGGGCAGGTCCTCGGCGTCGAGGATCTCCCGCGCTATCCCATCGCTGATCGTCGGGTGAAAGCGGCGGCGGTATTCGTCATAATCCTGCTGGTCTCCAGTCCGCGCGAACCGGAACAGGGACGTTACCGCACTGAGATGTCCCTTGGCATAGTGGGTCGCCCCGTTGCTATATCCACGGATGATGTCGACGACCGCAACACCGGCAGTACCGGCGGCGATGGTCACGCCGATGACGATCGTCATCATCGTCAAAAACAGCGCCACGGGGCGAATCACTGCACGAGGCATATTGGGGTGCTCTTGCTCACGGTTAGGTGGCAATCCTACAAGAATATGGTTAGCAATGGATTAAAGACCGCTCAGCGATTGCTGATTTGCGTTAGCTATGATGCGATCCCTGGCCGTGAGGGGAAATGGACCGCCGATCCGGCACTGAGCGGCCAGTGCGCATGCTCCCGGCCTTTCGATCCCTGTCTCCGGGCCTCCGCTGGCTGATCCCGTGCATCTGTCCATCCCGACGGGCTCACCGCAGAATTTTGTCCCCGCATTGATCTGCGGCGCAGCGGGTGCCGTAACAAATCCAATAGCAAGACGCCGAGAAACGCCGTGTCAGACAGGCGCTGGCGCCGACCGCCCCATAATCAATTGAAAGAGACAGGATTTGACGGATCACGAAACCAAACCGGTTGTGTTCTTTGACGGCTCCTGCCCGCTCTGCAGGGCCGAAATCGGCATGTATGAAAACAGCGCGCCGGAAGGAGCGCTGCGTTTTGTCGACATATCCGAGCCTGCAGCCGCTTTGCCCCCGGATCTTGACAGGGAAAAGGCGATGGCTCGGTTTCATGTCATCGGGCAAGACGGGAGGATGCTTTCGGGAGCCGCGGCCTTCGTCGCGCTTTGGCGGCACCTGCCCGGATGGCGCCGGGTGGCCGGAATTGCGTCGCTGCCGGGCATGACGCCGCTCCTGGAATGCGGCTACCGCCTGTTTCTGCACGCGCGTCCCGGCCTCGTGCGGCTGTTCGTCGCCGCCCGGCGGCTGAGACCGGCACGGTAACGCCAGGATGCAGAAGATACCGCCGTCCCGCGACCCGCATGCAGGCATCCGCCTCACATCATTCGATCCCGACGGGGTCGCCGTAATTTTCGGCGCGTCCGGCGGCATTGGCGCGGCACTCGTGTCTGCTCTGGGCGCGGCAAACCACTTCAAGACGGTCATCGGCTTCAGCCGCGGCAGCGCCATTCCCGTCGATCTTGCCGATGAGGCCAGTCTGGAACGGGCGGCGAAGACGGCTGCGGCAGCGGGAACCATCCGCCTTGTCGTCGATGCAACCGGCTTTCTCAGCGATCCGGGCCAGCCCCCGGAGAAAACCTGGCGCGACCTCGAAGCAAAGAAGCTCGCCCACGCTTTCGCAATCAACGCCATCGGCCCGGCGCTGCTGATGAAACATGTGCTGCCAAGGCTGCCCCGTTCCGGCAAGGCCGTGTTCGCCACATTGTCGGCGCGCGTGGGCTCCATCGGCGACAATCGCCTGGGCGGCTGGTATGCCTATCGCGCCTCCAAGGCCGCGCTCAATCAGTTCGTCCGGACAGCGTCCATCGAACTGGCGCGCCGCGCGCCCGAAGCAGTCTGCGTCGCCCTGCATCCGGGGACTGTCGACACATCCCTGTCTGCCCCGTTCGCCAAGCAGGGACTTTCCCTGCACACCCCGGCTGCGGCAGCAGCGGATCTGCTCACCGTTCTGGACGGGCTCGAGGCCGGCGACAATGGGGGGTTCTTCGACTGGCGCGGCGATCAGGTGCCTTGGTGACGGATAGATCCGGGCTTCGGCAAACAACCGGCCTGCGGTTCCCCGGGGTGAAGACGCTCCGCATATCCAGATCCCGCCCCTAGATATTTGAACTGTTCGAGATTTCCACGTACCTATGCAGGTCGACCTGACAGTGCCCGCGCGCCCCCTGCCTCCGAACGGTCAGGGTCGGCAGCCCGGGCGAAGCAATTCGAACTTTGCGCGAGTTTAGTCTATTAAGCTTGCCCGACGCCGTGACCGGCCGGGATTTATCAGCCAGCACCGGCTGGCCACTTTAGAAGAGAGAATACTTTTAAATCATGAAGCTCCGCCGCTGGCAGCAAAGTGTTATCGACGATTTCCAGTCCATACGCGACCGCTACAAACGCTTTGTTCTCAAGGCCCCGACCGGGGCCGGGAAAACCGTTCTTGCCCGGGAAATCATCGACCGGTTCTACGACGGCAAGAACGTGCTCATCCTGTGCCACCGGCTGGTCCTGCTGGACCAGCTTCAGGCGGCGCTGGCCAAGGGGCGGCGCGTCAGAACGCTGAACGTTTCGGACAAGGGCGAGGCCTTCACGGATTACGACGTCCTCCTCTCCACCAGCATGCGGGCGCGGGAAGTGCTCGAGGACGCCATCCCGAAGGCTGACCTGATCATTGTGGATGAGGCGCACCGCGTCTCGCCGAACGGCAGGGGCTACAAGCGGATCATCGATCTGTTTCGCGAGAAGGGAAAGGCCGGCGCCCATTTCATGGGCCTGACGGCATCACCCGAACGCCGGACCGGCGATCAGCGTGACCAGCTGAGCGCGGCGTTCGACGCCATCATCGACTGTGCCGACATCCAGGACCTGATCAGGGAAGGCATCCTGGTGCAGCCGCGATACCGGCCGCATTTCGTGCATGACCTGAATCTCGACGGCATCGAAGTCAGCTCCGGCGAGTATCCCGTGTCCCGGCTGACCGACGAGATCATCCGGTCGTCGATGCTCGATTACGCCACGCGGGCCTATCTGGAGGAACGGGAGAACATTCATCCGCTTCCGATATCCGCCTGGTTCTGCCCGGACATACGGGTCGCCGAATTTACCGAGGAACGCCTGCGCGGCATTGGAATCAAGACGGCAATCATAACGGCGGGAACGCCTCTGCGGGAGCGGCGCCAGATCCTCGCGGCGCATAACAAGGGCGATATCGAGGCGCTGATCTCGGTCGGCGTGCTGATCGAGGGATGGGACAACCCGGAGTGCAACATCATCGTGCATATGCGGCCGACCCTCTCGAAAGTCCTCTGGGGCCAGTCGATCGGGCGCGGGCTGCGCTCCTCGCCGAGCAAGAGTGAATGCATCGTCATCGATGTCAGCTCGAACTGGACGACCTTCGGCCCGGTCGAGAACCTGAAATGGACCCTGTGGAGCCCTCCCCGGTCCTTCCTGCAGTTTCAGAACCGGTTCAACTGGATCGGCCAGCAACAGGACGACGAGGAGAATCCGGAAACCTATCTGCTCTGCAAGAACGAGCTGGGCGGCGGGAAATCATGCTCCCACATCTACCGGAAGGGTCTCTTCGAGGGCGACACATGCCCGGCGTGCAACAAGTATGCGGCCGTCGATATCTACAAGGCGCAGAAACTGGACCTGACGCTCAACGACAACAAGCTGCACCGGATTTTCTTCTCGAAAGTGCCGGAGATCTATCAGAGCCTGAACGTCTCGATCTGGGCAACGCTTGAAGGCAGCGCCTGGCGCACGGCAACCGAGAAGGAGATCGCGTTTCTTGTCTTCTGCCTGGCCTTCGTGAAGTCCTCCCCCGAGGTCGCCAGCACCGAAGGGCTCTATTGGGAGGACACCCTCAGGACGGAAGCGGAAATCCGCCGCGAGCTGATCGATAACAAACGCTTTGTCGTCAAGAAGATGGAATTCGAGCTGGGCTGGCTGGCCGACGGTCTGGATAAACGGCGTCAGATTCGCACCCTGCAAGCCGACTACGGCGTCTCCCTCATGGGGCCGCTGCTCAACGATCTGTCCCGGGCGGAATGCGAGGCGAAATACCAGCGCGCCGTGAAAATAACGGAACGGATCGTCACCCTGGGATGTTCGACCAGGGACGATCTGCCGTATTTTGTCGCCTAGCCGGTGGTCTCACAGGCTGGAACGCCCCCATTGCGGCCGTCACGCCAGGGTAACGATGATCAGCTCGGGTCTTCCAGTTTCACATTGTACTTCTCGAGAATCCTTCTTTCCGTCTCCCCCTTTATCGCCCGGCGGCCCTCATCCCAGATCCTTATGAGGTCCTGTCTTTTCGCGGCCGGGATCTTTGCTGAAAAGATCGGTCTCTCGACAAGTTTTCTCTCCAGGCCGGGATGCACGATCTGCAGGTCGTCATGCAGGTTCAGCCGGTTCAGAACGTGCTGAAGCACCAGCTCGTTGTCGGCATACAGGTCGACCCTGTCTTCGACGATCATGCGGAAAATACGGTCGAACACATCATCGTATCCGGCGATCACCTCGACGAGGTCCGCATTTTTCGGATCTTCGATATAGTCCTGGTAGGGGACGCTCATTGAGCTGTAGTCCCAACCGGGGCCGGTTGCGACGCGTTTTCCCCTGATCGACTGGATGCCGTTATAGCGCCACGGGTCGTCCCGCCGTATGACAAAGGCTGTCGTGTAGGCAAATGTCGGCTCGTTGCCGTACACAAACGCGTTCTCTGCGTGCGTCGAGCCGACATATTCGGGCAGAACATCACAGAGACCGTCCGACACCATGGCGAGCCCGCGCGCCAGTGGAACTTCGTAAAACTCCAGCTCATATCCCTGCGCAGTATAGATCTCGTCGAACATGTCGATGACGACGCCCCGTGCGGAGGCCCCGTTCGACGGGAAGATTGTCAGCGGCGACCACTGGTCGTAGCAAACCTTCAACGTCTCCGCATGTCCGGCGCTGCCGATGCCGGATCCTGCAAGCAGGAGCAGCAGGAAAGACAGGCGATGCAGCATTTTAGATCTGGACACGATCACGACCTTTGTTTTTTGCCTCGTAAAGTTTCAGATCGGCGCGCTTCAACAGCGCGTCCACCGAAATGTCTCTTGGCTCGGATGATGCGACACCGAGACTGATGGTGCAGGTGACTGTCTTGCCGTCGACATCCAGAACGGAGGTCCCTACGGCCTTCCGGATTTCTTCTGCAAGCCGGGAGGCTTCATCAAGATCCGTATCAGGCAGGAATATGGCGAATTCCTCTCCGCCGATTCTTCCGAAAAGGTCCGGCTTTCTCAGCAGGTCCCGGGTGACATGCGTAAAATGGACGAGCACCTTGTCGCCGACGAAATGCCCGTGCGTATCGTTTACTGACTTGAAGTGGTCCAGATCCATCAGAATGAATGATGACGGCATGTTTCTGCGCAGGGAAAGCGCGAGCAGAGGGTCTGCATGATCATAAAAGCTTCCGCGATTCAATATACCGGTCAGTGAATCCTTTGCCGCAAGGTCTTTCAGCTTTTCGTTGGCGACAAGCAATTCCTCGGTTCTCTTCGCAACAGCATCTTCCAGCCAGATTCGCTTCGCTTTCTCGTCCTCCAACAGACGTTCCTGATGCGTCTCTATGTCGGAAAGCATCACGTTCATATGGTCCTGCAGCTGCCGGAGTTCGTTGTTCTCGACGACCGAGAGACTTATCCGTCTGCCGGTTTTCCGGTTCAGCCTCAGGTCGTCAATCTGCGATATCAGTTCGCTCAAGGGGACGGCCAGAAACCGGTCAAACGCCCATATAAAGGAGAAAAACAGAATTGAGATATTTATGACGGTACCGATAAATATCAGGAAAAAATTAAACAATATCCTGTCAAAAACGACCTTGGAAGATGAGTGTATTTTCAAAGATCCAAGGTATGTCCGTTTATTATTTGACGACCACATCAAGCTGGAATCGATACTGAAAATGGACAGTGGCGCGGATGCCATTGTATAAGTCTTTTTGGACACGATTACATCTGCCCGCTGGTCAATAATTTCGATTCCTTCAACAATCGGCATGTCAAGCAGCCCGCTGGCGAGCGATTCAACCTGTTTTTCATTGTATTGCCAAAGACTGGTGGAAAGAGGTGCGCTGACAGTTTGCGCCAACTGCTCCAATTCCTGCAAAATTGACTCTTTGGTCTTTACATATTCTGTCAGGAACTGGATACCCGTGATCAACAGGGTAACAGCCAAGTAAATGGAAAAAATAACACGCAATAATTGTTGCGACAGATTGTTAGGTCGAAAAAATCTAGAACGCATTTTTCATTCCGGGCAGGCTTTGGGATTACCGTAGATGACCCTAGTATTAATGGCATAATTTTCAGTTAATGCGCACCCGGCAATGTGCGCGTGAACAGGGCCGCCCGAACCGCCAGGACACTTCGTCTGCGGGGCGCCTTTGGTGAATTTCGGTACCGGATTACGAACGGCGGTTCGCATAGGAATATTTGTCGATATTTCCGGGTTCCGGCGGCGGCGCGGAGCACGGTAGTCAGCCCGGGACGGTGCAACCGAACGGAGCCAGCGACGCTAGGCGGCTAATCAAGTCGCATTTTCTGATTGGAGAAATGGTAGCGGAGGAGGGACTTGAACCCCCGACACGCGGATTATGATTCCGCTGCTCTAACCAGCTGAGCTACTCCGCCCCATGGGGCTCGCGGGGGCCTGGCCGAAGCCGTCTTGCCCGCGCGGAAGCACGCATATAGGCGAGCCGGGCCGGGCTTGTCAACAGAGGGGTGCCCTGCCCGGCTGAATTCTTTACCGGCTCTCCCCGCCGGCGATCAGCTTGCGCCGCAGCCAGCTTGACGCGCCGTCCATCATGAACACCATGACGATGATCAGGCTGATGATATAGAAGGTGTTTTCCCAGTCGCGCGAGGTCCGCATGGTCTCCACCAGGACAAGGCCGATGCCGCCGGCACCGAGGGCGCCGATCACCGTTGCCGAGCGGGTGTTGGATTCCACGTAATAGAGGAACTGCGAGGTGAAGACCGGCAGGATCTGCGGGATCACGCCGAAGCGGTAGCGCTGCCAGCGGGTCGCGCCGGTGGCGGAAACCCCCTCCACCTGCTTGCGGTCGATATTCTCCAGCGCCTCGGAGAACAGCTTGCCGAGGGAGCCCGTATCGGTGAAGGCGATGGCGAGCGAGCCGGTCAGCGGGCCGAGGCCGAAGGCCCGGATGAAGATCAGCGACCAGATCAGCATGTCGATGCCGCGGACGAAATCGAACATCCGGCGCACGACGAAGCGGATCGTGCTGTTCGGGTTGAAGTTCGATGCCGCCACGAAGGCCAGCGGCAGGCCGCAGAAGGCCGCCGTGACGGTACCGAGGACCGCCATCAGGATGGTCTCGAACAGGGCCACGGCGACATGGCCGTGCTGCCATTCCGGATTGCCCCAGAAGCTCGCCAGGATGTACTGCCAGTTCGCCTGGCCCGGGGTCAGACGGTCTCCGGAAGCGGCGAGTGCGGCCAGCTCACCGACGCTCTTGCCGTGCAGCTCCGAGGTAAAGGGGAACCAGAAATTTTCCCAGCCGTAATTGAACTTGTGGATCTCGATCTTGGCCCGGGTGAATTGCACCCTGCGGGAGAAGGTCGGCCGGGCATCGAGCTTCACATCGCGGGCATTGAGCCAATCCGGCACCGGTCCGTCGGGCAGCGTGGCGACGATCTTCTTGCCCACCAGTTCGGCATGGATGGTGCCGTAACCCGGCACCTCGAAATCGACGCTCTCACCCTCGACCCGGACGACATATCCCTCGCCGAGATCGACGGTGAATGTGTCGGCATTGCCCGTCACCCAGTCCGGCAGCGTCTCGAAAGTCGCATGCCGTTCGCCCTCGATGGCGACCTCGAAGTCGCCCCGGCGGAAGCTCTTGGTGACGTGGGTCTTGTAGGCCACCGCATCGGAAATCAGCAGCGCGCCCTTGGAGAGCTGCGCCCGGGAAAGCAGCGCCGTGATGTCGAATGCGGTCCAGGCATAGAAGAGATACAGCACCACGCCGGCCAGCAGCAGCATTGGCGTGGCGGAGGCCTTTTTCACCGCGATGCGGACCGGTTCGGCCATGAGCGCAGCGCCCTGATCGGAAATGACAGCCATATCCGCCTCCCCTAGCTGAAATTCTCTGAGCCGACGAAATGCCGGCGCAGATATGAGGAAAGCTGATCAATGGCGACGATCGACAGGAACAGCATGAGGAAGAGCGCGGCGGTCTCCGACCCGGCGCCCCAGCCGATGGCCCGGCTGAGTTCGGATCCGATGCCACCGGCGCCGACAAAGCCGAGAATGGCGGAAGCGCGCACATTGATTTCGAAACGCAGCAGGAAATAGCTGCTGTAGTTCGGCAGCACCTGCGGGATGACACCAAAGCGCACACGTTGCAGCCATGTGCTGCCGGTCGCCTTAAGGCCTTCCAGCGGCTTTACGTCGATATTCTCGTTCACCTCGGAGAACAGCTTGCCGAGCGCGCCGGAAGTATGGAACGCAACCGCGATGGCAGCCGGCACCGGGCTGGCGCCGAGCACGAAGATCAGGAACAGCGCAATGATCAGTTCCGGGAATGCGCGCATGATATCCATGATGCGCCGCACGACCGGAATCACGGCCCCCGGAACCTCCAGATTTCGGCTGGACAGCAGCGACAGGATCATGGCGAAGACAGCGCCGATCAGCGTGGCCACGGCCGCGATGTTCAGGGTCTCGATCAGGGCCGGCAGGAATTTCGGGAACAGGGCCCAGAAGCCCCATCCCTGATCCCAGGCCTGCATGACGATCTGCGCCGGGTAGTCGAAGAACTTGGACAGGCCTTGCAGGAAGCCGCCGGAATTGAGCGAAGAGGCCTCGCTATAGCCGGAAAGCACGATGGCGAGCAGCAGCGCGAGGGAAAGCCCGGTGTAAAGTCGTCGGCGCCCTTCGAGCGCGATCACTTCCTGGCGCATCACTTCGACCATGGGTATGTCCTGCAAATTGGGAACTTGAGATTTTCGGACCCGGGGCCCGGAACGTGACCGGGACCGCGCAGAGGCGATCCCGGTCCGTGTTCAGTCAGCAAGGCAGAGCCTTACTTCATCTTCCGCTTGCGCGCTTCGATGATGACTTCGTAGGTCTCGTGGGAAACCGGGGCCATGCCCTTGATTTCACCGGCCATGAAGCTGTAGGCGCATTCCGGATCGAGGGAAGCGAGACCGGCGATCAGGCCCGTCACCTTCAGCTTGACGTCGGACGGCAGGTCCTTGCGGAGCACGACCGGGCCTTCCGGGATCACCTTGGACTTCCAGATCTGCACCAGCTGGGTCATGTCGACGAGACCGGCATCGGCAGCCTTGCGCAGGGCGCCGCTGTTGTAGCCTTCTTCCCACGCACCCAGGCCGTCGGCCCAGGTCACGCCGGCGTCGATGTCACCGTTGGCGACCGCAACGATGGTCTGCTCGTGACCGCCGGTGAAGACGACCTCACCGAAATACTTGCCGCTTTCCATCGGGAAACCGGCAGCCGGGATTTCGATGGACGGGATGAGATAGCCGGAGGTGGAGTTCGGATCGCCGAAACCGAACTTCTTGCCCTGCATGCCGTCGAGGGACGTGATGTTGCTGTCAACGCGGGCAAAGCCGATGGAGTGATAGCCCATGGAACCGTCGACATTGATCTTCACCAGGACCGGCTCAACAGCTTCCGGGTCCGTGATGTAGGTCTTGGCATAACCGGACGCACCGAGCCAGGCCATGTCCAGGTTGCGGCCGATCAGGCCTTCGATGACGCCGTTATAGTCGGCCGGCGCAAAGATCTTCGTCGGCACGCCGAGCAGCGCTTCGACCTTGCTCCGGACGCACTCGTTGGAGCGCATGCGGTCGGACTGGTTCTCACCGCCGAGCACGCCAATGCGGAACTCGGAAATCTTGTCTTCGGCATGGACGGAAGCGGCGCCAATCGCCGTCATGGCGACGGCCGCGGCCACCGCAAAATTGCGAACGAACTTCATCCCTAACTACTCCCTGGGTTGGAACTGCTGCCACGGAACATCGGCGGTAGCCGCATTCAGGCCGTGGCCGCATTCGCCTCAGCAACCCCGGCCCCCTGGCCCGGCACTGAGGGATTGGATTTGGCCCGCGCCGAAGCGCCGGCCGAAATGCTAGTCGAGGTCACCGCCTCGTTCAGGGCTTCGTCGGCCCCGTAGATCTCGCGCGCCGCTTCCGGGGTGAGTTCGTCGGCCGTGCCGTCGAACACCACACGGCCCTGGCGCATGCCGATGACCCGGTCGCAATAGCTGCGCGCGGTATCGAGCGTGTGCAGGTTGCACATCACGGTAATGCCGTCCCGGTCATGGATTTCCCGGAGCGAGCCCATGACCACCTCGGCGCTCAACGGATCGAGCGAGGCAATCGGCTCATCGGCGAGAATGATTTTCGGCTGCTGCATCAGGCCGCGGGCGATGGCCACGCGCTGCTGCTGCCCGCCGGACATGGTCTCCACCCGCTGCAGGGCCCGCTCGGCCAGGCCGAGACGGTCGAGCGCCGCCAGCGCATCGTCGATATCGCGCTGGGAGAAAATCTTGAACATGGAGCGCAGCGTGCCCTGCTGGTTCAGCCGGCCGAGCATCACGTTGGTGACGACATCAAGGCGCGGGACCAGATTGAACTGCTGGAAGATCATCGCGCAGTCCTTCTGCCAACGCCGCTTTGCGTTGCCTTTCAGATTGAGCACATCGGTGCCCTCGACGAAAATCTGTCCGGAACTGGCATTGGTGAGGCGGTTGAACAGCCGCAGGAAGGTCGACTTCCCGGCGCCGGAGCGGCCGATGACGCCGATCATCTGCGGCTTGTCCACCGTGAAGGTCACGGAATCGACCGCGACCATGGTGCCGAAAGCCTTGGTAACGTTTTTGAACTCGATCATGCCCACCCCTAAGCCTCGCGCCATGCGGCGCTGCAACGGCCGCCAACCGGTCACAGTCGTGACTGGCAACCCGGACAACACGGCTGGAGAAATCACACCGCGCGAGATCCGACTGCAGCGTTGGTATCAATCGTGCGGGTCGTTCTGGTGACGCTTTTGCTTCAGTTTCATGAAGCTGCGCCTTGGCAGGGTCGGATCAGTTTCTGGCGACCGACAGGGAGAGGCGTTTTTGATCAGCGGCGATGAAGGTTTCGTAGTCCGCGTGGGTGACGGCAAAGGTGCCGGTAACGGGCAAGCCGAGAGCCATTGCAAGGCAGTCCGGCGCTGTCTCGCCGAGAGAGGCGATCCGGTCGGTCACGATCTGCTTGATGTTTTCGGGGAGCGCCGTGCGCAGAACCACCGGGCCGTTCGGTATCAGCGGCGAGTGCCAGAATTCGGTAAATTGCGCATGCGAGGTAACCAGAAAGCGCTGCAATGGCCCGGCGCCTGGGGCAGAAGCGGAGCCGGCATCGGTGCGCCATGTCAGTGCTACATCGATTGCGCCACTTTCCAGCGCGGTGAATATGGCGTTATAGCCACCGCCGACGCGGACCGACGTCAGATCCCGTTCAATATTCAGCCCCGCGCGCGCGAGCGCGACGGAGGGCACAAAATAGCCCGGCAAGGAGCGCCGGTCAGCGAATCCGATGTTTTTGCCTTTCAGCTTTTCCAGTGCGTCGATGTCCGCATCCGGCCGGGTGAGCGCAACCGCGCGATATCCTTTGGACCCGCCTCGGCCGCGCATGGCCAACACCGGCTGCACCGCCCCCGGCTTCGTCCGCGAGAGCGCGCCGTAGGCCCGGGCAGAGAGGACAGCCAGATCGACCGCATCGGCGATCAGGGCCTGCCTCAGACCGTCGCCGGATGGCAGGGCCAGGATCTGTACCGGCGCCGCCAGGCTTTCCGCAAGATCGTGGGCCAGGCATTTCTGCGCGGCAAAATCGTCGGAGGTGGCCTTGCCGCCAAGAACGCCGATCCGGAGAACATCCGCCCCCGTTGCCGGCGCCGGGAACAGAAATCCGGCAAAAGCGGCAATGCATGTCGCCGCAATCACTGCACGCGCAAATGCCTGTCTCATCGCTCTATCCATTTTCGTTCCGAAGCCAGCCGCCTGCCGATCCCGGCATGCGGATTCCATCCAGCCTTTCGATGCACTCTAGACCAGGAGCTTGACCGTTTGATGACGCCCGGTGGATTGGCGCGTCAGACCGCGTTCCAGTCTTCCGTGGCCGCGATTTCGGCCTCGATGAAGCCAATGAAGGACCGGACCTTCCGGGACAGGTGGCGGTTGGCGAGATAGAGCAGGGAGACCGGCAGGCCGCGTTCCTCGAACGGCTCCAGCACAGCCTCGAGACGCCCGCTGCGCAGATCGTCCGCGACCACGTAGCTCGGCACGATTCCGATCCCCTCGCCGGACAGCAGCAGGGTCCGGACAGCCGGAGCGCTGTTCACCCGGACACGCGAGCGGACGGCCACCGTGAGATCTTCGCCGCCGTCGCGAAACGTCCACTGCACCGGACCCCGGCGATTGGTGTCGAAGATACAGCGATGGGACACGAGCTCAGCCGGGTGCGCGGGGCGCCCGGCCATGTCGAGATAGGATGGCGCCGCGCAGGCGATCAGGCGGATCTCGCCCAGACGCTTCGCGATCAGTCCGGAATCCTGAAGCACGCCGATACGCAGCGACAGATCGACCCCCTCGTCGATCAGCGACATATACCGGTCGCTCAGCCTGAGATCGACCGTCACGCCGGGATTGGCGGCCAGATACTTCCCGACCACCGTCATCAGATACATTTCGCCGAAAAGAACGGGGGCGGTCACAACAAGATTGCCACTGGGGGCGGCCCCCTCGTCCCGCATGACCGAGCGCAGCTCGTCGAAATCCTCTATCACCCGGTTGCAACGGGGCAGATAGGCCCGGCCGCTCTCCGTCAGCGTGACGACCCGCGTCGTCCGGTGCAGCAGCAGCACGCCAAGCGTGTCTTCGAGCGCGCGGATATTCTTGCTGACATTCTGGGCGCTGGTGCCAAGCCGCTCGGCGGCCTTTGAAAAGGATGTTGTCGCGGCTACGGCGGAGAACATCCGCATCTGCTCTATGGAATCCATATTAACAACATATCGTTTATATTCATTCAATCAATGAGGATCTTCTGGTTTATAATGAGTGCAATTAACTAAGTCGGACAGGCGGCGCGGTGTGCCGCCCTTTTCTCCAGACGAAAGGACGATCCGATGACCAACCAGAACACCGCGCCTTATGCCGCGCTTATCCTCCGCATCTCCCTCGGCGTGCTCTTCCTCGCCCATGGCGCCCTGAAGCTCTTCGTCTTCACCCCGGCCGGCACCGTCGGCTTTTTCGGCAGCCTCGGCCTGCCCGCCATCTTCGCCTATCTGACGATCCTTGCCGAAGTCGGCGGCGGTATCGCACTGATCGCCGGTTTTGCCACCCGGCTGGTCTCCATCGCCACTCTGCCGATCCTGCTCGGTGCCGTGTTCATGGTGCATGGCGCGAATGGCTGGCTCTACACCAACCCGAACGGCGGCTGGGAATTCCCGGCATTCTGGGCGGCTACCCTCGTGGTCCAGGCCCTGCTCGGTGACGGCGCCTACGCGGTCCGCACGCCGAAGATCCTGTCCCTGACGCCCGACAGCTTCGCCCGGCAGAGCTAGATCCATGACAAGCCTGCCCAGCCTCTTCCTGCCGCACGGCGCCCCCGACCTGCTGCTCAGCAACCACGTCTCGAAGGATTTCCTCGGGACGCTGGGCAGCCGGGTCGGGCGCCCGGCGGCGATCCTCATCGTCTCGGCCCACTGGGAAGCGGCACAGCCGACGCTGACCACGGCCGAGGCTCCCGAAACCGTGCATGACTTCGCCGGCTTTCCGGACGCGCTCTATCGCATCCGGTATCCGGCCCGGACCGCATCGGACCTGGTCGACTGGGTCGATGCGCTTCTGACAGATCAGGGGATCGCGGCCGCAAAGGACCCGGACCGCGGATACGATCACGGCACTTGGGCTCCGCTCTCGCTTGTCTATCCGGAGGCCGATATCCCCGTCGTGCAACTCTCGCTGGTGCGGGGCGGCACGGCGCGGCAGCATTTCGAGATCGGCCGTGCACTCGCTCCGCTGCGCGACCGGGATGTGCTCATCGTCGGCTCCGGCTCGGTCACCCACAATCTGCGGGAACTCGGCCCCGAGGGCGCGCCGCCCCCGGCCTGGGCTACGGCTTTCGACGACTGGGTGTCCCTTGCGGTCGAATGTGCGGACTGGGACAGCCTGCTGCGGTTCCCGGACGATCCGGAGACCGGCCGCCGGGCCCACCCGACGCCGGAACATTTCCTGCCGTTCTACGTGGCGGCAGGTGCCGGAATGCCGGAGCGCGGCACGAAGCTGCATTGCAGCTTCAGCCACGGCTCCATCAGCATGTCCGCCTATGCCTTCGGCGGCGAACTAGCCGCCGCCTAGACACATCGGACCTACGCTCGCCCGGCGGCCCGCTTCAGGGCCTTGCGGGCGAGCGACCAGCGATGCACCTCGGACGGGCCGTCATAGATCCGGAAGCCGCGTACCTCGCGGAAGATCCGCTCCACCGGCAGGTGGGCGCTGGTGCCGGCACCGCCGAGGATCTGCACCGCGTTATCGACGATGCGCCAGATCGCCTCGGAGCACTGCACCTTGGCCATGGAGCTTTCCTCCGCCGCGTTGTCACCCTGATCGAGCAGCCAGGCCGCCTGCATCAGGGACAGCCGCGCGGTGCGGATATCCATCTCGTTATCCGCCAGCATGAAGCCGACACCCTCATGCCTGCCCAGTTTCTGGCCGAAAACTTCCCGGCGGTTCGCATAGTCCAGCGCCGTATCGTGCGCCCGCCGGGCGGAACCGAGCCAGCGCATGCAGTGGGTAAGCCGTGCCGGGGCGAGCCGGACCTGGGCCTGCCTGAAGCCGCCGCCGGGCTCACCCAAAATATCGTCCTGATCGACCTTGAGATCCTCGAAGCGCATTTCCCAGTGCCCGCCGGCGAAGGAGCTGTCCAGCGTGTCCATCTGCTTTTCCAGATGGATACCCGCCCGGTCGCTCGGCACGATGAACATGGTCGCCCCGCCGTCCGCAGGGCCGCCCTCGATCTTCGCCATGATGATGACGAAGTCGGCACCCTCGGCTCCGGTGATGAACCATTTCCGTCCGTTGACCACATAGCCGTTGCCGTCCACCTTCGCCGTGGTGGCGAGCAGCGAGGGATCGGCGCCTGCGCCGTCCGGCTCGGTCATCGCGAAGCAGGAGCGCGCGCCCTTCGCCAGCGGGGCAAGGAACTGCTCCCGCTGCGCCGGGCTGGCCGCGACATCGAGCAAATGCGTGTTGCCCTCGTCCGGGGCGCCACAATGCAGGGCTGTCGGGCCGAGCAGGGAATAGCCCGCTTCCTCGAAGACGAAGGCCCGCTCCAGATGCCCGAGGCCGAGGCCACCGAATTCCTTCGGCGCATGCGGAGCGAACAGCCCGGACGCCTTGCCAAGATCCGTCAGCTCCGTGCGCAAGTCCTCCGTCGGACCGTGCCCGGTCCAGCGCGGGTCGCTCTCGAACGGGATCACTTTCTCGGCGATAAATCGGCGGGTCTTATCCGCCAGGTCGGCGATATGCAGCGGCGTCGAAAATTCCATGGCTCTTGTTCTTCCTTCCCGGACCGCCCTCGCGGCGGCGTGCTTGGGTAGGCAGAATAATCAGTTCTCCGAGCGCGTCCAGCGAGCGGCGTGCTAGCGGAACAGGCTGAGCACCACCTCGTTCGATCTGGCGGCCAGGGAGACACTCTGGATGGCGAGGTTTTCGCGCACCTGGGCAGCCGTCAGCTCGGCACTGTCACGCCCCAAGTCCGCGTCCACGATGTTGCCCAAACCTTCCAAATGCGCATCGACGAATTCCTGAGCGATGTCCCGGGCCTGGTCAATCTCACGCGATTTCGAGCCGTAATATCCAAGGGCATTGCCGATCTCGCGTTCGGCCGCATCGATCTGTCCGAGGGCCGAGGTGATGTTGTTCAGTTGCGGCGGGCGCAGCCCGATATCGGCGGCGAGCAGGGAACGGAACTGGATATCGACGACTTCCCCGTTCAGTCCCTTCAAAACCTCGAATTCACCCTGGGTCCCGCTCTGACCGGTCGGCGTCAGGGTGAAGGTGTAGTCGGTATCGACATTCGGTGACCCTGTCTTCTGGACGGTAAAATTCGCCGGGCCGCTCGCATCATATTGGAAGGTCAGGCTGCCGGCTGTGTTTGGCGGGTTCACCGCATCGGAATCGACGGTCGTTCCGTTATAAATGAGTCTGATTTGCCCGCCGCCCGTGCCTGTGGCGGTATAATCCACCTGCAGCAGGCCCGGCTGCGTGCCAAGCGCATGGGTGTTGCTGCCAGCGCCATTGAAGGAAAAGACCGTTCCCTGGTCCGCCGGTGGGGTAAATACCAGGTCGGCCTGATCGGTATTGATGAAGTTGGTGCCGTTGATGCTCGAGCCGTTCGCCATCAGATCGATCTGGTCGAGGATGGCGTTGATGTCCGCCTCGACGATCGGCTGGCGCGCGGCATCGACCGCGAAATAATCAACGAACTTGCCTTTCAGTGTCCCGAGCAGATCGGAGATGTTGGTCGCACCGGCCACGGCGACCTTGACCGCGCCGGACACATTGCCGAGCCCTTGGTTGACCGCCTGCCAGGCTCGCACCTCGGTGCGCACTCCCTGGGCAATGGAGAAATTGGAGGCATCCTCGAGCGCGCCGGCAACGCGCAATCCGGTCCCGACCCGTTTTGCATAGAGGTCGAGCGTGCGCTGGGCGCTTCCGTGATTTCTGACCGCGACATTTGCTGTCGCATTGGTCCGTAAGGTCAACATCGCAACACTTTCTATGTGCGAGAATTGGAGCAGAAGCGTTTTGCTTCTGTATTTAAGTGGATTTTTATATATATTTTGTTAAATGTCAATAAATAGCGGTTTCGTGCGCAAAAAACCCTCCTACAGAGTCACCGAAAATTGCAGTTCTTGACCACTCTCAGTGATCGGGAGAGGACCAAAAAAAGGCGGCCCGGAGGCCGCCTTTCTTTCGCCCAATATCTCACCGGATCACCCCGGCCCCTGCCGCATGTTGTCCGGCAGCCAGGTGGCGATTTCCGGGAACCAGATCAGCACGAACACCATCAGCACCATGATCATGAACATCGGAATCGCGCAGCGGGCGATGAAGCCCATCTCGTGCCGGGTCATGCCCTGCAGGACGAACAGGTTGAAGCCGATCGGCGGCGTGATCTGCGCCATCTCGACCACCACGACGATGAAGATGCCGAACCAGAGAAGGTCGATGCCGGCCTGCCGGATCATCGGCTCCACCACCGCCATGGTCAGCACCACCGAGGAGATGCCGTCAAGGAAGCAGCCGAGCACGATGTAGAAGACCAGCAGCGCCATCAACAGCTCGAACCGGCTGAGATTCATGTCGGCGATCAGGTTGGCAAGCCCACGCGGCAGGCCGGTGAAGCCCATCGCCAGGGACAGGAAGGACGCGCCGGCAAGGATCAGCGCGATCATGGCCGAGGTTCTGGTCGCCCCCATCAGGCTTTCCAGGAAGGTCTTCCAGCTCAGCGAGCCCTGGCTCGCCGCCAGGATGAGCGCGCCGATGACGCCGAACGCCGCCGCCTCGGTCGCCGTGGCGAAACCGAGATACATCGAGCCGATGACCACCGCGATCAGGCAGAAGACCGGGATCAGGAAGCGCGAGTTCTTTACCTTGTCGGCAAAGCTCATGTCCGGTTCCTCGTCCGGGTGATAGTCCTTCGAGACTTTCGAATAGATCGCGACATAGGCCATGAACATGGCCGCCAGAACGATGCCCGGAACGATGCCGGCAATGAACAGCTTGGTGATCGACTCGTTGATGGTCACGCCATAGACGATCAGGGTCAGCGAGGGCGGGATCATCAGGCCGAGCGTCGCCGCCCCGGCCAGCGTCCCGATCACCACCTTCTCCGGATAGTTCCGCTTGCGCAGCTCCGGGATCGACATCTTGCCGACCGTCGTCAGCGTGGCCGCCGAGGAGCCGGACACCGCCGCGAAGACGGTGCAACCGACGATATTTGTGTGGATCAGTCCGCCGGGCAGTTTCGCCAGCCAGGGCGCCAGCCCCTTGAACATGTCTTCCGACAGGCGCGTCCGGTACAGCACCTCGCCCATCCAGATGAACAGCGGCAGGGCGGCCAGCGTCCAGGACGAGGAATGGGTCCAGACGGTGGTGATCATGACGTCGCCCACCGGGCGCGTGGTGAACAGCTCCATGCCGACAAAGGCGACGCCGAGCAGGGCCAGCCCGATCCAGACGCCCGATCCCAGCAGCAGGAACAGGACGAACAGGAACAGGGCAATGATTCCGATATCTTCCATATGCCCTACTCCGCGTGGGATTCGACCGTCTCGTGCACGATCCGGTGACGGCCGGTAAAGACCATGTGAATGAGAAAATCGGTCAGGGAGATCGCCAGGATGACCGCGCCGATGACCATCCCGGTCTGCGGCATCCAGAGCAGGGTCATGTCCTGTCCCTGGCTGATATCCTTGAACTTCCAGGACCAGTAGACGAATTTCACCGCATACCAGACGAAGTACCAGCCGAGCGCCGTGCCGATGGCGAAGCACCAGATCTCCATTGCCCGGCGCATACCGGCGGGGACCACATTCAGCAGCATCGAGACCCGGATATGGGCGCCACGCTGCAGGGTGTGGGCGAAGGCGAAGAACGAGGCGGCGGCCATGCAATAGCCGACATATTCCGCGGCCCCCGGAAACACCTCACCGGTCCAGCGCGCCAGCATCTGCAGCACGATCAGGCTCAGGATGGCGATCAGGAACAAGGCGCCGAGCGCGCCGGCGGCGAGATAAAGCCGGTCCAGCCCAGCTCTGAGTTTTGCCAGAAAAACCATGAGATCTCCTCGGGAGGCGACACGATCCCGGGCCGGACGGGCCGGAACGGGGCGTCAGATCTGAGAACAGACCGGGGGCGGCGTCACGCCGCCCCCGGTCGCGTGTGAGGAGTTACTGCATCGCCTTGAAGGCGTCGACGATGGCCTTGCCTTCGGCACCGGCCGATTCCAGCCATTCGTTGGTCATGGTCTCGCCGATCGCCCGCAGCTCGGCCTTGAGGCCGTCATTTGCCGGTCCGACGGTCATGCCGCCGGCCTTCAGGCCGTTCATGGTGAACTGGGTGTATTCGACCGCACGCCAGGTACCGGCATATTCGGCCAGCTCTGCACAGCCGCGCAGGACGCCCTTCTTGGCATCGTCGAGACCGTTCCAGGCATCGCCGTTCACCATCACATAGTTGCGCGGCAGCCAGGCATCGACTTCGTAGAAGTGGGTCAGGCTCTCCCAGACCTTGCGGTCATAGCCGGTCGCGCCGGAAGAGATCATGGAGTCGGCAACGCCGGTGGCGAAGGCCTGGCTGATCTCGGCCGCCTCGATCTGCACCGGCAGCATGCCGGTCAGCTCTGCCAGCCGTGCGGTGGCACTGTTATAGGACCGGAACTTGATGCCCTTCATGTCGGCAACGGAGTTCACTTCCTTCTTGAAGTAGAGCCCCTGCGGCGGCCACGGAACGGCATAGAGCAGAACCAGATTCTGCTCCATCAGGACCTTTTCAAGGGTCGGCTTCGCCGCTTTCCAGAGCTTGGCCGCATCGTCGAACGACGTGGCCAGGAACGGGATCGAGTCAAAACCGAAAAGCGGGTTCTCGTTCTGGTGCGCGGACAGCAGCCGTTCGCCGATCGGCGCCTGGCCGGTCTGGACGGCACGCTTGATGTCGTTGCCCTTGAAGAGGGAGCCGGACGGATGCGTCACGATCTCGATGCCGCCGCCGGTACCGGTGGTCACGCATTTGGCGAATTCGGCGCCGGTGGCGGAGTGGAAGTTGGAGCCGGAATATGCCATCGGCATATCCCACTTTTCGGCCATGGCACCGGCAGAACCGGCAACCGCGAACGCCGCGGCGGCAATTGCAGTTGTTAGTTTCTTCATTTCAAGTCTCCCATTTTTGGCCCTGTTCGGCCAGTCATACTCCCCTCAGCCGGCGAAGCGTGAGGGCGAGTAACGCGTCAAGTCCATGTTCGGCTTTTTGCCGCCGATCAGTTGGGCAAGAATCCGCCCGGTTTTCGGCCCACCCGTCAGGCCGACATGCTGGTGCCCATAGCCGAGGAAAGCCCCCTTGGTGCCCGGAACTTCCCCGATGACCGGGATCGAGTCCGTCGTTGCCGGCCGGTGCCCCATCCATTCGGTCTCTTCGGTGAACGTCAGATCCGGCATCGCCTTGCGCACCGCACGGCGCAACAGCGCAAACGGCGCCTTGGACGGCCCTGCCTCGAGACCGCCGAACTCGACCACACCGGCCGCCCGGAGGCGGCCTTCCATCGGGGTCAGCACGAACTTGCCGGACGCAACCATGATCGGCGTCTTCGGCATCACCGACGGCTCCCAGAATTCAAGATGATAGCCGCGCTCGGATTCAAGCGGAATATTCAGCCCGAGCATTTTCGACAGTTTGCCGGACCAGGCGCCCATGGCGACCACGACGGCATCTCCCGCGATCGTCTCGCCGCCGGCGCGCACGCCGGTCGCCGCGCCACCCTCCCGGACGATATCGGTCACCTCGGCCTGCACCAGCTTGCCGCCCTCGGCCACGACATGGGCCGCGAGCGCCTTCACATAGGCGCCGGGATCGGAAATCCGGCCGTGATCCAGCACCCGGACGCCGAACCTGATGTCGGCGCTCAGGGCCGTTTCCTGCTCAAGCAGCGCGGCGCCTTCCAACTCCTCGAACCGGACACCGTGATCCCGCCTGATCGACCAGGCGAAGGCATCGCCCTCGAAATGCGCCCGGTCGTTATAGGCGACCATGTATTCCTGCGGCTTTATCCACTGCTCCGCGCCGGTGCCGGCGGCCAGCGCCTGATGGTCGGCCACGCTGTCGCCGATAATGTCGTGCAGGGCACTGGCGATCCGCCTGGTATCCGCCGCGTTCGCATGGCTCAGATATCTGACCAGCCAGGGCAGCAGTTTCGGCAGGTAGGACCAGCGCAGGAACAGCGGCTGGTCCGGGTTGAACAGCATCTTCGGCGCCTTGCCGAGCAGCCCCGGCCCGGTGACCGGAACGATGGAGCCGGAGGCCAGGAGCCCGGCATTGCCGTAACTCGTGCCGGCTGCCGGTCCTTCCCGGTCCACCAGGGTGACCTGGTGGCCGTCGCGCTGCAGCCAGATCGCGGTCGAGACGCCGACGATCCCGGCACCGACCACAATCACATGTTTCTTCCTATCGCTCACCTGCCCGCCCCCACGGTCGATCTGACCGCATAGTGCGCCAGCTTTTCATGATCCGGAAGTATTCCGAGACCGGGCGTGTCCGGAATTGTGACAACGCCGCCCTGGTTGGGGAATGCTTCGGTGAGGATGTCCTCCTTCAGGTAATATTGCGCGTGATAGAACTCGCAGCCGAGCCGGATTTCCGGCGTCGCCGCGATCATGTGCGCGCCGGCCAGATGGGCGATACCGCTCTCGAACATATCGCCGCCATAGGCCGACAATCCGGACGCCGCCGCCATGCGGGCGACCGTCTGCCCCCGGCGCAATCCACCGGCTTTCATGATCTTGATGGAAACCCCGTCGCAGATCCCTTCGGCAACGGCCCGGCTCATGTCCTCCGGGCCGAAGACGCTCTCGTCGGCCAGCAGCGGCACGTCGATGGCGGCGCGGATCTCGGCCATCAGGTCGAAATGGTGATAGGCCACCGGCTGCTCGATGAAGGTCGGCTCGAAGGTGGCGACATCACAGACTTTAGCGATAGCGCCCTCAATCGCGAGCCCCTGGTTGAAATCGACACGGATGTCCAGATTTGGCCAGTCGGAACGCAGCTTCTCCAGCCGCATGATGTCGAACGCGTGGTCCTTGAAGCCGGCCTTCAGCTTGACGATCCCGACACCGTCCCCCACCAGCCGCTCAACCAGCCGGAGATCCGCCTCGAAATCGGGATCCGCAAGCGAGACGGAGAGCGGGATCGTGTCCCGCGCCTTGCCGCCGAGCAGCGCCCAGACCGGCACGCCCGCGATCCGCCCGTTAAGATCGAGCAGCGCGCTTTCGAGCGCCGCCTTCGCTTCCGTGCAATGGGCCACCGCCTTGGCCGCGACCTCCATGATCGCCGCGATGTCGCCGACCCTTTTGCCGACCACATGCGGACGGATATAGCGGTCGAGCGCGGCGTAGCTGGCTTCGGGAGAGCCGGTGAAGACGGACCAGGGCGAAGCCTCGCCATAACCGACCGCGCCGCTTTCCGAGGTCAGCCGGACAACGACGATCTCGATTGCATGATCCACCGAGCCGATGCCGTGGTCGCGGCGGGAGACCACCGGCAAGGCGAGATGCCAGAGGTCGAGACCGGTGATCTTTTCGTCCGCGCGGAACATGATCAGGCAATCCATTCCGAGACCGGTGCCGCGGCTTCGTGCAGCGGCTGGGAGATAACGTCGACCAGGGTCGGCCCGTCATGCTCCAGCGCCTGCTTCATCACCGATCTGAATTCCGCCGGGTCCTCCACCGTCCAGGACTTCACGCCGAATGCCTCGGCGACGGCGGCATGGTTCGTGCGGCTGAAATCGACATTGTAGAAGCGCTTGCCAAAACCTGAATCCTGCCCGGCCTTGATCCAGCCGAAGACAGAGTTGGAAAAGACGATGCTCTTGATCGGCATTTTCTCGCGCACGATGGTCTCGAACTCGCCGCAGCAGAAGTTGAAGGAGCCGTCGCCCATGACCGCGAGGGTCTGGGAGGACGGGCGGCCGATATAGGCCCCCATCGCGGCGGCAAGCGAATAGCCGAGTGCACCGTGCGCCCGGTTGGTGATGAAATGCCGGCCGGCCCGGGGCCAGCGGTAATGCGCCGAGAAATACGGGCATGGCGTGCCCGGATCGGCAACGATTGTGGCATCGTCATCCAGCAGGTCCATCAGGTCCGCGATCACCCGTTCCGGCCGGATCGGCCGCTCCGACGTCGTCGCCAGGGGCAGGAAATTCTTCAGCTTGCCTTCCCAGGCCAACGCGGCACGGGCCTTGCCGCTCTGCATGGTGCGATCGGCGATCGCCTCGACTTCCACGTTCAGCGCCTCGAGCGCCAGCCGCGCGTCAGAAACAATGGAAACGGCGGTGTTGTAGTTGGCACCGATCACCATCGGGTCGCTGTCGATATGGATGATGGTCTTGTCCTGGGCGGGCGAGCGCCAGCGTTCCGTGGTCACGGACCCGGCCCGGCAACCGATGAAAAGGATCACATCCGCCTCGTCCGTCACCGCCCGCGCGCTCGGCACGCCGCCATTGGAGCCGACAACGCCGACCGCGTTCGGATCGGTCTCCGCAATGGCGCCCTGGCCGGAAACGCTTGTGGCGACCGGCAGATCGAGCAGTGCAGCCAGCCGGCCAAGGGCTTCGGTCGCCCCGGCGATCACCGGTCCGCCGCCGCAGACGGCCACGGCGGATTTCGCACCGGCCAGAATCCTAGCTGCTTCCTTCACCGCCGCCATGTCCGGGCCGGACGGTTCCGCCGGATAGGTCCGGTGCCCCGGGTCGGCCCAGATCTCCGCATCCTCCACGGCGCCCTTCTGGGTATCGAACGGCAGCGCCAGATGAACGGCACCCGGACGGCCCGTCGTCATCGCCCGGAAGGCGGTGCGCATCATCGCCGGCAGACGCGAAGCGTCGTCCAGCGAGGTGTTCCACTTGGTCAGCGGCCGGAACATCGCGACCTGGTCTAGCTCTGTCAGCGGATAGCGTCCCCGCGCCGTCGTCGAGACGTCGGTGGTGATCGCCATGATCGGCACCGAGCTCTCATTTGCTTCGACCACGCCGGGAAGAATATAGGTCGCCCCGCCGCCGGACGGCCCCTCGCAGACACCGGGACGGCCGGTCACGCGGGCATAGGCGTCGGCCATATAGCCGGCATGACGCTCATCGCGGGTCAGGATGTGCTTGATCCCGTGATCGAGCCGGGCCATCGCGTCATAGAAGGGCAGCGTGGTGTCGCCGCAGAGCCCGAATATGTGCTTCACACCATGGGCTTCAAGCATACGGACCATGGCTTCCGCGCCGGTCATCCGGTTGCCCATCGACTTATCCATTGTATCACTTTCCTCGGGTGGCGCGCGGAATGCGCTGGTGGAGATTGCTTGAACACAGTACTGTATACAGGCCTGCATGTTGTAAAAGGGCGGCGCCGGAGTCAAGGCGCATCGGCAAGAAACTGTTCGGATGAAACACCATGAGTGAAGGCCGGGTCGAAGAGGCCTACATGCGGCTGAAGGAACGGGCGGTGAATTTCCAGTTCCGGCCGGGAGAGCGGATTAACGAGATCGGGATTTCGCGCGAACTGTCCGTCAGCCGGACCCCTCTGCGCGAGGCGCTGAACCGTCTCGTCACGGAACAACTGATCGATTTCAAACCCGGACTTGGCTTCTTCTGCCGGGAGCTGGATGCGCGCTCGGTCTATGAGCTGTACGAGCTGCGCGAGATCCTCGAGCTGGCCGCCGTCCGCAAGGCCTGCGAGAGCGCCAGCGATGCGGACCTGAAGGCCCTGAGCAACGATCTTCACGCCAACGGCCTGATCTATGCGGGCAAGACCGTGCGCGAGATGACCGAGCGGGACGAGGCGTTCCATGTCGCCATCGCCGAACTCTCCGGCAACCACGAACTCGCCCGCCATCTCGGGCAGATCAACCAGCGGATCCGCTTTATCCGCTGGCTCGACATGGCCAGCCGGGTGAAGGAGACCAAGGGCGAGCACAAGGCAATCATGGAGGCCCTGCTGGCCCGCGACGCGGACCGGGCCGCCTGGATCCTCGGCAAGCATATCCGCCGCCGGATGGACCAGATCGTCGCCTCGGTGAAGGAAAGCTTCTCGAATATCTACATGGCCGGCCCGGAAGAGCTGTTCGACCGGCTGTTCGAACCCCAGGAAGATTGAAGATCAGGAGACCGGAGATGAAAGTACGCGGCGGGAAGGCAATCTATGGCGCCTCTGTCGGCATCCTCATGCTGGAGGCGCAATTCCCGCGCATTCCGGGCGACATGGGCAACGCGACCACCTGGGATTTCCCGGTGCATTACCGCGTCGTTCGCGACGCCTCTCCGGACCGGGTGGTGCGGCGCGGCGCCGAGGGCCTGCTGGACAACTTCATCGACGCCGCCCGGGGCCTGGTTGCCGACGGTGTTGACGGCATCACCACCAATTGCGGCTTTCTCTCTCTGTTTCAGGAAGAGCTGGCCAGCGCAGTCGGCGTTCCCGTCGCCACCTCGTCGCTGATGCAGGTGGACATGGTGAACCGGCTGCTGCCCGCCGGAAAGCGGGCCGGCGTGCTCACCATCTCCGCCTCGAGCCTGACGGACGCGCACCTTGAGAAAGCCCGTGTTCCCGAAGGTACGCCGATCGGCAGCACCGAGGGCGGCCGGGAATTCACCCGAGCCATCCTGAATAACGAACTCGAACTCGATGTCGCGGCCGCGCGCGAGGACAATGTCGAGGCCGCGCTGAACATGCAGAAGGACCATCCTGAAATTGGCGCGCTCGTTCTCGAATGCACCAACATGCTGCCCTATGCCGCCGACATCAGGGACGCCACCGGCCTGCCCGTCTATTCCATGCTGAGCTTTGTCTCCTGGTTCCAGTCCGGCCTCGTCCCCCGCCGGTTCTGAGGCCCCTATTCCACTTCGCGGGAGACTTGCGCGTAGGAGATGAAGCCGAACAGAACCGTGCCGCCGATAATGTTTCCGATCAGCGCGGGTATGATGAAGCCGAAGATGGCGGGGCCGATTGCCAAGCCTCCGGTCAGGACAAGAGCCGCGATCTCGACAGTCCCCGCGACCACATGGGCGAAGCCGCAGAGCGCGACGATATAGGTCACAATGAAAATGGCCAACAACTGACCACTCCGCATGTTCGCCAGCGCCCAGACCATCGAGGCGATCAGGAATCCGGCCCCGATGCCTTTCACCGCCGTCACCACGAAGCCGTCATGGGCAACGTGACGCCCCAGCTCCAGGATCTCTCCACGGGCGGTCTCCGGAAGCGCCGGTGTCAACATGACGAAGGCAGCGAACAGGCTTGCGCCAACCAGATTCGCGGCCAGCACGACCGACCAGTTCCGGGTCAGCGCGAGCAGATTTTTGCGGGTCGGTTCCTTGCAAATGGGCAGAACCGGTGTGATCGTATTCTCGGTGAAAAGCTGCAGCCGGCCGAGAACAACAATAATAAATCCAACCGTATACCCCATATTGCCAACAAGCGGAGCCCAATCGGCATCCCCCGGCAAATGTCCGGCGAGGACCGCTTCAGCAACGACGGAAAACCCGAGCGCAAGGCCCGCTGCCAACCCGGACCAGGCAAGCGATACCGCCGGTCGGCGCAACTCTTCGAGACCGCTCTCGCTGACGACCTTGAAGGTTTCTCCAGACGTCAACGGACGATGCTCGTCCACTCTCTCCGCCGAATCCGACTTGCTCTTCATCTCTGCCTTCCCTCCGGGTTGTTGGCCGTCCGAAAGAGAAAACTGTCCGACCCGGTAAAAGTTCCCGACCGGCGATAGCTTTTTCCGCCTTTCGGAAAGAGGCCGGCATGGAGTGCCGGGAGCGTACGAACGCGCGAAGGCCGGCCCGCGATCGGGCCGGCCTTCGCCGTAAAGTCTTTATCGGTGCTTTCAGGCAGCGGCGCGTTCGGCCGCCGTTTCCGTCTCAGTCTCGACCAGAGCCGCATGCAGCGCCGTGATGGCCGTCTCGAACTGGCCTTCTTCCATGATGAACATCATGTCCACCTTGCGGGACAGGCGGTGCACGCCGAGCAGCTCGATACCCGCTTCCGTCAGCGCCAGCAGCGCGGTTGCGTCAAGTCCGGGTACGGACATGTCGCTGCCGATGGCAGAGACGATGGCGACGTTCCGGGTGGAGATTTCCGCCGTCGGGAAGGCCTCGCCGAGATCCGCGATCACCCGCTTCACCGCCTTGCGCGAGCCGGCCAGGAAGTGCGTGATGGTATTGGCGTTCGAGCTCTTGGTGACAATGCGAACATTGTGCCGCTTCAGCGCCTCCAGGATCCCGGTGTCGTAGCCTTTGACACCGACCATTTCCTGCTCGAAGAATTCCAGCGCATGCACGTCCTTCAGACCGGTAACGATCTCGACGCGCGGCTCTTCGGAAACGTAGTCGCCCTCGAACATGGTGCCCGGATCGGCCGGGTCGAACGTGTTCCGGACCCGCAGCGGGATACCCGCCTGGCGCAGCCCCTTGGCCGCGTTCGGATGCACGGCTTCCATGCCCATGTTGGAGAGCTGGTCCGCCACGTCGTAATTCGTGTGGCCGATGGTCCGGACCTTGTCCTCGCCGACCAGCTTCGGATCGGCGCTGGACAGGTGGAATTCCTTGTGGATCACGGCTTCCCTTGCTTCCGTGACAACGGCAAGGCGGGAGAATGTCACCTCGGTATAGCCACGGTCGAACCGGCGCACCATGCCTTCGCGGCAATGGGCATAGCCCGTCACGATCGGCAACTCGCGAGTAAAGTCGATGTCTTCGAGCGCGCCGGAGATCCGCTCGTCCAGCGTCGGGTCGCTTTCGTCCCGCCAGCCGGTCAGGTCGACGAAAACGGCATTGATGCCGTTATCCTTCAGCAGCAGGGTCGTATTGAAAGCGCTGTGCGCTTCGCCGAGCCCGGCCAGCATTTCCCGCACCGTCTCCATATGGTGGTCCAGCCGGAAATGGCCGTGGGTGCATAGCCGCTGCAGATCGAGCAGGCAGTTACGCACGCCCTCGACCCGGTCGCGCACGAAACCATCGGCAAGACGGCGCGAGGCCGGATCGGCCAGCACATCCGCATTCTTGGCGATCATTTCGTCGGCAAGCTCGGTCAGGGAATCGCCCCAGGCCCAGTCGGACTCGGAACCCGCATAATGCGCGAAAACGCCAGGCGCTCCGGTTTTCTTGTATTCCAGCAACCGGTCGGTCATCCCGGCATAGGCCGAGACCACGAAGATGCGGTTATAGGGATCCGCATCCGCGTGGCTGCGCAGAAAGACGTTTTTCAGGACCACGTCGGTGTTGGCAATCGACGTGCCGCCGATCTTCTCCACCGTGTGGTGCGGCTCGATTGGCTCTAACATACTATCTCCAGAGGAGTTGCGTCTGCGATGCGGCGCGGCCCGATCAGGCCGCGTCCTCGACATCGGCAGCATAGGCACCGGTCTCGTCATGCACTTCCCGGCCGGATACCGGCGGGTTGAAGCAGCAGGCCACGACCATGCCTTCCGGGCCGCCCCTCAGGACATGCCGGTCATGCAGGTTCAGCGCGTACATGGTGCCGACCTTGATCTCATGGGTCTCGTCCTTGGCCAGATCGGTGATGGACCCGCCGCCGGAGACGCAATAGACGGACTCGAAATGGTTCTTGTATTCGAACGTGTGCTCGCTGTTCGGGAAGATGGTGGTGATGTGGAAGCTGAAGCCCATCTTGTCGTCCTTCAGCAGCATGCGCACGCTTTCCCAGCCCTCCGTCACAACATGGCGGTCGGTATCGCGGCACTCATCGTAGGAACGAACAATCATCTTTAACTCTCGTATCTTGAAGTGAATTGAAATGCGTTTCGGGTCTTAGGCCGCGGCGGAAAGCCGGGCCTTGACCACAGTAGCGGCAGCCTTTGCCATGATGTCGAGACCGCGCTCGAACAGGCCGACCTCGATGGTCAGCGGCGCCAGCACCTTGACCACTTCGCCATGGGCGCCGGAGGTCTCGATGATCAGGCCGTTCTCGAAACATTCGCGGCAGATCTCGTCCGCCATCTCGCCGGAGCCGACATCGACGCCGCGGAACATGCCGCGGCCCTTGAGCTTGCCGCCGGTCTTCATGGCGATTTCCTTCAGACGGCCTTCCAGCAGTTCAGCTTTCGCCTCGACCTTCTGGGAGAAGCTGGCATCGGACCAGAATTTCTCCAGCGACACGCGCGCCGTGACGAAGGCGTGGTTGTTGCCCCGGAAGGTGCCGTTATGCTCGGCCGGCGACCAGATATCGAGTTCCGGGCGCAGCAGCGTCATGGCAAAGGGCAGGCCCATGCCGGACAGCGATTTCGCCATGGTCACGATGTCCGGGGCGATGCCCATCTTCTCGAAGGAGAAGAAGGTGCCCGTCCGGCCGCATCCGGCCTGGATATCGTCGATAATCAGCAGCGAGCCCAGCTCGCGTGCCAGCCGTTCGACGCCCTGCAGCCACTCGGCGCTGGCATCGTTCAAGCCACCCTCGCCCTGAACCGTTTCAAGGATGAAGGCCGCCGGCGCCTCGAAGCCGCTGGACGGATTACGGTACATTCCCTCAAGCACCTTGAGGGAGTCGATGTCCTTGCCGAGCGCGCCTTCGTACGGCATGCGGTCGACACCATCGAGCGGACGGGACGCGCCCTTGCGGTGATAGCCGTTGCCGGTACAGGCCAGCGCACCAAGCGTCACACCGTGAAAGCCGTTGGTGAAAGCAACAATCCGGTCGCGCCCTGTGACCTTGCGTGCCAGCTTCAACGCCGCTTCCACAGCGTTGGCGCCGGTCGGGCCGGTGAATTGCAGACGGTAATCCATCTCGCGCGGCTGCAGGATGATCCGGTCGAACGCTTCCAGAAAGGCGCCCTTGGCTTCGGTATGGAAATCCAGGCCATGGGTGATGCCGTCACTGGTGATGTAATCGACCAGCGCCTGCTTCATGTCCTCGTCATTATGGCCGTAATTCAGCGACGAGCAGCCGGCCAGGAAGTCGATATAGGTCTTGCCGTCCGCACCGGTGATCTCCGCGCCGGAGGCGCTGGTGAAGCTGACCGGAAAGCTGCGGCAATAGCTGCGCACGTTCGATTCGACATTCTCGTAAACGGAAAGATCGTTCGTCATTTTCGGCTCCTTGTGGCCTGATTCTTCTTGGATGGGCAAACGCTGAAAAGCGCACGGCGGAGGCCGTCAGGCCGCGCTGGCGTAGCGTTCGCTCTCGATCGGCCCGATGCGGACCAGATGTTCCGTCGCGTGCTCGCCATCGAAATGCTGGTCGCGCCGGAAATGGGGATTGTGGTTGAGATCGCCTTCAATCTCTCCGGCAATCGACCGGAAGAGAGCCCAGGACGCTTCGTTGTCCTTGGTAATGGTGCTCTCCATATGCGTGACGTCCTCACAGGCGCCCCGCTTCAGCAGATTGCGCAGCATGGATTTCGCAAGCCCGCGTCCGCGTGCCTGGGGCGCGACGGCAACCTGCCAGACGAACAGGGTTCCGGGCTTGGCCGGGGGAAGATAGGCGGATACCCAGCCGACCACATCCCCGTCCAACTCCGCAACCACGCAGGTCTCCGCGAAATGCGTGCACTGCAGGAGATTGCAGTACATGGAATTATCGTCGAGCGCGTCCAGACCACCGATCAGGTTCCAGACGGCCGCGCCGTCCGTCGACGTCGGACGCCTGAAAGTCACACCTTTGGGCCCCGTCGCGTTGCGCGGAGCATTTTTCGAAATATCGATTTGCATAACCACCCCTTTGAGTAGGTGACCATTAATTAGTTCATCTAACTAAATTTGTCAAGACGCGACGCCGGGTCGGCCTGAGGATAAATTAGAGAAAAATGCACTGTAAATTGAACCTATGAACAGCATGCTTGCCTCAGTGCATGTCGCAATTACGCTCATTTACGACGCCTGGCGAAAGGGGTTACCCGAGAAAGAGTGATTTTAGTTAGGTAATAAAACTATAATAAGTTCGCGGCGGCATCGATCGGGTTCATACTCGCGCCGCCCGCATCCGGAGTAACGATGGACCACGAATCACAACATGCCCTGGTCGTCCTGCGCCGCATCCTGCGGGCCACGGAAAACCGGGCCCGGGCGCTATCCCGGGAATCGGGCCTGACCGCCTCACAGCTCCTGCTGTTGCAGACCCTGGCGGACGAAGTGGAATGTACGGCCGGCGCCATCGCCGCCCGGCTCGGCATCACCCAGGCGACAACCACATCCCTGGTGCACAAACTGGAAGCCAAGGGGCTGGTGGTGAAAAAGCGCGGCGACAGCGACCGCCGCCAGGTCTGGCTCAGCCTGAGCGACAGCGGCCGGGTCAAGCTGGCGAACGCGCCGGACGACCTGCAGGAAGTCTTCCGGCAGCGCTTCGACACGCTGGAGGACTGGGAGCAGATGATGCTGGTGGCGAGCCTTGAGCGGATCGCAACCATGCTCGACGCCGAGGAGATCGATGCCGCACCGGTGCTGGATTTCGGCGCGCTCGACCGGGAGGCCTGAGGCAGGTTACTCCCCGCCCCTGCCGGACACGGATCCGCAAAGGCATGAACGCGTCCGGGCGCACCCTTCTGCCGAAAAAATCTGGGACAACAGATACGGTTCCGCTCGACAATGCGCTCATTCTGTCGAAAGGTTCGCTTTCGAATGAAAATCAACATCTTCAAATGAAAATGCGTTTCCGCTAAGGGAACGCGAATTTGATAAACACAGGGAGGTTACCCGTTATGAACAGACGCGGGATTTTCGGTTTCGCTGCCGCTGCTTTTGGCGCTTTGACCATGGGATGGTCGGGCATGTCTCACGCCCTGGACGCACGTTTCCAGGACACCAACGGCGATCTGGTCGCAGACACGCCGACCGATCCGAGCCAGCAGGTCGACCCGAGCACGCTCATCTTCGCTTATACGCCGGTCGAGGATCCGGCCGTCTATGCCAAGGTGTGGGACGGGTTCCTGCGTCATATGGAAGATGTGACAGGCAAGAAGGTCCAGTTCTTCCCGGTCCAGTCCAACGCCGCCCAGATCGAGGCGATGCGCGCCGGCCGCCTGCATGTCGCGGGCTTCAACACCGGATCCAACCCGCTGGCCGTGAATTGCGCCGGTTTCGTCTCCTTCGCCATCATGGCGTCGAAGGACGGTAACTTCGGCTACAACATGGAAATCATCACCTATCCGGGCAGCGGCATCGAGAAGGTCGAGGATATCAAGGGCAAGAAGATGGCCTTTACCTCGCAGACCTCGAATTCCGGCTTCAAGGCGCCGTCCGCCATCCTGAAGGCCGATTACGACATGCTGCCGGAGCGCGATTTCGAGCCGGTTTTCTCCGGCAAGCATGACAATTCCATCCTCGGTGTCGCCAACAAGGACTATCCGGCCGCCGCGATCGCCAACTCCGTCTGGCACCGCATGGTCGCCCGCGACGTGATCAAGCAGGATCAGGTTGTCTCCGTGTACAAGTCGCAGACATTCCCGACGACCGGTTTCGGCTACGTCTACAACCTGAAGCCGGAACTGCAGGAAAAGATCAAGGAAGCGTTCTTCACCTTCAACTGGGAAGGCTCGGCTCTGAAAGAAGAGTTTGCCCGCTCCGGCGAAGAGCAGTTCATCCCGATCACCTACAAGGAATACTGGGACGTGATCCGGAAGATCGACACGGCCAATGGCGTTTCCTACGCCTGCAAGTAATCCAACCGACCACACCTGATAAGCGATCGCGTCAAGCGATCGCGAAACGAATTGAGGAGCGCCCTTAATGTTGCGACTTGAAGGTCTGTCAAAAGTCTATGGGACAGGCGATCGGGCGCTCACCGATGTTAGCCTTACGGTAGAGCCCGGTCAGGTCATTGGCCTGATCGGGCCGTCGGGAGCCGGAAAGTCCACGCTGATCCGGTGCATCAACCGCCTGGTCGAACCCTCGGCCGGAAAAATTTCCCTGGGCGATATGGATATCACCGGGCTGAGCCGCGGCGGCCTGCGCCAGGCCCGCCGGCGGATTGGCATGATCTTCCAGGAATACGCCCTGGTCGAACGCCTCACCGTGATGGAGAACGTGCTCTCGGGCCGGCTTGGCTATGTCGGTTTCTGGCGCAGTTTCTTTCGCAAGTTTCCGCCGCAATCCGTCGAGAACGCTTATCGCCTGCTCGACCGCGTCGGCCTCAGCGCGCATGTAAACAAGCGGGCCGATGCCCTGTCCGGCGGCCAGCGCCAGCGCGTCGGTATCGCCCGGGCGCTGGAGCAGGATCCGGACATGCTGCTGATCGACGAGCCCACCGCCTCGCTCGATCCGAAAACCTCGCGCCAGATCATGCGACTCATCATCGAGATCTGCGACGAGCGCGGCCTGCCGGCCATCATCAACATTCACGACGTCGCCCTGGCCCAGCAATTCGTGCGCCGGATCATCTGCCTGCAGGGCGGCAAGGTCGTGTTCGACGGCAGCCCGGACGAGCTGGATGCCGAGGTCCTGACCCGGATCTACGGTGAAGAAGACTGGTCCGCGACCATCCGCAAGGTGGATGAGGACGGAGAAGAAACCGGAGACAGCGCCGAGGAAATTGCCGCGGCGGCGCTCGATCGTGAACGCCTGGCGGGCCTGGCATGACCGCAGCCAGCCCAACCCAGTTTCCGACCACCTGGTCGCGTCCCCCCTTCATCAAGCGGGCCTGGCTGCGCTGGGCACTGTATTTCGGCGCATTGGTCTACATGGTGCTCTCGATCGGCTCGGTCGAGGTCAACTGGGTCCGGGTCTGGGAGGGACTGGATCGCGGCCTGCGTTTCGTCCAGGGCTTCCTGGTGCCGGATTTCACCAGCCGCTGGGATGACATCCTGATCGGCATGGAGGAAAGCCTGACAATGACGGTTACCTCCACGGTGGTCGGCGTTGCCATTTCGGTGCCGATCGGGATCGGCGCGGCGCGGAACATCGCCCCGCTGCCGGTCTATGCCGTCTGCAGGGCCATCATCGCCCTGTCCCGCAGTTTCCAGGAAATCATCATCGCTATCCTGTTTGTCGTGATGTTCGGTTTCGGCCCCCTGGCGGGCTTCATGACCCTGTCTTTCGCCACCATCGGCTTCCTTGCGAAGCTGCTGGCCGAGGATATCGAGGATATCGACGAGAGCCAGGCCGAGGCGGTCCGGGCCACCGGCGCCGGCTGGTGGCAGGTCGTGACCTACGCCATCCAGCCGCAGGTGATGCCGCGCCTGATCGGCCTCAGCCTGTACCGGCTGGACATCAATTTCCGTGAATCCGCGGTCATCGGCATCGTCGGCGCCGGCGGCATCGGCGCCACGCTGAACACCGCCATGGACCGGTATGAATACGATTCAGCGGCCGCGATCCTGATCCTGATCATCCTGATCGTCATGGCGGCGGAATATTCCTCAGGCTACGTGCGGAAATGGCTTCAGTAATGACACACACATCTTCCGGACAAGTCTGGCGCAGACGCACAACCAAGCAGGAGCTCTGCCTGTGGCTGGGCTGGCTGGCCCTCGCCGCTTTTTTCGTCTTCTGCTGGCAGGTCATGACCAAGACCACGATCTGGGCCTTTGCCTATGACGCGCCGCGTCAGGCGCTGGATATCGGATCGCGCATGTTCCCGCCGCGCTGGGAATATCTCCCGGACCTGCTGGAGCCGCTCTGGGACACCATTTCCATCGCCACGCTGGGCACCCTCATGGCGCTGTTCATGGCGGTCCCCATCGCCTTCCTGGCAGCCCGCAACACGACGCCGAGCACGCGGTACATCCGGCCCGTCGCCCTGCTGATCATCGTCTCCAGCCGCTCGATCAATTCCCTGATCTGGGCCCTGTTGCTGGTCGCGATCATCGGACCGGGCGTGATGGCCGGGATCGTCGCCATTGCCTTTCGCTCCATCGGCTTCGTCGCCAAGCTGCTTTACGAGGCCATCGAGGAAATCGACGAATCGCAGGTCGAGGCCGTCTCGGCAACCGGGGCCAGCAAGGCGCAGATCATGGATTACGCGGTCGTGCCGCAGATCCTGCCGGCCTTCGCCGGCATCACCGTCTTCCGCTGGGATATCAATATCCGGGAATCCACGGTGTTGGGGCTGGTCGGCGCCGGCGGGCTGGGGCTGCGCCTGCAGGAATCTCTCAATGTGCTCGCCTGGCCGCAGGTAACCCTGATCTTTGTCCTGATACTGATTACTGTGCTCGTGAGCGAGCTGGTATCCGCCAAGGTCCGGCACGCGATCATCTGACGACGCCCGCTACAGGGCGCGGATAGGTCCATGGAACTACTGATCAACATCGCCGGAGGCGTCGCCCTGCTCCTGTGGGGCGTCCGCATGGTGCGGACGGGCGTGACCCGGGCTTTCGGTTCCGGGATTCGCCGGGGGGTTTCTGCTGCCACACGGAACCGGTTCAGCTCGTTCTTCACCGGCCTCGGCGTCACCGCCATCCTGCAGAGCAGCACGGCAACGGCCCTGATCGTCGGCTCGTTCGGCGGCCGCCGGATGATCGCGATACCGGCCGGTCTGGCGCTCATGCTGGGCGCCGATGTCGGCAGCACGATCGTGGTTCAGGTTCTCGCCTTCGACGTGTCCTGGATGTCGCCGGTCTTCCTGTTCATCGGTGTGACAGCGTTCCTGTCGTCAGAGAATTCCCGGCGCCGGGCGATCTCCCGGGTCTTTATCGGCCTCGGCCTGATGCTGCTGGCGATCAAGCTGGTCATGCTGGCATCGGTTCCATTGCGCGACGGGCCGACGATCTCCCTGCTGCTCGCGCCCCTGCAGAGCGAGCCATTGCTGGCCATCCTGTTCGCCGCCCTGCTGACCTGGATCGCGCATTCCAGCCTGACCGTGGTCGTCCTGATCATGACCCTGGTCTCGCTGGGGGTTGTCGAAATTCATCTCGCCATTGCCATGGTGCTGGGCGCAAATATCGGCAGCGCGATCACCCCGGTGGCGATGAACTGGGGTTCGGACCCCGCCGCCCGCCGGGTTCCGGTCGGCAATCTGCTGATGCGCGGGACCGGAGTCCTCGCCCTTTTCGGGTTCATTCCGTGGGTGGTGCCGTATTTCGCGGACTTTTCCGTCGACTCGGCGCATCTGATCGCGAACGTCCATACCGGCTTCAACCTGATCGTGGCCATCTTCTTCCTGCCGCTCGTCGATTTTGTCGCAATGCTCGTCGTCCGCATCCTGCCGGACAGGGCCGGGCCGGACGACATCTTCGCACCGAGACATCTGGAAGAGGAAAGCCTCGACACCCCGTCAGTGGCGCTGTCCGCCGCCGCGCGCGAAACCCTCAGGATGGGAGACACGGTCGAGTCGATGCTGTCCCGAACCATGGACGCGTTGCGCGACGGGACCATGGACCAGATCAAGGAAATCGAGCGGGAGGACGACGTGGTCGACTCCCTACACGAGGCCGTGAAGCTCTACCTGACCAAGCTGTCGCGCCAGGAGCTGGACCCGGAGGAAAGCCGCCGCGTTGTCGAGATCCTGACCTTCACAACGAATCTCGAGCATATCGGCGACATCATCGACAAGAATCTGCTGGAACTGGCTGCCAAGAAAATCAAGGACGGCACTGTGTTCTCCAGGGACGGCCTCGAAGAGCTTGAGGCCCTGCACAGCGACGTGCTGGCCAACCTCAAGCTCGCGCTCAGCATCTTCATGACCGGGGATGCGCGGCTGGCCAGACGCCTGATGGAACAGAAGGTTCATATCCGCGAGCTGGAACAGAGATTTTCCGAAGCCCACTATGCCCGGATCCGCGACGGCAAGATGGAGTCGCTGAACAGCTCCTCCCTGCATCTCGACGTGCTGCGCGACCTGAAGCGGATCAACAGCCACATCACCTCCGTGGCCTATCCGATCCTTGAGTCGACCGGACAGATTGCGGAGAGCCGGCTGCGCGACGCATAGGGCTTCGTCAAGTCGGCTGACGCTGACGCTTGCGCGCGCCCGGGCAAGACACAAGTGCACTGGTGCGGAGCGGGTGTCCTGGCCGTATCTCAGTATCATGGCGCTTGAGGCCGCAGGGCAGGACCGGTCTCTTGGCGGGTATCGGAGCCGCGCTACCGCTTAGGTGGAGACAGCGCGGCCGAAATAGGCCAATCCGACAAGAATCATAGAGACACGCTCTCCATCGTCGGACAATGGCAACATCAGCCGCGAATATCCTCGAAAGGACCGTAGATCTGACACTGGACGCGCTCTCTCGTAATCCGGAATCCCGGTACGTCCGACCCTGACATACCGTTCAAATATCTTGTCGAGATTCTCCACGCCCTCGATATCGGAGAACTTCATCCCCGTACGGTCCTGACCGAACTCGTTCGCAACCTCAGTGCCCATCAAACGAACGTGAAACTCGCCGATCGTATCGGCCACGTCGATCAGCATCAGTCGCGGCAGAATCCAGGATAACTCTCCTGGATCAATCTCCTTGCGGCTTGGCCCGGTGCGTTCGCCTCGTTTCTCGGCCCAGTAATCGTAAAGCCTTAGGAGATGGGGATCGTCAATGCCGAGGGGGTTTAGGATAGCATTCAAAACCTGACCCCATTCCGTAACACCGCCGGTACGAATAACATACAGGTTGGCGAACCGTAAATTTTCTGTTCGCCATCAACGCCCCTTCCAGACAGGATCCCGTCCCTCCGCGAAGGCGGTGTAACCTTCCCGATTGTCCTCGGATCCGTAGAGTTTATCGACGGTCTCGAACTGGCGCCTGGTGATCCGGTTCATGGCATCCTGGAAGGCCATGTCCTCGGCCTCGCGGACGATCTCCTTGATGGCAGCAAAGACCAGCGGCGGGCCTGAGGCGAGATGCTTTGCGAGCGCCCGCGCCTCGTCCATCAGGGACGCGCCCGGATAGACATGGTTCACCAGCCCCCAGCGCGCCGCCTCCTCGACCTCGATCCAGCGCCCGGTGAACAGCATTTCCATGGCGATGTGATAGGGAATGCGCTTCGGCAGCTTCACCGTCGCCGCGTCAGCCACGGTACCGGAGCGGATCTCCGGCAGCGCGAATGTGGCGTGATCGGCAGCGAGGATGATATCGGCGGACAACGCCAGCTCAAGTCCGCCGCCGCAGCAGATCCCGTTCACAGCCGCGATCACCGGCTTGTTCAGGCCGCGCAGTTCCTGCAGGCCGCCAAATCCGCCAACACCGTAATCGCCGTCGACCTCATCCCCGGCGGCCGCCGCTTTCAGGTCCCAGCCCGGACAGAAGAACTTCTCCCCCGCGCCGGTGACGATGCAGACCCGCAGCTCCGGATCGTCCCGAAAGGCGGCGAAAGTGTCGCCCATGATCCGGCTGGTGGCGAGATCGATGGCGTTCGCCTTGGGCCGGTCCAGCGTGACTTCAAGCACATGGCCATCGCGCCGGGTCTTGATCGGGCCTTCACTCATTTCCGTCTCCCATCCTGATCAGGGCATCCACTGCAACCGCCCCCTCGGGCAGGCAGAGCAGCGGGTTGATTTCCACTTCGCTGACCCGCCCGTCCTGGGCAGCCACGAAATCCTGTACGGCCCGCACGGCGGCGACGATCGCATCCCTGTCCGCAGGCGGCGCACCGCGATAACCGTCAAGCAACGGCGCGATCCGGAGCCTGTCCAGCGCCGCCTCAATCGCCGCATCAGAGGCGGGCAGCAGCAGCGTCGCGCTGTCCTGCAATATCTCCGTCTGCACGCCACCGGCGGCAAGCGTCAGAACATAGCCATGCGCCGGATCCAGCGTCACGCCGACCAGCAATTCGGCAACCGCGCCCGAGACCATCTGTTCGACAAGGAACTGCTCCGTCGGCATGGCATTCGCTGCCTTGCGCACCTCTTCCGCACTACCGAGCCCGATCCGGACAGCGCCCGCCTCGGTCTTGTGCGCGATCCCGATGCCTTTCAGCACCAGGGGAAAGCCGATCTCGCCAGCGGCTGCCGCCGCACTTTCCGCATCCGATGCCTCGATACTCTTCGGCACGGAAAGGCCGTGACGGGCCAGAGCCTCTTTCGCCTCCCGCTCCGCATGTGTGCGGAGATTTCCCGGCGTCCCCGGAAGAAGCAGCGGCTCGGAAAGCGCGCGATCCGCCCCAAGCCAGGCCGCGGCGGCAATCGCGGTCAAAGCCTCATCCATGCCAGTGAAGGGCACAATACCGAGACCGAACAGGGTTTCCGCCACCTTTTCCGGAAGGTTCTCCGGCAGGGAGGCAAGGATCGCCATCGGCTTTCCGCTGTTCGCCATTGTCTTGTGAACAGCGCGGATCGCCTGATCCCATTCGGCAGCGCCGCCGAGCTCAACCTTCGGAAAGTCGAGCACCACGATCCCGAGCGCAAGACCGCTGCCCTGCATCATGGCGGTAAAGGTCTTCTCGACGGCCGCTTCGTCGCCCCAGATATAGGTGTGGTAGTCGAGCGGATTGGCGAGCGTCACTTTCGGGCCGAGCGCACCGGCAAGATCCGCGCGCTGCGCGTCTTCCAGCGGCGGATAGAAAACGCCCCGCGACAGGCCGGTGTCGGCCATCAGACTGGCCTCCCCGCCGGAGCAGGACATGGAGGCGATCCTGTTCGAAGGCAAAGGCCCTGTCACATGCAGCAGTTTCAGGGTCTCCAGCAGGGCCGGAAGGCTGCGGATTTCGGCAATGCCGAGCCGCTCCAGCAGCGCCGTCGCGCCTGCATCGCTCCCCGCAAGAGAGGCGGTGTGGGAGACAGCCCCCGTCCGCGCTTCCTCGGACCGGCCGACCTTGAGCGCAACGATGGGCTTGCCCAGCCTCCGCGCCTTCTGCGACAGCGCCTCGAAAGCCCTGAGATCGCCAACACCCTCGATATAGAGGCCAAGCGCAGTTACGCGGGGATCGTCCAGCAGGCACATGCCGATTTCGGCGAAACCGGTCTGCGCCTGGTTACCGACGGTGACCATATAGGCCAGCGGCAGGCCCCGACGCTGCATGGTGAGGTTGATCGCGATATTGGATGACTGGGCGACGATGGCCACCCCACTTTCAACCGGACACCCGCCATGCAGATCGGGCCAAAGGGCCGCGCCGTCGAGATAATTGATCAGCCCGTAGCAGTTCGGGCCGAGCAGAACCATATCGCCCGCAACCTCCAGCAGCTTTTCCTGCAGGGCCGCACCGTCACCGGTCTCCCTGTCCGCCTCGCGAAAACCGCTGGCGAAACAGACCGCACCGCCCGCGCCCATTTCCGACAGTTCCGCCACCGTCTCGACGGTGGCATGGCGGTTGATGCCGATGAAGGTGGCGTCGGGCGCATCCGGCAGATCCGCGATCGCGGCATAGGTCGGAACGCCTGCGATTTCTCCCCGTTTCGGGTGGATCGGCCAGAGCGCGCCCTCGAAGCCGATCTTGCGGCATTCGGCGACGACATTCGCGCACCAGGCGCCGCCCCCGATCACCGCGATGGACCGGGGCCGGAGCAGCCGTTCGAGACCTGATGACATGCGGTGTCAGGCGCCCAGCGGCCGGAGAAGTTCCCGGCTGATGATGTGACGCTGAATCTCCGAGGTTCCGTCCCAGATCCGCTCGACCCGTGCATCGCGCCAGAACCGTTCGATCGGGAAATCGTCCATCAGCCCCATGCCGCCATAGATCTGCAGCGTGGCGTCCGTGACCCGGGCCAGCATCTCCGAGGCATAGACCTTGGCGCTGGCGATCTCCCGGTTGGCCGGCAGCCCCTGATCGAGCCTCCAGGCCGACGCGAGTGTCAGCCAGTCGGCGGCATCGATCTCCGTGATCATGTCGGCGAGCTGGAAGCTGATGCCCTGGAATTTGCCGATGGCCTGGCCGAACTGCTTGCGCTCGGCGGCATAGGCAAGCCCCATGTCGAAGCAGCGCCGGGCCCGGCCGACGGCCATGGTCGCGACCGTGATGCGGGTGGCATAGAGCCATTCGTTCATCACCTCGAACCCGCCATCGACCTCGCCCAGCACCTGGGCGTCCGGCAGACGGCAATCGTCGAATTCGAGGATCATGTTCTTGTAGCCGCGATGGCTGACCGACGTGTAGCCGTCACGGATGGTGAAGCCCGGTGTGCCCCGGTCCACCAGGAAAGTGGTGATCCGCTTTTTCGGGCCGCGCGGAGTGTCGTCCTCACCGGTCGCCACGAAAACGATGATGAAATCCGCATGGTCGGCGCCGGAGATGAAATGCTTGCTGCCATTCAGCACCCAGTCGCCGCCATCCCTCCTTGCCGCACAGGTCATGCCTCGGACGTCGGACCCCGCGCCCGGCTCCGTCATGGCCAGCGCGTCCATCCGTTCACCCTTGACCGCCGGGGTCAGGTAACGCTCGATCTGGTCGCCCTTGCAGGCCATCAGGATATTCTGCGGACGGCCGAAGAAATGGGTCAGCGCCATGGAGCCACGGCCAAGCTCACGCTCGACCAGCGCGAAATCGAGATGGCTCAAACCGCCGCCACCAACCTCTTCAGGAAAGTTCGAGGCATAGAAACCGATATCGAGGCATTTCTGCTTGATCGCCTCGGCCAGCTCCGGGCGCACCTCGCCGGTCCGCTCCACCTCGGCTTCATATGGATAAATCTCGGTCTCGACGAACCCGCGCACCGTCGAGACGATCATCTCCTGCTCTTCGCTCAGCCCGAAATGCATCAGAGCACCTCCGACGGATCCGGTTGCGGCAGCCTGGCATGAGCCGCCGCGAGGGCTTCCAGATTTTCCAGAACGGAGGCTTCCGGCACGGAGGAGCTGCGGGTGGTCAGGTCCACATGGATCATGAGCTGCTCGCCCGTCGCCAGCTCCTCGCCGGCCTCGTTCTTCATCCGGTGGAAGACGCGGTATTTCTTGCCCTTGCCTTCGAGCACCTGACTGTCGACATGAATGCGCTGACCGGCGAGGGTTTCGTTGAGGTAGCGAATGCGGCTGTCGACCGTGAAGTAGCTTTTGCCGCTGTCGATATAGGCGGTATCCGCTCCGACCAGCTTCATCATCGCGTCAGCCGCGTCCGAGAAGACCTGGCCATAGCGGCTCTCGTTCATGTGGCCGTTATAGTCCGTCCAGTCGACCGGCACGATGCGGTCCACGGAGCGCACCAGTGCACCGTCTGCCGCCGGTTTGGCCAACGTGCCCTCATGCTCGGCGATCAGCTTGCCGACGGCGGCTCCCTGCCCCTTCAGCGCCCGCATCATGGCGACGAGATTGTTGTCCCGCAGCCGTTCCAGCTCGCGGATCGACAATGCGCCGGACTGGGCGTCGGACTGGTCCGCGATCTGTTTCACCAGATCGTCGGTCAGCTCCGGCACATCCATCAGCTTGGTCCAGGGCCATTCGAGGCACGGGCCGAACTGGGCGATGAAATGGGCCATGCCCGATTCGCCGCCGGCAATCCGGTATGTCTCGAACAGGCCCATCTGCGCCCAGCGCAGACCGAAACCATAGCGGATCGCATTGTCGATCTCTTCGGTGGTCGCGATCCCGTCCTTCACCAGCCAGAGCGCCTCGCGCCAGACAGCTTCGAGGAAGCGGTCGGCGATATGGGCGTCGATCTCGGCCCGGACCCGCAGCGGGTAGCAGCCGACGGAACGCAACAGGCCCTCGGCCTTCTCGATCACGCCCAGGTCCGCCCCCGGCCCCGGCACCACCTCGATCAGCGGCAGCAGATAGACCGGGTTGAAAGGATGGGCGACAAAGATGCGTCCCGGGTTTACAGCCCCCTCGCCCAGCTCCGAGGGTTTGAAGCCGGAGGTGGAAGAGCCGATCGGCGTCTGCACACCGGTGGCCGCCTCGATTTCCGCGAAGACCTTGTGTTTCAGGTCGAGCCGTTCGGGCACGCTCTCCTGGATCCAGTCAACGCCGGTGACCGCATCCGCAATGGTCTCGACATGGCTCAGCGTGCCTTCCGCCGGGAGTGCGGTCTCGTACAGCATCGGCAGGGCGTGCCGGGCATTGCCCAGTACTTCCGCCATTTTCCGCTCGGCTTCCGCATCCGGATCGAACAGCCGGACGTCCCAGCCGTTCAGCAGGAAGCGCGCCGCCCAGGCGCCGCCAATGACGCCGCCGCCGATAATGGCAGCTGTTTTGCCTGAGACGCTCATTTCGGGGCCCGCTTCACGAGTCCGAGCTTCTTGCGAACGGCATCCGGCCCGATCACGGTCGCACCGAGATTTTCGATGATGGTGACCGCCTTCTCGACGAGCTGCGCGTTGGTCGCGAGCTGTCCCCTGGCGAGCCAGAGATTGTCCTCAAGTCCGACACGGACATTGCCGCCGGCCAGCACCGAGGCGGCGACATAGGGCATCTGGTGACGGCCGAGCGCAAAGGCCGACCAGTTCCAGTCCGCCGGCACATTGTTCACCATGGCCATCAGGGTGTTGAGATCGTCCGGCGCCCCCCACGGCACGCCCATGCAGAGCTGCACCAGGGCGGGGCTTTCCAGCACATTGTCATCGACCAGCTTCTTGGCCAGCCAGAGATGCCCCGTATCGAAAGCCTCGATCTCCGGCTTCACGCCGAGCGTCGTCATCATCGCGCCCATCGCCTCGAGCATCCCCGGGGTGTTGGTCATGACATAGTCTTTTTCGGCGAAGTTCATGGTGCCGCAATCGAGCGTGCAGAGTTCCGGCAGGCACTCGGCGATATGGGCCACACGTTCCTCGGCGCCGATCATGTCCGTGCCCTCGACCAGCGGCAGCGGCTGGGACGGGCTGCCGAACACCAGATCCCCGCCCATGCCGGATGTCAGGTTCAGCACCATGTCCACCTCGGCATCCCGGATCCGGTCCGTCAGTTCGCGATAGAGCTTCAGGTCACGCGCCGGCGCACCGGTTTCGGGATCGCGCACATGGCAATGCACCACGGCCGCGCCAGCCCTGGCAGCGGCAATCGCGCTCTCGGCAATCTGCTGCGGGCTGCGCGGCACATGCGGGCTGCGGTCCTGCGTGCCTCCGGAACCGGTGACGGCACAGGTGATGAAAACCTCGCGGTTCATGTCGAGCGGCATCGCAAACTCCCATAAGCAGTCTTTCAATCGCCGCCAGCCTAGGATGCGTTGACAGAGGCCATCATGCCGCTTTAGCTCTTTATCATGCCTATTTGGATCAATCAGCGCGACGGTATCCAGGAAATCGCGGTCCTGCTGTTCAACCGCTTTTCCAATTACTGCCTCGCCAACACCGTCGAGCCGATGCGGGCCGCGAACGATGCTCTCGGCCGAACCGCCTATCGCTGGCGCCTGCTTAGCCTCGATGGCGGGCCGGTCACATCCTCAAGCGGCATGCAACTGATGCCCGACGGCAAACTGTCGGACATGCCCGGCGGCGACGCATTGTTCATCCTGCCGAGCTACGCCTACCGGACCTACGGCACCCCTACCTGCCTCGACGCGCTCCGCGCAGCCGCGCGCCGGTTCGAGACGCTGGCCGGACTTGATGCGGGAAGCTGGCTGCTGGCGGAGGCGGGCCTGCTGATCGGCTATAGCGCGACCATTCATTTCGACGAGTTCGAGCGCTTTTCGGAACGCTTTCCGGACGTGACTGCGGTCCGGGAACGCTGGATCGTCGACCGGGACCGGATGAGCGCCGGCGGCGCCACAACCGCCTTCGAGCTGATGCAGCACCTGATCGCCAGCACCCATGGTGCGGCAATCTCGATCGAGATTGCCGGGCTGTTCATGCAGGGCGACGACAGCGAGCGCGCGAATGCCATGCAGACGCCGCCGGGCGACAGGCGGGTGCAACGGGCGCTGACAGTGATGCGGCGCCATCTGGAGACGCCCCTGACGGTTGCCGCCCTGGCCCGCGCGGCAGGATGCCGCCAGCGGGACCTGGAAGTCCGGTTTCGCCGTGCCTTCGGCGCCACACCGAGAACCGTCTACAAGCAGCTGCGGATGGCCGAAGCGCTCCGGCTGGTCCGTGACGGCGAGCTCTCCGTGTCAGAGATTGCATTACGTTGCGGTTATGCCGATCCGAGCGCCTTCACCCGCGCTTTCCGCGTCACGCATGGCGCCCCCCCGCGTGACCATCGCCCATAAGCGAAGTAGACCAAATCAGAGAGGCACTCTTCGGCCGTCGAAAATGAAGAAACGATATCTTTACGATTTGGCCCTATATACATGCGCTCATTCCCTTTAGAGGGCCGTTTTTTCAACTTCCGCTCTTGTCGCACCCTGTCTTTCTTCGCCCGATGCCGCCTTCCGCCACAAAAAGCATGGCGGCAAGATCCTGAAGGTGAACCGATGCACTATTCAACCGAACCAGGTGGAAAATGGCTAAAACCAAACGTCTGACCGGCGTCGAACGGTCCATGGCACAGGACGAACTTATCGTGACGAAGACGGATCTCGACGGAAAGATTCGCTACGCCAACCGGACTTTCTACAAATTCGCCGATTATGAACCCGTCGAGTGCATCGGGGTGCAGCACAACATCATCCGCCACCCGGAAATGCCGCGCACGGTCTTCAAACTCCTATGGGACACGATCAAGTCCGGTGAGGAAATCTTCGCCTATGTAAACAATCGCTCGAAGAACGGCGATTATTACTGGGTGTTCGCCCATATAACTCCGAGCCGAAGCGCCGACGGATCGATCATCGGCTACCACAGCAACCGCCGTGCACCGAACCGGAACGTGCTCCACAATCATATCCAGCCGCTTTACACCCAGCTGCTGGACATCGAGCGAAACAGCACCAGTCCGAAGGATGCCCTCGCCGCAGGCGAAACACACATTCATGACCTTTTGAAATCGAAGGGCATGTCTTTCAACGAGTTTATGTTTGCACTGGGGGTTTAGATGTTCGGATCAACCAGCACAAAGGACGTCAAGGCTGCCATTCCGGTCCTGAAGAAACTCGTCGAAGGCGATTTCGACCAGCGGATCACGCAGATCAGCGGAAATTCCGAGACGGCGGAACTTCTGCACCTGGTGAACGATCTCGTCGATCGCTGCGATTCCTATCTTCGGGAATCCGCCGCCTGCATGTCCTATGTCAGCGAAAACAAATATTACCGCAAGATCATCGAAACCGGCATGCCTGGGGACTTCCTGGCGGCCTCCCGATCGGTCAACAACGCCCTTTCCTCTATCGACAAGAGGGTCCAGGAATTTTCCGGTGCGACCGCGGCTTTTGAATCAACGGTTCAGAATATTGTCGAGACTGTCGCCTCCGCCTCGACCGAGCTGATGTCCTCGTCGGAATCGATGCAGAATATCGCATCGGACACGAGCGCGCGGGCGACATCCGTGGCCGCCGCCGCCGAAGAGGCCTCGGTCAATGTCCAGTCCGTCGCCTCGGCGTCCGAACAGCTCTCGTCCTCGATCACGGAAATCAGCCAGCAGGTCTCCCACGCGTCCTCAGTCGCCAATGATGCCGCGGCGCTGACCGGCCAGGTGACCCAGCGTGTCGACAGCCTGGAACTGGCAACGGCCAACATCGTCGGTGCCCTGAAGATCATCAGTGCGATCGCCGAGCAGACCAACCTGCTGGCGCTGAACGCCACCATCGAGGCGGCCCGTGCCGGCGAAGCCGGCAAGGGTTTTGCCGTGGTCGCGAACGAGGTCAAGGCGCTGGCCAACCAGACCAGCGGGGCCACCGAGGAGATCAACGGCTTCGTCCGGAGTATCGAGGAGGCCAGCAAGCATACCATCACCGGCATTCGCGACATCTCGGCCCAGGTGAACACGATCAGCGAAGCCAACGCGGCCGTCTCCGCCGCGGTGGAAGAACAGTCCGCCGCCACGCGCGAGATCGCCGGCAATATCGAGCAGGCCTCGGCGGGCACGTCCGAAGTGACCGAGAACATCACGGCTGTCACCGCATCCGCCCAGGAGACAAGCCACACGGCACATGAGGTCAATGGCGCCGCCAGCGAGCTCTCGGTTCAGGCGGAATCCCTGCGATCGGTCGTCGGTGCCTTCCTGGACAGGGTCCGCACCGTGGTCTGACCGCCTGCACCGTCTCCACGGTCAAAGCCAGGCTCTGGCGTCAGAGCCTGGCTTTTTCATGCCCAATGCATTCTCCCCTCCGGGAACAGGAAAACGCCCCGCGCTGAATGCACGGGGCGTTTTCGGCAGGCGATCTCGATCAGAGGCTAAGAGCCATATCTTGTCCCGTAGATGACCTGGCGGCGACCTACTCTCCCACGCCTTAAGACGCAGTACCATTGGCGCGGAGGGTTTTCACGGCCGAGTTCGGAATGGGATCGGGTGCGGGCCCCTCGCCATGACCACCAGGTCATCAACGG
>NZ_JAVJNX010000002.1:0-32253 GCF_040217065.1 Nisaea sp.
CAATTTCGGCCCGCAGCATCCGGCCGCGCATGGCGTGTTGCGCCTTGTGCTGGAAATGGATGGCGAGATCGTCGAGCGGGCAGATCCGCATATCGGCCTGCTGCATCGCGGCACCGAGAAGCTGATCGAGTACAAGACCTATCTGCAGGCCGTGCCCTATTTCGACCGGCTCGACTATGTCGCGCCGATGTCCCAGGAACATGCCTATGCGCTGGCGGTCGAAAAGCTGCTGGGCATCGAGGTGCCGAAGCGCGGCCAGTATATCCGGGTGCTCTATGCCGAGATCTCGCGCATCCTGAATCACCTGCTGAACATCACCACCTTCGCCATCGACGTTGGCGCCATGACGCCGCTGCTCTGGGGCTTCGAAGAGCGCGAGAAACTCATGGAATTCTATGAGCGGGCCTGTGGCGCGCGTCTTCACGCGGCCTATTTCCGCCCGGGCGGCGTGGCCATGGATATCCCGGCCGGCCTGCTGGACGACATCATGGCCTGGACCGAGACATTCCCGGCCGTGATGGACGATATCGAGAGCCTGCTGACGGAAAACCGGATTTTCAAGCAGCGCACGGTCGATATTGGTGTGGTGACAGCCGAGGAAGCTCAGGCGCTCGGTTTCAGCGGTCCATGCATCCGGGCCTCCGGTTTGCCATGGGATCTGCGCAAGTCGCAGCCTTATGACGTCTATAACGAACTCGATTTCGATATCCCGATCGGCAAGACCGGCGACTGCTATGCGCGCTATCTGGTGCGTATCAAGGAAGTCCGCGAGAGCTTGAAGATCATCCGGCAATGCGTCGAGAAGATGCCGGACGGTCCCGTCAAAACCGAGGACCGCAAGGTCGCGCCGCCGAGCCGCGGCGAAATGAAGCACTCGATGGAAGCGCTGATCCATCACTTCAAGCTCTATACAGAGGGCTATCACGTGCCGGCCGGCGAGACCTACACCGCCGTGGAAGCGCCGAAAGGCGAGTTTGCGGTGTTCCTGGTCTCCGACGGCAGCAACAAACCCTATCGCTGCAAGATCCGGGCACCCGGATTTTCGTTCCTGTCCGCCATGGATTTCTTGTCCAAGGGGCACATGCTGGCCGACACGGTCGCCATCATTGGCTCGCTTGATATTGTGTTCGGGGAGATTGACCGGTGAGTGGTATCGACATCGCCGAGAACCAGCCCGAGAGCTTTGCCTTCACGTCCGAGAATATGGCGAAGGCAGATGCGATCATTGCCAAATATCCGGAGGGCCGTCAGGCCAGTGCGGTAATGCCGTTGCTCGACCTGGCCCAGCGCCAGCACGACAACTGGATACCGCTGGCGGCGATCGACGTGATCTCAGAGAAGCTGAAAATGCCGCGCATCCGGGTTCTGGAAGTGGCGACCTTCTACACGATGTACAACCTGAAGCCGGTCGGGAAGTATTTCCTGCAGGCCTGCACCACGACGCCATGCTGGCTGCGCGGCTCCGACCAGGTGATGAAATGCATCAAGGACACGCTTGGTCTGGACAACCACCAGACCAGCGACGATGGCATGTTCACGTTGCTGGAGGTCGAGTGTCTCGGCGCCTGCGCCAATGCGCCGATCCTGCAGGTGAATGACGAATTCTACGAAGACGCCAATTACGAGAACACAGCGAAGCTTCTGGAATCGCTGAAAAAAGGCGAGGTCCCGGAGCCCGGTTCTCTGTCCGGCCGGAACCATTCGGAGCCGGAAGCCGGGGCGCAGACACTGCTGTCCTACAAGGACAATGAAGGAACGCGCAGCTACGACGCCAAGATCAGCGCCGGCGAGACGGGAGAGAAGTGATGTTGAGGGACGAGGACCGCATCTTCACGAACCTCTACGGCTGGTTCGACTGGGGCCTGGAAGGCGCCCGCAAGCGCGGCGACTGGAGCACCACGAAAGAGATCCTTTCACGCAGCCCGGAAGACATCGTCGAAGATGTGAAGAATTCCGGCCTGCGCGGGCGCGGCGGGGCGGGTTTCCCGACCGGTGTGAAATGGTCCTTCATGCCGAAAGAGGTGAAGGACAAGCCGCATTATCTCGTGGTGAACGCGGACGAGTCGGAGCCGGGGACCTGCAAGGACCGGGAAATCATCCGGAACGACCCGCACAAGCTGGTCGAAGGCTGCCTGATCGCCGGTTATTCGATGCGCGCCTGTGCCGCCTATATCTATATCCGCGGCGAATTCTATGCCGAGGCAGTACGCCTGCAGGCAGCGATTGACCAGGCATACGAAGCCGGTCTGATCGGCAAGAATGCCTGCGGTTCCGGCTACGATTTCGACGTCTTCCTGCATCGCGGCGCCGGCGCCTATATCTGTGGCGAGGAAACCGCTCTCCTGGAGAGCCTTGAAGGCAAGAAGGGCCAGCCGCGCCTGAAGCCGCCGTTCCCGGCGGGTGTCGGCCTTTATGGCTGTCCGACCACGGTGAACAATGTCGAGAGCATCGCCGTCGTGCCGGAAATCCTGCGCCGCGGCTTCCAGTGGTTCGCCGATCTCGGCCGGCCGAAGAATTCCGGCACCAAGCTGTTCTGCATCTCGGGCCATGTCGAGAACCCGTGCAATGTGGAAGAGGAAATGGGCATCCCGCTGCGGGAGCTTCTGGAGAAGCATTGCGGCGGCGTGATCGGCGGCTGGGACAACCTGCTGGCCGTGATCCCGGGCGGATCATCGGTGCCGATGATGCCGAAAGCGGTCTGCGACGACGTGCTGATGGATTTTGACTCGTTGCGCGAAGTCGGCGCCGGTCTGGGGACCGCCGCGGTCATCGTCATGAACAAGCAGACCGACATCGTTCGCGCAATCGCGCGTCTTTCGTACTTCTATAAGCATGAGAGCTGCGGCCAGTGCACGCCGTGCCGCGAAGGCACCGGCTGGATGTACCGGGTCATGGACCGGCTCTGCCGGGGCGAGGCCGAGGTCGAGGAAATCGACGCGCTTTACCAGGTTACCAAGCAGATTGAAGGCCACACCATCTGCGCGCTGGGCGATGCCGCAGCATGGCCGATCCAGGGCCTTCTCCGGCATTTCCGGCCGGAAGTCGAGCGCCGGATCGCGGCCCGCAAAGCCGGCCAGCCGGTACTGGAGGCCGCGGAATGATGCACTCGACGGGAATGCGCTTGCGGGGAGATCGCAATGCCTAAATTGACGGTCAACGGGGTCGAGGTCGAGGTTCCGGCCGGTGCTTCCGTGTTGCAGGCCTGCGAGGAAGCCGGCGCCGAGGTGCCGCGCTTCTGTTATCACGAGCGCCTGTCCATTGCCGGCAATTGCCGCATGTGCCTCGTCGAGATGGAGCGCTCGCCGAAGCCAGTCGCCTCCTGCGCGATGCCGGCCGGCGACGGCATGGTGATCCGGACCGACACGGATATAGTCAAGAGGGCGCGGGAAGGGGTGATGGAATTCCTCCTCATCAACCACCCGCTGGATTGCCCGATCTGCGACCAGGGTGGCGAATGCGATCTGCAGGACCAGGCCATGGCCTTCGGTCATCATTCCAGCCGCTACGACGAGAACAAGCGCGCGGTCGAAGACAAGCATATGGGCCCGCTGGTCAACACGATCATGACCCGCTGCATCCATTGCACGCGCTGCGTCCGGTTCTCGACCGAGGTTGCCGGTGTCACCGACATGGGCCTGCTTGGCCGCGGCGAGAACGCCGAGATCACGACCTATCTGGAAAAGGCGCTCGACAGTGAACTGTCGGCCAATGTGATCGACCTTTGCCCGGTCGGTGCGCTGACCTCCAAGCCTTATGCCTTCGTGGCGCGTCCCTGGGAGCTGCGCAAGACCGAGACCATCGATGTGATGGATGCGCTCGGCTCGAACATCCGGGTCGATACCCGCGGCTCGGAAGTGCTTCGCGTGCTGCCGCGCCTGCATGAAGAGGTCAACGAAGAGTGGATCTCCGACAAGACGCGGTATGCCTGCGACGGCCTGAAGCGCCAGCGTCTGGATAGGCCGTATCTACGCAAGGACGGCAAACTGCAGCCGGTTTCCTGGGATGACGCTTTCGCCGCCATCGCCGCGAAACTGAAAGGTCTCAAGGGCGCCGAAATCGCCGCTGTTGCCGGTGACACGGTCGACGTTGAGTCCATGTTTGCCCTGAAGGGCCTGATGACGGGGCTGGGCTCGCCGAACCTGGATTGCCGGCAGGACGGCGCCAAGCTCGATGCGATGACCCGGGCCGGTTACCTCTTCAATGCGACGATTGCCGGGATCGAGGACGCCGACGCCATCCTGATCGTCGGCGCCAATCCGCGCTGGGATGCCGCCGTCTTGAACGCCCGTATCCGCAAGCGCTGGCTCGCGGGCGGTCTCAAGGTCGGTGTGATCGGTGCACCGGTCGACCTGACCTACAGTTACGACCATCTCGGTGCCGGCCCGCAGACCCTGAGCGAAGTCGCGGATGGCAAGAACGCTTTTGCCTCGGTGCTGAAGGACGCCAAGAAGCCGATGATCATCCTCGGCATGGGCGCTCTGACCCGTGAAGACGGGGCGGCGGTTCTGGCGACGGCGCGGAAGATCGCGGAAAGCACCGGAATGCTGGTCCCTGCCTCGAAGGACGCGGACGGCAACGAAATTCCGGCCTGGAACGGCTTCAGCGTCCTGCATACGGCGGCATCCCGCGTCGGCGGTCTCGATCTCGGCTTCCTGCCGGGCAAGGGCGGTGCTGATGTTGCGGGAATGCTCGACGGGGCTTCCAAGGGCAAGATCAAGGCGGTCTATCTGCTCGGTGCTGACGAGATCGACACCCAGCGGCTCGGCGATGCCTTCGTGATCTATCAGGGCCATCACGGCGATCGTGGCGCGCACCGCGCGGACGTGATCCTGCCGGGCGCGGCCTATACGGAAAAGGACGGTCTCTACGTCAACACCGAAGGTCGGGTGCAGATGGCCCTCCGGGCCAGTTTCCCGCCGGGCGAGGCCCGCGAGGACTGGGCTATTGTCCGCGCGCTCTCCGCACATCTCGGGGCTGCTCTGCCATATGACAGCCTGGAACAGCTTCGGGCTGCCCTGCGCAAATCGAACGAGGTCTTCACCGAGATCGATATCGCGCCGCAGGCGGTCTGGGGGCCGTTCGGCGCGGAAGGCAGCATGTCCGAGACCGGTTTCGGCACAACGATCGAGAATTTCTACATGACCGACCCGATCAGCCGGGCCTCTCTGACGATGGCCGAATGCACGGAAGTCTTTGTTCTGCCCAAGCAGAACCGGACCGGGACCGAGGGGTGAGGAGTTAGTGGGCATGGATGCGATCCTCGAAACCTACGTGATCCCGACAGCGATCATTCTGGCGCAGATCCTCGCCATTGTGGTGCCGCTGCTGGTGGCCGTGGCCTATCTCACCTTTTTCGAGCGCAAGGTGATCGGCGCCATGCAGATGCGGAAGGGGCCGAACGTTGTTGGCCCGTTCGGGCTCCTGCAGCCGCTTGCCGATGGTGTGAAGCTGTTCTCCAAGGAGACCATCCTGCCGGCGGGCTCGAACAAGATCATGTTCGCCATGGCGCCGATGCTGACATTCATCCTGGCGATGATAGCCTGGGCGGTGATCCCGTTCGATGCGGGCATGGTGCTGGCCGATATCAATGTCGGGGTGCTCTATCTCTTCGCGATTTCCTCGCTCGGGGTCTATGGCGTGATCATGGCCGGCTGGGCGTCGAACTCCAAATATGCCTTCCTCGGCGCGCTGCGCTCCGCGGCCCAGATGGTGTCCTACGAAGTCTCGATCGGCTTCGTGATCATCACGGTGCTGCTCTGCGTCGGCTCGCTGAACCTGACCGCCATTGTCGAGGCCCAGCGCACGGTCTGGTTCGCCATTCCGCTGCTGCCGATGTTCGTCATCTTCTTCGTCTCGGCGCTGGCCGAGACCAACCGGGCGCCGTTCGATCTGCCGGAAGGCGAGTCGGAGCTGGTCGCGGGATATTTCGTCGAATATTCCTCGATGACCTTTGCCCTGTTCTTCCTCGGTGAGTACGCGAACATGATCCTGATGAGCGGGATCACCGTGATCCTGTTCATGGGCGGCTGGCTGCCGATCTTCGACGTGGCGCCGTTCAACTGGATACCGGGGCCGATCTGGTTCTTCGCCAAGATCGCCTTCGTCCTGTTCTTCTTCCTCTGGGTCCGGGCGACCTTCCCGCGCTACCGCTATGACCAGTTGATGCGCCTGGGCTGGAAAGTGTTCCTGCCGTTTTCGCTGCTCTGGGTCGTCCTGACCGCGGGTGTGCTGGTGGCATTCGACATTGTGCCCGCACCGGTGCTGGGATGAGGGCGGACACAATGACACCAGACGCGACCCAAACGCGCAAAATGGAGAGAGTCTGAGCCATGAGCACGTTGCAACAAAGCGCACGCGGCCTGCTGCTGTGGGAACTGCTTTCGGGCATGTATCTCACGCTGAAGTATTTCTTCCGGCCGAAAGTGACGATCAATTACCCCTACGAGAAGGGACCGATCAGCAGCCGCTTCCGCGGCGAGCACGCGCTGCGCCGCTATCCGAACGGCGAAGAGCGCTGCATCGCCTGCAAGCTGTGCGAGGCGATCTGTCCGGCCCAGGCGATCACCATCGAGGCAGAGCCGCGCGGCGACGGCAGCCGACGCACGACCCGCTACGATATCGACATGACGAAATGCATCTATTGCGGCTTCTGTCAGGAAGCCTGCCCGGTCGATGCGATCGTCGAGGGACCGAACTTTGAATTCGCCACGGAAACCCGTGAGGAGCTGTTCTACAACAAGGACAAGCTGCTCGCGAACGGTGACCGCTGGGAGCGCGAGATCGCGCATAATCTGACCGTCGACGCACCGTACCGTTGAGGGTGCCGGGGGCGAGGGAACATGAAGAAAGCCGGCAAAATGGCTGAGATGACTCACACATTGCCTGCCGCGGATGCGGCGGAGCGGGGGCGCGGATGATCCAGGCACTCATATTCTATGTCTTTGCCGCGATCACCATTGCCTCCGGCGTCATGGTGGTCTCGTCGCGGAACCCCGTGCATTCGGTGCTGTTCCTGATCCTGGCCTTCTTCAATGCGGCCGGGCTGTTCGTGCTGATCGGCGCCGAGTTCATCGCCATGATCCTGGTCGTGGTCTATGTCGGTGCGGTCGCGGTGCTGTTCCTTTTCGTCGTCATGATGCTCGACATCAATTTCGTCGAGCTGCGCCAGGGCTTCATGAAGTATCTGCCGATCGGCCTGCTGATCGGGGTTGTGATCTTCGCCGAACTGTTCTTCGTGGTGACCGGCTGGGTGATCGCCCCAGACATGATCACGGCGGCGCCCGCGCCGGATCCGTCAGCGGTGACCAACACGCATGCTCTCGGGGCGCTGATCTATACCCGCTATGTCTATCTCTTCCAGTCTGCCGGTCTGATCCTGCTGATCGCCATGATCGGTGCCATCGTCCTGACACTGCGGAAGCGCCCGGGGGTCAAGCGCCAGCGCATTTCCGAGCAGCTCTCCCGGACCACGGAGGAGACCGTCGAAGTCGTGAGCGTGCAACGCGGGGAGGGGGTCTGATCATGCTTGAAATTGGCCTGGCGCACTATCTGACGGTCGCCGCCGTCCTCTTCACGCTCGGCATGTTCGGGATCTTCCTGAACCGCAAGAACGTGATCATCATCCTGATGTCGATCGAGCTCATGCTGCTCGCGGTCAACATCAACCTGGTGACCTTCTCGGTCTTCCTGAACGATCTGGTCGGGCAGATTTTCGCCCTCTTCGTGCTGACCGTCGCTGCAGCGGAGGCAGCCATCGGCCTCGCCATCCTCGTCGTGTATTTCCGTAATCGCGGAAGTATCGCGGTCGAAGACATCAACCTGATGAAAGGGTAAGGCCGGATGTACGCCGCCATCGTCTTCCTGCCGCTGCTCGGCAGTCTTATCGCGGGCCTGGGAAACCGCTCGATCGGGGACCGTCCGGCGCAGCTGGTGACCTGCGGGGCCATGCTTGTCGCGCTCGGCCTCTCGATCATCGCCTTCTTCGATGTCGCGCTCGGCGGCAATCCGGTGACGATCGAGCTGTTCACCTGGATTTCTTCCGGATCGATGGAAGCCTCCTGGGCGCTGAAGTTCGACACCCTGACGGCGGTCATGCTGATCGTGGTCACCGGCGTGTCGACCATGGTTCATATCTATTCCATCGGATATATGAGCCACGATGCCTCGAAGCCGCGTTTCATGGCCTATCTGAGCCTGTTCACCTTCGCCATGCTGATGCTGGTGACGGCGGACAATCTGGTGCAGATGTTCTTCGGCTGGGAAGGCGTCGGTCTCGCCTCCTATCTGCTGATCGGCTTCTGGTACCAGAAGCCCTCCGCCAATGCCGCGGCCATGAAGGCCTTCATCGTCAACCGCGTCGGCGATTTCGGCTTCGCCCTGGGCATCTTCGGCACCTACCTGCTGTTCGATACGGTCGTGCTGGACGATATCTTCGCCGCCACGCCGGACAAGGCGGGCATGACACTGGAATTCCTCGGCACCGAGTGGCACGCGCTGACCATCCTCTGCATGCTGCTGTTCATCGGCGCCATGGGCAAGTCGGCCCAGCTCGGCCTGCACACCTGGCTGCCGGACGCCATGGAAGGCCCGACCCCGGTTTCCGCGCTCATTCATGCGGCGACCATGGTCACCGCCGGTGTCTTCATGGTCGCGCGTCTGTCGCCGATGATGGAATTCTCGCCCGATACACTGATGGTGATCACCATTGTCGGGGCGACGACGGCCTTCTTCGCCGCGACCGTCGGTCTCTGCCAGAACGACATCAAGCGGGTGATCGCCTATTCGACCTGCAGCCAGCTCGGCTACATGTTCTTCGCCTGCGGTGTCTCTGCCTATTCGGCCGCCATCTTCCACCTGATGACGCATGCCTTCTTCAAGGCACTGCTGTTCCTCGGTGCCGGCTCGGTGATCCACGCCATGTCGGACGAGCAGGACATGCGCAACATGGGCGGTATCTGGAAGCATATCAAACTGACCTACATCCTGATGTGGGTCGGCAGCTGGGCCCTGGTCGGCCTGCCGCCCTTCTCCGGCTTCTTCTCCAAGGACCTGATCATCGAAGTGGCCTATGCCCGTGATACCGGTGTTGGCGACTACGCCTTCTGGCTCGGTGTGGGCGCGGCCTTCATGACCGCCTTCTACAGCTGGCGTTTGCTGATCATGACCTTCCACGGGGCCCCGCGTGCCAGCAAGGAAGTCATGAGTCATATCCACGAATCCCCGCCGGTCATGACCGTGCCGCTGATCGTGCTGGCCATCGGCGCCATGTTCGCCGGATGGCTTGGCTACCAGTATTTCGGCGGAGACCTCCGGGCGGAATTCTGGGGCGCTGCGATCTTCGTCGCCGAGGGCAACGACACGATCGAGGGCGCGCACCATGTGCCGAGCTGGGTGAAGTTGCTGCCGATCGTCGTCACGGTCGCCGGGATCGGACTCGCCTACCTGTTCTACATGTTCAGCCCGTCCCTGCCGGGCAAGCTGGCGACCGCTTTCAGGCCGGTCTACCTGTTCCTGCTGAACAAATGGTACTTCGACGAGCTGTACGATTTCCTCTTCGTCCGTCCGGCCATGAAGATCGGCCGGATCTTCTGGAAAGGCGGCGACGGCGCGATCATCGACGGCTTCGGGCCCGACGGCATCAGCCTGATCACGAAGCTCGCGGCTGTCCGCGCAGGCAAGATGCAGTCCGGATATGTCTACCATTACGCCTTTGTCATGATGATCGGCGTGGTCGCGATCATCTCCTGGTACATGCTGATGAGCGGGAAGTAAGACCATGAGCGATTGGCCTCTACTCTCTCTGGTAACCTTCCTGCCGCTCGCGGGAGCCCTGTTCATCGGGCTCACGCGAGGCGATGAGGAACAGGTGGCGAAGAATGCCCGTTACGTGGCGCTCTGGACCTCCCTGATCACCTTCTTCGTCTCGCTGCTGATCTGGGCCGGGTTCGACCCGACGACGCCTGACTTCCAGTTCGTCGAGAAACGCGAATGGCTGCCCGACTGGGGCATCGGCTATCACATGGGTGTCGACGGCATCTCCATGTGGTTCGTGCTGCTCTCCACCCTGCTGACGCCGATCTGCATCCTGTCCAGCTGGGAAGCGGTGCAGAAGCGGGTGAAGGAATACATGATCGCCTTCCTGGTCCTCGAGACCCTGATGGTCGGCATGTTCTGCGCGCTGGATATCCTGGTCTTCTACATCTTCTTCGAAGGCGTGCTGATCCCGATGTTCCTGATCATCGGGATTTGGGGGGGCGCCCGCCGGGTCTATGCGGCGTTCAAGTTCTTCCTCTATACGCTGCTCGGCTCCGTGCTGATGCTGATCGCCATCCTGGCCATGTATCTGCAGACCGGTACGACGGATATTCCGGCTCTGATGGCTGCCGGATTCCCGACCGGACTGCAGACCTGGCTCTGGCTCGCCTTCTTTGCCTCCTTCGCCGTGAAGGTGCCGATGTGGCCGGTTCATACCTGGCTGCCGGATGCCCATGTCGAGGCGCCGACGGCAGGCTCGGTGATCCTGGCTGGCGTGCTGCTGAAGATGGGCGGCTACGGCTTCCTGCGCTTCTCCATTCCTATGTTCCCGGAAGCGACCGAGTATTTCGCGCCGCTGGTCTTCACGCTCAGCGTCGTGGCGGTGATCTACACCTCGCTCGTCGCCCTGGTGCAGGAAGACATGAAGAAGCTGATCGCCTATTCCTCGGTTGCGCATATGGGCTTTGTCACCATCGGCATGTTCACCCTGAACACACAGGGCGTCGAAGGCTCGATCTTCCAGATGCTGAGCCACGGCATTGTCTCCGGTGCGCTCTTCCTCTGCGTCGGCGTCGTCTACGACCGTATGCATACCCGCGAGATCGCCGCCTATGGCGGACTGGTCGAGCGCATGCCGCGCTATGCGCTGGTCTTCATGATCTTCACCATGGCCTCGGTCGGCCTGCCGGCGACCAGCGGGTTCGTCGGTGAGTTCCTGATCCTGATGGGCGCGTTCGAAAGCAGCACCTGGCTGGCTGCATTTGCCGCCACCGGCCTGATCCTCGGTGCCGCCTACATGCTCTATCTCTATCGCCGGATCATCTTTGGGGTGCTCGACAAGGAGGCTCTGAAGCAGATCCTTGACCTGTCGCCCCGCGAGATTGCGATCTTCGCGCCGCTTATCATCCTCGTCTTCTGGATGGGGATTTATCCCTCGACCTTCCTCGACATCATGTCGGTGTCTGTCGATCATCTGATCACCAACTACAAGGTTGCGCTGGCTGACGCCGGTGTGGCCGTGGCCGCCCGTTAGGGCAGGAGTGAGACCCATGGATGCGATCACAACGCTTCCCGTGATGAGCCCGGCGGCCGGGGAAATCTTCCTTGCCGTTGCCGCCATGGCGCTGCTCATGTTCGGTGTGTTCAGGGGCGGCAAGGCACAGGAGGCCACGTCCTGGCTCGCCGTCGCCGTGCTTCTGATCGCCGGCGGTCTGGTGCTGAGCCACGGCGGCGATACCAGGCCGGCCTTTTTCGGCATGTTCAAGGTCGGCGCCTTCGCCCAGTTCGCCAAGATCCTGATCCTGGCCGGCTCGATCCTCGCGATCATCATGTCCCGCAGCACGTTCCGGCAGGACAGTTTCGAGCGGTTCGAGTATCCGGTGCTGATCGTTCTGTCGACGCTCGGCATGCTGATGATGGTATCGGCCAACGACATGATCGCACTTTATGTCGGTCTCGAGACCCAGAGTCTGGCGCTCTACGTCATCGCCTCGATCCGGCGCGACACGCTGCGCTCGACCGAAGCGGGGCTGAAGTATTTCGTCCTTGGCGCGCTCTCCTCCGGCATGCTGCTCTACGGCTCGTCACTGGTCTACGGCTTCGCCGGGACGACGGAGTTCGAAACGCTTGCCCGTGTGTTCGCCGATCTCGACGGCCAGCAGCCGGCGGTCGGCCTGATCATCGGCCTGGTGTTCGTGATCTGCGGCCTGGCCTTCAAGGTCTCCGCGGTTCCGTTCCACATGTGGACGCCGGACGTCTATGAAGGGGCGCCGACACCGGTCACGGCCCTGTTCGCCGTCGCGCCGAAAGTGGCCGCCCTGGCGCTGTTCCTGCGCGTGCTGCTCGAGCCGTTCGGTGCGCTGGTCGGCGAGTGGCAGCAGATCATTGCCCTGATCGCGGTGCTTTCCATGGCACTGGGCGCTGTCGGCGCCATTGTCCAGACCAACATCAAGCGTCTGATGGCCTACAGCTCCATCGGCCATATGGGCTATGCCCTGGTCGGGCTTGCGGCGGCCAACGAAGCCGGGGTTGCCGGTATCCTGGTCTATCTGGCGATTTATCTGTTCATGAATGTCGGGACCTTTGCCTGCATCCTGGCGATGCGCCGGCAGGGACGCGCGGTCGAAGGCATCCACGATCTGGCGGGGCTTTCCAAGACCCATCCCGGCATGGCTGCGATGATCATGATCTTCATGTTCTCGATGGCCGGCATTCCGCCGCTCGCCGGCTTCTTCGGCAAGTGGTTCGTCTTCATGGCGGCGGTCAATGCAGGCCTCATCGCCCTGGCGATTCTCGGGGTCGTGGCCAGCGTGATCGGTGCCTTCTATTATCTGCGTATCGTCAAGATCATGTATTTCGACGAGGCCGAAGAGCCGCTTGACGCTGCCATTCCCGGCGATCTCAAGATCATCATGACGGTGATGGCTGCGGTGACGCTGCTGTTCTTCATCGTCCCCGCACCGCTCGTCAGCAGCGCGAAAGCAGCGGCGTCGGCTTTGTTCGCCGGTTAGGGCGGGCGGCCCGCTGCGTGCCGGCGATGCCGGGGCGGGCTCTGAAGGATCTGAATATTTGAACCACGAGCGCCAGAGCCACGGCTTCCGGATCCTCGGCTTCGATTGTGTATCGAGCACCAATGACGAAGCCGATCGCCTGGCCCGGAACGGGGCGTCGGACCGGACACTGGTCTGGGCGCTGAGTCAGAGGTCCGGACGGGGGCGCCTCGGCCGCGCCTGGCAGTCTCCGGAAGGGAATCTCTACACGACGGCGCTGCTGGACCCGGGATTACCGCTCGGTCGCCTGCAGGAACTTTCCTTCGTCGCCTCTCTTGCGGTTCACGATACTGTCGCCGGATTGTCGCCCGATGCGGACCTGGTCCTGAAATGGCCGAATGATGTCCTGCTCGGCGGTGCCAAGATCTCCGGTATACTGACGGAGACCCTGGCAAGGGGCGCGAGTTTTGTCGCTTTGCTCGGGGTCGGCATCAATCTCGCCCACGCGCCGGGCGCGGTCCGGTATCCGACGACGGCTCTTGCCGATCATCTTGCCGTACCGGTCACGGTCGAAGGACTGCTGGATCACTATCTGAAAGCGCTGTCCGTGCGCTACGCGCTCTGGTGTTCGGAGGGCTTTTCGCCGATCAGGGAAGCCTGGACGGTTCGATCTCGCTGGATCGGCCGGACGGTTTCTGTCGCGAACGGGGAGCAGTCGATATCCGGACGCTACGACGGGATCGAAGCCGACGGGGCGATGATCGTCGTCGCGGACGACGGTGTCGTGCATAGAATTTCCGCCGGAGACGTGCGGCTTGCGGAGGATGACTGATGCTGCTGACGATTGATTGCGGAAATACGAACACAGTATTTGCAGTCTTCTCCGGGAAAGAGAAGCGGGGCTCCTGGAGGGCTTCGACCAATGTCGCGCGCACAGCGGACGAATATGCCGTCTGGCTGACCCAGCTGATGGCGCTCGAAGGGATTGACCGAAGCGATATAGCCGAAGCGGTGATTGCGACGGTTGTACCGGAGGTGCTTTTCAATCTGGAGACCCTGTGCCGGAAGTATTTTCATGCGGAGCCCATGGTCGTGGGACGCAAGGGTGTGGATCTCGGGATCCAGATCCGGATCGACAGACCGACAGAAGTCGGTGCCGATCGGCTGGTAAACGCCATTGCCGCCCATGCCGCCTATGAGGGCGCGCTGATCGTCATCGATTTCGGCACCGCGACGACTTTCGACGTGGTGGAGGCTGATGGCGGCTATGCCGGCGGCATCATCGCGCCGGGAATCAATCTTTCGCTCGACGCACTTTACCGTGCGGCGGCGCAATTGCCGAGAATCGCTATCCGGCCGCCCGAAATGCCGGAGAAAGGGACGAACAGCCCCGTGCGCGTGATCGGAAAATCGACGGTGAGTGCGATGCACTCAGGAATATTTTGGGGATATATCGGCCTGATCGAAGGACTGGTATCCCGCATCAAAGCAGAATACGGAACAGATATGACGGTTATTGGAACGGGCGGGCTTGCGGCGATCTTTGCCGACTGCACGCCAGTTATTGAACATGTTGACGAGGCGATCACGCTGCGCGGCCTGCTGTTGATCCATGAGCGGAACAAGACGCGATGAGCGCCGCACCAAAGATCACGGATGAGGATTTCCTGTTTCTGCCGCTCGGCGGCAGTGACGAAATCGGCATGAATCTCAATCTCTACCATTATGGCGGCAAATGGCTGATGGTGGATCTCGGGATCTCCTTCGGCGACGATACGATGCCCGGCATCGATGTCCTGCTGCCAGACCCTGAATTCATCGAAAAACGCCGAAAGGACCTGGTCGGGCTGGTCGTCACCCACGGCCATGAAGACCATATCGGCGCCATTCCCCATCTCTGGCCGCGTCTGCGCTGCCCGATCTATGCGACGCCCTTCACGGCGACACTGATCCGGCGGAAACTTGTCGAGGCAGGGATCCTGGAGCAGGTCGAGCTGATCGAGGTCGACCTCTCGGCCAATTTTGTCCTCGGCCCGTTTGAGCTCGAGCTGATCACACTGACGCATTCCATCCCGGAATCGAACGGGCTGGTCATTCGGTGCGGCGGCGGCACCGTGATGCATACCGGCGACTGGAAATTCGACCCTGACCCGGTGATCGGCCAGACCAGCGACATCGATGCACTGCGTGCGGTCGGCGACGAAGGTGTGCTCGCCCTGATCGGCGATTCGACGAATGTGCTGGATCCAGGGCGTTCCGGCTCCGAGGCCAGCCTGACCGCCTCTCTCGCCGAGCTGTTCCGGCAGCACGATCAGCGCATTGCCATCACCTGCTTTGCCTCGAATGTCGGCCGGCTGGCCAATATTTCGGCCGCTGCCGCTGCTGCCGGACGCAACGTCGCGCTGGTCGGACGCTCGCTCTGGAAGATGTACGAGGCGTCGCTGCAGAACGGCTATCTGCGCGACATCCCCGAATTCCTCTCGGAGAAGGACGCGGGCTTCATTCCGCGCGACAAGCTGGTGCTAATCTGTACCGGCTCGCAGGGCGAATCCCGGGCCGCACTTGCCCGCATTGCCGAGAACGCGCATCCGGAAATCACCCTCGAGCGTGGTGACGTCGTGGTCTTCTCGTCGCGGGAAATACCCGGTAACGAGACCGCGATCGGCCGGGTCCAGAGCCGGCTCGTGGCGCGTGGTATCGAGGTTGTTACCGAGCGGGACCACCATGTCCACGTCTCCGGCCATCCTGCGCGGGAGGAGCTGGTCGAAATGTACCAGTATATCCGCCCAAAGATCGCCGTGCCGGTGCATGGCAGTCCGCGCCATCTTGAGGCGCATGCCCGGCTTGCGCGTGAGTGCCAGGTGCCTGAGGCCATCGTGCCGGGCAATGGCAGTCTGATCCGTCTGGAAGAAGGCAAGGTGGAGATCATCGGCTGGGTGCCGACCGGTGCTCTGACGGTCGATGGCGGGCGCATCATTCCTCTTGAATCGAGCGTGATCGGCGACCGGCGGAAGATGCTCTTCAACGGGACGGTTTCGGCGACCGTGCTGATGAATGCCAAGGATCAAATACAGGGCGATCCGGTCCTGACCTTCAACGGCATTGCCGAGGAGGGCGAAATTGACGCATTGAGTGACACGGCAAAAGATCTCATATGGGAGACGGTCGGTGCTCTCGGCAAAAAGGTGAGAGCAAAGGACGACGAGGTCGGAGAAGCGGTCCGCTGGGCGATACGACGGGTCGTGCGAGCCGAGTACGGTAAGCGTCCGATCACGACCGTTCATGTATTGCGGGTCTGAGCAACAACACGGAGAGAGACACATGATCGGCCGGTTGAACCATGTTGCCATCGCGGTGCCGGACCTGGAAGCCGCGTCCGCGACCTATCGCGGCGCCCTGGGGGGCCGCGTCAGTGCGCCCCAGGATCTGCCCGAGCATGGCGTGACGGTTGCCTTTGTCGAACTGCCGAACACGAAGATCGAGCTGTTGTATCCGCTCGGTGAGTCCTCTCCGATTGCCGCATTCCTTGAAAAGAACCCGTCCGGCGGGATGCACCATGTCTGTTATGAGGTCGATGACATCCTGGCTGCGCGTGATCGATTGAAAGCCGAGGGCGCCCGGGTGCTAGGCGATGGCGAGCCGAAGATCGGCGCACACGGAAAGCCGGTTCTGTTTCTGCATCCGAAAGACTTTGCCGGCACGCTGGTCGAGCTTGAACAAATCTAGGCGGAGCGCCGGACCATGAATGACTGGGTCTCGATCATTGTCGTGTATCTGCTGCTCTGGTGGTGGTTCTTCCTGATGGCGCTGCCGATCGGCGTGCGCGCCGTGGAAGAGCCCGAGGAGGGCCATGCAGCCAGCGCACCGCGGCGGCCACATCTCTGGAAGAAAGCCCTGGGAGCCACGATTGCGGCACTGCTTGGCACAATCCTGGTGAATTACGTGATTTCCGCCAACCTCTTCTCCTTCCGGGAAGCGATCAAGGGCTGGTAGAGATCAAGGTTGGATGGCAGAAGGGTGTTCAAAGAAAAACGGCAAGATCATTTAAGATCTTGCCGGGCGAATTTTTTTTTATGATTCGACCACGGCGTTAGATTGCCGTGGTTCGCTTCCTCCCTAAACTCGGGCCAAATTCGCGGCTCGGACTTGTTCTTTTTTTTCTTGGACGGTGAACATATGACATGTTGGTGAGGGCGTCACCAATTTTTTTGCACTCGGGTCAAATGATGACGAATTTCAGCAGGTTCTTGTTATCAAACGTCGCGTTGAGGGGGGATAAAGACATGAACATGTTCTTTTGCGGAAAGTTCAAGGTGCCTTTCCTGTTCATTGTGGCAGCAAGTCTTTGCCTCATGATCGGCCGTCCGGGGGTCTCGCGGGCCGAGGATCCGGAGGGGATCGAGGTCTCGAAGAAGGACTGTGCGCGGATCGTTGCCCACCAGCCGGCGCCGGATGTCGACTACAAGCCGGGTGTCGATGCCATGGGGCGGCCGGTCGTCGGAGCCGATCTGCCGGGATCGGTCATTATTGAAGCGCCGACGAAGATCACCATTCCGCTCACGCTTGATGTGGCCGAGCTTTTTGCCTTGCCTGACGGTGTCGCCGGCGAATCCGGGATAGGCACGATTGAGTACGACATCATGTCCGGGCGGCTTGAATATAATGGCCAGCCGTTGAACGATCCGCAGATGGCGGCGATTTCCGCGGCCTGCGCCAAGATGAAGAAATAGGAACGCAAACGGCGGCGCCCGAAGGACGCCGCCGCCTCTGTTTGTCTCTGCAGATAGTCTTCTTAGGCGCCGGTGAAGGCCTGCAGCCCGGTCTGGGCCCGGCCGAGGATCAGCGCGTGCACATCGTGGGTGCCCTCGTAGGTGTTCACGGCTTCCAGGTTCATCACGTGACGGATCACATGATATTCGTCGGAAACGCCGTTGCCGCCATGCATGTCGCGGGCAACGCGGGCAATATCCAGAGACTTGCCGCAATTGTTCCGCTTCATCAGCGAAATCGCTTCCGGCGCGCCGTTGCCTGAATCCATCATCCGTCCGAGCCGCAGGGCACCGTGCAGGCCGAGAGTGATCTCCGTCTGCATGTCGGCGAGCTTCTTCTGGATCAGCTGATTGGCGGCGAGCGGTCGGCCGAACTGCTTGCGATCCATGGTGTATTGGCGGGCCTGGTGCCAGCAGAACTCGGCAGCGCCGATAGCGCCCCATGAAATGCCGAAGCGCGCCTTGTTGAGGCAACCGAACGGGCCTTTCAGACCGGAAACGTTCGGCAGCATGTTCTCTTCCGGAATTTCGACATTGTCCATGACGATCTCGCCGGTGACGGAGGCGCGCAGGGAGAACTTGCCCTCGATCTTCGGCGCAGTCAGACCCTTCATGCCCTTTTCCAGGACGAAGCCGCGGATCTGGCCGTCATCGGTCTTGGCCCAGACGACAAAGACGTCGGCGATCGGGGAGTTGGTGATCCACATCTTCGCGCCGTTGAGCAGATAGCCGCCCTGGACGCCTTTCGCCCGGGTCACCATGCCGCCCGGATCGGAGCCGTGGTCGGGCTCGGTCAGGCCAAAGCAGCCGACCCACTCGCCTGTCGCGAGCTTGGGCAGGTATTTCTGTTTCTGCTCTTCACTGCCATAGGCATAGATCGGGTGCATGACCAGGCTGGACTGCACGCTCATGGCCGAGCGGTAGCCGCTGTCGACCCGTTCCACTTCACGGGCGATCAGACCGTAGCAGACATGGTTCACACCGGCGCAGCCGTAGCCATCAATGGTGCAGCCGAGGAAACCCAGCTCGCCCATTTCGCTCATGATTTCACGATGGAAGACTTCGTCCCGGAAGGCCCCCTGGACCCGCGGCATCAGTTTGTCCTGGCAATAGGCACGGGCGGCGTCGCGGATCATCCGCTCTTCCTCGGTCAGCTCAAGTTCGAGAAGGAGCGGATCTTCCCAGTCGAACTGTGGCCGTGAGGCTCCTGCCGGCTTGGCGGCGTCGACAACGGGTTGGACGGACATGGGGAGACTCCCAAAGTTGCTGAATCTGTTGCAGAGGTATATACGCCGATGCGGTTGCAGCTTCAAATTTCCGTTGCGGCATTGTTGCCGTTCTGCGGCAAAGGCGAGACTGTATTCTACCGCCGGGAAGTAAGATGGCGCGAAAGTTGAACGAGCACAGCGTAATAATCGAATTCCTGCATTCCGGGAATTACGTGAAGGTCAGTGCATTCGATCCGGCGAGTATGGTCGAGGTGTCAATTGTCGGTGATCCGGCCAGCGGCGAAGCCGGCCTGAAGCACGCAGTATTGCGCAAGCTGAAATATGTCATTGATAAGAAATCGCAAACGCAGCCGCGCGGCCGTGGAAAACTTGTCTGATTATTCAAAGTGCCTGGCAAAAAAAGATAAAGCGCCGGAGCATTCCGGCGCTTTATCTCACAAAGGCCTTCGAGATCAGACGGCTTTCCGCTTGCGTCCGCCGCGTTTCACGGCGTTGCGTCCCAGACCGATCTTCTTGGCGAATTCGGACCGCTGAGCCGCATAATTCGGTGCGACCATCGGGTAATCGGCCGGCAGCCCCCACTTCGCGCGATATTCTTCCGGGGTCAGGTTGTAGGTCGTCCGGAGATGGCGCTTCAGCATCTTGAGACGTTTACCGTCTTCAAGACACACGATGTAGTCAGGGGTAATCGAACGACGGATCGGCACAGCCGGCTTTGCTGGCTCTACGACTGGTTCGTTAACCTCAGTATTAAGGTGTGTAAGTGCTTCGTGGACGGTGCTGATGACCTCTGAAATCTGCGACGCGGCCACAGTGTTATTTCCGAGATAAGCGGATACAACATCCGTGGTCATACGGAGTAGTTCAGAAGAGTCCAGATTGTCTTCACGGGTTTCTTCGGTCATTTCTAGATCCGATATTGAACATTATTTTGATTGGGGTATCCCCGGAACATTGTCCCGGGCGAAGTAGTTGTCAAGAATTAATGCAGCGTTCAGATTTTCAAATCCTGAATTCAAAGGCAGTGAATTCCGCTGATTCTCGAAAACAAACTCTTTTTGGAATACGCGGTCAAATTCTGTCAGTGAATATTTTATGGCGCGAGTCAGTAATCTTGCGCGTATCAGAGTGATGGTCGGCACGCAATTAGTGGTTCGCTGCTAATCGCACCGCGTATATAGTGGGTGGCCCACTTGTTGTAACAAAGAGCCTGACAGGTAATGACAGATAACGTGATCGTGATCGGTTCGGATCATGCCGGATTTCCCCTAAAGCAAGTATTGCGCGCTCACCTCGAAGAAAAGGGCTGCGATATCATCGACGTCGGCACGGACGGAACAGAGTCTGTCGATTACCCGGATTTCGGCGCGGCGGTTGCGCAAGTTCTCAAAGACGGCAAGGCGTCCCGCGGGATTGTCGTGTGCGGCACAGGGATTGGAATCAGCATTGCGGCCAACCGGCATGACTGGGTGCGTGCGGGGCTTTGCCACGACACCACCTCCGCGCGTCTCTGCAGGTTGCACAATGACGCCAACGTTCTTGCGCTCGGCGCGCGGCTTATCGGCGAGGAAGTCGCGAAAGACTGTGTTGATGTCTTTCTCGCAACAGAATTCGAAGGCGGTCGGCACCAACGTCGCGTCGACAAACTCGGATTTGCCGAGAGCACGTAAATCACGTCCTTGCACTGCGATGTCTGACCGAGTAGGCCACGTTGCATTGCGGGATACGAACAGGAGCTGTGATGTCCGCCTTTGAAACGAACACAACGGGTACCCCCTTCTTCGCGACGCCCTTGTCAGAGAGCGATCCCGCCATTTATGGCGCGATCAGCGAGGAGCTGGCGCGCCAGAAGGACCAGATCGAACTGATCGCCTCGGAGAACATCGTGTCCCGCGCTGTACTGGAAGCGCAGGGCTCTGTTCTGACCAACAAATATGCCGAAGGATATCCCGGCCGGCGCTATTACGGCGGCTGTGAATTTGTCGACAAGGCGGAGGCTCTGGCCATCGAGCGGGCCTGCAAGCTGTTCGATTGCAGTTTTGCCAATGTGCAGCCGCATTCAGGCGCTCAGGCAAACCAGGCCGTTATGCTGGCGCTGGTCAAGCCGGGCGACACGGTCATGGGCCTGTCTCTTGCTGCCGGCGGTCACCTGACCCACGGCGCTCCGCCGAACCTCTCCGGAAAGTGGTTCAAGGCGGTTCAGTACGGTGTCCGCAAGGAAGATGCGCTGATCGATTTCGATCAGGTCAAGGCGCTGGCCGAGGAACACAAGCCGGCAATGATCATCGCGGGCGGCTCCGCCTACCCACGTGAGATCGATTTCAAACGCTTCCGTGAGATCGCGGATTCTGTTGGTGCTTATTTCCACGTTGATATGGCGCATTTTGCAGGTCTGGTCGCCGGCGGCGTGCACCCGAGTCCGCTGCCGCATGCCCATGTGGTTACCACCACGACACACAAGACCCTGCGCGGCCCGCGTGGCGGCATGATCCTGTCGAATGATCCGGAGATCGGTAAAAAGATCAATTCGGCAGTATTCCCGGGACTTCAGGGTGGTCCGCTGATGCATGTGATCGCCGCTAAGGCGGTCTCGTTCGCCGAAGCGCTGAGACCGGAATTCAAGACCTATTCCCGCCAGGTCGTCGAAAACGCGAAAGCGCTTGGCGAGGTCCTGAAGGCGCGTGGCCTGGATATCGTGTCAGGGGGGACGGACACACATGTTCTGCTCGTCGATCTGCGTCCGAAGGGCCTGACCGGCAAGGTGGCGGAAGCTGCACTTGAGCGCGCCAGTATCACATGTAACAAAAACGGTGTTCCGTTCGACCCGGAAAAGCCGATGATCACGTCCGGGGTGCGTCTCGGCACGCCGGCGGGGACCACGCGCGGCTTTGGCGTGGCGGAGTTTCAGGAAATCGGAAATCTGATCGGCGACGTGCTGGACGCCGTCGCGCAGAATCCGGACGACAGCTCGCTGACCGAACAGAAGGTCAGGGAACATGTCCAGGTGCTGTGTAACCGGTTCCCGATCTACTAGACCCGGCGATGCGGCCGGGGGAGGCCCCGCCGCCAGTTGATTGATTGAAGGGGGAAGACCATGCGTTGTCCGTTTTGCGGCCACACCGATACCCAGGTGAAGGACTCCCGTCCGACGGAAGACTATGCGGCAATTCGGCGGCGCCGGTTCTGCCCGGCCTGCGGGGCGCGTTTCACGACCTTTGAACGGGTTCAGCTGCGCGAGCTGTCAGTGGTCAAGAAAACCGGCAAGCGGGCCCCCTTCGATCGGGACAAGCTGGTCCGGTCGATCCAGATCGCGTTGCGCAAACGCCCGGTCGACCCTGAACGGATCGAGCGCATGGTGACCAGCATCGTCCGGCGTCTCGAAAGCATGGGCGAGGCCGAAATTCCGTCCGAAGTGATCGGACAGATGGTCATGGAATCATTGGCGAACCTGGACCAGGTGGCCTATGTCCGGTTTGCGTCGGTCTACAAGAATTTCCGTGAAGCCAAAGACTTCGAGGAATTCGTCGAAGAAATCAGTCACGACGGCGACGACTGACCGTCCTCGCCGCCCGGCGTCTGGAAATCATGCCCGGAGGGATTTCCTCCGGGCCGGTTTCATGACGGGAGCGTGGAGCAATGGATCAAGATACCTCGTTTATGCGGCACGCCCTGGCATTGGCCAGGCGCGGGCTTGGTCAGGTAGCGCCGAACCCGTCGGTCGGGTGTGTCATCGTCCGTGACGGCCGCATTATCGGTCGCGGCTGGACCCAGCCGGGCGGTCGGCCGCATGCCGAGCCCGTGGCCCTTGCCGATGCCGGTGCAGCGGCGCGCGGGGCGACGGCCTATGTCTCTCTGGAGCCCTGTGCCCATCACGGCGCATCGCCACCCTGCGCGGACGCGCTTATCGCGGCAGGCGTGGCGAGGGTAGTCTATGCCCTGCGCGATCCGGACCCCCGGGTTGACGGCACCGGCCACACCCGGCTCACCGAGGCCGGGATCGAGGTGGTTTCCGGCATTCTGGAGAAAGAGGCGGAGGAGCTCAATCAGGGTTTCCTTACCCGTATCCGGAAAAACCGTCCTTTAGTCACCCTGAAGCTGGCGACGTCTCTTGACGGTAAGGTGGCTCTGGCAAACGGCCGCAGTCAGTGGATTACCGGGGCGGGCGCCAGGGCGGTGTCGCATCAGATACGCGCCAGTCACGATGCCATCATGACCGGGATAGGGACTGTTCTGGCCGACGATCCGGCGCTGACCTGCCGATTGCCCGGACTGCTGTCCCGATCGCCGGTCCGGGTGATCCTCGACGGGGGGCTGAGGCTGACAAGGGAGCAGAGCGTCGTCGAGACAGCCCGTGAAATTCCGACAACAGTGATCACGGCAGTCCCGGCGGAAGATCCGAAAGCACAGGCCCTTTCAGCGGCGGGAGCCGATGTCGTTGGCGGAATGGCGGTGAAGGACGGGCGGCTCGACCTCGACGCCGTCCTGTCCCTGCTCTCGGAGCGGGGGGTGACCCGGCTGATGGTTGAATCCGGCGGCGAGCTTGCCAGCACTTTTGTCCGCGAGGAGCGCGTTGACGAACTGGTCTGGTTCCGGGCCCCGGCCATCATCGGAGGGGACGGGGTGAGCGCGGTCCGGGATCTCGGTCTCGAGCTGCTTGAATTCATGCCGAGGTTCGAACGGCGTCATGTCCGTGCCGTCGGTGAAGATCTGGTGGAAACCTACCGTCGTCGAAACTAGGTTACGGCCATGTTTACAGGAATCATCACACATATCGGTACGGTTCGCCGTGTCGAGAAAAGCGGCGATACGCGCATGACCGTGTCGGCCGGTTTCGATATGGAGAGCGTCGCGCTCGGTGCCTCCATTGCCTGCTCCGGCTGCTGTCTCACCGTTGTCGACAAGGGGGAGGGCTGGTTCGCCGCCGATGTCTCGGCGGAGACGCTTTCCAAGACCGGGCTGGGAGCCTGGAAAGAGGGCACCCGGATCAACCTTGAACGGGCTCTCAAGGTCGGGGACGAGCTCGGTGGGCACATCGTCAGCGGGCATGTCGACGGGCTTGCGGAGATTGTCTCCATTGTTCCGGAAGGAGACAGCAGGCGGTTGATGCTCAAGCCGGCCGCCGGTCTGGCTGCATTCGTTGCCCCGAAAGGCTCTGTTACGCTCGATGGTATCTCTTTGACGGTAAACGAAGTTTCAGCGGACACCTTCGGCGTGAACATTATTGATCACACCTGGAAGGAGACCACATTGAGCGATCGTGGGCCGGGGGACCATTTGAACATGGAAGTCGACATGCTTGCCCGCTATGTTGCGCGCCTGTTGGACGTCCGGGAACCACGGAATGACTGAATCGGCTGAAGCGCTCGGCGAGATATTGCGCACCGCACTCTCCTCCATCGAAGAGGTGGTCGAGGAGGCGCGTCAGGGACGCATGTTCATCCTTGTCGATGATGAGGATCGGGAGAACGAAGGCGATCTCTGCATCCCGGCACAAATGGCGACGCCGGATGTGATCAATTTCATGGCGAAATATGGCCGCGGCCTGATCTGCCTCTCCATGGAGCGGGAACGGATCGAGAAACTCGGTCTGCCCCTGATGGCGGCGAATAACGGCACCCGGCATGAAACCGCCTTCACCGTCTCGATCGAGGCGCGGGAAGGCGTGACGACCGGCATTTCGGCGCATGACAGGGCCCGGACCGTCCAGGTGGCCATCGATCCCAAGGCGGCGCGGGACGATATTGTCACGCCGGGGCATGTGTTTCCGCTGATGGCCCGCGACGGTGGGACTCTGGTTCGCGCCGGACATACCGAAGCCGTGGTTGATATCGCACGCATGGCCGGACTCAATCCGTCAGGGGTGATCTGCGAGATCATGAATGACGACGGCACCATGGCGCGGCTGCCCGATCTTGTTCAGTTCGCACAGTTTCACGGTCTCAAGGTCGCCACGATTGCCGATCTGATCGAATATCGCCGGCGGACCGAGTCCGTCGTGCAGCGTTCCGTTGAAACCACGCTCGACAGCGAGTATGGCGGCGACTGGCGGATGATCGTCTATGTCAACAAGATCACCTATGCGGAACATATAGCCCTGGTGAAAGGGGACATCACCAAGGGCGCGCCGGTGCTGGTCCGCATGCATGCGCTGAGCATCATGGAAGACGTCCTCGGCGACCGCACGGGCAACCGGGCCGGCGGCGAGCTGCAGAATGCCATGCGGCAGATCGGCGAAGAGGGCTCCGGCGTCGTTGTCCTGATCCGGGAGCCGTCCGCGACAGCGCTTTCGGACCGGGTCCGCCGCAAGCTCCGGGCCGAGGTCGAGGGCAAAAAGACCGAGAACGAGTTGAGAGATTACGGCGTCGGTGCGCAGATCCTGCTGGATCTTGGCGTGCGTGAGATGATTCTGCTGAGCAACCACGACCGCACCATCGTCGGCCTTGAAGGCTACGGTCTGAGCATGGTCGAGCGGCGCGGCGTTAAAACCGGGGACGAGGGAGCCGGCGCATGAGCCGCATTCTGATTGTCGAAGCGCGTTTCTATGAGGATATCGCGGACGAGCTGGTGAAGGGCGCAATCGCGGCGCTCGAGGAAGCCGGTGTGGAATTCGACAGGGTCGAGGTGCCGGGCGCGCTGGAAATTCCGGCCGCCATTGCCATTGCAGCGCAGCGCACGGACGGCGAGCCCTATGCAGGCTATGTCGCGCTTGGCTGTGTCATCCGCGGTGAGACGAGCCATTACGATTATGTCTGCGGCGAAAGTGCCCGTGGCCTGCAGGACCTGGCGCTTTGGAAGGGGCTTTCCATCGGCAACGGTATCCTGACCGTGGAAAACCGGGATCAGGCATGGGCCCGTGCGGCAGTCGACAAGAAAAACAAGGGCAAGGATGCGGCGGGTGCCGCCCTCGCACTGGTGGCGCTGAAGCGCCGTTTTGGTGTCGAGTGAGCAAAAACATGACAGGTTCCAAAGAGCGTCTCCCGGAACGTCAGCGCCGCACTGCGGCGCGGCTTGCCGCGGTACAAAGCCTCTACCAGATGTCGATCACCGGTATTCCAGCGCCGCGGGTCATCGCGGAGTTCAAGGAACTGCGTCTGGCGGGTGGCGACGAGAATGAGAGTTTCGGCCCGGCCGACCCGGCCTTCTACGAAAGGCTCACGGCCGGCGTTACATCGGATCTGGAGACGGTCGACCGGCTGATCGAGGGAGCATTGTCCGAGGACTGGGCGATTGACCGGCTGGAGACGATTGTCCGGAATATCCTGGAATGCGGCGCGCATGAACTGCTGACGCATGGCGATGTGCCGGCGGCGGTCGTGATCTCCGAGTATGTCGATGTGGCGCACGGATTTTTCTCCGATAAAGAGCCGGGTTTCATCAATGGAGTTCTGGACCGGATCGCCCGCACCCTGCGCGAGGGTGAGAAGGGGGCTGCGCCCTCGGACACCGAGAGCGAATAGGCCGATGGCGGGGCTCGGCGAGTTCGGGCGTATCGCGCGGTACTTCGTCCCCCTTGTGGAAGGGCAGAGCGACGCGCTGGGCCTCAGAGACGATGCCGCGCTGGTCACACCCCCAGATGGCATGCGCATGGCCGTCACGGCCGATGCGCTGGTCTCCGGGGTGCATTTCCTGGCGGATGATCCGCCGGACCGCATCGCGCGCAAGGCTCTCAGGGTCAATATCTCCGATCTCGCGGCCATGGGAGCGGATCCGTACGGCTACACGATCACACTGGCCTTGCCGCGCGATATGGTCGATGCGGAGGCCTGGATCGAGCGCTTTGCCGAGGGGCAGGCCGAGGATCACGCGGAATATGGCATCAGGCTGCTGGGGGGAGACAGTGTCTCGACCCCGGGACCGCTGTCGATTTCGATAACAGCCTTCGGTTGGCTGCCCGGTGACCAGGCCCTGATGCGTGGCGGTGCGCGGCCCGGCGACGATATCTATGTCTCCGGCACCATCGGAGATGCCTTTCTTGGCCTGGCCGTCCTCCAGGACGGCACCGTCGCTCTGCCGGAAATCGACCGCGCCTTTCTTGCCGACCGTTATCATCTGCCGCGGCCACGCCCGGCTCTGGGGCAAGCTCTCCTTGGTCTGGTCAGCGCAGCGCTCGATGTATCCGACGGGGTGCTCCAGGATCTGGGGCACCTTTGCAAGGCCTCCGGGTGCGGTGCGGAAGTCGACCTTGGCCTGATCCCTTTCTCCGACGCCGGTCGCCACCTTGTTCACAGCGGTGCTTTCCGCGCTGAAGACCTGGTGACGGGCGGTGACGATTACGAACTCCTCTTCACGGCACCGGACAAGGCCCGCACCGCCATTGCGGGTCTTGCCGGCAGGATTGGTATCCCGGTCACTCGGATTGGCCGGATGACCTCCGGCGGGGATGTCGATTTGCTGGATGAGAGCGGAAAAATCATGGTGCTGGACCGGCGGGGCTATACCCATGCGTGACACGCGGGTTAAATGACGCCATGAAAATAGTCGTAATCCTTGTCCTGTTGCTCGTACTTGCCGGCGGCGGTGTGTTCGGCGTTTCGATGTTCGCGCCGGGATTGCTTCCGCCCGTCGTGCTGGAAATGCTGGGCAAGGAGGTGCCGCCGCGCGACGAAACGGTCGTGGAGCGGCCGGCCGTGACCCAGTTGATCGATCTCGAGCCGCTGAGCATTCCAATTTTCCGGGACGGTCAGGTGGATCGTTTTCTGGTGCTGCATATGCTGATCGAGGTTCGCCCGGGAGAGGATTTCGAACTGGTGAACCTCAAGAAGGTCCGGATCATTGATGCCATCCTGAAATATGTGCATGCGCTTTCTTCGCTGGAGATCAGGCCCGGGGTGAACGACCGCGCCTTCCTGAAGGAGCGTCTCCTTGCGAAAATCGAGGAGATCGTTGGCAAGGGGGTCGTCGTCGAGCTTCTCTTCCAGAATGTCTTCGAACGGCCATTGCAGTGATGCGTGACGCTGGCATGCCTGCCTGATCTGGCCGCTTGCCGGTAGGCGTGCTACCAGACGGTCCCCATTTCTTTGGACTGCAAAGATCATGACCAGCTCGGCTATCGAGGAACGCGATCCGACCGTTCGCAATGTCGCTCTGTTGGCGGTCTGTCAGGCGCTCGCCATGACCGGCATGTCCGTCAACATGACCGTGACCGCACTCGTCGGGCAGCAGCTTGCCTCCGATCCGGCCTGGTCGACGGTACCGCTGGCATTGCAGTTTTCCGCAACCATGGCGACGACATTGCCTGCATCGTTCCTGATGCGCCGGATCGGACGCCGCGGCGGGTTTGCTCTCGGAATCGCGATCGGCATCCTGGGCGCCCTGACCGCGTTCCACGGGATTTTCGAACGGAGTTTCGCGATCTTTGTGGTCGGGTCGATGATGATCGGCTGTTTCCAGGGCTTTGCCGTTTTCTACCGGCACGCGGCGGCGGATACCGCCAGTCCGGCCTTTCGCAGCAAGGCGATCTCTCTGGTTCTTGCCGGCGGCGTCTTCGCAGCAATTGTCGGACCGGAACTCTCGAAATGGTCGTTTGACCTGTTTTCGCCCGTGGTTTACGCGGGCTGTTTCATCGTGGTCGCCTGTGTCCAGGCACTGTCCTACGCGTTTCTTTATTTCGTTCGTATTCCGCCGCCGGCGCAGCCTGTTGAAGGGGTCCATGTCCGGCCGCTCTCGGTGATCGTGCGCCAGCCGACTTTCCTGGTGGCGGCGATCGGAGCAATGATCGGCTACGGCGTCATGAGTTTCGTCATGACGGCCACGCCGCTTGCGATTGTCGGGTGCGGGTATGAATTCCGCGATGCGGCCTTCGTCATCCAGTGGCACGTTCTTGCGATGTATGCGCCGTCCTTCTTCACCGGCTCGCTGATCCAGCGATTCGGTGTCCGGCAGGTCATGCTGACCGGCGCAGTGATCCTGACTGGTGCCGTTGTTGTCAACGTCAGCGGAATCGAAATCGAGCACTTCTGGTTCGGGCTTGTCCTGCTCGGTCTTGGATGGAATTTCATGTTCGTCGGCGGCACATCGCTGCTGGCGGAATGTCACACGCCGGAAGAGCGGGCAAAAGTGCAGGGCCTGAACGATTTCCTAGTCTTTGGAACCGTTACCGCCTCGTCCTTCGCGTCCGGTGCATTGCTGAATGCCTATGGCTGGAATGCGGTAAATTACGGTGTGTTGCCGCTTCTCGGGGTGGCGACGGCAGTCATCGCGTTCGCGCTCTGGCGTTTGCGGGACAGCGTGCAGACTCCGCAGATGTAATTTCGTCTTCAGTTAGACTCGCTTTACAGCCTTAGATTTTTTGCTACGGTTTCAACATCTTCGAAAGGTGGGGCGGGGACCGGCGCACTATTATCCGCTGTCTGCCTTTATCACCCTTCGATTGGACGTACCAGCCGGAGCCCGGCGCAAAGACCGGGCCCTGCTGGGAGGAAATGTGCACAAGAAGAAAGAAGGGTTTCCGATATGAGCGGAACTTTGGCGTTTGTCATCCTTTGCGGGGTGGCGGCCTTGCTCTATGGGCTATGGGCTATCCGATCCGTGCTGGCCGCTGATGCGGGGTCGGCGCGGATGCAGGAAATTGCCGGCGCGATCCAGGAGGGCGCAGCGGCATATCTCAACCGTCAATACACGACCATCGGTATCGTCGGCATTGTCGTTACAGTCATTCTCGGCCTGACGCTCGGCCTGACCGTCGCGGTCGGCTTCGTCATCGGGGCGGTCCTGTCCGGTGCCGCAGGCTATATCGGCATGCATGTCTCCGTGCGGGCGAACGTCCGGACAGCACAGGCGGCGACCGTCGGCATGGCGCCGGCGCTCAACATCGCTTTCAAGTCAGGCGCGATCACCGGGATGCTTGTTGTTGGTCTCGGCCTGCTCGGTGTGGCCGGATATTATGCAGTCCTCATCAAGATCTACGACGGCGGAACAGACGCGGGCCTGCGGCATATTCTGGAAGCGCTTGTGGCCCTTAGTTTCGGCGCGTCCCTGATCTCGATTTTCGCCCGCCTCGGAGGCGGCATCTTCACCAAGGGCGCCGATGTCGGTGCCGATCTGGTGGGGAAGGTCGAAGCCGGTATCCCGGAGGATGATCCCCGCAACCCGGCCGTGATCGCGGACAATGTCGGCGACAATGTCGGTGACTGTGCCGGCATGGCGGCGGACCTGTTTGAAACCTACGCCGTGACCGTCGTGGCCACCATGCTGCTGTCGGCAATCTTTTTCACCGGCGAAACCATGAACATGATGCTGACCTTCCCGCTGCTGATCGGCGCGGTCTGCATCCTGGCATCCGTTGTCGGGGCATTCTTTGTCCGGCTCGGTTCGGACATGAAGATCATGAAGGCTCTCTACAAGGGCCTCACCGTCAGCGCTGTTCTGTCAGCCATTCTGATCGGCGGCGTCATCAGCCAGACGCTTGGCTGGGACACTGGCCTGGCCATGAAGAACGGGCTGGAAGTCACCGGCACGACACTCTTCGGCTGCGTGATCGTCGGTCTCGTCGTCACCGGTCTGATCGTCTGGGTGACCGAATATTACACCTCGACGGAGTACCGTCCGGTGCGGTCCATCGCCAAATCCTCCGAGACCGGACACGGTACCAACGTGATCCAGGGGCTTGCCGTCTCGATGGAGGCGACAGCGCTGCCAGCTCTGATCATCTCGGGCGGTATCATCGCGGCGCATCTTCTGGCCGGGGTCTACGGTATCGGCATTGCCGCAACCACGATGCTGGCGCTGGCCGGCATGGTCGTGGCTCTCGATGCCTATGGTCCGGTGACGGACAATGCCGGCGGCATTGCCGAAATGGCGGATCTGCCGGCTGAGGTGCGTGTCACAACAGACGCCCTGGATGCCGTCGGCAATACCACCAAGGCGGTGACCAAGGGCTACGCGATCGGTTCGGCCGGTCTTGCGGCGCTGGTGCTGTTTGCGGCCTTCACAGAGGATCTCGCCCACTATTTCCCGGATCTGAACGTCACGTTCGAGCTGCAGGATCCCTACGTGGTGGTCGGGCTCTTCATCGGCGGTCTGATGCCGTACCTCTTCGGTGCGCTCGGCATGCAGGCGGTCGGTCGGGCCGGCGGTGCGGTCGTCGAGGAAGTCCGCCGCCAGTTCCGTGAGCATCCCGGGATCATGAAAGGCACGGAGAAGCCGGAATATGGCCGTGCGGTCGACATGCTGACCAAGGCGGCCATTCGGGAAATGATCATTCCCTCGCTGCTGCCGGTGCTTGCCCCGATCGTGGTCTATTTCGTGTTCAACGCCATCGGCGGGCAGGGCGCGGCCTTTACCGCGGTCGGCGCCATGCTGCTGGGGACCATCGTCACCGGTATCTTCGTCGCCATCTCCATGACCGCCGGCGGCGGTGCCTGGGACAATGCGAAGAAGTATATCGAAGACGGCCATCACGGCGGCAAGGGCTCGGAAGCTCACAAGGCTGCGGTGACCGGCGATACGGTCGGTGATCCCTACAAGGACACTGCCGGACCGGCCGTGAACCCGATGATCAAGATCGCCAATATCGTGGCGCTGCTGCTGCTCGCGGCGCTCGCTGGCTGAGGCATCGAAAAGACATCAGAACACAAAGGCCCCGCTCAGGCGGGGCCTTTGGCGTTTCAGGCCGAACCGTCCGATGATGCCGGGCCCCGCATTCTCGGGAAACGTCTCTGGAGAAGACAAAGTGCGTGTGATAGAGGTCGAATCGTTCGACGGTAGAAAGTCGTCGCCGCTTTCATTGCGTCTGGATCTTCGGCTGTGCCCTTACTTCATGTCCGCTCCCTGACTTCCGCCCGGTAATGTCGCTAGCCGATAGAATTCTCGAGGGGAACCCGGACGCGGTGCGGGACGCGGAACGACGCCTGCTGGATGCTGGGGCCAATGAAGATACGTACGATCTCCGCAGAGTCCTGATTAAGCACTATATGGATTGGAAGGGCGTTCGCCGGGACGCTGGCATCAGCCATTTGGAGCGTGACTCCGAGGCTGCGCTCAGACATATGCGCGCTCTCCGCGAGGTCAATCCGGAAGATCACGGTCTGGCCCACCGGCTTTCCTCCCTGTTGATTGAAACCGGCCGGCTTGACGAGGCGTTGCGACTACTCGAAACCCTCCTGGAGGCTGTGAGAGACGATACCCTCGGGCTCAAGATGACCATCCTGGAATCGCTGGCGAGGGTGCTATCCGTCCGTGGAGAATTCGAGCGAGCGGCCGAAATATTTGAACGGATTTTCTCGCTTTCGCTGAAAGCATGCGGGCCATCCCTGAGCAAAAATCAAGCGAATTTCTTCGGCTCGGCCCTGGCGCGACTGTCGCGAATCCGCGTCAATACCGGCAATTATGCGGAGGCGGTGCGGGTGATCGAGGCGTTTCCGCATGCGATCGACCTTCCGTTTCTCAACAACACGCTGGAAAGGGCGCGCGCCTTGTTGCGCGACGGGCCGCCATCGCTAAGCCGGGACGCGCGCCCGGTCGAGCTGGATCAGCTGACCGTCGCCTGCGTCAAGCACGGGACGAAATACGGGG
>NZ_JAVJNX010000004.1:0-696777 GCF_040217065.1 Nisaea sp.
GCGGGCCAGAAGGATGTGCTCGCGGGTCTGCGGCATCGGGCCGTCGGCCGCCGACACAACCAGGATCGCGCCGTCCATCTGCGCCGCACCCGTGATCATGTTCTTCACATAATCGGCATGGCCCGGGCAGTCGACGTGCGCATAGTGACGCGCTGCCGTCTCGTACTCAACGTGCGCCGTCGAGATCGTGATACCACGAGCACGCTCCTCCGGGGCCTTGTCGATCTGGTCATAAGCCGTGAAGCTCGCACCGCCGGCTTCCGCCAGCACCTTGGTGATCGCCGCCGTCAAGGACGTCTTGCCGTGGTCAACGTGGCCGATCGTGCCAATGTTGCAGTGCGGCTTGTTCCGCTGAAACTTTTCCTTCGCCATCGCGCACGTGTTCCTGCTTGATTTGGCGGTCATGCCGGCACGCAGCACCGATCACGACCCAAATTGATCCCTCTGCTTGGCCAGACCGCGGCGCCCGTGCGATGGAGCGGGTGAAGGGAATCGAACCCTCGTATTCAGCTTGGAAGGCTGCTGCTCTACCATTGAGCTACACCCGCCGAGCACATCGCACACCACGGCGGTGCCCGCGACAACTGCCCCGAACACCGACCAACCTCTATAGTCTCGTATCCTGCATCCATACCGGAGTCCGGCAGCGGAAGCAGGATGGTGGTGGGGGTTGGATTCGAACCAACGTAGGCATAGCCAACGGGTTTACAGCCCGTCCCCTTTAGCCACTCGGGCACCCCACCGGGTTCCCTTACACAGTTTCCGGGGACCGCTGGGCGCTCCGTCGGGGATCCGCGTTGGAAGGGAGAGCGAAATATGAGAAATAGTCTCTGTTTGTCAACGTGAAAAAACATGTCAAAAGCGGGAGCGGCGGCATTTGAATGAATGCAGCCGATTTCCGTCACGCAACATTCCGGAGCAATCCGGTCATGAGGTCGTCGCCATGGCAAAACCCCAATCCCGCCCATCCGCCGGTGGCAAACGCCGCGGCAAGCCGCCATCGAAGCCACCGGGGCGGGATCTGTTATGGGGCTGGCATGCCGTGTCCATGGGCCTGCAGAATGACAAACGCCGGATAACAGGCCTGCTTTGCACGGCCCGGTCCGAGTCGGAACTTGGACAATGCCTGGATAAACTGGCCGACTCGCGCAGAGCCGAAATTCCCGCGCCGCGAATCGTCGAGAAAGACATCCTCGACACTCTCGCCGGCCCGGACGCTGTGCATCAGGGGGTGGTTGCCGAAGTCCTGCCCCTCCCCGACGTGGCGATCGAGGACGTTATCGAGGATGCCGGAGAGCGCTGCCTGCTGGTGCTGCTCGATCAGGTCACGGACCCGCACAATGTCGGAGCGGTGCTGCGCTCGGCCTCCGCCTTCGGCGCCCGCGCCGTCATTGCCCCCGACCGCAATGCCGCACCGACGACAGGCGCGCTGGCGAAAGCGGCCTCCGGCGCGCTGGATGCGATTGATCTGGTCCATATCACAAATCTGAGCAGGGCCATGGATCAGTTGCGCGATGCCGGGTTCTGGTGCGTCGGACTTGATGGCGATGCCCGCGGGGCGCTTGAAAGCGTCGACCTCAAGGGCCGGATCGCGATCGTGATGGGAGCGGAAGGAAGCGGTCTCAGACGGTTGACCCGCGAACATTGCGACATGCTCGTCCGGCTGCCCACGTCCGGCCCGGTCGCGACCCTGAACGTTTCGGCGGCAACGGCCATTTCTCTGTATGAATATGCCCGGCAAAACCAGGATTGAGGCGAGTCATGTAGAAAATGGTCCAAGTAGTGTTCTATGCCACATGCATATGCTATTCCGCGTTGTAGAATTGACCCGTATCCGTCGTCGAATTCCGTGGATAACAGCTGTAGAATCGATGGAATTAACCAAATATTGTTTTTTGACGGCATACAGAGTGTTTTTATCCCGGCATGCAGATTGAATGATGGACCCGCAAAAAGCAGAAGCGCAGAGTTTCAAGGACGCGATATGCGAGGACGTGTCCGACTTCTATTCGCGGAAGTCCCGCGACGCCATCGGTCGTGCCGCCGGCCGGTACCTCCAATCCGTTCGAATTACGCCAACCGAGTTGCTGCATTCCCACCGGCATCAGCGCGCCTTCAGCGACGCCGGAACCACGCTCATGCAGGCGGTCCAGAAGGCCGCCATCGCGCAGGTCAAAGGCACCCAGATGCCTGTCAGCGAGCGGGTGCGGCGCCTCTACGAGATCACGGACAAACTGCATAAGGACGCCCTGGAAAAGCTTGAGAAAGAGCCGGCGCAAAAGCTCGAGAGAGAGAATATTCCGGATGTGGTTGCGCTTCGTAAAGGCGAGACGCCAGACGAGCAGGCCTTCCGGATCAGGGCCATGCTCACTGCCACGCTGGACGGCATAAACGACTGGGTCAAAAAGTTTGAGTGCCTCTATGAACTCGGCCATGACATTGCCGGCCTCGAAGCCTTCGGCCATTTCGATTCCATCATCGCCGAGATCCTCCGCGCCCCGAATGTCGGCAAGGCCATCTACGGCGAATTACCGACCGCAGCCGAGGAAATTGAAAAACTCCTTGCGCTCTATACCGGCGACATCGAGCCGTCTCACGCCCCCGACAAACCGGCAAATGCGAAAAATTTCTACAAGCTTGCGAAGTCCGGCTATATCCCGGAAACGCGGGACGTCCTGCTGCGACAGCTGACGCTGGCGCTGAACGCGGGCGGAAAGCTGACACGCGGAGATCTGCGCACGGAACTGGAAGAGGTCCGGGCACTGCACAAGCGCCTTTCGAACCCCAACGGGTTCCTCGGGGGCGAGGAATGCGACATTGCCCTGCAAAAACGCGAAGCATCCCTGCTGAGCGACGAGACAATCGATCTTCTTCTGGGCGGGCGTCTGGATGTCGGCCAGAAAGTCCAGCTGGCTCTGGAGGTGCGCCAGAACGCCATCAGCGAGAAAGGTGCGGATTACCTTTCGAAATATGTCACGTCGATCGTAGGCCAGCCGGATTTCTCCCGCGCCGTCATCGGCCGGGACGGGACGACGGAGGAGAAACTCGGCTTTATCGGCAAGATCTTCAAGGATGCCAGGGCCAATGGGTTTCCGCCCCGTATCGAGGACCGGATCTGCCGCGCCCTGGAAGAGATCCAGACGGATCTGCTGGAGAGCAGCGACTATTTCAAGACGCTGGAACGACGTGCCGGGTCTACGGCGAAGAAAGCCCTGACCGTGATCGACATGATCGGCGACGGGATCCTGGTCGGATCCGCCAACATCGCGATCGCGCGCAAATCCGCGCATGACTTCATGAAGAAACCGGATTTTCTGGAAACCTATCTGGCGGACGGCGACGCCTCGGCAAGCAAGAAATCCCGGCTTCAGGCACTTGAAAAACGCCTGAAAGCCGCCGGTCTGGCCTGAGCTAACCGCCGCTGGTACGCATTTCCGCTGCCTCCGCCTGACGCTGCCGGACATCCTCGGGCCAGCGACTTTTCAGAAACGCCACGACGGCCCAGATGCCGGCATCCTTGAGCTGAATTTCGAAGCTCGGCATGTTGTTCTTGTAACTGCGCGGCGAGAAGGGCTGGCCGCCATACTTGACCACGTCAAAGATATCGTCGTCGCTGAGCCGCCAGATCGGCGCGCTTCCGTCCAGCGGCAGCGCCGGCCGGCTGCCGGACGGAAAATCCCCGTCCCAGCCCGCCTGCCCTTCCATCGCGTCACCGTGACAGAAGGCACAGTTTTCTCGATAGAGCTTGTGCCCCTGCGCCACCAGGGCCGCGTCCTGCCAGTCCGCGCGGACGGCCGTCTCGAGGGCAGTGCGCTCGTAATAGACGGTCACCGCCGTGATGATCGCCCCGATCAGTGTCGCCGCGGCGAGAAACCGTCCCTTGGGGCCCAGCTTGCGAGACGCCCGGGCCGCCAGGCCGAGCCCTGCTTCAGCCTCGGCCTCCTCGGTTGAATCGATCATCTGGCGCAGTAACCGGTCGCTGCGCCGCTCGCTGCCGGAAAAGGCCCGGGCGCGGATCCGCGCCTGGCGGCGCGCCCGGCGTTCGTTATCGGTACGGCTCACAATCCGCCTCCGAAGCATGCGGGAATCTGGACATGCGGCGATGATACGCGAATGCCGTTGCGGCTGTCATCTCGCGCATCCGGCCGTCGGCCCGCCTGCTTCTCCTCAGGCCGCGTGCGGCGTCAGGATCTGCCGGATGGCCGATCCGTCGGCGAGCCGGTCAAATCCCTCGTTGATATCGTCGAACCCGACCGACCGGCTGATCAGCGCGTCGATCGGCAACCGGCCCTGCTGGTAGAGATCGATATAGCGCGGAATGTCCCGCACCGGCACGCAGCCGCCCATGTAACTGCCGCGGATTGCCTTCTCGTCCGACACCATCGCCGGCGGACTGAACGAGAAGGTGCTGCCGGCAGGCGCGAGACCCGCAACGACAAGCTCGCCGCCGGCGCGCAGCAGGCTGTAGCCAGTCTCCATGGCCGGAATGGCACCGGCGAAATCGAAGGCGAAATCGACGCCGCCACGTGTCAGGTCGCGGACCTGCTCGGCCAGGGTCGGGTCCTTCGCGTTGAAGGTGTGGGTGGCGCCGAGCTGACGGGCAAGGCCTAGCCGGTCATCATTCAGGTCGATGGCGATGATCGCCCCGGCGCCGGCCACCTTTGCACCGAGCAATCCGTTCAGGCCGACACCGCCGAGACCGATCACGGCGACACTGTCGCCGGGCCGGATCCGGGCCGTGTTCAGCACCGCGCCCACGCCGGTCATCACCGCGCAGCCGAAGATCGCCGCCTTCTCCAGCGGAATGCTGTCATCCACCTTGACGCAGCTGCCCCGGTCCATGACGGCATATTCGGCGAAACAGGAAACACCCGAATGGTGCGCGAGGGACTCGCCGGACGCGGATTTCAGGCGGCGACCGCCGCCCATCAGATCGCCCTTGGCCCGGGCCACCGCATTGACCTCACAAATCTGCGGGCGGCCTTCGAGGCAGCGCCTGCAGCGGCCGCAATTGGCGCTGAACTGGAAGACAACCGGATCGCCGGGCTTCAGGTCGCGGATGCCGGGGCCTATTTCGACCACCTCGCCCGCGCCCTCGTGGCCGAGCACAAGCGGGACCGGGCGCGGCCGGTTGCCATTGATCACCGACAGGTCGGAATGACAGAGCCCGGCGCCGATTACCCGGACGAGGATCTCGCCCGCTTCCGGCTTCGAAAGCTCCACTTCCTCGACGGAAATCGGCCGTGATTTTTCAAAAGGCGCCGTCGCCCCGGACTGCCGCAATACGGCCGCACGCATCTTCATGACTGTTTCCCATTCCCCGACATTTTTTTGACCCCGCCATTGTCGGCGGACTCTTGGCGGGACGGATCGATCATCGGTGTCCCGAAGGATTAGACCGTGAGTTTATGTCGCCCCTGCCGCCGCGGCAATCGTGTGAGATGGAAAATAGCTCCGGATTCAGCGTTCTAACGCCTTTCCTCAGAGCGGTGCACACCGGACAGCGCCGAGGGACGGGGTTTATGTCTCGCGCAGGAAACGGCCGGGCGCTATAGAAAAGGCCTCCCTGTTCAGCCGGGCCCGATCCGATGACCCTGACCTTCCGCCGCGCCACCGACGCCGACCTTGCCGCCATCATCGCCATGCTCGCCGACGACGCGCTCGGCCGGGAGCGCGAGAATACCAGCGTGCCTGTCGCCGCGTGCTACCGGGATGCCTTTGCCGCAATCTCCGCCGACACCAACCAGCTCCTCGCGGTCGCGGAGAAAGACGGCACGGTGACCGGCACCCTGCAGATCACCTTCCTGCCCGGCCTGTCGCATCAGGGCCTCTGGCGCGGGCAGATCGAATCCGTCCGGATTTCCTCGGCCGCACGCGGCGGCGGCATCGGGCGGCAGTTCCTGGAATGGGCGATTGAAACCTGCAGGGAGCGCGGCTGCGGGATCATCCAGCTGACCAGCGACAAGAGCCGGACGGATGCGATCCGGTTCTACGAGAATCTCGGATTCGCGGCCAGCCACGAGGGTTTCAAGCTGAAGCTTTGACAGCGCTGACCGCTCAGGAACGCGGCAGGCAATAGAAGATCGACTCGTATCGGGTCATCGAATAGCTGCCGAAATAGAAATCGTACCCCTCGCACATCTCCATCAGCGCCAGTGGCATTTCCCAGAGATGCCGGGTTGCGTGATAGACGCTGAAGGCGAGCTTGGGGCGGAATCGGGCGATGATCGGCGCGATATCCTTCAGGATCATTTCCTCCGCGCCTTCCACATCGAATTTCATCAGGTCGATCCGGTCCGGCGCGATCTCGTCAACCAGAGTGGTGATCTTCCGGGTCGGGTAGGTCTGGAGGCTGTCCGGGTTCCGGTCTTTCGCCTCTTGTGTCATCGAGTATTGATGCGATGACGCCTGCCCGTCGTCATACTCCAGGAAATCGGACACACCATCTTCGTTCGTCACACAAAACGGCCAGATTTCGGCGAACCCCTCAAACTGTTCCATGGCCGTCCGGGCAGACCGGGCAAGATAGCTGTAGCCCAGCGGATCGATATTGACGAGCCGGCCCCGGCCTTTCATCAGCGCCGCGAAGACCGGAAGCTCAAATCCGTCGAAAACTCCGAAATTCAGGACCGTGTCGCCCGGCGAAACCCGCGCGTAGTCAAAATATTGCTGGCTCCGCAGCATGGTGTTCACAAAACATTCGGCGCGATTGGCCGGTGTTCCCAGCAGAACTGACCGATAGGCGTTCTTGCTCCGCTGGTCCGCGAGTGCCGAGCCCACGGCGTTGATCTGCCGGACATGTGCCGCGATCCGGTTTGGGTCGCTCAAAGACGGAAACAGGCGCGGCGCGATGCTGATAGCCCCATCCTCGACCTTCGCATGCCCGTCCCGCAGCAACATTTCGGTGGCGATGTTCGTTGGCAGACTGACGCCCTCGGTCGGGTCTTTCTCCGGATCGGGAACGATCATCGGGGCAAAGCGGGTCATGAACCCGGCAAGGCCATTCGATGGACTGTCCGTCACGAAGGGGAACACAAAAACGCGGTCAGCCGCCCAGCCGGCAGCGGCCAGTTCTGCCGCCCGGCGAACCCAGTCAGGCTCCGGAATCAGCACGACCACGTCATCCGCCGGTACCGAAAGATCTCCCTCTGCAATCAGCCCCGAGAATATGGCGCCCGGCCGCGCCAGTCTGATCAGGTTGATCAGGCCGTGGGTCAGCGCGTCGGTGCCGTAAACCAGATACGGGACCTCGGGCAGATCAACGGGGTGGGTGATCGGCGTGTAGTTGATGGTGCGTGAGATCATTGATCACCAGGAAATACGAAACGGACCTCCGTGAGAGATACAACCTCCCACCCGGCGCGCAAGAAAATTGCCGCGGAGAACAGATTTGGACTGTCGCCGCGCTACCACGTGATGCCAGCAGCGACCTCGTCTACCGGTATGTTTGCCCTCCATCGAGATCGACCATGATCCCTGTCGCCCAGCCCGCACGCGGCGAACAGAGGAACGTCACCACGTCGGCGATCTCCTCCACCGAGGCGGCCCGGCCGAGAGGCTGGCCTGCCAGAAAATCCTGCCACCGGTCCGCATCGCCCTTCTCGTCCGCCGCCTTGGTCTTCAGCAGGGTGACAAGACGGTCGGTCGCGACCAGCCCCGGATTGACACCCAGAACCCGCATGCCATCCGCCAGCGCGTTCGAGCCCATCGCCTTGGTGAAGGCGTTGAGCGAGGCATTGCCCGCGGTGCCGGCGATGTATTTCGGATCCAGCTTCACGCCCGCGAGACCGATGACATTGAAGATCACGCCCCCGCCCTGCTCTTTCATCAGGGCGTAGAAGGTCCGGGTCATGTTGATATAGCCGAACACCTTGAGATCCCATGCCGCCCGCCAGGTGGCCTCGTCGATGGCCTGCAGATCACCTCCCGGAATCGCGCCCGCATTGTTCACGACGATATCCGGCACCGGCAGCGCGCCAGCGAGCGCTTCCACCGCACCCGGGGCGGACAGATCCGCCGGATGAATGCTGCAGGTGGCGCCGGCCGAGACCAGCTCGTCCCGCGCCCGCTCCAGCCGCTCTCCATCCCGGGCGACCAGATGCACGGCGCACCCCTCAGCCGCGAACGCCTTGGCGCAGCCGAGACCAATGCCCTTCGAGGCGCCGGTGATCAGAACGCGTTTACCTTCAAGTCCCAAGTCCATCTCAATTCTCCCTGCTGCAAAGCAGAGCGATCATGCCGCTCCGATCCGTCTTTCGGGCAGTATCGGGAGGATAAGGGCCCGGCGCCATGCTCCTCTCGCCAGTCGGAAGAAAAGCAGACATCGGAACTGAACTAAGGTGATTCACCCTGTTCGCGAATCTGGACACCGCCTTGACGGCGCCGATCAAGTTTCACCGCCATGCGTTCCCCGCAAGGCTCGACACTGACCCATGCGGGGAAAAAACCGGCCTATTCATTGACCCTCACCCGATTCGGAGTCACAGTTCCAGCGTCCCATCCGGACACACGGAACCCACAACAGGGAGGTCGTATACGCGATGGAACCACCGATGCAGGAAACGCGTCTCTGACAACGGGACGCGACGGCAACAAGCGGCAGCTGACGCTTCAAGTCCGCAGACATATCAAGTTTTTTGAGAGCTAAACGCTCGATAATCTGTTTATACAACAGGCATGTAATCATGCTATGCCCCACCTGACGCTGATGCGCGGTGGGGCTTTGCATTTTGGCTCCCTGACATATTCCTCACCGCTGTCCCACTGATCACGGGTAACCGCCGCGATGCATAAAAACCTGCGCCATGACCGGGTGCTGGTCGTCGATCTCGAATTGACCTGTTGGGACGGCCCGCCACCCGATGGCGAACGACCGGAGATCATCGAGATCGGTGTCGCGGAGATCGATCTGAAGCGGGACGAGATCAGCCGTACGGTGTCCATGCTGACCCGCCCGACCGCATCCCGCATTTCCCCGTTCTGCAGCAGCTTCACGGGCATTACGGAAGACATGGTGGAAGCTGACGGCATTCCGTTCGAGGAAGCCTGCCGGCGGTTGCGCAAGACCTACGGGTCGACATCGAAACTCTGGATCGGTTGGGGCAGCGACGATGCGCTGTTCGACACTGAAGTCCGGGCAAAAGGTGCCATGGACCCGGCCTCGCATCGCTATCTCGATCTCTGCCAGATCCAGGAATACATGCTGGCCGGCGGGCGCCGGATATCGCTCGATGAAGCGCTGACGGTCATGAAACTGGCCCGGGCCGGAACGGCTCACCGGGCGCTTGGCGATGCCGTCGACACGGCCCGTCTGTTCCTCGCCTGGCGCGAACGGTTCGGCCTCGGTGCCCTGCCGCACGAGCATTTCGACTGACGCCGTCCGTCTGGCGCCAAATCATCTCAGCTTCCGTAAATCTCCCGCACCGTATCGAGCCAGAGCCGGTCTGCTGCTTCCGGGTCGAGCCTGCCGAAGCCGGTCATGTAGATCTCGGCCACTTTCAGGAAGCGGGCTTTCTCCTCGCGCACCCAGTCCGCATAGGACCAGGGAATATCCGTCGGCGCGATATTGCGGACGGCGCCGCAGTAAAGCGCGGTTTCCGGACCCGTTCCGATTTCGACAGAACAGTGCTCGATGGTGAAGTCGAAATCCTCGAAATACCGGATTCGCGCATCGTCCTGCGGCGCGTAGTTGCGCATCAGCAGGCCCTCGACATGCAGGCCCGGCGCCTCGACCAGTGCCGGATAGGGCTCACGCTCGACCCGGACCCGGGCAAAACCGGACAATGTCGCCGCCGTCGTCAGCGGGCCCGGATCGTGCCCGAGGACGATGCCCAGCACGTCGGGATCCATCAGTGTTCCATAGAAGAAATACGGAAGCACCGGCACCGACACTAGCGATTCTCTGCCAGGAACACGGTGCAGCGGGTGGTTCCTTCGTGCTTGAAGACATAGATGCCGGGATAAATGTCCATCTCAAGCGATCCACGGATATCGCGCGCCCGGGCAGCCCGATAGGTCTCTCCGCCGACCCGGACGAAGCCGCCGCCATAGCGCCGGAACTGCCCCCCGCGACAGGCTTTCGTCGCCTGCCGGTCCAGATCCGCGACCTCATAGAGCGGCCTGTTGTCCTTGAACAGCAGACCGCGTTTCTTCGGGTTTTCGTAGATCGTCGATTTTGGCACCGTGACGCGCTTCATCCGCCATTTATGCTGCTCAGGCGCCCGCGAGAGATGCCGCGGGTTGGTCATTTCCGGAGAAATCCGTCCCGCCGCAGCAGGCGCAGGCGGCATCATCCCGCCGACCGCCATGGCGGCGACCAGACAGGCTGTCCGTCCGCAACGAAATAGATTCTGCATTACGTCTCCCGCCTTTTCAGTGCGCTCAACCGGCATCCGCCAGCAAATGTTTCGCCAGCATGACGTGGATTCCCTTGTTCCCGTTCACCATCTGGGTGACCCGCAGGTCGGCGGCCAGGCTGCACAGCATGTAGGCTTCCGGCCTGGTCCGGTTCGTCCGCGCGGTGATCAGGTCCAGCATCTGCCGCAGGGCATCCCGGCCGGCTTCATCCAGATCCTCGTTGAAGGCCATGGTCATGAAATGATCCGGCGTCTCCGCCCGTGGCAGGGTCAGGTGCATGTCATCGCGGACGGTGAGCCGGAAGCGCCCCTCGAGAGCGGTCTCGATTGCGGTGACGCAGACCTCGCCATCGCCCTGGGCACCATGCCCGTCTCCGGCGGAAAACAAGGCACCCTCGACGAAAACCGGCAGGTAGAGCGTGGTGCCCGCGACCAGTTCCTTATTGTCGATATTGCCGCCGTTCGCCCGCGGCTGAATGGTGCTGACCCGGCCCCAGGCTGGCGGCGGCGCAACCCCCATCACACCGAAGAACGGATGCAGCGGAAGCTCCAGGCCCCAGGGCAGCCGGCCGACATTTCGTTCAATGTCGATGGCTATGATGGAAAGCGTAACTTCATCGAAATCGTCCGGCAGCGCACCTTTCAGCGGTGCGCTGTAATTGAAGCCCCAGTCCTGCCGCACTTTCACGTCGAGAATGTCGACCTGCAGCACATGGCCGGGCTTCGCCCCCTCGACATGGACGGGACCGGTCAGAATATGACCCGGGAGCCCCGGCCGCATTGCGTCAATGACCGCCTGATGCTCCGGAAGGATCGTGAAATCCGGGCCTGGCAGGACCGGTTTGTCACCGGAGATCGACTGGATGACGACTTCCTCACCGGAGGCAACCGTCAGGGCCGGTTCCAGCGCCGCATCGAAGTAACCCCAATGCACCGTCTCCAGATTGCTCTTGAGCATATGCCCCGGCATGGCTCCCCCTTCCGTAAACCTCAAATATCAGTGATGGCTGTTGGTCGCCGGTTGGCGCGACTTGAGCACCGCCTGCTTGCGCGCCGCCTGCTTGCGCGCCGCTTTCCGGGCCTGTCGTTCGCGTCGCGCGACCTTGAAACGCTCGATATAAATGTGACTCCAGCGATACCCCAGCCAACCTCCAGCGACCATCCATGGCAGGCACCCGACAAACAGGGGCAGGCCCCATTCGTTCAGCATCGACGTCAGATAGGTCCAGACCGCCATGAATCCGGACACGTCCTGCCCCAGAATTGCATCCAGCCGCTCCGAGAAATGGCCGAAGGCGGTCAGGTTTTCCCAACGCCCGAGCATCAGGTTCCCGGTCTGCAGAAAGATGTAATAGACGATCGGCACCGTGAAGACGTTGGTCGCCCAGGTCCATGCCAGCGCCACAACCAGATTGAAGGTCCAGGACGGCCTGACAAATCGAAGCAGGGACCAGATCCCGGCCACGATCGGCATCTGGATGCCGACCAGGGGAGTCAGGGAGACCGCGACACCGATCCCGACACCGCGCGCCGTATAATCCGGCAGCCCCGTCCCGCGCAGGATGGGAATAACGAGCCGGTAACGTAGCAGGCGGTTGAAAGGTGTGATCATGGATAAGGTCAAATCGGATAGAGGGTGCCAAGCCGCACGTAGCGCCAGCCATAGCAAGCCATGAATGGCGACGTCACGTCACAAAGGGACGTTTGCACGAATCCGTTTACATTTCGTGACTGCCAGCCATCTTTACACCCCTGGTTCCCAGATTAATTCAGGGCCGCTCACCTTTGGCGAGACGCGCCTCGATATCGTCGACCACATCAAGCAGCGATGCGACACTGTCGATCAGGTAGTGCGGATTGGCGCTGCGCAGGGTCTTTTCGGCTTGCCGTTTTTTCTGTGCAAACGTTGCCTCGTCCAACGCTTCGGTATCCTCCAGGGACAGCCCGAACGCGTTTCCGGACACTGTCACGCCCACCGTCCAGCAACCGGCGGCATTGCCCTCGGCGATGCCCGGTTCGGTATCGTCCACCTTGATGCAGGCGGCCGCCGGCCAGACATCGAGATCCAGGAAGCACTTGTACATCATCAGCGGCGACGGCCGGCCGTGCGACAGATCGCCGGCACAGACCATGTTGTCCGGCGCGTAGCCGCGTTCCCGGGCAATCGGCACCAGCCGCTCCATGATCTCCCGGTTATAGCCGGTTGTTGAGCCGATCTTCAGACCCCGCCCGCGCAGCGCCGAGACGGTTTCAAGAGCGCCGGGAATGATATCCGCGAAGTCAGGAATCACATCCATGTTCATCGGCACGAACACCTCGTAGATCCGGTCCACATCGCTGTCGGCGAACGCTGCGCCCTGCGCCGCGCGCCACGCTTCCGCTATGCGCGGCTGGGTTCCGACCGCCTTGATATGATCCCATTTCGGCAACCCCATCGGCGCCCGCGCCTCGTCGATGGTGATCTCGACGCCGAATTCGGCGAATGCCCGCTGGAAGACCCCCATGGGCGCCCTGCTGCCGTGGTCGACAATGGTTCCGGCCCAGTCGAAAATGACGGCTTTGACATGTATGTCGTCGGTGGACATCTGGTCGCTCCTGTTGATTACGCTGCGTGCCCGTAGAGGGATGCGATTGTCTCTTCGCCGAGGGCAAAGGCGGTGCTCATGCCGGTGCCGCTGGACACGACCAGCAGCCGGACACCGTCCTCCGGCTCATCAATGAATGCGGTGCGGTCCGGCGCCGAGGGATAGATGCCGGTCCAGCGCTCGATCACCTTGCGGTTCCCGAGCTGCAGCATCCGGCAGGCTTCCTCCATGATCAGATCCTCGACCACGGCCGGGGCGAAGGGGTCGGGTGTCGTCGCGTAATGATGAGAATCACCAACAACAAGCGAGCCGTCCGCACCCTGCACCACAATCAGGTGAATGCCATGCGCCAGCCATTGCGGCTGCTCGCGCTCCAGCCGGGCGCGCAATTTCGAGGAGGCGGCGCAACCGGTGTAGCCTTCATACCGTACCAGGCTGAGATCGGACATGATCGCGCCCGGAAGCTTCCAGTCCGGCGGCTGGGGCGCAACCCGCAGCATCTGCAGCTTGCAGAGCCGGAGATCATAGGAAGCCAGCCGCTCCGGATAGAGCGTCGCGATATCCGGCCCGGGGCAGACAATCACGGACTCGGCGCGGATCGTCCCGTTTGTGGTCTCGACCGTCTCCGCCGTGACGCCGGTCACAGCGGTCGACCAGCGGAACTCGACGCCGCACACGGATTCAAGATACCGGGCCAGGCGCGGCAGGGCCTGACGCGGCTCGACCCGCGCTTCATGTGGACTCCACAAGCCTGCGCGCAGATTCTGCGGCCCGGCCATCGGCGCCTTCTCGCGGGTTTCGTCTGCTGTCAGCAAGACACAGTCGCGCCCCATTTCGGTGGCGGCAAACTCTTCCAGGACCGCGACCGCTTCCGGCCTCTGGGCAGTGACGAGCAAACCGTCATGCAGAACCGGAATTCCTGCTTTTGGCGCGATATCCCGCCAGATCATTGCGGACCTGAAGGCCCGTTCCCAGGTCTGCCCATGTTTCTGACCCGTGACTGTCACAAAGCCGAAATTGCGAACGGATGCGCCGTTCGACTGCGCATCGCGGTCGATGATGACAACCTTTTTGCCGCGTTTTGACGCCGCCAGCGCGCTCGCCAGTCCGCAAATCCCCCCGCCGACGATCGCCAGATCGTAGCTATGTCCCATCGTCATTCATCCGCAGTGATCACTCGTTTGCCGTTGCATAACGGTATGGCAAACGCTCTCGTCAATCGAGTGCGTATTCAGACGACGTCGATGCTGAAATGGGAAAATCGTCCGGAAACATCTTCCCAGCCGTCGCCGGTTGCGATGTGTACTTTCGGGTGGCTCAGTCCTTCGCCAGCCTCGATCACCTGGCAGGTGTAGCACATGTCGGCCCGGCCACCGTCCCTGGAGAGCGGCATAATCAGCCGGGAAGCCTTTAGAAAACGTCCCTGGTCCCAGCGAAACCGGCTGTGCGCCGCCACTGCGACCTGACGCTCGCAGGCAAGCATATACAGGCCGAGGATGAAGTCCAGATAGTCACCATCGAGAACGCTGGAAAGCTCCATTCCGGTGATATCACGGCCAAAAAATTCCGTGAAATGGGTTCCGACCACCCTGTGGTGAACCGTGCGCAGCTCCGTGTTCACATCCACCAGGATGGAATAGGGCAGGAATTTCGGGCCGATCTCCGTCGGATCGAGATCGCGCCGAAGCGCTATGTCATTCTCGCCCTTGATGCGGCACCAATAGGCATGCATCGCGATGAGTGTCGCGCTACCCAGAGCTGTTTCCGTCTCTAATAGCAACGCCTTTTGCCCCAGTCCGACGCACATACAGCCTGCATCGGATGCAAGCCAATCGGGGCGCAGCCTATCATTCAATTCGATTTTGTCTTAAATAATTTTCAGATTGTATGCTGGGGTGCCTATTTACTTAGATTTCGCAAATTCACAATTAAACCAAGGCCTTCGGCCAAGCATCATTTCGTTCGTATCGCCGTCCGCACCGCGGCGACAGATTTTCCTCAGGCACCGAGTGTTTCTCTGTATCCTTCGAGCATCGGCCCCATGGCAGAAAGATCGTACCCCTGCTCCGCAGCGGCCGATGTCACGTCCGAAATCGATTTCCCATGAAAGCAAACCTGAGTCAGAGCCCACAGGATTGTCGAGCGGGTTCCGCTACGGCAGAACGCGAAAACAGGCCCGTCGGACGCCTCGATTGCCGCATGATGCTGCTTGACCAGGTCCGGAGACAATGTCGGCAAGGTCATCGGAATATATGCATATGACAACCCGGCGGCTTCCGCGGCGGCCTTGAGTTCCGCGTCAACGGGCTGCCCCGCCTCTTCCCCATCCGGACGATTATTGATCACCGTCCTGAACCCCAGATCAGCTAACTCTTTCATTTCTTGAGGAAAAATCTGCCCCTTTGCAGCATAGATCTCGCTGATCCGCTTGAAGTCCATTGGGTTCAATCCTTCGGTTTCGATTGGAATGCATGACGGGTTTGCATCCATCATAGGCCAGCATGACGGATGAATTTAACCGAACTTGGGGCCATGTGCGAAAATTCCCGCCCGATCGATCAGTCCGACTGGTTCATAATTATAACCAATCTGATATAAACTCTTTCAGCAGACCACTATGCCGCTTGCTAATTACCTGGTCCGCATCGGGTAAATCTGGGTTTGGGGGAACCTATGGCCGCAGGGTCGATAGACCAGCATCTCCTGCTAGAAGATGCCCAGAAATTTCTGGGCACATTTCTGGCAGAGCACAAGAAATGGCTTCAGCGAAAGCCCGGTGGCAAGCAGTGCGACTTGTCGCGTCTGCATCTTGAGGGAGCAGACCTCCAGAGCGCTTTGCTCACCCGTGCCGTGCTTGTTGGCACAGATCTTCAGAACGCAAAGCTCGAAGGCGCCGACCTCAGTGAGTGCGATATGTTCGGGGCGAAGTTGCAGGGCGCGAATCTGCGGCGCGCGAAACTCCAGCGGACGATTCTGCGCGGGGTCAATCTGAGGAATGCAGATCTGTCTCATGCGGACCTGGAAGATGCGGATTTCCGCGGCGGACTGGTGCTCGGAGAGTCCCCCGGCGAGTCGCTCGGCATGGAACAGAGCGATCTGAGCGAATGCCTTATGGATTTCGCCCGCGGACAGCGTGCCAAACTCTCCAATGTCGATCTGAGCGGTGCGAGCCTGCGGGAAGCCAACCTGAAAGGCGCGGAGCTGTTCGGCTCCGACCTGTCGAATGTCGATCTGACGGGCGCCAACCTGGAAGACGCGGATCTGTCCGATACCCGGCTGACCAATGCCAAACTGGAGCGGACGATCCTGAAAGGCGCCCGGCTGGCGAACAGCATGGTCAGCGAAGACGCCCTGGCGAAAGCCGAGATTGACGCGAATGCGCTCGACGAGATCAACAACGTCAAACTCAGCATCGATCTGGACACCACCGGTGACTTCAAATCCTTGCCGCCGGAACTGCGTACCGCGCTGGCGCAGCATTTCGAATGGCTGCAGTCAAACGGTGCCCGCGGCTGCCGCGCGGTGATCAAGTCGATGTCCTTGAAGAAACTGAAGCTGCGCCGGCAGAACCTGACCGGTGTGGCACTCTATTCCTGCGACCTCAGCGATGCGGACCTCTCTTTCGCCAATCTGGTGCTGGCGGATCTTGAAAAGTGCAACCTGATGAATGCCAGTTTCGCAGGCGCCCTGATGTTCGGCACGAATTTCAAGGGTGCATTTATGAATGGGGCGGATCTGTCGAATGCCCATGTCGGGGCAATGCCGATTTTCGGGGCCGACGGCAAGCGCACCGGCAAGGTCCGCAAGACGGATATGAGCAAGGCGAACATCAGCGGCGTGAAGTTCGACGGTGTCGACATGGACGGCATCCTCAAATAGCCCCCGTTGCCTCCGGCCCGGCTCCAGGTTTCGCGCCTCCCCGGAGATCGCTGTGCTGCAGACCCGAGAAAACGGTGCTCCCGTCCTTCATATGCGTGTTGACCTTGGCGTTGTAGCAGATGTGTTCAATGCCGTGTTTGTCGACGATCTTGATTTTCTGGTTGCGGAACAGCGCTTCGTCCCGCGGCCCGGTCAGGTAAAACCGGCTCTCTTCCACTTGATTGCCGAAGACCTTGAGGTTCCTGAATCCATCCAGGACCTTGTTCGCGGCCACGACATAACGGTGCGCAGTCCAGGGTTCCGGCCCCTCCGCCCTGTTCACGCAATCCCCGACCAGGATCTGGTCCGCCCGTGCCTTGCCGATCAGGCGCGCCACATTGATGGTCACATCACCGACGATGTATTCGTGCCGGGCGACATATTTGGGGCTTGGCTCATAGAAGACGTAATGGCTTCCGCCGCTCAGCGCCATGCGGAGCTCCGGAAGTGGCATCTTTTCGGACATCTCCTGCTGCAGGCTCTTGTAGTAGAGCGAGAACAGGGTCATCAGCACACATAGGCTGACATCCTCATTCAGACCGGTCTGCAGGTTCCAGACATAATAACCGTCGCCGGTTGTCGACCGCCCCATTTCCATCGGCAGACCAGCGCGGTGCAGCGTCGCCTCCGCGAGAGACAGGCAGAACTGGAGCGTGGAAAGATAACTCGCCTGCTCTTCCGGCGTGTGTTTCGAGAACCCGACCACATCGATCAGGAAGACCGTACGGAACGGCACGAAACCGATCGAGTATCGCGACATGACGGACTCGACATCATCATGGGAGAGCCCATTCGCACTGCCGCCGATCGGGAAATCCAAGCGGATCTCGGTCGGCTGCACCGCGACGAAATTTACAACCTCCTTGAACTCGCCATCATTCAGATGGCGCGGTCCTTCAAACACCCGGCGGATCGGATCCTTCATTTGGAGCAGGCGGGTTTTCGGCAGCAGGACGAGTTCAAGCCCCTTCCCCGACGGCCTCCAGGCAACAACAGCACTTGATCCGAACTGAGACAACTCGAACAACAGCTGGTTCAGAGACAGACGCAGATCGTCACGTCGCCCTGAAGCATGGTGCCCCTGATTATCAGCGTGCATTGACGTTCACCTTGTGTAAAGGAATCGCCCCTACACTAGGATACTGCAAGGTGGCCGGGAACTCCCTTGCGTCGAAACCTGAACACTCGGGTGATAACCGTATTCGAAGCGCGATAGGCGAGGCCTCCTCGCCGAATTGCAAAATACCTGAGGACAGCTCAGGGCAGGACCGGGACGACGATACGCTTCATGACTGTGGCATTCGAAAATTCTGAACTCAAGCCAGTCCCAGAAGATCTGATGGCGGCGATCAAATCCCACCATACATATCTTTCCGGGAGGCCCGGTGGCCTGCGCCTGAAGAACGACGAACTCGACGTCTCGCATTGCCGTTTCGATTACATGTCCCTCTCGCAGGCCGTCCTGCCCTGTGCGGAGTTTTCCGAAAGCTCCTGCGTCCGCAGCGATTTCAGCGAAGCTGATCTTTATGGATCGAATTTCGCATGGGCCAAGCTGGAAGGTGCCATTTTTACAAAAACGGATCTTCGCGGCGCGAACTTTGTGATGGCCGACCTCACCGGCGCCTCCATGCAGAACGCGGATCTCCGGCCCGGTCAGATCGTCCGCTGGTCCGGCAACACCAGCGGCGGGCCGGTCAGCACCAACCTCGACAGCGCGAATTTGAATGACGCTGATCTGCGCGGCGCAGACCTGCAGGACGCGAACCTGAAAAATGTCCGCGCCATCGGCACCATGTTCGCCGACGATGATATGTATGCAACCAACCTCGCCGGCGCCATCCTGAACGGCGCGGACCTCTCCGGCTCGAAAATGCGCGGGGCCGTGCTTGCCGGGGCATCCGTCAAAGGCACAAACCTCTCGAACTGTGATCTTTCCGGCGCAAACCTGCGCAATGTGGATCTATCAAAAGCAACCCTCCACAACACCAATCTGGACGGCGCCATCACCCTGGAAAATGGCGCGGACCTGCCCGACGATATCGCGGAAGTTATCCGGTTGCACAGCCAGTGGATCATTTCGGATGGCGAAGTCGGCGAACGGGCCAATTTTGACGGGATGGACCTCAGGAACATCGCCCTGACGGGCTGCGATCTGCGCGGTGCACTCTTCACCGGCGCGCAGCTCGAAGGCACACAATTCAATCAGTGCGAACTGATGCTCGCGAACTTTTCCGGGACCGATCTGGTCCGGGCCAGCTTCCTCGGCGCCACACTGCGCGGTACGATCTTCGTGAATGCCAATCTGGTCGATGCTAAGTTTCTTGGCGCAAGGCTGGAAGTGGCTGAGATTTTCAACGCGCAGCAACAACGCACCGGCAAATCAATTCCCGTGATGTTCAATGGCGCGGTCCTGCAGGGAACGGACTTCTCCCGCGCCACGATCAGCGGTGCAATCTTTACCGATTCGGTTCAGTTCGGGACGATCTGGAACCATGCGAAAATCGAAAACTGTACAGGTATCGTCGGTTAAACAAGATGACAGCGAAAACGACCAAATCGATGACCTCCCTGCCCGGCAACCGTCGTGAATTCTCACGGCGCGCATCATCCCTGTCGGCCCTGATATCCCTGACACCGGAGTTCTCCGAATCCTGGCCCGCGAATATCGCCGACATTTCGCTGATCGGCATGAGGCTGACCGGGACATTGCCGCAAATCGACGGCGGCCCGGTTTTTGTCCGCCCCGACGGCACCGGCATCACCATCGCCGGGGATTTCATCTCTCAGGGTGAGGGCGGCTTGCGGTTGAAATTCGATCTCGACACCGTGCAGCTGGCTCAACTGGTCGCGTGTTCGGATGTTTACGCATCTCTCATTCTCGAGACGATTTCGGACGACTACCCACCGCGCTAACCCTTACAAACCAGCAGCATTCCCTTACCTAATAAGCTGATTTATATCATTTTTAAAGAAGACCAATTTAGTCACTTATTTGCTGTTGCAATTGAGAATGACTTTCAATATGGTCCCTTCATCGACGCCGGAGCCAACGAGACGGAGGTCTCCCGGACGATCTTTGGAGAATGAGATTTGCGCACGAAATCACTTGCCAAAACGGCGATCGCAGCCCTTGCAATCGCAGGCAGCCTCTCTGCCGCGCCGGTTCACGCAGACGCCATGAGCGCAAAGAAAGACATCATCAAGACCTATTCGAACATCGCGGCCGCCGCCTATGGGGACTCCCTGGCAGGCGCCAAGAAACTCCAGAACGCGATTGCTGCGCTGGTCGCCAAGCCGACGGATGTGACGCTTGATGCGGCCCGCAGCGCCTGGATCGAAGCGCGCGAGCCTTACCAGCAGACCGAGGCCTACCGGTTCGGCAATGCCATCGTCGACGATTGGGAAGGCAAGGTGAATGCCTGGCCGCTGGATGAAGGCCTGATCGATTATGTGCAGACGGACATCTACGGCGGCGAGTCGGACGGTAATCCCTATTACACAGCCAACGTGATCGCCAATCCCAAGCCGGTCATCGCCGGCAAGGAGCTGGATGCGAGCACCATCAATCGCGACCTGATCCAGTCCCTGCATGAAATCGACGAGATCGAATCCAACGTCGCGACCGGCTATCACGCCATCGAATTCCTGCTCTGGGGCCAGGACCTGAACGGCACCGGCCCGGGCGCCGGTGCCCGTCCGGTCAGCGATTTCAGCACGGAGAACTGCACCAACGGGAACTGCGCCCGCCGCGCCGCCTACCTCACCACCGTGACCGACATGCTTGTCGATGAGCTTGCATGGATGACGGAACAATGGGCTGACGGCGGCGCCGCGCGCACCGATCTGGTCGAGGGCGACGCGGATCGCGGCATCGCCACCATCCTGACCGGCATGGGCAGCCTCTCTTATGGCGAGCTGGCCGGCGAGCGGATGAAGCTCGGCCTGATGCTGCACGATCCCGAGGAAGAGCATGACTGCTTCAGCGATAACACCCATCGCTCGCACTACAACGATGCCCTCGGTATCCGGAATGTCTATCTCGGCGAATACACGCGGACCGACGGGTCCGTCGTGAAAGGCGCCAGTCTCTCAGCGTTCGTCGCCGGCAAGGACAGCAGCGCGGACACGGATCTGCGCGCCGCCCTGGATGCCACCATGAACAGGATGACCTCCCTCTCCGACACAGCGGAAAAGGGGGAGCGTTATGACCAGATGCTTGCGGAAGGAAACACGCGGGGGAACGAGATCGTTCAGGCCGCCGTGGATGCCCTTGCCGTGCAAACCAGGTCGATCGAGCGTGTCGTCGCAGCGCTCGGTCTGTCAGCCCTCGAATTTGAAGGTTCTGACAGTCTAGACAATCCGGGAGCTGTTTTTCAGTAACCGGTGCGGCACCAGCATATCTCTCCCACTCAAAGGGGACGGCTCACGCCGTCCCCTCTTTTCTGGTCGCACAGACCCACTTTGCGCTAGAACCGAATCATGCTGAACCGATCGAAACTGCTGTTCTGTGCGCTGCTGATCTGCGGTGCTGGCGCGCTCCCGGCATTCGCGGAGATGGAGCGGGACCGCATTGCCCGGATCACGACACCGACGTCCGATTTCTCCAGGCCGGAGAAATACGAGACCATGCAGGCGGGCGCCGCGACCCATCGCAAACGGGTCAATGGCGACGCCTTCTCCCATCCCTCCGCAAACATGGCTTTTGACCGCCGGCTCTATTTCGAAATCGGCGACGGTATCTTCAAGAAGATGTGGGTCAGTTCGCCTGCCAGCACGCAATCATCGGACGGTCTCGGCCCGCTCTACAACGCCCGCTCCTGCCAGCGCTGTCATCTGAAAGACGGGCGCGGCGCAGCGCCGGACGGTCTGCAGGCCGAGAACGGTTCCGTTGCCCTGCTGCTCCGCCTCAGCATCCCGCCGCAGAGCGACCAGGACCATGTCCGGCTGAATTCCGGGGCGGCCGCCGCCATCCCGGACCCTGTCTATGGCGGCCAGTTGCAGAATTTCGCGACGCCGGGCCAGACAGCGGAAGCGACCGTCACCGTGACCTACGAAGAAACTCCGGTGATGCTGTCGGATGGCATCACCGTGTTCCTTCGCATGCCCGTGATCACGCTGACCGACCCGGGCTACGGGCCCTTCCGGGAGGATCTGATGATCTCCCCGCGCATCGCCTCGCCGATGATCGGCCTCGGCATGCTCGAAGCGCTCTCGGAAGAGGATATCCTGAGCTGGGCCGATCCCGATGACCGGGACGGAGACGGCATTTCTGGGCGCGGCAATCGGATCAAGAGCAAACTCACTCAGGAAGTGATGCTTGGCAGGTTTGGCTGGAAAGCCAATCAGGCGACTCTCAAGGATCAGGTCACCGACGCCTTCTCCGGCGATCTCGGAATTTCCTCCAGCCTGCATCCGGCGAATGCCGGTGACTGCACCCCGGCCCAGTCCGCCTGCATGACCGCTCCGGATGGGGGAGACGCGAAAAGCGGCAATGTGGAAATCAATGACCACCTGCTGGACCTGGTGACCTTCTACAGCCGCAACCTCGCGGTTCCGGCCCGGCGCGATGCCGACGACCCGCAAGTGCTCGCCGGCAAGCGGGTATTCTACGAAGCTGGCTGCATAGCCTGCCATCGTCCGAAATACGTGACCCCGCGCGATCCGCTGCGCCCGGAACAATCCTTCCAGCTGATCTGGCCATATACGGACATGTTGCTGCATGACATGGGCGACGGCCTGGCCGACAACCGCCCCGACGGATTTGCCGACGGCCGGGAATGGCGCACGCCGCCGCTCTGGGGCATCGGCCTGACAAAAACCGTCAGCGGACATACAGATTTTCTGCACGATGGCCGCGCCCGCAACCTGCTCGAAGCCATTCTCTGGCACGGCGGTGAGGCGGCCGCCGCGCGCAACCGGGTGATCGATCTGCCGACCGGGGACCGCGAGAACCTTCTCCGTTTTCTCAACTCCCTATAGGCGACACGCCATGCAACGCATCCTGATCCTGATGGTCTCCATCCTGGCAATCTCGGCCGCGGGGCCGGCCGGACCGGCGCGCGCGGCAGATGCGGACGACACCTCCAGGGCCATTGCGAAGGCAAGCGTCTACGATCACATCATCCCGCGTTATGACCGGCTGGCTGCAGCCGGAGCCGGACTTGAAACCGCCGCCACGGCTTATTGTCAGGACCGCACACAGCAGAACTTCACCGCACTCGACACCGCTTTCCGGGATTACTGGATGGCCTGGGCCGGCATCCGGCATGTCCAGTTCGGCCCCGTGCAGTTCCTTGACCGGGGCTTCCGCATCCAGTTCTGGCCCGACACCCGGAACAAGATCGGCAAACAGCTGTGCCGCGTCCTCGCGGCTGAAGACAGTGCCGCGCTGGAGCAGACAATATTCACCAGGACCAGCATCGCGGTTCAGGGGCTCCCGGCCCTGGAGCGATTGCTGGCCGGCGGCAATGCGGGATATGACGGTCCCAAGGGCGCTTTCAAATGCGCCCTGACCGAGACCATAGCCAGCAATCTCGCCATTATTGCCAGAGGCATAGTCGATAACTGGAACCCGACCGACGGCTACGCCCACGCGGTCGCGGTGGCAGGTACCGGCGAGGGCCCCTATTCGGAAACCTACGAGGTGACGGTCGAGCTGTTGCAGAGCCTGCTTGGCGAGCTGGAAGCGAGCCGCGACGTCCGGCTCGGACGGCCGCTCGGCTCAGCCCTGGACAAGGCCCGCCCGAAACTGGCCGAAGCCTGGCGCAGCGGCCTGTCCAGCGACATTCTTGTCGCGTCACTGAAGGGCACTGAAGATCTTTATCTCAGCGGTGGATTCGACAGAGCCTTGCGGGATGCCGGAGAGAACGCACTGGCCGATCGGATCACCGCCGGGTTTCAACACGCCGTCACGCAGACCCGCGCGCTTGAAGGCTCCCTCTACGAGGCCTTCGCCGCACCGGAGAAACGCGAAGCCCTGCAGGCCATCCGCGCGGGTCTGAATGTGCTCGCCGGTCTGATCGGCACCGATCTGGCCGTTGCCCTCGATATCTCGCCGGGTTTCAACAGCCGGGACGGGGACTGAGTGTCATGATCACACGCAGAACCTTGATCGCCGGGCTCATCGCTTCCGGAGCAACCGCTCTGGTCTCCGCTCCGCTCACCGCAGGGCAGGCCGATGACCGCCTGCTGATATCCTGTGCCCGGAAGCCCGACGGCAGTTTCGTGCTGGTCGGCTTCACCGGGAAGGGCGCGGTCTCGTTCGAGCTGCCCCTGCCCGGGCGCGGGCACGCAACGACCATCTCGCCCGACCGTAGGACCGCTGTCCACATGGCCCGCCGTCCCGGACGCTTCATTCTGGTTGCCGATCTGGAGACGGGCACGCTCCGGGATCTGGTGAATGCGCCAAAGGGCCGGCATTTCTATGGCCATGCCGGGTTCTCGCCGGACGGGCGCCTGCTCTTCACCACCGAGAACGACTACGACAATGCCCGCGGCGCCATCGGCGTCTGGACCGCTGGTGCGCGCTATGAGCGGGTCGGGGAATGGGACAGCCACGGTATCGGCCCGCATGACCTCAGCCTGATGCCGGACGGCGTGACCCTGGCCATCGCCAATGGCGGCATCCTGACCCATCCGGACAGCGGCCGGGCCAAGCTGAACATCGCCGACATGGCGCCGGGCCTGGTTTTCCTCGATGCCCGGGACGGCAGCTTCATCCGCAAGGTCGAACTTCCGCAGGAACTGCACAAGAACAGCATCCGGCATCTCGATACCGGCCCGGACGGCACGGTGCTGTTCGGCATGCAGTATCAGGGCGACACATCCGATGCCCCGCCGCTTGTCGGCATGATCGGCCGCGACGGCAAGAGCACCCTGTTCGATGCCCCGGAAACCCTGTCACCCCGGCTGAAGGGCTATTGCGCCGATGTCGCCATCGACCCGAGCGGACAATTCGGCGCCGGCACCTTCCCGCGCGGCGACAGGATCGCCATCTGGTCGATCCCGGACGGCAGGCTGGTCTCCTTCAACAGCGTGCGCGACAGTGCCGGCGTTGCCCCCGGACCGCACGCAGGCGGCTTCCAATTCTCCACCGGTTTCGGCAAGCTTCTCTCCCGCGAGGTCGATTCCGGAAGCCATGTTACCGAAGGCCGCACCGAACGATTTGCCGGATTGGCCTTTGACAACCATATGACTGTGCTTGAGCGGCCACTCTGATGCGCGGTGCGACAGTTCAACGACTGGGCGTCGTTCGTTCGGAGCGGTACAAAGAAAACCGAACAGATCTGTCGACCTGAAACGACCGGCTCAATTGGAGAGAAATATGCTGCGCAAAGCCATTTACGTCGCCACCCTTCTGGCCCTTACCGTCACCCCGGCAATGGCCGAAGGCGACGCGGCGAAAGGCGAGAAAGTCTTCCGCAAGTGCAAGGCCTGTCATGTCGTCGACAAGGAAAAGAACCGGGTCGGCCCGCATCTCGTCGGGATCTTCGGCCGGGCCGCTGCGAGCGCGGAAAAATTCAAATATTCCAAAGCTTTGAAAGCCAAGGCAGACGAAGGTCTGGTGTGGGATGAGGCAAACATGGCCGAATTTCTGAAAGCTCCGAAGAAATATGTCAAAGGCACCAAGATGGCCTTCGTCGGGCTGAAGAAGCAGGACGAAATCGACAATGTCATCGCCTATATCAAGGCCGAAAGCGGGAAGTAAGACCGGGCGTCCGAAACATGGCCGCGCATCGGTTCCGCCGGTGCGCGGTCAGTCTTTCGTGGAGGCACCGAATCGAGCCTTGAGCTCGGCGCAATAGTCCTTATTCGGCTGTGCCGGATCCGTGTACCAGACATAGTCGAATCGGTCGGCCGGAATCTGGCGCTCTTCTCCCGCCCAGACGATCTCCAGATCGCCTTCCAGCAGGCCGATTGCCGAGACATTTCCGACGCCCAACCGTTGCTGAAGATGGAATCCCACACCTATATCGCGGCGCGCATGCTGTGCTCCGGCGATCAGCACGGCGCCGTCGGCTGCAGCGGCGGATCGTACCATCGCCTCTGCCAGACTGGCATCTCGCGCAACCTGGACGGCAAGCATCGGGGCAAGTCTGTCTCGCGGAATGAGCCCGCAATGCCCGCGATAAATCTCTCCCAGGAGCGCCTCCCGGACCGACTCCGGAATCGGCTCGTGTAATCGGAGAGCCGCCATCAGCTCGGGCTCCAGGTCCTCTCCGCCGCTGATCGCCCGCACCGTTGCCGCATCCAGATTTCCGGCAACCATCGGCAGCTTGACCGTCAACGCGACTTCCGCGATCGGGCGATAGAATTTCCAGTCGGGCCAGCCGGACCCGGCCCAGCCAACGACTTCGGCAAATGCATCCGGGTCTGCATTCCCGCTGGTTTGGAACTCATCGATCATGGGCTGCTTGCCGCGCTCGATCATCTCCCAGACCAGCGCCGGCTTCCGGCCCAGCGCGATCATGCGGCGCAGGAGTTCCGCCTGAATCTCGTGATGCTCGGGATTGTCGTGCTTTTCGCCAAGGAGAACAAAGCGCCGGTCCGCAAGGTCTTCCGTCAGGCGGTCTAGCGAAAGCGGCTGGCCCGTTGCCGTTTCAAACAAGGCGGGCGGCGGGGAGGCAGCACCCGGAGCGGCGGCTGTCAGCGTCAGGGCGACGATGAGCGCACAGAAATACGGGCCGACGCGATACGGGATACTGGAAATACTCATCAATCAAACAGGCTGTCGATGGCGTCCTGGTCCATGATGTCGTCGATCTCCGCCTGATCGTAGCGCGGCACGGTGCCATTGATCACACCGGAGATCTGCTCCAGCGTCAGCGTGATCTCACGCACCTTGGCCATGGTCTGCTCGCGGAATGCATCTTCCGGAATCGTGCCGTTCAGTTTCTTCAGAAGATCCACGGTCGCGAAGATCTGCTCATTGGCCGTCGCCACCAGGTCCTCGAAGGCATGGATATATTCGTGCGGCGCGTTTTCATAGGACCAGATGGCCAGTTCCTTGTCCGAGAATCCGCTCGCCGCAAAATGCTCGGTGTAAGTCGCCGGCTTCCATTCCTCAACCTCCTCAAGCATTTCCGGCATATCCGGAATCAGCTCGAACAACATCACCACTTCATTGAAATGGTTCAGATAATCGGTCGCCAGCAGGGAGGTCTCATTGATATTTGTCCCCCGGACCAGCAGCCTGTAGGTCTTGGTAAGGCGAGGTTGCGTCTCCATCTCGGCAAACATACCGCATTCCCGGCTCAGTTCAGATGCAATTTTGCCAGTAGAAACGGCAACTGCTTAAAATTACGTGTATTTTACGTCGATCGGTATCCTTCTTACAGGCAGCGGCCTCAGTCCGCGAGATCGAAACCGTGCAGCTTGTCCGGATTGCGCATGATCATGATTTCGGCGATCTGCCGGTCGGCATTGACGCTGAAGGAGACCACGGCATGGGCGACGGCACCGTGCCGCACGATCAGGGCACGCTGCGCGTTGATCTCGGCTTCGGTCACGGTATAGGCCGACCAGAATTTCGGCAGAGCCCTGGTGACAAAGGTGAGCACCCGATCCGCGCCTTTGACCGGCCCAAGGATGGATGCCGCTTTACCGCCGCTATCCGCCGTCAGAACCGCATCACGTGTCAGCAATCCGGCGAGGTCGTCCGCCGTCCCTGTCCGCAGTGCCGTCTGGAAGGCATCGATCAGCCTCTTCTGCAAATCCTGGGGGGCGGGTTTGGTATTACCCGCCTGCCGGACATTCACCCGGGCGCGGGAGACCAGTTTGCGGCAGGACGCTTCCGTGCTCCCGAGCTGCTCCGCGATTTCCGCATAGTCCATCGCGAACACATCATGCAGCACGAACGCCGCCCGCTCCTTCGGCGCCAGACGGTCCAGCACCAGCAGAAACGCCATGGTCACGCTCTCGCTGATCATCAGATCCGTCTCCGGCGTCGCGCTTTCATCCGTTGCCATAGGCTCCGGAAGCCAATGGCCGACATACTCGGTCCGGCTGCGCCGGGCTGATTTCAGAACGTCGAGAGCCCGCCGGGTACAGACCGAGGTCAGCCAGGCGCGGGGTTGCTCGATCGCGGCGCGATCGGTCTCGCTCCAGGCCAGGAACGTGTCCTGCGCGACATCTTCCGCCTCGGCACGGGAGCCAAGGAGCCGATAGGCGAGGCCGATCAGCATCGGCCGCGCCTGCTCGAACTCCAGAATGTGATCCGGACTCGATGTCATCAGTGCATTTTCATCAATGTTGGGAGACCTGAATACGGTTCCAGAGATTGATCATGGCGATGATCGCCGTCAGCGTCGAAATGTCCTTGTCGGAGAAGTGCTTACGCAGTTCCTCCCGCAATGGCCCAAGATCGGCCTTCGGGTCCAGCTCGGTCAAGGCCTCAGTCCAGGCCAATGCCGCCTTTTCCGCCGGGGTAAAATCCCGGACATGACGCCAGACGATAACCCGGTCGATCCGCTCTTGGCTGTCGCCGTCCTTCAGGGCTTCCGCGATATGCATTTTGACGCAAAAGGCGCACTGGTTGATCTGCGAAGCGCGCAGCTTCACCAGATGATGCAGCAGCTTGTCGAAACCGGCTTCGGCAATACTTCCCTCGACCGCTTGCAGTTTGCCGAGGACTGCCTCCGCGTTGGCATAAAAATTTATGGGCTCGGTGCCAGCCATATCTGTCTCCTGCTTGGCGTTACGATGTGGTTTCAAAGACATGTCGAGCCAGCCTTCTTGGCTGTGACGTCAGTCTGGAAATTTTCCGTATGCATGCGGCGATGGGCACACTGGATGTTGGCTGATCAACCGTTTAGCGTGCCTTCATGGTCAATCGGTTCCTTGCGTTCGGCTCTCTGTTGCTCAGCACTGCCCGTGATGTGTTGCCGATTGTTATCGTCGTTGCCTTCTTCCAGCTTGCCGTCCTGCAGCAGCCCTTCCCGAATCTGGGACAGACGCTGGCCGGCCTCGTCATCGTGATTCTGGGCCTGACACTGTTTCTGCAGGGTCTCGAGATGGCCCTGTTCCCGATCGGCGAATTCCTCGCCGGCGCACTGGCACGCAAGGGCAGCCTGATCTGGCTCCTGCTGTTTTCCTTCGGCCTCGGTTTCGGCACCACGGTTGCGGAACCCTCCCTGATCGCGGTCGGGGACGAGGCCGCCCGCGTCATGGCGGAAGGCGGCTTCATCGGAAACGATCCGGATGCAATGCGTTCCTATGCCCTCGCCTTGCGCTACACGGTGGCCGTTTCGGTCGGCCTCGCTATCGTGACCGGCGTCTTCCGCATCCTGAAAGGCTGGCCACTGCACTGGATCATGATCGGCGGCTATGTCGCTGTACAGGGCCTGACCGTCGTCGCGCCGGAGGAGATCATCGGCATTGCCTATGATTCCGGTGGCGTCACCACCTCGACAGTGACCGTCCCGCTGGTCACCGCCCTCGGCGTCGGGCTGGCGACCGTCATCAAGGGCCGCAATCCGGCAATCGACGGTTTCGGGCTGATCGCTTTTGCGTCACTTTCGCCGATGATCTTCGTGCTCATTTTCGGGATGGTGTTTTAGGCCATGGCGATGGAATGGATCAACGCTCTCATCGACGCCTTTCTCGGCACGCTGATCGACGTGTTCCCGATCGCCGCCATTCTGGCCTTTTTCCAGCTGGTTGTGCTGCGCCAGCGCATCCCGAATCTGGGCCGGGTGCTGCTCGGCTTCGTCTATGTGATTCTCGGTCTGGCGCTGTTTCTGGTCGGGCTGCAGGAGGCCTTGTTCCCGATCGGGGAGCTGATGGCGACACAGCTGACCGATCCGGCCTTCATCGCCCCAGGGCGCGCCATCGGGACCCTCGACTGGGCGGACTATTACTGGGTCTATCTGTTCGCCGCCGCCATCGGCTTTTCCACCACCATCGCCGAGCCGTCCCTGATCGCGGTCGCCAACAAGGCGAGCGATCTGACCGGTGGCACGGTCAATGGCTGGGGTCTGCGTATCGCGGTCGCCATCGGCGTGGCGCTCGCCATTACCGTGGGCGCCTTCCGGATCATCACCGGAACACCGCTCTATCTTTACATGATCGCCGGCTACGCCATCGTGGTCCTGCAGACATTGTACGCGCCGCGCATGATCATCCCGCTGGCGTACGATTCCGGCGGTGTCACCACTTCCACCGTGACCGTTCCGCTGGTCACGGCTCTCGGCCTCGGTCTCGCCTCGACCGTTCCGGGGCGGGACCCGGTGCTGGACGGGTTCGGACTGATCGCCCTTGCCAGCCTGTTTCCGATGCTCAGCGTGATGGGCTATGCCCAGGCCGGCGCCTGGATGGCCGCACGGCAAAAACGCCGTGCAAACGCCCTTTCCAGGATTACCTCAACACCCCCACAGCCAGGGAGCCAGCGATGAAGTTCAAGCTGATAGTTGCCGTGGTAAGCGATGCCAAGACCGAAATCGTGGTCGACACCGCACGGAAGTGCGGCGGCACCGGCAGCACCGTCATCACCAATGTCCGGGGCGAGGGCCTGAAACCCTCCTCCACCTTCCTCGGCCTGACCCTTGAGGGCCAGCGCGACGTCGTCCTGCTCGTGGTCGAGGAACATATGTCGCGCCATATCCTGGAGGAAATCTGCCGGGCCGGCCGGTTCGACGAGGATCTCGGCAGCGGTGTCGCCTTCCAGATCGATATCGAGGACGCCGTCGGCCTGACCTCGCAAATCAAGGAAATCGAAAAAGAGATCGAGGAAGAAATATGAACCACCATCCTTATGTGAAGGTCGAGGACGTGATGAGCGGAGACCCGCATGTCATCGACGGCCTCGCAACGGTGCGGAACGCCATCGACCAGATGCGTGAGCACAATGTCAGCTCGCTGGTGATCGAGCGCCGGGACGACCGGGACGAGTATGGCGTCGTCACGGTCGGCGACATCGCCGCGCACGTCGCCAGCAAGGACCGCTCGCCGGAACGCACAAGCGTCTACGAGGTCATGTCCAAGCCGGTGCTGAGCGTCGATGTCGGCATGGATATCAAATACGCGATCCGCATGCTGAACCGCTTCAAGCTGACCCGGGCACTGGTCACTCGCCAGGGCGAGATGGTCGGCATTGTGACCCTCAGGGACATGGTCGTGCGCTATACTGCGCCGGACTGACATCTGCCCAAGCGGGGAACATGATCGATATTCTGCGCCATTCCGCCTACAGGCATCTTTTCTTCGCGCAGGCCCTGTCGCTTCTCGGCAGCGGCCTGACAACGGTCGCCCTCGGATTGCTGGCCTATCAGCTCGCGGGACCGGATGCCGGGCTTGTCCTTGGCACCGCGCTCGCCATCAAGATGATCGCTTATGTCGTGCTCGGACCCGTCGGCGCCGCGCTTTCCTCCCGGTTTCGCCGAGGGCCCTTTCTTGTCGTGCTGGATCTGATCCGGGCAGGATTTGTCATCCTGCTGCCGTTCGTCACGGAAATCTGGCAGATCTACCTGCTGATCTTTCTGTTTCAGGCCTGTTCCGCCGCCTTCACGCCGACCTTCCAGGCAACGATCCCGGACCTCCTGCCGGAAGAGCGCGATTACACCCGGGCCCTGTCCCTGTCGCGCCTGCTCTATGATCTGGAGCAACTTGTCAGCCCGATGCTGGCCGGACTGCTCCTGACGGTCACGACGTTTCACGGCCTGTTTGCCGGCAACGCGCTCGGTTTTCTTGCGTCAGCACTCCTGATCGTCACCGCATCCCTTCCCGCCCAGAAACCGGATGCAACAAAGCGCAGCTTCCGCGCCCGGGTGTCGCGCGGCAGCTGGATCTACCTGAAGACACCGCGGCTGCGCGGTCTGCTCGCGCTGAGCTTCGCGGTTTCGGCGGCGGGATCCATGGTGATCGTCAATACTGTCGTCTTTGTCCGGGACGTACTCGGCGGCAGCGAACGGGACGTCGCGCTGTTCTATGGAGCGACGGGTCTGGGCTCGATGATCGTCGCCCTGACCCTGCCGAGACTGCTCGAGCACCGGTCCGCCCGACCGATCATGCTGGCGGGCGGCGCGCTTCTTGCGCTCTCGCTGTGCGCGGGCATCGCGGCGGAAACCTACCTGCAGGCCCTGGCCGCGTGGTGCATGGTCGGGATCGGCTCATCCATGGTGATGACCCCGTCGGGACTTCTGCTGCGGCGCTCGTCCCATGCCGAGGACCGGACCGATCTGTTCGCCGCCCAGTTCGCCCTGTCGCATGCCTGCTGGCTTGTCACCTATCCGCTGGCCGGATGGATCGCGACCGCCTACGGCATGAATGCCGCTTTCATGACGCTCGCGATCGGGGCGGCGGCGGGGCTGTCAGTCTCGCTGATGGTCTGGCCGCGGCGCGACCCGGCAGAACTGGTGCACGAGCATGAGGAACTGATCCACGAACACCCTGTTTCAGACGACGGGCACCACGGGGCGACGCACCAGGTACCGATCGATCCGTCAGGCCAGACACACCGGCATCGCAAGGTCCGCCACCGCCATACCTTTGTCATCGACGACCACCATACGGCATGGCCGCAAGGGTGACGCTGCCGCAGGCTGAAGCGCTGCCGGGAGCCGAGCGATACCGGGATCGGTTACGGTCTTACCAGGAGCCGGTATTCGGCATCGATGCCCAGGGCTCGGCCGGCGCCAGCGCCTCGCCTTCCTGCAGGATCTCGATGGAGATGTCGTCCGGGGACTTCACGAAGGCCATGTAGCCATCCCGCGGCGGGCGGTTGATGGTCACACCCGCATCCATGATCTTCTGGCAGGTCTCGTAGATATTCTCGACCCGGAAGGCGAGATGCCCCCAGGCCCGGCCGGTCTTGTATTCTTCCGGGTCCCAGTTGTAGGTCAGCTCGATCACCGGCGCGCGCTTGTCGGAGGCGGCAGTCGCCTCGTCACCCGGCGCGTAGAGGAAGATGTTCGTGAAGCGGCCCTTCTCGCTGTCATAGCGGTGGGTTTCCTTGAGGCCGAGAATCTCGCAGTAGAATTTCAGGCTCTCGTCGAGGTCGCTGATCCGGACCATCGTGTGCAGATACCGCATGTGTTCGCTCCCGCTTGGCATGCTTGTGGAATGGTGATGAGTTTATGACATCGCGCAGGCGCTGCCCGGTTACAAGCCCGGTTTCCGAAATGGGCTTATTCCGTCATTGCCCCGCACCGTCCCGCCAGGCGGCGATCAGAGCGCTGGCATCGGCCTTGATCAGGTCTACCGGCTTGCCCTGCTTGAAGATCGAGGAGCCGACAGCGACGGCTCGCGCACCGGCCGCAAATAAAGCGGCGATGTTTTCCAGTCCCACGCCGCCGGTGACGACGATTCCCCGGTCCGGAGGCAGGACCGCGCGCAACGCGCCAACGATTTTCGGCTGGATCGCGTCTCCCGGGAACAGTTTAAGATAATCCGCACCCGCGGCCAGCGCCTGAAAGGCTTCGGTCGGCGTGAAGAATCCGGGCATGGAGATCAGGCCGCGGGATTTCGTCTCGTCGATCACCCGGGCATCCGTATTCGGGGAGACCACCAGGCGCCCGCCCGCCGCCGCGACAGCGCGCACATCCTCGTCCGTCAGCACCGTCCCGGCGCCGATCACCGCGCGGCTACCGAAGTGGCGGGCGAGGCAGGCAATGCTCTCGAACGGCAGCGGCGAATTCAGCGGTACCTCGATCACGCGGATACCGGCGTCGAACAATGCCTGTCCGATCTCTTCCGCACGTTCGGGTTCCAGGCCGCGCAGAATAGCGACGATGGGACAGACGCTGAGCGCCTCTTCAATACTGATCACGGCCCGCCTCTCGATTGAGTTCAACCGGTGCAGTATGTCATCTCAGGCAGGATTCGAAACCGTCCGCTAATCCGAGCATCAGGGCATTGTAGGCATCCGGTCCGAACGGGATGGTACTGCCCACCGGATCAAGCGTGCTCAGCTTCACCCCCGAGCCTTCCGCCACCACCTCGGCAAGGCGGGGGCGGAACTGAACCTCCCGGAAAATGCAGCGGATCCCGCCATCCGCAACCCGCTGCCGGAGAGCCTGCAGCCGTGCCGCACCCGGAGGGGCGCCGGTTCCAAGGCTGATCGCGCCGGCCGCCGTCAGATCGAACGCGGCTTCGAAATACTGATAGGCATCGTGGAAGACGAGAAACGGCCGGTCACGGACCGGCGCAAGCTTCTGCCGGACCGTTGCGGAGAGTTTTTCAAGATCCTGCACCGCCGCTTCGGCATTGGCGTTATAGAGCGCAGCCCGGTCCGGATCATGTGCGACCAGCGATGCCGCAATCGCGCGGACGAAGGCCACGGCATTAGAAGGGCTCAGCCAGACGTGCGGATCGTCCGGACCGTGGTCGTGCCCGGCGTGCTCGTCTTGACCATCCTTGTCATGATCTCCGTGCCCGTGCTCCGCGCCCTCGTCATGCTCGGGAGAGTCCCAGAGCGTCCCCTCTCGAACAGGAAGATGCGTAACGCCTTTGACCTCACTCAGTTCGACAACGCGACCGCCATTGTCACCATCCCGGTCGACCGCCGCGTCAAGGAAGGTCTCGATGGTATGGGACACCAGAAAAACCAGATCGGCGTTTTCAATTGCCCGAGCATCGGACGGACGCAGCGCATAATCATGCGGCGACTGTCCGTTCCGGAGCAGCAAATGCGGCTCGCCCGCACCGGCCATGACCTTCGCAACAAGGCTGTGCACCGGCGGCATTGACGTGACAACCGAAAGCTCGGCACGCGCAGGCAGGGCAACAAGCAGAATAGCGGCGCATAAGCCGCCGATCTTTATAAACGGATATCTCATGGGGAATCTCAATGAGTGAATTCAATAACGTTATAACATAACAAAGTTTGAATTCAAGCCCAACCTGACCGAACCGCCTATTCCCTTGCCGACAATCTGCCCGGCCAGCGCGGCAGACCGATCAGGAAGACGGCAAAGGCAACGAGCACGATGGACGGCCCCGCCGGCGTGTCGAACTCCAGCGAGCCCAGCATTCCGATCAGCACGGAGACCACGCCGATAATGACGGCCCCGGCGACCATGGCCTCCGGGCTTTTGGCCCAGCGCCGCGCGCCGGCGGCCGGCAGGATCAGCAATGATGTGATCAGCAGAACCCCGACGACCTTGATTGCCACGGCAATGACCAGGGCGAGCAGCAGGGTGAAAATCAGGTTGGCGCGGCGGCCCCCGAGCCCTTCGGCCCGGGCCAGGTCGCTGCTGACCGTGGTCGCCAGCAACGGCTCCCAGATCCGCCAGAGACAGAGCAGAACGACCGCAACGACGGCATAGATCAGCATGATGTCCTGCCGGGAAACCGACAGCACATCGCCGAACAGCACGCCCATCAGATCGACCCTGAGCCAGCTCATCAGGCCGATGGCGACCAGCCCCATGGCGAGGGCACCGTGCGACAGAATCCCCAGCAACGTATCGGTCGGCACCGAACTCCAGCGCTCAAGCGACAGCAGAAGCGCGGCCACGGCGACCGTCACGGCGAAAATCCCGAGCACCGGCTCGATATTCATCAGGAAACCGAGCGCCAGTCCGAGCAGCGCGGAATGGGCCATTGTGTCGCCGAAATAGGCGAGCCGGCGCCAGACCACGAAACAGCCCAGCGGGCCGGCAGCCAGTGCCGCCCCGATCCCGGCCGCCAATGCCCGCAGCAGAAAGTCGTCAATCACCTGCGCATCTCCCGATCAGCGCATGGCTCAGAGCGCGACAGCCTCACCTTCGACTTCACAAAGAAAGTCAGGCAACGCGAGGGCAGAGATTTCAACATAGGTGCAGGCCGGTGCATGCCCCTCGAACATCCGGTCGCGGATCTCCCGGAAAGAGGCGACCGAGCCCGGCACCGTGGAATAGAAAACGATCTTCACGATGTCCGTCTTGGTCATGCCTGCACCTTCGATGACCTTGAACAGGTTCTCGAAAGCCTGAACCGTCTGGGCTTCCAGGCCCTCTCGCACACTGCCGTCCGGCGCAACGCCGATCTGACCCGAGGCAATGGCCCGCCGGGCATTGGCCGGCACGGTTACAAGCTGGGAATAACGCGAGGCTGGCGCTACAACGCCTTTCGGATTGGTGAATTCCATCGGATTGCTCTCCAACACTGTCACATGGACCTGGACTGACCGCCGCGGCGAGGATCACACGCGGCACGGTCTTGCAGAGATCACTTAGTGGGAATGGCAGGCAAGGAAAAATATATTCTGCGGCCTAGACTGTCTCAACCGTGTCCCGGACAACAACCTTATCGCGACCACTGTCCTTGGCTTCGTACAATGCGATGTCCACCACCTTCAGAAGGTCTTCGATAGTCTCGCAATCTGCATCCAGCTGAGTGCACCCGATGCTGATGGTGAAACTGAGCTCCTTGCCCGCCACCGGGACGCGAATGGCCCGCACCGCATTGAGCAATCTATCCGCCGAGACCAGCGCTTCCTTCGTGCCGGTTTCAGGCAGAAGGATGGCAAACTCCTCGCCACCGATTCGTGCCACGGTGTCCAGGTCGCGAAGTGCATTCTCCAGAACCTTGACCAGCTGCACGAGCACGACATCACCGACATCATGGCCGTAGCCGTCATTGATCCGCTTGAAATGGTCCACATCGATCATCAGAAGCGAGGACGGATGCTTGTACCGGCGTACACGCTTGAACTCATCCTCCAGCCTGGACATGAAATAGCGCCGGTTGAAGGCTGATGTCAGCGCATCCGTCGTGGCCAGCCGCTCAAGTTCCCCGTTCAGAAGTTCAAGGCGCATTGCATATTCCCGCAACCTGAGATGATTGCGGACCCGGGCCGTGACCACTGCCGGCTTGTACGGTTTGGTAATGTAATCGATTGCCCCGAGCTTGAGGCCTTTTTCCTCGTCACCGGCGTCAGAAAGACCGGTCACGAAGATCACCGGCACATTTTCTGTTCGCGGATCATCCTTCAAGGCCCGGATGACCTCATACCCGTCAAGATCCGGCATCTGGATATCGAGCAGGATCAGGTCCGGCGGGCTTTCGAGAGCCTTGTCGATTGCCTCGCGCCCGCTCAGGGCGGCCGAGACCGTTCCGAGATCCTTCAGGATAAGGCTGAGCAACATCACGTTCTCAGGAGCATCGTCGACCACGAGGATCGCGAACTCCGGACTATCGGTAGCGTTGCTCATCTCCGTCTCCATAATGCGGTCCACGGTATCAATTAGACATAGAAACTGTTCGAACTAAATATCCACCCGCAATAGTTAACGCCACGTGAAAACCCGCATATCTCAAATTTGGGACACCCGCACGCAAACACCGCAACCTTACCCCGATTCGGCAGCCGTCACTTCTTTGAACGCTTGCATTCGGCTCTTTATCTGCGCGCTCCAGGCGACCGGACGGCCGCTGCTCTTCACAAACTGGACGAGCGTTGACCGGCAAGTCAGACGCAGTTCGCCGCCACAGGACGCGACGATCTCCACATCCAGACTCGAGGTGCCGATACGCGCGACCGCGAGGCTCCAGTCCAGCACGTCGCCCAGCCGGCTGGGCGCACTGAAATCGACCGAGATCCGCGCTGTCGGGATGCCCCGGTCGTCGATCTCGTGCATCTGCTGGAATCCCCAATCGAGTCCGGTGCGGAACCATTCCTCCACGGTAAGATTGATCATCTCGAAATAGCGCGGATAGAAAACCATCGCCGCCGGGTCACAATGCTGAAAACGCACATGCTGCTGTATCTGGAACGCTGCCATGGATCAGGAATCCTCTCCGGTGAAACGCCGGGTCAGAAGCGAATCCGCTTCTTCCAGGTCGCCGATCACGTTGAAATGATGTTTGCCCTCGGCATGAACCGTCGCCATATCGGCGCCGAGTCCCGTCCAGATATTGCCGAGCAGATCGTTCTGGCGGCGAAATTCCGGGCGCTCGCCGGAGCCCACCCAACAGGTTAGCCGGGCACCCCGAGCGGGATGGAGCAAGGCAGGACTCTCCTTTTCGGCCTCGGCGGCGTCGAGTTTCAGGTCCTTGTTCATTTCCAGGTTCAGCAGGGGACGCAGATCGTGCAGGCCGCTGATCGAGACGGCCAGGGCAATGCGCGCTCGAGTCGCCGCGTCCAGCGGCGCGTCGCGGCACAGCATGCGGCTGACCAGGTGCCCGCCGGCGGAATGGCCGGCAAGATGGACGGGGCCGACGACCCGCTCCGCTGCCGCCTCGACCGCCCGGGCAATCTCCACCGTGATTTCCGAAATACGTGCGGCCGGCGCCAGGGTGTAGCTCGGCACGGCAACCGCCCAGCCGCGCGCGACCGCGCCCCGCGCCAGGTGCGACCAGGTACTCTTGTCAAAAGCCCGCCAGTAACCGCCATGGACAAACACCGCGAGCCCCGCAGCCGAACCGGCAGGCCGGAACAAATCGTACCGGTTGCGCGCACCCTCTCCATACGGGATGTCGAGCTCGGCCCGCTCGCCCAGCTCATGACGAAAGGCCGCGGCCCGCTGCTGCCACATCGGCGGATAGGTCTGCGCCGCGTCGATATGCGCGCCGTTCGCGTAGGCGTCATCCCAGTCGGCAATCATCCGCAGCATCTCCCCACCATATTCCGGCCTACCCTGCTGGCTGCGCGATTCTAGGAGACGTACCAACCGGCGGCCAGCGTCATTTAAATTCAATTTTCTGCTGCGAAATTAATTTAAAAGCCTAAGATTCACCAATGGTGCGATCATCAAGCTCACATCTCGCGGCAGCGGCGGAGACACGCAAAACCCGGCTCAGGCTGTGGCTGAATCTCCTGCGAACCACGCGTTCGGTTGAAAATGCGCTGCGGGAAGAAATGCGCCTCTCCTACGATCAGACCCTGCCGCGATTTGAAATCCTGGCCACCCTGGAACGCAGCGAGAACGGCCTCAGGATGAGCGCCCTTTCAGAGCAGTTGCTGGTTTCGAACGGCAATGTCACGGGCATCGTCGAACGGCTGGTCCAGGACGGTCTGGTCGAGCGGCTTCCTGTGCCGGGAGACAAGCGGGCCACGCTGGTGCGGCTGACCCATAAAGGCGAAGCCGTGTTCGCAGAGATGGCCGATGTCCATGAGCGCTGGGTGAACGATCTGCTCGGCTCGGTCGCCCCGGAAAATGCGCAATCCTTGATCGATGTGCTGACGAAAGTTCGCAAACGACTGCAGGATGACTGAAACCGGCCGGCGGAGCGCCTCAGATCTCCGTCGTCATGCGGTAGCCCGGCCGATAGGCCAGCTGGACGACGGTAATCGGCGCCGCGTCGTTCCATGTTGTCCGCTCGATCGCGAAAAGTGCCATACCTTCCTTGGTGTCGAGGGCCTTTGCCTGGACGGTTGATGCGTTCAGTGCCAGGAAACTGATGTCGCCCCTGGTGAAAGGCTGATTCCGGACCAGCCATTCGTTCGGGCTGATAACAGCGAAATCGGCGTCGGCAAACTCCGGCACAGCGTCCAGATTCACCCACCGGTCCTCATAGAGAAACGGCCGGCCATCCGCGCGGTGCAGGCCTCTCATATGGAGGGCCTCAAAGCTGCTGGTCAGCCCCACCTTCTGCAGCAGTGCCGCCGGCGGACAGGACCGCCTCTGCTCCAGAATGTCGAAGCGATAGGCGCAGCCCATCGCCTCGATCTCGATGCGGGTGATCGGAATTTCCAGCGTCGCCTTGCGCACCGGATCGAGCGCGACCCGGGTGCCCGCCTTGCGCCGCCGCTCCAGCAAGCCACTGTCCGCCAATCCCTGCAGGGCACGGTTCACCGTCGCCCGGGCGCAGCCAAACTCCACCGCAAGCTCGGTCTCGCCGGGAATCAGGTCGCCGGGACGCCAGACGCGGTCGGCGATACGGCGTTTGATTTCGGCCTGAATGCCCTGCCAGGACTTGAGCGCGGACTGCGTCAGAGTGCGTTCTCCAGATCACGAAGTGCTTCACGATAGCGCGCCCGGATCCGGTCCCGGGCGATGTGCCGGCCGTCTCTTACCACATGCCGCCCGGCGGACCAGACATCGCGCACCCAACGGTCGTCGCCGGCAAAGATGAAGGTATCGAGAATGCGGTCCCCGGTGCGCCCCGCAAGATCAAGCGCCGCGCCATCCAGCGCCACGAGGTCGGCCATCCGGCCCGGCGCTATGGCCCCGCTGTCGCGCCCCGCCGCCTGTGCGCCGCCCCGCACCGCCTCCTCGAACAGCACCCGCCCGGCGGACCGGTCCGGTTCGGCCAGAACGGCGCGGCCCTTGTCACGCAAGCGCTGGGAATATTCCAGCGTCCGCAGCTCTTCGCTGAGCGAGATCCGGATGTTCGAGTCCGAGCCGACACCGAAACTGCCGCCCGCCGCGCGATAGCGCACGCCGTCGAATATCCCGTCTCCAAGGCTGGATTCGGTGATCGGGCAGAGCCCGGCCACGGCACCGCTCTTTGCCATCGCCTCGGTCTCGGACGGCTCCATCTGAGTAGCATGGATCAAGCACCAGCGCCGGTCGACCGCATGGTTCTCCAGCAGCCAGGCCATCGGCCGGGCGCCCCAGGCCGCCTCCACTTCCTCGACCTCGGCAACCTGCTCGGCAACATGGATATGGAGCGGCCGGTCCGGACGCAATGCCGCCGCACCGGCAAGCGCCTCCCGCGTCACCGCGCGCAGGGAATGCGGGGCAACGGCGATGGCGCAGTCCGGTGTGAGCTTTGCCACCGCCGATTCCGCTTCTTCGAGCAAGCGTGCATAGCCGTCCGGATCGTTGCCGAAACGGATCTGCCCCGGCCCGAGATCCCGGCCGTCGCAGCCGCCGACCTGATAGAGCACCGGCGCCAGGGTAAGGCCGATCCCCGTTTCCGCCGCAGCCTCGACAACACGTTCGCTCATCTCTCCGAGAGCGGCATAGGGCGTGCCGTCGACCTGATGATGCAGATAGTGGAACTCCACCGATCCTGCATAGCCCGCTTCCAGCATCTCCATCTGCACCAGTGCCGTGATCGCGCTCACATGCGCCGGGGTCAGGGATTGCAGAAAGCGGTACATCAGCCGCCGCCATGTCCAGAAACTGTCTTTCGGATCGGGTCCCCGGCCTTCGGTCAGTCCCGCCATCGCCCGCTGGAACGCATGGGAATGCAGATTGACCGGAGCAGGCAGCAACACGGCGGCGCGATGGTCCGCGCCAGCGGAAGCAGCGGGGTCGCCGGTCCGGACCGACTCTAACCGGCCATCGCCGCCAATCGTGACCAGCGCATCCCGGTGCCAGCCGTCTTCCATCAGAAGCGTCTCTGCGAAAACCGTCGTCACGATGGCGTCTCCTTGTTGACAGCAATTATTATGTATAGACATAATATTCAAATCAGCCTTCCGGGCAAGCCTCCATTCGGACCAGACGGCCATGCAGATTCTCGGCAATGCCACGCTCGCGACCATGCTCCCAGACACCGGTTCCTATGGCCTGGTGAAGAACGGCGCCGTCGCGCTGCGGGACGGGAGAATCGCCTGGGTCGGGCCGGAAACAGACCTTCCGGCCATGTTCACCGACTGGCCGCGCGAGGATCTTGGTGGGCGACTCGTTACCCCGGCTCTGGTGGATTGCCACACCCATATCGTCTTTGGCGGCAACCGCGCCCGCGAGTTCGAATTGCGCCTCGAAGGCGCGAGTTACGAGGAAGTGGCCCGCGCCGGGGGCGGCATCGTCTCCACCGTGACCGCCACCCGTGCGGCGAGCGAGGATGATCTGGTCGCCGATGCCCTGCCCCGCGTCGACGCGCTGCTGGCGGAAGGCATCGCCACACTCGAAATCAAGTCGGGCTATGGCCTCGATATCGAAACCGAGCTGCGCATGCTGCGCGCCGCCCGTCGCATCGGGCAGGAACGGCCTGTCCGGGTCCGCACGAGCTTCCTCGGCGCCCATGCTGTTCCGGCGGAATACAAGGACCCGGCGGACGCCTATATCGACGAGATCTGCCTGCCCGCCCTGACAAAGGCAGCGGAAGACGGTCTTGTCGATGCGGTGGACGGGTTCTGCGAGGGCATAGCCTTCAGCCCGGCCCAGATCGAGCGGGTTTTCAAACGGGCCGAAGAGCTCGGCCTGCCGGTGAAACTCCATGCGGAGCAACTGTCCGATCTCGGCGGCACGGCACTGGCGGCGCGATACGGTGCACTGTCGGCGGATCATCTGGAATATCTCGGCGACGACGGCATCGCCGCCATGGCTGAAAGCGGCACCATCGCCGTGCTGCTGCCCGGCGCGTTTTACACATTGCGCGAGACGCAGCTGCCGCCGGTGCAGGCCCTGCGCGATGCGGGCGTGCCGATTGCGATCGCGACCGACTGCAATCCCGGCTCCTCGCCGCTGACCTCCCTGCTGCTGACGATGAACATGGCCTGCACGCTGTTCCGCATGACCCCGGAAGAAGCGCTGGCGGGCGCCACTCGGATCGCCGCGCAGGCACTTGGCCTCTCCGATGCCGGCACCATCGAGGCCGGCAAGCGGGCCGATCTCGCCGTCTGGGATGTCAAAGAGCCGGCAGAGCTGGCCTACCGCATCGGCTTCAATCCTCTCCACAAGCGCATTTTCGCGGGGACTTCATGAGCGACATCATCCTGACACCGGGCAGCACCACGCTGCTCGATCTCGAAGGCCTGCGCAGCCAGGGTCACCGGTTCCGGCTCGACCGGGCGGCAAAACCCGCCGTCGATGCGGCTGCCGCGCTCGTCGCCCAGGCGGCGAATGGCGGCGAGGCCGTTTATGGCGTCAATACCGGTTTTGGCAAGCTCGCCACCGTGCGGATCGCGCCGGAGGATACCTCCACCCTGCAACGCAACCTGATCCGCTCCCATTGCGCCGGTGTCGGCGCACCGACGGAGCCGCAGGTGGTGCGGGCGATGATGATCCTGAAGCTGCTGTCTCTCGGACGCGGTGCCTCCGGCGTGCGTTGGCAGGTGATCGAGCTGATCGAGGCCATGCTGCGCGCCCGGGTGACCCCGATCGTGCCAAGCCAGGGATCGGTCGGCGCGTCCGGCGACCTCGCCCCGCTGGCCCATATGGCGGCCGTCCTGATCGGCGAGGGCAAGGCGGAATACAAGGGCCGGACCATGCCGGGCAAGGAGGCGCTGGACGCTGCCGGACTGACACCGATCGAGCTTGGCCCGAAGGAAGGTCTGGCGCTGATCAACGGTACCCAGTTCTGTACCGCCTACGCACTGGTCGCCCTGTCCCATGCCTGGCGCAATGTCGAGGCGGGTGTGGTTGCGGCAGCCCTCTCCACCGATGCAATCATGGGCTCCACCGCGCCACTGCATCCGGCCATTCACGCACTGCGCGGCCATCCGGGCCAGATTGACGTTGCCGCCGCCATGCGGGCATTGATGGACGGCTCCGAGATCCGCGAAAGCCATATGCTCGGCGACACCCGCGTGCAGGACCCCTATTGCATCCGCTGCCACCCGCAGGTTTCCGGCGCCGCCATCGACATGATGCGCCATGCCGCCCGCACGCTGGAGATCGAGGCCAACGCGGTGACCGACAATCCGCTGGTGCTGGTCGAGGACAACCGGATCATTTCCGGCGGTAATTTCCACGCCGAGCCGGTCGGTTTCGCCGCCGACCAGATGGCCATCGCCATCGCCGAGATCGGCGCCATCGCCCAGCGCCGTGTCGCCCTGATGGTCGATCCGGTGCTGTCCTTCGACCTGCCCGCCTTCCTGACGCCGGAGCCGGGGCTGAATTCCGGCATGATGATCGCCGAGGTCACCACCGCCGCGCTGATGAGCGAGAACAAGCACCTCGCCAATCCCTGCTCGACGGATTCGACGCCGACCAGCGCCAACCAGGAAGATCATGTTTCCATGGCGGCCCACGGCGCCCGCCGGCTGATGCGGATGAACGACAACCTGACCCGGATCATCGCCGTCGAACTGCTCTGCGCCGCGCAGGGTGTGGAGTTCCGGGCACCGTTGAAAACCAGCGATGCCCTGCAGCGCGTGGTCGCCGCCATCCGCAGTATTTCGCCAACCCTGACGGACGACCGCGAGGTTGCGGTCGATATCGAAGCCGTCGCCGCGCGTATCCTCGACAAATCCATCGCGGAGGCCACCGAACATGGCCCGCTGATGGGCCTTTCCGCCCGCTACTAGACCCCCAACTGCCAGGCCGGAGCCGAAATCATGAGTGACCCACGCAAGAATGCCCGCGACATCTTCCCGCCGACCGGCCCGGAGCTGAACGCCAAGCACTGGACCACCGAAGCGCCGCTGCGGATGCTGATGAACAATCTGCATCCGGACGTGGCCGAGAACCCGCATGAGCTGGTGGTCTATGGCGGCATCGGCCGGGCCACCCGGACCTGGGAGGATTTCGACCGGATCGTCGCCAGCCTGAAGGACCTGGAAGAAGACGAGACCCTGCTGGTGCAGTCCGGCCGCCCGGCCGGGATCTTCCGCACCCACAAGGACGCCCCGCGCGTCCTGATCGCCAACTCCAACCTGGTGCCGCACTGGGCCACCTGGGAGCATTTCAACGAGCTCGATCGCAAGGGCCTGATGATGTACGGCCAGATGACGGCCGGCTCCTGGATCTATATCGGCAGCCAGGGCATCGTGCAGGGCACCTATGAGACGTTCGTCGAGGCCGGGCGCCAGCATTATGGCGGCGACCTGAAGGGCAAATGGATCCTGACCGGCGGGCTTGGCGGCATGGGCGGCGCCCAGCCGCTCGCCGCCGTCTTTGCCGGGGCCTGCTGCCTTGCCGTCGAATGCGACGAGACCCGGATCGATTTCCGTATCCGTACCGGTTATGTCGACGAAAAGGCCACCAGCCTCGATGAGGCGCTGGAGATGATCGCGCGCTGGACGGCGGCGGGCGAAGCCAAGTCCGTCGGCCTGCTCGGCAATGCCGCCGACATCTTCCCCGAGTTGGTCAAGCGCGGCGTGCGCCCGGACATCGTCACCGATCAGACCTCCGCGCACGATCCGATCAACGGCTACCTGCCCCAGGGCTGGTCCGTCGCCGAATGGCGCGCCAGGCGGGAGAGCGATCCGAAAGCAGTCGAGAAGGCCGCGCGCGCCTCGATGAAGGTGCATGTCGCCGCCATGGTGGATTTCTGGAACCAGGGTGTGCCGACGCTGGATTACGGCAACAACATCCGCCAGGTCGCGCTGGAGGAGGGGCTTGAGAACGCCTTCGCTTTCCCCGGCTTCGTGCCCGCCTATATCCGCCCGCTGTTCTGCCGGGGCGTCGGCCCGTTCCGCTGGTGCGCCCTCTCCGGCGATCCGGAGGATATCTACAAGACCGACGCCAAGGTGAAGGAGCTGATGCCGGACGACACGCACCTGCATAACTGGCTCGACATGGCGCGGGAGCGGATTTCCTTCCAGGGGCTGCCGGCGCGGATCTGCTGGGTCGGCCTCGGCGACCGGCACCGGCTCGGCCTTGCCTTCAACGAGATGGTCCGGAACGGCGAGCTGAAGGCTCCGGTGGTGATCGGCCGCGACCATCTGGACAGCGGCTCCGTCGCCTCCCCGAACCGGGAGACCGAAGCGATGAAGGACGGCTCAGACGCGGTCTCCGACTGGCCGCTGCTGAACGCTCTCCTGAACACCGCCTCGGGCGCCACCTGGGTCTCTTTGCACCATGGCGGCGGAGTCGGCATGGGCTTCTCCCAGCATGCCGGCATGGTCATCGCCTGCGACGGCACGGAGGATGCCGACCGGCGGCTGGAGCGGGTGCTCTGGAACGATCCGGCGACGGGCGTCATGCGGCATGCGGATGCGGGCTACGAGATCGCCATCGAGTGCGCCCGGGAACATCAACTCAATCTGCCGGGCATTCTCGGCCGCTAAGCCGCCTTGCCCTGCCGCCAGCGCCGGTATGTCGGCAACAGGATCAGCCCGACGCCGATGACCAGCAGGCCAAGGGTCATAGGCCTTTCGACAATGAAGCCCGGGCCGTCCCCGAGGTTCATCGCCCGGGCGAAGTTGTTCTCCAGTATGGAGCCGAGGATGAAACCGATCAGCAGCGGGGCCAGCGGATAGTCGGCAGCACGGAGAATGGTCGCGAAGACGCCGAGCCCGACCAGAATCAGGAGTTCCGTTGCGTTATTCTGGCCAATGTAGGCGCCGATCAGGGTGAAGAAGAGAATGAACGGGATCAGGTAGCTGCGCGGTACCGTCAGCAGCTTGGCGATGTAGGGTATCAGAGGCAGGTTCAGGATCAGCAGCACCACGTTGCCGATATACATGGAGATGATGACGGCCCAGAAGATATCCGGGTTGTCGATCATCAGCCTCGGCCCTGGCTGCACGTTCAGCGCGATCAGGGCGCCGAGCAGGATCGCGGTGGTGCCCGAGCCCGGAATGCCCAGCGTCAGAAGCGGCACGAAGGAACCGGTACAGGCCGCGTTGTTTGCCGCTTCCGGCGCTGCCAGCCCCTTGATCGATCCCTTGCCGAAAGCCTCCTGGTCCGCGCCCTTGGCGATGTTGCGCTCGACCGCGTAGCCGAGGAAGGAGGCGATCGTGGCGCCGGCCCCCGGCATGACGCCGATCAGGAAGCCTTGAATGGATTGCCGGCCGATCACCGGAGCAATCGCCTTTGCCTCCTCCCGGGTGATACGCAGGTCCTTGATCTTTCCGCCCTGGTTATTGCCACCACGGCTCGGGTCCAGGATCAGGTAGATCGCCTCCGGCAGGGCGAACAGCGCCATTGCCAAGGTGATGAAGCCGAGCCCGGACTGCAGATCCATGATGCCCATCGTGAAGCGGGGTGCGTTGAACAGGGCCGACTCGCCAACCGTGGCCAGGATCAGGCCCAGAACGGTCATCATCAGTGCCTTCAGGATCTTTCCCGAGCCCGCGAAGGCGGCAATCGCCGAGAGCCCCACGACCATGAGCGCAAAATATTCGGCCGAATGAAATAGCAACGCAACCGAGGACAGCATGGGCGCGAAGCCCATGAGCAGCAATGCGCCGATCGTGCCGCCGGAGAAGGAGGCAATGGCGGCGATGGTCAGTGCCTTGCCTGCCTTTCCCTGGCGCGCCATCGGATAGCCATCGAAGGACGTCGCGACAGTTCCCGCCACGCCGGGCGCGTTGATCAAGATCGAGGAGGTAGAGCCGCCGAAGATGGCGCCGTAATAGACCCCGGCCAGCAGGATCAGTGCGGCGGAGGGATCGCCGATCTTGATGGCAACCGGAATCATGATGGCGATTATGGACATCGGGCCAAGCCCGGGCAACATGCCGATGAAGGTGCCAAGCAGACACCCCAGAACGACCATGACCAGGTTCTGGAATGAGAATGCGGCGTCAAGGCCGAGCAGAATACCGTCAAGCATCGGAGCCTCCTCAGCTCATGAGACTGGGAAATGGACGCAGGAAGATGCCGAGCGCCTCCTGCACGACCAGCCAGACGAAGACGGCTCCGCCGATCGCGACAGGGACGAGCAGTTTGAAGTTTCGTTCACCGAGAATCATGCCCGTCGCAACGAGGAACAGCGTCGTCGCGGCAAGGAACCCGACAGGGCGCAGGGCAACCGCAAAGAGGATCATCGAGAGCACGATCAGGAGCGCCTGGCCGACCTTGTAATCGCCGAGCCTGGACAGGTCGATTTCCGGCGCGGTGCCCTCGGCGGCCGGTTTGCGCGGAGACACCAGAATCAGAAACGAAAGAATGACAGCGGCAACGCTCAGCACCGTCGGCCAGGTGTTCGGCTTGAACGACATGTGCCGCTCGAAAGGCAACAGCGGATATTCGAACGCGGCGAAGCCGTAAAGCAGGGCTCCGGCAAGAAAGAGCGCGGCGATCCATTTATCGAGCGGCATCTCGTCCTCCCTTTTAGTGCGTGCAGGCGAAGCCCGGAGGCTTCGCCGCAACAGCTCTTCCTTTTACAGGAAGTTATTGTTTCTTCGGACCCGGCGTGCGGATCACAGGAAACCAAGCTTTTTCATCAGATCCCCGACCTGCTTTTCCTGCTTCTCCAGGAATTTGCGGAAATCATCGCCGGAATTGTGAATGTTGACCCAGCCATTGCGAGCCCGCACTTCTTCCCATTCCGGAGTGTCGTACATCGCCGCAAGCGCCGCGCGGTACTTGTTGGCGGTCTCTTCGGGCAGACCCGGAGCAGCGAAGAACCCGCGCCAGTTGACGAATTCAACGTCGATACCCTGCTCCTTCAGCGTGGGGGCGTCCTTGAAGGCTGGAACACGCTTTGGCGCGGTAACGCCAATGATCTTCACCTCACCGGCTTCTGCCAACGCAACCGCTTCGGAAAAGCCGGTGGAGAGAGCCGCAATCTCGCCGGAGAGCAATGCCGCCATCGCCTTGCCGCCCGCGTCGTAGGGAATGTACTTCACCGCCGTCGGATCGGTCTCCGCCGCTTCCATGGCCATCGCCGCGACCAGATGATCCATGCCGCCAGGTACGGAACCGCCACCGATCGCCACTTTTCGCGGGTCCGCCTTGTAGGCAGCAACCAGATCGGTGAAGGAATTCAGCGTGCTGTCCTTGTTGACCACAAAGGCCGCATAATCGCCGATGGTGCCCGCAATCAACGTAAGATCCCGGAAGTTCTGCGGAAACACCTTGGTCAGGGAGCGGATGACGATCGGCGTCGAATTGACCATCAGGGTACCCTGATTGGACTCGGCATTCTCGATCAGAAAACCGATCGCCTTGCCGCCACCGCCGCCGGACATGTTCTCATAGGATGCAGAGCCGACAATGCCCGACTTGGTCAGCGCCTCGCCGGTCCCGCGCGCAGTGCCGTCCCAACCGCCGCCGGCACCGCCGGGGATCAGGAAGTGGATCGAATCGACGACTTTCTCAGCCGCCTGCGCACCGCCGAAACCGGCAAGCGACATCATCGCAGCCACCGCTAACGGAGATCCAAAACGAAAGAATTTCATAGCTTTCCTCCCAGGAAAATGGCGGGTGAAGGTCTTTCCCGCCTTCATTAAAACCGCAGCGATCCTATTCCATCAACCTGTCACCAACCTGTCGCGGGCCTGGCGTCTGGATTTCGGGCGTGGCAGGCGCCATGCTGGGCAAATAATGCACGAATGCGAGAATCGAGACAGCCGATGCGCGTATTGCTCGTCGAAGACACCGAGGATGTCGCCGAGGCGATCGTGATCGCGTTCGGGCGTGCCGGCTACCCGGTGGATCATGCGGCGAGCCGTGATGCGGCGGAAGCCGCGCTGGCGGTTCAGGATTACGACGTTGCGATCCTGGACATCAATCTGCCCGACGGGTCGGGGGTCGATCTGCTGCGCACCCTGCGCCGGTCCGGCCGCCAATTCCCGGTACTGATGCTGACAGCACGACTTGCTGTCGATGACCGGGTCGAGGCGCTCGATATCGGTGCCGACGACTATCTCATGAAACCCTTCGATCTGCGCGAACTGGAAGCCCGCGTGCGCGCACTCTATCGGCGCCAGTCAGAGCCCCGGCCGACGGTCCTCACGCACGGCGACGTCACCCTCGACCCGGCCAAGCAGGTGGTGGAAATGGCCGGCTCCGCACTGACCCTCACCCGCCGTGAGTTTGCCCTCCTTCGGGTATTCATGAGCGATCCGGAACGGGTGCTCTCGAAGGACAAGATCTTCGAGCGCATGTTCGCATTCGACGAAGAAGAGGTCGGGATCAATGCTGTCGAGCTCTATGTGGCCCGGCTGCGCAAGAAGCTGGACGGATCCAGATTGTCGATCCGCACCCTTCGCGGCCTCGGCTACCAACTCACCGTGAACAGCGATGCGTAGCCCATCGATCACAACGCGGCTTGCGGCGACGATCATTCTTGTACTGCTCGGTGGCGGAATCGTCGTCATGCTCGCTGCACTGGCCTATGGACGCCAGGCATCCGACGAGGCCTATGACAAGCTTCTGGCGGGCGCCGCCTTCGAGATCTCGCGCGCCATTGCCGTCGCCGACGGCAAGCCGTTTGTCGACCTGCCGGTTGCCGCATTCGAGATCCTCGCTCTTGCACAGGACGATCGTGTTTTCTACCGGGTGATGACCGAAGAGGGGATAACGCTTACCGGGTACGAGACATTGCCGGCCCCGACTTCCATGGGCGCGACAGTCGCGTTTTACGATGGCGAGATCTTCGCGTCGAAGATCCGCCTCGCATCCGTTACCCGGCGTATGGCCGAGCCCGGATATTCAGGCAATGTCCGCGTGATCGTCGCGCAGACCACCGGTGCACGCTCCGCGCTTGCCTGGAACATCGCCCAGAAGGCACTGGTCCTTCTCCTGGTTTCCGGCGGCATGCTCGTGGTTCTGGCGATGGTCGCCGTCGCCTCCTCGCTACAGCCGCTGCGTCGCATTGAGCGCATCCTCCGGCGCCGGGAATCCGTCGACCTGACGCCGCTGGAGGTTGCGGCGCCGAGGGAAGTCGAAGCGATGGTCGGCGCCATAAACCATTTCATGTCACGCCTCGCGCGCCGCGTTGACGCAATGCAGAACATGATCGCGGACGCGACTCACCAGCTGCGCACCCCGATCGCCGCTCTCCGGGCACAAGCGGAGCTCGCCAGCGACGAGACCGACCCGGAGCAGTTGCGTCAGATCATCAAGCGAATCCATCAACGCACACGCGGCCTCTCCCGGCTGGCGGACCAGTTGCTGAGCCGTGCACTCGTGATTCACCGCGCGGACGCCGTGGCGCGAACGCGACTCGATCTGAGAAAGATCGCGATCGCCGCCTCGGAAGAAATCGATCACGATGATGCCGAAGCGGCGGCGCATCTCCGGTTGGATCTGCCGCAGGATGCGGTTTGGATCACGGGAGACACGCTCACCCTCGTCGAGGCGACAAAGAATCTCGTTACCAATGCCTTCAAGTACGGGCTCCCTCCCGTCACCCTTTGTGTTCGGGGAACCCCCACTCCCACCCTCCAGGCGATCGACCATGGTTCGGGCATTCCGGAGGCCCTGTGGCCCGAATTCGGCCGCCGGTTCGCCCGGGGCGGTCGGACCGATATCGACGGCGCCGGCCTCGGGCTCGCCATTGTCAGGTCCGTGGCCGAAGCGCATGCGGGCACGCTGGCCTTCTCGCGGCCGGCTCCCGGAACATTCGCCGTCTCGCTCATCCTTCCGCCGGGAAAGGGCGCGCGCGAATGATCCGGTTGCTTTTCATCTTCCTTCTCTGGCCCTGCGCCCTCCAGGCGCAGGAAGCTGTTGCCCTGTACGGACCCGACCGGGACGCCGCATCAACCTATATGGTCATCGAGGGATCGACGGATGTCACGCCCTTCACCCCTCTCCTCGAGGCCTTTGCCGCGCAGAACCCGCAGTTTGCCATCCGGTACGAACAATGGAGCACCAACGACATATACACCCGCGCGGTTGCAGCCTGCCGCGAAGGTCGCCGAAGCGCGGACCTGGTGATCAGTTCCTCGATCGACCAGCAGGTCAAACTGGCCAATGACGGATGTGCCCGAAGATACCGCTCCGCGGTCACCGACACCCTTCCCGAGTGGGCGGTCTGGCGCAACGAGGTCTTCGGACTGACCCGCGAGCCGGCGGTCATCGTTTACAATCGCGACAAGGTTCCGAAACCGGATGTGCCGCATTCCCGGTTCGACCTGTTCCGGCTCCTGCGCGAACCGGGCAACCGGTACACGGGACGGGTCGCGACCTATGATATCGAGCGTTCGGGCCTAGGGTACCTGTTTGCCTTTGCCGATGCCCAGCAGGCCACCACATTCGGCCGCCTGATCGAAACCTTCGGCCGGAATCATGCGGTGGCCACCTGCTGTTCCGCCGAGATCATCGACCGGGTCGCCAGCGGTGAGTTTCTCATCGCCTACAATCTGCTCGGATCCTATGCCCTGCTGCGCGCCGCCGAAGACAACAGGATCGGGGTTGTCGCCCCGACCGACTATACGCTCCTGCTGTCCCGCGCAGCTCTCATTCCGAAAAGCAGCGGGAACTTCGACGGTGCCCGGCGGTTCATAGATTTCGCACTCGCGCCTGCCGGAAGGGCCGCTCTCACCGAAGGTCATCTGATCATTGAGTTTTCCGGGGAAGACGGAAGCAACAGCCTGAACTTGCCGGCCTCAAGCCTGAGGCCGATCAAGTTCTCTCCGGTTCTCCTGGTCGGTCTTGATGCGCAGAAGAAATCCCTGTTCCTTGAGCTCTGGCGCTCAAGCGTGTCGCAGATCCGCTCACCCTGACCTGACAGCACCGTGGCAATCTGGTCTTCGTCTGCAAAGGCTCTCGAAGTTCCGGCGCCCGGTGTCATGCGGGCAGGACGAGCCCCTCGCATGTCTGGGGCTCCAGCCTTCAATCAGTTGAACCTTCGGGCATCCTCAGCCCGCATAAAGGTGGCACCGATCACGGAATAGTGCGTTTGCAGGGGAGGAGAAACCAACCAGCTTTTCCCGACGCGCCCCGTTTTCGGTTTCAGGCAAGGCAAGGATAGAGTCCCGCATGAGCGTTGTTACCGGCAGCCGCCGGATGAGCCGTCCGTTTGCCGTTTATCTGCCCTGGACAGACCGGACCGGACGAATCTCGAGCGCGAAGCTCATTACTTTCCTGACCCTGCTGGCCCCGGCCCTGCTGCTGCTTTACGACAGCCAGGCCGGCACGCTCGGCCCCCGCCCATGGGAAGAGGCCATCGGCCGGGTCGGCTGGTGGTCCGTGGTCTTCCTGCTGGCATCGCTGGCCGTCACGCCGCTGCGCCGGGCGTTGCGCTGGAACGGGCTGTTCGCGGTACGCCGGATGATCGGCGTCAGCGTCTTTCTCACGGTCATGCTGCATCTGCTGCTTTATACCGGCCAGCAATCCTGGGACCTGCCCAAGGTCGCGGGTGAAATCATCCTGCGCTTCTATCTGACCATCGGTTTCGTCGCCCTGCTCGCCCTCGCCGCCCTTGCCGCGACGTCGACGGACGGCATGATACGGCGCCTCGGCGGCAAGCGCTGGCAGCTCCTGCACAAGCTGGTCTATCCGATCGGCCTGCTGGCGCTGGTGCATTTCTTCCTGCAATCCAAGAACGACGTGACCGAGCCGATCCTGTTCAGCGGGCTGTTCACCTGGCTGATGCTATATCGGCTATGGTGCTGGCGCCTTGGCGATCCGGCAGTCGTGGGACTGGTGCTTCTAGCGGTCGGTGCGGCGCTGCTGACAGGCATCGGCGAGAGTATCGGCATCTCGCTCAAACATAACGTCCCGCTCCCGGTAATGCTCCAGTCGCAATTCGATTTCGGGATTGGCATTCGACCAGCCTGGTGGGTGCTGGGTGCTGGCCTTGCCATAACGTTCGCAGCGGTGATCCGGCGAGCGCGAGCCGGAACAATCAACCGTAGCGCCCGCCAATATAATCCCGGCAACGGTGGTCGTCCGGCGCGTTGAACAGCGTCTCCGTGTCGCCAATCTCTACCAGCTCACCGAGATGGAAGAACCCGGTGCGCTGGGCAACCCGGGCCGCCTGCTGCATATTGTGGGTAATGATGACGATGGTGAAATCGGCCTTCAACTCGCCGATCAAGTGCTCAATCAGGTCGGTCGCGTGGGGATCCAGCGCGGAACAGGGCTCGTCCATCAGAATAACGTCCGGCTCATAGGCAATCGCGCGGGCGATACAGAGCCGCTGCTGCTGTCCACCGGAGAGATCCGTGCCCGGCTCCGCAAGCCGGTCCTTCACTTCCTCCCACATACCGACCCGTTCCAGGCACGTCTGAACGGTATTTTGAACATCCTCGCGTTCCCAGACCATGCCGCGGATCCGCGGACCGTACGCGACATTGTCAAAGATCGAGGAAGGAAACGGGTTCGGTTTCTGTGCCACCCAGCCGAAACGCCGACGCACCTCCGTCGGATCAAGTGCGGGATCGTAGATATCCTGACCGTCCAGGGTAATTGTGCCTTCGAGACGGGTCCCCGGCAGGATTTCGTTGGTCCGGTTCAGGCACCGCAGCATGGTCGACTTACCGCATCCCGAAGGCCCGATAAAAGCGGTGACCTCACGATCGTAGAGATCAAGACTGACCCGGTCCAACGCCTGCTTTTCGCCATACCAGAAGCTTACATCCCGGCACTGCATCTTCAGGCGGCCGTCAGAGTGATGGTGACCGTCCGGAAAATTCAGCTCTTGCTCGAACAGATATTTTGTCATGGCCGGGAGACTGTACAGTCCCCTGGGGCTGGCCATTGACACAGATCAAAAGACCGCAATTGTAACGCAGGCTTCACATTTAATTGCGCCGGCACAGATCCTTCGGAACTGGCCTAGGCAGGCAGGGTCCAGTCGTTCGCAAAGGGCTTTTCCAATGCTCGCGCCACCAGCTCCAGCCGGTCCTGGCCATAGAACGGATCGCCGTCGACGACATAGGTGGGCGAGCCGAAGAAGCCCCGGTCGATGGCTTCCCGGGTATTCGCGCGGTGTTGTGCGTCGATCTCCTCCGCACCTGCGGCCTCGAACAGTGCCGTCCCATCGAGCCCCACTGAAGCAGCAATGGCGAGCAGGGTGTGCCGGTTCGAAAGATCCGCATCGTCGGCCCAGTGCGCTTCGAGAAAGCCATGCGCCAGACGATCCGTCGCCGCCCCGGTCTCCCCGCAGGCGATCAGCATCCGGTTCGCCATGTCGTAGGACTCATGATGGTAGGTCGGCCGCCGTTTGATGGTTCGGGCGCCGCGATATTCCGCCCAGCGACCGATTTCACGGCCAAACCAGTATGAAACATACGTCTCCTCGCGCACCCGCTCCGCATTGCCGCGCGCCGTCACCAGATCGCGCAGAAAGAACGGCCGATGCACCACCACGGCGCCCGCCTTCGCCGCGATCTCCTGGAACAGGGCCGAGCCGATATAGGCATAGCCGGAATAGGCCGCATAAAAATATTCGATCGTCTTCATCTCGTCTCCGAAGCAGCAGGGTACCGCCGCCATACTAGACTCGGGGCGGGCGGTCCGCGAGACGCAAGATGAGCGAGTGATCCCGGTCGCACACTCGACCGTAAAGGCAGTACCGTTCCGTCACGACCTGGAGACCCGAATGCGCCGCAAGAGCGACCTGCCGGAAAAAACCTGCCCCGTCTGCGACCGCCCCTTCTCCTGGCGCAAGAAATGGGCCCGGGTCTGGGACGAGGTACGCTACTGCTCGGAGCGCTGCCGGCGAGCTGTGAAGACCGCCGTTCATCGCAACCCGGAGAGAAAGACCGCCGCGCTCTCGCGATAGGCCGCGCGCTTCTCCTCCGCCATCCGGTCCCATGTCCTGTAGACTTGCCCGAGCCGAGGATTGTCACCGATCAGGGCACGGTTGCGGACGAGAAAGTCCCAGTAAAGCGCGTTGAAGGGGCAGGCACCGGCGCCGGTTTTTCGCTTCACGTCAAAGCGGCAGGTGCCGCAATAGTCGGACATCCTGTTCATGTAGTTGCCGCCGGCGGCATAGGGTTTTGAGCCGAGCAGCCCGCCATCGGCGAACTGGCTCATCCCCAGAGTGTTCGGCAACTCGACCCACTCATAGGCGTCAGCATAAACGGCGAGATACCATTCATGCACCGCGCGCGGCTCGATCCCGGCAAGCATGGCGAAATTGCCGGTGACCATCAGGCGCTGGATATGGTGGGCATAGGCCTCTTCCCGCGTCTGCCCTATCGCGGCGGCAAGGCAGGCCATATCGGTCTTACCCGTCCAGTAGAATTCCGGCAGAGGACGTGCGGCCCCGAAGAAGTTCATGTCCGCATAGTCCGGCATTTTCAGCCAGTAGATCCCGCGGACATATTCCCGCCAGCCGATGACCTGGCGGATGAAGCCTTCCGCCGCGTTCAGCGGTACCTCTCCCGCGGCATACGCCGCCTCGACCTTGCGGCAGACCTCCAGCGGGTCCAGCAGGCCCGCATTGATGTATTGGCTGACTACAGCGTGATAGAGAAACTTCCGGCCGCGCAGCATTGCATCCTGGAAATCCCCGAAACGCGGCAAGGCCACCGAAATGAAATGCGCGAGGGCGGCTTCCGCCCCGGCGCGGGTGACAGCGAACCAGAACGGGCGGAGATCGCCGAAATGATCCGCGAAACGCTCCTCGACCAGATCGAGCACCTCGCCGGTCGTCCGGTCCGGCTCCTCGCGGTGCGGCTCCGGCATGAACAGGTCCGGCGCGGCCGGCTTGCGGTTCTCGGCATCGAAATTCCAGCACCCGCCGCATGGCGCGTCCCCCTCCATCAGCAAGCCGGTCCGGCGCCGCATCCCGCGGTAGAAATGCTCCATGCGGAACTGCTTGCGTCCGTCGGCCCACGCCGCGAACTCCTCTTTCGAAACCAGAAAGCGGTCGTCGGGCAGGATCTCCACCGGCACGCTTAGCCGCTCCTGCCACCCGCGCATATCCTGAAGCAGGCGCCATTCCCCCGGCTCGGTTACCAGGACGCGACCGCTCCCGTGACGCCGGACGGCGCGCCCGACCTCTCCGCCGAGCGATCCCGTGTTCGCGTCCGAGTCGAGACGCACATACTCGACGTCCCAGCCCGCGTCCCGCAGCTCGTCCGAGAAATGCCGCATGGCGGAGAACAGGAAGGCGATTTTCTTTTTGTGGTGCCGGACGTAGGTCGCCTCCTCCGCGACCTCGGCCATAAGCACCAGATCGCGCCCCTTGCGGGCCTTGCGGAGCGCGGAAAGCCGCGGCGTCAGTTGGTCCCCGAGAACCAGAATCAGATCACCCGCCATTGCCCGCACCCTCAGAACCCGCCTAGGGAGAAGTACGAGGATCCGCCAAAACCGGATCGATCAGCCCGGAGGCCGCGCCGGAAATACCTTGAACGCGGCAGCTCCACAGACCCGGGCACTGGGTTTGTCGCCGGCTGCGGATCACCGACGCAAAGCATCAACGGGTCCGAAGCACGGGCTTCACCTGACCCGCCACTTCCCTGCCCGCCGACCTGAAATGCGTTTCGGCTTGAATTCCCGCGCCGCCTGGGGCAGAAGCCCAGCACTCCCTATCCGGTCATGGCTGCGCGGCATATCGGCTTGCGCACCGCCACGGCGCCTGCCTTCGCCGCGATCTCCTGAAACAGGGCCGAGCCGATATAGGCGTAGCCGGAATAGGCCGCGTAGAAATACTCGATTTTTTTCATGGAATGACCGGAGAGCCGTTACGGGACGAAACACCCTAACCGGCAGATCGCCCGGCTTCGAGAAGATATCAAAAGCAAACGGCCGGCTGCGTCGGCAGCCGGCCGTCCTATTCGTACTTCGCCGGTCTTAGCCGATCAGGCCGCCGTCATTGCGTTTGATGGCAATGACACAAGACTGGGGAACCGTGTCGCCGCCGCGCGGGAAGTGGCTGTCGCCCTTCTCGCCCGGATGCTGGATGCCGACGAACAGGGTCTTGCGGTCCGGGCTCCAGGTGATGCCGGTGACCTCGCACTCCTTCGGGCCGACCAGGAACCGTTTGATCTCGCCGGTTTCCGGATCGCCCACCAGCATCTGGTTGTTCCCCATACCCGCGAAGTCGCCTTCGTTCTTGTAGCTGCCGTCCGTCTGGATCCAGAGCAGGCCGGTGCTGTCGAAGGCAAGACCGTCCGGGGAGTTAAACATGTTGTCGGCATTGATGTTCTTGGAACCCGCGTAAGCGTCGGAATGAACCGTCGGGTTGCCCGCAAGCACGAACAGGTTCCAGTTGAAACCGCTCGCGACATGGTCGCCGCCTTCCGGCTGCCAGCGGACGATCTGACCGTAATTGTTCTTCTCGCGCGGGTTCGGGCCGACAGCCGGAGTGGCGTCGCCACCGGCATTCGGTTTCACACCGCGATTCTTGTTGTTGGTCAGGCAGCAATAGATCTCTGCCTTTTTCGGATGGGCCGAGACCCATTCCGGGCGGTCCATCGTGGTGGCGCCGACTTTCGAGGCCGCGATCCGGGTATGGATGCAGATCTCCGCTTCGGACATGCCCGTTGTTTCCGGTGTCAAAGCGAGCCATTCGCCGGTTCCGTCTTCGTTGAATTTGGCAACGAAGAGCACGCCGTCTTCAAGCAGGTCGGAATTGTCGCCACCGATCGCATAGACGCCGTCCGAGACGAATTTGTAGATGAATTCACCGCGCTCATCGTCTCCCATATAGACGACGACCCGGCCGTCGGCCGCGACGACGACTTCCGCGTTCTCGTGCTTGAATCGGCCAAGGGCGGTGCGCTTTTTCGGTGTCGAGGCAGGATCCATCGGATCGATCTCGACCACATAGCCGGCCCGGTTCGGCTCATGCGGATGTTTGGAGATGTCGAACCGCTCGTCGATTGTGGCCCAGGCATAGCCCCAATCCTTGGTCTTCACGCCATAACGGGACAGCTCCGCGCTCGGCTTGTAATTCTCGTCGCTGGAGGAGAAGTAGCCGTTGAAGTTTTCCTCGCAAGCAAGATAATTGCCCCACGGCGTCCGGCCATTGCCGCAATTGTTCCAGGTGCCAAGCGACATGGTCCCGCTCGGGTCGGCTTCGGTCTTCAGCAGATCATGGCCACGCGCCGGGCCGGTGATTTCCATCGGGCTGTCGGCGGTGATCCGGCGGTTGAGCGGGGAATCGATGACCGTCGCCCATTTGCCGTCCTGCTCGACGATTTCCATGACGGACACGCCGTGCGCCGCCTTGCCCTTGCGCACATCGTCGGCGTTTTCCGGCAGCATGCTTTCACGGTTGCCGTACATGATCGGACGGTTCGTATATTCGTTGTTCACGGCGAGCACGTGACGACTGCCATCGACGAACAACGCCATGCCGTCATTGTTGTCACCGAAAGACAGCTCCTGGCTCTCCGCGGTACCGCGGGTCGCATCGTCGAAAGCAACGCCCGTGGACCAGAGCGGATCGCCCCACGAGACGACAACGTCCCAGCTATAGCCTTCCGGCACCGTGATGGTGTCTTCGGTATTGGCGGCGATCTGCTTGAAAGACAGCCGCGATGCGGCCTGCGCCGGTGTCAGTGCCGAGGTCCCCATCAGGAAGCTGGCCGCTCCGAACACTGTCAGCGCGCCAAGAAAGCCGCGGCGGCTCATCGCTTTTTCCACAACAATGTCGAAACCGCAAACGTCCGGGCTCGGGTTGGTCGCCTCATCCCATTCGTCGAAGGACATTTCATGGTCAGCTGCCATCGCAGCTGCACGGATCACGTTTGTCATATCTCACCTTTTCTACGTTTTGTCGGCAGAGTGACCTTGCTCAGGCCTCATCTTCCCGGGCTGCTGTTTTTTGCCGCCGAAGCGCTTGTTTGCATCCGCAGCCTACGCAGGCGCTGTTGTGTAAATATGACATCGAGCGATCAATTTTCGCTTTTCATTCCCCTTTGGCCGAGGAATGAGACGAAGTGTCGACTGCTGAAACCAACAGGACTCTCTTTGCGCTTTTTTATGTACTGTCTTTCATTCGTTGACAGCCTTTCCGGATTCAGCATTTCTTCTCGCACCTGGTTTTGCAGGCAAGATCGACGGCAGGATAGAGCGCCTTTCGGGTTGAATTCCCGCGCCGCCTGGGGCAGAAGCCGAGCACTCCCTATCCGGTCATGGCTGCGCGGCATATCGGCTTGCGCACCGCCCCGAGGACCGGCGACGAGGACGTTGCATTGATCGCATTCGATACTGTCAGCGTGACGGCGGGCGACCGGACCGTGCTCGCGGATATCTGCCTGACGCTGCGGGAACGGCGCATTGCCGTGATCGGCGCCAACGGGTCCGGTAAATCGACCTTCGCCCGGCTGATCAACGGTCTGCGCCGGCCAAGCATCGGTGCCGTCACCGTGGATGGCCTCGATACCGTGAAAGCCGCGAAGGAGATCCGACGGCATGTCGGATTTCTGTTTCAGGACCCGGACAATCAGATCGTCATGCCGCTGGTGGAGGAAGACCTTCGTTTCAGCGTGAAGGCGCTGAAACTCGGTCCGGCAGCGGAAAACGCTCGGATAGAACGCATCCTCGACACGTACCGGCTGACCCATTTGCGGCATCAACCCTCCCACAGCCTGAGCGGCGGCGAAAAGCAGCTGCTTGCACTCGCCAATGCGATGCTCCGGGAGCCGCGTTATCTGGTGCTGGACGAGCCCACCACCCTGCTCGACCTGAAAAACCGGAAACGCGTGATGAATGCCATTGATGGGCTGGAGCAGACGGTGATCTGCGTCACCCACGATCTGGAGATCGCCGCGACAGCGGAACGTGTGCTTGTCCTCGCGGATGGCCGTGTCGCTTACGATGGCACGGCGACCGACGCCATCGCGGCCTACCGGGAGATGGCGGCGTGAAACTGACGCTCTATATCCGCCGGGACTCTCCGGTCCATGCCCTGCCCGCCGGCTGCAAGCTCTGTCTGCTGCTCACGGCGGGAGTGCTGATCCTCCTGACCGACAATCCTCTGCTCCTCGGCGGCGGACTTGTCACGGCGCTGGCCGGTTTTCCGCTCGCCCGGCTCCCCCTGCCGGAAATCTTCCATCAGGCCCGCCCTCTGCTCATTGTCCTGGCAATCTTCTTCACGGCACATGCCCTGTTTACTTCGATCGGGACAGGAACGGTGCTGACCCTGCGGTTCGCCATCATGATCGCCGGCGGCCTGCTGCTGACGCTGACGACACGCGTCTCGGACCTGATGGCCGTGCTGGAGCGCGGGCTCAGCCCGCTCGCGCCGCTCGGTCTCAATCCGGAAAAGGCCAGCCTTGTCTTCGCCATGACCATCCGTTTCATTCCGGTTCTCGCGGAAACCTGGGAAACGGTGCGGGCAGCGCAACAGGCCCGCGGCATGGACCGTAATCCGCTCGCCCTGCTGATCCCGATGACGGTGCTGACCCTGCGCCGGGCGGAGCAGATCAGCGACGCCATCGAGGCGCGGGGCGTGGATCTCTAACGCAGAAACTTCGGGAGGCTATCTCATGACCACACGCGACCTTGTCCTGATCGCGCTATTTGCGGCTATTACCGCCGTGCTCGGACTGTTCCCGGCCCTCACGCTCCCCGTGACCGGTGTTCCGGTGACGGCGCAGACACTCGGCGTCATGCTGGCCGGCTCCGTCCTCGGCGCCCGGCGCGGCGGCCTGGCACTCGTCGTCTTCCTGGTGCTGGTCGCCCTGGGCCTGCCGCTGCTCGCCGGTGGACGCGGCGGCGCGGCGGTTTTCGCCGGCGTCACGGCCGGCTTCCTGTTCAGCTGGCCGGTCGCGGCCTTCGTCATTGGCTGGCTGACGGAACGGCTCTGGAGCCGGTACGCGCTCCTTCATGCCGTCGCCATCAACGTCTTTGGCGGCATCCTCGTGGTCTATGCCGGCGGCATCGCCTGGATGGTTGCGGTCGCGGGCATCCCGCTGGACAAGGCGCTTTACGGCTCACTGCCGTTCATCCCGGGCGATGCGCTGAAAGTCATTGCCGCGGCCACGGTCGCGGTCGCCCTGAAACGCTACCAGCAGCATCCGCTCGGCCAGACGGTCTGACCCGACAACCGAACGGGTCCGGAATCAAAAAGCGGCCCTTCGGGGCCGCTTTCAGACTGGTCTGTGGGATTGCTCAGACCGCAATATCGAGTGTCGTCCCGCGGTTCGGGTCGCCGGAGCCCGGCAGCCGGTCGTCACGGCTTTGTGCGCCCGGATTGTCGTTCTCGCCGCGATCAGCCGACGTGTCGGTGACATTGACCACGGTGGGTTCGCTCGGAGCTGCGTCGATGCTGGCACCTGATGCGCCGATCTGCTGCTCGGACTGATCATCTTCCCCAACGGGCGGTACCGCAGGTGCCTGCGTCTGCGTCAGGTTTCTGAGGTCTGCTACTGATGCGCTTACTGCTGGCCCAACAGCCATCGTCCGTCTCCAACCGAAGTTTCGAACCGGTCTCAATTCGTCCTTGTAATATAGCGATTACAGCCTGAAATTTCAATCTATCTTGATGCAGGGCACTGTCAGCCGGCTGTTTCAGCGAACGCGGTCTGGAAATCCCGGACCAGAATCTCTGGATCTTCCGCCGGGATACCGAACCGGACGAGCCCGTCCGGAATGCCCAATGCGAGACGGATGTCCTGCGGAACCGCTTCGTAGTTCCGGCAAGCGTAGTGCCAATAGCTGCCCGGCTGTCCCGGCGCCGTTCCGGGCCGGAACCGGCTCAGACGACCAAGAGCCGCGCTGATCTCGTCCGCCCGGCCGTCGATGATCACCGACAGGTCCGGACAATCCTCGCCGGGATGGAAGAGCTCCGCAACAATGCCCCAATCCTTCAGGAAGGATGCGAGCGCCGCCGCCGCCGACGCCCGCGCCGCCATCACCTCCGGCGCTGCCTGCAGGGCCAGCAGCAATGCCGCGGCCTGGTCGGGGCTCGGCATGGCGTCATAGGCGTTCTGCAAATAGGCGAAGCGGTCTTCGACGAAACCGGCAGACCCGGAGAATGTGACGAGCCCTCCGCGAGAGACACCGGGAGGCGCTGAGATGAACACCGCATCGCAACCATCCGCAAGCGGTTTGGTGACCGCATGACCGAGCCCGGAATTATCCACCAGAACCAGAACATCACGGGCTTTGGCGAAGGCCGCGACACGGCCAATATCAGCCCGGGAGAGACGTGGCCCGGCCACGGCCTCGAGCCAGAGCATCCGGGTGTCGGCGGTAACAGCCCGTTCCAGCGCATCCAGATCCGCCATATCCGCGATGCTGACCCTGAGGCCCGCGGACCGGCGCCGGACGGATTCGATCATCCTGTAGGTGTCGGGGTGCGCGCCTTCGGAGAGGACCAGATGACTGCCCCCGTCAAGCAGGTCTAGCAATGCTGAAATGGCCATCGGCGCGGAGACGAATCCATAGCCGACCCTGCCGCCATACGCCGCCGCGAAGGCCTGTTCGAGCGCAATCAGCGCCGCCGATTTGTCTGGCGCCGCCATCAACTCAGCGGCCGTTGAGAATTCTGATGCTGGTCTGGGCCAGGGACTGAAGCGGCTCGAATCTGAGAAACCGCATCGAAGAATCCCCCACATAGGTGCGCCAGAGCTCGATCGAATGGTCGATCCGGCTCATGGAATCGCCAATCTGATAAAACCGGGTCCGGGCCTTTTGCAGAAACTCGATGAATGGCTCCGGGCTCTTGTGGTCCCGGAACAGGGTTTCATAGGAATTGCGATAGTCCGCCAGCATCAGGTGAACTGCTTTCCAGCGCTTCTGATAAAGCTTTCGCCACTGACCGAGCCGCTCGTTCAAGACGACCTGCGCCGTCGCAGGCATGCTGTCGAGCGGGCGCGACTCGGTGTTCAGCCAGTTTGCGTAATCTTTCCAATGCGCCTGCCGCCGCGCGAACAGATGCTCGTAATAGATAACGCCTTTCCAGGCATAGAAGGTGTCCGCGGCGTCGCTCTCCGAAATCCGCATCGCCTGCATCAAGGGGCTCAGGGCATCCGTGTCGGTACCGTCCCAGAGCTTGTTGACCAGCGTCTTCAGATAGATCGCACGATTCGCGTCGGTCACGCCCTCGAACGCGGTTTCGACGATCGGCTGGAACTGTTTCATGACGTGGTCACGCACCCTGCCATATTCCGCGGCGGTGACCTCGAAATAACCCGGATGGGGGTCGTATCCCTCGGCCTCCATCCGCTCCCGGAACAGGAAGGGATCCACCGAGGGCAGATCGTCCAGAATGTTCAGAATCTTGAGATCGGCCTCGGCTTCCTCGGACTCCGGCGACGCCGACATCCCCGCATGGAACTGCATCGCCATCCGCAGATTCTTGTCATTCAGGAAGATGGAGCGCCCGCCGTCCAGGTCCGCCTTTTCGCCGTAGGAAAAGAAGATCTTGGTCCCGACGGGTTTCGTCGCCGCTTCCCGCATCTCGTCGTCGGGATAGGTTTCCTTCATGAAGATCGCGTTGTTCAGGTCCCTCGTCTTGAACAGGAACTGCCCCGGCGCGCCGCCGTCCGCCAGCACATTGCGGTGCAGAGCCGCACAGTTGAAGACGCGGGAAGACCCGGCCTGCAGCATGCGCGACAGCTGCTCTATGGCAAGACGTTCAATCGAAACACGTTTACGCGTATGACCCATGGCGGGAATGTACCAGAAATTACATCCAGGCTTCGATCAAATGCGGTCCAGGTTCATTCAGCGCGCGTTTAAACTGCTCGTTGAACTCATCCGCGGTGGTTGCCCGGGTGGCCGGAACCCCCATTCCCTGCGCCAGCTGGCGCCAGTCCAGGTCCGGGCGGCCGATTTCCAGCATGTCAAAGGCTTTCCTGCCGGGATTTTCGGCCCCCACATTCATCAATTCACCCTTCAGGATCTCATAGGTCCTGTTGGCAAAGATGACGTTCACGACATTACATTTCTCACGCGCCTGGGTCCAGAGCGCCTGCAAGGTGTACATGCCGCTGCCGTCGCCTTCGAGGCAGATCACCTTGCGGTCCGGGCAGGCGATCGCCGCGCCGGTCGCATATGGCATGCCGATACCGATGGAGCCGCCGGTCAGTGACAGCCAGTCATGCTGCTCGGTTCCGGCAGTAAAAGGCATCAGCCCCCGACCGGACGTCACTGATTCATCAGCGATGATCGCATCTTTCGGCATCAGGTGGCCGATCGCCGCGGCGATGCTCTCAGGCGTCAGCTCGCCGCTCATCAGCGCCGGCTTTTCAGCCTTCTGACGGACCGGCTCGATATCGGTCGCACCGAGTTCCTCGGCAATGTCGGTCAGGGCAGCCAGCAGATCGTAGCCTTCCCGCGCCACGTCAACGACATTGCAGCTTTCCGGGATCAGTACGCTCGGCTTGTTCGGATAGGCGAAGAAAGCGACCGGCACGGGCGCGCCGATCAGGATCAGGTTCTTCACCGATTCAAGCTGCTTCAGCGCGATATCCACCGGATACTGAATCCGTTCGACAGGCACCCGGCCCGCGCCACGCTCCCAGCGCCGGTTACTGGTCTTGCAGCTCAGGCGGCATCCGGTCTTCGCCATGATGCGACCGGCCATCTCCAGCGCCTCGCCCATCAGCGCGGTGTCGGAGATATGGATCATGCACTCCTCGCCGGAGGTCAGTGCCGCCGCCGCCGCACGAACAGCGTCGGCTGATGCTTTCGGGCGGGCAACCGGGGCGACAGGAGCCGCCGGGCCATTGGATTCTTCCCATGCGGTGTTGGCCGGGAGAATCAGCGTCGCCACCTGACCGGGGACGCCCATGGAAGCGGCAACAGCGTCGGCGCCGTCTGCCGCAACATCCTTGGAGGACCGCGAGGTCTTCACCCAGCCGGAGACCGGGCGGGCGATGCCTTCGATATCGGCTGTCAGCGGCGCGTCATATTCGATGTGATAGGTCGCGTGCTCGCCGACGATGTTCACGACCGGCGTGAATGCCTTCTTCGCATTGTGCAGGTTGGCAAGACCATTGCCGAGCCCCGGGCCGAGATGCAGCAGCGTGGAGGCCGGTTTCAGCGCCATCCGCGCATAGCCGTCCGCCATGCCGGTCACCACACCCTCGAACAGGCCGAGCACGCAGCGCATGCCCTCGACCCGGTCAAGCGCGGCGACGAAATGCATCTCCGAGGTTCCGGGGTTGGAGAAACACACGTCCACTCCGGACGCGACAAGGGTACGCACCAGACTCTCTGCGCCGTTCATTTTTATCCTCTGGGATCAGGGGGCCAAAAAAAGGAGCGGCGATGATGGCGCCGCATCCTGCAAAGCGCAAGCGCGGACGCCACATGCCATTCGTTCCGATGGCCGACGGGTTGGTCCCGTCAGCTCGCGATTACGTGCAGCTTGCGGGCCTTGGCGCCAAGTTCATGATCGTGCTCACGGATGAACCCCTTCACCACCGGCGCGATTTCCCGGCGCCAGCGACCGCCGTTGAAGACGCCGAAATGGCCGACATTCTTCTGCAGGTGATAATGCTTCATGGAATCCGGCAGGTTCGGCGTGATATCGAGTGCGGCCCTGGTCTGGCCAACACCGGAAATATCGTCGAGCTCTCCTTCAACGCACAGAATAGCGGTCCTGGTGATCTGCTCGGTTTTCACCGGATTCCAGCGGGCCATCAGCTCACCCTTCGGCAATGAATGCTTCTGGAACACTTCTTCCACCGTCTGCAGATAGAATTCCGCCGGAAGATCCATGACAGCCAGGTACTCCTCGTAGAAGGCCTTCTTCTTGTCGGCCTCCTCATCATCACCCTCAACCAGGTGATCGAACAGCTCGTTGAGCGAGAGCATGTGCTTGTCGAGATTCATCGAGATGAAGTTCGTGAGCTGGATGAAGCCCGGATAAACCCGGCGTCCCATGCCCGGATACGGTGGCGGGACGACGGTGATGACATTACGCTCGAACCATTCGATCGAATGCTCCTGGGCCAGCGTGTTCACCGCTGTCGGATTGCATCGTGTATCGATCGGACCGCCCATCAGCGTCATCGAGGCAGGTGCACAGATATCGCCCCAGCCGGACATCACCGCCACAGCGGCCAGTGCCGGCACGCTCGGCTGGCACACCGCCAGGACGTGGGTGTTCGGGCCGAGATAATGCAGAAAGTCGATAATGTAATCGATGTAATCGCTGAGATTGAAACGGTCGGCCGTCATCGGCACATAGCGGCAATCGTTCCAGTCCGTCACATAGACATCGTGGTCCGGCAGCATCGTTTCCACGGTTCCCCGCAGCAACGTCGCGTAATGCCCCGAAACCGGCGCGATCACCAGCAGTTTAGGATCGTTTCGCTTAATCTCGCGCTTGAAATGCACCAGATTGCAATAGGCGCGATGGATGACGGTCTCTTCCTCGATCGCGACGTCCTTGCCGTCGATCACCGTCTTGTCGAGTCCCCATTCGGGCTTGCCATAGCGCCGGGTGACGCGCTCGAAAAGTTCCGTCGCGGAACTAAGCTGCCGGCCCAAAGGGGTGTAGGATAGCGGGCTCCAGGGAGCCGTGGCCACGTTACGAACGGCCTGCGCTCCCATCCGCCATGGCTGGATCGCCATGCGGGTCGCTTCATACATGTGGTATAGCATTGCTTATGCTCCGCGTTCCGACGGTCCCGCCTGATCAGGCCTGATCGCCTGCCGCAAGGTCCGCGCTGTAAACTGCACAATAGTGGCACTCAAATTGCTGCATTGCACCAAAGAATGTCGAGACGCCGCTCCGCCGGTGCCGCCAAGGCTAGTGAAGGGCCGGAGACTTCAGCAAGGCGTCCCGCGAGATAGAACGCACATTCGCACTCAGAACCTCACCGTCTCTTACAAGCGACAAAGGCACCGTCACGCCGGCATCGCCGAGCGACCAGACATGCCGGAGGAACTCCGCCAGAGATTTGACCCGCTCATCGTCCACGGCAACAACAATATCGCCGACCATGATGTCGGCCTCATCCGCAGGACCATTCTCGCTGAGTGCGGCGACCACGACCTGATCATGAATCTCGGTCCCGAAGAGCCCGAGCCAGGGGCGTGCCGGTTTCTCCACCCGTCCATAGGTCGACAATTGCTCGAGGATGGGTTTCAGCAGGTTGATCGGCACCACCATGTTCCCGTCGATCGCCGTATCCTCACCGGTCTGCTGAACCATGAGAGAGCCGATTCCCAGCAGACTGCCGTCCGGGCCGATCAGCCCGCAGCCGCCCCAGTTCGGATGCGCCGGCGCCGTGAAAATCGCCTCGTCGAGCAGGTATTCCCAGTATCCGGCGAATTCCCGGATGGCCATGACCTCCGCGGCGATCGCGCCCCTGGCGCCGCCAAGACCGCCAAGCACGACGGCATCGCCCTCGCTGAGAATATCCGAATCGCCCAGCGGCAGAGCCGGCAGATCAAGGTGACCGAGGGCCTGGATGAGACCGAAACCGGTCTCCTGGTCATATCCGAGGACATGACCGGCAACTGCCCGGCCGAAATTATCCGTGATCCAGACCTGCTCGGCTTCCGTTACGAGATAGCCGATGGTCAGGACCAGACCGTCTTCCCGGATGACCACACCATTGCCGCTGCGCTCCGTGCCGAGCAGGCTGGCTGTGTAGGCATCTTCGGGGATGGCCGTGCGAATCCCAACGAGGGAAGCGTAAACACGATCAAGATCGTATCCGTAGTCTTCCTGCTTCGGCGAGTTTGCGCGTTGCTGTTCCATAAGTGTCCTGACGCTGAAACGATGCTGCCCAGAATTTTTATTCACTATACAGGGCTGTTTCCCTGTTGGAAGAGCATCACCCCGTCTCGAATGACGGTGGGGCCCAACCAACACAAGGTCAGTGTCGAAGCGCTGCGTCCGGCCTAGCGGCCGCGCATGTAACGCTTTTCAGGACGATACGGGTGCAAGAATGCCTGTACCGACTTGCGGACGATTTCCATAAAGCGGACCATTCTGTCCAACTCCGTCTGAAGGATGGGTTCGGCCCGCCGCTTGCAGCGGTCGGCCGGCCCGATCCGGGTTTGAACTATCTCTTGCCGATGCAATCATCGGGCCAAGATCCGACTGCTGCATCGCGTGTCACAGGATGCGATATAGGAATGAAAATATCGTAAAGGAACCAAGGCGTTTGACTAAAATCCTCACAGCATGGGCGGATTGTGAACAATCTCACTCCCGCCCTTATGAAATTCGGAACGGATGATGCCTGGTAGAGTTTTGACCGATTGATCACCATGCTGGCTAAACAATGAGCAAGAGACCCGCAGCCTTTCTCGACCGAGACGGCGTTCTGAACCGCGATACCGGATATCCGCACCGCCCAGACCAGATCGAGTGGGTAGACGGTGCCCGGGACGCGGTTGCGCAGCTCAAGGCGCACGGCTATCTCGTGTTTGTCGTCACCAACCAGGCAGGAATCGCTCGCGGCCTCTACGACGTACCGGACGTCGAAGCTCTGCATCGATGGATGGAGGCACAAGTCCGCGAGCGTGGCGGCGCGATCGACGATTTCCGCATCAGCCCCTATCATCCGGATTTCGACGACGGCCGTTTCACGGCACTTGCGCATTGGCGCAAACCGAAGCCGGGCATGATCGTCGATCTTCTGTCTCACTGGGACGTCGACCTCGCCCGCTCCTTCCTGATCGGCGACCGGCTGACCGATATGCAGGCCGCAGAAGCCGCCGGCCTTCGGGGACACCTCTTTAAAGGCGGTGATCTGCTGAAATTTGTGAACGACCTGTTGGCGACCGCGCCGGATTGAGCGGTTGCACAATAAAATGGTTCCGGTTTTCACATCGCGGAACCGCCGCTTGCGTGCCGGGGGACGGATCAAGAGGATGCGCCTCGATTTCTGACCCATGAAACCCACGCGGAAAGGGCCACGCGATGACCAGCCGGATCCAGATCGGCAGCCTGCAGATCGACCAGACGCTGTATAACTTCATGAACGAGGAAGCCCTTCCGGATACCGGTGTTGCTCCGGAGGCGTTCTGGACCGGGTTTGAGCGTATCGTGTCTGACTTCGCGCCGAAGAACCGGGCGCTGGTAGCCAAGCGTGACGCGCTGCAGAGACAGATCGATACCTGGCACAAGGCCAATCGCGGCGCCGACTTCGATCTTGAAGCCTACAAGCTCTTCCTGAAGGATATTGGCTATCTCGTGCCGGAAGGCCCGGCCTTCTCCGTCGGCACGGAAAATGTCGATGCAGAGATTGCCACCGTCGCCGGCCCGCAGCTGGTTGTCCCGGTGATGAATGCCCGCTACGCGCTGAATGCCGCGAACGCCCGCTGGGGCAGCCTCTATGATGCACTCTACGGTACCGACGCCATATCCGACGAGGGCGGCGCGGAAGCCGGCGGCGTCTACAATCCGGCCCGCGGCGCCAAGGTCATCGCCTGGGCCCGCGACTTCCTCGACACATCGGCACCTCTCTTGCGAGGAAGTCACGCGGATGCCGCCGGCTACAGCGTTGTAGACGGCCAGCTTTCCGTCGCACTGAAAGACGGCACAGCGACCGACCTGAAGGCCCCGATCCAGTTCGCCGGATATAACGGCGATGCGGCCGCGCCGGACGCCGTCCTGCTGCGCAACAACGAGCTGCATTTCGAGATCGTCATCGATCGCGGCCACATGATCGGCAAGGACGACGCGGCCGGTATCGCCGACGTCATCGTCGAAGCCGCGCTGACCACGATCATGGATTGCGAGGACTCGGTTGCCGCCGTCGATGCCGAGGACAAGGTGCTGGCCTACCGCAACTGGCTCGGCCTGGCGAAAGGCGACCTCGCCGACAAGTTCATGAAGGCTGGCAAGGAAGTCACCCGCACGCTGAACCCGGATCGCATCTACGCCGCCCCCGATGGCAGTGAGGTCCGGCTGCACGGGCGCAGCCTGATGCTGGTCCGAAATGTCGGCCTGCTGATGACCAACCCGGCCATCCTCTATGACGGCGGCAAGGAAATTCCGGAATGCCTGATGGATGGCGTGTTCAACGCGGCCATCGCCCTGCATGACCTGCGCGGCGAAAACAAGGGCGGCAACAGCCGGGCCGGTTCCGTCTATACCGTAAACCCGAAAATGCACGGCCCCGAGGAAGTCGCCTTCATTGAGGCGCTCTTCAGCGAGACGGAGACGCTTCTCGATCTGGCGCCGAACACCCTGAAAATGGGCATCATGGACGAGGAGCGCCGGACGACGGTGAATCTCAAGGAATGCATCCGGGCCGCCAAGGACCGGGTCGTCTTCATCAATACCGGCTTCCTCGACCGTACCGGCGACGAGATCCATACCTCCATGGAAGCGGGTCCGATGATCCGCAAGGGCGACATGAAAGCCTCGCCATGGATCAAGGCCTACGAGGACTGGAACGTCGATATCGGGCTGGAATGCGGCCTGCAGGGCCACGCCCAGATCGGCAAGGGCATGTGGGCCATGCCGGACCTGATGGCGGAAATGCTGAAGCAGAAGAAGGGCCATCCGGAAGCGGGCGCCAACACCGCCTGGGTGCCGTCCCCCACCGCCGCCGTGCTGCATGCCACGCATTATCACGAACTGAACGTGAAACAGCGGCAGGACGAGCTGAAGACCCGTGGCCGGGCCAATCTGGATGACATCCTGTCCATCCCGGTGGCCACGCGCCCGAACTGGGACGCGGAAACCATCCAGCAGGAACTCGATAACAATGCCCAGGGCATCCTCGGCTATGTGGTGCGCTGGGTCGATCAGGGCGTCGGCTGCTCCAAGGTGCCGGACATCAACAATGTCGGCCTGATGGAAGATCGAGCAACCCTGCGGATTTCCAGCCAGCACATCGCCAACTGGCTGCATCACGGTGTCTGCACTGCGGCCCAGGTCGAGGAGACCATGAAGCGGATGGCGAAGGTTGTGGATGGCCAGAATGCCGGCGACCCGGCCTATACGCCGATGGCTCCCGACTTCGACAAGAGCATCGCCTTCCAGGCCGCCTGCGATCTGGTGTTCAAGGGACGGGAGCAGCCGAGCGGCTATACCGAACCGGTCCTGCATGGCCGCCGCCTGGAGGTGAAGGCCCGGGGCTAGTCAAACAGCATGGCCAACCTGACGCTGGAGGAATTCGCCACCATCGTCCGTGACCTGGTCGGAATGCCGTCGATGGACCTTGCGGCCGGACGGGCTGCCGGACCGGAACCGGGAAGCTATCTGCTGTTGCTCGACATCGCTGAGCCCCTGACAATCCACATCAAGAATAGAGACTGGCGGTTATCCGCCGGTCTCTTTGTCTATGCGGGCAGTGCCCATGGCGCTGGCGGACTAAAGGCGCGGCTGCGCCGGCATTTTCGCAAAAAGAAGAAACCGCACTGGCACATCGACCGGATAACAGGAGAAGTCCGGGCCATGCACGCTCTCTGCTATCAAGGCGTCTCGGAATGCGCTTTGTGTGCAAAGCTTATCGGCAGCGACAGGTTTTCGCTGCCGATACCCCGCTTCGGCAGCAGCGACTGCAAGAGCTGCCCCGCACATCTTCTGGAACTCACCGGTGCATGACGCCCGGGGTCGCAGCCCGGCGCGGTCCCGGACCTAGTCATTCTCGCGCGGCCGCAGCCCAAGATCCATGACCTGCTTGCGCGCATCATCGTCCTCGGTGCCGGCCATGGCCGACAGCAGCATGGCCGCGGCAACGACACCTTCCATATGCGCTTTCAAGGGAGACAGGCCTCGATCGAAGGATTCGGAAACCGTTTCGTAATAGGCTTCCTCGATCATGACTCTGGTGCTGTCGTCCACGGTAACCTCTGTCCAAAAACATCCACAGGGCCTGTTCGCCTCTGTCGCGCGATACAGCGCCCGAAGTGAGAATGACAAGAAATATCAATATCTTATTGATCGAAACATTGTGCAACCGGATGTCGCCGGCATGATCCTCGGGAGATCTGACGCTCGAGTTAACCTAGAGCCCTAAACCTAACAAATCGTCACCGGAAACCCGGATCGGCGCGGATCAGAATCACTATTTTATTTACCGCAGCCTGACAGACAGGATCAACGATTTGGCATTCCGGCCCTGACGACCAATCACAAATCCTTGAGTAGGGATTTGAATACCCACCTCCACACCGATTTGGGCCAAGGTTGGGTTTGACGCGGACGAGAAGGAATGCGGCTGCATGGATGTGACTGAATTAATCGCCGGCTGCGGCCTGGACCGGAAACGGGCGGCAGCGCTGCCGGAAATATGGGAGCAATTCGTCGCACAGGAACTGGACGACGCGCTGGAGGCCACCTATCGATTCTGCACGTCCTTTCCAGGGCTCGCCGAATTTCTCTGGGGACAGGACGAGCGGACATGGATTGCGAGCCAGAAGGATCGCTGGGCCAGCGTGTTCGCCTCCGGCATCGACGGAGGCCATGTCGAGCGGGTCCGCGGCTTCGCCCGGGGCGACCTGGAGAGCGCCATGAACCCGGCCGTCTATGGACAGTTTTTTGCCTGCCTCGGCCGCGAGCTGTCAGCCCGCATTCTGGCCTCCGGCGACGGGGCACCGGAGGCCCGGGAGGCAGCTCTTCTCGTCGGCACGCTGATGAATGCCGAAGCAACCATTGCCTCCTCCGCCTATAGCGCCGCGCAGAACGAGAAAAATCAATCCACCATCGAAGAGCTGACGGGCCTGATGGGACAGAATGTCGGCGACATCATCGGCGGGGTTGCCGGCGCGTCCGACAAGCTCTCCTCCAGCATGGCGACCATCAGCGAGAATGTCGGCCGCAACCTGAATCTGGCGACCGACATCTCCAGCACCGTTGATTCGGCTGTCTCCCGGCTTTCCGAGCTCTCATCGGCCATCGATGGCATTCTGAAACTGCTCGACGGTATCAAGCTGATCGCCGGCCAGACCAACATGCTGGCCCTGAACGCGACCATCGAGGCGGCCCGTGCCGGCGAAGCCGGGCTCGGCTTTGCCGTTGTCGCCCGCGAGGTGAAAATGCTGGCCACGGACAGCCGGGAAGCCGCGGATGGCATCGCCGGCATGACGAACCGCCTGAGCGATACACTCGGCATGGTGCAGACCGGTTTTGCGGACATTACCGAGCGGGTATCAACCATGGTACGCTCGATCCAGGAAAACGGCATGGCCGCGGAAGAACAGCACCGGGCGACCGGCGAGATCGCGGACCGTATGGCCCGGCTCAGCCAGGAAATAGACGAGTCGATCTCCGGTATCCGCCGGCATTACGGCTGACGGCAGAGCGGCAACGGAAGGCAGGCGGATGATTGACGTACCGGCCGTCGAAACGGTTCAGGGCATTTTCACCGCCGCCACCTATTACGGCTATATCGGCATGGCGGTAGCCGCTGTCTTCCTGCTCTACGGGATCGACCAGATCGATCCCGGATCCCGTGGCAGCTATCTCTTCCGGCTGTTCCTGGTCCCGGCGGCGGTCGTCTTCTGGCCGGTCATCCTTTGGCGCTGGACCGTGATCGCCCGCTCGGGAGATCACCCATGAAACGCCGTCACCAGCGCTGGCACCTGCGGATCTGGATTGCCCTGGCCGTGCTGCTGCCCGCCCTTCTTCTGACCACCGTCCTGCAGCGCCAGGAGCGCCCGATCGAACCGCCGCTGCAGCTCGGCCAGGGAGCGGCGCAATGAGCGTGCAGTACAGACCCGTGACCTGGGCGAGGAACAAGGTCATCTACGATCTCGTGCTCGGGTTCGGCATTGCTGCCTTCATCATCCTGTTCCTGCGCTATGCGCCGGGCTGGCTGGAAAGCCCGCGAATCAGCGGCCCGCAACTCCGGATGCGGGCGTTCGGCACCTGCGCCTTCCTGCTGCTGACGATCGTGCTGAGCATCGGCCCGCTGGCCCGGCTGGACAGCCGTTTCCTGCCGCTGCTCTATAACCGCCGGCATTTCGGCGTCGCCATCTTCTTCGTCGCCCTCGCCCATGCGCTCTCCGTGACCGGCTGGTATCAGGCCTTCGGTCCGATCGACCGCTATGTTGCCCTGCTGGCATCGAACACCGCGGTCACGTCCTGGCAGGCCTTCCCGTTCGAGTATCTCGGTATCTTCGCCCTCGGCATCCTCTTCACCCTGGCCGCGACCAGCCATGATTTCTGGCTGAACTTCCTTGGCGCTCCCCTGTGGAAAGCGATCCACATGTCGGTCTATGCGGCCTATGCCGCCGTGATCGGCCATGTCGCGCTGGGTGTGCTGCAAGCGGAACATTCCCCCTGGCTGATCGGCCTGACCGGTGTCAGCGTTCTGCTTGTCTGCGGCTTGCACATTGCGGCCGGATTGCGGGAACGGGCCACGGCAAACGCTGTGTCTGTCGATGAAGAGTGGGTGCATGCCGCCTATATCGTCGATCTGCCCAACGAAGGCGGTGTGACTGTCTTCCTGCCGACCGGAGAGAAAGCCGCCCTGTTCCGCTATGACGGCAAGGTCTCCGCGCTCTCCAACGCCTGCGCCCACCAGAACGGCCCGCTGGCCGAGGGCCGGATCATTGACGGCTGCGTCACCTGCCCCTGGCACGGCTACCAATACCGGCCGGAGGACGGCTGCTCGCCTGCCCCCTTCACCGAGAAGGTGGCGACCTACCGGCTGCGCCGGGACGGGGACCGCATCCTGATCGACGCGAACGCCCTGCCGCCGGGCACGCCGGTGCCGCCGATCCAGCTGGAGCAGAGCGCATGAGCCACTCCTCCGGAGACTTCTTCGTCGGCTATCTGAAGACACCGCCGAAACTCGCTCTGTTCCTGACATTCGTGGCCGTGCTGCTGACCGGCCTCGGTATCGGCGGCGGCTTCGCCCTGCTTGCCAGCCAGCCCAACTACGGCGATGGGGGGTTCAAGGGCGGCTACAAGGAGCATCTCGGCATCCTCCAGGCGGCGCCCTATCCGATGCTGCGGCTGCCGCCGGACGCAGATCATCCCGACGGCCGGACCATCCTGCTTTCCGAGCCCGGCAAGCGCGGCGCACAGCAGCGCGCGGTAAAGCATGACGGCCAGATCGTCGATGTCGGCGGAGTCTTCATCACCCGCGAGGGGACGCGCCTTCTGCAAGTCGGCGGCGCTGCGAAAATCCGCCCGGCGAACGAACCAGCGTCCATGCAAGGCTTTGTCCCGGCTGCGGACGTACCACTCGGCCCAGTGACGCTGCGCGGCGAGATCGTCGATACGAAATGCTATCTCGGCGCCATGCGCCCCGGCGAGGGCAAGGTGCACAGGGCCTGCGCCAACCTCTGCCTGATGGGCGGCATCCCGCCGATGCTGGCGGTCTTTCATGAGAACGAGGCGCCGACCCTGCTGCTGCTGACCAACGCGGAGGGGGAAGCTCTCGATGCCGACATTCTGGATTATGTCGCGCCCTATGTGTCCGTCACAGGCGAGCTTTATCGCCGGGGCGACCTGCTGATGCTGCGCACCGACGCCAGCCGGATCAGGTTCCTCTGATGCGCCCGGCGACATTCCTTCGCCTGCTGCTGGGACTGGCCTATGCCGCCGCTGTCGGCTGGCTGCTTTACGATTATTCGGACGAAGCGGCATCCCTGCTGCGCGGCCGCTGGCTGAAGGACCTCTGGCCCGGCGCGGAGAACGTGATCAGGGTGGGATGGCTCTATGATCTGCGGATCGTCGCTGTGCCCGTCTATGCGGCAGTCGGGCTCTGGATTGCCGAACGGATCTGGCATCGGCTGACGGCTCTGTTCTGGCCCGAGGAACAGTGAGGGGAAAACGGTCATGGTGGACATAGCGCGCAAGGTCATCGCGGTCAGCGGTGCGACCGGCAATCTTGGCGCCGCCTGCGTCACGGCGGGCCTCGCCGCAGGTGCCAGGATCGCGGCGCTCGGGCGCTCGAAAGCCGCCCTCGAACGGCAGTTTCCGGATGCCGCGAGCGATCCCCACATTCTGCTCCTCGACGGCGTCGATCTTGAGGAAGTGTGGTCGGTCGACGCTGCGCTTGCCCGGACTGTTGATCGCTTCGGCGGACTGGATGCGGTCATGAACACGGTCGGCGGTTTCGCCATGGGGCGAATCGCCGGGGACAGTTTCGATACCTGGAGTGCGATGCAGGCGATAAACGTGCAAACCGCCTTCACCCTGACCCGGGCCGCCATCCCCCTGCTGCAGCAGCGCGGCGGCGGTAGCATCGTGCATGTCGCTGCCCTTGCCGGCCTTGCGTCCGCGCCCGGCCTCTCCGCCTATGCCGCGTCGAAAGCAGCCGTCTTGCGGCTGGTCGAAGCCGCCGCCGCCGAACATCGCTCGGACTGCATCCGGGTCAATGCGGTGATGCCCGGCACCATCGACACGCCGCAGAACCGGGAGGCCATGCCGGATGCGGATGTCAGCAAATGGGTGTCGCCCGCCGCCATCGCCGACGCCATGCTGATGCTGGCCGGCGACCACGCCCGTGCCGTCACGGGCGCTGCCATTCCGGTCACCGGGCCAAGCTGACAGACAGAGGCTCGGCAGGGCCCGTGACGGACTCTACCGGAAAGGCCTGTGAACACACGTCCTGCGGTCGGCAGATCGAACTCTGTCGCCTGCCTGGCGCTTTGCTGGACCGGCCGCGTTAGGGCGCAACGATCCCACGGCTCTTCTGGTCGCCGCCAGTTTCGCCACGCGAAACCGGATTTCGAAAATACTTGTCGGCCTCCCCGGCTGTTCGATATGACTTATAAAAAAGCACTTGGGAGGAATGAAGAGTGAAAGAGGCAGTCGTCCTTTCGACCGCCCGCACGGGACTGGCAAAATCCTTTCGCGGCGCCTTCAACGACACACATGGCGCGACCATGGCCGGGCATACGCTCGAACATGCGGTCAAGCGCGCCGGTGTCGCCCCGGGCGAGATCGAGGATGTTATCCTCGGCTGCGGCCTGCCGGAAGCGGCAACGGGCAAGAATATCGCACGGCTTTCGGCAATCCGCGCCGGCCTGCCGGTCTCCGCCGGCGGCGTCACCGTCAACCGGTTCTGCTCATCCGGCCTGCAGGCCATCGCCATGGCGGCGCAGCGCGTCATCGTCGACGGCGTGCCGGTGATGGCGGCGGGCGGCGTCGAATCCATCAGCCTGACCCAGGCCAACCTGAACCAGACCCGGCTGGAAGAGCCCTGGCTGATGGAGCACAAGCCGGAGCTCTATCACTCCATGATCGAGACGGCGGATCTGGTGGCCTCCCGGTACGGCATCAGCCGCGAGGCCCAGGACGCCTATTCCGTACAAAGCCAGCAGCGCACGGCGGCGGCCCAGGAAGCCGGCAGGTTCGATGACGAGATCGTCCCGATCACCGTCGAGAAGCTGGTGAAGAACAAGGAAACCGGCGAGGTCAGCCGGGAGACCGTCACCCTCGTGAAAGATGAATGCAACCGGCCCGGCACCACACAGGAAGGCCTCGCGGGCCTCTCCCCCGTGCGCGGCGACGGGCATTTCATCACGGCCGGCAATTCCAGCCAGCTTTCCGACGGCGCGTCGGCCTGCATCATCATGGACAGCAAGCTGGCGGAGCAGCGCGGACTGGAGCCGCTCGGCATCTTCCGCGGCCTCGCCACCGCCGGCTGCGAGCCGGACGAGATGGGCATCGGCCCGGTCTTTGCCGTGCCGCGCCTCTTGGAACGGACCGGCGTCAAGCTGGAGGATATCGGCCTTTGGGAGCTGAACGAGGCCTTCGCCTCGCAGGTTCTCTATTGCCGCGATAAACTCGGTATTCCGGACGAGATACTGAATGTGAACGGCGGCTCGATCTCGATCGGCCATCCTTACGGGATGACCGGATCGCGTATGGTCGGGCACGCCCTGATCGAAGGAAAGCGCCGCGGCGCGAAATATGTAGTGACCACGATGTGCGTCGGCGGCGGAATGGGCGTCGCCGGGCTCTTTGAAGTGGCATAAGGGAGCAGGCAAATGGACTTGAATTTCACCCCGGAGGAACAGGCGTTTCGTGAACAGGTACGCGCCTTCCTGCAGTCCGATCTTCCGGACGATATCCGGGACAAGATGAAGGGCGGCAAACGCCTCGTCAAAGACGACTATTTCCGCTGGCACCAGGCACTGTCGAAGCGCGGCTGGCTGGCCACGAACTGGCCGAAGGAATATGGCGGGCCGGGCTGGACGCCGGTGCAGAAGCATATCTTCGACGAGGAATGCTATTCCGCGGGCGCCCCGCGTATCCTGCCCTTCGGCGTCAACATGGTCGCCCCGGTGATCATGAAATTCGGCAGCCAGGAGCAGAAGGATTATTATCTGCCCCGTATCCTCGACCTGACCGACTGGTGGTGCCAGGGCTATTCCGAGCCCGGCTCCGGCTCGGACCTTGCCTCCCTGCGCTGCAGCGCCAAGCGCGAAGGCGATCATTATATCGTCAACGGCCAGAAGACCTGGACCACGCTCGGCCAGTATGCCGACCACATCTTCTGCCTGGTCCGCACCGATCCGGATGCGGCAAAGCCCCAGCAAGGCATCTCTTTCCTGCTGATCGACATGAAGACGCCGGGTATCACCGTCCGCCCGATCATCCTGCTCGAAGGCGAGCATGAGGTGAACGAGGTCTGGTTCGACGATGTGAAGGTGCCCGCCGAGAATATCGTCGGCGAGGAGAACAAGGGCTGGACCTACGCCAAGTATCTGCTGACCCATGAGCGCACCGGCATCGCCAATGTCGGCGCCTCCAAGGCGGCCCTGCTGCACCTGAAGGCGATTGCCCGCGACCAGCGCAAGAACGGCCGGCCGCTGATCGAGGACCCGCTGTTCCGCAATCGCCTCGCTAAGGTGGAGATCGACCTGATGGCGCTGGAAATGACCAATCTCCGTGTGCTGGCCGAAGTCCAGTCCGGCGGCGCGCCGGGGCTGGAAAGCTCGATCCTGAAGATCCGCGGCACCGAGATCCGCCAGGAGATCACCGATCTCTCCCGCCGGGCCCTCGGCCCGTACGCGCTGCCGTTCCAGTCGGAAGCGCTGGAAGGCGGCTTCAATGGCGAGCCGGTCGGCCCGGACTATGCGGCCCCGGTGGCCAAGCAGTATTTCAATATGCGCAAGCTCAGCATCTATGGCGGGTCCAACGAGATCCAGAAGAACATCATCGCCAAGGCCGGGCTCGGACTCTAAGGGAAACACGACTATGGATTTTTCGCTCAGCGAAGAGCAGCGGATGCTCAAGGACACGGTCGAGCGCCTGGTGCGCGAGACCTATGATTTCGAGAAACGGCAGAAGATCGCCGAATCAGAAGAAGGCTTTTCCCGCGCAGTCTGGGGCCAGCTGGCCGAACTCGGCCTGCTCGGCGTGCCGTTCCCGGAAGATTTCGGCGGGCTCGGTGGCGGCGGGATCGATCTGATGATTGTCGGCGAGGCGCTGGGGCGCGGCCTGGTGGTCGAGCCCTATCTCGCCACCGTGGTGCTCGGCGGCGGACTGGTCGAACTGCTCGGCTCAGACGCCCAGAAGGAAGAGATCCTCGGTGCCGTGGTCGGCGGCGAGAAACTTCTGGCCTTCGCCCATGGTGAACCCGACGGCCGCTACGAGACCGCCCATGTCCGCGCCACGGCCGAAAAAACCGACGGCGGCTGGACGCTCACCGGGCGCAAGTCGGTGGTGCTGAACGGCGGCGAGGCCGATACCCTGATCGTCTCCGCCCGTGTCAGCGGCAAGCATGACGACGAGGACGGCATCGGCCTGTTCCTGGTCGACAGGGGAGCGGTAAACATGACGCTCCACAGTACGCCCGCAATCGACGGTACCCGCGTCGCAGAAATCGCCTTCGACGGTGTCGAGGTCGGTGCGAAAGCCGTGCTCGGCACGCCGGGCGCCTGCTTCCATGCCATCGAGGAGGTCCTGGCCCGCGCCGTCATCCTGCTGTCGGGCGAAGCGGTCGGTGCGATGGATATGGCGGTCGATACCACGGTCGAATACCTGAAGACCCGCAAGCAGTTCGGCAAGTCCCTCAGCCAGTTTCAGGTCCTGCAGCACCGGGCCGTCGATATGCGGATTGCGCTGGAGGAGGCCCGCTCACTCGCCATTCTGGGCGCCGCCCGGCTGGGCGAGTCCCGGGATCTGCGCGAGCTGGCCGTCAGCGCCGCCAAGTCCGGCATCGGCCGACATGCCCATTTCGTCGGCGAGCAGGCCATCCAGCTGCATGGCGGCATCGGTATGACCTGGGAAGTCCCGGTCGCGCATTACGTCAAGCGGCTGGTCATGCTCGACCACCTGTTCGGCGATACCGACCACCACCAGGAACGCTTCGCCGTCCTGTCCGACGCGGCGGCTTAAGCGCTCATCGAAATGTAAACTGTCATCCCGCATCAAGTGCGGGATGACAGTTTTGTTCTAGGTTCGGACACCGGCCATCCACCGGTGACACCGACGCCGAAATTGCCTAAACCGGAACTCCCTTCTCCTGACCGGATGCCCCCATGTTCTCCGCCATCATCTTTGACTGCGACGGCGTCCTCATCAATTCAGAGTCGATCCTCAGAGATTATTACAGAGGCTTTCTGGCCAGGCTCGGCCTGCATTACGATCCGCACGCCTACAGCAAGAAATTCAAGGGCAAGGCCTGGCCGCAATTCGCGGCACTGGTCGAGGAAGAATACCGGGAGACCTTCGGCAAGCCGATGCCCGAAGGCAGCTATCATGGTGTCAAGGATGGGACCTGGGCGGAATACCAGCGCTCCCTGCAGCCCACCGACGGGATCGACCTTTTACTCGACAGTATCACCCGCCCCAAGGCCGTCGCCTCGAACAGCCATGCCGCATCGCTGGAGCGCAAGCTGCGCCATACCGGCCTGATCGGACATTTCGCCCCGCATCTGATCTCCCTTGAAGACGTCGTGAATGGCAAACCGGCGCCGGACATGTTCCTCCTCGCGGCGGAGCGGCTTGGCGCCGCGCCCGGTGAGTGTCTGGTCATCGAGGACAGCGTGACCGGCGTCACCGCCGGCGTCGCGGCGGGCATGGCGGTCTGGGGCTATGTCGGGGAAAGCGGCGGCGACCCGGATCTGCCGGGCATGCTCCGGGCGGCCGGAGCGAGCGCCATCTTCACCCATCACAATGAGATCCGCGCAAAACTGGCATGACGAGAGGACCGGTGACAGAGCGGGGGTAAACCCGTATTTGGAGAAACCCTCGGAACCGCGATGCACTGGCCGCGAAAGGGCTCCCATGTTTTCCGCCATCATCTTCGACTGCGACGGCGTTCTGGTGAATTCCGAATCGATCCATCTCGCGCTTGAGCTGGACCATCTGGCAGCACTTGGCCTGACCTATGATCGTACGGAGTACGTGCATCGGGTGAAAGGCAGGTCCTGGCCGGATTTTCTGTCCATTCTCTCCGGCGATCATGAGGCGGCCTTCGGCACCCCGCTGCCCGAGCACTTTTCAGGCGAGCTCTCCGGTGCCGTCTGGCAGGCATTCGAGAGCCGCTTGGCTGCCATGGACGGCGCGGCTGCTCTGCTCGACAGCATCTCTTACCCTCTGGCCGTCGCCTCCTCCAGCGGCCACCAGACCCTGCGCAAAAAACTGGAGATGACAGCACTGCTGGACTTCTTCGACCCGCATGTGGTCTCCAGCGATCATGTCGAGAACGCAAAACCGGCCCCCGATATCTTCCTTCACGCAGCCGAACGCCTCGGGGTTGCACCGGATCGCTGCCTTGTCATCGAGGACAGTGTGAACGGTGTTCTGGGAGCGCGCGCAGCCGGAATGGTCGCTTGGGGATATACCGGCGATGCAAAGGGGGAAGCCAGTCTTCCAGCCCGGCTGAAAGAAGCCGGCGCCGCCGACGTATTTGCCCATCACGATGAAATCCGACAGCAGCTCGGCCAAGAGCGATAACGGACGAGCAAGCCCTCCCTAGTTTCCTGCTTTCGCAGGAATGACGACCTGGAATGAGCGCTCTCAGAGAAAATTCGTCATTCCCGCGTGCGCGGGAATGACGGTTGAGGGAGAGCTCGGCTCGCACAAAAACTCTTGATCCTTGCGCATGTGGGAACCCAGAAATCACAGAGCGACCTCTGCGAGAACCAGTTAGGAGAAGGACAAGAGGCTCAGACGCGAGATCTATGGCTTGGAAGAGGCAATCTCTATCCGAGCTCCTGCTCCGCCAGCGCGATGCGCGCGTCGTGGAACCGCGGGTTCAGGGCCAGGCACTGCTCGTAGCAGGTCCGGGCATGATCCTTGTCGCCGGCTGCATCGAAGACCTGGCCGAGGGTGAACCAGGGGTCCGGGTCCGAGGGGTTGAGATAGATGGCCCGATTCAGGGCGGACGCGGCGGGCTCCAGCCAGCCGGCCTGGAAACAGGTCATCCCGAGCTGGCGTTGATGATCCGCGTCAGCCGGATCAAGCACCGCGGCCCTGCCAACCAGTTGCGCCGCCTCGTCGTGACGGCCGTTCTGCATCGCCAGGATGCTCTTGACGTGGAGCGAGCGCGGGCTGTCCGGCTGGCCTTTCGTGACCCGCCGATAAAGGTTCTCCAGCCGTGCCGTGCCCATATTCACCACCCGCGCGGCGCGGGAAGGGCTGTCTTGCGAGGTCCGTTCCATAACGGCACCACCTTAACCCGCGCGCGCCGATAGCACCACAGGGGAGCGTCAGGCACCCAGCACGCGGCCGGCGACGGCATCCAGCTTGGCGACCAGCTCCGGGTCCCGCGCCTCCGGATGGGTGATCAGGGCATATTGCAGCGCATTGTCGCCACCCTGCTCGTCCAGCTCGGGCCGCTTCGCCAGCATCGGTGCGACGGTGCGGACCAGATCGCGGGCCTTCTCCGCATTCCCGGTGAGTACCTTGATGACCTGCTCGACGGTCACGCTGTCATGCTCCGGATGCCAGCAATCGTAATCGGTGATCATGGCGACCGTGGCGTAGGGAATCTCCGCCTCGCGGGCCAGCTTGGCTTCCGGCATATTGGTCATGCCGACCACGTCGCAGCCCCAGGAACGGTAGAGCCTGCTCTCCGCCAAAGTGGAGAATTGCGGGCCTTCCATGCAGATATAGGTCCCGTTCACGCTGTGCGGCAGGCCGAGCTGCGTGCAGGCTTTCGCCAGCGCGGCCTGGATGCGTTCGGAAACCGGGTGGGAGAAGGAGACATGAGCGGCACAGCCGTTCGTGTAAAAGGTCTTCTCCCGGGCAAAGGTGCGGTCGATGAACTGGTCGATCAGCACGAAATGGCCCGGGGCGTAGTCTTCCTTGAGCGAACCGACGGCACTGAGGGAGATGATGTCCGTCACCCCGGCCCGCTTCATCACATCGATATTGGCGCGGTAGTTGATCCCGCTAGGGTTCAGCTTGTGGCCCCGGCCGTGGCGCGGCAGGAAGACCAGCTTCTGGCCATCCAACTCGCCGAACAGCAACTGGTCCGACGGGGTCCCGAAGGGCGAGGACACCTCCTCCCAGCGCGTGTTGGCCAGGCCGTCGATCTCGTAGATCCCGCTGCCGCCGATAAAGCCGAGGACCGCGTCGCGCGTCAGTTCCGTCATGGGGGTGTACCGCCTTCTCGCAGAAAGAAATCCGATCCCTGCCTAGCCGATGGCCGCAGGCTTGCCAATCGCAAAAAGCAGACACGCGGAACATGTGTGACAGGCCGCGCCGGTACGCCCCCGGTAAATATCCAGGCCTGCAACACCAACGACGAGACATCCGGAACGTGCACCCAGGATGCATCTCCCGGAACAATCCCATGCCAAAAGCATCTTGATATTGTGACAGTTCTGACATTGATCAATTTTAGCGGCTCCCCGATAACTTTATATTAGGGCTTTGCCTTTAGACAGGAGCAGGTCGAGGTCCGGCAAGGACTGCCTACAGGATCGCGGCAGGGAGGCATTCAGAGCTTGAAAACGCATTCTCTCGTGCGGCAGCGATCGGCCACGCGCCGAATTACACCGTGCCGTACTGCTCTCCCGCCGCATACTCACCTCGGCGCCGAATGCCCATGAATCTGTTTCTTGATCGCTTTTTCACGCCGGTTCAGGAAGTCTTCCAGCCGGTCAACGCCTTCCCGGGAACCTACGATTTCGGCCTTGTGGGGCTCTCCGTTTTCATCGCAATCACGGCTGCGGTCGTGGCCCTGTCGACCTCTCCACGCATTGCCGCAGCCGGGAGCCCCGGGGCTCGTGCCGCATGGCTCGTGGCCGGCGGGGGCTGCATGGGCGGTGGTATATGGGGCATGCATTTTGTCGGCATGCTGGCTTTCTCTCTACCGTGCGGCATCAATTATGACCCGCTCCTGACACTTGTCTCGATGATACCCGGAATGCTGGCCAGCACCGTCTCCCTGCTCGTGATCAGCCGGGGCGACAGGATCACGTTTCGCGAGCTTTCCATCGGCGCCGTTCTTCAGGGAGGCGGCATCGGTGCCATGCACTATGCCGGGATGGCCGCAATGCGCCTTGATGCCGTGCTGTTGTATGACATCAAGATGGTCGTGCTCTCGGTGCTCGTCGCCGTTGTCCTGGCCTTTGTCTCACTCGGCATCCTCGTTGTGCTCCGGAGCGTCGAGGCCCTGCGGCCATTGGCCATTCCCGTCGCGGCCGTCATCATGGGCTGCAGCGTCGCCGGCATGCATTACACGGCAATGCAGGCCGCGCTGTTTTTCCCCCTGGCCAGCGTGCTCGGGACCGGCAGTTCATTCGACCCGGCGATCATGGCCATCGTCATCGCTCTTCTGGTCGTCTGCTTCGGCGCGGCCACACTGGCCGCGGCCTTTGCCGGACGGCAGTTCGAGACAGCTTCCGCGCTCCGGCAGGAAGTCGAGCTCCGGACCGCCCTGGAGATACAGGCCCGAACCGATCATGCCCGCCTGCAGGCCATCATGGACAATATCGAGGCGGCCATCGTGACCATAGACCAGCAGGGCATCATCCTGCACTGGTCGCCGGGCGCGGAGAAAATCTTTGGCTATGAGATAGCCGAGGTGCTCGGACGGAACATCTCCATGATCATGCCATCCGATGTGGCAGCGCGCCACGACGGCTATCTCGAAAGTTACCTCGAAACCGGTCAGCGGAACATTATAGGCATCGGCAGGGAGGTCACCGGACGGCGAATGGACGGCAGTGCCGTGCCGATCGATCTCGCCATCAGCGAGACCCGGCTCGACGGCAAGCCCCTCTTCATCGGTGTCATGAGCGACATCACCGAGCGCAAGCGAAGCCATGCGGAGCTTGAGCAGGCGCGCATAGAGGCCGAAGCCGCCAACAAGGCAAAGTCTCTCTTCCTGGCAAACATGAGCCACGAGATCCGCACGCCATTGAACCCGATCATTGGCCTGGCGCATCTGCTGCAGAAGACCAACCTCGACCGGATACAATCCGAATATGCCCGCAAGATCCACCAATCCGGCGGGCATTTGCTGAAGATCATCAATGACATCCTGGACTTCTCCAAGGTCGAGGCCGGCGAGCTCGTACTGGAGGAAACCGATTTCGAAATCGACGAAATCCTTGACAGCATTTCCTCGGTCATCGCCGAACGCAGTGCGGACAAGTGCCTGGAATTGATTTTCGAGGTGCCTACGGACCTGCCGCGCGACTATCGCGGCGACCCGCTCCGCCTTAGCCAGATCCTGATCAATCTGGCGAACAACGCCGTCAAGTTCACCGAGACCGGCGAGGTCTGCATCGCGATAAAACTGCTGGAAAAATCGGAAAAATCGGCGCATCTGCGATTCTCGGTGCGCGATACCGGTATCGGGATCACCGAGGAGCAGATCAAAAAACTGTTCCGGTCCTTCCAGCAGGCGGATGAGTCGACAACACGCAAGTTCGGCGGCACCGGCCTCGGGCTTGCAATTTCGCAGAAGCTCGCCGGCCTGATGGGCGGAAGCGTGGATGTAGAGAGCACGCCGGGCAAGGGAAGTACCTTCTGGCTCGATCTCTGGCTTAACCTTGGTGAGAGATCGGGCTTGCGGCACCTGTCAAATCCCGATCTTCGCGGCCGCAAGGTCCTGGTCATCGAGGACAATGCCTCGGCAAATCACGCCATTTGCGAGATGCTGACATCGATGTCATTCGTGGTGGACAGCGTCGATAACGGCGCGGCCGCGATTGAACGGGTCCGGAACGGTATCCATTATGACCTGGTGTTCGCGGACTGGCGCATGCCGAACATGGACGGCATCGAAACAATCCAGCATCTGCGCCGCGAAAGCCCTGCGGGTCACGTACCAGGTTTCGTTCTGGCGACCGCTTACGGACGCGACGATGTCATGAACGCCGCGGCCGAGGCAGAGATTGAGGAGGTCCTCGTCAAGCCGCTCAATCCGTCCGAACTGTTCAATGCCGCGCTCCGTGTCCTGCGCCATGATCCTGTCGATGCCGCGCCCAAGTCCGGATCCCCGAGCGACGCCGAAAGCCTGGTGCCGCTGTTCCTCGCCCGCCGCCGCATTCTTGTGGTTGAGGACAATGCCCTGAACCGGGACGTGGCCATCGGCCTGCTCCGTGCATTCGGCGGCCAGCCCGAGATTGCCGAGAATGGCGCCGAGGCCGTCGCCCGTGTGGAAAGCACTCGTTACGACGCGGTGCTCATGGATATCCAGATGCCTGTCATGGACGGTTTCGCAGCGACGGCCGAAATCCGCCGGCGCTTTCCGGATCTGCAGCTTCCGATCATCGCAATGACGGCGAACGCCCTGAGCGGCGACCGGGAGCGCTGCCTCGAGGCGGGCATGGACGATCATATCGCCAAGCCGATCGACCCGGACGTTCTGTATTCGGTCCTGCAGCGCGTGCTCAACATCGACCAGCTGCCTGCGGCGGCCATGCCGGACGCAGGTTCAGGTCCACTGCCCGTGACGGACTTCCGCCTGCACCAGAGTGTCGATGTGACAACGGGCCTCAAGAGGGTACTGGGAGACAGGGAAGCCTATTCCCAGATGCTGGATCGTTTCCTCGAAGGCCAGGCTGCGCTCGTCGGACGGATCACCGGCGCGCTCGAAGCCGGTGATTTCGCAACCGCCGAACGGGAGGCGCATACCGCGCGTTCGGTGGCCGGCAATATCGGCGCCATGCAGATCTCCGAAGATGCACGCATTCTGGAGGACGCCATCAGGGAACGAGTTTCCCCGGACAGGCTTTCGGATCTGGTCGGCAACCTCGCGCAGCACCTGCAACCGGTTCTGAAATCAATCGCGGCCTTGCGCACAGACATAACGACCGACGCGGATCAGGAAAGTGACGCACCGGACAATGCCTTGGCCAGCGGGCGAGCCGCTCTCGGCGAACTGGTCCGGCTGCTGGCAGATGATGACGCGGATGCCAGGGACCTGTTTTCCGAACGCCGGGCGGACCTGCGCGCTGTGCTCGGGCTTCAGAAATTCACCGAAATTGCCACCGCGATCGACAGTTTCGACTTCGAGCAGGCCCACTCGATCTGCATCGAACTGTACTCCGCCACAACAGTGGAGCCATTACCGGAATGACGGAAACAGTGTCTGGACAGAGGACTATTCTCGTGGTCGACGACACGCCAGACAATCTGGCCTTGATGAGTCGCCTGCTGAAAGATCACTACAAGGTGAAAATCGCCAACTCCGGCCGGCGCGCCCTGACAATTGCGGCGGTGGAGCCACGGCCGGATCTCATTCTGCTCGACGTCATGATGCCGGAGATGGATGGATACGAAGTGTGCCGCCGGCTGCAGGCCGACCCGTCGACGACAGATATTCCGGTGGTTTTCCTGACCGCCCGCAGCAACCAGGAAGACGAGCATCTCGGCCTTGAGCTTGGCGCGGTCGACTATATCTCCAAACCGATCAGCCCGCCGATCGTACTGGCCCGCGTGCGCAACCATCTCCAGCTGAAGCGCGCCGCCGACCTGTTGCGCGACCAGAACAGCTTTCTGGAAAGTGAGGTGACCCAGCGCACGGAAGATATCAGGGCCATGCGCGACGCGACCATTGTCGCCCTCGCCTCTCTCGCGGAAACCCGGGACAACGAGACCGGCAACCATATCCGCCGCACCCAGGACTACATGAAGGTTCTTGCCGAAAAACTGGTCGAAAACCCCAAATTCGGCGCCTTCCTGCAGCCCGAGACAATCGACCTGCTGTACCGCTCGGCCCCGCTTCACGACATCGGGAAGGTCGGCGTGCCGGACTCCATCCTGCTGAAACCGGGCCGCCTCACGCCGGAAGAATTCGACATAATGAAGACCCACACGACGCTCGGCCATGACGCCTTGAGCAAGGCGGAAGAGGTTGCCGGGACCGGCGACGAGCGCTCATTCCTGCAATTGGCGCGGGAAATCGCCCTGACCCATCATGAGCGTTGGGACGGCAAGGGCTATCCCCAGGGTCTGGCCGAAGACGACATTCCGATTGCCGGCCGCCTCATGGCCGTTGCCGACGTCTACGATGCCCTGATCTCGAAGCGCACCTACAAGGATGCCTTCTCGCACGAAGAGGCGGTTGCAGAGATCCGCAAGGGACGCGGCACCCAGTTCGATCCCGACATCGTCGATGCCTTTCTTGGTCTCGAAGGCGTTTTTCGGGATATCGCCGCCTCACACGCCGACTGAACCCCACTGACCATATATATCTGCCCGGATCTGTTTCCCGGCCGGAATCAAAAAGGGCCGCGTCGAACGACGCGGCCCTTCAGAAAAACATAGTCGCTCAGGATCAGTGCACGTCGGCCCAGATCTTCCGCTTGGAAGCATAGAACAGGCCGCTGGCGACGATCAGGAACAGGATCACCGCGACACCGGTTCGCTTGCGCTCTTCCAGGTTCGGCTCGGACGCCCAGGTCAGGAAGGCCGTCACATCCCTGGCCATCTGGTCGACGGAAGCCTTGGTGCCGTCCGCATAGGTCACGCCGTCCTCATAGAGCGGCTGCGCCATGGCGATCTGGAACCCCGGGAAGACCTTGTTGTAGCTCATGCCTTCCGCGACAGTCTCGCCTTCCGGAGCCTCGCCATAGCCGGTCAGAAGCCCGTATATGTAGTCCTCGAACCCGGCCCGCGCCTCGACAATGAGGGAAAGATCCGGCGGCAGGGCGCCGCCGTTGGAGGCCCGTGCGGCATTGTCGTTCGCGAACGGTGCGACAAAACGGTCGGCCGGGGTGCCCGGACGGGTAAACATTTCGCCTTCATCGTTCGGGCCGTCAACGACGTCGTACTGCGCCGCGATGGCTTTCACTTCCGCTTCCGAATAGCCGATATCGGCCAGGTTCCGGAACGAGATGTAGTCCAGCGAATGACAGGACGCGCAGACTTCCCGATAGACTTGGAGGCCCCGCTGGACCGACGCCCGGTCGAAGGTTCCGAACAGGCCGGAGAAGGACCAGTCCTGCTTTTCCAGGTGAATGGGGTCACCGGCGGCGTGAGCAACCGGCCCCCCGATGGACAGAGCCGCGAACAGGGCGGTTGCCGCGATCAGAGACCTCATACGCATTATGCTTTCTCCTTCGGGGCTGCCGGTGCGGCGGCCGTTCCACCCGCGCCGCCAAGCACGGACTCGCTGATGCTTTTCGGTAGCGGCTTCGGTGTCTCGAATATCGAGAGCAGCGGAAGCACGACGAGGAAGTATGCGAAGTAATAGATCGTCGCGATCCGGGACGCGGTGACATACCAGCCCTCAGCCGGCTTGCCGCCGAGCCATGTCAGCGTGATGCAGTCGATGAACAGCAGCCAGAAGAAGATCTTGAAGACCGGCCGGAAGCTGCCGCTGCGCACCGGAGACCGGTCGAGCCACGGCAGGATGAACAGCACCGCGATGGCGCCGAACATGGCCAGCACGCCCATCAGCTTGTCCGGAACAGCGCGCAGGATCGCGTAGAACGGCAGGAAGTACCATTCGGGCACGATATGCGCCGGCGTGACCAGCGGGTCGGCCGGAATGTAGTTGTCCGGATGGCCCAGGAAGTTCGGCGCGAAGAACACGAAGAAGGCGAGCGGGATCAGGAAGACGAACAGGCCGAACGCATCCTTGATGGTGTAGTACGGATGGAACGGAATCGTGTCCTGCGGGCCCTTCACATCGATACCCAGCGGATTGTTCGAGCCGAAACGGTGCAGCGCGATGATGTGCAGCACGACGACCGCGAAGATCACGAACGGCAGCAGATAATGCAGCGCGAAGAACCGGTTCAGGGTCGGGTTGTCGACCGAGAAGCCGCCCCACAGCCAGGTGACGATATGCTCACCGACCAGCGGGATGGCGGAGAACAGGTTGGTGATGACGGTCGCACCCCAGAAGCTCATCTGGCCCCAGGGAAGCACGTAGCCCATGAAGGCGGTCGCCATCATCAGCAGCATGATCACCACGCCGAGCATCCAGAGCAGCTCGCGCGGCGCCTTGTAGGAGCCGTAATACAGGCCGCGGAACATGTGGATATAGACGGCGATGAAGAAGAAGCTGGCGCCGTTCATATGGATGTAGCGGATCAGCCAGCCGGAATTGACGTCGCGCATGATGCGCTCGACCGAGGCGAAGGCGTAATCGACATGCGGCGTGTAGTGCATCGCGAGCGTGATGCCCGTGACCAGCATGATGACCAGCATGATCCCGGCCAGCGAGCCGAAGTTCCACCAGTAGCTGAGGTTCTTCGGGGTCGGATATTCATGCGCTTCATGATGCAGGAAGCTGAAGATCGGCAGACGGTGGTCAATCCACCGGACGACCGGATTGGTAAAATTAGCAGTGCTCATCGCTCAGCCTCCTCAACCGATTTTAATGGCGGTGTCGCCGGTAAAGACATACGGCGGCACAGGCAGGTTGAGGGGCGCCGGACCTTTGCGGATCCGGCCGGAGGAATCGTAGTGCGAGCCGTGGCAGGGGCAGAACCAGCCATCGAAATCGCCGCGCACGTCGGTTGGCTTCTGGCCGAGCGGCACGCAGCCGAGATGGGTGCAGATGCCGACGAGGATCAGCCATTCCGGCTTTTCCACCCGATCGGCATCCGGCTCCGGGTCGCGGAGATCGTCGAGGTCGACATCCGTGGCCTCCGAAATCTCCGCTGCCGTCCGGTGGCGGATGAAGACCGGCTTGCCGCGCCAGACCACAGTGACCGACATGCCTTCTTCGATGCCGGAGATATCGACCTCCGTGCTCGCGAGGGCAAGTGTATCAGCCGCCGGATTCATTTGATTGATTAACGGCCAAACCGCGGCCGCGGCGCCAACCGCACCGACAGCGCCGCTGGCGACGTTGATAAAGTCGCGCCGTGTCGCGCCTTCTTCCATCTCAGCCATTGTAATTCAGCACCTCTCGCCCACTTATGCTTCGGCTTGGAACTTAGCCCGTCCCCCGCCCTTGCGAGTGCGACACAGGGTCGCGCGCGACAGACAGGTTAAAAGCCCTGCTCCGAAGCTATTGCTTCGTCCTATACTGCACCCCGAAACCAATTGCAAAGCCTCCCGTCAGCAATAGGCAGCCAACGTGCGAATTGCACTCTATCAACCGGATATCCCGCAAAATACCGGGACCATTCTCCGTCTCGCCGCCTGCTTTGGCGTTTCCGTCGATATAATCGAGCCTTGCGGCTTTGCCCTGAGCGATGCGCGGATGCGCCGCGCCGGGATGGATTATATCGATCATGTGGACTGGATTCGGCACAGTTCATGGGAGCGTTTTCTCGAGCAGCGGACGCCCGGCAGGCTGGTGTTGCTGACGACAAAAGCCGATCAGTCCCTTCAGAAATTCGTTTTCGAGAAGGGTGACACGCTGCTGTTCGGCCGGGAATCCACCGGTGTGCCGGCCGATGTGCATGATCACGCCGACGCCCGCATCGCGATCCCGATGCGGAAGGGTCTCAGGTCGCTCAATCTCGCTGTCTGCGCTTCCATTGCGACCTGGGAGGCGTTGTGCCAAACCGGTATGACGGGAACACGGCACGATGGAACCGCCGATGCGATTCCGCCTGGTCCCGTCTAGATGGGCATGGCGCGTTTGCCAGGATGATGCCTCAGCAGCCGGACCTCCTCGTAATCCACCCGGCGCACCAACGATGCAATTCCGGCCATGCACATCGAAAGTCTACGCGACACCATGCTTCTTCCAGACATGGCGCAAACAGATCTGATGCTTTTATTGTCTTTGCCCTCAGTGCTCTTTTCGGATCATTAAGCCCGTATTTCCCAAATGAGGCCATGAATTAGCGACGAAGATGCAGGATTCTGATATAAAAATCAATGTGTTGATGTTGTTTTAGAGGGGTTTTGATGGTTCACCCGATGGGTGAAAGCGAAGCGGGGGGGCTTCGGCTCGGTTTTGACCGCCGATTGAAGCTCGGCTTCCACGGCTCGAAGATCACATCGGATGCGGGTCTGCTTGCCTTTCGGGAACTAGACGACGCCCTTGGATTGACCGAAGCCGCCGGTGGTCGGCTTTTCGATCCGCGTCCCGGCCGGAACGGCCAACATGGGATGACGGGCCTGTTCGGCAATCCACCTTCGGGCGGCTTGGCGGCTATGAAGACGTGAACGATGCCGACCGTCTTGGGCGCGATCCGGCGATGCGATGGATTGTCGGCGGGCATGCCGTCGCCAAGCAAGCGGCCTCGGCCAGCCAGATGGGGCGTTTCGAGACCGAATTCTTGGCGACAGATGACAACATCGCCACTCTTGCCGATCTGTCTGGCGCTTGGATCGACCGGGTTCACGACCGTCATCCGCTGAAGAAGGCGATCCTCGACATGGATTCCAGCGTCAGCCCGACTCATGGCGCTCAGGAAGGGACCGCTTACAACGGCCATTTCGGCTGCACCTGCTATCACCCGCTGTTCGTGTTCAACCACATGGGCGATCTGGAGCGGTTCCGCCTGCGTCCCGGCAATGTTCACAGTGCCGGCGGCTGGCGGGATGCCCTGGTGCCGGTGGTCGAACGCTACAAGGAACGAAAGGTTCGGCTGTACTTTCGCGGCGATGCCGCTTTCGCCTCACCGGACCTCTACGAGTACCTTGAAGCCGAGGGCATCCTTTACGCGATCCGTCTCAAAGCCAATACCGTTCTCCAGAACCACATCGCCCATCTGCTGCGTCGTCCGGTCGGACGCCCGCCCAACCATGTTCGCTGTTACCATGCCAGCTTCAGCTACCAGGCCGGCTCGTGGGACAGGAAACGCCGGGTGGTGGCCAAGGTGGAGTGGCATCCCGGCGAGCTTTATCCCCGTGTCGGGTTCATCGTCACCAATCTGAGCCGCTCCGCCGAACGGGTCGCTGCCTTCTACAACCAGCGGGGCACGGCCGAGCAGCACATCAAGGAAGGCAAGGACGCCATCAAGTGGACCCGGCTGTCATGCCGCAAGTTCCGCAACAATGAAGTCCGGCTTCAGCTTCATGCCCTGGCCTACAACCTGGCCAACTTCATGCGGACCCTGGCCCTGCCCAAGGAGGTGGAACACTGGTCGTTGACCACAATCCGAGAAAAGCTGGTGAAGATCGGGGCGAAGATCGCCGCCCATGGCCGGTACGTCACTTTCCAGATGGCGGAGGTCGTGGTGCCACGCAATCTGTTTCAGGGCATCTTGGAGCAGATCGACCGGTTGCGAAGACCAAGCGCAGCACCGGCCTAAACAGAGGAAGGGCAAGATGGCGAAGGGAGAAGTGCGTCCGAATGAGGGGAAAACCGTCATAAACAGGGCATCAGAGGTCCCCCGTTGGTCGAAACATCGATCCAACGGCCGGGAGGGCGATCCATCGTTCCAATCGCGGGGACGCTCGGCTACCATCAGGCCCGAAACCAGAGGCCATCTGGGGAATGTCGGTTATGTCTATACTTATAAACTTCCCGCAATAGAAGTATTGATTTAAACGTATTCTCTATTTTTTACTGACACCAAATAATATGAGCGCTTGATATTAGTCAATATCGTCAATGTTAACTTTTTTTTACTTCCACCCAATAAATTTCCGTCATCGACGGCTCCTTGTCGTCCAATAATTTTTCAGACGAAAGGTCATTTAAATGCGCTTCACTCCTAAGACCATCGCCAAGTTACTTGGCACGCTTGTCCTTCTCGGCATTGTTGCTGCTGCTCCGGGAGCCGTAGAGGCCCAAGGTGTTCTTACAGTCAGCGGGTCCACCACGGTGGATAATACAATCATGACCCCGTTCCGCTCCGAAGTTGAGCAGAAGTCTGGTCTGAAACTGAAAATCGTTGGTAACGGCTCCGGAAACGGCATCGCCGACCTCGAAGCCGGCAAAGCGGATGTTGCCATGATCTCCAGTCCGATGGAGAACGTCATTGCCAAGGCAAACAAGAAAAAGCCCGGCAGCATCAAAGGCGACGGCCTGATCTCTCACCCGGTCGGCGGCACAAAACTGTTTGTGGTCGTCAATAAGAGCAACCCGGTAGCCAAAACCCTGACCGCAGACCAGGTCCGTGCGATCTTCAAAGGTGAGATCAGTAACTGGAACGAGGTCGGTGGTCCCGATGCCGCCATTCAGATTTTCTCCGAGCGTGCCGGAGGCGGTGCCCGGGCGACCCTGGAAAAGAGCTTCCTGAAAGGTGAAATCACTCCCAAGGCAAAGCCCGTCGGCGGTGTTGCTCTTGGCGTCAAGGTCGCCAGCCAGAATCCAAAAGCCATCACCTTTGCTGGCCGGAAAATGCTGAACGACAAGGTTGTTGCCGTCGAAAGCGTGCTGGTCGAGCAACCGCTGTGGTTGGTTACCAAAGGCGAGCCGACAGCAGATGCAGCCAGCCTGATCAAGGCGACAGCTGAAATCGGGAACGCGCTTTAACCGAAATCTCAGGCAACCGAACGGGAATTCACAAGTTCCCGTTCGGTTCCGCCGCGTCGCAACTCCCGAAGAAGCGACGCGACGGAACCGGAAACCGGAAACCCATGAAGGATTAAACATGTCCAGTCTCACGCTTCGTACAAAGCTGATGGCGCTATTGCTCAGCGCCCTGTTGGCCGTTGTCGCGATTGGTGGCGTTACAATCGTCGGGATTGAGCATCTTCGGAAATCCGGCAGTGATATCTACGAACGGGCGTTCGTCGATATGGGCATGCTCTCTGAACTGCAGCTTACTTTCGAACGACAGAGGGGCCTCGTCAGCCGTGCGCCGGCCGAACTCGATCTTGACCGTTTGAGTGAACAGCTTTCAGAGTTCGACCAGTTGACTGCTTCTTTGCAGACGCGCATTGAAGACTATCAGGCAATGGACCAGGACTCGGCGCTTTCACAGGGCGTTCAAGGTCTCGCCGTGAAGCTGAACGTCTATCATGAGGTATCCGCTGAGGTTTATGCGTCCGCCGAAAGCTTCGATTCCGAGAATGCAATTGCCCTCGTGGCCGGCCCTGTAAGCGAGGCTGCTGCGGCAGTCTCAGCCGATCTTGCGACCCTGGCCCGCACCACGGAGGGTATTGCGCGCGGCACGGTCGAAACAATGCAGGCTGACAGCGGCCTTATTCAACAGGGCATGGCGGGCGTCGCAGCTCTTCTCCTGATCGTGCTCGGCGGCGGTGGCTATTGGTTCATCAGCTTTGGCGTGAGCCGTCCGATCACAGATCTTGCGGCGACCATGGACGAACTGGCGAACGGCAACAGAGAGGTCGAGATTCCCTCACTCGGACGCCATGACGAGATTGGGGCAATGTCGGCAGCAGTCCAGATCTTCAAGAAAAACGCGATCGAGAACGAGCGCCTGCAGAAGCACGCCAAGGAACAGGAACAGCGCGTGGACCAGGATCGGCGCCAGGCGCTGAACGATCTGGCCGGGACGTTCGAAAGCAGCGTTGCGAGCGTGATCGACGACATTTTGGTTCAGATCAACGAGCTTGGGGCCAAGGGACAGATAGTCACCGAAGCATCCGACAGGACGAAGACCGACGCCGGGTTTGTTCTTGATCGCTCAGACCAGACCAGCAACAACGTGGCGACCATTGCAACCGCCGTCGAACAGCTTTCAGCGTCAATCCGCGAGATCAGTGTTCAGACCAGCAGTGCGCAGGAGATGACCTCCTCCTCAGCACGGGACGCGCAAAAAGCCATGGGCGAGGCAACGACGCTGGCAAAGGCGACGGAGGAAGTCGGCGGGATCATCCAATTGATCAACGACATTGCCGAACAGACAAATCTCCTCGCGCTCAATGCAACCATCGAAGCTGCACGAGCCGGGAACGCTGGCAAAGGTTTTGCCGTGGTCGCCTCCGAGGTCAAAAGCCTCGCAAACCAGACTGCGCAAGCGACCGAAGAGATCAGCTCGAAAATCAGCAGCATTCAGAATGTCGCCGAGAGCATGGCCCGGATCATCGGTGCGGTTGATAGCGGCATGAGCAGCATGGACGAGATCGCCAGCGGTATTGCGGTCGCGGTTGAGGAGCAAGGTTCTGCAACAGACGAGATTTCGCAGAACATCGCGCAAGCCGCCGACGGTACCAAAGAAGTCTCGCAATCAATGGCACAGGTTGACAGTTGCGCAAGAGATACGGGCTCGGCGGTCGCCGGCATGGTCGAAATCAACCAGCATCTCGCCGACAGGGCCCAACAGCTCAAGGCCGAGACCGAGCGCTTTCTCGCCAGCGTCCGTCAGGAAACGGCGTAAAAAACCACAAGGTCCGGCTTGCGGTGCAAAAGCGGGGATTGGCCGCAGACACAAGCCCCCATACCGGATCACGTCCGGGATGACGCTCTTGGCACGGGTCGCTTGAACGCCGCCCGTGCCTCCTCCACGCGCGCCCGGACCACGCAGGCCTCGACATGGTCGTTGATCAGTCCCATCGCCTGCATGAAGGCATAGACCGTGGTCGGGCCGACGAATTTCCATTAAGAGTATCCGAAATTGAGTAACAAAATTTTAGCATAATTTGTCCTATTCTAATCCTTGCGGCGGTCTAAACCTTGACAAACATCAAACAGCAACCATCCTAAACCTATGGCCAGACAGAAAGAATTCGACAGAAACGAAGTCCTCGAGAAAGCAATGCAGGCTTTCTGGCGACGCGGCTACGAAGCAACGTCCGTTCAGGATCTTGTATCGGCGACCGGCATCAATCGCGGATCGATGTACGACACGTTCGGGGACAAACGCGGGCTTTTTCAGGCGGCGGTTGAGTTCTATATCTCGAATGTCAGTGCGGGGCGCCTGAAGAAAATGACCGGGTCCGGCCCGGCCCTCGAAGCGATCCGGGATTATTTTGAGGATCTTGTTGCATTTTCGGTGAAGGATGGCCGCGAGCTTGGCTGTCTGATCACCAACTCCGTCGTTGAGCTTGCACCGCACGACGCCCCCATTGGCGACATGCTGCGCGACAGCTTCGGCCGCGTCGAAGATGTCTTCCGCCGGGCCCTGCTTCGGGCCCAGGACGCCGGAGAGCTGTCCCTGGATGTCAACGTCAAGGCCGTGGCCCGTTTTCTGACGGCAACAGCCAACGGGATTCGCGTGTTCGCGCGCGCCGACGCCGATGCCGAGACATTGCATGATATCGTCGACAGCGCCTTGTCCGTGATCGAAGGCCAGCGACCCGACTTGCCGATCGCGGCCGAGTAGAGGCGGCCCGGCCGGGGCTTTCGCCTTCACCCCCGTTTCGTCTCGAAACACATTCCCTTGAGGAACGATAATTCAGGTTGATTTCTGGAACGGTAATTCCATATTAATCATCATCGAATTCAACCACGGAAGACCATTCATGACCCAGCTTACACCGCTCTTTCCCCGCCAGCAGGTGCCCGCCCTTTCCGTCGACACGGTCGGCGGCGGCAGTTGGAGCCTCGCCGATGCAAAGCCTGAGAATTTCAGCCTTGTCGTCGTTTATCGCGGCCTGCATTGCCCGATCTGCGGCATGTATCTGAAGGATCTCGACCGCAAGCTCGCCGACTTCAAGGAACACGGCGTCGAGGTCATCGCCATCTCCAGCGACGATGCCGCCCGCGCTCAGCAGTCCAAGGAAGACTGGAAACTGGAGAATCTGACACTCGGCTATGGCCTGACCCTCGAGAAGGGCCGTGAGTGGGGCCTCTATATTTCCTCCGGACGGGGCAAGACGTCCGTCGGCGTCGAGGAGCCGAAACTGTTCGTCGAGCCCGGCCTGTTCCTTGTCCGCCCGAACGGCGAGCTCTATTTCGCCAGCGTCCAGACCATGCCTTTCGCACGGCCGGATTTCGCGGCGATCCTGAAAGCGCTCGATTTCGTTCTGGCGAAGGACTATCCGGGCCGCGGCGAAGTCGTCGATCACCTGGCCCAGGCCGCCGAATAAACCCGCCTTCCGGGGAAGTCGTGCCGCGGCTTCCCCGGCCCCCGCATCCGAAAGTGGCTGACACCGCCCTCGGCCTTGAGCTACTAGGGCTGGGTGACAGATCATCCGCTCAAGACCCTCCGTTTCCGCATCGAAGCAGCCCTTGTTGGCGGACTGCTTGTGATCGTGCGGCTGCTGCCGCTTACCACATCCTCCTGGATCGGCGGCAAGCTGCTGCAGATCGCCGGACCGCTGCTGCCCGCGCATCGTACCGCCCGCAGCAACCTGGAGCGCGCCTTTCCGGAAAAAGACAGCTCCGAGATTGCCGGCATCCTCAGGGATATGTGGAACAATCTCGGCCGGACAGCGGCGGAATATCCACATCACGACACGATCAAGGCCGAAGCTTCAGAGCGCCTCGAGGTGCATGGCGGCGCGTTGCTTGACGAACTCGTGACCCGCCCGCGACCGGCGGTCTTCTTCTCCGCCCATCTCGCGAACTGGGAAGTGCTGCCGATCGCTTCTGCCGTGCGCGGCCTCCCGGTGAATCCGGTGTTCCGCCGCCCGAACAATCCCTTCATGACCGCGCTCTTCGAGGACCGGAGACCGCACCCGGACGTGCAACTGATCGCCAAAGGCCCCCGTGCCGCGCGGGAGTTGCTGAAAATCCTGAAGCAAAACCGCTCCGTTGCGCTTCTGATCGATCAGAAATTGCGGGAAGGCATCCCGGTGCAGTTCTTCGGCCGGGATGCGATGACCGCAAGCGCCTTTGCCGAGCTGGCCCAGTTCGTTGACTGCGATATCTACCCGACGCGGGTCGAGCGGCTGCCGGGGGCCCGGTTCCGGGCGACCATCTACCCGCCTCTGGCAAAACCGGACACGACGGACCGGAAAGAAGCCGTGCGCCAGCTCACCCAGACGGCGACAAGCATGATCGAGGACTGGATCCGCGAACGGCCGTCGGAATGGTTCTGGGTACACCGGCGCTGGCCGGACTGACACCCTTTGTCTTACGTGCCGACCTTCGCCGCGTCCGCCGGCCCGAATTGCAGCGCATGCAGGTGCGCATAGAGACCTGCCTCGCCGATCAGCGCGTCGTGGGTGCCGCTTTCAACCACACGCCCGCCATCGAAGACATGAATGACGTCCGCATGCTGGATGGTCGAGAGACGGTGGGCGATAACGATGGTCGTCCGCCCCTTCATCAAAATCTTGAGAGCATTCTGGATCTGCCGCTCCGACTCGGTATCCAGCGCGCTGGTGGCCTCGTCCAGCAGCAGGATCGGCGCGTCCTTCAGAATGGCCCGGGCGATCGCAAGCCGCTGGCGCTGGCCGCCTGAAAGCCTCGTGCCCTGTTCGCCGATCACGGTCTCGTAACCGTCCGGCAGGGCCGTGATGAAGCCGTCCGCCGCCGCCGCCTTGGCCGCGGCGCGGACTTCCCCGTCGCTTGCATCGAGCCGGCCAAAGCGAATGTTGTTGATGACAGTATCATCGAACAGCACGACGTCCTGGCTGACGATGGCCAACGCCTCGCGGACGCTCTCGATGGTCACCGTCCTGATATCGAGACCGTTGACCATGACACTGCCGCCGGACGGATCGTAGAAGCGCGGGATCATCGAAAGCACCGTGCTCTTGCCGGCACCAGAGGGGCCAACCAAAGCCGTGACCTTGCCGGCCGGCGCCTCGAAACTCACATCGTTGAGCGCTGCTTCCGGCGCCATACTGACCTCACCCGTCTCATCGTCAACCGCAGCAGGCGCACCGTAGGAAAACTGGACGGCATCGAACTTCACCGCACCCGCAACCCGTGGCAGCGGCTTGGCTCCCGGAGCATCCTTGATCTGCGGAGCTTGGTCGATCAGAGCGAACACCCTTTGGGCGGCAGCGAGGCCCTCCTGGATGTGGGTTGTGATTTTGCCGAGTGCCCGGAGTGGCTGATAGGCCATCAGAGTCGCCGCGATGAAAGAGAAAAAGGCACCGGGAGATGTATGTCCATCAATCACCCGGGCGCCGCCATAGGCAATGACCGCTGCCACGGCGACGCCGCCGAGAAAATCGATGATCGGCTGCGGCGCAGCCTTCACCCGAACCCCCCGGTAATTCAACTGGAAGAGCCGCTCCACCAGCCCTTGAATGCGTCCGGTCTCATTCTCTTCGAGACCAAAAGACTTGATCATGCGGATACCCTGGAAGCTCTGGGTCAACAGGCTGGTCATCGCGCCCATTTCCTCTTGCGTCTCGGCCGAAACACGGCGCATACGCTTGCCGAGCTGACGGATCGGATATGCCGAGAGCGGCGCAACGACGAAGGTGATGCAGGCCAGCAGCCAGTCCTGATAGAACATCACCGCAACCAGAAAAATGACGGACAGCGTATCCCGGCCGAGACCGACCAGGGCATTCGCCACTGCGTTACGCATCGCATTGATGTCGAACGTAAAGTGCGAAATCAAGGTGCCGCTGTGCCGGTCCTGGAACAGGCCGAGATCGAGATGGATCAGGTGCCGGTAAAGCCGGGCCTGCGTGTCAGCGACCACCCGCTGACCGACATAGCCGACCAGCACTTCCTGCACATAGGCCGCAACACTCTTCACAAAGAAGGTCGCGACGACCGCACCAGCGACCAGCCACAAAACCGACAGATCTTTCTCGACGAAAATCTTGTTCACCATCGGATCCATCAGCCAAGCCGATGCGGCCGTCGCGGCAGCAACCAGCACCATGCACAACACGGCGAGGACAAGACGCCCCGTATAGGGTCTGACAAGGTCGCGGACCACACGCCTGAGAAGCGAGATACTGGCTTCGTCCGTGATGCTGATTTTAGGCCGGTCTGGTTTCTGCGCCATTCAGTCCAATCCAAGCAATGCGGCGCCCTGCATATAGCATGGCACCGTGCGACTTCCAGCGATTTGCGGCACGCAGAAATGCACCGTGACCGACAATTCCGAGCGGACCATGTTGATTTAAATTCGCTATCCCGTACTATTGCTGTCTCGCATTCAAGATAATCCGGTCATTCGGATAAGCGCCTGACAAAGCAATAACAATAATCGGCGCTCGAGCTTGGCAAAACAGGAGGCTTACATGAAATCGAACAATAAGTTCACGTCACCGTTGAACGCGGACGTGTCCCGCCGGGGATTCCTTGGTGGTACTGCGGCACTTGGCGTGACCGCGGCATCCTCTTCGGCATTGATGGGCAAGAAGGCCTATGCTGCCAAGAAGGGCGGCCATCTGCGGGCCGGCATCGCGCACGGATCGACCACCGATTCACTCGATCCGGCGACCTGGGAAAACGGTTACACCCTGTCCCTCGACTACACCCTGTTCAACCATATCGGTGAAGTCGACCATACCGGCGCTGTCCAGCCGGAACTTGCGGAAAGCTGGGAAGCCTCCCCGGATGCCAGGACCTGGTCCTTCAAGCTGCGCAAGGATGTCGAGTTCCACAACGGCAAGACCCTCGAAGCCTCCGACATCATCGCCTCCATTGAATATCACATGGGCGAAGACACCAAGTCCGCGGCGAAATCGCTGCTGGCGCAGGTCAAGTCGATGAAGGCCGACGGCAAGAACGAAGTCGTGATCGAGCTTGAAGCCGGCAATGCCGACTTCCCGTATGTGATCAGCGACTATCATATCGCCATCAAGCCGTCCAAGGACGGCAAGATCGACCCGATGTCCGGCATCGGTACCGGCCCGTATGTGCTCGAGAATTATGAGCCGGGCGTGCGCATGACGGCGACAAAGAACAAGAACTACTTCAAGTCCGACCGCGGCCATTTCGACTCCGTCGAACTGATCACGATCATTGATCTTGCGGCCCGTCAGAACGCGCTGACCACCGGCGAGATCGACATGATGGACCGGGCCGACCTGAAGACGGTTCACCTGCTGAAGCGCCAAAAGGGCGTCAACGTCATGGAGACTGTAGGCTACAAGCACTACACCATGCCGATGCGCACCGACACGGCGCCGTTCGACAATAACGAGCTGCGCCTGGCGCTGAAGCACTCGGTCGACCGTGAAGAGCTGGTGAAGAAGATCCTGCGCGGCCATGGCGTCGTCGGCAACGACCATCCGATCAGCCCGACCAACCAGTACCATGCCGAAGGTCTGGCCCAGCGGATGTACGATCCGGACAAGGCGAAGTTCCACTTCAAGAAAGCGGGTCTCGACGGCACAACGATCCAGCTTTCCGCCGCCGACGCCGCCTTCCCGGGCGCTGTCGATGCTGCCGTGCTCTACAAGGAGCATGCGGCCAAGGCAGGCATCGATATCGAAGTCGTCCGCGAGCCGAACGACGGCTACTGGTCGAATGTCTGGATGAAAAAGGGCTGGTGCGCCTGCTATTGGGGCGGCCGTCCGACCGAAGACTGGATGTTCACAACGGCCTATGCCGCCGGTGCCGACTGGAACGACACGTTCTGGAAGCACGACCGGTTCAACGAGCTGCTTCTCGCGGCCCGGGCCGAGCTCGACAGCGACAAGCGCCGGACCATGTATTACGAGATGCAGGAAATCGTCAGCAATGACGGTGGCGTGGTTGTCCCGATGTTCGCGAACTATGTGTTCGCCGCATCCGACAAGATCCTGCCGTCCGAGCAGATGGCCGGCAACTGGGAGCTCGACGGCTGCAAGTTTGCGGAACGGTGGTCCTTCGCCTGAGCGGCGGGGACGCTGTAGGTCAGCCCCATGTCACAGATCCTCAAAATGGTTGCCCAGCGCTTTGCGCTGGGCTTCCTCACCCTTTTTGTTGTTTCACTCATTATTTTTCTCGGGATCGAGCTGCTCCCCGGCGATATCGCAGAGGAAATTCTCGGCCAGAGCGCCACACCGGAAACCGTTGCCGCCTTCCGGACGGAACTCGGCCTCGATGTTCCCGCTCACATCCGCTATTTCGACTGGCTCTGGGGCATGCTCAATGGTGATATGGGCCGCTCCCTCGCCAACAAGCGTGAGATTTCCGAACTGATCGGCCTGCGTTTCGGAAACACGCTGTTCCTTGCGGTCACCGCCGCGGCGATCTCCGTACCGCTCGCCCTCACCCTCGGCGTGCTGGCCGCATTGTACCGCCACTCCTTCTACGATCGCGCGGTCAACGTGGTCACACTGAGCTCCATTTCTTTTCCGGAATTCTTTGTCGCCTATATCCTGATCTTCCTGCTCTCGGTGACCTTCCCGATATTCCCGTCCATTGCCAATATCAGCGATGCGACGCCGTTCTGGGAAAAGGTCTACAAGGTTCTGCTGCCGGCCCTGACCCTCACTCTCGTCGTCGTCGCGCACATGATGCGGATGACCCGGGCGGCCATCATCAACCTGCTCGCCAGCCCCTATATCGAGATGGCGAACCTGAAGGGTCTCAGCCGGGCACGGGTGATCGTCAAACACGCCCTGCCCAATGCGCTGGCACCGATCATCAATGTCGTGGTGATCAACCTCGCCTACCTGATCGTCGGCGTGGTCGTGGTCGAGGTGGTGTTCGTCTATCCGGGCCTCGGCCAGCTCATGGTCGATTCGGTCTCGAAGCGCGATCTGCCGGTGGTGCAGGCATCCGCCATGATCTTTGCCGGCACCTACGTCTTACTGAACCTGCTCGCGGACATCCTGTCGATCCTGACAAATCCGCGCCTGCTGCATCCGCGATGAGGGAGGAAGTCCAATGAACGCCGCCCTCAAACTGCTGGCCAGCGCTCCCTGGAGCGCCAAGTTCGGCATCGTCGTCATTCTCGGCTACAGCATCGTTGCCATCTTCGCGCCGGTACTGACCTCCTATGGCGAAACGGAAATCGTCGGGGCCGAGTTCGAGCCCTGGGGCGGGGATTTCATCCTCGGCACAGACAGTCTTGGCCGGGACATGGTAACCCGGCTGATATACGGCGCGCGAAACACCATCGGCATCGCCTTTCTGACCACCGGGCTCGCCTTCGCGCTGGGCTCCGTGATGGGCTTTCTCGCCGCTGCGATCTCGGGTTGGGTCGACCAGCTGCTGTCGCGCATCGTCGACGTCCTGATGGCGATCCCGGCCCTGATCTTCGGCCTTCTCGTCCTCACCATCGTCGGCACCTCGATCGTGAATATGGTGCTGGTCATCGCCGTGCTGGAATCGACCCGGGTGTTCCGGCTGGCCCGCGCCGTGGCCATGGGCATCGTCGTGATGGACTACGTCGAAGCCTCCCGGCTCCGCGGGGAAGGGCTCTGGTACATCATGAGCCGTGAAGTGCTGCCGAATGCCCTGCCCCCGCTGGTGGCGGAATTCGGCCTGCGCTTCTGCTTCGTCTTCCTGTTCATCAGCGCCCTCAGCTTCCTCGGCCTCGGCATCCAGCCGCCGACCGCCGACTGGGGCAGCATGGTCCGCGACAACGCCACCCTCATGACCTTCGGCGATATCACGCCTCTGGTACCGGCGGCGGCCATTGCCCTGCTGACCGTCGCGGTGAACTTCGTCGTCGACTGGTTCCTCCACAAGGCAAGCGGATTGAAAGAATGAGCGAACAGAGCGAGCAAGACATCCTCCTTCGTATCCGCGGACTGCGCATCGAGGGCATGAGTGGCGACAGCTGGCAGGAAATCGTGCATGGCGTCGATCTCGACCTGCGCAAGGGCGAGGTCCTCGGGCTGATCGGCGAATCCGGCGCCGGCAAGTCGACCATCGGTCTGGCCGCCATGGGCTACGCCCGGGACGGTTGCCGGATCACCGGCGGAGAGATCCAGTTCGACGGCATGGATCTGGCTGCGATGGAGGATTCCGAAAAACGGCAAATCTGGGGAGCCAGGATTTCCTATGTCGCGCAAAGCGCGGCGGCGGCTTTCAATCCCGCACACCGGTTGATCGATCAATTCACCGAAGCCCCGGTGCAGCATGGCCTCTCTGACAAGTCCACCTCGGAGGAAGAAGCGCGGGACCTGTTCGCCCGTTTGCAGCTGCCTGACCCGGACGGCATCGGCCTGCGCTATCCGCACCAGGTATCGGGCGGTCAGCTGCAACGCGCCATGACCGCCATGGCGATGTCCTGCAAGCCCGACCTGATCATCTTCGACGAGCCGACCACCGCGCTTGACGTGACCACCCAGATCGAGGTGCTCGCCGCGATCCGCGACGTGGTCGAAGCCTACAATACGGCCGCCATCTACATCACACACGATCTTGCCGTCGTCGCCCAGATGGCCGACCGGATCATGGTGCTGCGGCACGGAGATCTGGTCGAGGAGGGCGATACCCGCTCCATGCTGGCCGCCCCGAGAGAGACCTATACCCAGGAGCTTCTCGCGGTGCGTAGTTTCAAGAGTGTCGAAATGGCCAATCCGGCAGGCGAAGAGCCGCTGCTCCGAGTCGACAATGTCACGGCAAGCTACGGGGCTGTCCCGGTCCTGCATGGCGTCTCCGTCGATATCCACAAGAAGCGGACGGTCGCGGTCGTCGGGGAATCGGGCTCCGGCAAGAGCACGCTCGCGCGGGTCATCACCGGCCTGTTGCCGGCCAAGAGCGGCAGCGTCAGCTATAATGGCGAGATCCTTCCTGCCAATTACAGGCAGCGCGACAAGAGTCAGCTCCGCCGCATGCAGATGATCTACCAGATGCCCGATACCGCGCTTAATCCGCGCCAGCGCATCCGTGACATCATCGGCCGGCCGGTCGCCTTCTATCTCGGGCTGAGCGGGACGCAGCTGGAAGACCGGGTGCGGGAGCTGCTGTCGCTGATCGAGCTGGAGCCTGACGATTATATCGACCGGCTGTCGACGGAACTTTCCGGCGGTCAGAAACAGCGGATCTGCATTGCCCGGGCGCTGGCGGCCGAGCCCCAGCTGATCATCTGCGACGAAGTCACCTCCGCGCTCGACCAGCTGGTCGCCGAGGAGATCCTGAAACTGCTGCAGCGCCTGCAGGATGAGCTCGATCTGTCTTACCTGTTCATCACCCACGATCTGGCGACGGTCCGTGCCATCGCGGATGAGGTCGTGGTGATGCTGCAGGGCGAGGTTGTGGAGCACGGCTCGAAGACGGAAATGTTCAAGCCGCCGCATCACGATTACACAGACCTGCTGCTGTCCTCCGTGCCGGAGATGGATCCGGACTGGCTCGACAACCTGCTTGCAGAACGGGCCGAAATGGCAAAGCAGGGCCGGGTCCTGAAAGCAGCCGACCACTAACCGAAGGCGCCTGGAGCCTCCATGCAAACAGTCGGACAATTCCCCCACGCCGTGCGGGAAATCGAGAACTGCTGGATCACTCTCAGCGACGGCTGCCGTCTGGCCGCCCGGATCTGGTTGCCGGAAGGGGCCGAGAATGCGCCGGTCCCGGCGATCCTCGAATATCTCCCCTACCGCAAGCGGGATGGAACGTCGGCTCGCGATGCCCTGACCCACCCCTATTTCGCCGGCCATGGCTATGCCGCGATACGCGTCGACATGCGCGGCAACGGCGAATCCGACGGCATCATGGAAGACGAGTACCTGCCGCAGGAACAGGATGACGCGCTGGAAGTGATCGACTGGATCACCAGCCAACCCTGGTGCTCCGGCGCTGTCGGCATGATCGGCATCTCCTGGGGCGGCTTCAACGGATTGCAGGTCGCCTACCGCCAGCCCGAGGCCCTGAAAGCCGTGATCACCATCTGCTCCACGGATGACCGCTATGCGGACGACATCCACTACAAGGGCGGGGCGATGCTGAACGAGAATATGGGCTGGTCCTCGACCATGCTGTCCTATTCCTCCCGGCCGCCGGACCCGGCGCTGGTCGGCGAGAGCTGGCGCGAGACATGGCTGAAACGGCTTGAGGCCGAGCCGCTGCTGATCGCCAACTGGCTGCATCACCAGACCCGCGACGCCTTCTGGAAACATGGATCGGTTTGCGAGGACTATGCCCGCATGAATGTGCCGGTTCTGGCCGTCGGCGGCTGGTCCGACGCCTACAGCAACGCGGTGCCGCGCATGCTGGAAAACCTGCCCGGCTTTGTGCGCGGGATCGTCGGGCCGTGGCTGCATAAATATCCGCATTTCGCGGTTCCCGGCCCGGCTATCGGCTTCCTTCAGGAATGTCTGCGCTGGTGGGATCACTGGCTGAAGGGGATCGACCGCAGCGTCGAGCAGGACCCGGCCTTCCGGGTCTATATGCAGAATTCCGTGCCGCCGAAAGCCGCCTACGCAACCCGCGACGGCCGCTGGCTCGGTGAGCAGGACTGGCCGAGCCCGAACGTGGAGACCACGCGCCTTTATCTGCAGGACGGGCGCCTGAAGGACGTACCAGGTGGCAGCGCCGAAACCCTGATCCGCTCGCCCGAGACGGTCGGGCAGGCCGGCGGGGAATACTGCATGATCTGGCTCGGCCCGGAAGGCCCCACGGATCAGCGGGTGGACGATGCCGGCTCCGTCTGTTTCGAGACCGCGCCGCTGGACGGCCGGATGGAGATCCTCGGCGCGCCAATACTCGATCTGGAAATCTCGTCGGACAGGCCGGTCGCGCATCTGATCGCCCGGCTGAACGATATCGCGCCGGACGGATCGGCGACCCGGATCACCTATGGCGTGCTGAACCTGACCCACCGGAACAGCCACGAGCATCCGGAAGCGCTCTCACCGGGCAAACGCTATCGCGTATCTCTCCGGCTGGATGATATCGCCTACGCCGTGCCCCCGGGCCACCGGATACGGGTCGCCCTCTCGACGAACTACTGGCCGATGATCTGGCCCGCACCGGAAGCCGCGACAATAACCCTCCAGGAAGGCAGCAGCAGCCTGTCCCTGCCCCTGCGCCCCATGGACGGCACGGACGCCCTCTATGAGCCCTTTGCCGACGCAGAGGCGGCTCCCCCGCTGCAGAAGGATGTCCTCCGGCCCGCGAGGAACACACGGACGATCACGACCGACGCGGAGACCGGCCGGCAGAGTATCTCGATCCTGGATGATTTCGGCTCTGACCGGATTGTCGAGATCGACCTGACGACGGACCATATCGCGCGGGAGACCTATTCAATCCAGCCCGGCAACCCGCTCAGCGCGCGGATGGAGACCCACTGGAGCCAGGGCCTGTCCCGAGGCGCCTGGAATGTCGCAACGGAGACCTATTGCACGCTGACCGGCGATGCGACCCATTTCCATGTCACCGGCCGGATAGAAGCCTATGAAGGGCGCGCGTTGATCTTCGGGAAGAATTTCGAAGAATCGATTCCCCGCAACATGCTCTGACCGAACCACATGAAGAGCCGTCATTCACCTCCCTTGCATAAATTTAACAACAAAAAACCCCGCCGAAGCGGGGTTTTTCGAAACACTTGATGGTCGTTTACTGGAGACGGTCAGGAAGGTCCGCGACCGCGCTCTTGATGATCTTGTCATTGACCTCTGCCGACATTTTCTCGGCCAGCAGATGGCCGGTCGCAGCCATGGCCAGTTCAACGGTCTGGTTCCGGATATCCTGAAGTGCCTGAACTTCCGCCCGGGCGATCTTTTCAGCCGCCTGTGCCTCACGGCGTTTCAGGGATTCCTTGAGGTGCTCTTTCGCGTCCTTGCGGATGCGGGCGGCCTCTTCCTTCGCATGTGCGACGATATCCTCGGCTTCCTTAAGCGCATCGCGCTGCAGCCGCTGGAAATTCGCCAGAGCCGCCTGCGCTTCTTCACGCAGGGCTTCGGCTTCCTTCAGCTGGGCACCGATGGCCGCGGACTTGTCGTCCAGCATGCCGCCGACCTTTGAGACGACCGGCTTGATCGCGGCGATGACGAAGATGACAAACGCAACCGCGACCCAGCCCGAAGCGCCCAGACCGAGTAAGAGCTCTTCTTCCTGCATCACTTCGTCTCCATGGCCTGGGCGACCGCCTTGTTCAGGTCGGTCTTGGTTACCTTGACCCCGATCAGCTTGGCGACCGCATCACCGGCAACATCGCTCACAACGTCCTTGACGTTCGCGAGAGCTTCGGTGCGGGCTTCCTCGATCCGGGCCTCGGCTTCCTTGATCTGCACGGCAGAGGCAGCATCAGCCTCGGCTTCGGCTTTCGCGTTCTTTCCGGAAGCATCGTCCTTGGTCTTGGCGATGAGCTTCTGGGCAGAGCCACGGGCATCCGCCAGGGCCTTCTCGTAGTTGGCCTGAACCTCGTCAGCATCCGCCTTGAGCTTCCCGGCCTTGTCGAGATCTTCCGCAATCCGGCTGTGCCGTTCTTCCAGCACATACTCGATGCGCGGAATCGCAACCTTCGCCATCGCGATATAGAGCACGATGAAGGTGACGAAGAGCCAGAAGACCTGGGTCGGAAACGTGCCAACATCAAGCTGCGGCAAGGTACCGCCACCATTGTCGCTGGCGGCCATGGCCCCGTTGGCAATCAGCGCAAGAACGCCGGTGCCACCGAGCACAGCCGAAAATCTGAGCAAGGGCTTCATACCGCTGTCCAATTCCGTTCCAGTATTCTCGTTAAACCGGAGAGAGCCGCACCGCAGATGCGGCAGGCGGCTCTCACGCGAACCGGTCTTAGGAGAACAGGATCAGGAACGCAATCAGCAGCGCGAAGAGCGCCACGGCTTCGGTCAGGGCGAAGCCCAGAATGCCGATGCCGAAGACTTCGCTACGCGCCGCCGGGTTGCGGGCGATGGAAGCAACGAGGGTGGAGAAGATATTTCCGATACCAACGCCGACACCCATGAGGGCAATAACAGCGATACCGGCGCCAATCATCTTCGCGGCTTCAACGTCCATGTTCAAATCCTTCCTTTGGATCAGGTAGTGCACATATCAGGCCGGAGATCCGGCCCGGTTTCTAGTTCCCTCAGGCCTCAGTGCAGATGGATCGCATCGTGCAGGTAGAGGCAGGTGAGAATGGTGAAAACATAGGCCTGGAGCACCGCCACCAGGATTTCGAAGGCGGTCAGTGCCACAATCAGGGCAAGGGGCGCAACCCCAAAGACACCGAGGGCAACGACAAAGCCGCCGAACACCTTCAGCATCGTGTGGCCGGCCATCATGTTCGCGAACAGACGAACGGAGAGGCTGACCGGGCGCACGAAATAGGAAATCACCTCGATCGGGATCAACAGCGGCGCCATGTAGACGGGCGCGCCGGACGGGAAGAAGAAGGTGAAGAATTTCAGGCCGTGGCGTGCCAGTGCGATCAGCGTGACGCCGATGAACACGACAAAAGCCATGGCGAACGTCACGATGATCTGGCTCGTCGGCGTGTAGCTAATGCCGGGGAACGGGATCATGCCGAACAGGTTGCAGGCCAGGATGAACATGAAGAGGGAGAAGACGAAGGGGAAATACTTGCGCCCCTCGCTGCCGACATTCTCTTTCACCATGTTGGCGACGAACTCGTAGGAGAGCTCGGCCATCAGCTGCCAGCGCCCCGGAACCAGCTTCCGGCTGCTCATGGACAGGGTCAGGAAGCCGGTGATGCCGACAATCGCCACAACCATCATGGCAGCGGAGTTGGTGAAGGAAAGATCGATGCCACCGACCTCGATCGGGACAAATGTCTTCAGCTCAAACTGCTTGACCGGTGATGCCACGCGCCGTTCCCCTCAATCGTCCTCGACCCGGTCTACGGGCCGTTTGTCTGTCGGAGACCGGCGGTAACCCATCCGCAGTCCTTCTCCAGTCGCAGCGCGGTAGACATTCATCATGCCGCCGGCAGCGCCCAGAAAGAAGAACAGGATGAGCAGCCAGGGACCGGTCCCAAGCCATCTGTCCAAGAAGTACCCTATACCGGCGCCAACAGCGACACCGGCAACCAACTCCACCCCGATCCGCATGGCCATTCCGAGACCCTCGGAAGCCATGGAACCGCGACCGCCCTTCGGACCGCTTTCTCCATTTTCCCTGCCACGCGCTCGCTTCAATCTGTCGTCCAGATCGTCGAGTGATGGAGGATCGCTAGGCGTTTCACCTGTCATGGAGCGAGCCCGAACGGCCGAAGCCAGTTGATGTACCCCGCCTCCGCCAGCCGAGGCCTACGAAAGCGCCGCAAACATACGGAGGGGTCCTTGCGCTGTCAAGGCGGAAGCCGCACTGCGAAAACAGGTCTAATTATCTGATTTGTATAGTATTTTTCAAAGAGACCCGTGATCCGGGATTCTAAACCGCGTCGCGAAGCTCCACCGCGCCTGCCAAATCGACCGAAACCAGCTGGCTGACGCCGCGTTCGGCCATGGTGACGCCGAACAGCCGGTCCATCCGCGCCATGGTCAACCGGTGATGGGTGATGATCAGAAACCGGGTGCCCGTGGTCTTGCTGATTTCCTGCAACAGGGTGCAGAAACGATCCACATTCGTGTCGTCGAGCGGCGCATCGACCTCGTCCAGCACGCAGATCGGCGACGGGTTTGTCAGAAAGGCCGCGAATACCAGCGCGACCGCCGTCAAAGCCTGCTCCCCACCGGACAGCAGCGACATCACCTGCATCTTCTTGCCCGGCGGGCTGGCCATGATCTCCAGCCCGGCATCCAGCGGGTCGTCATCCTCGACCATCTTCAGATGCGCCTGTCCGCCGCCGAACAGCCGGCTGAACAGGTCCTTGAAATGGGCATTCACCCGCTCGAAGGATTCCAGCAGCCGCTCCCGGCCTTCCCGGTTCAGGGTCTGGATCGCGCCGCGCAGCCGGGCGATCGCCTGGATCAGGTCGTCCCGCTCGCTCTCCATGCCGGCGATTCTCTTCTCCAGCTCCTCGACTTCCTGCTCGGCCCGCAGATTGACCGCACCGATCCGTTCCCGCTCCCGGGTCAGCCGCTCCAGCCGGTTGCTGACCTCCTCCGCATCCGGCAGCGCCGAGTCGGGATCGATCCCGGCTTTCGCCAGAATTTCATCCGGCCGGCATTCCAGCCGCTCGGCGATCCGCTCGCGCAGGGCCGCGATCGCCTGGTTGATCTGCTCCAGCGCGCCCTCGGCCCGGATCCGCACTTCCCGCGCCTCGGCCAGTTCCCGGTCCGCCTGCCGGGCCGCGTCGTCCGCTGTCCGCTGCAGAGCCTCCGCCGCGCTCAGCACGTCGGCCGCCTGGCTGCGTTTGCCCTCGGACTGGGTGATGGCATCAATGAGCGCCTTGCGCTGGGTTCCGATTTCCGCCGGCCGGGCCTCCAGCCGGGAGATCTCCGCGCGTTCCGCGATCTGCCGCTCGGTCAACTCCTCCTTGCGCGACGCCGCCCGCTCGTTCCGGTCCGACCAGGAGCGCAACTCGCCATCAATGGCGGACAGCCGGGTGCGCCGGGACTCCGCCTCCCGCACCAGCCGGTCATGGGCGCTGCGGGCTTCCGCCAGTCCATTGCGGGTATCGGCGAGCTGCTGCCGCAGCCCCGCGCTCTCGGCCCGCAGGGTCGCGACATCGTCAAGCGCGGCTTCCCCTGCCTCGGCCGAGACCCGCTGGTTCTCTGCCTCCTCGATCTCGCCTTCGTACCGCGCCTTGCTGTCGTCGATGGCGGACAGCTTGGAATCGATCTCGGCCAGCAGGGCCGCCAGCCTGGAACGCCGGGTCAGGGCCGTCTCGTTCTCGCTGAAGGCGGCGCGCATGGCCTCCCGCGCCGCCTTCTCCGCCTCCGCCGCTTCCCGCTGGGAGATGCGTGCGGCCTCGAGCCTTTCACTGCCGCCGGCCCGCTCCTTCTCCACCACCGTGATTTCGGACTGCAATGCCTGCAGGCGGTTGCGCTGCTGCAGCCGGAGCGCGGCACTGCTCGGCGCACCGGGAGCCACAACGAACCCGTCCCAGCGGCACAGCCCGCCGTCCCGGCTGACCAGGCGCTGGCCATCGCGCAGGGCCGGCTGCAGCGCCCGCGCGGCCGCGAAGTCGGCGACCACGCCGATCGAGGCCAGACGCCGAGCCAGCGCGGCGGGGCCTGTGACACGCTGCGCCAGCGGCTCGACGCTGTCCGGTAGCGCATTACCGATATCGGCGCCGGATTTCCCGCTCCAGTACCGCACATGGTCGCCACCCGATTCGGCCAGCGGCGCCGTCAGGTCATCGCCAAGGGCAGCGCCGAGCGCGGCCTCGTAGCCCGGTTCCGCCGACACGGAATCGAGGATCGGCGCGGCGGCCCCGGCTTCGCCGTCACCGGCGAGCAGCTGTTCGAGTGCTCCGGCCTCCGCCGTCAGTTTCGCCAGTCCGGCCTCGACCGCCTGCAGAGCCGCCCGCGCGGCGCTTTCCGCTTCCGTCGCGGCTTCCCGCGCCGCTTCCGTTCCGTCCGCCGCCGCCCGGGCCGCTTCCAGCGCCGCTTCGGCCGCCGTCACCGCCTGTTCCGCCGCCTCGATCTCCCCCGGGCCGGCCGCCGAATCCTGCAGGCGCTGCCGGTCGCTTTCCAGTCCTTCGATCTGCCGGGTCAGGCGCTCCAACTGCTCCCGCGCCATCCGGGCCTGACGCTGCAGGCTGGCCCGCCGCGCCTCCGTCGTCGCGATATGTTCGGTCATCTCGGAGAGTCTGGTTTCCAGCGCATCGGCAGCACGGTTGATCCCGGTAAGCGCCGCGGCGGCCTCCGCCTGGGCTTCCGCCTCGCCTTCCCGGGCCGCCGAAATCCCGGCATGCTCGGCCTTCAGCCGTTCCAGCGCCTCCTCCGCATCGGCGGACAGCAGCTGCTCGCGCTCAAGATCGTCGGCGATCTGGCGCAGGCGCAGCTCCGCCTCGCTCTTCGCGGTGACGATCCGGCGTTCCTCATTGTCGAGTTCCGCCCGGGCCAGGGTCAGGCGCTGCAGTTCGGCCGCCGCCTTGGCCTCATCCTCGCGCAGGGACGGCAGGCTGGCCGCCGTCTCGCTCTGGATCGTGCTTGCCTCGGCCGCCTTCCGGGTTGCTTCCGCCACCGCGTCACTGGCCTCGGCCAGAGCCTTTCCGGCGGCCGCGCGCTCCTGCTTGGTTTCCTCCCAGCGCCGGTGCAGCAGCACCGATTCCGCCGAGCGCATCTGCTCGGCGACCGTGCGGTAGCGCTGGGCCTGCTTGGCCTGCTGCTGCAGACCGTGCAACTGGCCCGCCAGCGCCTTCAGCACGTCTTCCAGCCGGTCGAGATTGGTTTCCGCCGCCCGCAGCCGCAGTTCCGCCTCGCGCCGCCGGGTGTAGAGACCGCGGATATTGGCGGCCTCTTCCAGCAGGATGCGGCGTTCCGAGGGTTTGGCATTGATGATGGCGCCGATCCGGCCCTGGCTGACCAGCCCGGCGGAGCGGGCGCCGGTGCCGGCATCGGCGAACAGAAGCTGCACATCGCGGGCCCGCACTTCCCGGCCATTGACCCGGTAGGCGGAGCCCTTGTTGCGTTCGATGCGCCGGATCACTTCCAGCTCCGGCGCATCGTTAAGGGCCGCGGGCGCCTTGCGGTCCTCGTTGTTCACCAGGAGGCCGACCTCGGCGAGATTGCGGGCCGGGCGGCCGGTCGTGCCGCCGAAGATCACGTCGTCCATCTCGCCGCCGCGCATCTGCTTGGCGGAGGTCTCTCCCATCACCCATCTGAGGGCTTCGACGAGATTCGACTTGCCGCAACCGTTCGGCCCGACAACCCCCGTCATGCCCTCCTCGATGACCAGTTCGGTCGGATCGACGAAGGACTTGAAGCCCGAAAGACGAAGCTTAGAAAGATGCACCCGTTAGACGCTCCTTGCCCGGCCCCAATACGCGGTCAGCGGAGATGCCCTAGAGGGCGTCCGCGATCACCTCTTCGAAGGACTCAAAACTGAACACATCCTCCAGCTTGCGTCCATTCATGACAAAGGACGGGGTGGACTTGATGTCGTGATCCTTCGTCGCCTTCAGCCGTTCGTTCAGGATGAAGTCCAGCAGCTTCTCGTCGGTCATGCATTCCTGCACGCGCTCTTCGGAAAGCCCGGCCAGCCTGGCAAGTTTCACCAGTTCGACAAAGGGATTGTCGCTGCGCGCCCAGTCCGCCTGCTTCTTCATCAGCAGGTCGACCATGGCGACATAGCGGTTGCCCTCCAGGCAGCGGGCCATGGCGGAGGCCCGGAGCGCCCACTGGTCGAGCGGAAAATCCTTGAACTCGATCTTCACCTTGCCGGTATCGACATAGGCTTCCTTCAGCTTCGGAAGCACTTCGGTATGGAACCGGGCGCAATGCGGGCAGGTCATCGAGAAATACTCGGTGATGGTGATCTTGGCATCGGGATCGCCGATCACCCGGGGCGCCATCGCCATCTCCAGATCCACCCCGGCTGCCACGGCCGGCAGCGGCAGGGCGGCCGCGAAGGGCGCAACCAACCCAAGACCCAACACAAGATTTAGTGTTCTACGGCGCAAGATATCTCTCCTGTTACAATATGTTGATACATTAATGCGACTCTGTGCGCGCCGCAACAACCGGACCGACAGCCACCATATCCCGGCCGTCAAACCCACTGGTCCGCAAAGTCTGACGATGAATCATGTCAGGAATGGGTCCGTTTCTTACCGTCGGCGGCGGTCACCGCCTTGCCGAGATCCTCGAGCGCCTGCCGCAAATCGCTCCGCTCGATTCCGGCGACGCTCTCGGCGACCTGCTTGACCTCTTCCGGCTTCAGCACCCGCAGCTTCGGGCGCAGGCTTTCCCGCCGTTTCGGCAGCGGGCCCTGCTTCAGAGAGATGCGGGCAATGGCGCTGTAGCCGAAGACGGCGTTGATGCGTTCGATCAGGACCGGGACCTGATGCTGGATTTCCAGCGCCGCCGCCCCGGCAACGCGCAAATGCAGGGTGCCGCCACCGGTGGCGCCCCTGGCGAAGACAAGCTTTTCGGGGGCGCATTGCAGGGCCAGAACCTCGCCGACGATGGCCGGCCAGTCGCTGACGATACGCGATTCGGCAAAACCGCGGCGGCGCAGCGCCTTGTCGCCGAGCGTCGGCGCCACGGCGGCAAGCCGGGCAAGCCCGCCGATACGGCGGCGCCACGATGCCGTTGGTGCTGTTTTCCCTGCTGCCGTCTTCTCGGACATTGCCGCGCTCCCCATGCGCTCTAATGTAAGGGCTCCCGCGCGAGTCCCAACGGAAAAAATAGACACGTGACCCCGCCCGAAATCCTGCCCGGCCTTCTGCTCGACTGGTACGACCGGCATCGCCGCCGCCTGCCCTGGCGCGCGGCGCCCGGAACACATGCCGATCCCTACCATGTCTGGCTCAGCGAAATCATGCTGCAGCAGACCACCGTGGTCGTCGTCGGGCCTTATTTCACGCGGTTCCTGGAGCGCTGGCCGAGCGTTGTCGCGCTGGCCGATGCGCCACAGGAAGACGTCCTCGCCGAATGGGCCGGGCTCGGCTACTACGCCCGCGCCCGCAACCTGCATAAATGCGCGGGCGTGGTCCGCGATCTGCATGGCGGGCGCTTCCCCGACACCGAGGACGCCCTGCTGGCGCTGCCGGGAATCGGCGCCTATACCGCCGCCGCCATCGCGGCCATCGCCTTCGACATCCCGGCAACGCCCGTGGACGGCAATTTCGAGCGGGTCATGGCCCGGATGCATGCGGTCGAAATCCCGCTGCCGGACGCCAAGCCGGAACTGAAACGCCTGTCAGCCGCGCTCACGCCGCAACACAGGCCCGGCGACTATGCCCAGGCGGTGATGGATCTCGGTGCCACCATCTGCACCCCGCGCAAGCCGAAATGCCTGACCTGCCCGTGGAGCGCGTCCTGCACAGGGCGGATCGCCGGGATCGCCGAAGACCTGCCGAGAAAGAAGAAGAAGGCGCAGAGGCCGACCCGCAAGGGCGTCGCCTTCTGGATCGTCAATGGCCGCGGCGAAATCCTGCTCCGGAGGCGGCCGCAAAAGGGCCTGCTCGGCGGCATGGTCGAGATCCCGTCAAGCGACTGGCGCGAGGAAGACCACCCGCTGCACCGGTCCCTCGCCGAAGCCCCGATCCGGGCGGAATGGACCGCCCTGCCGGGCATGGTCCGCCATACCTTCACGCATTTCCATCTGGAACTGACGATCTATCGCAGCCGGGCCACGGGCACCCGCCCGCCGGACAGTTTCTGGCATCCGGTGGAAAAGATCGGGGAAGCGGGACTGCCGTCGGTGATGGCGAAGATCGCTAAACACGCCCTTCGCCACCAGTGAGCCCTCAATGCCGGAAGTGGCGCATCCCGGTCATGACCATAGCCAGCCCCTTCTCGTCCGCCGCCGCGATCACTTCATCGTCGCGCATGGAGCCGCCCGGCTGGATCACCGCCGTGGCGCCGGCCTCTGCCGCTGACAGCAACCCGTCGGCAAAGGGGAAGAAGGCGTCGGAGGCGACGACGGAGCCAATGGTTCCCGGCTCTGCCGCACCGGCGGCTTCGGCCATGTCGCGGGACTTGGAGGCGGCGATGCGGGCGCTATCGACGCGGCTCATCTGGCCGGCACCGATGCCGACCGTGGCGCCGTTCTTCACATAGATGATCGCGTTCGATTTCACATGCTTGCAGACCCGGAAGGCCATCAGCATGTCGGCCAGCTCCTGCTCGGTCGGCTGGCGCCTGGTGACGATTTTGAGGTCGGCAGCGGTGATGCGGCCATTATCCTTGTCCTGCACCAGATAGCCGCCGGCGACGTTGCGCACGGTACGGGCGGCGGCGGTCACGTCCGGCAGGCCATGGGTCAGCAGGAGACGCAGGTTTTTCTTCGCCGCCAGCACCTTGCGGGCGTCTTCATCCGCGTCAGGCGCGATGATCACCTCGGTGAAGATCTTGGAGATCTCTTCCGCCGTGGCGCCGTCGAGCGTCCGGTTGGCGGCGATGATGCCGCCGAAGGCGCTGACCGTGTCGCAGGCGAAGGCACGCTTATAAGCAGAGACCAGATCGTCCCCGACGGCGACGCCGCAGGGGTTGGCGTGCTTGATGATGGCGATGGCGGGCTGGGCATCGAACTCGGCCACCAGCTCGAAGGCGGCGTCCGTGTCATTCAGGTTGTTGAAGCTCAGCTCCTTGCCCTGGATCTGCTCCGCATTGCCGACGCCGGGGCGTTTGTCGCCGCTGCTGTAATAGGCGGCGGACTGATGCGGGTTCTCGCCATAACGCATGATCTTCGGGGCGGCGCCGGAGAAGGTGATGCGGCGCGGATATGTGTCGCCGATCTCTGCCGCCAGCCAGGTGGAGATGGCGCTGTCATAGGCGGCCGTGCGGGCATAAGCGATCGAGGCGAGCTTGCGGCGCAGCGCGTAAGTCGTCGCGCCCTTGTGCGCCTCCAGCTCGGCGATCAACTCCGCGTAATCTTCCGGATCGACCACCGTGGCGACATGGCCGTGGTTCTTGGAGGCTGCGCGGATCATGGCCGGGCCGCCGATATCGATATTCTCGACGCAGTCGTCATAGTCGGCACCGGAGGCCAGGGTCGCCTCGAACGGATAGAGGTTCACCACCAGCAGATCGATCGGCGCGATATCGTGCTTTTCCATGGCTGCGACATGGTCCGGATTGTCGCGCAGGGCCAGCAGGCCGCCATGGATCGCCGGATGCAGGGTTTTCACCCGTCCGTCCATGATTTCCGGGAAGCCGGTATGGTCCGCGACCTCCTTGACGGGCACGCCCGCCGCGGCCAGCGCCTTGGCGGTGCCGCCGGTCGAGAGGATTTCGACATTGTGCGCGGCCAGCGCCCGGCCGAGTTCGATCAGGCCGGTCTTGTCGGAAACGGAAAGCAGTGCGCGGGAAATACGGACGAGATCGTCAGCCATCTTTCGGGACCCGTTCTCAGAAAGAGTTGCGGAAATTCGGCCTGCTTATGCGCGGGATGGGCGCGCCGGTCAACCGGACGCCTTGTCGCTGGCCGGTACCGCCTGCTTTTTCAGCCGCGACTCGCGGATGGCGATATAGGTGGTGCTGAAGAAGATCATGGCCCCGCCGATCCAGGTATAGAGCCCCGGCAGCTCGCCGAAGATGAAGAAGCCGAGCAGGGCCGCCCAGATCATCTTGCTGAAATCCATCGGCAGCACGACAGAGGCGTCGGCGAGCTTGAGGGACTGGTTCATCGCGGTCTGGGCGATGGTGCCGAGCACGGCGATCAGACAGAGCCAGCCCGCCTCCTCCAGCGTCGGCCAGCGCCAGAAGAAGACGGCGGCGGCGAGAGAGAAGGGCGACAGGAAGATGGAGGCATAGACGGTGATGGTGACGCTGGATTCCGTCCGGGTCAGGAACTTGATGATGATCAGGGCCACCGACCAGACCACCGTCGCCGAGAGGATCAGGATCGGGCCGAGCCCGACCTCGCCGACACCCGGCTGGATGATCACGAGCGTGCCGGCAAAGCCGATCAGGATGGCGATCCAGCGCCGCATCCGCACGACCTCGCCGAGGAACAGCATGGCCAGCAGGGTGGCGAAGAGCGGTGCGGTGAAGCCGAGCGCCGTGGCCTCGGCCAGCGGTGTGATCGAGAGGCCGTAGAAGAACATCAGCATCGCCGCCGCATTCACCGCGCCGCGCAGGAACAGCAGCTTCATGTTGTTGGTATGGAGCGGCCGGAAGCGCTGCCGGATCAGCAGCGGGGCGAGAACGAAGAGGCCGAGGAAGGAACGGAAGAAGGCGATCTCGAACGGATGCAGCTCGGCATTCTTGCCGAGATCCCGGATGATCGCATGCATGCAGACGAACATGGCCGCGGCAAGGGCCATGAGGAGGACGCCGCGAACCGGGGCCGGCAGGCGGGCGACATAAATCTTGAAAACAGCGAGTTTGGACACGGGTTTAGGCTATGCCCGCGGGCTATCTCGCACAAGCGAACAGGCGGCACAGTAATGGTGCCGCGCCGCCGTGAATTCATGCCGCGCCGCAGGACTCAGAACGTCGCCCAGTCCGGCTTCACCGGCAGGATCGTGCTGCCGCCGGCGCTGAGCACGGCATGCTCCAGGTCCTCCAGCACAGCCACCCGCAACATGGCCAGCGCCATGGTTCCCGAACCGGAGCGGATCTCGCCGACCTCGCGCTCGTCCCGCATCACGGGCGTGCCGGGTGCGGGCATTTCGCCGTCGAGGATGCGCACCGGCATCAGCCGCCGCTTCACCAGCCCGCGATACTTGGTCCGGGCCGTCAGTTCCTGGCCCATGTAGCAGCCCTTCTTCCAGTCGACGCCGTTCAGCTCGTCGAACCCGGCTTCCAGCAGCACCGTCTTCTCCAGCTGCATGTCCCGGCTGCCGTCCGGCACGCCGAGCTTGATGCGGGCGAGGTCGTAGGTCTCAAGCGTCCCTTCGGTCAGACCGGAGGCCGCGATGAAACCGGCCAGCTTTTCCGTCTCGACGATGGCGCGGGCGCCGAGCCCGGCATGGCGCGGATCGGTGAAGACCGCGCCGCCATCGACCGCTTTCGCCGCCCCGGCCTCAGCCGCAATGCCCAGCGCTTCGGTGGTGTCATCCCCGGTCATGGCAAGCACGGTGAAGGTCGCGCTCACGTCCTCGACGGTGACGTCGGAGCGCAGCTTGTAGAGCTTCAGCCGCTTCTGAAAATCAACCAGCCGGCCCGCCTCGCAATCCAGCAGCAGGGCGTCGCCGACTTCGGCGATCATGAAATCAAACAGGTATTTTCCCTGGGCGGTCAGGAAGGCGGCATGGATGGCGCGCTCGGGCGAGACCTTCTCGACATCGTTAGAGATGAGCCCCTGCAGGAATTTCCGCGCGTCCGGTCCGGAGACAGACAGCACGCCCCTGCTCTTAAGCTCGATATATTCGGCCATGACCGGTCCCGACTTTCAAAATGAACTGATGAACAGGTGCGTCCGCGCCGCAGCTCTGTCAAGCGGCAGACGCCGCAAGTCGAGGATCTATGAGCCCTGGTCGGCCATCTCCAGTCCGGCGATCACCTCGTGCGACAGCGCGCCAAGCTTCGGCATCAGATCGAGCAGATGCTGTGAGTATTCATGCTGCGGCGACTCGAACAGGGCTTCGGTCTCCGCCACTTCCAGCAATTTGCCGTGCCGCATTACCCCGACCCGGTCGCACATCTGCCGGATCACCGGCAGGTCGTGACTGATGAAAAGCATGGTGAGCCCGAGTTCTTCCTGCAAATCCTTCAGCAGATTTAGGATCTGGGCCTGGATCGAGACGTCGAGCGCGGATGTCGGCTCGTCGCAGATCAGGAAGCGCGGGCGCGTGGCAAGGGCACGGGCGATTGAAATGCGCTGACGCTGACCGCCGGAGAATTCATGCGGATATTTCCGTGCCGCCTCGGCGCCGAGGCCGACATGCTCCAACAGATCCATGACGATCTGCCGGGTCTCTGCCCCGCCCGAAGCCAGGCCATGGAAACGGATCGGCTCTGCGACGATATCCAGCACCTTCATGCGCGGGTTCAGCGATGAAAAGGGGTCCTGGAAGATCATCTGCATTTGCCGCCGGTAGCGATCCATCTCGGTCTCGGTCCTGACCTCGATGAGATCAGCACCGGCGAAATGAATGTGACCGCCAGCCGGCCTGTAGAGTCCCGCGATGGCCCGGGCGATGGTCGACTTCCCGCTACCGCTCTCGCCGACAAGACCGAACACCTCGCCTTGCCGGATATCGAAGGATACCCTGTCGACCGCATCGAGATAGATCCGGTTCTTCTTGAGGAAGGAGAATTTGGTGAGAAAGCGAACGTGCAGATCCTCGACACGGAGCATTGTCTCGCCGCCCGACTCCGTCCGCCCGGCGCCGAGCCAGTGGGTGGCGACATCGATACTGTCCCGACGGTCACCGGCGCTCTCGATATATTCGACCACCGGGAACCGGGCGAGACGCACATCGGGCCGGGGCACGGCGCTGATCAGGCTCTTGGTATATTCGTGGTCGGGGTTTCCGAGGATTTTTTCCGTCGGGCCTTCCTCGACAAGGCGGGAGCGGTACATGACCGCGACCCGGTCGGTCACATCGGCGATCACCCCCATATCGTGGGTAATCAGGATCATGCCCACGGACCGTTCCCGGCAAAGCTCGCGCATCAGCTCCAGGATCTGCGCCTGGATGGAAACGTCAAGCGCGGTTGTCGGCTCGTCGGCGATGATCACTTCCGGGTCCGCGCACAGGGCGAGCGCGATGACAACGCGCTGGCGCATGCCGCCAGAAAACTGGTGCGGGTACTGCTTGATCCGGAGCCCGGGATCGGGGATGCCGACACGATCGAGCAGGCTCACGGCGCTCGCCCGCGCCTCCTCGTCACCCTGCTTCAAATGCAGCTGGATCGTTTCCATCAGTTGCTGCTCGACTGTCTGCAGCGGGTCGAGAGATGTCAGCGGGTCCTGGAAGATCATGCCGATCCGCTTGCCGCGGATTGCACGCAACGCGTCCTCGTCCAGATTGTCGATCCGGCTGCCCTTGAGATAGATCTCGCCGCCCGCGAGACGGCCCGGCGGCTCCAGCAGACCGATGACCGCGTTTCCGATGGTCGATTTTCCGGCACCGGATTCCCCGACCACGCCAAGGATCTCACCCGGATCGACCGAGAGGCTCACGTCCCGGACAGCGGTGAAAACACCCCGCCGGGTCGGAAACTCCACGGTCATATTCTTGAATTCGAGCAGGCTCATCGGGCGATCACCGGAGTTTCGGGTTGAGCGTATCGCGCAGCCAGTCGCCGAGCAAATTGACGGCGAGGACAAGCACGACCAGCGCGATGGCCGGGAAGAAGGTGATCCACCAGAGGCCGGAGAACAGATACTCGTTGCCGACCCTGATCAGCGTCCCGAGCGACGGCGTCGTCGGCGGCACACCCTGCCCGAGAAAACTCAGCGTCGCTTCGGCGATGATCGCGAGCGCGAGACCGATGGTCGCCAGCACCAGCACCGGGCGCATCACGTTCGGCACAATATGGCGTACCATGACCAGCGCCGGACGCAGGCCGATAACCCGGGCTGCCTGGATGTATTCCTTCCGCGCCTCGACCATTGTCGCGCCCCGGGCAACCCGGGCGAACTGCGGCCAGTCACTGAGACCGATGGCAAGAATGACGACATAGATCGCCATTTCGTCGCGCAGCTCCGGCGGCAACACGGACCGTAGAATGCCGTTGATGAGGATCGCGGTCAGGATTCCCGGAATGGTCAGCTGGATATCGGCAAGCCGCATGATGACCGTCTCGAACCAGCCGCCGACATAGCCGCTGATCACTCCAAGCGCGACACCGAGAAACATTCCGAGAAAGACAGCGGCAAACCCGACCATCAGGGAAATCCGGCCGCCATAGAGAATGGTCGAGAGCATGTCCCGGCCCTGATTGTCCGTACCGAGCAGGTAGGCCGGATCCCCGCCCTCTTCCCAGGCAGGCGGTTTCTTGCCGTCCCAAAGCGAGATCTGCGCCGGGTCGAACGGATCGAACGGCGCGATCAGCGGCGCACCGAAGGACGACAGCACGATCAGCGCCGTGACCAGTGCGGCCGCCATCGCCAAGGGCGAGTGGAAGAAGGAATAGAGGATGTCGTTGTCGTTCAGACGCGCCCAGAGGCTTTGTTTTTTGTCGTCCTGTTGAACCGCCATGGGTTAGTGCCCTCCCTCGGCGCGCAGGCGCGGATCGATGATGAAATAAAGGATATCGACCACGAGATTGATGGTGACGAAGATCAGGGCCACGAAACAGAGATAGGCGGCCATGATCGGCACATCGACGAAATCCACCGCCTGGATGAACATCAATCCCGTGCCCGGCCACTGGAACACCGTCTCGGTGATCAGGGAAAACGCGATCAGGCCGCCGATATTGAGACCGATGATCGTGATGACCGGCACCAGCGTATTCTTCAGTGCGTGGTTATAGTTGATCCGGTTTTCCGGCAGGCCGCGCGCACGGGCGAATTTTATGAAGTCGGTCCGCATGATCTCCAGCATTTCGGCCCGCACAAGCCTGAGTATCATGGTCACCTGGAAGAGGCTGAGAGTGATTGCCGGCAGCAGGATGCTGCGCCATCCATCAATGGTCAGCAGACTTGTCTTCCACCCACCGAGTTCAACGGTTCCGGCCCGGCCGGAAGATGGCAGAACGCCCATATGCACGGCGAATATATAGATCAGGCTGATGCCTATAATGAAAGTCGGCAGACTGACCCCGACAAGGGAGATAGTCAGCACCGCCTTGCTGATCCAGCTGGTCCGGTTGATACCCGTAAACACGCCGAGCGGGATCCCCAGGCCGAGCGCAATCAATGCAGAGACAAAGACCAGCTCCAGCGTTGCCGGGATCCGTTCGGCGATCATCTCCGTCACCGACCGCTTGGTCCGGTAGGAAAGACCGAACTCGCCTTGCAGGGCATTCTGCATGAAGCGGGCGTACTGAACGAAGAACGGGTCTTCGAGACCGAGGACCTCGCGGATCCGCTGCCGGTCCTCAAGCGTTGCTTCCTGGCCGACCATATTGTCGACCGGATCACCGACATAATTGAAGAGCGAAAAGGAAATGAAAGACACCGCAGCCATGACCACAAGGGCCTGCAACATGCGGCGCGCGATATAAGTGATCATGCGCGTGAAGCTCGCCTGAAACTGTTTTTAGGTGCCCGGAAGGTCGAGGGCGGCGGATACACCGCCGCCCCCGAAACCCGGCAAGCTGCTACTGCAGTTTCGCCCAGCGGAACTGCGGCGAGTCGTTCGGGGTGATCGGAAGCGAAAGCTTCGTCGACATGCCCCAGCCGATGACCTGATGATGGATCGGAAGATATACGATCTCGTCCTTCACGATCTTCCAGGCTTCCGCGATCATCTCGTCACGCTTTGCAAGGTCTGTTTCGACAGCGAATGCATCTGTCAGCTCATCGACCTTGGCATTGGCGAAGCCGGTCGCGTTCCAGCCGCCATTGCTGTGGAACAGATAGCTGAAGACATAGTGGGAATCGAGCGTCGGCACGCCCCAGCCCAGCATGTAGAAGTCGCTGGCCCGGTTTTTGATTTTCGGGAAATGCTGGCTCTTCGGAATGGCGTCGAGCTTCACCGTGACGCCTATCTTGGCCAGCATGGCCACCGCCGCCTGACAGATTTTCTCGTCGTTGTTATAGCGGTTGTTCGGGCAATCGAGCTGGATGCTGAAACCGTCCGGATAACCGGCGTCGGCGAGCAGCTTCTTCGCCGCAGCAGGATCGAACGGGCGCCGCTTGTCGAGTTCCTTCGTGAAACCGTGCACGCCCGGAGACGTAATTATACCGGCCGGGAAGGAAAGCCCTTCCATGACAACACGCTGGATGGCGGCAACGTCAAGTGCCTGATAGAAGGCCTGGCGCACACGCTTGTCCTGCAAAGGGTTCTTGCCCTTGACGTCCGAACTGCGCAGCTCGGCAATGCCCTGGTCCATACCGAAGAAGATTGTCCGGATCTGGTTCACCGTCACGGTCTTCAGATCGGCGGAGGAATCGATGCGCTTCAGATCCTGCAGCGGCGGGTCGAGAACGAAATCGACTTCACCGGAAAGCAGGGCCGCCACGCGGGTCGCCGCATTCTTGATCGGGCGGTACTCGATCTTGTCGATATTGTGCTCGGCATCCGCCGCGCCCCACCAGTTGGGATTCTTCACCAGAACCGTCAACTCGTCCGGCAGACGCTGGTCTACGATGAACGGCCCGGTGCCGTTGGCATTACGGACCGCGAAGGTTTCCTCTCCAGCAGCGAAGTCCTGAGGCACCAGAACGTTGTTCTTCTCAGCCCAGCCTTTGTCCATCATGTAAAGGTTGGTGATTTCGTTCGGCAGGATCGGATTCGGCCCGTCGGTCAGGAACTGGACCGTATGGTCGTCTACGATCTTGACCTCTTTGATCGACTTGACCTGCTCCTTGAAATCGGAGCTTTTCGCCTGTGCGCGCGTGACACTGAAGGCGACGTCTTCAGCGGTAAAGTCCGCGCCGTCGTGGAACTTGACCCCCTTGCGGAGCGTGAACTCCCAGCCGGTCGCCCCCAGCGGCTTCCAACTCTCGGCAAGTCCCGGCTCCAGAACCATGTCCCGGTCGCGGTTGACGAGCGGCTCGTAGATCTGACCGTTCATGCTGTTGGTCGGGCCTTCATTCTGGCCCATGGGATCAAGCGTGAGGGCATCTCCCTGGCTTGTCCAGCGCAGCACATTCTCTGCGTGGGCGGCGCCGACCAACATCGTCGTCGACATCATCGCGGCAATCGCGATTGTGCGAATACTCATAAGGATAATCTCCCGTCTCTGATGCAAATGCGTCCCTGCGATGTCCGGAATGATTTTTCGTTATCCGCAATGCGGTCTTCCGGATCATCAGAGAGGAAATCTAGCAGGCACCGGACGGAAGAAAAGAGCTAAAGCGCAACCGGGCATTGTCGAACGCCCGGTTGCGATCACATTTCGATCAGGATTTCAGCGCTTCGTTCTCCGGGTCGTACGGGCTTTCCGCGACGATGCGGGCCGGGCGGAGCTGGTCCAGCACACGGACCTGGCATTCGGCGCCGATCACCGCCTTGTCGGTGCGGATATAGCCGAGCATCAGGGACTTGCCGACATAATGGCCATAGCCGCCGGCGGTACCGCGGCCGACAACCTCGCCATCCATGAAGACCGGCTCATTGCCGAACGGATCGGCATCGTCCGCGTCGATCTCGATGGTGCAATAGGTGTTGGGAATGCCCTCTTCCTGCTGCCGCACCAGTGCATCACGGCCGGTGAACTCGCCCTTGTTCAGGCGCACGAAGCGTTTCAGCCCGGCTTCGAGCAGGGAGTTTTCCGCGTTCAGGTCCGTGCCCCAGAGACGATAGGTCTTCTCAAGCCGCATGGAATCCATCGCCCGCATGCCCACGAGGCCGATATCGAACTCCTTGCCGGCTTCCATCAGGGCATCGAACAGGTGCAGTTGGTATTCGATCGGGTGATGCAGCTCCCAGCCCAGCGAGCCGACGAAGTTCACCCGCAGGGCCCGCACGCTCGGGCAATAGCCGACCGGGATGTCCTGCATGGTGAGCCACGGGAAAGCCTCGTTCGAGACATCCGCGTCGGCCAATTTCTGCAACACCTTGCGGGAATCCGGCCCGGCCAGCACGAAGACGCCGTATTGAGTGGTGATATCCCTCAGGAAAACGGAGCCGTCGCGCGGCAGGCGCTTCTGCAGGAAATCGAGGTCGTAATCGTGCCCGGCGCCCGGGCCGATGACGAAGAAGCGCTCGCCATAGAAGCTGTCCGGCATCCTTGTGATGGTGAATTCGGACCGGATCGAGCCCGACGGGTTCAGCGCATGGCAGAGATTGATCCGGCCAAGCCCTTTCGGAATGGCATTGGCGACCATGCGGTCGAGCCATTCCCGGGCCCCCGGTCCCTCGACCTCGTATTTGGCGAAGGAGGACAGCTCCAGCAGACCGACCCGCTCGCGCATGGTGCGGACTTCGTTGCCGACATGCTCGAACCAGTTGGACCGGCGGTAGGAATAGATGTCCTTGCGCTCGACGCCCTTCGGCGCGAACCAGTTCGGCCGCTCCCAGCCGAAGCGCGCGCCCCAGACGGCGCCCGCCTCGTCGAGGCGCGGATAGGCGGGGGTGGTCTTGGCCGGGCGGCCCGCCTCGCGCTCTTCCATCGGGAAGTGATTGAAGAAGACGTGCTCGTAGGCTTCCTCATTCTTGATCTTGGCGAAATTCTTGGAAACGACACCGAAGCGGCGCGGGTCGACGCCGATCATGTCGACGGACGGCTCGCCGTCGACGATCCAGTTCGCAAGCTGCCAGCCGGCGCCGCCGGCGGCGGTGACGCCGAAGCTGTGGCCTTCCGAGATCCAGAAATTCTCCAGACCGAAAGCCGGCCCGACCATTGGATTTCCGTCCGGCGTGTAGGAGATCGGGCCGTTCACGATGTCCTTGATGCCGGCATTCTCGAAGGACGGCACGCGGGCCATGCAGGCCTCGACATGGGGCATCAGGCGCTCGAGGTCGCCCGGGAACAGATCCTTCTCGAAGGAGGACGGCACGCCGTCCACGAAGCAGGCTGGAGCATGACGCTCGTAGGGGCCGAGAATCCAGCCGTGGCGTTCTTCGCGGAAATAATATTGGGAGTCGGATTCGCGCAAGACGGGCAGCTCGTGATTTCCGGCTTCGCGGTATTCCTTCAGAGCCGGGTCGATATCGGTGACGATGTACTGGTGCTCGACAGGGATCGCCGGAATCTCCAGTCCGACCATCTTTGCCGTGGTCCGGGCATAATTGCCGGTAGCGCAGATCACATGCTCACAGCGGATATCGCCCTTGTCGGTCTTGACGATCCACTCGCTGTTCTCGCGCTCAATGCCGGTGACCTGGGTCTGCTGATAGATCTCCGCACCGTGCATCCGCGCGCCCTTGGCCAGCGCCATGGTCAGGTCGACCGGCGCGATATGGCCGTCGGACGAATGCCAGAGGGCGCCGACAAGATCATCCGTCATCGCCAGCGGCCAGAGCTTCTTGATCTCGTCGACACCGACCAGGTGCGCCTCGACACCGATGGTCTCCGCCGTGCACTGATAGTTCCGGTATTCGTCCATGCGCTCCCGGTTGGTGGCGAGGCGCAGGTTGCCGGTCTGGTGGAAGCTGACGGCCTGACCCGTCTCTTCCTCGAGCGTCTTGTAAAGCTCGACGGAATATTGATGCAGCTGGCCGACGCTGTAGCTCATGTTGAACAATGGCAGCAGGCCGGCCGCATGCCAGGTCGAGCCGGCGGTCAGCTCTGTCCGTTCCAGGAGCACCACATCGCTCCACCCCTTTTTGGCGAGATGGTAGAGGGTGCTGACCCCGACCACGCCGCCGCCGATCACCACTGCCCGTGCCTGCGTCTTCATTTACCCAATCCCCCGTAAACCGGCCCGCCGGTTGAATTTCCTTGCCCGAGCATGGATCGCATCAATTCGGTGCGCGCAATTCACGAAAAGCGACCGGGTGATGTCGGATTCGGGACGTTGGGAATCGCGACATTCCGGCGGATTATGTCCATATCGACGCGAGCACTTTGACAAGTGGGAACGAGCGTGGTTAGGGTTATGACCAGATCGTGACAACACGACGCTAAGCCGGTTTGCGAGAGGAACACGCAACCGCAAGGGCAGAACAGGGGCGCAAAATCAATGTCAAACGGCAACCAGCCGTTCGTTCAGTTTAAGAACGTTCAGAAGACGTATGATGGCGAAATTCTCGTCGTCAAAAATCTCAATCTAGATATCGCGGACGGCGAATTCCTGACCATGTTGGGCCCGTCTGGCTCCGGGAAGACGACCTGTCTGATGATGCTGGCAGGCTTCGAAACGGCGACCCACGGCGAAATCTTGCTCGACAACAAGCCAATCAACCGGATCCCGCCGCACAAGCGCGGGATTGGTATGGTTTTTCAGAACTACGCGCTGTTTCCGCATATGACAGTCGCCGAGAACCTCAGCTTTCCCCTTGAGGTTCGCAAAATGAACAAGGCCGATCGCGAGAAGAGCGTCGCCCGCGCACTGGACATGGTCAAGATGGCCGAGTTCGGCGGACGGCGTCCGGCGCAGCTGTCGGGCGGCCAGCAGCAGCGGGTCGCTCTGGCGAGAGCGCTCGTCTTCGAGCCGAAACTGGTGCTGATGGATGAACCGCTGGGCGCACTGGACAAGCAGTTGCGCGAGCACATGCAGTTCGAAATCACCAATCTCGCGCACGAACTGGGCATTACGACGGTCTATGTGACCCATGACCAGACCGAAGCGCTGACCATGTCGGACCAGATCGCGGTCTTCAACGACGGAAAAATTCAGCAGCTGTCAAAACCGGCCGATCTGTATGAAAAACCCGAAAACGCGTTCGTTGCCCAATTCGTCGGCGAGAACAACACGCTGGAAGGCGTGGTCAAGTCGATCAACGGAGAGACCTGTGTCGTCACCCTTGATGACGGCAGCGAGATCGACGCCCAGCCGGTCAATGTCAGCAAGCCGGGTGAGCGGACCCTGGTATCGATCCGGCCGGAGCGCGTGGAATTCAACAAGGACCGGCTGCACGCCGACGCGCATACGCTGAAGGCAGTGGTCAAGGAATTTTACTATATGGGCGATATCTTCAGATTTCGCCTGTCCGTGGCGGGCAATGACGAATTTATCGTCAAGGCACGCAACGCCCCGGATGCCGTTCGCTTGAAACCTGGTGAAGAGATCGAGATCGGATGGCTGCCGGCCGATTGCCGCGCGCTCGACGCGTAACGGAACGGATTGCCGGCATATTTTCGGGATAACAGTAGGCGGGGCCAAAGCCCGTGACACCGACCTGCGAGTTCAAAACAACGGGTGAAGAACAGGAGCAACTATGAAATTCGCCAGAGTTTTGGTCGCCACAACGGCGTTTGGATTAGCCGTTGGCGCTGCCCATGCGGCCGATATGGCCAATGATATGACCCTCGTGAGTTGGGGTGGAGCGTATCAGAAATCACAGAATAGCGCCTATACAGAGCCCTACATGGCCAAAAATCCGGGCGTGAACGTGGTCTGGGACGAAAGCTCCGCAGAGGCCGTCGCAAAGCTGCGGGCCATGAATGAAGCCGGCAATGTCACTTGGGATCTCGTTGACGTCGTCGCGGCGGATGCCATTCGCCTTTGTGACGAAGGCCTGGCAATGGAGATCGATCCGGACACCGACCTGGCTGCGGCACCGGACGGCACGCCGGCCTCGGAAGATTTCGGGGACCTGCTGGTCAGCGACTGCTTCATTCCCCAGATCGTTTATTCGACAACCTTCGGCTATCGCACGGACCTCGTCGGCAGCACACCGCCGACCGATATTTGCGCCGTCTTCGATCTCAAGGCATATCCGGGCAAGCGCGCCCTCGAGAAGCGGCCGATCAACAACATGGAATGGGCACTGCTTTGTGACGGTGTGGCAAAGGACAAGGTTTATGACGTCCTGGCCACCCCGGCCGGACAGGAACAGGCGCTGAACAAGCTCGCCACCATCAAAGATCAGGTGGTCTGGTGGTCTGCTGGCGCCGATACGCCGCAGCTCCTGGCTGATGGCGAGATTGTCATGGGCTCCACCTATAACGGCCGTCTCTTCTCTGTGATCGAAGAGCAGAAGCAGCCGGTCGCCATGCTCTGGGACGCCCAGGTGTTCGATCTGGACGGCTGGATCATCCCTGCCGGCCTGCCGGCTGACCGTCTGGCCCGCATCAAGGACTTCGTGAAGTTCGCGACCGACACACAGCGTCTCGCAGACCAGGCAAAGTACATCTCCTATGGTCCGGCACGTGCCTCTTCGGCACCGCTGGTGGGCAAGCATGCCGATCTCGGGATCGATATGGCGCCGCATATGCCGACAGACCCGAACAATGCCAAGAACACGTTCCTCTACAACTACGAGTTCTGGGCCGACTATCGGGACGACATCGACGCCAAGTTCCAGGCATGGTTGGCTAAGTAATCGACGCATAATGGAACCCGGGGCCGCATCTGCGGCCCCGGCCCCTTTCTTGGCGGAGACAGTGAATGAGTGACGGAGCAACCAATATGTCCGGGCAAGCGATGCCAGAAGAAGGTCCGATATTGGCCTCTGACGGAACACCGCTGAAACAGCGGCTTGCTCGTTCTCTTCGCATGCAGAAGCTCCGTGCACTGGCACTTGTTGCGCCGTTGCTGATCTTCGTGCTGGTTGCATTTATCGCCCCGATCGCGGACATGCTGTTCCGTTCGGTGGAAAACCAGATCGTCGCCGGCACCCTTCCGGATACCGTCGCCGCAGTCTCGGACTGGGATCCGAAATCCGGGACACTTCCCCCCGAGCCGGTTTATCAGGCACTTTATTTTGACATGTTCCTGGCTGCGGAAGCGAAGGAACACACCAAGCTCGGAACGCGTCTGAACTACGAGCAGGTGGGGATATCCTCCCTGTTCCGTACCTCCGGCCGCAAGCTCGACGATATCGGCAAAGTCTACCAGAAATGGGTGGTCGGGCTGAATCCGACCTGGAAGAGCGGGGCATTCTGGAACGCGCTGATGCGCGGCTCGGAGAGCGCTGCTTCCGACACAGCTCTTCTGAAAGACCAGCGCGCACGATTGACTGCGCTCACCGACGACCCCATGACGGAAGATATCGGTTTCGAGCCAGGATCGGAGATCGCCCGTATCCTTCCCCTGACGACGGGCGAATATACGGCCTATGCGCTTTTCACCGCGATCGACAAGAAACGGGATTTCGCCAAGAAGGCTCCCTGGGAGGCGGTCTACGTCGCTCTCGTGGTTGAGCTTGCTGACCCGGATATCCAAAGCGCTCTGACAGACTACAAGGGTCCCGGCGGCGATGAATTGAGAGCCGCCGCAGCGGCGATCGGCACGGCGCCCGCGCGCGACTTTACCGCGGCAATGATCAAGGCCGACAAGGACTGGGCGAACCCGGCGAACATTCAGGCCATCAAGGTCTATTCGTCGAAATACACGATCGGGTATTACCTGAATTCCATCGATATGAAGAAGACCCTGGACGGTATCGCCCAGCGGCCGGAGAACCAGCAGATCTACATGATGCTGTTCGGCCGCACGCTGTTCATGTCGATGATGATTACCGTTTCCTGCATCCTGCTCGGGTATCCGATCGCGTGGATCCTCGCGAACCTCCCGCTTCGGACATCCAACCTTCTGCTGATCTTTGTCCTGCTGCCCTTCTGGACCTCGCTGCTGGTTCGGACCTCGGCCTGGAAGGTCATGCTGCAGCAGCAGGGAGTCATCAACGATACCCTGGTCTGGCTCGGGCTGATCGACGACGCCAGCAGGCTGATCATGATCAATAACCAGTTCGGCACGATCGTGGCGATGACCCATATCCTGCTGCCCTTCATGATCCTGCCGCTCTATTCGGTGATGCAGACGATTCCGCCCTCCTATCTGAGGGCTGCGAAATCGCTCGGCGCGACCAACTGGACGGCCTTTTGGCGAGTCTATTTCCCGCAATCGATCCCGGGGATCGGGGCTGGATCGATCCTCGTCTTCATTCTGGCCATCGGTTACTACATCACGCCTGAAATCGTCGGCGGCACCACCGGGACCTTCATCTCGAACCGGATCGCCTTCCACATCTCCAGTTCGTTGAACTGGGGCCTGGGCGCCGCGCTGGGGACCATCCTCCTGGCGGCGGTTCTGACCCTCTACTGGGCCTACGACAAGATCGTCGGCATCGACAACGTGAAGCTGGGAGGCTGATTTATGGCACAGATCACTTATGTGTCCCGTTCCTTGCCGAGCTTCTATGTTCCGGTTTCCGCCGCTGCCGGCGGTTTCGCCGGCCTGCTCGTCGGCACCGCCCACGGAAGCTCTCTGATCGGCTTGATAGTGGGAGCGGTGCTGTTGGCAATCACCGCCTATGTGGTAACGAAGTTCGTTTCCCAGGAACGCATCGCCCGTTGGGCGATTCTCGGGATCGTCACGCTAGGCGGCCTCTATCTTGCCGGTGTGCCGGGCCTCGTCGTCGGCGCAGGCTTCGGGTGGTTTTTCGGCTGGTTCATCTTCTGGCTCTACGAGTCCAGGTATCGCAAGAAACTGCCGCCCTATCTGACGGCCGCTCAGGTACTCTGGCATTACAGCTTCCGGGTCATCTGCGGGCTGATCTTCTTTTTCCTGATCGCGCCCATCGTGGTGGTCATGCCCCTCAGCTTCAACGCGGAGGACTTCTTCACCTTCACGCCGGAGATGCTGCGGTTTGATCCCGCCGGCTATTCGCTCAAGCACTATCGCGACTTCTTCACCAGTTCCGACTGGCAGCACTCGCTGTGGAATTCCATCACCATCGCACCGGCAGCAACGCTGCTGTCGGTCAGTTTCGGCACCTTGGCGGCCATCGGGCTCAGTTCCGAACATGTACCGTTTCGGCGCACGATCATGGCGATCCTGATCTCGCCGATGATCGTGCCGCTGATCATTTCCGCCGCTGGTATGTTCTTCTTCTACAGCCGCATTGGCCTGCAGGGGACCTATTTCGGCGTGGTGCTGGCGCATGCGGCCCTCGGCATTCCGTTTGTGATCATCACGGTGACGGCGACGCTGGTCGGGTTCGACCGCTCCCTGACCCGCGCGTCGGCGAATATGGGCGCCGGTCCGATCCTGACCTTCTTCAGGGTGCAGATGCCGCTGATCCTGCCTGGTGTGATTTCCGGCGGCCTGTTCGCCTTCATCACCTCCTTCGACGAAGTCGTGGTGGTGCTGTTTGTCGGGTCGGCCGGGCAGAAGACCCTGCCGTGGCAGATGTTCACTGGCCTGCGCGAACAGATCAGCCCGACGATCCTCGCGGTGGCGACCATCCTGGTCGCAATCTCCATCCTGCTGCTCACGACGCTGGAGTTGCTAAGGCGGCGGTCGGAGCGGCTGCGGGGTATGAGCCCGGGTTGAATTTTCGCGAGTCCCCTTTACATCTGCGGCGACTAGCCCCATTTTAAGAATGGCTCGCAAAAACACCACGTGAGGCGAAATATGTACCGCGATAATTCACTGATCCCGAAGGAAGCAATCCGGATGGCGGCGCTGGGTGCGCTGGCCGGTGGTCCGCGGCCATATGCGGATGTCGCTGGTGAAGTCCGGCAGTTTGCGGCCCGGATCGTCGGTCCGTCCCTCGACCTGCTGGGCAGTTCCATCGAGCTGCTGAAGTTCGAGGGACTGATTGCACCGCTTGCCGGTGAAGGTTTCGAGGACAACGCGCGCCTGCAGCTGACCGATGCGGGTTGGGTCGCTCTCAGGGAGTATCTGTCCGCGCCCGTCCGCCCCGGCGCGAACGACCTGAACAAGCTGGTTGTCGCCCTGAAGCTGCGTTTCCTGCATCTGCTGGAGAAAGACGAGCAGGTCGAGCAGATCGAGAATCTGCGCGGTCTGCATCAGGGGGAGCATGCCCGCCTGTTCGACCTGCTGAGCCATGAGGAATGGCAGCATGGGCATCTCAGGGCCTGGATCGAAATGGAAATCGCTCAGGTCGAGGATCGCATTGCCTGGTGCGACCGAATTGCCGCCAGCCTCTGATCTCCATAACCCATTGACATAGTTTGACTTCGCAGACGTGGATGGGGCTGCAGCCCTACAGTACGTCCCATTTATATTGAATTTTATTTACTTTTGATTTACATTTTTCTGGTTAGAAAGAGCGGGGATCAAATCAGCTTTTGCTGAGAAAGGAGGCACATAATGATGGCCTTTCTGAAGCACCGCTTCGAGACACCAGCTCCGGCAAACGCTTCCAGAGCGATGACGACCTTGTCGCCCCGTGGCGATTCCTACGTTCGCATAGACAACCGGGATTATCCCATCCACCAATGGTCGCCCGCCGGTTTCACCTCGGCGCCTTACAACGGGTCCCTGATCCGGCGCCAGAAAGCTCGCGTTTCCATGACCCTGCGCGACATCCAGGATCCCGACGGCCCGCTGCGGGTTGACGGGGAGGTTCTGGTCGACGTGGCCGCGGACGGTATCCTGTCCGCCCGCTGGATCGGCCTGCCGAAATACAAGATCGCCGCGATGGCGGCCTATTTCGCCAGGAAACTTGGCGCCTGAGACAGGCGGAGGGCACCGCCGCACGCCCCTCCGCCGCCCGATCAGAACATGTGCTGTCCGCCCGTCACGAAGATTTCGGTACCGGTCACATAGCCGGAATCCTCCGAGCAGAGATAATGGATCGTCGACGCGACATCTTTCGGCGTGCCGAGCCGGTTCAGCGGTATTCGCGGAATCAGCATCTCGTATTCCGGGGACAGCATTGCGGTCTCGATTTCCCCCGGCGCCACCGCATTCACCCGCACCCCGAGATCCGCGAACTCGTTCGCCATTTCCCGCGTGAGCGAAGACAATGCGGCTTTGGAGGTGCTGTAGGCAGACCCGGCAAACGGGTGAATGAAATGCCCGGCGATTGATGTGATGTTGACGATCGCGCCATTGCCCCGGTGCAGCGCCGCGGCAAAGCCCCGGGCCAGCCGGAGCGGCGCGAAGAAATTCAGCTCGAACACCCGTCGCCACTCATCGAGATCGCCATTCAGACAGCCAAGCCGCTCCTTGAACGGCGTCTTCGGCGACCAGCCGGCATTGTTCACCAGGGCATGCAGAGGCCTGTCACCGAGCAACTCGTTGGCTTCCACGATGAAATTGTCGAGGCTGTCGGAATTCGTCAGGTCCGCGGTGATATGATGGCTCCAGTTCGGGTCGCGCCGGCATTCCTCCGGCGGCGCGTCGCGCGAACAGGTGATGATTTCCCAATTCCGTTCACTGAAGAAGCGGACTGTGGCGTGGCCGATGCCCCGGCTGGCGCCGGTCAGCAGCATGGTTTTCTGGATCGTGCTCATGGCGCCGGAGTGTAAGCAAATACGGCGGCCCGAGAAAGGCCGCCGCACGCATCAAGTCAGTTTGTCACCCAAGCCTATTTTACGCCGACGACCTGAAAGGTGCGCTGCACACCGTCATGCTCGGTAATGGAGACATATTCCCCCTCGACGAAATGGTGCCGGTCGAACTTGAAGATCGGCTCGTCATCCTCTTCGCCGTCCCTGTAGCTGAAGAGCCAGCGCCGGCCCCGGGTATGGAGAAGATGGCCGTTTTCATCCGGCTCTCCCTGCCAGAAACGGCGCACGGTACAGTCGTTTTTTGATTTCTTCCAGGCATCGAGATCGAGGGTGCCATCCTCCGACAAAGGCGCCCTGAACTCATAACCATGGTTGATACTGCCTTCCGGAAAGTCCGGATTTCTCGCCAGTTCAAGACGAACGGTACGCAGACTCACGAGCTTCACTCCTTTGTTCGAACAGGGGGATTCCAATCGCTCAGTGAGCCATCAGAACCGGGATCCTTGCCGCTGACAAAATATCGTCGGTAACACCACCGAAGATCGACTCGCGGAACCGGCTGTGGCTGTATGCGCCAAGCACCAGCAACTGCGCATTCACCTCGCGCGCTTCAGCCTGCAACCGTCCGGAAATGCTGCCAGAGGATGCGTCGAAAGCCTTTGCATCCGCCTTGACACCGTGCCAGCGCAAGGAGTCTACAAATGTTCCAAGCTGTTCCTTGGTCAGATCGTCATCGGTCCCCGACATAACAAGTACTTTATCGGCAGATTCCAGCAGCGGCATGGCATGAGCGACGGCGGCCGCGGCCTCCTTGGACGCATTCCAGCCGATGGCGATGCCGGTGATCTCCGGCATCGTGACATCATGCGGCACCACCAGGGTCGCCTTGCCGCTCTCCAGGATCGCCGCCTCGGCGATCGCCAGCGCGTCATTGCTCTCGCGGTCGGCTGGCGCAACCACACAGATCACGTCAACCATGCGGGCCCGACGCGTGACAAGGGTTGCCGGCTCTCCCACCATGGTCTCGAAGGAAACCGTGACGCCATCTGTCTCGGTCGGCTTCTCGACAACAGGAAGATTGTTGGCCTCGCGCCAGCGATCAAACGCGGCAAGCGACGCAGCCCGCGCCTCCTTCGCTGCATTTTCCGCCTGCTCTACGATCGTTTCGATCATGGACGCACTCATGCCCATGCCGATCTGCGGGACAAGCACATCCCGGGGGTCGCGATGCACATGGGCGACGAAGATGTGGGCGCCGTGTATCGCGGCGATCGAGCGGGCCGCGTTCAGAATTGCCGTGTCGGCATCGTCGCCGAGCAGCGGCGCAAGGACCGTTTTAAGTGACATGGTGTGCACCTCAATGTGATTGGGCTTATTGCATTAACCCTATCCCCCCCTCAAAGGTTCCCACATTGACCTAGGTCAAGTTCTCAAAACGAGCCCCTTGTCGTGCATATGCCTGACACAACACGGATTTACGGGGTCAGGGGAAGAGTCGAGTCACCGACCAGGTTTCGCTCTCGCTGGCGCGGCGGAAACAGAAGCGGTCATGCAGGCGGAACTCGCCATCCTGCCAGAACTCTATGGAGAGCGGCGTAAGACGCCATCCGGACCAATAAGGCGGACGGGGAACCGGTTCGCCCGGATGTGCACGGTCAGCATTCTCCACGGCCGCCATCAGCGTTGCCCTGTCGGCAAGCGGGCGCGACTGCTGCGAGGCCCAGGCTCCGACCCGGCTGCCGCGCGGCCGTGAATCGAAATAGGCATCAGCCTCGGCGTCGCTCACCCGCGTGACCGGGCCGGTTACACGCACCTGGCGGCGCACCGACTTCCAATGAAAGCACAGTGCGACAAATGGATTGATCGTGAGTTCCCGCCCCTTCTGGCTTTCCATGTTCGAATAGAAGACAAACCCCTGCTCATCGAACCCCTTCAGCAACAGGATCCGGGCCGAGGGCCGACCATCTGCATCGGCGGTCGCGACAGTCATCGCGTTGGGGTCGTTCGGCTCGGTTTCGGACGCGGCCTGAAGCCAGCCTGCGAAAAGTTCAAAAGGGTTGTCTGTATCCGGCTCGAACATGGCTTTACCTCAATCTGAAGATGACGAATCACACGGAAAGCGCCTCTCCGGTCTTTTCATTGCCTTATTTGTAGCCAATTAAGAATCGGAGAATAACTATCACTAGCGAGCGGCAGCTTGATCTGTCCAGCGCCGTAAGGTCGCAGCCAGACAATGCGGTGCCGCATGTGAGGAGCATCCGGAACCTTCACGCATGACAGGTGTTTTTGTGTAAGCGACGGATTATCAATCGATGGATTCACCGGCCCCGGAGGTTGTCCTTTCGGGCCGATGTAAAGTGAAGGAACGAGACATGAAAACTCCAGCCGTATTTGTCGTTGTCGCCGCCCTGGTGCTCGGAGCCTGCGCGAACAATGGCCAACAGCTCGGCGCCAAGCAGACCGCTGGCGGCCTGTTCGGTGCTGTCGGCGGTGCCGTTGCCGGCTCCCAGGTCGGTGGCGGTAAAGGAAAGCTCGCAGCTGTCGCCATCGGCACCCTGCTGGGCGCTTTCGTCGGCAGCGAAATCGGCAAGTCTCTCGACAATGCCGACAAGGCGGCCATGGCCCAGACGACGCAACAGACTCTGGAGACACAGCCGGTCGGCACGACGTCGACCTGGCGCAATCCGGACAGCGGTCACTCCGGCACCGTCACCCCGACCAGCACCTACCAGACCCCTTCCGGTCAGCATTGCCGCGAATATTCACAGACGGTGAATATCGGCGGCAAGATCGAGGAAGCATATGGCACAGCCTGCCGTCAGCCGGACGGAACCTGGCAAATCAAGAACTAGGCACAGGCCTCGGGCTCTGCGATGATCGGGTCCGGCGGTTTTTTTGCCGCCGGTCCGATTGCTTTTCCATATACTCCCGAGTCATGAGCGATCCTTACAAGATACTGGGTGTAAAGCCCAACTCCTCGCAGGCCGAGATCAAGAAAGCGTACCGGACGCTGGCCAAGAAGCTGCATCCGGACCTCAATCCCGGCGAAACGAAGATCGAGCAGCAGTTCAAGGAAGTCACGGCGGCCTACGATCTGCTCTCTGACGAGACAAAGCGCGCCAAATACGATCGCGGCGGCATGAATGCCGGCGCCCGTCCGGGCGGTGGGTCAGGCGCGTCGGCCAAGACCTCCAGTGGTTTCTGGAAAGCATGGACCTCGGCGCGCAAGAAGCAGAGCAGCAATTTCTCCGATATTTTCGACGATGACGACGCCGACATGTTCGACGATATCCTGCGCCGGCACGGCCAGGGAGATGGCGGCGCGGGCCGGGGAGGCAACGCCTATACGGTCGGACCGGACGTCAATTACAAGCTCAAGGTCAGCTTCGTCGAGGCCGCTGCTGGGGGTACAAAGCGGGTCACGCTTTCCGACGGCAAGACTCTCGACCTGAAAATTCCGCCGGCAACGGAAAGCGGCAAGACCCTGCGTCTGAAAGGCCAGGGCCGCAAGGGCAGCAGCAGCGGGCCTGCCGGCGATGCCTTTGTCGAGATCACCGTGGAGCCGCACGATTACTTCCACCGTGACGGCCAGACGATCAAGGTCGAGATCCCGGTCACGCTGTACGAAGCGGTCCTCGGCGCCACCATCACCGTGCCGACGATTCACGGAAATGTCTCGCTGAAGGTCCCGCCAAAATCGAACAGCGGGGCAACCCTGCGCCTGAAAGGCAAGGGCATTCCGGCGATGGGCGGAAAACCTGCCGGCGACCAGCTTGTCACCCTGAAAGTGGTTCTGCCCGACAGGGAAGATCCCGATCTGATCAAGCTCATGCAGAAATGGGTCGAGGAAAACGGCTACAATCCGCGTCACAAAATGCGCTTCAGTTGACCGGCTGGCGCCGGAGCGGATTAGCCCTCCCATGATCCAGACAAAGTATATCCGGCGGCATTTTATCGAAAAGGCCGTCCGTGCCTTTGCACCGGCCGGCACCGTCCTGGAAGTCGGCAGCGGCCGGCGCTGGCGCTATTTCGACGGCAGCGTGACGGTAAACCGGGACGACTCGGCAGAAGCGGACATTCTGTGCGACGCGGAAGCACTGACGCTGGCCGACGGGAGTTTCCAGAACGTCGCCTGCATCGAAGTCCTGGAACATACACCCTCCCCCGAGCGCCTGATCGCGGAGCTGCACAGGGTGCTGGAGCCGGGCGGCAGGTTGTTGCTGACGGTCCCGTTCATCTTCGAAATCCATGACAGGCAGGACTATTTCCGTTTCACCCGGATGGGTCTGGAGCATCTGCTGCGGCATTTCTCGGAAGTCTCGATAGAGCCGAACGGCGGCGTGTTCTGCGTCTTCTTCCATTTCATCCGACTCAGCCTGATCGGAAAGCTGCTTTTCCCTGTGCTGAACAATCTCGGCTATGGACTGGACTGCATTTTCCGTCAGGCAGAGCCGCGAATCACCCTCGGCTACACGGTCGTTGCACGGAAGTAATCCGGGCTACGCCTCGGCCGCCGGCAGATCCGGCAATTCCCTGACGCCGCCATTTTCCCCGGTGAGATCCGCCAGTACTTCCGCCGCCGGCCGTGACAGGGCCTCGGATTCGGCTTTCGACAGATCATTGATCACGGCGGCAATCGAGGCCGGCTCCTCTTTTTCGCGCCCTTCCGTCGTGTCCGCCGCGCAGCCGAGCCCCTGATAGAGTTCATAGAGACTGTAACGCGCCGGATCGCGCGCCAGCACAAACCGGCCATCCTCGGATCTGGCGACAAATTCCGCAGCCTGCAACCGCTCCAGGACCAGGGCAACCACATCCGCGGAGGCCACATCATCCAGGGCAGTCTGCGGCACCGGCCCCGCCTTCTCCCGGATCGCGGCAAGGGTCGACAGGGCGACGGAGAACAGGCGGGCCGGACCGAGGTCAGGTGCCGCATCGAGCTGCCGGGAATGCCACCAGTCGGGGAACGACGCCGCAAATACCGCCCCCAGCAGAATCACGGTCCAGGAGAAATACACCCAGACCAGGAAAATAGGGATCACCGCCATGGCCCCGTAGATCGTCTGATAGGTCGGGAAGGCCGTCAGGTACCAGCCGAAACCGAGTTTGAGGATTTCGAAGGCGGTGCCGGACAGGCAGCCGCCGATCAATGCATCCCGCCAGGCGACTGAGCGATTCGGCACGATCATGAAAAGCAGCGTGAACCCGACAGACTGCAGGACAATCGCGATAAGATGGGCGCGGAAGTCGCCGCCGACATCGAGCGAGCCGGCATCCAGCCCGGCATCGGTCCAGGTCTGTCGCAGGACGGAGAAGAAATCGCTCGTGGTCGAGAGGATCAGGCCCATCAGGATCGGACCGAGAGACAGCACCGCCCAGAAGATCAGGAAGCGCACCAGCAGATGCCGCGGCCGCTCCACATGCCAGATCGCGTTGAAGGTGGATTCGATGGTCGCCAGCAACAGAATCGCGGAAACCGTCAGGCCAATGATGCCCGCTGCGCCGAGCTGCGACGCATTGCGCATGAAGCTGTTCAGGTAGGAGCGGACGGGACCGGCGATTTCCGGCACCAGATTCTCGAAAATCGACGTCTCGATCGCCGTCCGGGCCATTTCGAAGGCCGGGAAAGCGGTGAAGATCGCGAATCCGATGGCCAGCAGAGGCACCAGCGCCAGCAGCGTCGTGTAGGTCAGTGCGGCGGCCGCCTGCATGCCGCGGCCACGATAGAAACGCATCAGCGCAAAGCCGATATACTCCGCCACGTCCCGCGCCACGGCGGCCGCCGCGAGCGTTCTCCAGCGATCCAGACGATTGGCTTTCTTGCTCATCTTGTCAGCCTATCATGAATGCCTGTAGAACAGCGCGCGCGCACGATCAGCAAGGCCCGCACCGCAGCGGTTTCTGCGGCGCGGCGGTATCCGCATGCGGTTTGCCGATAACGGCCTTTAGTGTAGGATCGCGCGAATCATGTGAATTATTTTGCAGCAACCTGCATCTAGGGGCATCGAATGAGTGAACCAAGCCCGGTCATGAGTGGCAAAAAGGGTCTCATCATGGGGGTCGCCAACGACCGTTCCATCGCTTGGGGCATCGCGAAGGCGGCAGCGGCCCAGGGTGCGGAACTCGCATTCACCTTCCAGGGCGAGGCGCTGCAGAAGCGGGTCGCCCCACTGGCGGCCCAGCTTGGCTCCAATCTGGTACTACCCTGCGACGTCACCGATGATGCAAGCGTCACCAAGACGTTCGAGGCGATCCGGGAGAAATGGGGCAAGCTCGACTTTCTCGTGCATGCCATCGCCTATTCGGACAAGGATGAGCTGAAGGGCAAATACGTCAACACGACACGGGACAACTTCCTGAAAACGCTGGATATTTCCTGCTATTCTTTTACCCGGATCGCACGCGAAGCGGCGGAAATGATGCCGGATGGCGGATCGCTGCTGACCCTGAGCTATTACGGCGCCGAAAAGGTGATGCCGCATTACAACGTCATGGGCGTCGCCAAGGCCGCGCTTGAAGCCAGCATCCGCTATCTTGCCACCGATCTCGGAGGCGACAACATCCGGGTCAACGGCCTGTCTGCCGGCCCGATGAAGACGCTCGCCGCCTCCGGCATCGGTGACTTCCGCTATATCCTGAAATGGAACCAGTACAACTCGCCGCTGCGGCGGAACGTGACGCTGGAGGATGTCGGCGGCTCCGGCATGTATCTGCTGAGTGACCTGTCCAGCGGTGTCACCGGCGAAGTCCATCATGTCGATTGCGGTTACAACATCGTCGGCATGAAGGCGGTGGACGCGCCCGATATCTCCACGGTCTGACCCGGATAGCAAACACACATGGCCAGCAATTCCTTCGGTGAGGTCTTCCGCTTCTCGACCTGGGGCGAAAGCCACGGACCCGCCATCGGCTGCGTTGTCGACGGCGTGCCCCCGCGCCTGCCCGTCTCCGAGACGGACATCCAGTTCTATCTGGACCGGCGCAAACCCGGGCAAAACCGTTTCACGACACAGCGCCAGGAGCCGGATCAGGTGAAGATCCTGTCCGGCGTGTTCGAGGGCCAGACCACCGGCACCCCGATCGGGCTGATGATCGAGAACACGGACCAGCGCTCGAAGGATTACGGGGACATCATGAGCCGGTTCCGGCCGGGTCATGCGGACTATACCTACGAGGCCAAATACGGCATCCGCGACTATCGCGGCGGCGGACGCTCCTCGGCGCGGGAAACCGCGATGCGGGTGGCCGCCGGCGCCATCGCGCGCAAGATCATCGGTGCCCGTCTCGGCAATGCCTTCCATCTGCGCGGGGCCCTGGTGCAGGTCGGCCCGCACAAGGTGAACCGGGATAACTGGGACTGGGAAGAGGTCGAGCGCAATCCGTTCTGGAGCCCGGACGCGCAAGCGGCGGAACTCTGGACGGACTATCTCGACGGCGTCCGCAAGGCCGGCTCCTCTGCCGGCGCCGTGATCGAGATCGTCGCCGAGGGCGTGCCCGCCGGTCTGGGCGAGCCGGTCTATGGCAAGCTCGACAGCGACCTGGCTGCGGCCATGATGACCATCAACGCGGTCAAGGGGGTGGAGATCGGCGACGGTTTCGCAGCCGCCGAAATTCCTGGCCACGAGGCCGCGGACGAGATGCGGATGGACGGCGACAAGCCGGTTTTCCTGTCAAACCATGCAGGCGGCGTGCTCGGCGGCATCTCTTCGGGGCAACCGGTCGTGGTGCGCTTTGCGGTAAAGCCGACCAGCTCGATCCTTACCCCGCGCCAGTCCATCGACAAGGACGGGAACGAGGTCGATGTGGTGACCAAGGGCCGGCACGATCCCTGCGTCGGCATCCGCGCTGTTCCGGTCGGCGAGGCGATGATGGCCTGCGTTCTGGCGGACCATCTGATGCGCCACGCGGCACAATGCGGCAGCTGACCGGACCTCGCTCCGGATCTGCCTTGGTACTGCCCTCGTTTTGCTCTATCGGAATGCCCATATGTAAAGCGGGCAAGGTGAGGATGCGGCCGGGATGCTGAAATTTCTGAAAGGACTGCTGATCAGTTTCGGGTTTCTGTTCCTGATTCTGGTCGTCGGCGCCGTCGCCGGACTGCACTATGCGTCAGACCGATGGGAGAAGGCGCCTTTGCCCGAGCGCATGGTGCTGTCACTGACGCTGAAGCCCGATCTGCGCGAGACGACCGACCCGTTTCCCCTTGCCAATCTCTTCAACTCCGGCACGCCATCGCTGCTGGATCTCGTGAACATTCTGAAGGTGGCGGGCGCGGATGAACGCGTCCAGGGACTGTTCCTCGACCTCTCCGCCGCCCAGATCCGTCCGGCGGAAGCCCAGGAACTGCGCGCGGCAATCTTGCGTTTCCGGTCGAGCGGCCGGTTCGTCCATGCCTTTGCCGACAGCCTGGAAGGCAATGGCGGGATCTCGACCTACCACCTCGCGACCGGCGCAGAGAGCATCTCCCTGCAGCCGTCGGGCCTGCTCGATATCCGCGGCATCAGCCTGGCCGCCCCGTTCTTCGGCGAAGCTCTGGAGAAACTCGGGATCGAGGCCGACTTCCGCGCCCGCCACGAATACAAGGGCGCCGCAGCCTCCATGACGAACACGGCGTTCCCGGCCCCGATCCGGCAGAACTACCGGCGTCTGGTGGATTCCCTGTATGCCGGTATTGCCGCCGATATCGCCACCGCTCGCCGGCTGTCATCCTCTTCCGTCAACGGGCTCATCGACACCGCTCCTCTGACTGCCGACGAGGCCAAGAGTAACGGCCTGGTTGACCGGATGCTCTATCGCGACGAAGCCGTCGCGGTCGCACAGGCCAAGGCTGACGGCGCCGGACTGGTCTCGCTCGCGGTCTATAGCGATCAGGTGGAGTTCGGATTCGGCGAGGAAGACCCGGCGCGGATCGCCGTGATCGCGGTCGACGGACCGATCGTGCGCGGTCGTGCCCCGCTGTTCGCGCGCGGCCGCGAGGCTGCTGCGCAGAACATCGTCGACGCCGTGGAAGACGCCCGGGCGGACAAGCGGGTCAAGGCGATCATCCTGCGGGTCAGCAGCCCCGGCGGCAGCTATGTGGCCTCGGATACCATCCTGCATGCCCTCTCGGCCGCCCGTGACGGCGGTCTGCCGGTCATCGTCTCGATGAGCGACATGGCTGCGTCCGGCGGATATTTCGTCGCCCTCGCGGCGGACCATGTCGTCGCCCATCCGAACACCATCACCGGCTCCATCGGCGTCGTCAGCGGCAAGCTGAACCTGTCCGGCTTCCTTGCCGAGTACGGCATCCGGACGGACAGTGTGAGCGCTGGCCGCAATGCCGACATGTTCAGCCCGACGCGGCCGTTCAGCGCCGCCGAAAGCGCCCGGCTCGACGCTGTGCTGGACACCATCTATGAGGATTTCACGGCCAAGGTCGCCGCAGCGCGCCGGCTCGGCCCGGTCGAGATCGACGGCGCCGCGCGGGGCCGGGTCTGGAGCGGTGAGGACGCGAAGCGGATCGGACTTGTCGATGTGCTCGGCGGCTATGCGGAGGCCGAGGGTCTGGCGAGGGATGCCGCCGGGATCGCCCCGGAGGCCCACAGCATGCTGGTCGCCTACCCCGAACAGAGCCGGGATCTGGACGCAATCGTGGCCGCGCTCGAGGAAGGCGAAATCGGCGAATCCCTGAGCCGCCTTGAGGCGCTGTTAACGTTTATCCGGTATAGTGATTTTCTGGAGTCCGTACTGAACACCGCCGGGGGCGACCGCATCGAGGCGGCAACCTCCCCCATCTTTGTCCGCTGAGGAGAATCCGATGTCGCGACTATTGCCAATATTCGGTCTGGCACTTGTGCTTGCCATTGGCCCTGGCGCCCAGGCCCTGGCCGCCAGCCACGGCGACAAGGCCAACGCGAGGGTGGAGGCCGAGCGCAAGGAAAAGGACAAGAACCAGCGCAAGAAGGACAAGGCCTTCAATCGCGACATTCAGTATCGGCATGCCATCGGCCCGGACGTGCTGCCGCTCGGCCCCTTCACCATCTCCCTCTATATCGATGGCAGGCTGACCGAACACCGGGTGAAAGTCGCCCTGCAGGCCATCGACACCGCCAAGAAGACCGAACTCGAGAACGCCAAGACCCAGCTCTACGGGATCGTCTATCCGCTCTGCCTGAAGCTCTTCGAGAAGGGCCGGCCAACCTCGTCTGACGTGCTGGCCTTCAAGGCACAGGTCGAGAAGAACGTCTCAACCCGATTCAAGGACACCATTAAAGGTGTCTATATCGAATCACTGCTCTGAGCATAGCGCTGCCGATCAGGGATCAGAGGGCTCTCGCCTGATCCCGCAGCACGAATTTCTGGATCTTGCCTGTCGACGTCTTCGGCAATTCGCCGAACACCACCGTTTTCGGCGCCTTGTAATGCGCCATTTTCTCACGGCAGAACGCGATCAGATCCGCCTCGCTGACCGTCGCCCCTTTCTTCAGGGTAACGAAGGCGCAGGGCGTCTCGCCCCATTTCTGGTCCGGCCGTGCCACCACGGCGGCATCCAGCACCGCCGGATGGCCGTACAGCACGCCCTCAACCTCGATGGTCGAGATATTCTCCCCACCGGAGATGATGATGTCCTTCGAGCGGTCCTTCAGCTCGACATAGCCGTCCTCGTGCCAGACCCCGAGATCGCCGGTATGGAACCAGCCACCCTTGAAGGCCTCGTCGGTGGCCTTCGGGTTTTTCAGATACCCCTTCATGACGATATTGCCGCGCATGAACACCTCGCCCATGGTCTCGCCGTCCTGCGGCACCGGCTCCAGGGTTTCCGCCCCGGCGACCATGAGGCCCTCCTGCACCGGATAGCGCACGCCCTGCCGTGATTTCAGGCGCGCCTGCTCCTCGATCGGCAGGCCGCTCCACTCCTCGTGCCATTCACAGACCACCGCCGGGCCGTAGACTTCGGTCAGGCCGTAGACATGGGTGATCTTGACACCCTTTGCTTCCATGCCCTCGATCACGGAGGCGGGCGGGGCGGAGGCGGCGGTCATCATCTGCACCTGATGATCCCAGTCCCGGCTGTCCTCCTCCGGCGCGTTCAGCAGCATCGACATGATGATCGGCGCGCCGCAGAGATGGGTCACGCCATGGTCGGCGATAGCATCGTTGATATCCTTGGCGACGGTCCGGCGCAGGCAGACATGGGTGCCGCCCAGCATGGTGATGGTCCAGGGGAAGCACCAGCCGTTGCAGTGGAACATCGGCAGGGTCCAGAGATAGATCGGATGATGCGCCATGCCCCAGACCAGTGCATTGCCCAACGCATTCAAGTAGGCACCCCGATGGTGATAGACCACGCCCTTCGGATTGCCCGTCGTGCCGGAGGTGTAATTGAGCGCGATCGCATCCCACTCATCACCCGGAGGCACGGCGGTAAAGTCCGGATCGCCCGTCGCCAGGAACGCCTCATATTCCATCTCTCCGAGACGCTCGCCGGAGGCTGCCGCCGGGTCCTCGATATCGATGACGAGGATGTCCCGCGTCACCTCTTTCAGCGCTTCCCGGATCACCGGCGCGAACTCGGCATCGGTCAGCAGCACGCTGGCCTCGCCATGCTCGAGGATGAAGGCGATCGTCGGCGCATCGAGCCGGACATTCATGGCGTTCAGCACAGCACCGGTCATCGGCACGGCAAGACTGGCTTCGAAGGCGGCGGTGATGTTCGGCGCCATCACGGCGACCGTCCTGCCCTTGCCGATCCCGCGTTTCGCAAGCGCGGAAGCCAGACGGTGACAGCGTTCCCGCGTCTCGGCCCAGGTAAAGCGGCGGTTCCCGTCGATCACGGACGCTCGGGTCGGGAAAACAGCGGCGGTTCTGGCCAGAAATGAAATCGGCGTCATCGGCACATAATTCGCCGCGTTCCGGTCCAGATTCTCCTCGAACGGATTCCCGCTCATGCCGCTGTTCCTCCTGAATTCTGGCCGGTCCGGCCCTTTGACTTTGCCAAAGGCTAACCCTGCCGGGACCTGGCCGCAATGCACTCGGCTCATTAGGTCATTGCGGAGCCGGAGGCGACAGGGTTAGCCTTCGGGTTCATGCCTTCCGGAGCCACTCATGCTGCATCCACTCATCACCCAGGATCAGGTCGATGCCTATTGGCGCGACGGTGCGGTCCTGATCAAGGGCCTGTTCAAGGACCATGTCGACCGGATCGCCGCCGGCATCGAGCGCAATCTGGCCGAGCAGGGGCCGTTCGCCGGGGATAATCTGAAACCCGGAGAGGGCGGCCGCTTCTTCGAGGATTACTGCAACTGGGAACGCATCCCGGAATTCACCGACGTGATCCGGAACTCCCCCGCCGCCGAAGTCGCCGCAGGCCTGATGGGCTCGAAGCGCACGCAGATGTTCCACGAGCATGTGCTGGTGAAGGAGCCCGGCACCTCCAAGCCGACGCCCTGGCATCAGGACAGCCCGTATTACTTCGTCGATGGCATGCAGAATGTCAGCTTCTGGGCGCCGGTCGATCCGGTGACCGAGGCCTCGCTGCGCTGCGTTGCCGGCTCGCACCGCTGGGAAAAAGAGGTTCTGCCGACGCGCTGGCTCTCCGATACCAATTTCTATCCGGGCGACGGGGAATATATGGCTATCCCGGACCCAGACGCCGAAGACATGCCGATCCTGGAATGGCCGCTGGAGCCGGGCGACGCCGTGGCCTTCCACTTCCGCAACCTGCATGGAGCGCGCGGTAACGAGACCGGCAACCGCCGGCGCGCCTTCTCGCTCCGCCTGGTCGGAGACGATGCCCGCTATGTGGAGCGCCCCGGTCCGACCTCCCCACCCTTTCCCGGCCATGACATGAAGCCGGGGCAAGTGCTCCGGGAAGACTGGTTCCCTTTCCTCTACACCGCCTGACCAAAAAGGTACGCAATGACCGAGGCACGCCCGCAAGCCGTCCCGACCACCCTGCTCGACGATGACGTCGTCCGCATCACCCGGTGGGATTTCAAGGCCGGTGCCGAGACCGGCCATCATGTCCACGGCATGGGCTATGTCGTCGTGCCGATGACCGACTGCCAGTTCCTGCTTGAGGAACCGACAGGGCCGCGCCGTGTCGACATGGCTGCCGGTGCCGCTTACCGGCGCGATGCTGGGGTTGAGCACAACGTGGTGAATGGCGGCGATGCGCCGATGGCTTTCATCGAGATCGAATACAAATAGCCAATTGCGCGCCCAGCCGAACCGTGACAGCGTTTTGCATCGGTTTGGAGTCTGAAGCGGATGCACACGGTCATCGGTCGAAATCCCGGCACGCCGCATGCCAAAGCGCATTGGTGGTGGCCACCGCCCGCCACGCGTGAGTTCCGCGGACACGCATGAATGTGCCTGTCCGCTCATTCTCACGACGGACAAAAGGCAAAATCCATGATCACAGCATCGCTTCGTGCCGAGAGCGGCACGGTTCACGTCGCGTGGCCGGAAGGCCTCACGGCGGACTATCCCTATCTCTGGCTCCGGGACAATTGCCCGACCGGTTTCCATCCTCAGACCCAGGAGCGGGAATTCGACCTGCTCTCGGTGCCGGAGAGCATCGCCCCACGGAGCCTGGAAATGGCGGGCGATATCCTCACCATCTCCTGGGCCAACGACAATCACGTCAGCCGTTACGACGCGGCCTGGCTGAAAGCGCACCGTCCGGGCACGCCGCGTCCGGACCCGGCGGCAATCCCTGCGCAACCCTGGCGCGGAGAGCTAGAGGCAGCGTCTTTGCCGCGGATCGCAGCGGATGACATGCTGACACGTGACAGCGCCCTGCTGGAATGGCTCACCGCCCTGAAGCGGACCGGCATCGCCATGGTCACGGAGCTGGCCGACGATCAGGAGGCGGGGCTCGCAGCAGCGCGCCGCATCGGTCATCTGCGGGAGACCAATTTCGGGCTGACCTTCAATGTCGTCTCGAAACCCGATCCGAACAATCTCGCCTACACCGCGCACCGGCTGCCTTTGCACACGGATCTCGCCAATCAGGAACTGCCGCCGGGCTTCCAGTTCCTGCATTGCCTCGCCAATGACGCGGAGGGTGGCGGCTCGCTCTTTGTGGATGGTTACGCCATTGCCGAGGATCTAAGGGCGCAAGATCGGGAAGCCTTCGACATCCTGACGACCACAAAAATCCCCTTCCGGTTTCACGACCGGGAGAGCGACATCAGAAAGCATGACACGGTGATCCGGCTCGGGGCTGGCGGCGCGGTGGCGGAGATCCGCTTCAATGCCCATCTCGCCGACATTCTCGATCTGCCGGCAGCCGCCATGCGGGACTTCTACCGGGCCTACCGGGCCTTTATGGCTCTCTCGCGGCAGGAACGCTATATCGTCAGCTTTCAGCTCGGTGCCGGCGAGATGATCGCTTTCGATAACCGCCGCGTTCTGCATGGCCGCGACGCCTTCAATCCGGCGACCGGACGCCGGCATCTCCATGGTTGCTATGTCGACCGGGGCGACCTCGACAGCCGTATACGCGTGTTGAGCCGCACCTGACAGTCGAACAATCAAGCCCGCTGCCGGGCGGCCGGCAGCGGGCAATCAAGCGCGACCTCTAAACCGCGAACTAGGCGTATACCGCCGACGCCTGCTCCGTCACCCAGGCCATCATGTCGCGCCACGGTCCGGGCCCGTAGCTGATCCGTGCCACGCCGAGTGCCGCCAGGTCTTTCGGTTCCGGCACGTCCGGCATGATCAGAATGTTGAGCGGTAGGGAGATTTGCTCAGCGACACGCTTGATCAGCTCCGGACTCTTCAGCCCCGGCATGAAGATCCCGCTGGCACCGGCTTCCGTATAGGCCCTGGCACGGGTGAGCGCCTCGTCGATCAGGCCTGGATGATTGGCCGTCTCACGGTCCTTCAGGAAGATGTCTGTGCGGGCATTGATGAAGAAGGGCAGGCCCGCATCTTCGGCGGCGGCCCGTGCTGCGCTGATCCGCTCCGCCTGTTTCGCCACCGGGTATAACCCGTCGCCGCCGACTTTCTGGTCCTCGAAATTCACCCCGACGGCACCGGCGGCGATCATCCGCGCGATGTTCCTGCCCACACCGCTCGGGCCCGCGGCGTAGGCCCCCTCGAAATCGACGCTGAGCGGCAAGTCGCTGGTTGCCGTGATCCGCTTCACGATCATCTCCAGCATGTCGAGCGGCAGCGCCTCGCCGTCGCCATAGCCCTGCGCGCCCGCGACCGACCAGCTTCCCGTCGCCAGCGCCTTCGCCCCGGCATCGGCAACCGCCTTGGCGCTGCCCGCATCCCAGATATTGAAGAGAATGACCGGATCGCCCTTACGGTGCAGATCCGCGAATGTCTTTGCCTTGTCCGCCTGCGACATGTGTTTGTCCTCCCTCTTGCCTTGCATAGGCCTGTTCAAGCTCGATCAGTTTCTGTTTGCGCCAGATCCCGCCGCCATAGCCGGTGAGCGCGCCGTCGGCCCCGATCACCCGGTGGCAGGGAATGGCGATGGCGATCTGGTTGGCGCCGTTCGCGCGGGCGACCGCCCGGGTCGCGGACGGGCGGCCAATGGCCTTTGCCAGATCGCTGTAGCTCCGCGTCGCGCCCGCCGGGATGCGCCGCAATTCCAGCCAGACTTCCCGCGTGAAAGGGCTGCCGTGATAGGTCATCGGCGTGTCGAACCGGGCGCCCTCGCCCGCGAAATAGGATTTCAGTTCGGCCTCGATCTGCTCCGTCGGGGCGAAGCGGCCGATACCGATGCCGCCGCGCGTCGCGTCGCGCAGCCGCTTCAATTCGCGCGGCAGCGCCTTGCGGTCGACGAATTCCAGCAGATGCAGGCTGGACCGGTCGCTGACCGCGACCAGCGCGCCGATAGGGCTGTCGATCCAGTCCGCCTTCAGGAGCTCCTCCCCGGTAAAACTGGCGGGCGACTGGCCGAGCAGCCGGGCGAAGGCGGCACGAAACCCGCTCGGCGAGTCGAACCCGGCCTCGAGCTGCGCATCGATCACCCGGCCGCCGTCCGACAGGGTGACGAAACCGTCCCTGAGCCTGCTGAGCCGGGCCATTTCAAGAAAGGTCACGCCGAACTGGCGCTTGAAGCTGCGCCGCACGGTCGAGGGATCGAGGCCGCGCGCAATCACATCCGCCTCGGTCCAGCGCCGGGCCGGGTCGGCCTCGAAGGCGGTAATGAGAGTTTTCACCGCCGGATCGGCCTCCGCCGCCGTCGCCACCGGCTTGCAGCGCTTGCAGGGCCGGAAACCGGATTCGATGCAGTCGCCGACCGTGGCGAAGAAACGGCAGTTCTCCGGCTTCGGATTCCGCGCCGGGCAGTTCAGCCGGCAGAAGATCCCGGTCGAGGTGACGCCGACATAGACCCTGCCGTCATAGGCCGGATCCCGCCGGAGCAGGGCGTCATAGAGGAGGTCATGATTTTCAATGTCGTACAGCATGCCCCTCCTCTATCAAACCGCGCCCGGACCGTCCGCCGCATTTCGGGCGGGGATATTTCTTTTCGTTTTCCCGGGCCTGATCCGGGACCTTCTGATCATGAGTACAGCCCGCCATTGGCAGCTCGATAGGCGCGCCCTACGATCATCCAGGTCCCGGATCGGGGTCCGGGAAGACGGTATGGATGGGGTCGCCTCAGATCTCGATATGCCCCGAAAGATACCGCGCGGCCTTGCCGGCCATCTCCACACGGTCCCCTTTCAACTCGCATTTCAGCTCACCGCCACGGGCCGAGACCTGCCGGGCGGTCAGCGTTGTCTTGCCGAGCCTGTCCGCCCAGTAAGGAATCAGCAGGCAATGGTTCGAGCCGGTCACCGGGTCCTCTTCGATGCCATGGTTCGGCGCGAAGTAGCGGGAGACGAAATCGACCTGCGCGGCCGGCGCCGTCGCCATGATCGAAACGCTCGGCAGCTTTTTCAGCGCGCCGAAATCCGGGCTGAGCGCGCGGACCTGGTCCTCGGTCTCGAACACCGCCATCAGCCGATCCCGTTCCGGTTCCTGCGGCGCGTCGTAGAGCGCCGTCGGCGTTGCGCCGAGGGCTTCGTAGAGTCCTTCCGGCACGGCTCTCTTTGCCGGCGGATAGCTCGGGAAGTTCATGACGTAATAGTCACCGTCCCGCCGCACCTTGAGCACACCGCTGCGGGTCCGGAAGCTGATCTCCGGACGATCCGGCATCAGATCGTCGAAGATCAGCGCGGCACTGGCGAGGGTGGCGTGGCCGCACAGATCGACCTCCACCGCCGGGGTGAACCAGCGCAGGTGGAAGTCGGCCTCGCCCGTATCGTCGGGAACGAAGAACGCGGTTTCCGCCAGATTGTTCTCGGCAGCGATCGACTGCATTGTCGGATCGGTCAGCCAGCTGTAGAGCGGACAGATGGCCGCCGGATTGCCCGCGAAGACATTCTCGGTGAAGGCATCGATCTGGTAAATTGGAACCCGCATTTCCCTGTTTCCTTTTGGTCCGGATGTTTACTCGACCAGCGTCAGATTGATCCGCCGGTTCTGCTTGCCCTTGTTCTCGATCTTGCCGATCTGGATGCTGCCGATCTCCGCCGTGGAGCGGACATGGGTGCCGCCGCAGGGCTGGTAGTCGACATCGCCGATCGTCACCATCCGCACCTTGCCGCTGCCCATCGGCGGCTTGACGGACATGGTGCGGACAAGATCGGGATTTGCCTCCAGCTCCGCATCGGTGATCCAGGAAAGCGAAACCGCGTGGTCGCCCGCGATCACCTGGTTCAGCGCCTCGGTCAGAGCCTCTTTTTCCGGACGCTCGCCCGGAATGTTGAAATCGAGCCGGCCCTTGCCCGCGCCGATCTGCCCGCCGGTCACGCCGCCATCGACGACGGAGCAGAGCAGGTGCAGCGCCGTGTGAACCCGCATGTGCTTGTAGCGCCGGTCCCAGTCGAGCGAGACCTCGACCGCGTCGCCGACTGCTGGCGCCGCCGCGCCCTCTTCCAGCCTGTGCAGGATGCCCTCATCGCCCTTCACCGCCTCGGTGATGACGATTGTCCCGCCCGCACCTGCCAGCGTGCCGCTGTCGCCGGGCTGGCCGCCGCCGGTCGGGTAGAAAACGGTGCGGTCCAGCACCACCCCGTCCGGGCCGGATGCCAGCACTTTCGCGGTGCAGGATTTCAGGTAGGAATCGTCCCGGAACAGCTCTTCGGTCACGTCGCAGTCTCCTCTTGTGTCTTCGCGCCCATCAGCACATCGCGGTAGAGCGCAAGGTCGACATTGGCACCGCTGAGAATGAGCGCAACCTTTTGCCCCGCATTGGAGTCTTTCTCCTTGAGGCAGGCCGCGAGCGGCGCTGCCCCGGCGCCTTCGGCGACATTGTGGGTATCGGTGTAATAATGCCGCATGGCGGCCCTGATCTCGTCCTCCGAGACCCGGACGATCCGCTCCGCGCCTTTCAGGATGACCTCGACCGCCTGCGCCACCGGCACCCGGCAGGCCACGCCGTCCGCCATGGTGTCCGCGCTGTTGGTCGAGACCGGCTTCTTCTGCTCGAAGGACAGCGCATAGGCGGGCGCGTTCTCGGCCACCACGCCGATCACCTCGGTCTTCAGGCCGAGCGCATCCCGGGCGGCAATCACCCCGGAGATGCCGGAGCCAAGCCCGATCGGCACATAGACCCGGTCGAGATCCGGGCAGGCCGTGAACAGCTCAAGACCGTAGGTCGCCACACCGCGCACCAGATCCGGATGATAGCTCGGCAGCAGATGCAGCCCCTCACCCTCGGCCAGCGAGACCGCATGCTCGAAGGCCGCCTGGAAATCCTCGCCATGCTCGACCAGCTCTGCACCGAGCGCCCGCATGGCCGCGTTCTTCTCAACCGAATTGCCATGCGGCACCACGACGACCGCGCGCAGACCGGCCCGGGCCGCCGCGAAAGCGACGCTCTGCCCGTGATTGCCGCGGGTCGCGGTGATCACACCGGGGCAGTCCGGCTCGCGACGTTTCAGATTGTCCATATAGACCAGCCCGCCACGCATCTTGAAGGCGCCAAGCGGCGTCTGGTTCTCGTGCTTGACGTGGATCTCCGCCCCGGCGCGCTGCGAGAGCAGCGGCCAGTGATGTTGCGGCGTCGGCGGCACAAGCTGATGTACCAGCCGGGCGGTCTCTTCGAGTTCGGCGCGTGTGAAAGAAAAAGCCACGATCCATCCTTCCCGGTTGCTGTCATTCAGCCCGCATCATGTCAAAGCCCCCGCCGGCAATCCATGGCGGCGCGCCTCGATTGTCACCATCGCGGATCACATTTATGGATACAATATTACGATTGATGCGATCCAATACCTGCGTAATATCGGTTCAATCATCGATCAATCGGAACATTGTCACAGAGACAAAGTATGCACAGCCACCCGATGGACTGGGTCCCCGACCTGAGCGACCGGCCCGGACCGAAATATCTCTCGATCGCCCGCGCCATGGCGGAAGACATCGCCACCGGCGCCCTGCAGCCGGGCACGCAGCTGCCGACACACCGCGAGCTGGCCTACCAGCTCGGCGTCACCGTCGGCACGGTATCGCGCGCCTATGCCGAGGCCACCCGGCGCGGACTGATCGACGGCGAGGTCGGCCGCGGCACCTTCGTGCGCCGCCGGATCGGCCGCGACATGGGCGAGATACCGGCCGGCGCAAACCGGGGCGGAATCGATTTCGGGCTGAACTTCCCGCCGATGGGGAACACGGAGCGGGATGCCTTCTCCGACGCCCTGAAGGAAATCGCCGACAGCCGCGACCTGATGAGCCTGATGGCCTATGCCCCGCATGGCGGCGCGCCGCGGCATCGCCAGGCGGCGGCGGACTGGATGCGCAGCCTCGGCGTCGAGACCGATGCCGGCCGCTCCATTGTCACCACGGGCGGGCAGAACGGCATGCTGGCCGCCTTCGCCGCCCTGGTGCAGGCGGGGGATACAATCCTTGTCGAGAAACTGACCTATCCCGGCATTGTCCCCCTGGCCGAAATGCTCGGCCTGAAGGTCCAGCCGGTGGATATGGATGAAGAGGGCGTGCGCCCGGACGCGCTGGAAGAAGCCTGCCGCGGCTTCGCGCCGCGCGCGCTCTATTGCATGCCGACCCTGCAGAACCCGACCAATGCAGTGATGGGCGAACGGCGCCGAGAGGACATCGCCGCCATCGCCGAGCGCTACAACCTGATCCTGGTGGAGGACGACCTGTACCGCTTCCTGGTGGCGGACGCCCCGCCGCCGCTGGCCAACTACCTGCCGGACCAGACCATCTTCATCACCTCGGCCGCCAAGCAGCTGGCACCGGGCCTGCGCATCGGCGGGGTCAGCGCCCCGCGCGCCATGGTCCCCCGCCTCGAACGGGCCATGCGGGCCTCGACCTGGATGGCCGCGCCGGCCATGGCGGAAGTCTTCGCACTCTGGGTCGACCGCGGCGTTGCCAGCCAGCTCGCCCGGGAGAAGGCCGCCGAAATGCGGGTACGCCAGACGGCCGCCGCCGAGATCCTGCAGGGCTTCGACTTCAGGGGCCATCCGACCAGCATGCATCTCTGGCTCACCCTGCCCGCCCCCTGGACCGACCGCGACGCGGTGGCGGTGCTGGGCGAGCATGGCGTCATCGCCTCCTCCGGCCAGGTCTTCGCCACCGCCCCCGGCGCCGGCCGCAATCGCCTCCGCCTCTCCCTCGGCAACCCGACCGACCTGAAGATCGTGCGCCACGGCCTCGGTATCATCGCCACAACCCTCGCAGGCATGCCGCAACAGGCAGCCTCCATCGTCTGACTCTTTAATCTTTCTCGCGTGTTGAAGGACCATCCGAAATGAACGTCACCCCCGTCACCCTGACCGGCAAGCATGTCCGCCTGGAGCCGATGAGCGAAGCCGCCATCCCCGCCCTGCAGAAGGCTGCGGAAGATCCCGCAATCTGGAAGTGGACCTGGCCGGGCACGGACCCGGAGGCGGTCGCGGCCTATGTGCGTCTTGCTCTGGAGAACCAGGAAAAGGGCATGGACCTGCCCTTCGTCACAATCGACATTGCCAGCGGCGAGGTCGCCGGCTCGACCCGCTACATGACCATCGACACCAAGAATACGCGGGTCGAAATCGGCAGCACCTGGCTGAACCCGCGCTACCAGCGCACGCCGCTGAACACCGAAGCGAAATACCTGATGCTGACCCACGCCTTCGAGACGCTCGGCTGCATCCGGGTCGAGTTCAAGACCCACCACCGGAACGAGCAGTCCCAGAACGCCCTGAAGCGGATCGGCGCGATCTATGAAGGCACCCTGCGCCAGCACATGATCCACACCGATGGCACGCTCAGGGATTCGGTCTATTTCAGCATTCTCGACAAGGAGTGGCCGGAGGTGAAGAAGATGCTGGAAGCGAAGCTGGCGGCGCGATAGCCCCTGCCGGGCCGGACAGACTCTCAGGAGCTATCCGGCCCGGACATTTTGCCCGATCACCCCTCCACGAACCCAGCCGTCGCCACCAGCGCCAGCAGACCTGCGTTCAACCCGCGCAAGCTCAGTTCCGGCTCCACGTCGATCCACTCGTCCACCGTATGCGCCCGGCCGCCGGCGCCGCCATGGGAGAATTTCACCGCCGGGACACCATGCGCCATCGGGATGTTGGCGTCGGTCGAGGAGGCGGAGAAGGTTGGCTCGAAGCCGTAGGCCTTGATGGCGGCGACGCTGGCTTCGACGATAGTGGTGTTGTGCGCCGTGGTGCCCGCCGGGCGATTGCCGATCTGGGTGAGCGCGACGCTGATCTCCCCGTTTGTGGTATCGCCGCGCGCATTCTCAGCAGCGACCGCCGCCTCGATCAGGGCTTTCACCTCACCATCGACCCGGTCCAGCACCTCGGCGGATTCAGACCGCAGGTCGATCTCGGTCCAGACTTCTTCGGGAATGGCGTTCACCGACGTGCCGCCCTGAAACGTGCTGGCGCAATAGGAGGAGCGCGGGTTCCCCGGGACCTCGATCTGCGCCATGCCGACCAGGAAGCTGCCGAGGGCATAGGCCGGGTTCACCGTGCCGAAAGCGCCGAGGCTGTGCCCGCCCGGCCCCTTGAACGCGACCCTGTAGCGGTAGGAGCCAACGCCTGCGGTGACCAGATCCTGGGTCTCGATACCGTCGAAGGTGAAGAAGGAGGCGATGCGGTCGCGATAGGCATTCTCGGTGAAGAGATAGCGCACGCCGCGCAGATCACCCTTGCCCTCCTCGCCGACATCGCCGACGAAGAGAATGTCCTGCTCGGTCTCGATCCCGCCGGCATCGAGCGCCCGGACGAAGGCCAGCAGCGTCGCCAGCCCGCGCGTGTCGTCGCCGACACCGGGAGCGAACAGCTTGGTGCCTTCGCGCCGGACCGTCACGTCCGTGCCTTCCGGAAACACCGTGTCCAGATGCGCCGCCGCCACCACGATCGGCCCGTTGCCCCGGCCGCGCCGCAGCCCGGTGACATTGCCGATCCCGTCCCGCTGCACATCCTCAAGACCGAGCGCCCGGAACATCGCCTCATAGGCCGCCGCCCGCTTCTCTTCCTTGAAGGGCGGGGACGGGATCTCGGTCAGTTTGATGATCTCGCCGACGAACCTGTCGTGCCCGGCACGCAGGTCGACGGTGGCTTTCTTGAACTGCGCGGAGGCGCGAATGGTCGCGGTATCGTTTGTCATGGCAATCCAGGGTGAGGCTGGTGAGGTGGGGCGCCTATTCGACGACAATGATGTGCGGCTGGCAAGGGGGTGTCTGAACTTGCGCGCCGCGCCGGACTCCCGGCCCATTCGTCTCGAGGGGAACCATTTTTCACACCCGGCGTTATAATTTGGCTCAAAACAGTTCCTGAACGGACACCGACATGACCTTGATCCGACTGATCCTGACCATCCTCCTGCCGCCTCTCGGTGTCTTCCTGACAGTGGGGATCGGCGGCCATTTCTGGCTGAATATCCTGCTGACAATCCTCGGATACATTCCCGGCATCGTGCACGGGGTGTGGGTCATTGCCAAACGGTCGTGACCGTGCCCGGCCGATCAGCCCTGTCCCCGACTGCTCTGGGGGGCGCCGGCGCCCGGATCAGAGCCGGCATCGGCCAGATGCTTCCGCAACAGGGCGACATTGCGGCGATTGACCTTGAAGCCGGCATCAAAGACATCGCCGACCAGCGGGATCGACCCGATCAGCAGATCGGCGATGACATTGCCGGTCATGCGGATGCGCAGGGACAGGGGCGCGCCCATGCGGCGGGCCTGGATGACGATGTAGAGCGAGAGCAACGCCGTCGCCCCGTCGCCGACACCCGGAACAAGACCGGCCACCGCATCCAGCCCGAACCGGAAATCGGTGCCCGGAACCCGAAAGCGGCTGTCCATCCAGTCGGCCAGGGTGTCGAGCCTCTCGATCTCCCGGTCCAGCTCTATAGCAGAGGGCACGGAGCGCCCATCAACCGGCTTTCTATCTGTCATGGTGCACTTTCGGCCTTTGTTCTGCCTTACGTATCAGAGAGGTAAACGGTCTTCCGGGCGAGCGGTTCCAATCTTCCCGGCCAGGGACAAGTCAGCTTTGCCAGGCCCCCGGCAATGCGTTACCGTCCGGGAAAATCACCTCCCCACAAGATTGGATCAGGCCAGATGCGGAACAAGCTAAACCCTTGGGCGCCGACAATTCTCAGCATCACCCGGGCGGTCGCGGGACTGATCTTCCTGGCGCATGGCACGAAGAAACTTCTGGCCTTTCCGGCCGGCGGGAATGTGCCGGCGACGTTTTCCCTGTCCTGGACGGCGGGTGTCATCGAGCTGATCTGCGGTTCGCTCATTGCCGTCGGCTTCCTGACCCGCCCCGCCGCCTTCCTGGCCTCCGGGCTGATGGCCTTCGCCTACTGGATCGCGCATGCCCCGCGCGATTTCTATCCGGTGAACAATGGCGGCGACGCCGCGATCCTGTATTGCTTCCTGTTTCTCTATCTGGTGTTCGCCGGCCCCGGCCCGCTCAGCATCGACGGCATGCGCCGCCGCGCCTGACCGGAACGGGCGCGATGGAAAAGCATCGCCTGTCGACAACATAACCGTGCAAAAGGCAAATCCGTATATACTGCTCCTTCGACTTTCAAACGAAGGAGCTGATGATGCGGATCGCCTCACTTGTCCTGGCACTTGCCCTCGGGCTCGGCGCCTGTGCCGGCATATCGTCCGATAGCCCGGAAAGCCGGACCAGCGCGGACTTCGACTCAATCCGCAACGACCGGACGCTGACCCGCTCCTTCCTGCAGGCCATGCCGAAGGGCGCGGATCTGCACACCCATCTCTCCGGTGCCGTCTATGCCGAAGCCTATATCCGCTGGGCCGCCGACCCGGACCTGCAGCTCTGCTACGATCCGGGCGCCCGCTCGATCCTGGCCTGTGCCGCCCATGTCCCGCCGATGGCCAAGCCGGATTGCCAAAGCGCGACGCAGGTGCGGATGAGCGACGCCGCCGGCAGCGACAGCTGCATCGCCGCCATCGTGGACGCCCTGTCCATGCGGAATTTCCGGCCCAACCCGCTCTGGGGCCAGCGCTCCGGCCATGACCAGTTCTTCGCCAGTTTCGCCCGGTTCGGGGCGATCTCCGGGCAGAGCGACGCGGAAAGCCTGGCCTGGTTGGCACGCAACGCGGCCCTGCAGAATATCGTCTATGTCGAGCCGATGTTCACCCTCGGCTGGGTCAATCCGGCCGACCTCGGCGTCACGCAGAAACTGGCCGGCGGCAGCGACGCCGACCTCGCGGCCTTCGAGCAGGCCCTGCTCGCTCAGGGCTTCTCGAAGGTCGTCGATGCCGGCGCCCGGAAACTGAACGACGCCATGGCCGGCGCCCGGAGCATGATGGGCTGCGACGGCGCGAACCCGGAGCCGGGCTGCAATGTCACCCTGCGCAATCTCGGCCAGAGCATCCGGACCCAGCCGCCGGAACATGTCTTCGCCCAGGTGATGATGCATTTCATGGTCGCTGATCGGGAGGATCTCAGCGTCGGCGTGAATTTCGTCGCACCCGAGGACTATCACGTCGCCCTGCGCGACTATTCCCTGCACATGAAGATCTTCGGCTACTTCAAACGAAAATACGGCGCGGTTGGCCTCGCCCTGCATGCGGGCGAGCTCTGGCTCGGCGTGGTCGAACTGAAGGACCTGACCTTCCATATCCGCGAGGCGGTCGAGATCGCCGGCGTCCAGAGGATCGGCCACGGCATCGATATCGGCTTCGAGACCGGCAGCGACGCCCTGATCGAGCGGATGGCGCGGGACGGCATCGCGGTGGAGATCAACCTCTCCAGCAACGAGCAGATCCTCGGCGTCGCCGGCAAGGACCACCCCTTCCCGACCTACCTGAAGGCCGGCGTGCCCGTGATGCTCTCGACCGATGACGAGGGCGTCGAGCGCATCGACCTTACGAGCCAGTACCAGCTCGCGGCCGAGCGCTACGGGCTGGACTATGGCGTGCTGAAGACGCTCTCGCGGCAAAGTCTGGAGAAGAGTTTCCTCAGCGGGAAATCGATCTGGTTCGACTTCCGCCTGTCCCAGTTGGCCGGGGACTGTAGCAACGGCTTCGACACGGCTGCCTGCAAGGCGCTTGTCCGCCACAGCGACAAGGCGCGGGCACAGGTGAAGCTGGAGAAGCTGTTCCAGGCGTTCGAGGCACGCTGATGAGAAGCCCCGCCTTGAACTGTCCGCCACTCTCTTAGCGATCTCAAAAATGCTACATATGGGAGTAAATTTAAATATTTTTCTTTATAATCGGTTGAATATTTCATACTCAACCACTACAAAAACCGATTGCTGGGCGGCATCTCAAGCGCAGACGATCTTGCCGCGCAGTTCATTCCATCCGGTGGAGGGATGTCTTGAGCGGTTTGAGAGAAGCCAAATTGGGGCCACTCGTTGGCCACACCAGTCATGAAAGCAGCCGGATCTGGATACGCGCGGAAGATAGTGAAACTGGTGCCGGCTCCGAAGAGCGCACCTTGGGCGTCATCGCCATCGTTCCCGCCAAGGATCTAGAAAACGCGCCGGAAAAGACGCAAGCCTACTATTTCCGCATGCACCGTGAAAATGACCGAACCGGTGTTTTCACTTTCGGCGTCAGCAGTTGCCTGACCGGGAAGAAAAGTGCCGAACTAAAAGCCGGGACAGACTATGTCGTGCGCGCCGGGACCCTGATTGTCGATGACCCGTTTGGTGATGACGAAAATGTCAGCAGTGGAAAGCTAAGCGACAAGTTGCCGGACCCGAATGTCTGGATAAACGACCTTCTGTCTCTCAGGCCGAAATTCTCCGAGGCACGGTTCAGGACCTTTCCCGATCCGGCACAAGGTGTCTCTCCATCACTTGCCTTTATCGTCGGCTCCTGCCGTTATCCCGGTGTGCTCTGGAAGATCAAAGACGCGGATCGGATTTTCGGGCCCTTGGCCAAAGAAGCCATAGAAGGCGCTCCGGCGAGCGGACTGGAGAAAGCCCGCCGTCCAACCGATCTGACCTTGATGGTCGGGGACCAGATCTATGCGGATATGCTGAACCGGCATATTCCTATCGGGCTGGCAGACACATTCGAAGAATTCCAGGAGCGCTATCTGACGGCATTCGGCTCACGCAAGATGCGCCGATTACTAAGGCATGTGCCGACCTACATGATCCTGGACGATCACGAGATAGCCGACAATTGGCACCAGGACAGGATCAAGAAGGCGGAAGCACGGCGGGTTTTCAATCTGGCCATTAATGCCTACAAAAATTACCAATGGAGCCATAGCCCCGACTCGTACAACGGCCGCCTCTATTATAAATTCGATTGCGGGGGATATCCCTTCTTCGTGCTCGACACCCGTACACAGCGATATTTCGAGGATGTGGAAGACAGTCTCGAAGACAACCATCTCCTTGGTCGCCCGGCACTGCCCGGCGATGAGCCAAACCAGCTAGACCGTCTTCTTCACTGGCTCCGAGAACAACAAAAGACAAACGGAAACGTTCCGAAATTCGTCGTGACCTCCAGCGTCTTCGCACCAAACCCCATGAGCGCACGAACCGGACGGAACGGCACTCCTGAACAGAAAGTCAAATGGGCGGAGGATAGCGATTCCTGGCCGGCGTTCCCCAATACGCGCAGGGCAATTCTGAAAACGATCATCGAACAGAAGATTCAGAATGTCGTCTTTCTGGCAGGGGACATCCACTGCGCAACCGTCGCCGAGCTTTCCTTTAACGGGCCTGGTTCCGCATCGGACATCAAAGCTTTCTCGATCGTATCCTCGGCCTTCTACTGGCCGTTCCCCTTCGCGGATGGTGAGCCGTCCAATTTCGTTCACAACTCGACCACGAATGGCCAGGAAGACTGGTTCGACATAGATGAGCATCACGTCATGAACTACACGGCGCGGAACTTCACTCAGGAAGACAATTATTGTCGGGTAGATGTGGATAAGGAGAGCCATTCCATCAAGGTTATGCCCTTCGATAACGAGGGAAAGCTGATCCACGACCGCGACTTCTTCGGCAACTCGAAAAGCCCCCTGGATTCCCGGCTCCTGCTCGCACCCTGGTGATGCTTTCCATCGACGACGAGGGGCGATGTCTCATGCCAGACTAGCCGACAAGGTCCATGCGCAGGTGGACCTTGAGAAACGGTTCCAGGCGTTCGAGGCCGGGTCGTAGGCCGCCCAGCAGCGCGGCAGGACACACATCTGCACCGGCCCCGCCGGCAGGGATGACCAGCATGATTGGCCGTCACTTCGCCAATCATTCATTCCCTTTTCGAACTAATAATGTCATTTGCGGGTTGCTCCCCGGCAATTCGTTATCTATCGTTTCCTAGGACCGTCGTTCGACGGAAAACCGACAGCAGATAAAAACAGGGGGGTAAGAATGGCTGATCTAAGCAGACGGTCGATTCTCAAGGGGATCGGCGGCACGGCCGGAGCTGCGGCAATGACGCCGCTTTTTGGCGGCGATGCCCATGCGGCCGGCAAGATTTATCAATGGGGCTCCTCCAGCCTCGGCTCGACCGGCTACCAGATCATCACCGTCCTGTCGGCGGCAGCGTCGAAATTCTCCGAGGGTCGCCATGCCTCTCTGTCGACCGCGGGCGGCGCCGAGAACATGGCTCTGATCGGCGAAGGCGTTCTCGATTTCGGCCAATCCACAACGACCGACTGGTATCCGGCGATCAACGGGCTCGGCCGCTTCGAAGGCAATCCGGTCAAGGCGGTGCAGATGTTCTCCTACACTGTATGGCAGTGCACGCCGATGGTCCGGGCGGATTCCGGCATCGAAACGCTTGAAGATCTCGCCGGGAAAAGGGTCATGCCGGCAACCGCCGGCGGCGCGACCACCGGTCTCTGGAACACCCTGTTCGAGGCTGCCGGAATCAAGGACAAGGTCGAGTGGACCTATGGGTCCTGGAGCGAGTCCTACGACGCGCTGGCATCCGGCGCAGTCGACTGCATTCCGTCGCTGCTGACCGCCGGGAACCCGTCCGGCCTGATGCAGCGCCTGGAAACGACGCACGCGTTGAAAATCCTGCCTGTAAGCGAAGATCTGATCGCCAAGGCGGCCGCGATGAATCCGGGCGTGAAGAGCGCAATGGTCACCCCCTCGACCTGGGCCGGCCTCAAGGAGCCGACCCGGATGGTCTCGTTCGGCGGTGTGCTCGCGGCAAGCCCGGACATTTCTGAAGATGTCGGCTACGCCGTGACGAAGGCGATCTATGACAATGCCGAATTCGTGCGCAAGCGCGGTGGCGTGAAACTCAAGGACATCACACCGGAATTCTCCATGGAGTTCCTGATGCCGGCCTACCCGGTCAATGCCGGCGCCGCAAAATACTTCAAGGAACAGGGCGTGTGGCGCGACGATCTTAAGATCCACGGCTGATAACGGCCGAAACGAGGACATCTTGACCCAATCAAACCAGACGCGCCGGCGGCTCGAGGCGGTTGCCGGCGCTCCGGACTCGCGGTCACGCCCGGCCACGATCCTTCTGCTCGTGGCCGCGCTCGCGATGCTCGGCATCCACTTCATGCAGCTCGCGACCTTCTCGCTCCCGTCAGGACAATTCCGGAACTTCCACCTTGGCTTCGCCATTGTGATCGGCTTTCTGACACTGATCGAACAGACCGACATCGCGCTGCGGGCGCGCCGCATCGCCTTCTGGGGCCTTGCCGCGCTGACCGTGGCGCTGATGGCCTATATCCATATCGAGTATCAGGCACTGACGCAGGTCCGCAGCTTCCTGCCCAACCCCCAGGACATGGCCGTCGGCGTCCTGCTGCTGCTGACCGCCCTGATCCTGTCCGGCTTCCAGTGGGGCTGGACCATCCCGGCCATGGCGCTGATCGGCATCGCCTACGGACTGTGGGGATATCTGATACCAGGCGAGATTTTCTTCCATGCCGGCATCGCGCCGAAGCGGCTGCTCGGCTACACCTCGATCCCGTATTTTCAAGGCCTGCTCGGCGGGCTGACCAGCCTTTCGGCCGGCACGATCTTCATGTTCATGCTGTTCGGCGGCGCCCTGAAGGCGACCGGCGCCATCGACTTCATTGTCCAGCTCGGCTTCTCCGTTGGCCGAAAATCGCGGGCCGGGCCCGCCCTGGTCGCGGTCATCTCCAGCGGCCTGATGGGCACGGTTTCGGGCTCGACGGTTGCCAATGTCGCATCGACCGGCGCCCTCACCATTCCGTTGATGAAACGCTACGGCTTCAAGGGTGAGTTCGCCGGCGCGGTCGAGGCCGTCGCCTCCACCGGCGGTCAGCTGATGCCGCCGGTCATGGGCCTCGCCGCCTTCCTGATCGTCGGCATGACCGGCCTTCCCTACAATTCAATCATGCTGGCCGCCATCGCGCCGGCACTGATCTACTACGCCTACCTGATGTTCTCGGTTCACCTTCGCGCCATCAGTCTCGATCTGGACGCCCGCGATTCCGATATCCTGGAAAGCACACAGAGCCTGGGTCAGGCGGCGCGGGCGCAGTGGCATCTGGCGGTTTCCATCGCCGTGCTGGTCTGGCTGCTCGTCACCGGCATGCCGGCGGGCAGTGCCGCCATGATCTCGGTTCTGCTCCTGCTCGGTCTGGATGTGGTCGTCACCGTGACCCGGGGCAGATTCTCACGCGACGCCATCCGCGAGGCGGTGGCCCGCGTGGTCAACGGATTGGTCGAGGGCGCCCGGGCCGGTGCCATGGTAGCGACGGTAATCGCCGTCATCGGCGTGCTGATCGAACTGCTGACCGTGACCGGTTTCGCTCAAAAGCTGTCCTTCGCCATGCTGGACCTGTCGGACGGCTCGCTGTTCACGCTGTCGATCATCGTCGCCGTCTCCTGTCTGGTCTTCGGGCTCGGCCTGCCGACATCGGCATCCTATTTCATCGTTGCACTGTTCGGCGCCCCCGCGCTGGTGGAAACCGGCGTCCCCCTGCTGGCCGCCCATATGTTCGTGTTCTATTTCGCCAACCTGTCGGCGGTTTCCCCGCCGGTGGCGGTTGCCGCCCTGGTTGGCGCGAACATCGCCAAGGCAAGTTTCTGGGGCACCTCCTTCAACGCAGTGCGGCTGGCGCTGCCGGGTTTCCTGTTGCCGTTCCTGTTCCTGTTCGAGCCGGAAATTCTCGGCCTCGGTGCCGGCTTCGGCGCGCAGATGCTCGCCGTCTCCCAGGCGCTCATCGCCACGGCCGCCCTGAATTGCGCGCTGGAAGGCCGGATCTTCCAGCGCATCTCCGTGATCGAACGGGGTGCCCTCGCACTCGCCGCGCTTGGACTGCTCTACTGGGATCCGCGCATCGAGCTGGTGTCGCTCGCGGTGATCGCGGCGCTCGCCGGCTGGAGCGGTATCCGGGCCCGCGCCGCCAAGCGGAACATCGCCTAACCCCCGTTCCAGGAGAGACGAGATGGCAAAGCTGGCCTTCACCACCCGCCCGGAACTGCAGGGTACGTTCGGCATGGTGACAACCACCCACTGGCTCGCCTCCGCGGCCGGCATGGCTGTGCTCGAAAAAGGCGGCAACGCATTCGATGCCGCGACCGCCGCCGGCTTTGTGCTGCAGGTCGCCGAGCCGCATCTGAACGGTCCCGGCGGTGAGCTGCCGGCGGTGTTCTTCGCAAACCGGGACGGCCGGCCGCGGGTGCTTTGCGCCCAGGGGACGGCCCCCGCCGGCGCGACCATCGGGGCGTTCCAGAAACTGGGCCTCGAGCTGGTACCGGGCAGCGGACTGCTGCCGGCGGTGGTGCCGGGGGCGTTCGACGGCTGGATGCGCCTGCTCGCCGATTACGGCACCATGTCGCTGCGCGACGTGCTGTCCTACGCGATCGGATATGCGGAAACCGGGATTCCCGTCCTGCCGAAGATCGCCGAGTTCACGCGCAGGGTGGCACCCTTGTTCCGCGATCACTGGCCGACTTCGGCAGCGGTCTATCTGGACGGCGGCAACCCGCCGGAGTCCGGAGACTGGATCACCAACCGTGCGCTCGCGGCCACCTATCGCCGTATCCTGGACGAGGCGGAGACCATCTCCGGCGACCGGCAGCGCCAGATCGAGGCGGCACGGAACATCTGGTACAAGGGCTGGGTCGCGGATGCGATCGACCGGTTCTACCGCGAGCAGACCCTGCTCGACTCCTCCGGGCGCGCCCATGGCGGGCTGATGACCGGCGACGATCTCGCGAATTGGCAGGCGCATTACGAGGATCCCGTTACCCTCGATTATGGCCGCTATACCGTCTGCAAATGCGGTTTCTGGAGCCAGGGCCCGGTGCTGCTGCAGCAGCTCGCCCTGCTGCGCGATCTCGGACTCTCGGAGATGGCCGCGGACGGCCCCGCCTTCGTGCATACCGTCGCCGAGGCGGCCAAGCTCGCCTTCGCCGACCGTGAAGCCTGGTACGGCGATCCGGACTTCATCGATGTGCCCGCCGCGACCCTGCTGTCAGATGCCTACGCGGCCGAGCGGCGCGGGCTGATCGGCGAGGAGGCGTCTCTGGATCTCCGTCCCGGCAGCCCGCTGGGCCGCAACCCCAATATCGCAGCCGCCCTCGCCGCCGACGGCGACCCGGGCGAGATCGGTCATTACTGGAGCCTGGGCGAGCCGACGGTCACGCCGCTCGGCGAGGCGCGTGGCGACACCGTGCATATCGACGTGATCGACCGTGACGGCAACATGGTCTCGGCCACCCCCTCCGGCGGCTGGCTGCAGAGCGCGCCGGTGGTGCCCGAACTCGGCTTCTGCATGAGCGTCCGCGGCCAGATGTTCTGGCTGGACGATGGCGCGGCAGCCTCGCTGCAGCCCGGCAAGCGCCCGCGCACGACGCTCTCCCCCTCGCTGGCATTGCGTGACGGCGAGCCCTATATGGTCTGGGGCACGCCGGGCGGCGACCAGCAGGACCAATGGTCCCTGCAGCTGTTCCTGCATCATGTCGAACACGGCATGAACCTGCAGGAGGCGATCGACACCCCGGCTTTCCATTCCGAACATTTCCCCGGCTCTTTCTGGCCGCGGGGCCGCGCGCCCGGCAAGCTGGTCATGGAGGGCCGGTTCGCTGCGGCGACCATCGAAAAACTCCGCGGCCAGGGCCACAAGGTGCAGGTCGGCGCGGACTGGAGCGAGGGGCGTCTGACCGCGGCGGCGAAGGACGGCGATGTGCTCAAGGCAGGCGCCAATGCTCGCGGCATGCAAAGCTACGCGGCCGGACGTTAGGCGTCGCGGTCTCGGCTATGCGGCGGCCTGCGAAGCATTTGAGGCGCGGTGCAAGTACATCCACGGCCACGCCACCGAACGGCATGAGATCAGGATTGACGGCATGGTTCAGTCGTCCGGGTCTGGCTTTTCAAGCCGGGTCTCCGGCGTTTTCCTGACCTTGTCGCGTAATGTCTCGAGCTGCGCGCGAAAGCCCTCGGCATCGCCATACTCCACGAACTGCCTGTACCGCGAATGGCGCCCCCGGACGCGCAGCGCATGCTTGATCGGGCACCAGTACTGCTCCGTCCGGCTGGCGACTTCTCGGGCAAAACCGATAACGCCGTTCGCATAGCCGCAATACCAGCAGTTCAGTTTCTCGATGCCATTGAGATAGGCCAGACGGTGGCGATCCACGATGACATGGTCCGCGCGCCGGACCCGTTCCATCCCCCAGGCGGTAAAGCAAACCAGCTGAAAGATGCAGACCGCGAGGTCCAGAAGCGCGACCGGTATGATCAGCCCGTAGACCGCCGGGGCCACGACCAGGCTGGCCAGCGGCGACCGCCGCAAAAATGTGACGATGCCGGTCTTCAGCAGTCTGTGCTGGCGATCGACACTCTCTTCGAAGACGGCACGTTTCTCTTCCAGGCGGTACCGGAACCGGTCACGTTGCGCCTCGAGCTTTCGCTCCAGCTCATCCTCCAGTCGGACCAGACGCCGGACCAGATCGTCGATCTCCTCTTCCATGGCGATACCTCTTCCAGCCGGCTCGATGGAGCTGGAAATCAGCTACCCCATCGCTCTGTCTGTTCGATCCTACACCACAAGGGCGTTAGCACCGCGATCGCAGAGGGAAAGATGGAGATCGTCCTTGCGCGCTGTAAGCGGATCTTCGGCGCCGTCATCCGGGAATGCCGTCGAACCGGACAATCGATCTTTGAAGTGGTGGGACCGGAGGGCGGCGCATCGAGCATCCACGTGGGTGGGAAGATATCTCTAATATTCAGGCCAAAATCTTTCGGCGGTTGGTCCAGCAAAACATCGCCAAATCAACCGACCGCGTCATCAGCAATGAGAAGCAAAGAACGGCCCCACCGTGTGGCTGGCTTTTCTTGGATCCGGGATTAGCGCGTCTTGGATCCTGGATTAGCGCGCAGCACTCCCAATGCGGGTGAAATAATTTTCCATAAAACGTGGTGTTTCCCACAGTTTTGCTTTGCGCAGCCTGCACACTGCATAATCATCGGACATTATCGAAGACAGCGCGTATTCGGTGAAAAACAAATTGGAGGCGTGGGGCTATGGCTAACGGGGGACATGAGGGCAATGCAAGCGGATCCGGATCCGGCGAAGGGGCTGCCGACTTTGTTATCGGAATTCGATCTGGCGACAGCGCAACGCAGAAACTGATGGGCCACGGTCATGGACATGGTCACGGCTATGGCGGAGGACTGAGTAGCCAAGGAATTCTTCCGACCCACGCGCAGCCTGGATTGGACGTGCTGGGCGATAACGAATGGCGGCATACGGTGCTTCGTCTTGAGTTTCTTCTGAAGACTCGGTGGCAATCCACCATCACAGTTCCCCCTCCCCCGGCGGGCGACTCGGATTCGACCCTTGATGACATCGAAGCAATCCGTTCCAAACTGTCCAACAAAGAGGAACTTCCCGGCAGATACCTAGAAATTCAGGCTGAAACAAAGAGCTTCGTCGGGATCTTCGAGAACATCCTTCATTACAACTCGCACTCGCATCCCCTGACGGCTGATTTGGTCGCGACGGTCGTGACCATCGGCTGGGATGTTGCGCAGTTCTACAAAGAGAAGTACGGCAGAGTCCGGCCGTCAGTCATCGATCCAACGATCAAGCCGTTGATCCGAATTCCGGGACACGCCTCTTATCCGAGCGGACATTCGACGCAGGCGCATCTTGTTGCCGACGCGCTATCGCACTTAATCCGGGATTTCGACGAGAGTTACGACCCGAAGTTCAAAAACGTGCGCAAATTCGCGACGCCCTTGCGCGCCGCGGCGGCCCGGGTTGGCGAGAACAGGGAATGGGCTGGCGTGCATTACGCTTCCGACACCAAAGCGGGAGAGGACCTGGCCGAAGATATCTGGGATCTCGTCGCGTCGAACGAGAATTTCCAGAAGCTCATCGAAGAAGCGCGGCGAGAATGGAAACGGACCTACCAGACACAGCTCAGTTTTCTGAGTCGTTAGCGACAGCCAACGCCGGAGACAGTTTTCCGGCGTTTCTGTAAGCGAATCCATCATAGATCTGGTTAAGGCGCTCCAATGAGTGGAATCGACGAACTCAAATCCTACTACAAGGACTTCGATTGGCACTACAAAGGCGAGTTCTGGGCGTCGCGTTGGGGCGGCAGTGATGCGCAATGGTACTGCACCATTCTTCCTCGTATCGCACACAATCTCCCGGCGCCCAGCGTCCTGGAAATCGGGGCCGGCCCTGGACGTCTTTCGGCATACCTTGCCGGCCAGACCGATAAATTGATCTTAATCGAGATCGCGGAGACCGCAGCAGACATTGCCCAGGAGCGGTTCAAAGATGACCGCCATGTGGAGGTTTACGTCACGGACGGGCAGTCTCTCCAGCCCGTGCCGGATCAGTCGATCTCGTTCATTTTCAGTTTCTACTCTCTGGTGCACGCGGACCCGGAAACCATGGAGGCCTATGTTCGGGAGTTTGGCAGGATTCTCTCCGTGGAGGGAGCCGCATTCATCCACCATTCGAATGCGGGCGCCTGTGCGACCGATGCCGATACCGGTTTGCCGACATTCAACAACTTGCAAACCAGCGCAGCTTTCGTCTCGGGTCTGTTGCGCGAGGAGGGATTTGATGTCTGGACGCAAGAGCTCTTCAGTTGGGAAGGCGAGCCGTTTCTGACCGATTGTTTCTCGGTCTTCGGCCGGCCGAATCCGAGCAGGTCCGCAAGAACCAAGATTATCGAGAATTGGGATTTCGCACGTGAGATCGAGCGCGCCTGCGTGATGTCGAAGACCTACATGAAGTGACCCCCGGTTAGGGACAGCTGGAATGCGGAGGACAGCAATGCCAGAGCAGAGTAGAGCGGAAATTCTCGGTTATGAGGCATTTCAGGTCGGCCAACGCCTAAGGGCAAGGCAGGCTCAGGCGAAGCCATTCCCGTTGTTGGCGGGGCGGGATGTCGCCATCCGGGTTTATCTCGAACTTGTTGACTCTGACCGGTCGGTGAAGATCCGGGGGAGCTTGAAAGTCGCGGGCCTGGAGGACACGATCGAATCGGAGAGCTGGATCATCCTCTTCAAGTCCTCCGGTACCGACGAAACCGCGCGCGCCGCGCGATTGCACGAGCAGCGTCGAGATACCTCCATGGCTTTGATGTTCATTGTTCCGGGCGCCCTCGTAGAAGCGGGCACCCTCACTGTCAAACTCGACCGAATAGTGCCCAACGATGACAGCTTGATTGATCCGACCCCGGTCCTATCTTCTGAACCGCTCGTGATTGCAGAGGCCATCAAGGACGGTGTCTTCGAAGTCGAAGAAGCATCGGGATTCGGGCTGCATGTAATGGGTTTTCGCACCCTGTCGCCACTGCCATCGGGCGCGGTGATTGATGCGCCGGACGCCTTCGATTTTCGTGCTATCGAGTCCTATATCAAGCGCGCCTTCCCGATTGTCGAGTCCAAGTTCTATTGGCGTCAGATGACCGTGGATGCACCGCCGGACGTGCGGCGCCCCTATAGCGCCAGCAATGGGGATACGGTTGATGCGGTCTGGCAAGCGCGGCACGACCTCGCGTCTGCCTATCTCATGGCGCTGCGAACGCGCCATGTCACGGAAGGCGTTCATCCCAGAAAACTCTACTATGGCCTCGTTTCAGATCCGGACACTGCATTCCGAGGAGCGGTGACAGACGTCCCGCAAGATCCCGACCCTGCAGTTGTCGGGGTCGGTCCGGCCATTCGGGACGGCGCATATGGTGCACACGAGATCGCCCATATTCTGGGCGCACTCCATCCGGGCATCCCCGAGAATCAAGCGCGCGAGGACAGCCGTGTCCCAGACCAATGGGACGGGACGCTCGACGTCGACAAAGATGGCTATCACGGGTTCGACATGGGACGCGATGGCCGGCCGCAGATCTTGGACGGCACGAAGTACTTCGACCTTATGACCTATATGAGCGTCTCGCGGCGGCCTTCGCTCTGGGTGTCGTCCTATCGGCTGGAGGAACTCCGGCGCAAACTGGCAGCATTGGCCGAATGGCCGCCAGCAACCGCACCGGCGCCGCAGCAGGCGCTGGTTGTTGTCGGAACCTATGCGCTGCCGCGCGTTCGAACAGAGGCAGAAAACAAACTGCGTTACTTTGTGCCGACCCGGTCAACGCTTGCGGAAGAGATCGCCGACGGAGAAGCCGCGCTCGTCGAGATCCGGTGTGTCGATCAGGCCGGCTCGACCGTTAAGCGCTACACAGCCACTCACAAACGAAAAGAAGCCACGGATCTTCATCGCAATTCCGGCGCCTTCGCCGTGGCTGTACCCGCAACCGGAACGATTGCGGAGATCCAGTTGTGGGTGAGAGAAGAACTCGCCGACAAATATCGCCTGTCGGAAGAATCTGCGGCCGGTAACGCAACGCCTTCGCTCGGACCGCTGATAGCTCTTGAGAATGGCGGATATGAGATATCCTTGAGATGGTCGGACGGAGAACACCGGCGGCAGCACAGCTTGACCGCCGAGTTCATGCCGGAGGCTGGCGAAACGGCGCCTGGAGAGCTGGAATTCGATAAGCGGCCGAAGACGATCGCCATTGGCATTCATCCGGGAATAGAGAAGGTGTTCGTTGATACGATGAAAGTTGGGCGAGGTGCGCTGTACCGCTTCAGGATCTTCGAGTTGCAAGGTTTTGAGGAGGTCGAACTGGCTGCGGAAGACTACCGTCTTCCTTGAGAAGAAATACGTGACCCCGTCATTCAGGCAGTCCGGCGGCGAGCAGATGGGTTCGGAAAACGGCTCTCCGGTCCGGGTCTTGCAGCGGGTACCAGTCCAGAAATGCGTCGACGCCGAAACGCGGGTCCAGTTCGAGGATCTTGCGGCCAATCCGTTTCGCTTCCTCGACTTCGCCATTGGCAGACAGTGCGGCGGCCAGACTACGGAGGTTCGGCATCAGTTTCGGCGCGTTTCCATAGGTGCGCCGCCCCCATGAGACTGCGTCCTCATAATCGCCGTTGAAGTAATGAGCTGTCGTCAGGATTGAACGGTAATAGAACGAGAACGGCTCCAGCGGCGACAAGGCAAGGGCATTTCGGGCGCGCCTGATCGCCTCTTCCCCATCACCTATATAGCAATAGGTCGGCGCGCTCAGCCCCCAGGCAATCACCGAGTTGGGGCTCGTCGCCAAGGCAGTCTCGAAGGCGCCGAGCGCGCGGTCGAACTCGCCGAAGAGAAACGCCAGCGTGTGTCCGTACAAAGCGAGGGCGGTCGCGTTCGTTGGGTCGATCTCAAGTGCCCGGCGCGCATGCTCCAGCGCCTTTCTGGAGTCTTGCGCCTGATCAGTCGATTTGCTCTCGCCGACATTGAGAATGTACCATTTCGCGGTGATGGCATGCGCGTCCGCGAAATTCGGGTCCAGGTCTATGGCGCGCTCGAAGAAGGCTTTAGCCTGCCGCGAATCCGCGGGTGTCAGCCTGTAGAGATGGTCCATGCCCCTGACCATGCAGCCGTAGGCATCGAATATCTCTGTAGGGACTCCGGAGAAGCGCTGAACCTCGGATTGGCGAATACGCGGCAGCAATGCGTATGAGACCTCTCTTGCAATCCGCTGTTGCACCTCGAACAGGCTGCCGGTTCCGAATTCGAAGCGCTCGCTCCAGATAACCACATTCCGGTCAGTGTCGCTGAGTTCGACCATGACATGGAAACTGCCGCAGGACTTCATAAGGCGTCCCATCAGGAGGTATTGGACGCCTAGCTGCGTGGCAATTCCCAACTTGTCGGATTGGTCACCCGACAGGGTCAATGTGGTTGCGCTCGACGTGACAAAGACTTCGCGCAGCGAGGACAGTAGAGAAACAATCTCGTGGACCATGCTGTCGGCAATGAACGCATCGGCTTCATCGAGCCCGATGGCCTTCATCGGTAGCACGGCGATGGATGGCTGATATCCCTGTCGACCGCTTGCGGAAGGGAGCGGCTGCCCGGATTTCACGACTTTGAATGCCCTGATGCGCCGTTCGATGTTGCGCAGTTGCAGAAAACCAAGGTCGGTCTTTTGGAAGTCGATGGATGAACGTGCCGCTTCTTCGACACTTGCGGTGACAACAGTACCGCCGGGATCCGAGAAGCCAAGCAGACGCGCGGCTATATTGACCCCTCCTCCGTAAATATCGTCCTTCTCGGCGATATAGTCGACGAGATTCACCGAGGCCCGAATACGCATCGTCGGACTGGCATTTGATCGTAGAGCCGACAGCCCGTCATGAACATCGAACGCGCATTTGAGTGCGCGATCGGCGCTCGCAAAAATAGCAAGCAGGCCGTCGCCTGTACTCTTCACCATTCGGCCTTTATTGTCCTCAAGTGCAGGAGCAACGATGTTTCGGCGCGCGCCCATCCATCTTGCATGGGTGGCATTCTCATCTGCTTCCATCATGGCCGAATAGCCGACCACGTCGATAAAGAGCACCGCCGCCCGTGTCCGGCCCAGAGCTTCGAGCTGACCGAAATGGCTGGAAGTCTCTGATTCTCCAGCTCCCATGGTTCGGTCTCCTCAAAATCGCAGCAACGTCCTGCACCGCATGAATGATACCGGCGAGTTTCGTGTCGAGCAGAAGCGTTCGACGTTTGTGTGCGGTCTGGGCACGGTGAAGTGAACACACTATAGCAAGATGTTTTAGTCAATTTTTACTCGTAATTTTCGGGGAAAGGCCGTATTTTTGCTTTAGTACAGATGCTGACTAAACTTTGAATTGTAAATTTCGATTGGAATACATTCCAAATCGCAGGGCATTTTGGGGGAGCCTATGCTCGAGGCCGATAGCCGCTTACTTCGGGCGATGAAGATATTCGACGGCCTAGAGGCCGCTGCGATCAAGGCATTCTCATCCCAATGCCGGACCCTTCGTTACCGTAAGGGACGTCAAATTCTCGGCCAACAGGACGACACGAACGATGTGTTCTTTGTTATTGAAGGCACCGTTCATCTCGTCGGCTATTCCGGCTCAGGCAAGGTCGTGTCTTTTGGCGATATCGGCCCCGGCGGAATAATCGGAGAATTCTCCGCAATTGACGGACTGCCGAGGTCCGTGAGCGTGACGGCGCTCACGGATTGCGAGTTGGCGCGCACGGGTTCGACAGTCTTCCGTGACTTCCTGTCGAATCAACCGGGCGCCGCCCTCAAGGTACTTGAAGCGATTGTCGCCAAGACCAGGAGCATCAATGATCGGGTGTTCGAGTACAGCACGCTCTCGGTGGATAATCGTTTGCACGCGGAATTGCTCCGCCTTGCTGAGATGAATGGCCTTGAAAAGGGCAGTCCGGGCCGCGTGACGGTTATTTCCCCGGCACCGACGCATCAGGAAATCGCGATGCGGATCAGCACCCATCGAGAAGCTGTCACAAGGGAACTGAACCGTCTGGCGACGGAAGGAATTCTAGGGCTGAGTCGCCGACGGATCGAATTACGCGATCCGGATGCGCTTCGCGGGATACTGGCTCACGCCCAATTGGAATGATCCGGGATAACTGGAAAAGAAAGTGCGCCGGCCCCTATGACCGAGAGACCGGCGCCAGGAGGTGGGGAAGGCTCATCCAGAGAACCCGGTCTGCCCGCCGGGCTTGAAACGTGGCGGTCCGAGTGTGCGATTCGAACCTGTCCGGTTTGTTTTAAGCTTCCCCGCGATTTCCAGCGCCTGCAGGGTCTTTTTAGCATCGCGGGTTCCCTTACCCATACCAAGCACGTCCTGGAACACTCGCATCAGACCTGCGCTGCCACCTGCAACGAGCAATGATGTTACGATCATGCCCAGCAGCGTCGGACCGGTCTCCGGTGTGGGATAGATGACCTCCAGAATGTCGCTCTCATAAATGAACACAATCAGCGCGGAAAAACCGAGAGCAATCCAGGGCTTGAAGTTCCGCAAGGGGCCGTTTCCGGTGACAAGTCCCCGGACCGGCCTGGCATCGAACAGAAATCCGAGAACGCGCTCAACGACCGATGCCACGATTATCAGGCCTCCAACAAAGACCAGGATATCGCCGAGCTCTTTTGTCATCGAAACATCAACTGTCATCGGTCATCTCCCTAGAAGAACAGTCGGGACAGGCTGCCGAACTGGATGTCCAGACCGACCCGAATTGCTTGTTCGTCCTTGAAAGTCGGAGCCTCTCCGCCGTCCCGGTACGAAACCACCAGGTCCGTGCCCGACCCTTCGGCCAACGGGTAGCGAACAGTTCCAAGAAAACGCTCCTCGAAGTCCCCTTCCTCGAGATCGAGGAACCCTTTCCACCGCAGTTCGGCTTTGAATGCATAAGGAAGCGGGAAAGCCCAGACGATTTCCGTATCCCATCGGTTCGCCGCTTCGAACTCTTCGTCTTCGATCTCGTCCCGCAACTCGACGGCGTAGGTGTATCCGGTGAGTATCTGAGCTGCGTGACCGGAACTTATTCTCTTGCCCGCGTCCGTCGAGGCTCCGAAGGCCTCGACAATCCGGTCGGTGTACGGGATTTGCGTCGCGTACTCGATCTTGCCCACATAGTTAAGTTTGTCGGCTTCCTGATCGCTTTCGATTCCCAGAGGCGAGATTCGGAACGCATTGACATACTCCCGCTTATTAGCGGCCCACGGCTTAAGGAAATATTTGAAAGCAACGCCAGCCTCGAATGTGCGATCGAAGTCTTCCTCTCCATCGTCGGCGCCGAACTCGCCCGCGAGATTCACAGTTCCGCCGAAATTGTACGGCATCCCGTCGAAGAGGCATTCAAGCCGGTAACTTGCGTCAAGCTTGAGCCCGATGGTGGCGGACCCATCGCCGACCAGCGGCGCGAGGTTCAGTTTTCCGGATGTGGCGTTGTTCTTGGCGTCTTTCGCCTCTTCACTGACAGATGTGGCCAACGCCGCCGGATGGCCCGCAACCGATACCTCGTATTTACCCGTTTTGGGCTCGATTTTGCCGAGGAGCTCGTAATTTGTGTACTGCTTGTATGTCACACCCGGATTGTTGGGATCTTCGAGTGTGCGACCGAAGCCGACGCCTTCGACGATTTGGATTGGAATTTCTTGCTTGGTTTCCATGTCGAGGATTTTGAAATCGGAGCGTTTGTAGTTGCCGTCCTTCGGTTCCAGGTTTTCGACAAGGATATAGAACTCGTTGACGCATTTTGTTTGGTATCGAAAGTCACTCTTGAGCCAATGATGTCGAATGGATGCTTGCGGGTTGGCCGCATTGGCCAGGTTCGTGACAAGCATGCTGAAGACTGCAAGGACTGTGGCCGCGACCGCAACGAGGGAATTTGAATTGATAATCATTTATTCGACCCTTTCTCATGCAGTCTCTTTCAGCTTTAAGCCAATGAAATCAATCAATGATTCCCATTCTTCGTCTTTATTTTCGATCAACCATGAATGACCGAAATCCTGAATGAAGTAATTCTGGTCTTGAAAGGCGTTCTGGATCTTCACGGCTAAGGCTTCCCATAAAAACGTATCCCAGCCTTCCAAAGCACCCTGTTCCCCGAGGGTTTCGCCGATCTTGGTGTCAAAGAAGTCTTCCATCGTCGGCGCACCGCCTGAAGGAGTGCCAATGGAACTCATAATGGTTGAATATGTCAGCGCCCTTGCCTCATCGCGTGTCATGCTCGCCTCCTTTTCATCGACCTTGGAACGGTCACGCCAGGAGCATCTCTCAAAGGACACTCCTATACCGGTCATCATCCTGGCGGAGAGGAAGGAGTGCAGTTGCAACACTCACCCGATTTTGGTGAGAATCCACACGCTCAAGACGTGTAGTTCCATGCGTGAGAACCGCCGATCAGAACGGAGAATTGGACGCCGTCGGCTCGGCATTGGACCAATGGGCTAGGTGGAGTCGGACCTCTCCCGGCCGGAACACCGACTGCGCCAGATGAACCTGAATGCGTCCTGGTTTATGTCGATGGTATCTTGAACTTCCGAGAGCGACCGGGAACGCTGGCCGGGCAACGATCGCCGCAGCAAGATCGGCTTCATCACGCGGGGCCTCGACAAGGCCGCCGCCGCGCCCTTCTTCCAGACATTGCGGAAACTTCAGCGCATCGAGCCGACGGCACAGCGCCGCTCAGCCAGTAACAGCGTAACAATCTACGGACAAAGCACCGACGCTCCCGAATTTCTGCTGCAATTGACGATACTCGGTCGCCAAATTACACGCTACCGGTGTGTGAATTCTCACTAAAACTGAGTGAGTGTTGCAACTGCACTCTTTCTTCTCTGCCTGGATAGTGACCGGCAATAGGAGAGTCCTTTGAGAGGTGCCGGTTTTACAACCGGCCGCAGGGAATGGGAGAGCGACATGGCGACGATCACGGGTGATGCGGGTGACGATACTCTTAACGGCGGCGCAACAGCAGAAATCTACTTTGCCGGCGACGGCGACGATGTAATCAACGCAGGAGGCGGGAACGATACAATCTTCGCCGACGGCGACAATGACACGGTCTTTCCGGGCGACGGCAACGATATCGTTTATGGCGGGTCCGGTAATGACCAGGTTCGCGCAAGCGATGGGGACGACGTCCTTTACGGCGATAGTGGCGACGACTGGCTTGAGGGCGGCGCCGGGAACGATACCCTGGATGGCGGCGCGCAGAACTTCTCCGACGCGGCCAACTACCTGAACGCATCAGGGCCTGTGAATGTGGACCTCGGGGCCGGGACAGCAGATGACGGCGAAGGCGGCACCGACACGCTGATCAATATCGAGGATGTCTGGGGTTCGGCCAACAACGACACCATCTACGGAAACACCAGCACGAATCAGTTTCAGGGCAATGCCGGCGACGATTCCATGGTCGGCACCGGAAACGGCTATCTCAACCATTTCAACGCCAGTGGCAGTGTCGTCGTCGATCTGGAGAACAACACGGTTCAGGACGGCCAGGGCGGGACGGATTTCGTCTCCGGTATTCCTAACGCGCAAGGAAGCGCCTTTAACGACACCCTGATCGGCGACGGAAACCAAAACCTGTTGCAGGGAATGCAGGGCAACGATGCCGTTTCCGGAGGCGATGGCGACGACGTTCTTCTCGGCGATGATTTCAATGCGAGCTATAGCGGCGACGACACGCTCGACGGCGGCGCGGGACGCGACACGCTGAGCGGCGGTCTTGGTGCGGACATGATTTATGGCGGCGCCGAGACCGATGAGATGCGAGGCACTGCCGGAGAACTCGACGGTGACCATTTCGCCGATCTCAATACCGGCGGCGACAGCGATTACTTTATCGTCGAGGGCGCCAATCTCGAAGCGGCCGATTTCCAGGTGACGGTCAACGCCGGGACCACCACGGTTGTCATCGACGAGGACAATGACGGCACGTCCGAGTCCACGTTCACGGCCAACGGCGCGTTTCAGGTTACGGACGTGCAGGATTTCGGCGCTCGCAGTTACTTCGAACTGCGGGAAGTTGGGACTCCGACGAACGGTGACGACTCGCTTCAGGGCGGGATCGGCGACGATACGATCGACGGCCTTGATGGTAATGACACCATCATTGGTCAAGGCGGCAGCGACAGTCTGGTCGGAAATAACGGCAATGACATCATCGAGGGCGGCGACGGCGACGATACGATCGAAGGCAATAGCGGCCTGGATACAATTCTCGCCAATGCCGGCAACGATGTCGTGAGCGGCGGTGACGACGCCGACCAGATCAACGGCGACCAGGGCGACGACACCATTTATGGCGATGCCGGCGACGACAATATCTCCGGCGACACGTTCGGCATTTTCAGCAACGGCGATACCGACGGGAACGACGTTATTTATGGCGGTGCGGGCGCGGACCTCATCCGCCCAGGATACGGCAACGACTATGTCGATGGCGGCAACAACCCCCAGTTCCAGGGTGACGCGGTGTCTTATGAAGGGCGCGACGCTGGCGTTTCCGCGGATCTTTCGGGCGGTCAAGTAGACGACGGCGGCGGCGGGACCGACACTCTGGTTGGGATCGAGGGTTTCCTCGGTTCTGGCGGGAACGACACGATCGTCATGGGTTTGGATACGCAATACGTCCTCGGCCGCGGTGGGGCCGATTCCATCACAGGGTCCAGCGGCTACATCGAAGGCGGATCCGGCAATGACACGCTGGTCGCGACCGGAAACCAGTTCAATGTCAATTACCGCGACAACGAATTCGACACCCAAGGCCTTGGCGGCGCGGGTGTCACGGTCGACCTGTCCGCGGGAACAGCCATCGACAATTGGGGTGATACCGACAGCCTGGTCGGAGTCACGCAGGTGGCCGGCTCCGATACCGGCGACGTCATCAACGGTTCGAGCGCCAACGAGACGCTCGACGGCGGCGCGGGCGACGATCTGGTCTCCGGCGGCGGCGGCTCCGACTTCGTCCTGGGCGACGGCTTTGACGGCAACAGTTTCGGCAACGGCAGCGGGAATGACACGCTCGATGGCGGTGGCGGCAACGATGTTATGATCGGCGGTCTCGGGAGCGACGTGATCGCGGGCGGCGCCGGGCGCGACGAGTTCCAAGGTACGGCTGACGGGCTCGACGGCGATACCTTCACGGACGTCAATGTGGGCGGCGAGAATGACTATTTCGTCTATGATGGCGCCGAGCTCGACGCTGACGATTTCCAGATCAGCAGCGACGGCGTGACGACGTCGATCGCGATCGACGAAGGCAATGACGGCGTGGTTGACGCGACATTCACGGTCAACGGCAACCTGCAGCTTTCAAACATCTTCGATGCGAGTTTCGATTCCAATGTGCGGACGGGCTTCGATCTCACGAATGTCGGCTCGGCGACTCCGGGAGACGACTTCCTGCTTGGCAGCGCCGGCGACGATACCATTGATGCGCTGGCGGGCAATGACACGATCAGCGGTCAGGGCGGCAACGACAGCCTCGTCGGCGGCGAGGGCGCAGACAATCTCTTCGGCGGCGACGGCAACGACGTGCTCGACCTTGGAGCCGGAAACGACGACTGGTTCGACGGCGGAGCCGGCAACGACACCATTATCATGGGCTCAGGAGACGATTTCGGGCAGGCCGGCGCCGGTGACGACTACATCTTCATGGGCAACAACGGTGTCTACGATCCGGTGACGGGGTTCGACGGTATTCGCACGGGTTCCGGCAATGACACGATCGATCTCCAGAACGATGCCGGCTTTTTCATCCTCGATTACCGCTCGAACGGCGACGCGATCAACATGGACTACGATGCCGGGATCGTCTCGAAGGGCACCGAGGGTACGGACACGCTGGTCAACCACCTGATTGGAAACGCGGTCGGTGGCGTCAACATCCGGGCGACGAGCCAGGCGGATGTGATCGATACGAGCGGGACGGCGCCGGGGGCGATAGGCATCCTCGATGTGCGCGGCGGTGACGGTGACGACACCATCATTGGCGGCGGCGGCTCGGGTTCCTTCACCCGGGCCGAATACCGCGACGCTTCCGGCGGGGTCACCGTCGATCTTGGAGCGGGAACAGCAAGCGGCGCCGGCATTGGCAACGACGTGCTGATCGGCGTCGAGGGCGCGCGGGGCAGCAGCTTCGACGACGTCCTGATCGGCGACGGGCAGGCCAACGTGTTTCGCGGCAACAGCGGTGACGACACGATCGACGGCGGCGCAGGCAACGACAGGATCACCGGCGAGGCCGGTGCCGACGTGCTGACCGGCGGGGCGGGCAACGATCTGTTCAAAGGTTCGGAGTCCCATTTCGCAGGCGACACCATCGCGGACTTCAGCGAGGGTGACGCGATCCTGATTACCGGCGCCGATTTCACGGGACTTGGGGGTACCGCGGCCGGGAATATCTCGATCGGCGGCGGCACATTGACCCTGACCGGCGTATCGGGTGTGTTCAGCGCGACGTTCGACGGCACGGACACCACGATCACCTTGGCGGCATCTCTTCCGAGCCAGGGCGACGACACGCTAGTCGGAACCGACGATCCGGATTCGATCCGCGGCGGTCAGGGCGACGATGTCATCCTCGGCGGCGACGGGGCGGACACACTCAACGGCAACCAGGGTGCCGACAGCCTCGACGGCGGCACTGGCGACGACAGCCTACATGGCGGCCAGGGAGACGATACGGTTTCCGGTGGCGCGGGCAATGACGAAGTTCGCGGCGGCAGCGAAAACGACGACCTTGACGGCGGCACCGGCGCAGACACCCTGCGCGGCAACCTGGGCGATGACAGTGTCAATGGCGGCGACGGCAATGACAATCTGCATGGCGGTCAAGGCGACGACACCGTGATCGGTGGCGAGGGCAGTGACTCGATGCATGGCGGCCAAGGCAGCGACAGCCTCGACGGCGGTGCCGGCGACGACACGCTCCGGGCCGGAACAGGCAACGATACGCTGCTCGGCGGTGCCGGAAATGACGAACTGCGCGGTGGTTCCGACGCCGATGTCATTGCAGGCGACTCCGGTGCGGACTCGATCCGCGGCGGCGGAGGCAACGACTCACTGGACGGCGGCGACGGAAACGACACTGTCCGCGGCAATATCGGAGACGACATTCTTCTCGGACTTGACGGGGACGACGACCTGCATGGCGGCCAGGGCAACGACACTCTGTCCGGCGGCGGCGGCAGCGACGAGCTCCGCGGTGGCCAAGGGGATGACGAGCTGAATGGCGGCGTGGGGAACGATACGCTTCTCGGCAATACTGGGAATGACGTGCTCGATTCCGGAAGCGGCTCCGACAGTGTCCACGGCGGTCAAGGCGATGATCGGATCCTGTTTACTTTCTCGGAGAACGAAGGCGCGATCAACTTCATCAACGGCGGTACGGGCAACGACACATTCGAACTCGGTCTCACTCTTCAAGAGCAGGGCCGCGCCGACGTCCAAGCGGATCTCGCCGCTCTGCAAGACTGGATCGACGACGGGTCGCGCCGCACTTTCGAATTCGACTCGATCGATCTCACTTTGCGGAACGTCGAGAGCTACAGCGTGATCGACATAATCCTTTAACCATCTGCTCTCAAAATATTTCCCCATATCCCGAGAGCGATTGCCGGACATTCCTCATGGAGTGTCCGGCAGTTTTTTTGCACTTTTTTGAAACGAAAGAGCTATTCGAAGTCCATGCGGCTCAAAAGGGCTCCGGCGCGCGTTTCACATGAACTGCCCGGGGGCCTGGGAATTCCGACAGTTTCGCTCGAGATCCACTGGGGCCACCAACCTGATTCCCGCGCACTCAAAAAGTTCGTTTGCCCCGGATAGCGTTCGCCAGTCGTCTCCAGCGAAATTCTCCACCGGCGCTTTCCAATAACCCCAATCACGTCGCGGAAAATGCCGCGCTCGCAGCACCAAACAGATCCATGCTTCGTGATGAACTGTCCGACCAATTCCCCCCCAGTTGGAAAACCGGAAACCTAGTGATGACCGTCACTTACATCAATTCAATAGGTTGGGGGAAAGGTGGTGGGCCCGGAGGGATTCGAACCCCCGACAACACCGTTATGAGCGGTGCGTTCTAACCGCTGAACTACAGGCCCTATTCCGGCGGAAAGCACGGGAGAGCTGTTATGCGCACCCGAACCGGTGCCGTCAACCGGCGAGCGTATGCCAGGGACGGCATCCGCAAAAAAATGCCCGGCCATCAAGGGCCGGGCAGTCAGGCTTTTGTCGGGCCGCAGATCAAGAAACGACCCGAGCCGTCAGGGATTGATCCGTCTGGTGGGTGGTATAGCGCGGCGTCAGCCGGCGGCGCCTTCCCGGACGATGGTGTAGCGCGCCGTGCAGATGCTGCGGGTCTCGCTGGCGATGCGGTCCCAGACCTGCCGGGCCTCGCTTTGGTCGCCGAACGGGCCGAACATTTTCTCGGTACCGTCGATCAGCTGGCTGAAGCGGGTGTCGGTATATTCCCCGCCGATGACCCAAAAACGATTGCTCATTGTCATTCTCCTCTGTCTGAAGATGTCCCCGAAGCGCCGGCGGACGGGATGCCGTGCGCCGGTATCTGCGGGATCTTTATTCCGCCGCCGTGCGGGCAGCTTCCTCGTTGCCGTGGAACTGGGCTTCCTCGGTCGAGCCGGTCAACGCCGTGGTCGAGGAGGCATCGCCCTTGATTGCCGTCGCCACCGCATCGAAATAGCCGGTGCCGACCTCGCGCTGGTGCTTCGTCGCGCTGTAACCCTTGGCCTCGGCGGCAAATTCCGCGTCCTGCAGTTCCGAATAGGCCGCCATGCCGCGGTCGCGATAGCCGGAGGCCAGCTCGAACATGCCGTAATTCAGGGAATGGAAACCGGCCAGGGTGACGAACTGGTACTTGTAGCCCATGGCCCCGATCTCGCGCTGGAAGCGGGCGATATCGTCCTTGTCCAGATTGGCCGTCCAGTTGAAGGACGGGGAGCAGTTATAGGCCAGCATCTGGTCCGGAAACTCCTTGCGGATGGCCTCGGCGAAGCACTTGCACTGTTCAAGGTCAGGCGTAGAGGTCTCCATCCAGAGCAGGTCGGAATAGGGCGCATAGGCCAGCGAACGGGCGACGCAGCGCTCGAAGCTGGTGCCGTCCTTCAAACGGAAGAAGCCTTCCGCCGTACGCTCACCGGTCAGGAACGGCCGGTCGCGCTCGTCCACGTCACTGGTGACCAGCTTGGCGCTTTCGGCATCGGTGCGGCAGATTACCAGCGTCGGCACACCCTCGACATCGGCCGCGAGACGGGCCGCGTTCAGGGTGTTGATGTGCTGCTGCGTCGGCACCAGAACCTTGCCGCCCATATGGCCGCACTTCTTTTCGGAGGCGAGCTGGTCCTCGAAATGCACCGCCGCCGCACCGGCATCGATATAGGCCCGGGTCAGCTCATAGGCATTCAGCGCGCCGCCGAAACCGGCCTCGCAATCAGCGATGATCGGCAGCATCCAATCGGTGCTGTTATCCCCTTCCAGATGGTGGATCTGGTCGGTCCGCAGCAGGGAATTGTTGATCTTGCGGGCCAGCTCCGGGCCGCTGTTCGCCGGATAGAGGCTCTGGTCCGGATACATCGCCCCGGCGACATTGGCGTCGGCGGCAACCTGCCAGCCGGAAAGATAGACTGCCTTCAGGCCCGCCTTGGCCATCTGCACCGCCTGGCCGCCGGTAACGGCGCCCAGAGAATGCACATAGGCTTCCTCATGCAGGCTCTTCCAGAGCCGCTCCGCGCCCTTGCGGGCCAGGCTGTGCTCGATGCGGACGGAACCGCGCAGGCGTTCGACATCGTCCCGGCTGTAGTCGCGCTTCACACTGTCGAAGCGGCCGGACGCGGTCAGGGTCAGGTTTTCGAAATCCTTGGACATTGATGCTCTCCTCTGTTGCGCGGCGTGGCCGCCTTGTTCGGAACCGGTACGCCGGGAGGTATCGACCCGGTGTGCACCGCAACACTGACAAGACCGTGCAACGCGAAATGGAGATCGTCCATAAGCCATTGAATGTAAAAAAGTAAATCTGTCACACTTGTAAAATTAAAGCGCCGCAATTTGAAAATCATGAAAATCATTGTGCAGGCGCGAAAGACCCATAAGGTGGAGAGACGCCCGCCAATCAGACTGAGGGAACAGGGCATGACAGCGCTAGACCGCAAGGCGATGCTGGGGCCGAAGATCCGCCGGTTCCGAACCGATCTCGGCATGAGCCAGACGGAAATGGCCGGCGAGATCGGCATCTCGCCGAGCTATCTCAACCTGATCGAGCACAATCAGCGGCCGGTCACCGTGCCGCTCCTGTTCAAGCTCGGCCAGGCCTTCGACTTGGATCTGAAACAGTTCGCCGAGGATGACGACGCCAAGACCGTCGCCGAACTCGCCGAGGTGTTCAGCGACCCGCTGTTCCAGGACCAGCCGGTGCGCCCGACCGAGCTGCAGGAATTCGCCGTCCGCTCGCCGAACGCGGCGCAGGCCATGCTGCGGCTCTACCACGCCTATCGCCAGGTCTGGGAGAATGCCCGGGCGGGCTCCACCGCCACCGGGCGCGATCCGCTGCCCGATCCCGGACAGCCGCTCTCCCCCGTCGAGGCGGTGCGGGACATGCACCAGCGCGAGGCAAACCACTTTCCGGAGCTGGAGGAAGCCGCCGAAGCCCTGTGGCAGGTAGCCGGGCTGGAGCGCAACGACCTGTTCCGAGGCCTGGCCCAGCATCTCTCCCGGGAACACGGCACTGCGGTGAAGGTAATGCCGGTGCATGTCATGACCGACACGCTGCGGCGCTACGACCCGCACGGCCGCCGCATCCTGCTGTCCGAAGCGCTGCTGTCGTCTGGACGCTGCTTCCAGCTCGCCTCGCAGATCGCCGCGCTGGACCATCGCGACCTGATCGCGGGCATTGTCGACCGGTTGGAGCCGGCGGACACCGAAACCCGCAACCTGCTGGTCGTCGCGCTCTGCAACTATTTCGCCGGCGCCGTGCTGATGCCCTACGAAAGTTTCCGCACCTCGGCCCAGGAGCTGCGGTACGACCTTGAACTGCTGCGCCGCCGCTTCGGGGCCAGCTTCGAGCAGGTATCGCACCGGCTGACCACATTGCAGCGCCCGGGCGCGCGGGGCATTCCGTTCTTCTTCATCCGGGTCGATGCGGCGGGCAATGTCTCCAAGCGGCTCAACGGCGGCGGTTTCCAGTTCGCCCGCTATGGGGGCACCTGCCCGCGCTGGGTGGTGCACGAGGCCTTCCGCACGCCGGGCCAGGTGCATACCCAGGTCGCCCGCATGCCGGATGAAACCACCTTCTTCACCATCGCCCGCACGCTGGACAGCGCCGGCGGCTGGCACCAGCAGCTACAGCCGCAATTCGCCGTCGGTCTCGGCTGCGAGATCAAGGATGCGAAACATCTGGTCTATGCAGACGGGCTCGACCTGCCGAAGGCGACCGGCGCCACCCCGATCGGCGTCAGCTGCCGGCTATGCGAACGGCTCGATTGCAGCCAGCGCGCCCACCCGCCGCTGAACCGGACGATCCGGGCAGATCAGCACATGAAGAGGGCCTCGGCCTTCACATTCGAGAACTAACGGAGTGACCTAAAACACATCAGGAACATGCTCCCGGCCGAAAAATGGCCCCGGCCCCCGGAGACGGTCTATGATATCGGAAATAAACCATAAACTTAGAGCGCCCCTGAACAGGCAAGCATGTGACAGCAGTCCCGACAGCGACTCCGCACCGAAAATACCGCGCGATCTTCATTTCGGATCTCCATTTGGGGACGCGGCATTGCCAGGCTGATCTCTTCGTCGAATTCATGAACAAGCATGAAGCGGACCGGATCTATCTGGTCGGCGATATCGTCGATGGCTGGCGGCTGAAGAAGTCATGGTACTGGCCCCGGTCTCACGACGATGCCGTTCAGATGATCCGGAAAAAAGCGCATCTCGGCACAAGGGTTTCCTACATTCCCGGCAATCACGACGAGTTCGTCCGGCGGTATGCCGGCCGCAGGATTGAAGGGGTGGAGATACTCGACCGGGCGATCCACACGACAGCGGACGGCCGCCGCTATCTGGTGACCCACGGGGACCAGTATGACGTGGTGATCCAGAACGCCAAATGGATGGCCTATCTCGGGGATTGCTTCTACGAATTCGCCCTTTCGACAAACACCTGGCTGAATTGGGTGCGCGGGCGCATGGGGCTGAAATACTGGTCGCTCGGCGCCTTCGCGAAACGGCATGTGAAGAGCTTCGTCAACATCATCGGCGATTTCGAGACCGTGGTCGCAAGAGAGATCCGGGGCCAGGAGCTGGACGGCGTGATCTGTGGCCACATCCATCACGCCATGAGCCGGGAGATGAATGGCATTCACTACGTCAATATCGGCGACTGGGTCGAAAGCTGCACGGCGATCGTCGAGCACCATGACGGCGCCCTTGAGGTGCTTTACTGGGAAGAGCTGTCGCAGGCGCTGGAGCACTATTCCGAGCCCGCTCTCGACCCGGAATATGACAAGCGCGTTTTCTAGGGTTGAAACATGACATCGATACTCATCGTCACGGATGCCTGGCTTCCCCAGGTCAACGGTGTTGTCCGTTCCCTGCAATGGACAGCCCGCGAGCTTGAGAAGATGGATGTCCGGGTCGAATTCCTGTCGCCGCAGGAATTCGCGACCATCCCGTGCCCGACCTATCCCGACATCCGGCTGTCCCTGACCCATCGCCGGGCCGTTCAGCGGCGCATGGCCGCGTATGACTGCGAGCATCTGCATATCGCCACCGAAGGCCCGCTCGGGTTGCTGGCGGCCGCGGCCGCGCGCCGCATGGGGATGCCGTACACAACCGGGTATCACACACGCTTTCCGGAATATGTGGAGGCACGCTGGCCGCTTCCGGTTTCCTGGTTCTATGCCTGGTTCCGCAGATTCCACAATCTCGGCGGCGGCTGCATGGTGGCGACGGAAACACTCAGGCAGGACCTTGAGAGCCGGGGTTTCCGGAACCTGAGGATGTGGTCGCGCGGGGTGGATGCGGATCTGTTTCGCCCGAGGGACGACTCCGTGCTGCCGCCGGATCTGCCGAGGCCGATCTTTATCAATGTCGGGCGTGTTTCGGTCGAGAAGAACATCAAGGCCTTCCTGGATCTGGACCTGCCCGGCTCGAAAGTCGTCGTTGGCGACGGCCCGCAGCTTGCCAGCCTCCGCGCGGACTATCCGGAGGTCCATTTCACTGGCGCCAAATCGGGCGAGGATCTGGCCAGGCATTTTGCCAGCGCCGACGTCTTCGTCTTTCCCTCGCTGACGGACACGTTCGGTCTGGTGCTGCTTGAGGCGCTGGCCTGCGGCATTCCGGTTGCCGCCTATCCGGTCATGGGACCGCGCGATGTCATCGGCGACAGCGGCACCGGCATTCTCTCCGAAGACCTTGGCCAGGCCGCCCTGGACGCCCTGCAAATCCCGGCGGACCGGTGCCGGGCCTGGGCTCTCAAATACAGCTGGGCTGCCTGCACACGGCAATTTCTCGATAATGCCGTCGCCGCGCAAACGTCACAGAAAACCGGGCCTTAACTGGCCAGCGCGACATTTGTGGTTTTCGCCCGTGCCGTCAGAAGCTCTTCCGTCAGCCCGCCCTCGGCATCGGTGATCTTCAGAGGCTCGAAACACTTCTCGAACTTGGACGGCAGCGGGACCAGCGGCGTGTAGGCCGTGCGCAAGCCATCGCTCATCGCGCAATAGGTCAGCGGCGGCTCCTTGCGGGACTGGCTCATCTGCCGGATGTTACCGAGATTGATCTTGCCGCCGAAGCGATGCAAAGGGCGGATCATCGCCAGGGCCGTCTGATCCCAGTCGAAATGCCTGCGCCAGTGCCAGGCGTGCCTCACCGCATGGCGGGCCAGAGCGCGTTTACGGCCCTTGAATTGCATGAGATCGGCGACAAAGGGCACGACTTTCTCGAGCGGCTCCATCGGCCATTCGACGACTTTCTGCCCGTCCATGTCGCTGAGCAGAAGGTCGGGCATCAGGCGGCCGGCCCGGGCCGCCTCGTCGAAATAGGGTGTGCCCAGAATGGGAATGGTCAGAGACAGCAGTCCAGGCAGGGGGATGGTCGGATCGTCCAGCACCGCGTTTAACTGGCTGTCCACCTCCGCGATGGTCTGCTGGGAGAAGTCGGCGATCATTCCATAATCGAAGAACATGCCGTTCTCGGCGCACAGCTTGGTCAAGGCACGCGGGTCCGACGTCACGCTCTGCTTCTTGTTGAAGGATTTCAGAACCTCGGGATCAAGGGATTCCACGCCGGAAAACACGGCCTTGCAGCCGTTCCGGGCCATCAGGGCGACATTCTCCGCGCGCTTGAAGAAATCCCCGGTGACGAGGGCGCCCCAGCCGCGAAACTGCCCTGCCCGCCAGCGCTCGCCGATCAGCTCGACGCGGCGCTCGAAGCTCTGCCGGTTGTTGCCGTAGAAATTGTTGTCCAGAACCATGACGCCCAGCACGCGCTTCATGGCGTCGAGCTGGTGCGTGATGGATTGCTCCGAATGGGAGACATATTTCCTCTGCTCCCCGGTCAGGGAGCAGAACGAGCAGGCGAAATTGCAATTCTTCGTCGTCTCCAGATAACCCAGTCCCATCGAGGGCACGGCGAGATCGAACCGCGGCGCGCCGGTTTCGGAGATATGGGACCGACCGAACGCCTCCGCGATGACCTGTGCCATCTCCTCGACGTCACCCTGGCAGGCATAATCGAAGGTCTCGGCACACAGGCTGGGCAGGGCCCGGGCAATCGGGCCGCCGATGGCCGTGACAACGGATGGATTGGCGTTCCTGAAATAGGCGGAAAGCTGATGCGCCCGATCGAAGGCCGCCGTCAGGCCGGTGAAGATGACCATGTCCGGCCAGTCGAACAGCCGGGTATCCAGCAGCGCGCCGTGGAACACCTCGTCCCAGACACGCACATCAACAAGATCCGCGTTGAAATACCCCGCCAGATAGTACGGCGCCATCGCCCGCGGGATGAACCAGCGCGTCGGCGTCGCGGAACGCCAAGGATCGAAATAGGCATTGATGATCAGAACATTCTGTTTGCTTTTCAAACTCATACCCAAAATTCAGATCGACGTTCCGGAAGCCCTATCACGAAAGGTTATTCAACTCTCGCGGTTTGGTCTGTGGCATTGTCCGGTTGACAATAACCGCTACGATGGGCGGATATCCGTCCCCGTTTCACGAATTTGATCCGAAGGTCTTCATGGAAGACGTATCCCAGAACATTGCTCAAACCCTCGGCGCGCATCCTACTTTCGCGAAACTCAGCCCGGAAACCATACAAGCGATCGCCTCCGTTTCAAGAATGACGGAAGTCTCGCCAGGCGAGCTGATTGTCCGCGAAGGCGACGAAAAGACGGATCTGTTCCTGTTCGTGTCCGGTGCGGCCGATGCCGTCAGGGAGTCCAGTGACGGAGAGACTGTTGTCCTCAATTCCATCGCTGCCGGGGACTGTATCGGCGAGCTGGCATTCCTCGACGGCGGGAGCCGGTCGGCATCCGTCCGGGCGACAACGCCCTGCACGCTGATCATGATCCCGGCGGACGCCCTGCAGAATGCCGCAAATGCCCCGATGGTCATTGGTGAGCTGAAAGGCGCGCTTGCCTCCGTTGTCGTCAAGCGGGCGCGCAGCCTCAGCGATGAAATGCTCGCCTCGCTTCGCAAGCAGCTGGAAATCAAGACGATCCAGAATCAGTTCGGATACTTCCTGATCTTCACCATCGCGATCTACATGATCTCGACGACGCTGTTCTATCTGGTTGCCGAAGACTACGTACAGGACATATACGATCCCGGCTTTTCCTGGCAGACCGTCGTCTTTCTGGCCATTCCGTGCCTGCTGATCATAAGAATGATGCGTATCCCGCTGGCCGATCTGGGCATCAGGCGGGAAGGATTATGGCAATCGCTCCGGGAAACGGTCGTCATCTGCGTGCTCATCACCATTCCCGTCGCCATCTACCTTGTCTGGTTCAAGCCGGAATCGGCAGGAAACGCGCCCGGCGCAAGTGTCGATACGTTCTTCCTCATTCAGTATTTTCTGCACACGGTCGTGCAGGAAGTCGGCTCGCGCGGCCTGCTTCAGGGGCTGTTCCAGAAATTCCTCGACGACACCAGGGGCCACCGGGCCGTGTTGCTGACCAGTACGATTTTCGCGTCCCTGCACCTGACATTCGGCGTCGATGCCGTCGTGATCACGTTCTTTGCCAGCATCATTTTCGGCTACGTGTATTTGCGGCAGAAGAACCTGGTCGGCGTCACACTCCTTCACTATTGGCTCGGCGTCCTGGCAGCGGTCGCGGTCGCTTTCTAGGGTCTCGCATCAGTCCCGGATGAAGTGGATCCTGTCGAACCGCTTCCGCAGGGCCGCCACTTCGGGTGCCAGCGCCGACGGATCGTTCGCCTTCAGTGCACGGATCACATAGACCGCAATCTCCGGCACATCCGCCACGCCGACACCCCAGCGGACCAGCTCCGGCACTCCGATGCGCAGTCCGTTCAGATCGCCGTCCACCGGCGCAATGGGCAGGCCGATACCGCAGGCGAGAAAGCCTGCTTCATAGAGTTTCTTCGAGGCCGTCTGGCCGCCGCCGAACGCCGCAGCCTCGACGGCGAACTGGTGCGAGCCGGTGAAACCGCGCTCGGCCGCATGCACCGGCAGGCCGCCCTCGGCAAGCGCGGCGGCGAAGGCCTTGCTGACCGCGACCATCTCGGACGCGTAGGCAGCGCCGAATACGCGCCAGTCGAGCAGGGTGATGGCGAGCGCGGCCGACTTGCCGGCGTCGAAATTCGCCGTCATGCCGGGAAAGGCGATAGCATCCAACGTCTCGGCAAGCGCGGCATCGTCAGTGACGATCAGCCCGCCCGCCGGACCTCCGAGGCTCTTGTAGGTGCTCATGGTCATGAAGTGAGCGCCTTCCTTCAGCGGGTTCGGCCAGGCGCCGCCGGCGATCATGCCGCATTGATGTGCGGCATCGAACATCACCTTGGCCCCGACCGCATCCGCTATTTCGCGCACACCAGCGACGGGGTGGGGGAAGAGATTCAGACTGCCACCAACGGTGATCAGCTTCGGACGGACCCGCGCGGCCATTTCCCTGAGCCCGTCCAGATCGATGGTGAAATTGTCCGGGTCGATCGGCGCCTCGTTGATCTCGAGGCCATAGAGACCGGCACAACCGGCGCTGAGATGGGTTACATGACCGCCTATCGAGGCCGGCGGCGCTATGATGGCGTCGCCCGGTTTGCAGGTCGCCATGAAGCCGTAAAGATTTGCGATGGCACCAGACGGCACCCTGATCTCGGCGAAGCCGGCATCGAAGACTTCCGCCGCCAGCTCGGCGGCGATGACTTCGATTTCCTCGATTGCCTCAAGCCCCATCTCGTACTTGTCGCCGGGATAGCCAAGCGACGGCCGGCTGCCGAGCCCGGCGCCGAGGGCCGCTTCGGCGCGCGGGTTCATCACGTTGGTCGCCGGGTTCAGGTTGAAACAGTCACGTTCGTGGATTTCCCGGTTGCGCATGATCAGTGCGTCGATCCGGCTTGCGATCGTGTCGGCGCTATCGCCGGCCGTCTGCTCTGCCAGTCTTCCGGTCCGTGCCTCCGGTCCGTCCGGGACCCAGTTCCGCTTCCGAAGCCTCACCTTGCATCTCCTATATTGCACTGCGGCGACTTTGACACCCTGGTCAGGCATGCCGCAATGGGATTTGCGATTGGTCAGGTAACCGGAAATCACCCCATTCACCCGAACCTCCACAACGCCAAGTCGAAAACAGCACGCGCGACGCGTGCGTCGCCGAGTACACTCATGTAGACTGTGCGAAAGGCAAACCCGTGGACCGGCATCCATAGGGAGCGACGCGTGCGGAAACTACTCAATATCCTGACACTGGCCTCAGCTCTGATTGCAGGATCATTCGGTCCCGCACCGGTTGTGGCGCAAGGTGATCAGCAGTTCATCGAACTGGAGGCGTTTCTCAGGGCCAATCCTGACGAAAGGGGCAAGTCTGCGGCCTTCGCGGAACTGGTCCAGAAAGCGGCAATGCCTCTTGGTAGGCCGGTCGACACCCCTGTCACGGTTCACATTATCTATCCGGGCCTGCAGGAGCAGACCATCGGTAAAGTCCTCCGGGAAAAGCCGGATTTCCTCATCTTCACGCTCGACGCCTTGAGACATAAAGGCATGATTTCCCGGGTTCTGACCGCCGGGCACACGAAAGTGATCCTGCAGAACATCACGACCCCACTGACCGATCTCGGCCCGCCGTCACCGCTGCTCTATGTCGGCTTCGACCACGGTGTCGGCTCAAGAATGCTTGCGGACGAGCATATCAGGCGGGCCGGCAAGAATGCGCGATATGCGATATTTTACGGGCCTGTCGGATATGTCAGCGAAATGCGCGGCGGAACATTCAAAAGAAGGATTTCCGCGCTGACAGACTACGAACTCGGTGCAGAATATTATGTCGGTTTCGACCGGACCCGCGCCCGCAAGGCGGCGCTGGACCTGTTTGGGACGGACACGGATTTCAGCTTCGTCTTTGCCGCATCGACGGACATCGCCCATGGTATTTCAGACGCGTTGGGCGAACTTGACCTGCTGGGAGCCGTCACGGTCAACGGTTGGGGCGGCGGCAGCAGCGAGCTGGCGGCCATCCGTAACCATGAAATCGATTTTACGGTAATGCGCATGAATGACGACAATGGCATTGCGATGGCCGAGGCTGTCCGGATGACCATGGAAGGTGAGATGCACAACATCCCTCAGGTCTATTCCGGCGCGTTTTCCATGGTGGACCAAACAACCTCGGACGACATGCTCGAGACACTGATCGACCGCGCGTTCCGGTACTCAAGGTAATAGTCATTTTGATGCGCCGCGACTTCAGATACTCGACGATTATAGCTGCCGCCGCCTTTGGGGCCATGCTGGCTATTTCCTCCATTGTTGTATGGCTCGGCTTCTGGTTTGCAAGCCAGACCCTCGACGCAGAGCTGGAGCGGCACAATCAGCACTACCGCCGGTTTACGGAACTGCATTTCAGAACGCATCTCGAACACCTGGAGAATTTTCTGAGCGTCCTGTCGCACAACAGTGCGTTGGTTGCCGGGCTGAGAGAGGGAAACAACAGCGCCGTCGAGGAACTCCTCGGCAAGGCTTTCTTCGAACTGGACAGCGGCGAGCTCGACATTCTTTTCGTCGATCCCGGCGACGGCGGACGAATCATTGATGTTAGCTCAAGCCCTTACAACAGTGCCCTGCTTGTCCGCGACGCTGCGGCCGGCCCGTTGCCTGAATCCCCACGGTTATTTGCGGTCCAGACCGCCGACGGCGCCACAATTACCGCTTTTGTCAGCGGTCTGCAGATCATCGACCCGATAAGCCGGGCCGTTACCGGACGGCTTTTCGGCGGCGTCATCCTGAACGACAATCCACACGTTTTGCGCGCGCTCATGGAGGATACGGACCTTACAGCCATTGCCCTGCTGGTGGACAACAAGGTAGTCGCGGAACTCTCCGCGCGTGGCCGCCCCGGCGTCACCGAAAACGGAGAGCCGCCGACCGCAACGAAAATTACGATCCCCTTTTCTGTCTCGGCTGGCGGCCCAGAAGCGGTTATCAAAGCGATCCGCTCCACAAATCCGGTTTCGGACCTCACGGCCACATATCTCCGCCTGCTCCCCGTCATCATCGGCCTGGTCATCGTTCTGGCGGCCGTCCTCAGCGGGTTCATCTGGCTGGTCACCATGCGCTCACTTTCCGAGCTGTCGCGCTATGCGGACGCCGTCGCGGCAACGATCGAGGGCGGTGGCCATATTCCGCAATTCCAGTCAGGCCCGATGCGCGAATTCAACAGCCTGGGCGATACCATCGAACGGGTCTTCAGTGCGTTCCGGGAGAGCGAGTATCGGGCAGAATCGGTCATTGACCGGGCGCCGGCAGCCATTTTCGCCAAGGACCTGGACGGTCGTTACATCATCGCGAATGCAGAATTCCTGTCGATATTCGACCTCCGGAAGGAGCAGGTGATCGGCGAGGCGAACGAGGGTCTGTTTCCGGAGGAATTTGTTCAGGAGATCAGGGCCTTCGAGAAATCGGCAGCGGATCGCGAGGACGGGACGGCCGTCGAGCTGACCGTCCCGACGGTCAAGGGGGAGAGAGCCTTCCTCGGCGTCACATTCCCACTCCGGGACGATACCGGCACCATCTATGCGTACTGCACAATCCTCGCGGACATCACCGCACGCAAGAAGGCAGAGATCGGGCTCCGGCACGCCAAGGAAGAGGCAGAATTCGCCAATTCCGCCAAGACCAGCTTTCTCGCCGGTGTGAGCCACGAACTCCGCACCCCCCTGAACGCGATCATTGGGTTTTCCGAAATGATCGTGAGAGAAGTCCTCGGTAAGATCGAAAACCGGAACTATGTCGAATATGCGGAGCATATCCAGTCAAGCGGCCATCACCTGCTGAGCCTGATCGGCGATGTGCTTGATTTGTCCGTCATCGAGGCCCGCGGAGAAGCGGTGCGCGACGAAGCCCTCGACCTGGAACAGCTTGGCGTGGATTGCGTGAGAATGATCTCCGACCAGGCGGGCGCGGCGGGCCTGGAGATCATCACCAATATCAACCTGAAGAGCCACGCCCTGAAGGCAGATGCGCGGCGGATACGGCAGATCATTATCAACCTGCTGACCAACGCCGTGAAATTCACGCCACAGGGCGGGCGTATCGAACTGTCGGGTCAACTGCAGGAAGACGGCCGTGTGCGGCTGACCGTCTCCGACACCGGCGCCGGAATGGATGCCGCAACCAAGGCCCTTGCTTTCGAGCCTTTCATGCAGGGCAGTTCAAACATGGTGCGCAAGGCCGAGGGAGCCGGCCTCGGGCTCGCCCTGGTCAAGCGCCTGACGGAACTGCACCAGGCGGAACTGGAATGCGTCAGCGCTCCCGGCGAGGGCACCACAATCTCCATCATCTTTCCGGCACGGCGGTCCGTCGCGGCACCGCCATTCCAGTCCGTTCTCGAAGTCGGGCAATGAAAAAGGCGGCACCGGAGGGCACCGCCTTTTCAAAAACCGCCTCTGGATCGCCCGCCCGACAGCGATATGCCGGGCCCGGGCAAGACATCAATAATCCAGGAAGCTCCGGAGTTTCCGCGACCGGCTCGGATGCTTCAGCTTGCGCAGCGCCTTCGCCTCGATCTGCCGGATACGCTCACGGGTCACGCTGAACTGCTGGCCGACTTCCTCGAGCGTATGATCGGTGTTCATGCCGATGCCGAAGCGCATGCGCAGCACGCGCTCCTCCCGCGGCGTCAGGCTGGCAAGCACACGGGTCGTGGTCTCGCGCAGGTTGGCCTGAATGGCAGCATCGAGCGGCTGCACCGCGTTCTTGTCCTCGATGAAATCGCCGAGGTGGCTGTCCTCCTCGTCGCCGATCGGCGTCTCGAGACTGATCGGCTCCTTGGCGATCTTCAGGACCTTGCGGACCTTCTCCAGCGGCATGACCAGCTTCTCGGCCAGCTCTTCCGGGGTCGGCTCGCGGCCGATCTCGTGCAGCATTTGCCGCGAGGTGCGGACCAGCTTGTTGATCGTCTCGATCATATGCACCGGGATACGGATGGTCCGCGCCTGATCCGCAATGGACCGGGTGATGGCCTGCCGGATCCACCAGGTGGCGTAGGTCGAGAACTTGTAGCCGCGGCGATATTCGAACTTATCGACGGCCTTCATCAGGCCGATATTGCCTTCCTGGATCAGGTCCAGGAACTGCAGGCCGCGGTTGGTATATTTCTTGGCGATGGAGATCACGAGACGCAGATTCGCCTCGACCATTTCCTTCTTCGCCCGGCTCGCCTCGCGCTCGCCCTTCTGCACGGTCTGGACGATACGGCGGAATTCACCGATCGGCAGGCCGGCATCCTCGGAGACGGCGGACATGCCGTCACGGATCTTCGCGATCTCGGCAGCATTGCGCTCGACAAACTTGCTCCAGCCCTTGCCCGAAAGGCCGCCAACCCGCTCTGCCCAGTCCGGGGCCAGCTCGTTGCCGAAATGCTCCTTCAGGAACATGGCCCGATCGACCCCGGCCTTTTCCGCCATCTTCAGCATGCGCATGTCCATGCCGGCCAGATGACGGTTGAGGTTGTAGAGCTGCTCGACAAGCGCTTCGATACGGCCATTGTTGAGCCGGACGCCTTCCATCAGCTCGACCAGCTCTTCACGCAGCTTCTCGTAGCGGCGCTCGCTCTGGGCGGTCAGTTCCTCGCCCTTCTGCAGGCGCTGCAGGCGCTTGTCCTGAACCTTCTTCATCTTGCCGTAGGTTTCGGCGATCTGGTCGAAGGTTGCCAGCACCTGGGGCGTCAGGGCCGCTTCCATGGCGGACAGGGACATATTGTTGTCTTCGCCGTCGTCATCCTCGTCATCTTCCGCTGAATCGCGGGTCGAGGTGTCGACATTGGACTTGGAATCATCCTCCTCCGCCTCGGACTCGTCGACCACCGACGAGGACTCATCCTCCTTTGATTTGGTCTCCTCCTCGTCCGACGCGGTCTCGTCATCTTTCGAACCGGCGGCGCCGTCCTCGGTATTGGCCCCGTTCTTGTCGCTCTCGCCGTCCGCGGTCTTTGCCGCGGCCGCGATGGCGCCTTCCGGGCTGCCGCCATAGGTCGCATCGAGATCAACGACGTCGCGCAGGAGAACCTTTTCCTCCTTCAGCGCGTCGCGCCACTGGATCAGCGCCTTGATGGTCAGCGGGCTCTCGCAGATGCCGCCGATCATCATTTCGCGGCCGGCCTCGATTCGCTTGGCGATGGCGATTTCGCCTTCGCGCGACAGCAGCTCGACACTGCCCATCTCGCGCAGATACATCCGCACCGGATCGTCGGTCCGGCCGACATCGTCATCCGCGACGTTGCCGGCAACGGCTTTCTCGTCCTCGGCCTTGGGCTCGGGGCCGCTCTCTTCGGGTTCCTCGTTCTCGACGACATTGACGCCCATCTCGCTGAGGGCGGACATCACATCCTCGATCTGTTCGGAGGACATCTCCTCCTGGGGCAGTGCCGCGTTCACCTCGTCATAGGTGAGGTAGCCGCGCTCCTTGCCTTTTTTGATCAGATTCTTGACAGTCTGATTGACATTGTCGATCAGCGGGCCATCCGCATTATTCTCTTCGCGGTCCCGGGTCTCGTCTTCGTTCGCCAGCGATTGCTTCGCCATTCGTTCGTCGACCTCTCCAAATGCGCCATCGCCCCAACCGGGGGCGACCCGCCGTTATCTTATGACCGACTCATGTCGGTCTCTTCGAGTGCGGAACTGGAATTCAAAGATGCCAGCGCCGATCTCAGGGACGCCAGCCTGTTCCAGCTCGCTTCGCTAAATTCTTCAGCCACGGCCCGTTCGGCATCGGCCAATTGCGCCTCAAGATGAGACTTCCCGATCCGTGCCAGCAGTTCTGTCAGTCCCGCGCGCGCCTGATCAAGCGACGCATTCCGCCGCGCGAATGCCGCGTGGCCTAGTGTATCCCCACTGAGAAGCCCCTTGCAGGCGTCCGATAACCCCAACCGCGTCAAATGGGAAATTAATCCGTCAGAGTCAAGTCCTGGATCGTCCAACGCAATCTCTATGATCTGCTGGCGGAGCTTGTCAAGGAAGGGATCGGCGAAGGAAAGCGCGCCCACAGCCTCGCCAAGCTCATCAATCAGGCCCGGGTGATTTATCAGCGCCGCAAGCACGATTTGTTGCTGCCGGTTCGCCATGACAGCGGGAATAGTGGACCGGTGGCCATGGGCAAACGACGCCGTCTTGTAGGACGAGTTGAAACCGCCCCGCCGGTCCCCGCGCCTGAAACCGCCGCTTTCCGCGCGACCGGCGCGACGCATCTCGCGGATCCGGTTCTCGACCATATCCGCATAACCTTCCTGCACGGTGCGCTCGCCGATCTCCCGGATCCGGGCCCGCATGCGGGTCTGGAAATCCGCGATCCGCTCCGGTGTGGTGACCGGCTGGGCGGCCAGTTCCTGGCGCCAGATGAAATCGGAAAGCGGCACCGCTCCGTCCAGCACGTCACGCATCGCCTTGGAGCCATGCTGGCTGATCAGATCGTCCGGATCCTGTCCCTGGGGCAGGGTGACAAAGCGCAACGAGTGGCCCGGCTTCAGCATCGGCAACGCCCGGTCGGCGGCGCGGGAGGCAGCGCGCATGCCGGCAGTGTCCCCGTCGAAACAGACGATCGGCTCGTTCGCCAGTTTCCAGAGCTCGGCGATCTGGTCCTCGGTCAGGGCCGTGCCAAGCGGGGCCACGGCCTGCTCGAAACCGCCCTGGGCCAGTGCGATGACATCCATATAGCCTTCGGCGACAATGATCTCTTCCGACTTGCGGGCCGCTTCCCGCGCCTGCGCGAGGCCATAAAGCACCCGCCCCTTGTGAAAGACTGGCGTGTCGGGAGAGTTCAGATATTTCGGCTGCCCGTCACCGAGAATGCGGCCGCCGAAAGCGATCACCCGGCCGCGCCGGTCCGTGATCGGGAATATTATCCGGCCGCGAAAATAGTCATAGGCATCGCCGCCGCCTTCCGGCTTGCGCAGCAATCCCGCCTCGATCAGCAGGGCCTCGTCGATGCCCTCCGCCTTCATGGACTGGGTCATCGCCGTGCGGCTGTCCGGCGCCCAGCCAAGACGAAAATGCCCGATGGTCTTGGCCGACAGGCCGCGGCCGCGCAGATAATCGAGCGCTTCCGCCCCTCCCGGCCCGGCGAGCTTCTGCTCGAACCAGTTGCAGGCATGCTCAAGGACATCGTGCAGGGTGTTGCGCTGCTTCGATCGCTCACGCTCGGCCGGGGTTTCCTTGGGCACCTCGAGACCGGCCATGTCGGCCAGCTTCTCGACCGCCTCCGGAAAGGCCAGCCCCTCGTTTTCCATCACGAACTTGATGATGTCGCCATGCGCCCCGCAGGCGAAGCAGTGATAGAAATTCTTGTCGTCGACCACATTCATCGACGGCTTGCTGTCGGAATGGAAGGGGCAGAGGCCGATGAACTCGCGCCCGCGCCGTTGCAGAGTCACACGTCTGCCGACAACTTCGGAAACCGGTAGTCGGGTCCTCAATTCATCAAGGAATTGTGGCGGAAAGCTCATCGGACACAGCACATTGTTCTGCCCTCGCGGAGCGGGTCAGGGATAGTGAACCTCAGAGGCGTCCCGGTCAAAAACAATCCCGGACGGAGACCTATGGACGGAGACCTATGCAAGCATCTGCCGGACAATGCCGCTGGCCTTGGAAAAGTCCATCCTGCCGGCATATTGCTCTTTCAGAGCGGCCATGGTGCGGCCCATATCCTTGAGCTCGCGGGCGCCGATTTCCTGCACCACGGATTCGACCGCCTCGGCCGTCTCGGCCTCGTCAAGCTGCTGTGGCATGAAACGCCGGATGACTTCCATCTCGGACTTTTCCTGCTCGGCAAGCTCCAGCCGTCCGCCTTCTTCATACATCCGGATGGACTCGGTCCGCTGCTTCAACATGGTCTGCAGCATGGAGAGGATCTCATCATCGCCGATACCCTCGCCCGGCCCACTCGTCCGGGCGGCGATATCACGGTCCTTCATAGCAGCCATAATCAGCCGGATGGTGCTGACGGCACACTGATCCTTCGATTTCAAAGCCTCTTTCAAGGCGTCACTGAATGCGGCGCGTAACATTTTCAATATACCCCTAGCCTTTTCGCGGCGGGTTTCTCAACAGACCGGCTCGCGAATTCGCCTACACCTTCGACATCGCGGCACAAAACGCAAGGCACATTTCTTAACTTATTGTTTTTGTTGAATTATACACAAAACAAGTCCCTTGACCTGCGGCACGGCTTTCTTTATCAAAGCGCCACCGAAGCGCCCGGCCTGGCCTGAATTGACATTAACCTGTCGAGCAAGCGGACATCACTTCAGATCCTCCGCGGTTCACGCATGCCGGAACCGCAGCGATTTATGAGGGATATCCGCAATGGCGCAGCCTCTGACCGCCAAACATGCAAAGCCTGACTTTTCCTCCGCGGCCAAACCGGACGGAGCGACCGCCCTGCTGATGCTTGCGGACGGTACCCTGTTCTGGGGCCGAGGGTTGGGGGCAGCGACGGTTCGTGTCGGCGAGGTCTGCTTCAACACCTCGCTCACTGGCTATCAGGAGATCATGACCGATCCCTCCTATGCCGGGCAGATCATTACCTTCACCTTCCCCCATATTGGCAATGTCGGCGCCAATTCAATGGATGTCGAGACCACGACGCCGGCCGCTCTCGGCCTGGTGCTGCGCGCCGACCTGACCGAGCCGTCGAACTACCGCTCAGAACGGCATTTCGACGAGTGGCTGAAGAGCTTCGATCTGCCGGGTATCAGCGGCGTCGATACGCGGCGCCTGACCCGGCGGATCCGTGACGGCGGGGCGCCGACGGGCTGCCTCGTGCACGCGCCGGACGGCCAGTTCGATCTCGACGCGCTCTGGCTGAAGATGCAGGAATGGCCCGGCCTCGAAGGTATGGACCTGGCGATCCAGGTCTCCTGCCGGCAGACCTATCAGTGGCGCGAAGGCACCTGGGAATTTGCCCGCGACGGCATCAACGGTGACGACAGCTTCGAGGTCGAGCCCGCAATCAAGCGCCATGTCGTGGCCATGGATTTCGGCGCCAAGCGGAATATCCTGCGCAATCTTGCCAGCCTCGGCTGCAGGGTCACCGTGGTCCCGGCCGACGCCAAGGCCAGTGACATTCTGGCGCATGAGCCGGACGGCATTTTCCTGGCGAACGGCCCCGGCGATCCGGCGGCGACCGGGGAATATGCGGTCGCGGAAATCAGCAAGCTGGTGGAGAGCGGCAAGCCGGTCTTCGGCATCTGCCTCGGGCACCAGATGCTGGCCCTGTCCCTCGGCGCCAGGACCGAGAAAATGCACCAGGGCCATCGCGGCGCGAACCACCCGGTGAAGGATCTGACCACCGGCAAGGTCGAGATCACCTCGCAGAACCACGGCTTCGTCATCAGCGAAGGCAGCCTGCCGGACAGTGTGGAGGTGACCCACCGCTCGCTGTTCGACGGTTCGATCGAGGGCATCCGCCTAAAGGGCCGCCCGGTCTTCTCCGTACAGTACCATCCCGAGGCCTCTCCCGGGCCGAAGGACAGCCATTATCTCTTCCAACGGTTTGTCGATCTGATCGACGAGGAAAGCTGAGCGGCGCCATGCCAAAACGTACAGATATCCAGTCCATCATGATCATCGGCGCCGGGCCGATCGTCATCGGTCAGGCCTGCGAGTTCGACTATTCCGGCGCTCAGGCGTGCAAGGCGCTGAAGGAGGAAGGCTACCGGGTCATCCTGGTGAACTCGAACCCGGCGACGATCATGACCGATCCGGGTCTCGCCGACGCCACCTATATCGAACCAATCACCCCCGAGATGGTCGCGCGCGTGATCGAGAAGGAACGGCCGGACGCCCTGCTGCCGACCATGGGTGGACAGACCGCGCTGAACACGGCGATCGCGCTGTCCAAGGACGGCACGCTGGAGAAATACGGGGTCGAGCTGATCGGCGCCAAGCTGGAAGCCATCGAGAAGGCGGAAGACCGGCTGCTGTTCCGCGACGCGATGGACAAGATCGGCCTCGACTCCCCGCGCTCGAGCCTCGTGCACACGATCGAGGAAGCGATGGATGCGCTGTCCCATGTCGGCCTGCCGGCCATCATGCGCCCGTCCTTCACCCTTGGCGGTCAAGGCGGCGGCATCGCCTACAATGTCGAGGAATACGAAGAGATCATCCGCAACGGCCTGCGCGCCTCTCCGGTCAGCTCGGTGCTGGTCGAGGAAAGCGTGCTCGGCTGGAAGGAGTACGAGATGGAAGTGGTCCGCGACAAAGCGGACAACTGCATCATCATCTGCTCCATCGAGAATGTCGATCCGATGGGCGTGCATACCGGCGACAGCATCACCGTCGCCCCGGCGATGACGCTGACCGACAAGGAATACCAGCGGATGCGCGACGCCTCCATCGCGGTGCTGCGCGAGATCGGCGTCGAGACCGGCGGCTCCAACGTCCAGTTCGCAGTGAATCCGGAGAACGGCCGGCTGATCATCATCGAGATGAACCCGCGCGTCTCCCGCTCCTCGGCGCTGGCTTCCAAGGCAACCGGCTTCCCGATCGCCAAGATCGCCGCGAAGCTCGCCGTCGGCTACCTGCTGGACGAGCTCAGCAACGACATCACCGGCGGCGCGACTCCCGCGAGCTTCGAGCCGACCATCGATTATGTCGTCACCAAGATCCCGCGCTTCACCTTCGAGAAATTCCCGAACGCGGTGCCGCTGCTGAGCACGGCGATGAAGTCGGTCGGCGAGGCCATGTCCATCGGCCGGAGCTTCCCGGAGAGCCTGCAGAAGGCGCTGCGCTCCATGGAAACCGGGCTGACAGGTCTGAATGAAGTGGATATGCCCGGCATCGACAGCGACGGCGTCGGCCGGGAGCGGGTGATGGCCGCACTGAGCGAACAGACCCCGGACCGGCTGTTGCGGGTCGCCCAGGCCTTCCGGGCGGGTCTCTCCCTGCAGGAAATCCAGAATGCCTGCCACTTCGATCCCTGGTTCCTGCGTCACATCGAGGATATTGTCGCGGTCGAAGCGGAAGTCCGCGATGCCGGCCTGCCGACCCTCGCAAAGGATTTCGCCCGGCTGAAGAAAATGGGTTTCTCCGACGCCCGGCTGGGCGAGCTGACCGGCTCGGAAGAGGCCGCCGTCACGGCAGCCCGGCATGCGCTGAACATCCGCCCGGTCTACAAGCGCATCGATACCTGTGCCGGCGAATTCCCCTCGCCCACGCCCTACATGTATTCCTGCTACGAGGGCGACGGCTTCGAGGCGCCGGAATGCGAGTCCGACCCGACCGATGCCGAGAAGATCGTCATCCTCGGCGGCGGCCCGAACCGGATCGGCCAGGGCATTGAGTTCGACTATTGCTGCGTCCATGCCGCCTATGCGCTGTCAGAGGCCGGCTATGAGACCATCATGGTCAACTGCAACCCGGAAACCGTCTCGACCGACTACGACACCTCGGACCGGCTCTATTTCGAGCCGCTGACCGCCGAGGACGTGATCGAGCTGGTCCGCAGGGAGCAATCCAACGGCACCGTGAAGGGCGTCATCGTGCAGCTTGGCGGGCAGACCCCGCTGAAACTGTCCCAGGCGCTCGAGGATGCGGGCATTCCGATCCTCGGCACCTCGCCGGACGCCATCGACCTGGCCGAGGACCGCAAGCGGTTCCAGGCGCTGCTGAACGATCTCGGCCTGCGCCAGCCGGCGAACGGCACCGCCTTCACCGTCGAGGAAGCCGAGACCATCGCCCGCGACATCGGCTATCCGGTTGTCATCCGCCCGTCCTACGTGCTGGGCGGCCGGGGCATGGAGATCGTGCATGAGCCGTCCCAGCTCCGCCGCTATATGGAAAAAGCCGTCGTGGTGTCGGGCAAGAACCCGGTACTGGTCGACAGCTTCCTGCGCAGTGCGGTCGAGGTCGATGTGGATTGTCTCTCCGACGGCACCCAGGTCTATATCGCCGGCATCATGGAGCATATCGAGGAAGCCGGAATCCATTCCGGCGACAGCGCCTGCTCCCTGCCGCCGCAAAGCCTGCCGGAAGCCGTGATTCAGGAGATCCGTCGTCAGGCGACCCTGCTGGCCGAGGGTCTGAAGGTCGTCGGCCTGATGAACACCCAGTTCGCGGTCAAGGACGGCGAGGTCTTCATCCTCGAGGTCAATCCGCGGGCCAGCCGCACGGTGCCGTTCGTCGCCAAGGCCACCGGCGTGCCGATCGCCAAGATCGCCAGCCGCGTCATGGCCGGCGAGAAACTGGCCGACTTCCCGCTGCCGACGAAAATGCCGGACCATGTCGCGGTGAAGGAAGCCGTCTTCCCGTTCAACCGGTTCCCGGGCGTCGATGTCATCCTCGGCCCGGAAATGAAGTCGACCGGCGAAGTCATGGGCATCGACAAGGATTTCGGCCGGGCCTTCGCCAAGAGCCAGATGGCGGCGAGCACGCATCTGCCGACATCCGGCACGGTGTTCGTGTCCGTGCGCGACGAGGACAAGGCGGCGATCATCAAGCTGGCAAAAGATCTTGTGGAAATGGGCTATCTGCTGCTGGCCACGGAAGGCACGGCGCATGCCCTGAAAGAGGCCGGCCTGCAGGTCGACAGGACCAAGAAGGTTCTCGAGGGGCGCCCGCATGTGGTCGACAACATGCTCTCCGGGCATGTCGACCTGGTGTTCAACACGACCGGCGGAACACAGGCCATTGCCGACAGTTTCAGCTTGCGTCAGACCGCACTGACCCACAATATTCCATATTACACGACGGTCGAAGGCGCCCGGGCAGCTGTCCACGCCATGAAAGCGATGCGGGCGGGGCGCCTTGAAGTCGCACCGTTGCAATCCTATCTAAGCGGATCGTTTTGACGACCGGTGGTAGGGCCGGACACCATCGGTGACTCTTTCGTGTTGGGGCGGGTCGCCACTTTTTGAGCTAATTGAGTGAGAAACCGAGGTCGGTTTAATGGAAAAAGTTCCGATGACGGCACAGGGTCTTGAGCGACTCAAGGCCGAGCTGAAGCAGCTCAAGACTGTGGAACGGTACGAGATTATCAAGGCGATTGCGGAAGCGCGCGAACACGGCGATCTGTCCGAGAACGCCGAATATCACTCCGCGCGCGAACGCCAGAGCTTCATCGAGGGCCGGATTCTCGAGCTTGAGGACGCGACCAGCCGTGCCGAAGTCATCGACACCGCCAAGCTCGGCGGCGAAACGGTGACCTTCGGGACCATTATCGCGGTCGCGGACGAGGATACGGACGAAGAGCAGACCTTCACCATTGTCGGCCCCTACGAGACGGACATCTCGAAGGGCTATATCTCGACCTCCTCCCCGATCGCGCGCGCGCTGATCGGCAAGCGGGTCGGCGACAGCGCCGAGGTGGCAACGCCGCGCGGTGCGAAAAGCTACGAGATCCTCAGTATCGCCGTGATGTGAGTTCCGGCCGGCAGACAGGTCATGGGATTCGAGGGGGAGCCAGCCGGCTCCCCCTCTTTCGTTTTACGGCTGCTTTCCCGCGCTCTCTCGGCATACCTCGCCTTCTGTCGCATGATGATTGTGAATCACCTCATGCCTGACACTCATCTTTCCGGAAGCTCCTTGCCGCCGCGTTCTGCCGCCGGATGCGTCGATGGATCGACGGCGCGGTCGGCTGTTTCTTCTGCGTCGTGAGCGACAGGATCCTCACCAGCCGGAGCTGACGGGCGCTTGACAGTACGGTCGGCTGTCGCTTATTGCTGTCCTCAGCGCCGATTTGAGACTCAGATTGCGGGCGCTTTAAAAATGCGGCTAAAGAGGGATCTCGATCCGTCCGGCGCCGCCGCGACGGATTTTTTGTTTCAGGCTTGGTCCGGCTTATCGGACCCGCGGGATTTGAGGGCAGCTTGCATCCGCGTCACCAAGTGCTAAAGCGCCACGGGAATGCTCCCGTGGGCCCGAACGGAGACCAAGGAGCAGACCTGTGACCGACAAGATCAATCCCGCCTTCACCGAGGCCGCCGACTGGAATCTGGAAACCCGCCTGGTACGCGGCGGCACCAACCGCTCGGAGTTCGGCGAAACCTCAGAGGCCCTGTTCCTCAACTCCGGCTATGTCTATGACAGCCCAGAATCGGCCGAGGCCCGCTTCAATGGCGAGGAAGACGGCTTCGTCTATTCCCGCTACGGCAACCCGACGGTCCAGATGTTCGAGGACCGGATGGCCCTGCTGGAAGACGCGGAGACCTGTTTCGCCACGGCAAGCGGCATGGCGGCGGTCTGGGCCGCGCTGATCTGCCAGCTCAAGAGCGGCGATCACGTGGTCTCGGCCCGGGCGCTGTTCGGCTCCTGCCACCATATCCTGACCAAGATCTTTCCCAAGTTCGGCATCGAGGCGACCCTGGTCGACGGCACGGATATCGAACAGTGGCGCGCGGCTGTCCGGCCGAACACCAAGGTGTTCTTCTTCGAGACACCGTCCAACCCCACCCTGGAAATCATAGACATTCCAGCCGTGGTCGCCATCGCCAGGCAGGCCGGTGCGCGGGTTGTCGTCGACAACGTCTTCTCCACCCCGATCCTGCAGCAGCCGATCCGGCTCGGCGCCGATATCTCGGTCTATTCCGGCACCAAGCATATCGACGGCCAGGGCCGTACGCTCGGAGGCGCGGTGCTCTGCTCGAAGGAATTCCGCAAGGATTATCTCGAGCCCTTCATGCGCCATACCGGCGGCTGTCTCAGCCCGTTCAATGCCTGGGTCCTGCTGAAAGGCCTGGAGACCCTCGACCTCCGGGTCCGCCGCCAGTCCGAGAACGCCCTCGCGATCGCGGAGTTCCTGGAGAACCACGATGCCATCTCGCGGGTGATCTATCCCGGACTCGCCTCGCATCCGCAGCACGCGCTGGCGGCGCAACAGATGAGCGGCTTCGGCACCCTGGTCTCCTTCGACGTCAAGGGCGGCAAGGACGCGGCCTTCAAACTGCTGAACGGGCTCAAGATCGTCGATATCTCGAACAATCTCGGCGATACAAAGAGCCTGATCACCCATCCCTACACAACCACGCACCGGGCGATGGAAGAGGCGGACCGCCAGGCGCTCGGCATCGGCCAGGGCCTGGTCCGGATTTCGGCCGGGATCGAAAGCAAGGTCGATCTGATCGAGGATTTCAGAATGGCGCTGAACGGCCTCTGAGGAAATGAATGGACCAGACCTGCCATTTGGGTACTGCAACCATGCGGGAGGGGGGTCCCCGCCGGCGCGGCATGTTTCTTCCGGCAAGCCATCGGAGAACGGTGATCCGAGGCAGGCGAGACAGAACAATGCCCGGACAGGTAGACTCTTCCGCCAATTAGACTATTTTTGATTTAAATACAGCTGGAAATCCCGCTAATCGTCAGGAGGGCGATGGAATGGCCCGTCCCGATCTGTTTGTCTTTAAAAAGCCCACGTTTCTCTCCCTCAAGCGCATCGCGCTGGAGGACGTACCCGAGGATTCTCTCACCAGTGCCGCCTACCGGTTCTGGCGCGGGCTGGCGGCGGAACCGGGGATCCCTGCCCGCACAGATTTCAGGCCGGAGATCGTCCCCCGGGATATCCTGCCCTGGTTGTTCCTGATGGATGTGATCAGGGCGCCGGACGGCAGGCTCGACTATCGTTACAGGCTGAACGGAACCAGCAATGTCGCGCTTGTCGGGCGCGATCCTGTCGGGCGGCTTGCCTCCGAGGTCTTCGAACAAAGCGACCGCCGGTTCATGCTCGACAGCTTCGATGTGACCGTGCAGGAGAAAAACCCGACCTTCTGGGTCGGCGACGTTCCCCATGACAGGATCGAGCAGGTCAATATCTGGCGCGGGCTGTTCCCTCTGGCAAATGACCGGGAAAATGTCGACCGGATTCTGGGTATCGCCGTGCCCCGCCCCGGCGAAACGGAACCATGACGGCAGCCGGGACCGGCTGCCGGATCCGCCCGGTGCGCCTGTCGGACGCCGGTGCCATTGCAGACCTGGTGAACCCGATCATCGCGGATGGCGGCCTTACCGCCATGACCGGGCCCATGACGGTCCCGGATCAGGAGGGCTTCATCCGGGCACTGCCTGCCCGGTCCGTCTATCTGGCGGCGATGGACGATGCGGCGGATATTCTGCTCGGCATCCAGGACTGCCTGCCCGATCAGGAGGAACCGACGCTCTGCGACGTCAGCACCTTCGTCAGCCTGAAAGCGCCCCGCCGGGGGACCGGCACCGCCCTCTTCACGGAAATGAGGAGGCTGCTGCAGCCGCTGGATTTCCGCACGATCCGCGCACTCATCCGGGTGGATAACACCGGCGCCCGGGCCTTCTATCGCGCGCTCGGCTTTGTCGAGGCGGAAACCGCGGGCAGCACGGTGACCGCGCTCTACGATCTCGCCTGACTTTCTCCTCAGCCCTCGCGTCGCTCCAGATGGCGTTCCAGCATCGGTCGCAGCGATTCCGCCGCCGTCTCGGCATCTTTCAGCGGTGCATAGAGGAACGGCTCGACATACCCGTCGAAGGCGCGCGTCAGGTTCCGGCTCCGCAGATTCTCGTGGAACGCCGCGATCCGCCCGGCGGGCGTCAGCAGATCGGCGACATAGACCCCCTTGCCGGACGAGCAGGCCTCGGAGACCATGTTCACCGAGTCGGACGTCACCACGATCACGTCGGCCGCGCCGATGAAACCGAGATAGGGATTGTCCCCCTCCCCGTTCCAGAAACAGGCGGCCGGCTCACGCTCCGCGAGAGTGGAAAGCGCCCGGACCAGCCGCTCCGGCGTCCGCCGGGAGGCCGTGATCATCAGGCCGCAACCGCTGTCGATCAGCCGCTCCAGATTGCCGAGGAACCGGTCCGCCAGCGCCTCGTCGACCGTCTGCCGCCGGGTACCGCCGCCGACCGCGACAAGCACGCGCGGCCCCGGCAGGGGCCGGATCAGATGCCGGAACCGTTCCGCCTCGGCCCGCAGGTCGAGGGACGCGAGGCCGTTCAGGGAGGCCGTGGTCACGATCACATTGTCGCCCCGGGCCTGATCATGCTCCGGCACGATCAGGGCATCGAACAGCGCCGGGTCGATTCGCGGGTCCTGGATCTGCACGGCGAAGCTGCGGCCGCCGGACCGGGCCCGGACCGCGAGCACCGCGCCGGCATTGCGCCGGCCGCAGCCGATGACGAGATCCGGCCAGGGCGGCGCCAGCGACGCGCCGCCGGCACTCGGCGGCACCAGCCGCCAGGTGCCGAGCGCCGGGAACGCGCGCAACAGCGGAGACGGGCGAATGCGCTTCATCTCCGGGATCACGCCAAGCGCCTGCGCCAGGGCGATCGACTGCACCTCCATGCCCCGGGTCCCGTCGCTGACGATCCAGGCAGACAGATCCGGCGGCAAGGCCATGGGGGACTCCATCACAATTTTTGCGCACGAATATGACAAGGAGGTGTAACAATCTTGCGCGAACGATCCAATTTGCTTTATTCTGCACTGCAATATCCGGCAAGGGAAACCTTCCGCTGCCGGTCACTCAATCGAACCAGGAGTCATCCGCCATGCGGCGCGTCAAGCTTGACCGTATCGACCGACGCATCCTTCGCGACCTGCAGGATAACGGGCGCATGACCAACGTGGACCTGGCCAACCGGGCCGGGATATCGGCCCCGCCCTGCCTGCGGCGCGTGCGCGCGCTCGAAGAAGCCGGCTTCATCCGCGGCTACCACGCGGACGTCAACCCGGAAGCGCTCGGCTACAAGGTCACGATCTTCGCCTTTGTCGGGCTGAACAGCCAGGCCGAGGACGATCTGGTCGCCTTCGAGGAGATGGTCGAGGACTGGCCCGAGGTGCGCGAGTGCCACATGCTGTCCGGGGAGACTGATTTCCTGCTGAAAGTGGTCGCCCGGGACTGGGACACCTTCCAGAAATTCCTGACCACCCGCCTCACCCCGGCACCGAACGTCTCGCACGTGAAAACCGCCCTCTCCTTCCGCACCCGCAAGCAATTGCCCGGCGTGCCTGTCGAGGTGGACGTCGAGGATGACGAGGACGACGACGTCGAGGAGTGAGCGCGAAGTGTCGCTCTGTTCGGTTTCTTTCAGAGTCGGCCCGTTTCGCGTTCACCGGCAGACAGGAGAGCATCCGGAATGCGCGTGCTGTTGCAGAGAGTGAGTGAAGCCGCCGTTCGGATTGACGGCGCCACTGTCGGTGAAATCGGCCCCGGCCTGCTGGCGCTGGTCTGCGCCGTCGAGGGCGACGGGCAGGCCGAGGCGGAGCGGCTGGCCGGCAAGACCGCGAAACTCAGGATCTTTGAAGACGATGCCGGAAAAATGAACCGCTCCGTCGCCGATATCGGCGGCAGCGTGCTGGTCGTCTCGCAATTCACCCTGGCCGCCGATACACGCAAGGGCAACCGGCCGAGCTTCATCGGCGCTGCCGCGCCGGAGCTGGCGGACGCCCTTGTCGAACATTTCGGCGCCTGCCTGAAAGCGGCGGGCCTGCCGGTTGAAACCGGGCGGTTCGGAGCAGACATGAAGGTTTCCCTGATCAATGACGGGCCGGTCACGATCTGGCTGGACAGCAGCGCATGATGACGTTCCGGACGATAGCAGCCCTTGCAGTCACCCTCCTGGTGGCCGCCTGCGCCGATCCGCCGCCGCCGAGCGGCGCCTTCCCGCCCAATCCGGAACCTGGAGATGCCGCGCCGGTCACCCTGGTCGACACCGTGCCGACAGGGCAGCGTTGCACAATTACCGGCGGCAAGAGCCCGCCGCTGACCCTGACCACGCCGCGCCTGGTCGCGCTGCATGAGTATGGCGACAATCCGGTCATCGACTGTTTCGGCGCCGGCTTCTTCCGGCAGCGCAGGGCCGCGCACCCCAACAAGAGCATGCGCCTATCGGAGCGCATGACGCTCCCGGGGGCGATCGATCCTGCATTCGCCCCCTATCCGGCCCGGGAGACAAAATCGGCGCCGGGCGACTTCCCGCCCTGGATCCGCCTGCGGCTGCACCGGGACAGCTTCAGCAGCATCGCCGAACGCGAACGGTACTACGCGGCCGAAGCGCAGTGGATTTCCGCCGCCTGGGACGCGATCGAGGCCCGTCTGAAACAGGACTGCCAGAGCCGCGTCACACAGACGCAGGGGCTTATCCTGCTGGACGCGCAATGCAAGAAGGCCTTCCGCACGCTGGCGGAGAGGCGGGCGGCGGACCGGGCCGCCGTCGAGATAAACCGGCGACAATCCACCATCCGATAAGACCGGGCCTTGCCATGGTTGCTGCAGCGCGGCACTCTCGGCCTTCGTCGGCCCTGCGAGAGAACGATCGCAGAACGTACAGGAGAAACGCGAATGAAAATCGGCATCGCTAAAGAGAGGCGACCATACGAGGCGCGCGTCGCCGCATCGCCGGATACGGTCAAGAAATATGTCGCCATGGGCTTCGATGTTTCCATCGAAAGCGGCGCGGGCCTGAGCGCGGCCATCACGGACGCGGCCTACGAGGCCGCGGGCGCGAAGATCGTGAAGACCGCGAAGGACGCGCTCGGCAGCGCGGATATCGTGCTCAAGGTCCGCAAGCCGATCGGCCCCGGCGCCGAGGTCGAGAAGGAAGCGGACGAGATCGCCCTGATGAAAAGCGGCGCGACCCTGATCTCTCTGATGGAAGCCTACAAGGACCGGGCGCTGATCGATGCGCTCGCGGCCAAGAAGATCACCACCTTCGCGCTGGAGATGGTGCCCCGGATCACCCGGGCGCAGAGCATGGACGTGCTCTCCAGCCAGGCCAACCTCGCCGGCTACAAGTCCGTGCTGGATGCCTGCAACGAGTTCGGCCGCGCCTTTCCGATGATGATGACCGCCGCCGGCACCGTGCCGCCGGCCCGGGTGCTCGTCATGGGCGCCGGTGTTGCCGGGCTGCAGGCCATCGCCACCGCCAAGCGTCTCGGCGCCGTGGTCTCCGCCACCGACGTCCGCCCCGCCTCGAAGGAACAAGTCGAAAGCCTCGGCGGCACCTTCGTCGCGGTCGAGGACGATGAGTTCAAGCAGGCGGAAACCGCGGGCGGTTATGCCAAGGAGATGAGCGACGGCTACAAGAAGAAGCAGGCCGAGCTGATCGCGGAAACCATCAAGAAACAGGACATCATCATCTGCACGGCGCTGATTCCCGGACGCCCGGCGCCGGTGCTCATCACCGAGGACATGGTGAAGACGATGAAGCCGGGCTCGGTGATCGTCGATCTCGCCGTCGAGCAGGGCGGCAATTGCCCGCTCTCCGAATTCGGCAAGGTCGTGCGCAAGCACGGCGTCGCCATTGTCGGCCATGCCAACGTGCCGAGCCGGATCGCCGTCGATGCCAGCGCGCTCTATGCCAAGAACGTGCTGAATTTCCTGACGCCACTCTACGATGCCGAGACCAAGAGCCTGAAGATCAATCTCGAGGACGAGATCGTGAAGGGCTCGCTGATCACCCAGGACGGCAAGGTCGTACACCCGGCCGTTCAGGCGGTCGCCGCGGAGAAAACAGCGGCAAAACCTGCAGTGAAACCACGCGCGGCCCGCAAGCCGGCAGCGTCGAAAACAACCTCTAAACCAGCAGCGAAAACCGCCAAGGCGCCCGCCAAACCGAAAGCCGCGACGGCAACTTCGGTGGCAGCGCCCGCGGCCGGTTCCGATAAAGAGGGGGATGCCTGATCATGGATGCCACCCAGATTGAACAGAAGGCGAAAGCCCTCGCCGAGCAGGCCGCGAGCCTGGCGGGCGAGATGGCGCAATTCGCGACGGATGCGGGCGGAGTCGCCAGCCAAGTAACAGAGGCCGCCCATTCCGGCCCCTACAGCTTCATCTCGCTTTTCACGGTCTTCATCCTAGCCTGCTTCGTCGGCTACTACGTCGTCTGGCGGGTCACACCGGCACTGCATTCGCCGCTGATGGGCGTGACCAACGCCATCTCCTCCGTGATCATCGTCGGCGCCCTGATCGCCGCCGGCCCGGCAGAGACGAACTTTTCCCAGATCATGGGCTTCTGTGCCGTGGTGCTGGCGTCGGTGAATATCTTCGGCGGCTTCATCGTCACGCAGCGCATGCTGTCCATGTTCAAGAAAAAGCGCTGAGGCGGGAGACACAGACATGACCGAGAATTTCTCAGCCGTCCTCTACCTGATCTCCAGCATCTGCTTCATCATGGCGCTGAAGGGCCTCAGCTCGCCGGACAGTGCCCGGCAGGGCAACATGTTCGGCATCGCCGGCATGGTGATCGCCATCCTGACCACCATCGCCATGCCGGAAGTGATGAGCTACGGCACCATCCTCGCCGGCATCGTCATCGGCGGCTCCATCGGTGCCTTCATCGCCCGCAAGATCGAGATGACGGCCCTGCCGCAGCTGGTCGCGGCCTTCCACAGCCTGGTCGGTCTCGCCGCCTGTTTCGTCGCGGCGGCCGCGTTCTTCCGGCCCGAGGCCTACGGTATCGGCACGCCCGGCAACATCGCCGTCGGCTCGCTGGTGGAAATGGCCGTCGGCCTCGCCATCGGCGCGGTGACCTTCACCGGCTCGATCATCGCCTTCGGCAAGCTGCAGGGCCTGCTGTCCGGCGCACCGGTCACCTTCTCCGGCCAGCACCCGCTGAACGCGGCGCTCGGCCTGCTGATGGTCGCGCTGGTCGTCTGGCTCTGCATCGACCAGAGCCCGGCCGCCTTCTGGGCCGTGTTCGTTCTCGCCCTGGTGCTGGGCATCCTGATCATCATCCCGATCGGCGGCGCCGACATGCCGGTCGTGATCTCGATGCTGAACTCCTATTCCGGCTGGGCCGCCTGCGGCATCGGCTTCACCCTCGGCAACTCGCTGCTGATCATCACGGGGGCGCTGGTCGGCTCCTCCGGCGCGATCCTCAGCTACATCATGTGCAAGGGGATGAACCGCTCCTTCTTCAGCGTCATCCTGGGCGGCTTCGGCGGCGACAGCGACGCAGCGGCGGCGATGGGCGGTCCCGGCGGCGACAAGTCGGTGAAATCCGGCAGCGCCGACGACGCGGCCTTCATCATGGAGAACGCCTCCTCCGTCGTCATCGTGCCGGGCTACGGCATGGCGGTGGCGCAGGCCCAGCATGCCCTGCGGGAGCTGGGCGATCTCCTGAAGGCGAAAGGCGTGAAAGTGCGCTACGCCATCCACCCGGTCGCCGGCCGCATGCCGGGGCACATGAACGTGCTGCTGGCGGAAGCCAACGTGCCCTATGAAGACGTGCTGGAACTGGAAGAGATCAACCGCGATTTCTCCCAGACCGACGTCGCCTTCGTGATCGGCGCGAACGACGTCACCAACCCGGCGGCGAAGAGCGATCCGGCCAGCCCGATCTACGGCATGCCGATCCTCGACGTCGAGAACGCCAAGACCGTGCTCTTCGTCAAACGCGGCATGTCTTCGGGCTATGCCGGGGTCGAGAACGAGCTGTTCTTCCGGGACAACACGATGATGCTGTTCTCCGATGCGAAGAAGATGTGCGAGGAGATCGTGCAGGCGCTCGACTGACGCGGGCCAAGACAACAAACCGAAAGGGGCGCCTTCTTCAGGCGCCCCTTTGCTTTTTCGGATCACGGCCAGATCATCACGCGTCCACGGAGCCGCACCAACCGGAAGACATCTGAATACTTCATACAAGTATCTGTCATCCGGCCAACCGTCATATCCAAGTATTTTAGGATAAATCCAAGTCAAATTAAGAGATTGCTAATTAGTCGCGACGTAAATTGCGCTGCTGAACAACCGGAGGCAGCGCCGATGAGTTATATGGTCGCGATCCGCAGAGCCGGTCTCTGGACGGTTTTGCTTTCTGCCCTGACCACGGCGGGAATGGCGCGAGCCGTGGAGATCGATCCAATTTCGCGTATGTCCCTCGAATATCTCATGAACATGGAGGTGACGACGGTCTCGAAACAGCCGGAGCGGATTCAGAAAGCCGCCGCCGCCGTTTCAGTGCTGACACGCGAGGAAATCCGCCGCTCCGGTGCCACCACCCTGCCGGACGCCCTTCGGCTGGTTCCCGGCGTCAATGTGGCGCGGATCAACGCCAATAGCTGGGCGGTCAGCATCCGCGGGTTCAACAGCCGTTTCGCCAACAAGTTGCTGGTCATGATCGACGGTCGCAGCATTTATTCGCCCTTGTTCTCCGGCGTGTTTTGGGACCGTTACAACGTTCCGATCAGCGATATCGACCGGATCGAGGTCGTACGCGGACCGGGTGGAACGCTCTGGGGCGCGAACGCGGTGAACGGCGTGATCAACATCATCACGCGCCACTCCAGTGAGACCCAGGGAACGCACGCGGAGCTCTCGGCTGGAACCGAGCGCCTCGGCGATACCTTCCTGAGCCAGGGCAGTGCCCTGAGCAAGGACGCGACTTACCGGCTTTCCGGCGATTTTTCCTCCTATTCCGCCTCCGACCTGCCCGATGGCAGCGATGCCGGTGACGACTGGTACAACGGACAGGCCAATCTGCGCGTGGACTGGACGCCGACAGGCATCGACGAACTGCTCATCGTGAGCGGAGTGAATCAGGTCACGGCGGCGGGCAAGCAGACCGCGCCGAGCTTGACCGCGCCATATTCCGAGACACGCGACGGCGAGATCGACCGGCAAGGGCTGTATCTGAACGGCAAATGGACGCGGCAGCTCAGCGCGACCTCGAATTTCTCCCTGCAGGGTTTTCTCGACTACCGCTACATGGATCTGGAGGCGCCCGATCTCAGCGAACGGCGCACCACCGCCGATGCCCACTTCCTGCACACTTCGCGCGTGGCCAGCGAGATCGACCTGACCTGGGGCGGCGGGTATCGCGCGATCATCTCTGATCTGGAAACGGAATACGAACTTGAGGTCGATCCTGAAGACGAGACCTATCATATCTACAATGCGTTCGCCCAAGCCTCCCGCGGGTTCTTCGACGATCAGATCGAACTGACCGTCGGCAGCAAGATTGAGTACCACTCGCAGTCGGGATCCGAGGTTCAACCCTCCGTCCGCGGTCTCTGGAACGTCACGCCGCGACATGCCCTCTGGGGCGCCATCTCGACCGCCGCCAGAACCCCCGGGATCGAGAGCAATGCAACGGTCCGGAACCTCATCGTCCCTCCCGGAACCACCAACAACCCGTCCGCACTGCCGCTGATCCCGAGCGTGCAGGGCAACCCCGAACTCGACGCGGAGAGGGTTACCGCATACGAGATCGGCTATCACGGACGTCTCCTCGATGAGCTGTCCGTCGACATTGCCGGATTCGTAAACGAATATGACAACCTGCTCCTGAGTTCCAGTGCGGGAGAGGTCGCCGTCCGCACAGCCTCCGGGATCGCCTATATCGACTCGCCTGCGGTGATCAACAATCAGGCCAAAGCACGGACCTTCGGCATGGAGCTCAGCGGTGTCTGGGAGCCGATCTCCTCCTGGCGTCTGCGGGCCAGCTATTCCTGGCTGCACGAGGATATCGAGGCGCCGAGCGGCGCCGAAGGGAACGCCCCGGAACATCAGGCCGTCCTGCAATCCTTCTACGACATCAACGAAGAATGGCGCTTCGACAGCGTGCTGCGGTTCGTCGATGAGCTGTCGAACGTCGGCGCGGATGCCTATGTCAATCTCGATGCACGCCTTTCCTGGCAACCGAAAGCCGGGCTCGAAATCGCACTCACCGGGCGCAACTTGATCCACTCGGGCTATCTCGAATATGGCGTCGAGCGCCCCGTCAGCCCGATTCCGCTGGCGTCCGAGACGGCTCGGTCCGTCATGCTCACGGTCGCAGCGAAATTCTAGAGGCTATGGCCGCAGCACCTTCACCTGCACGCTGCCGGCACGGCGCGGCGCGAAAGCTTCTCAGGCGCGGGCTGACGCTGCTCGCGCTCGCGCTCGCGCTCGCGATGCCCCCCCTGCATGGACTGGCGGACCCGTCGCGCGATGATGCGATCAAGGCAGGCTTTCTGTTCAATTTCGCGGAGTTCGCCGACTGGCCGAACAAGCGACCGCGCCCGACCGACATCGCGTTCTGTATCGAGGCCGGCACAATCCCGCGCGAGGCCTTCGGGAAGTTCTCCAGCGTGCAGATCGGCGAGCGTCAGATCTCAACAACGATTGCGGCCGCGACGGATTTCCTGGACATCCGGACTGTCTGTGACCTGATTTTCCTGCGCTCTACCGAACCCGATCTGCCGAGACTGCTCTCACTGGCGGAACAGCGTCACGTTCTACTGGTCTCGGACCGTGCCGGGTTCGCGGCAAGCGGCGGTCATATCGAGCTCTACCTCTCGCAAGGCAAGTATCGTTTCCGCGTCAATCTCGCGACCATGAGACGAAGCGGCATCGAACTCAGCTCCAAGGTCTTGCGCTTGGCCGAGATCGTTTCCCCGGACGGAGGCACCTGATGCGCCCGGTCAAACGCCCCATCCGGAGCAGGTTGGTTCATTTTGCGACCCTGATCAGTGTCGTCGCGATCCTCCTGGTGACCGCGATCAACGCTCTGTACGCTTATCAGTCCCGTCTCGGAGCGCTGGAAGACGAGCTCCGGGCGATCGGCGCGATTCTCAGCGCCAACCTGCAGGCTCCGCTCGCCTTCGCGGATCGGGACGCGGCCATGGAAACCCTGTCGTCGGCAAAGATGCTCGGCTTGGTCGACGGGGCGCAGCTGCTGGACGCCGCCGGTACACCGGTCACGGCCTTCGGTCAGGTCGGCGTCGCGAACGGCTGGCCGGCGACCGGCATGGCGGAAACGCCGGATCACCTGCTCCTTGCATTGCGGATCGACAGGGAAGGCCGCCATCTCGGCACCTTGAGGCTGGCGGCCGATCTCGGCGTTCTCGATTCTTCCGTGCGCAGCATCGTGCTGCTGAGCGCCCTCGTTCTCGTCGCCGCCACGATCGTCTCCTGGCTAATGGCACGCCTGCTCGGCAATGCCCTCTCCCGCCCCATCGAGCACCTGGCGGCGACCATGGAGAAGGTCACCACGGAACATGACTACAATCACCGGGCGCACCGCACCTCAGACGACGAGACGGGCACATTGATTGACGGCTTCAATAACATGCTCGACACCATCGCGAGGACCCACCGCGATCTCGCGGATGCGCGCGACCGGGCCGAAGACGCCAACCGTTCGAAGTCGCATTTCCTCGCCACCATGAGCCATGAGCTCAGGACGCCGCTGAATGCCATCATGGGGTTCTCGGAAGTCATACGCGACCGGGTTCTCGGCGACGAACCGGAGCGTTATTCGGATTACTCCGCCGACGTCTACAACAGCGCGTCCTACCTGCTGTCGCTGATCAACGATCTCCTCGATATGGCCCGTCTTGACAGCCACACCTATCAGATCCATCCGGAAGAGCTGCCGAGCGCGCCTTGGGTGGAGGGATGCCTCAGGATGATTCGGTCGCAGGCCGAGGCCAAATCGGTGGCGCTGGTCGCGCATTTCAGCAACCCGGGCGTCATACTGACCGCCGATATCCGAGGATTGCGCCAGGTCCTGCTCAACGTGCTTGGAAACGCCGTCAAGTTCACCCCGCCAGAAGGACGGATCGAGCTGCGCGAGAGCATGACCGCCGACGGCTCCTACAGAATTAGCGTCAAGGACAATGGGCCGGGCATTCCGGAAGCGGATCTGGACCGCGTGCTTGAGCCTTTCGAGCAGGCCACCTCCAGCATTTCGCGCGAACACGGAGGAACCGGCCTTGGGCTCTCGATCAGCGCCGGCATTATGACGCTGCACGGCGGATCTTTGACGCTGGAGAGCGAATACGGCAAGGGCACCACAGCGGTCATCACCGTCCCGGCGGACCGGGTGAGCGCAAGCCAGCCGCCCCTCCTCACCATGCCCTGAATCGCTTTCGGGACAGCCCGGGATTCTCCCGGCGGCCGGCGGGTCAGTTTGCGGAACAGCACTGAGTGCACGGATCCGAGCCGTTGCCAGCGCCTGACGTCACCGCCGAGCAACATCTTGCCTCAATAATTCTTGCCGACTTCGTCCCGGGCACAGTCAGGATCCCGGAATCATGGCCGCTGCGGCCATGGACGGCCCGGTGGCGACATCGCCGTCAGGCCCGGCAGCGCCGACATGGCCTTCTTGATCGACGCGAACGATGCCACCAACCGGTAGAAAAAACGATCCGGCCAGCCCGATCTGCTGCATGCCGATCCTCGACGTGGAGACCGTCAAGGCGGTGCCCGTCCTCAAACGCGCTATGTCGTCAGGTTATGCCGGGGTCGAAAACGAGCTGTTCTTCCTGGACAACACGATGATGCTGTTCTGCAACGCCAAGAAGATGTGCGAGGAAATCGTGCAGGCGCTCGACTGAGCCGGAACTAAAAGACCTGATCGAAAAAGAGCGCTCCGGCGCTCTTTCTTATTCGGGTTTCAGCCCATATGCGCAAAGTCCGAGCGGGACACGACGCAGTCCTTCGGTAACAGGATACGGATCGTGGTCCCGGCGTCGAGTTCGCTCTCCACCTCGATGCGACCACCATGGCCGGAGACAATTCGGTCGACGATGAAAAGTCCAAGACCGAAGCCGTCGGTCTTGCGCACATAATCGCCCGTCGTCTGATGGAACGGCTCGAAGATGGCAGAGCGCTCGTCCTCCGGAATGCCGAAGCCATTGTCCGTGACCTCGATGACGACCTCCCGGTCCGTCGTCTGACGGACGAAGACACCGATCTCGCCGCTTTCATCGGTGAACTTGAACGCATTGGTGAGAAGATTGACGAAGACCTGACGCATCAGACTTCGGTCGGCATGGATATGGCTGACGGACGAGTCGACCTCGACGGTCAGAATCCGTGGCGACTTGGCGATCAGCCCTCCCATCACCGCCTTGCACTCGTCGAGCAGCGCACCGATGTCGAAGATTTCCGGCTTCATCTCGCTCTCGCCGCTCTCCATACATGAGATGTCCAGGATCGAATCGATCAGTTCGAGCAGCAGGGTCCCGCTGTAATTGATGCTCTCGATATACTCCACATAGCGCTGGTTTCCGATCGCCCCGAAGACCTGGGAGCGTATCAGATCGGAAAAGCCGAGAATCGCATTCAGTGGCGTGCGCAGCTCGTGGCTCACATTGGCGAGGAACTGGGACTTCGCCTGGTTGGCCCTGTTGGCCTCGCCCAGTGCCACGGTCTTGGCATCTTCGGCGGCCTTGCGTTCGGAGATGTCGCGGAACGTGATCACATGCACGCGGCGGTCGTTCCGCCGGCGCTCGATACGCCGCTTGCTCGGGGCAAGCCGCAGCGTGCTGATGACCATTTCCGTATCGATCGGCGGCCCGTCCGGCTGCGGGATGCTGACATCGAACGGCTCACCGGTCAGGTCGGCCTGGATCCGTCCCCAGATCTCCCGGAACAGCTCCGGCGTCAGGATCTCCCCGATCGGCCGGCCGAGCATCTTGGTCCCGTCGACGCCAATGATCCGCGCTGCCGTCGCATTGACGCTCTCAATGCGGCCGAGACTGTCCGACATGACGATGCCGTCGAAACTGTCATCGACGACCCGACGCATCAACTCGCGCCGGTACGTCCCGGACATACGCTGGCGGAACAGCCGAATGGCCTGCTCGTGCAGAGTCCGCACGAGGTCGACCAGCCACCAGCCGGCGAGCGCCAGCAGCCAGCCGGCGATGTTGAGGACCAGGATCGATGTGGCCTGCACGGCGACGGCAAGCCCGAGGATGCCCAATCCGGAAACGGCGGCCAGCAGGATAGAGACCTGCCACCTGCGGCGCATGATCTGCACGCCGAGCGGCAACAGCAGCAGGAGCCCCGCGGCGGTGACAAGACCGGTGCTGGACTGCAGGGCACGGCCCTTGATCAGACTTTCGGTGGCAATCGCCTGGACGTAGACCCCCGGCAAGTAGCCGTAACGCGGTACCGGCAGGTGATCGCCCAGCTCAATCGCGGCGGCTCCGACCATGACGCGGCGGCCGGCAATCCGGGCCGGGTCGAATGCGTCTTCAAGCACGGCGCGCATCGACAGATGCGGAATGCTTTCATAGGAAATCCCGTAATCGATCATGAAGCGGTCGCTTGTGACCTGCCCCTCGGCCACGAGCATCGCCAGGGAGGGCCGCTTGGTCTCTCCGTGCAGCGCAAAAGCATCGTGATTCCAGATCAGCGAGTCGGCTTCCGGCGTCACATTCACACCGCCGTAGCTCCCGGTCCCCTCGGCGAATTGCAGAGCCTGGCGATCAACCGTCGCCGCATCATCGCCACGCCGGGCCCGCTGCTCGAAATACGGCAAGATCACACGCCCGTTGCTGCCGGCAATCGCGGCCTTGAGCAAGGCGTCATCCTCCGCCGTGGAGCGTGCGCTGAAATCGATGTCGAGGGCGATTGTCCGGGCCCCGGCCGCGTCGAGCCGGGTGATCAGATCGGCGAACACTTGGCGGGGGAAAGGCCAGGTGCCCACAAAGCCGATCGTGTCGGGATCGATTTCAACAACGACCACCTCGCCGCTTGCCGGTTCGGACAGCAAGCGGAACCGCTGCTCCACGAGCGTCCGGTCCAGCGGTGCGAGCAAGCCAAAAAAATCAAGGACGAGCACGAGCACCGGGACGAGCAGGATCAGGGGCACATCGCCGCGGCGAGCGAAAAGATACCCCAGGCCTGGAATCGATAGGGTCGATCTGGCCACTGTTTCTCGCACCCTCTCCCCGTCCCCGCAGGTTTATCGCGCGGTGGACCTAACTCTTCTTACCGTTGCCATTACCGCCGGCATTGCCGTTACCGCCGCTGTCGGCATTGCTGTTGCCACCGCTGTCGGCATTGCCGTTACCGCCGCTGTCAGCATTGCCGTTACCGCCGGCATTGCTGTTGCCACCGGCATTACCGTTGCCGTTACCGCCGGCATTGCTGTTGCCACCGGCATTACCGTTGCCGTTACCGCCGGCATTGCTGTTGCCACCGGCATTACCGTTGCCGTTACCGCCGGCATTGCCGTTGCCACCGGCATTACCGTTGCCGTTACCGCCGGCATTGCCGTTGCCACCGGCATTACCGTTGCCGTTACCGCCGGCATTGCCGTTGCCGTTACCGACCGTGGCGCTTGCAAGCGCCCCCCGGGTCGCTGCACGGTTGCCGGACTTGGCAGTCGCGGACCTGTCGGAGACACGTGCGGTCTCGACCGGCGCCCGGGAAGAGACACCCGAATTGCCGGAAGACGCCTTGTTGCCGAGGCCATTCGCGCTTCGGCTGTCATTGCTGGCCTTTTTCTGCTGGCCCGGCGCCGAGGCGCTGCGCACCAGTCCGTTCGTGGCTTTCGCAAAATCGATTTTTACAAGACCGACGGCCCTGGCTATCGAGAGTCCCTTGCCGCTTGCCGCGGCATCATCGACGCCGGCGATCGACGCCGATTGCGTGACAGCAGACTGGGTGGACGCAGAGGATGCCGCTGCCGTTGTGGTTTCCAGACTTGCCGCGGCAGGCGTGCCGTCAGGCTCCGTCCCGCCGGTCTCCGATTCGCCGCTGTCGCTCGCGGCACTGGCCGTCCCGGTGCCGTTATCCACCGGCGAATTGTCAAGCTGCAGACCGCCGCCAGGTGACGTCCGGGCGGTCTGCCCCGGTTTCACGACCACATTTGCGCCGGTCGCGCCGTCGGTCACCTGCACCGCCCCCTCGACGACATGCACGAGGCCGCTGCCGTCACGCACGTTGACCGTGAAGGAGGTGCCTTTCACCACGGCCGCAAGATACGGGGTCACAACCTCGAAATGCGGCGCCAGCTTCTTTTCCACCTTGAAAAGCGCGGTGCCGAGAGACTGGATGATACGCGTGCCCCAGCTCGGGTCCTGCTCAGGGATACCGAGCTCGGTATTCGGTCCGATGACGATCGAGTTCTCGCCGCGAGTCAGGATGATTCTTCCGGTATCGCCGGTGCGGATGACGCTGCGCTCGCTCACCGTGGCATCGGTCGAGACCGGAAGGATCCTGCCGCCTTCTTCAGCGAGGGTGACGTTTCCGGACATCTCGAGCACGCGCCAGACGGCGCGTTCCTGCGCCCATGATGGCACCGGGGTGATCATCACTGCTGAAACAAGTAATACAAAGACAAGGCCACCGAAGGCACGAGGCGTACCATTGGTCATCTGCTACTCCATTCGCGGATCTTCTCCGCCGCAGGCTGGTTTTTTACCAACCCCTAGTTACCTGTCAAAATCGACTACAAACTCAAGATCATTTAACGAATATTTTTATTGAATTGTTAATAAAGTATATTTATCAATAAGTTATGGATAAGTTCCTACGCGCAACCAAGAGCGACTACAACCATATTTTCGGGCGACAAGTTAATATCCGCATGTTTTTTATGGCCTTAATGAAAGCATCTTGGAAATTGAATCTGCTTTCTTTTTCGGCATCCGCCCGGAGAGGAACCGGAGGCTCAAACCTTAACAAAGGCCAAGTAATTCGGTTTTTTTCCATAATGAGCGGCATAATATTGTATGCTTCTGCTCTTTCATCACCTGTCAAAGCCCAGCAATCCACGGCAACGGACGCGTCACCGGATGCCCAGATCGAGGAACGCGTGCCCCGGAATGTCGGCAGACCGGCCGCACGGCCGGCAACGCCGGGGGCGCCGGATGCGGCGCGGGATCAGCCGGACGACGCACAGACCTTCCTGCTCGCCGCCGTGCTGCTCGACGGCAATACCGTGTTCCGGAAGACGGACCTGGCCCCCTATTACGAAGACGTCCTGGCGCGCCTCGTGACCACGGCGGACCTGCAGGCCGCCGCCGCACGGATCACCAGGCATTATCAGGACAGGGGCTACTTCCTCACCCAGGCCTATCTGCCGCCGCAGGACCTGGCCGCAGGGATCGCCACGATCCGGATCGCGGAAGGATATGTCGCGCGGGTGGACTTCCTCGGCGACGGCAAGCCGGAAGGATATGTCGCGCGCCTGGCCGCGGCGATCGACGAATTCCGCCCCCTGAAGCGGAGCGATCTGGAACGGGTTCTGCTGCTGATCGGGGATTCCTTCGGACAGATCGTGGAGAGCGCCGAGATGGCGGAGATCGATCCGCTGGAGGGGCGCTACGCCCTGCAGCTCACCCTGCGCGACAAGCCGGAAAGCGGCGTTCTGGTCTATGACAACCGCGGCACCACGGCATCCGGCACGGAGCAGCTCTGGGCCTCGATCTCCAGCAACCGCTTCATCGGCCCCGACACCCAGGCACGGGTCGGGATTTTCACGGTGCCGGCCCAGCCCCAGGAATTGCGATATGGCGAGATCGAGATCAGCCGCCTGGTCGGTGATGCCGGCACGACGCTCGGCGTCCTGGCTTCCGCCAGCGAGAGCGATGCGGGCGGCATCGACTCGATCGACGGTGTCGAGGGCGACAGTGCGCGCTTCGTGATCAAGGCCTCCCACCCGCTGATCCGGTCGATGGAGCAAAGCCTCTGGCTGAATCTATCGGCGGATGCGCGCAGCGTTTCCGAAGACGACACCGCCGGCCCGAACTTCAAGGACCAGCTGCGGGTGCTGCGCGGCGGCCTTTATATGTACCTGGCGGATGGTTTCGGCGGCCAGAACCAGCTCTGGGGCGAAGTCTCGGGTGGCCTGGATACCTTCGGCGCCTCGGACGAGGGCGATCTCCGGTCCCGGCTCGGCGCGGATGCCCAGTTTGCCAAGGCGCGCTTTACAATGACGCGCCAGCAGGAGATCACCAGAGAAATCGGGGTCCGCGCCCATTTGGCCGGCCAGTATGCGAGCGACGAACTGCTGTCATCGGAAGAGTTCAGCCTCGGCGGCTCCTCCATCGGCCGGGCCTACGATTTCAGCGAGATCTCGGGCGAGCACGGAATCGGCGGCAGTATCGAACTGCAATATGGCGACGATCTGCGCGACGCGTATTTCACCTGGTTCCAGGCCTTCGGTTTCTACGATGTCGGCATGGTGTGGAACGAAGGCGCATTCGAACTGCAGCGCGAAAGCCTCGCATCTACCGGTCTGGGCCTGCGTCTCGATCTGACTGACAGTATCCGGCTGCAGATCGAATATGCCCGCGCGCTCACACGGCCCGCCAACGACGACGGCGACACCTTGCAGCGGGTGTTCTTCGAACTCAGCAAGAATTTTTGACGAGGCTCGATCTAGAGTTTCGGCGGTTCTTTCTGACGCAGAGTGGAAACCCTACAGGCGCTCGACTGACGCGAACTGCAACGAGAATTCAGAGAATTCGGGGCGCTAAAGCGCTCCATTTCATTTTTCCTAAAAGCTGTCTGGCATCCCCCGTCGCCATTTGGTAATCACCTTCGATTGCTTTTGGGGGTTCCATGAATAGAAAAATACTGGTTACCGGCGTCTGCTGGCTGTTGGGCGCGTGTGTAACGACACCGACCGAGCCGCCTCCACCGATAAATCTGACATCAGGCTACGGCGCGATGGCCATGAACGTAGCTGTCGATCAGGCCGCAGCGAAGAACTACTATATTTTCAACGTCGCACAATTCGATCCGGGCACCCGCCGCGTCATCATGGAAGGCGACAGCCCGAAATATAAGGCGACCTTCCGCCAGAGCTTCAGTCTTCAGGATGCAGGCTTCGGGTTCTGGAAGAGCAAGTTGCCCGAAGGCCACTACGCCATCACCAACATCAAGGCGAAATTTGCCACCGGCTTGGGTTCCGGACATGTGCCCTATGGCACCGACCCGCTGGCCCTCCTGCTGGTTGGCCTGACCGTCATCGCCATCTCCGAGGCGACGGTGGACGAGCTCTCCTTCATCAACGAGTCCGGTCTGCTGATGGCGGATGCTCCGACCTTCAAGATCGAAAGCGGCCGCGTGAGCTATCTCGGCAAGATCCGGGTCACAACGGACACGAAAAGTGCCGATTTCCCTGAATATGACAAGGAAGGTCAATGGGACGGCGTCAGCATGATCACCAGGACGCAGTCCCGGTACATGGCGGACTACCGCTACGACGAGCTGGAGCTGAAACCTTACGAGGGAGAGCTCAATCTCTCGACTTACCCGTTGCTGCCGCAGCCGCTGGAGGTCTTCAAGACACGTCGTTTCGTCCTCGAAGACTATGGCGACCAGGAAGCAATTCAACGCTCGGTACAGCGCAAGCAGATCACGGCTGAAATCAATGCACCCGCGCCCCCGGTGCCGGGCACGCTGAATGGCAAGAGCCGGTCGGAGCTTCAGCGCCTCTATCTCGACGGCGCTCTCTCCGCAAGCCAGTACGAGTCCGCGCTGAAAGCGGCAAATCAGTAGCACTGCGAAAAACACGACAAGGAAGCCTAATGCAACGGACCATTCTGATGACTGCCCTCGGGCTGCTTGTTTCCGCCTGCCAGACGACCTACACACCGCCGCCGCCGATCCAGATCGCCCCGGGCAAGGGCTTGGCCGCGCTCAATCTCTGCGTTGAGCCGACGGTCAAGGACTATTCCTTCTCCGTTTCGCTCGCGCCCTTGGCGGCGGACGGACGACATATCGCCGACGCACCTGCCTCCGGGAGACAAACAGAGACGATCAGTTTCGAGAGCGAGTTCCGCCGCCAGTCAAAGCAGCGCTTCGAACGGGTCTGCCGACTCTGGGATGTAGAACTCGAGCCAGGACGCTACACGGTGTCGGAATTCAGCGGTCAGTACGCCGTTTCCGGTACCGACGTCGCTGTCGATCCGCTGTTCATGCTGATCATAAAGCTCGGCGCGGCCGCCGTCTCCGGGGCGAATAAGACCGTCGTCACCTTCACCGGAAGCGACGGCGCTCTCGCGCCCGATGCCCCGGTTTTCGAGGTGAGCGAGTCCGGCGTTGCCTATCTCGGCGAGATGGTCTTCAAGGCCAATACGCGTGTGCGGGACGTCCCCGTGCGAGAGGCGAACGGTTATTGGGACGGCCAGTCAACGGACAGGATCACCGAGCTTCAGATCGTCGCGGACTATGCCGAACCGGGCAGCGAGATCAAGCAGCACGCGGAGCGGCTCAGCCTCGGAACCTACAGCAGCGATCCGATTGCACTCTCCGGAATGACCGGAAAGACCTTCCTGCTGGAGGACTTTCCCGAGATCAAGCCGGAGGACCAGCAGTAGCCGACCGGCGCTCGACTGAGCGGGCCGAAAAGACCTGATAGGAGAAGAGCACTTCGGTGCTCTTTTTCCCGTTCTATGTCAGAGGGCTTATTTTCCGTCCGTAGCCTTCAATGGCCCGGCCATTTTCCGCCACAATATCACTATCCACCGCCCGAGCCGTTGCCAGCGCCTGACTTCACCACCGAGTAACATAGTGCCTCCCAGAGCCAGCTGGACTGGCCTCCTGTTTATTGTGCCGCCACCGCCTTCGCAGCTGCCGCGATGGCCTCTTCCGTCTTCACCAGATCCGCCTCCGTCAGGGCCAGCGAGATATAGAACTTGCTGTCCGGCTTCAGGATACCGTGCGCCCGCATCGCGGCATTGAAGGCGCGGGACCGGTCCGCGTTGTTCTCCAGTGTGTCGCGGTAGTTCTTCACCGGCTTGCCTGTAAAGATCACATCGAACAGTACTGGATCGCCGACGATCTGGTGCGGGATATTGTGCCTGCCGAGTTCGGTCGCGAGGGAGGTCATCACCCGCTCGCCGCTGGCGCGCAGCCTGTCATAGGTGCCCGGCCGTTTCAGGATTTCCATGGTCTTGAGACCGGCGACGCTGGCCACCGGATTGCCGCTGAGGGTGCCGATCTGGAAGGTGAAGCCGTCGGCGCCGACCTTTGCCTTGTCGAAATGCGCCATGATCTCTTCCTTGCCGGCGATCGCCGCCAGCGGGAAGCCGCCGCCGATGACCTTGCCGAGGGTGCAGAGATCCGGGGTGACGCCGTATTTCTCCTGCCCGCCGCCATAGGCGAGACGGAAGCCGGTCACCACCTCGTCGAAGATCAGCACGATGCCGCGCTTCTCCGTCTCCGCACGCAGCATCTCCAGAAAGCCGGGCTCCGGCGGGATCAGCCGCTGCAGCGGCTCGACGATCACCGCGGCGATCTCGTCCCCGTGCTCGTCCAGCAGACCGCGGACGAAATCCGGGTCGTTGAACGGGGCGATCAGCATGGAATCGCGCACGCCTTGCGGAATGCCAGCGGAGTCCGGAACGGCGACCGGGAAATTCACACGCTTGGTCGGTGCCAGACTCATCAGCGCCTCACCGGACATGCCGTGATAGCCGCCCTCGAATTTCAGGATCTTCTCCCGGCCGGTATGGGCCCGGGCGAGGCGCATGGCATACATGTCCGCCTCGCTGCCGGTGGAGACGAAGCGGACCTGGCCGGCACAGGCCATGGCGCCGGCGATGTCCTCGGCCAGCCGGATACCGTGCGCGTTGTTGGCAAAGAAGGTGAAACCGTGCGCCACCTGCTCCTGCACCGCCTCCAGAACCTCGGGATGGCCATGGCCGACCAGCATCGGGCCGGAGCCGATCAGGTAATCGACATATTCGGTGCCGTCCTCGTCCCAGACCCGCGCGCCCTCGCCGCGGGCGATCACCACGCTCGGGTCGAAATTGCCGAAGCCGGCGGCGGGAAGCACCTTGCCGGCACGGTCCCGCCAGTCCTGAAGGGTCGGATTGCTGCTCATTCTGTCGCTCCCACGGCTTGCGTCTGACGCCATTCAGACACAGGGTCGCGGGGCGATGCAACGCGCACCGTGCGCGCGACATTCATTCCGGGGCGGCGTCGACCTCCAGTTCCACCGCCGCATACCAGTCGGCAGCCGCGCGGATCTCCGCGTCCGACATCGCTTCTGCGATACCGTTCATGATCTCGTGCGTCCGCTTGCCCCGCTTGAAGGCCTTCAGCTGGGTGTCGATATAGATGTTCGTCTCTCCCGCAAGGTTGGGAGCATCTTCATGAACCGCAATGCCGTCAATGCCATGGCAGGCCGTGCAGGCTTCCGGTGCACCGGCCGGATCGGCCCCGGCCGGCAGGCGCGCCGTCGCGGTGTGGGCCGCATACCAGGCCGAGACATCCTCGATCTGCCGCTCGCTCAACCCGGATGCCACGACCGACATCATCTCGTGACGGCGGGCGCCGGACTTGAAGGCCCGCAATTGCCGCTGGAGATAGTTGCTCGGCTCACCCCCGATATGCGGGGCGATCGGGATTTTCGCAAACCCGTCGAGCCCGTGACAGGTCCGGCACATGTTCGCAATCTTGCGGCCCGCCTCGGGATCGCCGGAAACTGCCGGCGCGGTCCCGGCGAGCATCAGCCCGCCGAGACCGAGCAGGATCGCACGCCTCATCTGGCGTAGCTGATCCGGTACAGCGCCCCGGCCAGATCGTCGGAAACCAGAAGCGACCCGTCCGGAAGCTGTGCCACATCGACCGGGCGCCCGAGATATTCGCCGGTCGGCTCATCTAGCCAGCCTTCGGCGAAGGGCTCCATTGCGGCGTTGCCCTGATCGTCGATGAAGGTGACCATGACCCGGGCGCCGACCGGGGTGGTCCGGTTCCAGGACCCGTGCTGGGCCGAGAAGATGGCGTTCCTGTATTTTTCCGGGAACATCCGGCCGGTATAGAAATGCATCCCGAGATCCGCCGCATGCGCGACGGTCGCGACCACCGGCATGACCGTGTCCGCCGGCGGCTCCTCGTCCGTGTACTCGTTGGTGCGGGTATCGCCGCCGCCATACCAGGGATGGCCGAAATTCTGGCCCGCTGCCGTCTGCCGGTTCAGCTCGCCCGGCGGGATATCGTCACCCATGCCGTCGACCTGATTGTCGGTGAACCAGAGCTCTCCGGTCACCGGATGGAAGTCGTGCCCGACCGAATTGCGGATGCCGTAGGTATAGACTTCCCGGCCGGTGCCATCGAGGTTCATCCGGATCATCCCGCCGATCCCCCACTTCTTGTAGAGATCCAGCTTGTCCTTCGGCGCCACATTGAAGGGCTGGCCGAGCGAGATGTAGATCTTGCCGTCCGGGCCGATCCGGCAGACCCGCGCCGTGTGGTTGAAGCTTTCCTCGTCCGGCGGGATCAGGTCGCCCTTGGCGACTAGATTGAAGGCGGCGACATCCGGGCTCTCGTAGAAGAACTCGGCAGCCGGGAACAGCAGCACACGGTTCTGCTCGGCGATATAAAGGAAGCCGTCCTTCGAGAAGCAGGGACCATTGGGGATGCTGAAGGTCAGCGACGGCGCGAAATCCTTCACCTCGTCGGCAACACGATCCTTGTTCCGGTCCGTGACCGACCAGACCTTGTCCTTGCGGGTACCGACGAAAGTGACGATGCCCTGCGGGCCGACCGCCATGTGCCGTGCGTCCGGAACGACGGCATAAAGCTCGATCTTGAAGCCGTCCGGCAGTTTGATGCGTTCCAGCGTCCTCTCGATGCCGGCGGCGTAATCCCCGCCCTGCTCGATAAAGGTGAACTCGGTGACACCGGTGGTCTTGAAGCCCGACAGCTTTTCGAGATTGTCCGGGACCTGTCCGGACTGCGCGAAAGCGTCGCCTGCGAAGAACGACGCAGCCACGGCCAATGCGATTATCTGTTTCATCAGATTTCCTCCCTGTTGGCTCGCTTATGCAACCATGATTTGCGTCGCCAAGGGGTAGGTCAACCGGATTTGCACCAGATTAAGGCGCAAAAAAAATGTACCGTCGACTGCCGGGGCGCTACAGGGCAAACGCCATTCTCGATCAATGCTTGTGGAACAACCGGTTACCGGAGGTCAGGCCGGCGTGGCGACCAGCATGCGCAGCCGGCGCGCGACCAGCACGAAGACGGCCGACAGACCGAAGCACCAGAGCATCATGACGATGCCCTGCCGCTCCAGCGTGATCCCGGCATCGATCAGCAGCCCCGTGATCGCCGGACCGATGGCCGAGGAGAACACCATGACCGAGACCGCCAGGGCCCGGACCGCGCCGAGATGCCGGGTGCCGTAGATCTCCGCCCAGACCGCGCCGTTCAGGGCACTGGAAAACCCGGATCCGAAGCCGATGCAGCCGAGCACGACACCCCAGATCCAGACAGCGTCGCTGGTGCCGAGCAGGGCGATGCCGAGGCCGGTCGGCAGCAGAAAAAGCGGCAACAGGGTCAGTGCGCCGAACCCGTCGGTTATCCGGCCGGCAATGAAGACCGCAATCATGGCGCAGGCCGCATAGACCGGATAGCCGGCAGCCATCTCGATCAGGCTCCAGCCCTTCTCGCCGGAGACATGGGCCTGGTGGAAGAAGATCACGGTGCCGATGAAGGACGGCGTCAGAATACCGGGGAACAGGGCCCAGTAGGACCAGTGCCGGAGCGCTTCCGGCCGGGTCCAGTGCCGGCCGAGCGCGCCGGTCGCCGGGCCGCTGGTCTCGCCGCCCTGGGGCTCCCGGTCCCTGGCAAGCAACACCCAGAGCGCGCCGCCGAAAACCAGGATCAGTATGCCGGCTGCGAGCAGCCAGGTGCCGCGCCAGCCGACCAGCGCCATGGCCAGCACCGCCAGCGCCGGCAGGACCGCCTCGCCGATACCGTAGCCGAGGCTGGTGATGGCGATCGCCCGCCCGCGCCGCGCCTGGAACCAGCGGGCCGTCGCCGTCATGCCGACATGGCCGATCATGCCCTGCCCGAAGAAGCGCAATCCGAGCACCATGAGGAAAAGCATGACGATGGACTCGTGCAGGGCCATGCCGACGCAGATCAGGGCGAAGCCGGCAATGACCAGTATCGCCAGCTTGCGCAGGGACATCGTGTCGGCGAGCGGACCCGCCTTTATGAGGAGGGCGGCAGAGGTCAGGGTCGCCCCGGCATAGAGCGTCCCCCAGTCGCCGTCGCTGAGACCGTGCAGTGCCATGAACTGGCTGGCGAAGAGCGCGATGAAATAGGTTTGCCCGAAGGAGGAGCCAAACGTGCACAGCAGACCGGCCCCGAGCCAGCGGGCATTTGCGAGATAGAAATTTTTCCGATGGCGGGTTGGATCCATTCATCTGCTTGGCGTGGAAAACCACATCCTGTCAAGCAGATGAATGGTAGAGCACTGCGGCTGAAAAGGCGGGGATCGACGATTTGCTTCTTGAAGCAGGAACCGGCCACGCTTCACACTGTGGACTTCCGGTACAGCTGTCCCGCGCCGGCATGCCGCTCCGGCAAAACACGCTCAAGACGCCGCCGAAGGGGCCATGCCCTGAAAGAGGACCTTCATATGCCCACCGAGAAAACAGACACGCTGGTCGTCGGCGCCGGTCAGGCCGGGATCGCCATGAGCGAGCATCTCGGCAGGGCCGGCGTGCCCCATCTCATCCTGGAACGGGACCGGATCGCCGAGCGCTGGCGGTCCTGCCGCTGGGATTCCCTGGTCGCCAACGGACCCGCCTGGCATGACCGGTTCCCGGGGATGGAGTTCAGGGGCGAGAGCCCCGACGCCTTCGTCGGGAAAGAGAAGGTCGCCGATTATTTCGTCGATTACGCCGAGATGATCGAGGCGCCGGTCCGCTGCGGGGTCGATGTGATGTCCGTGACCCGCAACGAGGGCCACCCGGGCTTTCGCGTCGAGACGTCGGAAGGCGTCATCGACGCCAACAGCGTCGTCGCCGCCACCGGGCCGTTCCAGACCGCGACGATCCCGCCGGTGGTGCCCGACAGCCTCGGGATCGCCCAGCTCCATTCCAGCACCTACCGGAATCCGGAACAGCTTCCGGACGGCGGCGTTCTGGTGATCGGCGCGGGCTCGTCCGGCGTGCAGATCGCGGACGAGCTGAACCGGGCGGGACGCAACGTCACGCTCGCGGTCGGCCCGCACGACCGGCCGCCGCGCACCTATCGCGGGCGGGACAATTGCTGGTGGCTCGGTGTGCTGGGTAAATGGGAGGCGGCGACTCCGCCGGCCGGGGCCGAGCATGTGACCATCGCCGTCAGCGGCGCGCGCGGCGGGGAGACCATCGATTTTCGCAGGCTCGCGGAGCAGGGCCTCACCCTTGTCGGCCGCGCGGAAGGCTGCAAAGACGGCGTCATGTCTTTCGCCGGCGACCTGCGCCGCAATATCGAGAATGGCGACCGGAATTACCTCTCCGTCCTGCAGGAAGCGGACGCCTATCTCGCCCGGACCGGACTAGACCTGCCGGAGGAACCCGAGGCGCATGTCATCGGCCCCGATCCGGACTGCGTGACCAATCCGATCCGGGAGCTGGACCTAAAGGCAGCCGGGATCTCGACGATCATCTGGGCCATCGGCTTCGGGCATGATTACAGCTGGCTGAAGGTCGATACCTTCGACGAGACCGGCAAGCCCCTGCACCAACGCGGCGTCTCGCGCGAGCCGGGGATCTATTTCCTCGGCCTGCCCTGGCAGTCGCGGCGCGGATCGAGCTTCATCTGGGGCGTCTGGCACGATGCCCGATATGTCGCGGACCAGATCGCCATCCAGCGCTCCTATCTGGAGGTCGATGCCGCCGCCCGTGCGCGGGGTGCAACGAAGCTCTGAATCGACAACCACCCGGCGGCGAAACGGCCCGCCTTATCTTATCTTCACGGAGGCCAGCATGGCGCATGAACGGCTGCGAAAGTTCAACACGAAGGACACCTATCCGGAGCAGAAGCTGGACAACGATCTGGCCCAGGCTGTGATCACGCGCGGCGGCCGCACGGTCTGGCTGCGCGGCCAGTGCCCGCAGGATCTGGACACGGCCAAGAACATCGAGAGCCACGATCCCGTCGAGCAGACACACAAGGTGATGCAGAACATCCGCCAGCTTCTCGAAGAGGCCGGGGGCGACATGCATCATTTGGTAAAACTTGTCGTCTATATAACGGACGTCCGGTACCGGGAGGCCGTCTACCGGACCATGGGCGCGTACATCAAAGGCGTCCATCCGGTCTGCACCGGCCTTGTCGTCCAGGCGCTCGCCCGGCCGGACTGGCTGGTCGAGATCGATGGTACCGCCGTTATCCCGGACGAATGATCCGGACGCGTTATCAGGAGTTCCGCATGACCTTCTCCCTTGTTGCCCGCTGCGCCGAGACCGGCATGGTCGGCATCGCCATCTCCTCCTCCTCGCCCGCCGTGGCGGCCCGCTGCGCCTATACCCGTGCTGGTGTCGGCGCCGTAGCCAGCCAGAACATCACCGACCCGCGCCTCGGCCCGCTGGTGCTGGACCGCATGGAGATCGGCCTGTCCGCCGGGGACGCCATCGCGGCCATGCGCAAGGAGTGCGAATTCCTCGACTACCGCCAGGTGCTCGCCGTCGACCGCCACGGCGGCAGCGCCATCCATTCCGGCGGCAACGCGCTCGGTATCTGGTCGGAAGCGAAAGCCGAGAATGTCGCCTCGGGCGGCAACCTGCTCGCCAACGCGGAAGTGCCCGCCGCCATCGTCGCCGCCTTCACCGCGTCCACCGGCCATCTGGGCGACCGTCTGATCGCCGCCATGAAAGCGGGCCTCGCGGCTGGCGGCGAAGCGGGTCCCGTGCATTCCGCCGGCATGCAGATCGCCGACAAACTCGTCTGGCCGGTCGCGGACCTGCGCTGCGACTGGACCGAGGACTGCCCGATCGAGGCGATCGCCACGGCATGGGAGATCTACAAGCCCCAGCTCGACGCCTACGTCACCCGCGCGCTTGATCCGCGCGCGGCGCCGTCCTACGGCGTGCCGGGGGACGAATGACCCTCACCCCTCCGCCGCGACGAACGCGACCGACTGCCGCGCCGTCCGCATGACGTGCTTGCGCTTGATCTTCGACTGGAAGAACCGGTTCACCGCCGCCGCCAGCACCGGGACCCAGGGAGCGTCCGGGCGGGCGCGGATTTCCTCGCGGGTGGCGACCGGCAGCTTCACCATGTGGGCCGAGACGATATATTCCGGCTCCGCATGGTCGAACAGGCCGGGCAGCAGCCCTTCCAGAAACGCCTCCGGATCGTCCACCGCATAGGGCGCCGTGTCCTGCTGGGCCGCGACATAGGCGGCATTGCGGCCGGTGAAGCAGGCCATCTGCAACAGCGCGTCGGGCCACAGGTCTTCATGCCGTCCGCATTGCGCCCGGACCGCGTTGGCGAAGGTGATGCCGTGGGTGAAATCGAGCCAGTTCACATTGTCCGGCACCGGCCGGTCGTGCCGGGTTCCCCAGCGCGTATCGAAATGCAGCATCTGCCAGGCCGCCGCTCCCATCAGCGCATCGAACAGGGCAGTGCGGTCGCCGCTTGAGCGGTTCGCCCGGTCGAGCGCGCGGGGCACGTTGAGACTATGGAAATCCTCAGGCGCGACCGGCGCATCGCCCGCTCCGTCCCATGCCCCACGGGCCGGGCGATAGGCCTTGAATTCCAGGATCAGATCCTCCCGGCTGGCATTCACCAGCGCCCGGACCAGCGTCAGATAGAGCGGCTCAGCCAGCGCGTCGCCCAGACGCTCCACCAGCTGCCTTGTCTTGTAGCAATAGATCAGGGAATGGCCGAAATCCTGATAATGGGCCAGCGCGGCCCGGGTCGTCGGCGCATCAAGCACCTGCCAGCCGGGACCGCGACAGGCGCCCCGCACCAGGGCCACCGCTTCCGCCTCGTCCTCCGCCTCGATGGCCTCTACCAGCCGGTCCGCATCGAAGGCGGTCTCGCCGTCGGGAAACGGGAAGCGCTCCCAGCGCAAGCTGTCCCAGGCCAGATGGGCGACGATCTCGACATACGGGATGATCGCGGAGGCAGCATCCCCACTGCCATAATCCTCGCCGAGCTCCAGCCAGTCCGGCGCCGCCGCAATGGCATGGGTGGTGCCCCATTCGAAACGCTCATGCGTCCAGAGTACCGCCTGCCGCACGGCCTCCAGCGGATCGCCCCCGGCCGCCTTCAGCCGGGCGATCTCCCGGGCCATCCGGGTGTAATTGTGGTCCCGAAAGCTCTCTTTCAGATTGCCGAGCGCGGTCTCGATCCGCGCGCCCGCCGGGGCATCGGCGATATCGACAAGGATGGCGCCGTCGCGAATCCGGGTGGGGTAGATCCGCAAGCGGTCGCCGCCGACCTGGTTGGCCCCGCTCGCCAGATCGAATTTCCAGTTGTGCCAGTTGCAGGTCAGCCGGCAGGCACCCGCCGCCTGATCAACCGTGCCCTCGATCAGCGGATAGCCTTCATGCGGGCAGCGGTTGTTGCAGGCATGCACCTGGCCGTTCTCATGGAACAACGCGATCTGCTTGCCGCCCGCCTTGAAGATCTTCCGGCCGGCCTGCTCCAGAACGGTGAGCGGCATCGCCTCGACCCAGACGGGTTCCGGTTTCTGTGTCATCGCAACCTCCCTCTCTTTCCTGTCGGGTCAGTCCGGCCGCATACCCTTGGCGGTCAGCTCGTCGATAGCCGCGTCCGTCTTCCGCAGATGACCGAAGCCCATGCCGCGCAGCACATGGTCCGCCTTGGTGAACTGGATATTCTCGTAACCGATGATTTCAATCCGGTTGCCCCAGGGATCGAGAAAATCGAGAAACCGGTCTGGCAGGGGCAGGATCTCCACCCCGTTCGCCACCAGCACCGCGCGGACGGCCTCCTTGTCGGCCACCACAAGGCCGACATGCCGCTTTACATCGGCCGGCTGGGTCCGGCCCCGGACCAGCGCGATGAACTGGTCGCCGAGATCGATTTCGGCCTGGGTCTCGCTCCGGCCGCGTTGCGCGAATTTGAACAGCCTGCCGTAAAAGGCCAGGGCCTCGTCGAGATCGCCGACCTCAAGCGCGATGTGATTGATCCCGAGCACGGGAACCGGCGGCGGAATTTCGGCCAGGGGTTGGATTTCAGCGGAATTTTGCGGCATGACAGCCTCCTCGCAACGACGGGTTCGCTGCACGGTATTCTGCGCCGGGAATTTATTAAATCAAGATTATTCTTTTTTAATTAAACGACAGGCACTCAATCCCGCATGAACAGATCCCGGGACGCCGGCCGGCCGCGCAGCCGGGTCAGTAACCAGAGGATAATCCCGAGCCCGCCGAACACCAGCCAGGCGGGGAACAGCAGGATGGTCACCATCACCGGATGCCAGAGGAAAGGGTGCAGATGCCGGGCGATGGCCGGCTCGGCGAGCTGCAGACTCTCCTGATGCAATCCGGCCCAGAGCGTCCCCGCATCCATGATGCGCAGGGCGCCCGCCTGGTAGCTCGCATATCCGTCCCGCGCGGCCAGTGCCAGCGCGATCAGGATCAACAGCAGCGCAATAAACCGGAACAACCGCCTCATACATCCCCCGGCGCGCCCCAACCGGTTCTCCGGCGGACCTGCGCGCAACCAACTGGTGAGCCCCCTAACAGACTGGAAAGCCTACACCAATCCGGCGGCGCAACCAATCGTACAGCGCATATCCGCGGAGCAACACCGCAACTGTCTTTTTTTCTTCAATTTCAGGCTTCAAATCGTTGCAAAGCCCGGACGGCTTTTGTATGGTCCGCGCCTCTTCAGGAGGGATGGCCGAGTGGTTTAAGGCGCACGCCTGGAAAGCGTGTTGGGGTGTAAGCCCCTCCGGGGTTCGAATCCCCGTCCCTCCGCCATCGCTTCACAGCATCCGCCGCCCGCATTCCGTGACCCGGCATCCTCTTCCGGCGGCGCTTTCCGGACACTCATGAGTATTAGCCGGCCATTTTTCGAAATGGCGGAACCGGCTGATTTCTGCCTGACGGCTCCGACCAGAGCACCGCTCCTGTGCCCGCGAAACCGGCCCCGCACCAGAAGGTTTTATGACCCCGCGTATTCCGGTTGACTCAATACACCTCGATTTTATGCTCAATTTTTACGTGCCGCACGGCGTTGGGGGATATAATGGGGGTTTGGTCTGTTGGCATTGTCGATTCGGGGGTTACCAACGAGACCGAAGCCGTCTACGGCCCCAACCTGTATGAGTACGATTTTTACTACAGACACAGCGACACTGACGGAGGACGCACGACGTCCCATGGGTCCGTGGTCGCGCGGTCGGTCGAACAGACAAACAGCGCACTTGAGCGGGTAGACCTGCAGATCGGCAATAACAGCGAGACCTATATTTCGCCCTCGGCGGTCAACAGCGCCCTCAGTCAGATCGGCACCCTGCACGATTCCGGCTGGCATATCGGCGCCTACAATATGAGCTTCGGCAGTTCGTACTCTTCCTGGACCTCGCCGTTCCAGGGGCAGATCAATGCTCTTGCAGACCACGGCATATTCGGAGTCGCGGCTTCGGGCAACGGGGGAACGTCAAGCGTGCTTGAGAACCCGTCATATCCGGCCGGTCTCTCCAATGTGATCTCGGTCGGCAGCCATGACGGCAGCGGCAACCCAAGCTGGTTCTCGCAGAACAGCCCCTCCACGGTGCACGTGCTTGCCGACGGCGAAGACTTCCCGGGTGCCGGCTATTCCGGGACAAGCTTCGCGGCGCCGCAGGTGGCGGCGACGGTCACCACCGTCCAGGCGCTGGTTCAGGGCGTCACATCGGACCGTCTGTCCTTCGGCGAGACCATCGATGTGCTGCAACTGGGCGGCGCCGGGCCCCAGTCGGCGGTCGACCCGGCCAATGGCGTGACGACCTATTTCCTGCATACCCACACAGGATCCGTCGACTATGCCCTGTCGGCCTATGTCGACCCGCATTTCAGCGGACTCGAATATATTGCCTCCTTCAGCGACCTGGAGGCAGCCTTTGGCCGGGACGCCGGCGCTGCGCGGTCTCATTTTATTGATGCCGGTGTTTACGAAGGCCGTACCGTCGAGTTCGACGGGCTGGAATATGTCGCCAGCCACGCCGACCTGATCGGAGTCTTCGGCCTCGACCGGGCGGGGGCGGCCGCCCACTACCTGGATGCCGGCCGGGCAGAGGGGCGTACTACAACCTTCGACGCCGACAACTACATGGGCGCCAACCCCGACCTCGCTGTCGCCTTTGGCGGGGATGACGATCTGGCGACGCAACATTACATCATGAACGGATATTACGAGGGCCGCTCAACGGGCACGACGACCACTCCCGTCACCACATCACCGGTCGAGCAAGCCGTTTCCGAAGGCTCGTCAGATCTGCCGCAGAACACGAGCACATCCGGCTATGTCGGCGTGGGACAATCGGCAACCGGCACGATCAGTCTGTACGACCGCGACTGGTTTCGCACGGAGTTCACCGCCGGAGAGAGTGTCATCATCCAGGCACGCGGCAGCGCCACCGGCGGCGGAACCCTGTTCGACCCGGTGTTGCGGCTATATGATTCCAACGGAAACTACCTGAGCGGCAACGACGATTCAGGCGTTGGCCGAGACTCCTATCTGTCCTACACGCCAACCACCAGTGGCACTTACTACCTCGATGTTGACGGATGGAGTTCCTATACCGGTACCTACACGGTTGAGGTCGCGACAGCATCCAACGCGACGCTTGCCGCAGTGACGGACGACCCCATACCGGGGGACGATCCCACACAGCCCGATACCAGTAATGATCCGTCTTCCAACGACGTCCAGCTGACCACACTCGGCCCCGAGCCGTCCTACACCGACTGGATCGTCTGAGCCGCTCCTATCGCTGCCCCCGCACCACGGTCCCCGGCAATTCCCCCGTCGCCTCACCGCCCCGGTAGGTCACCTTGCCGGAGACGATGGTGGCGTCGTAGCCGGTCGATTTCTGCATCAGCCGCTTGCCGTTCGCCGGCAGGTCGTAGGTGACGTAGGGGTCGGAGAAGCCGACATTGTCCCAGTCGATGATATTGACGTCGGCCTTCTTGCCAGGCGCCAGCACGCCCCGGTCGGACAGGCCGGCCGCACCGGCCGTGTCCGAGGTCAGGCGGCGGATCACGTCACTCATCGGGAAGCGGGCCCGGTCGCGGCCCCAGTAGCTCATCAGCCAGGTCGGATAGCCGGCATCGAGGATGAAGCCGACATGGGCGCCGCCGTCTCCGAGCCCCATGATCGCGTTCCTGTCCGCCAGCATCGCTTCCGGCGCGCTCATGTCGTAGCTCGCGTAGTTCACAAGCGGCGTGTAGATGAACCCGCGCCCCTCCCGCTCCAGCAGGATGTCGTAGGCGACCTCGGGCGCCGTGCGGCCTTCCCGCTCGGCAATCGCCGCGATGGACTCGCTCTTCGCCGGCTCGTAATTGGCGGGCGAGCCGAGCCGGAACATCCTGGCGAAGGAGATCCGGTGGATCAGCGGGAAGGTGCTGTCCTTCACCGGGTCCTCGGCGAGGATCTTCCGGCGCACCTCCGGATCGCGCAGCGCCGCGACCCGCTGGTCGAGCGGCAGGTCGGCGATGGAGCGATATGTGGCCGTGCCGGAGAACGGGTTCTGGCTGCCTTCGAGGCCGAGCAGGATACCGATCGGGCGCGGCGCCACCACCGGACGGATCGACAGCCCGTCATTCGCTGCCTCGCCCGCCAGCCGCAGCAGGTCGCGCCAGAAATCCGGCCGGTTATGGCGCTGGTTCAGTGTAAAGACAGCGGTCCGGCCGCTGTTCTCGACGATGCGGCGGAGCATGGCGAACTCGGTTTCGGGGTCCGGCTCGTCCCAGTCCGAAACGATCTCAAGGAAGCCTGCGCCCGCGTCCTGCATGCCGCGTGCGATCCCGGTCAGCTCTTCCTCCTGGGCGCGCAAAGTTGGAGTGTAGTCGCCGGCGCGGCTCTTGTGGCTGATGGTGCGCGAGGTGGAAAACCCGAAGGCCCCGGCGCGCACCGCGTCCGCCGAGATCTGCCGCATCCGGGCGATGTCTTCCGGCGTCGCATGTTCGAGATTGATTGCCCGTTCGCCCATGACATAGACCCGGACCGCCGCATGGGGCAGCAGCACGCCGAGGTCCATGTCCCGCGGCAGTGTCTCCAGCACGTCGAGATATTCCGGAAAACTCTCCCACTGCCAGTTCAGCCCCTCATGCAGGACCGGGCCGGGAATGTCCTCCACCCCCTCCATCAACTCGACCAGCTTCTCCCGGTCCGCCGGCTTGCAGGGCGCGAAGCCGACCCCGCAATTGCCCATGATCGCCGTGGTGACGCCGTGCCAGGCCGAGGGCGCCATGTGGCTGTCCCAGACCGCCTGTCCGTCATAATGGGTGTGAATGTCGACGAACCCGGGCGTGACCAGCTTGCCGCGCGCATCGATTTCCTCGGCTGCGCTCCGTGCTCCGAAATCCCCGATCCCGACGATCTTGTCCCCGGCCAGAGCCAGATCCGCCTCGACCGGCTCCGCCCCGGTGCCGTCGACGATGGTGCCGTTCCGGATGATCAGTGTGGGCTCAGCAGACTTTGGCTCAGCAGACATGGCGAATCCTCCCGATGTTTATTCTCTTTTTCCGGGAGTGTGAGCCTGCGGGCCGGTCCCGTAAAGGTGCAGGCGGGCATCAGTGTGGTGACAGGGACAGAGGCTTTCCGACGATCCGGCGGGACGCCACCGCTGCAATCGCGTTTTTCCCGAAAGAAGCCGGAAAGCACCTATAGAACGGTCCTAGCGGACCGGCATGCCCGGTTCTGTTAGGTTTCGGCGACAAGGACGACGACACGCCGTCGCGTGACTTTGTTGCAGCCGGTAGCGCGCTGCACAGCCGCGCGGGATGGGAAATAGCGCTGGTCCGGCATCTGCGGGTTTGAATGACCCCCAAAGTCCGGAATGGACCAAGAGAAGAACATGCGCCTCACTGACAACGCCACGGCCTCCGGAACACTAGACGACCCAACGGTCCTGTCGGCGATTCTCAAAGGCACGGTCGTCGGCTATCTGAAGCGACGCGCACCGACGTCGGATCTCGGCCACGACGACTATGCCAGTCGCCGTTTTGCCTCCTATTTCGGGCGATTCGGAGCTTCGGTGCGGATCTTTGATCCTTCGCATCATTCAGGGCAAGAGCTGGTCAGCTTCCTGACAACTGAAAAGCCAGCCTTTGTATTTGCGTTCAACGGCGCCGGCATCGGAGCGAGGGCCGCCGGTGCGGACGCCAATACCTCAACCAGTACCTACGACGATTGCCGCGTGCCCTACATCTGCCGGATCAGCAATCCGGTGTTCTCCCGGAACTCTGCCCGCAGCTTCGGTCCCGGCCCCAAGCTCCGCACGATCCTGTTGCACGATGCTCATGAGCTGGGAGTGGCTCGCCGGCTCATGGGTGTCGGAGATATCGTCGGCGGATTGCGGGGCAACCCGCTGGACGTCACGGCGAACGGACCGGGGGCGTGGCAACCGGCTGACCAGCGGCAACACCGATTGTTGGTAGCGTGCGATTACGTGCCACCCGAAGAAATGCGCCGGCAATGGATGGATCATTACGGTCCGCTGGGTCATCTGCTCGATCATGTGCTGGAGGCAGCCTCGCCGTCCGGCACGCATTGCCTCGCCGAGACGGCGTTGCCGGTGCTGGAGAGCGCGGGATTGATGGACATCCGGTATATGCAGGTGGCTACGGCCGTGATCGAAGGGGCGAACCTGATGCTGAAGATGGCACGACGCCGCCAGGTGCTGCGGCAGACGCTGTCCACACCCTGCCACTACGTTTTTCACGGAACTCCACCGGCACTTCCATTCCATTCGGACAGCACATTTGAGAGACGTGTGCCGGCCGACCGGCTGGCGGACATGATCGGCAACACGCGCGCCTATCTCGCGTTCAACCCGCAGAACATGAGCGGAGCCTTCGGCGAGCGCATAACCGAGGCGGTGGCCCGCGGAACCATGGCAATCTGCATGGAGAACAGTGCCGCACGCGCGGTATTCGATGACGGCGAGGGGCCGGTTTTTTTCGATCCGGACAAGGATGACTTGTGCGACAGGCTCCGGATGATCCTCGAAGACCCGACGGTCACCGAGCGGACCCACGCGGCCTACACGAGCATGCAGCGGCGTCATGGCGTGAACCACTTTGTGGCATCCGTGCTGCGGACCATTGTCGCAAAGCACCCGTGGAGCCAGATCGGTCGCCGCGTCCTGGAGCTCGGGCTAACGAATTGATCCGGCTAGCTGCCGTGGCGCAAACCTGCCGCATGCGGCCGCTGTGCCGCGCCCCTGTCGGGAAGCCCGAGCGCATGCGCCGTGGCCTCCAGATAGGCAAGACCGTAGCGCTGGTCCGGCTCCAGATGCGCCCCCTCGGCCCACTCGTTCCAGGCATTCACGAAGACCAGAGGCGCGGTTGAGGATTCGGCAAATCCGTTTTGAGAAACGACGGCGCGCAGCCAGGAGCCGTACGCTTCGGGCGTGCTGTCGACAAATATCTTGGCGTCGCGCCCTCGACGCGCGGTGTTGTCCCAGCTCGTCATGAGACCGCGAAACAGCGGGTAGTCCGGAAGTGCCCGCTCGACGGCGCGCTCGGCGACCGACGGATAGTCGACAATGCGTCCGCTAAAATCAGCGGGCACCCCGGGAACCGAGCCGGTCACGTCTTTGCCCCGGGCGCCGTGAGGATAGAATTCGACAGCAGAATCGAAGCCGAGCGCCAATGGGTCACCAAGCCCGAAAGTTTCCATCGCCGATATATGCAGACGGCCAAGCCCCTCTTCTTCGCAGCGCCGGCGCCAGTGCGCCAGCGTTTCGCGAGGCTCCGACAACAGGGCAGCCCTGTAGACAAGCAGTATCGGGCCGCCGTCGGTGCGGATGTAGCGGCGGTCGCGCAGGACTGGCAGGGCGTCTTCGATGAACGCGCGATCTGCGGCCGGAGTATGAGTCTGCTGCAACAGGACCTCGTTGTCCCGCCCGTCCCAGCGCCGCGTCAGGGTTTCGTTCGCCCAGCAGATGCAAAAAGGGAGGTCAGGCTCGCTTGACTCCAGCACCTCGTTCAGAGGGCGTTCAAGGAACCGGCGCCCCTGAAACGAGTAGAAGTAGTAACAAAACCCATGGATCCCATACGCCCGGGCCAGATCTGCCTGCGCTTGACGAGTCTCTGACACGCGCAGGTCATAAAAACCGAGATCTGCCGGTAGGTGCGGCTGGTAATGCCCCGGAAACAAAGGTTGCGCGCGTGTGACATTCGTCCATTCGGTGAAGCCGCGCCCCCACCACGCATCGTTCTCCGGAACCGGATGGTACTGCGGCAGATAGAAGGCGATCAGCCTTGCCAAATCATTCATGGGAGCAATGCGGTGCTATTGATTGCGGCGATCCTGGTCCCGTATTGGCTCACCGGCACGTCTGATGCGAGATACACGGCCCGGTACAGACAGCTCTCCGGTGCGTAATGCGCCGCAATGCGCGGCAGCCGGCCGGATCTGCCGGCTTGCGCCCCGTGAATCGTGGCAGAGTCGAAGAACACGACATCGCCACGGTGCGTGCTGACGCAGATCTTGCGGCCTTGGTAGGTTGAATTCATGGCATGCGCGACGTCCGCTATGTAGCGGTTGTCAGCAACGCGTTCGGAATCGGCCTCCACCACAGTTCGATGCGAACCGGGGACGACGAATAAACGGTTGTTGTCGTCATCGGCAGAGTCCCACAGGGGGATCCAGACGCCGACAACATGGCCGCTGGGAACAGTGTCGGTATAGGCGCAGTCCTGATGCGGACCGTTGCAGCTCTCATCCAGCCAAAGTGACTGCACCACGCGAAACGGACCGGCAGAAAGACCATCAAGCAAACCAGCAATGGATGGGTGGGCCATGATCTCTGTGACGGCTTCACGGAAGGGCTGAAAACCCGAATCCTTCTCCAGATGTATGTTCATCAGCGGGTTCAGGAGTCCTCCTTTGCCGAAACGGTGGTATTCTCGCTTTGTACTTTGTCGGAGATAGGCGGCACCGGACTGAAGAACGTCACGCTCGAAGCATTCAAGCGCCTGATCAAGCATGGGCAACGGCAAGATCCCACGCCCGATGGCAAAGCCATCCGCTGAAAGTTCCTGCAAAAATTTCTGCCGATTCGATATATCGCCGTCCGACACTGGCTCCCCCTCGCGAATGTTCATGCAGTTCTTCAGCAACGCAAATCGCGGCGCGGATGACGTTGTCTGAGCCAAGATCCGTGTAGGCTCAGCAGACATGGTGAATCCTCCCGATGTTTATTCTCTTTTTCCGGGAGTGTGGGCCTGCGGACTGGCCCCGTAAAGCCGCGGGCGGGCACGAGTGTGGTGATCGCCCGGATCGCTAGGCGAAGCGCCAGAGGCTCACGGCGCCGACCAGGATCAGGCTGGTGGCCCAGACGAGATCGAAATTCACCCAGGCCCGGGCCAGCACCTTGAGGCCGAACCAATAATACAGGGCCGCGGCAAGGCCGCCTCCCGCAAGGACCATCGCGGCGCTGTGGACCAGAGCGACGAGCACCGCCATGGCGGAGTTTCCGCCGATCAGCCGGAACGCCGCCCCGTCCTGCGCGCCGGCGGCGCAAATCCCGAGATAGATCGGCACCAGCATGAGGCCGGCCCCGTGCGCGATCGCGACCAGGAAGGACCAGAGGCCGAGCCTGGCCGGCGAGATCCGGGCAAGGAATCGCGGATGGTCGCGTTTTATCAGGAGATAAAGGCCGGTTCCGATCAGCAGCAGCGCGGCGCCGATACTGATTTCGTCCGCCCATTGCACCATGACCGTCAGCAGCGCGAAGGGCAGCAGCACGGCGAGCATCGAAAGGAAATGCCCGGCCCCGAGGGCGAGCATTGCCTGCGGCAGGGCGCCGGCACGCCTCTCCATCAGTGCCGTCGACAGCGCCAGCGGCCAGCCCATGCCCGGATTGAGACCGTGATAGAGCCCGAGCCCGGCGACGGCGCCCCAGAGCGCTGTCGCCGATGTTATGTCCATGCCGGTCTCAGACGGAGGGATAGCAGAAACTGTCCGTGGAACAGTCGCCGCCCTCGAGCCGGATCTGATGGCTGCGGTAGCCCTCGGGGAACTCGACCCAGAAATCCTCGTCCAGCGTCAGGCCACCATCCGGGCCGACATCGGCGCGAACCATCGCGGCGCCGCGCTCGCCCGGATAGAACTGGTCGTCCCAGGTCGAGTAGAGCGAGTTCGTCCAGTAAACCCGCTTGCCGTCGCGGCTGATCTCGACCATCTGCGGGCCATAGCCAAAGGCCTTGCCGTTGGGGTGCGCGGTCCGCCTGACGATCCCGCCGATCTCGACCTTGCCGGCCAGTTTCGGTGCCATCGGGTCCGAGACGTCGTACTGGTGCATCTCGCCGGTGCCCCAGCAGGAGACGTAGAGGAAGCGGTCATCGAGGCTGAGATCGATGTCGGTGACCAGCGGCGGCACTGCGCCGAACCCCTTCAGCAGTTCGGGCAGGTCGTCCGCTTCCGCCGGCTGCGGGTCGATGGTGATCGTCTTCCTCGCCTCGAAGCTGCCGTCCGGATTGCGCCACCAGGTGAAGATCGCACCCTGCAGGTTCGTGGTATCGACGACGACGCCGACGAAGCCGTGCTGCGCCACCGGATCGTGCGCGGGACGGATTTCGAGCGCCATTTGATGGTTGGCGCCGAGATCTATGGTCTGGATATTCACCCGCTCGCGGAGTTTCCAAAAATGAATGCTATGGCCATACTTGTTGGCCAGCAGGTCTTCGGGCACGACGCCGTTCTCGAATTGCGGCGGCAACGCCCATTCCGAGCTCACCATGTAGTCCCGGGGCAGGTTCCACCAGAAATCGTAATGCTTGTCCTGCACGCCGCGCTCGATCTCGTAGCGCCCGACGATGTCGAAGGTCCGGCAATCCATGATGAAGATTCCGGGCGCCCCCTCGGTGCCGTCCGGCCCGCCGCCGCCCAGGGTCGAGACATAGATCCCCTCCGGTCCGCAATGGATCGTGTGCGGGCGGGAATAGCCGGTCTTGGCGAACAGCTCCTCCGGCTCGATGATCTTGTGGATCTGCGGGTCCAGCGGGTCCTTGACGTCGATCACATAGATCCGCGAGGAGCGGATGCCGGGAATGATCAGGTAGCGGCGCTCGAGGAAGGCATGGCCCGTCAGCGGCGAGAGGGCCGAGGAGCAGGCGTTCCAGCCGAAATGGTGAAACTCGTCGCCCTTGTTCGGCATGAACAGCGTCTTCAGGATCTTGCCCCGGTCCTTCGATTTCGGATCGACGTCGATCACCGCGAGCCCGTCGGGCTGGGAGCCGTCGGGACTGAGCAACAGCGTGAAGGCGACCGTCTCGACCGGGGCCTCCATGGCGATTTTCGGGGATGCGTAGAATGACGGATCTGGCATCAGATTCATGATTTCCTCCCGCTCGGCGAAGATGTGCCTTCGCTCTTTATGCAGGTCTCCCGTCCGCTTCCTGGCGGGGCGACAGAACTGCCGGGGAAATCAGGAATATACCCAGCACGACGCCGAACGACCTGACGGAAGGGACCGAACCCTAGAGCTCCATCTTTGCGGGATCTCGGACGCCATGCAATACACCTTTCGACGAAAGAACGTCACGGGGCGACACCCGCCCCGTGACTCGCGCGCCCTCCTGCCAAAATTCCATCAATCGGGACGGCCCGGTTTTGCTAGCCTCACGTCAAAACTTGCAGGGGAAACGCGAAGATGGACAAGAACAGCAAGATCGCCCTGATCGGGGCCGGGCTGATGGGACACGGGCTCGCCCTGGTGCATGCGATCGCCGGGCATCCGGTGAAGATGACCGATATCAGCGAGAGCCAGCTCAGGATCGGCATGGATCTCGCCGCCAGCGCGCTGGAGACCATGGTCTCGGCAGGCGCCATCGCCCGCGCCGACGTGGCGCCGATCCTGGCCCGGATCACGCCGGTGAAAACCCTCGCAGACGCGGTCGGCGACGCGGATTTCATCATCGAGGCGGTGGTGGAGAACCGGGAGGTGAAGACCGAGGTCTATGCCGAGATCGAGGCGGCGGCCCCGGCGGCGGCGCTGATCGCCAGCAACACCTCCTATCTCGACGTCTTCCCGCTGGTTCCGGCCGGGTTGCAGAGCCGTTTCATCATCACCCACTGGTACACGCCGCCCTACATCATCGACCTTGTCGATATCGCCGGCGGGCCGGAGACCGACCCGGCGCACCTCGTAGCCGTGCGGGACCATTACCGCGCCATCGGCAAGAAGCCGGTGCTGTTCGAGCGCTTCACGCCCGGCTATGTCGCCAACCGGCTGCAGGCGGCGATGACGCTGGAGATTACCCGCCTGCTCGACGAGGGCTTTGCCGACGCGGAAGCCATCGACACCTCGATCAAGTACGGCCTCGCGCTCCGCATGGCGACCATGGGCGCGCTGATGAAGGCGGACTTCACCGGCCTCGACATGACCCGCCGCTCCCTCTCCAACAAGATGTACACACCGCCGGAGGTGAAGGGCTATAGCGAGACGCTGGAGAAGCTGATCGCCGAGGGCAAACAGGGCGTGATGAATGGGTCCGGCTATTTCGACTATGGCGACATGAAGCCGGAGGAACTGTTCCGGAACCGGGATGTCGGTCTGCTGAAGCTGAAGGCGGCGGTGGAGACGGTGGAGGAGGACCTGCCGCTCAGGCCGAAGGGGTGAAGCAGGGAAAGCCTTTCGGATTGTCGATCGCGCCGAGACCGGGATCACCGGTCGCTCTTCGGCGCTTATCGACGGCACAGTCCGAAAATGATCGCATAATCCGGAAGACAGGAAGCCCGGCTCACAGACATCCCGAGGAGGAACGGAAATGACTCAGAGCTCATCGGCCGATCGATCGAACAGCGCCTTGGACTCCTCCCTCGCCGCCGCCGAAGACCGCTACAAGGCGGACAACCCGAAAAGCGCTGCAAGGGCGCAAGAAGCGGCTCGGGCCATGCCCGGCGGCAACACGCGAACCGTCACCCACTACACGCCCTATCCGCTGACCATCGCCTCGGGCGAGGGGGCGACGATCACGGATATCGACGGCCACCGCTATACGGACTTTCTCGGCGAGTACACTGCCGGCCTCTATGGCCACTCCGACCCGAGACTGGTGCGCGCCGTGACCGGTGCCGTCGAGGCAGGGGTCGGTCTCGGCGGCCCGAACCGGTACGATGCCGAGCTGGCGCAACTGATCTGCGCGCGCTTCCCCTCCGTCGACCTGCTGCGCTTCTGCAATTCCGGAACCGAGGCCAACCTGTTCGCCCTGTCCGCGGCGCGCGCCTTCACCGGCCGCGGCAAGGTCATGGCCTTCTCCGGCGGATATCATGGCGGCGTGTTCTATTTCGGCGAGACCGGCTCGCCGATCAATGCGCCGTTCCCCTTCGTCATGGCGTCCTACAACGACATCGACGGCACCGTCGCGCTGATCGAGGACCATGCCGATGACCTGGCGGCCATTATCGTCGAGCCGATGATGGGAAGCGCGGGCGCCATCCCGGTGGACCCGGACTTCCTCGAAGCGCTCCGCGACCGCGCCGCCGCCCACGGCACCATCCTGATCTTCGACGAGGTCATGACCTCCCGGCTTGGCCCGGGCGGTCTGCAGGAGAAACTCGGCGTCACGCCGGACATGACGACCTTCGGGAAATATCTCGGCGGCGGCATGACCTTCGGCGCGTTCGGCGGCCGGCGCGATGTCATGAGCATGTTCGACCCCTACGCGGCCAACGCGATCTCGCATCCGGGGACTTTCAACAACAATGTCCTGTCGATGGCGGCGGGGCTTGTCGGACTGCGCGACATCTTCACGCCCGACGCCGCCGAGGCCCTCAATGCAAGGGGCGACCGGTTCAGGGAGCAGATCGGCGCGGTGATCGCCAGGCACGATGCGCCGATGCAGGTCACGGGGATGGGCTCGATCCTCGGCCTTCATTTCCAGCGCGCACCGATCCACCGGCCGCAGGATACCTGGCCCGCGGACCGGAAGATCGCCGCCCACAGGGAAGGCCTGCGCAAACTGCTCCACCTCGATCTGCTCGCATCGGGCCTCTTCATGGCACGGCGCGGTTTCATCTCCCTGTCACTGCCGCTGGGCCAGCCGGACTTCGATGATTTCGCCGCGGCGCTCGACGAGTTTCTGACGGTCCGCGGCGAGCTTCTCGATGAAGGTTGACCACCCGATGCGTCCGGAGGCGGCGGCGGCGTGCGTGGAGGAGAAATTGTCAGTGGGGCCGAAAGGGTGATCCGCATGGATGCGATGGAAACGGACTATGTCGTGGTCGGCGCAGGCTCCGCCGGATGTGTCGTGGCGAGCCGCCTGAGCGAGACCGGGGCAAGGGTCCTGCTGCTGGAGGCCGGGCCGGAGGACCGCAATCCCCTGATCCACATTCCGGCCGGCGTGAAGAGCCTGCTCTATAACGCGAACGTCAACTGGAACTATGCGAGCGAGCCGGAAGAGGGCACGGCGGGACGGGCGATCCACTGGCCGCGCGGACGCGTCATGGGCGGGTCGCACTCGATCAACGGCATGCTCTATGTGCGCGGCAACCCGGCCGACTATGACGGCTGGGCGCAGCTCGGCTGCCGGGGCTGGAGCTTCGACGAGGTCCTGCCCCTGTTCCGGCGCTCCGAGCGCTACGGCAAGGGCGAGGAGGACATCCGGGGGCGCAACGGCCCGATGCCCGTCGAGGATTACCGGACCATTCTGCCCCTGACCCACGCCTTCGTGCGCGCGGCCCGGGAGGCCGGTTTCGCCTTCAACCCGGATTACAACGGCCCGGGCCAGGAGGGCGTCGCCTATTCGCAGATGACCCGGCGCGGGCGCTGGCGCGCCTCGACCGCACGCACCTTCCTGGCCGAGGCGCGCAAGCGCCCCAACCTGCGGGTCGAGACAGAGGCCCTGGTGCAGAAGCTGAGCTTCGAGGGACGCCGCTGCACCGGGCTGGTGTTCCGCCGCCACGGCGAGGATGTCCGCGTCCGCGCCGCCCGCGAGGTGATCCTGTGCGGCGGCGCCGTCAATTCGCCGCAACTCCTGCAGATCTCGGGGATCGGCCCGGCCGGCCATGTCGCGGGCCTCGGGCTGCCGGTGGTCCACGACCTGCCCGGCGTCGGCGCCAACCTGTCCGATCACTATGTCACGCGCATCACGCACCGGGTGCGGGACGCGATCTCGCTGAACGAGCTGTCGCGGGGCTGGCGGGTGCTGCGCGAGATCGGCCGCTTCGCGCTGTTCGGCACCGGCGCGCTGACCTTCGGCGTGACCAGCGCGATGGTGTTCTGCCGCAGCCGCGAGGGCCTGGAGAGCCCGGACCTGCAGCTCCTGTTCACGCCGGCCAGCTACGATCCGGACAAGCCGCTGGCCCTGGAGCGCGCGCCCGGCATGGCGACGGTGATCTGCCCGACGCGCCCCGCCAGCCGCGGCACGGTGATGGCCGCCAGCCCGGACCCGTCGGCGCCGCCGCGCATCAAGCCGAACTATCTGTCGGATCGCGACGATTTGCGCGTGATGCTGTCCGGCATGGCGCATGTGCGCCGGATCTTCGCCGCGCCGTCCCTGGCGCGCCACAGCGCATCGGAACTCTGGCCGGGACCGGACGCGGCGGGCGAGGCCGCGCTGACGCAATTCGCGCGGGAACGCGGCACCACGCTCTATCACCCGGTCGGCACCTGCAAGATGGGGATCGACCCGATGGCGGTCGTCGACCCGGAGCTCAAAGTCCGCGGCGTCGAGGGGCTCAGGGTCGCCGATGCCTCGGTGATGCCGTACCTCACCACCGGCAACACCAACGCGCCGACGATCATGATCGCCGAGAAGGCGGCGGAAATGATCAAGGCTGCGGCGGGGTGAGCGGCGGGCGGTGCTGATGGGGGCGGGAGTGAGGGTGCGCGTTGTCTCTCACGCGCAGAGCTTCTCTTCGTATTCCTTGGCACGTTGCCGCAGCATCGGCCCGATATGGACCTCGCCGCCCGCCACGGCGAGATTGGCCTGCCGGACCAGTTCCGCCTCGACCGCGACCGAGGGCGCGAGCTTGCCGTTACAGGCGAGCCAGCGGGCGACCGTCGCCCATTCCCAGAGCGGGCTGTCTGAGGTGACGCGCGCCACCGGCGCCGGAAAACCCTCGCCCCGGCAGCCCCGGTAATAATTGGAAATCGCCGCCCGCGTCATCTCCGCGCGTTTCGCGATGTCGGAGAGGCTGACCAGCGGGTCCGGCTCCAGCCGGTCGATCCGGGCGCCGGTCGCCGCGACATTCTCCAGCGCCGAGGCGACAGCATCCCCGAAGCTCTCCGCCTCGCGCGCGAAATCGACGATGACATGGCCCTTCTGGAACGAGACCAGCGCGTCGTCGCAGCCATGATCGTAGAACCGCGCCTCGAAATCCTCCGCCGCCGGGTCCAGCCCGGAGGCGATCACGCTGAACTCAAACGTCTCCATCGTCTGTCTCCCCGGCCCCGTGCGGACACCGGTTGATCGCCCGCAGGATCTGCCGGGCATGATTTCCCGCATTGCGCGGCGTCCCATTGACCCCGATCTGGCAGCCCTCGCGGTCATGCTTCGGACAATAGAGCCGCCCCCAATGCCCCTGCGGCCGCCAGGTCCAGCCCAGCGCCTCAGCCTACCGGACTGCCTCCTCGACCTCTTTGTCCGGATGGCGGGGACGGGTCACTACGTGCTCCGAATATGGATTTTGTGTTTACAAATGTCAACAATTTGACCCGCACGACTTTTACGTGCACGGCTCACATCAACAGCCAGCGGTCGGGCCGTCAACTCGGGCGCTTTATGCGACTGCCGATCGTGACGGTTTCGGCAGGCCGGAGCCAGACGCTGGCGGGGCTGATCGCGGACGGCACGATGGCGTGATAAACGGGTCCGGCTATTTCGACTAAGAGGATATGAAACCGGAGGAACTGTTCCGGGGAAATCCGGAGACAGAAATCCGGGGACATGGCCGGGATTCGGAGGCAAGCATTGGCTCATCTGGCCGATAATGAGCGATGTTTTTCCTTGTAAAGACTTTCAGTCGCAGATCAGCGCAGCCCCTCACCCCGTCACCGTCTCCCCAAGCGCCGCCACCAGAGCCTCCAGCGCCGCTTCCGTAAACCGCCACATATTCGCTTCCCGGTCGCCATCGCCGGTCTCCAGCGTGAACACCCGCGTCACCGGGCCCGAGAGCGCGATGCAGGTGTGGCCGGCGGCGTCGCCGTAGCGGTTGCCGCTGGGGCCGGAGGCGCCGGTTTCCGCCAGGCCCCAGGTGGTGTCCATGCGCCGGCGCATGGTCTCGGCCAGCAGGGCGGCGTAGGGCTCGGAGGCGGAGCGCATGCCCGGGTGCCGCTCGAAGTCGATCTCCGTCAGGATCTCGCGCGCCGTGTGGGTGTAGATCACCCCGCCGGCGACGAAATAGGCCGACGCCCCCGGGACCGCCAGGAGGGAGGCGGAGATCAGTCCGCCGGCGGAGGATTCGGCGACGGCGATGGTCTCGCCGCGCGCCTTCAGCAATTTTCCGGCGGCGTCGCCGCGCCCGCTCAATGCAGCCATCCCCGCACTCCTCCCGATGAAATCAAAGGCGAATCAACGGAACACGCTACCCAATGCGCGTGCTCCCGTCACGCCACCCCGTGCCCGCCCGCCCGAACCGGCCGGAAGGGTCGCCCCGAAATCACTCCGAGATGCCGTCGATATAGACCCAGCCCTCGCCGGCGCGGCGGAACCGGCTGGTTTCGGTCTGCCGGCCCGTCCGGGCGCCCGTGCGCCAGGTCGCGGTGAAGCGCACGGTGGCAGTGTCGGGGCCGGTGACCGTGTGCCGCTCGATCACGAGCCCGGTCCAGACCTGGGCCGGGTCCAGATCCAGGATCAGGGGCCGCGTCTCCGCTGCCCAGCTTTTCTGCAGGTAGGCCGCATTTCCCCGGCTGAAGGCGCAATAGCGGGAGCGCATCAGCTCCTCCGCATCCCGCGCCGGCGCCCCCGCATGCAACCGGCCACAGCAGCCCAGATAGCTCTTCCCGCTGCCGCACTCACATGGCTCAAACAAATCGCTCTCCAATCAGGTCGCGCGCCATCAACGCGCGCCGCGCGCGTCGAGATAGATCCGCACCGCATTCTGAACATGCCGGAAGCGGTCGCCGCCCAGATGCTTGCCGCCGAACCAGCGTGTCACCACGATGATATGGCCGTGCAACCCTTCCCGCTCCAGCATGCGCAGGATCACCATGCCGGCCCCAGCCTCGCCATCGTCGTTTTTCAACGCCGTATCGGCGGTCAGCAGGGCCCATGTATTATGCGTGGCCTTGGCGAATTTCTTTTTGGCGCACAGCGTCTTGATAAAACCCTTGGCCTCTTCCTCGGACGCGCACGGCCCGCCCGAGACCGCATATTTCGATCCGCGGTCGCTGATGATGTTCTCGAGAATACGCATAGCGCAGGCTTAGAGCGATCCAGTGCGGGCAGCAAGGGGGCTGCGGCGCGTCAGGGCTGCGTGCTGCCGGTGTTCTGGAAACCGGAAAGAATCTTGCGGTCGAACCCGGCAACCGGCTGGCTCCGGCTTGCGCTCAGCACCTGCTCCCGGAAGCCTCTGATCCCCTGACGGGCGGCGAGCGGGAAGGACGCTTCCAGCCCGGCAAGGGTCTCCGACAGCCGGCCGACGACATCCGCGTCGGTGATGCCGTACCGGGCAATCCCGGCGAAGGCCCGGCAGGCCACATCCTCCAGAACGACGGTTTCGATGAAGAGACGCACCTGGCCCTGCCCGTCAAACCGCATCGCCGAAGGGATGCCCCGTCCGTCCACGCGACCGAGGACTTCCCCCAGCCGGTCAATGCAGTAGAGAGCGGTTGTCGGGTCATTGAAGCCCGGCGACAGGGAGCGCTGGGCCAGCTCCACGATGCGGTGGATGGCGAACTCGAGATCCTGATAGGGCGTCCGGTCCCGGCCGATGACGACGGCACCGCGGAGCTCTTCGGCGATCCTGTCCGATACCCGGTCCTGCGGATAGGCGGTGATCACGCAGGCCCCCTTGGTGACGAACCGGCCGGGCGGCGCATCGACCCGCAGAACAAGATCATGCTCCGTGGCGATCCGCAGCAACGCGTCAATGCCGATAGTCTGGACATATCCGCCAAAGTCGGCCGCGATTGGCCCGCAACCCGCATCGAAGCCGCCCGGCATCTGCTGCGCGGCCCGTTCGTCCGCCTCATCCCCCGACCCCTGCTCGGGCCGTTCGTCGAACAGGCGGTCAACGGCGCAACAGCCTTCGTAAGCCAGTTTCGCCAGCAGGGTTTCGATCCGGATCGAGGTTGCGATGTGATGAATGAAATAGATCAGGACAGCGACGCTGGCCGCGGCCAGCACAATCCCGAACCCGACCGCCAGATGCGGGACGAAGCTGGACCCCTCCATGCCCCGCACCGCCCGCAGCACGAACAGGCAGTACAGAAAGGTCGCGATGAACGTGCCCAGCACGACCTGGTTGCTGCGGTCGCGCATGAAATTGTCCAGAACCCGCGGCCCGAACTGCGAGGAGGCGAGCTGCAGCGACAGCATGGTGATTGAAAAGATCAGGCTCGCCACCGTGATCATCGAGGTTGCGATCACCGACAGGATCGACCGGGCGCCCTCGGGCCCGAACGTATAGAACGCACTCGCCGCGTCCGTCCGGTCCACGCCGCGCAGGGTATCGACCTCGATGAGCAGAAACGAAAGCGCCACAGCCACGAGGGCCAGGAGAGCGGGCACGAACCAGAAGCTGGAATTCAGGCGGTCCCAGAACGCGACGACGCGGGTGACCGAAAATGTGGCAGCCATGACCAACTCTTTTCCTGTTGCGAGCTCGCCGAGCTGACGGCGAAGCCGCTTTCCTTCACAGCGAAGGGGTTCATCCAGGGCCGCGCGGCATGAGCCTCAATCCTAGTGCGATGTCACCCACCGCACCACCCGCTTGATTACGGCAGGCGGGCTAAGGCTTAGAGCGATCGGAGTGGAGAGGACGACGGCATATGGCGCGGTTGGGGGCCCGGATTTCTCTGCGGTCATTGGGAGGGGAAGCGCCAGCACCTTACCGGCCCAACGGCAAGAATCCGGTACTGTTTGAGCGTTGTGGCCGGGCTATGTCACGACACCTTCGGCCCAAAGAAGCTGCCATTCGTCACAACTGAGCGGGACTTCTGAATTTGACCCGAAGTGGTCATGGGTCGGTAGAGATTTTGTGATACTAAACTAGCCGCCAGATCATGTAGGTCGTTGCGGAGAGTTGTCTCCTCATCTTCCAAGAATTTTTCTCTTGAGACCAAGCTGCCCGTCATCGTCATCGCCAAGTCGGTCATCGCCACGACGTAAACGTCTTCCTGCGGCTTACAGGCTGAGACTACGAACTCAGTCGCTCTCTCGACAGCCAGTACCCCACCACCGTTACTCGCCGACAGGACCTCTACCTGCTTGAGGACACAGGCTGTGTATTGTTCATTTTCAGTCCCTGCCTTGATAAGGTTTTGTCCCAGGCCGCACCCAGTCACAAGAAATAGGGGCAGGGTAGCTGAGATTTTCCAAAACATGATGTGCTTTCCTTCCTACAAGGCGGAGGCCCTATTGGACATTTGGATTGAGGGGAGTGGTTTCGCGATAAAAAGATGGATCAACGCTTCCGCGACCAGAAGGTTCAGAACCCAACAAAGCACCATAAAGCAATCTCTTAAGAAACCTGTGGGCTCGGCGCCAAAGGTGACGATCCATGCAATTCCAAGCAAAGTCTGTGTCGAAGCGCCTTGGCCAATGGCATAGGCCCTAAGCATCGAAGCCCCGTGACTTTTGAAGGAACGTGCCCTGACGGCAATGATCGCCCAGGCGAGCAGTCCGGTCATTGCGAAACCAAGGATAATCCGGGCAGAAAACAAAAGGCTGCCTTGAATGGCCTCGGGGAAGGTAAAGTAGACGGTCATCCACAACCCGGTGCTTGCCGACAGAAACCCTGCAATCACCATCACGCGACCAATCATTCGGTGTATTGCCGGGCGGTGGCGCCTCAAACTTGGCAGAAATTGTATCGCCCCTGCGAGGCAGAATACGAAACTGCCCGAGACGTGGAAAATGACTGGCCAAGGATCCGCTATGGCCCGCGGATTTCCCGGAAGGACAGAAGGGCCACCGGCAAGTTCAACAAGTCTTATCAGACCACCGAATGCAGGAATTGACGAGAAAACAACAATCAAAATGAATGTTGTCCATTCACGTCCGGTTAAAACGTTCATCATACACTCACTAATTTGACCTTAGGTCGAGATCAGTCTTCGTTCATGGCGCCCATACCAACATTGGGCTGGCCGGTTTGTGTGGCACCCGTCTGGTTCCAAGTACCAATCCGGCACCGCGTATCCGGGTGCTTTTCAGTGGAGGTGCGGGTTTCTACATCTTCAAATTCGAATTAAAAATTGCCAAAATATGCAGAAATGATATTCATTATTGCATGAAAAATCGAAACTCCGCATTCGATTGGTCGCAGGCACAATCCTTTCTTGCTACCGCTGAAACAGGATCTTTTTCCGGCGCCGCCGAACTACTGGGATTGTCTCAACCGACCGTGGGGCGGCATGTCGCTGCTCTTGAGAGTGATCTTGGTCTGTTGCTATTCGATCGGATCGGAAAATCCTTGGCGATAAATGACAAGGGTCTAGCCTTGGTCGCTCACGCGAAAGCAATGAAGGAAGCGGCCGACCTGTTCAGTCTTTCGGCGCTGGGACAGGATCAAAGGATCGCAGGTCCTGTCAGCGTCACCGCAAGTGATGCTTTTTGCGCCTATATCTTGCCGCCAATCATCGAGCGCATCCGGCTTACCTATCCCGAAGTTCAGGTGGAGATCGTTTCATCCAACGACGTTCAAGACTTGGGGCGCCGTGAGGCGGATATTGCAATCCGCAACGTTCAGCCGAAACATCCCGATCTCTATGCCAAGCGCATACGGACCACAAAAGCCTATCTCTATGGAGCAAGCTCTTATCTCGACGTTATAGGACGCCCTGCAACGCTCAACGATATCAGCGAGCGCACGACCTTCCTCGGAGATTCATCCGGGCGCGTCTTGCAGATGTTGAGCGCAATGAACGGAGCCATTGCGGCCGAACAATTTCGCATCGTCGGCAACTCTGGGGTGGCGATATGGGAGTCGGTTAAGCGAGGCCTGGGCCTCGCCGTAATGTTTGAAGATCTCGCAAACATCACACCCGGGGTGGAGGCTGTCCTGCAAAAGGATGTCTCTGCCGAAGTTCCTGTCTGGCTTGTCACTCATGGTGAGCTCAAAACCAATGCCAGGATGCGCGCGATCTTCGATATCTTGTCCGAGGAGCTTGCAGCCAGAACGTCAACGGGCTAACTGCAACGAGCGCCCCACTTTGTCGGTTCGTGGCCGGAAGCTGACATATCGCGATGCCCATTTCTGGCTGCAATCCAGCCTAAGGGGACACGCTACCTGCCTAAGTGGACACGCTACCTAATTGCCGCCGAGCAACTCCACAAAACGTCCGCATATTATCATACCTAATGCGCTAACCTCTCCACGTCGAAAACAGCCCCCCGGAGAGAGCTCCATGCACCCCATACTCCTCTTCACCGGCTATCTCCTCATCACGGTCACACCGCTCCTCCTCAGCGCGCTGCAAAACCTCCCGCCGCGCCCCCTGCTGGATGAAATCGCCTCTGGCCTCGGCATGACGGCGTTTGCCATTTTGCTGGTCGAGTTCGTGCTGTCGGGGCGGTTCCGGGCGATTTCGGGGCGGATCGGGATGGATGTGACCATGCGGTTTCATCAGCTCGTGGCGCGCACGGCGCTGATTTTCGTGCTTGTTCACCCCTATCTCTACAGCGCGGAGTTTCTCGGCACGCCGCTGCCGTGGGACCCGACGGGGCAGTTCACGCTCGGCCTTGATACCGGCTCGCTGGTCACCGGGCTGATCGCCTGGGTGGCGTTGCCGTGCGTCGTGCTGATGGCGATTTTCCGGGACCAGCTGCCCTATCGCTACGAGGTCTGGCGGGCGATGCATGCTGTGGGCGCGGTGGTGATCGCGGCGGCGGTGACGCATCACGCGCTTGAGGCGGGGCGGTACAGTGCCGATCCATGGCTCGCCGGGTTCTGGCTTGTGCTGCTCGCCCTCGCCCTTGCCTCGCTGGTCTGGACCTACGCGATCGCGCCGCTCGCGGAAGCGCGCCGGCCTTATGAGGTCACCTCGGTCCGGAAGATCGCGCTCAGGACATGGGAGCTTGCCCTGCGGCCCCGGCGCGGCGCCGCGCTCGCCTTCGAGGCGGGGCAGTTCGCCTGGCTCACGCTCGGGCACAGCCCGTTCTCATTGCAGGAAAACCCGTTCTCGATCAGCTCGGCCCCGGCCGACCGCCCGGATGTCCGCTTCGTCATCAAGGAAGCCGGGGATTCCACCCGGCATATCGGAGACGTTGCGCCGGGCACCGTCGCGTATCTCGGCAATGCGCATGGCAATCTCACGCTCAAGGGGCGCACGGGAACGGGCATCGCGCTGATCGCCGGCGGGGTCGGCATCGCGCCGCTGCTCTCCATCGCCCGGCAGCTCCGGGCCGAAGACGACCCGCGCCCGATGATCCTGCTCTACGGCAACCGCACCGAAGAGCAGATCGTCTATGCGGATGAGCTGGAAGCGCTTTCCGGACACCCGAACAGGGGGGTCATCCATGTCCTGTCGGAGCCCGGGCCGGGCTGGACGGGGCGCACGGGGCTGATCGACCGGGAGACCATCGGGCAGGTCTTCACAGCGGACGACGCGCGCGACTGGCTCTATGTCCTGTGCGGGCCGCCCGCCATGCTGGAGGCTGTCGAGGACGCCCTGCTGGCGCACGGGGTTCCGGCGCGGCAGATTATCGCCGAGCAGTTCTATTATGATTAGGGGGCGGGGCTGATGAAGTTGCGACACAGGATCCAGGCCGGTGTCTGGGGGACCAGCGCCCTGATCCTCCTCGCCATTCTGGTCTTCGCCATGCGGTGATGCAGCGGCGGTAATGCAGGGGCGGCTGGCGAAACCCCGAGCATGACAGGCCTCAGTGCCCGTCAGACCTTTTCAGCCGGGGCACGCGTGCCGGGCAGCTTGCATCGGCACGCTCTTGCGTCACATCGCCTCTGTATCCCCCCGGCAGGATAGGGCAAGATGCCGGCGATCCAAGCTGAGGCCGATGACCGGACGATGAAACAGACGCGAACGACATGGCGGCGGATTATTCTCGTCCTCCTGTGCCTGGCTCTGACCGTCTGGTCGGTGCGGCCGGACCTCAAGCATCTGCCGAGATATCTTTCCGTGGCCCAGGAGCATGCCCGGACGGTGGCGGAACACGGCCATTCGCACGGGCTGGAAGAGGATCTTCTCTGGGCGATGCACGGCCACGCCCATGATCGTGCCGACCACGAACATGTCGCCGATCTGCTGTTGCCGCCCGCGCCGAGCCCGGTACCGCCGGCACACGGCATCAGCCGGCAGGTGCGGCCGGAGCGGAAAAGTCCCGTCCCGGTCTTTCTCTTCGAACGGCCTCCGCGCGCCTGAGCGGTCCGGCAACGGACAACGCCCCTCAGACACATCAATCCAACGCGGAGATCAATTCATGCACGCGCGCTTCCGGGCGCCGGGTGGACCATTGCAATGGTCGGCCTGCGCCCTCTTCTTCACGGCCCTTGTCCTGCATGCGACTGAGGCCACGGCCCACAACGTCACCGAGGGTGACGCGGGCTATATCCAGGAGATCTGGGGGGTGAACCTCATCCCCTTCATCTATCTCGGGGCCAAGCATATGGTCACGGGCTACGATCACATCCTGTTCCTGCTCGGCGTCGTCTTCTTCCTGTACCGGATGAAGCACGTCGCGCTCTATGTCAGCCTCTTCGCCTTCGGCCATTCGGTGACGATGCTGGCCGGCGTCTATTTCAGCTGGAACGTAAACCCCTACATGATCGACGCCATCATCGGCTTCTCGGTGGTCTACAAGGCGCTCGACAACCTCGGCGCCTATCAACGCTGGTTCGGCTTTCAGCCGAACACGAAAGCCGCGACCCTGATCTTCGGACTGCTCCACGGCCTCGGCCTCGCGGCCAAGATCCTCGACTACCGGATCGCCCCGGACGGCCTGCTGCCGAACCTGATCGCCTTCAATGTGGGGGTTGAACTGGGCCAGCTTCTGGCCCTGGCGGCCATCCTGATCGTCATGGGCTACTGGCGCAGGGCCGACAGCTTCTGGCGCCATGCCTACACCGCCAACGTCGTCATGATGTCCCTCGGCTTCATGCTGATGGGCCTGCAGATCACCGGCTATTTCGTAGCCGCCTGAAAGATTGGATAGAGACATGTACAATTCCCATAAACCCAACACGGACGACCTTCCGAGCTCGGCGCAGTTGCTGCGCTCCACGATCATCGCCCTCGTGGCTGCGATCGCGATCCTCGTCACCGTGATCCTGCCGGCCGAATATGCCATCGACCCGACCGGAATCGGCCGTGCCCTCGGCCTCGCCGAAATGGGCGAGATCAAGAAGGAACTCGCCGAAGAGGCGGAACAGGATCGCCGGATGCAGCAGGGGACCGGCCAGCAATCGAGCGCGCTCGATGCTCTGTTCGGCCTGATTGTTCCGTCCGCACAAGCGCAGGAGGCCTGGAAGGACGAGGTGCGTTTCACCCTGGCTCCCGGCGAGCCGATCGAGGTGAAGCTCACCATGGCAGAGGGCGATACCGCCGACTATCAGTGGGCCGCGAGCGGCGGACGGATCAATTTCGATCTGCACGGCCATGGCGGCGGCCAGTCCGTCACTTACGAGAAGGGCCGCGGCCAGACCTCCGGCGATGGCAGCTTCTCCACGCCCTTTTCCGGCAGCCACGGCTGGTTCTGGCGTAACCGCGACAAGGCCGACGTGACTGTCACGCTGCAGATCCGCGGGACCTACAGCGCGCTCACGCGCTCCAAGTAAGGGGCCGGCGCCCGCGATCGAGTGGTCACGGGCGCCGCCTTGTCAGATCTGCACGGCGGCAAGATGCGGGAGCCGTCAGGATTTTCCCGTCCCGGTCCGGAAAGGCGCCCACCTGAATGCCTCTTAGAAGTCGGGCGTCTATAGCATTAAATTAGACTTACAAAACATTATGCGTGGCGCCCTATCGATTTTACAAACAAGAAACAGAACAGAATTTCATTTATAAAATCTCTTTCATCATCAAAACACCGGTTTGCGATTTTATCACTCTTCTTTTTCAATCAGTTCACCGAAACAATTCCCCCAGAAAACTTGATATTCCACAAAATGTCACCATTCTATTAATCCCGTCGTCGGTTTTGGCGACACTTAATCATCCTGATTCTTTATTCATTTTTCGGGGAAGGAGTTTGCCGACCGATGGCCGATAAGGACCGAAGTGCCGAGAGAGACCTGAGCAAGGGTTACGTCGCGATCCTGGGGTGGAGCGTCAATGCGATCGACGCCATCGACCGGTTCGATCGCCGCTACATCGTTGTGGCGCCGTCCTGGGCTCGGGACTATGCCGAGGAGAATAACATCCCGTTCCTGAGCTGGGACTTCGAGCGGCTGAACGAACGCTCCTTCGAGCTCGGCGAGACGCTGAAGGAGATGGACGTCGACGTGGCCATCCCGCTCTTCGAGGAGACCGTGGAATGGGCCGGCGCCGTGAATGCCGTGCTGATGGACAATCCGCGCCTGATGAACCAGGCAATGCTGTTCCGCAACAAGGCGATGATGAAGCGGCGCGCGCAGCTGGGCGGGATTCGCGTCGGGATTTTCGAGGAAGCCCAGGACAAGACCGACGTCATCAACTTCCTGAAGCGCGTGAACGAGGCGCTGCTGAAGCTCGACGGCGACCCGAACGACCCGATCCACGTCAAGGCCTTCGACAAGGCCGGCTGCCTCGGCCACCGCGTCGTGCGCACGGCCGAGGATGTCGACAATATTCCCGATTCGGAATTTCCGTCCCTGATGGAAAGTCACCTGGACGGCTGGGAATTCGCCGTCGAGGCCTTCATCAAGGACCGCAAGATCCAGTTCCTGAACATTTCCGAGTATGTGCATCTCGGATATTCGGTTTTCGTGCCGGCGACCCCTGAGCTCGAGAAATGGCGCGAGCGCGTCACCGAGGAGATCGAGAAGCTGATCGAGACCTTCAACATCGATTTCGGCTTCATCCACCCGGAATATTTCGTCACCAGCGACGGCAAGATGTATTTCGGCGAAGTCGCCTACCGCCCGCCGGGATTCAACGCCTTCGAGCTGATCGAACGGGCCTACGGCTTCAACTGCTATCAGGGCCTCGTGCTGATGTTCGACCCGCACACCACGCAGGAAGAGATTGACGCCTTCTTCCCGGAGGCGGTCGTCGATGCCAAGGGCCATGCCGGCTGCTTCGGCGTCTATCCGCGCCGCCGTGTCGTGAATGAGCTGCAGATACCCGAGGAAACCGAGAAGGATCCGTTCTTCGAGTTCCACGAACTGATGCCGCCGATGCAGAACAAGGTGACGAAACGTACGGCTTTCGGCACGCACTGGGGCCTCGTATACTTCTTTGGCGATGATCCCTATCGAATGCGCGAGCTCCTGCTGCAGCAGGAAGAGCTGGATTTCTACCTCTGATCACCTGCGCTTCGGCTTCTTGATGAGGAGACCTTCATGACGGACACTGCGGCTGCGGGTGCCGGACCGGAGTCCGGCACCTACGATCCAGCGCTCGCCGCCAAATTGGACGACGCGTGCGCACGGCTCGCCGAGGCCGGGGCGATCGGAAAGCCGCGACACCGCGCGGCCGTTCTCGACATCACCCGGCGCATGAGCGCCGATCAAACCGGCCTGGGCGAGGTCTATCGCCGCATCGAGCAGCTCGACGCCGCCGGCATCTTCGCGGGGACGGACTGGGATCATCCCGATGTTCTGCAGGCCGCGCTTGCCGGCCGGACGCTGAAATTCGCGGACACGCCGACGGCCATGCTCGAGGTGCTGAACCACCTGCGCATGCTGGCCGTCGCGAAGCGGGCGTATTTCCACCCGGGTATCGCCTCCGAGCACGCCCAGAACTTCCTCTCGCAGGTCGTCGGCCTGAATCTCGATCTGGTATTCGACAATACCGGCGAGGCCGCGCGCGTGCGCGGCGGCGGCATGGACCGGGTGTGCCGGATACTCTATGCCCACCTGGTCGAGAATGTGGGACACGACCACATCCTCGACACCCTGATCGCGGAGATCTGGCGGCTGCTGTCGCAGCGTCCGGTCGTGGTCGACGACATCAAGGCGATGATCGCGCAGATCTCGGTCTGGCTGGTCAACGGCAAGTCCGACACTTATGCGGGCGGCTGGGGCGCGGACCGGCTGGTCAGCGCTGTATTCGGTCCGACGGCGATGAGCCGCGAGGATCCCGGACTGCCGGTCTATGGCGAGCGCATCCGGGCGATGGATGCCGCCGGACTGGCGAAGGAGGCCACCGCGTTCGCCCGCGCCATGCACGATACGGGTCTCGTATCCGCCTATCATGCCCAGTTTCTCCGGCATGTCGCGGCGGCGGCGCCGGACCTCATTCCCGATACACTCGGCCTCTCGGGCACGGGCGTGGACGCCCTGAAATGCTACGGCGACCTGGTCCGCGCCCTGATTGACAAGGCGGTCCACCCCGAGACATCGCAAAGCGTTTACGGCCTCGCGCTGATGCTGGAGCGCGGCGTGCTCTATACGCCGCCTGTGGCACCGGCCCTGTGGCGGCAACTGGGCCTCAAGCTCTCGCCCGCCACGCAGCAGGCGATCGCTGCCGGATTCGGCGAAGCCCATGCGCCGGACGTCTTTCTCACCGCTGGCGTGCTCAACATGCTCGGCCAGCCGTTCGGCGTCGGACAGGGCAACAACCCGACCTGCCAGGCTGCGCGGGCGCTCTGCATGTGGTCGCACACGGACCCCGACTACCTGTTGCAGCTGATCAGCTGGGCGGCGCGCGACGACGAAGTCGTGATCACGTTCGAGGGGACGCCAATCTCATCCCGCATCGAGCCCGGGGCCGGCTCCCGGATACTGCATGACGTGGACGCCGTTTCGACCGTCGTCGTGCCGCATCTCGATCGCATCTATGCCCAGATGGGCAGGCTGTGCGCGGCGCGGGGCGACGACATGCACAAATGGGTCAATCGCGAGATGCACGGATGGTGGGTCGGTCGCGGCGTCGAGATCGCCGTCGACGTACCGACCGGCAAGCTGAAGGATTTTGACGGTTTCATCCGCCGTTTCTATGCCGCCTATCACCCGGCCTATAACGGCAACCAGCCGGTTATCCACCCGCAACCGGCGGGCGTCGCCGTGACCGACGGCCTGGCGCGGTATGTGGGCTGGCACGCTATCAGCATCTGTAGGGTCGCCCTCGACCAGACAAGCGACATGCGAGTCTATTTCTACAACCCAAACAATGACAGCGGACAGGACTGGGGCGCGGGCGTCATCGTCGCCACCGACGGTCACGGCGAGCAGCACGGAGAAAGCTCCCTGCCGATCGCCGATTTCGCCGCGCGCCTTTATCTCTTCCATTTCGACCCGCTGGAACAGGGCCTCCCCGACGCCGTACCCGAGCACGAGATCACGCGGGTCCGCGAGATGGCCGTAACCAGTTGGGCGGCAGGACGCGAAGCCTAGGGTTGCCCCTCACGCCACCTCGTGATCCGCCATCAGTTCCAGCGCCTTCACCATGGCCGAATGGTCCCACGCCTTGCCGCCATGGGCGGAACAGGCATTGAACAGTTCCTGCGCCGTCGCCGTGTTCGGCAGGCTGAGACCCATTTCGCGGGCGTTGGAAAGGGCCAGGTTCAGGTCCTTCTGGTGCAGCTCGATCCGGAAGCCGGGATCGAAATTGCGCTTCACCATGCGGTCGCCATGCAGCTCCAGGATCTTCGACGAGGCGAAGCCGCCCATCAGGGCCTCGCGCACCTTGGCCGGGTCGGCGCCCGCCTTGGAGGCGAACAGCAGGGCCTCGCCGACCGCCTCGATGGTCAGGGCGACGATGATCTGGTTGGCCACCTTGCAGGTCTGCCCGTCGCCATTGCCGCCGACCAGCGTGATGTTCTTGCCCATCAGCTCGAACAGCGGCTTCACCCGCTTGAAGGCCTTCTCGGAGCCGCCGCACATGATGGTCAGGCTGGCCGCCTTGGCGCCGACCTCACCGCCGGAGACCGGGGCGTCGATATATTCGCAGCCGAGCTCGTTGATCTTGGTCGCGAACTCCTTGGTCGCGAGCGGCGAGATCGAGCTCATGTCGACCACGGTCTTGCCGTCCGAGAGCGCCTCGGCGACGCCATCATCGCCGAACAGCACGTCCTCGACCTGCGGCGTGTCCGGCACCATGATGAAGATGATGTCGGCCGCCTTGGCGACCGCGGCGGCGCTCGGGCAGGCCGTGCCGCCGGCGTCGACCAGGCTGCGCGACACCTGATTGAGGGTGTTCAGGAAAACCTCGTGACCGGCCGCGATCAGGTGTCCCGCCATGGGCACGCCCATGATGCCGAGGCCGATAAAACCAAGCTTGCTCATCTGTATGTCTCCTCCGTTGCGTTCATTCTTTGCGCGCTCGCGTCACTGTGCCGTGCCGCGGCTCACGCCGTCATCCCGAATTCCGCCGCCAGCAGCTCGTAGCTGCGCCGCCGCGCGCCCTCGTCATGGGCCCAGGTCACCACCGCTATTTCCTCGATATCCAGCCGTTTGGCAAGGTCGCGGACACGCTCGGCCACCCTCTCCGGGGTGCCGACCATGGCCGTCCGGCGCTGCGCGTCCATGCGGGCCGTCTCGTCTTCCGAGTAGGCGGCATTGTTCGCCGTCTCCGCGCTTTCCAGAGCCGTGTAGCGGCCCCGGTCGCGATACAGCTGCCAGCGGGCCCGGGAGGCGAAATGATAGTGCGCCTCCTCTTCGGTCTCGGCGGCCAGGGCCCAGACGCAGATGCCGGGGCGCGGCTCCGGAAAGCGGGCGCTCGGCTGGTAGCGCTCGCGGTAGATCTGGATCGCCTCCGGGCCGCCCTGGCCCTGGGTGAAGAACCAGGCAAAGCTGTAGGGCAGCCCAAAATGGGCCGCCACCTGGGCGCCGTAGAGCGAGCTGCCGAGCATCCAGATTTCCGGCGATGTCTCGCCCTGCGGATTGGCCCGGACAGTGGCGAAGGGATGGCCGTCCGGCAGGTCCGCGCCGCTGACCCAGGCCATCAGGTCCTGCACGTCGTTCGGAAACTGGGCCGGGCGTTCGGCCGCGGCGGGATTGAGGGCGAGCGAGGTCAGGCCGTCCGAGCCGGGGGCGCGGCCAAGGCCGAGATCAATCCGGCCCGGCGCCAGCGCCTCCAGCACCCGGAACTGCTCGGCCACCTTCAGCGGCGCATAATGCGGCAGCATGACCCCGGCGGAGCCAAGCCGGATGCGCTCCGTCTTCATGGCGATCCCGGCCAGCAGGACCTCCGGCGCGGTGCCGATGATGGTCGGGTGGGAATGGTGCTCGGACACCCAGAAGCGCTTGTAGCCGAGGTCCTCGCACAGCTCGGCCATGGCAATCGTGTCGCGGATGGTCTGGCCGTGCGGCTTGCCGACGCCGGCGACGGACTGGTCGAGAACGGAAAGGTGCAGCATGGGCGGGCTCCTTCTGGCGCGCGCTTCGGAAAACACGGAGGGCAAGCATAGAGGGTTTCGCGCGCCGGCACCTTGCCGATCCACCACGAGACCCTTCCCCGCCCGTATCCTTGCCCCCGTCCCGCCGCGCCGCGGAACGGCACCCCAAAACAGCACTTTCCGGGAAACCGTAAAACGGCCCTGGACGCGGGCCCGCGGCTGCTCACGCGGGCGCCCGTCGGAAAACAGACAATGCTCTTGGGCAGATCCGGGAGGGAGTAGCCCCGTTTGGGGGAGCGAAAGAAGGCTCGTCGGCTATCGGCATTAAAAGACGTGGTCCGGATAGTTACTTGCGTTCCCAAGTCATAATTCTGTAGTCGCGCGTTGAAGATTTCGACACCGGTCGGTCGGCCTTCTGTACGAAAGAGGGAGAGAAAAGGGACTCGTAGAAATCTCTGCCGACGGCGGATTCAAGATCGTGCTTGGCGATTTTTTGGGGTTCGAGGCCGTTAGCAAGGTTGCGCAAATGAAGCCAATCACTCCACTTCATGAAGGCGTCGGCATAGCGGCTGACCACTGGCTGGCTCATTTCCTGGAAACTCTTGGCGTTCCAAAGAAGCGTCGGCCCCGGCGGGTCGATCGCATCGATTTGCCAGTTGCCGAGGAAATACAGTCCGCCAGGTTCGAAAGCCGGAACGCCTGTCCGCGTTTCACGATAGGAAACACTGCATTCGGGGAAGACTGTCCGCAGGTACTGGTGCGATACGTAGAGCTGTGGAGGGATATCGATGACGATGATCGTGAGATGCGGGTGCAGTTTCTTGAGGCATTCCACCTGCTGACCAATGCCGGCCCCTATCTCGACCACCGTCGAAACTTGTTCCAGGTCGATGTCCACCATGCATTCAATATAGGCATCGAACGCTAGGAGCATATTTTGAGTATAAATCTTGTCCCTGAACTCGAAATAGCTTTTCGGTCCACCGACGATAGAACAGTCCATCTCGTATATGGAACGCGCCCGACTGCAACGCTCCCGCGCCTTGCTGTCCAATAGAGCCAGCCGCGCCCGGAAAACATCTTCAATCGAGAGACCGAGCGGAAGGATAGGTTTTTTTGGAGAATTGGCGGCGACACGTAAAAAGGCTTCGACGGTGTCTATTTCTTCGCTGGAAAACCCGATATGCGACAATCCATCTCGTGTCGGATGTAGCGGAGATTCGTAACACCCGAAAGAGGTAACCGCGCCATCCCGCCGTCCGCGAATGGACTCCAAACCGTTGATTTTGAGATATAACAGCGTGGCATCTTGATAATCACGCCAGTATTTGGTCGGCTGGAAAATGGGTTCCGCTGCTTGAAGGTCGGCCATCATCAAGTTCAGGAGATCGGGATCGTCAGGAATTTGAGCCATGCTTGGTCGAGTTCTCTCTTAGGTATACAAAATTCAACGTGACAACAGCCAGAGCAATACACGTTCTTGAGATGCGATTTTGGCAGGCAACTTTACCACCCAGAAATCCCTAAACTGTATTCGTTTTTATGATCTTGTTGCTGACAAAAGCAAGGATCGACCCAACGCTGAACCCTCTAGCCTCTTGGCACGAACCGTGCCGACTGCAGATCGCACACCGAACGTCATTCTGCGCCGAGATGAGCGCCATTCTGGCGAACATTGGGCGCACTGTTCCGACCTCCAGCACTGCGTGCCTCGGATCGGACGGTAGCCCCAGCCATCAGGAAGCCGTTCTGGCCGGCACATGCAGCTAGAGCAGGGCGGCGTGAGCCGGTAGGGCTATCGCGGCAGCCGCTTCCACTTCAGCGCGCACGGCGCCTAACCGATGATGTTTTGAAACACTACGTGCCCTCATGCGATCAGCCGACCCGCAATGCGGAATTCATCTGCAAGCCGCTGGCATCCGGCAACGCCCCTGCCTAATCTTGCCGAATCAATCTTTCCGGCAGGGCCGCGCCGGGGGCGTTTCACTTCTGGCAAGGTTGGTCATGAGCGACAGCAAAGATACTCTCCCCCTCCCCCACAAGCCGCGTCGGCGCTGGGCCCGTTCCCTGCTCCGGCTCGTCCTGCTGGGCGGCATCGCGGTCATCGCCTTCATGATCGGTGCCTGGTGGTATGCCGAGACCGGCCGGTATGTAACCACCGAGAACGCCTATGTGAAGGCGCCGGTGATTGCCGTCAGCCCGAATATCGACGGCCGCGCGGTCGAGGTTCGGGTCGGCGACAACCAGCCGGTGGCCGAGGGCGACCTGCTGTTCCGGATCGATCCGGCGCCCTACCAGGTCCAGCTCAGGATGGCGGAGGCACGGCGTGCGGCGGTGCGCAACGAGCTGCTGGCAACACAGGCCGAGCTCGGCCAGATCGCCGCCGATATCGCCGAGGCCGGACGCCGGGTCACTTACTACGCCAAGGAAGTCGAACGGCAGCGCCGGCTGGTGACACGGGCCGCCGGCACCGAGGCGAAACTCGACGAGATGCAGTTGGAGCGGGACATCTCCGAGCAGCGCCTGCTGTCCCTCAGGGAGAAACGCCAGGTCGTGCTGGCCAAACTCGGCGGCACGCCCGACCGGCCGGTCGAGGACCACCCGATGGTGCGGGAGATGGATGCGGAGATCGAGCGGGTGAAGCTGGACCTCGCCTATACCGAGATCCGGGCGCCTGCAGGCGGCATCGTCACGAGAATGAAACTGCAGCCCGGCGAATGGGTCGAGGCCGACACGCCGACCTTCGGCATCATCGGCACCGGTGCTGTCTGGATCGAGGCGAACCTGAAGGAAACCCAGCTCGACGCCATCGCCATCGGTCAGCCAGTCGAGGTCCGCGTCGATGCCTATCCCGATGCTGTATGGTCCGGTCAGATCGAGAGTCTGAGCCCGGCCACCGGCGCCGAATTCTCCGCTCTGCCGCCGCAGAATGCGTCAGGCAACTGGGTCAAGGTGGTGCAGCGCCTGCCGGTGCGCATAACGGTCGAGCCGAACCCCGATTTGCCGCAGCTCCGGGCCGGCATGAGCGCTAAAATCTCCGTCGATACCGGACGCCAGCGCAATCTCGTCGACAATCTCGCCGCGCTGACCGACACATGGCTGGCCAGGGCGGCCGAAAGTACCCGCTAGTCGTCCCGCCGGATCTTCACGAAAACCAGCACCGGCAAGGTGGCGAAACAGGTCAGTGCATAGAGCAGGAAACAGTTGTTGAAGCCGATCAGGGCGGACTGGCGCCAAGCCTCTCCGGCAAGCAGGCCGAGACTGTCCGTCCATTGCACGGCACCGCCGCCAATCACGTCCGGGAATTTCAGCCGCTCCTCGAACGGGCCGATCCCCTCGACCATCTCGGCGTAACGCACCTTGCTGGTGCGGACCAAGACGAAGACGCTGGCGGCGACATAGAGGCTGGTCCCCATGTTGCGGATCAGGTGGAACAGCGAGGTTGCATCCGGCAGCAGCGCGCGGTCCAGCGTCGAGAAGCTGACCATCGACAGCGGCACCCACATCAGCCCGCAACCGATGCCCTGCAGGATGCTCGGCCAGACCAGCGCCCAGAATCCGACATTGAGATCATACAGGCTCATCATCCAGCCGCTCGTCCCAATCGCCAGCGTGCCGAGCACCAACCCGATACGCGGATCCATCTTCCCCATCCTTGCCGCCGCGTAAAACCCGGCGATCATGCCGACACCACGCATTGCCAGCACCAGTCCGATCAGCGTGTCCGGATAGCCGCGATAGCTCTGGAGAAGCTGCGGCAACAGCACCAGCGGGGTAAAGTTCACCGCGCCATAGACGAAGACCAGAAAGAGCCCGACCACGAAATTTTGATTCTTGAGCAGCACGGGACGGACGAAGGGCCGGTCGACGCAGGCGCTGTTGGCGATGAACATTGCGAAGGCGGCGCTCATCACAATCAACAGCGTGATGATGGTCCCGGATTGCAGCCAGTCCTCCCGCTCGCCCCGGTCGAGCACCAGCTGCAGCGCGACGATGGCGACGGAGAACAGCAGGAAGCCCAGATAGTCGAAACGCGGCAGCGCCGTCTTGCCGCCCTCGCGGATCCAGCGCATCACACCGGCGAGCGCAAGCAGGCTGAACGGCACGATCATCAGGAAGACGAAGCGCCAGTTGTATTCCTCCGCCAGCCAGCCGCCGATCGACGGCCCGATGGCCGGACCGATGACGACCGACATGCCGAGATAGCCGTTCGCCTTGCCGTATTCCTCCTTCGGCCAGACCTGCAGCACGATGGCCTGGCTCAGCGGCACCACCGGCGCGCCGAAGGCGCCCTGAATAATGCGGAAAAACAGCACCGCCTCGAGCGAGGTCGCCATGGCGCAGGCGAGCGAGGCGAAGGTGAAACCGGAAAGGCAGAGGATCAGCAGTCGGCGCTGCCCGACCCAGGCAACCAGAGAGCCGGTCAGCGGCGTCACCACCGCCGTCGCCACCACATTCAGCGTCACCACCCAGGAAATCTCCTCGGTAGTCGCCGAAAAGGCACCCTGCATCTGCGGCAGGGCAACGTTCACGATCGTTAGCGTAAGCGCGTAGAGCATGCAGGCGCAGGCCATGGTGACGAGCACCAGCACCTTGTAGCGAGCACCCTCCTCTGCCGTCGCCGCTGCCGTCACAGCCGCCATGAACATCTCCCCCTTGGTCCCCCGTTGATCCGGGGGCTCTCATTGGTCCTGTCAGTTTAGGAGAGGAAATCGCGGGAGGGCGAGGGGTTTAGGCGGAAAGAGTGTCGTGTGGCAGGGCCGTCATCCGGATTGAACGAACCATTCCTGTATCTGCTGCCCGAAAAGCTGAAGGGGAGCCCCGATTCAGCGGACTCCCCTCCAGCAGTACGTCGACGTTTGGGCCAGCGATCAGATACCGGCGGCCTTGCTGCTCTCGATATAGACCTGGCGCAAACGCTTGGCGATCGGGCCCGGTTTGCCTTCGCCGATGCTGGCGCCATCGATCTCGATCACCGGGTTCACGAAGCTGGTGGCCGAGGTGGAGAAGGCTTCTTTCGCCGCCTTGGCTTCCGCCACGGTGAAGGGGCGTTCCTCGACCTTCAGCTGCAGCTCGGCCGCACATTGCAGCACCGACTTGCGAGTGATGCCGTGCAGGATGTCCGTCGACAGGTCACGGGTGACGATGGTGCCGTCCTCGGTGACGATATAGGCGTTGTTGGAGGAGCCTTCGGTGATCTCTCCGTCCAGCACCATCCAGGCATCGTCCGCACCGGCGTCGTGCGCCTGGTTCTTGACGATGGAGGCATAGAGCAGCTGCACGGTCTTGATGTCGCAGCGGCGCCAGCGCAGGTCGTCGACCAGGATGATCTTCTGACCGCGCGCGGCCAGCGCGCTGTTGATCAGGGATTTCTTCTGCGGGAACATCAGCAGGGTCGGCTTCACGTCCGGGCCCGGGAACAGGAAATCCCGGTCGGCGGCACCGCGGGAGATCTGCAGATAGATCAGCCCTTCGGTAAGATCGTTCCGCTTCACCAGCTCGCGATGAATCTCCAGCAGCTCGTCGTCGGTGGCCGGAGACGGCAGCTTCAGCTCGGCCAGGGACCGGCGCAGGCGCGTCATGTGGCCGTCATATTCGACCAGTTTCCCGTCGAGTACCGATGTCACCTCATAGACGGCATCGCCGAACAGGGAACCGCGATCGAAGATCGAGATCTGGGCCTCGTTCTCCGGGACATAGCTGCCGTTCACAAAGACAGTACGCATTCTGTAAACCTCAAGAACCGGGTGGCGGATCGGGGGCCGATCCCTGGATGATGGATCGGGCAGGGGATCTGCGCCTTCGCGCGGCCATCCTGCCTTCCGGCGAGGCCATCCCTGCCCACGTGGACGTCCCGGAGACCCCGAAAAGTCAGCGAGATCCCGACCATACACCGCAGGCGGTTCCGGAAACCAGCCCTGTTTGCACTGCAGCAGGCACCTCGATGGCGCACACGTGTCGGACGACACACAGTAAGAAATCATGGCCGCCGGGCAGCCGAGTTCGATTCCGCCAACGTCATGTCCAGAAGTTGACAGTTCCTGCCGGTCCCGCCGGTGCGGACGGACGAACAGGTGATTTCCTTAATCTCTTAACTGAAAGTTTATTTCAGTGTGTAAAATACCTGCAATGGAAAGGCGTACCGTGAACGCCTTCTGCACCTTCTCCGCAGGAGGGAAACCGGTCACCGGGGAGCGTATTGATGGTCAGCAAAAGTCTCGTACAGAGACACGCGGGAATTGCCACGGTTGTCGTTCTCGCAGCCGCCAGCATCGCCGCAATGCTGTTTCTCGGCATACAGGCCGCAAACCGGTTTAACGCCACGGAAACTTCCTGGCGCCAGTACAATGACCAGACACGGAACATTTCCAAGAGCCTGAACGCGCTTCAAAACCATCTCGGCTATGGCGGTTTCATTCACAACTTCAAGAACTTCATCCTTCGGCATGATCCGGCGTATCTGGAGCATGTGGAAAGGAACGCCACCGATGCCTTCACCGAGATCGCCGTACTGCAGGCCGTCCTCCCGTCCCCTGAAGAACAGGCCCTGCTGAATGATGTTCGGCTGACAATTGAAAACTATCTCGAAAAAAAGGGCGAAGCCCTTGATTTTTTGGACACGCTGAGCGTCAGAGAGCTGGACGACCTGGTTCGCGTCGACGACACCGCCGCGCTGCGTGCCCTGGAAACACTCCAGAAGCTTAACGAGAACCGTAGTCTTCAGCAGGAAATCAACGCGCAGGCCTCTTTCGACAAGGCAATGAGCACCTTGAAACAGGGATCCTTCGTCGTCCTTCTTATTTTGGCTGGCGCTTCCGGCATGATCGTCCTGCTGATCCGGGCGGCGCGTATCAACACGCGCCTGAACGCATCCCTCGGCTATATCGAGCAGCTTTATAACGACTCTCCGAACGCGCTGGTCAGCGTCGATGGCAAGGGGAGGATTTTCCAGATCAACCGGCAGGCGGAACGGCTGCTCGGCCGCTCTATAATCGAGCTGTCCGGCCGCGCCTTACATTCCCTGATTCCTGAGGGATTTGACGAGCAACGTCGTTCCCTGAGCGAACGGTTGATCGTCGGTGCAGCGGACGGTCAGGCGGAAGGCAGCGGGCTGCAGATGGCTGTCCGGCGCAATGATGGCCTGGATATCCCGGTTCACTTGAGGATAAGGGTCGTCGGCGGCGTCGACGGAACATTTTTCCTGGTCGCCCTGGTCGACATCACGGAAATCGCCACCCTGCACGAGGAACTCCGCATTGCGCGGCAGAATGCCGAAGCCGCCAGCGACGCCAAATCACGGTTTCTCACCTCCATGTCGCACGAGATCAGGACGCCGCTGAACGGCGTTCTAGGATTGCTGCAGCTCATCGACAAGAACGAGGTCAGACCGGACATTGCCCAGAAGCTCGCGATCGCCAAGGAATCGGGGCTGTTTTTGCTGACCCTGATCAACCAGGTGCTGGACTTCGCCCGGATCGAGGCCGGCCAGATCACCCTGTCCAAGGAACGGTTCTCGCTCCCGGTGATGATGGATGCAATGGAATCCATGTTCCGGATCAGGGCGGAAATGAAAGGACTGGAATTCAGCTGCACCGTAACCGACGACGGCGAGATGTTCCTCTATGGCGATTTCGATCACATCCGCCAGATCCTGTTCAACCTGATCGGCAATGCAATCAAGTTCACGGAGACCGGGCGCGTCGACTTGCGCGCCCGCAGCCAGATGCAGGCCGATGGAACGCCTTGCCGGATTACCTTCGAAGTCTCGGATACCGGACCGGGCATCGCGGAAGACGAGATCGGCCCGATCTTCGAGGAGTTCAAACAGACCGAGGTCGGCATCCGCCAGGGCGGCGGGACGGGGCTTGGCCTGAATATTTCAAAGCGTATCGCCGATGCCATCGGCGCCAAGCTCAATGTGGAAAGCACGGTCGGCGCCGGCACCACGTTCCGCCTGGAGGTAGAGGCGGAGGTCGCGCACAATCAGGAGGTCATCGACGAAACCGTCGAAGGCACGACCTTGCCGTCGCTGCGGATCCTGGTCGCGGAAGACAACGACATCAACCAGATGATCACCCGGGCGATGCTGGAGCGGGACGGCCACACAGTGACGATCGCCAATGACGGTGAAATTGCGGTGAATCTGGTCCGCCAGAACCCGGATGCCTTTGATCTTATCCTGATGGATATACAGATGCCGAACATGGACGGCGTGCAGGCCACGGTCTCGATCCGTCAGTTTGCCAGGGACGGAGAGAACCTGCCGATTATCGGGCTGACGGCGAATGCCTTCCAGGACCAGAAAGAGGAATATCTTGGGGCGGGCATGCAATTCGTCCTGACGAAACCGCTGGAGATTCCGGATCTCAGATCCGCGCTGGGCCGATATATGCCGGAACGGTTCCGGATAGCTGTCTCTTCCCACCCGGGAGGAACAGACCGTGCCCAGCATCCTGATCTGCCCGCGGCAGGCGGCCATTTTGACCAGAAAATACTGACGGAGCTCAAGGGCTCCATACCGCCGGGGAAACTCAAGATATTGCGGGACAACGCGCGCACACGATCAGAAGAGCTCATCAAGGCGCTCTCTGTTTCCGGCATCGACGCCGAGGAAACCTGCCGTATCGCGCATGAACTATCCGGCATGCTTGGCAATTTCGGGCTCAAATCGGCGGTGCTGAAGGCGCAGGAGATTGGGCGTTGCGCCCTTCAGGGAGCGGAAACATCCGGAACCGTTCGCGAACTGGAGGATATCCTGCAAACCAGCTGGCGCATTCTGGAGCAGGAACCGGAAGACTCAGATATCTGAGCGCTTCATGCCTTCCATCACGCCGACGGCCTCGCGCACCTTCTCCAGGGTCACCGGCTTGTCATACCCTTTCAGCGCTCCGAGACTTTCCGCCATGCTCGAAAAATCCACGTCAAACCGGGCTTTCGCCTCTGTGAACACGACCGTCGGCAGAACCTGATCCGCTTTCATCATCCAGCTCAGAACTTCGAATCCATCGCTTTCCGGCATAATGATATCAAGGAACATGCCATCGAAGGTGCCCTTTTCAATCATATCCATCGCCTCACGCCCGTTTTTCGCTTCCTGGAAACTCAGTCCGAGGGACGTCAGAATCTCACCGATTAGTGCCCTACTCGGCTGATTGTCTTCTACGATCAGGAAGAGGCCGTTCATAGCACACCCTCAAAAATGCTTTTCCATTCAGATTATTACACCAAAGGAACCAACGCGTACGAGACATAAAATTCACCGGGCGGCCAAAGCCGCGCGTCGCTCATAAAAGTCTATTCTCACCCGGAATACGATCTTATGGCGCGCCATCTTCAGCGTCCGGACCATCAGCGACGACGGGTGTAGATCATATGCATGCATCCTCCGGATTGCATCCGGTCATCGGGGACCTGCCCGACAGGCTGGCGATACAAAAAGCGCGCTGCAGGAGGCAGCGCGCTTTCTTTTCATCCAGTGTTTCGAGCCGGCTTGGTCTTAACTGTCGTCGCCAAGATTGTCCCAGCTACGCTCCAGCGTTTGCATGGCGGAATTGAAGCGCTTTTTCGCCGCGTCATAACTGTCGGCGGAAGCCCGTTCGACGTCCGACCATGCAGCTCTTGCATTGGCCCAGGCGATCTCCAGGTTTTCGGCCGCGACGTCTGCGGTGTCGTCTGCCACGTCACTGACCTTTTCCGCCTTGCGTTCCGTCCAGTCGGATATCTGATGACCCCATTTCTCGACAGCTTGCGCCATTTCGGCGCGCTGTGCGTCCAGCTCCTCAAGGGTCATGGTCGGTTCGGATTGCGCGCCCGAACCGGTCTGCGTAGCGGTTCCGGCCCAAGCCGCCGGTGTCGCCAGCGCCAAAGCGGCCACAAGGCTCGTCGTTGTCAGAAGTTCGCGGAATGTCATGCGTTTCATAATGTCCTCCATTTCAACAATTTCGCGGCGCGCCGCCGCCCGGTGCTCTTGGTGTCAAGTGCGTGGCGGGTGCGGCCCGTCTGTCAGGAGAACGTGCGCTTTGGGAAAAGGTTCCAATTGCGTCCGGTCCGGCGCTCCCCCTGCAAGCGCCATGGAACCAATTTGATCCGGCGCCGTTTTCAGAGGGTCCATCGTAGCGACGCCGACCTTGACCGGACCCGGCCCGCAGCACTGACGAATGAATACCGATCGCAAAGGAGAACTAGAATGTCTGCTGATACCCGCACCACGACCACCCGCCCGCACCTCGCAGCCCTGTTCGCGCTCACCATGCTCGCCGCCGTCGGCCTCACTGCCTGCGATTCCGAAGGCCCGGCCGAGCAGCTTGGCGAGAAAATTGACAATACCGTTGAAGAAACCGGTGACGCCATCGAGAACGCGACAGATAAATAATCACTCTCCTATAAAAAAATGGAACCAACTGCCCAGTGCCGCGTTGTTTGTCCAGGACACAGAGATGATCAATACGCCTTTCTAATGGATCGTCAGTATCAACAGACTTTTCGCGCGCTCTTTTTACTAAGAGCGACACAATAAAAAGAGGTCATTATGAAAAAATATCTGCTGAGCACTCTTCCCGTCGCCCTGCTGGCCATTACACCCGTCAAGGTCGACGCCGCCGTCTTTTTCGACAACGTCGCACAGATCCGGACCCTGGCGCCGACCGGCACCGATTTCAATTCCGGTCTGGTGCGCGAATACAAACAGCTGTCCATCTTCGAAGCCGACGAAATGTACGACTGGATCGATGCCGAGAACCACGCCGTCAAGGGTGTGATGGCGTCAAAGGGAACGACCCCGATGCCGTCCGAACCGGGCGACTGGTCGATCGACGATCCGGCCAAGATGGGTGAGCTGAAGCAGGCCCGCGCCGGCATGATGGCGGTGTTCAACAAGGGCGCCCGAACCATTGCACCGCTTGAGGCTGCCCACGCCCAGGCCAAATTCGACTGTTGGGTCGAGCAGCAGGAAGAGGGTCACCAGCCGGACCATATTGCTGCCTGCAAGCAGGAATTCGAAACCGCGATGGCCGGGCTTCACCAGGCAATGGAACCGCCGAAAAAGGTCGAAATCACGCCGAAGAAGGACTCCGAGATGGAGGTCGTGACCGTGGTTGAGGAAGTTGCCCGGGAGACCGTCTACTTCCCGTTCGACAAGGCCTCGATCGATGCGACAGAGCGGGCCAAGCTTGACCTGTTCGTCAAGGACATGAAGGCCATCCAGCCGGTCGTCACGCTCTATATCGTCGGTCATACGGATACTTCCGGGCCGGCGGACTATAACCTCGCGCTGTCTTCTAGCCGCGCCAACGCGGTCCGTACCGAACTGACGCGCCAGGGCATGACCATCGGTGACTACCAGGAGCTGCAGGTCGAGTCGGAAGGCGAAACCGGTCTGGCCGTCGCCACCGCCGACGGCGTCCGCGAGCGCCTGAACCGCCGCGTCGTCGTTGTCGCCCGCGGCCAGGTGACCAAGACCAAGAAGGTTTCTATCACGACGCAGTAAACGTCACGCACGACAGTCACTGACGATACTCACCGCCCCCGGTCCATGGACCGGGGGCGGTTTCTTTTGCGCGCATCCCTGCGCGCGCAAAAGAAAAGCCGGCACAACGCCGGCACACACATCTGGGAATACCCGGCCGTTTAGCCGGACATGTCGATCTACGGTTTGAGAACCCGGAGCGCGCCCGGTTGGATCTTCAGCTCGACCGTCTGCTTCAGAGGGACCAGCTCACCATCGAGCGTCGCGTGCGCAGTATGTTTCAGGCGGGGGAAATGCAGAGTCACCGCGCGCGCCGGATGCATGTCGTAATCCTCGTTCCCGCGCCAGTCTCCCGCTGCAAGGTCGGCGATCAGCTTCAGATTGGCCGAGGGAGGAAGGACAGGCGCGCGCCCGATACCGAGCACGCCTGCTTCCAGTGTGTCCGGGTAGGGCATGTGGCTGTCGCCATAGAGATTGTTCGCCACGACGACAAGGCTGTAGCGGCCTTCCTCTTCATGCTCGTCGGCAACGATCCGGACGGCAAAGGACGGCGGGCGGCGGAACATCGCCGCGATTGCACGCAGGCTCGCCAGCATCTTGCCGGCGCGCGAATAATAATCCGCCGCCTCACGGTCACGAACGACACGCGGCTGCATGCTGACGGAGAACTGATGCACAAAAACCTCGCTATTTGCGGTGGCGAGGTCACTACGGCCGATGGACGCGCTGGCCAGGGCTGCGGCCGCGGTCTCGAGATCAAGTGGGATGCCCAGCGCGCATGGCGGTTTTGTCCGGCCGATTTTAGCACTTGGAACAGATTAGCTGGCAAAAGCCGACGCCGTCAGGGTGCCGTCTTTCGAGTCCGGACCGTAGTCGGCGGCGCCGCTCACGGAGAGATCCTCCTGCAGCCGCTGACGCGCCCGGTTGACCCGGCTCTTGATCGTGCCGGTCTTGCAGCCGCAAATCTCCGCCGCTTCCTCATAGGCAAAGCCCGACGCACCGACGAGAATCAGGGCTTCACGCTGATCGTCGGGCAGCTTGTCCAGGGCCTTGCGGAAGTCGAGCAGGTCAAGCGCGCCGTACTGGGCGGGATGCACGGCCAGTTTCTCCGTGAAGATGCCATCGCTGTCCTGCACTTCACGGCCCTTCTTGCGCATCTGGCTGTAGAACTCGTTACGCAGGATGGTGAACAGCCAGGCCTTCATGTTTGTGCCCGGTGTATAGCTTTCCTGCTTGGCCCACGCCTTCATGATGGCGTCCTGCACCAGATCGTCCGCCCGGTCGGGGCTGCCGATCAGGGAGACGGCGAAGGCGCGCAGGTTCGGCAGATGCGAGATCATCTCCCGCTTGAAATGCACGGCTTCGCCCGACCGGTCCGGTCCCGGTGCGGCACTCATTCGGACGCTGCCCGGCCAGAGGCCTTTTCCGCAGCATCCAGTTTTTCAAGGAGATCCAGGAACCGGTCCGGGATCTCTTCCTCGCGCACGGAATTGTAAAGCTGGTGCAACTTGCTTGATATCCGCGCATTCACATCATCGGCTTTCTGCACGGGTGGTTTCGTCGAGCCGGAGCTTTTTTGCGGCGGAGTCGATGGCATGAGTTACACCCTCTGTAATGGCGGTTTTGCAATACTAACGGTGGCGGCGAAAAAAAGTTCCCGGATGAGGGAACTTTTTTTTTCGTGGTGCGTTTTACCCCCATCTTGCGCCTGCATCAGGCAACTAAGGAGTTTCACGCTATGTCTCTGTCGATCCGTGTCGCGCCGCACCTTCCGTCCCTGCGCCGCTATGGCCGGGCCGTGACGGGCTCTCAAACATCCGGTGACGCGTACGTGGCCGCAACCCTCGAAGCACTGATCGCAGATGTTTCCTGTTTTCCGGAGACATCCAGCGACCGGGTCTCCCTGTTCAAACTTTTCTCGACGTTGTTTGGTTCCATATCAATCGACATTCCGCCGGTCGAGTCACCCTATGCCTGGGAGCAGCGGGCGGCTGAAAACCTGGCTTCGGTTCCCCCGACGGCCCGGCAGGCTTTCCTTTTGCTCGTGGTCGAAAGCTTTACGGAGACCGACATCGCGGAAATCCTGTCCGTCGACAAGGCGACCGTGGGCGCGCTGCTCGAACAGGCGTCTGTCGAAATCTCCCGCCATGTTGCGACAGACATCATGATCATCGAGGACGAACCGCTGATCGCGATGGATATCGAGCAAATGGTCGAATCCCTCGGCCACCGGGTCACCGGCATTGCCCGGACCCACAAGGAAGCGGTGAAACTGTTCGCAGACACCAAACCGAAAATGATCCTGGCCGACATCCAGCTCGCGGATGGCAGCTCCGGGATCGACGCGGTGAACGAGATCCTGGAATCGAACAGCGATGTTCCCGTGATCTTCATCACCGCCTTCCCGGAACGCTTCCTGACCGGAGAGCGACCGGAACCGGCATTCCTTGTTACCAAGCCGTTCAATCCGGATATGGTGAAGGCCCTGATCAGCCAGGCGCTGTTCTTCATGGAGAAGGTTGCGGAACCAGCATGATGCTCCGCATCTGATGCTTGCGATGGAACGAATGGCACGGCCGGACGTTGTTCTCCCCGGATCACACGGGAGACACTCATGCTTGGCTATGCGCTTCTATTTTTCATCGTCGCCATCATCGCCGGCGTTCTCGGTTTCACCGGGATTGCCGGCGCCAGCGCCGGTATCGCGAAGATCCTGTTCGTCATATTCCTGGTTCTGTTCGCGATATCCCTGGTCTTCCGCCTTTTCCGCAGAGCCTAGCGGAACCACATCGCATCTTTCAGGCAGCCCGGACGGCGCATACAGCCATCGGGCTGCCGACGTGAAACACCTGATCCGGAGGGCATTATCGTGACATTGCCGGTCGAACAGCTGACCTGGCAAAAAGGCGGGCAGAATGACGCGGATTTGCGCGACCACCTCGTCCGTGCCCTTATCCGGTCAGGGGTCTGCGTGACCCTCCAGGACGCCTCTCTCGATTACATCTTCATCGCGAACCTTCCCGATTGCTGGTCCGTCCTTCCCGCGCATGCGCCGCGCGATCAGGAGATGTTCGGCGCCGAAATCGGTGCTGCACTGACAAGCCTGAAAACAGACGCCATCGCGCATCTGGAAAACCAGAAGCAGGAAATGGCATTCGGCCAGGACCAGTTTTTCGAATTCAATGTCGAGCTGCTGGTTCCCACGCATAACCCGGCCTTGATCATGACGACGATCATCGACATGACCGAGGAGCGCCGCCGGGAAAGAACCTTGAAGGCATTGCTGCGCGAGCTCAGCCACCGCAGCAAGAACCTGCTCGCCATCATCCAGAGCATCGCCACCCAGACGGCGCGGCACTCAGGCACGCTGGACAGTTTCCTGAGAAAATTCCGTGGCCGGCTCTATTCCCTGTCCCAGTCACAGGATCTGATCACGGATTCGAGCTGGACCGGCGCGCGTTTCCGCGATCTGGCGACGCAGCAGATCGAGAAATATGCTGCCGAGGATCTTTCCGGCATCACTGTCGAGGGCGACAATCCCTGGCTCTCTCCGACCGAGGCCCTGCATGTCGGCCTTGCCCTGCATGAACTGGTCGTGAATGCCGCCAGCCACCGCGACGCATCGCAGACCGCCGGATCCGTCACACTGAGCTGCCACGGCAACCCGGTGGGAAGCCGGCGACAGATCGAGATCCGGTGGAGCGAAGCCCGGCCGGACAGCCCGGAGCCACGCGCGAATGTCGAGCCGCAGAACGGGCGGTTCGGCAGCATTGTCCTGGAACGTGTGGTGCCGAATGCCGTGGACGGCATCGCGCATTACCAGATTACCGCCGATCAGGTGACCTACGATCTCACCTTCATCCAGGACAACCCGACCTAAAAAAAACCGGCGCCGCCTGGGGAAAGGCGGCGCCGACAAACGACTCTCGGATCAGAAATCCGATGATGTTCTGCAGTCATTGGGGAATGCGTCATCTGACGCCTGCTGCAGATACAAGAAAAACGCCACGGCACGGGAAAAGTTCCGTTTGAATCCCTGCCGCTGCCGGCACGCGGGCGCTCCGACCAGAACCGGCACGCCATGAGAGTGGGCAGGTGCCGTGGCAAAGTTGTGGCCGATATTGGGCAAAGCGCACGAAATCCGGGCCATAAGCCCCGTATTTTGCACGTATTTCGCGGATAACCATTTTCCTCAGGGCATCGCGTACCTCGCCGGATGCACCGTGATAGTGGCCTTCCGGCTGGTCTGCTCACGGCCAAAGAAGAGCGCCACAAGCCTGTTATGCAGCGTGTTTATTTAGAATTGGAAATATTGCCCGGTGGGTCGATTCCGCCTATTAGAACATCCCATAGATCGGAAATTCATTGAACAGATTCCTGCCCGCATTCGCCTTCCTTACAGTTGCGGCCATCGGCACGGCAATGACATTTGTCGTATTTCGCGCCGAAGAGGCAGGCGAGCGCCTGCGCTTTGAACGCGTCGCGGACAAGGCGGTCGAGCGCATCGATGACCGGATCAGCCGCTATCTCACGCTGCTGCGGGCGACAAATGCGTTCTTCACCGCACGTCATGGCGTTGTCTCGAAAACCGAGATGAATGATTTCGTCACCGCACTGGATCTGAAGAACCGGTTCGGCGGCCTTCTGGGGCTCGGCCAGGCCAAGCTGATTCATGCCGGCCAGGAGGCGGAAATCGAGGATGAACTGATCGAACGGTATGGCCGCCTGCGACCGGTCTGGCCGCGCACCGAGGTTGCGAAAAGAACGCCCATCGTTCTCCTTGAGCCGCTCAATCACGCCAATGAAGCCGCGCTTGGCTACGATATGTTCAGCGAGCCGGTGCGACGGGCCGCGATGCAGCGCGCGATCGAAGCGGGCCGGGGCGCAGCGAGCGGTGCCGTTGATCTCGTGCAAGAAATTTCCGGCGAGAAACAGGGCGGATTTCTGTATTACCTGCCATTTCCGGACCCGCTGGTAACAGCACAACGCGCCGGCGCATTCACACCAGCCGCGGTTGAAGGTTTTACCTACGCGCCATTCGTTGCCGCAGACCTGCATCGCGAAGCATTTGTCGGCGCAACATACCTGCCGCTGGTTCTCGAGACCCGCGATGTGACGGAAGGCGACAATACGCTGCTGTTTCAGTCCGTCCGCTTTGCCGAAGTTGCCGCAACAAGCACCTTCACGGTGACTCGCGAACTGAATGTCGGTGGCCGTATCTGGTCCATCACAGCGCACGAAACCAGGGCGTTCGAGGATTCGTCAGTTTACTGGCGCACCGGCCTGCTGATGCTGTCGACGGTTCTGCTCGCCATCGCGGCCGCGATACTGATCCGCCTGCAACTCAAAGCCGTCCAGACGGCGACCGCAATCCAGGCAATGACGGAGAAAACCGTCGAGGAAAAGAATCTCCTGCTGCAGGAGACCAAGCACCGGATCAAGAATTCCATCGCCCGGATTCTTGCCATGGCCCGGCAAACCGCCCTTCATTCCAACAGCCTGGAACAATTCAGCACATCCTTCGAAGCCCGCATGCAGGCCATGGCCAACGCGCAGGACATGCTGACGGAATCCAGCTGGCGCCGGGCCGCTCTACGGGACCTCCTGCAGGCTGAACTGAAGCAGGTCTTTGGCGATCGGGTCCCGGACGAGGCGCTGGACGGACCAAACGTGGAGTTTGGCGAAACCGCTGCCCAGGCCCTCGGCCTGACATTCCATGAACTGGCCACGAACGCGATGAAATATGGCGGCGTGGCAGAAGAAGACGGCACCCTGTCCGTGGCCTGGCGGTACGAGGAAGACGGCGCCCGGATCGCCATTGAATGGGTTGAGCGGCGGCCGACCCGGTCACCGCCCGAGCAAACGGCAGGCGGCACAGGTACCGACGCCCAGCCTGGCGATGCAGCGGGCGCTTCCGCCTCGGGGTTTGGCACCCGACTGATTGATGCCAGCGTCCGCCTCGAACTCAACGGCACCATCGAACGAGCCTACGGCGCCAGCGAAACCCGGATCTCGATCAGCATTCCGCTGAATGACACGCAGGACGAGGCGGAACAGGACTAGCCGCCGCCGTAGCCGCTGCCGGCTTTCTTGTAGTCGCCGCGTGGCGGGCTGAAGACATCGATCACCATCGCCCCGTCGGGCCCGGCCTTGAGGCCATGCACGACATTGCCCGGCGTACACCAGAAATCGCCGGCCTTGACTGCGTGATCCACCCCGTCCTGGGTCCGCACGCCACTGCCTTCCAGCATGATGCCCCATTGCTCTTCCGGATGGCTGTGCATCGAGCCCTCCGCATGCGGGTCGATCCGCACGATCGAGAACATCAGGTTCTCCCCGGGGAAGATCCGCGCGGTCAGCCCCTCCGCGAGGGTTCGGGCGATGCCCTGGCTCTGGTCATTTATATTGAAGAAATTTTTTCCGGACATCTGTCTCTCCCCCGGCCCGCCGCGTTGATATCAAACAATCCGTCCTGTCCGGCTCTCCGGCAAGGGCACCTCTCGGCATCCGGAAGACAACAGCTTCACGGCCGGATCAGAAGACGGTCAACAACGTCAGGCTGCCCCTCCGGCTTCACCTCCAGCAGCAGCACTTCCCCGGAGGATGGCCAGACGCCGGTCAGCGCGGTGATGTTCACCTGGTGGGTGACAAGAAAGACCGTTTCGTCTTCCGGCACCGTGCTGAGAAATGCGCGCAGAGCCACCGTCTGACGGGATTCAGTCGACCGGTCGGAAAAGAACGAGTTCAGCACCGGTAATGTCTCGACCGCGGCGGGCTCGAGCAACCGTGCCGTCTCGAGACAGCGGCACCACTCGCTTGAATAGACCCGGTCTATCCGAATTCCCGCCGCGCGGACAGCGCGCCCGATCGCGCGGGCCTGCTCCCGTCCGCTTTCATCCAGGTTGCGCTGGGTGGAGCAATCGCCAATCCGGAAATTCTCCGGGTCACCGGTTCCGGGCGCGGTGGCGTGACGCATGATGGCCACCATTCGCGGCTTCTCGAGCAGCGCCCAGCCGTCTTCGGCCCTTTGCGCGCCGGCGCTGCCGGTCGGGGCGGCAAGGAGAACAGGAATGATCAGAAGCGTTTGCACAATACGCAGAAGGAGAGACATGGAAGGGCTCCAGGTTTGAAATCCACAGTCTGACCTAGAACGCTGTCCTGCCGAGGCAAGCTGCCCGTGCAGTAAAGAAAAAGCCCCGCGCGTTGCGGGGCCCTGAGGTGCCGATGACAGGAGTTGGCTGTGGCATCGGTAAGATTCAGATGGCGAGATATTCCTGGCGGAGCGCCTCGTCATCCAGCACATCCTGCGCAGTGCCGTCGAAAACGATCTGCCCCATATCGAGGATCAGGGCCCGGTCCGCGAGATGCAGGGCCGCGATGGCGTTCTGCTCAACGATGATCGTGGTCATGCCGAGGGTCTTGATCTCCTCGAGGATCCGTTCGATCTCCTGGACGATGACCGGCGCCAGCCCTTCATAGGGCTCGTCCAGAAGCAGTAACTTGAGATCCCGGGCAAGGGCGCGGGCGACGGCCAGCATCTGCTGTTCGCCGCCGGACAAGGTGATGCCCTCCTGCTTGCGCCGTTCGGCCAGGCGCGGGAAATGCTCGTAAAGACGCTCTATCTCCCAGCCGCGCGGCCCGTTGATCTGCGCCAGCTCGAGATTTTCCTCCACCGTCAGGCCAGGAATGATGCGTCGGTCTTCCTGCACCAGTCCGACACCGTTCTGCGCCGCCTGGAAATCCTTCATCTGGTGCAGCGGCTTGTGGTCGAGCCAGATCTCGCCGTGTTTCAGTTCCGGATTCGAGGCCCGGGCGATGGTCCGCAAAGTCGAGGTCTTGCCGGCTCCGTTGCGGCCCAGCAACGCCACGATTTCACCCTCGTGAATGTTGAAGCTGACATCCTGCACGATGTAGCTCTCGCCATAATAGGCCTGCATACCCCAGCAGGAGAAATAGGCTGGCGGCGTGCCGACATTCTTGACCGGGTTGTCCGGTTTCACCATGGCATCGCCTGCCGGCTGGGTGAGGAGAGTGTCGCTGCTCATAGATGGGCCCCCCCGAGATAGGCTTCCTGGACCCGCGGATCGCCCTTGATCTGGTCCGGAGCGCCTTCGGCGATCACGGTTCCCTGGGCCAGCACGGAAATCGTATGGGCAAGCGAGAACACGACATGCATGTCATGCTCAATCACGATCTTGGTGATGCCGCGCTCGCCGATCTGTTTCAGCAGGTCGATCGTCTTGTTGGTATCGGCCCTGGACATGCCGGCGGTCGGCTCGTCCAGCAGCAACAATTTCGGATCCTGCACAAGGCACATGGCCAGCTCCAGCCGACGCTTGTCGCCGCGCGACAGGGAGTTCGCGATCATGCCGCGCTTATCGAGCAGATTGACGTCGCCCAGCAGCTGCTCGGACCGGTCCCGGACTTCGGCCAGGGAATCGACCCGGCGCCAGGGGTTCAGCTTGAAGGCCCCGTCCCGCCGCGCCAGGGTCGGAATCATGACGTTCTCGAGCAGGCTGAGATCGCCGAAGATTTCAGGAGTCTGGAAGACCCGGACGACGCCCGCCTGATTGATTTCGTAGGGCGCCTTGCCAAGCAGCGACGTGCCGTTGAAATCGACCGTCCCGGTATCCGGCGTCAGCCGCCCGACGAAACAGTTGAGCAAGGTCGACTTGCCCGCCCCGTTCGGGCCGATGATCGCATGCACCGCGCCTTCCTCGACCGAAAGCTCAACATTGTTGAGAGCCTTGAGACCGGCGAAGCTTTTATTGACGTTTCTGACTTGAAGAATACTGCTCATCTTGCCCTCCTCATTCGCCGGGAGCGGTGGAAACGGAGGGATGCGGAGGAGTCTGATCCTTGCGCATCATTTTGGCGATACGACCGGCCCCTTCCATCAGCCCACCGGGCAGGAAGATGACGATGATCATGAACAGCGCGCCGAGCGTGAGGTGCCAGCCCTCACCGACGAACAGGCCGGAAACGGACACCACGATGCCCTGCAGCCAGGCCGGCAGAAAATCGAAAATCCCCATCAGCGTATCGTGGTTGAAGGCACTGAAGATATTTTCGAAATACTTGATCACGCCTGCCCCCAGGACCGGGCCCAGGAGTGTGCCGGCTCCGCCGAGAATGGTCATCAACACGACCTCGCCCGACGCGGTCCACTGCATGCGCTCCGCCCCGGCAAGCGGGTCGGTGACGGCGAGCAGGGAGCCGGCCAGTCCGGCATACATGCCGGAAATGACGAAGGCTGCCAGCGCGTAGGGCCGGGTGTTGATGCCCGTATAGTTGAGCCGGTTCTGGTTCGACTTGATGGCCCGCAGCATGGCACCGAAAGGCGAGCGGGCGATCCGCAGGGCAATGATGAATCCGATGATCATCATGACGGCGCAGAAATAGAAGCCCGGATATCCCGTCATCTCGGTACCGAACAGGTCGGTGGTCGGCAGGGCTGCGCCGTAATCGATTCCGGCGGCCTTATCGATCACACGCGGATCGTGCGGGCTCAGCTGCAGGCCGGTCTCGCCGTTGGTGATCGGAGTCAGCACCGAATAGGCCATATTGTAGGACATCTGGGCGAACGCCAGGGTCAGGATCGAAAAGTAGATCCCGGTCCGGCGCAGGCTGATGAAGCCGATGGCCAGGGCAAACAGGCCCGATACGCCGACCGCGAGAATGACGGCAGGCAGAACGTTCATGGTCAGCAGCTTGAAGGACCAGACGGCGGTGTAGGAGCCGACGCCGAGAAAGGCCGCGTGACCGAAGGACAGATACCCGGTCAGGCCGAACAGGATGTTGAAGCCGATGGCGAACAGGCCGTAGATCGCGAATTTCTGCAGCAGATCCGGATAGCCGGCCCCGATCGGCGCGAGCCAGAGCGGCGCTGTCAGGACGGCAATGGTGAAGATTGCGATCAGGATGAGGTCGTTTCTTGGGGTTGGCGCGATCATATCAGTTCTCCATCACGCCCTTGCGGCCCAACAGCCCGCGCGGACGCACGAGGAGGATGACCACCGCAACAAGGTAGATAATGATCTGGTCGATGCCGGGGAAGATGCTCTTCACCTCGTTCATCGACGCAAAGGACTGCAGGATGCCGAGCAGGAAGCCGGCAGCGACGGCACCGCCAAGCGACCCCATGCCGCCAACCACGACCACGACAAAGGACAACACCAGGAAATCCATGCCGATGTGATAGTCCGGCGGCAGGATCGGCGTGTACATCACACCGGCCAGACCGGCGACCACGGCGGCTATACCGAAGACAATGGTGAACCGCTTCTGGATGTTGATGCCGAGCAGACCGACCGTATCCCGGTCTTCCATGCCGGCCCGGACCACCATGCCGAAGGTGGTGAATTGCAGAAAGGCGAAGACCGCGGCGATCACCAGCCCGGAAAAGGCGAGATAGATCAGCCGCCACCAGGGATAAACGACCGCATCGCCCAGCCCGAAGAGTGCCCCGATCGGGGCACTGCCCGAGACCAGCGCCGGCGCTGGCTGCGGAATCGGATTGGCCCCGAAATAGGCCTTCACGATTTCCTGCAGCACGATGGCGAGGCCGAAGGTGACGAGGATCTGTTCCGCGTGGGTGCGCTTGTAGAAATGCTTGATCAGGCCGCGTTCCATGATCAGGCCGATGATCAGCATGACCGGTATGGCGAACAGGATCGACAGCGGCACGGCCATGTCGATGATCATGGTGCCGGTCTCGCCGAACCAGGTCTCCAGATAGGGGACCTCTTTATAGGCATCGAAGAAGGTGATGCTCTCGTCCTTGACCTTCGCCGACAGCGTCAGCAGCTTACGCATGGTGACGGCGCAGAAGGCCCCGAGCATGAAAAGCGCTCCATGGGCGAAATTGACCACGCCCAGAGTGCCGAAAATAAGCGTCAGGCCGAGCGCAATCAACGCATAGGCACCGCCCTTATCCAGTCCATTCAGAATTTGCAGAAGTATGGCGTCCATGCCGCGTTTCCCGCTGGGAATCCCCTGTTAGTATAGTCCGGAAAATGCCGGCCGCCGGTAAAAGGGCGGCCGGCATCTGAGATCAGGTGATCAGGCGCCGTTGTTGCACGGGCCGAGATCGCCCGCGAACTGCGGGATATTCGGATCGTAGGTCACCTGTTCGGCCGGAACTTCCTGCACCACTTCGAGCAGGTCGAACTGGGAGCTCGGGTTCTCGTTACCCTTCACGACCAGCACTTTCTTGAAGCACTGGTGATCGTCGCCACGATAGAGGGTCGGGCCATTGCCCATACCGTCGAACTTGAAGTTCTCCAGTGCGCCGACAACTTCGCATGGTGCGAAAGTCCCCGCCCGCTCGCAGGCATCGGCATAGAGGATGGTCTGCACATAGCAGGTGTGAGCAGCCTGGCTCGGCGGGAAGCCGTACTCGGCACCGAAGGATTTCACGAACGCCTGGGAGCCTTCATCCGTCAGCGACCAGTGCCAGTTGGTGGACCCAAAGATCCCCTTCACGTTCGCGCCCGCGCCCTGAGCCATCAAACGGCTGTAGAGCGGAACGACGATGGTGAAGTCCTTGCCGTTCACCTGCTTGTCGCGCAGACCGAACTGAACCGCCTGGGTCAGCGAGTTCACCATGTCCTTGCCGTAGTGATTCAGGATCAGCACGTCGGCACCGGAGTTCAGAACCGGGGTGATGTACTGCGAGAAATCACCGGCACCGAGCGGGGTGCGCACGGCCGCGGCCGTCTTCCAGCCAACGGCTTCGGTCGCGTTCTTGATCGATTCTTCCTGGGTCCAGCCCCAGGTGTAGTCGGCGGTCAGGTGATAGGCGACGCGGTCGGTGCCGTAATTCGCCTTCAGCACCGGTGCCAGAGCGGCGCCGGACATGTAGGCGTTGAAGAAGTGCCGGAAACCGTTGCGGCGGCGATCCTTGCCGGTCGTATCGTTGGAGTGCGTCAGGCCGGCCATGAACATGATGCCGGCGTCCTGGCAGAGACCCTGGACGGCGATGGCCACACCGGAGGAAGACCCGCCGGAGATCATCAGGGCGCCGTCTTTTTCGATCATCCGCTTGGCGGATGCGCGCGCGGCATCGGACTTGGTCTGCGTGTCGCCCGTGACATACTCGACCTTCTTGCCGAGGATACCGTTACCCTTGAGGGCCAGCGGCTTCATGGTGTTCATCATGCCGCCGTCGCCTTCACCATTCAGGTGCTTGACGGCAAGCTGGTAGGCGCGCAGCTCGTCGGCGCCCTCGTCGGCATAGGCGCCGGTCTGCGGCACGTTGAAGCCGAGCTTCACGGACTTGGCGCTGCCCGGGTTGTTCAGGAATTCGGCGCCATAGGCATTGCGCGTGAAAAATGTCGGCGCGGCAAGGGCGCCGGACAGCGCGACGCCGCCCTTTAGAAGATTACGCCGGCTGAAGCCGGCATCAAACTTTGCCATTTGTTCCTCCCGTTATTTTTTTGGAATGCGTCAGAGACCCAATCCCCATTGAGCATCTTCAGTGCTCGGTCAACAAAACTACGCACATTTAGTCAATATGCGAATAAGTAATTGAAATCTGCGCATTTTTTTGTAAATATCTGAACAAAAAGAATTGCTTGTTTGTAAATAATTTACGCTGCATTGCAGCAAGCTGAACAAAATCAAGGCTCTGAGAACATGGCCCGCGCACCAATTGGCATGAGAATTCGGGAGCGGCGCAGAAGCACCGGACGCACGCAAGCAGAACTTGCGACGGCAGTTGGCATTTCCGCGTCTTATTTGAACCTGATCGAGCACAACAAGCGGCAGGTCGGGGGCGCACTGCTCCACCGCCTGGCTGACGCGCTCTCGGTCGGCATCGACTATCTCGACGGGGCGGCCGAACGGCGCCTGATCCAGGATCTGGAGGAGATCGCGGCCGGCCCCGACCATGCGGATGGCGAAACCGATGCTGACAGTGCCGCCGATCTTGTCGCCCGACACCGGCCATGGGCGGGCCTGATCGTAAACATGCACCGGGCCAATCTGGACCAGACCGCAGCCCTGCACGCCTTGTCCGACCGCCTGCGTCAGGATCCCTTTCTGTCGGACGCCGTGCACGGGATGCTGTCGAACATCGCGGCCATCCGGTCGACCTCGGAAATTCTCGCCAGCGTCGATGACATTCCGGAAGACCAGCAGGCGCGGTTTCACCGCAACCTCGCCGAGGAAAGCGCGAAGCTGTCCGACGTGGCCCAGGCCATGGCCGGATATTTCGACCGCGCCCCGTCCCGTCAGGGCTCGGTCACACCGGCAGAGGAAGTCGACGACTTCATCCTGGAAAACCAGAATTACTTCACGCCACTCGAGCAGGCAGCAGACCGGCTCGGCGCCCGCCTGGGATGCGACGCGGTGGCACCGGAATTCGAAACCGCAGCCGACACATTGCTGCAGCAGATCGGCAGAACACCGCCGCCCTTCTCCCCCGCGTCCGGGCCGCCTGCATCCGGGCCGGCCCTACCGGCGGCGACCCGACGGTTCCGGGCAGCCCGGGCACTGGTGGCAGCGGCCTTGGCCGATGTGATCGAGGATATCCTGCTGCACTCTCCCCTGATGACCAGCGATGCGGCGCTGGTCCGAGGCCGCCGGTCCCTGCAATCCTATGCCGCCGCCGCGCTGCTGATGCCCTATGACCGGTTCCGTGAGGTTGCGATCGCCTGCCGGTACGATATCGACAAGCTGCAGGACCGGTTCAGTGCCAGCGCCGAGCAGATCTGCCACCGGCTGGCCTCTCTGCGGAAACCGGGCGCAGAGGGCGTGCCCTTCGCCTTCATGCGCTCCGACCCGGCGGGTTTCATCACCAAGCGCCTGCCACTCCGCGACCTGCCCTTGCCGCGCTATGGCGGCGCCTGTCCGCTTTGGGCGATTTACCGTGCCTTCCAGACCCCCGACCGGGTGTTCCGGCAACTGGCCGAGTTTCCGGATCGCAGCCGCTTCCTGTTTTTCGCAAAAACCGTCGCCAAACAGTCTTCCGGCTTCGATGCCCCGCGGCATCTGGTTTCGATCATGCTGGGATGCGACGCACTCTATGCCCGGGACGTGGTCTATGGCGACGGACTGGACCTGACGGCCCGGTCTGTTTCCGAGCCCGTCGGCTCGGCCTGCCGGGTCTGCACGCGGGAAGAATGCCGGCATCGTCAGGAGCATCCGATCACCGGCGCCTGACGGCGGGGCGCGGCGCCCTTGCGTCACCGCCCGCCTGAGTTACACTCGCAGCCAACCGGCATTGCAAAAAAACAGCTGGACTATCTAAACGGCGATTGGGGGAAAACGGCGTGACGATACGCGTCTTTATTGCGGAGGACGAACCGAACATCCTCGAATCCCTGAGCTTCCTGCTGGGACGCGAAGGGTGGGAGGTGACCAGCGCGCTTGACGGAAACTCTGCGCTGGAACAGCTCAACGGCGGAATATTACCCAACGTCGTCATTCTCGATATCATGCTGCCGCACCGCAACGGGTTCGATATCCTGCGGCAATTGCGCGCCGCGCCGCGCACGCGCGGTCTGCCGGTAATCATCCTGACGGCGAAAGGCCAGGAAAAGGACCGGAAGACGGCGGAGGAAATCGGCGCGGATGCCTTCGTCACCAAACCTTTTTCGAACCAGGATGTGATCGACCAGGTTCGCCGACTGGCCGGGCTCTAGCCGATGCCCTCGACCTCGCCGAGTCGGGCCGCCAAGTTCCGGGACGCCGCCTTCCTGCTGCCGCTGGCCGGATGTTTTCTCCTGATGCCCCCGGTCATTGACCTGTTCTCGGTCAAGGCCAGCCTGTTCGGCATTCCCGTTATCGTCGCCTATATTTTCGGGCTCTGGTCGGCCCTGATCCTGGTCGCCTTCTGGTTCTCCCGCAGGCTCAGAGATCCGGAACCGCGCGCGTCCGTGCCACCGGACACGGTCTCGACGGAGCGCTGATGCTCTCCGCCAACCTGATTTTCGTCACGTCGCTGGCCTATGTGGCCCTGCTCTTCATGGTCGCCTTCCTCGGCGACCGCCAGGCACGATCGGGAAAGGCGTCCTGGATCCAGTCGCCGATTGTCTACACCCTCTCGATCTCGGTCTACTGCACCTCCTGGACATTTTATGGCGCGGTCGGCTCGGCGGTGCGCAACGGCCTCGAATTCGCCACCATCTATCTCGGTCCGACATTGGTCTTCGTCGGCTGGTGGTTCCTGCTGCGCAAGCTGGTCCGGATCGGCCACATGCACCGGATCACCTCCATCGCCGACCTGATCTCCTCGCGCTACGGCAAAAGCACCAGCCTCGCCGTTCTCGTCACCCTGATCGCCGTGGTCGGAACCACGCCCTATATCGCCCTGCAGCTCAAGGCCGTGACCACCAGCATCGAGGTCATCGTCGCCTCGGATCCCGGCAACATGTCGAACCCGGTAAATGGCGGGCCGACATCCGAAATCGCGTTCTGGATCGCCGCCGGTATGGCACTCTTCACCATCATCTTCGGCACCAGGACCATCGACGCGAACGAGCGCCATCACGGTGTGGTCGCCGCCATCGCGCTGGAGGCTCTGGTAAAGCTCTTCGCGCTGATCGCCGTCGGCCTGTTCGTTGTCTTTTCCCTGGCAGACGGGCCGGCCGACATATTCAGCCGGGATGCCGCGCGCATTCTGCAGACCGAAGACATGTTCGATGCGCGCTGGGTCGCACTGACGTTCCTGTCCGGCATGGCCATCATCTGCCTGCCGCGCCAGTTCCAGGTCACCGTGGTGGAGAATACCGGCGAGGATCAGTTGCGCATGGCCTCCTGGCTGTTCCCGCTCTACCTGCTGCTGATGAGCCTGTTCGTGCTGCCGATCGCCATCGGCGGCCTGACCGTGCTGCCCGAGGGCTCCAACCCGGACATGTTCGTGCTCACCCTGCCCATGTCGGTCGACCAGGATTTCCTGGTGCTGCTCGCCTTCCTCGGCGGCTTCTCCTCGGCCACCTCCATGGTCATCGTCGCCTCGATCGCGCTCTCGACCATGATCTCGAACCATATCGTCATGCCGATCGCGCTGCGCACGCCCTGGACCTCGATTGAGCGCAGCGGCGATGTCCGCCGCCTGCTGCTGATCAGCCGACGGATCAGCATCGGGTTCATCCTGCTGCTCGGCTATCTCTATTTCCGCCTCAGCGGAAAGTCCGACGCGCTGGCGGCCATCGGTCTCATTGCCTTCGCCGGCGTCGCACAGTTCCTGCCCTCCCTGCTCGGCGGGATCTACTGGAAACGGGCGACCGCGAGCGGTGCCAAGCTCGGCCTGCTGACCGGCTTCCTGCTTTGGGGCTACACCCTGTTCCTGCCGAGCTTCGAAGGTGACCTGCTGCTCTCGGCCGGTACTATCGAGCATGGTCCCTGGGGTATTGCACTACTGCGTCCTCAGGCGCTGTTCGGTTTCACCGGCGAGGACCCGCTGGTCCATGCCCTGTTCTGGAGCCTTTCGGTCAACACCGTTCTATTCATCCTTTGCTCCCTGGTGTTCGAACCGAAGCCCCTGGAGCGGCTTCAGGGCACCCTTTTCGTCGACGTATTCCGCACACCGGCCGGGGACGAGCATCGCTTCATCCAGCGTTCCGCCTCGACCGAGGATCTGTTCATTCTCGCCCAGCGCATCCTCGGCTCCGACGAAGCCCAGCGCGTGTTCCGCGAATTTGCCGAGGGTCAGGGGCTGGAAGGCGACTTCCCGCATCCGACCGACGCCTTCATCGCCCATCTCGAGCGCCGCCTTACCGGCTCCATCGGCGCGGCCTCGGCCCGGGCGATGATCTCGCGCATCGTCAGCGGCGAGACCATCAGTCTCGACGAGCTGATGCGGATCGCAGACGAAACCGCACAGCTGATGGAATACAGCCAGGAAGTCGAGAAGAAGTCGCTCGAGCTCGAGGCAACGGCGCGCGAACTGCGCCGCGCCAACCAGCGCCTCACCCTGCTGGACACCCAGAAGGACGATTTCCTCAGCCAGGTGAGCCATGAGGTCCGCACGCCGATGACCTCGATCCGTTCCTTTTCGGAGATCCTGCTGGAGACCCGAGACCTGTCGAGTCCGCAAAGCCAGCGTTTTCTCTCCATCATCCACGATGAAAGCCTGCGCCTGACCCGGTTGCTGGACGAAATCCTGGATATGAGCCTGATGGACCGGGGCGAGACGTCCTGGCACCTGCGGGAGATCGACGTGGCCGACCCCCTCATGCGGGCGATCGAATCCTGCCGCGGGCTGGCGCGGTCCACCGGCAGCGAGATCCAGGTCGACGAGCCGCTCCCCTCGGCGCGGGTCGAAGCGGATCCCGACCGGTTGCAGCAGGTGGTGATCAACATCCTGACCAACGCGATCAAGCACAATACCTCGCCCGAGCCGGAAGTGCGGATCTCCTGCAGTCTCGCAGCCGGCAACTACACCATCGAGATCTCCGACAACGGTCCCGGAATTCCGAGCCAGTTGCGTCCCTTCATCTTCGAGAAATTCCAGCGTGGCGCGGCGCAATCCTCAACCGGCGGCATCGGTCTCGGTCTGGCGATCAGTCAGGAAATCATGAAACGCCTCGGCGGCACGCTGGCGCTGCTTAATGACAGGCGGCCCGGGACGTGCTTCCGCATCACGCTGCCGGTGAAGTCCCTGCCGGAGACCAAGCATCACGACGCCAGCTAGTCATTGCCGATCTTGTCGAGATAGGTCGCAAGCGCCTTCATCTCCTTCTTTTTCAGACGACCCGAGATGCAGGCATCAATGACCGGCGCATAAACGGCCCACATCCGCTGCCGCATCTCCAGACCATCCGCAGTCACTGCCAGGATATGGCCGCGACCGTCTTCCGGACAGGGTATCTTTTCCAACAGCCCCGCTTTGACCAGCCGGTCCGTCAGGCGAGACAGGCCGTATTGCGGCAGCAACAGCTGCCGCTCCAGTTCGTACGGCCGGAGGCCGGCAGCGCCAGCCTTCTCCAGCTCCAGCAACACATCATACCAGGCCAGCGGCGGCAGGCCCGCACGCTTCATCGCCCGTTCCGCACTGTCCATTGCACGCTTCTGAGCACGGAACAGGGAGATCCAGGCGGCGGTGGAATTCTCCGGTTTTGTCATCACCAGCCCAGTATATGCAAACGCATACATATTGACATGGAATTTCCTCACCCTATTTACATGCAAATGCATATATATCCACGAGGAGCGACAACATGACCGCCCAACTCACCTTGATCAGCCACACACTCTGCCCCTATGTGCAACGCGCGGTAATTTCCCTGGCAGAGAAAAACGTTCCTTTTGAGCGCATCGATATCGATCTCGCCGACAAGCCGGACTGGTTTCTGCGTCTCTCCCCGCTCGGCAAGACGCCAGTGCTCAAGGTAGGCGACAAGGCACTCTTCGACTCCTCAGTGATCCTCGAATATCTGGAAGACACGGCGCCACCGGCGCTGCACCCGGCAGATCCACTGGAACGCGCCGACCACCGTGCCTGGATCGAGTTCGGCTCGGCAGTCCTGAACGGCATCGCCCGGCTTTACAATGCGGCGGACGCCGGCATCTTCGAAAACGAGGCACATGCATTGCGAAACCGGTTTGCACAGCTGGAGCACAGAATCGTCGCCGCGCCCTATTTCGATGGGTCCGCCTTCAGCTTGGTCGACTCGGTCTACGGGCCCGTCTTCCGCTATTTCGACATTTTCGACCAGCTCGGCATCACCGGCATCATCGATCGCAGTTCAAAAGTCTCGGCCTGGCGGGGAAACCTGGCGCGCCGTCCCTCGGTCGCCGGAGCCGTGGCTCCGACCTATGCGTCCGACCTGCGCAGGTTTCTGAACGCCCGGGGGAGCTATATCTCGGAATTGCTGGCGGCCAACGCCAATACCTAACCGGCAATGGCCAAATTCGATCCGTCACCATTCCGGGGCTGCTGATCGGCCCGCTCGACACGGTTCCGACCGAGATCCTTCGCCCGGTAGAGGGCCTGGTCGGCAGCGCTGTACACCTCGCTCCAGCCCGATCCCGGTTCCGCGCCGGCAACACCGATGGAAATCGTCACGCCGCCGCCCGGGATGGGGCTCTCCAGCGGGTCGGCCTGAAACTGCTTCGCATGAATGCGCCGGCGCAGCCGTTCAGCCGCGACACTGGCACCCTCCAGATCCGTGTTCGGCAGGATCACCGCGAATTCCTCGCCGCCAAAGCGGTACACAGTGCCGGCGCCGGCATAGACCGGATCCATGGCTCTGACATCATGGCGGATCTCGCTCGCCAGTAACTTCAGGATCGCGTCTCCGGCACCATGCCCATAGCGGTCGTTCACCTTCTTGAAATGATCGACATCGATCAGGAGAAGGCTGAAACCCGTGCCGTCACTCTCGAGCAGCCGGAAACCGCTCTCGATATCGTCCTGCAATGCCCGGCGATTCTTCAGGCCGGTCAGCTGGTCGGTCCTGGTCTGATCTTTCAGCAGTGCCAGGAGCTCAAAAAGCCGTGCCCGGAACCGCAGAAACGACAGGCCGAAATAGCCGGCGAAGCCCGACACCAGGGAGAGTCCCAGATATGCCCGGACCGGCAGGTCTCCGGCCCTCGCGATCAGGAACGAAACCACGCAGATCGCCAAAGCCGCCCAAACCTCGCGCCGGGTCGTGGCAATCGTCATCAAGGCGATCAGTGCGACGGGGAAATAGAATGCCACATTCATCGGCTCCGCCGCATGGGACAGTGTCAGGATCCGCAGGAAAAGAAACAGCAGGCCAACCTTGAAAGCGTGGCGCAGCACTGGATCGTAACGCGGCGCGCCCAGCCAGTAGCCGATCGCAATCACCGTCAGTGAAACCCTGACGACCTTGAGCCAGAGAGGCACGCCCAGGAACCAGTCGAAATTCAGGCAGAGTTCCGCAACGCCGAGAACGGATGCTGCCGCGAACAGGCCGCGCACATAGGCGAAATACTCACCGCTATATATCGTGCCCTCTTGATCATCGGTCTTGGCGCTCTTGTTCATGGGTACTTTCCGCGTATCGAACGCAACACCGGGTATCCTTGCGGACGGCCGCTCTTCGGGCCCCGCATATGGACTGCCTGTGGTTTATGAAGTCGGCTTGGACACTCGGCCGGGACAACCTGTCTGATACCCTAAAAGCACGATGAATCAGATAACAATCTGATCCTCTTTCCTGAGCTGCGTTTCATGCGTCCGGCCCAGAACCATCTGCGCCAGGATGGCTCCGAGTCCGGCCAGCGCCATGTCCGTCTGGGTATCCCAGGGATCTCCCTGGGTGCCGAGAAATGCCTCCGCCCCCTGCCCGACCAGAATGGCGGCAAGCCATTCGATCAGCTCGTAGGTCGCGCTGATACCGAGCGCGCAAAACAGAACGATCGAGAACAGCCAGCGGCCCGGCCGGAGCGGTGATGTTCGCAGCAGCAATTCCCGGATGGCGATGGCCGGAACGAAGCCCTGGGCCAGATGCCCGACCCGGTCGTAGTGATTGCGCTCGAATCCGAAGGTGTCGCGCACCCAGTCGAAGAGCGGAACCTCGGCATAGGTGTAGTGCGCGCCGACCAGCAGGACCATCGCATGCACGGCAATCAGAACATTGAGCAGCCCCGTGTCCGGAAACGCCGCCTGACGCCCCAGAGCAGTGGATAGACAATCAGCACGGGGGCCGCCTCCATCCACCAGGTCAGCGGATCGCGGGCATCCAGGTAGGACCAGAGACAGACCACGGCAACCAGCAGAGTTGCCGCCAGCAGCGGCCTGTCCGCGTCATTGCTTCTCTGGCTCATGCGTATCCCGGGCTCCCCCGTCAGCTCGAGAGCGTCCGGCGCACGGCATCGCGCCAGCCGGCATAAAGATCGTCGCGGACCTCCATGCTCATGCCCGGCTCGAAGCGGCGTTCGCGGGCCCAATGCTCGGCCATGGCGGCGGGTGCCGGAAAATAGGCGTGACGCAATCCGGCGAGATAGGCGGCACCAAGCGCCGTGGTTTCGGTCACCACCGGCCGGTCGACCGGCGAGCCAAGTATGTCGGCGAGGAACTGCATGGTCCAGTCCGACCCCACCATGCCGCCATCGACCCGGAGCACGGTGTCGCCGTCTGCCGACCGCCAGTCGCTGCGCATCGCCTCCAGCAGGTCGCGGGTCTGGTAGCCGACACTTTCCAGCGCCGCGCGGGCGAAATCGGCCGGCCCGGACGCCCGGGTCAGGCCGTAGAGCGCACCACGGGCTTCCGCGTCCCAGTACGGCGCGCCGAGGCCGGTGAAGGCCGGCACCAGATAGACCCGGTGCGCCGCGTCCGCCTGCTCGGCCAGCGTCGCGCTTTCGGAGGCATCGCCGATCAGGCCGAGCCCGTCGCGCAGCCATTGTACGGCGGCGCCCGCCACGAAGATCGAGCCTTCCAGGGCATAGGTCGGCGTCCCGCCAAGCTGGTAGGCAATCGTTGTCAGCAGCCGGTTGGAGGATGACACCGGAACCGTGCCCGTGTTCAGCAGCGCGAAGCAGCCGGTCCCGTAGGTCGATTTCATCATGCCGGTCTCGAAGCAGGCCTGACCGACCGTTGCCGCCTGCTGGTCGCCGGCAACACCGGAGATCGGAATCGGCGCGCCGAAGAGATCCGTGTCCGTTTGCCCGAAATCTGCCGAGGAATCTTTCACCTCCGGCAGCATGGAGGCGGGAACGCCGAGTAGACCGAGAAGCTCTTCGTCCCAGGTGCCCTTGTTGATGTCGTAGAGCAGCGTGCGCGAGGCGTTGGTCGCGTCGGTCGCATGCACCGTGCCGCCGGTCAGCCGCCAGATCAGCCAGCTGTCCACCGTGCCGAAAGCCAGATGCCCGGCCTCGGCCAGCGCCCGCACGCCCTCCACATTGTCGAGAATCCAGGCGATCTTGGTGCCGCTGAAATAGGGATCGAGCAAGAGGCCCGTCCGGGCCGTGAAGAGCGCTTCGTGACCGGCCTCCTTCAGGCGCGCGCAAAACGGTGCCGTGCGCCGGTCCTGCCAGACGATGGCGTTGGCGACGGCCTTGCCGGTGCGCCGGTCCCAGACCACAGTCGTCTCGCGCTGGTTGGTGATGCCGATGGCGGCGATCCGCTCCGCCCCGCCGACCTTCGCGATCGCGTCGCGGGCGGTTTCAACCGTGGTGCGCCAGAGGTCCTCCGGATCGTGCTCGACCCAGCCGGAGCGCGGAAAATGCTGCCGGAACTCCTGCTGCGAAACCACGGCCACACGGGTATTCGCATCGAAAATGATGGCCCGGCTCGAGGTGGTTCCCTGATCGAGCGCGAGAATGAGCCGGTCATTGCCAGCCTTGGCGGCTGTGTTCATCTGATCCTCCCTAGGGCAAACTTGCCCCGGCGCACCAGGCGCCGGTGGATTCAATAGCCTGTCCCGGCGGCGGCTTTCCAGCACAAACAAAACCGCGCCGCCCCTCTCGGGACGACGCGGCTGCATTTAAACCGGATTTTCGGAGAGAAGCGCGTTACTTCGCGGCTTTCGCCCGCTCGATGGCTTCCAGGATCGTGGTCCGGGCCGCCTCGGCATCACCCATCTCGATGAACTTCACCCACTTGTCCTGTTCCAGATCCTTGTAGTGCTCGAAGAAATGGACGATCTGCTGGATCAGGATTTCCGGCATGTCCCGGTAGCTCTTCACCCCGGCATAATAGGGATGCAGCTTCTCGACCGGCACAGCGATGATCTTCTCATCCATGCCGGCTTCGTCTTCCAGATGCACAACCCCGATCGGGCGGCACGGGATGACAGCCCCCGGAATAACGCCGGAGCCGGTGATGACGAGGATATCCGCAGGGTCGCCGTCATCGGAAAGCGTGTTCGGAATGAAACCGTAATTCGCCGGATAGAACATGGCGGTGTGCAGGAACCGGTCGACCATCATCGCGCCGGAATCCTTGTCCAGCTCGTACTTCACCGGAACGCCGCCCTGCGGAATTTCAATAACGGCGTGAACTTCATATGGCGGATTCGGGCCGGTCGAGATCTTACTTACGTCCAAGGGTCTTGCTCCATTCGCCCGGGATGCCTTTGGGGCACATCCCGGAAATCGGTATTCCCGCCGCATATCGGATTGGCGATTGAAAACTGTTGCGGCGCAGCATTTGCGGCAATGCGGCACGAAGGTCAAGTGTCGAATGGACGCAGCTATGGAGAAATCCCGGAAATCAGGCCACCCGGCTACCTGCTGCCGTCAGGCTTTCCAAGGGTCTTCGGGTTGGGCTCCCCGTGTTCGCCAACATAGCGTGGTGCCGGGTCCTTGCCGGCCGGTGCAGCGGCTTCAGCGATGGCATTCTCAACCAGTCTGCCAAGATGTGCGCGCATGTCCTCGGAGATCTTGCTCCCGTTCAAGAGCATCTGGAGGCTTTCGGCCGCTTCGAATTCGAGACTCAGTTCAACGGTGCGCATAGGTCATTTCCCCCGAGACGGTTGATTTCCTGCCATCCTCGCACGCAGGGAGATCATTTCAACCTTTTGCGTTTTCGGGGGTCACATCCCGGAGATAAGCCCCTATCCCGCGCAGCTGGTCCCATTGCCGGGGATAGCCGAGTGAGACCTCGTGGAAGCGGGTACCGTCGATGACGTCCGTCCGGCGGGTATGCAGGTGACCGGTCACCACTTCCGACGCCCGGAAACGGCGGTGCCAGTCCCGGGTGGTCCGGGTGCCGCACCAGGGCAGAAACCGCGGCACCCGCGGGATCCGGATCAGGTCTTCCCGCAAGGGCCAGTGATTGATCAGCACGGTCCGGGCGCCGTCAGGCAACGCCGCCAGCCGGGCCTCGGTCTCGGCACAGCGGGCCGCGCACCAGGCCGGCCGGTCCTCGAAGGGATCGGGATCGAGCAGCAGTTCATCCACCGGCACGGCGTGCCTCTGCCGCACCCAGCTTTTCAGTTCCGAAAGCGGTACGTCGTCCGGACGGAAGCTGTAATCGTAGAGCAGGAACAGCGGCGCGATGAAGACCGGGGCGGCGTCGGGATCGCCGGGCCACCGGAGATAGGGATCTTCCGGCGTCACCGCACCGGCCTGCCGGGCCAGACCAACCAGATGGCGGTAACGCGCATCCCCGCGCAAGGCCGCCGATCCTGGCCGCCGGTCGGTCCAGAGATCGTGGTTTCCCGGCACCCAGATCAGCTTTCCGAACCGGGTCCCGAGCAGCGCCAGCGCATCGACGAAAAGTTCCTCGCGCTCGGCAATATCGCCGGCCAGGATCAGCCAGTCGGCGCCATGGTCGGGAATTCCGGCCAGCGCAGCCCTGTTTTCCTCTGCCGCGAGATGCAGGTCGGCGATGGCCCAGAGCCGGATAGCGCCGGGCTCATCCGTCACAACCGGCCTCCCCGCGACGGGCTTCCATCGCCTCGCGCATGGTCGTCCGGCGCCCGATGATCCAGAACAGGGCAATGCTCGCCGCCGCACAGCCCACCACCAGCGGCCATTGCAACCCGGCCCAGTCGGACACCCAGCCCATGAGCAGGGCGCCGATGGCCGGGCCGCCGCGGAACAGCATGCCGTAGAGCGCGACCACCCGGCCGCGCATGCCTTCCTCGACGGCGGACTGGATCAGGGTCTGCGATCCCGCGCCATGGGTGACCATGGCGGCGCCGGCGACAGCCAGGGCGACAAGCGCGACCCAGAAATTAGAGGTCTGGCTGAACACCAGCAACGCGCCGATCATCGCCGCCACACTCACCAGGGAAAGCTGTACCAGGCCTTCCAGACCGTTGCGCTGTCCGAGATAGATCCCGCCGATCACAGCGCCGATGCCGGTCGCGGTCGCCATCATGGAAAGCCCCTCGGCACCGCGGCCGAAGATCTCCGCGGCGAAGCCCGGCAACAGTTCGAAAACCGGGCGCATGGCAATGCAGGTCACCAGCATCAGGACCAGCATCGGACCGATGCCGGGATGGGTCAATGCGTACCGGTATCCCTCGAACATCTGCGCGAACAGGCCCGCCCGGGACTTCTTCACATTCACATCCATGCGCGGGCGGATCATGAACAGGGCCACGATGAACGGGATGTAGCTGATGGCATTGCCGAGAAAGGCATAGCCGGCGCCATAGCCGACGATGAGGATGCCGGCGATCGGCGGTCCGATAAAACGGGCGGCGTTGAAGATCACCGAATTGATCGCCACCGCCGAGGCCATGTCCTCGCGCCGCACCAGGTTCGGGATCATCGCCATCCGGGCCGGCTGCCAGAAGGACACCACGATGCCGGCAAACAGGGCGAGGGAGAACAGCCACCAGATGGTCAGCGCCCCGGTCAGGGTCAGCACGGTCAGCACCGTGGCCTGGAGCATGTTGAGACATTGCGCCACCCGGGCAATGGTGAGCCGGTTCATCCGGTCGGCCATGGTCCCGGCGAACGGGCTGAGAATGACGACCGGAAAGAGCTCGGCGAAGGCGACGATGCCGAGCCAGGTCGCACTCTCCGTCAGCTCCCAGGTGACCCAGCCGACCGCGATCCGCTGCATCCACAGGCCGATGACCGTGAGGCTGCTGCCGACACAATAGATCGTATAGTCACGGTTCCGGAACGCCTGGCAGAAGCGTGCCGCTGAGGTCGCGAAAGACATCTCTTGGTTCCCAGGCGAAAGCCGCCGGCTAGAAAACAGCGCACCCCTCGGCCGCCCGGAGCCCCTAGTCGTCCAGGGTGGCTTTCTGCCCGAGTGCGAGAAGCACCACGCAGGACGCGTTGTGCAGCATATTCTCGAGATCGTCATGCTCGACTCGGGCCAGGAGGCGGAACGCCTTGACGCAGACCGGATTGTATTTCGAGTTCGTGGCCTCGTCGAACATATCGTTCAGCCATTGCCGCACCGGCTCTGTTCCCGGCTTGCGGGGCATGTTCCGGTACCGGTCCATCATGCCGCCCATCAGCGGCAGCATGCCGTGCTTGCCGCGCCAGATCGCGTCCTCGCGGCGGAATTCCGGCCGGTCATGCACCTTGCCGAGCAGATAATGCATCAGGCCGCAGAGAAACTGCTCCAGCCGGCGCATCTCAAGCTCGTCGACATCGATCACCGCGTCGCACATCGAGCGCACGAGTTCGCGCACCCAGACATCGCGGTCAAGCGTGCCAACGCGGGGGATCTTGTGTTCTGAGCGACGCATCGGGTCCATGGCGTTGTTCTTACACCTTAAACTCTTTAAGTTGTGGTGAATCTCTGAGCGGTCTTAACGGATTTCGAGAGAATCCCGTGCTCGCGCGCCGCTGTCCAGCCGAAATCCACTTTAATCCCAGCCGAAAATCGGGACATTCGCGCCCTTGAATGCACGGAAGGCCGGGCGTAGGCTCTCAGTTCCGTCTTACCCGCCAGCCTTTCCGAGGAAATAATGAGCTTCATCGCTGACCGTCTCGGCCGAATCAAGCCGTCCCCCACCATCGCCATCAGCGCCAAGGCGCGCGAGCTGAAAGCCGCGGGCGGCGACGTCATCGGCCTCTCCGCCGGCGAGCCGGATTTCGACACTCCGGCGCATATCATCGAGGCCGCCATCGACGCCATGAAGCGCGGCGACACCCGCTACACCGATCCGGACGGCACGCCCGAGCTGAAGGACGCGATCTGCCGCAAGTTCAAGCGCGACAACAATCTCGACTATGCGCGCAACCAGATCACCGTCGGCACCGGCGGCAAGCAGGTGCTCTACAACGCGCTGATGGCCACGCTCAACCCGGGCGACGAGGTCATCATCCCGGCGCCCTACTGGGTCTCCTATCCGGACATGGTCCTGCTCGCCGAGGGCGAGCCGGTCATCGTCCCCTGCCCGCAGGAGATGGACTTCAAGCTGCAGCCGGAAGATCTGGAAAAGGCGATCACGCCGAAGACCAAATGGATCATCCTGAACAGCCCGTCGAACCCGTCCGGCGCCGGCTATACCCGCGAAGACATGAAGAAGGTAACGGACGTGCTGATGAAGCACCCGCACGTCTATGTCATGACCGACGACATGTATGAGCGCCTGGTCTATGACGATTTCGAATTCTGTACCCCGGCGGAAGTCGAGCCCGGCCTGTATGACCGGACGCTGACCGTGAACGGCATGTCCAAGGCCTTCTGCATGACCGGCTGGCGCATCGGCTTCGCCGCCGGCCCGGTCGAGCTGATCACCGCGATCCGCAAGATCCAGTCCCAGTCGACCTCGAACCCGTCCTCCATCAGCCAAGCCGCCTCTATCGCCGCGCTGGACGGCCCGCAGGACTTCATCGCCGAGAACAACAAGGCCTTCCAGGCCCGCCGCGATCTCGTGGTCTCCATGCTGAACCAGGCCAGTGGCCTGAACTGCCCGACCCCGGACGGCGCCTTCTACGTCTATCCGTCCTGTGCCGGCGTCATCGGCAAGACGACGCCCGACGGCAAGGTGATCGGGAATGACGAGGATTTCTGCACTTATCTGCTCGAAGCCGAAGGCGTCGCGGCCGTGCATGGCGAGGCCTTCGGGCTCAGCCCGCATTTCCGGATTTCCTACGCGACCTCCGATTCCATTCTGGAGGATGCCTGCGAACGCATCCAGCGGGCCTGCGCCGCACTGCGCTGAGCGTCTTGGACACAGGAAAACGAAGACGCCGCCCGATTTGTCCCGGGCGGCGTTTTCTTATAGCGGATCAGCGATCTGTCAGTGCCAGTTTGACCGCGAAACCGGCAAAGGCCGCCGCGAAGGTTCTTTGCAGCCAGCGCATCGCCCTTGCCGAGGCAAGAACGCGCTGGCTGACCTGCTCCGCCGCAAGACCGTAGATCACGAACACCGCGAACGTCATGACCATGAAAGTGATCGCAAGCAGGAAGAAGCGCGCCATCGCATCCGGTGCGGCTTCGGGGACAAATTGCGGCAGGAAAGCGAGAAAAAAGATCGAGAGCTTTGGGTTGAGGATATTGATCAGCGCGCCCCGCGCCATGATCCGGAGATGCCCTTTGGTGGAGCCGTGCTCCTCATCCGGACGGGCGACCGCAAGCGCACCGCTTTCCCGCCAGAGCCCCCAGGCAAGGTAGAGTAGATAGGCAACGCCCAGCAGCTTGACGGCCTGGAACGCCAGTGCACTCGTATGCAGCAACGCCGCCAGTCCGAGCACACTCGCCAGCAAATGCGGAACGATGCCGAACGTGCATCCGAGGGCTGCGGTCATGCTCTGCCCCCGACGACCGAACAGGCCGTAGGAAAGAGTGTAGATCACGCCCGTTCCGGGAGCGAGCACGACGAGCAGGGCGGTTAACAGAAATTCCGGTGAGAGCGAATCCAGCATCGTACTCGGTTCCCATCAAACTGAATCTCGAAGACAGTACAGAAAAGCAGTCACGCCGCAAGAACGGTCGAAGGTCAGGCTTTGAGAAACCCCAGCATTGCCTTGGTAAAGGCCGCCGGCTGCTCGAAATTCGAGAAATGCGCCGCTTCCGGGATCTCGACATATCCGGAGCCCGTGATCAGCCCGTGGATTTCCCGGGCCTGTTCCGGCGTGGTCGCCGGGTCCTCGGCGCCGACAATGACCAGTGTCGGCGTGTCGATGCCGCCGATGGTGCCGCGCTGGTCCATCGCCTGGATGGCCCGGCAGCAGCCGATGAAACCCTGCGGCGGGGTACCGAGGATCATCTCCCGGACCTTGCCGATATCCGCCTTCATCGCCTGCCGGCTCGCCGGGGTGAACCAGCGTTCGATGGTTCCGTCCACAACGGCTGCCATGCCGCCCTTCTGCACCGTCAGAACCCGGCCATCCCACATTTCCCGGGTCGGCATATACGCACCGGTATCGGCCAGGATCAGCTTGCTCACCCGGTCCCGGTGCTTCACCCCGAGCATCTGGCCGACCATGCCGCCCTTGGAAAGTCCGCAATAATCCACCCGTGCAATGCCGAGTCCGTCGAGCAGCGCCACCGCATCCTCGGCCAGCATCTCGATGGAATAGGCCCCGTCCGGCGCGTCGGACTGGCCGTGCCCCCGGCTGTCATAGCGGATCACCCGGAACCCGGCCGCCGTCAGGTCGGCGATCTGCGGGTCCCACATATTCAGGTTGGAGGCGAGCGAATTGGACAGCAGCAGCGGCCGCCCGTCCTCGGCCCCGTCGATCCGGTAATGCAGTCTGATTCCGTTGGCATCTATATGCGGCATGGCGTCCTCTCGGGTTTCTTGCGCCGGCGCCGGCGCTCCGGGCCGGCCGACGGAATGCGCAGTCTGCGCGGTGATGGCGTGACGTGGCAATCACGTCCGGTATATTGTTGCGGAAGCGGTCTCTATCCGCTTTGGAACTAAGTCATTTGGTGCCGGAAAATCGATGAAAATGAACCGCCTGGCGGCCGCGACCGCTGTGACATTCATGCTGTGCACCGCACCGGTCCAGGCGGAGCAGGAACCCGCCGGCAGCGCCGTGACCCTGACGGTCGAGAACGATCTGGTCAACGGCGCCGACCGCGATTACACCAATGGTGTCGCCCTGCAATGGACCGACACCTTGAACCGGGTGCCCCATGGCGTCCGCTACGCGGTGGCGCCTTTCATCGATCCGGGCGCGGATATCCGGGTGACCTACCAGCTCGGCCAGAATCTTTACACGCCGCAGGATATCGAGCGGAAGAACCCCGACCCGGCGGACCGGCCCTACGGGGCCTGGCTCTATGGCGCCGTGGGCGTGCTCGCCGATACCGGCAAGAGCGTGACCTCGCTGCAGCTCAGCCTCGGCGTGGTCGGCCCGGCCGCCATGGGCGAGCCGGTACAGAGCTTCGTGCACAGCCTGATCGATACCCGCGAGCCGCGGGGCTGGGACTCCCAGCTGAAGAACGAGCCGGCCCTGCTGCTGACGGCGGAACATAAATGGGCGGAACGTCTGCTCGGCGCCCCCTACGGCTACCAGATCGATGCCTCGCCCTATATCGGCGGCGCGCTCGGCAATGTCTTCACCCATGCGAACGCGGGCATGATGGTGCGCTTCGGCAAGGATCTGCCGGCAGGCGATTACGGGCCGCCGCGCATCCAGCCGAGCACGCCGGGCTCGGGGTATTTCGCGCCCAGCGAGGATTTCGGCTGGTACCTTTTTGCCGGGATCGAGGGCCGGATGGTCGGCCGCAACATCTTCCTCGACGGCAATACTTTCCAGGACAGCCCTTCGGTCGACAGGAAGCTGATGGTGGGCGATTTCACCTACGGAATCGTCTTCAATGTCGGCCGGGCCCGGGTCTCCCTGACCCAGGTCATCCGCACGCCGGAATTCGCCAACGACCAGGACTTTTCCAGTTTCGGCTCCCTCGGCGTGGCCTACAGTTTCTGAAGCAGGGCAGCCTCCATCGTTTCCGCATTGCCACAATGCCCGGTCGGCCCTATTTTCCCGGCCAGCAACTTTGACGGTATTTGCCCTACATGACCGACCTCAGCCATATCCGCAACTTCGCGATCATCGCCCATATCGACCACGGCAAGTCCACGCTGGCCGACCGGCTCATCCAGCTCTGCGGCGGCCTCGCCGACCGGGAGATGAAGGAGCAGGTGCTCGACAGCATGGATATCGAGCGCGAGCGCGGTATCACCATCAAGGCGCAGACCGTCCGGCTGTACTACACCGCCGACAATGGCGAGACCTATCAGATCAACCTGATGGACACGCCGGGCCATGTCGACTTCGCCTACGAGGTCAGCCGCTCGCTGGCCGCCTGCGAGGGCTCGATCCTGGTGGTCGATGCCAGCCAGGGCGTCGAGGCCCAGACTTTGGCCAATGTCTATCAGGCCATCGAGCAGGACCACGAGATCATCCCGGTGCTGAACAAGGTCGACCTGCCCGCCGCCGACGTGCCCCGGGTGAAGGAGCAGATCGAGGATGTGATCGGCATCGACACCTCCGACGCCATCGAGATCTCGGCCAAGACCGGCCTGAACATCAAGGCCGTGCTGGAAGCGCTGGTGCAGCGCCTGCCGGCGCCGACAGGCGACCGCGAGAAACCGCTGCAGGCCATGCTGGTCGACAGCTGGTACGACAGCTATCTCGGCGTCATGGCGCTGGTCCGGGTGCGCCAGGGCGTGCTGAAGAAGGGCCAGAAGATCAAGCTGATGCAGACCGGTGCCACGCATCTGGTCGAGAAGGTCGGCGCCTTCACGCCGAAGCTGACAGAATTCAAGGAACTCGGCCCGGGCGAGCTCGGCTTCATGAGCGCCTCGATCAAGACCGTGGCGGATTGCCAGGTCGGTGACACCATCACCGAGGAAAAGCGCCCCTGCGACACCCCGCTGCCCGGCTTCAAGCCGAGCATCCCGGTGGTGTTCTGCGGCCTGTTCCCGGTCGACGCCAACGATTATCCGGATCTGCGCGACAGCCTGGAGAAGCTCCGCCTGAACGATGCCAGCTTCAGCTTCGAGGCGGAAAGCTCCGCCGCGCTCGGCTTCGGCTTCCGCTGCGGCTTCCTCGGCCTGCTGCATCTGGAGATCATCCAGGAGCGGCTGGAGCGCGAGTTCAATCTCGACCTGATCACCACCGCGCCGAGCGTGGTTTACCGCATCAACCTGACCAAGGGCGAGCAGATCGAGCTGCACAATCCGGCGGACATGCCGGACGTGATGCGGATCGAAAGCATCGAGGAGCCCTGGATCAAGGCGACGATCATGGTGCCGGACGAGTATCTCGGCCCCGTCCTCTCGCTCTGCACCGAGCGGCGCGGCGAGCAGATCGAGCTGACCTATGTCGGCAGCCGGGCCATGGCGGTCTACAAGCTGCCGCTGAACGAGGTGGTGTTCGATTTCTACGACCGGCTGAAAAGCATCTCGCGCGGCTATGCCAGCTTCGACTATGCGCTGGAGAGCTACGAGGAAGGCGATCTGGTGAAGCTCAGCGTGCTGGTGAACCAGGAGCCGATGGACGCCCTCTCCATGATCGTCCACCGCAACCAGGCCGAGTTCCGGGGCCGGGCCATGTGCGCCCGGCTGAAGGACCTGATCCCCCGGCAGCTCTTCAAGATCGCCATTCAGGCGGCGATCGGCGGCAAGGTCATCGCCCGCGAGACCGTCAGCGCCATGCGCAAGGACGTCACCGCGAAATGCTATGGCGGCGACATCAGCCGGAAGAAGAAGCTGCTGGAGAAGCAGAAGGAAGGCAAAAAGAAGATGCGGCAGTTCGGCAATGTCGACATCCCGCAGAGCGCCTTCATCGAAGCCCTGAAGATGGGCGATAGCTAGGGCGAGGCTCTGCCTTTATCCCCCAGCCATAACAGTCATCCCGGACCCCGATCCGGGATCTTTCGACGCCTGCTCCCTGCGATCCCGAAGATCCCGGCTCCGAGGCCGGGATGACGGCTGTGGTTGACCGACCGACTACCGCAACCCCGCCCGCACCTCGTCCGGCGTTGCCAGCGTGCCGCCCGCCGCCGCGATCAGCGTCGCCGCTTCCTCCACCAGTGCGACATTCGTCGCCTCCACCCCGAACGGCTGGTCTTCCAGACCGACGCGAACATGGCCGCCGCGCTCCACCGCGGGCGCAATCAGCGGGCGGATGTCGACAGCGAGGCCGGCCACCATCCAGGGGGTGCCGGGCGCCTCTTCCTCACGTAGCGTATTGTAGGCCTCCAGCGCGTAGATTTCCGGCGGGAAGCTGAAGGTCAGGCGGTCGGAGAACATGTAGCGGTAGAGCGGGGTCGGGCAGCCGGGAAAGGCCCGGTGCAGGGCCGCGCCCTGGCGGATGAAGCCGGGCTCGTAGATGGCGTAGCTCGGGTGCAGGCCCTTCTCGCGGCAGAGTTCCAGCCCGTAGCGGACATGGCTTTCCGGGTTGAGATAGGTGAAGCCCTCCCGGCCCTCGGCGATCCAGGCATCGTGGGTGATGTTGGTGCTGCCGGGATCGACCACGCTCCACTCGATCAGGCCGCGTTCGGCCAGGCCCTTCACATGGGCGAAGCGCGCGGCCGGGCTCATCGTGTCGGAGACGTTCGGCAGGCCGGCCATCGGCAGGGTGCCGTAAATGATCACCCTCTCGTCGACCTGGCGGACCCGTTCGATCACTTCGGCATAGGCCTCGGTCGTGTCGACCTGCAGGCCGGTTTCAATGTCATAGGGGTGGAAATGCACGATCGCCGCGCCCGCCTTCGCGCAGGCGATGCAGTCGGCGGCGATCTCTTCCGGCGAAACCGGGATGGCGGGCTGGTTTTTCCGGGTCCACGGACCGTTGACGGCCGCCTCCAGCCAGACCCTGCTCACGACGCGTCCGTCTTCGGCGGCCCGCCGGCCCCGGTTTTCGCCGTATCGTCCGGCTTGCCCTCTTTCGGCCGGCGGGCGGGCTGCTTCTGCACACGGGGCAGCATATCCAGAGGCTGCCGGTGCGAATGCGTGACCTTCCTGGAGGTCCGGTTCAGCCGGTCGATCAGGGATTGCATGAGATACCGGATATAGGGATCCATCTCGCGGATCTTGACCTCGATCATCTCCCGCTCGACCACGGTCACCTCGGTCTCTTCCAGGCACCGGATCGTGGCCGTGCGCGGCGTATTGCCGATCAGCCCCATCTCGCCGAACATCTGGTTGGCGGTGATGACGTCGAGCACCTTGCGCTCATTGCCCGTGCCGATCGAGACCTCGACCGATCCGCGGCGCAGGATGAAGGCTTCCCGCGACTCATCGCCCTCGACAAAGATCTTCTGGCCTTTGCTGTAGCGCCGTGTCGGCGGTTCTTTATATTGCATCGGTAAACCCCCGTTAATACGCAATGCCTTTTAATGCGTCGCATCGACCGTCAGGCGAACGCAATGACCCGCCCCACAGGGTGACAGAGAGTAGCATGATTTCAACACGTATTCTGGGCCGCTTGCTGATCGGCATCGCCTGCGCCGGCCTCGCCGCCGGGCTGGTGACCTGGCAGCTCGGCGAAGACCGCGCGGCGACCTGGATCTGGGGGCTCGCCACCCTGCCCGTCGTCGTCAGCCTGGCGGTCAGCATGGTGCGGGATCTGCTGGCCGGACGGATGGGCGTGGATGCGGTCGCGCTGCTGTCCATGTCGGCCGCCCTGGCGCTCGGCGAGACCCTGGCGGGTATTGTCGTTGCCTGCATGTATGCCGGCGGCAACGTCCTGGAGGATTTCGCCGTCTCCCGGGCGGAGCGCAACCTGAAGAGCCTGACCGACCGGGCGCCCCGCATCGCGCATCGCCATATCGACGGCACGCTCGAGGATATTCCGGTCGAGCAGGTGGCGGAGCGCGACCGGCTGCTGGTTCGTACCGGCGAGATCGTTCCGGTCGACGGCGTCATCCTGCAGAACGGCACCGAGTCGAACATCGTGATCGACGAGTCCGCCCTCACGGGCGAGCCGATCCCGGTGCAGCGCCATGCCGGCGAGCCGGTGCGCAGCGGCGCCATCAATGCGGGCGTGCCCTTCACCCTGCAGGCCACCGCCACGGCCAGCGAAAGCACCTATGCCGGGATCGTTGCCATGGTCACGGCGGCGCAGACCACGCGGGCGCCTTTCATCCGGCTGGCCGACCGTTTCGCCCTGCTGCTGCTGCCGCTGGCAATCGTGGTTGCAGGCGGCGCCTGGATCCTGTCCGGCGACCCGGTGCGCGGTCTTGCCGTGCTGGTCGTCGCCACACCCTGCCCGCTGATCCTGGCCGCCCCGGTCGCCTTCATCTCCGGGGTCTCCCAGGCCGCCCGGCGCGGCGTGCTGGTGAAGGGCGGCGCCGCTCTGGAAGCCCTGGCCCGGGTCCATACCATCCTGTTCGACAAGACCGGCACCCTGACCGTCGGCGGGGCCCGGCTGGTCGCGGTGGAAACCGCGCCCGGCATCGATCCCAACGAGGTGCTGCGTCTCGCCGCCTGCCTGGAGCAGGCCTCGCACCATGTCATCGCCCAGGCCATCGTCAACGCCGCCGAGGCCCGGGGCCTGAGCCTGGTGCCGCCGACCGATGTGCGCGAGGATCTCGGCGCCGGCCTTGCCGGCATGGTCGAGGGCAGACGGATCGCCGCCGGCAGCCTGACCATGACCACCGGCGGCAATCAGCGTGCGATATGGGTGGACCGGGCCCAGCGCCGGGCCTCCTGGCGCTCGGCCCTGTCCGTGTTCGTCACCATCGACGGCGAGCTGGTCGGCGCCCTGCTGCTCGGCGACAGCCTGCGCCGGGAAGCCCCGCGCGCCATCCGCGCCCTGCGCGAGGCCGGGATCGGCCGCATCGTCATGGTCACCGGCGACCATGCGGATTCGGCCGAGACCATCGGCGCCGCGCTCGATCTGGATGCGGTGCTGGCCAACCGGGTGCCCGCCGACAAGGTCGATGCGGTCGAGTTCGAGAAAAAGCGCCATCCCACCCTGATGGTCGGGGACGGCATCAATGACGCGCCGGCCCTGGCCGCCGCCGATATCGGCATCGCCATGGGCGCGCGCGGGGCCAGCGCCAGCTCGGAAGCCGCCGATGCCGTGGTCCTGGTCGACCGGCTCGACCGGGTGGCGGACGCCATCGCCATCGCCAAACGCTCCCGGCGCATCGCCATCGAGAGCATCGTCGCCGGCATGGCCCTGTCCCTCGTCGCCATGGGCTTTGCCGCCGCCGGCCACCTGACCCCGGTCGCCGGCGCCATCCTGCAGGAAGCCATCGACGTCGCGGTCATCCTGAACGCGCTGAGGGCGCTGGTGCCGCCGGGTCTCGGCCGGCGCCGGAATCTGCCCGAGGAAGCCGCCCGGCGGCTGCTTGAGGAACATCAGGATGTGGAAACCTGGCTCGACCAGCTGCGGGCCCATGCCGACGCCCTCGACGATGCCGTCGGCGCCGAGGCGCTGGCCCATATCGCCGATGCCAACCGGATCATCAATGACGAGATCGTGCCGCACGAGCGGGAGGACGAGGTCACGGTCTATCCGCAACTCGTGCCCCATCTCGGCAATGCGCATGGGCTGGCCGCGATGAGCCGGGCGCATCGGGAAATCCAACATCTCGGCCGGCTGCTCGACCGGCTGGTGACCGGCGTCAACGAGGACGAAGCCGACCGCTACCTGATCCGGGACGCCCAGCGCATCATCGAATCCGTCGACGCCCTCGTGCGCATCCATAATGCCCAGGAAGAGGACATCTTCGATTATGCGGCAGGCTGAGCCGCGTCAGCCGGAGAGCGACAATCCGGACAGCTCCTCGATCGGCGCCGGACGGGCGAACAGGTAGCCCTGCAGGTAATCCGCCCCGGCCTGGCGCAGGATCTCGGCCTCGCGCTCGGTCTCGACACCTTCCGCGATCACCGCGATATTATGCTCGCGGGAGATCGAGATCAGATGCTCGACGATCGACTGTTTCAGCGGGTCGCGGTCGATGTTGCGGACCAGATCCATGTCGATCTTGACGAAATCCGGCCGCACCTCGTGCAGCAGGTTGAGCCCGGACCAGCCGGACCCGATATCGTCCAGCGCCACCTTGAAGCCGGCCTGCCGATAGAAGGCGAGGATGCCCTTCAGGTGATCCTTGTCCTGGATCCGGTGCGTCTCGGTCAGCTCGAAGGTGATGTCCCCGGGGGTCAGGCCGAGCGCGGAGATCGTCGATGCCGTGGTCCTCAGGCAATAGGCCGGATCATAGATGCTGGAGGGATTGAAATTCACGAAAAGCCGCCCCTTGTAGCCGCTCTTGGCGGCCCGGGAGACGGCGCTGGCGCGGGCTGCTATATCGAGAGAGAACAGCAGCCCGGCATGCTCGGCGAGCTGGAAGACATAGCCCGGCGGAATGTTGCTGCCGCTGGCATCGCGCATCCGGAACAGCCCTTCGATGGCGAAGGGCGCCGTGCCGGCCGCCGGATCGGCATGCACGATCGGCTGGTACCAGGTGTCATAGGTCTGCGCTTCGAGCGCTTCCACAAGCCAGGCGCCCTTGACCCGGTTGGCGAAGACATCCGCCGGCATCACCCGGCCCATGGCCTGCGGGGTCGGGTCCTCCCCCGCCGTGGTCAGAACCCGCGTCTCCTGCAGTTCCTTCTTGTTCAACTCGCCGAACAGCGCCGTCACAACGCCGTCCATCGCCGTCCCGCGGACCGTGATCTCGATGCAGTTGCCCTCGACGCCCGCCGGTTCCAGGTCCTTGCGGCGGAGCATCGCGAGCAGGCGCTCGCAAGCGTCGGACGTCGGCAGGAAAAACCAGCACCTGGTCCGCTCGAAGATGATTTCGTCGACATGTTCGCATTCGACACAACGCATGAACCGGCTCCTGACAGTTTCAACGCTTACGCGGGCGCCCGGTCCCCCGGATCAAAAGAATTCGCCTGCGCCACCTTTCAGCTATCCGGCAACCGGGCGGAAGCGGTCCGGATTCGTCCGGCCGGCGGCCAAGCATCCCGGCTCCTGCACATCACGCATGCAATGTTGCGTTGCACAATTATATTGAGACAAAATGGTTTTCCGGTATCATGCCGCCGCAAGAAAGTGCCGTCTTGTGCGCATCCGGGCGATCTGCTCCGGGAATGGACAAATGGGCACTGGCCTCCCAGGAACACCGCACCGAAAGAGACGCGCTCCCATGTTGCAAGCGGCGAAAACGCTTATGTCTTCCGTGACTGGAACCACCGGCGGGGACCAGAAGCTGACCCCGTCCCAGATCAAGACGGATATCCTGGCCGGCCTGACCGTCGCCCTGGCCCTCGTGCCGGAAGCTGTCGCCTTTGCCTTTGTCGCGCAGGTGCATCCGCTGGTCGGCCTGTATGCGGCCTTCATCGTCGGCCTGATCACCGCCGTCATCGGCGGCCGCCCGGGCATGATTTCCGGGGCGACCGGCGCCCTCGCGGTGGTCATGGTCGATCTGGTCGTGCGGCACGGCGTCGACTACCTGTTTGCCGCCGTGGTGCTGATGGGACTGCTGCAGATGATTGCCGGCATCATGCGCTGGGGCAAGTTCATCCGCATGGTACCGCATCCGGTCATGCTCGGTTTCGTGAACGGGCTCGCCATCGTCATCTTCCTGGCCCAGCTCGGCCAGTTCAAGAACCATGCGTCCGACGGCACCGCTACATGGATGACCGGCGAGCCGCTCTATCTCATGCTCGGCTTCACAGCGCTCACCATGGCGCTGGTCTATGTCGTCCCGCGCATCACCAAATTCATTCCGGCGCCGCTCGCCGCCGTCGGTATCGTCTCGCTGATCGTCATCGGCTTCAATCTGGACCTGCCGCGGGTCGGCGACCTGGCCAGCATCAAGGGCGGCCTGCCGGCCTTCCACATTCCGATGGTGCCGCTGTCGCTCGAGATGCTGCAGATCATCCTGCCCTATTCCCTCATCCTCGCCGCCATCGGCCTGATCGAGAGCCTGCTGACCCTGAATGTCGTCGCCGACATGACCGAGACCAAGGGCGGCGCCTCGAAGGAATGCCTGGCACAGGGTATCGCCAATACCGTCACCGGCTTCTTCGGCGGCATGGGCGGCTGCGCCATGATCGGCCAGAGCGTGATCAACGTGAAATCCGGCGGCCGCACCCGGCTTTCCGGCATCTCTGCCGCCCTCTTCCTGCTCGTCTTCATCCTGTTCGCCTCCGGCCTGATCGAACAGATCCCGCTGGCCGCCCTGGTCGGCGTGATGTTCATGGTGGTGATCGGCACCTTCGCCTGGAAGAGCCTGATGATCATGCGCCGCATCCCGCGCAAGGACGCGCTGCTGATCGTTCTCGTCACCGCCGTCACGGTGATGACGGATCTGGCTGTTGCGGTGATCGTCGGTGTGATCCTGTCGGCCCTGTTCTATGCCTGGAACGCGGCCACCCGAATGCATGCCGTCTCCGGCATCGACGTTTCCGGCGCCAAGATCTACAGCCTGGAGGGCCCGCTTTTCTTCGGCTCTACGGCCAGTTTCCAGAACCAGTTCAACCCGAAGGACGATCCGGACCGGGTGGTCATCGACTTCATGAATTCACGGGTGGTCGACCATTCCGGCCTGCAGGCCATCGAAACCCTTGCCAAGCGCTATGACGAGCTCGGCAAGCGGCTGCAGCTCCGGCACTTGAGCCGGGACTGCAAGGCCCTGCTCGGCCGCGCCGGCCAGCTTGTGGAAGAACGGGACGGCGAGGATCCGGAATACGGGATCGCAACCGACTACGACCTGCGTATCGGACGGGTCGGCACCGGGCACTAGCTCCGGTCTGTCGGTCGGCCGTCCGTCAGGCATCCAGTGTGAGAACCGGACGCCCCGCCCGGCCGACGATCGCCTCGATGGCAAGACCGATCGACAGGGCATGCGCGTCCATGCCGTGACGGCACAGGACCTGCAGGCCCACCGGCAGGTCCGAGCCGTACTGATGCACCGGCAGAGAAACGCCGCAAAGGCTCCAGAGATTGCCCGGCTGCGTGTTGCGTGAGGCTGCAAGCGCTCGCGTCGCACCGGTCTTTGTCTCAAGTTCCGAGAGCGGCATGGCGACCATCGGCGTGGCCGGCATGACAATGCCGTCAAGCTGGCGCAATGCCGCGTCGGCGAGCGATTTCAGGGCGGCATGCCGGCGCCGCGCCAGGGTATAATCCACCGCCGACACCTCAAGCCCGATGGCGGCGCGCGCCGCCGTCACACTGTCCATCCCGTCCCGCCCGGCGGTGAACCGGTCAATACCGAGGCTGGCGAGAACTTCCGGGCCGACGATGATCGGGAAGATTGTCTCCCGCTCGCGCGGGTCCGGCAGTTCCTCCGCTGTCAGCTCGACCAGCTCCACGCCGGCCCCACTGAGCGCCGCGAGAGCCTTGTCCATGCACGCCGCGACCGCATCGTCCAGATCCTCGAAAAAGAAATCCCGCGGCACGCCGAGGCGCAACGCACCCGGCGCCGCCGGCTCCGGCATCGGAGTCGCGGACGTGGCACCATGCACGAGCGCCGCATCCGCCGCCGTACGGCAGAGCGGCCCGAGGGAGTCGAGTGTCGGAGACAGCGGGAACACCCCGTCCGTCGGGATCAGTCCGACACTGGTTTTCAGGCCGAAGAGACCGCAGAGCGATGCCGGAATCCGGATCGACCCTCCGGTATCCGAACCAAGCGCGAAGGCGCACATGCCGGCCGCCGTCGCCGCGGCGGACCCGCTTGAGGAGCCTCCGGGGAACCGGTGTGTCTCAAGATCCCAGGGATTCCACGGGGTACCGCGCGCCTCGTTGACCCCGGTCGCGCCGAGGGCGAATTCGACGGTCCTGGTCTTGCCGAGGATCACCACGCCACCGCGCTTCAAAGCCTGTACATAGCTGCCTTCGGGGCCGGTGATATCGGCGGAGTCGATCAGCGAGCCGTTCGTGGTCGGCATGCCCTCGACCGCATAGATATCCTTGACCGCCATCGGCACGCCCATCAGCGGACCGAGATCGGTTCCGGCCCGCAGCAGGGCGTCCATCGCCTGTGCGGTGCGCAGGGCACTTTCGGCCGCCACATGCTGAAAGGCACCGATCTTGTCGTCCAGGGCATCGATCCGCTCGAGGCAGGCCAGCGTCACAGCTTCGCTGCTGGTCCGGCCGGCCCGGAGATCCTCCACAAATCCTGCTATGCCGCCCTTTTCGAACGGATCTTCCGGTATCCTTGCCATCACCTGTGCCCCCGTCTGCCTCGTTTGCGCCTTGTTCGCCGATCACACTAGCGTTATCGGCAAGGTCGCCGGTAGAGGCGTTGCGCCACGACACTGTTCCGGCGGCGCGCAGAATTGCTCCACCAGCTAATTCCGGGACTATCGTTTATGGGCGCGAGCCGCTATATCCTTCAGTGAAAACGCAATTTAATTTAGAGAGCCAGGCGAGCAATGATCACAACCCATTCCGCCCTGATTTACGCCATGGTCCTGAGCGCGGCTGCCGACGGCAATGTCGACGATGAGGAACTGGAAACGATCAGCGAAATCATCAACGTGCTGCCGATCTTCCACGAGTTCGAGATCGGGAATTTCGGCGAGATCGCCGGGTCCTGCATCGATATGCTGAGTGAAACGGACGGGCTTGATGCCGCCGTCGACCAGATCAAGCGCACCTTGCCGGCGAAGCTGGGCGCAACCGCCTACGCGCTGGCCTGCGACGTGGTCGCCGCCGACGGCACGGCAACCCAGGAAGAGCTGCGGTTCCTCGAAATCCTCCGCCACGAGCTCGATGTCGACCGGCTGACTGCCGCGGCGATCGAGCGCGGGTCCGCCGCACGCTACGCACGGCCCTGAGGAGACGAGCCGAGCCATGCCGGCTCAGAAACCACTCGACGGACGCAGGATAGGTCTGGTCGGCCTTGGCCGACGTGGGCTCGCTGTTGCCCGCCACCTGACGGAAGCTGGTGCGCGGCTGCATGTCTGGACCCAGAACACGGAGAAAGCCAGAACGCTCGGGAACGCCCATCCCCTGATCGAGGTTGAGCCGTGCCCCCGGGACGTTGCCCGCTACACGGAAGCGACACTGATCGCCGTCAATAACGACGCGGCGCTTGAACGGGTTATTTTCGATCCGGAAGAGGACCGCTTTGGCGTATTGCACGGGACGCAGTCCGATGGACTGATCGTGGATATCGGCGAAACCTCGCCGGGCACGACCCGGAAGTTTGCGGACCGCGTCAGGCAAAGCGGCCGGATCTGGCTCGATGCGCCGGTAACCGAATCCGCGCTGGGCGGCACGATCACCATCGGCGGCACGGATATCGCCCTGGCCCGCATCTGGCCTTTCCTCAATGCCCTCGGGAAAAAGGTCCTGCATGCCGGACCGGTCGGCTCCGGCCAGACGGTCCGGACCTGCGGAGCCTCTATCCACGGCCAGATGGTCCAGGCCCTTGCGGAGGGGCTGGCACTGGCCGCGGCCTCCGGCGTTGAAGCCGATGCCCTGCTGGCAGCATTGACCGACAGTGCGGTCGGCGGCGCCGTACTGTCTGAAAGCGGGCGACGCATGGCCGATCGGGAATTCCGGGCCGGACGAACGGTCCGGGAGCAGGCCGCACTGGCGCACCAGGCGCTGGAACTGGCCCGCACTGTCGGCATCGAGCTGACCGGCCTCGCGAACAATACCGCTCACTGGCAGACATTGCTTGATGACGGGCAGGGCGAGCTCAACATCTCCTCACTCATTCTCGAAATCGCCGAAACCAGGAAAGACTCGGAATGACGGGCATCGACGCCGTCCTGTTCGATGTGGGAAACGTCCTGATCGAATGGGATCCCCGCCATCTCTATCGCCGGGTCTTTGTCACGGAAGACGGCGCGCCGGACGATGAGCGGGTACACTGGTTCCTTTCCGAGGTCTGCACGACGGACTGGCACGTCCAGCATGATCTCGGCCGCAGCCCGGACGAGCAGATTGCCGCCCTGGTGCCGCACCATCCCGATCATGCCGATCTGATCCGGACTTTCTACGAGCGGTTCCAGGAAATGATCCCCGGGGCGATCGAGCCGATGGTCGTCGCCAAGCGGCAGATGAAGGCAGCCGGCATCGGCATCTACGGCCTGACCAATTTCGGTGTCGAGACATTCGAGGAAACCCGCCGGCGGTTCGATTTCCTGAACGGCTTCGAGGATGTCGTGGTCTCCGGTGTGGAAGGCATGAAGAAGCCGGACCCGGCGATTTTCCGGATCTGTATCGACCGGTTCGGGATCATTCCGGAGCGCACGCTGTTCATCGACGACAGTGCGGCGAATATCGAGTCCGCCCGCGCGCTCGGCTTCGCCACCCATCACTTCGACGGCCCCGACAACTGTCTCAAAAAATGCCGGGCACTCGGCCTGATCTGACAGCCCGGCATTGCCGGACCGGCGCGAACGGATAGACTGGCACCATGCTGCAAGATCCCGCCCTCCTCGCCGCCGCCGCTGCCACCTTTCTGCTCGCCGGCACGGTCAAGGGTGTCATCGGGCTTGGCCTTCCGACCATCACGCTGGGGCTCATGACCCTGCTGCTCGACCTGCCGAGCGCCATGGCCCTGCTCATCGTACCGTCACTCGCGACCAATCTCTGGCAGGCCGCCATCGGCGGACATGCGCTGGACATCCTCCGCCGGACCTGGCCGTTTCTGCTCATGGCGACGGTAACGATCTGGATCGGCGCCCTTGCCCTCAGCCGGGTCGACCTGTCCTATCTCTCCGCCCTGCTCGGACTGCTGCTGGTTGCCTATGCCGCCATCGGGCTGGCCGGATTCCGGTTGTCCTTGCCACCGCGCGCGGTCTTCTGGAGCGGTCCGCTTTTCGGGATTGCGAATGGCGTCCTGACCGGCATGACGGGCTCCTTCATGGTGCCGGGCGTGCTTTATTTGCAGGCGCTCGGGATGCCGCGGGACATGCTGGTGCAGGCCATGGGCATGCTGTTCATGGCCTCCACCGCCGGACTGGCTGTCGCCCTCGGCGGCAATGTCCATATCGATGCCGAACTCGGTCTCGCATCCGCGCTCGGGCTGGTTCCGGCCATTCTCGGAATGATCCTCGGGCGAAAAATCCGCAGCCTGCTTTCGGAAACACGGTTTCGGTTGATTTTCTTCATGGGCATATTGGCCCTCGGCCTCTATATCGCCGTCAGCACACTCATCGCCTAGTGAGCCCTACGCCCGGCAGCCAGCTAGATTTTCCGCCGGAACAGTTCACGACTGCCGACCAGATCACGCCGGTAGCGAAAATCAGTACCCTCGCCTATCACGTCGATCAACCCGATATGAGGCAGCAGGTCCGGGATATCGACAGGATCAATGTCGCGTCGTGCTGGAAGCCTGTCTCCAGACCTCTTGCCTCGCCAGTAGGCGATCAGGTCATTAAGCCGATCCTCCAGTTGCGGTCGTCCTCGGCCGCCATGATATCGATGCTCCCATCCGCGACCGTCTGCCCGTTGGCACCGTTCTCTACCTTGGCAGGGCACTACAATATCTCAAACACTAGTAGAATTTTGATCTGTCGCAAAATCTAAACCGGGCAACAAAAAACCCCCCAGGGATGCCCTGGGGGGTTTTCGTTAAAGTGTTCGGAGGTTGGCTTAGAAGCCCATGCCGCCCATGCCGCCCATGTCCGGCATGCCGCCACCCGGCATACCGCCACCGGCGCCTTTCGGCTCCGGCTTTTCGGCGACCATGGCTTCCGTGGTGATCAGCAGACCAGCAACGGAACCGGCATTCTGCAGAGCAGAGCGCACAACCTTGGCCGGATCGATGATGCCGGCTTTCACGAGGTTCGTGAACTCGCCCTTCTGGGCGTCGAAGCCCCAGTCGGTGTCTTTCGACTCCATCATCTTGCCGACGATGACCGCGCCGTCTTCACCGGCGTTATCAGCAATCTGGCGTGCCGGGACCTGGATGGCCTTGCGCACGATGTTGATGCCGATCTTCTGGTCTTCGTTGGCCGACTTCAGGGACTCAAGTGCGCGCACGGCATAGAGCAGAGCGGTACCGCCGCCCGGGACGATGCCTTCTTCAACCGCGGCGCGGGTTGCATGCATCGCGTCGTCGACACGATCCTTGCGCTCCTTCACCTCGATTTCAGTGGCGCCACCGACGCGGATGACGGCAACGCCGCCAGCCAGCTTCGCGAGACGCTCCTGCAGCTTCTCACGATCGTAGTCGGAGGAGGTTTCCTCGACCTGAGCGCGGATCTGGCTGCAGCGTGCTTCGATGTCGGCCTTTTCGCCGGCACCGTCGACAACGGTGGTCTCGTCCTTCGTGATCTGGACGCGCTTGGCGGTGCCGAGCATTTCCAGGGACACGTTCTCGAGCTGAATGCCGAGGTCTTCGCTGACCACGGTGCCACCGGTGAGGATGGCAATATCTTCCAGCATCGCTTTACGGCGATCGCCGAAGCCCGGAGCCTTGACGGCAGCGACCTTCAGGCCACCACGCAGCTTGTTCACGACCAGGGTCGCCAGGGCTTCGCCCTCGACGTCCTCGGCAATGATCAGCAGCGGACGGCTGGACTGAACGACCTGCTCGAGAACCGGCAGCATCGCCTGCAGGTTGGAGAGCTTTTTCTCGTGCAGCAGGATGTACGGGTTTTCCAGCTCACAGGTCATCTTGTCAGCGTTGGTGACGAAATACGGGGAGAGGTAGCCGCGGTCGAACTGCATGCCCTCGACAACGTCGAGTTCGGTGTGCAGGGACTTGGCTTCCTCAACCGTGATGACGCCCTCGTTGCCAACTTTCTCCATCGCCTTGGCGATCATCGCGCCAATTTCGACTTCGCCATTGGCGGAGATGGTGCCGACCTGCGCGACTTCGTCCGTCGTGGAGATCTTCTTGGCGCGCTTGGAGATGTCAGCAACAACGGCTTCGATCGCCAGATCGATGCCGCGCTTCAGGTCCATCGGGTTCATGCCGGCGGCGACGGCCTTGGAGCCTTCGCGCACGATGGCCTGAGCCAGAACCGTAGCAGTGGTGGTACCGTCGCCGGCGATGTCGTTCGCCTTGGAAGCGACTTCACGCACCATCTGTGCGCCCATGTTTTCGAACTTGTCAGTAAGTTCGATTTCTTTCGCAACGGTCACGCCGTCCTTGGAGATGCGCGGGGCACCGAAGGACTTGTCGAGAACAACGTTACGGCCTTTCGGGCCGAGCGTAACCTTGACGGCGTTTGCAAGCACGTCGACGCCAGCCAGCAGGCGGGCTCGTGCGTCGGTGCCGAATTTAACTTCTTTAGCAGCCATGATGGATCAGTCCTTCCTTAGGATTCCAGAACGCCCATGATGTCGGACTCTTTCATGATCAACAGCTCTTCGCCGTCGATCTTGACTTCTGTGCCCGACCATTTTCCGAACAGCACCGCATCGCCCGCCTTGACATCGAGCGGCTGTACCTTGCCGTTCTCGTCGCGCGCGCCAGCACCGGCAGCGACGACTTCGCCCTGCATCGGCTTTTCCTTGGCGGAATCGGGAATAATTATGCCCCCGGCCGTTTTTTCCTCGCCTTCAAGGCGACGGACTACGACCCGGTCATGCAATGGCCTGAATTTCATGCCAAAACCTCCGAATGACTCATCTCTGAGTGACGTTTCTATTTGAGTGCTCGCCGGAGCGAACCTAATTTATTAGCACTCACCACCGGCGAGTGCTGACGATGTAGGCAGTGGGAGTTCAGGAGTCAAGGAATTGACATGGGACATGGAGAAAAAAGCCGTGTTTCGAGGCTTTGGCCGAACCAGTTCATTCTCCCGCACCACAAATGGTGACCATACCGTACACGTCCAAACGGTTTTCCGGCTGCAGAAGGGATAAACGGAGCCTCACTGGCAGCAATCTCAGCGTATCGCTGCTAGTTCATTGAATTCATTTAATTATTGAAAAGAGGTGCGGTTCTACCTCAAGCTAATTCCATAAGCAATCTGTGGAGACGCTGAATGTCGATTGAGCCCGTCGTCCTGTTTGAGCGCCGCGTGACCACCGCCGAGATCCTCTATCGCATGCCGGACCACCCGGATCTCCTGCAAAGCTTTATCTGGCAAACCCACGATGTGATCCCGAAATTCCCCCGCCTGCGCCGTTTCCTCGACCATTGGCGGCTCAATATCGAAGCCCAGATCCATTCCGTCCAGATTTCGGCAGGAAACCTGACCGGAACCGCAAACTTTACCCATGCGGATGTGGAATTCCGCCTGCATTGAGCGTTTCAATAGGGTGCGGCATTGCATCCATTTGACCTGGGCCACGCCTGACGCCACATTCCGGCGGTCATGAACCGAGTACGGAGTGCGGCGTGAGCGCGTCCAGTCGACCCTATAGCCCGGCCCTGCCGGAACACGCGGCAACCGACCGGCCCGTTGCCTGGTGGCTGGCCGGCGTCGCCGTCATGGTATTCCTCATGATCGTCATCGGCGGCATCACGCGGCTGACCGAGTCCGGCCTCTCGATGGTCGAGTGGCGCCCGCTGATCGGCTGGCTGCCGCCGCTGAGCGAGCCGGAATGGTACCGGGTCTTCTCGCTCTATCAGGATTCACCGGAGTTCCAGAAGGTGAACAGCTGGATGACGATCGAGGACTTCAAGCAGATCTTCTTCTGGGAATACCTGCACCGGGTCTGGGGCCGGCTGATCGGCGTCGCCTTCGCCGTCCCGTTCCTGGTCCTGGCCCTGAGCGGCCGGATCCGCAGGGCGCTCTATCCCCGGCTCGGCCTCCTGTTCCTGCTCGGCGCGCTGCAGGGCGGCATCGGCTGGTGGATGGTGAAAAGCGGCCTGGTCGACAATCCGGCGGTCAGCCAGTACCGGCTGGCAATCCATCTCTCCGTCGCCCTGCTCATTCTCGCCGCCCTGATCTGGACAGCGCTCGGGCTGGTCCGGCAGCCAGACGGGACAGACGGACAGTTCCGGCGCCACGCCGTCGCCGTTCTGCACCTGATTGCCATCACGACCGTCGCCGGCGCCTTCGTCGCCGGTCTCGATGCCGGCCTGATCTACAACACCTTCCCGCTGATGAACGGCCATGTCGTGCCGCCCGACTATGCATTCGCCGAGCCGTTCTGGATCAATTTCTTCGAGAACCCGGCCGCGGTGCAGTTCAACCACCGTGTCATCGCCATCGTGACCTTCGCGGGCATCGTCTGGCTGCTGTTCAGGGCGATGCGCGCAACAGAGATTGCGCCGCGCACCCGGCTTGCCATCCATTGCCTGACCGGCATGGCCGCAATCCAGGTTGCGCTCGGTATCTCGACCCTGCTGGCGCAGGTCCCCGTCGCCCTTGGCGCCGCACACCAGGGAGGCGCCGCTCTGACGCTCTCCGCGGCGATCTGGGTGCTGTTCGAGACCTCGGGGCCGCGCGCCCGGCCACGCGCCTGATGCTCGCGCCGCGACGGCGTGAGATCCCGCTCGCCGAACTGCAGCTTGGCTCTGATGGAAAACGCAGGACTCGAACAATCCCCGAGCAGTAGGTTCCGCTGCGCGAAAAGCAGCGCCTGCGAAGGATCCCCGCGCGCCGCGAGGAAATCCAGCGCCCGCAGATGCGCTTCGCCGGAAAGAGGCAGGTGGCCCGAAGGGGGCTGGGCGCCTCCAGTCGTCAAATCAATGCTCTCTTTTCTGTCCTGGAACCCGTGTCCCGGCCGAATATGAAGCGGTAGCTCAGGATCAACCGGTGGGGGTTTGAATGCAACCCGCTCCTTGCCGGCCAGACCGCCTTGTGAACGCCTACCCGCCCGTCCGGGACGGGTTTCCGGCAAGAACGCGTGCAAGCGCCGGGCGCCCGATCTCGTACATGATGTCCTGCACCGCATCCGCCGGCGCGTAGGGCAAGGCAGCCGCGATCTCGTCGAGAAAGGCCGTCTTCGCCGTATCTGGTTCGGCGCCCGAACGCAGAATATTCACCGGACTGCGAAGCGCCCAGATCCGTCCACGGGTGAGGAAGCCGGCGCGCTGTATCATCTTCATCAGTTCGACCGGAAGAGCCTCTCGGATTTTCTGGCGCCGGGCGAAATGACCGGTGTCGCTGCGTGCCGTCTCGTCGACCTCGAGCACGGCGCAGCCGAAGCACTCGGCGTCGTTGAGCATCATCATGCGCGCTTCGTCTTCGAGATTTGAGAGCACGATGTCGGCGAAGCCATTGTCGGTGGCCCCCAGCCGCGCGGTCCAGAAGCCGGCGAGCGCCCGCTTCGTGACATAGACGAGTTGCGGCTGCATGGAACGGATCTGGATCCCGCCCTCGAAACGGACATTGAGGCGCGAGGGGTCGGTGGGAACTGTGTCGCCATGCTCGCTGACGTCATGATGGACGACCCGGGCGGAGACGTTGTCGAGAAAGAGGTCAGCCAGGTCCCGCTCCGGAACGGAGAGCGTTCCGTCCGTCGCCCTGTAGGTCTCGAGCAGCGGGGCAGCAGAGATCGAAATCGGAAAGTCGACCGTATAGAAGACCTCCGCTGCGCCCCGGTTGAGAAGATCGGCAAGATGGGAAAACGCCGACCCCGAGAACACATAGTCGGCTACCAGCGAGAAACAGTCCGCCTGCTCTCGGGCGGCGACACAGAGCGATGTCCATTGCGCAACCAGCATGGCGATGTAGTTCGTCGCCTCGTAGCCTGCGCCCAGTACCGGCTCTATATCGATGAAACAGACATGGTGGCGCTGCGCCAGGTCCCTGAAGACTGCCTTGGATAGCAGATGGGTCCACGTCTCGCGGGTCGTGACGATGTGAAACGCGGTCTCCTGCCGGTCCCACAATCGGCGATTCTCCGGAGCCAGCATCGAGGCCAGGCCGTTCTCGATCCAGAGATCGGCAAACCGTTCGCCCCAGACCGGCACGCTGACAATGAGGCGGTCGGCCCCCGACCAGGCAGCAGGTGCGCGGAAGTATTCGGCCGCGCAGGTCGCCACCGACGCGCACTTGAAGCGCTCGACTTCGATTCGCGAGCTCGCAGGGGGAAGCGCTTGCGCGGCTCTGCAATAATCCCGAACCGCCTCGAAACGACCGGCGAAAAGGTGGGACGTCAGGAAGGAGATGAACCCGGTATCCTGAACAAGGTCCGGCATCGGCGACATCAGCTGCCGATGCGTTTCCGCGAAAAAGCTTTCGAGATATCGGCCGGCCTCCGTGGCCATCCCGCGGTCGCGGCTATCCAGGGCAAGCGCCTGCCAGACGGCGGGGTTACGTGGTGCGAGCGGTTCGACGGCCGCCAGCGCCCTCCGGTACCGCTGCTCATTGCCAAGCGCGTGCTCGGCCGTTGCCAGATGCAGCAGGGCGTCCGCGTCGTTCGGATTGCAGACCGCGTATCTGCGCGAGACCGTCACCGTGGAGGCGAGATCCTGCAGGTTGCGCGCGATCTCGTTCAGCGCTTTCCAGTCCAAGTGGGACCCCGGATCGAGCGCCAGAGCGCGCTTCAGGGGTACAATGGCCTCGTTCTGAAGCCGCCGGGCAGTCAGATGCGCCGCCAGACGGCGCCAGATCTCGATATCGCCGGGCGTCAGTCGCGACAGACGCCGAAATACAAGCTCCGCCCGGTTGGGGTCGCCCTTCCAGGCCGCGAAGTTCGCCAGGTAATTCAGGATTGTGGGATCGCCCGGCAACAGTAGTGCGGCACGGCGCATCTCCAGATCGACGGATCGTCCGTCGTTCAACGCGCCGCGGCATCGCCCATGCAGGAATCGGTGCGAGGGATTTGCCGGATCGAGAACGGTCGCTTTCCGCGCCAGGAGTCCAGCCGTCGCCCACTCTCCACGCAGCCCGTGAGATTCAGCCAGCTGGGCGACCGGTGCTCCTCGCTCCGGCCCTAGCAAAGCAGCCCTCCGCATGCAACCGGCCGCTGCGGACGGCTGCCCTGACGCCGCCGCAGCCTGTGCGGCGTGAAGCCAGAGCTCCAGCTCCAGCGGCTCGCCGCCGGCAGCGACCCGTAGAGGCGCATATGCCGCCGGAGCCTGACCGGCCTCGAGCAGGATCAATCCGAGCAGATGCGCGGTCTTCGCATCGTTTGGTACGCGCTGCAGGAGTTGCTGACAGATGTGAACGGCATCGGCTCGCTGGCCGGTATTGTAGGCGGCGAGCGCCTTCTCGAAACTCGGATCACCGTTCATCGCGTTACATAAGCAAAGGATCCCGGCCAAAACAACTGTAGAGGGACGGAGCTTACGGCAATCCTTTCGGATTCAGGTATATTGAAACGCCAAAGCGTTATGCCCCTTGGTGTTGCCGCCGCGCCGGACCGGCGCCGATAATTCCCAGGCAAAAGCAAAGGAGACCGGGATGCCGGATCAGACTGTCGCCGCCGAGATCATGCGCGCCGTCGATGAGGGTTTCGAGGAACAGCTTCTCCTCAGCCAGGAACTGGTGCGCTGCCCCTCCATCCGCGGTCAGGAGGCCGCGGCGCAGGACCTTATGGCCCGAGCCGCCCGGGATTTCGGTTATGCCGTGGACATGTGGCATATCGATCCCGATGAGATCGCCAAGCATCCGGGCTTCTCCCCCGTCGATGTCTCCTACGAGAACGCCCTGACCGTCGTTGCCTCCTGGCGCCCGGAGAACCCGAAGGGCCGCTCCCTGATCCTGAACGGCCATGTGGATGTGGTCCCGACGGGCCCGGAGAAGATGTGGACGCGCGCGCCCTTCGGGGCGGAGATCGACGGCGACTGGATGTATGGCCGCGGTGCCGGGGACATGAAGACCGGCACTGTCAGCGCCCTCTTCGCCCTCGAGGCACTGAAGCGCGCCGGATATCGCCCGGGCGGCACGGTGCATTTCGAATCCGTGATCGAGGAGGAATGCACCGGCAATGGCGCGCTCTCCACGCTGGTGCGCGGCTACAGGGCCGATGCGGTGCTGATCCCGGAGCCGACCGGCGAGACCTTCACACAGGCACAGGTCGGGGTGGTCTGGATGCGGGTCAAGGTCGCCGGCGTCCCGGTTCATGTCGCCCGTGCCGGCAGCGGCCAGAACGCCATCGAGGCCTGCATCCCGCTCTGGAGTGCCCTGCATGCGCTCGAGGAGGAATGGAACCTGCCGGAAAACAGGCACCCGGCCTTCAAGGACAACCCGCATCCGGTCAATCTTGTGATCTCCCAGATCGCCGGCGGCGACTGGACCTCCAGCGTGCCGGCCTGGTGCACCTTCGAGGTGCGCATCGGGCTCTATCCGGGGGTTGATCCGGCCACCATCCAGGCGCGCCTGACGGAAACCATCGCCAACGCCGCCAAGTCCCATACCTTCCTGGCGAACAATCCGCCGGAGATCGAATGGCAGGGCTTCCTGTCACCGGGATACGAAGTGCCGGCAGGCACTCCGGGCGAGCCGCTGCTGGACCAGTGCCACGAGACCGTCTTCGGCACCCCGCTTCAGCGCCGGCACTCGACAGCCCTGACGGATTCGCGCTTCCACGGGCTCTACAATCACACGCCGAGTTATGTCTACGGCGCAGTTGCGGAGAATGTGCATGGTTTCGACGAGCGGGTGAACCTGCCCTCGGTCCGGCGCGTAACGGCGGCGATCGCGCTCTTTATCGCGGACTGGTGCGGCCTGGAAAAGATCTGACCCGCCGGCCAGCCCGGCGCTGCACAAAAGAAAGACGCCCGCTTGCGCGGGCGTTCTCAAAAACCGGACCTGGCGGAAGACCGTATCAGTCGGCCTTCGCTGCAGCAGCCTTTTCGATGCGCCGCTTCAATGCGCGGGCTTCGAGGCCAAGCTGCGAATTTTTGGCTTTCTGCATATAGGCATCCAGGCCGCCATTATGCTCGATGGACCGGATCGCATGCGTGGTCAGACGCAGGCGGACCATCTTGCCGAGCGCATCGCTCATCAGCGAGGTCTGCTGCAGGTTCGGCAGAAACCGGCGGCGCGACCTGTTGTTCGCGTGGCTCACATTGTTGCCGGTCTGGACACCCTTACCGGTGATTTCGCAACGACGCGCCATTTTTCTAATCCTCGGTCAACACGATAGAATTGGGATTCGCAAAGCCGGGGCTCCACGAGGAAGCAGGGCATATACGCGAGCCCCATTTTTCAGTCAAGCGCTTTCCGGGACGAGGCGAGCGGCCAAACCCGCCTTTTAAACCCTTTTACAGCGCGGCTGAAGATCTCCGCCATCGCCGCGGTTTCCTCGGCGGCGTGTGATTTCCGGCTTCCCAGCCGCAGCATACCGAGCCTGGCCGGTCTGTTGGGCCGAAGCGAGCGTCGGGCGCGGTCAAGTTCCACGATCGACCTCCGGGTATTCGTCGTTTGCATCTGCATCACGAGTCCTCCTCCGGTGTTTGTTCAGCTCTAAACACCAATATTGGACGTCCGACTCAAACGTCAACGCCGGGACGGGGGCAACAGCTGCGACAGAACAGCTCAGGCGATCAATATATACCGAGAGCCTATTCGTTTTCGACGAGGAACATCGGCGGCATCGCCGGGCCGACCCGGACGCTCGGTCCGGCGGCGATCATCTTGCCCTTCACCGGTGAAGACAAGACGATGGACGTCGTCGTCTCGCCGTATTTTCGGAGCTGGGAGATCACATGTTCCAGATGCACCATGGAGGAGACGATGACCTTGATCATGTAACTGTCCTGCCCGGTGACGTGGTGGCATTCGAGAACTTCGCTCAAGGTATGGGCGACGGTGGCGATCTTGTTGTAATACTCGCCCGAGGTCTTCAGATGAATGAACGCAGTCGTCGGATAGCCGAGCTTGTCCGGATTCACCGTGGTGCGGTAACCGGTGATGATCCCGAGATCCTCCATCCGGCGCACCCGCTCGGCAACAGCCGGAGACGAAAGACTGACCCTGCGGCCGAGTTCGCTGAAGGAAAGCCGGGCATCTTCCTGCAACACACGCAGCAATTGCCAGCCAACCTTGTCCAGTTGTCCTTCGCCATTCGCACTCATGAGCAGATTCCTTCTGCTGGTCAGCCTGAAGCAGATCATAGAGCGCAGATATCGCTCTGCAAAGTAACTCCGGCAATCGACGGCAAAAGCGTGATGAACCTAGCGTTCAAACGTCTCACGCGAGAAGTTTGCCTTGGTTATTGCACTAGCGGTAGAAATGCGGCACGTTAACCATACAGTTGTGTGCTTGAGTCAATTGGGAGCATCGTGAGTGGCACGCGTAATAGGGAGCGACCGGATCAGGAAGAACGTCACGATCGGTCATAGACGCACAAGCGTCAGTTTGGAAGCTCAAGTCTGGAATGGCCTCTCGGATATCTGCAAGAGGGAATCAATTGGCATCGACGCACTCTGCACCATGGTCGCCGATCGGCGCCAGGAATCGAGCATGTCGTCGGCGCTGCGGGTCTTCTTGCTGACATATTTCCGTCTGGTGGTGGACAATATCGAAGACACTCTGAGTTCCACCCCAGCGACCGGACTGGGCGAAAGCCGGCAGGAGCCGGTCCCGGGATATCTCGATATCGCCCTGCATCGCTTCGCTATCGAACAGAAACAATTCGCCCTCAGCGATTCGGGCAGCGCCCACTAGGGCGCCTTCCCGCCACAGGATGCCGTTCACCAGGCCAGCGTGCCCGCGTAATAGCGCGGGCGTGCGCCATGGTCCTTGATCAGCGTGTCAAGCGGGTCACCTGCGCCCGCTTTCTCCGCCAGAGCGGCCGCATGGATTCCGCAGCCCAGCAGCAGGCTGTCGATGCCCGTCCGGTTGGCACCGAGAATATCCGTCTCCAGATTGTCGCCGACGACCAGAACCCGCCCCGCCGGAAGCTCGATGCGGTCAAGGCAGCGGGCGAATATCTCGGGATAGGGCTTGCCGAAATAGCGCACCGCACCGCCCATCTCTTCATACCGCTCGGCCAAGGCGCCGGCACAGAGATGGCGCGCGCCGCCATGCAATACGGACTTGTCGGGATTGGCACAGACCATCGGCAGCCCCCGCGCCATGGCGGCCGCGAGCCGGTCCTCATACTCATCCAGCTGCGCTTCGGGGCGTTCCGGGCCGGCATTCAGCACCCAGTCCGCATCCTCGACGCGCTCCACGATGGTGAAGGCATCCGCCGGCACCGTGTCGGGGAACCGGTCGCGCCCCAGCCACAGCACCCGGTCACCCAGCGCCGACGCCGCCCCGTCACGCCGTCCCCCGACGACATCCGCCACCATGCCGCCAGAGGTAACGATCTCGGTGAACCAGGCCGGATCGAAACCGATCCCCGTCAGACGCTCCGCGACGATGCCGGGGACGCGCGGCGAGTTGGACAGCACGAGCATCTTCTTGTCCCGGCCGGCCAGCGCCCTGACGGTTTCCAGAGCCTCGGGAAAGGCCGTCCCGCCGTCATAGAGCGTGCCCCAGACATCGAAGATGAAACCGTCATAGCGATCGGCGATATCGGCAAAGGCGGACAAGGGCGTGGTCATTGCCAGACTCCAGGCAAACGAAGGATGTCAGAGGGAACGCGCGGCGCCGGGCCGCACACTCATTTGGTGGGTGCGGAGGTCGGCCGGGGTTCCCCGAACAGGTAGCCCTGGCCGAAGTCGATTTTCAGGTCGAGCAGGTCGAGCAGCATGTCCTCGGTCTCGATCTTCTCGACGATCAGATCCATGGCGCAGCGGTCGAGGGCGCCCTTGAAACGGCCCATATCAAGCTGCGGGTCGTCGCCCCGCGCCAGTTCGTGCAGCATATGGGCGCCAACCTTGATGTACTTGAATCCGAGACTGGCCAGATGCGGCAGGTCGAGATCCAGCGTCCGTACCTGGTCCAGCGAGAAGTGGAAGCCGAGATCCTGCAGGCGCTGCAAGTTCACCTGGGTCTCGTAGGTCGGGTTGGTGATGGCTTCCTGCTCGAACTCGAACAGCAGGTTCGGTGTCAGCTTCCGGTTCTCGGCCAGGAACTCGATGAAATCGGTGAAGAAATCCACATCCGTCAGCGAGCTGTCGGAGATGTTGCAGAAGAAGGCCAGCCCCGGTTGCCCGCGCACCGCACGGCGAACCAGCTGGATACAGCGGAACAGCAGCATATTGTCGATCACGGCGATCAGGCCGGCGGATTCCGCGAGCGGAATATACTGCTCCGGCATGATGACCCGGCCGCGATCGTCAACGATCCGCGAGAAGCATTCATAGAACTGGCGCTTGCGCTGCGGCAGGCTGACGATCGGCTGCAGATAGAGATCGACCCGGTCCTCGCGGAGGGCCTGCTCGACGATGGTCAGCACCTCGGCATCGCCGATCAGCAGCAGCGGTTCAGCAGCCCCCGGTGACTCGGCCACGGCCGGCAGCCCGACATCATCCGCGGTCTGTGCCGGCGTCGCGGGCTTGCCCCGCGCCTTGTCCGGCGTCTTCGCCGAAAGCTGCCCGAGCAACCCCTGCAGGATCTTCAGCTCCGAGACCACATGGCCGCTGTCCGGCATGGCGTCGATGGCCTCACGAATGGCGGAGACTTCCTCGCGGGCGGCGTCCAGATCCTGGCGGGTCACCGCCAGCTCGTGCGCCAGAACCTCCATCTGGCGCTCGGAGGAGTTCCGCGCCGCCCGGACCGACAATCCCATGTGAATGAGGCTGGCGATGGTCATCAGCAACAGGCCTGCGCCCCATCCCGGCAGACCGACGACAGGGATGGTTGGCGCCAGCACCGCAATCGCGATGGCGGGAAACAGATAGAAGCTAACGATCAGGACATGACGCAATTGCGCGGTCCCCTTTCCGATTCAGGGCGTGGCCCCAGCCTCCACGCCGACAGCCTCCGCAACGGAGGAATATCCGTCCCGTTCAAGCAGCGTGCCAAGCTCTTCGGCAATCCGCCGGACGAGACCGGGTCCTTTATATATCAAAGCGGTGTAGAGCTGAACGAGAGAGGCACCTGCCTTGATCTTGGTATAGGCCGCCGCCCCCGAATCGATCCCTCCGGCGCCGATCAGCGGGATCTTCCCGCCGGTCAGCCGGTACGCCCTGGCCAGAACCGCGGTAGACGGCTCGAACAGCGGCACACCGCTCAGCCCCCCCGTCTCCGCCTTGCGGGCGCCTTTCAGGCTGCCGGGACGTGCGATTGTGGTGTTGGAGACGATCAATCCGTCGATCTTCTCCTCCAGCACGACACCGACGATCCCTTCCAGCTGGGCATCCTCCAGATCGGGGGCGATCTTCAGCAGCAGCGCCGGCCCGCCCTCGCTTGCGACCTCCGTGCGCGCGGCCTTCGCCGCCCGCAGCAGCTCGCGCAAGGGTCCCGGCGCCTGCAGGTCGCGCAGACCGGGCGTGTTCGGCGAGGAGACGTTGATCGTGATGTAGTCGGCGAGCGGGGCCATGGTCCTGACGCCCGCCGCGTAATCGCTCTCCGGCGTCTCCACCCCCTTGTTGGCACCGACATTGGCACCGACGATCCCGGCGGACCGGTCGCGCTGTCCCAGCCGGGCAGCGCCCGCTTCGAGGCCGCTGTTATTGAAGCCGTTGCGGTTGATCACCGCGCCGTCCTCCGGCAGCCGAAACAGCCGCGGACGCGGATTGCCGGGCTGCGGACGCGGCGTCATGGTGCCGACCTCGACGAAGGCCGCACCGAGCTTCAGCGCGCCGGCAAAAGCCTCCGCATCCTTGTCAAACCCGGCAGCGATGCCGACCGGATGGGGGAAGCGGAGCCCGAACAGGGACTGCCCGAGACGGGCGTCCGGCGCCCATCCGGCGGCAGACGGACCGAGCCCGGCGGACAGCGCGCGGATGGTCAGGCGGTGCGCGGTCTCGGGGTCGAGGCAGCGCAACAGGGGAAGAGCAAGGTCGGCCAGCATACCGGGTCTATTCCGCCTTCATCGTCGGGAAAACATGCAATCCGTCGTCCCCCAGCGGCAGGTCAAATTCTTTGGTAACGGCACTGACCGGCAGCGGGCCGTAAAGATGCGGAAACAACTCCCCGCCGCGGGCCGGCTCCCACTTCAGGGACTCGCCGAGGGCGGCACTGTCCACTTCCAGCAACACCAGGCCGTGCTCGCCGCGGCGATGCTTGGCCGCACTCCCGGCAACCTGGCTTGCCATCGAGAAATGCAGAAAGCCGTCGGCCGTATCCTCGCGGGATCCCGCATAGGCCCCGGCAGCCTTGGCCCGGTCCCAGTCGGCCCGTCGCGAAAGATGGTAGATCCACCTGAATGTCTCTTGCTGTGTCATGGCCGGGAGAGTAGCCGCGCCCTCTGCCAATCTCAAATTGTTCCGCAGCCTTTCGGGACAATTGCATCATTGGCAGAGCCCGGAGGGCCGGGCTAAGGTGCCTGAAAACCGGGGCGCGTCCGTTGACCCCCGCCAGACCTGCAAAATCAAATCTGGAGCATCCAATGAAGTCGCTGACCTATCTCGATGGCGAATGGCAAGAAGGCAATCCGCCGGTACTCGGCCCGGCGACCCTGGCGACCTGGCTCGGCTCGGTGATTTTCGACGGCGCGCGGTCCTTCGAGGGAACCGCCCCCGATCTCGACCGGCACTGTCAGCGGGCCTGCGCCTCGGCAGAGAAAATGGGCATGAAGTCGCCGGTCAGCGCCGAGGAGATCGAGCGCCTGGCCCGCGAAGGCATTGCCAAGTTCCCGGCGGACACCGCGCTCTACATCAAGCCGCTGATGTGGGCCGAGGACGGCTGGATCTATCCGGACCCGGCAACCACGCGATTCATGCTGCATATATTCGAATCGCCGCTGCCGGAGCCGAAAGGCTTTTCCGCCCATATCTCCAGCCGGCGCCGTGCGGCCCCGGATCAGGCGCCGACAGACGCCAAGGCCGCCTGCCTTTACCCCAATGCCGGCCGCGCCCTGCGCGAAGCGAACGAAGCCGGTTTCGACAACGCCATCATGCTCGATCCGGTCGGCAACGTGGCCGAGTTCGCCACATCCAACGTCTTCCTGGCGAAGGACGGCCTGGTGAAAACACCAATCCCGAACGGCACCTTCCTGAACGGCATCACCCGCCAGCGCATCATCAAGCTGCTGCGCGAAGATGGCGTCAGTGTCGAGGAATCCACCGTGACCTCGACGGACCTGCGGGGAGCGGACGAGATCTGGTCCACCGGCAACCATGCGAAGGTGACGCCGGTATCGCGGTTTGAGGACCGGGAACTGCAGCCGGGACCGATGGCTGCCCGCTGTCGTGAACTCTATTGGGGGTTCGCGAAAAAGAACGCCGCGCTCTGACGCTTCGGAAACAGCCAGTGCCAACCTGCGATGGCAAGACATCCGCGGGTTGGCAGTGGCTCAATCGGCCCTGTGAATCCGGGTCAGCGAGCTTGAGTCAGCCCTCGGGGCGGAATTTCTCGATCAGGGTGCCGACACCGCCGACATCCTCGAAAATATCGAGCTTCTCGACCTCGACCTTTACCGCCAGCACGCGGCGATCGTCGAAGGCGAGATCGCAGATCCGTTCCGCGAACCCCTCGACCAGCAACATGTGGCCCGCTTCGGCGATCATCCGGATCCGGCCGATGAAGGTTTCATAGCAGAACACCCGGCTGTAATGGCTGCCGATGCCGTCTTCGGGATAGTCCAGGGTTAGCTCGACCGAGACCTGCACCCGCTGCGGTTCCGCCTTTTCGAACTCGTGCACGCCGATGAACATGTTGAGCACGAGATCACGGATACGAACGGTGTAGCCCGGTCGGGACTTGGCATGGGGAGCGGCGTCGCGCACCACGTCCAGCGGCGTCACATTGTCGCCAATCAGGTCTCTCGCCACGGTCCGTTCCCTTCATGTCATCCCGATCCAGCCGCCATGCCTATCGCATCATGTGCTCCGGGAACATCCGAAATCCGTCATGAAACCGCGATTTCCGACAGGACGGCTGGATCAGGTCGTGTGATGTCAGGTCTTTATCTTGTAGAAATCGACCGGCTTCATCAGAACGTTCTGCTGTTCCACAAGCCCGCCGAATTCCGCGCTGTGCTTGGTGTAGGCGAGCCAGTCCGGATCCGCCCACATGGCAGCCCGCTTGGCTTCGCGGTCGCCCGCGCTCTCATAGACCCAGATATGGATGTACTGGTTCGGGTTACCGGTCTCGGTCACCATGAAGGCGAGCGGCTGGCCCAGATGTTTGGACTGCGGCGCCTTGCCATACTTCTCGTAGATCTCGAGATGTTTTTTGATGGTCCCGGGGCGGCAGGTGTAGGTACGCACGTCGAGCAGCATGGAATCCTCCCAAAAATTCGATGTGAGACCCTAGCATAAGCGCAGCGCCGTGCGCCCTCCAGCGCCGAACCGGAACGAGAGGCGCGACCTGGGGGAGACAGTCCGCGCCCTAGTCAAGCCGGCGTATCCGTCCCTCGATCCTGGTTTTCACCCCGTCACTCTTCTGGATATGGTCGATCACCTGGCTTGCCATCAGGCGCGCCGAACTCGCATCGACGATGATCTCGCCCTTCTTGAAGGCATCATACCCGTCCCCGCCCCTGGCGATGAAGTCATTGATCGCGACGACATAGACCTTGCCGAGATCGAGCGGCGTATCCGCGACCTTGATGTCGGACACCCGGGAGCCCGCGGGCTTGCGCCCGTCAAAGGCGAAGCTGATCCCGGAGACATGGGGAAAGCGGCCGGCCCCTTCCGCAACCTGCGAGACTCCGTTCTCCAGGGCCGCGCGCAGGTCCTTGCCCTTGATCCGCATGGTCACCGTGCGGTTTCCGAAGGGCAGTTCCGTCAGCACATCCTTGCGGGTCAGTTTGCGTCCGGCCTGGTAGCTGGTATCCCCGCGAATGCCGCCACCGTTGGTGAGCGCCGCATCGGCGCCGGTCGCCGTTCTCATGGCATCCGCAATCAGGTTGCCGAAAACATTCTCCGCCGAGCGCACGGCGGCGCGGCTTGTATCGAGCGCAACCTCGGTCACCCCGATTTCAACCACAAGCTCCCGGTCCAGTTTGGATGTATAGGCGGCGACCTTCTTGGCAATCTGCGGATCCGGCTCGACGTCGATTGTGTTGATCAGCGAGAAGCTCGGTTGCCAGACCAGCTCTTGGCCATTCCGGCCCGCGACCCGGTCAATGGCGATATCCATGATGCCGACGAAATTCCCCTGGCTGCCGGCTTTCAGGACCGCCTGTTTACCGTCATAGAGCACCAGCACCAGATGGTCGTGACCGCCGAGGACAATGTCGATATCGCCAACCTGCCGCAGCGTCTCCAGGTCGCTCTGATAGACCGCATGCGTGAGGGCAATAACCAGATCCGCCCCGTCCTTACGCAAGGTCGCCGCGATTTCCTTCGCCGTCTCGGCAATCGGCGCGAAGCCGACATCCGGCCCGGAACTCGACAGGCTGGGCGTGTCGGTCGTGGTCAGGCCGAGCAAACCGATCTTGTACCCGCCAGAGGTGACCATGCGCGAACGCTGGGCGCCCGGGAAACCGGGCTTGCCCTTGTAGGAGACATTGCTGCCGAGAACGGGATATTTGGCTTCTTTCAGCCGCTGCATCAGGATTTCGGGGCCGAAATCAAACTCGTGATTGCCGAGCACGGCCGCATCAAAGCCGATCGCATTGGCCAGATCGACCATATGCGCGCCCTTGTCAAAACCGGAGAGCAGTGACGGTGACAGCATGTCGCCGCCAAAAGTCAGAAGCATCAGGCCGCCATCCGCTTCGGCCCGGTCCCGCTCATAGCGCACGATACTTGCGATCTTTGCGGCCCCGCCGGCCCCGTCCTTGTCATCGAGCCGGTCCCAGTCGTTCACATGGACAAGCGACAGACGTAGCGGTTCCGCACCGGCGGGAACCCCAAGGACCACAAGAATCGTGCACAAGAATACCGCGTGGAGCGTGGCGCGCATGGCTTCTCTCCGTAATCGAATCAGCCGAATACTAGCCTATTTCGAAAGGAAATTCACCCATACCGCGGGGTGCGCGTATCTATTCCGCTAGGCGGTACGGCGCATCTCGGCGCGACGGTTCCGCGGTGTATCCTCGTCAAAGAGGTTGGTCAGCTGGTCCATCATGGTGCCGCCGAGTTGCTCGGCGTCCACAATCGTTACCGCACGGCGGTAATAGCGCGTCACGTCATGCCCGATACCGATGGCGACAAGCTCGACCGGGGACTTTGTCTCGATATACTGGATCACTTCGCGCAGATGGCGCTCGAGATAATTCCCCGGATTGATGGAGAGCGTCGAATCGTCGACCGGCGCACCGTCGGAGATCACCATCAGAATGCGCCGCTCTTCCGGCCGGCTCAGCAACCGCTGATGGGCCCAGAGCAGGGCTTCGCCGTCGATATTTTCCTTCAGGATGCCTTCGCGCAGCATCAGGCCGAGGGATTTGCGCGCATGGCGCCACGGCGCATCCGCGGATTTGTAGACGATGTGACGAAGATCGTTGAGACGGCCCGGGTTGACCGGCTTGCCGCCCTGGATCCAGTTCTCCCGCGACATGCCGCCCTTCCATGCCTTGGTCGTGAAGCCGAGAACCTCCACCTTCACGCCGCAGCGCTCGAGCGTGCGGGCGAGAATGTCCGCGCTCATCGCCGCGATCGAGATCGGCCGGCCGCGCATGGAGCCGGAATTGTCGATCAGCAGGGTGACGACCGTGTCGCGGAAATCCGTATCCTTCTCCATCTTGTAGGAGAGCGAACTGTCCGGCTGCACCACCACGCGGGACAGCCGCGCGGCATCGAGAATGCCTTCGTCCAGATCGAACTGCCAGGACCGGTTCTGCTTTGCCATCAGCTTGCGCTGCATCCGGTTCGCCAGCCGTCCGATCATGCCCTGGAGATGGTTGAGCTGCTGGTCCAGCAGCGCCCGCAGGCGCGCCAGCTCTTCCGCGTCGCACAGCTCGTCAGCCCGGACGACCTCGTCATATTCGGTCGTGTAGGCGTGATAGCTCTTCCGCAACCGGTTGCCGTCATCCGCATTATGCATCTGCGGCGGCGTGCCGGGATTGGCCGGCTGCTCGTCACCCTCGCCGGGTTCGAACTCGCCGTCTTCGCTGTCTTCACCCTCGCCGGCCTCGTCGCCGGAATCCATGTCCGACGGGACCATTTCGGAGGAGGTGCTGTCTTCGGCGGTACCGCGGGTTCCGCTATCGTTCAGCTCCTCGCCCTCGCCGCCATCGTCTTCCGCCTCGGAGTCGGAATTCGACTCATCGGTCATCCCGTCGTCGCCGATTTCCAGATCCAGGTCGGTGATCAGCTGGCGGGACAGTTCCGCATAGGCTTCCTGGTCCTCGAGATGGCGGGAAAGCTCGGAGAGAGTGTCGCCGATCTTGGAGTTGACCCACGGACGCCAGAGATCAACTGCGCCCTGCGCGCATTCCGGCGGCGGCGCGCCGGTGATGGCTTCGCGGGCCATCAGCCGGACGACTTCGGAAAGGGCCACTTCGTCCTTGTCGGTGACGCCTTCCAGACCCTGCTTCTGGTAACGCTGCTCCATGGCCGCTTCGAGGTTCTGGGCAACGCCGGCCATGCGGATGGCTCCCAGCGCCTCGACCCGGGCCTGCTCGGCCGCATCGAAGATTTCCAGTGCCGCCTGCCCGGACGGCTGGCGGCGGGCATGGGTTGCGGCATCGTGAAAGCGGAGTTTCAGGGCAAGGCTGTCGGCTTCCCCACGGACCCGGGCGACATCTTCCGGCGGCAGGTTGCGCGGCGGGGACGGCAGCCGCACCCGGTCGCCCGAGACACTGGCCTGATCCGCGCCATAGGTGACCTCAAGCTCTCCCTCGTGCGCCATTGCCCGCACGCAGGATGCTGTCGCGCGCTTGAATTCCTCAAGCCGGTCGTCGTCCGCCATGGATGTCATCAGGTCCTGTCCGCGCCGCTTTCTCTATTCCGCCGCGCGGATGCTGGTCTCCGGCAGGTCCGCTCCGAAACAGCGCTGGTAGAATTCGGAAACCGTTCCCCGCTCTGCCTCGTCGCACTTGTTCAGGAAGGTCAGGCGGAACGCCATCGCGACATCCTGGAAGATATTGGCGTTCTCGGCCCAGGTGATCACGGTCCGGGGCGACATCACGGTGGAAATGTCCCCGGCGATGAAACCGGCCCGGGTAAGATCGGCCAGCGAGACCATGTTGGAGATCATCTCGCGGCCTTCCGGCGTATCGTAGCCCGGCAGTTTCGCCAGAACGATCTCCGCTTCGCGATCATGCGGCAGATAGTTCAGCGTGGTGACCACGTTCCAGCGGTCCATCTGACCCTGGTTGATCTGCTGCGTGCCGTGATAAAGGCCCGTGGTATCGCCGAGGCCGACCGTATTGGCGGTCGAGAACAGGCGGAAATACTTGTTCGGATGGATCACCTTGTTGGTGTCCAGCAGGGTCATCTTGCCGTCCGCTTCCAGCACACGCTGGATCACGAACATTACGTCCGCCCGGCCGGCATCGTATTCGTCGAACACCAGTGCCACCGAGTTCTGCAGCGCCCAGGGCAGGATACCTTCACGGAATTCCGTGACCTGCTTGCCGTCGCGCAACACGATGGCGTCCTTGCCGATCAGATCGATACGGCTGATGTGGCTGTCGAGATTCACCCGGACGCACGGCCAGTTGAGGCGTGCCGCAACCTGCTCGATATGGGTCGACTTACCCGTGCCGTGATAGCCCTGGATCATGACCCGGCGGTTATGGGCGAAGCCGGCCAGAATGGCGAGGGTGGTCTGCTTGTCGAACAGATAGGTCGGGTCCAGCGTCGGAACGTAATCGCTCGGCTCGCTGAAGGCCGGCACTTTCATATCGACGTCGATGCCAAAGGTCTCGCGAACCGAGACCTCGGTGTCCGGTGCTTCGATATGATGCGCAGGCTTGCGCTCGTAAACATGTGCTGCCGCCATGGCCTTTATTCCCAAATGATGTGGGTGACTATCCGGTTCGGGATCGTCCTTTTCAGGGTTCCCGTACCTTCAAGTTAGAAACTTTTTCAAAGTCGTATAGGCCTCGTTGATGATTTTCAACCGTTCTTCGGCCTCTTTGTCCCCGCCATTCGCGTCGGGATGATGTTTTTTCACAAGCTGCTTGTAACGCGCTTTCAGCTCCAGTTCGGTCATCGGCGGCGCCAACCCCATGATAGCGAAAGCTTTTCCCTCCGCCGTCTCGCTCCCGGGACGGGGCGGAGCGGTTCCGGAAGCGGCGTCCATATCGTCGTCACCATTGAGCGCACCGAACGGGTCTCTGTAATCACCGGCAACAAACTTGCGAAATGCCGCCGCCGCGCCGAGTGGCCAGGTCGGCCGGTCCCAGGTCGTGGACCGGCGAATCTCCTGTTCAAGGTCCTCGGCAGACGCACCCTCGTAATAGTTCCACCGCTTGTTGTATTCTCGGACATGGTCCAGACAGAACCAGTAATAGTCGGAGAGACGGCTGCGCGCCTTCGGAGCGCGGTGCTCGCCCACGAACGAACAGCCCGGCGCGTCGCAGCGCCGGAAACCGGGCTCGGTGCCGTACGTGTCGATCTTCAGAGATTCGCTCTGCGCCTTCCGCATACCGTGGGTTCCAAATTGTCTCTGGTCTAGTGCATGCCAGTCAGTCGAAAATAGGATGCTTGAGCCATTGTATAAACCGGATGTCCCTGCAGGGGGGACAGGGAGATTAAGGTAATGTCCGTGACGGAGACGATCAAAGCCAAATTAATGTCCGCATTCGCGCCGGAGCATTTGGCTGTCATCGACGATTCTCAAGCGCATCGCGGCCATGGGGGCTGGCGTGAGGGCGGCGAAACACATTTCAATGTAGAGATCATATCGGACGCCTTCGCCGGAAAGTCGCGTGTCGATCGCCAGCGCATGGTCCATGCAGTCCTCGCCGATGAGCTGGCAGACCGCGTCCATGCTTTGTCTATCAAGGCGAAAGCGACGGCGGATTAGTCGAAAGGGTGGGCAAACAATGCAATCAAAAGGAGACCCGAAAATAGTCCATCGTTTTTTAGTTGCATTAAATTTGCATGCACTGATACACCGGGCGTTGGTCTGCCAGAACCCGACGATAACAGAACGTTTGCGGAATCCATGGTGTCAACTCTCATAAGCAAGAATGTGCTGATCGACGGCCATCGCACCAGCATGCGGCTGGAGCCGGCCATGTGGGATGCGCTCGGCCAGATCGCTTCACGGGAAAAGCTCACTGTTCACCAGATTTGCAGTACCGTGAACCGGCATCGCGTCAGCACGTCGCTGACCTCGGCAACCCGGGTGTTTATCCTAGGTTATTTTCGAATCCTCGCCGACAGCCTGGAACAGGATGCCGGGCCGGAATCGAAACGGTCCATCATGAACCGGGTCTTTCGCCATACCGACGAATTCCGGAACACGCCCCAGAACGGCCGCTACGCCGGTTCCTTGTAGAATTCAGGCCAGATCCTCTTGACCACGGGGCTGCTTTCGCCGAAAGCGTGGCAGGAATTGAGCAGTGGCGGCGGGCCGTCCCGCTTCGGCTCTTCGGCGCCGCTTTCGCGCCTCTTGCGGGAGGATTCTCCGTAGAGGGTCTGGTATGCCGTGGTCGCCATCGGCCAGAGCAACTCGACCAGATGCGTGCAGCCTTCAGCGCCTCCGAGCGCCGACAGCACTTTCCGCCGCCAGCCGGGCCCGATTCTGATCCCCTTGAGACGCTGGAAATTCACGGTGATGTTCGGGCAGATCGAAAACGGCCCCGCATCCGTCACAGCCTCGACATTCAGGATCGTGAGCGCATCATCGACCGTCAGCCGGATCCACATGTCGTGGATCGGCTCTCCGGCCGGGATACCCCCCCTGAACTCGTTCGGGACGTCGTAGGTCTTTACGTCCGTGATGCGCCCTTCGATATCGAGATTGCCGTCATCACGGCGAAAGCCCTCGCAAGTGACGCGACGCGTATGAACCTTCCGGCGCGGCGCCGGGCTGGACAGGGGCATTGATCTCTCCGGAATCGTATTGCTTTGCAGCATAAATCATTCCGGAGCGCGCCGAAGTCAATTCCCGACCGTATCGGGCGTCAGGGAAGACCGGCCAATCCCGAGCCCGAAATGAAGGCCTCCCGCTCCAGAACCGCCTCTTCCAGATCCTCGCGGACTGCGGCGTAGATATCCCTGATCGACACCATACCGATGACCTTGCCATCCACTTCGACGGGCAGGTGACGGAAACCACCCTCCTGCATGCGCTGAAGCGCATCCATCACGGAGGCCTTGGGGCCGATCGTCTCGGGCTTCGGGGTCATGATCTCCCCGATCAGCGTGCCGTCCGGGGATTTTCCTTCCGCCACCAGACGGCCGGCAATATCCCTCTCCGAGAGAATGCCGACAAGCTCCTCTTCCTCCATGATGAGGAGCGCACCGATCTTGCGGCTTGTCATCAGCTTGGCTGCCTTGAGAACGGTATCCTTCGGCGTCAGAGACGACAGGTCCTGCTTGTTGACCACATCCGGCACGATATGTCTGGGCATGGCATTCTCCCTGATAGGTTTTTTATTTATCCCGGTGGATCATACCAAATCATGACACATCTGGGAGCCGCGACGTTTCAACTGTTTCATTTTCGGTCATTGTAGACGCTGCCCGGGAGACCCGCAGCAGGGTGATCTGGTTGCGGTGGCGGCGTAAAATCTTGAAACGGAACCCGTAAAAAACAAATTCCTGCGCCACGTTCGGGATGGTTCTGGCCTCGTGCAGAATAAGCCCGGCGATGGTCGAAGCCTCCCCGTCCGGAAGGCTCCAGTCGAACTCCCGGTTCAGGTCACGGATCGTCACTGTGCCGTCAATGACATAGGATCCGTCCGCCTGCGGCCGCACACCGGCAACCGCGACATCGTGCTCGTCGCTGATCTCCCCGACGATCTCTTCAATGATGTCTTCAAGAGTCACAATCCCCTGGAAGGCTCCGTATTCATCCACCACGAGGGCGAAATGTTCACGTCGGGCGCGGAAGGCCTGAAGCTGGTCGAGCAGGGTGGTGGTTGTCGGAATGAACCAGGGCTCCGAGGCGATTTCCCGCATATCGAGCTGTTCCAAAGGCTCACCGCTCAGCCCTTTGACGGCGCGCAGCACGGCCTTGGCATGAAGGACGCCGACGATCTCATCATGATCGCCCTTGAACAGCGGAAGCCGCGTGTACGGGCTCTTCATGATCTGGGAGATGATGGTTTCGACAGTGTCGTCCGCATCCAGCATTTCCACCCGGCGCCGATGCGTCATGATTTCCTCGACCCAGACCTCGCTCAAGTCGAGGATCGAGCGCAGCATGGCCCGCTCCTCGCGGACCTCCTCCTCATCGACTTCGACTTTATGGCCATGCAGTTCGATCAGGCCGCGCAATTCCTCTTCCTGCTCCGAATGGCCGAATTCTTCCGATATCCGGATCCCGAACGTCGACAGCATCAGCCGAACGATCCAGCGCACCGTATTTGCGATCGGGCTCAGGATAATGACAATGGCGTTGATCAGCGGCGCGACCGTAAGCGCCACCCGGTCGGAATTGTTCAGGGCATAGGTTTTTGGCAGCACTTCGGCAAAGATCACGACCACGATCGTCATCACCAGCGTCGCGTAAACCACGCCATGCTCGCCGAACAACCTCAGGAACACGGTCGTCGCCAGCACCGAGCCCAGGATGTTGGTGATGTTGTTGCCGATCAGGATCGCACCGATCATGGTCTCGCTGTGTTCGCGCAGCGCGAGCACTCGGGACGCCCGCTGGTCACCCTTGCGGTCCAGCTGATGCATCCGGGCAATAGAAGAGCCCGTGAGGCCCGTTTCCGATCCGGAGAAAAACGCCGAGAACACGATCAGCAGCAGAATGCCCCCGATCGTCAGCCAGAGCTCGGCGTCCATCAGATTCACGAATTCCTCATCCATCAGACGCTCGCCGCGGTCGAAAGGTCTTCTTGCAGCATCCCGCGCACGGTATCCGGTGCGACATCGTCGCTGGAAAAGGCATCGCCGATACCGCGCGCCAGAACGAACCGGATGCTCCCGTCCCGCGCTTTCTTGTCCCGGCGCATGGAGGCGAGCAGCGCCTCCGCTTTCCAGCGCGCGGAACCGGGAATATCCGCCACACGGACTTTCAGCCCCATGGCGGCAAGATGGCTCCGCGCCCGCTCCGTATCCTGGCCTGCGCAGTGGCCGAGGCGGCGCGAGAGCTCCAGCGCCTGGATCATGCCGACCGACACCGCCTCGCCGTGCAGCAGCGTGCCATCGAATCCTGCCGCCGCTTCAAGGGCATGGGCGAATGTGTGGCCGAAATTCAGCAATTCGCGCAGTCCGGCTTCCCGTTCGTCCGCGGTCACCACGGCAGCCTTTGCCTTGCAGCTGTCGACAACCGCGGAAATCCGCACGGCCTCGTCTCCGGCGATCAGGTCCGCGCCATTCTGCTCCAGCCATTCGAAGAATGCAGCGTCCCGGATCAGACCGTACTTGACGATTTCCGCATAGCCGGCCAGCACTTCGCGCTTCGGCAGTGTGGCGAGAGTCCCGGTGTCGGCCAGCACCAGCTTCGGCTGGTAGAAGGCACCGACCAGATTCTTGCCCTGCGGCGTGTTGATCCCGGTCTTGCCGCCGACCGAACTGTCGACCTGCGCCAGCAGTGTCGTCGGGATCTGGATGAAATCGAGGCCGCGCATCACGGATGCCGCGCAGTAGCCGGCAAGATCGCCGACCACTCCGCCGCCGAGCGCGATCACCGCGGAGCGGCGATCGGCGCCGTCTTCCAGCATACGGCAGCAGACATGCTCGAAATCGGCGAAGCTCTTGGAGGATTCGCCCGGCGGGACAACGATGGTCGTGACCGCGATCCCCGCCGCATCCAGCGACCGCGTCAGCGGGTCCAGCCAGTATCCGGAAACCGTGGAATCGGTGACGACGAAGGCTTTGCGCCCGCGGATCAGGGGCCTGATCTCATTCCCAGCCCCCGCGATCAGCCCGGGCCCGACACGAATATCGTAGCTGCGGTCTTCGAGGCCCACGCGAACCGTCTGGGTCGTCGTCATAATACTTCCTGTTTCAAAATACCGGCTCCGGGATGCTGCTCATTCGGCCGGAACGGCTTTGCGTGCATCCCCGAAATAATCCATCAGCACGTCATAGGCCCGATCGACCGTTGCCTCGAGCGGGCCCCGGCGCGATTCGATCCAGAGATCGGCTTTCTCATAGACGGGATAGCGCTCTTCCATCAGTTTCTGGAGCACTGCCTTCGGGTCCTTCTGCGCCAGCAGCGGCCGCCCCTGGCGACGGCTGACACGCTCGAAAAGCACGTCGATATCGGCCTTGAGCCAGAGCGATACCGCGTTTTCCGCGATGGCTGTTCGGGTCTCTTCCGCCATGAAGGCGCCGCCGCCGGTCGCCAGCACAACGGGCGGGCCGCTCAGGATGCGCTGAATCACCCTTTGCTCGCCGCGCCGGAACTCGTCCTCGCCGAAACGTTCGAAAAACTCAGTGATCGTGCAGCCGGCCGCGTCCTCGATTTCCCGGTCCGCGTCGACAAAATGCATGTCGAGCCGCTGCGCCAGACGGCGTCCGACACTGCTCTTGCCTGCCCCCATGAGGCCGACGAGAACGATGCTTTTCGGGAGGGACAGCGGTATGTCCTGCGGATCAGACTGGTTCACCATGGGAAGCAGGTTCTGGTTCCGGACGAGACGCGGCAAGCGTTTCCAGTCAAATCCGGTACCTCTCTTTCCTCTCCCTCGTTGAACTCACTGAATGCGGCCGGTATGCTTGCCGCAAACGTGTCATAATCCGTCGGTAGCATATCTTCCCCAGCATGGCGTTGTAAACGCATTGGGGACGTTGCGTGCATGTCGGCCGGACCGGTGTCGCGTGAAACCGTAATTCATGGGTCCGCAGCATGAAATTGACGCTCTGGGTCGTTGTCGTCTTAGCATTGTTGTTTGGCGGCGGCTTCGCATTCCTGTCCACATGGGACATTCCGGCGCCGACCAGCCAGATCGAACAGGTCCTGCCCAATGATCAATTCCCCCGCTAGCGTTCGGGCGTGGTCTCGGCGCGCCGGTTTATGTCTGCTGTTTCTGGCTCTGTCACTGGCTTTCGGAACGCGGGACGGGCTGGCGCAGGGTGCGCCGAAGCCCTTGCTCCCGTCGCTCGGCGCCCCGAAGCCGCTGCTCCCGCCGCCGTCCGGCGCCGACAGCACCTCCGGCGCGATTGAGCGCGCGCCCGAGCTGACCTCAACGGATAGCGACGCGACACCGGCCAAGGATGGTATCTCCGTCAATTCCCTCGACGCCGTCTCGGGCGAGACTGTCGGCACCATCGGCAGCGGCGATTCTGCCCTGCCGGCGACTATGTGGGACGGAACGCCGCGCAGCGCGATTCAGCGCATGCTGGCACTGGTCGGCGACACGCCGGCGACAGCCTCCCTGCGGCGCCTTCTGCTGCGCATTCTGTTGAGCCCGGCCACGGTTCCGCAAGCGACCGATGCAGCGGACCGGACCAGCCTGGTCAAGGCGCGCATTGACGCCCTGGAACGCCTGGGAGCCTGGCCCGACTATCTCCGGCTTCTCGACCTGGCGCCTGCCGGCGTCGATGACGAAACCGCACTGTCACCTGCGCTCCGCGCCCGCTTGAAGAGCGATGCCGGTTTTCTGATCGGCGATACCGGGACAAGCTGCGCCATTGCCCGCGACGCGATGCTTTCAAATCCCCAGGACATTTACTGGCAAAAGGCCGGAACATTTTGCCAGGCGCTCGCGGAGGAATGGGAAAGCGTCGAATTCAATCTGCGCCTGATGCTCGAACTCGGCGACCAGGATACCCGCTATATCGAGCTCATGCGCGCGGTCAGCGGCACCCTGTCCGAGCTGCCGCAGATGCCGCAGGCCGCGCAGCTCCGGCCACTGGACATCGCCATGATGCGGGTTGCCGGAATTGCTCCTGCCATGCCGGCCCCGGACGCCGTGCCTGCATCCCTGATCCCAATTCTGACATCCTTCAAGACATTGCGTTTCGAAGACCGTCTGCGTCTTGCCGAACGCGGCGAACGGCTCGGGCTTGTCGACAGGAGCGACCTGATCGCGCTTTACGAGCTGGTCGATATCGACCCGTCGCAGATGAAAAACGCGCTGTCCGCAGCGGCGGCCGACCCGAGCGCCAACGGTCGTGCCCTGCTCTACCGGGCCATCGCCAGCCAGACCCTGCCCCTGGCCCGGGCCCAGGCGATCCAGCAGGCTCTCAGCCTCGGCCGTCGTGATGGTCGCTACGGCGCCACGGCCCGTCTTTATGCCCCGCTGATCCAGGAAATCCCGACGACGTCTCCCTATGCCTGGTTCGCCGCCGACGCTGCATCGGCCTTCATCGCCTCCGGCATGAGCGACGCCGCCGCACCCTGGCTGGAAATGGCCTCCCGAGAAGCGCGTCTCGGCCCAGAACAGGCAACGGCCTGGCGCGATGCGGTCATCCTGTCCCGGCTCGCCGCCGGCGAGGATGTGCCGCTCGAGAGGAATTTCCTCCGGGAGTGGTGGCGCGGCGTCCGCAATGTCGCGCCGGAAGGGGCTCCCGAACGGGCCACATTGCTGTTCGGACTGCTGGAAGCCACCGGGGCCGAGACGCCCGGTACGGTCTGGCGCGGCCTGATCAGTCAGGCCACACCGAAAGAAACGATATCGCCACCCGCGGCCCTGCAGCGGGCCCGGCGGGATGCCGCCAGGAACGGCAGGCTCGGCGAAGGTGCCCTGCTGACCGTGCTCTCGCTGTCCGGCGCCGGGCTGCTGGACTATGACACCGTCGCCCTGACCGAAAGCGTCCGGGCGCTTTCCGAGCTCGGCTTGCGGAAGGACGCCTACCGGCTTGCGCTCGACATCTATCTGGCGGCCGGCAACACGCCGGTTTCGGCTCCCCCGGGCGAATGAACGGATGAGCCCGGACAGCGGGGCCATCGAGCGTTTTCTGGAGATGCTGCTTGCCGAACGGGGTGCGGCCGGCAACACGATCGATGCCTACCGGCGTGATCTGCGGGACTTCGCTGCCAGCCTTGCGAAGCGGCAGCAGACACTCGGCACCGCGTCGAGCGACGACATCCGGGCCTATCTGGAACAGCTCGAGGCCGCCGGCATGGCCCCGCGCACCGCAGCCCGCCGGCTCTCCGCGGTCCGGCAGTTCTACCGATTCCTTTACAGCGAGGGTGACCGGAGCGACGATCCGTCGACCGCCATTGACAGTCCGCGGCAGGGCCGGCCGCTGCCGAAGATCCTGAGCGAGAAGGACGTTGACCTGCTGCTGACTGCGGCCCGCAACAAGGATGGCGCGGAGGGGCTGCGCCTGACCTGCCTGCTGGAAATACTCTATGCCAGCGGTCTGCGTGTCTCGGAACTGGTGGCCCTGCCCATTGCCGCCGTCGCCCGGGACCCGCGCGTGCTGATCGTCCGCGGCAAGGGCGGCAAGGAACGCATGGTGCCCCTGACCGACGCGGCCCGCGAGGCAATCACGGCCTACAAGGAGGTCAGAAGCAGCTTTCTTCCCGAAGGCGCAACATCGCCCTTTCTCTTCCCCTCACGCGGCAGCGACGGCTATCTGTCGCGCCGCCGCATGGGGCAGCTTCTGAAAGAACTGGCCATCGCAAGCGGCCTGCGTCCGGCGGCGGTCTCGCCGCATGTCCTGAGGCACGCCTTCGCGACCCACCTTCTGGACCACGGGGCCGACCTGCGCAGCGTTCAGCAGATGCTGGGGCACGCGGATATTTCGACAACCCAGATCTATACCCACGTGCTCGCCGAACGCCTGAAAGCATTGGTGAGCGAGCATCACCCCCTGGCAAAGCCGGGCAGAAAGACCTGATCAAAACGGCAATCCAGACATTGTAACCCGAGGCCCGGACGAGTATGGTTCCGCGCTCCCCAACATAGTGATTCGACGGATATGCGCGTCTTTCTGGATTTTGAAAAGCCGATCGCCGATCTTGAAGGCAAGATCGAGGAACTGCGCCACCTTACCTCCGAGGGCGATATCAATATCGCCGACGAGGTCGGCAAGCTGCAGGCCAAGGTCGACCGCCAGCTGAGGCAGTCCTATCAGAAGCTGACACCCTGGCAGAAGGTCCAGGTCGCCCGGCATCCGGACCGCCCGCATTTCAAGCAGGTGCTGGCCCATCTGGTGGAAGATTTCACCCCGATGGCGGGAGACCGCGCCTTCGGCGAGGACAAGGCCATCATCGGCGGCATCGGCCGGTTCAGGGGCTTCTCCGCCGTTATCATCGGCAACGAGAAGGGCGGCACGACGGAAGAGCGGATCGCGCATAATTTCGGCATGGCGAAGCCCGAAGGCTATCGCAAGGCGCGCCGGCTGATGGAAATGGCCGACCGGTTCAAGCTGCCGGTGCTGACATTTGTCGACACGGCCGGTGCCTATCCCGGCGTCGGCGCCGAGGAACGCGGCCAGGCCGAGGCCATTGCCCGCTCGATCGACGCCTGCCTGTCCCTGCAGGTTCCGATCATCGCCTCCATCGTCGGCGAAGGCGGCTCCGGCGGCGCCGTTGCCCTGGCGGCGGCCAACCGGGTGCTGATGCTGCAACATGCGGTCTATTCCGTCATCTCTCCGGAAGGCTGCGCCTCGATCCTGTGGCGCGACGGCGACCATGCGCGGGATGCGGCCGAAGCCCTCAAACTGACGGCGGACGATCTGCTGAAACTCGGCGTGATCGACGAGATCGTCCCGGAACCGCTCGGCGCGGCGCACCGGGACCAGGCAACCGCCCTCAACAGTCTTGGCGATGCGGTGGAAGCAAATCTGCGCACACTCGTCGGCACGGAGGGCGGCAAGCTGAAGGCCGACCGCCGCCGCAAGTTCCTCGATATAGGCAAGAAGGGTCTCGCCTGACCGATTGGTTTCCGGTCCATCAGATGCCTTGAATTGATCTGGAACAAATCCCCTTTTTGCGCCGGATGCTATGTCCCCTACATTGACGCCGGGTGCCATCGGCAGCGATTGAGGGAACGGCGGGATGCTCGGTCACCGCACCATTCTGATAGGGCTGTTGCTCGCCGCAATCGCGGCTGGGTTGTACTGGTTCAGCGGACGCGAAGGCGACCTGCCGGAAGGCTTTGCCCGCGCCAACGGACGGCTTGAGGCCGAGCGGGTCGATATCGCCAGCAAATTCTCCGGCCGCATCAGCGATGTCCTGGTGACCGAAGGCGAAATGGTCACTGCAGGACAGCCCCTCGCCCATCTCGACTCGTCCGAAATCGAAGCCCAGCTCCGGGAAGCGGATGCTGCCGTGCTGCAGTCCCGGGAGGCGCTGAACGAAGCACGCGCCGTGCTGGCCCAGCGCCAGAGCGAGCTGGTGCTGGCGGATCAGGAAATGCACCGGTCCGAGACCCTTGGCGAGCGGGGCTTCGCCAGCGGCGAGACCGTGGACCGCCGGCGCAGCCAGCGCGCGACGGCCGCTGCGGCAGTCGCCTCCGCCGAAGCGGGCATCGCCCGGGCGAAAGCGACCATCGCGGCCCGCGAGGCGACGGTGGAACGCATTCGCGCCGATCTCAGGGAGTATGAAATTACCGTACCGGTCGCCGGTCGCATCCAGTACCGGCTGGCGGAACCTGGCGAGGTGATCGGGGCGGGCGGCAAGATCGCCACCATGCTCGACCTGAAGCGGGTCTATATGACGGTCTATCTGCCGACACGCGATGCCGGACGGCTCGCCTACGGGGCGGAAGCCCGGCTGATTTTCGATGCGGCGCCGGACTATGTCGTTCCGGCAACGGTCACCTTCGTCGCCTCTGAAGCGCAGTTCACCCCGCGCTACGTGGAAACCGAGAGCGAGCGGGACAAGCTGATGTTCCGGGTCAAGGTCACGATCCCGGCGGATATCCTCGAAGGGTACGAGCGTCTGGTGAAGACCGGCATTCCGGGTGTCGCCATCATCCGGACGGACCCCGACCTGCCCTGGCCGGAGGAATTTGCCGTCAGGCTGCCGCCGCGCAATGGCTGATACGGTCGTTCCCATAGGTGTTTCCGGGCTCTCCCACCGGTATGGACGAACCGCTGCCTTGCGGACCGTGGATCTGGAAATCACACCCGGATTGGCCGTCGGCGTGATCGGCCCGGACGGCGTCGGCAAATCCACGTTGCTTGCCTTGCTCTCGGGCACCAAGAAAATCCAGAATGGTACTGTGGAGCTGCTCGGTGGCGATCTCCGGCGCAGCGATCACAGGCGTCGGGTCTGCGGCCGGATCGCCTATATGCCGCAGGGCCTTGGCAAGAACCTCTACCCGACATTGTCGATCGCCGAAAATCTCGACTTCTTCGCCCGGCTTTACGATCAGCCCGAGACCGAGCGGCGGCAGCGGGCGGACGAGCTGCTGCGGGCCACCGGACTTTCCCCGTTCCGCGACCGGCCGGCGGAGAAGCTTTCCGGCGGCATGAAACAGAAACTGGCGCTCTGCTGCGCGCTGATACACGACCCGGACCTGCTGATCCTCGACGAGCCGACCACCGGCGTCGATCCCCTGTCCCGCCGTCAGTTCTGGGATCTGATCGCCCGGCTTCAGGCACGCCGTCCCTGGATGACGATTGTCACCGCCACCGCCTACATGTCGGAAGCCGAGCGCTTCGACCATCTGATCGCCATGCATGACGGCACCATCCTGGCCGAGGGGACCGCGGAAGAGCTGAAGAAACAGGCCGGCGCCGACAGTCTGGAAGACGCGTTCCTGGCCCTGCTTCCGCACCGGGGCGGCGCTATCGGTTTCGTCCCCCGCCCAAAACCGGAGCGCGCGACGCAGAGCGGTGAGCCGCCCGCCATCGAGGCATCCGGACTGGTCATGAAGTTTGGCGATTTCAGCGCCGTCGACCATGTCGATTTCCGCATTGAGCGTGGCGAGATCTTCGGCTTCCTCGGCTCGAACGGCTGCGGCAAGACGACGACCATGAAGATGCTGACGGGCCTGCTGACGCCGACCGAGGGCGAGGCCCGGATCTTCGGCAAGCTGATCGACGGCGGCGGCATGGAGATGCGCCGAAGAGTCGGCTACATGTCCCAGTCCTTCTCGCTCTATGGCGAATTGACCGTGCACCAGAACCTCGACCTGCATGCCGGCCTGTTCCGGATCGAGGGAAGCAGGAAGACGGAGCGGATTGCGGAGCTGGCCGACCGGTTTGACCTGGAGGCGGTCATGAACAAGCGGCCGAATGCCCTGCCGCTCGGTATCCGCCAGCGCCTGCAACTTGCCGTCGCCGTGTTGCACAAACCGGAAATGCTGATCCTGGACGAGCCGACAAGTGGCGTCGATCCGGTGGCCCGGGACGGGTTCTGGAACCTGCTCACCGAACTCTCCCGGGACGATGGCGTGACGATCTTCATCTCCACCCATTTCATGAACGAGGCCGAACGCTGCGACCGCATTTCGCTGATGCATGCGGGCCGGGTGCTGGCAATGGGACCGCCGGACGAACTGGTGGCGGAGTCCGGCCGGGCCACGCTGGAAGAAACCTTCATCGAGCATCTCGAACTGGCGGCGGAGGATGACGGGTCACCATTGCCGGAACCGGCCGTCGAGCTGGACTACAGCACCGCAGGAGACATGGCGCCACCGCTGTTCTCCCCGGCGCGGCTCTTGGCCATCGCCCGGCGCGAGACATTCGAGCTGGTCCGCGATCCGATCCGGCTTGCCTTCGCCATTCTTGGCCCGCTGATCCTGATGCTGGCGATGGGCTACGGAATATCCTTCGATGTCGAGGACATGCGCTATGCCGTCCTGGATCAGGACCGCAGCCGCGAGAGCCGCATGGTCCTGCGCCAGTTCGAAGGCTCGCGCTATTTCAGCGCGGCACCGGAGCTGAAGGATACACGGGACCTGGACCGGCGCATGCAGAGGGGAGAGATCAGCCTCGCCCTCGTCCTGCCTCCCGGTTTCGGGCGCGACCTTGTCGCCGGGCGCCAGCCGGAAGTCTCTGCCTGGCTGGACGGCGCCAATACCAGCCGCGCCGAGACCTCCCGCGGTCATGTGGAAGGCGCTTTCGGCTCCTTCCTGTCGGAGCTCGCGGCCCTGAACGGGACGGGTACGAGAACGCAACAGGCCGCCGATATCGCGGTCAGGTTCCGCTACAATCAGGGCTTCACCTCGCAGCAGGCAATTCCGCCGGGCGTGCTGATGATGCTCATGATGATGATCCCCTCCATGCTGACGGCGCTCGGCATCGTCCGGGAGAAGGAGCTTGGCTCCATCACAAACCTCTATGCCTCTCCGGCAAGCCGTTTCGAATTTCTGGTCGGCAAGCAGATCCCCTACATCGGCATCGCCCTGATCAGCTTCTGCACGATGATGCTGATGATGTTCCTGCTTTTCGACCTGGCGCCGAAATCGAGCGTGCTTGTCCTGCTCGGCGGCGCGGTGCTCTACGCCACCGCCGCCACCGGGTTCGGCCTGCTGGCCTCGACCGTGGCCACCTCGCAGGTCGCCGCCGTCTTCGGAACAGCGATCATCGTTCTGGTTCCGACCATCAACTTCTCCGGCATGCTGCACCCGGTCGCGACCCTGGACACTGCCGGCCGGATCATCGGCGAGGCCTTCCCGGCATCCTATTTCCAGAAAATCAGTTCCGGTGTCTTCAACAAGGGCCTGCCGGCCGCCGATCTGGCACCTAACCTCGCCATGCTCGCCATCTTCTGCCTGGCCTACTGGGCGATCTCCTCGGTCGCCCTGCCGAAACAGGATCGCTGATGCCATGCGCGCCCTGCTGATCATCCTCCGTCTCGGCATCAAGGAGATCTACAGCCTGGCCCGTGACCCGGTGCTGATGGGACTGATCATCTATACCTTCAGCGTCAGCGTCTACACGGTCGCGGACGGCGTGGAGACCGAGCTCCGGGATGCGGCAATCGCCATCGTCGACGAGGATGACAGTGTGCTTTCGCACCGGCTCAGGGGGGCTTTCCTGCCGCCCTATTTCAAGCCTCCGGCCATCATCGGCATCGCAGACGTGGACAAGGTGCTGGACAGCGGCAGCTACACGTTCGTGCTCGATATCCCGGCGAACTTCGAGATGGATGTTCAGCGGGGGCGCCTTCCGGCAGTCCAGCTCAATGTCGATGCGACCGCCATGACAATCGCGGGGAACGGCGCCGGTTACATCTCGTCGATTGTCAACCAGGAGGTCGCCCGCTTCATGAGCCGGGCGGAACCGGATGCAGGGGCGGCAGCGGCACTGCAGATCCGGGTCAAGTACAACCCGAACCTTGAAGCCGTCTGGTTCAATGCCGTGATGGAGGTGGTGAACAACATCATCGTCATGGCCGTCATCCTGTCCGGCGCCGCCGTGATCCGCGAACGGGAGCATGGCACGATCGAGCACCTGCTGGTCATGCCTGTGACGGCGGTCGAGATCATGATCTCGAAAATCTGGGCGAACGGTCTCGTCATAGTGACCGCCGCGCTGCTCTCGCTGGAGCTCGTCGTGCATCGGGGTCTTGGCGTGCCGCTGACGGGCTCAATCCCCCTGTTCGCTCTCGGCGCCTCGGTATTCCTGTTCTCGGTCACGGCACTGGGCGTCATGTTGTCGACCTTTACCCGGTCAATGCCCCAGTTTGCCTTGCTTTCAATCCCGGTGATTGTCGTGCTGCACCTGCTGTCGGGAAGCCAGACTCCGCTGGAGAGTATGCCGAAGACCCTGCAATGGATCATGCAGCTGTCCCCCGCGACGCATTTCGTGCGGTTCTCGCAGGCCGTGATCTACCGGGACGCGCCAATCACCGTGATCTGGCCGGAACTGGCCATCATGTTCGTGATCGGCTGTCTCTTTTTCATGATGGCCCTGTCGCGCTTCCGCATCGCGATGGGCACGCGCTAGGGCGGCTGCTTACTCTCCGGCCTGGCGCAGCGCCGCGTCATAGAGGTTCGGCCCCGCGAACTCGCGATCGTGGGTCAGGGACGGCACCTTGCCGCGCGCCTCGTCGACCTTGGCGAGATCGATCTCCGCCGTAATGATTCCCGGCGCCTCGCCGCCATCGGCCAGCACCTCGCCCCAGGGCGCGACGATGATCGAGTGGCCGTAGGTCTGGCGCCCCTTCGAGTGGGTGCCGCACTGGGCGGCGGAAATCACGAAGCACCCGTTCTCAATCGCCCGGGCCCGCTGCAGCACGTGCCAGTGCGCCTCGCCTGTCACCTTGGTGAAGGCGGCCGGGGCGAACAGCACCTTGGCGCCCGCCTGGGCGAGGGAGCGATAGAGATAGGGGAAGCGGATATCGTAGCAGATGGTCAGCCCGAACGTGCCCCAGGGCGTTTCGGCGAGCACGCCTTCCTCGCCCGGCTTGTAGGAGGCCGACTCCCGATAGGTCTGGCCGTCGCCGACCTGGACGTCGAACATGTGAATCTTGGTATAGCGCGCGGCAATGCTGCCATCCGGCGCGATCAGGAAGCTGCGGTTCGCCAGACGCTCGTCATCCGTCAGCTTGACCGAGAGCGAGCCCGCATGCAGCCAGACACCAAGTTCGGCGGCGAGCCCGCGGAAGGCGATGAGCACTTCATGCTCTTCCTCGACCTTCGCCTTGGCCCGCGCCGCCGGCTTGTCCGGCTCGAACATGCCGACGATTTCCGGCGTGGTGATGAAATCCGCCCCGGCGGCCTTCGCCTCCCGGATCATCGGCGAGACCTCGGCGATATTCACCGCCGGATCCGGCTTCGAGTTGGTCTGCACGCACGCTACGGTGAATTTCGACATGAGAGGTCCCCTGCACGGACGGTTAGGAGGCTTTCGCCTGCAACATTTCGTCGAGCTTACCACTCGCTTCCAGCGCCGCCAATTCGTCCGAGCCGCCGATCCCGATACCGTCGATGAAAATCTGCGGCACGGTATAGCGCCCGTCCGCCTTTTTGCTCATCTCGGCGCGTTTGGAACTGCTGGTGCTGACATCGATCTCCGTGAATGGCACGTCCTTCGATTCCAGCAATTTCTTGGCGCGGACGCAGAACGGGCAAAACATGGTCGTATAGATTTCGACCTCGGCCATCGGGCGGTCTCCTTCTGAAAGCTCACAGCATCGAGATAGCCGCGCTGCGCTTCTCAATCCAGCATTTCGCGCGAGCAGGCGCAAGCGGCAGCATGCAGTGCAACCTCACTTCGATTACAGCACACGTGCCAAGGTCAGGAAGCTGACGCGGGCCGCATCGGCCCTGTGCAAGGATCTGATACAGGCCTCCGCTGTGGCGCCGGACGTCCATACATCATCCACCAGAAGAACGCGTTGTCCCGCAATCCGCGCGCGCCGGTCGGGGCGGACCGCGAAGGCCCCGCGCACATTCAGCGCCCGCGCCGTCCTGCCGAGCCCGCCCTGGCTCTGCGTCCGCTTGACCCTGACGAGAGACAACGGATCGACCGGCAGTCCGGTCAGTCGCGCGATCTCCCCGGCGAGCAAGGCCGACTGGTTGAACCGCCGCCTGATCCTGCGCCAGGGATGCAGCGGAACGGGCATGAGCACGGCCGGCCCGGTGAAAAGATCTGCCCCGGCGAGCACCATCCAGCGGGCAAACAGGCGGGACAGGGTCTCGTCCCCGCCATGCTTGAACCGCAGGATCATCTCCCGGCTGGCATCGTCATAGGCCAGCGCCGCCCGGGCGGCGTCGAATAAAGGCGGCTCCGCCAGACATGCGCCGCACAGGACGTCCTCGCCGACATCGTAATCGAAGGGCCGCCCGCAACAGGCACACCAGGGCGGGCCGAGAAAGGTCAGGCCCGACCAGCAGTCCGCGCAGAGCCCGTCATCCTCGACCACCAGCGCGCCGCATTTCTTGCAGCGCGGCGGCAGCACCAGATCGAACAGCCTCTGCCCCAGTTGCAAGGCCGGCCTTCCGAGTTGTCCGATCATGCCACCGCCGCGCGCCTCCGCCTGTCCGGCCAGACTTTCGGGTCATGGGAGGGTCAGAAGCATTTCCCCGGCGCCCGCGATGGACTATATCGGCACCATGACCGATCAGATGCTCGTCTTCGACCGCCGGCAGGTCCGCCGCAACCGGAACCGCGCCGCCGCGGGCTTCGCCGCCCATGATTTCCTGAAGCGGGAGATTTCGGAGCGGGTGGCGGATCGCATGGGCGACATCCAGCGCCGGTTCCCGCGCCTGCTCGATCTCGGCTGCCACAGCGGTGTGCTGCGCGACAGCCTGGACCCGCGCCTCGGTGTCGAGTGGATCGTCGGGATGGATCCGTCGGAACGGTTCGCATCACAAGCGGCGGCGTACGGTCCCGCCCTCGCCGCCGAAGAAGAAGTCCTGCCCTTCGCGCCGGCCAGTTTCGATGCCGTTGTCAGCGCCCTGTCATTGCATTGGGTGAATGATCTGCCGGGCGCGCTGGTGCAGGCCCGGCTCTGCCTGAAGCCGGACGGGCTGTTTCTCGGCGCCATGCTCGGTGGCGAAACCCTGCATGAATTGCGCGCGGTATTGACGGAGGCCGAGAGCGAGGTGCTCGGCGGTGCCGGTCCCCGGGTCTCGCCCTTTGCCGAACTGCAGGATGCGGCGGGCCTGATGCAACGGGCGGGATTCGCGCTGCCCGTGGTCGACAGCGACCTGCTGACCGTGACCTACGAGAACGCTTTCCTGCTGATGCGGGAGTTGCGCGGCATGGGCGAGGGAAATGCGGTGGCGGGGCGGCGGAAGAGCGCCACCCCGAAGAGCGTTTTCCTGCGTGCCGCCGAGATCTACCAGCAGCGGCACGGCACGCCCGACGGCCGGATTGTCGCCAGTTTCCAGATCATCTACCTGACCGGCTGGGCGCCGCATGCCTCCCAGCAGAAGCCCCTCAGGCCCGGCAGCGCCGCGCACCGGCTGTCCGATGCGCTAGGGGCGACGGAGCTGCCAACCGGAGAAATCGCAGCTCCCGGACGCAAGACACCCTAGGCGTCGCGATCCGTTCCGCTCTGCGCCACCTTTCGGGAAATCAGCCCTTCGGGGCCGCTGACGGTACATTTCAGATCCCGGATCCGGCCATCGCCGAGACCGTAGGCCCAGCCGTGCAGATGCAACGGCGTGCCGGCTTCCCAGGTCGCCCCGACGATCGGCGTGCGCGCGAGTGTCTGCACTTGTGCCCTGACATTCAGCTCGCACAGCCTGTTGTGCCGGGCATCGTCTCCGGAGCAGCTGTGAAGCTCATCCTCGTAGCGCTCGGCAACGTCGCGGATCGGCTGCAGCCAGTGATCGACGATGCCATGCGCATTGCCGTCCACCGCCGCATGGACGCCGCCGCAGCCGTAATGGCCGCAGACGATGACATGCTTGACGTGCAGCACGCCAATGGCGAATTCCAGCACGGACAGGAGGTTCAGATCACCGGGATGCACCAGGTTCGCGACATTGCGGTGCACGAACACTTCGCCGGGAGCAAGCCCGGTGATGACATTCGCCGGCACCCGGCTGTCGGAACACCCGATCCAGAGATAGTCCGGCGTCTGCAAACCGGAAAGGCGCTCGAAATAATGCGGATCCTCGCGCAGTCTTTCTTCGGCCCACTCTACATTGTGCTGCAGCAGACTGGACAAATCCGGCATCGACATCCCCCCATCCCCTCGAAAGATACCTGCGATGGATATAGCCGCTGATGCCGGATTGCCAAAGGAAAAGCGCGCCGCTTAGCGCGCCAGGCCCGCCTTCACCAGATAATCCGCCGCCTCGAGGATGCGCGTGGTATCGCGCAGCTCAATGATCAGGCGCGGCTTCGAGGTCAGCGCCCCGAGCGCCCGGAAAACAGAGGCCCAGCGGATCGTTCCCTCGCCCATCACCCAGTGCCGGTCGGCATAACCGTCCGCATCCTGCAGATGCACATGCTCCAGCATGTTGCCGGCGGCAACGACGAAATAGTCAACGGGCGGCGCACCGGTCGAGCCGTGGGCATAATGCGCGTGCCCCGTATCGATGGAAACGCGGACCCGTTCACTGTCGAAGGATTCGGCCAGCCGCACACGCCAGCGCGGGTCGATATCCTCGATATTCTCGATCACCAGCGTCACCCCGATCGCCTCGGCCCGCTTCACCACTTCGTCAAGCGTGGCATGCACCCGCCCGATCGCGTCTTCCAGGCTGCCCGGCTTGTTATCGACATTATTGTGGCTCCAGGTGGTGAAAGGGCTGTGCACCACCATTTGCGTCGCGCCGATCTCCTCGCAGGCGTCGAGACCCTGCATCATCCGCTTTTTCACGACCTCCCGGATCTCCGGGTCCATCGAGTCGATGACAAAGCCCCAGAAAGGGCCGTGAATGCCGAGCCTGCCTTCATGGCCCGACAGCTGTTTCCTGATCTCCGCAGCCAGCGGCTTCCAGTCGCCGTTCAGGACCTCGGCAGTGTGAAAATCCTGAATCTCGAGGTCGCGCTGGCCGTCGATCAGCCAGTCACGGTAGCGCTCCAGCATACGGGCAGGCATGGCCGCGCCAAGGGTCGGCAGTGGTGCTGTGACAACATCGTTCATGGGCCGGAATTCCTGTATCGGTGATGACGTTCTGGCAGAGAGCGGAGTGTGCTGTCGGCGCGGCCTGCATGAAAAAGAAGTTTTCGCGACACCGGGGCACGGTGGATCCGGCTGACGGCTCTAGCCCGCCGCCGGCCGTCTCAAAAGGCGCTCGCGGACCGCGACGATTTCTTCGAGATGCGCCTTGAACAGATCGATCCCCTGTGGATCGAAGTGATGCCCCCGCTGTTCTTCCATGAAGACCAGGATCTGATCCAGCGACCATGCCTTCTTGTAGCAACGGTCACTGCCAAGGGCGTCGAAGACATCCGCGACGGCCGTCAGCCGGCCGTAGATATGAATATCATCGCCCTTCTTGCCATGCGGATAACCGGTTCCGTCCCATTTCTCGTGATGCTCCAGCGCGATGATGGACGCGGCCTTGAGAATCTTGCGATTGGAGCCGGCAAGCATGCGATGCCCCAGTTCGGTGTGGGATTTCATGATTTCCCACTCTTCCGGATCAAGCGTGCCCGGCTTGTTCAGAATCGCGTCCGGAATGCCGATCTTGCCGATATCGTGCAACGGCGAGGCAAGCCTGATCAATTCGACCTCGTCATCATCGAGCCCGTATGCGCCAGCAAGAATACGGCTGATTTCGGCAACCCGCTTCACATGGTTTCCGGTTTCCTCCGAGCGGGTTTCCACCGCGTCGCCGAGCATATAGACAATCTCGCGCTGGGTACTGGCGACATCCTCGTGCAGCTGTGCATTCTCGAAAGCGATGGACACGTTCTGTATGAACAATTCCAGCAAGCGCATATCGACCGGGTTGATCGCGCCGACACCGGTCATATAGGTCAGGTTTACCCCACCGGCCCTGTCCTCGAAAAAGCCGACAAAATCGTCATTCTCACAACTGCTTTGCCGCTGCTTCACGGCAGCGTCCAGCCGCCGGGCGATATCCGGCGGCAAGACTGTCTGCGCATCACGGCCAGTATAGCTGCTGAAGTCACCAGTGCCGGTGAGAATTGTCATCTTGTTGCCGGTATAGGTCGCAGCAAGACCGCCTTTGACGGCGCCATCCTTCTGCATGTAGACAGCGCTCGGATCGAGATGGAGCAGCGCGGTCAGCTGTTCGAGGGCGCCCTCGGCAAACCTGTTCATCGACTTCAGCTCGAACACGTTGGCCGATGCCGAGATCACCTGCTCCAGACCGTGCCTGTTCCGCTCGATGGTGACGATGTCCCGATAGGACCGGAGCGAACTGCACAGCAGGGTGAACAGCTTCGTCGCGGTCAGATCCGTTTTTTCCTTGTAGTCGTTGATGTCGTAATTCGCGATGACCTGCCGTTCCGGCGCCTGCCCGGGCTGGCCGGTCCGCAGGACGATGCGTGAGCGCCAGTTGTCGAGATCCTCACGGATATATCGCACGATCCGAAGCCCGGCATCCTCGGTCTCCATGACCACATCCAGCAGGATCAATGCCGCATCCTGATGATCCGCCAGAACGTCCCTGGCCTCGGCCCCGGAATAGCAACTGATGAAGCTCAGTCCGCGTCCGGCGAACTCGAAATCCGCCAAGGTCAGTTTGGTGACATCGTGCATGCCGGGATCGTCATCGATAATGATCACCTTCCATTTCGGCTGGAAGGCGAGATCCCGGGACGAACCGGGCGCTTCCGTCTCCTCGTCGGCAAAAACAAGTGCATCTTCGTCAGTCATCGACTGTCTCCGACGTAATCGGGAGCGTTATATCGAAGCGCGTTCCCTCACCGGGATTGCTGAAGCATCGGATGGTGCCGGAAAGTTTCGTCGTCACCAGATTATACACGATATGCAGGCCGAGTCCGCTGCCTCCGGCGCCGCGGCGGGTGGTGAAAAAGGGCTCGAAAATCCGCCCGCGGACAGCTTCCGTCATGCCCAGCCCATTATCCGCGAAACTGATTCTGACTTGATCGCCGAAGGTCAGCGTTCTGATCTCGATCTTGCCTTCGCCTTCTTGCCCGAACGCATGGGTGAGCGCATTCAGCAGCAAGTTCGAGAGAATTTGGGAGAAAGCACCCGGAAAGCTGTCAATAACAACATCGGCATCCGCATCGAGGACCAGTTCGATTTTCGGATAGGACCTGAGCTGCGGCGTCAGGCTTTCAATTGTCTCACGCAGATACGAGTCGACATTGAACGGTCTCCGCTGTTCGCTGGACTGATCGACTGCGACCTGTTTGAAACTGCGGATCAGGTGAGCTGCCCGGGTCAGGTTGACCTCGATGATCTTGCTGCCTTCATCCGCAGTCAAAAGGAAGTTCTCGAACTGCGAGCGCTTGATTTCGTTTTTCTTGAGCGCAGCAGTGACCTTCAGCGTTTCTTCACGGACATGAGTCGCCGCGGTCAGGGCCGTTCCCATCGGGGTATTGATCTCGTGCGCGACGCCGGCCACCAGGCTGCCGAGGGACGCCATTTTCTCGGAATGAACCAACTCGTCCTGGGCCAGTTCAAGATCCCACAGAGCCTGACGCAGACGCTCCTCCGCCTCCTTCAGTTCGGACACATCCATTGCAATTGTCACGGCGCCGCCGGCGCCGACAGGATGGCGCCGGACATTGAAGACCTTGCCGTCGAGTGAGGTATATTCCAAGGACCGCTCGGCCGGCGTTTTCAGTGCATCAAGAATCTCATCTACTGTACGGTCAGGATTGCGACCGTAATCTCCACGGTTTGCCAGAAACCGGATAACGTCGGCATAATTTCTCCCCGCAGCCATCATCTCTTCCGGCACCTTGATGATGTCCCGCAGCACGTCATTGGCGACGACGATATTCATCTCCTTGTCGGTCAGCAGGATCCCCGCCGGGGCGTTATTTATGGTCGAACGCAGCTGTTCTTCCGTGCGCGACAACTCGGCCTCGAAGTTCTTCCGGTTCGTGATGTCAAGATGCCAGACGATAGCCGCCGGCTGCCCGGCAAAAACAATCGGCCGCGAATTGTGCAGGCACCACCAGGTCGAACCGTCCGGGCGCTTTCTCCTGAGCTCGAGATTCGACAGCCCGCCATCCCGAAACACCTGCCTGAACATTAGCTCCGCGCCGGACGGATCGGCAAACGTCCATCTCGCCCCCCATTCATCCAGCGGGGTTTCCCGAGATATTCCGAACATTTCCGCCATGGCGGCATTTGCATAGAGCCGATCGTGCGTTTCTTCCGAAACGATGGTGATTCCGACAGGGCTCATGTCCAATAGTTGATTAAGATTTTTTTCGCTCTCGCGCAACCTGTCCGCGTTCTGCCGGGCCTCGTCTTCGGCATGCTTGCGCTCGGCGATTTCGTCCTGCAGTTCAGCTGTTCGAGTTTCAACCAGCCGTTCCTGATCGGCATTCAGCGCCTCGATTTCCCTAAGCCGTTCGACCCGGTCCGTTACATCCATCAAGGTGCCGAAAACCGCTGTCTTGATGCCGTCCTCGAACAGCGGCCCCAAACGCGCCTCGCCCCATATCACCGCTCCATCCGCTTTGAGGATCCGGCATTCGCAAGTCGTCTCCGTGTCATTTTTCCACGCCGTACGAAACCAGTCTTGAACAGCGTCGCGATCTTCGTGATGCACAAATTTCAGGAATTCAAACCATCCCGGAATGACTTCCCCGTTCTTTAGCCCAAGTATCCTGAATGCTTCGTCCGACCAGACAACCTCATCCGTCGCCAGGATCCAGTACCAGGACCCGATCCGTCCGATACGCTCCGCATGACGACGCGCGACCAGATCCGGTAATCTGAAACCGGAGCCGGCTTCGGCCAAAGCGGTCTTCTGGCCTGGTTTGTCCACCCAACGGCAGAAACCGGCCACCCCCGCGAGGACAGTCATAAGCGTCGCGCCCGCAGCCAGCCCGAAGCCCCAGTCTGCCGCGCCCGCTTCCCGGGCCCAAATCACCCAGAGAATGCCGGCCAGTACCAGCGAGAGAACGGCCACGGCACCGATCAGGTACGCCGATACAGTCCGGCCACGTCCAAAGCCTCTCGGCAAATTCATTTGTCTGCCAGTTCCTGGAAGAATTAGATCTACAGGGTATCGAGACTGCGGTTAACATCCAGTAAAAGTTAATTATCCCGCTTGGCGTAACAGGCCTTGGGACGCCTGACGGGCGGATGGCAGCACAGCGGGTATCCGATGTCCGCCCATGGCTCGGCTCGCGGCGCCGCACCGGTCTCCTTCCGGAGTGGACATTGTGCTTTTTGCCCGCGCCCATCAGAGTACTTCCCGAAGCGCTGTTTAACAAAGCCAGGCAGGGGGATGGGATGGGAGCTTTCGATCTGAGCGGCAAGGTCGCCGCGGTAACAGGCGGTAACGGCGGCATCGGTCTGGCGATGGCCGAAGGGCTTGCCAGGGCCGGTGCGTCAATCATGATCATCGGACGCAACCCCGAGAAAAACAACGTCGCCGAAGGGAAACTGACAAAGCTGGGCGTCAAGGCCAGTGCCTTTGCCGCCGACGTGACCAGCGAAGCGGACTGCGCCGCTGCCATGGCGGCGGCGAAAGAGCGGTTCGGTCGCCTCGACATCCTGATCAACAATGCCGGCACCAACATCCGCAACGTGCCGCACAAACTCTCTCTGCAGGACTGGCGGACGGTGATCGACACCAACCTGACCAGCGCTTTTATCTGCAGCAACGCGGCCTATCCGCTGCTGTCAGCCAAGGGCGGAAAGATCATCAATATCGGCTCCATGCTGTCGATTTTCGGCTCCAGCTACGGCGCCGCCTATGCCGCCAGCAAGGGCGGCATCGTGCAGCTCACCAAATCGCAGGCCGTGGCCTGGGCATCGGACAACATTCAGGTGAACGCCATCCTGCCCGGCTGGATCAATACCGATCTGACCCGGCAGGCCCGCATCGATGTCGACGGGCTGCACGATCGCATCCAGAACCGCACTCCGGCCGAGCGCTGGGGCGACCCCGAAGACCTGGCCGGCGTCGCGGTGTTCCTTTCCGCCGCCGCCTCCGATTTCGTCACCGGCACGGCCATTCCGGTCGATGGCGGCTTCTCCGTAAATATCTGATCCCCTTTCCCGAAACTTGAGGACACGACATGACCGGCAAACCCATCGATGAGGTTCTGAACTGGCTGGATGGCCAGCGCGACGCCATGACCGACCTGCTTGAAGAGCTGGTGAACACGGAATCCGGCAGCTACAACAAGGCTGGTGTCGATGCGGTCGGCGCGAAGATCGAAGCCCATCTGAATGCTGCCGGGATCAAGACGGAACGCACCGGCGCCGAGAGCTTCGGAGACTGCATCCGGGCCGAAATCTCCGCCGCTCCGGGCGGGGCCAACCGGCATATCGTGCTGATGGGCCACCGGGACACCGTCTTTCCGGACGGCACCGTTGCAGACCGCCCCTTCACCCGGGACGGCGATATCGCCTACGGCCCCGGCGTGATGGATATGAAATCCGGTCTGGTGATGAACACCTTCATCATGGAAGCCTTCCACAAGTTCGGCGGCGCCCCCTTCCCGCTGGTCGCCCTTTATACCGGCGACGAGGAAATCGGATCGCCGTCGGGCCGGCCGGTGATCGAGGCGACGGCACGCGGCGCCCGGGCCGTGTTCAACGCCGAACCCGGCCGCGAGTCCGGCAATGTGGTGACAGGACGCAAGGGGGCATCCTTCTTCAAGTTCGAGATTACCGGTGTCGCCGCCCATTCCGGCGGACAGCCGGAAAAAGGCGTCAGCGCGATCGAGGAAATGGCCCGCAAGATCCAGGCCCTGCACACGCTCACCAATTTCGAAACCGGCGTCACGGTCAATGTCGGCCTGCTTTCCGGCGGCAGTTCCGTCAACACCGTCGCCCCGCTCTGTTCCGCTGAGGTGGACGTCCGTTTCAAGACCATGGAGCAGCGCGAGCAGGTCTGGCGCGACATCCAGGCCATTCTCGACACCACCCATCTGCCCGGAACGGAAACCCGCGTCGTTCAGGAGCGCGGCTTTCTGCCGCTCACCATGTCCGGCGATAGCCAGAACGTTTTCGACATCTATGTCAGCGGCGCGTCCGAGCTTGGCATGACCATCGATGGCGAATATTCCGGCGGCAGCGCGGATAGCGGCTTCACCGCCCAGGTCGGCACCCCGACCCTGTGCTCCACAGGGCCGGTCGGCGGCGGCGCCCACTCGATCGACGAATATTGCAGGCTCGACACGATGGTCCCGCGAGCCAAGGCGGTCGCGCTTGCGATATCCCGGCTGAACGCCTGATTGCTGGCTTTCAGGCTGGCGGCTCCCGGACGTCTGGACATTCGGGCCGTACGGCCTCATGTCTGTTGAAGGATTGAGTCCGGGGGAGATTATGAAAAATGGCACGCATTCTGGTTCTCTTCGCCCATCCGAGAACCGACCGGTCCGTCGCGAACACGGCGCTGATGGCCGCGGCGCGTGCCATTGAAGGCGTGACCTTCGCTGATCTCTATGCAGAATATCCGGACTTCGACATCGATATCGACCGGGAGCAGCAGCGCCTGCAGGAGACGGACATCCTGATATTCCAGCATCCGGTCTACTGGTATTCCAGCCCCGCCCTGCTGAAGGAATGGCAGGACCTGGTGTTCGAGCACGGATTTGCCTATGGCTCGGACGGCACCGCGCTGGCCGGAAAATCATTGCTCCAGGTCGCCACCTGCGGCACGGCCCGCGAAGCCTACAGGAAACGGGGAAGGTACGAAAACGAACTGCGGACGATGTTCTCTCCCTTCGAGCAGACCGCGAAATTCTGCGGCATGCACTATCTCGCTCCGTTCGGGGTTTTCTCGGCCGAGGATGCCGCGGAGGAGAAGCGCCTCGATGATGTCGTCAGCGACTATCGCCGTCTTTTGACCGCACTGCGCGATGGCAGGCTGGATCTCAAGAAAGCCGCCGCGGTGCCGCTCCTGAATGATGTCCTCGACGAGATTATCGCATCAGAACCGGCTGGCGTCTGATGGGGTTCTTCCAGGACGCCTTCATCTACCTGCTCGCCGCCGTGATCGCAGTCACCGTGTCCCACCGGCTCGGCCTCGGCTCCGTGCTGGGATATCTCTTCGCCGGTATCGCCATCGGCCCGGTGCTCGGCATCGTCGCCGGTGCGGAAACCGAAACGGTGAAGCATTTCGCCGAGTTCGGCGTGGTCATCATGCTGTTCCTGATCGGCCTGGAGCTTGAACCACAGATGATCTGGCGGATGCGCTGGCAGCTGCTTGGTCTCGGCGGGCTCCAGGTGTTGCTGACCACGACCGCGCTGACGGCGGCCGCGATGGCCGCCGGGTTCGTCTGGCAGACGGCTCTGGTCATCGGCATGACCCTGGCGCTCTCCTCGACGGCCATCGTGCTGCAGACCCTGAACGAAAAGGGCTGGATGCGATCCCGGGGCGGGCAGTCATCCTTTTCCGTCCTGTTGTTTCAGGATATCGCGGTCATCCCCATGCTGGCCCTGCTGCCGCTGCTTGCCGTTGGCGATCCGGTCGCCTTGGTCCCGGCCAATGCCGCCGACCCGGCCGCCCATGGAAGTCTCATCGACGGCTATCCCGGCTGGTTCCAGACCCTCGTCATCGTTGCCACCATTGCCTTCATCATCCTGACCGGACGCTTTCTGGTCCGTCCGGCCTTCCGCCTGATCGCCGCCGCCCAGATGCGGGAACTCTTCACCGCAGCGGCTTTGCTGATCGTCGTCGCCACGTCTCTGCTGATGGATCTTGTCGGGGTTTCCGCCGCGCTCGGGGCCTTCCTTGCCGGCGTCGTTCTTTCCACAAGCGAATACCGGCATGCCATCGAAAGCGATATCGAACCGTTCAAGGGGCTGCTGCTCGGCCTTTTCTTCATCTCCGTCGGCGCGGGTATCGATTTCGGGCTGCTGTTCTCCGAGTTTTTCCTGATCATTGGCATCGCGCTCGGCATCATCCTGGTCAAGGCCCTGGTCCTGCTCGCACTGGCGGGCATATTCCGGCTGCCCTGGCAGGATACCTGGATGTTCGGTCTCGGGCTGGCGCAGGCGGGCGAATTCGCCTTCGTGCTGTTCGGATTCGCCGGATCGAGCGGGGCCCTCGCCGGCAGTCTGGTGGAGATCCTGATCCTCTCCGTTGCAGTCACCATGCTGCTGACACCGCTGATGTTCATCCTGTTCGAACGCTATGTCCTGCCGCGGACCGTCAGCTCGGTCAGCCGAGAGGCCGACGAGATCCCGGAGCCGGGCACAATCGTGATTGCCGGTGTCGGCCGCGTCGGCCAGATCATCGCCCGCCTGCTCATGGCCGAGGGCTACAAGATCGTCGTCCTCGACCACGACCCCAATCTGGTCGAGCGGATGCGGCAGACCGGCGTGCACAGTTATTACGGTGATGCGACCAGACCCGATCTGCTCGAGGCTGCCGGTCTGGCCGAGGCCGAGGTTCTGGTTGCGGCGCTCGACGATCAGGACCAGCAGACCGCGCTCGTCCGGCATGTCTCGGAACATTTCCCGAAATGCCGGATCGTCGCCCGCGCCTTCGACCGGCACCATCTCTACGAGCTGGAAAATGCCGGCGCCCATGTGATCGAGCGCGAAGTTTTCGAAGGCGCCCTCGCGCTCGGACGCCACACCCTGAAGGAACTCGGGTTGCATCCGTTCCGGGCCGAGCAGAAAGTCCGTGCTTTCCGCCGTCACGACATGCAGACGGTCGATATCCTGCGTGAACACTGGGCTGCCGGGATGGGGAAGAAATACATCACCGCTGTCCGGACCCGGCTCGACGAGCTGATGCAGGTCATGCGCTCGGACCGTCTCGCCGGCAAGAACCTGCCCGACCGGGAATGGACGCCGCCCCGCGGCGAGGATGCCGAGCGCTGAATTGCTGTGACGAATTTCCATCGCCAGGACTTTTCAGATTGCATCGATTGAAATAGAACCGATCTAGTCCCTATTCGATCCAACAAACTCTAAGGACCAATCGCGTGGAAGCTATCGATCTGCTCCTCACCCGCCGTTCCGTCGTCGTCAAGGACATGGTCGGGCCGGGCCCCGATGCGAGCGAGCTGGAGAAAATCCTCACCGCCGGCATCCGGGTTCCGGATCACGGCAAGATCGGCCCCTGGCGCATCCAGGTGCTGCACGAAACCGGTCAGGCCGCGCTCGGTGCCGTCTTCGCCAGCCGCTTTGCCGAGATCTGGGGTGCGGACGCCACCGAGAACATGATCGCCTTCGAGCGGGAGCGGCCAGGCCGGGCACCGGTTCTTCTGGTCGTCACCGCCAACCTGCATCCTGATCACAAGGTGCCGCTGATCGAGCAGCAGATGTCCGGTGGCGCGCTTTGCATGAACCTGCTGAACGCGGCCCATGCCCTTGGTTATGTCGCCCAGTGGCTGACCGAATGGCCGGCTTTCGACTCTGGCGTGAAGAAGGCCCTCGGCCATTCCGCCGAGACCGAGATCATCGGCTTCGTCTATATCGGCAGCGCCGCCAATCCACCGTCGGAACGTAAACGCCCGGATCTGGAGACCGTCGTCTCAGAATGGACGGGCGCGTGAGCGGACTGACCATACGGTCGGCAACACAGGCGGATATTCCCCGTGTCGCGGAGATTTACTGCGCGGCACGGCTGCTTGCCTATGACGGCCTGGTTCCGGAAGCGGACCTGGTCGCCAGCGCCGCGCCGGACCGTCCGAAATGGCGCGAGTTGCTGGAAGACGACGGCGTGACCTTTCTCATCGGCGAACGGGATGGCATCATCGTCGCGATGGCCATCCTGGAAGGCGCCAAGCTGGAATCCCTGCATGTCGACCCAAGCCTGCATGGCGGCGGCATCGGCAAGGCCCTCCTTGCCCATTGCCGCAGGCTGGCCGGCCCCGGCATGGAGCTTTATTGCCTGGCCGGGAATGACCGGGCGGTCGGCTTCTACGAGAAGGCCGGCATGCGCCGGACCGGCGCCGTGGACCAGACGATCTACGGCGCCCGCTACGACGCGCTGCGTTTCGCCTACGACGATTGATCCGTGCTTTTCAGCGCGCGGGCCATGACTTCGATATGGGCGGCACCGATTCCGCAGCAGCCGCCGATGATCGAGGCCCCCATGCCGCGCCATTTCAGGGCCCACGCCAGATAGGCCGGCGGATCGAGATCCTTGCGCATTTCGCTCAACCCGTCATTCGCGGCCAGTCCGCTTGCCGGTTTGCCGAAAGCGTTCGCATAGACGCCGGTCCGGATCGATAGCGGCAGGGCGGCGCGGGCTTCACGCAGGGCGCCATCCATCACTTCCGGCACACTGCAGTTGAACAGCACCGCCTCCGCACCGCAGCGCGCCGCCGCGGCCGCCGCATCGCGGACAGCCTCGCCGGAGCGCAGCCTCGGTGCATCTGACAGATCACCGTCATCATCCAGCGTATAGGCGACCCAGAGCGGTTTCGGCGCTGACGCCGTTGCCTCTGCCGCCGCCGCCATTTCGGCGATGCTGCTGGTCGTCTCGATCAGCCAGAGATCGACAAAAGAGGCGAGCCCGCCGACAAATTCCGCCAGCAGGGCCGGTGCCCGCTCCGCATCGAAATCCCCCGGCTGGTAGGAACCGAACAGCGGCGGGATGCAGCCGGCAACCCGCACGCCTGGATATTTATCCGCCGCTGAACGGGCCAGCGTCCCGGACAATTCGATCAGCCGCCTTCCGTCACTGGCGAAACGCTCTTCGCCGATATGGAACGGGACGACGGCATAGCTGTTCGTGGTGATCACCTCGGCTCCGGCCTTGATGAATTCGATATGCGCCTGCTCGACGATTTCCGGTGTTTCCATCAGGGCCAGCGCGGACCATTCAGGCTGCCGGAACGGCGCGCCGAGGCGTTCGAGCTCGCGGGAGAAACCGCCATCCAGAATAGTCAGGTCATACTGCATGCACTGGTCCTTCCCTCATTATGTCATGGCCGGGTATTCCACCATGATTTCGCAGAAATTCTGCGACACGGCTGTTATCTTCAGAAGCCCCTTGCCCGTCATTGACAAGATGCTTACCACTCGACCGCCATATGCTTTTCCACTGGGAGGAACAATGAAAAAGATCACAACATTGCTGCGTGCCGGCGTGCTTGGCGCAGCCCTGACAGCCCCGCTGCTTTTCACCGCCGATGCCGGTGCCGAAACCCGCGTGACCTACAAGTCCGCGAAATCAACCTCGTCCTACTACCAGATGGCCGTTCAGGTCGCCGAAGCGGTGAAGAAATCCACCGGCGGCGCCATGGTGCTGACCGTCGAGGAAAGCCAGGGCTCGGTCCAGAACGTCAAGGAAAGCGCCCGCCGTCCGGGCAATTATGTTTTCACCACGCCGCCGGTACTGGTGAAGCTGGCCATGGCCAACAAGGGCAAGTTCGAGGACGGCACGGATTACACATCCATCCGCGCCCTGTTCCCGATCCCGTCCCTGACCATGCATTACGTCGTTCGCGGCGATAGCGGCGTGGAGACGTTCGCCGATCTCGACGGCAAGAGCTTCATCATCGGCAAGGGAAGCTTCGGCGCCAGCGAGGCCGCCAAGAACTTTACGCTGTTCGGTCTCGACGGCAAGGTGAAGCTGGTCGATGCCGAGCTGAACGCTGCGGTTCCCGCCCTGAAGAACCGCCAGGTCGACGGCTTTGCCACCGCAGGCTCCTACCCGGCGCCGAACGTGATCGAGGCCGCCGCGGGCGCCGAGGTCCGGCTGCTCTCCATGTCCGACGAGCAGATCAAGGCAACCAAGCGCACCAAACTGGTGATCCCGGCCGGAACATATCCGGGCATCGATAAAGACGTGAACACCACCTCCCTGCCGGTCGTCGCCTACACCACGACGAAGATGAGCGACGATGACGCCTACACGCTGACCAAGGCCTATTGGGACGCCAAGGGGTCCATGGGAAAATCCGCCAAATGGTGGGACGGCGTGAAGCCGGAAATGCTGGCCAATGTGATCGGCAAGCTGCATCCGGGCGCGGCCCGCTACTATGCGGAAGCCGGCGTCGCCATTCCCGACGCCATCAAGTAAGCCACACCACACCCAGCGGGAGACGGATCGCCGTCTCCCGCGCCTGCCCCACCCCGATACGCGACCGAGAGTGCACCGATGCTCCCTTCCGCCAATGACCGGGCCGTGCCATTCACTGGCGCGGCAGCACTCGTCGCCCTGCTTGCCTTCGGGTCCGTCGCGTTCCATGTCACGCTGATCTTCACCGGCCTGCTGCCGAACCTGGTCGTGCGCCCGGTCCATCTGGCACTGGCCCTGCCCTGGATTTTCGTCATCGGAGCGGGCGGCTCTCTCGTCTCCAGGATTTCGGGCTGGCTGCTGGCGGTCGCCGGTATCGCCATCTGCCTCTATATCGCGTGGCAGGTCGATGCGCTCGGGGACCAGTACGGCTATACCGAAGGCTGGCTGCAGCGCGCCGGCGGCATCCTGATCCTCCTGATCGTGCTGGAGATGGCCCGCCGGGCCGTGAAGCTGGCCCTCCCGGCATTCGCCGTCATAGCCCTGCTATACGGTCTCTTCGGCGAGCATCTGCCGGGCGAGTTCGGCCATCCAGGCCTGCCGTTCGACAGCCTGCTCGGCACCCTGGTCATTGCCGAGGGCGGGATCTGGGGGCCGCTCACCGGTGTCTCCGTCAATGTCGTTGCCGTCTTCATCGTGCTCGGCGCCCTGGTCGGCGCGGGGCATGGCGGCACCGGTTTCATGAATGTCGCCACCCGGCTGGCCGGACGGCTGAAGGGCGGGGCCGCCAAGGTCTCCGTGCTCGCCTCGGCCCTGTTCGGCTCGATCAGCGGCTCGGCATCGGCCAATGTCGCCTCCACCGGCGCCTTCACCATTCCGACCATGCGCCGTCTCGGCTATCCGGCGCCGCTCGCCGCCGCCGTCGAGGCCGTCGCCTCCTCGGGCGGGCAGATCATGCCACCGCTGATGGGCGCGGGCGCCTTCGTCATGGTGGAGCTGCTGGCGACCACCTACGACACCATCGTCGCCGCCGCGATCCTGCCCGCCATCCTGTTCTTCGCCGCTGTCTGGTTCGGCATCGACTGGTTCGCCGCCCGCGACGGTCTGAGGGCGATGGATGCCTCCGAGATCCCGGACCGGCGCGCCGTGCTGCGCACACTGCCCTTCTTCGTCATCCCGTTCGGCGCCCTGCTGGCCGTTTTGTTCGGCACCGGCTACACGCCGCAATATGCCGCCGGTGTGGCGATCTTCGCCGCCGCGGCCATGCTGCCGCTGAACCCGGACGGTTTCGCCGGGTTGAAAGCCACCTGGGGCCGTCTCTCCAGCGCAGCAATCGACGCCGCCCGGCAGATCGCCATGATCGCCTCGATCATCCTCTGCGCCGGGATCATTGTCGGCGTGCTGAACATGACCGGGCTCGGCGTCAAGGTGACCTCGGCCATCCTGGCCTTCTCCGGTGGCCAGCTCTGGGCCGCCCTGCTGCTGACCGCGCTGGCCTGCCTGATCCTCGGCATGGAAGTGCCGACGACCGCCGCCTATGTAATCTGCATTTCCGTCGCGGGCCCGGCATTGCAGGAACTCGGCCTGCCGCCGCTGACGGCGCATCTCTTCGTCTTCTGGTACGCCCTGCTCTCGACCATCACACCGCCGGTCTGCGGCACGGTCTTTATCGCCGCCGGGATGGCCGACGCACCCTGGCTGAAGGTCGCGGGTAACGCCATGCGGCTTGGTATCGGCCTTTATATCGTGCCGCTGGGCATGGTGGCGAACCCGTCCCTGATCGCGCTCACCGACACGCCGCTTCTGGCGCTGGCTGCCTTCGTCAAGCTCGGCGCCGGGCTGGCCCTGACAAGCTGGAGCCTCGTCAATGCCGCATCCGGCCTGCGCGCCATCGCGGCCTTTGCTGCCGGGCTGGCACTGGTGTTCGTGCTCGGCTTCTGATGTAGTCTCGTCCCCGTACCCTCAAACGGAGTCTTTCCATGCCGTCCATCGTCGTCAAATCCAGCATCTACGGAGACATGTTCGGCACCACCGACATGCGCGGCCTGTTCGAGGACGACACCATGCTCGGGCTCTATCTCGACGTGGAAACGGCGCTGGCCCGGGCACAGGCGAAGCTTGGCCTGATTCCGGAAGAGGCGGCGAAGGCGATCACCGACGCCGCCGACATCGACAAGATCGACATGGACACGCTGTCCGCCCGCACCCAGATCGTGGGCTACCCGATCCTGCCGCTTGTCGAGCAGCTTTCGGGCTGGGCGCCGGACGGGCTCGGGCAATTCTGTCACTGGGGGGCGACCACCCAGGACATCATGGACACCGCCGACGTGCTGCAGATCCGCGCCGGTCTCGATATCGTCGAGGAATATCTGGAACGGATCGCCACCGCGCTGGCCAAGCTCGCTGAAGAACATGCCGACACCCCGATGGCGGGCCGCACCCACCTGCAGCACGCCCTGCCGGTCAGCTTTGGCTTCAAGGCCGCGACCTGGCTGTCCGCCATCGACCGGCACCGCACCCGCCTTGCCGAGCTGCGCGGCCGGGTCGAGGTCGTGCAGTTTTCCGGCGCCGCCGGCACCCTCGCCTCACTCTCAGGCAATGGCCTCGCGACGCAAGCGGCGCTGGCAGAGGAACTCGGCCTCGCCGTGCCGGACATCACCTGGCACACCATCCGCGACGGCTTCGCAGAGGTCACCGGCTTCCTCGCCCTCGTCTCCGCCAGCATCGGCAAAATCGGCTATGACATCATGCTGATGATGCAAACCGAAACCGGCGAAGTGCTGGAGCCCTACGTTGCCGGGCGCGGCGCCTCTTCGACCATGCCGCAGAAGCGCAACCCGATCTCGTCAGAGATGATGCTGGCTGCGGCCAAGATCGTACGCGAGCAGCACAGCGCCATGCTTGACGCGATGGTGCAGGATCATGAGCGCGCCACCGGCCAGTGGCATGTCGAATGGCACGCCCTGCCCACCGCCTTCATCGTCGCCTCCGGCGGCCTCGCGGCGGCGGCGGAAGTGCTCGAGGGGCTGGAAGTCCGGCCCGACGCCATGCGCCAGGTGCTCGACACCACAAAGGGCCTGATCGTCGCCGAGGCGGTGATGATGGGGCTGGCCCCGCATATCGGCCGGCAGGTGGCCCATGACGTGGTCTATGATTGCTGCCGCAAGGCGCTCTCCGGCGAGGCGACGTTCCTCGACGCGCTGATGGCCGAGCCGCAGATCTCCGGTGCCCTCGACCGGGACAGCGTCGAGGCCCTGACCAGGCCGGAGAATTATCTCGGCGAAGCGCCCGAGATGGTCCGCCGGCTCTTGCTGAAGCGGCGCACCTGACTCTCAGGCATTCTCGAACCGGTTCCGGCCGGTCCGGTCCTCGCCCCGCATCAGGAACACCTTCTGGCCCGACTGGTCGCGGATCTTCTGGCTCTCAGACTTGCGCTTTGCCAGCTCGCGGTCGAACAGGCTCGTCGTCGGCATGAAACGCATGGTCATGCCACGGCGCGGCTTGTCCGAATGGTTCGCTTCCGATCCATGCAGCAGATAGACGTCGTGCAGGGAGATCTGGCCGGGTTTCAGCACCAGATCGACCGCCGCACACTCGTCATAGGCAGAGGGATCGAGTTCCTGGTTCAGGGTCACATCCGTCGCCTCGGTGCGGTTGTGGGCCTTGAGACGCTGGTCCTTGTGTGAGCCGCGGATGAATTTCAGGCAGCCATTCTCCTTTGTCGCCTCGTCCACGGCGAGCCAGACGGTGCAGGTCGCGAGCGGCCGGATCGGCCAGTATTCGCCATCCTGGTGCCATGGCGTCCGTTTGCCCCCATGCGCCGGCTTGGCGAAGAAGCTCATGTTCCAGAGCGCGATATCCGGCCCGATGAGCTGGCCGACCATGTCGAGGATCTCGGGCCTCTCGGCGAATTTCCTGAAAGCCGGCTCATAATCAAGAAGAGCGGAGCAATAGTCCCCGAATTCCGGATGCCGCTGCAGCAAAGCCGCATGCAGCGCCCTGATCTCCTCCAGCGCCTCCGCACCGAGACGGAAATCCGGGATGACATAGCCGTCCTCGTGATACCGGGCGGCCTGATCGGAACTCAGCATTTCTTTCTCCCGTTCCGTTTTCCCGACAGCCTAGCGCCGCCCGTTCCCTTTGTCCCGCCGGGCCGCGATGCTCTTGTCCTGAAGGGCGGAATCGTGGAGACTCAGGCAAAACAAATGGGGAAACGGGGCATGTCGGAAAATCGGGCAGAAGCGCTGCGCGCGCGCCTTGAGGCGATCAAGGTGGTACCGGTGATCCGGACGCCGAGTGCAGACCTTGCGATCCGGGCCTGCGAGTGGCTGCTGGATGCGGGCATGCAGGCCCTTGAGCTGACCTTCACCACACCGGATGCGCACCGCGTCATCGAGACTTTTGCCCGGACAGCTCCCGACGCGCTGATCGGGGCCGGTACCGTGCGCACCCCGGCGCAGGCCATCGCGGCCGCCGGGGCCGGTGCCCGGTTCCTTGTCTCCCCCGGGGCGGCGCCCGGCGTCGCGGAAGCGGCGGCGGCGGCGGGTCTGCCCTACCTGCCCGGCGCGGCGACACCGAGCGAGGTTGAAGCGCGCTGGGCCGCCGGCGCGGCCATCGTGAAGATCTTCCCGGCCCGGGAATGCGGCGGCCCCGGCTTCCTGAAGGCCATCAAATCGGTCTATCCGGAGATCCCCCTGATGCCGACCGGCGGCGTTTCGCCGGAAACGGCGAAAGCCTATCTGGATGCCGGCGCCCTCTGCCTCGGCATGGGCGGCGAACTCGTCTCCGTCCCGGCCCTGAAGGCCAACGATCCGGGACCGGTCCGGGAAGCCGTGGCCCGGGCTTTCGCCGCGGTGAATTCATGACCGGTTTTCCGGACCTGCTCTGCCTCGGCGAGCCGATGCTGGAGTTCAACCAGCAGCCGGACGGGCGCTATCTCGCCGGGCATGGTGGCGACACCTCGAACGCCGCCGTCGCGGCGGCCCGGCAGGGCGCCTCGGTCGGCTACCTGACCCGGATCGGGCGGGACACGTTCGGCGACAGCTTCATGACGCTCTGGGCGGAAGAAGGCATCGACACGCGCGGCGTCGACGTCACGGATGACGGCCATACCGGCCTCTACTTCGTCAGCCACGGCCCGGACGGGCACCGGTTCAGCTATCACCGTGCCGGATCGGCAGCGAGCCGGATGACACCAGCCTTTCTCTCCGGCGACATGATCCGCGCCTCGAAGGTGCTGCATATTTCCGGCATCAGTCTGGCCATTTCCGAGAGCGCGGCGGACACCGCCTTCGCGGCCATCGCGGTTGCCCGGGAGGCTGGGGTGAAAATCTCCTTCGATCCGAATCTCCGGCTCAAGCTCTGGCCGCTGGACCGGGCCCGCGCCGTAATCCATGCCGCCATGGCGGCAACGGATATCGCCTTGCCCGGCCTGGACGATGCCGTGCTCCTGACCGGCAAGAGCGATCCCGACGCGATCGCCGACTTCTACCTCGCGCTTGGCGCGGATACCGTCGCGCTGACCCTCGGCGACGCGGGCTGTCTCGTCGCCACGCCCGCCGACCGGCGCCGGATCCCCGGGCATACCACGGAGGCCAGGGACGCGACCGGGGCCGGCGACACCTTCGACGGCAGCTTTCTCGCCGAATATCTCCGGAGCGGCGATCCTTTCGCGGCAGGGCGCTATGCGAACATGGCAGCCGCACTGTCGACCCGCGGCTTCGGCGCTGTCGGACCGATGCCGCGACGGACCGAGGTCGAGGCGGCGCTGAACAGCAATCCCTAGCCTGTCCGGCAGCGCGCACTTTTCCTCCCGCCCCGGCTGACTCATACTGCGGCAGCGGGACGAGACCGCTCCCTGCAAACAGGCACCGCCACGCGACCAGATTGACCGCATGCAACTTGATCATTCAATCCTTGATAGGGTCTTCGGGCGCGGCGCGACGGACAATGCTCCCGGCAGACCGGCGACATTGTCGCGCGGACAATGTCTGCTGGTACTGGTTCTTGCGGGTGCGGCCTTTCTGACCGGCTATTTCTTCGGCAGCCCCCAGGACGCCCTGCTTTCCGCCGTCGTCGCCCTGACCGGCGGCTATATGGCCCTCAATATCGGCGCCAACGACGTCGCCAACTCGGTTGCTCCGATCGTCGGCGCACGCGTCCTGCCCCTGGGCGCCGCCCTGCTGCTTGCCGCCGTGGCCGAGACAGCCGGGGCCCTGTTTGCCAGCGAGCATGTCGCCGGGCGGATCGCCTACAGGATCGTCGATCAGAACGCGGTGCAGGATCCTGTGCAATTCGTCCACGGCATGCTCGCGGCCCTCGCCGGCGCCGCCCTCTGGATCAATGCCGCGAATTTCGTCCGGGTCCCCATTTCAACCACCCACTCGATTGTCGGCGGCATCGTCGGCGTGGCTGTCTTCGCCATCGGTACCGGGCCCGTGATCTGGCCGGAAATATCCCTGATCACGCTCGGCTGGTTCCTCTCCCCGGTAATCAGTGCCGCCGCCGCCATCCTGATTCTCGCCTTCATCAAGGCCGAGCTGCTGGACGTGCAGGACAAGCTGCGGGCCGCGCGCACCTGGATCCCGCTCCTGATCGCGGCCATGGCGACGCTGTTCACGCTCTATCTGATCTCAAAAGGCCTTGCCAATGTCTGGGCGCCGCAGACGCCGGTTCTGGTCACCACAACACTCGCTGCATTCATCGCCGCGCTGGTCCTGTCGGGCCCCTATATCCGCCGCGCCTCGATCGGGCTGGCAAACAAGGGCCAGTCCGTTCGGTCCCTGTTCCGGCTGCCGTTGATCGCGGCCGGCGGATTTCTCGCCTTCTCGCACGGCGCCAACGACATCGCCAACATCGTCGGCCCGGTCACGGCGATCCTGCATGTGCAGGAGACGGCAGATCTCGACCTTTCTTTCACCATCCCGATCTGGATCCTTCTGCTTGGCGCGCTCGGATTGGCTTGCGGCGTGTTGTTTTTCAGCACCGGCATGGTGCGGGTCGTGGCCACGCGGATCACCAAGATCAATCCGATCCGGGCCTATGCGATCGCCATGGCCACGGCGTCGACGGTCTCCGCCGCCTCCTGGATCGGCCTGCCGGTCAGCACCACCCAGATTGCCGTCGGTGCCATCTTCGGGATCGGCATCTATCGCGAGTTCCGGACCCGCCGCGACCAGGAGAAACGGGTGATCGAGAGGGGTGCGAAACGGAAGAAGCAGCGGATGCTGATCCGGCGCGACGACGCCATCCGCATTCTCGCCGTCTGGGCCGTCACCTTTCCTGCCGCCGGTCTGATCTCCGCCACCCTGTTCTGGGTCTTTAATCGGTTTCTGTGACGGCTTCCGTGACGGCACGCAACTTGTCCGCCGGGCCGTTTCGCGGGACCATCGTGCCTGGCGACTTTCCGCCGCGCGTCCCGGAGTCCAAAACATGCTGCCCAAGATTCTGCTGATCGGCCATCTCTATCATCCGGACGGCGAGGCCCATCTGGCCGCCCGTTCCGATCTGACGATCCTTCCCGCTCCAAGCCGAGAGGAGCTTCTGGAAAGCGCCAGAACCGCGCAGGCGATCAGCCCGCGCTATCCGAACCTGGCCGACGCAGAGGTGATCGACGCAGCGGAGGATCTGGTGATCATCCACACCTCGGGACGCGGCACCGACGCGGTCGACGTTGAGGCCGCGACCCGGCGCGGCGTCATCGTCTGCAACAATCCCGGTTTTGGCCGGATTCCCGTTTCCGAGCACGCGCTGTTCATGCTGCTCGGTCTCTCCAGGCACGGCCGGGAGCATGACGCGATCATGCGCGCCGGACGCGGCTGGGAAGACCGGCTGCAGAAGCACAACATCATCCGCGACCTGCAGGACGGTGTGCTCGGCATCGTCGGGCTCGGTCAGATCGGCAGCGAGATGGCGCGGAAATGCAGTGCCGCCTTCAACATGACCGTGCTGGCCTACGATCCCCATGTCAGCCCGGAACATGCCGCGAGCGTCGGCGCCACGCTCTGCCCGACGCTGGAAGAGCTGCTGGGCAAGGCCGACTATGTCTCCGTGCATGCCGAGCTGAACGACGAGACCCGGCATATGTTCAACGAGCAGACGCTGCGGCAGATGCAGCCCCATGCCTGCCTGGTAAACACGGCGCGCGGCAAGATCGTCTCCCAGGATGCCCTGCACCGGGCACTGACGGAAGGCTGGATCCGTGCCGCCGCGCTCGATGTCTATGAGGTCGAGCCTGTCGGGCCGGACAATCCGCTGCTGGCGCTCGACAACCTGCTGCTGTCCCCGCATGTCGGCGGGCTGACGGAAAGCTTCATGTCGGGCAGCGCCATGGCGGTGGCGACGAAGATGCTGCAGGCGCTGTCCGGCGAGCCGCCCGAGGCCATTGTCAATCCCGAGGCCTGGGAGCCGGCGAAACAGCGCGCCATGCGGTTGCTCTCCGGCGGCTGACGCGGACAGCATCACTCGGCCGGCTGTTCCTCTGCCTCGGCGACGTCGGGAATGGCGCGGGCCTGGCCCAGTTCGTCCTCCAGCTTGCTGGCCGCATTGGCCCGGGCCGAGGACAGGCCGGCCAGCACCACATAGAGCACCGGCGTCAGATACAGGGTGAAGGCCGCCGCCAGGCCGAGGCCGCCGAACACGACCCAGCCGATGGCGCTGCGCGCCTCGGCGCCGGGACCGGTGCTGAGGATCAGCGGCAGGCCGCCGAGGATGGTCGATACCATGGTCATGGCGATCGGCCGCAGACGGACCTGCGCCGCCCGTTCCGCCGCCTGCCGCACGCCGAATCCGCGGTCGCGCAGCTGGTCGGCAAACTCGACCACGAGGATCCCGTTCTTCGCCATCAACCCGATCATCATGACCAACCCGATCTGGCTGTAGATATTCACCGAGGTGCCGGTCAGCAGCAGGGCATAGACCGCGGCGGCAATCCCGAAGGGCACCGTCAGCACGACGATGGCGGCGCTGGTCACGCTTTCGAACTGGGCGACCAGCACCAGGAAGACGACGACGATGGCGATGGCGTAGGTGATCGCGACCTCGTGCGAGGTCTCCTGCAGTGCCTCGGCCTCGCCGAGCAGGATCAGGGTGACATCGTCCGGCAGGATCTCGTCGGCCAGCGCCTGGATATCGGCGATGGCGTCGCCGAGCGGCATGCCCGGCTTCAGATCCGCGTCGATTTCCACCGCCCGGCGCTGCGCGTGCCGGTCGAGTTCCGCCGCAACCCCCTCTTCCTTGAGGGTGACCAGGCTCGACATCGGGATCAGCTGGCCGCTGGCGGTACGCACATAGAGGTTGGTCAGGTCTGTCGGATCGTCGATCGCCCCGCCGATGGCCTCCAGCCGGATCGGGATGGATTCGTCGCGGACATTGAGATCGGCGACCTTCAGCCCGTCGATATTGACCTGCAGCACGTCCGCCAGATCGTCCAGATCGACCCCGAGATCCGAGGCCCGCCGGCGGTCGATATTGACCGAGAGCTGCGGCTGGGTCGGCTGGTAGGAGATCCGGACGTCGGAGAGATCCGGCAGCCGGTCCTCGATCGCCCGCGCCATCTGCTTGGCGACCTCGTAGAGCCGGAGATAATCGTTGCCGACCAGCGCCACCTCGACGCCGCTGCCGGCGGAGCGCAGGTTGAGGCTGTTCGGACTGTAGACCCGCATGCGCATGCCCGGGATGGCGTTCAGCTTGCGCCGGATCTCCGCGATGATCTCCTGCTGGGACCGGGCCCGTTCACCCCAGGGCGCGAGCGGCGCGGAGATATAGACCCGGTTCAAATCCCAGCGTCCGACCACAGTGTAGATCGAGCTGATCTCGCCGCTTTCCTCGTAGGGCCGCAGCACCGCCTCCATCAGGTCGGCCTGCTTGTTGCTGTATTCCAGGCCGACGCCGTCCGGACCGGTACCCATGATGTAGATCCGGCCGCGATCCTCCGACGGCAGCAGTTCCTGGTCCAGCATGGTGAAGGTGACCCAGGCCCCCGCGCCGAGCGCAATCGAGGCGGCGATGACGACGATGGGCACCGCCAGCACGGCGCGCAGCGTGGCGCCGTAGAGATCGGCCAGCCGATTGCCGATCCGGCCCAGCACCGTGCGCAGGCCGAGACGATCCTCCCCCCGGTCCGCCAGCCGCGCCGACAGGGCCGGCACCAGGGTCAGGGCGACGAAGGAGGAGATCATCACCGCGATGGCCAGCACGAAGCCGAACTCGCGGAACAGCCGTCCCGCCGTGCTCGGCAGGAAGGAAATCGGCACGAAGACGGAGATCAGCGTGGCCGTGGTGGCGATGACCGCAAAGAAGACCTGGCGGGAGCCGAGCACGGCGGCGGCCCGTCCGCCCAGCCCCTGCGCGCGCCGGCGCTGGATGTTCTCCAGCACGACGATGCTGTCGTCGACGATCAGGCCGGTGGCCAGGACCAGCGCCAGCAGGGTCAGGATGTTGATGGAGAAGCCGAAGGCCCAGATCGCGGCGACCGAGCCGATCAGCGCGACGGGAATGGAGATGCAGGGGATCAGGGTGGCCGCCGGTGAGCCGAGGAAAACCCAGAGCGTGACGATGACGATCAGGACCGCCAGCAGCAGGCTGAACAGCACCTCGGAGACCGAGCCCTCGATGAACAGCGCGTCGTCGGAAGTGACCATCACCTCGATCCGCTCGAATCGCCGGTTCAGGCTGGACACCGCCTTGTGCACGTTCTCCGAAATCTCGATGGTATTGGACTGCGCCTGCCGGATGATGCCGAGGCCGATCACTTCCTCGCCATTGACCCGGACCAGGCTTTCCGGATCCTCGGGTCCGAAGAAGACCTGCGCCACGTCGCCGATCCGGACGGCGCCGCGGATGATGATGTCCTCGACTTCCTTGGCCGACTCCACCGTGGCGTTCGCCCGCACCAGCAGTTCCTGGTCCAGAGAGGCGAAACTGCCGGCAGGAATGTCGAACGGAGCGTTTTCCAGCGCACCGATGATATCGGCGACCGAAAACGCGAAGGCGCTGAGCCGCATCGGGTCGAGCACCACGCGCAGTTGCCGCGCCCGGTCGCCATAAAGCGTCACGTCGGCGACGCCCTCGATCGAGATCAGTTCCGGGATGATGTCGGTCTCGACGATATGGGTCAGGTCGTCCTCGGTCAGCCCGAGTCCGAACACGGCAAGCTGCATGATCGGACTGGCATCGGCATCGGCCTTGATCACCGTCAGCTGCTCGACATTTTCCGGCAGGTCCCGCTCGACCCGGCTGACCGCTTCGCGAATGTCCGCGGCGGCGATGTCCAGGTCAGCCGACGGGCTGAATTCCGCATGCAGCCGGAAATTGTTCTCCTCGCTGGAAGAGCGGATGCGCTGGACGCCGTTGACCCGCGCCACCGCGCCCTCGACCAGACCGGTGACCTCACTGTCCATGGTTTCCGGCGAAGCGCCGTCGAGAATGCCGCGGACAGACACGATGGGCCTGTCCACGTTCGGCAACTCGCGGACTTCCACCGCCATGATCGCGGCCACACCGGCAAGCGCGATCAGAAGATTGAGGACCAGCGCCAGCCAGGGACGGCGGACACTGAGGGACGGGAGATCGTTCTCCGAGGCACCGCCGCCGGTCGTCATGACGTGGTCGCGTCCTGCTGCGCCTTGATCGGCGCCGGCTCCAGGCCGCTGCCCTTTAGAATCTCGACCTTGGCGCCCTCGCGCAAGCGATGCAGCCCCTGGGTCACCACCTTGTCGTCCGCGGCGAGAGCCGCATCGACCAGGACCGTCGCCCCCTGCCGCTGCACGATGGAGACCGGCAGGCGTCGGGCAACACCGTCCGAAACGGCCCAGACGAAGGACCCGTCGCCGCCCCACTGGATGGCCACTTCGGGGACGCTGGCGCGGGTCTCGCCCTCGACGTCCAGCGTCACCCGGAAACTCATCCCGGGACGCAGCAGATCGTCCGGGTTGGGAATGCGCGCGCGCACGACAAAGGTTCGTGTCGCCTCGTCAACGCGGCTGCCGATATCGTAGATTTCACCGCCGCCGATCGGAGAGCGGTCACCGGTCCAGAGCGCCAGCGTGACCGCATCGCCGACCACGATCCGGCCGAGCAGTCCCTCGGGCACCTCGAAACGGACTAGCAGGCTGGAACGGTCGTCGAGGGTGGCGATCTCCGTGCCGGTATCGACCCGGTCCCCGATATCGACCTCGGTGATGCCGATGCGCCCGTCGAACGGCGCCAGCAAGAACCTGTCATCTAGGGCGACCTGCGCCCGTTCCAGTTCAATCTGGGCGGCATCGAGTGCCGTGACCGCGTCGTCCAAGGACGTCTGTGTCGATGCCCCGCTCCGGCGCAGTTTTTCCAACCGGTCGGCGGCCCGCCGGGCGGCCTCCAGCCGGACCCGGGCAAGATCAACCGCCAGAGTCTCGGCCTTGCGGTCGAGTTCGAGCAGGACCTGTCCCTTCGCTGCCTTCGCATCTGCAGCAAGCGTCGTGGCGATAACCCGGCCGTCGGCACTCGGATGCAGCCGGGCCGACTGGTAGGCCCGGGCGGTGCCGACCGCCTCGGTCCGGAGCCGTTCCCTGACGAAGGCCACATCGGCGACGACGACGGATGTGTCGCGGGCCTTGCCCCTCCCTGCCTGGCCGCCGGCCTCTTCCTTGATGCCGAGGCGCGGCCCGAAATAGGTCCAGCCGCCCACCATCAGAGCCGCAATAAAGAACACCACAAGCAGCTGTCGGGTCACACTCATCGGGAACGTCCAAAACTGTGCTCCGGAGCATCCGGTCCGGCATTAAGGAAGTGTAGTGCAGTGCGGCAAAATGTCTATCGTATACAATATCGGAACGCAGCCGTTTCCGCCGCCAAACCCGAGCGCTTTCGGCCCGCCTGCCGGCTCCCGGTGCGGCGGCAGGCACGCCGAAGAAAGTCTCCTATTCCGGCCGCGGCTGAAGCGGCGGCTGCACGTCGTCGGGGATCGGGCACCGGTACGGCGTCTTTGCCGTGCGGGCGGCGTGATCGGCCTTCGCGGCCGCCAGCAAATCCGCGTCCCGCACCAGATCGACCGCGGTTCCCGCCATCGCCTTGGCCGCATAGATCATGCCCTTGTGCGCGGCCGGCGCCTTGCCCTGCGCCGTGACCTGCCAGGAATGGCCCGGCGTGCCGATGGCGTGGGTGGCGACCCGGGCCTCGATGGTCGGCACCGCCCAGCTGACGTCGGACACGTCCGTCGATCCGGGCATCGAGACGCCCTGGGCGTCGAACGGCACGATGAAGTCGCACAGCGGCGTGTTCTCCCGCGCCTCGACACCGGCCTTGCGATATTCGCTGCCGATATCTTCGGGCGTCAGGGTCGCCTGGATTTCGGCGGCATATTTCCGGTCATCGGCATCGAAGGGAACCGGGCCGAGGCGCTGCATGTTCTCGTACATGGTCCGGCGCATCGGCTCGTTGTCCAGCATGTTCGACACGGCGCTGACGATCTGGGCGGTCACCTTCGTTTCCGTCATCAGGGCGGCGCCCTCGGCGATCTTCTTCACCCGCTCGACAAGCGGCAGCATGGTGGCAAGATCTCCGGCCCGCACGGCATGGCGCACCTTGGCAAAGCCCTGCACCACGTTCGGCGCCACGCCACCGGCATCCAGCATGGCGTAATGGATACGGGCATCCGGCGGCATGTGCTCGCGCATGTAGTTGACGCCCACATTCATGAGCTCGACGGCATCCAGCGCACTGCGGCCGAGATGCGGCGCCGAGCTGGCATGGCTGCTGCGTCCGGTGAAGGAGAAATCGATCCGGGTATTGGCAAGAGAATTCGCCTTCTGCACCTTGGTCACCCCGGCCGGATGCCAGGTCACGGCGGCATCGACATCGTCAAAGGCACCGGCCCGGACCATGAAGGCCTTCGCGGCGCCGCCCTCTTCGGCGGGGCAGCCGTAATAGCGGACCCGGCCCGGCGTGCCGGTCTTCTCCAGCCAGTCCTTCAGGCCGGCGGCGGCCAGCATGGCGGCGGAACCGAGCAGATTGTGCCCGCATCCGTGGCCATGCCCGCCGGGTTCGACTTCCTGCGGCTCGGCGATATTGGCGACCTGGCTGAGACCCGGAAGCGCATCGTACTCGCCCATGATGGCAATCACCGGACCGCCCTCACCGGCCTCGCCCATCACGGCGGTCGGAATGCCGGCAACATTCTCGGTCACCCGGAAGCCCTGCTGTTCCAGCATCTTCCGGTGCTCCTCGACCGAGCGGTATTCGGTGTAGCAGATCTCGGGCATGCCCCAGATCCGGTCCGCAAGATTGATAAATTCCGCACGGTGGCCGTCGATCAGATCCCAGATCAGTTCGGCATTCGACATGGCGTTCTCTCCTGGACGCGTGTTCTCGACCGAATGCAGGCCCGGAAAGGCAGGAAGTCTCAGAGACAGGCGGTGCAATGGGTCACTTGGAAGGACCGAAACGATGCGCTCCGACCGCAGGCGGGTCAAGTGCGGGACACGAACCGCAGCCTGTCTCAAAGGGACATTTTTGTTCTTTATTTGTTCTCATTATGGTAATGACAATCAGCACCAGACGGGGACAAGAAATGCCTGACCATGCCGAGAAATTCGAAGCCTTCAGAGCACTGCATTTCGGGGACCGGGCTTTCGTCATGCCGAACCCGTGGGATGCCGGCTCGGCGCGTATCCTCACCCATCTCGGGTTCAGCGCGCTGGTGACCACCAGCGCGGGATATGCCTTTTCCGTCGGCAAGCGGGATTCCTTTGCCGGATTGAGCCGGGAGGAAATCCTGGCCAACGCAGCAGCCATCATAGCGGCGACGGATCTGCCGGTTTCAGCCGATCTCGAGGACGGCTTCGGCGCCGATCCGGACTCCTGCGCGGAAACCATCAGGCTGGCGTCGGATATCGGACTGGTCGGCGGGTCGATCGAGGATGCGACCGGCAATCCGGAGGCGCCGATCTACGACATTCAGGAGGCAGTGGACCGGGTCCGGGCGGTGGCGGAGGCCGCCAAGGGACGATCGTTTCTCCTGACCGCACGGGCCGAGAATTACCTCTGGGGCAAGCCGAACCTGGCGGACACCATCGCCCGGCTGCAGGCCTTTTCGGAAGCCGGCGCCGACGTACTCTACGCGCCCGGCCTGCCCGATATCGAGGCCATCCGGACGGTCTGCCGCGCGGTCGACAAGCCGGTGAATGTGGTCATGGGTCTGAAGGGCCGGGCTTTTTCCGTCGCGGAGCTTTCGGATGCCGGTGTGCGGCGGATCAGCGTCGGCGGCTCCTTCGCCCGCGCCGCCCTCGGCGCCCTGAAGCGGGCGGCGGAGGAAGTCCTCACCGATGGAACCTTTACCTATGCGGAAGACGCCATGCCGGATGCGGAGGCTGCCAGCCTGATGTCACCGGAGAAGCGTCAGTCCGAACGGTAAAGGAGGCGGCCTCAGAAGTCCGGAAAGGCCTCGGAGAGCAGACCGCCCAGCCGTATCGGGGCGACACGGGTGGCGAGACCGGTCGCATCGTCGCTTTCGATCAGCAGGCCGGAAATGGTTGCCGGCCCATCGGCAGTTTCAAGCCGGGGCCGGGCCGACTTGGACAGGAAGCGCTCGATCGGCGCCTCTTTCTGCATGCCGATGACGCCTTCATAGGAGCCGCACATGCCGGCATCGGTCATATAGGCCGTGCCGCCCTCAAGGATCATGTGATCGGCCGTCGGGATATGGGTATGGGTGCCGACGATGGCGCTGATCCGGCCATCGAGGAAATGGCCGAGTGCGAGCTTTTCGGACGTCGCCTCGCCATGCATGTCGATGAAGATGAAATCGGCGCCGTAGCCGAGCGGGCATTCCTCGACAATGCGCTCGGCGGCGGTAAACGGATCGTCGCTGGTATCCATGAACAGCCGCAGAATGACATTGGCGACCAGCACGTGCCGCCCGTCCGCCGTCGGGAACAGGCCGCTGCCCTTGCCCGGCGTATCGGCGGGATAGTTGGCCGGACGCAGCAACCGGGACTCGGAATCGAAATAGGTCAGGATCTCACGCTTGTCGAACGCGTGGTTGCCGGTGGTGATGACATCCGCGCCGGCATCGAACAAAGCCTCGGCGATGTCCGGCGTGATGCCGAAGCCGCCGGCGGAATTCTCGCCATTGACGATGGCGAAATCGACCGCGAGCTGCTCGCGCAGATCTGCCAGGTGATTCTGCACCGCCTCGCGACCGGACCGGCCGACCACGTCGCCGAGAAACAGCACCCTCATGCGGAAATTCCTTCGAAGTCGGTGATGCCCGCCTCGGTCAGCAGGGCGTCAAGGCGCTCGTCCGTGATCTCGCGCGGCACCGCCGGGACCCGTTGCGCCTCATAGGCAAGGCCGACAGCCCGGACAGTTTTCACGCCACGCAACTGTTCCAGCGTACGGTCATAGAAACCGCCGCCATAGCCAAGCCGGAATCCGGCATCGTCGAATGCCAGCATGGGCACGAGCAGAAGGTCCGGCTCGAGTTCCGGCGCCCCGATATCCGGCACCAGGCCGCCAAGCCCTGCCTTCACCAGGGTCGCGCCCGGGCCCCAGAGACGGAATGTCAGCGGCGCGGCCTTGCGGTCCGCGACCGGCAGCACGACACGATGGCCGAGTGCGTGCAGGGCCAGCATCAGCGGGCGCGGATCGATTTCAGTGCGGAAGGGCCAATAGCCGGCAATGACAGCGGATGTGGCGGGCGGAGCGGCGGCGAGAAAGTGATCCCGGATCGCGGTCCCGGCAATGTCCTGCAATGCCGTGTGCGCGCTGCCGCGCTTTGCCTCGATCTCCCTGCGCAGGGCCGCTTTGTCGGCGGCGAGCATGTCATTGAGGGGCGCGGATGCAGGCACGTGCAGCTTTCATCTCGGAAGGAATGCGGACGGCGCCACCTCGACCGTTGGTCGTTGTAACCCTCTGTGGCCTGCAAAGCAGGTGGGCGCCGCGTAACGAGACCAGGGCCTCGACAGAGACAGCTCCCGAAGGATCGTTTATAGCCCCAGGGATTGTGTGACCTGACAAATCGCGCAGTCACCGTCCAGGGACATATCTAGGCGCGTTCCAGCTGGTCTGCAATGCTCTCGATCCGGCCGGCCATCGCATTCAGGGCCGAGACGATCTTTTCCTCGCCGTCACCGGGGGCCGATGCGCCGCCCTCCGAGGAGACTTCACGCTCGATCTCGCGCAGATCCACAAGCTCGTCCGCGATCAGCAGGGAAGCCATGACCAGCAGGCGGGTATCGCCGATCTGGCCGATCTGCTCGACCAGATCCTTCACATGGGAATCGACCATGGAAGCGAGGCTGGCGATGCGGCTTTCCTGGCCGTCTTCGCAGGCGATCCTGTAATTCTTGCTGTTGATGGTGATTTCGACCTGGGCCAATGAACTATCCTTCCAGCACGAATTTCAGGCGGCCGATGGTCTTGTCCAGCTTCTCGCTGACCTCGTCGGTGACCTTGGACAGTTCGGCATATTCCTTTTTCGCCGCATCGAGTTCCGCCTGCAGCTCGGCTGACCGGGAACTCAGTTCGACCGCATGGTGGGCGGCCGTATCCAGCCGCTCGATGGCGGCTTCCAGGCGGGCGGCGGCATCGTCGAGTCGGGACATCCAGTCCGATCCTTCCAACACTTTGATTTCGGGCGCTCTGCGCCCGGCCGCCGCAGCATACAAAGCCGGATAACACGGCGTCAACGCGTGCCGGATTCGGCCCCCTTGCCGAACCGGGGAAACCCGCATGAACTAGGGAGTTGACGCGCGCGAGGCGGGACGGCATTTTCACGGCGCCTTTAAGGGGCTGAGACGGTGTTCCTGCGCCCGCCCCGCTCATCAGTTGCGGCCTCCCGTCCGGCCCTGTTCCGGAGAAGGGCGCCGCCGAACCCGATTGACGCCCATGAACACGACATCTCCTGCTGAAAGCGACGGTACCGGAAGCGCCGTTTCGCCCGACATGCTCGCGAACGCGATCCGCGCGCTTTCGATGGATGCGGTGGAAAAGGCCAAGTCCGGCCATCCCGGCATGCCGATGGGCATGGCCGACGTGGCCACCGTGCTGTTTTCCGAGTTCCTGAATTACGACCCGAAGGCGCCGCACTGGCCGGACCGGGACCGGTTCATCCTGTCGACCGGCCACGGCTCGATGCTGATCTATGCGCTGCTGCATCTGACCGGCTACAAAGATGTCACGCTGGACGAGATCAAGAACTTCCGCCAGCTCGGCTCGAAGACACCGGGCCACCCGGAATACGGCCATACGACCGGCGTCGAGACCACCACCGGCCCGCTCGGCCAGGGTCTCGGCAACGCCGTCGGCATGGCGCTTGCCGAGCGCATGACCAATGCCCGCTTCGGCGACGAGCTGGTCGATCACTACACCTATTGCATCGTCGGCGACGGCTGCCTGATGGAAGGCATCAGCCACGAGGCCGCCTCCATGGCCGGCCACCTGAAGCTCGGCAAGCTGATCGTGCTGTTCGACGATAACGGCATCTCCATCGACGGCTCCACCGACCTGTCGGTCTCCGACGACCAGCTGATGCGCTTCGAGGCCTATGGCTGGGATACCAGCCGGGTCGACGGCCATGACGCCGAGGCGGTGTCCGCCGCCATCGAGGCCGCCCGGGGCGACGACCGCCCGTCCCTGATCGCCTGCCGCACCAGGATCGGCTACGGCGCGCCGACCAAGGAAGGCAAGTCCTCCTCCCACGGTGCCCCGCTCGGTGCCGAGGAAATCGCCGGTGCCCGGGAAAATCTCGGCTGGAGCGCCGGGCCGTTCGAGATCCCGGCCGACGTGCTGCAGGCCTGGCGTGCCATCGGCGCCGCCCGCGCCGACGCGCATATCGCCTGGACCCAGCGCTACGACACGGCCGATGCCGCAACCCGGAAGGCTTTCGACGCGGCTCTGTCCGGCAAACTGCCGGCCGGTGCCGAAACCGCCATCAAGGACCTGATCGCCAGACATGGCGAGGAGAAGCCGAAGCTGGCCACCCGCGTCGCCTCCCAGAAGACGCTGGAAGTGCTGCAGCCGGAGATCCCGGCTCTGGTCGGCGGCTCGGCCGACCTGACCGGCTCCAACAACACCAAGGTCGGCGGCCAGGATGCGGTCAGCGCCGACAATTACGGCGGCCATTACATCTATTACGGCGTGCGCGAGCATGCCATGGCCGCCGCCATGAACGGCATGGCCCTGCATGGCGGCCTGATCCCCTATGGCGGCACCTTCCTGGTCTTCACCGACTATTGCCGCCCGTCGATCCGGCTTTCCGCCCTGATGGGGCTGCGGGTGATCTATGTGATGACCCATGATTCCATCGGTCTTGGCGAGGACGGCCCGACCCACCAGCCGGTCGAGCACATGGCCGCGCTCCGGACCATCCCGAACCTGAACGTATTCCGACCGGCGGATGCGATCGAGACTGCGGAATGCTGGCTCGCCGCCCTGCAGGACGAAAATCGCCCGTCCATCCTCGCCCTGACCCGCCAGGGCCTGCCGACGGTGCGCAGCGGCGACACGTCCGAGAACCTGTCGGCCAAGGGCGGATATGTTCTTTCGGACGCGTCCGGCGCGCGCAAGGTGACGATCCTCGCCACCGGCTCCGAGATCGAGATCGCCATGCAGGCGCAGAAGGTTCTGGAAGCCGACGGCGTCGCCACCGCCGTGGTCTCCATGCCCTCCATCGAGCGCTTCACGGCGCAGGATGCGGCCTATCGCAAATCCGTGCTCGGCAGCGGCTCCGTCATGGTCGCGGTCGAGGCCGGCATCCGGCAGAGCTGGGACGGCCTGATCGGCCTCGACGGCATCTTCGTCGGCATGAGTTCTTTCGGCGCTTCCGCGCCATATGGCGACCTCTACACGCATTTCGGCATCACCAGCGATGCCATCGTGTCCGAGGTCAAAAAACGTCTGGGATAATCCCATCTGCGCCGCCCCACCGGGGCGGCGTTCTTGTTCGAGAGTAGAAATCTGGAGGAAATCTGATGAGCGTCAATGTTGCCATCAACGGGTTCGGGCGGATCGGCCGTCTGGTTCTGAGGGCACTCGCGGAAAGCGGACGGGACGACATCAAGGTCGTCGCCATCAACGATCTGGGTCCGGTGAAGACCAACGCGCATCTTCTGAAATGGGACAGCAACCACGGCCGCTTCCCGTTCGATGTCACCGTCGTCGATGACACCATCGATTACGGCAAGGGCCCGATCAAGGTGACCGCCGAGCGCGACCCTGCGAACCTGCCGCACAAGGAGCTCGGCGTCGATATCGTGCTGGAATGCACCGGTCTCTTCACCAAGCGCGAAGACGCGGCCAAGCACATCGCGGCCGGCGCCAAGCGCGTCATCATCTCCGCCCCGGGCACCGGTGTGGATCTCACCGTCGTCTACGGCGTGAACCACGACCAGATCACGGCCGAGCACACGGTGATCTCGAACGCGTCCTGCACCACCAACTGCCTTGCCCCGGTCGCCTATGTGCTGAACGAAGCCATCGGCATCGAGCGCGGCTACATGACCACGATCCATGCCTATACCGGCGACCAGCCGACGCTGGACACCATGCACAAGGATCTCTATCGCGGCCGCGCCGCAGCCAGCTCGATGATCCCGACCACCACCGGCGCCGCCAAGGCCGTCGGCCTGGTGCTGCCGGAACTGGCGGGCAAGCTGGACGGCACCTCTGTCCGCGTGCCGATGGCCAATGTCAGCCTGGTCGACCTGAAGTTCGTGCCGAAGCGCGACACGTCGGTCGAGGAAGTCAACGCCGCCATCGTCAAGGCAGCGGGCGGCAAGCTGAAGGGCATCCTCGGCACCAATGACGAGCCGCTGGTCTCCATCGACTTCAACCACAACCCGAACAGCTCCACCTTCGATCTGAGCCAGACCCAGGTGGTCGAGGGCAAGCTGGTCCGCGTGATGAGCTGGTACGACAATGAATGGGGCTTCTCCAACCGCATGCTGGACACCACCGCAGCGGTTGCGGCGACCCTCTAGAAACTTGAGAGAGAAGGACCGAAGGCGATGAAAATCACCCAACGCGTCAAGCGTATCCTCGACAATTACGAAAGCGATTGTCCGGGCACGAAAGCCAACCTCGCCCGCATCCTGATGCAGGGCAAGCTCGGCGGCACCGGCAAGCTCGTCATCCTGCCGGTCGACCAGGGCTTCGAGCACGGCCCGGCCCGCAGCTTCGCGCCGAACCCGGATGCCTATGATCCGCACTACCATTTCAAGCTGGCGATCGATGCCGGCCTGTCCGCCTATGCCGCTCCGCTCGGCATGATCGAGGCCGGTGCCGACAGTTTCGCGGGCCAGATCCCGACGATCATGAAGGTGAACAGCTCCAACAGCCTCGCCCGCGACAAGGACGGACCGAGCCAGGCCATCACCGGCTCCGTGCAGGAAGCCGTGCGTCTCGGTTGCTCCGCCATCGGCTTCACCATCTATCCGGGCTCCGACAATGCCTTCGAGATGATGGGGCAGATCCGGGAAATGGCGGAAGAAGCCAAGGCATACGGCCTCGCGGTCGTGGTCTGGTCCTATCCGCGCGGCGGCGATCTCACCAAGAAGGGCGAAACGGCGGTCGATATCTGCGCCTATGCCGCCCACATGGCCGCCCTGCTCGGCGCCCACATCATCAAGGTGAAGCCGCCGACCGAGCATCTTGAGCTGGACGCCGCCAAGAAGTCCTACGAAGCCAACAAGATCGCCATCGGCACCATGGCCGAGCGCATCGAACATGTTGTGCAGTCCTGCTTCAACGGCCGCCGCATCGTCGTCTTCTCCGGCGGCGAAGCGAAGGATCTGGACGGTCTCTACAACGAGATCCGCGGTCTGCGCGATGGCGGGGCCAACGGCTCCATCATCGGCCGCAACACCTTCCAGCGTCCGCGCGAGGAAGCCATGGCGATGCTGAACACCATCATCGACATCTACAAGGGCAAGGCGTAAACCTCGCCCCATACCGCTTAGACGCGGCGCCCGCTCGTAAGGGCGGGCGCCGTTTTCACATCCAGAGGCAAAAACGATGTCCGCCAAGTCCGAGCCGAGCTGCGAGCTGTACCTGATCACCCCGCCGAAGATCGAGATCGATGCCTTTGCGGAAGACCTCGCCGCCGCCCTTGATGCCGGACCGGTCGCCTGCCTGCAGCTCCGTCTGAAGGAAGTCTCCGACGACGAGATCAAGCGGGCCGCCGAAGCCCTGCTGCCGGTCTGCCACGAGCGCGGCGTGCCCTTGTTGATGAACGACCGCCCGGATCTCGCCCTGCTGACGGGCTGCGACGGCGTGCATATCGGCCAGCAGGACACGCCCTATGCGGAAGCCCGCCGGATCCTCGGCGACGAGGCCATGATCGGCGTGACCTGCCACAACTCCCTGCATCTGGCCATGGAAGCGGCGGAAGCCCTGGCCGACTATGTCGCCTTCGGCGCCTTCTATCCGACCGAGACCAAGGAGATCCTGCACCACGCAGAGATCGAGACCCTGGAAAGCTGGGCCGGTTCCACCACCGTGCCCTGCGTCGCCATCGGCGGCATCACCCTCGAAAACGCGCAGCCGCTGATCAATGCCGGCGCGGATTTCCTCGCCGTGATTACGGCGGTGTGGAAGCATCCGGAGGGACCGGCGGCGGCGGTGAAGGCGTTTGAGGAGCTGATGGCTCCTGCGTCAGCTTAACCGCTCGATCTCGCCATAAAGCTGTCAGGCTCTTAACTTCAGCAGCAAGATGGAGAGCCGCTTTAGCTCTCCACACCGCATGTCTCCCAAGCCGTGCGGGAGGGACACAGCCGCTCACGAAGCCGCCTTGTCGATAACCTCTTCCGCCCACTGGTTCAAACTCTTGCCAGCCAGTTCCGCAGCCAGCGCGGCCTTGCGATGCGTCTCGGGATCGACCCGGAACATCATCTTGCCGGAATAGGCTTTCTGCGGCTCCTTGCCGACCCTGGCGCAGGTCTCGAGGTAGTCATCGACCGCCTCCTCGAAAGCCGCCCTCAGACCCTCGACAGTCTCCGCATGAAAGCCGACACCGTCCCGAATGCCCGCGATCCGGCCGACGAGGATGCCGTCCTCGTCGTCATAGTCGATCCGCGCGGCGTATCCTTTGTAGCGCATCATGTTCTTCACGGAGTCACTCCAATACGTCCATAAAGCGCCGCGCCGCCCGCACCTGATAGCGCTTGGCTTCTTTCGCCGGATGCGGCCGGTGAAACGTCTCGATCTCACCATCCTTCTCGAACCGGACCCTGGAGCCGCGCCCCTCGATGAGGCGGGCCCCGGCGGCGACAAGAAGCGCTTCGATCGCCGACCATTCCAAAGTTCCCGGCACGGGTTCCGAGAAAACGAGCCCGAGGTTTTTCCGGTGCCGGTTATTCATATCTCAATATAAAGCGATAGCACTTTATGCAAGCATCTGCGACGCATGCAATTTCTGCAGGACCGCCACCAATAGACTTCCCCCGCGCAACCTGATAAAAGCGCGCCGCACCTGACCCAGTGTGCGTCCGCGCGGATTCGCGCGACGCCGGACACCGCGACAGCTCGACGGACAGAGATATGAAAATCAACGGTAACGCCATCCGCATCGGTAATGTCATCGAACACAAGGACCGCCTGTGGGTCGCCATGAAGACCCAGGCCGTGAAACCCGGCAAGGGCGGCGCCTTCAACCAGGTCGAGCTGAAGGACATCCGGTCCGGCACCAAGCTGAACGAGCGCTTCCGCGCCGACGAGCAGGTCGAGCGCGTGCGTCTGGAGCAGCGGTCGGCCCAGTTCCTGTTCGCCGAGGACGCGCTGCTGACCTTCATGGACAACGAGACCTACGAGCAGACCCAGATCTCGCGGGATCTGCTCGGCGACAATGTGGTCTTCCTGCAGGACGGCATGGAAGTGCAGATCGAGAGCCACGAGGGCGAGCCGCTTTCCGTGCAGATGCCGGAAACCGTCGTGCTCGAGATCGTCGAGGCCGACGCCGTGGTGAAGGGGCAGACCGCCTCCTCGTCCTACAAGCCGGCGATGCTGGAAAACGGCGTGAAGATCCTGGTGCCGCCGCATATCGAAAGCGGCACCCGCGTCGTCGTGCGGACCGAAGACAGCACCTATGTCGAACGCGCCAAAGACTGAGGCCGACATTTAACCAAGGCTGGATGCCGGGATAGCCCGCATCGCCCCGACCCTGTTTGAACTGGAGAGACCATGGCGACCCGTTCGCCCGCAATCAACGTGATGGTGAAGGCCGCCATGAAGGCGACCCGCCAGCTGCTGCACGATTTCAACGAGGTCGAGCAGCTCCAGGTCTCGAAAAAGGGCCCGGCCGATTTCGTCTCGAACGCCGATACCGCGGCGGAAAACACCATTGTCGACACGCTGAAATATGCCCGGCGCGACTACGGTTTCCTGCTCGAGGAAGGCAAGGAGATCGAGAGCAAGGACGAGCTGAAGCGGCGCTGGATCATCGATCCGCTGGACGGCACCACGAATTTCCTGCACGGCATCCCGCATTTCGCGATTTCCATCGCCCTCGAGGAAGAAGGCGAGATCGTCTCCGCCGTGATCTACGAGCCGACCCGGGACGAGCTGTTCTGGGCGGAAAAGGGCAAGGGCGCGTACCTGAACGACCGCCGCCTGCGTGTTTCGGCGCGCCGAAACCTCGAGGACAGCGTTTTCGCCACCGGCATTCCGACCCTGCGCGGCACCGATCACGAATCCTATCTGAAGCAGCTCGAAGCGGTGATGACCCGCTGCTCCTCCGTACGCCGCCTCGGCGCCGCCGCGCTCGACCTCGCCTATGTGGCGGCCGGGCGCTATGACGGCTATTGGGAACGCGGCCTCAGCCCGTGGGATATTGCAGCGGGCCTGCTGATCGTGAAGGAAGCGGGCGGCTATTGCACCGATTACCGGAACCGCGACAAGGCTCTGGAATCCGGCGAGGTCGTTGCCGCCAACGACCAGGTTCACGGCAGACTTCTGAAAGTTTTGCGGGACGCGACGAAGGCCTGAGTCCGATTGTTGCGCTCGACCGGGCGAAACCGGGCCGATAATTGCACCCCGAAGCCGAAACTCGGTGATTTGTTTTTCGTCGCATAAGGATATGATTCTAACAATTTTTAATATTATTTTATTCACCTTTTGTTTACGCAATTCCGCCCTGTTCGCTGTGTCGTGATTCGCAGGCGCATGGTCGCCCGCGCAAAATCGGGAGATATGAATTGCATAGGTTTTCCATCGCGCAGCGCGTTCTGCTTATCAGCGTAGTCGCTCTCATCGGCTTTATCGTAATCGGCTCCGTTATCCTCTGGGGCCAATCCGTGCGCACCACGGGCGCGGAACGCCAGAAGGCTGAACTGAGCCGACTGGAACGGGCACAGGCGGTCTCCGAACTCTTCCTGCTGGCGCGCCGGAGCGAGAAGGATTTCCTGCTGCGGCTCGACCCTAAATATATCGACCGACATGCGAAGATCTCGACGGAGGTCAAAACCATCCTCGCCAGCCTCAAAGGCGAGGTGAATGAGACCAACGCCGCGATTCTCGAGGGCGTCGAGAAGACCTACGATGCGTACCAAGCCCAATTCGTGGAGGTCAGCGCCAACTGGCAGCAAATCGGTTTCGACGAGAAATCGGGGTTCCGGGGGGCGCTGCGTGGCGCCGTGCACGAGGCGGAAACCCTGATCAAGGAGAACGCGAGCGACGACCTCATGGTCAAGCTGCTGATGATGCGCCGGCACGAGAAAGACTTCATTATTCGTCAGGATCCGAAATACATCGGGCGGCTGTCGGACCGGATTGCGGAATTCACCGAAATCCTCGGAACCAAGTCGCAAATCGACGCCGCGATCAAGACCGAGATCCAGGCCAAACTCGAGGCCTACAAGACGCGGTTCGGAAATCTCGCGGAAATGACGCTGACGGTCGGCCAACAGACCAAGAATCTTTCGGCACTCTACGCCGAGGCTTCGCCGCTGCTCGAGGAACTGCACGCGAATATCAGCAGCCAATACGCCGCCTTAACCGCGGACGTAGCCGCGACCGATGAGCAGGCGCTCATCCTCACGGAGATCTTTATCGTGATCATCGGCGGCGCTGTCTTTGCCATCGGCCTGATCGTCGGCCGCTCCATCAGCCGGCCCATCGGGAACCTGTCCGCCCAGATGCACCGGCTGGCGGAGGGCGACAAGTCCATCGAGGTGCCCGTGCGGGGCAAGGACGAGATCGCCGAAATGGCGCGGGCCGTGCAGGTCTTCAAGGACAACATGATCCGGAACGATGAGATGCAGGCCGAATCCGATGCGCGCCAGGAGCGGGAGCGGAAGCGCGCCAGCGACGTCGACGCGCTGACATCCTCGTTCGACGGCGATGTCGGGGAATTGCTCAACGCCCTGTCAGCTGCGGCCGCCACGCTGCAGAGCACTTCGGCGGAAATGACCGAGACGGCATCGGATTCCGGCAACCGCGCAACCGCCGTTGCCAGCGCCACGGAAGAGACCACCGCGAATGTCCAGACCGTCGCTACCGCGACCACGGAGCTGTCTGCCTCAATCGCCGAAATCTCCTCGCAGGTGGCCAATGCGACGGCCGTGGCCACCGATGCGGCGCGGCAGGCAGACGACACCTCCACCGTGATCGACGAGCTGAACGAGGCCACAGGCCGGATCGGCGAGATCGTCACCCTGATCCGCGAGATCGCGGAGCAAACCAACCTGCTGGCGCTGAATGCGACGATCGAATCCGCCCGCGCCGGCGAGGCCGGGAAGGGCTTCGCGGTGGTCGCCTCGGAAGTGAAGAATCTTGCCGGACAGACCGGAAAGGCCACGGAGGACATCGCGGCCCAGATCGGCGCCATCCAGGAACGCACCTCGGGCGCGGTTGACGCCATCCGCTCCATCGTCGCCAAGGTCGGGGAAATGGAGAACATCACCGGCTCCATCGCCGCTGCTGTCGAGGAACAGAATGCGGCCACCCAGGACATCTCCCGGAACATCGAGGATGTCGCCACCGCGGCGCAGGATGTCAGCCAGAATGTCGGTTTCGTCGGCGAGGCTTCGCGAAACACCAGCCGAATGGCCGGCGATGTGCTCGGTGCCTCGTCCGAGATGAACGAGAAATCCTCGAGTCTCGGTCAGCGCATCAAGGATTTCCTGCAATCGGTCCGGGCCGCCTGACCGGCCAGGGGGCAATGCGGGCGGTTCGCAGGATAGGCGGTTGTCGCGAAAAGGCCTGTTGCGATAAGGTCATCGGTGAAATTAACCCTCTACCCGAGGACGCACTGACATGGCCGGATCAACTTCCCGGGGCAATTGCCCGGTGTTTCTTCTCCTCGCGGGCCTGATCGGGCTGTCGGCCACACCGGCATCCGGTCAGGACACAATCTATATCGGCGGCTCCGGCGGGTCGGTCGAAGTCAATCTCGATGTGCTCGACCAGCTCGGCGCGCCGCCGACCGTTGCCGGCATGCTGCGGGCCGATATCCGTCGCGGCACGGCGCTCGCAGATGCGCCTCTGCCCCTGCCGGGTGAAACACGCGCTGTTGTGTCCCGCGGCGCCCCGATGCCGCCGCCGACGCGGCCGACCATCAGCAGGACCAGCCGCTCGCTGGCCTCCGGACCGATTACCCAGCCACGTACCAGTGCCCCCCGGCAGCCGGCATTGCCGTCCGCGCGCAGCACGGCCGGGACCCCGGCTCCGGCAATCGTGACCCCGAGCGTGCCTGCCCCGGCCCGGGTCGCCGCACCGATCCCGAACGCACCGGCAGCGGCCAGGAGCGCGGCGCCGATCGTTGCGCCGGCCGCGAAGGTCATGATTCCCGCCCCGGCCCCCAAGGCGCCGGAGACGAAAACCAGAATCCCGGATATCGAGATCCCCAACGCCCCCAAGGCAGCCACCCGCACGAAAGCCGTCGTCCCCCCGCCACCACCGGCGATCACGGCGCCGGCCGTTGCAGCGCCGGCCGCCAAGGCACCGGAGCCGGCGAAACGGGTTGCTGCCGCCGCGCCGGCCCCAAAAGCCGCCGCACCGGCGCCAAAGGCTTCCGCCGGAAGCGCCATCAGCATCGCCTTCGGCACCGACGCAAAATCCCTGCCGGCGAACGCCGAGGGCACGCTGGATGACGTGGCGCAGAAAATGAAGGCGGACACGGCGATGCGGGTCCAGCTGCTGGCCTATGCCAGTGCCGGGGAACGCTCCGAAGCCAAGGCCCGTCGGCTGTCCCTCTCCCGCGCTCTGGAAGTGCGCTCCTACCTGATCGGCAAGGGCGTCGCCAGCACCCGGATGGATGTGCGCGCCCTCGGCAACCAGGCCCCGGACGGGGCACCTGACCGTGTCGATCTGACCCTGATCAGCCGCTGACCGGAACCATGACGGACAGGATGCCGAGGAGAAATGCCGGCGGCCGGAAATTGGCCGTATTTCTCGTTCATACGACCGGACAGGCAGCCGGGACATAAAGCTCAAACGGCCAAGCCAGGCCAAAATCACGGGATCGATCAGGTGACCAAACCCACGCGTTTTCTTGTCCGGATGGCGATCTTCCTTGCGCTTGTCACTGTGGTCGCCGTGCTTCTGGTCGGCGCGCTGCTGGATGCCTTCATGGCGAATGCCGCGCTCAACGGCATGATCCTGGCCACCCTGGCCATCGGCGTGCTCTATGTCGTCCGCCAGGTCATGTCGCTCGGCCCGGAGGTCGCCTGGATCGAGTCCTACCGGTCCGGCCAGCCCGGCCTCTCCATGCAGCAGGCCCCGGCCCTGCTGGCCCCGGTCGCAACCATGCTGGGCGAGCGCCGGGACGACCGGGTCAGCCTGTCCGCCATATCCCTGCGCTCGCTGCTCGACAGCATCGATTCCCGGCTCGCGGAAAGCCGCGACATCTCCCGCTACATCGTCGGCCTGCTGATCTTCCTCGGCCTGCTCGGCACATTCTGGGGCCTGTTGCAGACGGTCGGCGCCGTCGGCACCGTGATCGGCAGCCTGAGCATCGAAAGCGGCGATATCGGCAGCGTCTTCGGTGACCTGAAGAACGGCCTCGAATCACCGCTGAACGGCATGGCGACCGCCTTCAGCTCGTCCCTTTTCGGGCTCGCCGGCTCGCTCGTCCTCGGCTTCATGGAGCTGCAGCTCGGACAGGCCCAGAACCGGTTCTACAACGACCTCGAGGAATGGCTCTCCGGCCTGACCCGGCTCAGCTCCGGCGGCGGCGTGCTGGCGGACGGGGAACATTCCGCCAGCGCCTACCAGACCGCGCTCTGGGAACAGACGGCGGACTCTCTCGACAAGCTGCAGCGGGTCATCCTGCGCAGCGAGGACGACCGGCGCCAGGCCAATACCAACCTGATGAGCCTGAACGAGAAGCTCGGCACCCTGGTCGACCAGATGCGCAGCGACCAGGACCTGATGCGGAAGATCGGCGAGGCCCAGCTGGAAATCCGGCCGGTGCTGGCCAGGATCGCCGAGAGCCAGACCAGCGGCCGGGACGAGCTGATGCGCAGCCATCTGCGCAATATCGAGGCCTATATCGCCCGCCTGGTCGAGGACAGTGCCGAGGGCCGGAACCGGACCGTGGAGGAAATCCGCCAGGAAATCCGCCTGGTCGCCCGGACCATCGCCGCGCTCGCCGAAGAAGAGCGCTAGGGGAGCCGCGGCCATGTCCGCCCGCAGCCGCGCCTCGATGCGCGAAACCAACATCTGGCCGGGATTCGTCGACGCGCTCGCCACGCTGCTGATGGTCATCATCTTCGTGCTGATGGTGTTCATCGTCTCGCAATTCTACCTGACCCAGGCCCTGTCCGGCCGGGACGAGGCCCTGCACCGGCTCGAGGCGCAGATCTCGGAGCTGTCCGAGCTGCTCAACCTGGAACGGGAAACCAACACCGAGCTCCGGCTCAATGTCGCCCAGCTCTCCACCGAGCTGCAGGCCTCCATCGCCAGCCGCGACGCGCTGAGCCAGCAGGTCACCCAGCTGGCCGCGCAGAGCGAGCGGCTGGAGGACCGGCTGGCCGAGGCCGTGCGCGACAAGGCCGCGATGACGCAGCGCCTGACCGAGCTGGAGAACGGCCGGGCCGGCCTGAATGAACGGCTGACCGAGGTGCTGAGCGAGCGCGACGCCCTGATGGCCAAGCTGCGCTCGGTCGAGACCGACATGGCCCTTGCCAGGGCGGAACGGGACGAGGTCACTGCCGGTCTCGAGGATGCCTTCAGGGTGATCGCCGCGGACCGGGAGACCATCAAGGCGCAGCTCAAGGACCTGGAAAGCCTGCGCCGCGATCTGGTCGCCCTGAAACAGGCCCGCCAGGACCTGGAATCGGAGGTCGCGGATCTGGCCGCCCAGAAGCTGGCCCTGCAGAAGACCCTGAGCCAGAGCGAAGAGCAGCGCGCGGCGGCCGAGCTGAGCGCCGAGGAGCGCAAGCAGCGAATCGACGCCCTGGTCGCCGAGATGAGCCAGGTCCGGGACCGCAGCAAGGAGCTGACCGCCGAGCTCAACGAAAGCCAGGAACGCACCCTGCTGCAGCAGAAGGAGATCGCCGAGCGCGACGTCCGGCTGTCGGAGCTGACCGCCAATTTCAACGAGACCGCCGCGGCCCTCGGCGCGGAAAAGGAACTGTCCGCCAAGGCCCAGGACGCCGTCGCCCTGCTGAACCGGCAGATGCTGGCGCTGCGTCAGCAGCTGCTCGCCCTGCAGGAGGCGATGGACGCGCTCGAGGCGAAGAACAAGGAACAGAAGGTCGAGATCGTCGATCTGGGTGCCAAGCTGAACCGGGCACTTGCGACCAAGGTGCAGGAACTGGCCCGCTTCCGCTCGGAATTCTTCGGCCGCCTGCGCGAGGTTCTGAGCGACCGGCAGAATATTCGCATCGTCGGCGACCGGTTCGTCTTCCAGTCCGAGGTGCTGTTCGACAGCGGCTCGGACCAGATCGGCCCGGCGGGCGAAATCCAGCTCCGCCAGTTCGCCGACGAGCTGAAGGACATCGCCGCGAAGATCCCGACAGGCATCGACTGGATCCTGCAGGTCGAGGGTCACACGGACCCGGTACCGATCTTCAACGAGCGCTTCAAGAACAACTGGGACCTCTCCGCCGCCCGCGCGATTTCAGTCGTGCAGACGCTGATCTCGGAAGGCATCCCGGCCGGCAAGCTCTCCGCCACAGGCTATGGCGAGTTCCAGCCGATCGACGAGCGCAAGGACGAGATCGGCAACCGCCGGAACCGCCGCATCGAGATGAAGCTGACCCAGCGGTAAAATGCTCATTTCACCGCTGGGTCATCCCGGCCAAAGAGCCGGGATCTTTGCGATCACAGAACCACGCCCGCCATCCATGGATCCCGACCTCCGTCGGGATGACGGAGTAGGCTGGATGTAGATTGAAGTTTATGGCTGCTTGTGATTCGTCATCACAATCACCGTCATCCCGACGCAGGTCGGGATCCACGGCTCCGTCTTCGCCGCGCTCCTGACGCCGCTGCTCTAGAACAGATGCTCATAGAGATCCCGCCACTCCGGATTGGCCTTCTGGATCAGCCTGATCTTCCAGGCCCTCCTCCATTCCTTTAGCTGCCGTTCCCTCTGGATTGCGCCCTCCATCCGGTCGTGCAGCTCGAGAAACACCAGCCGCGTCACACCATGTCGGGAGGTGAATCCGGGAACGGAGCCAATCCTGTGTTGTGCGATGCGACGCGTCAGATCGGACGTCACACCGATATAAAGCGTGCCGTTCCGTTTGCTGGCGAGGATATAGACGCACGGCTGCATGGCTCGCTCATGGGCAGAAGAGAGCCATTTTCTGGATTGAGCGCGCCATCCATGGAAAGCCCCCCCTATTCCGCCGAGATCGCCATCCCCGCTGCCGCCGAATCCGCGAATTGCAGCTCGGCCAGGTGGCGGTAGAGCGGGCTGCTTTCCAGCAGCTCGGCATGCTTGCCCTCGGCAATCAGGCGGCCGTCTTCCAGCACCAGGATCCGGTCCGCCTTCAGCACCGTGGCCAGGCGGTGGGCGATCACCAGCGTGGTGCGGCCCGGCATGATCGCTTCCAGCGCCTTCTGCACGGCCCGCTCGCTTTCCGCGTCGAGCGCGCTGGTCGCCTCGTCGAGCAGCAGGATGACCGGATCGCGCAGGACGGCGCGGGCAATGGCGATGCGCTGGCGCTGGCCGCCGGAGAGGCGGACGCCCTTCTCCCCGAGATGGGTGGTGAAGCCGTCGGGCAGGGCGTCGATAAAGCCCCAGGCATTCGCGACCTCGGCAGCGGCGATGACCTCGGCGTCCGACGCATCCGGGCGGCCGTAGCGGATATTCTCCATCGCATTGTCGGAAAAGATCACCGGTTCCTGCGGCACCAGGCCGATCAGCGAGCGGAAGGCGCGCGGGTCGGCTGCCGTCAGATCGACGCCGTCGATCCGGATATGCCCCGCCTGCGGGTCGTAGAACCGCAGCAGCAGCTGGAAGATGGTCGACTTGCCGGCGCCGGAAGGGCCGACGATAGCAACCCGCTCGCCGGGCTTCACCGACGCGGTGAAGCCGGACAGGGACGGGATGTCGGGACGGGCCGGATAGCAGAAATCGACATCCTCGAAGCTGACCAGTCCTTTCGCCGGATCGGTCAGCGGCACCGGATTGGTCGGCGCGGAGACCTCGCTCTCCGCCTGCAGGAGCCCCATCAGGCGTTCCATGGCGCCCGCAGCCCGCTGCAGGTCGCCAAGGACCTCAGAGAGGGCTCCCGTGGAGCCTGCGACTACCGCTGCATAGAAGACGAAGGCGGAAAGCTCGCCGGCGCTGATCCGGCCGGCCAGAACGTCCCGGCCGCCGATCCAAAGAATCACGGCGATGGAGCCGAAGACCAGCGAGATGACGATGGCGGTCAGGGCCGCACGGGCCCGGATCCGGCCGAGGGCGGCACTCAGCGCGTCCTCGACCCGGGCGCCGAACCGTTCCCGGTCCACCGGCTCGTGGGCGAAGGCCTGCACGGCGCGGATGCCGTACAGGGTTTCCTCCGCATAGGAGCCGAGATCGGCCACCCGGTCCTGGGTGTCGCGGGACAGCCGCCGCACCTTGCGGCCGAGCACGATGATCGGAACCACCACGATGGGCACGACCAGCAGGACAAAGCCGGACAGCTTGGCGCTGGTGATCAGCAGCATGACCAGCGCGCCGCAGAACAGCAGCATGTTGCGCAGGGCGATGGAGACGGAGGAGCCGACCACGGTCTGCACCAGGGTGGTGTCGGTGGCGATGCGGGACAGCAGCTCGCCGGTCCGCGTGGTCTCGAAAAAGCCGGGGCTGAGGGAGATCACGTGGTTGAACACCGCCTTGCGGATATCCGCCACCACCCGCTCGCCGATCCAGGAGACCAGGAAGAAGCGGGCATAGCTCGACCCTGCCAGCAGCACGACCACGCCGATCAGGACGATTACCGCCCGGTCCAGCAAAGCCGGATCGCCGGCCGAGAAGCCCTTGTCGACCAGCAAACGCAGCCCGTTGCCCATGGCCAGCACGGTGACTGCGGCAACAATCAGCGCCACCGCCGCGCCGGCAACCTGGAGCCGATAGGGCCGGACGAACGGCAGCAGGGCCCGCAGGGGGCCGAGTTTGCGCCGGCTATTCTGTTCGCTCATATCGGATTCCCGTAAGAACAGGTCCCTTCGCCCTTGCGTTCGGTCCCTGTCTCCTCTATATCGTCGCGCTCTTATTCACGGATTGATACCCGCGCCCATGAACGCTCGGGGGCAGGAGTACGAAAAATGAAGACCGATATCCATCCCGAATATCACGCGATCACTGTCGTGATGACCGATGGCACCGAATACCAGACCCAGTCGACCTGGGGCAAAGAGGGCGACGTGCTTCGGCTCGAAGTCGACCCGTTGACCCATCCGGCATGGACCGGCCAGCACCGGATCCTCGACAGCGGCGGCCAGGTTGCGCGCTTCAACAAGCGTTTCGCCAATCTCGGCATCTAAGACCATTTGCCGCAGGCTTCGGCCGGCGGAAACTGAAACGGGCGTCCTTCGGGGCGCCCGTTTTCATTTCTGCATATTTCCCTCTTGAATCCGATTTTACGCCTTCCCAAATTCTTGTCAGGCGCCGTTGCCAGCTTCGGGACGGTGCTTCTGGAACGCCACCCGGCCTGCGATCAGGCGGGTGACAGATTGACGACCATGTTGCTTGGAAAGGATATGGACCCAATGCGTACGATCGATTTTTCCCCGATGTTCCGTAACTCCATCGGCTTTGACCGGATGGCGCAGCTGGCCGACTCGGCGCTCCGCGCCCCGGCCACCAACAGCCAGCCGACCTACCCGCCCTACAATATCGAGAAGGTGGGCGAGGACGATTACCGCATCACCATGGCGGTTGCCGGCTTTGCCGAGCAGGATATCGACGTTACGGTGAACCAGAACTCGCTTCTCATCACCGGCAAGGTCGAAAAGGCCGAAGACGGCAGTGACAGGGAGTTCCTGTATCGCGGCATCGCGGAGCGCACCTTCGAGCGCCGCTTCGAGCTCGCCGATTTCATCAAGGTGACTGGCGCAGCTCTTGAGAATGGCCTGCTCCACGTCTCCCTAGTGCGTGAAATCCCGGAAGAGGCGAAGCCCCGCAAGATCGAGGTGCGGCCGTCCGTGAAGGCCATCGAAGGCAAGAAAGCGGCTTAACCTCCACCGCTTTCAATCACGCCACGTGACAGACACCCGGGCCCGCACGCCCGGGTGTCTATCTATTGGCGCCTGATACCTCCCCATGGTCGCCGGCCAGCCCGGCGGCAACGTCATGGATCCTGCCCGTGATGGATTTCATCCGGGCGGCCATCCGGCGGTCCCGGCGCCTGATCAGCCAGATATCCCGCCATACCGCATGCGGAAGCATGGCAATCGAGAGCCTTTCCCTTTCAGGGAAGGAATCAACTCCGCTCCGCGGCAAAACCGTGAAGCCGAAGCCGTGCGCCATGGGCGCGGGGATCTGACCGATCTGGTTCACGAACGAGCGCAGACGAAGCTGATCCGCACCATTGAACGCGTCGGGAAAATTCGCCGAGAGCAGGGCATCCGCATATGCATATCCGTCCGGATGCGCGATGAAGCCGAGCCTGTCCAACTGACTGAAGGCAATCTCCCCGGCCGCGAATTCTTTCGGGAGGACGAGACACAACTCCTCGCTCCCGATCCGTTCAGCGACAAGGCGCACATGCTCGGGCGGGCGGGTGACGACGCCAAGATCGAATCTGCCCTCCACGACCTCTTCCACAATGCGCGGTTCCGGCATCGCTTCCAGCCGGACGGCCAGACCCGGCGCCTTCTCCATCAGGGGAAAGAAGGACGGGAAGAGAAGCGTGGCAAAGCTGCCGGAACAGGCGACAAGAACGTTGCCGACCTCGGGGTCATCAATCCAGATGCTGTCGCGCAGGATCTTCTCTTCCTCGCGCCGCCGCTGCCCGACGGCCAGCACGGACTCTCCCGCTGCCGTAAGACTGAAACTCTTGCCGACCTGCGAAATCAGAGGTCGGCCTATCTGTTCCTCAAGCTTGCGCAGATGTTGGGAGACGCCCGGCTGGGTCATGCCCAACAGCTCTGCGGCCCGGGTGAAGTGACGGGTTTCGGCCAGAAGGACGAATGTGTGGAGCCAGCGTGAGTTCAGCATGATAATTACATTATGTTATTAAATATAATTCTAATCATTATTTAATGTTCTTCACCAGCATGTCCATATCCATGCCACCCCTAACGGAAGGACATCATCATGCTCCCAACACCCCGCTCGTTTTCGCATATCGGATTATCGGTCCCCGACATTGAAGCAGCCGTTGCGTTCTACGCCGAAACCCTCGGCTTCTATGTCATCATGGAGCCGACCGAGATCGTCGAGGATTCCACCGACATCGGGCAGATGTGCACCGATGTATTTGGCCCGGGCTGGAAACGCTTGCGTATTGCGCATCTCGCGACGGCCGACCGGGTCGGGATCGAGCTCTTCGAATTTGAGGGCAACGACGCCCCCGAGGACAATCTCGACTTCAGGCGCCACGGCACCTTTCATTTCGCGATCCAGGATCCCGATCTGGAAGGCCTGCTCGCCCGTATTGTCGCCGCCGGCGGCAAACAGCGCATGCCTGTCCGCGAGTATTTTCCCAACGATAAGCCGTACCGGATGGTCTATGTGGAGGATCCCTTCGGGATCGTTTTCGAGATCTACAGCCATAGCTATGAGCTGACTTATTCGGCCGGTGCCTATACCCAGCCCGGCCGCTGATCGCCCTCGCACGTAGCAGGGGCAGTTTCAGGCAGCCGCGGAGGGCAGCTCGAGCGCGGTCTCGCAGCGGGCAATCCAGGCGGTGAGGTTCGGGCGCTTGGACAAATCGAAGCCGCCCTCCCCTGCCAGCCTTGTATAGGCAAGCAGGGCGATGTCGGCCACGGAGAGACTCTCGCCGACCAGAAAGCTCTTGCCCGCAAGCTGGGCGTCCATATGGTCCAGCGCCGCCTCGGCCCGCTCCACCCGCCAGGCCTCGCGGTCGCCGGGCCCCTTGCCCTGATAGACCATCTGGAACCGGCAGACGGCGACATAGGGCTCGTGGCTGTACTGCTCCCAGAACAGCCACTCGTTCACCTTGGCCCGCAGGAACGGGTCCTGCGGCAGCAGCGCCGTGTTCTCCGCCAGGAAGAGCAGCACCGCATTCGACTGGGCCAGGCTGCGGCTGTCGTCGAAGACCACGACCGGCACCTGACCGACCGGATTCACCGCCAGGAATTCCGGCGTCCGGCTCTCGCCCGCCATGACGTCCACATCGACGAACCTGTAGTCGAGGCCGAGCCAGTCGGCGGCGAAGACGATCTTCTGGCAATTGCCCGAGCGCCGGTCGCCGTAGAGCGTGAACGCGGGACCGCTCACGCCCGCTTCTCCCGGCTGGAATAGCTCAGCGGCTGCGGCAGCCGGGCCACCATCTCCTTCGGCACGACCTGCCAGAACTGGCCGATCTCCTGCCCCCAGTTGATCAGCAGGCGCTCGGCGAAGCGGGACTGGGTCTGCTCCACATGTTCCTGCACCAGACGCTTCAGGGCCGCTTCCCAGTAATCCGTCTCGATCCGCTGCCAGAGTACCGATTCCGGATTGACGTTGCGTTCGAAGCTGCCGTCCGCATCGTAGATGAAGGCCATGCCGCCGGTCATGCCCGCGGCAAAGTTCTCGCCCACCGCGCCGAGCTGCACGATCGTGCCCCCGGTCATGTATTCGCAGCCGTTCGAGCCGCAGCCCTCGACCACCGCATCGGCGCCGGAGTTCCGCACGGCGAACCGCTCTCCTGCCTGTCCTGCGGCAAAGAGCTGCCCTGCCGTCGCCCCGTAGAGCACGGTGTTGCCGACAATGGTGTTCTCGTTCGAGGCAAAGGGCGCCGCCGTCATCGGCCGGATGACGATGGTGCCGCCGGAAAGGCCCTTGCCGACATAGTCATTGGCATCGCCGAACACTTCCAGCTTCAAACCCTGCACCGCGAAAGCGCCGAGGGACTGGCCGGCAGAGCCGCGCAGGCGCACGGTGATGTGCCCCGGCTGCAATCCGAACATGCCGTATTTCCGGGTGATCCGGGAGCTGAGCTTGGTGCCGATGGCGCGCAGCGTGTTGGCGATGTTGTAGGTGAGCTGCATCTTCTCGCCGCCCTCGAGCGCTGGCTGCGCATCCTTGATCATCTGCGCGTCCAGCGTCTCCGGCACCTCGTTCCGGCCTTCCACCGCATTCATCACCGGCAGCCCGCCGCTGTCGGCGCGCACCAGGATCGGGTTCAGGTCGAGATCGTCGAGGGACGGATCGCCACGGCTGACCTGATGTAGCAGGTCGGTCCGGCCGATCACTTCTTCCAGCGACCGGACACCGAGTTCGGCAAGAATTTCGCGGACTTCTTCGGCCACGAAGGAGAACAGGTTCATCACCTTTTCCGGCGTGCCGTCGAACTTGGCGCGCAGGCTCTGGTCCTGGGTGCAGACCCCGACCGGGCAGGTGTTGCTGTGGCACTGACGGACCATGATGCAGCCCATGGCCACCAGCGAGGCGGTGCCGATGCCGAACTCCTCGGCCCCGAGGATGGCCCCGATGACCACGTCCCGGCCGGTCCGGAAACCGCCGTCGACACGCAGCAGGACCTTGTGCCGAAGCCGGTTCAGGGTGAGCACCTGATGCACTTCGGAAAGGCCCATTTCCCACGGGATACCGGCATATTTGATGCTGGTCTGCGGGCTGGCGCCGGTACCGCCGCCATGGCCGGAAATCAGGATCGTGTCCGCCTTCGCCTTGGCCACGCCCGCGGCAATCGTGCCGATGCCGGAAGAGGCCACCAGCTTCACGCAGACGCGCGCATCCGGGTTGATCTGCTTCAGGTCGTAGATCAGCTGCGCCAGATCCTCGATCGAATAGATGTCGTGGTGCGGCGGCGGCGAGATCAGGGTCACGCCCTCGGTCGAATGCCGCAGTTTGGCGATCATGGCATTGACCTTGATGCCCGGCAGCTGCCCGCCCTCGCCCGGCTTGGCGCCCTGGGCGACCTTGATCTCGATCTCGCGGCAATTGTTCAGATATTCCGCCGTGACGCCGAAGCGGCCGGACGCGACCTGCTTGATGGCCGAGCTCGGGTTGTCGCCGTTCGGCCGCGGCTTGAAGCGTGCCGGGTCCTCACCGCCCTCGCCGGAATCCGACTTGGCGCCGATCCGGTTCATGGCGATGGAAAGGGTCTCATGCGCCTCCGGGCTGAGCGCCCCGAGGGAGATGCCCGGCGCCACCAGGCGCTTGCGGATCTCGGTGATGGACGACACGTCCTCCAGCGCCACTTCGTCGCCGGTCGGCTTGAAGCCGAGCAGATCGCGCAGATTCACCGGTTTCTGGGCGTAGATCTCGTTCGCGTACTTCTTGTAGAGGTGATAGCTGTCCGTCGCGACCGCGTGCTGCAGGGCATGCATCATCGGCCCATCGAAGGCGTGCCGCTCGCCCTGGCGGCGGAACCGGTAGAGCCCGCCGACCGGCAGCGTCACCACGGTTTCGTCGAACGCCTTGCGGTGCTGTTCCAGCGCCTTTTTCTGGATGCCGGGCAGGCCGAGGCCGGAAATCCGCGAGGACATGCCCGGGAAGAACCGGGCGACCAGCGACCGGGACAGGCCGACCGACTCAAAGTTATAGCCGCCACGATAGGAGGACAGGACGGAGATGCCCATCTTGGACATCACCTTCAGGATGCCGTCCTGGATGGCCTTGCGATAGGCGCCGACACAGGCGTCGAGCGACTTGTCGCCGAACAGGCCTCTTGCATGCCGGTCCGCAATGGCTTCCTGGGCGAGATAAGCATTTACCGTCGTGGCGCCGACCCCGATCAGCACGCAGAAATAATGCGTGTCGAGACATTCCCCGGTCTGCACATTGATCGAGGTGAAGGTCCGGAGCTGCTGGCGCACCAGATAGGAATGCACGGCGCCGGTGGCCAGGATCATCGGGATCGCCGCCCGGGTGGAGCAGATCGCCTTGTCCGACAGCACCACATGGGTGCAGCCGCCGCGCACCGCGTCTTCCGCCTCGCGCTGGATCCGGTCGATGGCTTCCGCGAGCGCGGAGTCGCCGCCGGAGACGTCGAAGGTGCAGTCGATCTCCTCCGCCGTGTCGCCCATATAGTCCCGCATGGCCTGGAACTCGGCATTCGAGAGGACCGGGGATTCAAGCAGCAGGTGTTCGCACTGCTCCTCGGTCTCGTCCAGGATGTTGCCGAGATTGCCCAGACGGGTGCGCAGGGTCATCACCCGGCGCTCGCGCAGACTGTCGATCGGCGGGTTCGTCACCTGGCTAAAATTCTGCCGGAAGAAATGGTGCAGACCGCGGTACTTCTCGGAGAGCACCGCCAGCGGCGTATCGTCGCCCATCGAGCCGATGGCTTCCTTGCCGCCATCCGCCATGGGTTGCAGGATCAGCTCCATATCCTCAAGCGACCAGCCGGAAACCACCTGGCGGCGGCGCAGATCGTCGCGCTCCAGACCCGGCTTCTCCTCGTGGTGGCTCTTGATCAGCTTGTCGATCTTCGTGCTCTGCTTGATCCACTTGCCGAACGGACGTGAGGAGGCGATGTGCGCCTTCAGTTCGGTATCGTGGTAGAGCTTGCCGCTAATCAGGTCGACCGCGATCATCTGGCCCGGATCGAGCCGGCCCTTCTCGATGATGTTCTTGTCCTTGATCCGGACCATGCCGGTTTCGGACCCGGCGATCAGCAGGCCGTTGTCGGTGACGCTGTAGCGCATCGGGCGCAGCCCGTTCCGGTCCATGCCGCCGAGCACCCAGTGCCCGCCATAAGCGGCAATCGCCGCCGGGCCGTCCCACGGCTCCATCACAGCATTGCAATAGGCGTAAAGGTCACGCAGTTCCTGGGTCAGGTTGCCACCATCGGCGACCGCCTCCGGGATCATCATGCTCTTCACCATGGGCAGAGACCGACCCGCCCGGACCATCAGTTCGAACACCGCGTCCAGCGCGGCGCTGTCGGAGCTGCCGTCCTGGATCACCGGCTTGATGTCTTCGATCTCGTCGCCGAACGTATCCACGGCCATCCGGGTCTCGTGGCTGCGCATCCAGTTCCAGCAGCCCTTCAGCGTGTTGATCTCGCCGTTATGGGCAAGCACGCGGAACGGCTGGGCGGCACGCCAGGCCGGGAAGGTGTTGGTCGAGTAGCGCTGGTGATAGATGGCGAAGTTGGAGACGAAACGCTTGTCCAGCAGATCCGGGAAGAACTCGGAAACCTGTTCGGCCAGGAACATGCCCTTGTAGATGATCGACCGGCAGGACAGCGAGCAGATGTAGAAGTCGGTGATGTTCTCGGCCAGCGCGGCACGCTCGATCCGGCGCCGGATCAGGTAGAGATCGCGCTCGAACTTGATCTCATCCGCCCCGGCAGGTCCGGAGACCATGATCTGCTCGATTTCCGGACGGGTGGCGTTCGCCTTCTCGCCGATCACCTCGACATTCACCGGCACCTGGCGCCAGCCATAGATCTTGTAGCCGCGGGAGAGGATCTCTTCCTCGACGATACAGCGGCAGCGCTCCTGCGCCGCCAGATCGGTCCGCGGCAGGAACACCATGCCGACGGCGATCAGGCTGTCGCCGACCGCCTGCCCGGCACGCTCGACATGCTCGCGGAAGAAATCCTGCGGGATCTGCAGATGGATGCCCGCGCCGTCGCCGGTCTTGCCGTCCGCATCGACCGCGCCCCGGTGCCAGATCGCCTGCAGCGCCTGGATGCCGGCCTCGACCACGTCGCGGCGCGGCGTGCCGTCGATGGAGGCAACGAAGCCGACGCCGCAATTCTCGTGCTCGTCCGCCGGGTTGTAGGCGTGGGCGGCCTGCAGCCGCTCCATATTCGCCTTCCAGTCGGCCACGAAGGCGTCGCCACCGGTCATCGGGAATTGGTTATCCTGTTTCATGTCGGTCATCCTCGGCTTCAGGAAGCGCGATCGAGCACGGCATGGGCCTTCTGCTCGATATAGGCGTGAATCTGGTCCGCAACATCCCGGCCATCGCGCACGGCCCAGACCACGAGGGACGCCCCGCGCACGATGTCCCCTGCGGCAAAGACGCCGTCGAGACTGGTCATCATGCTCGAGAAATCGATCGACAACGTGCCCCAGCGGGAAACCTTGAGGTCTTTCTCGCCGAACATGGTCGGTATGTCTTCCGGATCGAAGCCGAGTGCCAGAATGGCCAGATCCGCCGGTATCGTGAAACTGCTGTCCTTAACCACTTCCGGGGCCTGGCGGCCGGTCGCGTCCGGCACACCGAGATGTATACGGTGGCAGCGCACACCGTCGACGACACCGTCGCCGGTGAAGGCCTCGGGGGCGGAAAGCCACATGAACTCGACGCCTTCTTCCTCGGCATTCTGCACCTCGCGCTGGGAGCCCGGCATGTTGGCCTTGTCCCGGCGATAGACGCATTTGACCGATTTGGCCCCCTGGCGAATGGCCGTGCGCACGCAGTCCATCGCGGTATCGCCGCCGCCGATGACGACGACATTCTTGCCCTCGGCATTCAGACTGCCGTCCTCGAAGGCCGGAACACTATCGCCGAGGCCCTTGCGATTGGACGCGGTCAGATAATCCAGCGCCGGACGGACATTGCCGAGACCGACGCCCGGGCACTTCATGTCGCGCGCCTTGTAGACGCCGGTAGCGATCAGGACGGCGTGATGTTTCTCGCGCAGCGCGGCCACGGTGATGTCCTTGCCGACATCGACACCGGTATGGAAGTGAATGCCGCTCTCCTCCAGCACCCGCGTCCGGCGCTGGACGACGTCCTTCTCAAGCTTGAAGTTCGGGATGCCATAGATCATCAGGCCGCCGATGCGGTCGTACCGGTCGTAGACATGCACCTGGTAGCCGCGCTTGCGGAGCTGCTCCGCCGCCGCCAGCCCGCCGGGACCGCCGCCGATGATCGCGACACTTTCGCTACGCTCGCGCACCGGTGTGACCGGCTTCACCCAGCCCTGCTCGAAGGCCGTCTCGGTGATATATTTCTCGACGGAGCCGATGGTGACCGATTCGAACCCCTTCTCGATCACGCAATTGCCTTCGCAAAGCCGGTCCTGCGGGCAGATCCGGCCGCAGATCTCGGGGAAATTGTTGGTCGCGCTGGCGATCTCGTAGGCTTCCTCGAGCCGGCCCTCGGCGGTCAGCATCAGCCAGTCCGGAATGTTGTTCGACAGCGGACAATGCACCTGGCAATAGGGCACGCCGCACTGGGAGCACCGGCCGGCCTGTTCGGCAGCATGATCGGTCACGAACTCGTCATAGATCTCGTCGAAATCCTGACGGCGCGCATCCGCCGCGCGCTTGGCCGGCATCCGCTTCGCGGTTTGGACGAATTTCAGCATGCTGTCGGTGGTCATTACGCTCTCTCCCATGGCCCTAAGGGCCTTAGTCCGCTTCAGGCTTGTAGCGCCGCCCGAATTATCATTTTGACGGCACCATACCTCATCGGGGAGCGCTTATCTACGGAAAGAAGAGAGAAAGGTCAATAGTTAGGACTAATTTCCTCTATATCATCGCCTCGATGTGTGGAGCACAACTGCATGCACGAAGCGCGATCAATATTTAGTCTCTTTTCGGACCTTTGTGTAATATTCTTTACGTCACAACGGGATGTTATAATCTTACCTCTGTCACATGCCGGAGAAACGGGGGTCCCGGCTGCGCCATCCATCCTCACCGCCCCTCGGCAACATCAAGACCGGAGCCCGACGGTGCCGATACTTCATCTGGCCATTCTTGCCCTGGTTCAGGGCATCACCGAATTCCTGCCCATCTCCTCAAGCGGCCATCTCGTTCTCGTCCCCTTCATGATGCAGTGGCAGGATCAGGGCCTGATGCTGGATGTTGCCGTCCATGTCGGCACGCTCGGCGCCGTGATGGTCTATGCTTGGCGCGAGATCGGGATGATGATCGCCGGCCTCTGGAAACTGGTGCGCGGCCGCGTCGATCAGGGGACCAGGCTGATGCTGCAGGTCATTATCGGGTCAATCCCCGTCGTCATCGCCGGCTTCGCGATCACCAAATATGCCGGCGGCATGCTGCGCAGCGTGGAAATTATCGGCTGGACGACGCTCGGTTTCGGCCTGCTGCTCGGCTTCGCGGACCGGGTCGGCATGACTGTCCGGCGGCTCGAGCATATGAGCTACGGCGGCGCGCTGGCGATCGGCATGGCACAGGTTCTTGCCCTGATCCCGGGTACCAGCCGCTCCGGCATCACCATGACCATGGCCCGGTTCCTCGGCTTCGAGCGGGCCGATGCGGCCCGCTTCTCCCTGCTGCTGTCCATTCCGGCCATCGCCGGCGCCGGCACGCTGACCGGCATCGACCTGTGGCAGAGCGGTGACGTCGCCCTGACCCGGGACGTCCTGACGGCGGTCGGTCTCTCCTTCGCGTCGGCCCTGCTTGCGATCACCCTGATGATGGCCTGGCTGCGCCACGCCGGCTTCATGCCCTTCGTAGTCTACCGGATCCTGCTCGGCGCCCTGCTGCTCTATCTGGTTTATGCCCCCTGACGGCGCACATTGGTGCCGGATCGGGCATCGACCGCAGCTGACAGGATTTCTAGACTTCCGACAAAGCCAAACGAAAACGCCAGGGAGGCGGCATATGAGGTTCGCAACATTTGAATTGGACGGCAAGGCGGTCTGGGGATTGGCGTCCGACGCGGGGCTGCATGCTGTCGACGCCGACACCCTTGCCCGATACCCGAGCCTGAAAGCCGCCATCGCGGCGGACGCCCTGGCTTCGGCCGCCGCCGCCCTGAAAGACAGCGCCCCATCGGCCACGCTGGCGGACGCGCACTTCCTGCCGGTTATTCCCGATCCCGAGAAGATCCTCTGTGTCGGGCTCAATTACGAGGCACACCGCCTTGAGGGTGGCTGGCCGGAAGTCGAAAACCCGACGATCTTCAGCCGCTTTGCCAATTCGCAGATCGGCCACCGCCAGCCGCTGATCAAGCCGAAGGTTTCCGACAAGCTGGACTACGAAGCCGAGCTCGCCGTCATCATCGGCAAACCCGGCCGTCATATCGCCGAGGCGGACGCCATGGATCATGTCGCAGGCTATGCCTGCTACAATGAAGGCAGTGTGCGGGACTGGCAGCGCCATACCACCCAGTTCACCCCGGGCAAGAACTTCATCGGCACCGGCGCGTTCGGACCGTATCTGGTCACGAAGGACGAGATCGACGATCTCGGCCCCCTGGTGATGGAAGCGCGCCTGAACGGCGCCGTCATGCAGCACACGAAACTCGACGACCTGATCTTCTCCGTTCCCCGGCTGATCAGCTACATCAGCACCTTCACCGAACTGGTACCGGGTGATGTGATCGTCACCGGCACGCCGGGCGGGGTCGGCTCCCGCCGGGATCCGCAGGTCTGGATGAAGCCCGGCGACGAGATCGTGATCGAGATCGACAGGATCGGCCTGCTGTCCAACACCATCGTCGCGGAAGCCTGACCCCGTGGCGACGGTCATTCCCTTCGACAGGGATTTCGAGCCGCCCTACGGCGTTATCGAGCGGCTCGCCCCGGGTCTCCGGCGGATCGTCGCCCGCAATCCCGGCCCCTTCACCTTCCGCGGAACGGCAACCTTCATCGTCGGGGAGGGAGACGTCGCCGTGATCGATCCGGGACCGGATCTGCCGGACCATGTCGCGGGCCTGGTGGCCGGTCTTGGGGACGAGAAAGTCACGCATATTCTCGTCACCCACACCCATCTCGACCATTCCCCCGCCGCCGCCGCCCTGAAAGCGGCAACAGGCGCGCCGACTTACGGCTTCGGTCCGCACGGCCGCGGCCTGGACGGCGTTGAGGCCGGTGGAGACGCGGACTTCGTCCCTGATGTCACACTCGGGGACCGCGACATGATCAAGGGCAGCGGCTGGCAGCTCGAAGCCCTGCACACGCCGGGTCATACATCAAATCATCTGGCCTTCGCCTGGCCGGACCGGAAAATCCTGTTTCCCGGCGATCTTGTCATGGGCTGGTCCACCAGCGTGATCTCGCCGCCGGATGGAAATATGGGGGACTATCTCAGGAGCCTCATCCGGCTGCTTGACCGGGACGACGAAATTTACTGGCCGACCCATGGCGGACCAATCCGCAATCCGAAGCCCTTCGTCGAGGCCTTTATCGCCCACCGCCGGGACCGTGAAGACGAGATTCTTGCCTGTCTCCGGAATGGGCAGGAAACCATCGCTGACATGATTCCGGTGATCTATGCCGATGTGCCGCCCGCATTGCACGGGGCCGCGGCCCGCTCATTGCTTGCGGCATTGATACATCTTGTCGAGACCGGGACAATCTGGTGCAGCGCGCCGGCCGATGAAGAGAGCATCTATCGGTTACGATGAGCCGGCCCTGTTTCACGATAAGTTTTCTAGTTAACCAGTGATTTTGTTTTTAAAAAACAATAGACTGGAAACAACGTGGTGGAATTGTAGAATTCTCAATTGAGCGCCGTCTTTTGGATGCTCCCGTATTCTTTTCGGTGAATTTCATTTTATGAACGATAAAAAGCAGGAAATCGACATCCATCAGGCCATTTTGGTGGCGGTTTACAATGCTGAGAACGAAGGGCGTTATGATGACGCCGAAGAAATATTATCGAAAGCGATCCAGCAGCAATCGACACCGCAGAGGACAGCATTGTATCTCGGGGAGCTGGCGCTCATCAATCTGGCGCTGAAGCGATACGACAAAGTGCTCGGGATCTGCAGCAACCTCCTCAGCAATGATGATCTCAAAGTCCAGCATCCCCTCCTCTATCTGAACCTCATCGCCTGCCAGGAAATCTCCACTTTCCTGCGCTCTGGAAAAGACGTTGCAGAGGTTCCGTTCCGGGGTAGGACACTGAAATTCGCGATCTCGGGGCACAACAGCGAGCTCGAGATTCAGCATATCCGGCAAAAACTCTACGAGCCGGAAGAGGTCGAGCTTATTCTGAAGCATATCGGGGAAACCGATATCGTCCTCGATCTCGGGGCAAATGTCGGCAACCACGCCATCGCGTTGGCGACGGCCCGCCCAGGCTCGACTGTGCATGTGTTTGAGCCCATTAGAATAACCTGCGACCTGCTGCGCCGGAACATCGCCCTTAACGGTTTGAAAAATATCGATGCGTCAAATCTCGAAGTGGCTGTTGATTCCGAAGACGGCATGCTCAACATGGTGCAGCGGATCAACCTGGCGAGCAGTCGCGAAGCCATGAAAGGCATCGGACCGGCGATTCCGAAACGCGCCTTGCGGGAGCTTTGGCCGGAACGGGTCGATTTCATAAAGATGGATGTCGAAGGCGCGGAGCTGCGCATCATCAGGTCGGTCCTGGACCTGATCCGCAGAGACCGCACCAAGATCATTCTCGAGTGCTACAAAAGCACTGCGGAACAGGATTTTTCCGACTTGGCCGACCTGGGGCTGGAACAGATAGACTGCATCGAGCAATCGGCCGTTTTCAACGTCCTGGTCCAGCCCAGGTAACGGCGAAAGCCCGCGCCAGCCAAACCCTCAGCTATACCGGATATAGGGTGATTCCGTGCGATAACTGAAGAAGGGGTATGTCTCTCTCGGCCTCAGCTTTTCTTTGTTGCGGCGTTGGATTTCCAGCAGCATGAACTCGGTCACATCCACCAGAGGAAGCTTGAGTGCCTCATGCAACGGGAAAAAATCGAGATCAGCCAGCTCGCCACTCCCGCCGAGTTCGCCCGACATGTGCTCGGCCCAGGCAAAGAAAAACCGGGCATTGAAACGCGCCTTGCGCTTTGACGGCGTGATCGCGTGACCGACATAGCCAAGTTTTGCGAGATCCGGCGCGATGCCGCGCGCGGCGAAATCCAGCCACGTCTCGTGTCTCGTCGATCCGATATCTGCCGGCCCCGCCAGCAGCAAGCCGGTTTCCTCGAAGGTTTCACGGACCGCAGCCACGGAGAATGCCCGCGCGCGGCGCTGATCCTTGGAAATACGGGTCAAGAGTTCGGGCGCGAGATCGGAAGCGACACCGACGGAGCGGTCCGCAGCATCGACCTTGCCGCCAGGAAAGACGAAGACGCCGCCGAAGACGGCTTTCTTTCCCCGTCGCCCCATCAAGACCTCAAGCCCATCCCCGCTTCGTCGCAGAATGATAAGGCTCCCGGAATCTTTCGGGCGAACGGGTTTCTGTCCGGGCTCAGCGAGTCCGGGCAGGGATTTCGGCGGGGCACGTCTCATGGGACAATGGTGACCGGGTAAAGTTGAAGTCACCCAGTCTAGGCCGGTTGTGGTGAGACCTCCAACCCTGTTCGTGCCCTTCCGAAAAGGCGGTCTCTAGAGGCTATTCATCGCGCCGTAATAGGCAACAGAGCCGATGAGCCCGAGAATACCAGCACAGGTCAGGATGGTCTGCGTGATGTTGATCTGGTTCATGTCCGTATTCCTTCCGTAGGTGGACTGTTCGATGATCCGAATATAGGCGGGATGCTGCTCCGCAACATCCGCATATACCGCAACGCACAATTGCGCCTACAGCATGGATGACAAAAAACGCAAGCCATTATCTCCAAAACGGAATGAATGAAACATGATTGCGCCGTGAACGCTCAGCTCATCAACGGCGCATCCAATAGAGCGGCAAGACGGCGCGCAGCCGTTCGCGCCAGTTTCAAGGTCAGGGCTTTGCGGCGCGCGGCGGCTAGTTTGCTGGCCTCCGCCTCCCGAAAGATCACGGCATCATAGTGATCGGCGAGAATCAGACCGCAATGCGGGTCATGTGGCAGAAATTCGCGCGGGAAATCCGGCGCGACGGCGAAATAGAACCGGTCGCAGAACTCGAGATATTCGTGCCATTTGCCGTCCGCACGATAATCAGCCAGATCGGACTTGACCTCGACGATCGCAATCTCGCCCGAAGCATCGAGTGCCATGACATCGACCCGGCGCCCGGATCGAAGCGGCATTTCGGTGACATGGCACCAGCCGAGATTGCTGAGAAGCCGTGTGACCCCGCGAGTCACCTGCAGAGTCACTTCAGGGCGGCGCACACTTGTTTCGGGAGGGGCAGGCATGGCAGACGCCCCGTCAATCCAGCTTGAGATTGCTCGCCCCGCGCGTGTCCGCCCCGGAGAGATCCGCGCCACGCAGATCCGCGCCGTCGAAATCCGCATCGCGGAGCACCGCGTTGCGCAGATCGCAATCGCGCAGGTCAGCACCGTTGAAAACCGCGCCGCTCATTTCCGCCTGATGGAAATCGCCGCCGCGCAGCACGGCATTGTCGAAGCGGGCGCGCTCAAAATGCGCCGGCCAGCGCTGTGTCTTCGCCCCGACGATTTGCACCGGACTTGCCTGTACCCCGACAAGCCGCGCCTCCATCAGATTGGCGCGGCGCATGGTGACCCCGCGCAAGTCCGCGTTCGAGAGATCCGCCGTCCGCAAATCCGCCAGCGCCATATCCGTCATCAGCAGATTGGTTCCGGAGAGATCGGCCCCCGTCAGCACACAGCACTCCATGTTCGCCGCCGCCAGATTGAGGCGGCTCAGGCTCTGGCGGCTGATATCCCGCCGTGCCAGGTTGGCCCGCTCGCCCTTCTTGCCGTTGCTTTTGATCCAGACATCATGGCGGACCATGATATCCGACATTTCCGGGCCCAGGGTATCCAGCAGCTTCGGCATCCGTGCCAGGCGGAACTCGGGATCGCTCGGGTTCATGTTGGAGAACACGGCCCCGGCCAGATCCGCATCGGTCAGGTCCGTGCCACTGAAAATCACGTTATACAGGATGGCGCCGTTTAGAATGGCCCCGGTCAACACCGCTTCGGTCAGGTCCGCCCCTTCCAGGTCCGCCCCCGTCAGGTTGGAGTGACTGAGATCCGCCCGGACGAAGCGCGTATTGCGCAGCTTTGCATCGGTCAGATCGGTCTGCACGATAAAGGCGTTTGAAAGCCGGGCACCGCTCATATCCGCGCGGGTCGCATTGGCGACGGCGAGATCGGCATCGACAGTATTGTAGGTCACCGCGACGAGATTGCCTTTCCGGTCCGGTTTCAGCAGCACGCCGTCCCGGAGATCCGCTTCCATCAGCAGCACATCGCAGAGATCGGCCCCGCGCATGCAGGCCCCGCGCAGATCCGCGCGGGAGAGATCTGTTCCCTGGAGGATGGTCTCGCGCATGTCGCAGGCGAACAGGTTTGCTGTCTGCAGGTTTGCTCCCCGGACATCGGCGCCGCGCAGGGACGAGCCCGAGAGTTCGGCGCCGCGCAAATCCTTGCCGGCAAGATTCATGAACTTGAGATCATATCCCGGTAGGTTGGCACGGCCGCCTCCGGTCTGCCCGCGCAGAAACATGCCGTGGCGCTCGATGACATCTTCAAGTTCCGGAGCGGAAATACGCTTCAGGGGAAGGTCGTCGGTTGCCGACGGACCGAGATCCAGCCGCTTTTCCGACGCGGCCCATGCAACCTCGGACGGGATACCCGTTACTGTCTCATCGTCAGGCTTTTTTCCTGGCAAGAAGCGCGCCTACTCTCCGACTCTGTGCACCAGCTGGAAATCGCCGTGCGGTTCATGCAGTAAATATGTCTTGAGCCCGGATCTCAAAACAATACTCGAAAAGGACGCGCTACATCCAATCCTGAGCTTGCGGAAAATTGTACGCGACGAAGCGATACGTTGACTGAACGGCCTCGCGGATACCTTTGGAACGGGATGACAGATCGATTTCCCATGTCTCGATCACCTCATCCCAGATCATGATCTTCTTGTGCAGTTCGTCGCGCATCTCGCGAATGAAATTGATCTGCTTGTCGTAGCTCTTCAGGACCGTGAGAATTTCACCGGTCTGGGCGTCGACCTGATCGAAAATGAAGCTGAAATCACGAATAGGCGGCTCCATCAATGTTCTGACGCGCTGCACCTCGCTGACGAACTGGCGATCGCCCCGGTGCAGAGCCGCCACCTGAAGCAGCTTGTTCTGGATCGCGCCCGCATGGGTAAAACGGTCGCGCAGGGCTTCGATATAGGCGAGTTCCCGGGCAACCCGGTCCACCAGATCGATCACTTCCTGCTTGCGGTCCGCGCCCAGCCCAAGTTTCTCGGCAATATCGGCGATGCCCTTCTGAATCCGCTCCTTTGTCTCCGGCTTCGCCATTTCAGCCTGGATATCGGCTTCGCCCGGCATGAAGACATCTTCGCCGGACACCCACTTGGCGATCTGGGCCATCAGCCGGTTCTTGGCGCGCTCAAGATGCTTTTCCTCGATCGACCAGCTGGCGGAACCGTCAAGCAGCTCACGCGGGATCGTGTCACCGGGGCGAATATCCTTGACGTAATTCAGGCCTTTGCGAACCGTGACGAGCAGTTTGCCGTCCTGGGAATCTTCATCGATGCCGAACTCGGTGCACAGGGACTCAAGCGGGACAGACGCCTCAAGGTCGCCGACCTTCACCCGCAAGGCCGCGGTCCGGTCCTGGCCGCTCAACATGAAATGAGCGCCATTTACCTTGAAAATTCTATGCTCGAAAGCGAAGTGCGTGGATGGATCCAGCGCGCCTTCTTCTTCAGCAGCAGTCATTTTTGCTCCACACCATCAGGCACACGGCCACGGGCTGATTGCCCCGTCGTATTGAAGACATCATGCATCAGAAGCATTAAACGAATTGCTAACATTGTTGCTGCTCTATCTCAACGTACCTCTTTGCAAGTCGATTAATAGTGGAAATTGATTAACGGAAAATTAGGAACGCTCCGGGTATGGTGTAAATTGAAGAAGGTCGCGTCCTCAAGACGAGCCGCGCGGTCTGAAAGTCCAACAAGTGCTGAGGGTGCGCCGTGGGTGAAGCTAAGGGAAAACTCTTCTCAGTGGAGCGCCGCGCTCAAGCGCGTGGCGAGCCGGTCCAGTCACCTACCTCGCCCAACGGTGTAACGGCAGCGTTCTCCTCCAACGCCTTCGAACAAGCCCTTCTGGCCGAGATTTCCAGCTTGAGAACCGAGCTTTCCGAGATCCGAAAGACTCTTGGCATGGGCGTTCCGGCCCCGGCACATCCCGCCCCGCCGGTCGAACCGGAAGAGACGGAAAGCGGTATCGATCAAAACGATATCGATCACGATTTGCGCGTCGAGATCGCGCAGATGGTGCGATCCATCGGCAAGGCGAAAACGCAGATTGCCGCGATCAAGCATCCGATGTCCGCGGAAGACCAGATGCAGACCGCCTCCCTGCAACTGGACACGATCGTGCAGACCACCGAAACCGCGACCAATGAAATCATGACGTCGGTCGATGCCATCGAAGGCACCCTGAAACAGATCCACGGCTTCACGCTCGACGACCCCGAAGTGCAGCAGCTGATCGATCAAGCCTCCAACCAGCTCATCTCGATCATCGAGGCCTGCAGCTTCCAGGACCTTACCGGCCAGCGGATCAATCAGGTGGTCAAGACATTGCGCTTCATCGAAAGCCGCATCCTCGCCATGATCGATATCTGGGGCGGCCTTGAGGCCTTCAGGGATCTGCCGATTCCAGAAGACGAATCCGGGAGCGGCGTGACAGAGGAGGAAGAGGGTCTGCTCAACGGCCCGGCGCTTGGCAGCCAGGGCCTCAGTCAGGACGATATCGACGCCCTGTTCGACTAGACCGGACATTCGCGCCAAAGAATGCGTGCACGGCAGGACCAGAGGATGAGTCGGGGATCTTGATCCCGGCGGGCCGATCACCTACATGAGGTGGGCGCGTGATCAATGAGGATGCGCGCCCTGAGTGCCGCTCGCGCGGGCTCGCAGATCGTCTCGCTCATGCCATGAGGGGTTGGTCCCATGTCGCGTATGTCTGTTTTTAGTTCTCCGCTCTTGCTCGGTTTCGATCATTTCGAACGAACCCTTGACCGGATATCGAAGTCCACCGCCGACGGTTATCCGCCGTACAATATTGAGCAGACGACGGCTGCAGGGCTGCGTATAACGCTTGCAGTCGCCGGATTCAGCTCCGACGAGCTCTCGGTGCAGATCGAGGACAACCAGCTGGTTATCCGCGGACGGCAAAGCGAGGAAGATGACAGAGTCTACCTGCATCGGGGCATCGCAGCGCGCCAGTTCCAGCGCACCTTTGTGCTGGCGGAAGGCATTGAAGTCGAATCTGCGGACCTCGACAATGGCCTGCTCCACATCGATCTCCGGCGCCCGATGCCGGAAGTGAAAGTGCAGACCATACAGATCAACGCCGGTAGAACAATTCCGTCGTCGAGCACGGCGAAGAAACTCGATGTCGAGCGCGCCGACTGACTTTTGTCGGTCGATCGATTGGAATCAGGACATCCGGGACAGTGTCCGGAAGACGGAGATGCAGATGGGAACCGAGATGAGCGGACTGAACAGCGTACGCCGCCTGAGTTCACGGGACTTCGCAGCCCTCGGGCTGTTTGATGTCGCCTTTGTGAAACCGGTGACGAGCGACGGTGAGGAGAATTTCGAAATCCGCACGGCCGACGGGCTTCTGGTTGCCGACGCGCCCAGTTGGGAGGCTGCCGTCACCATCATCGCCGAAAATGAGATGCAGGCGGCGCGCATCCAGTAGGGCGCCGCCACAACAGGAATTCCTCCGGGAATACCGGTAGGGCGCAAGGCGGCCTCAGGCCGCGTTACTGGCCGTTGCTTCTGTCAACAGGGCATAGATCGCGTCGACGCTGTCGGCACCACGGATCTTCTCGCAGATGCCCTTGTCCCGCAGCAGGCGGGATACCCGCGCCAACGCCTTCAGGTGATCCGCACCAGCGGATTCAGGCGCCAGCAAGAGAAAAATAATATCCACCGGCTTGTCGTCGATCGCATCGAACTCAACGGCGCGGTCGGCGCGCGCGAACACGGCATAGAGCCGGTCAAGCGCCGGCAGCTTGCCATGGGGGATGGCAATGCCATCACCCATGCCGGTCGTGCCGAGGCGCTCGCGCTCCAGCAGCACGTCAAAGATCGCTCTCTGCTCAAGTCCGGTCACATCGGCAGCACGGCGGGAAAGCTCCTGCAGTGCCTGCTTCTTGGATGTGACCTTCAAATGAGGGAGAACCCCCTCGGGGAAAAGGATGTCCGCGATTTCCATCGTGTCTACCCTGCTTGTGCTCCATCTATGGCGCGGCCCGCCAGGCTCCTGCTGACTCTCGTCAGCCGCCTGGGCGCCGTGCCGATCTACCTGGGATCCGGCTCAGCCCTGAGCCAGCCCCTTCGGATCAATCCAACCGATATTACCGTCACTCCGACGGTAGATCACGTTCATCTCGCCATGCGCCCGGTTCCGGAACATCACAATCGTGAGTTCGCCGAGCTCAAGGCGCATCACGGCCTCTTCAACCGAAAGATCTTCGATCGACGTGGTCATCTCCGCGACAACGACCGGCTGCCACTCATCCTCTACCGAGGGTTCCGAGGGCACGTGGTCCGCCGCAAGGACATACTGTTGCGCTGCAACTTTCGCGCCACCGTTCCCGCGATGATGATCACGGACGCGGCGCTTGAAGCGGCGCAGGCGCTTGTCGATATGTTCACCCGCCTGATCCGCGGAGGCGTAGGCATCGCCCGCCATACCCTGGCCGCGCACAAACATGTCGCGTCCGACATGGACCGCGATATCGGTGCGGAAATCGTTCCCTTCCTTGGAAACGGTCACGCTTCCGTCCAGAGGATCGCCGAAATATTTTTCTGAGATCGCGGTAACCAGACGCTCGATATGTTCCTTGAGCGCGTCGCTGACCTGGATCTGCTTGCCGTTAATCGATAATTGCATGCTTCTTTCGCGGTCGATTGAATCTGACCTGTCTGTGTCTGGCTCGGAGCTCGCAAGCACCGGTGAGAATTCAGCCTGACCGCCGCCCCGCCAGCGAAGGCGCGGAACTTATTCGCGCCCAAGGGGAGAGTCAAGCATTGCGCTTACCGGTTTCCTAAGTGCCCGACACTAGGATCAAATTCGCATCGACTTTTCACGCCTCCTCTGAACCGACGAGGGTATTTTCATCGCTTCGCGATATTTGGCAATTGTTCGCCGCGCGATATCGACGCCGTCGCCCCTTAGTATCTCCACGATGCGATCATCTGATAACACTTTTGTCGGTGGTTCCTCGTCGATCAACTTCTTGATTTTGAACCGGACCGCTTCCGCGGAAAGGGCGTCGCCACCCGCAGATGATGCAATCGCACTGGTGAAGAAGTATTTAAGTTCGTAAATACCGCGCGGCGTCGCCATGAATTTATTCGAGGTGACACGGCTGACTGTGCTTTCGTGCATTTCGATCGCCGCGGCGATGTCCCGCAGCACAAGCGGCCGCAGATACTGCACGCCATTCTGGAAGAAACCATCCTGCTGGCGGACGATTTCGCCGGCCACTTTCAGGATCGTCGTCGCCCGCTGGTGCAGCGAGCGCACGAGCCAGTTGGCCGATTGGTGACACTCGCTCAGATATTCCCGGTCCGACTTGTGCTTCGGCGCCCGGCTGACTTGCGAGAGATAGGCGTTATTCACCAGAACCCGCGGCAGGGTGTCGGGATTGAGTTCGACGATCCAGGTGCCGTTCGGCGCCGGCCGGACCAGCACGTCCGGGACCATCGCCTCGCTGTTGTCGGGTTCGAAGGCCAGGCCCGGTTTCGGGTTGAGGGAGCGGATCTCCTCGATCATCTCGGTCATGTCCTCGGCATCGACGCCGCAGACCTTCAGCAACCCCTGCATATCGCGCTTGGCCAGCAGCGGCAGATTGTCGAGCAGGGCCTGAATCGCCGGGTCGAGCCGGTTCCGGTCCTTCAGCTGCAGGGCAAGGCATTCCGACAGGGTCCGGGCAAAGATACCGGGCGGATCGAGGGACTGCAGTTTTCCGAGCACCGCCTCGACCGCATCGAGCGGACAGACGAGACGCTCGGCCACATCCTGCAGCTCGCCGGTGTAATAACCGGCATCATCCAGCGAATCGAGCAGGTCGGCCGCGATGATGCGCTCATCCGGCCGGGCGATATCGAGCGAGACCTGCTCCAGCAGATGCTCACGCAGCGTCTTGTTCTGCCGGACGGTTTCTTCCAGACCCGGCATATCCTCGCCGCCGCCGCGCCCGCCGCCGCTGCCGGCGCTTTCCCAGCTGCCGAGCGTCGGGGACAGGGACGGATCCGCCTCTTCGACGCTGGCGCTGCTCCAGTTGTTGTCATAGTCCGAATCGCCGGGATCGTCGCCGGTTGCGGGCAGGGATTCCGCGCTCGTCCGGTCCATGGTATCCGGGCCGTCAGGCGCCTCGTCCCAGCCGCTGTCGGCCGCGGCGCCGGGCACAGCCTCACCCTCGATCGCCTTGTCATAGGCCGCGAGATTGTCCGCCTCGAGCGCTTCAAGGGTTGCCGGCCCGTCGCCGTCATTGCGCTCCAGCAGCGGGTTCTGCTCGATCTCGGCTTCGACGAATTCATTCAGTTCAAGATTGTTGAACTGCAGCAGTTTGATCGCCTGCTGCAGCTGTGGCGTCATGACCAGATTCTGAGACTGTCTGAGGTCCAGTCTGGCTGAGAGCGCCAAGGACGGTCTCCCTAAAGCCGGAAACGTTCGCCGAGATACACCCGGCGCACGTCGTGATTGGAAACAATCTCATCCGGCACGCCGTCCATCAGCACCTTTCCATCGTGCAGAATGAAGGCGCGGTCGACGATATCCAGGGTCTCGCGGACATTGTGATCGGTGATCAACACACCGATGCCGCGGTCCTTGAGATGGGAAATCAGGTCGCGGATCTCGCTGACGGCGATCGGGTCGATGCCCGCCAGGGGTTCATCGAGCAGAATGAAACTCGGATGTGACGCCAGGGCGCGGGCAATCTCCACCCGGCGCCGCTCACCACCCGACAGTGCGATGGCCGGCGTCCGGCGCAGATGGCTGATCGAGAATTCCGCCAGAAGGTCTTCCAGCAGGGCATCCCGCTTGCCGGGATTTTCCTCGACCACTTCCAGTACCGCCCGGATATTCTGCTCGACCGTCAGCCCGCGAAAAATCGAGGCTTCCTGGGGAAGATACCCGATCCCGAGCCGGGCCCGCCGGTACATGGGCAGGTCCGAAATATCCGCGCCATCAAGATGGATGGAGCCGTAATCGGCGGCAATCAGCCCGGTAATGACATAAAAGCAGGTGGTTTTGCCCGCGCCGTTCGGGCCAAGCAGGCCAACGGCCTCTCCACGCTGCACGGAAAGGCTGACATCGCGCAATACCGGCCGTGACTTGTACCGCTTGCCGAGATTCCGGGCGACAAGCCCGAGATTCTTGCTGACCAGGCGCGGGCCACCGCCAGCTCCCGACGAACTGTCCGCCGCAGCGCTATTACTGTCGTTCATCCCTAGCCTAGCCCCGCTTTCCGGTGTGCCTATTGCCGTGACGGGTCATTTGATGCCCGTCTTCGGATTGAACAATCCCCTGACCCGCTGTCGCGTGCCGTTCGGACCGGCCAGCAATTTGCTGATACCGGTCTTCAGGTTGACTTCGGCCCGTTCGCCATTCAGCTGGTTCTCGCCTCGGGTGATCCGGACATTTCCCTGCAGGACAGCGGTCTCAGAAATAACATTGTAGATGCCTTCATCGCCCCGCGCGACCTCCTCGGCCGTGGAGATCACGACATTGCCGACCGCATCCATGCGTGTCGCCACCAGGGTGCCCGTCGAATCCTTTTCAAACCGGGCGATCAGCGTGTCCGCCCGGATCGTCCGGTCTTCCTTCTTTGCCACGGCATTGCCCCGGGCCACGGCGATCTGGCGCTGATCCCAGTATTCCAGACTGTCCTGCGCCGTGATGGTTTCGGTACCCGTCTCCAGCCGCGGCGGCGTCTTTGCGCCCAGCAGGACGGCGACCGCCTCGTCCAGGTCGTAGACGGCGCGCTCGCCATAGCCGGTCTGCTTCTCGGAGGAGATCACCACATTTCCGATCGCCTCGATCCGGTAGATATCCGTGGCGCCCTTCTGTTCTCGATACAGCGCCGTCAGCGTATCCGCCGCGACCGTCACGCCATTCCGCTCGGCCTTGGCATTGCCGCGCGCGACATACATCTGCTCGTCGCGGATCCATTCGATACCGTTGTCTGCCTCGACGGTCACCGGCCCCTGGTCACCGTCGCCGCTCTGCAGGGACTGGCCGCGGGCATCGGGAGAGCCCAATGAGATCACGGCAACGAAAATGGCGGCGCCGAGAAAACTCCCGAAGCGCGGCCCGAAAAGCGGGTCACGCATCACTTCACACCCCGGGCCTCAAGCCCCTGGAGATGATCCGGATACAGGGTCAGCTTGCTTTTCCCGATGAAAATGACGCGCTCTCCCCCGTCATAGATCCGGAAGCCCTCGCCGGTCACGATACCGCCCTGGCCGTGGGCGCTGACCGGATCGTCGCTCGTCGCCAGTCCCTCATTCAGCAATACCCGCGCCGTGTCGGACGTCACCGTGTAGCCCCGGTCGTGAAACACCGTCACACCACCGGAAAGATCGATCGTTTTCTGCACCTTGTCATAGATTCCAGTGGCCGCGGAAAGCGCCATCCATTCCTCGTCATTGACCGCCAGATCCGCCTGCGGATTGACCAGATCAAGCTGATCGCCGTCATGCGACGCCTGGCTCGCGCGGGACGCAGTGACCTCGTAGGGACGATGTGCCTCGTCCACCCCGACATAGCGCGGCTGGTCCATGCTGAGCCCGTCCGTTGCGGCGGCCAGCACGCTCTTCACATTGTCGCCGAGTCGGAATTTTGTGTGGTCCGGGATCAATTGCGGCCAGCTCACGATCAGGGCGATGATGGCCAGCGCCAATGCCGGGAGGATCAGTTTCATCAGGACAACGGTCCGGCTGGCACGAAACTGGGCGGCCCTGAGCGCCCGCGGACCGCTTGAAACGAAGCGTCGCCCGACGAGTTTCTCACCCATATTTCCCGCAGCGTGGTCGGCCATCCAGTCCTCTTTCATGAATCCGCGGGAATCATCCTTGAATCCCGCTCGCGGCACCGCTTTCTTCGCGCTGGCACCGTCATGCGCCCCTTATTGGCCCGACAATTGCTTGTCTTACACCCGAAGTATGGCGAATACCCGGCAAAGGGTCAACGAAACCCGATAGTTCCGCGGTCAATGAGCGAAAATATCTTCCCCGCCATAGCCGATCAGATCGAGAGCGGCGCGGACCGGCAGATAGGCGAAGCTCGCCGCGGCAATCCCGTCCCGGCCCTCACGCACCAGACGACGGTCCAGTTCCTCCCGCATCTTGTGCAGATACAGGACGTCGGACGCAGCATAGGCCATCTGCTCCTCGGTCAGCGTCTCCGCGCCCCAGTCCGAGGATTGCTGCTGTTTCGACATGTCGACACCGAGCAATTCCCGGCACAGATCCTTCAGGCCGTGACGGTCCGTATAGGTCCGCACCAGCTTGGACGCGATCTTCGTGCAATAGACCGGCCCGGTCACCACGCCGAGATAGGCCTGCATGACGGCCACATCGAAACGGGCAAAATGGAACAGCTTCAGGACATCCGGATCGGTCAGCAGCCGGGACAGATTCGGCGCGTCGTAGGCGCCCTGGGAAAACTGCACCAGATGGGCATTGCCGTCGCCGGAAGACAGCTGCACCAGGCAAAGCCGGTCACGCTCCGGCCGCAGCCCCATGGTTTCGCTGTCGATCGCGACCACAGGTCCGAGATCAAGACCGTCCGGCAGATCGCCCTTGTGCAAAGTGATGGTCATCAGGTGCTCCGTCCCGTCAGCGGCCGGAAATGACCGCGCGCAAAATCAGGTCCTACGACAGAATATCGGGACCCGCCAACCGTTTTGCTATTTCTTTCGGGAAGACGCTGCCGCGGAGCGGAAGCGGATCATACAAAACCCGGCGCATTTTGCGACTTCGGAAGAGATGGTGCCCAGGAGAAGACTCGAACTTCCACGACCTTGCGGCCACTGGCACCTGAAGCCAGCGCGTCTACCAATTCCGCCACCTGGGCACAACGGCGGGAAACGTGTCCGCCGGTGAGGCCGGGTAAATGCCAGCACGCGGCGCGTCTGTCAAAGGCTTTTTGCTGCGGGTCGGCAATCCGGTCGCCGGCCGTCCCGTTGGCCGGGAAATTGATCGCCCGCGGCGCGGCGCTATATTATAAGCGCCTGTGAGGTTAGGAATAGCGCTGCCGGTTTCGCGTGGGCCGGTGCAGCGCACTTGAGAAGGATGATCGCCATGTTCCGAGGCAAGAAAATCACCGTTTTCGGCGGCTCCGGATTTATCGGACGCAACATCGTGCGCGAACTCGCGCAGCAGGGCGCCCGGGTGACCGTCGGATGCCGCGATGTCGACGGCGCCAAGCATCTCAAGGTCCAGGGCGTGGTCGGCCAGGTAACGCCGGTGCATGTCGATGTGACCAGGGGCGAGGGCATCGCGGCGCTTCTGGATGGCGCCGACATGGCGATCAATCTGTGCGGCATCCTGTTCGAGAGCGGACGCAACCGGTTCGACGCTGTGCAGGGTACGGCCGCCGGCCTGATCGCCACCGAAGCGGCGAAAGCCGGCGTCAGCAAATTCGTCCATGTCTCCGCCATCGGCGCGGACGCCGGTTCCGCCTCCCGCTATGCCCGCAGCAAGGCCGCCGGCGAAGCCGCCGTGCAGAGCGCCTTTCCGACGGCCACCATCCTCCGCCCCAGCGTCGTGTTCGGCCCGGATGACGATTTCTTCAACCGCTTCGGCGCCATGGCCGAGAAGGCACCGTTCCTGCCGCTGATCGGCGGCGGCCGGACGAAATTCCAGCCGGTCTATGTCGACGACGTCGCCCGGGCCGCGCTTGCCGCCCTGACGTCCGACGCGGCGGAGGGCAGGATCTACGAGCTGGGCGGCCCGACAATCTACAGCTTCAGGGAGCTGATGGAGCTGGTGGTGGCGCAGACCGGGCGCAAATGCCGGCTGATCGACATCCCGTTCTGGCTCGCCACCCTGCAGGCGGCCTTCCTGGAAAGACTGCCGACACCGCCGCTGACCCGCGATCAGGTGGTTCTGCTGAAAACGGACAATGTGGTGTCGCAAGGCGCGGCGACCCTGAAAGATCTCGGCATCGAGCCAACCGCCTGCGAGGCGATCCTGCCGACCTACCTGGACCGCTTTCGCCCCGGCGGCCGCTACAACCGCTTCCGCGCCGCTTAAGGCAAAAATCCGCACCTGACAGACGGCCGTCGGTCCGAACGGCCGTCAAAGCGACCGCGCCCAAGAGCGGCCGGCGGCCCGGACTCGCCCGAATGGCCGCCGCACCGCCCCGATCCGCGCGGGACGCGGCGCAAGCTTCTGTCCCGGCACATCGCGCACGCCCCCAGAGAAAATCACCCGCCGGCGTGAACACCGGACAGATTTCTCGTTGTTTCGTAAAATTCGCGTGACCGATAACGAAACAAGCTCCTGAAATCGCTCCAAACTCACGCTTGATTTCAATAAAATCTCAATATTTCTATTTCTTTTTATTAATTTTCGTGCCTATGTCTAACGACTAAATCTTGCAATTATCTTTCTTGCTCGGCAAGATGCAGAAATATTGGCACAATATTCATCTTAGATATTTTTGAATTATTGTATCTCGAACAGAACAGTGCGGACTAGACGTGCTGTGTTCTGCCCAACGACACGTCACACCTGAATTTGAACCTGCGGCCTCTTTGCCGCCAGATGGAGTATCGGACATTGGCATTACCTGAATGGCTTAAGCCGGGCGTACTTGGCTTTGGAGTCGGCGCTATCGCGGTCACGATCGTCGGCTTTTCCTGGGGCGGCTGGGTCACCGGCAGCAAGGCGGACAAACTCGCCTCCGACAGGGCGGAAGTCGAAGTCGTGAAGGCTTTCGTCCCGGTCTGCGTGGCCCGATCCATCTCGGATCCGAATGCGGCCAAGACACTGGCCGACCTGGAAAACGCACAGTCCTACCAGCGCGACGATGTGATCATGGATTCCGGCTGGGCCACGATGCCGGGCGCACGCAGCCCCTCCAGGCCGCTGGCCCTGGCCTGCATCGAAGAAATCATGCCGAAAACCTGACGAACACCGAGCCGCTTTGGCGGCGCAGTGTCCGACATGGACCGTATATGAATAACCCGGCAAGCAAGATTCCGTTGGGAGCGTTGCTTGCCGGGAACGATACCGGCCAGAGGCCAGACCGCTTGCCCCCGGCCGGCATATCCTCGCCGGAGAGCATCACCGGCCCGCGCCTGCACATTGGCCGGGCCGTCGGCGCGCGGCCCCCGGATGACCCACCCGCCGACCTTTTCAGGCTGATCGAAGTCCCCGACGGTGATGGTTGCGGCGGCCATAACAGGTTCCAGGCGGCCTGATACTCAACCAGTTCACACTCAATTCGCGGCAGAACGGAACGGCACCGGCCGGGTATCTTCTTGGCCTCGATCCTGTGAACAGTGCATCGGATCGGAGCGGAGCTGTCGTCGACGGCCTTGTTAGACCTTTTCAGGACGCGGCCATGAAGCCCAGTTGCGCCGATATATCCGCAACGGCCTCCAGAAGCGGCACCGCGTAAAGATCGGTGTTTTCGGACAGCCGGAACAGCGGTACCGAGACACTGACACTCGCGACCGGGCGGGCGGCGCCTTCACAGATGGCAGCGCCGAAGCACACAATCCCGACCTCGTTTTCCTGGTTGTCGCAGACGAAGCCGGCGGCCCGCGCCTGCCGCACAATCTCTCTCAAGGCGTCGCGATCGGTCGTCGTGAAAGATGTGACCCTGGGGAGCGCCATCTGATCAATCAGGCGGTCCGCTTCCGCTGCGGGCAAGGCACTCAAAAACGCCTTGCCGACTCCACTTGAATGAAACGAAATCCGTGTGCCTATCGTCGAAGCCATACGGACGCTTTCCCGGCTTTCGATCTTGTCGATATAGACGAGTTCCTCCCCGCTGCGGACGGCAAGATGAACCGTCTCCCCCGTTGCATCCCGCAGCCGGGCCAATATCGGCTCGGCAATTCTGCGCACGTCGTTCTGGGCCAGGGACCGGCGCGCGAGGCTGACCAGCCTGCCGCCCAGCTTGTAACGCTGGTCTCGTGTCGCCTCGATCAGCCCTTCCGCCTCCAGCGACGCGATAATGCGATAGAGCGTTGGCCGGGTCAGCCCGCTGTCCCGGAGCAATTCGGCCCGTGTCGGCGCTACGCCTGCATCGGCAATCTGCTGCAGGAGCTTCATGTTTCGGGCGAAACTCTGCGCGCCTTGAATGGTCTTCGGCATGTGCGGGCCGCCCCTCTGGTGCCGGCGATTGACAACTCCATGCCTGATGCATAGGGTTCATTTAATGGACAATAGTCCATATTATGGACAAATGCAAGCGCCAAGACCGGCTGCGCTACCGGAACCACACTGAATGTCGACGGCGGCTCTGCCGCGCTGTAATCAAGAAAGGATAGCCCGTTGCCCCTCGTAGAAACCGACGAGAATCCCCGCACACCCTACCAGCTGCCGATGCCGCCGGACGCCGTGCCCGAGATTGTTGTTCCTGACGCCTTGTCGGAAAGCGACGAGCGCATGTGGGTCCGGCAGAGCGCGCACGTGTTCTTCCGGCCGCTTTGTCTCAACGTGTCCCAGGGCTACTGGATGAACCTGCTGAAGGTGACAAAGTCGGGCGTCCTGTCCCGGCATCGGCACCCCAATGCGGTGCATGGCTTTGTCCTGAAAGGCCACTGGCATTATCTCGAGCATGACTGGGTCGCCGAGGAAGGCAGCTATGTCTACGAGCCCCCCGGCGAGACCCATACACTGGTCGTGCCGGACGATGTCGATGAAATGATCACCTACTTCCAGGTGAACGGCGTGATGTATTACGTCGATCCATATGGCAACCATCTGGGGTACGAGGACGTCTTCACCAAGATCGACATGTGCCGTGCTCACTTTGAAAAGGTCGGTCTTGGCGCGGACTATGTAAAACATTTCATTCGTTGAGCTCATGAGTGACACGATCCGCGTCCGGGGTTTCAAACCGGGCACCCGAATTCACATGGCGATGGGACAGACATGACGCGGCTTCATTACTTCAATGGTCGAGGGCGGGCAGAGACGACCCGGTGGATGCTGGCGGCATGCCGGATCGGATTTGAGAACGTGCCGGTCGATACGCCGGAAGCGCTCGCCGCATTGCGGGCGGCCGGCAAGCTTCCGTTCGATCAGATGCCGCTGCTGGAAATCGACAAGCTCAATCTGAGCCAGTCGACGGCGATGATCCGTTATCTGGCGCGGCGCGGCGGCTATTACGGGGAAACCGATGCGGACGCGCTCTGGTGCGACATGATAGCCGGTGCCGTCGCAGATTTCGCAGAGACCGCACTGCAGGCCGCCTTCCAGCCGACCGAAGACTCGGCAGTGGAAACATTGCGGGCCCGGTTCCGGAAGTTCGGACCGCGCTTCGAAGCCCGGCTGGCCGGCAACCCTGCGGGTTTCTGTGCCGGTGCACGCCTCACATTCGCCGATATCGTCCTGGCCGAAGCACTGTCCGCATATCTGGACTGGGTGCCGGATATCCTTGGGAACAGCCCGCATCTGGCAACGCTGCATGAGCGGGTTCTGAATGAGCCGGGTATCGCGCGCTATCTGCAGTCGCCACAACGCTATCCGATGGCCGGCGCCGATTATGTGATAGATGTCGCCAGGGTGCTGCAACGCGCCCTTCCGGCCCATTTTCCAGACCCTGACCGGTTTGTTCCCGGCCAAGACGGCCAGGAAGATCAGATTTCCAGAGAGTGAAGCAAAGGACGACAGACTATGGACGTAGCAAAGAAAAAGGCCGTCATTTTCGGCGGCACCTCGGGCATTGGCCTCGCCGCCGCAAAACGGCTTGTGGCACTGGGCGCCGAAGTGATCGCTGTCAGCCGCAACCCCGACAAGGCCGGCGACGTGCCCGCGGGCATCACCCTGAAGAAATGCGACGTGCTCGACCGCGACGCCCTGCAGGCCATGCTCAGGGAATGCGCTCCCTTCGATATCCTGGTGAGTGCCGCGACCGGCGGCGAGCGGGCGATCGGTCCGTTTCTCGAAATGGACATGGACGGTTTCAAGGCGTCCTTCGACAAGCTCTGGGGATATGCCAATGTGGTGCGTTTCGGCGCCGAGCATTTGAGCGACGACGGCACCATCGTTCTGGTCAGCGGCGCTCCGGCGCGAAAGACCAGACCGGGTCAGGTGGCCATCGGCTCTGTCGGCGGGGCGGTTGAAGCCATGGTTCGCGCCATCACCGCCGAAATTGCGCCAAAGCGCATCAACCTCGTCTCGCCCGGAATCATCGATACGCCGATGGTTGCCGCCCAGGGCGACGCACGCGCTACGTTCTATTCGAAAGCAACGGGCGGAAACATCATCCCGCGCGCGGGCACGGCCGACGAAGTGGCGCAGGGGATCATATTCCTGATCCAGAACGACTTTGTCACCGGCACGACCATCGATGTCGATGGCGGCTGGCTGTTGTCGTAACAGGACCTGATGCAGGCGCCGGTCAGTCCGGCAAGCCCGCCAAAAATGGACGAAGCCCCAAGGTTTCCCTTGGGGCTTCGGTGGTGGAGCCAAGCGGGATCGAACCGCTGACCTCTACAATGCCATTGTAGCGCTCTCCCAGCTGAGCTATGGCCCCGTAACCTTGCGCCGGGTTGGGCCCCGGCGGCGGGTGGGCTCGCTATGTAGCGAGCCCGGCCCGTCGGATCAAGTGCTTTCTGCCGATGCCGGCAAAACGCTGCCGATCAGGAGTCGTCCTGGTCTTTCTTGACGACCACGACATCATCGTCATCGCCGAGATCCGACGTATCCTCGATCAGCGAATCATCATCGCTGTCGTCGTCATCGTCGAGATCGCCGATCAGCGTGTCGTCCGACGAATCATCATCATCATCGTCGTCATCATCGTCATCGCTCGAGGCGGGCTTGGCGGTTTCCGCTTCCAGCTCCTCGACCTCGTCGTCCTCTTCCTCGTCGAGATCGGCATCCTCCGTCTCGGCAGGTTTCTTCTTTTTCACGTCCGCCACTGGAACCGGGCGTCCCCGACGGCTTTTCAGCACCGCCTCGGGATCATACGCGGTTTCGCATTTCGGGCAGACGATGGGAGATTTCATCAAGTCATAGAAGCGCGCGCCGCAGGATTGGCAGGTGCGCTTGATGCCCCATTCCGGTTTCGCCACGTCGTTCCTCCGACAGTCACTTGACTCTGGATCGCTAATGCAAGAGGCGCCGAATAACGGTGATGCGCGCATCTGTCAAAGTGAAAATGCGCAATGGAGCCCCCGGAATCCTGCCAATCGTGCCTATTTCTCCCAGACAGGCCGCTACCCTCTGTGATAGAGAGCCTGCGGTCAACCCGAAGCCGACGCGAATTTGCCGCGAAAAGCCCCGTGAGAACCCCATGACGTCCCTTACCTCATCAAAATGCGCCGCCCTCACCGGAACCCTCAAGGTGCCGGGCGACAAATCGATTTCCCACCGCTCCCTGATCCTCGGCGGTCTCGCCGTCGGCCGGACCGCGGTGTCGGGTCTGCTGGAAGGCGAGGATGTGCTGGCGACGGCCGCCGCCATGCGGGCGCTCGGCGCCACCGTCAACCGCCTGGACGACGGCAGCTGGGAGATCTTCGGCCGCGGCATCGGCACGCTGGACGAGCCGGAGGACGTGCTCGATCTCGGCAATTCCGGCACCGCCGCCCGGCTTCTCATGGGACTGGTCGCCGGCCATCCGATCACGGCCGTCTTCACCGGCGACGCCTCCCTGCGCCGCCGCCCGATGAGCCGGATCACCACACCCTTGAGCCAGATCGGCGCCGTCTTCCATGGCCGTTCCGGCGGCCGGTTGCCGCTCTGCGTCCTCGGCGCCACCGATCCGTTGCCGATCCGCTACACGCTGCCGGTCGCCTCGGCGCAGGTGAAATCGGCCATCCTGCTGGCCGGTCTGAACACGCCGGGCGAGACCACCGTGATCGAGCCGGAGAAAACCCGCGACCATACGGAAACCATGTTCCGCCATTTCGGCGCGGACGTGCGGGTCGAGGATCTTCCGGAAGGCCGCGTCATCACGCTGACCGGCCAGCCCGAATTCAAGGCAAGCGACATCGTCGTTCCCGCCGATCCCTCCTCCGCGGCCTTTCCGGCCGTGGCGGCGCTGATCACGCCGGACTCCGACATCACCCTGCTCGCCGTCGGGCTCAACCCGCTGCGCTTCGGCGTGTTCGAGACATTGCTGGAAATGGGCGCGGATATCGAGATTTCGAACCGCCGCATCGAGGCCGGAGAGCCTGTCGGCGACATCCGGGTCCGGAGCAGCGCGCTGAAAGGCATCGAGGTGCCGGCCGAGCGCGCGCCGAGCATGATCGACGAATATCCGATCCTCTCCGTCGCCGCCGCCTTCGCCGAGGGCGCGACCATCATGCGCGGGGTCGGCGAGCTGCGGGTCAAGGAGAGCGACCGGCTGGGCGCCATGGCCCGCGGCCTTGCCGCTGCCGGCGCCCGTGTCGAGGAGGGCAAGGATACGCTCGCCGTCACCGGCTCTTCCAACGGCGTGGCCGGCGGCGCGACCATCGCCGCCGATCTCGATCACCGCATCGCCATGTCCTTCCTCGTCCTCGGCATGGCAGCCCGGTCCCCGGTCACCATCGACGACGGCCGGACCATCGACACCAGTTTCCCCGGCTTCGCCGATCTGATGCGCGGCGCGGGTGCGAGGATCGACAGCGGAGACGCCGCATGATCATTGCCATCGACGGACCGGCCGCCGCCGGCAAGGGCACGCTCGCGCGGCGCCTGGCGGATCATCTCGGATATGCCTATCTCGATACCGGCTCGCTTTACCGCGCGGTTGCCGTGACATTATTGCGCCGCGGCGCCGACCCGGAAGACGCGGAGGCGGCGACCGACGCGGCCCGCACGCTGGACCTGGAGCTTCTCGGCAGCCCGGACCTGCGTACCGGGGAGGCCGGGGCTGCGGCGTCGAAAGTCGCGGCAAATCCCGATGTCCGGGCCGCCCTGAAAGACTTCCAGCGGCAGTTCGCCGGCAATCCGCCGGGCGGCGCCGGCGGGGCGATTCTGGACGGCCGGGACATCGGCACGGTGATCTGCCCGGACGCGGACCGGAAACTCTTCGTCACCGCGTCGGTGGAAGCGCGGGCCGGGCGGCGATTCAAAGAGTTGCAGGAACGGGGCGAGGCCGCTATATATGCGCGCGTTTTACAGGATATGCGTGAACGTGATGCCCGCGATGCCGGTCGGAGCGATGCCCCGATGAAGCAAGCGGACGATGCGATCCTGATCGACACGTCGTCGATGACCCCGGACGAAGCTTTTACAGCGGCACTGGACGTCATCAGCGGCGCGGGCTGATCACCGCAGACTGCGGAATGCGAGAGATGCCGGTCATTAGGTCCGATGACCGGTTTTGGAAACCAACGGTGGCTGACAGGCTCAGCCGCGTTCCAGCCCTGGACCGGGTGGAACGGTCCCGCGATGCGGGACGCAAATTCTATTTGCACAGCCACCATGAACAGATGCCGGCGAACCTCGGTTTTCCGGCAAGACCCACTGAGGAGCTTACATGGCTAATGCAGCCGGAGCGGTTCAAGAACCGGAAATGACTGAGAATTTTGCTGCCCTGCTCGACGAGTCCTTTGGCGACGTCACGAGCATCGAAGGCAGCGTCGTAAAGGGCACCGTTATCTCCGTCGACGGTGATGCGGCCCTGATCGACGTCGGACTGAAGTCCGAAGGCCGCGTGGCGCTGAAGGAATTCGGCAACCCGGGCCAGAAAGCGGAACTGAAGCCCGGCGACATCGTCGAGGTCTATGTCGAGCGCATGGAAGACCGCAACGGCGAAGCCATGCTCAGCCGTGAGAAGGCCCGCCGCGAGGAAGCCTGGGCGGTTCTGGAAACCGGGTTCGAGAACAACGAGCGCGTTACCGGCACCATCTTCGGCCGGGTCAAGGGCGGCTTCACCGTCGATCTCTCCGGCGCCGTGGCCTTCCTGCCGGGCAGCCAGGTCGACATCCGTCCGGTCCGCGACATCGGTCCGCTGCTGGGTACGCCGCAGCCGTTCCAGATCCTGAAAATGGACCGCCGCCGGGGCAACATCGTCGTTTCCCGCCGTGCGGTTCTTGAAGAGTCCCGCGCCGAAGCCCGTTCCGAGCTGGTCGCGAACCTCCAGGAAGGTCAGGTCCTTCAGGGCGTGGTCAAGAACATCACCGACTACGGCGCGTTCGTGGATCTCGGTGGCGTCGACGGCCTGCTGCATGTCACCGACATCGCGTGGCGCCGCATCAACCATCCGAGCGAAGCCCTGCAGATCGGCTCCACCGTCAAGGTGCAGGTCATCCGCTTCAACCCGGAAACCCAGCGTATTTCCCTCGGCATGAAGCAGCTCGAGGCGGATCCGTGGGAAGGTGTGGATCTGAAGTACCCGGTCGGCACCAAGTTCACCGGCCGCGTCACCAACATCACCGACTACGGTGCGTTCGTCGAACTCGAGCCGGGCATCGAAGGCCTGGTCCATGTCTCCGAAATGAGCTGGACCAAGAAGAACGTGCATCCGGGCAAGATCGTCTCCACCAGCCAGGAAGTCGAGGTCATGGTCCTCGATGTCGATCCGGCGAAGCGGCGCATCTCCCTCGGCCTCAAGCAGTGCATGGCCAACCCGTGGGACGATTTCGTCACCAGCTACCCGGCCGGCACCGAGATCGAAGGCGAAGTCAAGAACATCACCGAATTCGGTCTGTTCGTTGGCCTCTCCGGCGAGATCGACGGCATGGTTCACCTTTCCGACCTCTCCTGGGAGCAGTCGGGCGAGGAAGCCATCAAGGAGTACAAGAAGGGCGACATGGTCAAGGCGAAGGTCCTTGACGTGGATACCGACAAGGAGCGCATCTCCCTCGGTATCAAGCAGCTCTCCGAGGACCCCTTCGAGTCCGGTGCTTCCGACCTGCGCAAGGGTGTGGTTGTCACCTGTACGGTGACCACGCTGACCGACAACGGTCTCGAGGTTTCCGTCGGCGAAGGCCTGCACGGCTTCATCCGCAAGGGCGACCTGTCCCGGGATCGTTCCGAGCAGCGTCCTGACCGGTTCGCCGTCGGCGAGAAGGTCGATGCCAAGATCACCCAGATCGACAACAAGACGCGCAAGCTGACCCTGTCGATCAAGGCCCGTGAAGTCGAGGAAGAGAAGAAGGCCATGGCCGACTACGGCTCCTCCGACAGCGGCGCCAGCCTGGGCGACATCCTCGGTGCTGCCCTGAAGCAGCGCGAAGAGCAGGACGACTAAGGGTTAACCCCGATTCGACCGTTTCACGTTATGCGGCGCCGCCCAGTTTTGGGCGGCGCCGTTTTCGTTTCTTCCGTGTCAATTCCGCACCTCTGATTTTGTGAAGTGCATTTTTATTATGCAAAAGAGAGACTTACACTTGACGAACCGGTGTAATCTTCTGTTTTATTAGCACCATGTCCCGCTTGGTCGCGAGATGAGTGCGACAGACGGTCAATTGGGGGAGCTTGGCAAACATGACCAAATCTGAGTTGATCATGCGTCTTGCCGAGGCGAACCCGCACCTCTATCAACGCGACGTGGAGCGGATTGTTTCCGCTATCTTCGACGAGATTTCCGATGCCCTCGCCAGCGGCGATCGTGTCGAACTCCGTGGTTTCGGCGCCTTTTCGGTAAAAAAGCGCGACGCCCGCGTCGGTCGCAATCCGCGTACCGGCGACTCGGTTCCCGTGCAGGAAAAGTTCGTGCCCTTCTTCAAGACCGGCAAGCAGCTGCGCGACCGGATCAACGACGGCTAAGGCCTCTTCGGCGGCCCGGCCTCCCGGACGGTTCAACGATTATCTTCTCCTATCGCGTCTCGGGACTTCGATCCACGCGCCCGATGGCCTATATTTGACCGCAGTCTCGAAATTACGGTAGCGCCATGGCCCGCAGATCCCTCTTTGCCAAGATTCTCGGCTTTCTGATCGGACTTCCCGTCGCGGTCGTCATCATCCTGTTCGCCGTCTCGAACCGGCACGGCGTCGAGGTCGGTTTCTGGCCGCTGCCGATCACCGTCGAGGTCCCGGCCTATTTCCTCGGCCTGTGCACCATGATGTTCGGCTTTGTTCTCGGGGTGATCGCCACCTGGTTCAGCGGCGGAGAGACCCGCCGCCGGGCGCGGCTGGCCGAAGGCAAGGCGCGCCGGCTCGAGGACGATCTGGACCACAGAACCCACGAGGTCGAGGATCTCCGGAAAGCCCTGCCGGCACCGGGGCGCCGCTGAGCTTCGAGAAAGCCGATCATCACATGGCCAATCATCACATGGACGTCAAAATCTGCGGCCTGAAGACGCCGGAAGCCATCGCCGCGACAGCGGCGGCGGGTGCCAGCCATATCGGGCTGAATTTCTTTCCGCCTTCCCCGCGCGCGGTCACGCCCGAGGAAGCCGCCGAACTGGTGCGCCATGTCCCGGCAGGGATGAAGGTCGTCGCCCTGATGGTCGATGCCGACGACGCGCTGCTCGACGCCGTCTGGGCGGCCGCGCATCCGGCCATCTTCCAGCTGCACGGCAAGGAGACGCCGGAGCGGGTGCGCGAGATCAAGCAGCGTTACGGCGCCCAGGTGATGAAGGTCATCCGGGTGGCCGAGGCGGCGGATGCGCGCGCAGCCGAGGCCTTTGACGGGGTCGCCGACCTGATCCTGTTCGACGCCAAGCCGCCGAAGGACAAGGACAAGCTGCCCGGCGGCAACGGGCTCATCTTCGACTGGACGGCACTGAAGGCCTACCGGGGCAAGACGCCCTGGATGCTGGCCGGCGGGCTCGATGCCCGGAATGTCGCCGAGGCGATCCGGGTGACCGGCGCACAGGCGGTTGATACCGCCTCCGGCGCCGAGGATGCACCCGGTGTGAAGAACCCGGAAAAGATCCGGGCCTTTGTCAGTGCCGCATTGCAGGCAGATTAGCGCCCGCGAAGCCGTTCCCGGTCTTGCCTTACAAGGGCGCCCAACGCATTATGCGGCGTTTCGCGCGCCGCCCTGAACCCGCGCCGCGAGTCCACACGCCCCGATCCGACGAGGAAGCCTGACAATGGCAAGCTCCACGCCAGCCCTGAACTCATTCCGCAACGGCCCCGACGAGAACGGCCATTTCGGTATTTTCGGCGGCCGCTATGTCGCCGAAACCCTGATGCCTTTGGTCCTGGAGGTCGAAAAGGCCTACCTGACGGCGAAGGGCGATCCGGATTTCTGGGCGGAGATGGAATATTACCGGAAGCATTATATCGGCCGTCCGAGCGCGCTCTATTTCGCGCCCCGGCTGACCGAGCATTTCGGCGGCGGCAAGCTCTACTTCAAGCGGGACGAGCTGAACCATACCGGCGCGCACAAGATCAACAACGTGATGGGCCAGGCCCTGCTCGCCAAGCGCATGGGCAAGACCAAGATCATCGCCGAGACCGGCGCCGGCCAGCACGGCGTCGCCACGGCGACCGCCTGCGCGCTGTTCGGCATGGAATGCGAAGTCTTCATGGGCGCCGAGGACGTGAAGCGGCAGAAACCGAATGTCGACCGCATGCGCCTGCTCGGTGCCAAGGTGGTGCCGGTGACCTCCGGCTCCTCCACCCTGAAGGACGCCATGAACGAGGCCCTGCGCTACTGGGTCTCGAAGGCGGAAACCCATTTCTACATCATCGGCACGGCCGCCGGACCGCATCCCTATCCGGCCATGGTCCGCGATTTCCAAAGCATCATCGGCGAGGAAACCCGCTGGCAGATGGAGGAGGCCGAAGGCAGGCTTCCGGACGTCCTGGTTGCCTGCATCGGCGGCGGCTCCAATGCCATCGGCCTGTTCCATCCGTTCCTCGATGACGAGAGCGTGGAGATCATCGGCGTCGAGGCGGCCGGACATGGCATCGACAGCGGCGAGCATGCCGCATCGCTGACCGGCGGCAATCCGGGCGTGCTGCACGGCAACCGGACCTATCTTCTGCAGGACGATGACGGCCAGATCACCGAGGCACACTCGATCTCGGCCGGTCTCGACTATCCCGGCATCGGCCCGGAGCATTCCTGGCTGCATGAGAGCGGCCGGGTGAAATATGTCAGCGCCACCGACACGGACGCGCTGGAAGCCTTCGCGCTCTGTTCCAAGCTGGAAGGCATCATCCCGGCACTGGAGCCGAGCCATGCGCTGGCTTATGTCGGCACCATGATCGGCGATCTGGCGAAAGACAAAATCGTGGTCATGAATCTGTGCGGCCGCGGCGACAAGGATCTGGATGCGGTGATTCCGCGGCTCGAAGAAATGGGCAAACTCTGATGGATTACACCGCTTCCCGCCTCGATAGCTCCTTCGCGGCCCTGAAGGCCGAGAACCGCGCCGGTCTCGGCATCTTCATCACCGCCGGCGATCCGGACCCGGAGACCTCGCTCGCCATCATGCAGGCCCTGCCGGGCGCGGGCGCCAACATGATCGAGTTCGGCATGCCCTTCTCCGATCCGATGGCGGACGGCCCGTCCGTCCAGGCTTCCAGCCAGCGGTCGCTGAAGGCCGGCGGCAGCCTGGCCAAGACCCTCGCCCAGCTCCGCGCATTCCGGGAAGGCGACAAGACCACGCCGGTCGTGCTCATGGGCTACTACAACCCGATCTATATCTACGGGGTCGACAGGTTCCTGAGTGACGCGATCGCGGCCGGGGCCGATGGCCTGATCGTTGTCGATCTGCCGCCCGAGGAAGACGACGAGCTGTGCCTGCCCGCGGTCAAGCGCAACCTGCCCTTCGTCCGGCTGGCCACGCCGACGACGGACGACGCCCGCCTGCCGACGGTGCTGACCAATACCGGCGGCTTCATCTATTATGTCTCCATCGCCGGGGTCACCGGCACGGCCGAGGTGCCGATCGACAAGGTCACGGCGGCCCTGGAAAGACTGCGCAAACATACCGATATACCGATCGGCGTCGGTTTCGGCATCAAGACGAAAGAGCAGGCCGCCGCCGTCGCCTCGGTCGCCGATGCCTGCATCGTCGGCTCGGCCGTGGTCGATGCGATCAAGAATTCGCTCGATTCCTCCGGCAAGGCGACGGCCACAACCGTTGGCGCCGTCACAGACCTTGTCTCCGACCTTGCAGCCGGTGTACGGCAAGCCCGGTCTTGATACTATAATCACCGCACCCTGCGGAGAGGACGGATATGAACTGGATCACAAACTCGGTCCTGCCGAAGATCAAGGCGCTGGTACAGCCGCGCGACGTTCCGGACAATCTCTGGATCAAGTGCGGCGGCTGCGGCGAGATGATCTTCCACCGCAATCTCGAAGAGAATCAGCAGGTCTGCCCGAACTGCGAGCATCACATGCGGTTGGGCGCGGAAACCCGGATGAAAATGCTGTTCGACGATGACAGCTTCAACCGGATCGAGCTGCCGAAACCGGTTCTCGACCCGCTGAAATTCCGCGACCGCAAGCGCTATACGGACCGCCTGAAGGAAGCCCAGGCGAAGACCGGCGCGGATGACGCGATCATCGTCGCGCATGGCAAGATGGGCGGCACGCCGGTCGTGCTGGCGCTGTTCCGCTTCGATTTCATGGGCGGCTCCATGGGGGCGGCGGTCGGCGATGCGCTGGTCCGCGCAGCCGAACTCGCCAAGGCCCAGAAAGCCCCGCTGGTGGTGTTCCCGGCCTCGGGCGGCGCCCGCATGCAGGAAGGCATCCTGTCGCTGATGCAGATGCCGCGCACCGTGATCGCGCGGGAAATCGTGCGCGAGTCAGGCCTGCCCTTCGTCGTCGTGCTGACCGACCCGACCACCGGCGGCGTCACCGCCTCCTTCGCCATGCTGGGCGACATCCATATTGCCGAGCCGGGCGCCATCATCGGTTTCGCCGGCCAGCGGGTGATCCAGGAAACCATCCGCGAGCAGCTTCCGGAGGGCTTCCAGCGCTCGGAATACCTGCTCGAGCATGGCATGGTCGACATGGTGGTGCACCGCAAGGAGCTGCGCGACACGCTGATCCGGGTGTTCTCCATGATCCGCAATCCGATGCCGAAAGCCGTCGTGGTTGCCTTGCCGCAAGCCGACGAGACGGAGCCCGACGAGAACGACAGCGACAGCTGACCGCACTCGCTCGCTGGAGGATCCCGACATTTCCGCATCCGCGCCCTCGCCGCAGCCGATCCTGGACCGGCTGCAACGGCTGCATCCGAAGCTGATCGACCTGACGCTGGACCGGCTGGAACGGCTGCTCGGCCTGCTCGGCAATCCGGAGCGGAAGCTGCCGCCGGTGATCCATGTCGCCGGCACCAACGGCAAGGGCTCGACCGTGGCCATGCTGCGGGCGATCTACGAAGCGGCGGGCCGCACGGTCCATGCCGACACCTCGCCGCATCTGGTCCGCTATAACGAACGCTTCTATATCGCCGGCAAGGAGATCGAGGATTCGGCGCTGGTCGGGATCTTGGAGGAGTGCGAGCGGGCCAATGGCGGCACCCCGATCACCCTGTTCGAGATCACCACGGCGGCGGCCTTCCTCGCCTTCTCCCGCACTCCGGCAGACGTGCTGCTGCTCGAGGTCGGCCTCGGCGGCAGGTTCGACGCGACCAACGTGGTCGACAAGCCCGCCGTCTCCGTGATCACGCCGATCTCCATGGATCACATGGGTTTTCTCGGCGACACGATCGAGAAGATCGCCTTCGAGAAAGCGGGCATCCTGAAGCCGGGCGTGCCGGCGGTGATCGGCCCGCAGGACCCGGCGGCACTGGCCGTGATCGAGGCCCGCGCGGCGGAAGTCGGCGCCCCGCTCTACAGGTACGGCCATGAATGGACCATTGCCGAGGGCGGCGACGGCATGCTTTTCAGCACCGGCGGCAAGACCCGGCGCTATCCGCGCCCGGGATTGCTCGGCGCGCATCAGGTTTTCAATGCGGGACAGGCGCTGATGGCGGCCGATCTCGCCGAAACCTCCGTCAAGACAACCGAGGGCGCCCGCGCCAAGGGCATCGCCGAGGCCTCCTGGCCGGCCCGGATGCAGCATCTGGAAAGCGGCGCACTGACCGAATATCTCAATCCCGGCTCCAGCCTTTGGGTCGATGGCGGCCATAATGAGAGCGCCGGCGAAGCGGTTGCGAAAATCCTCGACGGCTGGGCAGCCGAGCCCGGCGCCCTGCCGGTCTATCTGCTGTTCGGCTCACTCAACACCCGCGACCCGGCGGCTTATCTGAAACACATGCGGGGGCGGGCCCAGCGGCTCTACGTCCTGCCGATCCCGGGCGAGGAAAACAGCCTCACCGAGGACGCGCTGATGGACGGCGCCAAGCGCGCGGCCCTTCCCGCCATTCCGGTTTCCAGCGTCAAGCAGGCGCTCCGCGACAGCCAGAAAAAGGGCAAGTCCGTGCGCTTCCTGATCTGCGGCTCCCTCTACCTCGCCGGGCACGCGCTCGGACTTAATCAAAACGCCTGATCTCTCGGGCGTTTCTTATCTTTTTAATCGTCATTCCCGCGCAAGCGTGAACCCAGTGATCATAGGACTTTCCCCTACGTTCCCTGGGTCCCTGCTTTCGCAGGGATAAAAATTTGGAAACAGGGAGCAGCAGCATGGATCTCGGACTCACAGGCAAGAAAATCATCGTCACCGGCGGCACCCGCGGCATCGGCCTTTCGATCGCCGGCGCCTGCGCCGCCGAAGGCGCGTCCGTTTCCGTCTGTGGCCGCACCGAGGCCAGCCTGAGCGCCGCCGCTGAAAAACTCGCGCGGCATGGCGGCCTGGTGCACACGGCGCCCTGCGACGTTGCCGACGCGGACGCGCTCAAGGCCTATATCGAGGCGGCGGCGGAGGCGCTCGGCGGCATCGACGGGCTGGTGAACAATCCGTCCGGCTTCGGCGCCAGCGATGACGAGGACGGCTGGAAGAAAAGCATGGATGTCGACCTGATGGGCGTCGTCCGGGCGACCTGGGCCGCCTACCCGCATCTCGTCGCCAGCCAGGGCGCGGTGCTGACCATCTCGTCGGTCTCCGGCATCGGCGCCACCACCAACATGCCCTACGGCGCGGTGAAGGCGGCGGTGATCCAGCTGACCCAAAGCCAGGCCAAGAAATTCGCCGCCGACCGGGTCCGGGTGAACTGCATCGCCCCCGGCTCCATCATCTTCCCGGGCGGCAGCTGGGAGCGGCGCGAGACGGAGAATCCCGAACTCTACCACAACACCCTCAACCGCATTCCGTTCGGCCGCTTCGGCACGCCGGAGGAAATCGGCACCGTGGCCGCCTTCCTGCTCTCGCCGGCGGCAAGCTGGGTCACCGGCCAGACCGTCGCGGTCGACGGCGCGCAGAACCTGTAGACCACCGGAGCCTTCCGGACAGCATCTCGAACGAAACAGGCCCGGCAATTTGCCGGGCCTGTTTCCGTATGAAGCCTCCAACACGCACATCATGATGCGGCGGCTGTTTGCCAATTGATTCAAGCGCCACCAGAAAACTCGATTTTATTTTTTTACAGGATAAAACATCGATAAAATTTGACGCCTGCCCGAGCTTATCCCAAGATTAATCCAAACAAACAACCGGCAGCTTCCACTCATGGTGAGCATACGACCCAAGACGATTGTGACGACAACGGTACGGGCCGTCGGGACGTCTCATGCGCGTTCCGACATCACGGTCCGTGACGTCAGCTCCATCATCGACGAGCCGGAGGAGCGCGGCGGCAGCAATACCGGCCCGTCCCCGACGGAGACCACACTGGCCGGGCTGGCCGGTTGCACGAATGTCATTGCCCATAAATGCGCCAAGGCACTCGGTATCGATATCGGCCATCTCGACATCACGGTCGCGGCCAGATTCGACCGGCGCGGCGTGACGCTCACCGAAGAATTCGACCTGCCGTTTCCGGAAATCGACGTCACCGTCATGGCGGACGGGCCGGTCTCCGACGCGGATCTGCAACGCGTCGCCGAGGAGGTCGGCAAGTTCTGTCCGGTCTCGAAGCTCTTCAAGGCGGCCGGGACGAAGATCACGGAAACCTGGAAGAGCAATTCACATCAATCCTGAACGGGCAAAGATCCGTCGGATAAAGGGGAGGACCTCATGACTATAAAATTCAAGAAGGTACTTGCGGCGGCAGCCGTATTTGCGGTCCTTGCCGCGCCGGTCGCACGCGCCGCCGAAACCATCAAGATGGTGGCCATCGACGGGTATCCGGACCGTGCCATGTGGGTGAAGGAGTTTTCCGGCTTCTTCCTGCCCGAGGTGAACCGTCTGCTTGCAGCCACCGGCAACTATACGATCGAATGGCAGGAAGCCTACGGCGGCACCATCGTCAAGCCGAAGGGCGTGCTCGACGGCGTCAAGCTCGGGCTCGGGGATGTCGGTGTGGTGACCACTGTCTTCCACAGCTCGAAGCTGCCCCTGCAGGGGCTCGCCTTCGTCACCCCCTTCATCAGCTCCGATCCGCGTATCGTCGCCCGGGCGATGGATGAAATTGCCGCCGAATTCCCGCAGATGGGGGCGGCATTCGAGAAGCAGAACCAGATCCTCCTGGCGAACGGCGTGGCCCTCGACAGCTACCAGGTATTCTCGCGCGAGCCGCTGTCGGATCTTGCCGGAATGCAGGGCAAGAAGGTCGCGGGTGCCGGCTACAATCTCCGCTATCTCGAAGGTGTCGGTGCCGCCGGGGTGCGCGGCGGGCTGACCAATTTCTACAACATGCTGCAGACCGGCGTTGTCGATCAGGCCATGTTGTGGCCGGAGGCTGCCAAGACCTTCAAGATCGCCGAAGTCGCACCATACATGCTGAAAGCCGATCTCGGCTCGGTCAACACCAAGGCGCTCACGGTCAACAAGGACCGCTGGAATTCACTGCCGGACGAAGTGAAAACGGCGATGCGGACCGCAGCCGTCGCCTATCGCGACCGGATCGCTTCCGTTGCCGTCGACAAGGCCGCGGCCAGTGTCGCGGCCTACAAGGCCGGCGGCGGCGCGGTGGCCGACCTGACGGACGAGCAGCGCAAGAAATGGGCCGCCGCGATGCCGAATATCGCCGCCGAATGGGCGGACGGTCTTGAGGCTCAGGGCATTCCGGGCCGGAAGATCGTGCGGGCCTATATCGACAAGCTGAAGGCTGCGGGCGCCGTCCCGGCCCGCGACTGGGCAAGCGAATTCGGGAGCTGAGCCCTCGTGCCTGTTGAAACCGCACCGCGGCAGAGCGCGCCGGTCGCGCATCTCGCCGCGGCGCTCTCCCGCATTGTCAACCGCGCGGCCATGGCGCTGAACGCTGTCGGTACCCTGTTCGTTATGGCTCTCGTCATCGTCGTCGTTGCCGACGTGATCGCGCGCGGGGTCTTCACCGCGCCGTTCAACGGCGCGGTCGAGCTGGTCGAGTTCTCGGTCGTCTTCATCGTCTTCCTGCAATTGACCGACGTCGTCCGGGTGCAGCGGATGACCCGTTCCGATGGCGCCCTGAACACGCTTACGGCCATCCGTCCCGGAATCGCCCGCTGGCTCCGGGTCGGCCTCGACCTGTTGTCCGCAATCTTCATGGGCTTGATCGCAACGGCCATTTTCCCGGAATTCACAGACGCCTGGGTGAATGAGGACTTTGTCGGGACACCCGGCATCTTCACCGTCCCGGCCTGGCCGATCAAACTGGCCATTTTCACCGGTTCCGGCCTCTGCGCCCTGAGGTTCTGGCTGACCGCAACACTCTCCATCCTGCAGCGCGGCGAATCCCATGAGCACGCTTGAGGTCGGGTCCCTTTCCGTCGTCCTGATCGTCGGCCTGATCTATGCCGGCCTGTATGTCCCGATCGCGCTCGGCGTGGTCTCCTTCCTCGGGATCTGGCTGATCCGGGACGACCCGACCCTGGCGATGAACCTGCTGAAGATCACCATCTCGGACAGCGTGACGGAATATACCTTCGCCACAATCCCGCTCTTCACCTTCATGGGGATCGTTGTCTCCAAGGCCGGGCTCGGCAGCGATGTCTATTTCGCCATGAATGTCCTGTTCCATCGGGTCCGCGGCGGGATCGGGATGGCGACCGTCGGGGCGAATGCGCTTTTCGCCGCGGTGACCGGCTCGTCGATCGCATCCGCGGCCGTGTTCACCCGGGTCTCGGTGCCCGAGATGCTCCGGCTCGACTACAATCCGCGTTTCGCGGTCGGTGTGGTCGCCGGCTCCTCGGTGCTCGGCATGATCATCCCGCCGAGCGCCATGCTCATCATCTATTCCTTCGTCGCCGAGCAATCCGTCGGCCACATGTTCCTGGCCGGGATCGTTCCCGGCCTGATGCTCGCCGCCGCGTTCGTCATTGCCATTGCCCTGATGGCCTATCTGCGCCCGGGTTTTGTCGGCGGCCAGCCGCTTGCCGCCCTGGAAGCAGGCCCGGTCCCGAAGCAGGGCCTTACTGCGCTGCGCCGGACCCTGCCGGTGATCCTGCTCATCGTCCTGGTCCTTGGCGGGATCTATGGCGGGCTTTTCACCCCGGTCGAGGCCGGCGCCGTCGGATCGGCCGCAGCCCTGGTGATCGCGCTGTTCCGGCGCAAACTGACCGGCGCCGCCTTCAAGGAAACCCTGATCGAGACGGGCCATATCACGGCGAATATCCTGTTTCTGATCACCGCGGCCTCGATGTACAGCCGGATGCTGGGATTTGCCGGCCTGCCGGACGAGATCAGCCAGCTGCTGGAAAACCATCAGTTCTCCCTGTTCGGGATCATGGTGCTCTACGTGCTGCTGATGCTGTTCCTCGGCACCCTGCTCGACACCGCCTCGATCATCCTGATCGTGGTGCCCCTGTTTCTGCCGGTCATCGAGCCCATGGGCCTCAGCCTTGTCTGGTTCGGGATCGTCACCGTCATAGGGGCCGAGATCGGTCTTCTGACCCCGCCGCTCGGGCTGTCCTGTTTCACCATCAAGGCGACACTCGACGACAGCCGGATCACGCTCAAGGATGTCTTTCTTGGCTCCCTGCCCTTTGCGGCTATCATACTTGTCGTCCTGATCCTGCTGATCGAATTCCCGGTGCTCAGCACCGTCCTTCTACCCTGATTTCCGGAGCACGCTCATGCGCACCGTTGACCCGACCACGATAAAAGACGCACTGATGGACACCTGCGGGCCGGGAACCAGTCCGCGCACGCGCCTTGTTCTCGAGCGGCTGGTGCATCACTTGCATGCCTTTGCCAAGGAGGTCGATCTCAGCCACGAGGAATGGCGGCTCGGCATCGATCTGCTGACGCGGGCCGGTGAGATCACGGACCGGGAGCGCAACGAGTTCGTCCTGTTTTCGGACGTCCTCGGCCTGTCTTCCCTGGTCGACATGCTGCATTCGCCGAAGGATGCGACCCCTTCCAGCGTGCTCGGGCCGTTCCACATTCTCGGCGCGCCGGAAATCCCGTCCGGCGGAGACCTGATCGGCGATAACGAGGGCGATCATGTTGCCGTTATCGGCGCGATCCGCTCGACCGACCGCAGCCCCGTGGCCGGCGCCGTCATGGAGATCTGGCAGACCGCCGCCAACGGCCTCTATTCGAACCAGGACACCGATCAGCCCGAATACAACCTGCGGGCCCGGCTCAAGGTCGGTGAGGATGGCCGGTTCTGCTTTACCACTGTCCGCCCGGCGCCCTACACGGTACCGACGGACGGCCCGGTCGGGACCGTGCTCGGCGCCATGGACCGCCACCCCTGGCGTCCGTCACACCTGCATCTGATCGTCGAAGCGCCGGGTCACCGCTCCCTGGTCACGGAGCTGTTTCCGAGCGACGACCCCTATCTTGACGAGGATGCGGTCTATGGCGTGCGGGAAGCCCTGGTGACGGAATATGTCCCCCGGACCAGCACAGAGGATCTCCCGGCGGAATTGGAAGCGCGCGAGCGCCTCGCACTGCCCTATTTCAGGGTCGATTTCGACATATCTCTGGCACGCGAGACGGAGGACCAGCCCCGGGAGGCGTCCCGGATCTAGGTTCCGGCAGTGTCCAGCATCGACCCCTCAAGATATCCGCCCGTGCGGGTGTAATGCGCGATCAGGGCGGCGACGGCGGCATCCGCATCGCCGTCGATCGCGGCTTCCATGATCGCCTTGTGCTCCGCCTCGATATCCCGTTTGGGCAGTGCCGCCGGGCGCGAAAGCTGCCGGTAACGGATATTGCGGTCATAAAGCTGGTCGCAGAACCGGATCAGGATGTCCGACCCGCAGCCGCCGATCAGGGCCATGTGAAACGCCTTGTGCAGGGCTTCCCATTCGCTGGACCCGGAAAGATCGCCCGCCTCCGGCCCGCCGCGCGGCGTCCGCGAGAGCCGGTAATACGCCAGCACGACCCTGTCCTGCCAGGCGCTGTCGCCCGCGGCGATGGAATCCCGCAGGGCCCGCTCCTCCATCCAGCAGCGCGTCTTCAGGATGTCCCGGAATTCAAGCCCGCTCACCGGAGCGACCCGGAACCCGCGCTGGTCAAGCCGCTCCACGAGACCGTCGGATGTCAGCAGGCTGAGGGCTTCCCGGATCGGGCTGGCGCCGAGATCGTAGCGTTCCCGCAACTGATCGATCTTCAGCTTGACCCCGGCGCCGAGCGCCCCCGACAGGATGTCCTGACGAAGAGCGGCACAGGCCTGCGTCGTCCGGGACTCAGGGCCCCGGCCCGGTTCTGCAAGTGCAGATGTATTCAGTACGTTTGTATCGACGGCATCCAAAGCGACATATTCTCCAAACCATGCTTTCCGGTGAGTCTATAACAAATCGATGGTAGGGGCATCTCTGTCATAATATCGATTATTTATTATTTTCCTTCCATAATCGATATTATAGCGTTCCCGCACCGGAAATTCCGGCGATGCGAACGCGCTCCTAATCCGCGCGAAGACGGCGGGATCGGCGAATGGCGAAACCCGCTCAGAGATAAGGCCAAGAGGAATGAACACCGCAACACTAAAGGCCCGGACCGAAATCGAAGCGCTCAAGGCGCGGATCTCGCAGCTTGACGGCGATTCTCTGGATCTTCTGTTCCGGCAGGCGCGAACGCATAACACCTGGACGGAACTTCCGGTACCCGATGCCATGCTGCACGACCTCTACGAGATCGTGAAAATGGCACCGACCGCGAATAACGGCTGCCCGGCCCGCTACCTCTTTGTCCGTTCGGAAGCGGCGAAAGAACGCCTCGCGGGCTGTGTCGCCCCGGGCAACGCCGACAAGGTCCGCGCCGCGCCTGTCACGGTGATCATCGGATACGACACACGCTATTTCGAAACACTCGACCGGCTGTTCCCGCACAAACCGGAATTCAAGGCCAAGTTCGCCGGCAACCTTGCCGCAGCGGAAACCGCGGCCTTTCGCAACAGCAGTCTCCAGGGGGCCTTCCTGATTCTGGCGGCCCGCGCCCTTGGCCTGGATACCGGCCCGATGTCCGGTTTCAATAACGCCGCTGTGGACGGCGCCTTCTTCGCCGGCACATCCGTCAGGTCGAATTTTCTCTGCTCGCTCGGTTATGCAGATCCGGCCGGACTGTTCGAGCGCCTGCCGCGCCTCGATTTCAGCCAAGCCTGCACGCTCCTGTAAAGAGCTGGAGGGTCAGCCTCTCAACCCGTCATCCTTTTGAAGAACGGGATGACGGTGACGGAGCGATTGCGGGCGCGGCCGTCGACCGGCTCTGGACGTCATCCCGGCCGCAGAGCCGGGACCTTGTCGAACATAGAGCGAACTCCTCGAAAGGTCCCGGATCAAGTCCGGGATGACGAACTTGGGGAGGGCTTACCCCTCGATCAATACACCACCACGCTGCGGATGCTCTTGCCCGCATGCATCAGGTCGAAGCCCTTGTTGATGTCTTCCAGCGGCATGGTGTGGGTGATCAGGCTGTCGATGTCGATCTTGCCGTCCATGTACCAGTCGACGATCTTCGGCACATCCGTCCGGCCCCTTGCGCCGCCGAAGGCGGTGCCGCGCCAGGAGCGGCCGGTGACGAGCTGGAACGGGCGGGTTGAGATTTCCTGACCGGCACCGGCGACGCCGATGATGATGCTCTCGCCCCAGCCCTTGTGGGCGCATTCCAGCGCCTGGCGCATGGTGTTCACGTTACCGATGCACTCGAAACTGTAATCGGCGCCGCCACCGGTGAGGTCCACCAGATACGGCACCAGATCACCCTCGACCTCCTTCGGATTGACGAAGTGGGTCATGCCGAATTTCTCGGCGATTTCCTTGCGGGCCGGGTTCAGGTCAACACCGATGATCTTGTCGGCGCCGACCATGCGGGCGCCCTGGATCACGTTCAGGCCGATCCCGCCGAGACCGAAGACAACAACGTTCGAGCCCGGCTCAACCTTGGCCGTGTTCACCACGGCGCCAACGCCGGTGGTCACGCCGCAGCCGATGTAGCAGATCTTGTCGAACGGAGCGTCCTTGCGCACTTTCGCCAGCGCAATCTCCGGCATCACCGAGTGATTGGCGAAGGTCGAGCAGCCCATGTAGTGGAAGATTTTCTCGCCATTGATGGAGAACCGGCTGGTGCCGTCCGGCATCAGGCCCGCGCCCTGGGTGGTGCGGATCTTCTGGCAGAGATTGGTCTTCGGATTGAGGCAGTATTCGCACTCACGGCATTCCGGGGTGTAGAGCGGAATCACGTGATCGCCCTTTTGCAGGCTGGTCACGCCCGGGCCGACCTCGACCACAACGCCCGCGCCCTCATGGCCGAGGATCGCCGGGAAGATGCCTTCCGGATCGTCGCCCGAGCGGGTGAATTCGTCCGTGTGACAGATCCCGGTCGCCTTCATCTCGACCAGCACCTCGCCCGCGCGCGGCCCGTCCAGCGTGACGGTCTCGATGCTGAGCGGCTTGCCTGCCTGGAATGCAACGGCGGCTTTGGTTTCCATGGGGTGCTCCCTCTCGTGCCTTTATCGGAATTGGACGCATACAGTCTTTCATCAGTTCCGCTTTTGCAATGCGCGTCTCGGAGCGTTCCGAAACCGCCACCGCTCTCGACCTGTTCGGAAAAGCAGGGAAAGATAGCGGCAACAAAAAAATCGGGAGGAGACCGGACGATGAGTATCAAAGCGGTGATTACAGGCGGGGCCAGCGGCATTGGATATGCCACCGCAAAGAAGATCCTCGCGGACGGCGGCACCGTCTGCCTGCTGGATATGAACGAGAAGGCGCTGGCGGACGCGCAGACAAGTCTCGGCGGCGACCGGGTGATGACGGCGGCGACGGATGTGCGCGATGCGGCGGCACTGGATATCGCCATCCGCGCCGGGGCCGAATTCATGGGCGGTCTCAACGCCTGCGTCGCCAGCGCCGGGATCGGTTACCGGGTGCCCATCCTCGAATCCGACACCAACGAATTCGAACGTGTCCTGTCCATCAACCTGACAGGCGTCTATTCGACACTCCGCGCGGCGGCTTTGGTCATGGTCGAGCAGGGAAGCGGCGGGTCCATCGTCACACTGGCGAGCGTCTGCGGTGTGCGCGGCTGTGCCGACCGGGCCGCCTATGGCGCCGCCAAGGCCGGGGTGATCAACCTGTCTGAGACCGCCGCCATCGAGCTGGCCCAGCACAGGATCCGGGTCAACGCGCTCTGTCCGTCACCGATCAACACGCCGCTGATCGCCGGTGTGCAGGACGAGGCGGCCGTCGCAGACTGGATGGTCGGCATTCCGATGGGCCGCTATGGCGAGCCGGAGGAAGTCGCCGAGCTCGCATCCTTCCTGCTCAGCGACAAGGCCTCCTATATCACCGGCCAGTCCATCGGCGTCGATGGCGGCTGGATGGGCGCGGGTTTGCAGAATTCCGCCTACCGGGTGGCCGTCAAATGACCGGCGGGAAAGACATCAGGATCGGCAGCTTCCGGGTCCGCACCGTCACAGCGCCCCTGCCGCAGCCGCACAAGACCGCGTCGGGGACACTTGAGGCCGCGCCGCTGGTCCTGCTGGATATCGAGACCGATGCGGGCGTCACCGGCTCCGCCTATCTGTTTCCCTATGCCGCCTTCTTCCTCCGCCCGCTCGCGCTCCTGGTCTCCGAACTTGAGGAGCTGATAAAGGGCCAGCCGCTGATGCCGCGCGACATCTGGACCATGCTGAAAACCCGCACCCGGCTGGCGGGTTATCCGGGCCTGATGGCCTGTGCCGTCGGCGGCATCGACATGGCTCTCTGGGACGCGCTGGCGAAGGCCCATGGACTGCCGCTGGCCTCCCTGCTCGGCGCAGAGCCGCGTCCGGTCTGGGTCTATGACAGCCTCGGCCAGATGGGACCGGAAGAGACCGCCCGGGACATTGAGCGCTCCCTGAAAGACGGCTTCCGGGCTTTCAAGGTCAAATCGGGCGATCCCGATCCGAGGGTCGATGTTGCCGTTGCCCGCGCGATCAGATCGGTCGCCGGGGACGACGCCTGGACGGCGATGGATTTCAATCAGGCCTTCACCGCCGAGGAAGCCGTCAAGCGCATGCATCTGCTCGACCATGAAGGCATTGCCTGGATCGAGGAGCCTGTGGCCTGGGATGATTTCGAGGGACACGCCAATGTCCGCGCGGCAATCGCGACGCCGGTACAGAGCGGAGAGAACTGGTACGGCGCCCGTGACATGGCGAAGATGATCGAGGCTGGCGCAATCGACCATGCCATGCCGGACGCCATGCGGATTGGTGGCGTTACCGGCTGGATGGAAGTCGCAGGCCTCGCCGCCGCGCACAATATCCCGGTATCGAGCCATCTCTTCCCGGATCACTCTGTGCATCTGCTGGCGGCGACGCCGACCGCTCACATCCTCGAATGGTTCGACCTCGCCGCCGGTATTCTGGCGGAGCGGCCAAAGATCGTGGACGGCATGGTCAGCCCGCTCGACCTGCCTGGTGCCGGCATTGTCTGGGACGACAAAGCGATCGCGGAATACGCGGCCTGACCGCCAGACCGCCTAGCCTATCGACATCAGGCTGGCATTGCCGCCGGCCGCCGCCGTGTTGATGCTGATGGATTGCTCCTCGACCAGCCAGTCGAGGCAGTAATCCTCCCGGTCGGACACGAGCCCTGCGGATGACACGCCCTGCACGCCGACCAGAGGGCCGTCCCGTTCCGCCGCCTGCTTCTGCACGGTGATCAGCGCATCCGCGTCTCCCTCGAACAGCACGGCGGCGAGCTCGGTCTCGGCCTGCCAGTCCTGTGTCAGGTGCACCCGCTCCTTGAGATCGGCGGGCAGGCTGCCGACCAGCGCGCTGGCCGCATCGCTTTCCTGCAAGACGGCCTCGTCCCCCGCCGCGAGGATGGCCGCGACCTGCCGGAGCAAACCGGCCTCGCCCTGCGCGATGGCCGCGACACGGCCTTTCGGGTGGACCAGATAACGGTTCCGCTCCCCGACAGGACCCGGCAAATCCAGATCGGTGCCGAGGGGCGAGCGGGCGATATAGGCCGCCGTCATGTCCGCTTCCGTCGTCCGGCCTGCCTCACGCAGCCAGGCTTCGAGCTGGTGCGCCGGTTCCGGGCCAACATCCGGCGCCCGGTCGGAGATCGCCGAGCTGAAGGGGCGGCGTGCCAGCAACCGGGTGAGATAGAGCGGGCCGCCCGCTTTCGGGCCGGTGCCGGAAAGGCCACGGCCACCGAACGGCTGCACGCCGACGATGGCGCCGATGATGTTGCGGTTCACATAGACATTGCCGACCCTGATCCGCCGGGCCACCCGGTCGATGGTCTCGTCGATCCGGGAATGCACCCCGAATGTGAGGCCGTAGCCGGTCGCGTTGATGTCGTCGACCAGCGCATCCAGCCCCTTCCGCCTGAAGCGGACAACATGCAGGACCGGGCCGAACACCTCGCGCTCCAGCTCGGCCAGGCTGCCGATCTCGATCAGGGTCGGCGGGATGAAGGTGCCGTGCCGTGTGTCGGCGGGCAGGTCGAGCTGTTCGACCTTGTTGCCGCGCTCCCGCATGGTCTCGATATGCGTGCGGATACCCGCCTGCGCTTCCGCCGTGATGACCGGGCCAACATCGGTCGAGAGCCGGTCCGGATTGCCGATGGCGAGCTCGTGCATGGCGCCCTTCAGCATCTCCAGCATGCGGTCGGCGACATCTTCCTGCAGGCAGAGCACACGCAGGGCGGAGCAGCGCTGACCGGCACTGTCGAAGGCGGACATGATGACATCTGCGACGACCTGTTCAGGCAGGGCCGAGCTGTCGACGATAAGGGCGTTCTGGCCGCCCGTCTCCGCGATCAGCGGGATCTGCGTGCCGTCCGGCGCAAGACGCCCGGCAAGGCCGGCCTGGATCAGCCGTGCAACTTCGGTCGAGCCGGTGAACATGACACCGCGCACCCGCCTGTCCGCGACCAGGGCCGCGCCGACCTCGCCCGCGCCCGGAACCAGTTGCAGCGCGTCCTTCGGAATTCCTGCCTCGTGCATCAGCCGGACCGCCTCGGCGGCGATCAGCGGGCTTTCCTCCGCCGGTTTCGCCAGCACCGGGTTACCGGCAGCCAGTGCCGCCGACATCTGACCGGTGAAGATCGCCAGCGGGAAGTTCCACGGGCTGATGCAGACCACGGGCCCGAGCGGACGGTGGCTGTCCATGTTGAATTTCGTCTCCACCTCCATCGCGTAATAGCGCAGGAAGTCGACGGCCTCGCGCACCTCGGCGATGGCGTTGGCCATGGTCTTGCCGGCCTCGCGCACGCAAATGCCCATCAGCACCGGCATGCGGGCTTCCATCAGGTCGGCGGCCCGCATCAGCAGGGCGGCACGCTCTGCCGGTTCCGTCGCCGCCCAGACCGGCGCCGCGGCCTCGGCGATCTCGAAGGCCCTATCGATCACAGCCGCGTCCGCATCGCGCACGGTGCCGACCAGATCGCGCCGGTCGGACGGGTTGCGCACTTCGCGCACCGGGCCGGTTTCGGCGGCGCCCTCCACCGTCGGTGCCGATTGCCAGAAGGTCTCCGCGCTGGACAGCAGAGCGGCGGAAAGGGAGGCCAGCCGGTGTTCGTTCGACAGATCCAGTCCCTGCGCGTTCGGCCGTTCCGGGCCGTAGAGCGTGCGCGGCGCGCTGATTTTCGGATGCGGTGCGCCGACCGGCTCGACCTTCAGGGCCTCCGCCACCGGATCGGCGATCAGATCGTCGATGGAGAAGGCCGAGTCGGCGATCCGGTTCACGAAGGAGGTGTTGGCGCCGTTCTCGAGCAGACGCCGGACCAGATAGGCGAGCAGGGTTTCGTGGCTGCCGACCGGGGCATAGACCCGGCAGGGCCGGTTCAGCTTGTCCCGCCCGACGACTTCCTCATAGAGCGGCTCGCCCATGCCATGCAGGCACTGGAACTCGTACTGGCCGGCGTAATAGTTCGGCCCAGCCATCTGCATGATGGCGGCGAGGCTCTGGGCATTATGGGTGGCGAATTGCGGATAGACCGCGTCCGGCGCCGCCAGCAGCTTCTTGGCGCAGGCGAGGTAGGAAACATCCGTGTGGATCTTCCGGGTGAAGACCGGGAATTCCTCCAGCCCGTCCACCTGGGCGCGCTTGATCTCGCTGTCCCAATAGGCGCCCTTCACCAGCCGGATCATCAGCCGGTGGCCGCTGCGCCGGGCCAGGTCGATCAGGTAATCGAGCACGAAGGGGCAGCGCTTGGAATAGGCCTGCACCACGAAGCCGATACCGTTCCAGTCCGCCAGATCCGGATCGAAGCAAACGGCTTCCAAGAGATCGAGGGAAAGCTCCAGCCGGTCCATTTCCTCAGCATCGATATTCAGGCCGATATCATAGGAACGGGCGAGCAGGGCCAGCTTTTTCAGGATCGGCAGCAGCTCGTTCATCACCCGGTCCTGCTTCATCCGCCAGTAGCGCGGATGCAGGGCGGACAGCTTGATGGAGATGCCGGGGCCTTCATAGATGCCGCGGCCCTTCGAGGCCTTGCCGATGGCATGGATCGCCTGCTCGTATTCCTTCAGGTAGCGGGCCGCGTCCTCGGCCGTCGTCGCCGCCTCGCCCAGCATGTCGTAGGAATAGCGGAAGCCCTTCTTCTCCATCGACCGGCTGTTCGCCAGCGCCTCGGAGATGGTCTGCCCGGTGACGAACTGCTCGCCCATCATCCGCATGGCAACGTCGACGCCGCTGCGGATCAGCGGCTCGCCACCACGTCCGATCATCTTGGTCAGCGCCGCGCCCATGCTGTCCTCGCTCTGGGTCGCGGTCAGCTTGCCGGTGACGACAAGCCCCCAGGTGGCGGCATTGACGAACATGGAGGGGGAATGGCCGAGATGGGATTTCCAGTCGCCGCTGGAGATCTTGTCGCGGATCAGCGCGTCCCGGGTCTGCCGGTCCGGGATCCGGAGCAGCGCCTCGGCGAGGCACATCAGGGCGACGCCTTCCTGGCTGGAGAGATCATATTCGTGGATCAAGCCCTCGACGCCGCCGCGCACGCTCTTCTCGCGCAAGGACTCGACCAGGGTACGGGCCAGACGGGCCGCCTCCCGCTGCTTGGCGGGGGGCAGGGTCGCCTCGGAAATCAGATAGGGCAGGCATTCCGGCTCCGGCTTGCGGTAGGCCGCCGTGATCGCCGCCCGCAACACGCTTTGCGCCTGCACACCCTGGGCAAACTCCAGAAACGGCCGGGTGAGCTGCTCGCCGGCCAGCATGTTTTCATCGAAATCGCGATCGGCATCGCCCGAAAGATACCCGTCCAGCGGCTCACCCCGCTCGATCCGCTCGATGGCGCCGACGAGGGACTGTTTCACCAGCCAGTGGGGCGTACGGCCGATCAGGTCCGCGGCATTCTTGAGCCGCGCCCGCAAGTCCTCGCTGACCTTCACACCTATGGTCTGTGCCGCCATTACCGCCTCCCCTGGATCGATCCGAAAGCGAAGGTTACACCAGCAACGCCTTGCAGGTGCAACCTGATTCTTTTAAAGGGTAACCGAGACCGATTGCATCGACTCCAGTAGCGGCCGGTGGTCATGAAAACCCGTCTCGAGCGGCGCCGAGACAACGCAGTCGGACGATATCTTTCCGATATACAGCCACATCAACAATCGAAGTACATTCCTCATAGCCGGCGCCAGAAAATTGCTCCGCAGACAAGGATCAAGAACACCCTTGCAAGAGCAAGCCCTGACTTGGACGGGAGGATTCGTCAATGCCACTTTCAGGTTCTAAGCTGATCGTTTTAGCTGCAGCGATTGCCGTGACACTCGCATCGGCACCTGATGCAACCGCACAGTCAGCAAGAGAGACCGACCCGCGCGTAATGGGCTGGATGGACGGTTTCCCGCCCGCGCCCGACAAGCTGATTACGCAGCCGGATTCGGATTACTTCAATTTTCCGAAGCTCCGGTGGTCGGTCTGCCACCTGCGAGAACTCCTTCCAACGAAACAAATCAGCCGCGGACTCGGCGCCCCCATATCGCTGCAATATCTTCCGCCTGAGGAACTCTCCGGCGAACGGCAGGCAATCGACATGCTGACCTTCAAGCCGTCGAACAGCAACGACGAGATGACATGGGAGGAATCGCTCTACGCGAATTACACCGACGGCATACTGATCATCCATAAGGAGCGGGTCGTTTACGAACGCTACTTTGGCTGCCTCAGAGAAGACGGCAAGCATGCCGCCATGTCGATGACGAAGTCGCTCACCGGGCTTCTGGCCCAAATCCTGGTCGAAGAAGGCGCCCTGGACGAAACACTTCCGGTGCGCGACCTCATCCCCGAAATCGAGGATAGCGCTTTCGCGAACGCCACCGTCCGCCAGGTCATGGATATGACCACCGGCGTCCGGTACTCCGAGGACTACTCCGACCCCAAAGCAGATATCTGGATCTATTCAGCTGCGGCAAGCCCGCTGCCCAAGCCCGAGGGATACAATGGTCCGGACGGATATTGGGAGTACCTGCAGCAAGTGAAGCCGGACGGCAAGCACGGCGAACAGTTCCACTACAAGACAATCAACTCGGACATGCTGGGATGGATCATCTCGCGGGTCTCCGGCAAGTCCGTAGCCGATCTCGCCTCGGAACGGCTCTGGCGGCGGATCGGGATGGAGCAGGATGCCTACCAAACGGTCGACGGCAAGGGGGTCCCCTTCGCCGGCGGCGGTCTATCAGCAGGCCTGCGCGACCTCGGACGGCTTGGGCTCGTCATGCTGAACGAAGGTGTGATCAACGGCGAGCGCTTGTTTCCGGCGGAGGTGGCGCAAAGGATCCGCACCGGCGGCGATCCGGCGAAGTTCACCGGTTTCCCGACAATTCCGCAGGGTAGTTACACCAGCCAGTGGTGGGTTTTCCACAATGCCCATCAAGCCTATGCCGCGCGTGGAGTTTACGGGCAGACGATCTACATTGACCCGACCGCTGAGATGGTGCTGGTACGCTTCGCCTCATTCCCGAAGGCGCAGAACAGCTTCATCGACCCCACGTCGTTGCCAGCCTATCAGGCAGTGGCCGAATACCTGATGTCGAAGTAAGCGATCCGGGTCACGCGTGGCAGATCAGAAAAGCGGCCGTGCTGTAAGGAGAACCAGCCCCTCGACACGCCGGCAACCCGAACCGATTACATCGGCTCCAGTCGCAGCAAGTCGCCGCCGGAGCTGTCCGTCAGAACATAGAGATAGCCGTCCGGCCCCTGCTTCACCGCGCGGATGCGCTCTTCCAGATCCTCCAGCAGCACTTCCTGCTCCGTCACCCGATCACCATCGAGCACCAGCCGCCGCAGATGCATGTGCGCCAGCGCCCCGACAAAGAGATTGCCGCGCCAGTTCGGGAACTTGTCGCCGTCATAGAATTCCATCCCGCTCGGCGCGATGGAGGGCACCCAGTAGACCACCGGCTGCTCCATGCCGGGTGCGGCCTTCTTGTCGGAGATGATGGCGCCGCTGTAATCGATGCCATAGGTGATCGCGGGCCAGCCGTAATTCCGGCCGGGACGGAGGATATTCACCTCGTCACCGCCACGCGGCCCATGCTCCTGCGCCCAGATCGTGGTGGTGCCGGGCCGCAATGCCATGCCCTGCACGTTCCGGTGCCCGTAGGAATAGATCTCCGGCAAGGCGCCCGACCGGCCGACGAGCGGATTGTCCTGCGGCACCGAGCCGTCATCATTGATCCGGGCAATGGTGCCGATATGGGTTCCGGGATTCTGCGCCTCGTTCATGTAACCGCCCCGGTCGCCCATGCTGACGAACAGCGTGCCGTCCGGCGCGAAGACGAGCCGGGAGCCGAAATGCCTGCCGCCGCCGACCTTCGGGTGCTGCCGGAAGATCACCTCAAGGCCCGTCAGCGCATTGCCGTCAAGACGCGCCCTTGCGACTTCGGTTCCGGCGCCGCCGTCACCCCGCCCGGCAAAGGACAGATAGACCAGCCGGTTCTCGGAAAACTTCGGATGCAGCACCACGTCGAGCAGGCCGCCCTGACCGGAGGCATAGACCTCCGGCGTGCCGCTTACCGGCTCCGGCTCCAGCCCGTCCGGCCCGACAATGCGCAGTGCCCCTTCCCGCTCCGTCACGAGAATGCGATCGTCCGGCAGGAAGGCGAGCCCCCAGGGATGTTCCAGGCCACCGGCCAGTCTGGTGACCCTGAAATCGTGGACCTCGGAACGCTCGGTCATCGGCATGTCGGCGACGGCCGCACAGGCCGTCATGCCAAGCAGCAGCATGCCGCTTATTGCTCCGACTCTCCGGCCGGGCCGCCGTGAAAAAGATCGCGCCTGCATGTCATCCTCCGCCTCAATAGCTGACATGGACATGGCATTCCGGGCGCCGCCTGCAAGGCCCGCGATGCGGACAACGGCTTCAGGAAAGGACACAGCCTATATCCACATAAAACATCCGGTCTATTTTCCCGTAAATTATCCAGAACATTATTGTACTGTTTACAGAACGAAATTCAGGCCGAGCCTGATCAGAATGCGCAAGACCGAAGCCGGACAACGGCTCGCAAGCGTCATAAGAGGGGAAGAACAGCGAATGACGGATCAGACGGAAAACGCGCGACGGGCTTTTGCCGAGATCGACCAGTCGGTCCTCACGGCACTCTCGGAGATATGGCCCCTGGTCAAGAGTGGCCTGCCCCTGATCCTTGACGCGTTCTACGATCACATCAGCTCTGCCCCGGAAACAGCCATCATCCTGAAAAAGGGACGCAGCATCGAGGCGCTGAAGGAAGCCCAGACCGAGCACTGGCAGTCGGTTTTCAACGATGGATTCAACGCCGGTTATTTCGAGCGCGCCCGCCGGATCGGCACCGTCCACTCCCGCATCGGGCTGACCCCGCGCTGGTATATCGGCGCCTATGCCTTCATCCAGCCGCGCCTGTTCTCGCTGATCGCGCGGAAACACAAACGCGCCGACACGGCCGCCCGGTACTGCAATGCCGTGGCAAAGGCCATTGCGGTGGACATGGATATGGCGCTGGACGCCTACAACTCGTCGGGCGAAGCGGAAAAGCTGAAACAGCAGGTCCTCAATCTCGCCGACACCCTGGAGCGGGAAATCGACCAGACCGTCGAGGAAGTCATGCTGCAGGCCGGCCGGGTAGCCGAACTGACCAACAGCCTGGCCGCCGCCGCCACCGAAATGGCAGCGCTGGTGAACGAAGTGCGCGGCGCCACCGACATCACGGCGAACAACGTGAATTCCGTTGCCGCCGCAACCGAGCAGCTCAGCGCATCAAGCCAGGAGATCGCCACACAGGTCTCCGACTCCGCCCGGCTGACCAGCGAAGCGACGGACAGCGCCGACAGCGCGCGCGCAGGTCTCCGCCCTTGAGGAAGCCACCAAGAACATCAGCTCCGTCGTCGACCTGATCAACACCATCGCCGCCCAGACCAAACTGCTGGCCCTGAACGCGACGATCGAGGCGGCCCGCGCGGGCGAGGCGGGCAAGGGCTTTGCCGTCGTCGCTTCCGAGGTGAAATCGCTGGCACAGCAGACCGAGAACGCCATCCAGGATGTCAGCCAGCATACCGCCGGGGTGCAGAACGCAACCCGCTCCTCGGTCGAGGCCATCACCGGGATCGCGTCGAAGATTGCCGAGGTGAACGGCATTTCCTCGGGCGTCGCCTCCGCCGTCGAGGAACAGCTGGCCGCCACGACCGAAATCGGCCGCTCCTCCAGCGAGGCATCGGACATGACCGGCCAGGTTGCCGCGTCCATCGCCAAGGTGGCCGAACATGCCGAGCGCACCAGCCGGTCGGCCAGCACGATCGAAACCCTGGCGAAGAATGTCAGCCTGAATGTCAGCGACATGAAACGCCGGCTCGGCATCGTGGTGCGGGCAGGCGAGAGCGCGAACCGCCGGGGCACCGACCGGGTGCCGACCGTGATCGACGGGACCATCCAGTTCGGCGATATCAACGAACAGGGCTTCATCGCCGATCTCTCGCCCCGTGGCGCCCTATTGCTCTGTGAAAGCCAGGAGAGCGTGGTGCCGGCGACGTTCGGCAACATCACGCTCGCCAACGGGGTCCGCATCCCGGCGCGGGTGGTGGCCGCGACATCTCTCGGCATTCATGTCGCCTTCGAGGATATCGACGCCATGGCGGCCGAAATGGTCGGCTCCATGATCGAGCAGGCCCTGAGCGAGAATGACGTCTTCCGCGACATCTGCATGACCGCTGCAGGCGAGGTGGAGACGGCCCTCGAGTCCGCTGTCAGTTCCGGCCGGATTTCGCTCGAGGACATGTTCGACAACAATTATGCGGTGATCCCGGGCTCCAACCCGACACAGTTTTCCACCAGGTTTGTCGACCTTACCGACGAGCTGCTGACTCCGATCCAGGAACATCACAAGGAGCGCGACGATCGCATCCGTCTGCTCTGCGCAACCGACCGGAACGGTTATATCGGCACGCACAATGTCGCGGTCTCAAAGCCGCAGCGCCCGGACGACCCGGTCTGGAACGCCGCCAACTGCCGCAACCGGCGGATTTTCGACGACCGGGCGGGCCTGCTCGCCGCCGGCAACAGGGAGCCCTATCAGCTGCAGACCTATATCCGGGACATGGGCGGCGGAAAGAACGTGCTGCTCAAGGAAATCGACGCGCCGATCACCCTGTCCGGGCGCCCCTGGGGCAACATGCGCTGCGCCTTCGTGCCCTGAACATGCCGGCATCCGGCAAACCGGCTAGCTGTTGACCTTGCAATAGAGCTGCCGGACGGTCCCGATACGCTCCAGTTCGGCAAAGGACGGCGCGGCGGCCCAGGCCGAGGGCGCCGCGCCGTCGACCGGGACTTTCCCGCTTGTCAGCATGTGCCGGATCGTGCGCGGCGCAACCGTGGATACACGCCCGCGCCGTGTGTTCGAGGTGATGGCGACGCCGACCAGGCGCCCCGCTTCATCCAGCGTCGGCCCGCCGCTGATGCCGCCGAGACTGCCCGGGGCCACACCCTCTCGGCCGGTCTCGGCCCAGACCAGGACGAGGCGGCCGAGGCCGCGCAGCGCGGTCGAGCGCAGATCTCCTCGGCCCAGCAGAGTGGAGGTTACCCGGCCCTTGCCGGCGCCCGGGAAGCCGTAATGGTATCCGACATCGCCGATCTCCGGCAGCGGCCCCAGGGAGAGCGCGGGAGAGCGGCCCGCATCGGCCTGCACGAGGGCGATATCCGCATCCGGATGCTGAAGCGCGCTGTCACGGATCGGCACCACATGCCGGCGATCGACCACGAAGCCGAGCCGGTCGCAGCCTTCGACGACATGCCGCGCGGTCAGCCAGTATCCGGGCGAGATGACAAAGGCCGTCCCGACACCGCTCTGGATCTTGTGCCGCGCTTCGACCTGCAATCTCAAATCGCCGGGTCCAGGAGGCGGTAGCGGCCGGCGCAAGGTACGGCCGGGCACCTGCCCGGCGTCCGGTGCAGCCGGCGCCGCTTCATGGCGGGGGCGAACCGGCGGCGCGTCAGGCGCGGGCTGCAGCTGGTCGCCGCCCCATTCGAACAGCGCCGCCAGGATGAAAGCCGCCACGGCCCCGAGGATGCCGAGCTTTTCGGGCGGAAGGGAGCGCTTCATGGTCTAGCCCGAAACAGCCGCCGCGTTCAGGGCGGCAACCGAGAGCTTGATCGAGACGAGCAGCGTCGCGGCCCCGATCTCGCCATCCTCGATCCGCCGGGAAAGATTGCGCACCGTGAGATCCGTCACCCGGAAGACCAGTATCTGGATCAGCAGCGTGACCGTGCCCCAGATCAGGATATCGAGAAGGCTGACACTTGCCGCCAGGCAGAAGGCGAGCGGGATCGCCAGCCCGAGAATGGCGCCGGCAAGCGACAGCGCGGCCGCCGCATTGCCGTCCCGGATCAGCTTCAGCTCGTCATGCGCCGTGATCCTCATATAGATCACCGTGCCGATCATGAGCATTCCCAGGCTGGCCGCAAAATGCGCGACCAGATAGGGCAGACCCGCCGCCAGGCTGCTGAAGACACCGGACATCGGCAAAATCCCTTTCTCGAATCACCCGCCGGACAATAACCGCTTCCACGGCCGCCGGTCACTACATATGGGACAACCGGAATCGGAGCACCACAAAATATTCGAAATTTTTAGGGATATTCACCTCTGATTGCGTTTATAGTGAATCGTCGGCTGAACGGCGATGAGTTGAAAATTATTTTTAAGCCATTTGATGAAATTTGGTTTAAGATTGGAAATCAAATCGTCGATCAACCTTCTGAAGGAAACGAGTTTCGGTGATGCCACGCTACATCATCCTTGACGAGCAGGCCGAACGCGAAGCACGTGTCATGCACCGCTATCGCGTTGAGGTTGCCGCATACTGGATGAAGTGGCATCTCTGTGTCGGACTGGTTTCCGCCCTCGGGATGATCTTCCTGACAGGTCTCGTGGTTGCCCTCTACAACGCGGCAATCCTCGGCATCGGACCGACCCTGAACGATTGGGGCGATTTCTCCTTCCTGCTGCACATCAATATTTTCAACTGGCGGGTCGATCCGGACTATTACCATCGGCTGGTCACCTACCCGATGATACCGGTCACCCTCGACCATATGCCCTGGGCCCATCTTTTCGGCTTCATCACGATAGGCACATGCCTGATCACGGCGATGATGAGCGTGCTGCATTTCGAGCCGATCGTCAGCCATGATCCCAACCGCTATATCCGGATCGAGCCGGTCAGGCTGAAGCCCCCGATCGAGGTCTATTTCGAGACCGACCGCGGGCTCGACCAGAAATGCGTGATCGACGTCGTCTTCACCGCGCCCGGCCCGGCCAGCGCCCAGGTCATCCGCGAGAAATCCAAGGCGATCTCCCTGCATTGCCAGACCGAAATCCAGCGGCTGGTCGACAGTGCGGTCTGGCAGATCCGGGTGCCGCAGCTGCGGCGGCAGCTCGCCCGGATCGCCGTGGAATACGTCCCCCGCGATGCGATTCACGACCTCAAGATCCGTTCAATCAAGATGCACCCGGTGATGCGCCCGGTGCCGCTGATGGCGGCAGAGGCTCAGGCCGAGGCAGCCGCCGTGCTGCCCGGCGCCGAGCGGATACCGGAACCGGTTCCCGCGGAATAGCCGCCCGGCGGCGTTTCGGCAATTGCGGCTCAATCGCCGGCACGCTCCCAGACAGTCACATTCTTCTGCTCAATCATCGGCGCGACATGGCTGTCAAACGCCTTGAAATGGGCGCTCCCCAGATGGGCCTTGAAGGCCGCTTCATCCTCATAGACCTCATAGAGGAAGCAGTGCGCCGGGTCCTGCGGATCGAAGCAGACCTCGAACAGGCTGCATCCGGGCTCTAGCCGCAGGGATGCGGCCGCATTCTCGAGCATGGCCGGCCTGAAAGCCTCCGCCATGGCCGGCCTGATGTGGAACTCGACGGTGATGACATACATGTTCTTGTCCTTTCAGAAACAAAATGGACCGGTCCGGGTCACGGCATCAAATTGCTGACACCGACCCAGAGCAAGCGCGCCGCCAGCAGCGTCAGAACGGTCTTGAAACCGATCGCGAAGATGCGCTCCGGCATGCGCTCCAGAAACCGTTTCCCCGTCGCCGTGCCGAGGAACCCGGTCGCGATCATGGCGGCGATCAGAGGGATCCATTCCGGGAAGGCGAAGCCGACGATGCCGAACGCCACGACCTTCACGCCGTGCTGTACGGTCATGCAGGCGCTGTGGGTCGCCACCGTGACCATCTTGCCGTAGCGGTCCGGCGGCAGGAACGCGGCCAGCAGCGGGCCGGTCGCCCCGACGAACATGGTGGCGAATGTGGTCGCCGCGCCGACCACGATGAAACCGGCGGCCGAAATCTTGTGCTTGCCGAGTTTCGGGCCCCAGACCGTGTAGAGGATGAAACAGGCCAGCACCGCCTGCAGGGCCGCCTGCGGGACCGAGATGACGACCTGCGCCGCGACGGCGACGCCAAGCAGTGCACCGATCACGAAAAATCCGGAAATCCTGCGCTCGGCATGCGCCCGCATCATATAGGCACGGCCGGCATTGGAGCCGAACTGCACCACACCATGCACCGGAATCACCGCCAGCGGCGGCAGAACCGAGCCGATCGCAACCAGCATCATGACGCCCCCGCCAAGGCCGAAGGTAACGGTGATCGCGGACGTCACGTAGCTGAACAGGATCAACGCGATACCGGCCCATAACGGCACGGAGTCGGGCAGTAAAAACTCGATCACGATGCGTGCCCCCCGGCACAGGGATTGTCAGAAGCGGCCGCAGCTTAGCGCATCCGCGTCCGCCCGCCATCCCGTTGCGTCAGCCGACTTGTACCGCATAACGCGCCCTGTAGAGTGAGCATCCGATTTCGGTCATATTGCTGTCGTAGATTTCAACAGCCCCTGTCGGCGACGCGTCGACGGCACCCTTTGGAGGCCCCTCGTGAAGAAACTGGTTCTGGCAGTTCTGGCGCTTATCGTCGTTCTCGGCGCGATCGTCCTGGTCGGGCCCAGTTTCGTCGACTGGAACAGCTACAAGGCGGAGATCACGCGGACCGTCGAGGAGCAGACCGGGCGCCGGCTCGAGATCGACGGCGACATCAGTTTCCAGATCCTCCCGGCGCCGCGCCTTTCCGTGGCGCAGCTCACGCTGGCCAATATCGACGGCGGCAGGGCCGACACCTTTGTCTCGGCCGGCGCCCTGCAGATCCATGTCGCCCTGGCGCCGTTGCTGCGCGGCCAGATCAAGGTCGCCTCCGTCACCCTGAAAGACCCTGTCGTCGCACTCGAGCAATTCGCTGACGGACGCAACAACTGGACCTTCGGCACGCCCGGCGGCGCGGCGCCGGACACGGCATCCGAGGCGGCCGGCTCCGGAGCCGCCGACGCCGGAGCGATCGATTTCAGCCTCGACGGCGCCACCATCGAGAATGGCCGGATCTCATTCTTCGATCACGGCACCGAAACCGCCCATACCGTCGCCGGTCTCGACGCCGCGCTCAGCGCCAGCAGCCTGAACGGCCCCTTCAGGCTGACCGGTGATTTCCGCTACAGGGATGTCCCGGTCACGCTTTCCGCGGCGACCGGCAAGATCGATGCCGGGCGGGCGACGCCGCTTGAAGCCGTGCTCTCCGTCGCCGGCAAGGCGGCGGAGCTGTCCTATGGCGGCACGCTGGTGCTCGGCGACGCGCCGCGGCTGATGGGCACGGTCACGGCCGCCGGCAAGGATCTGGTAGCCGCCGGTGCCGCCCTGGCGCCGCTCGGCACCGGTACCGAAGCCCTGCCGGCCGCCCTCGCCGGCCCGTTCAAACTGTCCGCGAAACTGGAAGCCTCCGCGGAACAGGCCAGGCTCGGCGATCTGGTCCTGACGGCCGGCGGGCTCTCGGCGAAGGGCACCGTCACCGCCGCCCTCGATGACCGGATCGCAGTCAATGCCGCCCTGGCCTTCGATCGCTTTGCCCTCGACACCCTGCTGACGGCCCTGGAGAGCCCGTCCGGCGCCGCACAGGCGACAGCCGCCGGCGCCGCGGCGCCCGGCACCCCGGCGCGCGCGGCATTTGCGCTCCCCGCCGGAATCGACGCCGATCTGGTCCTGACCGCCGATGCCGTCGACTATCGCGGCGGGGTGATCCGCCAGCCGCGCATCGAGGCCGCGCTGAACGATGGTGTGGCGGTTTTGAAGAGCTTCAGCGCGCAGATGCCCGGCGGCTCCGATCTCAGCCTCTCCGGCAGCCTGGAGAGCAGCAACGGCAACCCGCAATTTTCCGGCCGGGCCGATTTTGTCTCGGACAATCTGCGCGAGACCCTCGGCTGGCTCGATATCGACGTCTCCTCCGTTGCCGCCGGCCGGCTGCGCAAGGGCAGCCTGGGTGCCGACATTTCGGCAAACCCGGATCAGGTGCAGCTGACCAACTGGATCATGGATCTCGATACCACCCGAATCCGGGGCGGCCTCACCCTGCTGCTGCGCGACCGCCCGGCCTTTGGCCTGGCGCTCGATCTCGGCAAGGTCAATCTCGATGCCTATCTGCCGCCGGATGGCACGGCGGAAAAGCCGGCACCGGCCGGGGCCGCGGGCGGAACCGGGCCGGCCGGCCGGTCCCCGATGGAACGGGCCGCAGTCGCTTTCAACAGTTTCGATGCGAATGTCCGGATCGGATTCGACGAGATCACGGTGCGCAAGACCACGATCCTCGGCGGTCAGGTCGAGGCCCGGATCCAGGATGGCGCGCTGTCCGTCACCAGATTTGCCGTCGCCGATCTCGCCGGCGCGAAGATCTCGTTGAGCGGCTCGCTTGCCGGGGCGGTGTCCGATCCGAATACGAAGCTGCAGTTCGAGATCGACGCCACGTCGGTCTCCCGGCTCGCCCGCCTCGCCGGACTGGAGCCGAACGAGACGCTGCAGCGCATCGGCGGTGCCAGACTCAGCGGCAGTATCTTCGGCGACCTGTCGGCCCTGACCATTGATGCGACGGCAAATGCCGCCGGTGCCAGCGCCTCGGTCAAGGGCGTGGTGCAGCCGCTGGCGCAGCCGCTGAATCTCGATCTGGCCCTCAAGCTGCAGCATCCGAGCATGAACACGCTCGCGGCGACCCTGTCTCCCGGTGTCCTGCCCGACGGCATGACGATCGGCTCCCTGGCGCTCGCGGCAACCGTGATGTCGGCGCCGGACGGCGCCTACGGCCTCGACGCCACCATGGATCTCGGCGGCGGCCAGCTCGGGCTGAAGGGCACGGTCTCCCCCGGCCCCGACAGCACCGGGCTGGCGCTCGATACCCGCTATGCGCATCCCGATGTGGTTGCCCTGATCCGCAGCCTGTCGCCGGACTACACCCCGTCGAAACGCGATCTCGGCCCCGCCACCATGCAAAGCCGCCTGGAGGGCAGCACCGCGGCCCTGAAGATCAACGGCCTCAGGCTCGGCCTCGGTCCAGTCGCGCTGAACGGGACGGCAACGCTCGCCCTTGGCGGAACCCGGCCGAAGCTGACTCTGTCGGCTGATTCCGGAACCATCGCCATCGATCCCTGGCTGCCGAAAGGCAGTGCCGCGCCGGCCGGCGGCGTCGCCCCGATCGTGCCGGTGAAAAGCAGCTCCCGGACCTGGTCGCGGGAGAGCATCGACACCTCGGGGCTGCTCGCCCTCGACGCGGATATCAGCCTGAAGGCGGAACAGCTGCTGTATGGCGCCTACAAGCTCGACTCGCTCGATCTGGCTGCCGTTCTGGACGCCGGCGCCCTGACAGTCTCCCGCCTGTCATCCGGCCTGTTTGGCGGCACGCTTCAGGGCACGGGTTCGCTCACGCATGCGACAACACCCACGGCCGGGCTGACCCTGTCGATCAAGAATGCCGATGTGCGCGAGGCGGCCATGACCGCGTCCGGCGCAGCGCAGGTGACAGGCACCCTGGATTACGAAACCACGCTCAACACGGCGGGCCGCAGCGAATATGCCCTGGTCTCCGGACTGCAGGGCGCGGGCTCGATTGCGGTGACGGACGGGACGGTCGAGGGCTTCGACCTGCCGGCGGTGAGCGAACAGCTGAAGCAGCTCGACCGGTCCGTCGATTTCCTGGTGCTGGCCCAGCGGGCCATGCAGGGCGGTACGACACCCTTCGACAGCCTGACCGGAAGCTACAAGATCAGCAATGGCGTGCTGCAATCGGAAGACATCGCGCTCAAGTCCGGTACCGCCGAAGGACGGGGCACCGCCGTCGTCAACCTGCCGCCGCAGGAGATGGATGTCCGCACCCAGTTCTGGCTCAGCCAGCATCCGAACTCGCCGCCGATCGGCCTGCGCCTGACCGGACCGCTCGACAATCCGCGCCAGATCCTCGACGCCAACAAGCTGCAGGCCTATGTGCTGCAGCGGGTGATCGAGCGCGGCATCCTGCGGCAGTTCAACAAGGGTGGCAGTTCGGGCAGCGACGGCTCGACAGCGACAACGCCGGACTCCGCACCGACGGAACCGGTCGAGAAGGTCGATCCGCGCAAGGCCTTGCGCGGCGTGCTGAAGGGGCTACTCGGGAACTGACGGCTTCCGGCCCTGCAGATCCGACAGAACGAACACGCGCAGCGCACTCGACAGGTTGCCGCTGCGCGCGGCGTCGATTTCCGAGACCAGCATGTTGATCGAGAGATCCCGGGCGGCGGCGATCTCCTTCAACGCCTCCCAGAACGCCTGCTCGAGCGACACCGAGGTGACGTGCCCCGAAACCGTCACCGTCCGTTTGCGGATCCGGGCCGGATCCCCGCCCGGTGCCGCAGTCACGGCGCGCGCCGGGTGAAATGGGCGACCAGTTCGATATGCGGCGTCCAGAGGAACTGGTCGATCGGCGTGACCTGCAGGCAGTCATAACCGCCATCCACCAGCGTCCGCGCATCCCGGGCGAAGGTCGCCGGGTTGCAGGAGACATAGACGATCCGCTGCACCTTTGACTCCGCCAGCGCCGCCGCCTGCTCCCGCGCGCCGGCCCGGGGCGGGTCCAGCACCACGGCATCGAATTTTGCGAGCTCCTTGCCGGCGAAGGGACGCTGGGTCAGGTCGCGCTTCTCGGTCCGGACACGGCCGCCCAGCCTGGCGACATCGGCACCGGTCCGGATCGCCGCCAGCAGACCGTCGTCGCCTTCCACCGCCAGCCGTTCCGCGGTGCCGTCCAGCGCCAGGCAGAGGGTACCGCAGCCGGCATAGAGATCGAGCACGGCACGGGCGCCGTCAGTGCCCGCGCGCACCAGTTCCTGGATCGCCGCCTCGCCAGCCGCCGTCGCCTGCAGGAAGGCGCCGGGCGGCGGTGCCACCGATACCGTGCCGAAGGTGATCACCGGCGTGCGGCGCTGGGCCAGCGGCACCGCTTCCGGCAGGCTGTCGCCCTCGGCATGGTAGGACAGCCGGGTCAGGTCCTGGTCATCGGCGAAGGCGGCGAGCCGCTCCCGGAAATCGAGATCGGGATGATCCGGCAGGCGCAGCAGCAGGTCGAGCCCGTTATCCAGTTCGTTCACCACGCAATCGACGGACTGCCCCTGTTCCAGCATGCCCTCGAAGAGCTGCCGCAGCGGTGCCATCAGGGCGAAGACCGCCGGGCGCAGCACCGGGCATTCGCTGATCTCCACGATCCGGTTGCTGCCCCGCTCGTGGAAGCCGGCGACCAGTTTCCTGCCGACCACGCGCAGCACGAAATCGGCCCGCCGCCGGGCCGCCGGCGCGCAGGTCCGCAATGCCGCCACCGGGACATCGGCAAGGCCGGCCCGGCCGAGATACTGCACCACCTGATCCCGTTTCCAGGACTGGTAGGCACCGGCCTCGAGATGCTGCACGGCACAGCCGCCGCAGGTCATGAAATGGGTGCAGGCCGGATCGACCCGGTCGGGCGCCGCCTCAACCAGTTCCACCAGGTCGCAGACCACGCCCTCGCCGCGATCGGAAACCGGCCGCACCCGGACCCGTTCGCCAGGCAGAGCGAAGGGGATGAAAAGCGGCCGGGTCTCGCTGACATAACCGGTCTTGATCTCCGCTTCCGCCAGCCCGTCGCCGCGCCCGCCGAGCCGCGTGACAACCACGTCGAGGAGCGGCGTATTGGCCGGGTATCCGCGGCGTGCCGCCGGCCGTTGCGCCGGCCGCACCCGCTTGCTTCTCTGCCGTCCTCGGCCCATAAAGCCCACCCTTTTCTGCATGCGACGTATGGCGCCTAACCCCAGTCGGCGGCGCCTGCTATGGTGATGACATGCGACGCGCCAGGCTGACAATAACCGAACTGCGAAATCCGGCGGGACACAGCCATGCCCGGCGCCGGCTGATCGCCGCTGTTTTCGGCATTCTCGCCCTGCTCACCCAGGCGGGCTTCACCCTCGGGGCGGCCGCCGGCAGCGCCGCGGCCGAGCCCGGAAGCCTTTCCGCGGACCTTGCCCACCGCTGCCTCGGCGCCATCGACGGCCCGGCCGATGATTTGGCGGATGACAGCACATATGGCGGCACGCTGGAGTGCGGTCATTGCACCCTGTGCGGTTTCGCCGTCCAGGCAGTGCTGCCGGTCTCCCCGGCCGCAGCCGGACATGCCGCCATCGCACGCCTTCCGGCCGCCCTGCCCGCGCAGGCTTACCGGCGCAGCGCCGCCCGATTCCGCAATCCCCGGGCGCCGCCTCTCCGAGCTTTCGATTAGCTTGCCTAACATTCAGCGGCCCTGCCGCATCCGATTCAATCGAAAGACAGAGCAATGATCCAGTTTGTAAAAGCCGCCGCGCGGGTTGCCGCGCTCGCCGTCGTCACCCTGCCGCTGTTCGGCGGCATCGCCTGCGCCCATGAATTCAAGGCCGGCGAGATCATGGTCGACCATCCCTGGGCCCGGGCAACCCCGGGCCGGGCCAGGAACGGCGCCGCCTTCATGACCCTGAAGAACCACGGCAGCACCGACGACCGGCTGGTCGGCGCCTCCGGAGCGGTGGCGGACCGGGTCGAGCTGCATACCCATATCCACGAGAACGGGGTGATGAAAATGCGCCCGAGCGGTCCGGTTTCGATCCCCGCCGGCGGCGAGGCGATGCTGAAGCCCGGCAGCTTCCACGTCATGATGATCGGCCTGAAGGCGCCGCTCGTCGAAGGCGAGACATTCCCCCTGACCCTGAGATTCGAGAAATCCGGCACGGTGACGGTCGAGGTGAAGGTTGAATCGGTCGGCGCCGGCGCCGGCGCCGGAAAACCCATGAATCACGACATGAAGTCCGGTCACGGCATGAAGAAGAACTGAGCCCGGCCTACCGGGTTCGGGCGGTCAGGCCAGGTCTTCCAGCTTGACCGCGCCGGGCCGGGTGGCGATCCAGGCCGCGACCAGCGCCAGCACCAGACCGGTCGCCGCGGCCAGCCGCCAATCCTCCAGCACGAAGCCCCAGAGTATGGCGAAGGAAACCGAGATCATCGTCACGGCGGCGATCTTGGCCCGCGTCGGAATCACCCCATGCTCATGCCAGGCCCGCACACCGCGCCCGAAACGCGGATGGTTGTAGATCCAGAGATGGAACCGTTCCGACGAGCGGGAAAAGGCCCAGACCGCGATCAGCAGGAACAGCGTGCCCGGAATCCCCGGCAGCACGATCCCGGCGATGCCCAGCCCCGTGCAGAAGATCCCGACCCCCAGCAGCACGTAGCGGAAGGGGCCGCAGATGGTTTTCGGAAGTCCGCTCACTCTTGTCTCCGCGCGTTCCGGCAAGGCGCCGATTGTCGGTACGGCCCGTTAAGAAATGGTGTTGAACGGCCGTTTGCCTAGAGGCTCCGGGCGAACCATATCACGCGGCCGACGATATTCACCTCCTCGACCGTCCGCTCGTATGTCTGATAGCGCGGGTTTTCGGAGCGGATCAACACGCGCGGCGGATCGCTGTTGGGAATATATTCAAGCTGTTTCGCCACCAGCCCGATGCCGTCATGCAGCACGAAGATACCCGGCGGCGAAGGAGCCGTGCGGCTCAGATCGATCATCACCTTGTCGCCGGAACACAGCACCGGCTCCATGGAATCGCCGTCGATGGATATCACCCGGAGGTCCCGGGCCGTGGCCCTGAGCTCGTGCCGCAGCCAGCCGGCATCGAAATACCAGTCATTGCCGCCAGGCTCATGCTCGAGATTGGCGCCGCCGCCGGCGGATGCGGAAACCCGCACTTCGGGAACCGCTACAAGACCGGCGTGACCGGACGGACCGACGCCGCCGAACGGCGGCTGGGCCGTTCCCGGCCCGGCGCTGCGCATCGGCGCCGGCACCGAGGCCTCCCGTTCCGGCCGCAGCACCGCCTCGTCAACGCCGAGATGCCGGGCCAGCGCATGGCGGGTGTCCTCGGGCAGTTTGCGCGGCGTGCCCCGATTGATGAATTGGTGGAGATAGGCGTGATTCTTGCCGCAGGCCAGCGAGGCTTTCTTCAGGTCCGTCGGCGGATCACAATGCGCCACCAGTTCCAGGATGCGCTTTCGCTGGAGATCAAGCTTCATGCCCGGAGCCTAGACTTACTCAATCGGACAGGCAAGAGTTTTTTTCCTATTGATAACTCATGATTTTTCCGATAAAACAATCTAAGCGTCAGTGATGTAGGTATTTTTCGACCGGCAAAATCCGATCCGGCCGCGATTCACCGCCTCATGGCGAAAACCACCTCATCCTTTTGACGGCGCTCCGACCATCGCATCGTGGCCTGGATCGGTTCCGAATGGAGGAGTCACATGACCAGCACGCAGATTGTGCCGGATCCAAAATGGATCAAACACTACCTGAGAGAAGCAGCGGACACTTTGCATCGATTGCCGCGGGCCTATGCCAAACCCCGGCTCACCGGCTGGCCGGACGTGGTGCAGAACAGCTTTGCCTACGACCATACCCCGCGCCGGACACGGCCGGCATCCCCGAGTCCGGCGGCCATCGACCGGCTCGACGAGAGTCTCGGATGGATGTTCGTCTGCAACCAGGAGCAGCGGGTCGTCGTCTGGGCCCGGGCCTGCGGCATCGCCTGGCGCCGGATCGAGGATATGGACGGGCGCAGCCACATGACATTGCGCCAGATCGAGGACAGGGGAGTGGCGGCGATCCGCGAACGGCTGCGGATCACACCCCCTCCGCGGATTTTCGATCTGCCTGATTGATCGTTTTTTTCCGATTACACCAAATATCACCACATTGAAAATACACACTAAATTCCGGATTTCGCTCCATACGCATACATAAAGGTGGCGCTCTATCGGAAAAAACCGCTTTACATGGTTTATAAAATCGGCTAAATACTATTCTAACGTCGGCGCCTTGTGGGAACACCCCGCAGGGCGCTTTTCTTTTGGGTGAGACACATGGCCGATTCCCCTGCCCGGACCCGCAAGAAACGGGCGTTTCTGAAAGCCCTGGCAGAAACCGGCAATGTCAGCGAAGCGGCCCGCACAGCCCGCCTGGACCGCAGCCAGGCCTACCAGATCCGGCGCCAGGAAACCGACTTCGCCGCGGCCTGGGATGCCGCGCTGGACACGGCCGTCGACCTGCTGGAATCCGAGGCCCGGAGCCGGGCGGTCGAGGGGGTGGAGCAGCCGCGCTTTCACCAGGGCCGGATCTGCGGAACGGTCCGGAAATATTCCGACTCACTGCTGATGTTCCTGCTCCGGGCACACCGTCCGGAGACTTTCCGGGAGGGCCGGGATGCCGGATCCGAAGATCTCGACCGCCAGCTCAGGGGCGCCAAGGAAAAGCTCGCCGCCCGGCTCCAGGCCCTCGCCCCGGCCGCCGGCGCTTCAGACCCCGGCGCTCCGGACCCCGGCGCTCCGGACCCCCACGCTCCGGACCATGGGCCCGGCGGAACGGGCCCGGTTTCTGAGCGGGATCAGTGACGCGGAAGCCGCCCTGCTGCTGCATGACTGGCCGTTCTGGGCCCGGGCCAAGCAGCTGCCGCCGGACGGCGACTGGCGGGTCTGGCTGATCCTCGCCGGCCGCGGCTTCGGCAAGACCCGGACCGGGGCCGAGTGGGTCCGGGACGGAATCGAATCCGGGCGCTGCCGCCGGGTCGCGGTGATCGGCGCCACGGCGGGCGATGTCCGCGACGTCATGGTCGAGGGCGAGAGCGGCCTGCTGGCCGTTGCCCCGCCCTGGCAGCGGCCGCTCTACGAGCCGTCGAAGCGCCGGCTGACCTGGCCGTCCGGAGGGGTCGCGACATTGCTGTCGGCCGACGATCCGGACCAGGTCCGCGGCCACCAGTTCGACGCCGCCTGGGCCGACGAGATTGCCGCCTGGCCCCGGCCCGATGCCTGGCACAATCTGATGATGTCCCTGCGGCTCGGCCGCCGGCCGCAATGTGTCGCCACCACGACGCCGCGCCCCAGGGCCTGGCTGAAGCGCATCGCCGAGGCGCCGGACACGGTGCTTGTCCGCGGCCGCAGCTCGGAGAACCGGCTCAACCTGGCCCCCGGCTTCCTGGCCGCCATGGAGAGCGCCTATGGCGGCACCCGGCTCGGCCGGCAGGAGCTCGACGGCGAATTCCTGGAGGATGTGCCCGGCGCCCTGTGGCGCCGGGACGGCCTGGAAGCCGCCCGCGCCGCCCCGTCGGAACGGCCGGTGCCGGACCGGATCGTCGTCGCCATCGACCCGGCGGCGAGCCACCATGCCGGCTCGAACGAGACCGGCATTCTGGTCGCCGGGCGGGCCGGCGAGACGGCCTATGTGCTGGAGGATATTTCCGGGCGCTATGCCCCCGGTGACTGGGCGGCCCGCGCCATCGACGCCTACCACCGGCATGGCGCGGACCGCATCGTCGCCGAAGTCAACCAGGGCGGCGACATGGTCGAGCAGGTTCTGCGCAGCGTCGATCCGTCCGTGCCCCTGCGTCTGGTCCGGGCCAGCCGCGGCAAGCAGATCCGGGCCGAGCCGGTCGCCGCCCTCTACGAGCAGGGCCGGGTCCGCCATCTCGGCCGTTTCGACCTGCTCGAGGACCAGATGTGCGCCTTCACCGGCGCGCCGGCCGGCGCCGCATCGCCGGACCGGGTGGACGCGCTGGTCTGGGCCCTGACGGATCTGCTGCTGAGCCGGAACAGGACACGCACCGACCAGTTCCTGATCTGAAGGGAGCCGCAGCAACGGCTTTCCGGGAATGACCATTGGGGAGGGGAACATGCCAGCGACCGCGTGCCTCGAGGCAAGCGTCGGACCCGGCATCGGACAACCGCACGATATCGCGCTGGTCCAGGCGATGCTGGTCCATGTCAGGGATCTGGACGGCCGGTCCTACTGGCCAGCCAGGATCGACGGCAGGGCCAGCGACAGCCTGGCGGATGCGATCGACCGGTTCCAGGAGGATTTCGGTCTGCTCGACGCCGCCGGTGACGATATCCGCTGCATGATCTCGCCGGCCTCCGCGACCTTCCAGTGCCTGCGGGAGGCAACGGCGCGGGAACTGGCGGGCCTGCGCGCCGTGACAGGCACCGCCACCCTCTATATTCCGCCCCGCGGCGGCGCCCAGATCCTGCGGGTGATGGTCGCGAGGCTGCGCAGTCTGGGGCACGGCGGCGACGCTCCCCTCGGCCGGCGGCTGGCTGCCCTGGCAGAGCGGATATTTGACCGGCACCGCTTCCTGATCCGCTTTCCGGCACCGGAAGACCAGCATCCGGTCCGCCGGGTCCGGGTGCATTTTCACGGCCTGAAATGGCTGACGGAACAGGGCCGGCTGACCTCTTCGGAAGACCCGCAAAGTCCGGTTCCCGACGCTGTCTGGGCACTGGTCGCGGATGAAACCCGGCCGATCGGATGCCTCACGCCGGAGCAGATCCACCATGCCGGCCGCCGGGAACTCTGGCTCCGGCATGACGGCTGAACCAGCGCACGGAAAGGCCCGACCATGAGTGCAGATGTCGCCACCCCGAATGCCGCCTACCAGGACATGGCCACCGACTGGGAGCTGATCCACGACCTGCTCGGCGGCACCCGCATCATGCGGCAGCGCGGCGAGAAATGGCTGCCCCGGGAGCCCGGCGAAAGCCGAGAGGCCTATGCCATCCGGCTGAACCGCAGCGTGCTGTTCAACGGGCTGCAGCGCACCATCCAGACCCTGCTCGGAAAGCCGTTCCACCGGCCGGCCAGCCTGACCGGCACTCCGCCGGAGGCCCTGGCGGCGCTGGCGGACAATGTCGATCTCGGCGGCCGCAACCTGACGGTGTTCGCCCGCGACGTCATGCAGGCCGCTCTGACGGACGGGCTGACGCATATCCTGGTGGACCATCCCCGCATCGGCGACGGCGCACCGGAGGTTGCCCGGCCCTATCTCGTTCATGTCCGGGCCGCGGACCTGATCGGCTGGCGCGGCCAGGACAACGGCATCGGCAGCGCCCTGACCCGGGTCAGGATCCGCGAGAGCGTGCACCGGACGGCGGGCACCTGGGAAGACAGGACCGAACGCCAGATCCGGGTGCTCTATCCCGGCCGCTTCGAGATCTGGCGGCGCGGCAGCGACGGTCTCGGCCCATGGCATCGGGCAGAGACCGGGAACAGCAGCCTGGACTGCATTCCCCTGGTCACCCTCTATGCCAACAGGACCGGTTTCATGACCGCCCGGCCGCCGCTCATGGATCTGGCCTGGCTCAACCTGGCGCACTGGCAGTCGGCGAGCGACCAGCGCCACATCCTGCATGTCGCCCGGGTGCCGATCCTGTTCGGCCGCAACCTGACCCTGCCCGAGGACGGCCTGGCGCTCGGGCCGAACCGGATTGTCACCGGCGAGGGCGAGAGCGCGGATCTGCGCTTCGTCGAGCATAGCGGCGCCGCCATCGCCGCCGGGCGGCAGGACCTGATCGACCTGGAGGACCGCATGGCGGTCATGGGACTGGACCTGATGACCCGGCGCGGCGGCGCGGGATCGACAACGGCAACGGCACGGGCAATCGACGCCGCGGAAAACACCACCTCCCTGCGCGGCCTGATCCACGCGGTCGAGGACGGCCTGACCACCGCCTTCGGCTTCATGGCCGACTGGCTCGGCATCGCCAGAGCCGACGCCGGTCGGGTCGCCTTGCACCAGAAGGATGCATCGGATATGTCCACTTCCTGAATTTCGCACTCCCTGCAAACCGAATGATTGCAGGGATGTTTCCGGCAATCCGAACGTCTTTACCGATTGATAACCTCCATCGCGTATGACTTGGGCGAGTTAGAGGAGCACCGATTTGCCTAGGTATATGAAAACGCCGTACAGCATCGAGACGCGCAACACCCCGAAAGCGGGTGCGAAGAACGGTGCGGGCGCCAGAAACAACGCGGGCGCCAGGAATGCCTTGGGTGCCGCGAGCGTCGTCGCCACCGCCGAGGTGGACCTGTCCGAGGTCATGGATGCGATCCGCGCGCTGGAGCGCAAGATCGACGGACAGCACCCGGCACCGGCGGGCGCGGATACCGCGGATGAAGCGGAGAATGCGGCCGCGGCTGTCGGCAAGCAGGACCAGAAGATCGAGGAGATCCGGACCGAGATCGCGGATATCGCCGGCCGGATCCAGGCCACCAAGGTGGAGATCGCCGCCCTGCGCCACCCGCTCGCGAGCGAGGACAAGTTCGATTCGGCGACAGAGGAACTTGGCGAGATCGTGCGCCAGACCGAGAACGCGACCGAAGGGATCATGAGCAATGCGGAGAAGATCGAGGAAGTCGTCGCCGACCTTCTGACGGTGACCACGGATGAATATGCCAATTCGCGGCTCGGCGACATCGCGGACCTGATCACGGCCATCTACGAATCCTGCAACTTCCAGGATCTGACGGGCCAGCGCATCAACAAGGTGATCAAGGTCCTGAACTATATCGAGGAACGGGTCGACGCGATGATGGCGACCTGGGATATCCGCGAATTCCAGACCATGCCGCTGCCGCAGGATATCACCCGCAAGGACGAGGACCTGACCCTGAGCGGCCCGATGACGGAGGGCCAGGCGATCTCCCAGGACGAGATCGACGCCATGTTCGACTGACCTGCCAATCTCCAGAAGATTTCAAAGCGCCCCGCCCAGCGGGGCGTTTTTCGTTTCAGCCTCTTGTTTTCGCCACCGGAGCCCTGCCATGCCCCTGCCCGCCGAGAGTGACTCCCTCGATGCCGTCCCGGAAGCGGCCCGCGCCTTCTATGTCGAGACCGGCGATGGCCGGTTCCACCTGGACGCCGAAGGCGTGGAGGATGTCTCCGGCCTGAAATCCGCGCTGGAAAAGGAACGCGCCGCCCGGCGGGAGCTGAAAGCAGAGCTCGACCGCCGCGGCGAGGATGGCAGCGACGGGGAAGCTGCCCTGACGCGGGCGAAACTGGAAGCTGCCCTGATCGCCGCCGAGGCCCGCGCCGCCATTCACGCCGAACACGGGATCGCCGAGCTGCTGCTGCCGGTCATCGTGCCCCGGCTGGTCCTGAGCGAAAGCGAGGCCGGTATCTCGGTGTCGGTCCGGGGCGAGGGCGAGGCCCCGGCGGAAAACCCGGAAGACGGCAGCCCGCTCACCCCGCGCGACCTGCTGCGCCAGCTCCAGGCCAGCCCGGTCTATGGCCGGGTCTTCGAGCCGCCGGCCCGCGGCGGCAGCGGCGCCCCCAGCCTGGGCCAGGCCGGCGGCAGCGAGAATGTCATTGCGCTGAGCGACCAGAACGCGCTCGACCGCAACATCGCCGCCATCGCCAGCGGCCGGGTGCGCGTCGCTCGCTAGCAGCTGCAAAGACAAGCATAGGCAAGTGAATGTAAATTGCGCTCTACTACCTTGAGGTGCATAATGAACCAAATGAATTAGAATTGGCGCGCTTTCCTCACCTTGAGTACAGCATGAAGCAAGTTCTTAGAGCCGGAGAGGCTTTAAGTGGTGATTTCGCCTATCTGCGGCACCAGCGGAACCTGTCGGAGAAGATCGGGACCGGCGTGCGCCTGATGGTGCTGACCAGCGTCATCAGCGCCGGGCTCGCCACCATCTGGCTCGGTCTCCGCCACGCCCTGTCGCTGAAATAGGGGTGTTCTTCGGTTGTCAGGGCTTCAGCAGGGCCCGCTCGGCCAGATCGACCCGTTCGGACGCGCCGGTAATGTGGCCGACCAGACTGCCGAACCGGCCCTCAGATTCCAGCCGGACCGGAATCCAGGGCCCGCCCGGACTCAGCCGGGCCACCCAGAGCCGGGTCACCGCATCCGTCTTGTCCTCGCCGAACCACGGCTTCTTGTACCCGCCGGCGAGGGTTTCGTACTCCACCCTGCAGATCTGCGCCGGCCCGCTGAAGGCGCTGTAGTCCGTTTTCGTCAGATTGTCGGAGCCGGCGTGAATCAGCCGGAAATCCGTCCGCGTCCTGCCGTTGAAGACCTGCAGGTCTGCCGCACAGGGCGTGGTGTTGGTTGTGAGCGCCAGCGAGACGACCGCCGCGTAGGGATCGATCGTACCCCGTTGCAGATCTTCCGGCACGGCGTCCCGCTTCTCCGGGTCGCGCGGCGGGTCCAGGGCGACCAACGGCACAGAGCCATCCCGGCTGGTGAGCATGATCCGGCGCGGCTTGCCGTCGAAGGTGCCGGTGCTGCGGTAGATCTCCGGTTTGACGCCGCTGCCGGTCAGCTGGCCGGTGCCCTCGCTGGTGACGGCGATCGGAAAGAAGAAATCAAGGATGCCGAGTGACCGGGCATTGGTGCTGACCCGGTAGGCCGACCGGTCGACCTTGATTGTCGAGTCGATGGCGGCAACGGAAAAGCCGCCGAAATAGATCGTGTAGGAGAGATCAAGCTCGCGCGCATCCGCCCGTGCGGTGCACAGAGCAGCGGAAACCAGACCCAAAAAAAGCCACCGCATGTCCCGCCCTCATGTGCGTTTTGCGTATGGCTTTAGGTAGGGGAATGCGGCGGCAGGTCAAGCACCGCCGCCGCATTCAATGTGATTTTAGTAACGGTAGCTGTCGGACTTGAACGGGCCTTCCGGCGTAACGCCGATATAGGCCGCCTGCTCCTTGGAGAGCGTGGACAGCATGGCGCCGACCTTCTTCAGGTGCAGGGCGGCGACCTTCTCGTCCAGATGCTTCGGCAGGACATAGACCTGCTTTTCATACTGGCCGGCATTGTTCCAGAGCTCGATCTGGGCCAGCGTCTGGTTGGTGAAGGAGGCGCTCATCACGAAGCTCGGATGGCCGGTGGCGCAACCGAGATTCACCAGCCGGCCTTCGGCCAGCAGGATGATCCGCTTGCCGTCCGGGAACTCGACCTCGTCGACCTGCGGCTTCACATTGTGCCATGTCAGGTTGCGCAGCGGCTCGACCTGAATCTCGTTGTCGAAATGACCGATGTTGCAGACGATGGCGCGGTCCTTCATGGCCCGCATGTGGTCCATCGTCAGGATGTCCTTGTTGCCGGTCGCGGTGACGAAGATGTCGCCGCGCGGCGCGGCATCGTCCATGGTCACGACCTCGTAGCCTTCCATCGCCGCCTGCAGGGCGCAGATCGGGTCGATCTCGGTCACCAGCACCCGGGCGCCGCCGTTGCGCAGGCTGGCGGCCGAACCCTTGCCGACATCGCCGTAACCGGCGACGACCGCGACCTTGCCGGACAGCATGACGTCCGTGGCCCGGCGGATGCCGTCGGTCAGGCTCTCGCGGCAGCCATAGAGATTGTCGAACTTGGATTTGGTGACGCTGTCATTGACGTTGATCGCCGGAACCTTGAGCGTTCCCGCCTTCGCCATCTCGTAAAGCCGGAGCACACCGGTCGTGGTCTCTTCCGACACGCCGCGGACATCGTCCATCAGCTCCGGATATTCCTCGTGCATCAGGACCGTCAGGTCGCCGCCGTCATCCAGCAGCATGTTCGGCGTCCAGCCGTCCGGGCCCTTGATGGTCTGGTGCAGGCACCATTCGTATTCCTCTTCCGTCTCGCCCTTCCAGGCAAAGACCGGGATACCCGCCGCCGCGATGGCAGCAGCCGCCTGGTCCTGGGTCGAGAAGATGTTGCAGGAACTCCAGCGGATCTCGGCGCCGAGATCGATCAGGGTCTCGATCAGCACGGCCGTCTGGATGGTCATATGCAGGCACCCGGTGATGCGCGCGCCGGCCAGCGGCTTCTTGCCGGCATTCTCCTCGCGCAGCGCCATCAGGCCCGGCATTTCGGTTTCGGCGATCGCGATTTCGCGGCGGCCCCATTCGGCGAGCGAAATATCGGCGACTTTGTAGTCGGTGAATGCGGCGTCGGCCATGCGGCAGCTCCTTGCACTTTTTCTATCCGGCGTCACTGCCGGTACCCGGTCGCTGTGGGCTATAACAGCCCCGGAAAATAGGGGCAAGCGGGCAAAGGGCAAGGGCGACGGATTGACAGGCCCACGGCACACGCTTTATCTGGCCCACCCTTCGCCTGCCGAAAGACCGTATTCATGCCCCTGCATTCCTCCTATATCGCCGCCATGGGCGGAAGCGACGCCGACGACGCCTGGGCCATTCACTCCGAGGCCCGCAAGCGCTACCGGGCAGGCGAGACCGATGTCATCGTGCTGTCCGTCGGCGATCACGATTTCACCACCGACGACCGGATCGTCGAGACAGCGGTCACCGCGCTCAGGGACGGCAAGCATCACTATACGGCGAGCATCGGCTTCCTGCCGCTGCGGGAGCGGCTCGCCGCCTTCCATGGCGCACGCATTGGCGAGCCTGTCACGGCGGAGAATGTCGCCGTCATCCCGGGCGCCCAGTGCGGCGTCTTCACCGCCGGTCTGGTGACCCTCAATCCGGGCGACCATGTCATCGCCTTCGATCCGATGTATGTCACCTATTACGGCGCCCTGATCGCCCGCGGCGCCACGCTGAGCCAGGTGCCGCTGCACCCGGAAAACGGCTTCCAGCCAGACCCGGCCGATATCCGCGCGGCCCTGCGCCCGGAAACAAAGGCGATGGTGATCAACTCGCCGAACAACCCGACCGGCGCCGTCTGGCCGCGCGAGACCATGGAGGAGATCGCCCGGATCTGCCTCGAGCACGATCTCTGGCTGATTTCCGACGAGGTCTATTGCTCGATGACCTACGAGCAGCCGCATTTCAGCCCGCGCCTGATCGACGGCATGCAGGACCGCACCCTGTCCGTCTACAGCTTCTCCAAGGGCCATGCGATGACCGGCTGGCGGCTGGGCTGGATCGTCGCCGATCCGGACAGCATCAACGCCGTCGATCACGTCATGGGCTCCATGCTGTTCGGCTCGCCCCCGTTCGTTCAGGAAGCGGCCATGACGGCGCTCGGCGACGCCGCCGACACGGTGGACAGGATCCGCGATCTCTACCGGCACCGCCGGGACCGGGTCTGCGAGGCGCTGACCGCCGTGCCGAAAGTGAAGATCCGCAAGCCCGATGCCGGCATGTTCCTGATGCTGGATATTCGCGAGACCGGCATGGACACCATCGATTTCGCCTGGAAGCTGCTGGAGGAGCAAAAAGTCTCGCTGCTCCCCGGCGAAGGCTTCGGCGACATGCTGGCAGGACATCTCCGGCTCAGCTTCGGCGCCTCCGACGAGACGCTGGATGAAGCGGCGCGGCGGCTCTCGGCCTTCATCCAGAAAAACGGGTAGGGCACGCGCCGGTATCGCCTAACGCGCGAATAACCGGGCGTCCCACCAGACCGGTGTTTCCAGCCCGACCACGATCCGGGCGAAATCCTCGTGTCCGGTATGGAAGATAAAGTTGCGCTCCATCCGGGCGACAACGGACGGAACCACGAGAATTGCCGAGCGCTTTTCCGCATACCATTTGCGGCCGAAGTCCCGCGCCGCAATGCCGGAAATATCCGACCACCCGGCGAGACGGTCCGGGTTCACCACCTCATAGGACAGACCTGCCGGGAGCGTGATCTCGATGAAATGCTGATTGCCCGGGAGCTCGCCGCCGAAATGCACCAGCTTCTCCAGCATCGCGGTCGAGTAATGCTCGGAGGCATAAATCACCCCGGATCCGGCCTCGTGCCAGCGGCCGAATGCCTGCCGGGCGCCGCCATCGTCCCAGATCGGGAATTCGCCGTCCGGATCGCCGATCCTGTAGCCGGTCAGCGGAGACGGCAGTGTCCGCAGAGCGGTCATACCGCGAAACCGGACTCCGCACGCCGCAACAGGTTGATGACGGCATCCGCCCCGGCCGAGCTGGAGCGCGCGAGATCAAGCGGCGCGCGGCCATGCAGAAGGGGATGGGGGCGATTGAGGAAACGGGAGATCGCCGGCATGTCCCCGCGATAAAGCCGGCTCGCGGCGTCGATGACCCGCGAGACCTCGTAGAGCCGCTCGCTCATCTCCCGCGACAGCGCTTTCCGCTGCTTTTTAGCCCGGCGCAACGTCGCTTCGGGGATCAACGGGCCGACAATGCTGGCGCGCCCGAGGAGCGTACCGAGAGCCTCCGCCGCCGACACGGCAAGCCCCGATGCCACATGATCCGCCAGCAGGATGTCGTCCAGGGCAGCCGACCCTTTCAAACCCAGCAATTTCCCGACCCGGGCGGCTTCCGTGCCCGGAAGGTTTTCAGGGGTCATATAGACATCGAGCGCGACCATGGCCTGGATCTCCAGAAATCGTCATTTGACGATAATATAATCGCCGATTGACGATTTTTCAATCACCCCACGTTTCACTGCCTATCGCGACGGGAGTGTCAGAGCCGCTTTTCCATTTCCATGGAGGTCGGTGCGTCGAAACCCTCATGGGCTTTTCGGCCGGTCTCGACAAAGCCCCAGCGCTGGAAATAGTCGATATTCTGCTGTAGGGCGAGACGGACGCCGAGGGTGATCCGGGCGGCGCCGGTGGCGCGGGCATGGGCCTCGACGGCCTCGATCAGACGGCGGGCGATGCCCCGGCCGCGCACGGCGGGATCGACGGCCAACCGGTCGAGATAGACGGCGTCTCCCTTTTCCGTGGCGAACACGGCACCGCAGATCCTGCCGTCATCCTCGGCCAGAAACAGCCGGTTCTGTTCCAGCCGCCTGCGCAGGCTGTCGACACTCTCCGACAGCGCCCCGCTCTCCGGCTCCAGCTTACCCCGGTACTGCGCGAAGGCACGATGGATCAGGCCCACGATCCCGGCGAGATCGTCCCGCGCCGGATCGTAGGGCCGGGTTCCGGTCATGCGGCGAGGCTGGCGCGCAGACGTTTTGCCAGCTCCGGCATCTCTTCCGCCGTCGCATTTGCGAAAGCGAGGCGCAGAAAGCGTTCCTGGCCGGGGCCGAAAAAGCTGCCCGGCAGACAGAGAATGTTCTGCTCGTCCGCCAGCTTGCGGGCCACCTGCTTCGCGCTCAGATCCTCGAACGGGTGCCGGACATAGGAGAAATAGGCCCCGGCCGACACCAGCTCGTAGCCAAGATCGTTCGACCGGAAAGCCGCCTCCAGCGCTTCCTTGCGCCCCTTCAGCATGTCCCGCTTCTCCGCCACCCACGGCCAGACATGGCGCAACCCGTAGAGCGCGGCATATTGCGAGATGCGCGGCGTGCAGATCTGGATCGTGTCCATGATCTTGGTCACCGCGTCGATGGTTTTCGCCCCGGCCATGACGGAGCCCGCGCGGTAGCCGGTCAGGCTGAAGGTCTTGGAAAAGCTGTAGAGCTGGATCAGCGTCTCGCCCCACTTCTCGTCCCGGAACAGGTCATGCGGCGGGCCGTTCCCGTCCTCCAGAAAATCCCGGTAGGTCTCGTCCAGGATCAGCGCGATGCCGCGTTCGGCGGCAAGGTCGCGGAATTCGGCGATCACCTCCGGCGGATAGACGGCGCCGGTCGGGTTGTTCGGCGAGACCAGCACGATGGCCTTGGTCCTGTCGGTCAGCAGCCTGCGGGCCTCTTCCGGGTCCGGCACACCCGCCCGGTCGAACCGGAAGGGCAGATGGATCGGATCGATCCCCTGCATTTCCAGCCACATCTGGTGATTGAAGTAATAGGGCACCGGCAGCATCACGGCATCTCCGGCCCGGGCAATGGCCAGGATCGCCATGCAGAAGGCCTGGTTGCAGCCGGCCGAGATCAGCACATTCTCCGGCCCGATCACCCCGCCATAGCGGCTCGCGACATGGTCTGCGAGTTCCTGCCGAAGCTCCGGCACCCCCCGGATGACGGAATATTGCGCGGTTTCGAAATCCGCCGCGCGTTCGGCCACGTGATCCGTCAGCTCCTTTGCCGGCGGATAGCTCGGCACGGCCTGGGACAGGTCCAGCAACGGCTTTTCCGCCGGGAAGGTCCGGCCGGCGATCCAGGTCTGGGACTCGGCAATCGGCGGTTCGATTGCGCTGAGCACATCGGCATTCAAGACAAAACTCATGGGGCTCACCAGCAGGAGCGGGACGGGAAGTTCCGCAGACTAGAGACTGTCGTTGAAATCGTCCAGCAGCGCCGAAATCCGGCCCTCGTCGCCCTGGTCCATGATGGCCAGCGCCCGCCGCATCGCCGCTCCGGTATCGAGTGCACGGACCCGCTGCTTCACCCGCGGGATGCTGTGCGAGGACATCGACAGCTCGCGCACCCCGAGTCCGGTCAGCAGCGGCGTATAACGCGGATCGCCCGCGATCTCGCCGCAGATGCTGACCGGAATGCCGGCCCTGTTTCCGGCATCGACGGTGAACTGGATCAGCCGCAGCACCGCCGGATGCAGCGGGTTGTAGAGCCCGGCCACCGCGTCGTCGCTGCGGTCGATGGCCAGTGTGTAGCTGGTCAGATCGTTGGTCCCGATGGCGAAATAATCGACCTCGCGGGCAAGAGCGTCGGCCGTCAGCGCGGCGCCCGGCACCTCGATCATCGCCCCCAGCGGCGGCACCGGATCGGCGATCCGCACGCCCTTGCGCGTCAGCCGCTTGACCACCCGTGTCAGGATGCGCCGGGCCTGGCGGATCTGCTCGACCGATGAAATCAGCGGCAGCAGAAGGCGGACGGGGCCGTGCGCGCCGGCCCGCAGGATCGCCGCAAGCTGGGTTTCGAACAGTTTCGGCTCGGCCAGCGACAGTCTGATGCCGCGCAGCCCGAGGGCCGGGTTCGGCGAGACGCCGATCTTGCCGCCAAGGGCCGACGAAATCTTGTCGCCGCCGACATCGAGCGTGCGGATCGTCACCGGAAGCCCGGCCATGCCTTCGACAATGCCGCGGAGCACGGCATATTGCTCGTCCTCGTCGGGCAGCGTGTCCCGGTTCATGAACAGGAACTCGGTACGCAGCAGGCCGACACCTTCGGCTCCCGCCCGCACCGCTCCCTCGACATCGCGCGGCAGCTCCAGGTTCGCCATCAGGGAAATACGCTCCCCGTCCCGGCTTTCCGCCGGCAGCGACCGCAGCCGGGCAAGCTGGCGTTCCAGCCGCTTGCGCGCCTCGGCCTTGCGTCCGAACTCGGCCAGGGTTGCGTCGCTCGGCGCGACGACGATCCGGCCCTGCTCGCCATCGACCAGCACCCGTTCGCCGGACCGGACCTTGCCCAGCAGGCCCTGCACGCCAAGTACGGCCGGCAGCCCCATCGACCGGGCCATGATCGCCGAATGCCCTTCCGGTCCGCCCGCCGTCGTCACCAGCGCCGCGACCCGGGCCGGATCAAGCAGCGCGGTATCGGCGGGGCTGAGCTCGTCCGCGATGATAACGGCGTCTTTCGGCAGGACGGAAAAGGCCTGGTAGGGCTTGTCGGCCAGATTGCGCAATATCCGGCCGGCCACATCCCGCACATCCGTGATCCGGGCGGCCAGATAGGGATCCTTCATGGCAGCGAAGGCTTCATTGATTTCGTGCACGACCGACTGAACGGCCGCTTCCGCATTGATCTTGCGTTCCCGGATCAGCGTTTCCGTGCCGGCGCCCATCCGCCCGGAGCCGAGCATCGCGGCATGCGCATCAAGCAGCGGCGCCAGTTCTTCCGCCACGGATTCAGGCATGCTGGCCGTCTTTTGCCGGAGCTTTCCAACCTGCTTCTGCGCCTTCGCCAGGGCCGCGCGAAAACGCCCGGCTTCCGCTTCGACCTGCGTGTCTTCCAGCTCGTATTCCGGCAACTGGCCAAGGCCGGTCTCGACGACATGGGCGACGCCAATGGCGATCCCGCCGGAAACGCCGACCCCGTCAATGACCCGTTCCCCGCCTTTTCCGGTTACCCGTTTTACCATGGCGGTCAGATCCTCAATCTTCGTCGAATTTGTCGTCCACAAGCTGGGCGATGGCAGTGAGCGCATCCTGTGCGTCCTGGCCTTCGGCAGCGACATGAATGGTGCAGCCGGGGGCCGCGGCAAGCATCATCAATCCCATGATCGAGCGCCCGGAAACGGTGGTATCGCCTTTGGTGACGGAAATCGCCGCCACGAAGGTATCGGCCAGCTTCACGAATTTGGCCGCCGCCCGCGCATGCAGACCGCGCTGGTTCACGATCGTCAGATCCCGTTTCACCACCGTTGCCGCGGCCGATCCATCGTTCATTTTCAATTTCCGGCCAGAACCTGCGAGGCGATGCGGATGTATTTGCGCCCCGCCTCCTGTGCCTCGTGCGCCGCCGCAGCGAGGGCCATTGTGTTGCGGACGCTTGCCAGCTTGATCAGCATCGGCAGATTGGCGCCCGCGATCACCTCGACATTCGCCTTCTCCATGATCGAGATGGCCAGGTTCGACGGTGTCCCGCCGAACATATCCGTCAGCACGATGACCCCGCGCCCCTGATCCACCGCACCGACATTCTTCAGGATTTCCGCCCGGCGCTGCTCCATATCGTCCTCCGGGCCGATACAGACCGTCGCCATATGCTCCTGCGGTCCGACCACATGTTCCACCGCGGAACGGAATTCATCCGCGAGTTTTCCGTGCGTTACCAATACGATGCCAATCGGCAATTCGCCTGCCTCCGAGTCCATCTGGTTTGCCCCTTGCCTACAGCGTTCCAAGCACTGTTCCGCAGCGCCGGCTCTTTTCCATGCGGATCATTCCTGCCCGCTTCGGTCGACGTCGCGATGTAGCAGCGTGACAGCAAGCCCGCCGGCCTTCAACTCCCCAGCCAGCTTTTCCGCCACGAATACGGACCGGTGCCGGCCACCGGTACAGCCCACCGCGATGGTGAGATAGCTCTTCCCCTCGGCCTGATAGCGCGGCACCAGCGGCGTCAGAAATCCCACAAGGCGCTCGTAGAATGCCGGAAATTCCGGATCCGCCGCAACATAGCCGGCAATTTCCCCGTTCCGTCCGTCCAACGGCCGCAGCCGCTCGTCATAATGCGGATTTCGCAGGAACCGGACATCGAACACCATGTCGGCCTCACGCGGCAGACCGCGCCGGAAACTGAAGGAGGTGACGGTGATGGTCAAGCTGCTGTGACCGGCGATCCCGAGCTGCTCGGCGAACACCCGCTTGAAATCGGCGGTGGTCAGACGCGAGGTGTCGATGGTCACGTCCGCCAGCTCGCGCAGCGGTGCCAGCAGTTCGAGTTCCGTCCGGATGCCGTCCGCCACCGGCCGGTCCACCGCCAGCGGATGGCGCCGCCGGGTTTCCGTGAAACGGCGGATCAGCACATCCGTATCGCAATCGAGAAACACTACGGTCAGCGTGATGTCGGCCCGCTGCCTCAGGGCCTGCAGCTCTGCGGTCAGCCGCTGCGGGGTGAAATCGCGGGTTCTGGTGTCGATGCCGACGGCGATCCGGTGGTTGCCCTCGGGCTCGGCGCGCGGCGCCAGCAACGCCAGCAGCAATGACAGGGGCAGATTGTCCACCGCTTCGAACTCGGCATCCTCCAGCGCTTTCAGGCTGGTCGTCCGGCCGGCGCCGGACAGTCCCGTGACCAGCACGATTCTGATCGGCTGCCCCGCCGCCTCCGCGGATGCCTGCATGTCGGTCTCCCCCTTAACCCATGCTTCCGAAGACGCCATTATCTGGCCGGGAAATGGGTGAGTGCAAGGCGCACCTTGGCCGGGGCCGATGCCTCGAACGGGGCCAGGGCCAGCAACGGGATCGTCAGGTCGAGATAGGTGCAGGACCCGGCCTCGGGAAACCGGTCGACCTGTTCCGGCGGCACCAGGTCGATGACCAGATCGAGCGGCGCCCGCCGGGTATTGGGAACCGGCACAATTCCGATGCCGCGGACCTCGAGCTGTCCGGCGATGGTGTCCGGTGCGCCGGCGACGAGCCGTCCGGCTTCCCGGACCAGCCGGGTCTGGTCGTCCGAAACGAGCATCGCCCCGCCTTCGATCAGGCGCAGCGCCAGATCGGACTTGCCGCTGCCGCTCGGTCCGCGCAGCAGAACCCCGCGGCCGTCAATGGCGACCGTCGTGCCATATACCAGTTCCATCGGATTCCCGCCGGGTCCCTCTCACCGTTCCAGAGCCTTCAGCTCATCACGCGGGGCAACCGTATGACGAACCGCGCGCCAATAACAGAGGCATCGGCGCCCGTGCGGTTCTCCGCCCAGAGCCGACCGGAGGAGGCATCGACGATCTGCCGGGAAATGCTGAGGCCAAGACCGGAATGGGTGCCGAATTTCTCCCCGCTCGGCCGCTCGGAATAGAACCGGTCGAAGATGGCGTCGAGCTTGTTCTCGGGAATGCCGGGTCCGTTATCCTCGACCGTGACGATCACCTCCCGGCCGTCCACCGGATCCGCGCCCGCCGTCAGCCGCACGGTCCCGCCTTCCGGCGAGAAGGTGATGGCATTGGCGACCAGGTTGCGGATCACCTGGACAAGCCGGCTCTCGCTGCCCCGGACGCTCAGATCGGCGGAGCCGTTCACGGCGATCTCGACCCGCACGCCATGGGGATTGTCGGTTGTCCCGTAGACTTCGGCCAGGGTCGCCAGGATCGCCGCCAGATCGACAATCTCGGCCCCGGAACGGGACAGTTCCGCATCGATCCGGGAGGATTCGGAGATATCGCTGATCAGCCGGTCGAGGCGCTGCACGTCATCCAGGACGATCGCCATCAGCTTCTTCTGCTTTTCCGGGTCCTGCACCCGCGCCGCCGTCTCCACCGCGCTGCGCACGGAGGTCAGCGGGTTCTTAATCTCATGGGCGACATCCGCGGCGAACCGGTCGATGGCGTCCATCCTCTGCCAGAGCGCCTCGGTCATTTCCCGCATGGCCCGGGCCAGATCGCCGATCTCGTCGCCCCGGCCCTCGAAAGCCGGAATTTCCGTTTCCCGGTTGCGGTCCCGGCGGATCCGCTCGGCCGCGGCGGCAAGCCGCTGCACCGGACGGGTGATGGTGCCGGCCAGGTAGAGCGACAGCAGGATGGTGACGGCGAAGACGAAGGCGAACACGCCGAGAATCTCGAACCGCACGTCCCGCATGGCGTCGTCGATCTCGTGCCCGTCTATGCTCAGCATCAGGGCGCCGAGGACCTGCTTGTAGCGCCGCACCGGCACGGCGGAGGTCAGGATCAGGCCGCCGTCCGGACCCGTCCGGACCGCCTGCGCCCGCCGCCCCCGCAGCGCGTCGACCGCTTCCGGATAATCCGCGGCAGACTGGTTCACCGTCTCCACATAGCGCGGAAAATCACCGCGCCGGGGCAGCCTGTTCACCAGCAGGTCATAGAGCTCGTCGGCCCAGGCGCCGGGATCGAAACCGGCCTCGCGCGGCGGCGGCAGCGGCCGGATCTGCACCACCCCGCCCTTGCGCCCGAAACTGTTGCTGTCCGCCATCAGATGGCCGTCGGGCGCGAACAGGCGCAGGCGCGTGCCGAACTGATCCGACGCGTGCCGGACCATGCGCCGCACCAGATCCTTCGACAGCTCCGTCGCTTCGGAGAATTCGGGCTCGACGGCGAGGGCGGCGACGCCCTTGGAAAAAATGCTGCCCTGCCGGGTCAGGGCTTCCAGTTCGGCCGCAATCAGGTTGTCCTGATAGCGGTCCATGTAGAGCAGGCCGAACAGCGGGATCGCGACCGCGAAGAGATTGATGGCCAGAATACGCAAAGTGAGGCCGGAGATTCGCGACCGGCGGCGCGGTCGTTCCGACGCCCGGCGCTCATGCGCGCCGGTCCGCGCCCTGTTCAGGGCGTCCGTCAATGCTCCGGACCGCCGCCACCGCCTGACGGCGCGCAGACCCTCCGCCCAGGACAGATTCATGCGGAACCGGCAGGCACCATGGCCGGATCCCGGTACCGGTATCCGACGCCGTACAGCGTCTCGATCTGGTCGAAATCGTCGTCCGCGCCCTTGAACTTCTTGCGGATGCGCTTGATGTGGCTGTCGATCGTCCGGTCATCGACATAGACCGCGTCGCCATAGGCGGCGTCCATCAGCTGGTCCCGGTTCTTCACATGCCCGGGCCGGGTGGCGAGGGAGCGCAGGATCAGGAATTCGGTCACGGTCAGCGGCACCTGCCGGCCCTTCCAGGCGCACAGGTGACGGGAGCCGTCCATCACCAGGCTGCCGCGGGACAGCACGGAATCGCTGGCCGGGTTGGCCTCGTCCTGGGCCAGTTCCTGGCGCCGCAGCAGGGCCCGGATGCGCTCGATCAGCAGGCGCTGGGAGAACGGCTTGGTGATGTAATCGTCGGCCCCCATCTTCAGGCCGAGCATCTCGTCCAGCTCGTCATCCTTCGAGGTCAGGAAGATCACCGGCAAAGCGCTCTGGCGGCGCAGCCGCGACAGCAGCTCCATGCCGTCCATGCGCGGCATCTTGATATCGAGAATGGCAAGGTCGACCGGCCGCTGGGTCAGCCCGCGCAGGGCTTCCTCGCCGTCCTTGAAGGTGCGCACCTCGAAGCCCTCGGCCTCGAGCGCGATGGAAACAGAGGTGAGGATGTTCTGGTCATCGTCGACCAGTGCGATCGTGTTCATGTCGAAACCCTTTCCGCCGGAGTGCGGCGCCCCCAATTCTGCACGTTTCCGCCTTCCGGGACCAGCCGGTAGGCACGTGCCACTAACCCATCCGACTGAATGGCGGCGGAATGAGGCAAAGCTGTGACCGGCCCAAGGCATTGTCTTGGCAGCCCTGGCTGAATACCATCGGCGCCCGGCAATCTCCCGCAGGCGGCATGCCTTTGATAGCCCCCTGCTTCTGACTGACAGGAATCGATGAAGATGAGCGATGCCGAGACCCGCGCCCTTTCTCCCGGCGCCCAGATCCGTTCCCTGATGCGCAGCCTTGACCGGGCGACGCTCTCGACCGGCATGGCCGGCGGGGATGGCTGGCCCTACGGCTCGCTGGTCATGGTGGCCGTCGATCAGGACGGGAGCCCGCTGCTCTTGCTCTCCGATCTTGCGGAGCACACGACGAACCTGAAGGCCGACCCGCGCGTCTGCCTGCTGTTCGACGGCACCGTCGGCCTTGAAGAACCGCTCACCGGCGCCCGCGCCTCCGTGCTCGGACGCATCGAGAAGGTCGCGGAGGATCGGCTGGCGGAGCGCTATCTGCGCCGCCATCCGAGCGCCCGCATGTTCGCCGGATTCAAGGATTTCAGTTTCTACCGGGTGGCGGTCGAACGGGCCCATATCGTCGCCGGGTTCGGCAGGATCCACTGGGTCCAGGCGGCGGATATCCTGTCCGAACGGGCGCCGGAACTGGAACAGGCGGAAGCCGGGATCGTCGCCCATATGAACGAGGACCATGCCGACGCGAACCAGCTCTACGCTTCGGTCCTGCTTGGCCGCGATGGCGACGGCTGGGAGATGACGGGCTGCGATACCGAGGGGTGCGACCTGCGTCTCGGCGGCGCGGTCGCGCGGCTCGACTTCGACGCTCCGGTCGGCGATGCGGAGGAGACTCGCAGGGCGCTCGTCGCCCTTGTGCAGCGTGCGCGGCAGAGTGCCGCGGACTAATCGGTTCTTTTTCGTGAAAACCGCCGCCCAGGCAGTTGCAATCACTGAAACAGACCCGTAACAATTTCCGACCCAAGCGGAGCGGGACTACACAGAAGAGTCAGGTTTCCGCGCAGCGTTACAAGAAACCAGATCGAGGAAACGAGTCATATGGGCCAGGAACGATCCGTGAAGGATCTGGAGCAGCACGGGCTGTTCAATCTCGGAACCGCTTACTGGAACCTCTCCGAGGCGGAACTGTACGAGCATGCCATCCGCAACGACGAGGGCCAGGTCGTCCCCGGCGGCGCCTTTGCGGTCGAGACCGGCAAACATACCGGCCGCTCCCCGAAGGACAAATTCATCGTCGACGCCCCGTCGGTCCATGATCAGATCAACTGGGGGTCGGTGAACCGGCCCTGCACGCCGGAGCTGTTCGACGAGATGCACCGCCGGCTCGCCGGTTACATGCAGAACCGCGACTGCTACGTGCTCGACTGCTATGCCGGCGCCGACGAGGATTACCGCCTTCCGGTCCGCGTGGTGACCGAGACCGCCTGGCACAATCTCTTCGCCAAGAACATGTTCCGCCGCCCGGAACGCAAGGAGCTGGCCAACTTCGAGCCGCAATTCACCGTGCTCCAGGCCCCCGGCCTGCAGGCCGCCGGCGAGGCGGACGGGCTGAATTCCGAAACCTTCATCCTGGTCAATTTCGACAAGCGCCTCGTCGTCATCGGCGGCAGCTGGTACGCGGGCGAGATCAAGAAGTCGATCTTCGGCATCCTCAACCACCTGCTGCCGGACAGCGGCGTCATGCCGATGCATTGCTCGGCGAACGTGTCGGAGGACGGCGACAGCGCCATCTTCTTCGGCCTCTCCGGCACCGGCAAGACGACGCTGTCCTCGGACGGCACCCGCATCCTGCTCGGCGATGACGAGCATGGCTGGTCCGACAAGGGCATCTTCAATTTCGAGGGCGGCTGCTACGCCAAGGTGATCCGGCTGTCCGAGGAAGCCGAGCCGGAAATCCACGCCGCCTCGCAGCGTTTCGGCACAGTGCTGGAAAACGTGGTCTACGACCCGGAAACCCGGGAAATCGACTTCGACGATGGCAGCCTGACCGAGAACAGCCGGTCCTGCTATCCGATCCACTTCATCCCGAACACGGACCTGTCCGGCACGGCGGGCCATCCGAAGCACATCATGATGCTGACGGCGGACGCGTTCGGCGTGCTGCCGCCGATCTCCAGGCTGACGCCCGAGCAGGCCATGTACCATTTCCTGTCCGGCTATACCGCCCGGGTCGCGGGCACGGAAAAGGGTCTCGGCAACGAGCCGCAGGCGACCTTCTCGACCTGTTTCGGCGCCCCCTTCATGCCGCGCCATCCGAGCGTCTATGGCGAGATGCTGCGCGAGCGGATCGCCCAGCACGGCGCCACATGCTGGCTGGTCAACACGGGCTGGCAGGGCGGTCGCGCCGGCTCCGGCGCCAACCGCATGGAGATCGCCTTCACCCGCGCCATGGTCCGGGCCGCGCTGGCCGGCAAGCTGGACGACGTGCCGGTGAAGCAGGAGCCGCATTTCGGCCTCTATATCCCGGAGAGCTGCCCGGGCGTGCCGTCGGAGGTGCTCGACCCGCGCAACAGCTGGTCGGACAAGGCGGCCTACGACACCACCGCCTCCGACCTCCGCGCCCGCTTCCAGGAGAACTTCAAGCAGTTCGAGAAATATGTGGAAGCCGCCGTGATCGAGGCCGGGGTGAAAGCCGCCGCGTAAGCGGAGAATTACAATCGTTTCGAAAAGGCCGCCTCCGGGCGGCCTTTTCTTTTTCCACACCGCTTCCCCCCACCGTCATTCCGACGGAAGTCGGAATCCATGGCCCCGCCGGAGAAGTGGATCCCGATTTTCATCGGGATGACGTCCTGGGGGACGACCGTGCAACGCGCCCCTGTGCTCCCGCCCCCTCCATCCCCATATGCCAATCAGGAAAACGGACCGGAGATCTCCGATGATCACGATCACGAAAACCGCAGCGAACCGCATCGACATGGAATTCGACGCCTCTTCCATCGACGAGGGCACCATGCGCGCCGCCCTCGAGGAGCTGATCGAGAAAGCGGACGGCATCGAGCACGGCCAGCTGCTCTACCGTCTGCACCATTTCCCCTGGCCGTCCCTCGGCGCCGTCGCGGTCAAGCTCGAACATCTGCCGAAGCTCTTCCGTCTGCTCGGCAAGTTCGACCGCTGCGCCATACTCAGCGACGAAGCCTGGCTGCGCAAAGCCGCCGATATCGAGGGGGCGCTGATCCCGGGACTGGAAATGAAGGCGTTTGCAATGGATGAGGCCGAGGCGGCGGAAGCATGGCTGGCAGCGGCAGGCAGCAACACCTGATGCGCCGCTCAGCCCGAACAACGCCACCAACCGGCCCTCGCCTGTAGAGGTTATCGAAAGCCTTACCGAAGGTCTTTCCGGAACACGTGCGTCGCCACCTTGTAGCCGAGGATGTCGTTGTCGATCCGGCCGGTCTCCTCGTAGCCCATGGCCCGGTAGAACACCGCCGCGCGGGCATTGAAGACATCCGCCTCGACATGCACATGATCGTGCCCGGCTTCCCTGATCCGGGCCTCGGCGTCCTGCAGCAGCGCAAGACCGATGCCGCGGCGCTGCAGATCCGGCAGCACCTGCAGGGTTTTCGTCTCGTTATCCAGCAGGAAGCAGAAGCCGACCACGCCCAGCTTGCCGTCCTCGGCCTCGGCCACCCGGCAGGTGCGCCAGGCGTTTTCGACAAAGGCCCGGCCGAGATTCTCGTTCCGGTAGCGTGCCGGGACGGCGGGCGGCATGAACGGCATCCAGGTCGCCTCCCAGGTCTTGTCCATGATCTCGACCAGCCGGTCCTTGTCCCGCTCCTCCGCCTGGCGGACCAGAACGGGGACCGGGCTGGCCGTGCGTTTCGGTTTCGCTGCCGTGCTCATGTTCCCTCCACGAAAGTCTGCCGCCTCAGTGCGCTTCCGACCAGCTGTCGCCCACACCGGCGTCGGCGACCAGCGGCACGGAAAGCTCCACCACCGGATCGGCCGCGCCTTCCATCACCCTGCGGACCAGCGCCGTCGCCTCCTCGACTTCCGCCTCAGGCAGCTCGAACAGCAACTCATCATGCACCTGCAGCAGCATGGTCGCCTTCAGCCCGGCCTCCCGGATCGCCGGACCGATCCGGACCATGGCCCGCTTGATGACATCGGCGGCGGACCCCTGGATCGGCGCATTGATGGCGGCGCGCTCGGAGAAGGCGCGGCGGGCCGGATTGTTGTCCTTGATGCCCGGGATATGGATGCGGCGCCCGAACAGGGTGGTGACATAGCCGTCTTCGCGGGCCTGCGCCTTGGTCTTGTCCATGTAATCGCGGATTCCCGGGAAGCGCTCGAAATAGGCGTCGATATATTTCTTCGCCACCCCCGGCTCGGTGCCGAGCTGACGGGCCAGGCCGAAGGCGGAGATGCCGTAGATGATGCCGAAATTGATCGCCTTGGCATTGCGCCTTGTGACCGGGTCCATGTCCTTCAGCGGCACGTTGAAGACTTCCGAGGCGGTCTGGGCATGAATGTCGATACCGTCCCGGAAGGCCTGCTTCAGGCTCTCGATATCGGCGATATCGGCGACCAGCCGCAGCTCGATCTGGGAATAGTCGACCGCCAGCAGCTTGTGTCCCGGCTCGGCGACGAAGGCGGTGCGGATCTTGCGGCCCTCTTCCGAGCGGATCGGAATGTTCTGCAGGTTCGGGTCGTTCGAACTCAACCGCCCGGTGCTTGCTCCGGTCATGGAATAGGAGGTGTGGATGCGCCCCGTCTCCGGATTGATCGCCTCGACCAGCGCGTCCGTGTAGGTCGATTTCAGCTTGGCAAGCTGGCGCCAGTCCAGCACCCGCGCCGGCAGATCGTGACCCTTCGCCGCCAGTTCCTCCAGGATATCGGCGCCGGTCGCGTAGGCGCCGGTCTTGCCCTTCTTGCCGCCGGGCAGGCTCATCTTGTCGAACAGGATCTCACCGAGCTGCTTCGGGGAGCCGATCTTGAATTCCTCGCCGGCCAGCTCGTGGATCTGCACCGCCAGCTCTTCCAGCCGTTTCTCGAAGTCCTTCGACATGGCGCGCAGGATCTGCGGATCGACCTTGATGCCCGCCTTCTCCATGCCGACCAGCACCGGGATCAGCGGCCGCTCCAGCGTCTCGTAGACGGTCAGCAGCCCGGCCTTCGGCAGTTCCGGGCGCAGCTTGCGGTGCAGCCGGATCACCATGTCCGCATCCTCGGCCGCGTAATCCAGTGCCTTTTCCAGCGCCACGTCGCTGAACGGGATCTGCGTCTTGCCCTTGCCGCAGACATCGCCGAACTTGATGTTGGTATGGTCGAAATGCAGCTCCGACAGCTCGTCCAGCCCATGCCCGTGCATGCCGCCCTCAAGCACATAGGACATGCACATGGTGTCGTCGACCGGCCCGAGGGCAATGCCGCCATTGCCGTCCTGGGCCAGCACCAGCGCGTCATACTTCGTGTTGTGCAGTACCTTCAGCACCGACGGGTCTTCCAGCAACGGCTGCAGCAGGGCCAGCGCCGCATCCCGCGGGATCTGCTTCGGCCCGTCCGCGCCGCCATCCGATCCGCCGAGCAGGCTGCCCTGCGCCTCGCCCGCCGTATGGCCGAGCGGGATATAGCAGGCCTTGCCCGGCACGACGCTCATGGACACACCGATCAAATTCGCCCGCATGGCGTTGAGCGATGTTGTTTCGGTATCGACGGCAACCGTTCCCTCGGCATGGGCGGCCGCGATCCAGCGCTCCAGATCGGCGATCTCCTGCACCAGCTCGTAACTGACATCACCGGCCGGATTGGGGGAGCCGACAGAGCCTTCCGCCGGCGCCGCACCCGGCGTCGCGGCCGCAGCGCCGTCCGCCAGCTCCGACTCGAACCGGGCGATCAGCCGCTTGAACTCCATTTCCTTCAGGAAGGCCAGAACGGTGGCATCGTCGGGATCCTCCACCGTCAGCCGCTCCAGCGGCTCGGTAATGGCGACATCGTCCTTCAGCCGGACCAGATCGCGGGAAATCCGCGCCTGGTCGGCGAATGCGATCAGGTTCTCCCGGCGCTTCGGCTGCTTGATCTCCCCGGCCCGGGCCAGCAACGTATCCAGGTCGCCATATTCATTGATCAGCTGCGCCGCGGTCTTGATGCCGATGCCGGGAACGCCAGGCACATTGTCGACGCTGTCGCCCGCCAGCGACTGCACATCGACCACCCGCTCCGGGCCGACACCGAACTTCTCGATCACCTCGGCCCGCCCGATCGCCCGGTTCTTCATCGGATCGAACATGTCGACACCGTCATCGACCAGCTGCATCAGGTCCTTATCGGAGGAGACCACGGTGACCCGCATGCCCTTTTGCTTCGCCTGCAACGCGTAGGTCGCGATCAGGTCGTCCGCTTCGTAACCTTCCATTTCCAGGCAGGGCACGTTGAAGGCCCGCACGGCGTCGCGGATCAGCGCGAATTGCGGGCGCAGGTCCTCCGGCGGCTCGTCCCGGTTCGCCTTGTAGTCCGGATAGATGTCATTCCGGAAGGTCAGCCGCTTGGTATCGAAAATCACCGCGACATGATCCGCTTCCAGATCCTCCACCAGCTTCATGAGCATGTTTGTGAATCCGAACACCGCGTTGGTCGGCGTGCCGTCGGACCGCCTCATCGGCGGCAGGGCGTGGAATGCGCGGAAAATATAGCCCGATCCGTCCACCAGGTAGAGATGGTTCTCTGTATCGGAAATGGCAGCGGGGATGTCGGACGCGGCAATATCGGTCATCAATGGATCCAGGGCGGGCTTCGGGAAACGGGCTGCGGGAAGAGTCTAGCGACGGGGCGGCCCATGACAAGAGAATTGGCGGAGCGGGCATCACGCGACGGACAGAACGGCAATTGAAAGCTGGCGGCGGCAGCGCTATTCATCATCCAATCGGAAATCAGCGGAAGACGGCAACCGGCCATGGAATCGACTGGATTGAAGACATTGCTCCATGTGGGCTGCGGCCTGCAGAGCAAGGAAGTACTCCCGGCACTGGACTTCGAGAACGAGTGGCGCGAAGTCCGGGTCGATATCGACCCGGCCGTCAAACCGGACGTGATCGACGATATCCGCACCCTGTCGACCATTCCGGACAGCTCCGCCCACTACCTGTTTTCAAAGCACAATCTGGAACATCTCGAGTTCCATGAGGTGCCTGTCTGTCTCGCGAATTTCTACCGGGTGCTGGACGACACGGGATTTGCCGTGATCCGGACTCCCGACCTCGACAGCATTTGCCGCGCGATTCTGAAACATGGCCCCGAGAAAACGCTGTATTCCACCGATACGCATGACGGGATGGTGGACATCATGGGGCTCGACATGCTGTTCGGCGCGTCCTGGGCGATCGAGCACGGCAACAGTTTCATGGCGCACCGCACCGCCTTCACCACGAAAACCCTGACGGCCAAACTCGAGGCGGCCGGTTTCGAAAAGGTCGCGATCTCCGCCGCCCGCGGCGAGCTGCGCGGCTTCGCCCTCAAGAAGGCCGAGAACAACGTCTACTGGAAAATCACCGGAAAAACCCCCGAAGCGGCCTAGGGTGCCGCCGACCCGAGGTCAGGCCGCGCTTTCGCCGGGCACCGGTGCAGAATAGACGAACTCGCGCGAACAGTAGGGGCAGGTCACCTTGCCCGCGTCGCCAATTGTGAGAAACACCTTCGGATGGCCGAGCGCGCCCTTGCCGCCGTCGCAGGCGACACGCTTCTCCGAAACGGTGATCACTTCGAACGGTTTTGCCATCTGACTGGTCCTTCTCCGCGCCGGTACCTATATTGAGCGTAGCCTCCGTTCCCGGAATGCCGGGAGATAATAGCCATTCGCCGCGTATTTTCAATCGCCTGAAAAGGTTCATCACCGTGCCGACACGCATCCAGCCGTCCCAAAGCGCACCGGAGCTCGCCCTGGAGATCAAAGGCCTTGAGAAGGTCTATGGCAAACCGGGCTCTTCCCGGAGCAAGCATGCCTTGAAAGGCGTCGATCTCGAGGTGCCGCGCGGCTCGATCTTCGCCCTGCTCGGGCCGAACGGCGCCGGAAAGTCGACCCTGATCAACATTCTCGCCGGCATGGTGAACAAGAGTGCGGGGACCGCGAAGGTCTGGGGCATCGATATCGACGAGGACCCGCGGCAGGCCCGGGCGGCGATCGGCATCGTGCCGCAGGAACTGAATATCGACGCTTTCTTCAGCCCGCGCGAACTGCTCGACCTGCAGGCCGGTCTCTACGGTGTGCCGAAAGCGGAGCGGCGGACCCAGGAAATCCTCGACCTGGTGGAACTCGGCGACAAGGCGGATGCCTATACCCGCTCGCTTTCCGGCGGCATGAGCCGGCGCCTGCTGGTGGCCAAGGCGATGGTACACAACCCGCCGATCCTGGTGCTGGACGAGCCCACGGCGGGCGTCGATATCGAACTCCGCCGCAAGCTCTGGGACAATGTGCGCGAGCTCAACCGGCGCGGCGTCACCATCCTGCTGACCACGCATTATCTGGAAGAGGCGGAGGAGCTCTGCGACCGGATCGCCATCATCAATCACGGCGAGGTCATTGCCTGCGACACCAAGGCAGATCTGATGCAGCGGATCGATGTCAAGTCGGTCGCCGTCACCGTCGCCGAAACGCTTCCGGAAAGCGCCGACAAGCTGCCGCAACCGCTGCAGCCCTTCTCGGTTGCCATAACCGGGCCAAACCAGCTGACATTCACCTACCGCAAGAGCGAGGGACCGATCGCCCGCATTCTCGGCGCCCTGGCCGCGGCAAACTTCCATATCCAGGACATCAGCACCGACGAGAGCGACCTTGAGGATATTTTCCTCGCCCTCACCAGCGACACGCCGGGAACCGACCGCTTTCATGCGGCGTAGGAGACCGGGACCGGCACCGCACGCCGTTCTTGCCGCCTTCCTCCTCATACTCGGCGGCTGCGCTCCCGGCATTGCGCCTCGGCCCGAGGCGCATCAGCCCGCCGCCCTCCGGGATGACGCCTTCGTCATGCCGGACGGGACGGAACTGCCCTACCGGCGCTGGGCACCGGAAGACCCCGCCCGCGCCGCGGTCATCGCCCTGCACGGCTTCAACGATTATGCCGGCGCCTACCGGGATCTCGGCCCCCTGCTCGCCCGGCACGGCCTGCTGGTCTATGCCTATGACCAGCGCGGCTTCGGCGGCACATCCATGCGCGGGGACTGGGCCGGCACCGCCGCCATGACCGACGATCTCGGCACGGTCACGGAACTGCTCCGCACGGCCCATCCGAATCTTCCGGTCTATGCCCTGGGCGAAAGCATGGGCGGCGCGGTGATCATGGCGGCCCTTGCCGGCGACACCCCGCCCCGGCTGGACGGCGCCGTGCTCTCGGCCCCCGCCGTCTGGGGCCGCAGCACCCTGACATCCTGGCAGCGCTTTGTCCTCACCCTGGGCGCGCACATCGCCCCGCGCATCCGTGTCCGCCCGTACCGCCTGCCGAGCCCGCCCTCCGACAATATCGAGATGCTGCGGCGGCTGCAGCGCGATCCGATGATGATCAAGGAGACCCGGATCGAGGCCGCCTGGGGCCTGACCGGGCTGATGGACGACGCCCTGGCGGCGGCGCCGAAACTCACCGCCCCGCTGCTGGTGCTCTACGGCAAGCAGGACGGCATCATCCCGCGCGGACCGACCTGCCGCATGCTCGAAACCCTGCCGGATGACGGCACGGGCGGACGGCGCTGGCGGCTCGCGCTCTATCGGGACGGCTATCACATGCTGTTCCGGGACCTGCAGGGCGACAGGGTCAGCGCCGACATCGCCGCCTGGCTCGGCGACCCGGCAGCAACGCTCCCGAGCGCCGAGGAAGTAGCCCCACCCATCGGCAAGAGCCGTCTGCCGGGCTTTTGCAACCCGTCCGGCCGTTAGTTCTGGCTCAACACGGAAATCAATTCTCATTTTGCATCAAATTCAATCTTTTTTAATTTTCCGCCCGTAAAACCGGCTTCGATCACAACCGGTTTACGAAAGGCGTCATGCAATGAAGATTGCGATAACCGTCAGGATGTTGGCTCTTATTCTCGGCCTCGCCACCTCCATGGTCGCGGCGCTTCCTTCGGCTCCCCTTGCGCAGAGCTCTCCGGACATCCTGCTGACCGTCAGCGGCGACATCGACAGTGGTGCCGCCGTCCATTTCGACCGGGCCGCTCTGGAAGAGTTTGCCATCGGGACCGTGCGCACAAGCACGCCCTGGACCGAAGGTGTACAGGAATTTCAGGCGATCCCCCTGAAGTCCCTTCTCGATCATGTCGGGGCAAAAGGGTCACAGTTGAGAGCCGTCGCCCTGAACGACTATGCCGCCGATGTGCCGATCGAAGACACCGTCGCTGCAGGTGGCTTTATCGCCGTCCGCCAGAACGGCAAGGCCATCTCGATCCGGGACAAGGGACCGCTCTGGATTCTGTTTCCCTACGACACGGATCCGAAACTGACGACCGATACCTATCTGAACCGCTCCGTCTGGCAGCTCCGCTCGCTCGTGGTCCGGTAAGATGCCGGAAAGCGCTATAATTGGCCGCTTTCGGATACAGCGACTCTCGATAGCGGTAATTATCGTCATTTCGACAGCGATAGGCGCAGCCGCACTTGCCGTCTTACTCTATCAGCAGCTGAAATCGGAAATTGCCAAACCACGCGAGAACTACCAGTGGGCCGCCTACCAACTGCAGGCGGAATACCTTAAGCTGTCCCTGACGGCTGAGCAGGCCCACACGGGGAGCATGCCCGCCGAAGACATTGACAGGCGCTACGACATTTTTGTCAGCCGGATCCTCACGCTCCGGCATGGACCGGCCTATCAACCTATCCAGCAAACGCCGGGATTCGAAACCCTGCTGGCTGATCTGCTGGCCTCAGTCCGGCGGATCGACGTGACGCTTGAGACGACTGCAAATCAGGCGGGTCTCCGAGCCGATATCATTATGCAGGAGTTGACTAGGTTTGCCGTGCCCCTGCAGCGGCTGGCACTGGAGATCGTCCGCGATGTCGCCGTTGAACAGACCCGGCATCAGCTCTCCCTGCTGGATGCCATGTCCTATCTGCTGGTTGCGCTGATCCTGATCGTCGGCATCGGCGGCGTGCTGGCAATGGTCAGCATCAAGCAGCTCAGCGCCCTGCATGCGGGCCGGCAAAATCTCTCGAAAGCGCTCGCCAGAGCCGAGGAGTCCAACCGGGCAAAAAGCCAGTTCCTTGCCAGCATGAGCCACGAAATGCGCACGCCGCTCAATGCCATGACCGGCCTGTTGCGGGAAATCGGATATCGCACGCGCAACCCTTCCATTCGCGGCATGGCCGATAGCGCAACCACTTCGGCGGACATGCTGTGTACGCTGGTCGATGATGTGATCGACGCGACCCGCCTCGAGAGCGGCAAATTCCGGTTCAACGAAACGGCCTTCTTGCCGGGCGCCCTGTTCGAGGAAGTCGTCACCATGATGACCTCCCCGGCACGGGACCGGGGCAATATCATCGTGCTGGAAACAGAAAATCTGATCGACAGCGCCATTATCGGGGACCGCGGTCGGCTCAAGCAGATTCTGGTGAACCTGCTGAGCAACGCCGTGAAGTTCACCGGGAACGGAACGATCCGGCTGCATGCCAGCATGCAGAACGGCCGCGGGAGTGCGGCCGAATTGATTGTCGATGTCCAGGATAACGGGATCGGTATTCCGGAAGACCAGCAGGAACGTATCTTTGAACGGTTTGCCCAGGTTCCCGGCAGCGAGGGCCAAGGACTGGGGATCGGTCTCTCCATCACCCGGGCTCTGGTAGAGCGAATGAAAGGCGAGATCAGCCTTTCCAGCACGCCCGGCGACGGAAGCACTTTTACCCTGCGCCTGCCGGTCGTGATTTCCGATGTCGTGGTGCCGCGCGAACGACACCATTTCTCGGAGCCCCTATTGCGCGGTCTTCGCATTCTGGTCGCCGAGGACAACGCCACCAACCGTCAGGTGATTTCCATGATCCTGTCCCGGCATGAAGCCATTTTCGACTTTGCGCGCAATGGGCAGGAAGCGGTCGACCAGGCCCAACCCGGCAAGTACGACTGCATTCTCATGGACATAAACATGCCGGTGATGGACGGGGTCGAGGCCGTCGGCCTCCTGAAACAGCGACTCGGGCGAACCCTGCCACCGGTCCTGGCACTGACGGCTGACGCCCTGCCTGAACATCTCGACCGCTTCCTTGCGGCCGGCATGATTGCCTATGTCGTCAAACCGATTTCAGAGCCTTTGCTTTTGCTGAGAATTGGCGAGGCCACCAAACGGCCAGACATCATCGAACATTGCCGCGACCTGAACACGGAAGCGCCGGCGCACGGCGCCGGCCCTCTGGAAGAGTTGACCGGTGGCCAGCGCAAGGCGCTCACGGCCTTCCTCTCCGAAATGGACGCGGAATAGAGAGAGCAGAGATGCAAATGGCACAGACAGGCGATGCACTTTTCGGCTCACGATCGGCGCTGATCGTCGAGGACAGCCACCTGATGCGGCAATTGCTGCGCTCGCTGCTGCGCGGCTTCGGGTTCCAGGATATCTGCGAGGCCGCCGACGGTTCAGAAGCGATAAACCTTCTTGAAAGACGGCATTGCGACGTCATCATCTGCGACTGGATGATGGAGCCGACGGACGGATTCAGCTTCGTCAACAGTCTGCGTCAGCACCGGGCCACACACCTGAGGAACCTGCCAGTCATCATGCTGACTTCGGTCGCCGAGGAACCGCGTGTCGTGGCCGCCCGGGACGCGGCGTGACCGAGTATCTAATCAAGCCGGTCTCTGCCGAAAAACTGCGCCGGCGCGTGGTCGCGGTCTTCACGAACCCGCGTTCTTTCGTCGCAACAGAGCGCTATGTCGGGCCGGACCGGCGGCGCCGGGAGGCGGCATTACCGAACATGCCGTCACGCCGTCTCGGCGACCGGCTCGGAGAACTCGCCCCCATCGCACCGCATAATGAAGAGGCGCCATCGGACGAAGATTTCCGTGCGGTACTCAAGACCGAGCTTGCGCGCCTCGCACGCTTCGCCCAGCAGATCGATGACAGCGGCGGTCGGACAGCCGAATCCTGGACCCGGTTGCAGCGCATCGCGCATGACTTGAGAGGCCAGGCGGGCAGTTTCGGTTTCACTGTCGTCTCCGGGATCGCCCAACGTCTCGATCGCCTGGCCTCGCCCGTTCTGAACCGGGCAGAACTTATGCTGGTCCCGACGGAACGCAGGATCAGTGCCGTACAGCGCCATGTCGACGCCCTCCGGATGATCTTCGAGCAGAATATCCGGACCGCATCGCCGGAAACCGATGCCTTGCTGGAAAGGCTCGACAAAGCGATCGAACGGGTCGAGCGTGAAGCCCTGGAAGCGGCATCGGGCGCCTGCGCCGGTATGAACAACTGACCACAATACGGACCAGCGCTTTCCCCTTGCACCAAATTGCGCCCGAGGGTAGTTTCCGCTCGCTCAGCCGTGCGGCTTCCGCCCGGCACCCGGTATGCACCCGTAGCTCAGCTGGATAGAGCGCTGCCCTCCGAAGGCAGAGGTCACAAGTTCGAATCTTGTCGGGTGCACCAATCTTTTCAGTCCAGAGCTCCGAATCCTTTCTGCCGGAAAACCCGGCGGTGATATTCGCTCGGCGAACGCCCCTGGTTAACTGCAGTTAAAGACTATCCATGCCATCATACTGTCTGTGATGTGACGGCGGTCGCTCCCGGCGGCGCCTCTGTGCCTGCATGCGTGCGTTTGGATTTTCGAGAGACATCGGAAACCTGTCCGATATAGGTTTCTCCCCATCGCCGAAGGCCGCGCCGACCGGGCACGCTCCGTGAACCAGGCAGAACTATGAGCACCTCCTCCTTGAACCTTCTCGAAGACGCCGAGAGCCGATACCGGGAGGGCTTCCACAGCAGTGCCGCCCGTCTTTGCCGCCGGGTGCCCAAGGGAGATCCCTGTCGTCTCCGGGCGCTGGTACTGCTCGGCAGCATCTGCCTTGAGGCCGGAAAGGCAGCGGAAGCGGCGGACAGTCTGAGTGAAGCCGCCACCCTGGCCCCGATATCGGCCGGGGCCTGGACAACACTCGGCACCGCATTTGAGCGGACCCGCCGCCCGGCGCAGGCGGCCGCCAGTTACCGCCGGGCCGTGCTGCTCGATCCCGGAACAGGCGAAGCCGACCGCGCACTGGCGCGGAATGCCCTTTCGCCGGGCCGGCCCGGTTTGCTGAAGCGGCTGACATTCCTGTCGCCGTTGAGCAGCGCCATCCGCTTCGACTATGGCGCGTATCTGAAGCAGGCGGGGGAAACGCCCCGGGCCACGGACCAGTTTCGCCGCATGCTGCTGATCTCGCCGGCGCACCGCGACGGGATCTTCCTGTTCGCCAACCTGCTGATGGATGCCGGTGATGTCGACGGGGCGAAAAAGTTCTTTGCCCGCACGCTTCGCATCGCACCGCGCAGCGGGGCGGCAAGAAACAATCTCGGCCTGATCGCGTTCAACGATGACGATTTCGAACGCGCCGAGGAATGGTTCTCCGCGGCGACGGTCGCGGCACCCGGTCTCCCGGAAGCGTGGCTGAACCATGCGCGGGCGCTGCAGAAGCTCCAGCGGGACGCGGATGCCATCCAGCCGTGCCGGCGGGGTCTCCTTATCGACCCTGCGAACCAGACGGCATGCTGCGATATTGCCGGCCTGTTGCAGGCAGCGCGCTGGGCCAGGCGGGCTATTGCGCTCGATCTCGACGCCGCCGGGCCGTACGGCCAACTGGCCGTGTCGGCGACACGTGCCCCGGGGCGCCGGGGGACCGAAACCTGGCTGCGGCGCGGCGCGATCGTCGAGCCCGGAAATCCCGAAACCTGGTTCCGCCTCTGCACCGAGGCGGGCCTCGCCAGCGATCCCGAGAAACAGGTCACATACGGAATTCGCACCACCCTGATTTCGGACAGTCAGGCGCAGGCCCGGAACAACACGGCTTTCGCCCTGCTGGGCCTGGAGAAATTCGAGCCGGGCTGGAAGCTGCACAGGCGCCGCCTGGAAACCGCCGAGGGCCGGAAGATCCAGCGGCATTTCGCCGTTCCGGAATGGACAGGCGAGGCGATCGGCGACCGTCACCTGCTGTTGTGGGGCGAGCAGGGCATCGGTGACGAAGTGCAGTTCCTGATGCTGCTGAAACACATGGAACGCCGGTGCGCACAGCTGACAATCATCGCCGAACCGCGCTTGCGGCCGCTGATCAAGCGCTCCTTTCCCGATATCGGGGTGCCGGACGTCGACAGCGCGACGGGCGATGTGGAAGACCATCACGGCGCCGACATGCATCTCGCGATCGGCGACCTGCCCGATCGACTGGCACTTTTCTGCGGAGGCCAGGCCACACCGGAACCCTGGCTTGTGCCCGATCAGGACCGGGTCATGTCTCTGCGCGCGAAACTGTCATTCCGCCATCCGGGAAAACGGCTGGTCGGGATTACATGGCGCTCCGAGGCGCCGAAGACCGGGCAGAGACGCACCATCGCACCGGAGGCCTGGCGCAGGATCGCGATGGTGCAGGGTGTTGCCCTGGTATCCCTGCAATACAGCGTCCGCGCCGAGGATCTGGCGGCGTTCGAGGCGGCCGGCATCGCCATCGATGCCGATCACGGAATCGACCCGGTACAGGATCTCGACGGCCTGGCTGCCCTGGTCGCCGCCATGGATCTGGTCATTGCCCCCCCGAACAACACCGTTCACATAGCCGGTGCGCTGGAAGTGCCCTGCCGGGTCCTGCTGCCGACGAGACCCGACTGGCGCTGGGGCCTGACGCGGCGAGATTCGCTCTGGTATCCGAACACCCGGGTGTATCGCCAGGAAACCGACGGTGACTGGGGCCCTGTCATAGACGCGGCAGCCAGGGATTTAGCGGCAAGTCAGGCGGCAACCACCATGTTCGGTAACGACCCCGTTTCGCCGGCTCAAGCCTCCCCGGGCGGCGCCCTGCCGGAACCGCCAGGGCAGACCGACCCTGTCAACCAAAGGCCGGAAGCCCCTGGCGGATTGATCCTTTCCGAAGAACTGTCCGGGTTTTACCACCGGGTGCGTTCGGGAGGATCGAACGAGGCTGAATGCATCAGGGTTATTGAAGACAGCCTGGCTGCCGGGAACCATGCAGAAGCGCTCTATATCATTGAAAGCGCTCTACAAATTTTACCGCCAAGCGAGTCTCTTCAGGACATGGCCTGCGCATTGATCGAGGATATCGACACCAGGTTCGGCACCGAAAGCTTCATCGTGCAGCTGCTGGACGGCCCCGGCGGGCTTGCGAGAATGCATGCCGAGCTGACCGAAAAATTCACGCCGATTCACGGAGACAAAGCCCCCCGGCCGGCAAACCCGTCCTTTCTCAAGAGCGTGATCCTGAAGGGCATGTGCATGCGGATCGGAGAGGACGCGCCGATCCGATATGTCTTGAGCCGTTTTTCCGAACATTTCGCCAGGCGATCGGCTGAGCCGATTTTCGGCAAGCCGGTCAGGTCCATCGTCACCAATGCCAATATGGCAAAGGTTCAGCTGGCCGGGCGCGAGCTGCTGTTCCACGTTCCGAATCTGTCCACCAGATGGCGGTTCCGCAACTTTTTCCTGCACGAACCCGGACTGTTGCGGATGATTTCCCACTTTCGCGACGAAGACGTCTTTCTCGATATCGGTGCCAATATCGGCAGCTTCTCCATTGCCGCCGCAGTCACCCGCCGCTGCCGCACATTTTCCATCGAGCCCTTCTCCGCAAATTATGAACAGTTGCTGAGAAACATCGCCTTGAACAAGGTCGGTGATCTGGTCACGCCGCTTAACATCGCACTATCGGACAAAACGGAAGCAGGCCGGCTGTCACTCTCGTCAAATGAAATCGGGTCCGCGACCCATGCTTTCGATGCCGCGTCCGCGCCACAGACGCCGGGCACGGGCAGCGGTCAAGCCGTCCAGGGCTATCGTCTGGACGATCTCATCTCCGGCGGGCAGATCGATTTTCCGACCCATGTAAAGATCGACGTCGACGGGCTGGAACACCGGATCATCGCAGGCATGCCGAAGACCCTGGCCGACAGCCGGCTGCGGTCGATCCGCATGGAGGTCGACCTGTCGGACCCGGAAAATGTCGCCGCCGTGAAGACAATCGAAGAGGCGGGCTTCACCTGCAGGATCGACGACGATCCGAAGAACCTTCTCTGCCTGCGGGAACAGAAGTGGCGCCTGGTCCAAGATCGATGAGCGTCCCGGGTTTTCGGCCTTTCCCGGCGGGGCGACGGTCATGGCGGGCTCCCACCGCGCACGTTACTCGTCAGTCTGGCGAACATAACGCCCAACGCCCCGGCACAAGCCCAAATCGGCGTCAGGTTTGCATCACAAAACAATGCCGAGGATGATAACCGTCAGCGATCCATGAAAACCGAGTCGCATTCATCCGATGAGGGGCACACTGATCCATACAGTCAGGCGATACCTGACCGGGCACTGGCGCGGCGCACATGGGCTTGCATGGTCGTTCTGGATCAATCTTGTCTTGGTTCGCGTTCTGGTGTCGGTGGTGCAGGAACTGCTTCGCCCCGGAAAGGGGCTGGATTTCCATGACAATCAGGTATTGGTCCTGATTTTAGCTCTGTTTTTTCATGGAGTTCTATTTGTCTGGCAGGCCGTTGGGGTCGTTCGCGCCGCCGAGGCCCATATCCGCGCCGGGGGATATATGGCCCCGGTCTGGGGCACTCAGCTGGCCCTGGTCCTAGCCTCGTTCTGGGTCATTACCTACGCGATCGATGCCTGGCATATGACACTTCCGGTGCCGGATAGCCTAAGACTTCAAGCTGAACGTGACGGAAAATACAGCATCGAGCCGACATCCGATGGATTGTCACTGACCTTGACCGGTTCATTGGAGCTTGGAATTGCGCACCATCTCAAACACCAACTCAAAGCGTATCCGAATGTAAAACAGATCATTCTGGCCAGCACCGGCGGCAACATCTACCAGGCCAGAGGGTTGTCGAAGACCATCAGGCAGAATGGTCTGAACACATTGGTCATGTCTGAATGCAGTTCGGCCTGCACGACTGTTTTCATTGGCGGGATCAAGCGACAATTGGCGTCAGGGGGCAAGCTTGGGTTCCACCAGTACCGGATTGACGCCGACTACGCTGTCCTGAATGCAGACCCCTCGCGGGAACAAGAGCGAGACCGCGCGATTTTTCTTCAGGCCGGGGTTGCTGCCTGGTTCCTGGACATGATGTTCGACAGCCAGCCCTCGGACATGTGGTACCCGGCATTGCCTGAACTGATTGAGTCGCACGTCGTAACCGATGTCGTGCCCTAGATGTCCGGACCTGTGATCCAGCCTTTCCGGCGACGTGATCAAGGTCTACTCTCGGCTGCGGGGCCGGTATCAGCGCGGGAGAGAAATCCAGATGCGTTTTGCTTTCTTCGCTGCGGTCATCGCCGCGGCAGTCGTCTCGTGCGGTCTCGGACTCGCCGGTATCTGGTGGGGATGGGTGATCCTCGCCGTCGCCGGACCGCTGACGCTGCTCGGCATCCGGGACCTGCTTCAGAGCCGCCACAGCCTGCTGCGCAACTATCCGGTCCTGGCCCATATGCGCTGGCTGTTCGAGGGCATTCGCCCGGAAATCCGGCAATACCTGATCGAAAGCGACGCCGACGCCTATCCCTTCAACCGGGAACAGCGCTCGCTTGTCTACCAGCGCGCCAAGCAGGAGCAGGAAACCGTGCCCTTCGGCACGCAAATGGACGTCTACAAGGCGGGCTACAGTTACTTCACGCATTCCCTGGCGCCGATACATCTGGACCGGCTGAACTTCCGGCGCCGTGTCGGCGGGCCGGACTGCACGCAGCCCTATGACATCTCCCTGCTCAATGTCTCCGGCATGAGCTTCGGCGCGATCAGCGCCAACGCGATACAGGCGCTGAACCGGGGTGCCGCCGCCGGCGGCTTCGCCCACGACACCGGCGAGGGATCGATCTCAGCGCACCATCGCCGCTATGGCGGCGACCTGATCTGGCAGATCGCCTCGGGCTATTTCGGTTGCCGCACGGAAGACGGTATGTTCGATGCGGAGAAATTCGCCGCGACGGCCGCCGACCCCCAGGTCAAGATGGTCGAGCTCAAGCTCTCCCAGGGCGCGAAACCCGGTCATGGCGGCGTCCTGCCCGCGTCCAAGATCACACCCGAAATCTCCAAGACACGCGGCATCCCGATGGGAAAGGATTGCGTCTCGCCGTCAGCCCATCCCGCTTTCTCGACACCGGACGCGCTGGTGGCCTTCCTTGCCGAGCTGCGCCGCCTGTCCGGCGGCAAGCCGGTCGGCTTCAAGCTGTGCGTCGGCCACCCGCATGAATTCATGGCCATCTGCAAGGCGATGATCGCGGCCGAAACCTACCCCGACTTCATCGTCGTCGACGGCAAGGAAGGCGGCACCGGCGCGGCGCCCGTGGAATTCACCAACAGCCTCGGCATGCCGCTGCGCGAAGGATTGCATTTCGTCCATATGACGCTTGTCGGCGCCGGTATCCGCGAGCATATCCGCATCGGTGCCAGCGGCAAGATCATCTCCGGCGCGGACATGGCGGCCGCCCTGGCGCTCGGCGCCGACTGGTGCAATGCGGCAAGGGGGTTCATGTTCGCGATCGGCTGCATCCAGGCCCGGGCCTGCCATACCAACCGCTGCCCGACCGGCGTGGCCACCCAGGACCCGACGCGCCAGCGCGGCCTCGTGGTCGAGGACAAGTACAGGAGAGTGGCAAACTTCCACGGCAACACCCTGCGCGGCTTCGCCGAGATGCTCGGCGCCATGGGACTGGACGACCCGAGCCAGATCCGGCCCGAGACCCTGCATATCCGGGCCACCGATCCGGACAGCATCCTGCATCACCGGCTGGCACCGGGGCAGCTCTTCGAGACGGACTGCCCGGATGCCTTCGCCGCGCCGTGGCGCCTGGCACGCGCGGACAGCTTCCGCCCCGCCGACGCGATGGATGTGAGAAAATCCGGCGTCCTTGCCGCGACCGAGAAGCAGCCCTAGTTCAGCGGAAGAAAATGCTGTCCGGGGGCACAGTTGGCTACCAGCTGAAAGGCGATTTCCGGGAACAGGCTGGGTCGATTTTCTCAACGTTGAAACGAACCGTTCAAGGCCATCGGTGATTCCGGCTTTGCAAGGTCCCTGCTGCGATCACCCTTCGGTCGGGACGTCGGCCGCTACGATCAATGGAGATTATCGATCCGCCCGATACCGCGCAGCCGGAGCAGGACGTTCCGGAGCCCGCGCAGCAGGCCGTAGGCGAAAGCGGAGAAGCGGGCCGACCGGTTCACCGCCCTGCTCATCTTTGTCAGCAAATTGCCGGGATCGCCGAACGTCGCCAGAAACGAAATCGCGCCAGCGCCATGATAGACGCCGCCATCCGCAAAAATGACCATGCCCTCATCAAGATCGAGCCCCGCCGCGCTGGCTTTCCGGCAAACCGGATGATCCGGAGCGGTGCGGGCATCGACCAGCGTCATGCTGCCATATTGTTTCCTGATCGAGATCGCATGGGCTGTAGAGCGGCAGACAGGGCAGTCGCCGTCATAGATCAGCCAGAAGCCCTCCGGCGCGGCGTTCATAGAGGCTTCGCGACCATCAGCGCGGAGATATGAAGGGTCTTCACGATCAGATAAATATCCATGGCCCGGACTATAGATCGAACGGCCAGGTCCGGCTTCGGGTGATTTGTCGCGGCCGCACAAGACACCGGCGAAAAACGCAGGTCACGGACTCACCAGCGGGGCCAGAGCCGGCGTTCCGGAACGGGAGTTCTTCTAATCACACCGGTTTGACCGGCGTGCGATTTCGGATATGAACCATCCCGAATCCTATTCTTCAGGAGGCGGCCGTTGCCCAGACGGACCGCAAATTGAACGAACCTTTCGACAAAACACAGAACACCAAATCAGGAGCAAACCATGAAGCGTTGGATTTTGGCGACCGTTGCCGCCGCGGCACTGATGACCGCGCCGGTCCAGGCCTTTGCCGAGACGACCATCCGGGTCACGCTGCAGCTGCCGGAGAAGCATTCCCTCGGCCAGAACTGGCTCGCCTTCAAGAAAATCGTCGAGGAGAAATCCGGCGGTGACCTGAAGATCCAGCTGTTCCCGTCGGCCCAGCTGTTCAAGGACAAGGAAGTGCCGAGCGCGGTCGGGTCCGGTGCCATCGAGGCCGGTTCCGTTTTCATCGGCCGGTTCGCCGGGTCCGTGCCGACGGTCGACGTCGTCTCCATTCCCTTCATCTTCGACAGCGAAGCCCATGTCCGTGCCGCCGTGGCCCCGGACAGCGCCATGCGCAAGGAGCTGGACGCCGCGATCCTGAAGGAAACCAACAACAAGATCCTGTGGTGGCAGGCCTATGGCCTGAACGTCTATCTCGGCAAGGACGCGGCGATCGTCGAGCCGGGCGACATCAAGGGCAAGAAGGTCCGGACCTACGGCAAGATCCAGGGCTGGACCGTCGAGGCCCTCGGCGGCGCCCCGACCCTGATGTCCGGCTCCAAGCAGTTCCTGGCCTATCAGCAGGGCGCGGTCGATGTCGGCATGACCGGCGTCTCCGGCGTGAAGTCCCGCAAGCTCTATGAAGTGATGGATCACCTGACACTGACCTATGACAGCGCCATCGAGTTCGTCGTGGTGATGAACAACGATTTCTACGAGAGCCTGTCCGACGCCAACAAGAAGATCATCAACGACGCGGCCCGGGAAGTTGAGCAGACGCTGCGCGACCAGATCTTCGCCCAGCAGGCCGACGCCGTCGAGGAAGCCCGCGGCAAGATGAACGTCATCGCGCTGACCGACGCCCAGCGCGCTGCCTGGGCGCAGGCAACCGCCAGCATCGTCGACCGTTTCGTCAAGGAAACCGGCGATGCCGGTGCCTCGGCCGTCAAGGCGGTCAAGGCCGCAAAGTGATCCGGTAGACCGGATCTGATCTCCTGCCGGAGGCGGCTCACGCTTCCGGCAGGCCTACACCCAACCAAAGCGCACGCGAGAGAGACCCGGCATGTTCGTTCGGTGGATTGATGCCCTTTCCGAGTTCACCGGCAAGCTCTGCGCCTGGAGCCTTGTCGCCGTCGGCTTCTTCATCACCTTCGAGATCGTCATGCGGTATGTGTTCACGGCGCCGACCATCTGGGTCGACGAAGTCAGCCGCATCATACAGATCTGGACGGTCTATCTCGGCACCGCCTTCGTGCTGAAGCACCGGGAGATGGTCACCATCGAGCTGATCCTGCGCGATCCGAACACGCTCCGGCGCCGTCTGGCCGAGAGCTTCGCCATCCTGGTGATGTTCCTGTTCGCCGGCACCGCGATCTATTTCGGATTCTCGCTCTGGCTGCACGACACCCTGGCCGGGCACACCACCGACACCTATCTCGCCCCGCCGAAATGGTTCACCCAGGCCCCTGTCTGGGTCGGCAACGCACTGCTTGTCCTGCAGGGCCTGGCCCAGCTCGTCCGGGTCTGGACCGAGGATCTGCCCGAAGACGATGTGCTGGAAGGCGCGCACTGATGGAAGCCTTCCTGATCCTGACGGCCCTGGTCGCACTGCTGCTGCTGCGCACGCCCGTCGCCTTCGCCCTCGGCGGCCTCGGCATCATCCTGCTGGCCCTGAAGGGCCTGCCCATGGTGGCGGTGCCGCAGCGCCTGCACGGTTCCATGGACAGCTTCGAGCTGCTGGCCGTGCCGATGTTCCTGCTGATGTCGAACGTCCTGCTGAAGGGCGGGGTCGGCCGCGATCTCTATGCCGCCGTGCAGAGCTGGGTCGGCCACTGGCCGGGCGGACTCGGGGTGGCGACCATCCTGTCCTGCACCCTGTTCTCGGCCATCTCCGGCTCCTCCGTCGCGACCGCCGCGACCATCGGCACCGTCGCCATTCCGGAAATGGTGGCGCGCGGCTATGACAGGCGCTTCGTCTTCGGCATGCTCGCCGCCGGCGGCACCCTCGGGATCCTGATTCCGCCCTCCATCCCGCTTATCATCTACGGCGTGATTTCCGAATCCTCGATCCCCACCCTGTTCCTGGCCGGCATCGGCCCCGGCCTGTTCCTGGCAGCCACCTTCACCGTCTACGGCATGGTCCACGCCCGGTTCTCCGGCGCCTACCAGCCGGTTGAAAAGGCCAGTTGGCGCGTGCGCGGCAGCAGCACGCTCGGGGCCCTGCCGACCATCCTGCTGGCCACCGCCGTGGTCGGCTCGATTTATCTCGGCATTGCCACGCCGTCGGAAAGCGCTGGGCTCGGGTTTGTCATGGCACTCGCCATCACCTTCGCCATGGGCCGGATGGACTGGGCGAAGCTGAAGGAAGCCGTCGAGGGCTCGCTGCGGACGTCGGTGATGGTGCTGATCATCGTCGCCGGCGCCAAGGTGTTCTCCTATGCCATCACGCTTTACCTGATCCCGCAGAGCATCTCGGCGCTGCTGACCCAGAACATCACCAACCCCGCCCTCTTCATGCTGGCGGTCGGCTCGGTGCTGCTGATCATGGGCTTTTTCCTGGAAAGCCTGTCGATGCTGCTGATCATGGTGCCGGTCATGCTGCCGGCCGTGCTCAACATGGATATCGACCCGATCTGGTTCGGCATCTTCTTCGTCGTGCTGATCGAGACCGCGCTGATCACCCCGCCGGTGGGCATGAACCTGTTCGTCATCCAGGCGGTCGGCAAGGCCAGCCTGCAGGATGTCGCCCGGGGCGCCGTGCCGTTTGCCGTCATCATGCTGGCGACGGCCGTGCTGCTCTGGTTCTGGCCGGATCTGGCGCTGTACATTCCCTACCAGCTGATGCGCTGAGCAGTCCTTTCCGGGACACAGTCAGCGGCCGCATTCCAACGGTTGAGCGCGGTGATGCGCCAGCCCGAATCCGTCATGTCATACCAGATCATCCCGCGTCCGAGCATGAAGCCGCGCCAACCGGCAGGGCTGCAGCGCGGCACCGAACGCGTATGCCTCCTCCGGCTCATAGTAATTGTCCCGGAACTCCGCGTATTCCCGGTCCTCTTCGGTGCAGGGAGACGCTGCGGCCGGCAAGGACGCAAACACCAGAATCAGGAATGCCAGGAGCGGTTTCGAGATCACACCCATTCCCTCAATTGACGGCGTCGCCGTCGTCCGAGACCAGCCTTGTAACGGAACCAGGGTCAGTCAAGGGACAGGATGCTGGTCCAGTGCACCGACCGGTCATCCCAGTTGTGCTGTTCCGGCGGGTCCCGCGCCGTCGGAAGGGCGAAATGCGCCAGACCGATCAGGCGGTGGACGCTCTCATCATCCTCCGAAAGCGGCAGCATGATGCGACTCGACGTCCGCGGCACGTTTCCCGCTGTCAGGTGCGAAGAAACCGTGAAGCAAATCTGCTGTTCCCCCGCCGCCCTTTCCCACCGCTGATCCGTGTGAAGCGCATAGCCGGGCTCGAAGATGTCGAATGCCGTCTTGCCCTTCAGCCGCGATCCGAGCATCTGATCCATGGCATCACCGACCAGATGATAGCCGAATCGCCCCCCCTGCTGCCGGCTGAGCACGAAAATGCGCGATAATGCCCAGGGGATCTGCACCGGATCGATGTCGCGCATCCTCGGCATCCGGCGTCCTTGCCGTCGCTGGATCCAGTAACGGGCGAAAGCGATCAGATTTTCCGGCGCCGGTTCCGGGAAGATTTTCGCCAGCATGCCGTCGAGACGAGATTCCAAACACACTCTCCCATTACGCCGGCCCGCCACGATACCGAGCATTCCATCATTCTGTCAGCAGCGTCGCAATTCAGGCCTCTGCGTCGAGATCCCGTTCGTCCGGTTCGGGAGCAATCCATGCAAGCGCGTCTTCGAGGTGGAAGAATGCCTTGCGCTGCTGCGGAAACCTGTCCCGATCGTAGACTGCCCAGAGGCGCGACAACAGCATCGCTCCGTGATCAGCGACGAGGCTTGCCGATTTCGTGTTGCGGCGTTCGGGAAAGCGCTCGAAAAACCGGTTGGAAATCTCCATCTCCGCCGTTGTGTACTGCGACAGATCCGCCTCGCGAAGATCCCATAATACCGGCATTCCGGCCCGATATTCCTTATAGGCGTTGAGCGCTTCCATGCCCGCGACGACGACGGCGCCCGACAGAATTCCCCGAACCTCTATTTTCAGGAACTGAAAGCCGTCCCGATAAACAAGCTCTGTCTCTATCACGCGCCATTAATCCATGTTTTTTTTACCAGAATAATGACACAGCATAATATGCGCAATACCGTTCGGCAGGTCGAACGGGAAATCGGCAACAATTCCAGACTTCAACGCGCGTCCGGGCGATCACCGCGGCCCGGCAGCCCGACCCTCGCTGCCGGCCCGCCGCCCGACTCCTGTCAGTCGATCGAATCGGTCTCCGGCGCGACCACGGGAAACCGGATGGAAACCTCAACGCCCTCTCCAGGTGTACTCCTGCAGCGAACAGTTCCCCGGAGGACCTGGGAGACCAGATTGAACAGGATGTGCATTCCGAGACCGCTGCCGCCTTGCCCTCGTTTCGTCGTGAAGAACGGATCGAATATCCTCTTTACCGTTTCCTCATCCATGCCGATCCCGTCATCCGTATAGCGCAGTTCACCGAGGCCGCTTTCCTCGGAAACCTCAACCACGATGTTGCCCCGATCCCGTCCTGCAAAGCCATGCAGCAGGGAGTTCATCACCAGATTCGTGACGATCTGGGCAAAGGCCCCGGGATAGCTCTTCAGCACCATGTCATCCGGTCCCGCAATCACGACCGAGACATTCCTGGGATTCAGATGGGGGCTGAGACTGTCGGTTATATCCTGAAGATAGGCGACGAGATTGAAGCTCCGCTCGGCTTCACTGGTCTGATCGACAGCAACACTCTTGAAACTTGAGATCAGTCTGGCCGCCCGCGCCAGATTGGACTCGACAAGATTCATCCCTTCGATGATTGTTTTCAGCCCCGCGTCGAACTCACTCCGCTTCAGACCGCCGGCCGCAATTCCCTCCTGCAGTAATTGCGCAGACCGCAACACGGCTGTTCCCGCCGTGACGCAGATTCCGACCGGCGTGTTTATCTCGTGCGCAATCCCCGCGACCATGGAGCCAAGCGACGCCATGCGCTCGGATTCAACCAGGCTCTCCCGGGTCTGATGCAATTCGGAAATGTCGGTCGAGGCCCCGGCATAGCCTTCGAATACGCCGTTCTTGAACAGCGGAATCGCGCTGATGCGGTAATATCCCTCGGTGCCCGTCACATTGCGGCGCGCTTCGAAGTCACGGACCTGTTCGCGCGCGTCGAACGCGGAAAGCAGTTTCTGGCTGATCTCGGGATCTTCGTTTGTCAGCAACGCGTGATACTCGGCAAGACTGAGTCCGATCAGGGAGGAATGCGGCCTCCCGCCGGGAACGGGAAAATTCTCGGACAGGTATGTGAAGCGAAGGTTTTCGTCGCATTCCCAGAACCAGTCTGCCGATGCATGCGCCAGAATGCGGAAGCGCCGCTCGCCAACCCGCAATTCCTCTGTCTGCTCGAGGATCGCTTTCTCAAGGTTGTCCTTCGAGAATTCCAGGGCCTTCTGTGTCTGGATCAACTCGGTCACATCGTAGCGCAGAACGCCCAGTCCCTGGACTTCGTCATTCCTGTCGATGAGCGGGAACCGGCTGATTCTCAGGTGCTGTGGCATGCCATCCGGACCAGTTCGCGAGATCAGGTCATCGTCTGTCTCGCGCCGCGCCATCATTGCGCGCTCCCGCTCCGAAACATCGCCAGTGGAATCCTCGATGCCGAGAAGGGCGAACATTTCCGCACTGGTCTTGCCGATCACCTCGCTGGCTTCGCAGCCGATTTGACGGAGCGCCGCTTTGTTGGCCCTGATCAGACGGGTCTCGCGATCCCGGATCATGATGCCATGGCTGAGATTGTCGAAAAGATTGCGCAGCAGGTCCTCGGTTTCCTGATGCTCCTGCTCAAGCCGCCTCCGGTCGGTCACATCCTGCCGCAGCACGATAATGCCGCCATACGGCATCTTGCTTTCGATGGTCTGGCAAATCCTGTCGCCAAGCCTCTGCTCGAACGGCGTACCGGAGGCTTCCCGGTGCCGTTGCATCCGGTTTTCTGCAAACGATTCATAGTGATCCGGCTCGACATCGGTGATCATCCCGCTTTCGATGACCTCCGAAAGAATCTGGCGAAAGCTCATGCCGATGGCGATGTCCGGATCGTTCCGGAACGACGGATTGAACCGGGCGTATTCCCTGTTGCAGATGACCAGACGATCGGAATCGTCAAAAACAGCAAACGCCGCCGGCATCGCCATGATCGCTTCCCTGAGAATTACCTCCAGCCGGGACGCCCGCTTCCGCTCCTCCGAGAGTGCGGCCTCCGCCGCCTTCTGCTCTGTCATGTCGAAAGCGATGGTGCCGAGGCCGACAACGTCGCCTTTGTCATTGATCGCCGGGAACTTGACGAGAACCCGCTGATGGGTCTTCCCGGAGCGCACAACCTGGACCTCCCGGGTCGCGGCGCGCCCGGTCTCGGCAACGATTTCCTCCAGCGACTGGATGTCAGCCGAAGCTTCTGTTGAGCTCTGCATGACGGCGGCTCCGCTCTTGCCGATAACCTCCTCAGCGGATTTGCCGAACCAGTCGCAATAGGCCTGGTTCACCATCAGATATTTGCCGTCCGGATCTTTCAGATTCATGCAGATTGGGGAATGCTCGAACAGGGCGGCAAGCTGGAATTCCGAGTTGCGCAGATCCAGAAGGACGCTTTCCGCACGCCCCGCCCACACAGCAACGACCACGATGGAACCGAGCGCCGCCACTGCCAGAACCGTGCAGGCTATCAGGAATTCCGGCCCGATTTGCCAGATCTCCCCCCACCCGAGCGCAAGGACGGAGACCAGGGCAAAAATCAGACCGCCAGCCAGGAGTGACAATCGGTGCATCGGACAGGGCCTTTGTGAGTGCCGGACGTAAATCCTTCAGATGAATTCTATGAAGATGATTTAATCATTCGAATACTGAATAAATTTCTAACACTCGTTCTGTTTCGTCCTGACAGGTCATCCGGATGGTTTGGTTTTGCAGTCCTTCTGGTTTTTCAAATGCTGCTTGATCTGCAGCCAGGGCAGCACAAAACTGAAATAGAGAGCGATCAGCAATCCCTCTCTCCGCTTTTGCCGGAGATCCCAGACAAGCTGATGACACCAAAGCTGCTTCAGCAGTCTTCCTGTCTGCCGCGCGGTTCGGCCGATGTTTCGCGGCGCCGGCCGGGCCCAGCTCACATAGGTCTGATACCGCCAGTAGGTGTTGGCGAGGGAGCGAAACGTGTCCCGGCGGAGATGGTGGACATAGGCTTTCGGCTGGTACCGCAGCTGCGCGTCCGGCACGCGCATGTAGATCCGTTTGCAAATCTCGAGATCTTCCCCGTTCGTGCGGAGATTCGATGGGTAGGACCCCGCCGTCTCCAGCGCGCCCCGCCGGAAAACAGTGTTCGCACCAAACAGAAAGCGGGGATTTTCGACAACCTTCTTTCCATAATGTTGCGCCATATGGTAGGTGCGCCAGCGGTCCGGTATTGTTCCGCGCTCCGACTCATTGACAGCACCGGCGACCCCGCTAAGCGCCGGATTGCGTTCCATTTCCGCTTCAAGGATTTGAAGCCAGAACGGGTCGGCGGCGCAGTCCGAATCGATCGATGCGACCAGATCGCCCTTGCTGAAGCGGATGCCGGAATTCCGCGCGGTTGCCAGCCCCTTGTTCACCGCATGCTGGATGATTTTGACGCCGGGGTAGCGCTTGGCAATATCAAGCGAGCGATCCGTGCTGCCGTCATCAACCAGCAGGATTTCATCCGGCTTGCGGCGTTGCGCGATCAGCGATGCGAGGCACGCCCCGATGGTCCGCTCGGCATTGTAGCACGGCACGTAGACAGAGATTTTGAGCGGCACGACGGGTCCTGTAGCTTGTGAAACGGGAGGTGTGAGGTTCAGCCCTGCCGGTCAGCTCTGGCCGAAGAGGAAGCCGAGGAGCGCGAAACGGCGGCCCTTGCGCATGTGCAGCACTTCATGCAGCAGCGAGCAGGAGAAGACGATGGCTGCCCCTGCCGGCGGCTTGTAGGACTGCTCGCTGAATTCGGGAAACCAGATCTCGCCGCCCTCATACTGATCGGAATTCAGATTGATGGTCACGGCGAAGCGGCGATAGGCGACCATCGGGTCCGTATTGTCCCGGTGACCGTGCAGGCGGCCGCCGCGTTCGCCCTCGTAGCAGGCAATGCGGTAGCGCTCATGGCGGGTGACCTTGTAGTGAAATGACTTCGCCAGCTCGGGCAGCAGCCGGCTGGAAATCCGCTCATCGATATAGTTCTGCGTCTCCGGATTGATGACCCAGTGATCGATCCGGTCGCCGCGGCCATATTCCGGGATCCGCATCTTGCAGTCCGTGGTCCGGTTCTGCAGCGTGTTGTGCCCCGGCTCGACATATTCCTGGCCCTGCATGGCATAGACGCTCATCAGGTGCGCGCAGTCGGCCGGGCTGAAGACATCCGGCACCAGCAGCACCGGCGGGTGCATGCGGTATGGCTGCTCGGCCCGCAGCGCCGACTGGGCCTCCAGGACGCGGCCGACAGTCTCGGGGTGATCCGGCTGGTCCGCATCGAGCAATCTGAGGATGTGCCGGTTCGGTGCGATCAGGACGGTCGCCGGGCCGGCATTGAGCGGCCGGCCGAACGGCGCCTGCTGCCCGAAGGCGGCAAAGGTCTTGCCGTCTGCATCCATCAGGATCGACGCGTCGGCAACCGGTTTCGGCAGGGCCGGTTTCTTCTTGCCCGGTGCCACATAGTAGATCTGCGCATGGTGCTGCGCGAACCGGTCGCGCACGGCCTCGTAGGCCAAAGCCGCAGCCTTGTTCGCCGATGCGTCGTGCCCCAGCAGAACCAGAATATTGAAATCGCCGGACACCTCGTCCGCGAGCAGGTTGAACTCCGCCCCGGCGCAGCGGGGGAGCGTCACAGGCGCCGCGATATCGCCCTGCTCGACTTTGCGGATCGCACTTCCGGTCTGCATGGACATGGTCCAGCCTCATGGTGGTTTTGTCGCCCGAAGTGTGCCGATTCAGACTCGGAAAGCAAGCCTCCAAGAGCATGCCCGGCAAATGCAAACGGGCCCGCCGATGGCGGGCCCGTTGCAATTCAGTGCAGGGTCTTGCCGGATCAGCTCGCCTTGGCGAACAGCTCTCCGACATAGTCCCAGTTCACCATGTTCTCGATGAAGGCCTTCACGTAGTCGGGACGGCGGTTGCGGTAATCGATGTAGTAGGAATGCTCCCACACGTCGCAGCCCAGCAGAACGGTCTCGCCATAGGCCATCGGGCTTTCGCCGTTCGGGGTCTTGGTGACCTTGAGCTTGCCGTCGCTGCCCATGGCCAGCCAGCACCAGCCGGAGCCGAACTGGGTGACACCCGCCTCGATGAAGGCAGCCTGGAAATCGGCGACCGAGCCGAGGTCCTCGATGATCTTCTTTTCCAGCGCACCGGGGATCGCGCCGCCGCCGTTCTTTTTCATCATCTGCCAGAACTGCAGGTGATTCCAATGCTGGCTCGCATTGTTCAGCAGGCCGGCCATCTTTTCCTTGTAGGCGGTCTGCACGATCTCCTCGAGGGATTTGCCCTCAAGACCGGTGCCTTCCAGCAGCTTGTTGCCGTTGGTGACATATGCCTGGTGGTGCTTGTCGTGGTGAAACTCGAGTGTTTCCTTCGACATGTACGGCTGAAGCGCTTCGTAATCGTAGGGAAGGGCTGGCAGTTCGAGGGCCATTTCGCTCTCCTGTTCTCGCTTGTTGATCTCGCCGGAACCCGACAGCAGGACGTGCGGATGGCGCACCATCCACGTATAAACACCGGATCCCTTGATAACGTGACTTAAGTCACATTCGGCGAAATGCAAAGGGAAAGAAACTGGACAAGCGGGGAATAGACCCGTGCAATTGCTTCAGAAATGAGAGGATACGGGCATGCTGCTGGCCGAGATCACCGATATGCATTTGATGGATGGCGGCGTCCCGGCCTACGGCACGATAGACACCAGGGCCTATCTTGAGCGCGCCATCGCCACGATAGCCGCCCTGACGCCGCAACCGGACGCCCTTCTCGTCGCCGGGGACATCTCGGAAGACGGCACGCCCGGCTCATACGCCTTGTTCCGCGAAATGGTCGCGCCGCTCGGCATGCCGGTCTACGTCATCCCCGGAAACCACGATGCGCGCGAGCCGATGCGCGCGGCCTTCGCCCAGGACGGCTACATGCCCGTCGCCGGACCGCTCGACTACGCCGTCGATCTCGGTGCTCTCACGCTCGTCGCGCTGGACACCCTCGAAGAGGGAGAGCCTTACGGCACCTTCAGCGCGGGACAGTGCGACTGGCTTGGCGGAACGCTGGCCACCCTCTCCGGCAAGCCCGCCATCGTCATGCTGCATCACCCGCCTTTTCCGACCGGTGCGAAGATGGACGAGATCGGCTGCCGGGACGGCGATGCCATCGGCGCGGTGATCGCGGAATTCAACAATGTCGAAATCGTCCTGGCCGGCCACTTTCATCGTTCGATGCACCGCAGCTGGGCCGGAACAATGGCCAATATCTGCTCCTCGACCGCTCACCAGATCGGTCTCGACCTGGCCCACCGGCCGGGCTTCAAGGTCTTCATGGAACCACCGCAGATCCAGCTCCTGCACTGGCAGGACGGAGCGGGGCTCTCCGTGCATCAGGTGCCGGTCGGCGCGTTTGAATGCGTGCATGAAAGCGGCTAGGTCCCTAAAACGCGGACAGATCCCTGGAGCAGTCAGCAACCCGTGATTGCCGTGCCCGCCGGAGTGTGTAAACTCCGGCGCCATGTCTCATAAATATCCCCTCGACCTCACCCGCCGCCAGCCGAACATCTACGGTTTCAGCGGCCTCGACCGCAGCGCTCATCTCCGCGAGGACGAGGGCTGGCTGGAAAACCTTGTCAGCGATGCCGCGACCCGTCTGGTGCCGGTCTGGCGCAGCCGCTCGCTCGTCGTCGGCGCGGAAAGTGAAAACCCTGCCGCCTCCCTGCTGAGCGCGCGGGAGTTCGCTGTCCTGGTCGAACGCTCCGAGACCGTCATCTACCTCGGCACCCGGAATGGCGCGGCGCATGTCGCCGTCGACCTCTCGCACCTTGAAGAGGAGGACGCGGCCGCCGCTGTCAACGGCACCGGCGCATTCATGGACCTGCGGCAGGTCGGCCCGGTTCTGGAACGTTTCGAAGGCTCCGTTCTCGCCTATGCCCGCGGCCTGATGCACTGGCACCAGCGGCACCGCTTCTGCGGCGTCTGCGGCTCAGCCACCCGGATCGCGAAAGGCGGGCACCAGCGCAGCTGCACGAACGAGGCCTGCAACACCCCGGCATTCCCGCGCACCGATCCCGCCGTCATCATGCTGGTGCATGACGCGGCCGGAGATAAAGCCCTGCTCGGGCGCCAGGCGGTCTGGCCGGAAGGGCGCTATTCCACCCTCGCCGGTTTCGTCGAACCCGGCGAAACACTGGAAGAGGCCGTTGCCCGCGAGGTGTTTGAAGAGACCGGTGTTGAGGTGCGCGACGTGCGCTATCACTCCTCCCAGCCCTGGCCGTTCCCGGCCTCGATCATGCTCGGGTTCCATGCCGAGGCAAAGACCACCGAGATCATCCGGCACGATGACGAGCTGGAAGACGCCCAGTGGTTCACCCGGGACGAGCTGATGAATTTCCGCGCCCTCGGCAAGGGTCTGCCGAGCAAGGATTCCATCGCCCGCCGTCTGATCGAGGATTGGCTCGCCGGGGACGCCTGAGCGTCAACCGCCAAACTCTTCCGCCGCCGCGTCCATCCGCATTGCCAGATCGGTATCCAGCCGGGTCAGGCCGCCCGCGTCGTGGGTGCTCAGCGTCACGTCCAGCCGGTTATAGACGTTGAACCATTCCGGATGATGGTCCATCTCCTCGGCGATTTCCGCGACCGTGCTCATGAAACCGAATGCGGCCTTGAAGTCCGGGAACCGGTATTTCCGCTGAATGGCGTCACGGCCGTCGACAAGGCCCCATTCCGGCAATCCGGCCAGCGCCTGGTCCCGTTCGGGACCGGTCAGTTTATTTGCCATTTCTGCCTCCCTTCTAATTCTCGTGTCCGAGACTAGCGGAAATTCCGTGCGCCGTTTATAGCGATAGCATGAGCCAGCCCATCGAGCCGCCCAGCCTGGACGATATCGAAATCCTCGCCCGTGAGGCCTTCCAGACCATCCCGGACGCATTCCGCGCGCAGACCGGCGACGTGACCTTTCTGGTGACCGACTTCGCCGAACAGGACGTGCTGGACGAACTCGGCGCCGAAAGCCCGTTCGAGATTCTCGGCCTCTATGCCGGGATCCCCTTCGGCGAGGCCGGAACCCTGTCAAACCCGGCCGACCTCAACCGGATCTTCCTCTACCGCCGGCCGATCCTCGATTACTGGTGCGAGACAGGCGAGGATCTGAGCGACATCGTCCGGCATGTGCTCGTCCACGAGATCGGCCACCATTACGGTTTCTCCGACGACGACATGGAAAATATCGAAGCCAACGCCGACTGATCGGCTTCTGCCGAGCAGATTGTCGCACCCGGCCCGGACGTCTTGCACTTCGCCATTTAAGATGCATATTAAATACATCTTTTAACACTGGAGCTCGGACCATGGCCTCCATTCCGATCCGCAGCAGACCCGCCTCACGGGATGACCTTCGCGCCGAAGCGGCGGCGATCGGCATTACCGAGGCCTATATCTCGATCCTCGTCGACAGCTTCTATGACCGTATCCGCGCGGACGCCATGCTCGGTCCGATCTTCGAGAGGCGGATCGGCGATGACTGGAACCCGCATCTCGCCCGGATGAAATCCTTCTGGGGGTCGGTCGCGCTCTATACCGGGCAATATTCCGGCAAACCGGTTCCCGTGCATTACGCCATCACGGAAATCGAGGCCGGGCATTTCGACCGCTGGCTCACCCTGTTTGAAAAGACGCTGGAAGAGACGGCGCCGTCACCAAGTGTCGTCCCCTATTTCATGGAGCGGGCCCGGCGCATCGCCGAGAGCCTGAAACTGGCGATCTTCGGCGTGCCGGAGCTGCAGCGGAAAAGAGGAGCGGAGACATGATCGCGCTCAAGATCATCACCATGCTGGCGATCGCCGCGACGGCCGGATTCTTCCTGCTCTATCTCGCAGCAATCGAACTCGATGTCCGCAAGGACCGGCGCGAAGGGCTGAAGCCGTTCCTCGACGATACGGGCGGCGCCATCATCCTCGGCGCGCGTTCCGCCTTTGCGGTCTGCATTACCCTGCTGGTCGTCTGGAGCGTCTGTGAAATCGCCGGATAGGAGGAGACATGCCATGAAATCGAACAGCCCTCTGTGGCGCAGAATCGGGCCGCTTGTTCTGCTCTGGGTCGCAGCCCCGTTCCCTCTCTACCTCTGGGCGGTCATTGCCCTCACGCTTGGCCTGAAGTGAAGAATTGAGGCTGAAATGACCATGCACACGCTCCTGCCCCGCGCACTGCCACCGGCGGCGCGACACTACAGCAGCTCACCGCATTTCACCGAGGTCAGGGTGCCGGAAAAGCTGACCAGTCTGCACCGGACCAAACCCGGTGTCTGGGGACGGTTGGTCGTCGAGCAGGGCACGCTTCGCTTTATCGAACCCGGTCCGCCGGAGCGCGATCTCGCGGTATCCGAGGGAGAAGCGATCATCATCGCGCCGGAGCTGCTGCACCGGGTCGCGATCACAGGGCCGGTCTATTTTCTGATCGAGTTTTACAGGGAGTAGCCGGCATGCGCCTCAACACCCAGACGGACTATGCCCTGCGGCTGCTGATGCATCTGGCGGTGAATTCCGCCCGGCTGGTCACCATCCAGGAGGTTTCAGACCGGTTTTCCATCTCCAGAAACCATCTTATGAAACTGGCAAGCGCCCTCACCCATGAGGGGTTCGTGACGTCCGTGCGCGGACGCTCCGGCGGCCTAAAGCTGGCAAAACCACCGGAACAGATCACGGTCGGCGCCGTCGTCCGCTGCATGGAGAATGATTTCGCCATGGTCGAGTGCTTTCAGGCGGACCGGGGCCAATGCCTGATCACGCCCGTTTGCCGTCTGAAAGGCGTGATCAATGGCGCTGTCGCCGCCTTCCTGGAGGAACTCGACCGCAGCACCCTTGCCGATCTGGTGCAGGGCAACGCGCCCCTTGAGCGGATGCTGGCCTGAGCCTGCATCACGGCACCGGCCTGCCGAGCCAGAGAGCCCGTCCGGAATCCTCCGCCTCCGGAAGCGTGATCCGCTCGAACCCGGCGCGCTGCCAGAAGGCGAGACCGCCCGGATTACCCGGATTGACGCCGACATGGACCCGCTCCGCTCCGGCCTCCCGTGCCGCCGCAAACCAGCGCTCAAGCAGCCGGGAGCCAACGCCCTGACGATGCAGGCGCGGCAGCAGGTTCATGTGCAGGTGTGCGGGATGCTCCGCGACGACCGCATCCGGAATCACCGCGGTATGGTGCATCCGGTGCACCCGCTTCAAGTCCGCATCGCAATCCGGCGGCAAGACCGGCCCCGGGTCCGGATAACGGGCGCGCAGGGCCGGCCACCACGCGCGCTCAAGCAGAGCCTCGAAGGCGCGGGTATCTGCAGTGCCGACAACATATCCGGCAACGCCGAGAGCGTCCTCGGCAACGAAACACAGCTCCGGCACACATTCCGCGTAAGGGCCGACATAGATATGTCCGATAAGGTCCAGATCCCGATAGAGATGTCGGGCGTCTCCGCCGCCATCCCCGGTCATTACCGAAATCCGGTAGAGAGCGGGAAGGTCCGCCTTGCGATAGTCCCTGATGCGGATCACGCGGGTTTCCTCAGCGCCGGCCGAACAGCTTCTCGATATCGTTGAGACCGAGCGCCACATAGGTCGGGCGGCCGTGATTGCATTGCCCGGAATGGGGTGTGACTTCCATCTCGCGCAGCAGCGCGTTCATTTCCTCGACGGTCAGCCGCCGTCCTGAACGCACCGAGCCGTGGCAGGCGATGGTGCCGCAGATATGCGCCAGCCTGTCCTTCAGGGCCATGGCCTCGCCGAATTCGGACAGCTCTTCCGCGAGGTCACGCACAAGCCCGGCCACATCCGCCTCGCCCATCATCGCCGGCACTTCCCGGACCACGACGGCACCGGCGCCGAAGGCCTCCAGCACAAGGCCCAGCTCGGCGAATTCCCCGATCCGCGCGGCCAGCCGCTCGACCGAGGCTTCATCCAGCTCGACCACTTCCGGGATCAGCAGCATCTGCCGCTTGATGCCATCCGCCTCCAGCGCCTTCTTCATGCGCTCATAGACCAGCCGCTCATGGGCGGCATGCTGGTCGACGATCACCATGCCTTCGCTGGTCTGGGCCACGATGTAATTCTCATGCAACTGGGCCCGGGCGGCGCCCAGCGGATGGGCTTCCAGTGCCGCGCTTTCCGGCGTGGGCACCTCGGAGCGGGCCTGCGGGGCCTCGTCCTGCCACATCCCGCCTGAAGGCTGACCGATGGGGGCCTGGTATGCCATGCCGGCCTCGGCCATGCCGCGCGACACCGTGCTGCCATATCCCGACCGGTTCTGCGGCTGCCAGGCATAGCTTGTCTGGGGCATCTGGTTTTCAAAGGACCGTCCGAGCGCGCCCAGCGTCGCGTTGGCGACCGTGGTCGATGCCCGGTGCCCGGCAGCGACGAGCGCATGTTTCAGCGCGCCGACGATCAGCCCGCGCACCAGTCCCGGCTCCCGGAACCGGACCTCGGTCTTGGCCGGATGCACGTTCACATCGACCATCTCCGGCGGCACCTCGAGGAACAGGGCCAGCAGCGGATGCCGGTCGTGCGAGATGAAATCCATATAGGCGCCACGCACGGCGCCATAGAGCAGCTTGTCCCGCACAGGGCGGCCGTTCACGAACAGGAACTGGTGGCTGGTGGTGCGCTTGTTGATGGTCGGCAGGCCCGCATAGCCGGACAGAAGGATGCCTTCCCGCTCCGCCTCGATCGGCAGGGCGTTATCCTCGAAGTCCCGGCCCATGACGGCGCCGAGCCGGGCCAGCCGGGCCTGGAACAGATCGCCTTCCGCCTCGTTCAGCCGGATCGTCGTGCGGTTGCCGTCACCGAGCGTGAAGGCGACATGGGGATGTGCCATGGCCAGCCGTTCGATGACATCGACGGCATGGCTGTATTCGGTGCGCGGCGCCTTCAGGAACTTGAGACGGGCGGGCGTGGCATAGAACAGGTCCCGGACCTCGATGCGCGTGCCCCGACCGAGTGCGGCCGGCTCCGGCGGGGTGATCCTGCCGCCTTCGACGGAAAGGCTCCAGGCGCTCTCCTCCGGGCCTGCGGAGGCTGCACGGGTGGTGATGGTCATCCGGCTGACAGCGCCGATGGAGGGCAGCGCCTCGCCCCGGAAGCCGAGGCTGGTGATGTGGGTGAGATCCTCGCCCTTCAGCTTGGAGGTGGCGTGCCGCTCGACCGCGACTTCCAGCTCCTCCCGGCTCATGCCCATGCCGTTGTCGGTCACGGTGATTGCCGTCCGGCCGCCGTCGCGCATGACCACGTCGATGCGGGTCGCCCCGGCATCCAGCGCGTTCTCGATCAGCTCCTTGGCGGCGCTGGCCGGACGCTCGACCACCTCGCCGGCGGCGATCCGGTTGACCAGCCCGTCCGGCAGGCGCCGGATCCGCCCGACATTCTCCGCACCCCTGGAAGCGTTGCCGCTCACCCGGCCATCTCCGCCAGATAGCGCCGGGCCAGAACCTTGCCCTCCTCGACGGCGGGCTGGTCGAAAGCATCGACACCGATCAGATCCGCCGCCACCATGGTTTCCAGGAAAAAATGCATCATCAGCGCGCCGACACTTTCCTCGTCGACCGCCCTTGTCTGGATGATCCGTGTCGGCCGCCTGTTGGCGATCAGGGTTTCCGCGGTCGCCCGCTGTTCCGCATCGAACAGGTCGCCCATGGTCCGGCCGGCCAGGTAGGAGAGCCCGTCTCCCATCAGCGCCGTCGCATTCCCGCCGACAGCGCCGCCCGTGCCGGCAACCGCGCTCTGCACCAGCGTCACCAGCTTGTCACGCGGGCCATCGAGAAAGAGCTGCAGGCTGCTGTGCTGGGCAACCGCGCCGAGCGCGCCGATCGGGGTCGTGCCGTTACCCTGCTTGCCGAGGCTTTCCGCCCAGAGCTGGGTGAACCAGTCGCCGATCCGGTCCAGACGGTCGCTATAGGGCATCAGCACGGTCTGCGTGACGCCGCGCTCGCGGCCAAGGCCGATATTGACCATCGCCCCCAACGCCGGAGCGCTTTCAAGCGGGTTCGCCGGCGCAAGCGCCGCAGCGGTCACCGCCGCCGCGCCGCGCCGGATGGCTTCCGCATCCAGCCCGACGATCATCGCCGGGAGCAGACCGTTCAGGGTCAGGCCGGAATAGCGTCCGCCGATAGCGGGGTCATGCTCGAGGCAGCGGCACCCGGTTGTCTCCGCAAACTGGCGAAGCGGGCGCGGACCGGGCTCGGTGACCGTGATGAAATGTTTCGCCGGATCCAACCCGGCCGCGACAAACGCATCATGGCAGATCAGGGTCTGGCACAGGGTCTCCGCCGTCCCGCCGGATTTGGAGATGGCGATGACAGCCGTCTCCTCCAGCACGATACGTTTGAAGATCGAGGTGAAGGTGGCCGGGTCGATATTGTCGAGGAAATGCAGCTTCGGCGTATCCGGAGAGTAGGCCGTGCCTTTCTCCGCCAGCCGGCAGAGCGTCGCCCCGCCGAGGCTGGAGCCGCCGATACCGAGAATCAGCACATGCCTCGCCCAGCCTCGCAATTCCTGCGCCAGGGCGGCGCCCTCCTCCAGATCGTCGGAGCGCCAGGGCAGGGAGAGCAACGGCAGGGCCCCGCTCTCCTTCTTCTCCCGCAGCCCCGCGAGAGACCGCGCGGCAGCCGGTAGCAACGCTTCAAGAGCGGCGACGGAAAGACCGGCATCGCCGATTCTGTCCTCGAATGTCGCGGAGAAATCATGCCGGAGCGGGCCGGCCACCAGGGGACACGTCTTCATGGTGACGGAATCTAGCAGATGCCTTCAGGCGGAACCACTGTCGGAACGGCGCCGGCGAGCATATAATCGGATCGGACAAACGCTCCCCGGCCCGGCGTCAGGAGCGCGGTTCCGGCGCCGGTGCTGTTGGTGTCAGGCCTTTCGGCTGTCCGACCACGACAAAGGTCAGCTCGTCCGCCAGGAACAGCCGTTTCGCCACCCTCTTCAGATCCGCCATCGTGACCGAATCGATCCGCTCCACGCGATGGTCGAGATAGTCGATCGGCCGCTCGTTCCGCTGCAGAGAGACCAGCAGGCCGGCAATCGGCATGGAGCTGGTCAGACGCATCGGGAAGGAGCCGTTGATATAGGTCTTGGCGTCCCGCACCTCTTCCTCTGTCGGCCCGTGCGCCGCCATGTCCGCCCAGATTTCGCGCACCAGCCCCACGGTCTCGGCCACCTTGTCATTGCGGGTCGACACCCCGCCCATCACCATCTGCGCATCGTCGAGCGGCAGCGTGTAGGCGTAGATCCCGTAGGTCAGGCCGCGCTTCTCGCGGATCTCCTCGGTCAGGCGGGAGCCGAAACCGCCGGCCATGATCTCCATCAGGATGGCAGCCGCGAACCGGTCAGGGTCGTCCCGGGGAATGCCGCGATGGCCGAAGATGACGACCGATTGCGGCACCGGGTTCTCGACCACGAAGGTCTCCCCGACCGCCGCCGGTTTTGCCGGCACCGGTGGGGTCGAAACGCCGCTTTCCGGCAAGGCTCCGAAGGTCTTGTCCAGCAAATCGCCCAGGCGCTCCGGGGTAATGTCGCCGACCACGCTGATCTTCAGGCTGCTCCGGGTCAGCACCCGTTCGGCAAAGGCCTTCATGTCCGCTGTGGTGATGGCTCCGGTACTCTCGACTGTGCCACCGGACGGCCGGCCGTAAGGGTGGTCGGGAAAGGCCGCCTGCCACCAGACCCGGCTGGCGATGCTCTGCGGCCGGTTCTCGCTGTGTTTCAGCCCGGCGACGATCTGGGACCGGATACGCTCGACAGGCTCGGTGTCGAACCGTGGCTCGGTCATGGCAAGCCGCAGCAGCTCGAAGGCTGTATCGGCATTTTCGGTCAGGGTCTGCAGGCTGACACCGAAACTGTCCCGGCCGGCGCTGAAGCCGAGACCGATGACCAGATCTTCCAGTTTGCGGCGGAAGGCATCGCTGTCATAGGGCCCGGCCCCTTCGTCCAGCACGCTGGAGGTCAGGGTCGCAAGCCCTTCCTTGCCGTCCGGATCGGCTGCCGCCCCGCCTTCGAAATTTGCGGACAGGGTGATGATCGGGTTCTTGTGATCCTCGACCAGCCAGGCCTCGATTCCGCCGGGGCTGACGACACGCTGGATCTCGATGGCCTCGGCCACGCCCGGCCGGGCCAGCAGCAGAACGGCGAAGAGGAGAAAGGGGGCTGCAGCCCGCCCGATAAGGTTTTGCATGATGATCTCCTCAACTGCCCGGTTTCGGACGCAGGATGCTGGTGACATGCGCCGGCGTGGCCAGAATTGTCCGGGCCGCCTGCATGACCTGTTCCTGCGTCACCGCGGCCACCTGGTCCGGCCAGCTTTCGATATCCGCGATGGTCCGACCGATGGCGAGCGCCTGGCCCACGGCATGGGCCGGTGCGGTCACGCTGTCGCGGGCATAGACCGCGCTTGCCTTCATGGATTTGACCGCGCGGGCGACCTCATTCGCATCGACGCCGTCACGCAGGATGGCCGCGAGTTCCGCCTCGAAGGCCGCTTCCAGCGCCTCGACGGTCGTTCCTTCCGCCGGCACGGCATAGAAGGTGAACGTGCCGGGGCCGATGCTGTCGCCGCTATAGGACGCGCCGGCCGAGAGCGCGATCTTCTGCTCGATCACCAGGGATTTGTAGAGCCGACTGGTCGCCCCGCCGCCGATCACCTCCTCCAGCACGTTGAGCGGCATCACCATACCGGTCTCGCCATAGAACCGGCTCGGCGCCAGATACCGGCGGCTCCAGCTGACCTGACCAACCTGCGGATGGGCAAAATCGACCCGCCGGGCACTGATTTGTTCCGGCTCCAGCGGCCGGTTCCGCTCCGGTACGGCACGTGCCGGAATGACGCCGTAATACTTCTCCGCCAGCGGCTTCAGCTCGGCCATGGTGATGTCGCCGGCCATCACCAGAACCGCATTGTTCGGGGCATACCATTTGCGATAGAAGGCCAGCGCGTTCTCGCGGGTCAGCGCTTCGATCTCGTGCGCCCAGCCGATCAGCGGACGACGATAGGGATAATTCAGATAAAGCGCCGCGTTGGTCCGTTCAGCCAGCAGCGCGCCCGGACTGTTGTCGATCCGGGACCGGCGTTCTTCCAGGACCACCTGGCGTTCCGCCGCGACCTCGTCCGGGTCCAGCGTCAGGTTCACCATGCGGTCCGCTTCCATCTCCATCACCAGCGGCAGCTTGTCCGAGGCGATGGTCTGGAAGTAAGCGGTGTAGTCGTACCCGGTGAAGGCGTTGCCCTCCCCGCCATTGCGCGAGACCGTGCGGGAAAACTGGCCGGAGGGAACCTTCTCGGTGCCCTTGAAGAGCAGATGCTCCAGGAAATGTGCCAGGCCGGTTTCGCCCGGAGCCTCGTCCGCCCCGCCGACCCTATACCAGACCATGTGGGTCACCACCGGCGCCCGCTGATCGGTGATGGCCACGACCTGCATCCCGTTCGACAGCGTGATGCTCTGGGGCTCGTAGAGCTTCGCCTCGCTCCGCCCGCCGATCAGGACGACACAGAGCGCCGCGACAACCAGCATCGTGCGTCTCGGGATCTTCATTGGTCTCACCATCCATCTCCTGCCTCGTGCCGTCGCCATACCTGTGTCCGGCCCTCCGAAATATGGAAAGATTTTGGGCAGAGACAAGGCGGCTGCGTCGGATCCCGGGTTATCTCGAAAACAAAAAGGCGCGGTTACCGGCACCGCGCCTTCAAGTCCTCGTCGCCCGACAGGTCCGCTCGCCTAGAACAGACCCTTGCGCTTGCGCTCGATGATCGGCGTCTTGCCGGCTGTCGGCTCGTTCCCGAGCGCGGCGTTTTCCTGCAGGCGCTGCTGTTCCGCCTTGGCGTCGACGACCACGCCGCGCGGCGCCTTTTCGCGCCAGAACAGCAGATTGTCGATCAGATATTCCTCCTGGTAGACAAAGCTGTTGGTTTCCTGATTGACCGTATTCCGGATACCCGGCTCGGCATCGGCGGTCTGCAGCAATTGCCGCATCTTCGACTCGCCGGGACTCTGCCGCGAAACGGACGTGCTCGGCGCCGCGGACGGCACGTTTCCGGCCGTGCCGGAGACCGTGCTCTGTTTGCCGCTGCCCAGCACCAGCCGCTCGGCGTTCTTCGTCACGTCCCGCTCCTGCGGACGCGGCTCTCCCGGGGTCGGCGGGCGCAGGGAGAAGTTCGGCGGCACGCTCAGCGGCGGGCGCGCCACCACGGCGAACTCGTCCGGTGGCTGTTTCGTATTGCCGACCGCCTTCTGAATTTCGCTGCACCCCTGCAGACCGATCACTGCGGCGCAGAGGGCAAGTCCAACAGTCCGACTGACCCTGATCATTTCATGCTACTCCGGTCGATGGTGTTCCCGTTCATTCTCCGCGTCCCTTCGATGTCTGGGGATCGGCGGGCTGCGGGTCACCAAGAAAGCTGTCAAACAACAAAAATACTACGCCAGCCGATATCGCGCTATCGGCAAGATTGAAGGCCGGCCAATGATAGCCGAACGCGTGCCAGTCTATGAAATCAACAACGGCATTATAGCGCAACCGGTCGATCACGTTGCCGATCGCCCCGCCGATGATCAGGCCGAGCGAAATCCGCAGCAGCAGAGTGGGTGACCGGGCCAGCCAGACGGTCAGGCCAACCACCACGGCGATGGCGAAGCCGGACAGATAGTACGGCGTCATCGGATCGTCGCTCGCCAGCAGGCCGAAGCTGACCCCCCGGTTCCAGACCGCCACCAGATTGAAGAACGGCGTCACCTCGACCACCGCTCCGTCGCGGAACAGGGTCGCCAGTGCCCACTCCTTGGTCACCTGGTCAGCCAGCACAACGAGAAGCGCCAGCAGACCACCTGTCGCGAGATTGCGTCTCGGAGTCCCCGGCACCGGACTATTCAGCCGCGGTTTCGAAGGAGCCGACCGCGTCCGCGCAGCGCTTGCAGACCGGCGGTTCCGTCACCTCGGGCAGGACTTTCCAGCAGCGCTCGCACTTGCCGCCGTCGGCCAGGGACGGCACCACGGAAATACCCTCCACGTCATCCAGCCGGAATGCGTCGTCCGGGCCGTCGCCGGCAATCAGCTCGGCATCGGACGTGATGAAAAGCTCGGCCGGGTCCAGCCCCTCGAAGGCCGTCAAAGCGGTATCGCTGACATAGACCTGCGGGGCGGCCTGCAGGGAGGAGCCAATGCGCTTCGCATTGCGCTCAAGTTCCAGCGCACCGGTGACAACGCGGCGGACATTCCGGATCTCGGCCCAGCGTGCCGCGACCGCATCGTTGCGCCAGCTTTCCGGCGTTTCCGGGAAGGTCCGGAGATGCACGGATTCCTCGGGACCGGTTCCCCGGATGCCCCAGGCCTCTTCCGCCGTGAAACAGAGCACCGGCGCGAGCCAGGCGGTCAGACGGTTGAAGACCTCGTCGAGCACCGTCCGCGCGGCCCGGCGGCGGATCGAATCCGGCCGGTCGCAATAGAACGAGTCCTTGCGGATATCGAAGTAGAAAGCGGACAGGTCCACGGCGCAGAAATTATGCAGTTGTGTGAACAGCGCGTGGAAATCGAATGCCTCGATTTTCTCGCGGAGCATGGCATCCAGCTCCCAGAGCCGGTGCAGCACCCAGCGTTCCAGCTCCGGCATCTCGGCGACCGGCAGACGCTCGGCCTCGGTGAAACCGTCGAGATTGCCGAGCAGGTAACGCAATGTGTTGCGCAGACGGCGATACTGGTCGGCCTGATGCTTCAGGATCTCCTTGCCGACGCGCAGATCCTCGGAATAGTCCGAGTTCACAACCCAGAGGCGCAGGATATCGGCGCCGCTCTGGCCGATGACGTCCTGCGGGGCCGTGATGTTGCCGAGAGACTTGGACATCTTGCGGCCGTTCTCGTCCAGCACGAAGCCGTGGGTCAGAACCGCGTCATACGGCGCCCGGCCGCGCGTGCCGCAGCTTTCCAGCAGCGAGGAATGGAACCAGCCGCGATGCTGGTCGGAGCCTTCGAGATAGAGATCAGCCGGCCATTGCAGGTCCGGGCGCTGCTCCAGGACGAAGGAGTGGGTCGAGCCGCTCTCGAACCAGACCTCGACGATATCCTTGTTCTGCTCGTAATCGTCCGCGCTGTACTCGTTGCCGAGGAAGCGGGACGGCTCGCTGGAGAACCAGGCGTCGGAGCCTTCCTTTTCGAACACATTGGCGATGCGGTCGATCACCGCCTGATCGCGCAACATCTCGCCGGTCTTCTTCTCGACGAAAACCGGGATCGGCACGCCCCAGGCACGCTGGCGGCTGATGCACCAGTCCGGCCGCTGCTCGATCATCGAGCGCAGACGGGTCTGCCCTGCCTGCGGCACGAAGCGGGTCTCGTCGATCGCCTTCAGCGCCGTGTCCCGCAGATCGTTCGACTCCATGGAGATGAACCATTGCGGCGTGTTGCGGAAGATCAGCGGCGCCTTGGAGCGCCAGGAATGCGGGTAGGAGTGGGTGATGCTGCCCCGGGCCAGAAGGCCGCCCGCATCGCGCAGGATGGCGGAGATCTTCAGGTTGTCTTCCAGCACATGCATGCCGGCGAAGACCGGGACGTGATCGTAGAAATAGCCGTCATCGGCAACCGTCTGCGGGATTTCCAGGCCGTTCGCCTGCCCGAGCACGAAGTCATCCGCGCCATGGCCGGGGGCGACATGCACGAAGCCGGTACCGGCTTCGGTGGTGACGAAATCGGCCAGCAGCAGGGGCACGTCATACTCGTAGCCCTGGCCGCGCAGGGGATGCGCCAGGATGGAGCCGGCGATTTCCGCACCGGTGACGCGGGCCAGCTCTTTCACAGTCTCGATCTTGCCTGCCTGCTTGACTGAATCGAGCAGATCCAGGCCGACCACCAGCTTCTCACCCACTTTCGCCAGGCTGTTCTCGGCGACCTCGGTCACCTCGATCACGACATAGGTGAATTCCTCGCCCGCGGCGACGGCACGGTTGCCCGCCATGGTCCAGGGGGTGGTGGTCCAGATGACCACTGCCGCCCCCTCGAGGGCCGGATGCTTCGCCTCAACCACCGGGAAGCGGACATGGATCGTGGTGGATTTGTGGTCGTGGTATTCGACCTCGGCATCGGCCAGCGCGGTCTTCTCGACCACCGACCACATGACCGGCTTAGCGCCCTTGTAGAGCCCGCCATTCATGATGAACTTGCCGATTTCGCGGGCGATCTGCGCTTCGGCCGGGAAGGTCATCGTCAGATAAGGCTTCTCCCAGTCGCCGGAGACCCCGAGCCGCTTGAATTCCTCGGTCTGGATATCGACCCATTTCTGGGCGAACTCCCGGCATTCACGGCGGAACTCGATGACCGGGACAGTATCCTTGTCGAGCCCCTTCTCCCTGTACTGTTCCTCGATCTTCCACTCGATCGGAAGGCCGTGACAGTCCCAGCCGGGCACGTAATTCGCGTCCTTGCCGAGCATCTGCTGCGAGCGGTTGATGACGTCCTTCAGCACCTTGTTGAGCGCGTGGCCCATATGCAGGTTGCCGTTCGCGTAGGGCGGGCCGTCATGCAGGATGAACTTCTCGGCGCCGGCGCGGCTCTCGCGCAGCTTCTTGCGCAGGCCGATCTCTTCCCAATGCGCCAGGATTTCGGGCTCGCGGGTCGGCAGGTTGCCGCGCATCGGGAAATCGGTCTTCGGCAGAAAGACGGTCGTCTTGTAGTCCACGCTCATCTGTTTTCTCTCTTGGCGGGCGCTCTCGCGGCCCGTGCCTTCTATTCGGTCAGTCTCTGGTCGGACAGTGTCTGGCGCGCGGCATCCGCGTCGCGCGCGATCTGCGCCTTAAGCTCGTCAAGGCCGCTAAATTTCATTTCCGGGCGGATAAAGTCAATGAATTGCACACGGAGCTGCCGCCCATAGAGGTCGGGAGACACGTCAAACAGGTTCACTTCCAGCAGCGGCCCCCGGTCATTCACGGTCGGCCGCCGCCCGAAATTCGCCACCCCGGACCACCAGGCGTCACTCTCTTCATCCCGCGCCCGGACCGCATAGACGCCGTGCGCCGGGTGCATGATGTCCTCGAGCTGCAGGTTCGCCGTCGGAAACCCGATCGTGCGGCCGCGCTGATCGCCCCGGATCACTTCGGCGGCCACTTCCCACGGCCGGCCGAGCAGGGCCGCGGCCCCGCGCGGATCGCCTTCCTTCAGGCACTGGCGCACCCGGCTGGAGGAATAGACCGCGCCGTCCTCCTCCGTCACCGGATCGATGATGCTGACACCGAAGCCGAGCCGGATGCCGTATTGCTGCAGCATTTCCGGCGTGCCGCGCCGGCGATGGCCGAAAAAGAAGTCATGGCCGATCACCACATGCCTCAACCCGAGGCCGCGATGCAGAATGTCGGTGATGAAATCCTCTGCCGAGACATGGGAGAACTCCATATCGAAACCCAGTTCGAACAGAATATTGGTGCCCAGCGCGGCGATGGCTTCCGCGCGCGCCGCGGCGGTGGTCAGGCGAAAGGCCGGCGCATCCGGCTGGAACAGCATGCGGGGATGGGGCTCGAAGGTCAGGACGGCCGCCGGCGCGCCGGCAAGATGCGCCGCGTGCTGGGCCTGGCCGATAACCGCCCTGTGCCCGAGATGGACACCATCGAAGTTGCCGACCGCCGCGATTGCACCGCGGTCATCGGAGGTCACGTCCGCAAGGCTACGTATGATCCGCATGATCCCGCCATCCTAGAGAGGACGGCTGGGTACCATGATCAGTGCATCCCCGTCGATCACCAACTGCTCATCCACCAGACAGCGCGTGGCGAACAGAACCCGGCTTTTCTCGGCCTCGATCTTCACCACTTCGATCACGGCCTTGACCACGTCGCCGTACCGCACCGGCGCGGTGAATTTCAGATTCTGCTTCAGATAAATGCTCCCCTGCCCCGGCATGACCGTGCCGAACAGCGTGGAAAAGAAACCCGCCGAAATCATTCCGTGGGCAATGCGATCCTTGAATATCGTGCCGCGCGCATAATCCTTGTCGAAATGCAGCGGGTTCCGGTCCCCGGTCACGTCGGCAAAATCCTCACCCATCGGCTCGGTCACCTGGCGCTGGAACTCGGCACGCATGCCAAGCGCGAGATCCTCTAGGTAGTAACGCCCGATCTTCTCCGGAGCGTGTGAAACGACTGGGGACATGGGACCTCCGGATTGATTTTCTTGTGCGCCGCAGCATGGAAAACATATCCGTAGAGGTCCGCCCGCTCAACTGCTTAGATGGAAAGGCCACTCACAAGAAGCCGGAGGCAACAATTTCCATGCTGAACATGGACACACTGGCGGACGCCATCCTGGCCGCTCGCCTCGATGAAAAAATGCCCGCACCGACAGAGCAATGGATCGGATCCGCGGATATCGAAGAGGCCTACAGCGTTCAGCATGCCGTGCTCGGCGAAATTGAACGCCGCCGGGGCGCCAGGATTATCGGCCGCAAGGTCGGCTGCACCAATCAGTCCGCGCGTGATCTGCTCGGCCTCGACGGGCCCTTTCACGGTGCCTTGCTGTCCCATACGGCACTGGCGAGCCCGGCCCGGATCGCGCGCAGCGACTATCCGTTCATCGTGCTGGAGCCGGAATTCGCGCTGCGTCTCGGCGCACCGCTCGGGCCGGCTGGCGCGCCGCACACAGCCGAAAGCGTCGCCGATGCCGTGGACGCGGTGCTGCCCGCCCTGGAGATTGTCTCTTCCTGTCACGCGGACTGGACACGCACCGGCCCGGCACTTGTCATTGCCGATAACGGGTCGTCTTACGGCTGGGTTTATGGCGAACCGGTTATCAACTGGGATCTTGAAACCCTGATGAACGCCAGGGTCACCCTGCAGGTCAACGGCGCCGAGGTCGCGACCGGCCATGCCGGCAATGTCGATGGCGGGCCCCTCGGCGTGCTGGCCTGGCTGGCAGACCGGGTGCCGCTGCCCGAGGGCACGTTCATAAGCACCGGAACAACGACCAAAGTGCATTTTGGCGAACAGGGCGACCGGGTGGAAGCGCGCTTCGGACCGTTCGGAACGGTCTCGGTCGGGATTACCTAGCGGCGCCGCGTGCTAAACGGAACGGCCCTCCAGCAGGTCCTCCGGCGGAAAGGTAAGCGCGATGCCCTGAATGCTGCAGGACAGAATGACATCCCGCTCGGTGCCATGTCCGGGGCAGGGAAGTTTCACCACGCTCCATTCCGACGCCCGGCCGTAACTGGTGACGAAACCCGAATTGGTGCCGATGGCCGGCGTCGCGAGGATATCCTGATAGAATTGAATCAGGTTCCGCTCGGCCATCGCAGGAGAGTCGCTCAGCAGCTTGCCGGTCTCGTCTATCCCGAGACGGTCGACAAGCTCCGAGCCCCAAAGACGGCAGCGCATTTCGAACGGCGCGTCTGAAATCGCCTCATCGATATGCATCCAGCCATGCCAGCCCCGGAAATCATAGAAATCGAAGGTCGACCATGACGGCAACCTGCCCTCGCTCCATTTGCTCCGCCAGATTTCGACGAACGAACCCAGTGCGCCAAACCGCGCTGCCGGCGCGTCCGTAGGGTGCAGGCCAAATTGCCGGCCCGGCGATGGCGGCCGCAAGATGTGGGATTTCCAAGGTTTTGGAGTCACGAGCTTCCTGTCGACTCGACAAATTCCCTTCCATCTTACGCCAGCGACCGCCTTTGGAACAGGCTTCAGATCGGATCGATCGGCACCGCCCCCGCGTGACCAATCGCCGTCTCAAGCAAACCTGCCGCGGAGAGCAAGTCCGCCTCGCCGCGCGGACCGGCCACGACCTGCAGGCCGACCGGCAGTCCCTCCGATGTAAAGCCGGCCGGCATCGACAGAGCCGGGAAGCCCGTCAGCGTGATCGCATAGGCCATGGTCAGCCATTCGACGTAATTGTCGAACGCGTGCCCGTCGCATTCCGCGACATACCGCTGCTCGACCGGATAGGGCGCAACGCAGGTCGCCGGGGACAGCAGCAGATCGTAGGTCTCGAAGAAATCCACGGCCCGCTGGATATAGGCACCGCGCGCAAGCTGAACACGGGTGAAGTCCTCGAGACTGTAATCCAGCGCCTTCTCGATATTCCAGACGACTTCCGGCTTCAGCTTGTCGCGATGCTCTTCCAGGAGCTTCCGCCTGCTCATGTAGAAGCCCTCCGCACGCAGAGCCTGGTAAATGTCCTGGACATCGTGGAAATCCGGATGCGCCTCCTCGACCGTCACACCGAGGGATTCGAACCGGAGCGCGGCTTCCTCGCAGATCCTGGCAACTTCCGGATCCACCGGCGTGCAGCCGAGATCCCGCGAGAACGCCACCCGCTTCGGCAGCCGCTGCTCCCTGACCGCGTCGCTGAAGCTCCGCAACGGAGATGCCAGGGAAATCGGGTCCCGCGGATGCTCGCCCGCCATGGCATCCAGCATCATGGCGACGTCCGCCACGTTCCGCGCCATCGGTCCGACAACCGGCAGATTGCCGAACGGCAGGCCGGACGGACCGCGTGCGACACGCCCCGGGCTCGGCCGCAGGCCGACGATGGAGCAGAAGCTGGCCGGATTGCGCAGGGAGCCGCCATTGTCCGAGCCCTGGGCCAGCCAGGCTGTGCCGGACGCCAGCGCGGCAGCGGACCCGCCGGACGATCCGGCAACGCTGCGCTTCTGGTTCCACGGGTTCAGCGTGGTCCCCAGAACCTCGTTGAAGGTATTCCCGCCGGCGCCGAATTCCGGTGTGTTCGCTTTCGCGTAGACGACACCGCCATTCTTCTCCAGCGTCTCAACGACAATGTCCGACTTGTCCGGGATATGGTCGGCGAAAATCGGCGAGCCGAAGGTCGTGCGCACGCCCTTCACCGCCTCCAGATCCTTGATCGCCACCGGCATGCCCATCAGCGTGCCGCGTTCTTCCGCAGGCTTCTCCATCAGGGTCTTGGCCGCATTGCGTGCACGTTCGAAGCAAAGTGTCGGCAGTGCATTGATCTTCGGCTCGACTTCGGAGACCCGGGTCTCCAGGGCATCCAGAAGATCAAGCGGCGAAACCTCGCCTTTTGCCAGCAGGTTGCGGATTTCGGTCGCGGTTTTCCAGATAAGGGTGGGATCTGACATAGGGTGGCTCCAGTCGGGAAAGACGCGGGTCAAGCGTATGGCGGGAGAGGCAGAGTACTCCAAACACGACCGGCTGCAATCCAAAGCCGGCGCAGGGTCTGTTGCCGATCCGGACAGCCAGGCCTCGTTGACAAGACAGAAGGCCCGTCGCAAGTTCAGCCTCGTCACATCTCCTCGGACAAACTCACCGGAGAATACCCCATGCAGATTTCGCTCGACGCGCTGCAGACCCTGATCGCGACAGCTTTCGAGAACAGCAAGGTTGCTCCGGATACGGCACAGATCGTGGCGAAAGCCCTGGTGAGAGCGGAAGCCGACGGCATTTCCTCGCACGGTGTTGCCCGGGTCCCGCCTTATGCCGAGCAAGCGAAATGCGGCAAGGCCGACGGCTTCGCCAAACCGTCCGTATCCCGCCCTCGCCCGAGCGTGATCAACGTTGACAGCAATATCGGCTTCGCCTTTCCGGCAATAGAGCTTGGCCTGAAGCAGGGCATCGCGGCTGCGAAGGAAACAGGCATGGTGGCTGTCGGCTTTGCCCATTCCCATCATTTCGGGGTTGCCGGACATCATGTCGAGGACGCAGCGGATGCGGGCCTCGTCGCTCTCGCTTTCTCCAACACGCCCGCGGCCATAGCGCCCTGGGGAGGCAAGCGCGCGCTCTACGGTACAAACCCGATCGCCTTTGCCTGGCCGCGTTCGGACAAGGCGCCAATGGTCATTGATTTGTCGGTCTCCACCGTCGCGCGCGGCAAGGTGACTCTCGCGGCGAAGACCGGACAGACAATCCCGGAAGACTGGGCCCTCGATGCGGACGGCAATCCGACCACGGATGCGCAGGCAGCCCTTTCCGGCACCATGACCCCGCTAGGTGGCGTCGGAGCCGGTGCCAAGGGTGCCGCGCTAGGTCTGATGGTCGAGCTGCTCTGCGGTGCGCTGACCGGCTCGAACTTCGGCTATCAGGGTACGTCCTTCTTCGAGCCGACCGGCGCCCCGCCCTCCATCGGGCACATGATGCTTCTGTTCGATCCCGCCGCCTTCGGCGGCGCCGACAGCTTCGGCAGCCGGGCGGAAGAGCTGTTTGGCGAGATCCTGGCCCAGGATGGTGCCCGGCTCCCCGGCGACCGCCGCCTGAAGCTCCGCGAGGCAGCCGCACGGGACGGCGTGAACATTCCCGACGCGCTGCTCGACGACATCAAATCCCGCGCTTCCTGATTCATCGGAACCCACCATGACCGACACGATTTCAATCCGCCGCGCCACCCGTGAGGACGTTCCCCAGATCTACGCACTGGTGCGCGGCCTCGCGGACTATGTGAAGGAAGCCCACCTGCTAAAGGGCACCGAGGAGGACCTGCTGCGGGACGGCTTCGGCGATCAGCCCCGGTTCCGATGCCTGGTCGCCGATGACGGCGCCGGGACGCTCCTCGGCACCGTGATCTACTCCGCCAACTACTCGACCTGGGTCGGTCGTTCGACCTGCTACATCGACGACTTCTTCGTTTCCGACAAGGCCCGCGGCAAGGGGCTCGGCCGTCGCCTCATGGCCACCGTCGCCGCCGAAGCGGTAGCGGAAGGACATGGCCGGATCTCGCTGACCGTGCTGGACTGGAACCCGGCCCGCGAGGCCTATCACAACCTTGGTTTCGAGCATGAGGAAAGTGCTCTGCGCTACACGGTTTCAGGTGAGGCGCTGAACAAGCTGGCCGCTTCGGCGGAGTGATCCACAAGCCTCCAAGCTTGACAGGACGTCCCCGGTTGACGACCAAGTCAACAGACATTTCCGACGCATGGAGAGGTTGGACCCATGAATATCGACGTCGCCGGTGAAGTAAACGTTCTCTGGGAAGAAACCCAAGTCATGCTGGCCACCTACGGCTTCGATGTCGTGGGTGCGATCCTGATCCTGCTGTTCGGCTGGATCGTCGCCGGCTGGGCCGGGCGCGCCACCCGCAACGCGGTCGAGCGGATCGCCTGGATGGATGGAACGATCAAGCCGCTGATCTCCTCCGTCGTCCGCTACCTCATCGTCATCATCACCGTCGTCGCGGTCCTGAACCGCTTCGGGGTGCAGACCACCAGCATCATCGCCGTACTCGGCGCCGCCGGCCTGGCTGTCGGCCTCGCCTTGCAGGGCACCCTCAGCAATGTTGCCGCGGGTGTGATGATCCTGTTCCTGCGGCCTTTCAAGGTCGGCGACTATGTCAGCGCGGCCGGCACTGCCGGCACCGTGGCCGAGGTCGGGTTGTTCACAACGGAACTGACCACACCGGACAATGTGTTCATTTCTGTGCCGAACAGCCAGATCATCAACAGCGCGGTCAGCAACTTTTCCCGGCATGCGACCCGGCGCATCGATATCGTCGTCGGCATCGGATATGGCAGCAATCTCGACACCGCTATCGGGGCGTTGACGAAGCTGGCCGAGGATGACGATCGGGTTCTGGCCGATCCGAAACCTGAGGTGACCGTGCGCGCCCTGGCCGACAGTTCCGTCAATATCGGCCTCCGGTTCTGGGTCAATGCGGGGGATTACTGGCCCACGCTTTTCGCCTTCAACAAGGCGGTGAAGGAAACCCTCGACGCCAACGGCATCGAAATTCCGTTCCCGCAGCGCGTGGTCGAAATGCGCAATGCGAAATAAGGGCCGACAGCGGCGACTCAATAGGTGCGGCGAAGCTTGAGCCAGTCCAGACGGTCCCGGCTTTCAACCTCGACCGTCAGCATTTCTCCCTGCCTCAACACCGTCAGGGGAATGCGGGTTCCGGCTGGCCCGAGCGCCCAGACGGCCCGAAAGAAACCGGCCATGTCCCGCACCGGGACGCCCTTCACCGCAACGAGAACGTCGCCATAGGCGAGACCGGCCGCTTCCGCGGGCCCGCCGTCGGCTGTTCCCGAAATGACAAGGAAGCCGTTGACCTCGGTCGGGTAGATACCGACCCATGGCCGGGCCGGTTCAGCCGACCGGCCAAAGGCAAGCAGATCCGACAGGACCGGTTTCAAGAGGTCGATCGGCACGAACATGTTGCCCGGTTTCCCGCTGCCGCCCGCATCGCCGAGAATGAGCGAGCCGATGCCGAGCAGGCGGCCGTCCGCTCCGAACAGGGCCGCGCCGCCGAATTCGGCGATCGCCGGCGTGGTGAAGATCGCCGCGTCAATCAGGTATTCCCAGCCGCCCGCGAACGGACCGATGAATTGCACCGCGACGGGTCGTGCGGCGACAGGCCCGATGCTGGCTGCCAGCAGCCTCTGCCGCTCGCCCAGCGCGGCTGACGATCCAAGCACGGCCGAGGGGACCTTGAGGCCTTCATGGGCTCGCAGAAGCCCGAAACCGGTGGCATGGTCATAACCGACAATATCGGCCGGGTAGCGCCGGCCGTTGTGATCGGTGACCGACACCGAATCCGCCTCCAGAATGAGATAGCCGATGGTCAGGATCAGACCGTCATCCGCGATCACCACACCGGCGCCGACCCGCTCGGTTCCGAGTCGGTCCGCCGTTCGGGAATCGTGCGGCACATGGGCATCGATGCGAACGACGGCCTCGAGCGGATTGCCGGCCGCCAGCGCCTCCACGCCCCCGACAAGCCGAAGCAACAGCAGGAGGAGGCAGAGGCCTGCCACCCGGAGAAACGGCCCGCGAAGCACTACCCGTCGCCAAATCATGGTCAACTCCCGCTCTTGTCGCACCCGACTGCAGCCGAATCCCGCTGAAAGCGATATATGGCGCGGCGGAACGGCGCCAAGAGGCTGTCACGATGCGCGACGGAGCGCAGTTATCGGATACACGAATTGACGCGATCTATGCTATTGTTCGGGAACGGAATTGGTCTCCGGAATGGCAGGTGGCGAATGGCTAAGGACTATGCACAGACAAAAGCCCTCGAAGCGCTTGAGGCGACTGGCGCCAACCGCCATGAGGCATCCTTGCTGCTCAGGGTCTGGGCGGAATCAGACGAGAAACTGAAATCCGCGCTGGTTGCGCCATTTCTGAACAATCTTTGCGCGCTCGCCGTGCAACGGGCCTTGTCCGGCCGCGCCGGCCGCCGCAAACCTGCCAGCAAGCGTGCCCGCCCGGTGGACCATTCGGCAACCCTTCTGGACGCGATCAGCAAGGGCGGCGCCCAGACCATGTCAAGCACGCGCAGTTCTGCACCGCCGCCGCCGGCCGGCAGCGCCCGGCACAAACAGGCCGTGACGCTTCTCGCCGCCGCGTTCAAGCCGAGCGGCAAATCCTAGATCTACCGGCAACCCCTATCTCGGGCGCGCCTCGACCATGTTTTCATAGAGGTTGGAGAGATAGGTCGGATCCGCGCCGATGCTAACCTGCTGGTTGGTCTGGTTTCGGATTTCGGCAGTCTCCGCCACGCCGGCCGCGACCATCTCGGGGGTCGGCTCGTCCGGAACGATGACCTGACCGTTCTTGATCAGGCCCGCCAACATATCCTGGGAATGTTTCCGAAAACGCTGAAACGAGGAATCCATGCCGCCGCTGTCACGCCGGGCGCGCGGATTGGATGCCCGCGACAGGGCCATCGAGAAGATATCAAGGATCAGGTTTGGATTGTAGGTGGCGATCCAGCCGTCGACCATGGCGCCGAACACGGCCTCGACATAGACCCGGGCGCCGCGCTGCCCCATCAGGCCGCCGGCAAGCGTCTTGTCGGCTCCCGCGATCATGGCGTCCGTCGGCTCTTTCGGGACAATCGCAAAGCCTGCCAGTTCAAGTGACTGAACGACGCCCTCGGCATCCTTCTTGTACTTGTCCCACTCATTCTCGATGAGGAACGAGCCCAGGATATCGACCTGATCATTCTGGACACGGTTCAGGAACCGCGCGAACTCTTTTGCAACATGTTCAACGACAACAAACTGTTGCACCGGCTCCCTGCCGCGCATATCCGACTCCTTAAACTGAACCTGCTTGTCCATGACCGGTGCAAAACCGGCCAAATCGACATATGGACAACGACAGCATCCAGGACATCAAAATTATCTCAAAATGCGCCAAACACTATCCGATCCGGACATCAAAAAACAATGCCGATCATTTCACAACGACGGATATCGCAGACCGGCACGAGGCGAAACGCACGCCTTGTTCGCTAACGGGTTGTACGCGTGAGAAAACGCGGCGGTGACTGCATGTCTCCGGCTGTATCCGAATTTCGCGGCAAACGGGCACGCCCCTTCGGCATGTCCATATCACGCCAGTCGCGTTCGGTTCCAAACGGAACCGTACCGCCAAGCTCTTCCCGAATGATCGCGTGCGCCAGATGTTCCGCGGCGGAGCCTATGTCGCTGCGCTGCCAGTCCGGCAGGGAATCGAACGCCGCGCGCGCCATGAAACGGTCGATCTGCTTGCCCGATGTATAGGCGCGCCGGATCTCCCGCGTGACCTTGTCGGACGGGCCCAATTTCTCTGAAACGGTGTCCGAGAGAATGCCCAGTGCTTTACGATCGGTCGTGTCGAAATCAGCCATCAAAGGCTCCAGTCAAATGCATACTCACAGAATATGCGCACATGGCCCGTCTGTCACCGGATTTGCTCATCAGCCGAACTTCCGGACAGCCATTCTGAGGCCGCTCAGCACCTGGTCTTCCAATATTCCGCCATTGTCCGTGATGCGGTCCGCGATCACGACATACATGGCGTCAATATGCAGCTGCAGGATTTCGAACTGGATCCGGCCCAGATCCTGCCGTCCAGCCACAAAATCGTTCAGAACCGTGGCGATCATGCTGAGAATCTGATAGCCGATCGTGCCGCCCATGCCCTTGATCTGCAGGCTTTCTTCGAACACCAGCGTCAAGAGTTCGGGGTCACTCATTTGCCCGCTGCTCCGGGCCTGCATACTCGCACGCAACGTCCGAAGCCGGGCCGCTAAATCGACCACAAATCGCTCGCGGGACTCATTGACGACTTCCTCCAGCCGCCGCAGAACGGCCGGGCTGAGGCGCAGATCCATGCCGGTCGTACTGTTGACGGCTCGCTGGGTCAAATCCTCCGCTGGAGGCAAAAGTTTCGATTTTTCCTTCGATTTTGCCGCAGTCAATGAGACACCCTAGCTGTTACTCTCGCCGATCCGGCCCGGTAATGGGAACCTGGCGGCGACGTCTGTCAGGACCATAATAGTCTTTACTGTCTACGAAAGCCCGCGGCCGCGCAATGATACCGACCATGCGCCGGTAAAACCCCTCAACACCGTAGGGCTTTGCGATGAACTCCGTAACGCCTGCGTCCCGCGCCTCGAAAACATGCTCCACCGCGGACATCGCCGACATCACCAGGATCGGCATCTGCTTATGCGCCTTGGTCTTTCCGTCACGCACGGCGCGGATCAGATCGAGACCGTTGCGCGGCGGCAGATGGAGCTCGGTCAGCAAGACGTCGACGGAATCGGAGCCGAGAACCGCCAGTCCCTCATCGAAACTGTGTGCGACGAACACCGTCGTCGCTCCCATCGTCAGCAACAGGTCGCGCGCCAGATCGGCGGACAGCGCGTTGCCGTCAACGATCAGAAAATGGACGCTGCTGAAATCTACTTTCTCCGCCATGAACGGATTGCCTTCCCCCGAAAACCTGATCTATACCGCGAAATCCATGCGGTCGCCCGACCGGACAGTAAAGCGGGCCCAGGCAATCCGAAAAACTGCACGCATAAATCATACCAAATATGGCGCCGATTTTAGGACGATACCGGAACACCGCCGGACAGGTAAGTTTTAAGAGCAGGAAAAGTCGAGGCAATTTCACGCAATTGGTGCGTACCGCACACGTATTTGTGTTTGCCCCTATCGGCTGGAAACCTGCCCGACCGGAAGCCGCACCGGCGCCTGAACTTTTCCATTCTGCCGAAAATCGAACAGCACCGATCCGACTGTCGGACTTGCCCGGCCGGAGAAGTCCGCTAGGGTCACGTCTATGGCAGATCACCAGCACACTCCTCTCACGCGCGATTCCATCCGCTCGGGTCACATCCGCGACCTGATCCGGAAAAATGCAGTGACTTACAAGGTACTCAGCGACGCGGAGCTGCATGCATCGCTCACCTCGATGTTTCCCGGCGGCGTGCCTGAAACTGATGTCTGGCTGTTCGGTTACGGATCGCTGATCTGGAACCCGTCATTTCATTTCGCCGACAAATGCTGTGCCACCGCCTACGGTTATCACCGGCGGTTCTGCCTGCAGACCCATCTCGGCCGAGGATCGCCCGAAGTGCCGGGTCTGACGCTGGCACTGGATCGCGGCGGCTGCTGCCGCGGCGTTGCCTTCCGCATCGCGCAGGAAAATGCCGCCGAGGAACTCGAGATTGTCTGGCGGCGGGAAATGGTAAGCGACGCCTACATTCCGCGCTGGCTTTCGATGACCGGTCCGGACGGGCCTTTCCGCGCCATCGGTTTCGTGATGAACCGCACACACGAACGCTATGTCGGCCAGCTTCCCGAAGAAGAGATGGCCGAAACCATCGAGCGGGCGCATGGTTTTCTCGGCCCCTGCGCCGAGTATCTCTTCAACACTGTGGAACACCTGGATGAACTGGGGATGCCCGACCGCGGCTTGACCCGGTTGCGGGACCGCGTGCTGGAAATTCGCGGCACCGGCGACGAGTCAAGATCTTCGAAACAAGAATAGGGTTCTCGCCAGCTTTGATCCGGCGGCATATCATCAGGATCGGTTTCTGAGGAATCCAGCAATGTCCGTGAAGCCTCTCTCTGTCAAAGACCTCTACACCAGGACGACCCTTCGGCCGCTTTCGATCAAGAGCACCGACGACCTCGAGGATATCGAGGCCCTGATCGGTCAGGAGCGGGCCCTCGGCGCAGTCCGTTTCGCTGCCCGGATGCGGCAACGGGGCTACAATCTTTTTGTCATAGGGCCCAAGGGGTCCGGCAAGCACATGGCGGTGAAGCGCTACCTTGAACAGCGCAGGACCGAGATCGAGGTCCCGTGCGACTGGGTCTATGTGCATAATTTCCAGAATTCCTACACACCGACCGCCATCGCCCTGCCGGCCGGTCGCGCGGAGTCGTTCCGCCGTGCCATGCAGGAGCTGGTGACCGACCTCACGGCGGTTATCCCGACGCTGTTCGAAAGCGAGGATTACCGTCTGCGGATCGAGGCCGTGAACAAGGAGGCGGCGGATAAGCAGCAAAAGTCCCTGGAATCTGTCGACGAGCAGGCCCGCAAACAGGGCTTGACCCTGATCAGGACGCCGCAGGGTTTTGCCTTCGCGCCGCTTTCCGGCAAAACGCCGATGGCGCCAGAAGCCTTCCAGAAACTCCCCGAAGCCTCCCAGAAACGCTATCAGGAAGCGACGAAGGGCATGATGGAGGAGCTGCAGAAGGTCCTTCGCGCCATGCCCCATATCGAGCGGGACCGCCAGCGCACCCTGCGGAAGATCAGCCGCGAGACGGCCCGCCGGGTGATCGAACAGGAAATCGCGGATGTCGAAACGGAAATGGCGTCGGCCGACGCGGCCCTGAAACATGTGAAGGCCGTTGCCGACGATATGGTCGACCATATCGGCCTGTTCCTGAATGCTGAGGACGGCAGTCCTGGAATCGTGCCGGACGGTGGCGGCGAAAGCGCCGTGGAGAACGATCCCGCGCACCGCTATCAGGTGAATGTCCTCGTCTCGAACCGTCCGGCGGGCGGTGCCCCGGTTGTGGTCGAAGACCATCCGGCATTGAGCAAGCTGGTCGGCCGGATCGAGTATTACGCCCATATGGGGACGCTGGTCGCTGACTTCTCGCTGATCCAGCCCGGCGCCCTGCATCGGGCCAATGGCGGATTCCTGCTGATCAATGCGGACAAGCTTCTGCTCAACCCGATGAGCTGGGAAGCGCTGAAACGCGCCCTCTATGCGGAGAAGATCACCATTGAGGCGCCGAATACAAACACGGCAACGGCGACCGTCGTCTCGCTGCAGCCGGACCCGATCCCGCTCGACCTGAAGATCGTTCTGTTCGGGGACCATCGGCTGTACCTCATGCTCTCGGCCCTCGATCCTGATTTCCATGACCTGTTCAAGGTCGCCGCCGACTTCGAGGAAATCATCGAGCGTACGCCGGAGAACGACGCTCTGTTCGCCCGGCTGGTCGCCACCATTGCCCGCAACAACAAGCTGCGCCCCTTTGCCCGCCCAGCCATAGAGCGCGTGATGGAACATGCGGCACGTCTGGCCGGCGACTCGGAGCGCATGTCGACCAGCGTCGGGCAGATCGCCGATCTGATGCGGGAAGCGGATTATTTTGCCGGCGAGGATGGCAAGGCCAAAGTCAGCCGCACGGACGTGGATCGCTCCATCGCCGCCCAGATTCACCGTGCCGACAGGCTCCGGGAGCGGACGGTTGAGCAGATCACCCGCGGCACGGTGCTTATCGACTGCGACGGTGCCAGGGTCGGCCAGGTCAACGGCCTGTCCGTATTGTCTATCGGCGATTTCGCCTTCGGCAAGCCAAGCCGGATTTCCGCCACGGTCAGGGTCGGCGCCGGCAAGGTCATCGATATCGAACGCGAAGTCGAGCTGGGCGGCCCCCTGCATTCCAAGGGCGTGATGATTCTCTCCGGCTTTCTGGCGCAGAATTATGCGGCGGACGCCCCGATGGCCCTCGCCGCGACGCTGACCTTCGAGCAATCCTATGGCGGCGTCGACGGCGACAGCGCCTCCTCGGCCGAGCTCTATGCCCTGTTGTCCGCGCTTTCCGGCCTGTCCATCGACCAGTCTCTCGCCGTCACCGGCTCGGTGAACCAGATGGGCGCGGTGCAGGCCATCGGCGGGGTAAACGAGAAGATCGAGGGCTTCTTCGATGTCTGCGCGGCGCGCGGCCTGACCGGCAGACAAGGGGTGATGATCCCGGCCTCGAACGTGAAGCATCTGATGTTGCGCGCGGACGTGGTCGATGCCTGTAAGGACAAGCGCTTCCGCATCCTGCCAATCGCCACGATCGCGGAAGGCATCGAGGTGCTGACGGGCACGACGGCCGGCGAGCGGGGGACGGACGGCACCTATCCGTCCGGCAGCGTCAACCGGCTGGTCGAGGAAAGGCTGGTGCGCTTTGCAGAGCTCCGGGCCAAGGCTGCGGCACAGGCGAAAGAGAGCTGACCGCTAGAGATACGTCCCCGCCAGCGTCACCAGCTCGCCACCGACGCCGAGCTTGAAACGGGAGACGCCCGGCATGTGCAGGCCGTCGACGCCGCCGAGATCGAGCCATTCGACGCCAGCTTCCTTCAGCTTGATGATCGCTTTCCAGAGCAGCAGATTGTGCGCCTGTTTCTCGCGCCCCTCCACCCCGGTCCAGCCGACGTAATAGGTTGCGGAAGTGCCGTGCCGGATGGTCAGGATCGCGGCGATCGGCTCGCTACCGACATAGGCGGTGAATACCTGTGTCGCGCGCTTGTCCCGTCCGCTATCCGCGATGGCGGCAACGAAGGCGCCCGCCGGCGCCCGGAACTTGCGCCGCTTTCGATGCTGGTCATGCCGGGAGAGCAGCCATTCCATCGGCGCGCCGCCATAGCCGCTGCGTACCCGGAGCGGCTCCGCTTCCGCGAGTTTGAGCTGGTTGCGCCATTTCACATGCAACCCGGCCCGAAGTGTCTCCAGCTCCGGACGCAGATCGAGCCAGACGGTACTGTAGCCGGTCACCATCGGGCGCATGCCGATATCGCGCAGGAGCGCGTCGCTCTCCGCACCGGCAGGCAGTTCAGGGGTCATGAGGAAGAGATTGAGCTTCGCGACCGGATAGCGCTGCTTGATCAGCCGGAAGATCGCCGCCCGCTCCGTGTCGGTAACGTCCGCAAGGAAGACCGGCCCGCGCGTCAGCTTGGCGATGCGGAAGCCGCCTGGAAAACGCCATTCGAGGATCAGGGCGAGCGCCACCCGCTCCGGACCGCGCATGAAGACCGCCGTGACGGGGCTATAGGCAGAGGCCCGGCTCATGGCCATGCCATAGGCGGAGGCTTGCTCCAGCGCCGCGCGGTCCGCCTTCGCGATCAGCTCATCCCAGCGCCGCTGATCGACCGCGTCCCAGAGCGCGACGATACCGTCCAGCTCCTCGCCGCGCCTGTCCTTCTGCACCCTGTCCGTCTGCGCTTTGGCGGCAGCCGCCATTGCAGGTTCCCCCGTCCCCGTTCAGCGGCTAGTCTTAGCCCATGTCCGTGCTCGCACAATTCAAAAAGCCGCCCATGATTCACGGCCACCGGATTCCCGGCCGCCGCTTCACCCGCTGGGCTGCGCTTTACTTTTTCGGCTTCGTTGCCCTGCCGATCCTCGGTGTCACATTTCTGCTCGACCTGATCGGCTATCTGCTGGCGGTGAAGCTGTTCGGCGCGTCCTGCTACGGGCTGCTCTGCCTGCTCTGATCAGTCGTCCTTGGCGTCCTTGGCTTCAGGCAGGTCGATCCCGGCAAGTTTCTGGAACACCTTGATGACGGCGGAATCATCTTCCTTGCCAAGCCCGGCCGCGGCCGCGCCCAGGAACTGCTGGTGCGCCGCCGCCGACAGCGGCAACGGGAAGGTCAGCTCCTTGCCGGTTTCCAGCACGATGCCGAGATCCTTCACGAAGATATTCACGGCACTGAGCGGCGCATAATCCCCGTCGAGAATATGCGGCACCCGGTTGTTGAACATCCAGGAGGCACCGGCGGAGTTGGAGATCACCTCGAACAGGTCGGCCGGTGCCACACCCGCCCGGATACCGAGCGCCATGGCTTCCGCCGCCGCCGCGATATGCACGCCCGCAAGCAACTGGTTGATGGTCTTCACGGTCGAGCCCGGTCCGGCCTGATCGCCCAGCCGGTAGACCTTGCTGGCAATCCCGTTCAGCAGGAACTCCGCCGCCTCGAAAGCCGCCGGCGTGCCGGAGCCCATCACCGTCATCTCGCCGGTCGCCGCCTTGGCCGCGCCACCGCTGACCGGTGCATCGACCATCAGCAGACCATATTCCGCCAGCCGGCCCTCGAGCTCCCGCGCATAGGCCGCCGGTACGGTGCTGCTGGCGACGACGACGGCGCCCTTTTTCATGTGCTTGACCGCGCCGGTCTCGCCGAACAGCACGCTCTCGGTCTGGGCCGCGTTGACGACGAGCACCAGCAGTGCATCCACCTTCGATGCCAGCTCCGCCGGGCTGGCCGCGCCCTTGCCGCCATTGGCGACAATATCCGCAACGGACTCGGCGCGCACATCCGTGCCCCAGGTCTCGACACCGGATGCAACCAGAGACCGGGCAGCGCCCATTCCCATGGAACCAAGGCCAATCACCCCGGCAATACGTTTCTCAGTCATCAGTTCCCCCTAGATCAAACCGCCATTCACATGGATGACTTGCCCGGTAACGTAACTCGCTTCGGCCGAGGCGAGAAAGCCGATCACCGCCGCCACCTCCACCGTCGTGCCCCGCCGCCCCAGTGGAATGCGGGCGGAGAGTGCCGCCACACCTTCCGGCGTCATCGCCGAATGGGTGCCCGGATCTTTCTCGATGAAGCCCGGCGCGACGACATTCACGGTCGCGCCGGACGGCGCCAGCCTGAGGGCGAGCGCGCGGGCCGTGGCTTCAAGAGAGGCTTTTGCCGCCGCCGTCGCCGGGAAGGCCGGAAGGTCGGTACGCCAAACATGCGGCCCGAAGGCCCCGACAGCGACAACCCGGCCCAAGGCGGAGGCTTCCAGCAGCGGCAGGGCCGTCTCCGCCATCTCGAAAAAGGATCGGGAAATGGCATTCTGCGCCTGCTCGAACCGCTCCACACCGGCCTCGCCGAGCGGCGCCTTGTCCGCGTAACCGGCATTGGCAACGAGGATATCGAGCCCTCCGAAGCGTTCGGAACAAGTCTCGATCAAAGACTGGCCCGCGCCCGTTTCGGCCAGATCCTTCAGCACGGTTTCGGCCGTCGCCCCTTTCGCGCGCACCTGCTCCGCCACGCGATTGAGACCGTCGAGATTGGCGCGCGTATGCAGCAGGAACCGGTCGCCGCTTTCCGCCAGCTTCCGGGCCGCCGCGGCGCCGATGCCGCTGGCTGCGCCTGTCACCAGAATAACCCGTCCGCTCATGGTCTGAGCCCCCGTAGAAGTGAGACCGGACTGTCGCACGCGGGCAGCGCTCGAAAAAGAGAGAGTGCAGATTAATCATGGAACGAGAGCATTCTAGATCCAGCGCCGGACCCGTGCCTTGTAGTCTGTATAGGCCACGCCGAAAAGCCGTTCGAGATAGGCTTCCTCGCGCAGGATGACGCCAAAATGCATCATTCCGACAAAGCCGACGATGGCCGTCAGCATCCACAGCGTGTTGCCGGCCAGTGACAGGCCGACCAGCAGGATGACCATAGCGAGATACATCGGATTGCGGCTGATCGAAAAGATCCCGGTGGTAACGAGAGCGGTGCTCGGCATCCAGGGTTTGACGCTGGTTCCTGCCCGCTTGAACTGGCGCTCCGCGATGATCACAAGGCCGATTGCGCCGACGACCAGGGACGGGCCGAGGAAGGTTTGGGCCCAGTCCGGCGCGAACGGGCGGGGCACGAACATTTCGAGCCCCGCACCGATGACAATGACGATCAGAAGAATGAGCGGCGGCGGCAGGACCACACCTGCAGTGTCCGGCTTGTCGTCAGGTTGTTGCTTCTCGTCCATGCCTATCTCCCTTGTCTCCATCGGTGGGCTTACCACGGTTCGCGGATCAGGAGGTACCGGCACCGTCCGTCTGTTCCACGATTCTCAGCCAGGGCCAGCGCTCCCGGTAGCTCCCGCACTTGAACCGGAACTGATGCGGCGTCGGGCTGATCGGGTTGCGGCGCAGAACCCCCGCGAACATATCCTCGAAGCCGTAAGTCGCACGCACCTCGCCCGCTTGCGAAATGCCGCAACAGGTGCCTGCGACGACGAACCGGTCGATGCCGGTCCGGGATTCCGAAATCGGCGGATAGGGCGCCCCGAACCGGGCCTCGAACCAGAGCGGGACCCGGGCCTGGTTGCGGATTTCGACCTCGACCCCGAGATCGGCAAACAGGGCGGCGCCGCGCCGGATCACTGCGTCCTCCGCCTCATAGCTCGTATCCGGGTCATAATAGAAAACATCGTAATCCCGGATATTCTCGGTCAGCGGACGGCCGGAGAGTGCATTCCATATCGCGCCGAAAAGACAGCCGGCGACCAGCCAGGTATCCTCGACGCCGAGATCGGGCATCCGCTGCAGAATGGTCCGGTTCACCGGGTTCTCCAGCACAACGGCAAGGAACCGGTCTTGCAGGCTCTCTTCCATCATCGAACGGGTCCCTGTTATTCGACCATGTGAAATTCATCCCATGCATGGGGACCAAAGCACCGTCAAGCGATTGACCGGAACGCCGCGGACCGCCTAAGTTCGGGTATCATTTCATTCGATGGCCGCAGAACCGACTCCGGAAACCGGCCGCGCACCGGTCCTGTCCGCCCCATGTCCATACCCGCTCCGGCCCGCCATCTCGCCAGCTTTGCCTTCGCGGCGGGCGCCGGTTGGGCATTTGCCTTTCTCGGCGTCCCGCTGCCCTGGCTGCTCGGCCCCATGCTATCGGTCGGCATACTCAGCATGACGGGCGTCACGCTCTCCATGCCGAAGGGTGCCCGGCAGACCGGACAGCTTCTGCTCGGCACCGGCATCGGTCTCAATTTCACACCCGCCGTTGCCGCATTCGTGGTCGACCATATCGCCGTGATGGTGATCTGCGCGCTGGCCTCCATCCTGTTCGGGCTGGCCTCCGCGCTCTATCTGCGCAAGGTGGCGAAGGTGAACATGGCCACGGCCTATTTCGCCAGCGTGCCCGGCGGTGTGGTCGAAATGGCCCTGCAGGCGACGAAATGGGGCGGCGAGATGGCGCCGGTATCCCTCGCCCAGTCCCTGCGCATCCTCTGTGTCGTCACCACGATTCCGACCGCGCTGACCCTGCTTGGGGCCGTCGGACATTCCCCGTTCGATGTACAGAAGCTGCCCTTCGACCTGCAGGGATTCCCCGTCCTGATCGCCCTCTCTCTGCTGTTCGGCGGGTTCATGGCCTGGCGCAAGATCACCAATGCCTGGCTGCTCGGCCCACTCGCCGCCGCCGCGCTGGTCACCGTGCTGGAACTGAATCTCTCGGGCATGCCGCGGGAGCTGCTCAATCTCTCGCAGGTGCTGATCGGGACCTTCATCGGCCTGCGCTATCGCCGCGAGCTGGTGCTGCCGCTGAAACGGTTCCTGCCCCACGCCGTCATCAGCACGCTGGTGCTGGTCGGACTCAATATCATGTTCGGCCTTGGCGTTGCGGACGTGACCGGCCTGCCGGCCGCCAGCATGGTGCTGTCCGTATCGCCCGGCGGCATGGCGGAAATGAGCATCACCGCTGCGGTCCTTGAACTGGGCGTTCCGCTGGTCGCGGCCTTCCATATTATCCGGATTTTTCTGGTTATTGCCCTCTCGGGGCTTATTTTTCGCTATATCTTAAGTTCAAAGATATAAGAAAACCGGTATTTTCGGTTGATCAAGAACACGATGACTGGCGTCCTGCCAGCGCACTGAAGCCGGGTCTCCCGGGAGGAAAGTTTCCATGACCGCAGCCGTCGCCGTGCACCCGTCCGGCCTCACACCCGAGGAACGTGCCGAGCAAGAACGTATGATTCTTGACGCTGTCGAGCGCTTCCTCGTCCGCGATGTGGCGCCCTATGCCCACATGCTGGAAGCCCAGGATGCCTGGCCCGAGGACATTGTCGGCAAGATGGCGGAACTCGGTCTGTTCGGCGCCACCATCGGCGAGGACTGGGGCGGGCTCGGGCTGTCAGCCTCGACTTATACGAAGATCGTCGAGCGGGTCAGCCGGGTCTGGATGTCGATTTCCGGCATCTTCAACTCGCACCTGATCATGGCTGCCGCGGTCGAGCGCTCCGGCACCGAGGCGCAGAAAGCGGCCTGGCTGCCGCGCTTCGCCAGCGGCGAGCTGCGTGGCGGCATCGCGCTGACCGAGCCTGACGCCGGCACGGACCTGCAGGCGATCCGTCTGCGCGCCGACAAGACCGAAGGCGGCTACCGGCTGAACGGCACCAAGATGTGGATCAGCAATGCCTATCACGGCCATATCCTCGCCGTGCTGGCCAAGACCGACCTGAATGCAACGCCCCGGCACAAGGGCATGAGCCTGTTCCTGGTCGAAAAGGGCGACGGCTTCACCGTCACCAAGAAACTGGAAAAGCTCGGTTACAAGGGCATCGATTCCGCCGGGTTCACCCTCGACGACTACTTTGTCCCGGAGGACAACCTGGTCGGCGGCGAGGAAGGACGCGGCATGCAGCAGATCCTCGGCGGGCTGGAACTCGGCCGGATCAATGTCGCCGCCCGCGGCGTCGGCATCGCCCGGGCCTGCCTTGAGGAATCCGTGCAATATTCACAGGTCCGCAAGACCTTCGGCAAACCGATCGCGGAGCATCAGGCAATCCAGCTGAAACTGGCCGACATGGCGACCCAGGTCGAGGCCGCCCGGCTGCTGACGGAACAGGCCGCCGCCGCCTATGACCGGGGCGAGCGCTGCGACATGGAAGCGGGGATGGCGAAGCTGTTCGCCACCGAGGCCGCCCTGCATAACAGCCTGGAGGCGATGCGCCTGCATGGCGCCTACGGCTATGCCAAGGAATATAATATCGAGCGCTATTACCGGGATGCCCCGCTGCTCGCCATCGCCGAGGGAACGAACGAGATGCAGCGCCTGATCATCGCCAAGCTGCTGATCCAGCGGAACCCTGCCTGACCCGGCGCGCACCGCCCCAACCTGACGCCGGAATGCCGAACGTTCCGGAGCGGAGCCCGCAGAAACGGGCCCCGCGCCTGGGTGTTATTTATTCATCCGGTTATCGACCAGATCGTCCACCACCGCCGGCTCGGCCAGGGTCGAGGTGTCGCCCAGCTGGTCCTGCTCGTTGGCGGCGATCTTGCGCAGGATGCGGCGCATGATCTTGCCGGAGCGGGTTTTCGGCAGGCCGGGCGCCCACTGGATCAGGTCCGGCGAGGCGATCGGGCCGATTTCCTTGCGGACCCAGGTCACCAGCTCCTTGCGCAGCTCTTCCGACGGCTCCAGCCCGGCATTCAGGGTGACATAGGCGTAGATGCCCTGGCCCTTGATGTCGTGCGGGTAGCCGACGACAGCCGCTTCGGCGACCTTGTCGTGCGCGACCAGTGCGCTCTCGACTTCGGCGGTGCCCATGCGGTGGCCGGAGACGTTGATCACGTCGTCGACGCGGCCGGTGATCCAGTAATAGCCGTCCTCGTCCCGGCGGCAGCCGTCGCCGGAGAAATAGCGGCCGGGAAAGGTGGTGAAATAGGTCTGTATGAAGCGTTCATGGTCGCCATAGACCGTGCGCATCTGGCCCGGCCAGCTGTCCGCCATGCAGAGGTTGCCCTCTGCCGCGCCCTCCAGGACCTTGTTGTCGGCATCGACAAGGACCGGCTGCACGCCGAAGAAGGGCAGCGTCGCCGAGCCCGGCTTCAGCTTCGTCGCACCCGGCAGCGGCGTGATCAGGATGCCGCCGGTCTCCGTCTGCCACCAGGTATCGACGATCGGGCAGCGCTTGTCGCCAACCACCTCATGGTACCACATCCAGGCTTCCGGATTGATCGGTTCTCCGACCGACCCGAGGATGCGCAGGCTCTTCCGGCTGGTCGCCTTGACCGGCCCGTCGCCCTCGCGCATCAGCGCCCGGATCGCCGTCGGCGCGGTGTAGAAGACTGAAACGTTGTGCTTGTCGCAGACCTGCCAGAAGCGGCTGAAGTCCGGATAGTTCGGCACGCCCTCGAACATCAGGGTGGTGGCCCCGTTCGCCAGCGGACCGTAGATGATGTAGCTGTGCCCGGTGACCCAGCCGACATCGGCCGTGCACCAGTAAACCTCACCGTCCTGATAATCGAAGACATATTCATGCGTCATCGAGGCAAAGACCATGTAGCCGCCGGTGGTGTGCAACACACCCTTCGGCTTCCCGGTCGAGCCCGACGTGTAGAGGATGAAGAGCGGGTCTTCCGCGCCCATTTCCGTCGGCGGGCAATCCTCGGAGGCGGCATCGCAGATCTCGTGATACCAGTGATCCCGGCCCTCGACCCAGTTGATCTTGCCGCCGGTACGCTTGACGACAACCACCGTCTTGCAGTCGGGGCAGTTCTCCAGCGCCTTGTCCGTGTTGGCTTTCAGCGGGATCGGCCGGCCGCCGCGCAGCCCTTCGTCCGAGGTAATGACGATATTGGATTCGCAATCCTGAACGCGCCCTGCCAGCGCGTCCGGCGAGAAGCCGCCGAAGACGATGGAATGCACAGCCCCGATCCGGGCGCAGGCCAGCATGGCGACCGCGGCCTCCGGAATCATCGGCAGATAGATCGTCACCCGGTCGCCCTTCTTCACGCCAAGATTTTTCAAGGCATTGGAGAATTTGCAGACGTCGCGATGCAGCTCGCGATAGGTGATCTTCCTGTCGTCCTTCGGATCGTCGCCTTCCCAGATGATCGCCACCTGATCGCCGCGCGTCGCAAGATGCCGGTCAAGGCAGTTCGCAGCCGCGTTCAGGGTACCGTCATGGAACCATTTGATGTGCAGGTCCTTTGCGTCGAAGGAGACGTCCTTGACCTTGCTGTAAGGCTTTATCCAGTCGAGCCGCTTGCCGTGCTCCGCCCAGAAACCGTCCGGGTTCTCGACCGACTCCCTGTACATCTTCTCGTACTTGGCTGCGTCCGCATGGGCCGTCTTGGCGATGTCCGCCGGCACCGGAAAATCATGCACGTCCCACATTGTTACCCCCTTGAGCTTTTGCGCGGTCTGACCACCGCATTCGCTGTGTTTGATTTGCCGTAACTATAACAACCGTTTCTCTACGGTTAAGCGATTTTTGTGCGCTGCGCCGTCGCACCCTCTAGTATTCGCATCCGTCCTCGATTTCCTCCTCGAGCGATTCCGGGCTCTCCGCGTCCACCACTTTGGCCGCAATCCCGAAACCAAAGCCCTGCCGGGCGAGCGCCCCCATGTCCCGGTCGCGATTCTCCTCGCGCTTTTCCGGCAGCCGGAACGGTCCGATCCGCCGCCGCCGGGCATAGCGCGCCGCCGACGCCAGCTCGCCGTTCTCCTGATCGAGAATTCCGGCCAGGGCCGCGTCGATATCGTCCGAGGAAACACCTTTTTCCATCAGCTTGCGTTTGATCATTTTGGTCGATGTGCCGCGCGCTACAAGGGACCGGACCCGGGTCTCGGCGAACAGCCTGTCGTTCAGGATGCCTGCCTCGGTGTAGCGCTGGATAACGGCCTCGACCATCTCCGCGCCCTCTGCCGGATCACTGCCGTGATAGGCGGATGACAGCCGGACCCGCCGCATCAGCACCGCCTTCAGGTTCGCGGCGGAGCTGGCATAGCGCTCCATGTACCAGAGCGCGACATTGCGCAGGTAGCTCTCGGTGACCGGTTTCGGCGGCTTTTTCTCGCGGCGCCGCTTTGCCGTACCGCCATATCTGGAGGCATCATTCATGCGGGTTCCGGGCCGGCGCGGCTTGCTTAGCGCGCCACTGCCCCCATCTGGTTGCTGTCACAAGTCATCAGGGCCTATTGTGCGCCCGCACCGCAACCTAAGCCAACGGCCCAGTTCATGACAGACCGCCCCTCCGCCTCGAATGCCAACGCCGACGCCGTCCCGGTTCCGTTCGTCCGCCGGGTCGGCCCGGTGAACTGGATCGGCGTCTGGACGCTATACGAGAAAGAGGTCCGGCGGTTCCTCAAGGTGATCACCCAGACGGTGTTCGCCCCTGTCGTCACCTCCCTGCTGTTCCTGTCGATCTTCACTCTTGCCTTGGAGCGCTCGATCGACATCGGCGACGGCATTTCCTATTCCGAATTCCTCGCCCCCGGCCTGGTGGTCATGGCGATGATGCAGAACGCCTTCGCGAACACCTCCTCCTCGATCATGATCTCGAAGGTGCAGGGCAATATCGTCGACGTGCTGATGCCGCCGCTCGGGCCGGGCGAGCTGCTGGCCGCCTTCGCCCTCGGCGGGGTGACGCGCGGCATGATCGTCGGGGTCTCCACCGTCGTCACCATGTCGTTCGCCGTCGGCTTCCATGCGGCGCACTGGCCGGTGGCCATCTTCTTCGCCGTGTCCGCCTCGCTGGCCATGGCCCTGATCGGCATCGCCGCCGGCATGTGGGCGGAGAAGTTCGACCACCTCTCGTCGGTGACGAACTTCGTCATCCAGCCGCTCGCCTTCCTGTCCGGCACCTTCTACTCGATCGACCGGCTGCCCGGTATCTGGAACCAGCTCGCCCACCTCAACCCGTTCTTCTACATGATCGACGGTGTGCGCTACGGCCTGATCGGCTGGTCCGACAGCGACCCGCTGGTCGGCGCCGCCGTGCTGACGGTGATGAACCTGCTGCTCGGCCTGCTTTGCTACATGCTGCTGAAGCGCGGCTACAAGATCCGGAGCTGACCAACAAAACCGCTGGTCCCGGCGGCGCCGTCTGCTATTTTGCGCCAAATCGGGATTATTGGGCGGACCAGGGACATGACCGCAGACGCCTCAGCGGCAACTCCAGACAGCGGCACGCGCGAAAAGCGCACCACCGGGATTCTGCCGAGCCAAACCATCCGGGAGATGATCAGGGGCGGGCAGATCGCGTCCGACATGCCGGTCATTGACGGCCAGATCCAGCCCTCCAGCATCGACCTGCGGCTTGGCGCCGAGGCCTACCGGGTCCGCGCCAGCTTCCTGCCCGGGCGGAGCGCCACCGTGGCCGAGCGGCTTGAAACCCTCGCCATGCACAGGATCGACCTGCGGGACGGCGCGGTGCTGGAAAAGGGCTGCGTCTACATCGTCCGGTTGCAGGAAAGCGTCTCGCTTCCGCCCAAGGTCTCGGGCACGGCGAATCCGAAAAGCTCCACCGGCCGGCTGGACATCTTCACCCGGCTGATCACCGATCATGGCACCGAGTTCGAGACCGTGCGCGAAGGCTATAACGGGCCGCTCTATGCCGAGATCAGCCCGCGCACCTTCAGCGTGCTCGCGCGCACCGGCTCCCGGCTGAACCAGCTCCGGTTCCGGCGCGGCACCCCGGTGGCCAGCGACGCGGCGATGCGGCGGCTGCAGGACAGCGTGGTGCTGGTGCATGGCCAGGAGGCCGATATCAAGGAAGGCGTCGCGGTCAGCGTCGATCTGACCGGCGAGCCGAAGACCGGCCTGATCGGCTACAAGGCGAAGCAGCATACCGGCCTGATCGATATCGACAAACCGAACGGCTATGACGTGCTGGATTTCTGGGAGCCCCTGTTCCGGCAACCGAACCGTCCGGGCGAACTGATCCTGGACCCGGACGAGTTCTACATCCTGGCCTCGAAGGAATATCTTTCCGTGCCGCTCGACCACGCGGCGGAAATGCGGGCCTACGACACCAAGGTCGGCGAGTTCCGGGTGCATTATGCCGGCTTCTTCGATCCGGGCTTCGGCATGTCCGAGGCCGGCGGCGAGGCGACCCGCGGCGTGCTCGAGGTCCGCTCCCACGACGTGCCCTTCGTGATCACCGACGGCCAGGTGGTCTGCCGCCTGGTCTACGAGCCGCTGACCGAAATCCCGGACAAGGTCTACGGCGCCGGCGGTATCGGCTCGAACTATCAGGGCCAGGGGCTGAAGCTGGGCAAGCACTTCCGCAGCCAGCCGATCGCCAATCCGCGCAGCTGAACCGGGCGGCTGCTTTTTGAAGTGGCGCGCGATCGGGGCTGTCGCGGTTCAGTCCGGAAAACCGGGCGCCCAGGAAGCTAAAGACGCCGAAAACAAAACCGGCGCGGGACAGGGGCGTCAAGAGCCCGCATACCGCGCCGGTTCGGATTTGTGGAAAAGACTGGTCTCAGACCGTGATGTCGACGCCGGATGAGGACGCGCCCTGCGCGCCAGTCGACTGGGCGATCTGCTTGGCCGTTTCAACGGCACTGGAGACAACCTGGGCCTGGACAATTTGCTGCTGCTTGTCTGCACGAAACGCGAAAACAGCGAGCCCCGACTGTACGGGTGCGGTCATGGCGGACTCCTTTCTGGTATTTCCGCTTGGCAAGAGCGGAAACTATAGCGGCCAGGGGTTTACGAGTCATGAAGGATCGTGTTGGATTTTATGGGTTTTTCGCATAATCAAAGACATCGGGTGCTCTGGCCTGAGCCGCGACAGCGTCGGCATTGACGCCCTCGACGGTCATGCCCGGCCTCCTTGGCACGACCGGACTCCCCCGCATTGCGCGGTTACCACGGCACACTGATGCCAATGCGGCATCCGAACAGGCCACGATTCGCAAAGTTTCGCGGGAATCCGCCTCCGGCGCACCATATTCCCCTTGGCGTCCCCCGGATTCCGTGCTTTTTTCGATATCCGGCGGCGCCGGTTTTCGGTGCCGCCATTTTTTATGGTGGAGAAGGACGTTGGTTACCACGGTGATGCCCACATACGGGCGTATAGATATCGCTTTCGAGCGGGGGGAAGGCCCTTATCTGTATAGCACCGAAGGCCGACGATATCTCGATTTCGCATCGGGGATCGCCACCAACTCCCTCGGTCATGCCCACCCGCATCTGGTCGAAACGCTGAAGAGCCAGTCGGAAAAGCTGTGGCATGTCTCCAACCTCTACGAGGTTCCGGAACAGAAGCGGCTGGCCGACCGGCTGGTGCAGAATTCCTTCGCCGACACGGTGTTCTTCGCGAATTCCGGTGCCGAGGCGAATGAAGGCGCGCTGAAGATCGCCCGCAAGTACCAGTGGGAACGCGGCGAGAAGGAGCGGTCCGAGATCGTCTGCTGCACCTCCGCCTTCCATGGCCGGACGCTGACGACATTGTCCGCGGGCGACAACGAAACCTACCGGACCGGCTTCGGCCCGCGCCCGGAAGGCTTCCGCCATGTCGCTTTCGGCAACATGAACGAGATGCGCGAGGCGATGGGCGCCAAGACCGCGGCCATCCTGGTCGAGCCGATCCAGGGCGAGGGCGGCATCAACACCGCCGATGTCGAATATCTGAAGGCGCTCCGCCAGGCGGCGGACGAATTCGGCGCCCTGCTGATCTTCGACGAGATCCAGTGCGGCATGGGCCGGACCGGCAAGCTCTGGGCCTATGAATGGGCCGGAGTAGCCCCGGACATCATGACGCTGGCGAAAGGTCTTGGCGGCGGCTTCCCGGTTGGCGCCATCCTGGCGAGCGAGAAGGCCGCGTCCGGCATGGCGCCGGGCACGCATGGCTCCACCTTCGGCGGTAACCCTCTGGGGATGGCGGTCGCCAATGCGGTGCTGGACGTATTGCTGGAGCCGGGCCTGCTGGAGCGCGTCACGAAACTCGGCGATGACTTCCACAAACGCCTGGAAGAAATCGCAGCGCGTCATCCGAAGATCTTTTCGGCGGTCAAGGGCAAGGGCCTGATGCTCGGCCTGGTCTGCGAGGTCAAGAATACGGACTTCCAGGGCAAGCTGCGCGAAGCTGGCCTGCTGACCGTCGGCGCCGGAGGAAACGTTCTGCGTATCCTGCCACCGCTGATCATCGACGAAAGCCATGTCGCCGAAGCCTGCGACATTATCGAGAAAGTCTGCGCGGACTGGGACGCCTGAACAGGCACCCGGCCGGCTCCCTCGGACGGGGCCGGCCGGCGTCCGCCCCCGATTCTGGAACTCCGATATGACGAAACAGAACCATTTCCTCGATCTCGACCAGATCGATGCGCTGACCCTTCGGGCCATTGTCGATGAAGGCATGGCGATGAAGCGCGGCGAGGCCGGCACCGAAAAGCCGCTCGCCGGCAAGACACTCGCGATGATTTTCGAGAAACCCTCGACCCGGACCCGCGTGTCCTTCGAAGTCGGCATGAAGCAGCTCGGCGGCGACGTCGTGGTGCTGAACGCGGCCGACCTGCAGCTCGGCCGTGGCGAGTCGGTAAGCGACACCGCCAAGGTGCTGTCCCGCTATGTCGACTGCATCATGATGCGGACCTTCGACGAGGCCACGATCCGCGAGATGGCGGAGCATGCCACCGTGCCCGTGATCAACGGCCTGACGGACCATTCCCACCCCTGCCAGCTGATGGCGGACATCATGGCCTTCGAGGAACATCGCGGTCCGATCCGCGGCAAGGTCGTTGCCTGGAGCGGCGACGGCAACAACATGGCGTCCTCCTGGATTCACGCGGCGACCAAGTTCGGCTTCGAGCTCCGCATCGCCTGCCCGCCGGAACGCAGCCCGGACCCGGCCCTGCTGGAATGGGCACAGAAGAACGGCGGCACCGTCATCCTGACGCACGATCCCGAAGACGCCGTCAGGGACGTGGATTGCGTGGTGACCGATACCTGGGTCTCCATGGGCGACGACAGCTCCAACGTGCATAATCAGCTCGGCCCGTACCAGGTGACCGAAGACCTGATGGCCAAGGCGAAGCCGGACGCGATCTTCATGCATTGCCTGCCCGCCCATCGCGGCGAGGAAGTGACGGCGGAAGTGATCGACGGGCCGCAATCCATCGTCTTCGACGAGGCGGAGAACCGGTTGCATTCGCAGAAGGCCGTCCTCAATTGGTGTCTTTCATAAAACCTTTCGCCTGATCCGGAGACCGAGATGAGCACCGCCGACATTTTCGCAGAGTCGGGTCACGATGATCTGTTGCTGCCGTTTCAGGTCGATCCGTTCGGCCTGCGCGGCCGCATGGTGCGTCTGAATTCCGCCGTCCACACCATCCTGGACCGGCACGGCTATCCGGACGCGGTATCCAAACTGCTCGGCGAGGTGATGACCATCACCGTCTGCCTCGCCGGCGCGCTGAAATACGAGGGCGTGTTCTCGCTGCAGATCAAGGGCGACGGTCCGGTCCGCACCATGGTTGCGGATGTCACCAGCGAGGGCCAGCTGCGCGGTTACGCCGCCTTCGACGAGGACGCCGTGGCGGCCCTGGTCGAGAAAGGCGAACTGACGGTCCCGCGTCTGGTCGGCGGCGGCTATATCGCCTTCACCGTCGACCAGGGCGCCGATACCGAGCGCTATCAAGGCATCGTGCCCCTCGCCGGCCAGACTCTCGCGGAATGCACACACGCCTATTTCCGCCAGTCCGAGCAACTGGAGACCGGGCTGAATGTAGCCGTGCGCAAGGACGAGTTCGGTATCTGGCGGGCCGGTGCCCTGATGCTGCAGCGCATGCCGCTGGACGGCGGCGATGCGCCGGAGCCCGGCAAGGCACGCGCCATACACGACATGGATGCCTACGAGGATGCCTGGCGCACCGCCATGGTGATGCTGAGCAGCGCCACCCCGGAAGAAATCGCCGGCACGCGGATCGCGCCGGACCGGCTACTGTTCCGCCTGTTCCACGAGAGCGGCATCCGGGCCTATCCGGCCCATCCGGTCACCGAACGCTGCCGCTGTTCGCAGGACCGGGTCGAATCCGTGCTGAAATCGCTGTCTGATGGAGAACTGCTGGACATGACGGTGGACGGGCTGGTTTTCGTGGTCTGCGAGTTCTGCAAGTCCCGCTGGGACTATGACGAAGCCGGCCTGCAGACGCTGCGGGCAGACGCAGGCGATTGATCACAATGCTGCCCCATCATTTGGGGTAGAGTGTCCGCCTCGGCTCAATCAATTCTCGGGGGGTCTCGATGCGGGTCCGTTTTGCTTTCCTTCTTTTCGTCCTCGCAGCACCGCTGCTTGGTGCCTGCGCCACACCGCCGACGGTGGAGTTCCCGGCGCTCACTTTCAAGCACAAGACACCGATCCGGCTCGCCGTCGGGTCCGTCGAAGTGGTCAATGAATTCCGCATGCCCTTCGCCGCGCCGAACGTGGAGCACAAGATGCCCATTGCGCCCGGTCCTGCTGCAGAACGCTGGGCCAACGATGTGCTGCAGGCCACCGGCGGCCCGGACAAACTGGTGATGGTGATCACCGATGCCTCGGTTGCCGAAACGAAGCTGAAGGTGAAAAAGGGTCTGCAGGGTGCCTTCACGACGGATCAGACCGAACGCTACGAGGGCCGGGTCGCCGTGCGTCTCGAGATCCGCACCCCGGAGAACAAGCGCCGGGCCGTCGCCGAAGCCTTCGCCACCCGCAGCGCCACGATCGCCGAAGACGCCTCCCTGGCAGATCGGGAAACCCTCTGGTACGGGCTGACGGAAAAGCTGCTGAATGATTTCGACACTGCGGTCCGCCCGCAGGTCAGCGCGCATCTCGGGGAGTTTCTCCCCTAAGTGCGGAGATCACGGCCGGAGCGGCAGGCGCCGCTCCGGTCCGCGGACATGATGTCAGATATTGGCCAGCACGTGTTCGACGCTGGACACTTCGAAGGCCCTCGGCTCTTCCACGAAGAGTTTGGTGACGGTGCCGTCCTCGACGAGCATGGCATAGCGCTGGGAGCGCATGCCGAGACCGGCGGCGGAGACATCCATCTCCAGGCCGAGCGCCTTGGCCAGATCGCCATTGCCGTCCGCAATCATGGTCACCGCGTCGCCGGCACCCTGATCCTTGGCCCAGGCGCCCATGACGAAGGCATCGTTCACCGCCGTGCAGGCGACGGCATCCACGCCCTTGGCTTTCAGCTCGCCCGCCTTCTGCACGAAGCCCGGCAGATGCTTTACCGAACAGGTCGGCGTGAACGCCCCAGGGACGGCAAAAAGGACAACCTTGCGGCCCTTCAGGAACGCCGCCGTATCCAGATCGTCAATGCCGTCCGCCGTGTTGGTTTTCAGCGTCAGAGCCGGGAACGCGTCCCCTACCTTGATCGTCATAGTCATCTCCCCCTGTATATTGTCAGGCCGAACCGGCCACGAGAATTTCCGTGCTAGAGAAATACGATGTTTGAGATGGGGCCGACCAGCCCGAATTCCAACAGCGTCAGCCGCCGGCTTTCCGTATCGCGGATTGGACGGCTTCCAGGCTGAGCAGTTCCGGCAGGGCGATCCCGCCCGGCGCGCCCGGCCCGTAGACAGCGTTGAACGGGATTCCATAGCGCCCGAACGAGGCGAGATAGTCCGCGATCTTCGGATCCGGCGCGGTCCAGTCGGCCCGCATCGCCACGACACCCCCCGCCAGGATCAGCCCGGAGATCGGGCCGGTTTCCAGCACAAGGGACTTGTTGACCTTGCAGGTCAGGCACCAGTCCGCCGTCACGTCGACCAGTACCGTCTTGTTGCCGGCCACCAGTCTGGCGATCTCGCGCCGGTCGAACGGTTGCCAGGCCGCCTCATCCGCAGAGTCCGTCGCCCCGGTCACGTCCCGGGCCGTGGCCTGCACACCGACACCCGCCACCGCGAGCAGGATGACCAGCGCGAGCGGCGCGGCGTAGCGCCGGCCGTACCGGTCCTGCCGCGCCCGCCAGGTCAGGGCGGCCACCAGCAGCAGCGCCAGAGCGCCGAGCAGCATCGTGTCGAGCAAAGCCGCCGTGGCGGCAAAGACCGTGAAAAGCCAGAGTGCCGTGGCGGCCAGCGCAAGGCCGAGAATGCGGCGCAGCCAAATCATCCAGGCACCGGGCCGGGGCAGCGCACGGGCCAGGTCCGGCAGCACCGCGACAAGCAGATAGGGCGCGGCCAGACCGAGCCCCATGACGGCGAAGATCACCGTGATCTCGATGTTGCCCCGGGACAGGGCAAAGCCGATGGCCGTGCCGAGAAACGGGGCGGAGCAGGGTGTTGCCAGCAAGGTGGCGAAGGCTCCGGTCAGGAAGTGACCGGCAAGGCTGCTCCTGCCGTCCCGCCCGCCGGAGCCGTCCGGCACCGAAAGCCCGAGATCGGCGAGACGCTGCGGCAGCCCGATCTCGAACAGGCCGAGAAGATTGCCCGCGAACAGCACGATCACCGCCACCATCAGGGCGAGGAAAAGCGGCTGCTGGAACTGGATGCCCCAGCCGACGGCAAGGCCGGCTTCCTTCAGGGCGATGGCCCCGCCGGCCAGCAGCAGGAAGGAGACGACGATTCCCGCTGCGGAGGCCAGGAAACCGACGCGGATCGTGCCCTTGTCCGCCCCGCCATAGGTCACCGCGCCAACCAGTTTCAGGGAGAGCACGGGCAGCACGCAGGGCATCAGATTGAGAATGAGCCCGCCGAGAAAGGCGATGCCCAGCATCGCGGCAAGCGCCGTCCAGCGCTCTGTCGCGGGGGCGTCACCGGCTTCGGCGACGGTGACCTTGCGTTCCAGGAACCGGTCGCCATCGACCAGCGTCAGCGTGATTTCCTCCCCGGTCAGCCGGCTGCCTTCCGGCAGGCTGGCCGGCAGCGTCAGCACGGCCGAGAGCCGGTCCGGGGCAAATTCCACCGCCGGCTTGCCGAAGGCGAAACCCGGGCGCGCTTCGGGGAACACGTCCGGCGTCCCCAGCGGGCCGCGCGACAGGATCTCCACCGCAAGGGAATGCGGCTCCGGCGTCCCGACGGCGGTGATCGTGCCGATTTCCAGGCCGAGGCCGCTCAGATTCTTCGGCACCCGGGCGCGGAATCTGTCGATGAGCTGGGAATAAGCGGTCGGTCCGGCCGCCGTTCCGTCCAGGTCAAGCGCCAGACTGGCGGTCAACGGCACACAGATATCGCTGCAGGCCAGCGCGTTCATTTCGGCACGAAACCGCACCGGTGCGCCCGGCTGGGACAGGGTCGCCCGGATCGGGATCACCACCTCGCCGTGATAGCCATAGGTCTCGAGCCCGAACAGGCTGAACCGCTCCGGCACCGGCCAGCGCCAGGACGTGCCGGCCAGATTGTCCGACCCGGCCCAGTCGATTTCCGGCGGATAGCCCGCGTCTCCGGGAGCCCGCCAATACACCTTCCAGCCCTCGGCAAGACGGAACTGCAGGCCGAGGGGAATGCTGCCCTGGCCTTCCGTCCCGGAGACTGCCGATACCAGCCTGACATCGGCGAAGTCGGTCCGGGCCCAGTCAGACGCACCCGGCGCGGCGCTGGCCGAACGCGCGAAAACGCTGCCCGCCACGATCAGGCCAAGAAGCACAGTCAGAATTGCATTTCTGGGGTGGAAGACCCAAATCATACCCGGATGCCCGACCTTGTTTCAGGGTTTTCATACCCTTTCCGTACCGCATATATAGTGGACCGGAGCCGCCACGTCGGTCACATTTTCAGGACCGGGACGAAACAGATGGCGGATCCGGCACAATCAGGGACCAGGACAGTCAGGAATGCCCAACACCGTCGCCGAGGAAACCGAGGAAGGCTATCTCACCGGACAGCTTCTGGTGGCGATGCCGGCCATGCGCGATCCGCGCTTTGCCCGCGCCGTGATCTATATCTGCGTGCATAACGCGGAAGGGGCGATCGGTCTGGTCGTGAACCGGCTTGTCGGCTCGATCGAGTTCGACGACCTGATCGAGCAGCTCGATATGGCGCAGGGCGAGTTCGAGATCGTCACCAGCCCGCCGGTGCATTTCGGCGGGCCGGTCGATACCGAGCGCGGCTTCGTGCTGCACAGCGCCGACTACCAGAGCGACGAGACGCTGGAAATCGACAAGGAATTTGGGCTGACCGCCACTGTCGACATCGTCCGCACCATTGCGGCGGGGAGCGGCCCGAAGAACCATCTTCTGGCACTCGGTTACGCCGGCTGGGGGCCGGGCCAGCTCGACGGCGAGATCCAGGAGAATGCCTGGCTCAATGTCGACGCCGATAACGCGCTGGTCTTCGACACCGACCTCGACAGCAAATGGGACCGGGCGCTGGCCAAACTCGGTGTCGATTCCGCCCTGCTCTCGACCGAAGCCGGCCGGGCGTAATCAGGTTGTCATGCCTGCCCGAAAAAAATTTGGCGGAGAGAGCCCGATCAAGACAAGCGGCTGCCATGCACCCGTTCTATCGGAATCGCGTCTATATCCACATCCTTCAGGCAGCGCACGTTCACCGACCATAAATGTGGTGCAGTGCGCGGTCTCCGGAATGGGAGGATGCCGCAACGCGGGCAAAAATAGTCCGTCGCCTGCTTCGTGTTGAATTGGTAGGTCGTGAGATCCTCGAGCGGACTCAGCAGCTCCAAAGCCTTTTCTTCCACCCGGTGAAGCAATGCGCCCCGCCGCCGGCAGATCGAACAATCGCAGACACGGACATGATCAAGATCAGCCTCCAGCCTGAAACGCACCGAGCCGCAATGACAGCTGCCTGAATAGACGCTCATCTTCTGCTCCCCAATCAGCCGTCAACACTCAAGGCTTCAAGCGTTAGCCTAGGCGTTCGACGGCAGCAACGTGTCCACCAATGCCATCCAGTAGCCGATACCAAGCGGAATTGACGCGTCGTTAAAGTTGTAGTCCGGGTAGTGCAGCTTGCCGGACTTGTGATCCGGTGCCGCCGTGCCCATCCAGATATAGTTCCCCGGGCGCTCGTTCAGCATGAAGGAGAAATCCTCGCCCGCCATGCAGGGATCGTGCTCCCGGATCACCCTGTCGGCACCAACGACCGCCGTTGCGATTTCAGCCGCGATCCCGGCTTCGGCGGGCGGGTTGATGGCCGGGGGATAGTTCTTGCGGTAGTCGATCACCGCCTCGCACCCGAAACCCTCGGCGATGCCGGTCGCCAGCGCGCGGATGCGTTCCTCGGCGAGGTCGCGCACACCCGGCTCGAAATAGCGCACCGAGCCGCCGATCACCGCCTCGTCCGGCATCACCACATAGGCGTCCGAGCCCTTGAACATCGAAACACCGATGGTCGCGGTCTTGTGCGGCGAGACGTTGCGCCCCGGCACGCTCTGGATCGCGGTGACCAGATGCGCCGCCGCCAGCACCGTGTCGACGCCGTCATGGGGCATGCCCGCATGGGTGCCCTGGCCGCGCACGGCGATGTCGAAATAGTCGATGCCGGCCATGGTCGGCCCGGCCAGCGGACAGAAGGTCCCGAGCGGCAGGTCGGGCCAGTTATGCAGGCCCCAGACCGTCTCGCAGTTCGCCTTCTCGAACAGCCCCTCTTCGACCATCACCCGGCCGCCGCCGCCGCCCTCTTCCGCCGGCTGGAAGATCAGCGCCACGGACCCGGCGAAATCCCGGCTCTCGGCCAGCAGCTTCGCCGTGCCGAGCAGCATCGCGGTATGTCCGTCGTGACCGCAGGCATGCATCTTTCCGGGCACCGTCGATTTGTACGGCACATCGCCGACTTCCTGCATCGGCAGCGCATCCATGTCCGCGCGCAGCCCGATCATCGGTCCCTTGGCGCGTCCGCGCACGATGCCCACGACACCGGTCGTGGCGATCCCGGTCATGATCTCGTCGACCCCGAAGGCCTTCAGCTTCTCGGCGACGATCCCGGCTGTGCGCACCTCCTCGAACCCGGTTTCGGGGTGTGCATGGAGATCCCGGCGCCATTCCGTGACGTCGCTGTGCAGGGCCGAAATCCGGTTGTGGTGACGCGAGGAGAAAGCGGGAATGTCGGTCATGGGAAATCCAGTGCTGCCGGCAGGGCGGCCGATAGGGGACGTGTCCGGAAAGAATGCCCTGTTGCTTTCCCCAGGTCGAGCCGGTCCGCATCTTTTCGAGCGAAGAAATTCCGGTCGTCATGCATCCGGATCTGAAAAGGACTGGGCCCGGATCAGCGCCACCAACGGGGCGACGGCCGGATTGTCCCGCTCCCGCGACACCTTCAGGACCACCTCCAGCTCGGGTGCATCAATAAGGGGCCGCACGACCAGGCCGTCAGGCTGCTCGTCGCAGATCGATTCCGGCACCAGCGCCACCCCGAGCCCGGCCGCGACCAGGCGCAGGATCGTGTTCTGCAATTGCGGCTCGAAACGGAAGCGCGGCACCACGCCTCCGGCCGACAGATATTCAACGATGGTCCGGTGCAGCGTCTGCGCGACAGTCGGCGGGGTGGCGATCAGATCTTCATCGCGCAAATCCTGCGCGCCGACGACAGGGCGCGAAGCCAGCCGGTGCGACGGCGGCACCACGAGGCAGAGGCGGTCGGTAAAGATCGGCAGGCTTTCGAGCTGCGGCGCGGAGCCGCCTGAGAAGGTCACGGCGGCGTCGAGCGCGCCGCTCAGCAACTTATGCTCGATATCCGCCGGTGTGGTTTCCGAAAGGGACAGGCGGACATCCGGCCTGATGGCGGAGTAGCTGCTGACGATACGCGGCACGATCCGGTGCGCCGCATGCATCATGAAACCGAAATGCAGCTCGCCTTTCTGGCCTCCGGCGACAAGGCGCGCGTCCCGGCAGGCGGCATCGAACCGGCCCAGAACCGCCCGGGAATCCTCGAGGAAGCGCTGACCGGCCACCGTCAGCGAGACCTGCCGCGATGTCCGGTTCACCAGCCGGACGCCGAGATCCCGTTCAAGATTGGCGATCTGCCGGCTGAAGGGCGGCTGGGTCATGTTCAGGCGCGCCGCCGCCCGGCCGAAATGCAGGGTTTCGGCGAGGGCCACGAAATAGCGCATCTGGCGCGTGTCCATTGATACCTTTACTGACTTGATCAATACCTATTATTGGATTTGATTGTATCACTGGAAGCGATTAGGGAAAGTCTGTTCCTTCCCCTGGCGTTTCATCCATGCTTGCCAATCTGATCATCGTGCTGCCGATCTTCGCGCTCGTCCTGACGGGATATGCCGCGCGGCGCCTTGGCGCTCTCGGCCCGACCGCGACGCGGGAGGTCAACCGGTTCGTGGTCTATCTGGCCCTGCCGGCGATGCTGTTCAGCATCATGGCGAAAGCCGATCTGGCGGAGATCTGGCAGCCGGACTTCATCCTCGCCTTCACGGCGGGCTGTGCGCTGGTCTTCGGTGCCACTCTGCTGGTCCGCATGCGGCAGGGCAGCCATCTCGCCGACGCCGCCATAGACGCGCTCAACGCAAGCTATCCGAATACCGGTTATATGGGGTTCCCGCTGGTTCTCGCCGTGATCGGCAGCGCGGCGATGGGCGCCACGATGATCGCCACGATCCTGACCGCCTGCGTGCTCTTCGCCGCCGCGATCGTGCTGATCGAATGCGCCCTGCAGACCGGGTCCCGGCGCCGCGACATCCTCCGCAAGACCCTGCTCGCGCTGGCGAAAAACCCTCTTCTCGTCGCTCCCGCCCTCGGTGCCCTGTTCATGGCGTCCGGTCTCGCGCTCCCAGAGACCGTCGACAGCTATCTGGCGCTGCTGGGCGGGGCGGCCTCCCCCTGCGCCCTCGTCTCGCTCGGGCTGTTCCTCGCCGACAATGCCGGCCGGAACACCAGCCCCGGCACGAACAACCGGGTGCAGGCGGCGCTGGTCACTCTCAAACTGGTGGTACAGCCCGCTGTCACCTGGGTGGTCGCTGTCCCGATCCTCGCCCTGCCCTCAAGCGTCGCCTACATTGCCGTGCTGCTCGCTGCACTGCCGACCGGCACCGGGCCCTTCATGCTGGCCGAATTCTACCAGCGTGAAGCCCTGCTCACGAGCCGCGTCGTGCTGACGACGACCGTGCTCTCGGTCGCGACACTCACGCTCTATCTGGCGGTTGCGGGGTAAATTGGAGGGCGCGAGTCCCGCGCCTCAGAAATGCTTCAGCTCGTCCGCGAAGTTCGGATAGAACTCATCGCGCAGCAGCGCGAACAGCACGTGATCCTGCCAGCGTCCGTCAATCTTGAGATATTTTTTCGCCAGCCCTTCCTCGCGGAAACCGGCCTTGCGCAGCACGCCCTGGCTCGGCTCGTTGCGCGGCAGGCAGGCCGCCTCGACACGGTGCAGGGAAAGCTGGTCGAAACAGAAGGAGCAGGCGCCGTGCACGGCTTCGGTCATATAGCCGCGCCGGGCGTGCGGACGGCCGATCCAGTAGCCGATGGTGCAGCACTGGGCCACGCCCCGGCGGACATTGGCGACGGTAATACCGCCGACCAGGGCATCGTCGCTGCGCCGGTAGATGAAGAAGGAATAGCCCTGGTCCCGCGACCAGTCCTCGGCATAGCGGGCGAGACGGCGCCTGAAGGCGGCGCGGGTCAGGGCATCATCCGGCCAGCGCGGTTCCCACTCAACCAGAAAGTCCCGGCTGATGGCGCGCAGCTCGGCCCATTCACGCCAGTCATTCTTGTTCGGCTGCCTGAGATAAAGCCGCGGCAGGGATACCCGCGGCTCGATCTTGGACGGCGGAAAAAACGTCAGGACCAAATCGCGTATCCCCTCGGAGCCCGTTGCAGGGGTATTTTTCCTGTTAACCGTGCGGATGGCAAGCGGAACCGCCGGAAGGCTCGCGAGGGACTCAGGGCGAGGCCGGTCAGTTCAACCGGGCGCAGATCCTGTCGTAGGATTCGAGGCTGTCGGTCGGGCCGAGCGCGGCCAGGGTCGGCTTACTCTTGAGCAACCGTTCCGCGACGCGGCGGATCGCCGCCGTATCGACCGCATCGACCTTCTCGACCAGTTCCTCTACCGAGACCGGGCGGCCATAGACCAGCATGTGCTGGGCCAGCTGCTCGCACCGGTTCGACGTGCTCTCCCGGCTCATCAGCAGGCCGGAGCGGAGCTGGGTACGGGCCCGCTCCACCTCTTCCTCGCCGACATTCGCCGCGACATCCATCAGCTCGTCGCAGACAACCGGCATCAGTTCCACCGATTCCTTCTCGCCGGTGCCGGCATAGACAGAGAACATGCCGCCATCATTGTAGGCCGCGCTGAAGGAATAAACCGAATAGACCAGCCCGCGCTTCTCCCGCACTTCCTGGAACAGGCGCGAGGACATGCCGCCGCCGAACAGCATGGAGAGGACCTGCTGGGCGTAGAAATCCGGATCGTGGAAGCCTGTGCCCTCAAAGCCGAGCAAGAGGTGCAGCTGTTCCAGATCCTTCTCGACCCGGATCTCGCCGCCCTTGTATGCCGCCTGTTCGGTCTTCGCGGATGTCTGCGCGCCGAGCATGCCGAAGCCCCGCTCGACCTCGGCCACCACGGCGTCATGATCGACGGCACCGGCGGCGGAGAAGACCAGGCTGTCGCCCGCGTAATTCTCGTTGATAAAGGCCATGATGCCGTCCCGGCTCATCTCCTGGACGATCTCGGAGCGGCCCAGCACCGGGCGGCCCATGGCCTGCTCCGGATAGGCGGTCTCCTGAAAATAGTCGAAGATGATATCGTCCGGCGTGTCCGCCGCCTGGCCGATCTCCTGGATGATCACCGAGCGCTCGCGGGTCAGTTCCTGCTCGTCGAAGGTCGAGTTCACCAGGATGTCCGAAATGACATCGACGCCCAGCGACACGTCTTCCTTGAGCACCTTGGCGTAATAGGCCGTCTGCTCCCGCGCCGTATAGGCATTCATGTGCCCGCCGACCGCCTCGATCTCCTCGGCGATCTGCAGCGCCGAGCGGCGCCTGGTGCCCTTGAACACCATGTGCTCCAGCAGGTGCGCCACGCCGTTCTCGGCCGCAACCTCGTGCCGGGTGCCGACATTCAGCCAGGCCCCGAGAGAAACGCTCTCGACGCTGGCCATCTTGTCGGTCACGACGCGGGCGCCGTTGGCGAGTTCAGTGATCTTGATTCCGTTCATGTCGCCGCTCATGCAGCGTTCTCCTTGGTCGCAACGATGCCTGCTATATGGGTGCTGACGGTCCCGTAGTCATTGGCGAGCACGGTCATGCGCTCTTCACGCTCAAGCAGGTCCGCCAATCGGGGCGGCAGCGCCGGGCGCAGGCCGATGGCGGACTCGACCGCATCCGGGAATTTCGCCGGGTGGGCGCAGGCGAGCGAGATCATCGGCGTGCCGGTCCCGATGGCGCCGCTGGCGCGGGCCTGACGGGCCGCGCCGAGGGAAACGGCGGAATGCGGATCGGTGATCTCGCCCGTCTCCTCATAGACCGCCTTGATCGTCGCCTTTGTCCCGGCCTCGTCTGTCCGGAAGCCGTCGAATTCGGCCCGGGCGCGATCCAGCATGCCCTGGGAGACCGAGAAATGGCCGGTCTCGCGGAAGCTGGAAAGGGCCTCGGTCACGGCAGCGCCGTCCCGGTCGAACAGATCGAACAGGTAGCGCTCGAAATTGCTGGAAACCTGGATATCCATGCTCGGGCTGATCGAGGGCTGCACGCCTTCCAGCTTCATCTCGCCGGACGCGAGGAAGCGGGACAGGATGTCGTTCTGGTTCGTCGCCACCACCATGCGGTCGATCGGCAGCCCCATCTGCTTGGCGGCATAGGCGGCGAAGATATTGCCGAAATTGCCGGTCGGCACGACGAAGGAGACAGGCCGCTCCGCCGTGGCGCCGATGCTCAGCGCCGAGGTCACGTAATAGACCACCTGCGGCAGGATGCGGGCCCAGTTGATCGAGTTCACGCCGGAGAGATTGTGTTTGTCCCGGAAGGCGATGTCGTTGAACAGCGCCTTCACCATGTCCTGGCAATCGTCGAAGGTGCCTTCCAGCGCGATGGCATGCACGTTCGGTGCATCGACCGTCGTCATCTGGTGCTGCTGCACCGGGGAGACCCGGCCCTTCGGGAAGAAGATGAAGATCTCGGCATTGGCGCTGTCGCGGAACGCCTCGATGGCGGCCGAGCCGGTATCGCCCGAGGTGGCGCCGACGATGGTCACCGTCTCGCCGCGCCTGGTCAGCACATGATCGAACATCCGCCCGAGGACCTGCATCGCATAGTCCTTGAAGGCCAGCGTCGGGCCGTGGAACAGCTCCATCATCCAGAGATTGCCGTCCAGCTGCTTCAGCGGCGCCACGGCGCTGTGCTCGAAGCTGCCATAGACCTCGTCCATGATGCCTTTCAGGGTCGCGTCGTCGAAGGCGTCGCCGGTGAACAGGCGGCAGACCTCGAACGCGGTCTCGGCATAGGACAGACCGGCCAGCCGTTTCAGGTCCGCCTGGGTCAGGGTCGGCCATGTTTTCGGGACATAGAGTCCGCCGTCGCGGGCGAGGCCCGTCAGGAGTACGTCTTCGAAACCGAGTTCAGGGGCCTTGCCCCGGGTGCTGATATAGCGCACGTCCGCCGTCTCTTTTTCGCCGTTCGAAAGGACGCAACCTAGCGGTGGCGCTGGGTTCTTGCAACAATACCGGCTCTGTCGGAAATCCACGCAAACCGGGACGCTCTGCATGACCATCGAAACTGTCGGAATCATGACGCCCGGGGACATGGGCCACGCCATCGGCGGGCGGCTTCGTGAGACCGGAATTCGGACCGTCACCAACCTCGCAGGTCGGTCGGATCGCAGCCGTGCCTTGGCGGAAAAAGCAGGGATCGAGGATCTCGGCTCCGACGCGGCTTTGCTCACCGAGTGCGATGCGATCTTCTCCATCATGCCGCCGGATCAGGCGGCGGGCTTCGTCAGCCGCATGGCCGCGGCAGCGGGGTCGCTTGGCACCAAACCGAAAGCGCTGATCGCCGATCTCAACGCCGTCGCCCCCTCCACGGCCCGGCAGTTACAAGCGACAGCTGAAGCGGCCGGTATCCACTTCCTCGACGGCGGCATCATCGGCGGCCCGCCCTATCCGGGACGGCCAAGCCCGCGCATCTATCTGAGCGGCCCTGGCGCCGAGGCCCTGACGGCTCTCAGCCCTGCCCTCGACATCCGCCCGCTCGGCGATGAAATCGGCGCCGCTTCCGCTTTGAAAATGTGTTTCGCCACCCTGACCAAGGGCGTGCAGGCCCTCGCCATCCAGAGCTTCGTCACGGCGGAGCTGGAAGGGGTCGGCCCGGCCTTTCGGGCGGAGCTGGAGAGCGTGCAGGCAAACCTTCTGAGAAGCCTGACCGGCAGCCTCCCCGGCATGCCGCCGAAAGCCTATCGCTGGGTCGGCGAGATGGAGGAGATTGCCAAGACCTACGGCGATGCCGGCCTGACGCCGAAAACCTTCGAGGGCGCGGCGGATATCTACCGCTTCGTCGAGAGCACACCGCTGGGCAAGGAGACCGTCGAGAACCGGACCATGGGAACCACCCTCGAGGATCTGGTCGCGCGGCTGGCAGACGCCCTCCGGGAGCGGCGTTCCTAGCCCACGTAGTGTAGCGGCAGGGCGGTGGTGTATTTGATTTCTTCCATGGCGAAACTGGAGCTGACCTCCGCCAGGTCGGCGATCGAGATCAGGCGTTTGTAGACCGCGTCATAGGCGTCCACGCTGGGCACCACGATCCGCAGCAGATAATCGACGGTCCCGCTCATGCGGTAGAATTCGAGCACTTCCGGGATTTCCGAAACCCCCTTGGCGAACGTCTCCAGCCAGACATCGCTGTGCTGGCTGGTGCGGATCATGACGAAGACGGTCAGCGGCACGTCAATTGCGCGGCGGTCCAGCAGTGCCACCTTCTTGCGGATCACGCCCTGCTTTTCCAGATTCTGGATACGCCGCCAGCAGGGTGTCGAGGAAAGGCCGACCCGGGTGCCGATCTCCGCGACGGAGAGATCCGCGTTCTCCTGCAGCAGGGCGAGGATGCGCCGGTCCGTCTCGTCGACCTTCATTCCGCATAATCCGTTTATGTTAGAATATTATTCTAACATTGAGCCCAAACCTGAGGAAAATAGCAAACATTTTGCCGCTATTCCAGGCCAGAATGAATGCGTCTTATAAATTCAGCCCGGGGCGCCGCCATGATCTTCAAAATCTTCACCAGCCACCCGCAATCGGTCGGCGAGAGCTACTGGCAGCATCTCGGGTTCGCCACCGCGACCGGTGGCACGATGATCCTCGGCGGTCTCGCCTGCATGGTGCATGGCCTGTTCCCGTTCCTCTGCAACCGGACGGGCAGCAAGACCATCGCCCGTCTGCATGACCGGATGTCCGCCGGTGCCCGGCATGCCGTGATGGAGAAGAACCACAGCGACCTCAGCCAGCAACCGGCGGAATAAAACTCAAGCCCGCGAGGCGTTGCCGGTCAGAGGTAGCGGATATTCAGGTGATCGAGGAAGGCATCCGCGGAGAGCGATACCCCGGTCGCCGCGCTGATGATCTCGTCGGTTGATTTCGCGCTGCCGACCGCATGCACATTCTCGACAAGCCAGCCAAGCAGGGTCGTGAAATCACCGGCGGCGATGCGTTCGTCCAGGTCCGGCAGGGCGGCATGTGCCGCCTTGAACAGCTGGGCGGCGGCAAGCGCGCCCAGCGTATAGGTCGGGAAATAGCCGAACGAGCCGTGATACCAGTGGATATCCTGCAGGCAGCCATCGCGGTCGTCTTCCGGCGCCACACCGAGTGAGGCCTTCAGGCCGTCGCGCCAGGCGCCGGGCAGATCCTTCAGCGGCAGATCGCCGGAGAGCAGGGCCTTTTCCAGGTCGTAGCGCAGCATGACATGCAACGGATAGGTGACCTCGTCCGCATCGACGCGGATCAGTCCGCGCGCCACCCGGTGGCCGATCCTGTTCAGGTTTTCCGGCGTCATGGCGAGACCGCCCGTATCCAGCACGTCCGAGGCAAGCGGAGACAGGAACCTGTAGAAAGCGGGCGAGCGGCAGGCCTGCATCTCCATCAGCAGGGACTGGCTTTCATGCATGACCATGCCCCGGGCCGTGCCGACAGGCTGATTGCGCCATTCCGTCGGCAGGCCGCGCTCATACAGCGCATGGCCGGTCTCGTGGATCACCCCCATCAGGGCACTGGTGAAATCATCCTCGGAATACCGCGTCGTGATCCGCACATCGTCGGGGATGCCGCCGGTGAAAGGATGGGCGCTTTCGTCGAGCCGGCCATGCGCGAAATCGAAGCCGAGCGCGCGCATCACCCGCTCGCCAAGCTGCTTCTGCAGGGCTGCCGGGAATGGTCCTTCCGGGCTCAGCGGCGCCGGGCCGGCGGCCTGCCGTTCCAGAATTTTCTCCATCAGCCCCGGCAGCTCGGCCTTCAGTCTGGCGAAGACCGGATCGATCCAGGCCATGCTGCCGCCGGGCTCGTAGCTGTCGATCAGCGCATCATAGAGACCGCAACCGAGCCTCTCGGCTTTGACCGCGCCATATTCCCGGGTCAGCTCAAGCACCGTGGCGAGCTTGCCGGAGACGGCGGAGAAATCGTCCGCGATGCGGGCGTCGCGCCAGGCAACGACACAGGCAGAGACGGCCCGGGACCGGGCTTCCACCAGATCGGCCGGTGCCACGGTTTCGTTGGTATGGACCCGGCGCATCTCACGCAGGTTCGCCTGCTGCATCGGGCCAAGCGCAGCGCTGTCCGCTTCCGCCCGGGCCAGCTCGTCGGAGACGGCCTGGGTCGCCAGCAATTCATGCTGCAGCACATCCAGCGTCGCCATCTGCTCGGCCCGCGCCGCGGCACCGCCGGACGGCATCATGGTTTCCTGATCCCAGCCGAGGATCCCACTTGCACCGGACAGGGCGGAATGCCGTCTGAATCGCTTTTCCAGGGCTGCGTAAGCGGTGTCAGTCACGGCCAGGCTCCGTCTCGTCCTCGGGTTTGAAATGATAGATCACATAGATGACGATCAGGGTCAGGGAGAGCAAGGCCCAGGTGGCAGCATAGCTCAGATGCTCGTTCCGGACATGGATCGTGCTTTCGGCGCCGATCGGCATCTGCATGGGGCCGGGCCCGCGCAGCCGGTCGACATAGAAGGGAAGCACCGGACCCAGGTCTCGATCCGCCGCCATCTCCGCCGTGTCGATATAGAGCCAGACCTCGTTTTCCGGCTCGTTGTCGGGCACGAAATAGCCCTTCAGCCGGTCCTGCCGGATCAGGCCGTCGACAGTCTGCACACCCTCGACATGCATCGGTGCCGTATCCACCGGCCCATGCCTCTTGAGCTGGATCCAGCCCCGGTTCACCAGCACGGTGCGGCCGTCGACCAGCTTCATCGGCGTGATCAGGTGAAAGCCGGCATTGCCCTTGAACGGCTTGCCGGTGATCAGCACTTCCTTGTCGTGCAGGTAGGTGCCCTCGATGCGGACCCGGCGGTACCGCCAGTTCTCGATATCGTCGAGGCTGTCGGGCAGGGCCACCGGCGGCGCCTCGACCCGGCTCTCGAACTGCTCGATCAGGCTGGACTTCCAGGCGAGCCGCTGCAGCTGCCAGAAGCAGAGAGTCAGCATGAAGGCCACGGAAACGATCGTGAAGAAGGTTGCCCAGAAGGTGGGACGGAACCTGCGATTGCCGAACATTGGTTTTTCCAGACTGTGCACACGAACCGGGTCACCGGGACCGCAGCGGACCATAGGCCTCGGGCGCTGTTTTGCCCAGCGTCAGGCTTGGCTGTCCGGCGCCCGGTATGGTGTCTTGTGTTTGTATTGCAGCGCGATCGTGAATGCCTTCAGCGGCTTCAGGAGCGCGATCGTGCCGCCGAGGATCACCACGCTCCAGAGCACGGCATGGACCCATAACGGCGGCGCGAACAACGTTTCGAACCAGAGGGCGATGGGCACAATCGTGCCGCCCAGGACAAAGATGATGAAGACAGCCGGACCATCGCCGCTGTCTTCATTTTTCAGGTCCAGACCGCACGTGGAACACGTTTCCCGAACGGTCAGAAATCCGTCGAACAGGCTGCCCTTGCCACAGCGCGGACATCGGCAGGTCAGCCCGGTCGAGAAGGGCGACAGTGGAGGATAATAGGGTTCGCTCACAGCGTGGCCTCCACCATTCCCGCCTTGGCTGGATCAGCCGCCCCACCAATAGACGCAGACGAACAGGAACAGCCAGACCACGTCGACGAAATGCCAGTACCAGGCAGCCGCTTCGAAGCCGAAATGATGGTCCGGCGTGAAGTGACCGGCACGGCCACGGAACCAGCAAACAGCCAGGAACGTGGTGCCGATGATGACATGGAAGCCGTGGAAGCCCGTCGCCAGATAGAAGGTCGAGGCGTAGATGCCGTCGGTGAAACCGAAGGCGGCATGGCTGTACTCGTAGGCCTGCAGGGCCGTGAAGAGAGCGCCGAGCACAATGGTGACACCAAGGCCGAGCTGGAACTGGTCCCGCTTGTTCTCGATCAGCGCATGGTGCGCCCAGGTCACCGTACAGCCGGACAGCAGCAGGACCATGGTGTTGATCAGCGGCAGGTCCCAGGCATTGAACGGCACGATGCCTTCCGGCGGCCAGACGCCGGTATCCGGATACAGCGCGCTGTCAAAGAAGGCCCAGAAGAAGGCAGCGAAGAACATCACCTCGGAGGCGATGAACAGGATCATGCCGTAGCGCATGCCCAGCTGGACCACGGGATTGTGGTGGCCCTGGTATTCCGCCTCGCGGACGATATCGCGCCACCAGAAGAACATGGTTGCCAGGATCGACAGGAAACCGGCGATCAGGATAGAGCCGCCGAAGGCCAGCTCATGCATGTACATGATGCCGCCGACCGCGGCGATGAAGCCCGACATGGCACCGACAAATGGCCACGGGCTCGGCTCGACCAGATGGAAGGAATGCTGTGGATGTCCGCTCATTATCTTTCCCCTTCAGTCCGGCGCTTGTCGCGCCTTCCTCTCCTCAATTATCCCTTGATATCCGCGACGCCGCGAGTCCCGGCATGCGCCTGGTCTCGGGCGGCCCTCGCCGCGGATTGATCCTGGGCCTTGTAGAATGTGTAGGACAGCGTGATCGTCGTCAGCCCGTCCATCTTCACGTCCTTGTCCATCTCCGGGTCGAGATAGAACGAGACCGGCATATCGACCCGTTCACCCGGTTGCAGGATCTGTTCGGTAAAGCAGAAACAGTCGATCTTGTCGAAATAGAGCCCGGCCTTGTCTGGCGTCACGTTGAACACCGCCGTCGCAACCACGGGCTCGTCACCCATATTGACCGCTTCGTAGAAGGCCAGCTGCGTTTCGCCGATCCGCGTCTCGATGGCTTTCTGCGCGGGCTTGAAGCGCCAGTTGAGATCCGGCTGTACACTGGCATCGAACCGGACCGTCACCTTGCGCCCGAGAATCTCCGTCGATTCCTGGTCGGCAATCTGTGTCGTGCCACCGAAGCCGGTAACCCGGCAGAACAGGTCGTAGAGCGGCACCGAAGCGAACGAGACGCCAACCATACAGACAACCACACCGGCCAGGACCAGGGCGGTGCGCGTGTTGCTGCGCTGCTGCCGGTGAGACGTCTGCATGACCTAGCTCCCCATCCTCAGGATGGTGATGACGTAGAACAGGATGGCTGCCGTCGCGATACAGGCCAGAAGCGCGAGGTTCTTGCCGCGCTTGCGGGTATAGAGCTCTTTACGGGTCTGCGGCTTTTTCTCTTCGCTCATGGTGCTCATATCCCGGTCGCCTGATCGATGATCAGCAGTGTGAAGAGCAGAAACAGATACAGGATCGAATAGCCGAACAGGCGCCGGCAATTCTTTTCACTGTCATCCCGGAAAACCCGCCAGGCCGACAGCAGGAAAACCAGTCCGAATGCCGCTGCCGGCAGGCCGTAGGTCAGCAGACCGATGCTCTCGAAGGCGACCGGCAGCAGCGTGACCGGTACCAGCAACAGGCTGTAGATCAGGATCTGCTTCCGGGTCTCAGGCCGTCCGGAGACAACCGGCAGCATCGGTACGCCCGCTGCGGCGTAATCGCCGGCGCGGTACAGGGACAGCGCCCAGAAATGCGGCGGGGTCCACATGAATATCATCAGGAACATCACCAGCGGCAGGGCGGTAACGTCACCGGTCACCGCGGCCCAGCCGATCACCGGTGGCAGGGCGCCGGAGGCGCCGCCGATCACGATGTTCTGCGGCGTCCGCCGCTTCAGCCACATGGTGTAGACGAAGACATAGAAGGAGATTGTCCCGGCCAGAAGCACCGCCGCGACCCAGTTCGTCGCCAAGCCCATGATCATGACCGACATGCCGGACAGGATGACACCGAAGGCCAGCGCCTCGTCCGCGCCGACCTTGCCGGTCGGGATCGGACGGCCACGGGTCCGGCTCATCACCGCATCGATATCGCGGTCGTACCACATGTTGATCGCGCCGGAGGCACCGGCACCGATCGCGATACACAGTACCGCGATTGCCGCCAGCCCCGGATTGAGATCACCGGGGGCCAGGTACAGGCCGACGAATCCGGTGAAGACGACCAGCGACATCACGCGCGGCTTCAGCAGCGACACGTAGACGCGCATCGCTTCAGACGCGGAAGCGGCGGTGGGTGCCGCCGCTTTCATTTCGATGGACGTATCAGACACGCAAGGGAACCTTTCTTGCTCCGGTCCGTCTTTAGAACGACGACGCCGAGGCGCCGCGGATCACTTGATCCGCGGCAGCTCGTCAAAGGTGTGGAACGGCGGCGGGGAAGACACGGTCCACTCGAGAGTGTCCGCGCTTTCGCCCCACGGGTTGGCTTCCGCTTTGCGCTTCACGATGAAGGCCTCGATCACCACAATCAGGAAGATGATGGTCGCCAGACCGCCCATGTAAGAGCCGTAGGAGGCCACCACGTTCCAGCCGTGCAGGGCATCCGGGTAATCGATGTAGCGGCGCGGCATGCCTGCTAGCCCGAGGAAATGCATCGGGAAGAAGGTCACGTTGGCGCCGACAAACATCAGCCAGAAATGCACCCGGGCCAGCATGCCGCTGTAGTGGTAGCCGGTCATTTTTGGGAACCAGTAGTAGAACCCGCAGAAGATGCCGAACACGGCGCCGAGCGACAGCACGTAGTGGAAATGCGCGATGACGTAATAGGTGTTGTGCAGCACCACGTCGACGCCGGCATTGGCCAGCACGACGCCGGTCACACCACCGACCGTGAACAGGAAGATGAAGCCGATCGCCCACAGCATGGGAACGCGGAAAGAGATCGAGCCCCCCCACATGGTCGCGACCCAGGAGAAGATCTTCACGCCCGTCGGCACCGCGATTACCATGGTCGCCGCGGTAAAGTAGGCTCTCGTGTCAACATCCAGCCCCACCGTATACATGTGGTGCGCCCAGACGATGAAGCCGACGAAACCGATGGAAACCATCGCATAGGCCATGCCGAGATAGCCGAAGACCGGCTTGCGGGAGAAGGTCGACACCACATGACTGACGATCCCGAAGGCCGGCAGGATCATGATGTAGACCTCGGGATGCCCGAAGAACCAGAACAGATGCAGGAACAGGATCGGATCGCCGCCGCCGGACGGTTCGAAGAAGGCGGTGCCGAAATTCCGGTCCGTCAGCAGCATGGTGATCGCGCCCGCCAGGACCGGCAGCGCCAGCAGCAGCAGGAACGCGGTGATCAGCATGGCCCAGACGAACAGCGGCATCTTGTGCAGCGTCATGCCCGGCGCGCGCATGTTGAAGATCGTGGTGATGAAGTTACTGGCACCGAGGATCGAGGAGGCACCGGCGAGGTGCAGCGACAGGATCGCCATGTCCATGGACGGACCCGGTGTTCCGAGCTTGCTCGACAATGGCGGATAGATCGTCCAGCCGACGCCTGCGCCGCCATCGGCAAAGACCGACAGGAAAAGCAGCAGGAAGGCCGGAACCAGCAGCCAAAAGCTGATGTTGTTCATCCGCGGGAAGGCCATGTCAGGCGCGCCGATCATCAGCGGCACGATCCAGTTGCCGAAACCGCCGATCAGGGCGGGCATGACCACGAAGAACACCATGATCAGGCCGTGCGCAGTGGTAAACACATTCCAGACATGGCCATCTTCCATGTACTGGATGCCGGGGTCCTGCAGTTCCATCCGCATGTAGATGGACATGGCCCCGCCGATCAATCCGGCGATCACCGCAAAGATCAGATACATCGTGCCGATGTCTTTGTGGTTGGTCGAATACAACCAGCGCCGGATACCCGTCGGCGCCCCATGATCATCAGCGTGAGCGTGAGCGGCACTCATATCGGTCTCTCCCAATAGCGTGGTTATTAGTTAGTGCCGAGCGCAACGCGGACCGGCGCGTCGCTGCTCAATGCAAAACGTTCTTTGGCCTCATCGAGCCATTCTTTGTACGCCTCTTCAGAGACCGCCTTCACGACGATCGGCATGTAGGCGTGGCGGGCACCGCAGATCTGGTTGCACTGGCCGTAGAACGTGCCTTCCTTGTCGAACTGCATCCAGGTCTCGTTGGTCCGGCCGCCGACGGCATAAATGTGGACGACCGCTGACGGGACAAAGAACGAATGGAAGACGTCGTTGCTGGTGACCAGCACCTGGATCTTCTTGCCGGTCGGGACGACCAGGGGATTATCGACATCAAGCAGACGGATGCCGTTCACCTTTGCCAAATCCTCGCCTTCGAGAAGATAACTGTCAAAACCGACCTCTTCGTCCGGATACTCATAGGTCCAGTACCACTGGTTCCCGATGACTTTGATGGTCATGTCCGGGTCAACCGCCCGGTCGAGATAGTAGAGGGTCTTGAATGACGGAACCGCGATCACCACCAGTATGATCACTGGAACGGCGGTCCACAGGATCTCAATAAGAGTGTTGTGTGAGGTGCGGGACGGGTTCGGGTTCGCGGAGGCGCGATACCGGACGCACACATAGACAAGCAGCAGGAAGACGAAGATGCCTGTCGCGAAAATCACCCACAGCAGAAAGTCGTGGAATTCGCCAATCTGGACGCCGACAGGCGAAACCGGATCCTGCAGGCCCAGCTGATAAGGCTCTGGCTGGCGGATTTCCTGGGCGCCGGCCGGCAGTGCCAGCCCGGCGATCAACAAAAAAGGCAGCGCCGCGAAATGCGCGAGGCCGGAGATTGCCCGGTTGAAAAGCCTCATGATGTCCGCTCTCTCCAAGATTATTCGTACGCGGGGCCGTTTCTAGCGACAGGCTCGGCCCTTCACAAGGGTATCGAAATACACTTTCCGACTCATTGCGTGAAGATAATTCGACGAATCCTGATCGCGATGTTGACGATCCGCGACGAAGTGACGCGCCTGCGCCCCGCTGATTAACCACTTGGCGCGACACGTTTCCGGCGGCGTGACTTTGTCCCAGCCGGGCCCATATGGTATCGGATAGGTAACGGACACACGGGCGGCCCGGTATTTGGACGGGCCAAGCAGGAGCGGACGCTATGGGCGATCTCAGCAAGACCGACGAAATCTTCTTCCAGCGCGGGGGGCTGGACCTGGCGCGGGTCGGGCGTGTTGTCGACGACGCACTGCATGGCGCCGATGACGGGGAGCTGTTCCTTGAATACCGGCAGAGCGAAAGTCTTGCCTTTGACGACGGCCGGCTGAAGACCGCGTCTTTCGACTCGACCCAGGGCTTCGGCCTGCGGGCCATCGCCGGCGAAGCACACGGCTACGCCCATGCCTCCGATCTCTCAGAGGATGCCATTAGACGCGCTGCTGAAACCGTTTCGGCCGTCAGCAATGGCTATGGCGGCACGCTCGCCGCACCGCCGGCCGCCAGCAACGCAACCCTCTATACAGACGCCAATCCACTGGCCCTGACTGCTTTCGGCGACAAGGTCGATCTGTTGAAGGAAATCGATGCCTATGCCCGGGCCAAGGATCCGCGCGTCAAACAGGTGAGCGCCTCGCTGGCCGGCTCCTGGCAGGCCGTCCAGATCCTGCGTGCCGGCGGCTATCGCGTCGCCGATATCCGCCCGCTGGTCCGGCTCAATGTTTCCGTTGTTCTGGCAGATGGCGACCGCATGGAAACGGGCAGTTCCGGGGCCGGCGGCCGTGTCACCTATGATCAGTTCATGACTGCGGAGAACTGGCAGGCCCAGGTCGACGAGGCCTTCCGCATCGCCGAGGTGAACCTCGCCTCCGTGGCCGCGCCCGCGGGCGAGATGGAAGTCGTTCTCGGCAGCGGCTGGCCCGGCGTCATGCTGCACGAGGCCGTCGGACATGGCCTCGAAGGCGACTTCAACCGCAAGAAGACCTCGACCTTCTCCGGCATGATGGGCCAGCAGGTTGCCGCCAAGGGCGTGACTGTGGTCGACGACGGCACCATGCATGATCGCCGCGGCTCCATCAGCATCGATGATGAGGGCACCCGCAGCCGCCGCAACGTGCTGATCGAGGACGGCATTCTTGTCGGCTACATGCAGGATCGCCAGAACGCCCGGCTGATGGGCATGGAGCCGACCGGCAACGGCCGCCGCCAGAGCTTTGCACACGCCCCGATGCCGCGCATGACCAATACCTTCATGGAAGCCGGCGACAAGGATCCGGGCGAGATCCTCGCCTCCGTCAAGAACGGCCTCTACGCGGTCAATTTCGCCGGCGGCCAGGTGGACATCACGTCCGGCAAGTTCGTGTTCTCTGCCAGCGAGGCCTATCTCATCGAAAACGGCAAGCTCGGCGCCCCGGTGAAAGGCGCCACCCTGATCGGCAACGGCCCGGACGCCATGGGCCGGATCACCATGATCGGCAACGACCTGGCGCTTGACGAGGGTATCGGCACCTGCGGCAAGAGCGGACAGGGCGTTCCCGTCGGCGTCGGCCAGCCGACCCTGAAGATGACCGGTGTCACCATTGGCGGCACCGCCATGTAGGAACAGACCTGCCGGTTACAGGATATAATTAATCAAAACTTAGCCTATCCCGCTTATGACTGGGCTTCTTGAGTGGAATTGTTCCAGACAGGAGCAAGAGATGCACGGGAGCTTGGGTTTTGCGTGATGCTCTGGCTGCGGCAACATTGTTGCTGTGCAGCACATTGTTCGTGGCGGGCTTGATGCTGGCCGCCCCGGTAGGTCCGGGCGCGGCTGTAGCGGCCGTGTTCCCGCCATGGCTCGACAAATCGGAAATCCTCGGCGCGGTCTCCGCCGCCGGCGGTCGGATGCTGCGTCACGGCGGCATCCAGTCTGTCGCGCTCGTAAGACTGGAATCTCCGGACGTCGCTCAACAACTGAAAAATGCCGGAGCATGGGCCGTGGTCGCTCCTGCCGGGCTGTTCGGCTGCGTCGGTCTGACTGGCGAAGCGCGGCGATTATTCCAAAAGGAGTCCTGATAATGAATGCGCTCGAACTTATTCGCGCACGGGCCGTCAAGTTCATGGCCTTTTTCATCGTTTTCCACGTTCTGCTGATTCTGGCCTTCGGGCTGCTGCTCGGAAACCATTTGATCGCCCCGGCAATCGGCGCCCTTGCGACCGCCACACTCTGCGGCATCGCAGCCTGGAAGGCGCCGCACTCTGCGTCGACGCGTATGCTTCTGGCCGTTGGAATCATGGTCATGGTGTCGCTGGTCGTCTTCCAGTTCGAGGGCCATGCCTGGCAAATCGATGTTCACATGTACTATTTCGCCTGCCTGGCGATCCTGACAACACTCTGCGATATCCGGGCAGTCGTCGCCGCGACGGCCGCGGTTGCCGTTCACCATATCGGTCTGAACTTCACATTCCCGGCAGCCATCTTCCCGGACGGGGCCGATTTCGGCCGGGTTCTTATTCATGCGGTGATCGTCGTGGTCGAGGCTGTGATTGTCGGCTGGCTGGCCATCACCATCGCCAAGGCCTTCAGAACGTCCGATGCCGCCGTGCGCGAAGCGGAAGCCGCGAAAGCGGAAGCCGAGCGCCTGAGCCAGGAGCGGATGGAGCAGGACCAGCTGATGGCAACACGGAAGGCGCAGGAGATGACGGACCTTGCCGATTCCTTCTCTCAGTCGGTCGGGTCGATTGCCATGACGGTCTCGGGCACCACGTCGGAACTGAGCGAGAATGCGGGGAACATGAACACGGTCGCGATGTCCCTGATCACGCAATCGCAGACCGCGAACGAGAACACCGCGTCAGCCGCCGACAATGTGCGCATGGCATCCGAGGTTGCGGGCGAGCTGGCCAACTCCTTTTCGGAAATAGGCCAGCGGGTTGCGGAATCCAGCACTGTCACACGACAGGCCGTCGACCAGGCAAACCAGACCAACGAAACGGTTTCCGGGCTGGCAAAGGCGATCGAGAAGATCTCCGAGTTCCTGAAGCTGATCACAGATATTGCCGAACAGACCAACCTTCTGGCGCTGAACGCCACCATCGAGGCGGCGCGGGCCGGCGAAGCGGGCAAAGGCTTTGCCGTGGTTGCCACCGAAGTGAAGAACCTGGCCTCCCAGACCGCCGAAGCGACCGAGACGATTTCTGCCCAGATCAATGCGATCCAGCAGGAATCCAATCAGGCGGTAAAGGCGATCTCGATCATTGTCGATACCGTGGCGAAGGTGGATGAAATCTCGGCCGGCATTGCCGCGGCCATCGAGGAACAGGTCGCCGCGACGAACGAGATTTCAAACCAGGTGGCCATGGCAAGCGAGCGCAGCAACAATGCCTCTCAAGGCATGAGTATCCTCAATGATGAAAGCACGCGCAGCGGAGAAGCGGCCCGGCTCATGCTCGCCGGGACGGAAAAGCTGACCCGGGATACAGGCCGCCTGCGATCCGAGATCGACGGTTTCCTGAGCAAGATCAAAGTCTAGTCCAACGAGGCCTGGCTTTGGCTTATGGAGAAGGCTCCGGCATCGCGCCGGGGCCTTCTGTCTTCTTGCCGAGGCGGGTTTCGCGATAGCCGATATAGAGGCCCGCGCCAATGACAATGGCGCCACCAAGCAGTGTTGCTCCGTCCGGGACCTCGCCCCAGATCGCGAGTCCGAACAGCGTGGCCCAGATCAGCGCGGTATATTCGAATGGTGCGACGACAACCGCTTCCGCGTGCCGGAACGAAGACGTCACGAGATATTGCCCCACACCGCCAAGCAACCCCAACAGCAGAAACAAAGCCCAGTCGGCGGGCTGAGGGGGTATCCAGCCGGACGGCGTTCCGGAAGCCCAGAGCACGCCCGTCGCCCCGACCACGAGACCGGCGAGGGTCGTATAGAACGTCATCGACACGCTGGTCTCCGTCTTGGACAACCGGCGGGCCAGCAACATGGTCATCGCGAAGCAGAACGAGGCCGCAATGGGGATCAGGGAATCAAGCTTGAAGATCTCCGCGCCCGGTCTGACAACAATCACGACGCCGATAAAACCGACCATCACCGCCGCCAGCCGTCGAACCCCCACGCGCTCCCCAAGAACGGGAACGGAAAGAAGCGTGACAAAGAGCGGCGAGGAGAATGCAAGGGTCACCGTCTCGGCCAGACCGAGGACGGACAGCGCATAGAAAAACCCGACCATGGCACCAGAGCCGAAAGCCGAACGCAGCAATTGTGCCCCTGGCCGCGCCGTGCGCAGGGCAGCGATACCGCCTTGCAGGCAGACGATCACAAACAGCGGTATCAACCCGAAGGCCGAGCGCAGCATCACGATCTGGATGCTCGGATAGGAAGCCGTGAGCCATTTGATCAGGGCATCCATCACGGAAACCACGAAGATCCCCGCGATCATCAGGACAATACCCCGCCGGATCGCTCCGCTGTCATCCGTCAGGCCGATCATGACATTCCCTCCAGGGCCGCGGCCCGTAGATGCAGGCCGCGCCTCCCGGACCTGCCGGGATCAGTAGCGCTGGAACTCGAAAATCGGGTCGACCGATCCGTTCCACTCACCATGATAAAGCTCAAGCAGACGATCCGCCGAGGTCTTGCCGGACTCGGCAACATCCTGCAGCCAGTTCAGGAAACCGCTTTCGTCATTGCCTGCCGCATCGGTATAGGCCCGGCGCTTCAGGCCGTGCCGGGAAATCTCGATCATCCGCTTGGCGAGATCCTGCACGGTGCCGTCCCGGAACGGGGTCTGCAAACCATGCTTCGGCACGCCATCGCGCAACGCCGACATTTCCTCGACAGTCCAGTCGGCAATCATGTCGGCCGCCGCCTGCTGGGAATCGCTGTCATAGAGGATGCCGGTCCAGAGCGCCGGCAGTGCGCAGATATTCCGCCACGGGCCGGTATCGGCACCACGCATCTCGATATATTTCTTCAGCCGGACTTCCGGGAAGCTGGTTGTCATGTGATCGGTCCAGTCGCCCATAAAGGCGGTCTGACCCTCGTAGCCCTCGAGTTTGCCCGCCATGAAATCACGGAAACTCTTGCCCGCGACGTTCTGGTAATCGCCATCCCGGTAGAGAAAATACATCGGCACATCGAGCATGTAATCGACATAGCGCTCGAACCCGAAGCCGTCCTCGAAGACGAAGGGCAGCATGCCGCAACGCTCCGGATCCGTGTCGGTCCAGACATGAGACCGGTAGCTCTTGAAGCCGTTCGGCTTGCCTTCCGTGAAGGGTGAATTGGCGAACAGGGCCGTGGCCACCGGCTGCAGGGCGACACTGATGCGGAATTTCTGCACCATGTCCGCTTCGCTCTCGAAATCGTAGTTTCCCTGCACGGTGCAGGTCCGCTTCATCATGTCGAGGCCGAGGGTGCCGACCTTCTCCATGTGGGCGCTCATGATGACGTAGCGGCCCTTGGGCATGAACTCGATATCGGCGCGCGTCGAGACCGGATCGAAACCCGCCCCGAGCATGCCGACGCCGAGCCCCGCATTGACCTCCTTGATCTGCGCCAGATGCGTATGCACCTCGTCGCAGGTCTGGTGCAGGGTCTCGAGCGGCGCGCCGGACAGCTCGAACTGTCCGCCCGGCTCCAGCGTGATGGCACAGCCATCCTGGGTCAGCGCGACTACATTCCCGTCTTCGTGAATGGGCTCCCAGCCGAACTTGTCGACCAACCCATTCAGGATGGCGCCAATGCCGTCCTCGCCAAAATAGGGCAGACGCTTGTGGTCACTGAGGCGGAACGGGAACTTCTCGTGCTCCGTGCCGATGCGCCAGTCGGCGCGCGGCGTGCAGCCGGATTCGAGATCCTCTACGAGCTGCGCCTTGCTGGCGATGGGCTCGCCTTGGGAGCCTGGGGGACGGGACATGTTTCCTCCGGTGGGATCAAACGACTCTGTGTGCCGCTTGGCACGAGTTCGGGTTTAGAGATCAAGTCCGTCAGGACATTCCATGGTCCAATCCCCCGCCACCGCCTGCCAACAGGCGAGCGCTGCAAGCGCCGCCGTGTCGGAACGCAGCAACCGCGGTCCTAGACTTACCGATGTAACAAAGGAACTTTGCCGGAGCCGGTCAAGTTCATGATCGGCAAAACCCCCTTCTGGACCTATCAGCAATCCACAAGGGGTTCCCCCCTTGAAAGGCGGGTTGGAAAACACACTCGCAACCGGCGTTCCGGCACCTGTCTCATCACAGACGATCAGCGGCCGGTCCTGCGGCCATGCTTCCAGCAGCGCGTCGAAGCGCACCGGCTCGCGGATTTCCGGGACGCTGAGCCGGGCTGTTTGCTCGGCCGCCTCCGTCGCGTTGGCCAGCAGCCGGTCGGTATTCACCCGCTCGACCTGCGTATGTTTGGTGAGGGTCGGCCAGAGCACCGAAGCGCCAAGCTCGGTCGCTTTCTGGGCGGTAAAATCAATCCGGGCGCGTTTGATCGGTGCGAAAACCAGCCAGATATCCGGCTCCGCGCGCTGCGGGCGGCGCTGTGCGATGAGAGACAGAGAGGTCGCGCTCTTGCCTATATTGTCAATGCGCGCGGTCCACTCGCCGTCTCGGCCGTTGAACAGGGCGACATGCGCGCCGGGCGCCAGACGCAGGACGTTTTTCAGATAATGCGTCTGACCGGTCTCAAGTCCGACCGTCCCGCTCGCGGCAAGGTCGGCAGTCACAAACAGACGGGTCTCGATCTTCTCGCTCATCCGGCCTCGCGTTCTGGGCGACATTGTCTGCCGCCGTCCGGTCCTTGCTCCGGAGTGCCGCCCGGTTTATGCAGAAGCCACCATGACCGCAAGCGATATTGCACGCAACGACTGGGTGGACCGGCTTCTGCCCCCGAGCGCACGCCCCTATGCGAGACTGATGCGGCTGGATCGGCCGATCGGTACCTGGTTGTTATTGCTGCCTTGTTGGTGGGGACTTGCCCTCGGCTGGCAGGCTACCGGGCAGGCCCTCACTGTGCTCGATCTGCTCTGGCTGTATATCCTGTTCAGCATCGGTGCCGTGATCATGCGGGGAGCCGGCTGCACCATCAACGATCTCTGGGATCGGGATTTCGACAGCCAGGTCGCGCGCACCGTGGAACGGCCGATCGCAAACGGCGACCTTACCGTCCGCCAGGCCCTCGCCTTCCTCGCCCTGCAACTCGGCGCCGGGCTGCTGATCCTGCTGCAACTGAACAAAACCTGCTGGATGCTCGGCGTTCTGGTGCTTGTGCTTGTTGTCACCTACCCGCTGTTCAAGCGCATCACCTACTGGCCGCAATTCGTGCTCGGTCTGACCTTCAATTGGGGGGCTCTGATGGGCTGGGCGGCGGTTACTGGCAACGTCGGCCTCGCCAACAGCGTGCTTTATTGCGCGGGCATCGTCTGGACCCTCGGATACGACACGATCTATGCCCATCAGGACAAGGATGACGACATCCTGATCGGCGTGAAATCCTCCGCCCTCGCCCTTGGCGCGCGGACCGTGCCGTTTCTCTGGGCCGTCTATCCGCTGACCCTGGCCGGAATCGCGGCAAGCGGCTGGCTGATCGGGCTTGGCTGGCCATTCTATCTGGTCCTCGCCGCTGCCGGCGGGCAGCTGCTCTGGCAGATCATCCGCATCGATATCGATGATCCCAAGGATTGCCTTGCGAAATTCAGATCGAACCGGATCTTCGGCTGGATCGTTACCGCGGCGATCCTGGCCGGATGATACCCGGCAGCCCGAAGCTGATTTCTGCGGACTTCATCCGCCGCAACACCGAAATCATCTCTCCGCCGCTGGTCCCGGAACTCAGTCTGCATCTGGCCACGGAAGCCACGCCGCTCTGGCAGGCGACCGAGACGGAACTGGAGCAGAACGGCCTGCCGCCCCCCTACTGGGCCTTTGCCTGGGCCGGCGGGCAGGCGGTGGCCCGCTATGTCATCGATAACGCACCTCTCGTCGCCGGCAAGCGCGTGCTCGATGTTGGTGCCGGGTCCGGCATGGTCGGTCTGGCCGCGCTCTGGGCATCGGCGGCGACCGTCATCTCCAATGACACCGATCCCGTGGCCGCGATCGCAATCGCCCTCAATGCGCAGACCAACGGGCTGGAAGCCGGCCTGACCGTTTCCGGCCGGGACATGCTCGACGAACCGACCATGGCGGAAGATGGCGGGCCGCTCTACGACACCGTGCTTGCCGGCGATATCTGCTACGAGCGCGCCATGTCGGATCGCATGCAGAAATGGCTGCAGCGGCACGCGGATGCCGGCGCGCTGGTGCTGCTCGGCGATCCCGGCCGGACCTACCGTCCGACCGGCGGCATCGCGTTCTGCGCGCGCTACGATGTTCCGGTGTCACTGGAAATAGAGGATTCGGAGCTGCGCCAGACCACGGTCTGGCGCCTGACCGGAACCGCTATCCCAGGATCAGCCTAAAACGCGGGTCGTCGAACGCAGCCGTGGTTTCTGAGAGCCGCTCGGCCAGGTGCGCACGACGCGGCGCATTCACATCGCCCAGCAGAGACAAAATCCAGGCGGCCTCCTCCGGATGATCGCCGAACCGGCCATGCAGCAACGCCAGTTTTGCCGCTTGGGGCAGGCTCTTGAATCGCCGGTTCCGGGCTTCTATCTCGGCCAGAGCGACAGGCTCGCCATCCAGCACAAGCGCACCGCGCTTGGTGATATAGCAGCCGGCCCGGAGCGCCGGACGACCGGCGCCGAGATCGATCGCGTCCAGATCGAATGTGCCGTAGACATAGCTGGCACCAACGCTCTCGGTTTCGTGCATTCGCTCAAGCTGCGCCTCCGTCAGCCAGGTGACCGCCACCCTGACCTCGGTTCCTGGACTGCCATGCAGCGTCGCCGGAACCGATCCGTACCCGGCCAGGTGCGCGCAATAGACCACGTCATAACCGTGCATCCAGGCCCAGGTAACCGGGATCGCGCCATCACTTTCGGCACCGAATTTTCTTTCCAGCTGTTCCGGTGCCCGGTTTGAGCCGACAGCGATGACCGGCTGCCGGTTCCCGAGATCCGCATTCTCCGGAAGCATTTCAACCCGGCCTACCCTGAACAGATAGTCGTGGCCCGGCGCCGGATAGGGATATCCGTAAGCACGCTTCAGGCTTTGCTCTGATGAATTCTCTGTCGTCATTTCTGCAACATCACTCCCCGGCGCTCGCGCATTCATTCCGCAGACACCTGGACTGATGAGCGCAATTGAAATCGAATCAACGCCCACTCGCACCATTAGAGGAAACAAGGGTCAACAATTTAACCAAATAATTTTTCTACGACCCTTCTTTGTCGCCGCATTATATTCGTCATTTATATGCTGTATTATTTTTATGGATTAAGTAGCCATATTTTTTATTGTTCTTTTTCTTGATAAACATTAATGCTGTTTGGGAATTTGTTAATTTCCGGAGAACGATACTGCGTGTGGGAAATTACAGAAGAGGACACGCCCCATGCAGTTACTCAAGAACAGCACCATAACTTCGCTTCTGATCGCCGGTCTCTTGGTTGCCCCTGCGCAGGCAGAAACGCCAGGCGTCTCCGGTGACAAGATCATATTCGGTCAGTCTGCCGCGCTCGATGGTCCTGCCGGGGCCCTCGGCACCGGCATGAATCAAGGTCTGATGGCCGCCTTCGCGGCGGCGAACAAGGCTGGCGGCGTCCATGGCCGGACCTTGGAAATCATCAAGTATGACGACGGCTACGAGCCTGATCGCGCCATTGAGAACACCAAGAAACTGATCAACGAGGACAAGGTGTTCTCCATCATCGGCGCAGTCGGCACACCGACCTCGCGGGCCACGCAGCCGATCGCGACTGAAGCCAATGTCCCGTTTGTCGGGCCTTTCACCGGCGCCGGTTTCCTTCGCGATCCGAAGAATGCGAACGTCATCAACGTCCGGGCCACCTACGACCAGGAAACCGAGACCTGGATCAAGCACCTCACGGATGATCTCGGGATCAAGAAGATCGCCATTCTCTACCAGGATGACGGTTTCGGCCGTGTCGGTCTTTCCGGTGTCAACAAGGCACTTGAAAAGCGCGGCATGACACTGGTCGCGGAAGGCACATACCAGCGCAACACAACCGCCGTCAAAACCGCTCTTCTGGCTATCCGCAAGGCCGAGCCGGAGGCCGTCGTGATGGTCGGCGCCTACAAGCCACTGGCGGAATTCATCAAGCTTGCCAAGAAGCTGAAAATGGATCCCGTGTTTGTCACCATTTCCTTTGTCGGATCGAAGGCGCTGGCGGCGGAGCTCGGCGACCAGGGTGCGGGCGTGGTGATCAGCCAGGTGGTCCCGTTCCCTTGGGATGCCAGCATTCCGCTCGTGGCGAAATACACCGAAGACCTGAAAGCCTATGATGCCGCACTTGAGCCGGGCTTTGTCTCGCTCGAAGGCTACATGGTCGGCCGGCTCACGGTGATGGCGCTGGAGAAGGCGGGCAAGGACCTGACCCGCGAGAATTTCCTCAATGCAGTCTACAGCACCGGGACATTCGACCTCGGCGGCGCCAAACTCGAATATGGCGCCGGGGACAATCAGGGAATGGGCGACGTGTTCCTGAGCGTTGTTCAGCCGGACGGTTCTTTCAAGTCGGTCGATAAACTCAGCAAGTAAAATATCGGAACAGGAAGCGGGATCACCCCGCTTCCTGTTCAAAAAAACAAGAGGGACATGAGGAGGGGCAAATGTCGTCAGTGAATGAACCCATGGAAAACATGGAACCGGAAAGCGGCGCGCCGGCGAAGCAAAAGCGAACCGGTCTGGGCGTAGGCGGCAAGCTCTACTTCGCCATCGGCAGCATGGTCGTAATTACCGTTCTCGCAGTCTGCGTTTCCATCTGGGCCTTTGGCGACCTGAAACGGGCAATGGACCGTTTTGCCGGCGAAGCCCTGCCGGCGATCAAGACCTCACTGGAAATGGCCGCAGTCAGCGCCGGTGTCGCGGCCAAGGCCCCGGAAATCGTCTCGGCCCGGACTGAAGAAGAACGGGTGTCGAAGACAGCGGAAATCGCCGAACTCCTCACGCGCCTCGAATCCCAGGTCAAGAATCACCCGTCCTTGACGGAAGATCAAAAAGGCGACGGATTCGGCATGATCGCGTCCTTCCGCAACGGCATTGGAAGCCTCGATGCGACGATGAATGACAAATCCCGGCTTGAGGCGTCGATCAACCAGAAGGTCTCGACGATGCTCCAGGCGCACCAGGAGTTCCTGAAGGATCTTTCACCGCTCGTCGATGACGCCAACTTCAGCCTTGTGATCACCAGCGAGGACACCATCGACAGCTCGGCCAAACTGATAAAGTCCCTGCTCGAAGGCGAAGTAAACGCTCTGCAGGCGGGCCTTCGCGTCGGACAGAGCCTGCGCGAGCTCCTGGCCTTGATGATCAGAACCACGGCAAATACCGAACTCGAGGCGATCCAGCCGCTCGAGGCGGAATTCGAGGCGATCCGGGCCGCAGTGCGAGAGCATACGAAATTACTTCCCGACACAGAGGAAGCCGCAGCCCTGAAAGCCTACGCGGAAAAGCTGATCGCGCTCGGCGAAGGCGAGGACTCGACCTTCCGGATCCGCTATATGGAGCTGGATTACAATCAATCCCTGACCTTCCAGCAGACCCTGACGCTGAAAGACAAGCGCACAGCGCTCGACGCCGAACTGGCGGAAATCGAGGCTGCGTTCAAGACCATGGTCGAACCGGTCATTGATGACGCCACCTTCAATCTCGCCCTCGGCGGCGAGGATCTGAATGCGAACATCAAGAACACCATTACGGATCTGATCAATGGCGACGTCGCACGGCTGCAGTCGATGCTGCAGTTGGCCGCCGAAGCCAACCTTGTCGCCGGCCTGCTGAACTCGGCCGCCAGTGCGCCGGACAATTCCGCGCTCAATGTTCTGTCCGGCCGCTTCGAAGCGGCCAGAGGCGCTGTGGAAACCGCCATCGGCGTCTTCAAGGAGCGGGTCGACAACGACAGGATCCCGGAACTCGCCGCCAGCATCGTCGCCTTTGGTACCGGCGACGACAGCGTCTTCGCGCTGCGCCGGGCCAAGCTGGAACTGGACGCGACAGCCTTGGCGACGCTGGATCAGAGCCGGACCACTTCAGAATCGATTGAAAGCTCGGTCCAGAATCTTGTGGCCAATGCCGAGAAATCCGCCGCCGAAAGCAGGGACAATGCGTTCGCGGTGATCAAGGACAGTCAGACTCTCCTGTTCGCCGCGGTCGGCATCAGCGTTCTTGCAGGCCTTCTGATCGGCTGGCTTCTGGTGTCGCGCCAGGTGGTGCGGCGGATCACCGGTCTGGCGGACACGATGGGAGTGATCGCGGACGGCAACCTGGAGACGGACGTGGACACGTCCGGCGGAGACGAGATCACCACCATGGCCCGGACGGTGGAGATCTTCCGCGACAATGGCCGCGAGGTGGAACGGCTGCGCGCGGAGCAGCAGCAGGCCGAGGCCCGCTCCGCCACCGAACGCCGCCAGGCCATGCTGAACCTGGCCGACACCTTCGAGCAGTCGGTCAAGGCCATCGTCGACCAGGTCGGCCTGTCCGCCCGGGAGATGGAGAAGAGCTCGGAAGGCATGGTGACCTCCTCCGAGCAGGTGAAGATGGAAGCCTCCGGCGTGCTGACCGTTGCCGAGACCACCTCGAACAACGTCAACACCGTGGCCGCGGCCGCCGAAGAGCTGTCCGCCTCTGTGCAGGAGATCAGCACCAATATCTCCGAGACCTCCCGCGTCGCCCAGATGGCCGCCGACAAGGCCCAGGACACGGACCGGATCGTCACCAGTCTGGACGAGGAGTCGCAGAAGATCGGCGAGGTGGTGAAGCTGATCACCGACATCGCCGAGCAGACCAACCTCCTGGCCCTGAATGCCACCATCGAGGCAGCCCGGGCCGGCGATGCCGGCAAGGGCTTTGCCGTGGTCGCCTCGGAGGTGAAGAACCTGGCGACGCAGACGGCGAAGGCGACGGAGGAGATCTCGGCCCAGATCGACGCGGTGCAGCTGAACACCAATCAGGCGGTGGATGCGATCCGGGAGATCGGCAATCTGATCGGCGACATGACCGAGAAGATGATGGCGGTATCCAGCGCCGTCGAGGAGCAGGGCGCGTCCACGGACGAGATTGCCCGCAGCACCTCGGAGGCCGCCCAGAGTACCAGCCAGGTCAGCGCCACCATGAACGGCATGATGACGGTCGCCGGAGACGCAGGAACCGCCGCAGACCAGGTCCTCAGCGCCGCCAAGAGTGTCGCCGGGCAGGCTCAATCCCTTGACAGGGAGGTCACGACTTTCCTCAACAAGGTCAGATCTGATAATTAATCGCCGATGACCGGCCCCATCCGCATTTCACCGCCAGACGTCTGGTCCGATGACGATTTCCCCTTCTCTCAGGCGGTGGCCGAGCCGCTCGGGCGACGGGTCCATCTGACCGGACAGGTGGCATGGAATGCGGATGGCGCGATTGTCGGTCCGGGCGATCCGGAAATCCAGACAGGCGTCGCGATCGATAATATCGAGATCATTCTGGCGTCCCTCGGCGGACGGCTTTCGGACATCATCGCGACCACACTTTACTACGTTCGGGATGAAGACCTCCCGGCGATACAGAATGTCCGCATGCGCCGCTTCTCGAAAGCGCACGGCCCCGCCACAACCGGCGTCAAGATCGCAGGCCTGGTGGATCCGGGGCTGCTGGTGGAACTGACGGTCATAGCGGTGATTCCGGAGGAGCGGTTTCAGGCCCCTGCCTGAACTTCCTTGCTATTCAGTCTCCGGTGCACCGTCCCATTCCCGCGCCAGAATGGCGTAGATGAAATCCTCGGCCCAAGCCCCCTTGAAGAATTCGCTCTCGCGGAAATGGGCTTCCCGCCGCATCCCGAGTTTCTGCATCAGCCGCCAGGACGCCGTATTGCGGACATCACAATGCGCGCTGATCCGATGCATCCCGAAATGCCGGAAGCCGAGATCAAGCGCCGCCGTCGCGGCTTCCCGGGCATAGCCCTTGCCATGATATCGAGGATCGAAAACATAGCCGATCTCGCCCTGCAAATACGCGACACTGAGGATCTGTAATTTCAGGTTCCCCAAAAAGGCACCGTCCGACTTTCGTTCCACCGCCAGCTTTATCTCGTCGCCATCCGCATCGAACTGCGGGGCTGTCATATGACGGGCAAGGGCAGCCGGTGCCTCTTCCCGGGTCATCGGCTCGCCATAGAGTAATTCCACCACGTCGGGATTGGAGCGAAGCCGGAAAAGATTCTCCAGATCGTCTTCCCTATAGGCTCGCAGACAAAGACGCTCCGTCAGGATCGGCAGATCCACCGACCGGTTTTTCAGAGCACCCGGCCCCATCAGTTCCTCTCGAACGGCAGAGCGTCGACCTTACCCAGAAGATCTTCCGCCGCGTCGCCGGAGTTCTCCAGCGTGCCGAGCTCTATCTCCTCGATCCGCTCCCCGCGCTTTATCACCTTCCCGGTCGAGATCCGGATGTCGCGGATGTCTTTCTCTGCCTGGTGGAAATGGGTTTCCAGCTTGCCCACCCGGTCGTCCAGCCGTCCGACATCGTTCAGCATGATCCGGACCTCTGCCTGGATGACATGCGCCTGCTCGCGCATGCGCGCGTCCTTCAGGACGGCCCGGACCGTGTTCAGCGTCGCCATCAGCGTGGTCGGGGAGACGATCCAGACCCGCTCCTTCCAGGATTGCTCGACAACGTTCGGCAGGTTCGCGTGCAGCTCGGCATAGATCGCTTCCGACGGCAGGAACATCAGCGCGGATTCCGCCGTCTCGCCCGGCACGATGTAGCGCGACGAGATGTCCTTCACATGTTTCAGGATCGCCACGGCCATCTGCTTGCGCGCGGCCTCCCGCTCGGCATCGCTCGTCGCCCGGCTCAGCGCGTGATAGCTCTCCAGCGGGAACTTCGCGTCGATGGCGATGGAGCCCGGCGGGTTCGGCAGGTCGATCATGCAATCGACCCGGCGGTTCTCGCCAATCTGCACCTGGAACCGGTAGGCGTTCGGCGGCAGGATCGAGCTGACCAGATCGTTCAGCTGGATTTCCCCGAAGGCCCCGCGCGCCTGCTTGTTGGACAGGATATCCTGCAGGCCGACCACCTGGGTCGACAGCTCGGTGATGTTCTTCTGCGCCGTGTCGATGATGGCGAGGCGCTGCTGCAATTCCGAAAGACTGGTCTGCGCCTTGGTGCTGGATTTCTCCAGGCTCTCGCCAACCCTCTTCGAGACATCTGCCAGCCGCTCGTCGAGCCGCTTGGTCACCTCGCGTTCCTGCACCTGCATCAGCTCGGCGATCCGTGCCTGGGCCGCCGCATGGTTCTCGGAAAGCTGCGTTACCCGCCCAGCGAGTTCGGCCTGCGCCGCCGCCGCGCGTTCCGCCTGCTCCGCCTGGCGCCGGGCCGCCTCCTCCAGCGCCGCCGCGAGCAACGGATCGGTGCCCCGGCCCTTCAGCAGTGCGATCGCAGCCAGCGCCACGGCCCCCACAGCCACAGCCACCAGAACAAGCGTCAGTCCATCCATCTCGGCACCTTCATTCCAACCGGTCTCATACGCCCCCTCGGCGAATCATCATTCTACCACGTCCATCCCCCGAATATGGGGGTTCCGGACGGCCCGCAATGCTTGACCTCCGTGGGCCGATCCCCTACCTCAGTGGCGGCTAGCAACAGATTTGACATATTTCGCATGAGCACGCGTGACATCGTTTGGGCACCCGACCGGGTCCTGAAAACCAATTGCACTCCCGTGACGGAGATTGACGGCGATATCCGCCAGACCCTCGACGACATGCTGGAGACCATGTATGCCGCGCCCGGCATCGGGCTGGCGGCGCCGCAGATCGGCCTGACCAAGCGGCTGCTGGTGGTGGATATCTCGCGCGACGACGAGGAAAACCGGCCGCTCAAGGTGATCAATCCCGAGATCGTCTGGTCTTCCGAGGAGCTGAACACCTACGAGGAAGGCTGCCTCTCCCTGCCCGGCCACTATGCAGAGGTCACCCGCCCGTCCCAGGTGACGGTCCAGTTCCTGGACGAAACCGGCGCCGAACAGCGGATGGATGTCGACGGGCTGCTGGCGACCTGCCTGCAGCACGAGATCGATCATCTGAACGGCGTGCTGTTCGTCGATCATATCTCCGCCCTGAAGCGGAACATGATCCTGAAGAAGATGATCAAGGCGAAGAAACAGCGCGAAGAAGACGAGGCGGCGTGAGCCGGCCTCCCCCGCCTCAGAACGGATAAGCCATGACCGGGTCCGCCCCGCATTCCGCCGCAGGCACGCCGCTCCGGCTCGCCTTCATGGGCACGCCGGACTTTTCCGTGCCCGTCCTGGAGGCGCTGATCGCTGCCGGGCACCGGGTTGTCGCGGTCTACAGCCAGCCGCCCCGCCCCGCCGGCCGCGGCAAGAAGGAGCGCAAGTCAGCCGTGCATGTCGCGGCCGAGACGCATGGCATCCCCGTCTTCACGCCCCTGTCCCTCAAGGATGAAGAAGAGCACCGGCGCTTCGCGGCCCTCGATCTCGATGCCGCCGTGGTGGTGGCCTATGGCCTGATCCTGCCGAAAGCGATCCTCGATACGCCGCGCCTCGGCTGCGTCAATGTCCATGCCTCCCTGCTGCCGCGCTGGCGCGGCGCGGCGCCGATCCAGCGGGCGATCCTCGCCGGCGATACCGAAACCGGCGTCACCATCATGGCCATGGACGAGGGCCTCGATACTGGCGCCATGCTGCTGGCCGAACGCGTGGAGATCACGCCGGAGACCACCGGCGAGACCCTGCACGACGCGCTCTCAATCCTCGGCGCCAAGCTGATCATCCCGGCCCTGGCCGGATTGGCGGAAGGATATCTCGAGGCAACGCCGCAGCCGGATGACGGGGTGACCTACGCCGAGAAGCTCAGCCGGGAGACCGGCCATCTCGATTTCACCCAGGACGCCGCCACGCTGGAGCGTACCATCCGTGCCCTCGCCCCCTGGCCCGGCGCATGGTTCGAGCATGACGGCGCGCGTTTCAAGGTCTTTGCCGCCGAGATCCTGCGGCTCGGCGCCCTCGGCAACGATCCCGGCACGGTGTTGGACGGGGAGCTGACAATCTCCTGCGCGCAGGACGCCCTGCGCATCACCCGGCTGCAGCGCCCGGGCAAGGCGCCGATGGATGCCGCCGACCTGTTGCGCGGCTATGACGGGCTGACGCCCGGCACGCGGCTCGGCTGATCCGATGCCGCGCTTCAGGATCATCATCGAATATGCCGGCGGCGATTTCTGCGGCTGGCAGCGTCAGGCCAACGCACCGTCGATCCAGCAGGCGCTGGAAGACGCCATCACCGCCTTTACCGGCGAGACTGTCGAAGTGGTCGGCGCCGGCCGCACCGACACCGGCGTGCACGCCCTGGCGCAGGTCGCTCACTTTGCCCTGGAAACGGAACGCTTCGATGCCGACAAGGCGATGAAGGCGATCAATTTTCACCTGAGACCCGCGCCCATCGTCATCCGCCATGCGATGGAGGCCGCGCCGGACTTTCATGCCCGCTTTTCCGCCAGGAACCGGTCCTATCTCTATCGCATCCTGAACCGGCCGGGCCCTGCGGCCCTGGATCGCGGCCGGGTCTGGCATGTCCCGCAGGAACTCGACGCCGCCGCCATGCACGATGCGGCACAGACCCTGATCGGCAAGCACGACTTCACCACCTTCCGGGCCAAGCATTGTCAGGCGCGGTCGGCGGAAAAGACCCTGGACGGGCTGACGGTGAGCCGGGTCGGCGAGGAAATCCATCTGAACACCCATGCCCGCTCCTTCCTGCACCACCAGGTCCGCAACATCACCGGCACCTTGAAGCTGGTCGGCGAGGGAAAATGGACCCGCAGGGATGTCGAGCAGGCGCTGGCGGCGAGGGATCGGGCCGCGGGCGGGCCGACCGCACCGCCGGACGGGCTCTATCTGGTGTCGGTCGGATATTGAGCGGTCAGCTGCCCGCAGCGATGCTTTCGAGCAGCAGATAGGTCAGCGTCGAGAACAGTTCGTCCGCCAGCACGAAACCGACAGCCATCAGCGGAGAAACGCCGAGCAGCTGACGGGCCCAGCGGAACATCAGGAACAGCATGCCGATCCAGGCGAACACGCTCAGACTGCTGGAGAGATCCGCGAGCGGCCCGTCGCCGGCGCCGACGACATAGAGAAAACAGAAGAGATATCCGAACGGCAGCGTGATCCAGTTCAACGGCACCAGGAAGTCGAGAATGCGGTCGAGCACGCCGATTTTCTCCGCCATCACACAGGCTGCCACGGGGAAGACCAGCCAGTAGATCCCGTAGCGCAGGACGTAGCTGATCCAGGCCAGGGGGCCGCCATCCATCCACCCGGCCGCGCCATTCGCGACATCCGAGAGGATAAAGGCCGGCAGCACCAGGACCGCCGCGAAAAAGGAACGGAAAAACCCGGCATCGCTGCGGTCGAAAAGATCGATGGCCCCGGGCCGGCCGAGCGCCAGGCACCAGCAGCCATAGACCGCGCGGAAGACTTCCGAGGCGCCGGGCAGGGCCATCCGGCTCAGGCCCTCGCCGCGGCGAAATAGTTTTCCAGCGCCGTCTCGTAGATCACTGTCAGCGCCTCGATATCCGAAACCATCACATGCTCGTCCGTCTTGTGCATGGTCTGGCCGACAATACCGAACTCGACCACTGGGCAGAACTTGCGGATGAAACGCGCATCGGAGGTACCGCCCGACGTGCTCAGTTCCGGCTGCTTGCCGGTGACCTGCTTCACCGCCGCCGCCACCGCATCGCTGAGCGGGCCGGGCTCGGTGACGAAGGCGTTCGAGGTGCATTCGATGCGGAGATCGTAGCGCCCGCCGACCGCATCGAACATCGCCCGGAAATGCGCCTCGAGGCTCTCCGCCGTGTGCAGATCGTTGAAACGGACATTGAAAGTGGCGTTGGTCTTGGCCGGGATCACGTTGGTTGCCGGATTGCCGGTATCGACCGTGGCGATGGCCACCGTGGTCGGCTGGAAATGCTCCGTGCCCTCGTCCAGCACGCCTTCGGTCAGCGGCTCCAGCATCTTCACCAGACGATGGATCGGATTGTCCGCCAGATGCGGATAGGCGGTATGGCCTTGCGTCCCGTGCACCGTCAGATAGCCGGTGAAACTGCCGCGCCGGCCGATCTTCATCATCTGGCCGAGGAATTCCGGATTGGTCGGCTCGCCGACGATGCAGGCATCGATGCTCTCGCCTTCCGCGGCCATCCAGTCCAGCACCTTCACGGTGCCGTTGATCGCCGGGCCTTCCTCGTCACCGGTGATCAGGAAAGAGATCGAGCCGCCGAAATCAGCCCCGTGCTTGCCGACATAACGGGCCGCCGCCGCCGCGAAGCAGGCAACGCCGGACTTCATGTCGGAGCTGCCGCGGCCATAAAGACGGCCGTCCCGGATCTCGCCGGAAAAGGGCGGGGCAACCCAGTCCGCCGCATCGCCCGGCGGCACCACATCGGTGTGTCCGGCGAAGCAGATGTTCGGCGCACCGGTGCCGATCCGGGCATAGAGGTTATCGACATCCGGCGTGCCCTCTTCCGAGAAGGTCAGGCGCCGGCAGGTGAAACCCTGCGCCGTCAGTTCCCTTTCAAGCAGGGCAAGCGCACCGCCTTCAACGGGCGTCACGCTCTCACAGCGGACAAGGTCCCGGGTCAGCCGGACCGGATCGATCTGTGTGGTCACATCAATCCCGCAGCAGGTCGTTGATCGAGGTCTTGGAGCGGGTCTGGGCATCGACGCGCTTGACGATCACGGCACAGGACAGGCTCGGACCCGGCGTGCCGTCCGGCAGCGGCTTGCCCGGCAGGGAGCCCGGCACCACGACGGAATAGGCAGGCACCCGGCCGATGAAGATCTCGCCGGTGCTGCGATCAATGATCTTGGTGGTGGCGGAGAGGAAGACACCCATGGAGAGCACGGAACCTTCCTCGACAACCACGCCCTCGACAACCTCGGAGCGGGCACCGATGAAGCAATTGTCCTCGATGATCACCGGGGAAGCCTGCAACGGCTCCAGCACACCGCCGATTCCGACGCCGCCGGACAGATGCACGTTCTTGCCGATCTGCGCGCAGGAGCCGACCGTGGCCCAGGTATCGACCATGGAGCCCTCGTCCACATAGGCACCGAGATTGACAAAGCTCGGCATCAGCACGACGCCCTTGGCGATGAAGGCGGAACGGCGGACGACGCAATTCGGCACAGCTCGGAAACCGGCGGACCGAAAATGGTTGGCGCCCCAGCCGGCGAACTTGGACGGCACCTTGTCCCACCAGACGGACGGGCCGAGATCGCCATCGACCGGACCCCCCGGGATGATGTCCATATCGTTCAGGCGGAAGGACAGCAGCACCGCCTTCTTCGCCCACTCGTTGACCTGCCATTTGTGGTCGCCGAGAGGCTCGGCAGTCCGGATGGTGCCGCCGTCGAGACCGGCCAGCGCCTGTTCCACCGCCTCGCGGATCTCGCCCCTGGTTTCCAGACCGACATTGTCCCGGTCATCCCAGGCCGCATTGATCACTGTCTCGAGTTGGCTCGCGCTCATAGCCCCACACCCCATAACCTGCATGAAATTCGAGGCGCAACATGAGCACAGGGCCGATTTCTGTCAATCTGTACAGCGTTGCTTTTTTGGCATCATGGCGCGAAGTAGGCACCGCCATTCTGATGGATGACCTGACCCGTGATATATCCGGCGTCCGGACAGCAGAGAAACGCAACGGTGGCGGCGATCTCATCCGCCCTGCCCGGACGCCCGGCCGGCACCTCACTCACAAATGCCTCAATACGGTCCGGGTCCCATGCGGCAGTGAATTCCGTCCCCGCGACAAGGCCTGGCGCAATGGCATTCACCGTGATGCCGTCGCCCGAGAACTCGCGCGCCAATCCTACCGTGAGGCCGTTCAACCCGGCCTTGCTCGCGGCATAGATCGCCGAGCCCTGGCTTCGCCCGCCGGTATAGGCGGCGATAGAGCCGATATTCACGATGCGTCCGCCGGGTCTCTTCAGGAATGGCGCGACGGCCATGGATATTTGGAAAGCGCCGGTCAGATTGGTCGCCAAAACCTCATCCCAGTTCGCCCATAGCTGTGCCAGCTCAAGGTCCGAGGCTCCGTTCCGGGCGATGCCCGCGTTGTTGATCAGCGCGGTTACTGACGTCCCGCTGCTCTTCAGGTTCAGGACAAGCCGATCAAGCGAAGCCCTATCCGCAACATCCAGAGAGTACGGCAATAATGACGGTCCCACTTTCTCCGCCAAGGCTTCCAGCTTCGAAAGAGCGCGGCCGATACACAAAACCGCGCCCTGCCCAGCCAGCCGTTCGGCGACCGCCGCTCCAATGCCGGTTCCGGCACCGGTAACAATCACAAGTTCTTTCGGGAAAGAGGTTTTCATGATCGCGTTCTCCATTCGATTGAGACGCGCTCTTTTTGACGTTCGAAAACCAATTCATCCAATATATGATTTAGGCGTGTTTGATATATTTCTTAGGCTGAACATCAGCCTCCGCCAGCTTCACCAGTTCGCCGTGGTTGCGCGTGAGCTGCATTTTGGCCGCGCGGCGGCACAGTTGAACATGACCCAGCCTCCGCTAAGTATGGCCATTCAAAGCCTGGAGACCGCGCTTGGCGTCAAACTGTTCGACCGCACGAACCGGCAGGTTTCCCTGACCGATGCGGGCACAGCCTTCCTTGCCGAGGTCGAGCAAATCAAGGAGAAACTGGACCTTGCGGTGACCCGCACCCGGAAGATCGCAGCGGGCGAAGAAGGGGAGGTCCGGCTGGGAGTGCTTCCATCCTGCAGCATTCTGCCGGACGTCCTGCGTGCCCTCAGAAGAGAGCGGTCCGGTCTTGCCATCGATCTTCGCGAAGCAACGACCGCCGAGCAGCTTGCGCTGATCCGGGAGCAGCACATCGACGCGGGTTTGATACGGCCGCCAGTCGTCTGCCCCGAGGAACTGGAACATCTGGTCGTCGCAACGCAACCCCTCGTCGCTGTCCTGCCGGACGATCACCATCTGAGCAAATTGTCAGCTGTCCCGATAGACGCGTTCCGCGAGGAGCGATTCATCGGGACCCCCACGGACAATGCGAACGGTCTCCATGGCAGGATCAGCGCATTGACCGCAGCCAGGGGGGTCGAGCTGCATGTCGTTCAGGTGGTCCGTGAGATTCCGACGGTCATGGCACTGGTCGCCGGTGGCCTCGGAGTCTCCATCGTGCCAAAGAGCAGACTTGAAACCGGCTATTCGGGCGTCACCATCCGGCCAATAGAAATACCCCAGGGAATGCCGGCGCCGGAAATTGCCCTTTGGCTCGCCTGGTCTCGCCACAATAGCCGCGAGGCCCTGCACGGCTTTCTGGAAGCGTTGAGGCGGACATTGACCTAACGCCATTCCTCGTTAAGCTGTCGCGCCATGAACATGATCCGGGAAATTGTCGCCGTCGGAAGGCGCATGGGCAAGGTGGTATAGCCGCCGGGCGAAAGCACCCATGCGCGGCAAGCAGGCCCCTCACGGGGCCTTTTTTCATGACCAGAGCCTCCCTCCTGCGAAACCGTCAGAGATACCCGCCATGTCAAAGCCCCACGACGGACCGCGCCTGTCCACGCTGATCCTGCTCTCGGCCCTCTGCATCCTGCCGATCAATATATTCCTCCCGTCGCTGACCAATATGGCGACCGAATTCGGTGTGGAATACAGTGTGATCGGCCTCTCGCTGGCAGCCTATGCCGGTGCGTCCGCCATCCTGCAGATCGTGCTGGGGCCCCTGTCCGACAGGTTCGGCCGCCGGCCGGTCATCCTTTCCGGCCTCGCACTCTTCATGATCGCCACGGCGGGATGCATTTTCGCGCCGGATATCTGGACCTTCCTCGGATGCCGGTTGCTCCAGGCCGTGATCGCGCCGACCTATGCCGTCGCTCTCGCCGTCATCCGGGATACGACAAGCAAGGAAGAGGCAGCGAGCAGGATCGGATATCTCGCGATGTCCTGGGCTGTCGCGCCCATGCTCGGCCCGAGCCTGGGCGGGCTGCTCGACGAGGCATTCGGTTGGCGTGCGAGCTTCTGGTTCCTCGAGGCCTTCGGGCTTGCCGTCTTTGCCCTCTGCTGGGTGGATCTCCGGGAAACGAACCAGTCCCGCTCCAGCTCCATCGGCGCACAGTTCCGCGCCTACCCGGAGCTGCTGACTTCCGGGCGGTTCTGGTCCTATGCGCTCTGCATGGCCTTCTCGGTCGGTGCCTTCTTCGCCTTCCTCGCCGGGGCACCGCTTGCCGCCGGTTCGGCCTTCGGCCTCTCGCCCGTGACGCTCGGCCTCGGCATGGGGTCGATCACGGCAGGCTTCATGGTCGGCAGCTTTCTCTCCGGCCGTTTCGCCGGGCGGGTCTCGCTCACGACCATGATGCTCGCCGGACGGACCCTCGCCTGCATCGGCATTCTTATTGGACTGCTGCTCTATGCCGTGCAGGTCGATCACGTCATGGCGCTGTTAGGCCCCTGCATGCTGGTTGGCGTGTCCAACGGCCTGACCATTCCGAGCGCGAATGCCGGCGCAATCTCCGTAAACCCGAAGCTCACCGGCAGCGCAGCCGGCCTCGCGAGCGCCATCACCGTGGCGGGCGGCGCCACCATGGCATCGATCGCCAGCGCGGTCCTGACGGCAGAGAACGCCCGCTACGCCCTCCTGCTCGTGATGCTCGGGTCGGCGCTGGTCGCTCTCGCGGCGGCATTGGCCGCGCGCCGCCTCGAGAATATCCGGCCGGAAAGCACCGGAGCGTAGGTCTCAGGCCGATTGCGGTACGGAGAGCCCGTTCAGCCATGCCGCCAGATCATCGGCGACATGATGAACATAGGGTTCTTCCGCCCCCTCCTTCGCCCAGTCGAGCGTGCCGGAGAGCCAGACCGTCGTCATTCCAAGACCGGCGGCGGGTTCCAGATTCCGCGCCATGTCCTCGACCATCACGCAGCGCGCGGGATTGAGCCCGAAGCGGGCAACCAGCGTATCGTAGGGGCCGGGATTGGGTTTCGGCACGTAATCGGCCGCGACGATATCGAACACATCCTCGAAATGATGGTCGACCCCGATCCGCCCCATGATCCGCCGTGCATGGGGAACCGAGCCGTTGGTGTAGATGATCTTCCGCCCGGGCAAGCGGCTGATGGCAGCCTCCAGCGCATGGTCGGGCGCAATGTCCGCGACATCGATGTCATGCACGAAATGCAGATATTCCTCCCCGTCGATACCGTGCTCCGCCATCAGGCCGTTCAGGGTCGTCCCGTAACGCCGGAACATGTCTTTCTGCAACGCGCGGGCAGGCTCCTGCTCGAGCGAGAAACGATTCTGGACATACTCCGTTATCCGAACCGAAACCCGGGCGAATATGTTGCTCCCGGCGGGATAGAGGGTGTTGTCGAGATCGAAGATCCAGGTTTCGATGTGATTCAGGTCCAGCATTCGCTTGTCTTTTTGCAGATTGTTTTCTTTCATCGCTCTAAAGTGGCGGCTCGAACCGGTGCGGGCAAGCGCGCCGGTGGTCGCAGCCCCAGAAATGGGGACCGGCGAAGGGGAACCCGACGTGACAAGGCAAGAAGGCGGCACCGGCGCGATGGACAGCGAAGAGCTGGGCGCGATTACAGGGGCCGATTCCAATCAGATCGTGCATTTGCTGGAAGACGGCGCGCCGCTCTTCCAGTATCCCGGACCGGTCCTGCTACTGGATCACGAAAAGGCGATTATTGCCGCAAATCCGGCCGCCATGTCCCTGGTGCACGGGATCATGTCCGGCAGCGCCCTGTCGGTCATCGCGCTGGTCAGCGCCACGCTTTCCAGCGGCGGTCGCGCCCAGAACATGAAGATCCTGGACGAGGAAGCCGGGCGGACAACCGATATTACCGCCCTGCCGGTCGATGGGGGCGCGCATGTGCTACTGCTGGGCCGGGACATCTCCCTTGACCAGAACCTGCGCAACGCACTCGTGGAATCCCGTCAGCGCTACAAGGATCTGGTTGAGATCTCCAGCGACTTCGCCTGGGAAACCGACGCGAAAGGGACCTTCGTCTTCGTTTCCACCGCCGGCGCCCTCGGATACGAGCCGGACGAGCTGGTCGGACACGCCGCCGACGATTTCGTCAGCAAGATTGACGGCATCCGGACGGTCACTCCCTTCAATGCGAAAGAGCCCTCGACCGGGATCGAATTCCGCTTCCGCCGGGCCGACGGCAGCATCGCAGAACTGGAGGCCTCCGCCGCGCCCCTGCATACGGAGGACGGCAGCTGGCTCGGCGCCCGCGGCGTCTGCCGGGACGTGTCCGAGGCCAGACGCCGCGACGCGGCTCTCGCCAAGGCGCGGAACCGGGAACGGCTGATGGCCTATATCGTGCGGACCATTCGCGACGAGATGGACCCGAAGGCCATGCTGGCCTCCGCTGCCCGAGCGATCGCCCGCTCCCTCGCCTCTGATGGCTGCGTGATCTTCCGCAGGAATGATTCCGGAGGGTTGACGGTGGCCGCCGAACTCGGCGGCGCTCCCGAGGCCTATCTCGCCGATCTGCTCGCGTCCGGGACCTCCTCGCTGTCTCCGACTGTGCTGCAGGATGCCGACGGCTCGAACATCCTCGCCTGTCCGACCGGATACCGGCAGCAGGCCAACGGTGCGGTCATCCTCTGGCGGGACACTGTCAGCGGAGCCTGGAACGAGGATGACAGCGACCTGATGAAGGAGGTTGCGAACCAGATCGGCATCGCGATCGAGCAGGTTGCCTCGAACGAAAACCTGGAATTGCTGTCGACCACCGATCCGCTGACCAAGCTGCTGAACCGACGCACCTTCCAGCAGCGTCTGGACGACCGGCTGGCGAAGGCCGGACAGGGCGGCGCGCTGATCTATGTCGACCTCGATAATTTCAAGCTGGTGAACGACAATCTCGGCCACCAGATGGGCGACAAGGTGCTGCTCGATGTCGCCGGCATGCTGCATGAAGCCGCCGGAGCCCAGGACATGCCGGCAAGGCTCGGCGGGGACGAGTTCGTGATCTGGTTCGACGGCGCCGACAAGGATACAGCACGGACCAAGGCGGAGGGATTGCTGAAAGCAGCCGGAACGCTTGCACAATACGCGGTGGATGAAACACGGAAGGTCGGCATGTCGATCGGTATTGCCTGCGTTGACGGACAACCAGACGCACCGTCCGAGAATGCCGAGAGTCTGATAGCCCGCGCGGACGAGGCGATGTACGAGATCAAGCATGGCGGCAAGAACGCCTATGCTTTCGCAAAAGACCCGGAAGAAAGCGGAGACCGCAGTGATGGCCACTGAACCGAAGCGGCGGATGAGCGACACGGAGAAGGCCGTCTACGAGAAGGCGAAGAACGTTGCCGCCAGCAAGGATCTGGCAGAGCGCCGGCGTCTTGCGGAAGACCATCTGACGCCGCCCGAGATCCTGTTCTTCCTGGCCGAAGACGATAACCGTGAGATCCGCCAGGCGGTGGCCGCCAATAAGGCGACACCACGCCATGCCGACCAGTTCCTGGCAAAGGACGAAAGCGATGACGTCCGGTCCATCGTCGCCCGCAAGGTCGCTGCGATCGCCCCGAACCTGAGCTCGGAACGGCGGGACAGCATCCGCAAGCTGACCATCGAGGTCCTGGAGACGCTGGCGCAGGACCAGGTTGACCGGGTCCGGGCGGTTCTGGCCGACGCGGTAAAGGATCTGCCCGACGCGCCACCGGAGATGATCACCCGGGTCATCGAAGCGCTTGCCCGCGATACCATCCTCTCGGTCTCGGGTCCGATCCTTGAACATTCGCCGTTGCTGGCCGACGAACTGCTTGTCGAGATCATCCAGAACGAGCCCGTGGCCGGCGCCCTCTCTGCCATTTCACGGCGCCAGACCGTATCCGAGCGGGTGTCCGATGCGGTCATTTCCGCGAACGACGATGTTGCGATCGCGGATCTGCTCGGCAACAAGTCCGCCCAGATCCGCGAGGAAACCCTGGATGAGCTGATCGAGGGCGCAGCGGACCGGCCCGTGCTGCACCGGCCGCTGGTGACACGCCCGAAACTGCTCGGCCGCCATGCCCTGAGCCTGGCCAAGTTTGTCGGCTATGCGCTGGTCGCCGAACTCAGCAAGCGCACGGATCTCGCTGCGGAGACCTCGGCCCACCTGGCGTCCGAGATCGAGAAGAGGCTGGCTGAAAATCCCGCTCTCGCGGAGGGCGACACCATCGTCACCGGCCGCGAGCGGGCACGGCAGATGCATGAGAACGGAACGCTCACCGAAGACGCGGTGAGTGAGGCGGTGAGCGAAGGAAAACGTCCCTTCGTGCTGGCGGCGTTCGAGCTGGTCACCGGCCTGTCGGAGGATGCGGTGCACAGCCTCGCCTCGTCGGTCAATCCGAAGGCATTGGTGGCGCTGGTCTGGAAAGCAGGCTACAGCATGGAATTCGCCGTCCAGCTGCAGCTTCGGCTTGCCAATATTCCACCGGAAAAAGCGCTCAAGCCAACGGAGGATGGCGGATTTCCCCTGAGTGAGGATCAACTCTCCTGGCAGATCGAGCTGGTCAGCGAGGAACCTGAAGAAGAGTCTGAAAGCGCCTAGAAAGCACCGCTCAGGACGCTACTTCCGGCTTCGGAACCTCATTTTCTTCCTTCTGCCAGTCGTTCCCTGCCGAAATAACGCAGGTCTGCCCGCCCGGTGTGGAGATTGCGATCGTCCAGCTCCCGGTCTTGGAACTGAAGACCTGGACGAAATTTCCGGCGCCGTCGAATCCGGAGGCGGAAACCGATTCTCCGTACTTCTTCCCGAGCTGCTTCACCAGATCCGCATGCTGCGTGCAGAGACGCGGATCCACCGCATCGGCCGGGGCCGCGAAAGAAACCAGCGCGGCGACAATGGTGGCGGCGGAAAAATAACGCCCGGCCTGAATTTTCAAACTTCCATGCACGGCATTCTCCTTTCTGAGAATTACGCCGATCCGGGTACACGGCCTGACCAGACGTCTTGCCGCGACGCGTTCCGAGAAAGTCCCCAGGGACCTCTCCATGGTTGTGATTGTACTGGCTGAATATTGACAAATCGCAAACGGGAATCCCGGCGATTTACAGGATTTGTTAGGCATAAAACGGCAAGAAATACCGTTAATTCAATGTACTATGGATTTCTTATGATTCCGTGCCGCCGGTATCTACCGGAGCGGGTCAGCCACGGATGATGGTTCCGACACCGTGGGGCGTGAACAGCTCGACCAGACAGGCATGCGGCACGCGTCCGTCGAAAATGACAGCGGCGCGGGCGCCATTCTCGACCGCATCGATGCAGGTTTCGATCTTCGGAATCATGCCGCCGGAAATGGTGCCGTCCCCGATCAGGCGCCGGGCATCGTCAACGCTGAGCTCGGGGATCAGGTTCCCGCTCTTGTCCAGGACTCCGGCCACATCGGTCAGCAGCAGGAAGCGGGCCGCGTCGGACGCAGACGCGATGGCACCGGCAGAGGTGTCTGCATTGATGTTGTAGGTCTCGCCATCCTCGCCAAAGCCGATGGGCGCGATCACCGGAATCAGCCCGCCTTCGGCGAATGTTTTCAGGATGCTGACATCCACGCTCTCCGGCTCACCGACAAAGCCGAGATCAAGCACCTTCTCGATATTGCTGTCCGGGTCGATCCTGGTCCGGCGCAGCTTGCGCGCGGTGATCAGGTTGCCGTCCTTGCCGGAAATACCGATGGCCCGGCCGCCAGCCGCATTGATGGCGGCCACGATGCTTTTGTTGATCGAGCCGGACAGCACCATCTCGACAATCTCGACCGTCGCGCTGTCCGTGACCCTGAGGCCATCGATGAACTCGCTCTTGATCGCCAGGCGGCCGAGCATCTTGCCGATCTGCGGGCCGCCGCCATGCACCACGATCGGGTTCATGCCAACCTGCTTCATCAACACCATGTCGGCGGCGAAGGATTTGAACAGATCGTCGTCGCCCATTGCATGACCGCCGAACTTCACGGCGACCGTCTTGCCGCTGTAGCGGCGCATGAACGGCAGCGCCTCGGTCAGAATGCCGGCTTTCGAAAGCCATTCCTGCCGCAGTTCGTGCAAAGACGATTCGCTCATGTTTCTTTCCCCACTTTCAGGATGCGGACAAAGCGGCCAGGGCCGCCCTCAGCTCCGGAATCCCGTCTCCCTTGTCGGCGCTGCTGCACACGATCACCGGATGCGCGGCGACATGCTTGCGCAGCTCGGTTTCCGTGGCGGATACGACTGCATCCAATTCATTTTTTTTCAGCTTGTCGATCTTTGTCAGGACGACCTGGTAGGAGACGGCGGCCAGATCCAGCATCTCCATCATTTCCCGGTCCGAGTCCTTGAGGCCGTGGCGGGAATCCACCAGCAGCAGCACGCGCTGCAGCACGGTGCGGCCTTTCAGGAACTGGCGCAGGGTATGGTTCCAGGCGGCAACCACGGTCTTGGACACCTTGGCGTAGCCGTAACCGGGCAGGTCGACGATCATCAGCCGGTTGCCCAGATTGAAGAAGTTGAGCTGCTGGGTCCGGCCCGGCGTGTTCGACGTCCGGGCCAGCGTCTTCCGGCCGGTCAGCGCGTTCACCAGGCTCGACTTGCCGACATTGGACCGTCCGGCAAAGGCGATTTCCGGCATCGAGGCTTCCGGCAATTGATCAAGCCGCGCCGCGCCCCAGACAAAGCCGCATTCCTGGGCGAACAGCAGGCGGCCTGCTTCCAGTTCCGCCGGATCCAGAGCGTCGTCGGTCATCGCAATCCCTACTTGACGCCCATACGCCACATGATGAGGCGCTGCTGCGCAATCGAGAGCAGGTTGTTCCAGGCCCAGTAGATCACCAGACCGGCCGGGAAATTCGCCAGCAGGAAGGTGAAGAAGATCGGCAGGAACATGAACACCTTGGCCTGGATCGGATCGGCCGGCTGCGGGTTCAGCCTCTGCTGCAGGAACATGGTCAGGCCCATCAGGATCGGCCAGACACCGATCATCGGGATGAATGCCGGCGGTGTCCACGGGATCAGCCCGAACAGGTTGAACAGAGTGGTCGGATCCGGCGCCGACAGATCGTGGATCCAGCCGTAGAACGGCGCGTGGCGCATTTCGATGGAAACGAACAGCACCTTGTAAAGCGCGAAGAACACCGGAATTTGGACGAGGATCGGCAGACAGCCGGAGGCCGGGTTGACCTTCTCCTTCTTGTACAGCCCCATCATTTCCTGGTTCAGGCGCTGCTTGTCGTCGGCATATTGCTCACGCAGCACCTGCATCTTCGGCGTCAGCTCGCGCATCTTCGCCATCGACTTGTAGGACTTGTTCGCGAGCGGGTAGAAGACCAGCTTCACCGCGACTGTGAAGACCAGAATAGCGATACCGAAGTTTCCGACCACGCTGTGAATCCAGGACAACGCATAGAAAAATGGCTTGGTCAGGAAGTAGAACCAGCCGAAATCGACAGCCAGATCGAAGTTCGCGATGCCATATTCGGCTTCATATTTGTCGAGGAGCTTGACCTCCTTGGCGCCGGCAAAGAGATGGACCTTGGATTCCGCCGTGCCGCCGGCTTCGATCGCCCGGCCGGAGCCCAAATAATCGGTCTGATAACGGTCGTCCTGCTGCCGGATCATGTGCATGAAACGGTATTTGACCGCTTCGTCCTGGGCCGGCACCAGCGCGGCCAGCCAGTATTTGTCGGTGATCCCGATCCAGCCGCCGGTCGCCGAAACCTCGACGTCTCCATCCTCCTGCAAATCGTCGTAATCGACTTCCTTCAGGGTCTCGTCAAAGACACCAAGCGGGCCTTCATGAAGAATGTAGAACCCGGCAGTCTGCGGCGTGCCGCCACGGGAGATCAGACCATAGGGAAAAAGCGTCACCGGAGCGCTGCCGCTGTTCCGTACTTTCTGCGTCACGGAAAACATGAACTGGTTGTCGATCGCGTAGGTGCGCTCGAAGATCAGACCCGCGCCGTTGTCCCAGGTCAGAGTGACCGGCTGGTTCATACTCAGCGTGCTGCCATCTGCGGTCCATACCGTCTTGGCATCGGGCACCGGGGTGCCTATGGCTTCCGGCACCCAGCCGAATTCGGCGTAGTAGGATTTCGGCGCGCCCACCGGCTTCAGCAGATGAATGTCGTCGCTGTCCTTGTCGAGGGTCTCGCGATAATCGGTCAGGACCGTATCGTCGATCCGCGCCCCCACGGTCGAGATCGTGCCGCGCATTCCGGGCGCATCGATCGTGATCCGTTTCGGGTCGGCTGCGATCTCACGCCGCGCCTTGACCGCATCCTCGGCCGACATCTTGACGACACCCGGAAGGGAAGCGCTTCCGACCGGCGCTCCCGACGGAGCCGGCGCGGAAGAGTCGGATGCTCCGGAAGCCGCGAGTTCGGCCTGCCGGGCCTGCTGCTGCTCGACCTTCGGAACCTCGTATAAAAACTGAAACCCGACCAGAATCGCCACGGATAGAACGACGGCGAGAATCAGGTTCTTTTGCTCATTCATTGTTCGGCCCGACAATTGTGATGCATCTGAGAAGCGGCCCCATTCCGCTTGGGGACGGGATCATAGCCGCAGCCACCCCAAGGATGACAGCGCAGAATACGTTTCATGGTGAGCCAGCCGCCAACCAGGGCGCCGTGACACTCGATTGCTTCCAGGCCATAGCGCGAACAGCTCGGCTCAAAGCGGCAGTTGGTCCCGAGAAACGGGGAAATCATGTAACGGTAGAACATAATCAGCCCGCGGAAGAGCCAGGCAAGCGGAGACCTGCTGGAACGTGTCACGTCCGTGCCTCCTGCTTGAGCGCGTCCACCTTGGCGAGCGCGCGTTTCAGGTCCGAGAGAAGGTCGTCATAAGAGCGGGTCAGGGTGTTCGCGCGAGCAATCAGGACAAATTCATGCCCGGGTCTGGCCAGCGCGTTCAACAGATCATGAACCACGGCTCTCAGCCTTCGTCTTGCCCGGTTTCGCTGAACCGACCCGCCGACCTTGCGGCTGGCGGTGTAGCCAACCTTGATCTCGGTCTCGTGGCCGGGCTCAAGCGGGCGGGCCTGCAGGACGATCCCCTGCGTCACGGCCTTGCGTCCGGTTCGGGCAATCGTCAGAAATTGGCTGCGCTTTCGCAAGCGCTCCAACGTTCCTGAGGACGAATTGCGCATGATAAGAGCGCTTTCTGAAATGCACGCGACCCGGCCAGACTGGCCGGGCAGCAGCATTTAGGCGGACAGACGCTTGCGGCCCTTGGCGCGCCGGTTGCGAATGACATGGCGGCCGCCAACGGTCGCCATGCGGGACCGGAAGCCATGACGGCGCTTGCGTACGAGGACGCTGGGCTGATAGGTGCGTTTCACGGGAAGTCTCCGTCGACGTAAAATATAGCAATCTCGCGAGTGCGGGGCTGTATATAGAGTTGCCCTGCCCGAGTCAACGCGAGCGCGGGGTTATGCCACATAAAATCGCAGAACACACTAAGCTTCTCGGCTTTCGCTCACGCCATGGTGACTGGTTGTGCCTCGACTGCCGCGCAACATCGGTGTCCCAGGAGCCGGACCGCGTTAAGGTTCCGCAACAAGACACACCGAGGAGCATCCCGAGAGCGATGAAGACCGACGCCCCAGACCGTGGCACCGCCACACAGGAGATCACGGCGGATATCTGTGTTATCGGCGGAGGCTCGGGCGGATTGTCCGTGGCCGCCGGCGCCGTACAGATGGGCGCCTCCACCGTGCTGTTCGAGCGCGGCCTGATGGGCGGAGACTGCCTGAACTACGGATGCGTGCCCTCCAAGGCCTTGCTGGCTGCCGGACACGCAGCGGCGGCGGCCCGGAAAGCCGGACGCTTCGGGATCTCCCTGCCGGCGCCAGAGATCGATTTCAGCAAGGTACATGCCCATGTCCGCGATGTGATTGCCGGCATCGAGCCGCATGATTCCGTCGCCCGGTTTGAAGAGCTCGGCGTCCGGGTCATCCAGGCGCAGGCCACCTTCTCCGATGCCCGTACCGTTACCGGCGGCGGAGTCAGGGTCCGGGCCCGGCGTTTCGTGATCGCAACCGGGTCCAGCGCCATGATTCCGCCCATCGCCGGTCTCGACAGTACGCCCTACCTCACCAACGAGAGCATTTTCGATCTCACCGAGCGCCCCGATCACCTGCTCATCCTCGGCGGCGGCCCGATCGGCTGCGAGCTGGCGGAGGCCTACCGCAATCTCGGCGCGGATGTGACGCTCATCGAAGCCGCGCGGCTGCTCGGCAATGAGGACGAGGAGGCCGCCGACATCCTGCGCGCGCACCTGACGGAGATCGGTGTCACCCTGCTCGAAGGCGCCCTGGTGAAAGAGACATCCGGTGCCGGGCGGACGGTCCGGCTCGGCATCGAACAGGACGGGCTGCGCCGGCAGATCGACGGCAGCCATCTGCTGGTTGCGGCCGGGCGCAGCCCGAATCTGGAGGGGCTCGGCCTGGAGGCGGCGGGGATCACGTTCGGCAGATCCGGCATCGAGGTCGATGCCGGGCTCAAGACCAGCAATCGCCGGGTCTACGCCATCGGCGATGTCGCCGGCGGCCTGCAATTCACCCATGTTGCCGGTTATCACGCCAGTGTGGTGATCCGCAGCGCCCTGTTCCGCATGCCCGCCAAGGCCGATCACAGCGCCGTGCCCCGGGTCACCTATACTGACCCGGAGCTTGCCCATGTCGGCTTGCTGGAGCGGCAGGCGCGCGAGCAACACGGCGAGAAGCTGCGGGTGCTGAAATGGCCGTACCAGGAGAATGACAGGGCCAGGGCGGAACGCGCGACGGACGGCTTCATCAAGGTGATGGTGCTGAAGAACGGACGGGTGCTGGGCGCGACCATCGTCGGCAGGAACGCCGGTGATCTCATCCAGAGCTGGGCCATGGTCATCGCCCGGAAAATCAAGATCGGCACCATTGCATCCTCGATCGTCGCCTATCCGACATTCGGGGAAATCGGCAAGCGTGCTGCCGGATCTTTCTTCACGGAAACATTGTTCAGTCCGCGCATGCGCAAAATCGTCCGCTTCCTTGCCGCCTTCGGGTAAACTTGCCCGGCGGGTTATGTCGACGGACAGGTGTTCATGCTGGGCTTCGCCAACAGTCTCTCTTTTCGGCTGCTACTGCTGACGGTGTTCTTCGTCATGGTGGCGGAGGTACTGATCTATACACCGTCGATTTCCCGCTACCGGCTGAGCTACCTGCAGGAAAAGCTCGCCGAGGGCCATCTTGCGGCCCTGTCTGTCAAGGCGGCACCGGATGGCATGGTCACCGAGATGCTGGCGCGCCAGCTGCTGGATCATGTCGGCGCCTACAGTGTCGTGGCGAACGATGAATCCAATTTCATGCCGATGCTCAGGCGCACCGAGGTCCCCGAGCCGGACATGGCCGTCGACCTCAGAAGCGCCGGCGTGCTCGCCCTGATCCTCGATGCGTTCGATACGCTGGGGCAGCCCCGCAACCGGGTTCTCCGGCTGCATGGCCTGTCTCCGCGCGATCCGGATATCTTCGTCACCATGCTGATCGACGAAGCCCCGATGCGCATGGAGATGCTGGATTTCTCCTGGCGCATCCTGACACTCTCGGTGGTGATCTCGCTTTTCACCGCCGCCCTTGTTTTCCTCTCCCTGCGCTGGTTGATGGTACTGCCGATGCAGCGCATCACCAGCAGCATGACCGCCTTCAGACAGCGTCCGGAAGATCCCACTTCCGACCTCCCGGTTTCTACCAGACGGGACGAGATCGGCATCGCGGTCCGTGAGCTTGCGGACATGAAACAGGGTGTCCGCCGGGCGCTCCGGCAGAACATGCGGCTGGCCACGCTCGGCACGGCAGTGAACAAGATCAATCACGATCTGCGCAATATGCTGGCAACCGCCACCCTGGTGTCCGACCGGTTCGCCGAAAGCTCCGACCCGTTTGTCCGCAAGGCGGTGCCGCCCTTTCTCAGAACCCTCGACCGTGCGGTCAAGCTCTGTTCGGATACGCTGAATTTCACCCAGGAGTCGGTCCCGCTGATGACCGAGAGAATGACCCTGAAGAGGCTGCTCGACGACATGATTCCCGAGCTGAGCAGCTCGCTTCCGGAAGGTCAGCTGGCGATCGAGATCGATGACGTTCCCGGCGTTTCCGTGTCGGTCGACCCCGACCAGATTTACCGGATCTTTGCCAACCTGGCCTCGAACGCGTCGCGGGCCGGGGCATCCCGTTTCCATATCCGGTTCGAACATGACGACGGGACGCTGGCGCTGTTGTTCGAAGATAACGGGCCGGGCATACCAGATCCAATCCGCGAGAAGCTGTTTCTGCCGTTTCAGCTCTCCGGCAATGGCGGCGGATCGGGTCTCGGACTCGCGATCGCCCGCGATATCGCCCGCGCTCATGGCGGTGCGCTCTTTCTTGTACAGACCGGGGCAACGGGCAGCCTCTTCCGGCTCGAACTGCCCTGCCCGGCAACGGGCCGGTCGCGGGGCGGCACCACACGCGCGGCATGATGGCACGCCGGTAGGCGCTTCCACGGGGCGGCCTGACACGGTAGTGTTGGGGCGATAACAACCGTTGAGGCCGCACACAGCCCCCTCGACTGGCGCGAACCGGAGCATCGGATGCAACGCATTTCGGGAGAGATCAGAGCGACCGACACATTCGCGTCGCCGTGCGATGATTGTACCATCCGCGATCTGGCGATCTGCGGCGCGCTCCGAGCAGATGAGGTGCGGCGGTTGACCGCTATTCTCTCCTCGGTCGAACTGGCCGCCGGCGAGCCGATCGTCAATGAGGGAGATCCGGCCGATTTCGTCTATACGCTGACGGCAGGAACCATCCGTCTCTACAAGTTGCTCGCGGACGGACGCCGGTCGGTAACCGGATTTCTTTTTCCCGGCGATTTCCTCGGGGTTTCCCATCGGGATACATACGGGTTCAGCGCCGAAGCCATTACCCCCGCGACGCTCTGCCAGTTCCCGCGCACCAAGCTCGAAGCTTTGCTGCAGGAGATCCCGACGCTCGAGCACCGGCTGTTTGCCCGCGCCTCGGAGGAAATGAGCCTGATGCAGGAGCAGATTGTGTTGCTTGGCAGGAAGACCGCCGCGGAACGGGTCGCCTCCTTCTTCCGCGGCCTTGCCGCCCGGCAGGTGAAGCGCTACTTACCGGCAAATCCGGTTTCCGTGCCGATGACCCGCACGGATATCGCAGACTATCTCGGCCTGACGACGGAAACGGTCAGCCGCACCATCACACAGCTGAAGAACAGGAAGCTGATTTCGATCGAGCCGGGGTCCCGGATCAGGATCGAGGATGAAGACCTACTCGACGAACTCGCCGAAGCTCTCTAGCGGCGCAGCGAGGAGATCGGCTCGACCGGGCGCGGCTCCAGATCCCAGGGAAAGTGAATCCAGGTATCCTGGCTGACCTCTGTCACAAAGGTATCGACCAGGGGCCGGCCGGCCGGTTTGGCATAGACTGTGGCGAAATGGGCGTTCGGCAGCATCGCCCGCACCGCTTTCGCCGTCTCCCCGGTATCGACCAGATCGTCGACGATCAGCCATCCGGTACCGTCACCGGCAAAATCGCTGTTCTTCATCAACTTGACGGTGCCACGCTCCTTGTCGGAACCATCCACGCCATAAGACGCGACGCTGACCGTATCGATGATCCGGATATTAAGCTCGCGGGCAACCACGGCTGCCGGGACAAGTCCGCCGCGGGTGATGGCGACGATGCCGTCAAAAGGACCGACTTCCGTCAGCCGCCAGGCCAGGGCCTTGGCCGTCCGGTGAAGTTCTTCCCAGCTGACCGGGAAGGACTTGTTGAAAGAGGCCTGATCGTCGCTCGTCATGGCGCACACCCATCAACTACGCAAAGAGATGCGGCGACATAGCGCGACCGGCGGCTTTCCGCAACGATGAAAGCCGCCGCATGGCGTATTACGCGGATTTCGCCTCGGCCCGGATCATCTGCACGCCGGCGATTCGCCAGCTGCCATCCGCCTGCTGCTCCATCTCATAGGCGGCGAGATAGGCGAGACCGTCAGGACCGATGAAGAAGACCATCTGGACCGGTTGCGGCCCGGAGCTATCGAGATCGCGGAAGGTGACCTGCTTCGGCCGGTAGACCGTACGATAGCCACGCAGGACCATGGCGCGGAAACGCTCAGGCGAGCCGAAAATGGTCTGCAGGACAGGACTGGCGAAGGCAAAGGCTCCAGCCCAGTCATCACGCTGGAAAGCCTCCAGCTGCCGGCTGATGGTGCTCCGAATATCGTCGCCGGATGCCGGCTCGGCCGACCAGGCGTTCCCTGGCGTGCCCGCATACAGTCCGGCAAGCAACACCAGACAGAAGATGAGAGACCGCATGACCAGACTCCTTTTCGGCAAGAGGTCGATGTCTCTACGCGGGCATGGACTGCCTTGGATCAGTCCGGCGGACAGCCGGAGCGGCGTCACGGGACAAACCCCGCGCATGAAAAAAGCGCCACCCGAAACCGGACGGCGCTTTTTCTAAGGTCTTTCGTTCCGGTGTTACCGGACGAACAGACGCACCTCGTTACCCGATGTATCGCCGGCGGTGGTCGCCGACAGAGCCACCCGGCTTGGCGGCAGTCCCATATCGGTCAGCGAGCGCAGGACATCCTGGGCATTCTTCCGGGCCTTGCTGGTATCGAGCGCCGCCTGCGCCGACGATCCGCCGGACGGTGACACCGCCACGAGGTCGAAGGATGCATCCGGACGCCGCTCCAGAGCGCGGCTGACGGCGGTATAGAGCGCCTGCTGATAGTTCACGTTGCTCCGGTCGAACCGGATGACCACGAGCGGCCGCCGGGATCCGGTAGCAGAACTCAGCCCGCGGCCTGGCGCGGTCGGTGTCGCGATCGCTTCGGCACCGCCCATGCCATAGGTCCGGGAGGCGAGGCTTGTCCCGAAGAACTCACCGTTCTTGATGGCCAGGGCCAGCGTGTTCAGATCATTCCGCTCGGTCGCAACATAGCGGCTCTGACGGCGGATATCGTCGCTCAGTTCGGTCAGCAGCCGGTCGACCAGAACCACAGTCCGGTTCACGTCGTCTTCGAGAATTTCCAGTTGGCGGTGATCTGCGTCGACAGCGCCGGAAAGCCCGAAGGAAGCCCGGGTGGCGTCGAGCAGATAGGTTGACAGCGCCGCATCGGCTGCAACCCTGTTCGAAAGATCGTTCATATCGCCGATATCAGCGTTCACCTGTTCGAGCAAACGCTGCGATTCGTTCCAGGAGGTGACCAGCATCGGGTTGCCCGGCGTGGTGCCGACCTGCAGCCGGGAGCGAATGGTCGCGACGGACTGGTGATAGGTCTGCGCATTGCCGATCGTCCGCTGCCGGACCATCTGCAGATCGCCGTTATGGGACCGGATGGATTCCTGAAGCCGCCGCAGATCGTCCCGAAGCTGAACCACCTTGTTGCCGACGAAAGTGCCCGTCGCGGCCCCTGGCCGCGGAGGCTGCACCTCGAAATTCGTGCTGTTCAGACTGAGCGGCTGTTGCCCGTTGGCACTGAGCGGCTGCCCGGAGGTTTCGCCGGCAGATGGCTGGATCGCCACCTGGCCAGGCGTTTGCCCTGAAGTCTGAGCGGACCCTGCCGGACTTTCGCCGGAAAGACTCGGCCACAAAGCGTCGGATGAGAAAGAACAGCCTCCGAGCAGGAGGACCATTGCGCCCAGGACAACGAGCGACGAGCGATTAAGAACCATTGGACGCTGTCACCTTGTAAATAGGTGTTATATGTGCCGCGGTTTCAGGTAGATCCGTCCGACCAACCAATGCCGACCCCCCTAGCAATATTGCCCCGGCGATCTATCCCTAGGGATAGATACCCCGCCTCTGTCTCCCCCAACCGGTAGAGGGTGAGACACAAGGAAGAAGCTTGCCGACGCAGTCCCCCACAGATGGTAGCCGCAAGCCGCGAAATTCGTAGGGATAGTAACCAATGCCAATCGGGCCTACAAGTTGTTTTGCCAGACGATTCCGTAAGATAAGCGCTTGCGTTTCCAAATTGGCTTGAGTATGTTCCGGCCTCCTTCGGGGGCGCCACGCTCCCATGGGGCGCCCGTAGCTCAGCTGGATAGAGCACTTGACTACGAATCAAGAGGTCGGGAGTTCGAATCTTCCCGGGCGCGCCACCTTCATTTATCTCCCAGAATTTCCCCGTATGTAAGCGCGTCTCGCGCCGCCATGGCCCGCAGCCTGCCGGTCAGTTTGCGCGCGAAACACGCAAAAAAACTGAATATTAACCTTTGTCTCCCAATATAACGTACAGGCAACACACGAGCTTGAACGAGAGATAATGACCAACCTGTCAAAAGAGGACCTGCGTGCCCTTCGGGTCATGGTCGTGGAAGACGACCAGTCGACACGACAGCTGTTGCGCAAATTCATGGAGCACCTTCTGTTCGACGACGTCACCGAACGCGAGAATGGAGAGGCGGCCCTGAAGGACCTGACCCGACGGCACTACGATCTCATCGTCACCGATCTCGAGATGCAGCCGATGAACGGATGGGACTTCCTGCATCACATCCGCCACGACCAGAACGTCACGAATCCCTACGTCCCGGTCATTCTCGTCACCCAGCACGCAAACAGGGAAACCGTCCTCAGAGCCCGCGATGACGGCGCCAGTGCGTTTGTTGCCAAGCCGGTCGACTTCAAGAATCTTCAGCGGACCATCATGACGGTGCTTTCCGAGACCCGCCCGTTCGTGAAAGCGGACGACTATGTCGGGCCGGACCGTCGGCGCCAGGACAAGCTCCCGAAAGACGGCAAGTATCAACGCTCGGACGACTACAAGTGGTAGCCGGTCAGCCGCCGGGTCGCAGACGGCATTCCTCACGATAGGGCGTCAGCCGCGGTACTTCCCCCCGGTCCAGACGGCCCTGCATTTCGGTCCAGTATTCCAGCGTCAGAAGATCCCCGTGGGCATCGCGGAAAACCCGGCGCAGGTGGCGGTTCTGGATCCTGAGATGAGTCTCCAGCTCCTCGGGGAGAAAAATCACTCCCTCCTCGAAGAACCAGTCCGGAATATCCTCCTCGCCGTCGAACCGGTCCAGATTGGTCCGGACCTTCACGTCGGTCAGGTCCTCGATGGCGTCATAGTCGAAGAGATAGACCTTCCGGATCCCACTGATGCCGTAGTTCCGGCCATCCAGATCCTTGTTGAAGATATTGGCCGCCGCATTGTTGGCGATGCACTGCCCCAGATTGAGGATCGCAAGCTCGGCCTCTTCCTCCGTGGCGCCTTCCAGAAAGACCGGAAACGGGATCATCTTGATCTGCACGATCAAGTGGCGGAACAGCAGCCCGGCCCCGGTCTGGATCACATTGTCACCGGCCGCCTCCAGGATCTCCTGGCGCAGCGCATCTGTGAAGTAATCCGCCGGCAGGGTGACGTTGTAATAGATGATGTTGTCCAGCATGGAGCCGGCCCGGTTGATCTCGTGCACCCGGCTGTATTTCTGCAGCACCGACCGGACACCGGGAAACACGCCCCACTTGTAGCCTGCCGTCGGATGATCCCGGATCACCTTGGCGACATAGCCAAGAGAGGGTGCCGAGAAGCCGATAGCGACGGTGCCCCGGGAGCCGACCGCGTAATCCAGCACCTCTCCCGTTTCCCGCAATTCCCGCTCGATCTGCCGGATAACGGCAACCTTGCCGATATGGTTATAGCCGATGGTGGAATATTGCAGGCCGTGCGGCCGGTCCGGCATCAGCGCGAACAGAAAGGCCGCCATCTCGTGATAATGCTCGGCGGTGACCTGGAAGTTGGCCAGCGTCGAGCTGAACACATATTGCAGGTCGTCGGAGCCGAGAATGACGGCGTCCACCAGAACCCCGTCCGCTTCGTTCAACAGGGCAATGCCGAGCGGCACCGGGTCCAGCCCGTCCCGCAGCACACGGCCGACCAGATAGGCGCCGCGGTTCCGGTAAAAGCCGGCATCCGCCATCTCAATCCCGTTGATCCGTTCCGGCTCCCGAACCGCCTCGCGTAACCGTGCCGCGACCGCCGCCGCGTCGGCGTCAAGATCGCGCCAGGACCGGGTGAACCCGGCCAGCGTCAGCACAGGCACAAGCTGCTCTGCGTCCACAGGACCGCTGATATCGAACCTTCGCGTGACGACAGGATGCGGCGCGGTTTCCTCATCCCGGGCGCGGGCGCTGGAATAGGTCGAGGCGCGCCACATGTCCGCATGCACCTGGCGGCGTACCGAATTCAGAAACGCATAGGCAAGGTCGGCATGGTAGAGCCCGTCGATCATCGGCAGATACTGGTCCTCCACATCCGCCCAGAAGGCGTCCTTGCCCTGCACATCCGGGCAATGCAGCAGAATCACCGGCACCAGCGCATTCACGGTAGCCCCGTAAATGCCGAGCCGTTCCTGACTCAGCGCCAGGGAGGCCGGCCAGTCCCGCGCCTCGAATGCGGTCTTGGCGAGATGGGCGATCGCCCGGAAACGGCCGTAATAATCGGTGAAGGCGCCATGGACCAGGGAGGCGACGGATTCGATCCGTTCAGCGTCGCTGCCGGCCGCCTCAAGCTCTTCCTGGGCCGCCGCCGTGATGTTCGGTGTCCTGAGCGTCGTCGCCCCGCGCCGGATCGATTGCACCGTCTCGCCCCTCCCATGCCGGTTCTTCCTGATCATGGGGCGGGACAGACACCGGGGCAAAGCCTATTCGGAGCAGACCGGGGACATGCAACACGCAAGACGGGCGACCACATGGCCGCCCGTCAGCAATCGTGAAACTGTTGCGCGATCAGGCGACCCGCTTGCCCTTTTCGTCGTAGCGGTACCAGCCCCGACCGGCGCGGCGGCCGGCGCGGCCGGCTTTCACCATCTGGCGCAGGATCGGGCGCGGGTTGAAGCGCTCGCCATAGGCCTCGTGCAGGATCTCGGCGACCTGCAGGTTCAGGGTGTTGGAGATATTGTCCATCAGCTCGAACGGTCCGACCGGATGGCCGAGGCCCAGCTTGCAGCCGATATCGATATCTTCCGGCGTGCAGGCGCCTTCCTCGGCGAGCCGCAGCACCTCGTCCCACATGGCGAAGAGGATGCGGTTGACGGCGAAGCCGACCACGTCCTTCACGTCGATCGGGGTCTTGCCCGCTTCGATGCAGACGTCGCGGGCGGCGGCGATCACCGCATCGTCCGTGTCCATTCCGCGGATCACCTCGACCAGCTTCATCCGGCTGACCGGGGAGAAGAAATGCAGGCCGAGGAAGCGGGACTGGCGCTTCTCGGAGAAATAGGACGCCAGAACCGTGATCGAGATGCTGGAGGTGTTGGAGGCGATGATCGCATCGTCCTTACAGACCGCATCCAGGTCCTTGTAGACGGCGGCCTTCACCTCTTCGTCCTCGAACACGGCCTCGATCACCAGATCGCGGTCGCCGAAGCCGGAAACGTCCGTCGCGGTGGAAATGTTCGACAGCGCCGCCGCCATGTCCTCTTCCGCCCAGAACTTCCGGGCCACACCGGATTCCAGCGTCTTCTGTATCCCGGCCATGCCCTTGTCCAGACGCGCCTGCTCCGGCTCCATCATGACGACGCTCTTGCCTGCCATGGCGAAGACCAGGGCGATTTCGGAGCCCATCATCCCGGCGCCGATGACGCCGATTTTGTTCACTGACATCCCATCCTCCTCGAACGGACTGGTATCTGAAATTCGTAGCCGGATTTCGTATAGGCTTCGGCGCTCCGGTTCAAGCCGTCCGGCAGTTTTGCCTCAGCGCAGCACGAACCCGCCATCGACGGTGATGAGCGATCCGGTCATGTATGCCCCCTGATCGGATGCCAGCAGCAACAGGGCGCCATCCAGATCGTCCGGCTGGCCGAGACGCCGTTGCGGGATCGTCTTGATCATCTTCTGACCGGGTTCGGTCTTGAAAAACCCGCTATTGATCGGCGTTTCGATATAGCCCGGCGCGATGGCGTTCACCCGAATGCCGTAGCGGCTCAGCTCAAGCGCCATGGCCCGGTTAAGCTGCAACAACCCGCCCTTGGAAGCGCAATAGGTCGAGAGCGCGCCGATCACTTCGGTGCCGAGCACCGATGCGATGTTGATGATCGAGCCGCCACCGCTCTCCTTCATCCGCCGGGCCACTGCCTGGGCAACCAGGAAACAGCCTTTCAGATTGGTGTCGAGCACCTGGTCGTAATCTTCCGGGCTCATCTCCAGGAACGGCTTCTGCACCGCGATCCCGGCATTGTTCACCAGCACGTCGAGCGGGCCGAGCGCGGCCTCCGCATCCTCGGTGGCCGCCGTGACGGAGGCCGGGTCGGTGACATCCATGGCCACCGCGTGGGCGGTGCCGCCGGCAGCGCGAATCCGCTCAGCCAGTTCCTGCAGCTTCGCCACCTGGCGCGCGGCAACGGCAACGGCTGCGCCGTTGGCCGCCAGTGTCTCCGCGAAACGAGCGCCGAGGCCCTGGCTGGCACCGGTGACCAGCGCCACCTTGCCGGTAAGGTCAAAAGACATGGGAAACTCCAGGGTCAGACGATGAGATTCTCGATCAGCACGGCCATGCCCTGGCCTGCGCCCATGCACATGGAAATACAGGCGTAGCGCTGCCCGGATTCCTGCAGGTGATGCATGGCGGTGATGGTCATGCGCACACCGGTCGCGCCCGGCGGATGGCCGATGGAGATACCGCCGCCATAGATATTCGTCACGTCGCGGCCAATGCCGAGTTCCTTCTCCGCATGCAGATTGACCACCGCGAAGGCCTCGTTGATCTCGTAATAATCGATGTCCGACGCCTTCATGCCGCGCTTTTCCCAGAGCGCGCGGATCGCCGGCACCGGACCGCAGCCCATGATCCGGGGAGAAACACCGACAATCGTCCAGTCGACGATCCGGGCCACGGGTTCGATCCCCTGCGCCTCGATCGCCGCCCGGTCACCGACCAGCACGAAGGCCGCACCGTCGGTCACGCCGCTGGAATTGCCCGGCGTCACCTGCCCGCCCTTGCGGAAGACCGGCTTCAGGCTCGCCAGCTTCTCCAGCGTGATCTCGGGACGCGGGAACTCGTCCTCGCTCATCAGTCGCGTGCCCTTGCGGCCCTCGGGTACCTCGATCGGCGCGATCTGCCGGGCCAGGAAACCGGTCGCCATGGCTTTGCCGGCGCGCTGCTGGCTCATCAGTCCCCAGGCATCCATGTCCTCCCGGCGATACTGGAAATCCTCGCTGAGATTCTCCGCCGTCGCCCCCATCAGGCCGTGCCCGAACGGGTCGCTATAAACGGATTCCATGGTGTCCTCGAAGCTTTGCGCACCGCGAATGGCGCCCCAGCGCATCTTCTGGTTGGCGAAGGGCGCGCGGGAGAAGTTCTCGCCGCCGCCGGCCAGCGCGATCTTGCCGTGCCCGGTCATGATCTGCTGCGCGGCGGTCAGGATCGCCTGGGTCCCGGAGCCGCAGGCCCGGTTCACCTGCATGGCGCAGCTCTCTTCCTTCATGCCGATATTGAGCGCGGCGGCCCGGCCGGTGTAATAGCCGTCCGGATCGACCGGCAGGACATTGCCCCAGACCACATGATCGATCTCTTCCGGCGAAATCTCGGCGTCCTCGACGCAGGCCTTCGCCGCATGGGTGGCCAATGCCGTCAGCGGAATGTCCTTCAGCGATTTCCCGAAATCCCCGAACGGCGTGCGCTTGCCACCCGCCAGAACGATCTCCTGTGCCATGATCCCTCACTCCCCTGCACCGGCTTTCGCGATGCTTCTTGCTTGTTGTTCGGCGCCGGAACTCTGACCCGAAGGCAGGCGGCGGCGCAAGCAGCTAGCTGCTTTGTGTCCCCGATTTTCGGTCCAGGAACAACTCGCCGAAAACCGACCCGGTGATGACGATGATGGCGAGGATCTGCGTCGCCGAGAGGTCCTGTCCGAGAACCAGAACGGCCAGCAGTGCGGCGATCACCGGCTTCAGGAAAAACAGATAGCTGCCGCGGGTGATGTCCGGCACGGCGGCGAGCCCTCCGATCCAGAGAAACTGGGTGATGGTGGTGTTCCAGAAGGCGATGACCAGCAGCGACGCCAGCGCCGGCATCTCCAGCCCGGTGAGCCGCTCCGGCGCCGCCCAGACACCGAAGAACAGGCCAACCACAAGCCACAAGCCGATACCGCCGAGCATCATGGTGATGGCGGTGATCCGGAGCGCGCCATAGAGCGTGATGATCGGCCGGACCAGCACCGAATAGGCGGCGACCGCCGCGGCACAGGCTGTGGCCAGGAGAATGCCCAGCAGGCTTTCACCGGAACCCGCCAGCGCAGCGACATAGCCGTCCGTGATCAGCAGCGCGATCCCGGCCACGGCACACAGTCCGGCGGCAATCTTGCCACGGGTGATCGGTGCCTTGTTGATCACGAGATTGCTGATGGCGACGAAGATCGGGACCGTCGTCACCAGGGTCGCGACCTGGGGCACCGAGGCGAAATCGAGCGACCAGTGAAACACCAGATAACCGATCGTCACGCCCAGCAGGGAGAGCAGCAGCAATCTCATCCCGTGGGTTTTCAGGGGCGCGACCAGATCACGCGTCCCCGGGATCAGCAGGGCGAGGACGACCAGACCGGCGCCGCCGAGGAGGAAGCGCCAGACCGACAGCTCCGGTCCGGAAATACCGGACAGAACAGCGAAAAATTCGGTCGAGGCATGCCCGAGAACACCAACGAATACCGCAAGATATGCAATGGAGGAGTATTTATGCCAGAGTGCCATGGTGAATCCCGTCAGGCCTACGATGGTGCGAACTGTCTCGTATCGTTCGCGTGCCCGCAATGTTGAATTGACACGCGGATCATCAGTTAAGCATTTACACGCGCTGCCTATAAACCGCGCATTCACGCAGCTCACTGGCTCTTCTAGGGTCTCCCGCCGTCCCGCATTCTGGAAGCATTCTCATGAGTTCGTCCGACGCCACCACCGATCCGGAACAGATCGTCACGCTCACTGCCGACGTCCGGAATACGGCCGAAACCAAGATTGCGGAAATCCACGCCATTACCGGCAGGACCAAGATGCTGGCCCTGAATGCCCTGATCGAAAGCGCGCGGGTGGGAGAGCTGGGGCGCGGCTTCGCAGTTGTCGCCGATGAGGTGAAGGGTGTTTCCGTCGAGATCGAGCAGATCGCCGATGCGCTGCAGACGGAACTCTCCGGCAAGGCCGAACGTCTGGAAACCATCGGCCGCTCGATCGTCGACCAGCTCAAGGGCCAGCGGCTTGTCGATCTGTCCCTGAACGCGGTCGAGCTGATCGACCGGAACCTGTTCGAACGGACCTGCGACGTGCGCTGGTGGGCGACGGACAGCGCCATAGTCGATTGCCTGGCTGTTCCCTCCGACGAAGCAGCGGCCTATGCCTCCAAGCGGCTGGGCGTGATCCTGTCGGCCTATACCGTCTATATCGATCTCTGGATCTGCGATGCACGGGGGACTGTTGTCGCCAACGGCCGGCCGGACCGCTACGATGTTACCGGTCGATCCGTCTCTGGTGCCGGCTGGTTTCGCGACGCCATGGCGACCCGGGACGGGGACGAATATTCCGTCGCCGACATCACGACAAGCACGGAGCTTGGCGGCCAGGCAACGGCCACCTATGCCGCCGCCATCCGGGAAGGCGGCGAGAGCGCCGGCGCCGTACTCGGCGTTCTGGGCATCCATTTCGAGTGGGAGCCGCAGGCCCAGACCATCGTCGAGGGAGTCCGCTTCGAAAAGGCCGAAGCCACCCGCTCCCGGGCCATGCTGCTCGACGCCGATTTCCGCGTCATCGCCGCGTCCGACCGGGAAGGCATCCTGGACGAACGATTCGACCTGAAGACCGAGGGCCGGGACAGCGGTCACTACACCCTGCCCAACGGCGCCGTCGTCGGCTTCCACAAGACGCCCGGCTACGAGACCTATGAAGGCCTCGGCTGGTATGGCTGCGTGATCCAGCACCCCAGCACCTGACTGCCCCGGTCTTTATCCGGAGTCTGGAACAACCCGCCGGCCGCCGCCAAGCGGCAGGGTCAGCATGACCGCCAGCAACACCATGGCGGCGGAGACCCAGAGCGTCGCCGTCAGCCCTGCGAGCTGATAGACCAGCCCGGAAAGAAGCGTTCCGGCAAACCGCCCGACGGCATTCGCCATGTAATAGAAGCCGACATTCAGCGCCACCTTGTCCGCGTCCGAATAGGCGACGATCAGATAGGAATGCAGCGCCGAATTGATGGCGAACACCACACCGAACAACAGCAAGCCGCCGACCAGAATGACCGCGGGCGCATCGCCGGCGCCTAACTCGACGGGCAGCCAGCCCGGGGTCAGCCCGGCCGCGATCAGGGCCGGAAGGAGCGCCAGGACAGCCCCCCAGAACACGGCGCCGCGCGCAGCCGAGCCGGCATCCCGCGTCCGATGCAGGAACCGGGGCACCAGCGCCTGCACGATGCCGTAGCCGACCACCCAGACCGCCATGAACAGACCGACACGGTCGAAGGACCAGCCGAGCTGGTCATAGAGAAAAACCGGCACGCCAACGACGAACCAGACGTCGCGGGACGCGAACAGGAAGATCCGCGCGGCGGAAAGGAAATTGATCTCCCGCGTCTTGGCGAACAGATCCCGCCTGCCGATCTTTGTCTTCGCCCGGCCGAGATCCGCCTTGATGGTGAGAAGGGCCGCGGCGAGAACGACGGCCAGCATCCCCGCCATGGCATAGAGCGCATGCGCAAAGCCAAGCCCCTCCAGCATCACCCCGCCGAGCAGGAAACCGACGCCCTTGAGCGCGTTCTTGGAGCCGGTCAGCACCGCCACCCAGCGGAACAGCAATCCGGCCTCCTCCGAGGCCACCACCAGCTTGACGGCGGATTTGGAGCTCATCTTGGTGAGATCCTTGGCCACGCCGGAAAGCGCCTGCGCCAGCATGACGTAGCCGACCGAGAAGAACGCCGTCCAGGCCGGGTTCGCGGCCGAGAGCATGAGCAGCGCCGCGATCTGCACGGCCAGCCCGGCAAAAAGTGTGATCCGCAACCCGAAGCGCGCACCGATCCAGCCACCGAGGAAATTGGTGACGATTCCCATCGCCTCGTAGAGCAGGAACAGGAAGGCGATATCGAGCGGCGTAAAGCCGAGCTGGTGGAAATGCAGCAGCACCAGCATGCGCAGCGCGCCGTCCGTCAAGGTGAAAGCCCAGTACGCTGCCGTCACGGACGCATAGGTCCGTCCGTCCCGCGCTCCCGCCGTGCCTTCCGTCGCCGTCACAACCGTTCCGCCACGTGCCGGGCAAGCTCCATCATCCGGTTCACATAGCCCCACTCATTGTCGTACCAGGCATAGATCTTCGCCTGTGTGCCGTTCACTACCATGGTGGATGGCCCGTCGATGATGGCCGAACGCGGATCGTCGGTGAAATCGGTCGAGACCAGCGGCCGTTCCTCGAAGCCGAGGATACCGGCAAGAGGGCCGTCCGCCGCCGCCCTGAACAATCCGTTCAGCTCCTCTACCGAACTTTCCCGCTCCAGCTCGAACACGCAATCCGTCAGGGAAGCATTGAGCAGCGGCACCCGTACCGCATGGCCGTCGAGACGGCCCTTGAGCTCCGGATAGATGATGCCGATCGCCGTCGCCGAACCGGTACTGGTCGGAATCAGCGCGTTCAGGGCGGAACGGGCCCGGCGCAGATCCTTGTGCGGCCCGTCGACAATCGTCTGGGTGTTGGTCACGTCATGAATGGTGGTGATGGAGCCGTGCCGGATGCCGACTCCCTCATGCACCACCTTCACCACCGGGGCGAGGCAGTTCGTCGTGCAGGAGGCCGCCGTCAGCAGGTGATGCCGCGCCGGGTCGTAGAGATGGTGGTTGACACCCATCACGATGTTGAGCGCACCGGCTTCCTTGACCGGGGCGGAGACGATCACCTTGGCGATGCCCTTGTCGTAATAGGGCTGCAATGCCGCGCCGGTCTTGAAACGCCCGCTGCATTCCAGAACGATGTCGATATCCTTCCCGCTCCAGCCGCTTTCCGCCGGGGAGGCGTGGCCCGTCAGCGGGATCTCTTTTCCGTCGATCAGGATGCCCGTTCCGGTATGGCCGACGGGTCGGCCCCAGCGCCGGTGCACCGTGTCGAATTCAAGCAGGTGCGCCGCCATTTCCGGCGTGAAGGCCGGGTCATTGATGGCGGCAATCTCATAGCCTCCGCGCCCCCACCAGGCGCGCAGGCCCAGGCGCCCCATCCGGCCAAAACCATTGATCGCAACACGCACGGCCATCCGCTTCTCCCATCATGCGCACACTGCCCCCAAGCATATGCCCCGGCAGCCCGTGACGCGGAGAATAGAATTTACAGCTTTTCATTTCAATGATATTTGAATTGTTGAAATGAATGATCATGAGGCAATAGCCGCGCTTGGCGCACTGGCACAGGAATCCAGGCTTCAGGTCTATCGCAGGCTGATGAAGGCCGGGCCGTCCGGCATTTCTGCGGGCGATCTGGCGGAGCAGATCGGCGTCTCCCGTTCCAGTCTTTCTTTCCATATCGCGCAGCTGGAGCGGGCAGGTCTGGTCCAGGCCCGGAAGCAGCATCGAAATATCTTCTATTCGGTCGAAATCGACGCCATGCGGCAGCTTTTAATATTCCTGACACAGGATTGCTGTAACGGAAGTCCGGACATTTGCGGCGATCTCGTCGTTACAGCCGCCTTCTGCGGCACCATTCCGGAGACAGGGCAATGACCGGTGACAGGATTCTCAACGTGCTTTTCCTCTGCACGGGCAACTCTGCCCGCAGCATCATGGCGGAAGCCATTCTGGACCGTGCCGGTGCCGGCCGGTTCAAGGCCTACAGTGCAGGCAGCATGCCGCGCGGAGAAGTGCACCCTTACGCCGCCGACTTCCTGAGAAACCAGAATTACGCCGTCGATAACCTGCGCTCCAAGGGCTGGGAGGAATTCTCGGTCCCCGGTGCGCCGGTCATGGATTTCGTCTTCACCGTTTGCGACGGCGCGGCAAAGGAAACCTGCCCTGTCTGGCCGGGCCAGCCGATGACGGCCCATTGGGGCATTCCCGATCCGGCGGCAGCCGAGGGCAGCGAGGCGGAAAAGCGCTTTGCTTTCGCCGACGCCTTCCGGATGCTGAATACCCGGATCGAGATTTTCGTCAACCTGCCGCTCCGGAGGCTCGACAGACTTTCGCTGCAAGAACGGCTGGATGATATCGCCGGCCTTACGAAGACACACGAAAGCGCCTGACAGCATACAGAAGGACCCGATACCCAATGAGTTCAGAAGCACTGGCCGCCCCCGGCGGTATCGGGTTCTTCGAGAAATGGCTTTCCCTGTGGGTCGCGCTCTGCATCGCGGCGGGGATTCTGCTCGGCAACCTGGCGCCCGGCCTGTTCGCCGTGCTGGCCGGGCTGGAATATGCCTCGGTCAATATCGTCGTCGCCGTGCTGATCTGGGCGATGGTCTATCCGATGATGGTGGCCGTCGATTTCGAGAGCCTGAAAAACATTGGCGACCGGCCCAAAGGGCTGGTCATCACCCTGGTGGTAAACTGGATCGTCAAGCCTTTCACCATGGCGGCGCTCGGCATCCTGTTCTTCCGCTATCTGTATGACGGCCTGATTTCAGCAGCCGATGCGGAACAATATATCGCCGGGCTGATCCTGCTCGGCGCCGCGCCCTGCACGGCCATGGTGTTCGTCTGGTCCACCCTGACCAAGGGCGATCCGACCTACACGCTGGTCCAGGTCTCGGTGAACGACCTGATCATGATCGTCGCCTTCGCCCCGATCTGCGCCCTGCTGCTCGGCGTCACCGACCTGACCGTGCCGTGGGAGACCCTGCTGCTCTCCGTGCTGCTCTATGTCGTCATTCCGCTCGGCGCCGGCTACCTGACCCGGCGTCACCTGACGGCAAAGGCCGCCGGCCATGACAGCGGCGAGAAGATCGTCAGCGATTTCACCGCCCGGGTGAAACCTTTCTCCGTGCTCGGCCTGCTGGCGACTGTCGTCCTGCTTTTCGGTTTCCAGGGCCGGACCGTGCTGGAACAGCCGGTCACCATCGTCCTGATCGCGATCCCGCTGATCCTGCAATCCTACGGAATGTTCGCCATCGCCTATGGCTGGGCGAAGGCCTGGAAAGTGCCGTTCAACGTCGCCGCGCCCTGCGCCCTGATCGGCACCTCGAACTTCTTCGAACTCGCCGTCGCCGTCGCCATCAGCCTGTTCGGGCTCAATTCCGGCGCCGCGCTGGCCACCGTGGTCGGCGTGCTGGTCGAGGTTCCGGTGATGCTGTCGCTGGTGGCCTTCGCGAACCGCACGCGGGGATGGTTTTCAGAGCGCCCGGAAAGGCGCTGATCGGGTTTTCCGCCCATCAATTAACACTCATGTGAACAGCGACTGTTCGCGGAAGTGATATGGTCACTTCATGGACAAGCGACTATTGAAGATTGGTGTGCTTGGCACCGTTGTGACTGCAATCTGCTGCTTCACTCCGGTACTTGTCGTTCTGATGGGAGCCATCGGATTATCCTGGGCGACAGGCTATCTCGATCTCGTTCTGCTGCCTGCCCTTGTCTTTTTCATTTCGATCGCGGGGGTTGCCCTATGGCGGCGAATACATCCCAGGCCATCCTAGAATCCACCATCACCTGCCCGGAATGCGGTCACCGCGAGACCGAGCAGATGCCCACCGACGCGTGCCAGTATTTCTATGACTGCAAGGGATGTCGCGCCGTCCTCAAGCCGAAGCATGGAGATTGCTGCGTCTTCTGCTCCTACGGCACCGTGCCGTGTCCGCCGATCCAGTCCGGGACGGATTGCTGCGGATAGCCGGCCAGGAACTCAATCACGACCTGATAGGCTGCCAAAAAACCCGGGCCGCCGAAAGGGCGGCCCGGGTGAGCCCGAGTCTTCTGAGGGAGGAGTCCCGGGGAAACTCAATCGTGAATCTTGACGTATTCGAAGTCGCCCGGCTTGTTGTCGATGCCGACGCGCGGGGCAGAAATCCACCCGGCGAACTGGCCGGGCTCGCGCACGGACGTCATCAACGATGCGATATAGTCTCCATCCCCGGTGGTCGGCAAGAACTCATCGCGGCGCGCCCCCCATTCGCCGTCGCTCAGGACCTGGCCCTGCGGCGTGGTGTGGATATCGCGGAACTCGCCGATATGGCGGTGGAAGGCCACGCTCGGCAGGGTGATCTCGAAATTGATCCCGGCCTTGCTGATGATCCGGTTCCAGCGGTTGATGCCGCCCTGGCAATCCCGGACGTAATCATCCCGCAGCCGCGCGTTGAGGGCGGACAGCGCCGGCTCGTCGACCAGCTTCAGCGCGCCGCCGACCAGCTTCAGCACCGGATAGGTATCGTTGACCAGGCGGTGGTCGTCATCGATCCGCTCTTCCTGGAAACGCCCCTTCAGGCCTGAATTGTAGCCGTTGGCCGCATTGGTCGAGATCTCGGAGCCGAACAGGTCGAGGGACAGCGAGAAGTGCAGGTTCGCCTTCTTCTGCAGGGTCGGCAGGTCGATCACGCCCAGGGCGCGGACCTTGTCGATCTCGTACGGGTCCTCGATGCCGGCCGCGCGCATCGCCTCGCAGGTGCGCTGCACGGTACGGCCGACGCCGGTCTCGCCGACGAACATGTGGTGCGCTTCCTCGGTCAGCATGAAGCGGCAGGTCCGGGAAAGCGGATCGAAGCCGGACTGGGCCAGGCTTTCGAGCTGCATCTTGCCGTCACGATCGGTGAAGAAGGTGAACATGAAGAAGGACAGCCAGTCCGGGGTCTCCTCGTTGAAGGCCCCCAGCATGCGCGGCTTGTCGCCGTCGCCGGAACGGCGGTTCAGCAGCTCGCCCGCTTCCTCCCGGCCGTCGCGGCCGAAATACTTCTGCAGCAGGTAGACCATGGCCCAGAGGTGCCGGCCTTCCTCGACATTGACCTGGAACAGGTTGCGCATGTCGTAGAGGGACGGTGCCGTGGCGCCGAGGAAGCGCTGCTGCTCGACCGAAGCCGGCTCGGTGTCGCCCTGGATCACCACCAGGCGGCGCAGCATGGCGCGGTATTCGCCCGGGATCTCATGCCAGACATCCTCGCCCTTGTGCTCGCCGAAGGCGATCTTGCGGTCCTCGACCTGCGGTGCCAGCAGGATGCCCCAGCGATAGTCGGGCATCTTCACATAATCGAACTTGGCCCAGCCCTTGGGATCGACACTGACCGCCGTCCGCAGATAGACGTCGGAGGTCTGGAAGCCTTCCGGCCCCTGGTCCATCCACCAGTCGATATAACCCGGATGCCACTGTTCCAGCGCCTTCAGAACCTTGCGGTCGCCGGACAGGTTGATGTTGTTCGGAATCTTGGTGTCGTAGCTGACATTCAGAACTTCATTCATGATCCGCGTTTCCTCTCTGTTTCGGGTCCAGCCCTTATTGGGGTTTGGGGCAATCAGACCCGCTTCGTGTCGTATTCCGGCTGCCGGCCGGTGCCGTAGCGGCCGAGCGCACCCTCCGGGCCAACCGCATTCGGGCGCTGGAAGATCCAGTTTTGCCAGGCGGTCAGACGGCCGAAAATCTTGGTTTCCATGGTCTCGGGCCCGGCGAAACGCAGGTTCGCCTCCATGCCGGTGAGCGCATCGGGGGAGAAGCTGGAGCGTTCCTCGAGGAACATCCGGACCTCGTCCTCCCAGTCGATATCGTCAAAGATGAAGGTGACGAGGCCGAGCTCGTCCGCCCGCTCCGCGTCCAGACTCTCGCCGATCGAGCCTTCCGCTTTCGTCACGGCCTCGGGGGCACCGAGGAACCGGGTCTGCAGCCGGGTCAGATCGTTGCTCATCGGGAACGGCCCGAAATTGGCCGGGCCGAGCGCGATTTCGGCCGGCGGGCGATTGTCCCCCTCAAGCTGGCCTTCCAGCATGTAGCTGCGGTCGGCGGCGAACAGCAGTTCGGCCAGCGATCCGGCAAAGCAGCTTCCCGGCTCGACCAGCGCCACCAGCGAGCGCGAGGTGACGTCGATCCGCTTCATCACCCGTTTCCAGTAGAGCGAGATCTCGCGGGCCAGCCAGTGGCTGCGGTTGGCGCCGATGAAGGCATCGTGCGCCAGCACCTTGGCGCCGTCGCCTGCTGTCTTCAGGATCAGCGTGCCGATTTCCAGCTCGTTGATCCGCAGATGCAGGATGGCGTCGTCCAGCTCGCGGCACAGCTTCAGCATCCAGTAATCGGCGCCGAGCGCGGTCAGCGCATCGGTATCGGACGGCACATCCTGTTCCGGGCCCTTGATGGTGACGGTAGCATTGCGCTCGTCCCGGTCAATCTCGACCGTGACCAGATCGTACTGCATCAGATCGCCCTCGATCTTCCGCTCGATCGGCGGAAACACAATACCCTTGGCATCGGACGGCCGGTCCGACTGTGCGGCCATCGTCGCCACCCGGGCCGCGACCGCCTCGTCGAACTTCGAGTTCGGCGCCAGTTCGTCGACCAGATCCCAATCCACGGCGCGCTTGCCCTTGATACCTTCCTCGATGGCACAGAACACGTCTGCCCGGTCCCGCCGGACCTTGCGCTTGTCGGTGACGCGGGTCAGCCCGCCGGTGCCCGGCAACACGGCCAGCAGCGGCGCTTCCGGCAGGGCGACGGAGGAGGCGCCGTCGTCGGTCAGGATGATATGGTCGGTCGCCAGTGCCAGCTCATAGCCGCCACCAGCGCAGGCGCCGGTCACCGCCGCCAGATATTTCTGGCCGGACTCCGCGCTCGCTTCTTCCATGTAATTCCGGGTCTCGTTGGTGAATTTGCAGAAATTCACCTTATGGGCATGGGCCGCGCCCGCCAGCATGCGGATATTGGCACCGGCGCAGAACACCCGGTCCTTGGCAGACCGCAGCACCACGACCTTCACTTCCGGATGCTCGAACCGCAGCCGCTGGATGGCATCGTAGAGTTCGATATCGACGCCGAGATCGTAGGAATTGAGCTTCAGCTCATAGCCCTCGAACAGGCCACCCTTCTCGTCCACATCCATGACGAGGTCGGCGCGGGCGCCGTCGAACACCAGCTTCCAGTGTTTGTAACGGGACGGATCGGTGCGGAAATCGATCATCATTTTGCGCTTCTCCCAGGGGACGCCGCTTGATGGGGCGTTCCGTCTTCTTCAATCGGCAACGCACTATAATGCAATCATGAAAATTGACATGCATTATTTTGCATGTTCGCACGCAAACAGCTCAACACCAAAACTCATCTTTCGAAAGCCCCCGGGTCGGACGCCGTCCGCATGTCGGAAATCTGACTGGCTTCGGTAAAAAACACATTGTAATGTCAAATTATGCAAGATTTCGCAGACTCATTCTCGCTGGCTTTTCAGCTGATCCTCTCCGCGAACGCCGATCTCGCGGAGATCGTGCTACTGTCGCTGAAGGTCAGCCTGTCCGCGACCCTGTGCGCCTGCATGATCGGCATGTCCCTGGGCGCGGCCATTGCCATCTTCCGCTTCCCCGGCCGCGGCGCGCTGATGGTTCTGACCAATGCCATGATGGGCCTGCCGCCGGTGGTGGTCGGGCTGGCGATCTACATGCTGCTGTCGAACGCAGGGCCCTTCGGCACCTTCCGGCTGCTCTACTCGCCGACCGCCATGATCATCGCGCAGACCGTGCTGGTGACGCCGATCGCGACGGCGCTGACCCGGCAGGTCGTGGCCGATCTGCATAATGAATATGACGAGCAGTTGCGCTCCCTCGCCCTCGGGCCGCTTGCCACCCTCACCACCCTGCTCTGGGACGCCCGCTTCTCGCTGATCACCGTGGCGCTGGCCGGGTTCGGACGGGCGGTCGCGGAAGTCGGGGCGGTGATCATCGTCGGCGGCAACATCAACCACGTGACCCGGGTGATGACGACGGCCATCGCGCTGGAAACCTCGAAAGGCGACCTCGCCCTGGCCCTGGCGCTCGGCATCATCCTGATCGGCATCTCGATCAGCGTGAATGCCGCCCTGATGGCCCTGAAAGGGACGGCGCGGCGGTTTGCCTATGAATAACATCCCGCAGGATGTCAGCCGGAATGCCAGTTTCGCGGCAACCAACCCGCTCTTGCCGTTGCGCGCCGACGACATCAGCTTCGCACCCGACGGGCTTGCCCTGCTGGACAAGGTGAGCCTGCAGATCGCCGAGGGCGGCATCAGCATGATCCTCGGCCCGAACGGCGCCGGGAAAAGCATCCTGATGCGCATTCTGCACGGACTGATCCCGGAGAGCGCCGGCACGGTGACCTGGCGGGGACAGTCTGCCAATGCCCAGATCCGCCGGCGTCAGGCCATGGTGTTCCAGAAGCCTGTGCTGCTGCGCCGGTCTGTCACCGCAAATCTCGATCACGCCCTGAATGCCGCCGGTGTTCCGCGCGGTGAGCGCAGCCAGCGCACAACAGACGCCTTGCAGGAAGCCGGCATTGCGCATCTGGCGGCGCGCCCGGCCCGGGTGCTGTCCGGCGGGGAGCAGCAGCGCCTTGCCCTCGCCCGCGCCCTCAGCCTGCGGCCGGACGTGCTGTTCCTGGACGAGCCCACCGCCAGCCTTGACCCGGCTTCCACCGCCGCCATCGAGGCGCTGGTGCTGGCGGCGGAACGGCGCGGCTGCAAGATCATCATGATCAGCCATGACATCCACCAGGCCCGGCGCCTCGCCACCGAAATCATCTTCATGGACCGGGGCAGGGTCGCAGAGCAAAGCGCCGCCGCCGCCTTCTTCGAAGAGCCATCAAGCGCCGCCGCGCGTGATTATCTGGCCGGACGGCTGCACCTGCCGGACGGCGCCTGACCGGACCACCGACCAACGGGAGCAAACGCAATGAAACACCCGAAGAGGGTTTTGGCAGGGCTCGCACTCGCGGCGACGCTCGCTCTGACGGGAACCGGCAATGCCGTTGCCGCCGACACGTTCATCATCCTGCAGTCGACCACCTCGACGCAGAATTCCGGCCTGTTCGACTACATGCTGCCGGTCTTCACCAAGAAAACCGGCATCGAGGTCCGGGTCGTGGCCGTCGGCACCGGCCAGGCACTGAAGAATGCGCGGAACGGCGACGGCGACGTCCTGTTCGTGCACGCCAAACCTGCCGAGGAGAAATTCGTCGCCGCGGGCTTCGGTGTCAGCCGCCAGGACGTCATGTTCAACGATTTCGTCATTGTCGGCCCGGCCGCCGACCCGGCGAAGGTCGGCGGCATGAAGGACGCACCGGCGGCGCTGAAGATGATTGCTGCCGCGGGCGCGCCATTCGCATCGCGCGGCGATGACAGCGGCACGCACAAGAAGGAACGCCGCCTCTGGAACGCAGCGAGTATTGATGTGGATGCTTCCAGCGGTTCCTGGTATCGCGAAACCGGCTCCGGCATGGGCGCGACCCTGAATGCCGCCGTCGGCATGGGCGCCTATGCGCTGACAGACCGGGCCACCTGGATCAGCTTCAGGAACAAGGGCGATTTCAAGGTCCAGGTCGAGGGCGACAAGACCCTGTTCAACCAGTATGGCGTCATTCTGGTGAACCCGGCCAGGCATCCGGCGGTGAAGAAGGAACTGGGCCAGAGTTTCATCGACTGGGTGACCGGCGCCGAGGGCCAGAAGACCATCGACAGCTACAAGCTGAACGGCCAGCAGCTGTTCTTCGCGAACGCAAACTGAACCACATCAAAGGCACGGGTCAGGGCGCATTGTCCCTGACCCGGCCACATTCAGACACGTCGTATCCTCCGAGCTCCGCCGCCCGCGCGCGGAAGGCCGGCCGCTCCGCAAAATCGAGCAGGGCCTGGAATGGCGGCTCAAAATAGAACTTCCGGCAGACCAGCAGATCGAACCGCTCCTCGACCAGGGGAACGAAGGCAAGCCCATGTTGCCGTGCGACCGTGGCAAGCCCCAGACCCGCGTCGGCCCGGCCGGTGCGCACCGCATCGGCGATGTCTGTTTCCGTCCGCGCCGGCGACTCCAGCCAGCCCACATCCGTTTCCGCCAGACCGTCGCGCACCATCAACTGTTCGAGCAGCAGCTGGCTGCCCGCATCGGCCTGCCGTTGCGCCACCGTCTTGCCGGCAAGGCCAGCAATCGTCTCGATTCCGCCAGGGTTGCCGGGTGCAACGATCAGGCCGCGCGTCCGGGTCGCCCAGCAGATCAGCACGGCGTCGCGGGCCGGGCCGAGGGCGCGCACGGCCGACAGATTCCAGCCGGAGCCGCTTTCTTCGGGAATATGGATTGCCGCGACCGCGGCCTCGCGCCTCTCGAAGCGGGCCATGCCATCGAGACTGCCGTCGAACAGGGTCGGCAGGGCCGCGCCGGACTCCCGCAGTGCCCAGTCCAGCAGGGGATCGTGACTGCCGGCGACAATATTCCGGCGTGGCGCCATTCCCGGCACCGGCGCCGCCGATGCGGGCGATGCTTCGGGCTCACCGGCAATCCAGGCCTCAACCTCCTGGCGCGGAAACAGCAGCTTTCCGGTAACCTTGCGACAGGGCACCTCGCCATCGGCCACGAGCTGATAGACCTTGCGCTCTTTTACCCGCAGCAGGTCCGCGAGTTCACGGACGGTCAGAAAGGCGGGGGGCGGAACGGTCATCGGCCTCGCGGTGTGTCCAACATGAAAATCATTCCGGGAAGCCTTACTGACGGGACTTCTCTCCGTCAATCCGGCTGCTGTTTCAGGGACTGCACGAAGACCAGCAATGCATCGAGGTCGTCGACCGTCAGCCGGATCTCGGCGGCATTGGGCGGCAAGGGCGTCGGCGGCGCGACCCCTTCCACGCGGATGAAGGCCGGGTGCGGGCGCCGGGCAAAAAAGGTGTCGAACCGGTGCTCGGCATCCGCCAGAGACAGCAACAGGCTGAAGGAGGGCGTGCTGCCTATACCGCCGAGCCTGGTCTCTGCATTGATGACGTGGCAGCGGGCGCAATGGGTAAGGGCGATTTCCCGACCCTTGGCAGCAAGAGTGCCTTCACCGGCCTGTGCGGGGATCGCAAAGGCGGCCAGACCAGTGAGCGCTATCGCAAGAAGCCGCAGCATCATTCAAGCCGGACGTCGCCCGTGCCGGACTGGAAGACCGTCCTGGTGCTGAAATCGACCATGTTGAGACCGAACCATGCAACGCCCGTAATCACGGCAAGGCCGACCAGAGCAGCGACGAAGGCTTTCATTTTACTCTCCTTTGTTTTGACCGGCCCGGCGTTCGGCAAATGCCAACGCCTGCCGCAGAAAATGCAGAAGGGCTTGCCGGTCCTCCGGATTGCCCAGCCGTTGCAGCGGCATCTTGGTTCCCGGGACCACATGCTGCGGTCCTTTCTCGAACAGCGCGCCGATGGTCTCGTCGTTCCAGACAATATCGCTCTGCCGCAAGGCTTTCGAATAGGGATAGTCCGGTACCGTCCCGACCTTGCGTCCGAACACGCCGTAAAGCGTCGGCCCCGCCCGATGACCGCCGTCCGGCGTCAGGGTGTGACAGACTCCGCAGGTCCTGAACAGTTCGGCGCCGCGTGCCGCCAGAACATCACCCGGCGGCACGTACGGCACCTCCCCGGGCGGGCGTCTCGCGCCGATCTCCGACCCTGCCTCGACATCCCAGCGTATCACCCTGCCGTCGCGCCCGGCCGACACCAGCTGGCTGCCATCCGGCGTAAAGGCGAGCGACCAGACCGGCCCCTTATGCCCCCGCAGGATATTGAGGGGCCGGCCATCCGCCATGGACCAGAGAACGATCTGGCCCCGGGCGCCGCCGGTGGCGAACCGCGCGCCTCCCGGCATGACCGCGATCGACAGCACCGGAGCTTCATGCCCGAGCATGAACCGGCGCTCCTTTCCGCTGTCCATATCGAACAGCCGAACGGCTTCATCTGTCCCGGCAACAACCAGGGTCTTGCCATCCGGCGAGAGAGAGAGCCGGTTCGCCGGCAGGCCTATCTCGGCAAACAAGTCCGGAGCCGTTCCGGCGAACGGGTTCCAGAGGCGAATGGTGCCATCATATCCGGCGCTCAGGAGTTGCGTCCCCTTGCCGGTGAACAGGACTTCATTGACCGGGCCGACATGGCCTTTCAGAACCACGGTATCAACATCGCCGGCAAGCCGGCTGATGCGGACCGTGCCGTCAAATCCGGCCGACGCGACCAAGGCACCATCGGACGACGCGGCGATCGCCGACACATTGCCGTCATGCCGGTGCACGGCGCGCAGCGGCTCGGTGTCTCCGATCCGCCACAGATAGACGGCGCCGTCATTGCCGCCGGAGACAGCAAGCCCGGTACCCGGAACAAAGGCCACGTCACTGACGGCGGCATCGTGCCCGTACATCAGGGCGCGCGCCTTCTCGGTCGCCAGTTGCCAGTGAATGATGGAATAGTCGAACCCGGCGGTCAGCGCCGTCGCCCCGTCATCGGAAATGGCGATGGCATGCACCGGCCCGCCATGGCCGATCAGCTCCGCACTGGCTGGCGGACAAAATATCAGCACGGCAAGAAGGACGGGCGCGAGCCGGCGAGTGATCGCGTCCGGTAGAAGTTGTGACGTCTTGCCGTTCCCTCGTCGCACGATGGGTCTCGGCCGTCGCGCCTAGTCCGACCCGGGCGAGGTCTGGCGTGCCTGGACTTCCTCGACCCAGAGGCTGTGGTGCTCCTTGGCCCAGTTTTCATCGACCTGGCCGCTGCCCATGGCATCGAACGCGCCTTCCATGCCAATCGAGCCGATATAGATATGGGCGATGATCACCATGATCAGGCCGATCCCGACAATCCCGTGCCAGAGCTGCGACAGCTGCATTTCCTGCATCACAGTCAGCTGGGTCGGCAGGTCGGTGCCGAACAGGTTGATGAACGCGAAAGTCTTGCCGAACATCTGCACCTCGAAAGGAAACAGCAGGGCAACACCGGACACGCTGATCGAGGCGCCGCCGATAATGACGGACCAGAAAATCAGCTTCTGACCGGCATTGAACTTCTTTGCCGGCGGATGGACGCCCTTGGCGAACAGGCCGCCGGCCTTCGCCAGCCAGACCAGGTCGAGCCGGTTCGGAATATTGTGGCCGACCCACATCACGAACATCATGACAACACCGACCATGAAGGCGAAAGCCAGGTAATTGTGCAGATACTTTCCGGCAATGGTGATGACCGAGAAAGCGTCCGCGCCGATCAGCGGCAGCAGCGCGTAGCGTCCGTACAGCACGTTCAGGCCGGTGATTGCCAGAACCACGAAACTGGTCGCCGTCAGCCAATGGGCGAAGCGTTCGACCGTATTGAAGCGTTCGATCAGCTTGCCGCTCAGGCCGTGCTCGACCTTGATCCGGCCACGCAGGATGAAGAAGACACAGAGCAGGATAACCATCCCGAGCAGAGCCCAGGCACCGAAGACAGAAAGCGGTCCGTTGCGGAAGGCCCGCCAGTTATCGCCCTCTGACTGGATCATGATTCCGGCGCGGGCATCCGGGATAGAGACGTTTCCTTGTTCGCCCTGGCGGATCTGGCGCCAGAAATCAGTGTCACTGGAGGTGCCGAGCGCATTCCCCGGAACCTGACCCGTTTGCTGAGCGGCCGCGTCGGTGACAATGCCTGTGTCCGTCATCATGCCAAGCCCCGCTATCAGGGTCGCGACCGCTGCCAGACCGGCGAGATATTTCGTGAAAGCCGAGAATGTCATACTGAGATCTCCCCCGGGCCTATAGATCGAAGCCTTGCCGGCGTCCGCGATCGCGGATCTCCGACAGGGTTTCCTCGGACAATTGCTGATCTGCCTTCCCGAGATAGGTCCCTTTTTTGTACAACAGCACACGTTCCTGCTCCGTCTCCCGGCAGCCGCCAAGCAGCGCCAGAACGAGCACCGCGAGTGCCGCGCCGCGAATCCAGTTCGGACGAAGTGAATTCATGTCCGTTCGACTCCCCGAAAAATGCATTGCGTCCGTCTTCGCTCTCGCGATCCATGGACAACCGGCCGATACCCTTACAATACGCCGCAAAACACTGTGGGCGGATTGGGCCGGATACGCACTTGTTTGGTCAAAGACCGGGCCGGGGGCCGCAGAACGGCCCCCGGGGTCCAGCGGTTATCCGCCAGTTTTCTGATCGTAGGCTGTACCCCAGCCCCAGGCACCGGAGCCAAAGCCCCGAGCCACTGTCCGCTCACGATAAATCGCGGACACGACGTCTCCGTCTCCAGCCAGCAGGGCCTTCGTCGAACACATCTCGGCGCAGAGTGGAAGCTTGCCCTCTGCCAGACGGTTCCGTCCGTACTTCTGGAACTCGTCACTGCTGGTGTCTTCTTCCGGACCACCAGCGCAGAAGGTGCACTTGTCCATCTTTCCGCGGCTGCCGAAATTGCCGGCTTGCGGATATTGGGGCGCCCCGAACGGACAGGCATAGAGGCAATAGCCGCAGCCGATGCACAGATCCTTGGAGTGCAGAACCACACCCTCGTCGGTCTGATAGAAGCAATCGACCGGGCACACAGCCATGCAGGGTGCGTCGGAACAGTGCATGCAGGCCACCGAGATGGACCGTTCACCCGGCTTACCGTCATTGATCGTGACGACGCGCCGGCGGTTTACACCCCAGGGAACCTCATGCTCGTTTTTGCAGGCCGTGACGCAGGCGTTGCATTCGATGCAGCGCTCGGCGTCACATAGGAACTTCATACGTGCCATTGTTTCGCTCCCTTACGCAGGTTCAATACGACACAGGGTCGCTTTGGTTTCCTGCATCTGCGTGACCGAATCATAGCCGTAGGTCTGCGCAGTGTTTGACGATTCGCCGAGGACATAGGGGTCCGCACCGTCCGGATACTTGCTCCGGAGATCCTTGCCCTGGAAATGCCCGCCGAAGTGGAACGGCATGAAGGCAACGCCTGTGCCGACCCGTTCGGTGACCATCGCCTTGACCTTGACCTTGCCGTTTTCCGGACCTGTCACCCAGACCATCTGCCCGTCCCTGACGCCGTAATTGTTGGCATCGCGGGGATTGATCTCGACAAACATGTCCTGCTGCAGCTCGGCCAGCCAGGGGTTGGACCGGGATTCGTCCCCGCCGCCCTCATATTCGACCAGACGGCCGGATGTGAGGATCACCGGGAAGTCTTTCGAGAAATCGTTCTTCTGGATCGACTTGTAGAGCGTCGGCAGACGATAGGATTTCCTGTCCTCGTAAGTCGGGTAGTCCGCCACGAGGTCACGCCGGGACGTGTAGAGCGGCTCGCGGTGCAATGGCACCGGATCCGGGAAGGTCCAGACCACGGCACGCGCCTTTGCGTTGCCGAACGGTGAACATTCGTGAGCGATCGCAACGCGCTGGATGCCGCCGGAAAGGTCGGTCTTCCAGTTCGTCTTGTCGCCGGAAATGCCCTCAATGGTCTTCCGCTCTGCGTCGGTCAGGTCCTTGTCCCAGCCAAGCTTCTTCAGCATGGCCATGGTGAATTCCGGATACCCGTCCTTGATGTCCGAATTCGCGCCATAGGAATCGACCGCCAGCAGGTTTTCACCATTCCGCTCCACACCGAAGCGCGCACGGAAGGTGAGACCACCCTCGGAGACCGGTTTCGACGCATCATAGAGGATCGGGGTGCCCGGATGGTTCATCTCCGGAGTCCCCCAGGCCGGCCACGGCATGCCGTAATAGTCGCCGTCGCACGGACCGCCACGGGCCTGAAGCGAAGTCTTGTCGAAGGTGTGCTGATTGGCCATGTGCTTGCGCAGCCGCTCCGGCGACTGGCCGGTATAGCCGATGGTCCACATGCCCCTGTTGATCTCGGCCGTGACGTCCTCGACCAGTGGCTCCTTGCCGTTGACCTTGATGTTCTTGAACATCTGGTCGGCCATACCGAATTTTTCGGCAAAGAGATACATGATCTCGTGATCGGGCTTGGATTCGAAGAGCGGATCCACGACCTTCTCGCGCCACTGGATGGAGCGGTTGGACGCAGTCACCGAACCGTAGGTCTCGAACTGCGTTGCCGCCGGGAGCAGGTACACCCCGTCCTTGCGGTCGTGCAGGACGGCAGAAACCGTCGGGTACGGATCGACGACGACGAGAAGATCGAGTTTCTCCATCGCCTTCTTCATCTCGACCATACGGGTCTGCGAGTTCGGCGCGTGGCCCCAAAGCACCATGGCCCGGACATTATTGGGCTGGTCCATGTTGGCCTTGTCTTCAAGCACGCCGTCGATCCAGCGCGACACCGGAATGCCGGCTGATTCCATCAGCGTCTTGTCGCCGAAGCGGCCGAGCAGATAGTCGTAATCGACATCCCAGACCCGGGACCAGTGCTTCCAGGCACCGGTGCTGAGACCGTAATAGCCCGGCAGGGTGTGGGACAGAACGCCGAGATCGGTCGCGCCCTGCACATTGTCGTGGCCGCGGAAGATGTTGGTGCCGCCACCGGCCTTGCCCATGTTCCCGAGCGCGAGCTGCAGGATGCAGTAGGCCCGGGTGTTGTTGTTGCCGTTGGTGTGCTGGGTGCCGCCCATGCACCAGATCACGGTGCCCGGACGGTTGTTGACCATAGTCCGCGCGACGCGGCGCATCTGCGAGCCCGGCACCCCGGTGACCCGCTCGGTCTCTTCCGGATTCCACTTCTTCACTTCGGCCCGGATCTCTTCCATGCCCCAGACGCGCTGGCGGATGAATTCCTTGTCTTCCCAGCCATTCTCGAAGATGTGCCAGAGCAGACCCCAGATCAGCGCGACGTCCGAGCCCGGACGGAACCGGACATATTCGGATGCGTGCGCCGCGGTACGCGTGAAGCGCGGGTCGCAGACGATCAGCGGTGCGTTGTTCTGTTCCTTCGCCCGCAGCAGGTGCAGCAGAGAGACCGGATGGGCCTCCGCCGGGTTACCGCCGATGACGAAGATGGCACGGCTGTTGTGGATGTCGTTGTAGCTGTTCGTCATCGCGCCGTAGCCCCAGGTGTTTGCAACACCCGCGACCGTGGTCGAGTGACAGATACGCGCCTGATGGTCTCCATTGTTGGAGCCCCAGAAGGCGTAGAATTTACGGAACAGGTAGGCCTGTTCGTTGCTGTGCTTGGCGGAGCCGAGCCAGTACACCGAATCCGGGCCGCTTTCTTCCCGGATCTTCAGCATCTGGTCGCCGATATCGTTGATCGCCTGTTCCCAGCTGACCTTGGTGTATTTGCCGTTGACCAGCTTCATCGGGTATTTCAGGCGGCGCTCGCCATGTGCATGTTCGCGCACCGCGGCGCCCTTGGCGCAATGAGCACCGAGGTTGAACGGGCTGTCGAAGCCCGGCTCCTGGCCGATCCACACGCCGTTCTGCACCTCTGCCTCGACGGTGCAACCGACCGAGCAATGCGTGCAGACAGACCTGATCTTCTCGATCCCGGCCATTGGATTGGTTTGCGCTTCGGCTTTCTTGACCATGCCGCCGCCGAGGGTGGCTGCGGCGGCAAGACCGCCGACTGTAATACCGGAGCGTCTCAGGAACGTTCTCCGGTCGATCGCGCTGCCGGCCTGGCCGGCCACTGCGCGCGACATGCGGGGCAATCCGGATCGCCCGCCCGTTTTCTTCATCAACATATCGTTCTCCCGAACATTACGGCCTCTTTATCGACCGCTTATGTTTCAGCAGGCGCCCCAGCATGTGGCGCCCCGGGACCTCCCAAGTGAGAGGACCCTCCCTGTTCCGCTCCTAGAAGCGCGACAGAGCGTAGGCCGTTTTCACATGCGCGGTTTCCCTGTAGCCGGCGCTGACCTTTTCGGGCCGCACGGCGGCTTCGGCAGGTTTCTGCACCCCGGCAATTACCGCGGCACCGGCAGCAGTGCCGATGCCCGACAATTTAAGGAAATCACGGCGTGTGGATGTGGAACTCTTTGTTTTCGCCATCTCCAACTCCGTTCTGCTCCGCACGGGTCCCTAGTGTCGATCCGCCACCGGCCCGTGCCCGGCAGCGGAAAAATTCCTCCGGTTGCCCTAGCCGAGCATCCGGAACGACTCGATCTCGATCTCCATGAACTGGCGGCCGATAGCGCCAAGCGGCATGAAGAGAGTGGACGCCTTGGCGCCTTCAAGATCTTCGAAAAACTTCACAACCCACGGCGCCATATGCCGGTCGAAAAACTCGACCTGGCGCTCAAGATGGCAGGCCGGACCGAAATCGCCACGAATCATCCCCGCCATCACGTCACAGAGCGCGGCGACATGATCCTCGGGTTCCTTCACCTCATCGGCACGCGCAACGCCAAGCTGCGCAAGATCAACCCGCAGCTGCGACAAGGGCTTTTCGTTTAGGAAACCCGTCAGATAGAAGGAGCCGTGCGGAACAAGTTCACCGCGACCGACCCCGTAGAACAGGTTGTGGAATTCATCGTCGGCCGTCTCGACGGTCGCGACCCGCGCCGCAGCCGCGAAGGCGGCGACGGACTTGCCGAGCGGCGTGTCGTCGCCTTCAAGGCCACGCGCGATCTCAAGGCTGTCCTGACTCGGCGGACGCGCGAGAAAATGCGCGAGCAACCCGTACCAGTGCGCTCTGACGGCGTCTTCTTCCGACACCAGACTCCGGGCGGTTTCTGTCACCGACCCACTCTCCCTTGCGTGCCCGTGTAATCCGAGTGGGAATCACAGGCTTCGTTTCTAACGACTTTAGAGCCGTTCTTAGATTAATTAACGTACGCTCACCCGCGTCATAAGTCCATATGGACACGGTGACGTGAGAGGCGGTTTTCCACACTGCGAATAACGCGGCAGGTTATTCGAGATCGCCGTCACCGACTTTGCCGTCCTCCTGGTCGCCATCGCATTCCTCATCCGGATCGTGATCCGGTTCATGAGTCCTGACTTTTTCCGGCTCGTCGGCCGCCACCTGTGGCCGCGCCTCCTCTTCCTCCTCTGGCAGGTCTTCCCCGTCGACGGCTTCCTCGTCCGGCGTCTCTTCCAGTTCCTCGTCCGTCATGAAGCCCTTGCCGACCCGGTAGGCCGTCTGCATGCCTTCGATCACCCGCGCGGCATCGGTGAAATCTTCGCCGTAATCGACAAGCCCGTCGACATTCGCCAGCACCGGATTGCTGCGCCACAGGACCTGCAGGGCACGGCGGCGCAGAAATTCGGGGACTTTGCTTTGCATGAAAGGCGTGAAGTCGCTGTCCGCGTCGAGCGCCTCGATATCCGGCAGGGTGTCGACCAGTTCCCGCTCTTCCTCGGAAAGCGGCCGCTCGTCCCCTGTGACCAGGGCGGGAAGCTGATCCTCCGGCGCCTCTTCCGGCAGAACCGGCGCCGCGCCGCCGCGCTTGTCGCGGGGTGTCGCCGTCTCGGCGATCCGGGCAGAACCTTTGCGCTGCGACCAGCGGGCGAGAAAACCGCGGCCATCGTCATCCCGGGTGTCAGTCAAGGCGCCGCCTCCCCGATCCGGCGCGGCCACCGTCGCTGACCCGGGGCCGGCGGGCGAACTTCTCCTGCTCGCGGCGATGATCGCTGCGCTTGCGCTTGATGAAGACCTCATCCTCATGATGGGTGTCACAGAAATCCTGGACCCAGGCGATCAGACCTTCTGGCATCGCAACGCTCTCGACGATCTCCTCGCCTGAATCCAGATAATCCTGCGCCTCATAGGCAGAGGCCGTGGCCAGGAAAGGATACACCTCATAAGGCGAGTCCGGATCGTCATCGGACCGCATCACGACATAGACCGACGGCTGGCCGGACAGGTTCACCTTGTAGGATTCGGTTTCCTTTCGATACAGCGTCAGCGGCACTGTGGCCGCGTGATACCGCTCGAAACCGGGCCCCTTGTCGAGCAAGGTCCATTCCTCGACGTCCGGGGCACCGACAATCACGGAAACGGCATTCCAGCGATGATCCTGCCAGGGATTGTCGATTTTCCGGCGCTCCAGCACCAGTCCAACCGGGATGGTCCGGCTGCGTTCCATTTCCACTCCTTGGATTCTCCGGCAGAGGTCATTGCCCTAGCCGTCCCGTATTGCAAATATGTGTATCAAAAGAGCGCCCCGAAAAGACCCAACAAAAATGGGCGTTTAGGAGAGAGAAATAATGGCCACCGAAAACGGGCGGCTGCTGGTCTGCAACTGCAATCAGACCATGCCCTTGGATTCCGCTACCGGCGCGCTTGCGCAAGGCGATGGGGCACCCTTCATCCATTCCGCCCTCTGCCGATCCCAGCTCGGAAATTTTCGCGATGCGGTAGCCGCAGGCGGTCCCCTGACCGTCTGCTGCACCCAGGAAGCGCCGCTGTTCGGGGAAATCGGCCAGGAAGGCGGACTGGATGAGGAGGCGCTGACCTTCGTCAATATCCGCGAGCGGGCCGGCTGGTCCGAGGAGGCGGCGAAGGCCGGACCGAAGATCGCGGCGCTGATCGCGGAGGCCTCTGTCGCAGGCGCACCGACGACGCAGGTGTCTTTGTCCTCGGACGGGATCTGCCTGGTTTACGGCAAGGACCAATCAGCCCTGGACGCTGCGCGACAGCTTGCCGCCCGGCTCGACGTCACCCTGCTGCTGAAGGAAAGTGCCGGCATCGTGCCGCCGGCGCTGATGGATGTGCCGGTCTTCCATGGCCGGATCACCCGTTCTGCGGGACATCTCGGCGCCTTCGAGATCAGTGTCGACGATTACGCCCCCGCCAATCCGGCAAGCCGGGACGCCTTTTCCTTCGACCGGCCGCGGAACGGTGCGGTCTCGAAATGCGATCTGATTCTTGACCTGACCGGGGAGACGCCGCTTTTCACCGGACACGACAAACGGGACGGATATTTCCGCCCCGATCCGGGCGACCCGGTGGCCGTGCAGAAGGCCCTGTTCGAGCTATCGGACATGGTCGGCGAGTTCGCAAAGCCGCGCTATGTGGATTTCAAGCCAGACCTCTGCGCCCATTCCCGCAGCCGCAAGACCGGCTGTTCGCGCTGCATCGACGTCTGTCCGGCAGGCGCAATCAGTTCGGATGGCGACGTTGTCGCCTTCGATCCCTATATCTGCGGCGGCTGCGGCGCGTGCAATTCCGTCTGCCCGACCGGCGCGGCGCATTATGCCTTCCCGCAGACGACAACCCTGATCGAGCGGCTGTCCGTGCTGATGCAGAGCTACGCCGATGCCGGCGGCCGCGATGCCGCGCTCTTCGTGCATGATCCCGCCGACGGCGCCGCGATGATCGATATGGCGGCCCGGTTCGGGCGCGGCCTGCCCGCTCACGTGATCCCGTTCGCGGTGACGCAGGTGACCCAGATCGGTCTGGATTTCCTGGCGGCCGCCTTCGCCTTCGGCGTCGGCCGGGTGGTGCTGCACGCACATCCGCGCAAGCAAGAGGAAATCGGCGGGCTGGCCGGCCAGATCGGACTTGCCGAAACCGTCCTGACCGGGCTCGGTTTTGACAGCGGCCGGGTGGAACTGCTGATCGAGTCCGATCCGGACGCGGTCGAATCCCGGCTCTGGTCGATGGAGCGGTCGTCCGGTGTCAGCCCGCGTTTCTTCCTGCCGCTCGGCAGCAAGCGGGAGATCATGGACACCGCCCTCGCCCAGCTCAGGCTGGCCGCGCCGACCCCGGTTGACAGAATTGCGCTGCCGCCCGGCGCGCCCTACGGCGCGGTGATTGTCGATGTCGAGGCCTGCACCCTCTGCCTCGCCTGTGTCAGTGCCTGCCCGGCCAGCGCCCTGCTCGACAACCCGGAATCGCCGCAGCTTTCCTTCGTCGAAAGCAGTTGCGTGCAATGCGGTCTGTGCCGGAACACCTGCCCGGAAAGCGCCATCACCCTGGAGCCACGGATCAACTTCCTGACCGCCGCGAAATCACCGGTGGTGATGAAGGAAGAGGAACCCTTCCACTGTGTCCGCTGCAACAAGCCGTTCGCGGCGAAAAGCACGATCGACCGGATCGTCAAGACCCTGGCGGAGAAACACTCGATGTTCGCGACACCGGAAGCCGCCCAACGCCTGCAGATGTGTGAGGATTGCCGGGTGGTGGACCAGTTCGAAGCAGCCGACAACCCGATGGGTGGCGGCGCCCGCCCGATGGTCCGCACGACGCAGGATTATACCGACGGCACCGTGTCGGACGATGACGAAAGCATCCACTGAGCCGGCAACCGGCGCGCAGGGAACCGGGCGGCGGCGTCAGCCGCCGAACCGGTCCTGGCACATGGCGGCGGCACGTTGTCTGAACAGGGTGTGCTTGACGTCATCAATGACGCCATCGGCCAGCATCCGGTCGACAGAACCGTAGCGCTCCGACAGGCAGGCCGCCAGTTCGGGGGTGGCCGGCGTCTCTGGTGCGGCGCGGCCACCCGCGAGGGTTCTGAGATCCGCGCGGTGGAAATAGACGAGCATGGACACGGCGACGACCAGGACCAGCCCCGCGACCAGACGGGCCCGCCGGCTGTCGATGAAGGGCTCGGCAGCCATTGCGGACCTATTCGGTCTCGATCGTGCCGTCGATGGTGACCTCGAGACCCGCAGCCGGGATCGAAAGCACCACCTTGGCTTCCGCTGCAGCGCCGGGCTTCAGCGCGCCACTCTGCATCGCAGCCCGGATCGCGGTCTCGATCTCGCGCTGGCTGGTCACGCCGACCTTCTTCAGGAACTTGCGGACGCTCATGTTGAAAATATCTTCGTTCATTTCTTCCTCCTGTTAGACGCTCCGTCCCTCATACGGGTACGGCGAGCGGCAGATTCACAAGCAGGTTCTGCGGCTTCATCCGCAGAACGCCTTTCGCGTCCTGGGCCAGACCGAGATAGACCGGACGCCCCGCGATATCCGCCCGCATGGCTTCCGGCTGCCTGAACTCGAGCCGGAACAGGGCGATCAGGTTGACGAGGGTCTCCTGATCCACCTCCTCACCCTTGTAGAGCGCGTTCAGGATGCCGGTCGAGGTCGCATCGAGGCCGACATGCCAGACCCAGCGCTCGTCCGTGATGCTGCGCACCGGGGCCACGGAGACCTCGACGCCGAGGAAATGGGCGGCCCAGCTTTCCAGAACCCGGCACAGCGCATCCAGTCCGGGGCGGGTGAAGGTGAGATCGAGCACGGTGTCGAACCGGTCGCTGCGGTCCCAGTAAATCGCCGCATTCTCCTCGGTCAGCACATCAAGCTCGACGGAGCGCAGCGGCGTGTCGTTCTCGGCGATCAGGCGCTCCAGAGAACTCTGTCCCTGTCCCGCCGCGTGCATGTCCACGATCTCCTCGTCGGCGCACATCACGGTCCCGTCCTGCAGCGTCACCCGCTGGCTGCGAAACAGCAGCTCGGCGGCGCGCACCCGGATCGGGTCGGTCACGCCCTGCAGCATGTTGCGGGCGACGACATGGGCGATCTGGTCGAGAAACAGCGGCGGAATGGAGACGTCGCCGGACAGGAAGGTCGAGAGATAGAAGGCTTCGAGACTGTCCGCCGCCAGCAGGGCATCGCGAAAACCGAGCACGATCTGGTAGTTTTCCCGGCCGTCCTGATCCCTGAAGGCACTGAGCTCCACGTCGCTCACCGGGCGGCGGGGATCCTCCAGCAGGGCCGCGTGCAGGCTGCGCTCCGTGGCGCAGGATTCCGGTACCGGCGCCACTTCGGGCCTGGCAAAAACCGCGCGCAGGAAATCATCCGTGACCGCAAGCCGGCCATCCACCGTCCGGTCGAGCAACACATGGCCGGAGGTTACCCAGAAGTCCCGCGATTGATCGATCACTGTCATCTGTCTATCCGCTTCAATCGAAGGACCAGGTTGGCGTGCGCAACACATCAGTCAACGGCACCAGTGGTGTTTTCGTATCGCCGAGCACAAGGCCGCCTTTCTCGTCGAGGCCGAGAAGCGTGCCTTTCCAGTGTCCGCCGCCGAACCGGAGGTCCACCGGCTCTCCGCGTTTTGCCGCACGCGGCAGCCAGTTATCCGCGATCGGCCGCAGCCCGTCGGAGACATACCGGTTGGACCAGAGCAGGAAATGCCGCGAAAAGCTTTCAAGCAGCCCGCCGGTCGTCAGATCGCCACAGCCTTCGTCGAACAGGGTGGTGCGCTGGCGGGTCATGCCGGGCTCCGGCGCATTCTCCCGCGGCGTCATGGCCACATGGGCGGCAAGCACGGCCCATTCCGGCACGGGATCCCCGGCCAGATTGTCCCAGGCAGCCGGATCGACCGTCAGGGTGATGCCGCCCGCCAGGCCGCCATTCACCATCAGCCTGTCAGGCCAGCCGAACATGACCTCGACCTGCGGCGGAACCTGTGCGCCGAGACAGTCTCCGAGCGCCACCATCGCCACATGAACAGAGGCGAGACATTCCGAAAGCGGTTGCTCCGGTGCCAGCACGATGGCGCAGGACATCATGTCGGCGCTGTCGAGCCAGTACAGGGTCGCCGGGTCGGCGTCATTTCGCGCTGCCTCTGCCGCCAGCGCCGCGACGTGGCCCCCCTCGTCAATCCGGTGAGGCCGGTATATCGGCGGAAAAATCAGCTCTTCTTGCATGTTTCACTCCCTCGCCGCGAAACCTACCATGGTCATCCGCTCTGTCATGGGGAATCGCCATCTGCAGGCGCACATGATAAGCGATTCAAGGACCTTAGGCGCAGCGGGGCGCTGGTGACGGAAAAGGAGACAACGGCGTGCAGATTCGCGGAATGCTGATCGCTGCACACGGTCTGCACCAGGCCGGGCGAATCGCCGAGGCCGTGACCGGGTATCGCCGCGTGCTCTGCGCGGCACCTGCCGAAGCAGACAGCTGGCACCTTCTCGGAACCGCGATGCTGCAGGCCGGCCGGCCGGGACCGGCCATCTCCGGGATCGGGCGGGCGCTGACCGCCGTCCCTGAACGGCATGATTTCCGGCTCAATCTCGGCTTTGCCCTGATCGATTCCGGAGCGGCCGGCAAGGCAGTTTCCGTTCTGGCCGATGCGGCCGGCAGCCTGTCCGGCAGCCCCGCTTTCTGGAGCGCCTTTTCCTCGGCGAAGAAGCAGGCCGGCGATCCGCAGGGAGCGGGTGCCGCATTGAAACGGGCAAGCCTCCTGGCGCCGGGCGACTTTACCCCGCTCTACAATCTTGCCCTCGGCGTGCAGGAGCAGGGCCGGAACGCGGAGGCCCTGCCTTTGTATGATCGGGCCATCACCCTTCAGGCGTCCTCTCACACACCTTTCGCCAACCGCGCCCAGGCATACCGCGCGCTTGACCGAACGGCGAACGCGGCCCGGGACTTCAAGCGCGCCCTGATCCTCAGCCCGGCGCTCGCCGATCTGCTGAACGATCTCGGCATCGTCGTGCTCCGGGCGGCAAAGGACAGCGCGCAGGCCATCGCGCTCTACCGCTACGCCCTCGCCGCCGCGCCGGAAAAAGCCGAAATCATGCGCAACCTGGCAAGCGCCCAGCTGGGTGCCGGGCGCTACGAGACCGCGCTCGATACCTACAGGGACGCAGCCGAACGCTTTCCGCAGGAACCCGCCTTCGCGGTCCGCCGGGCCTTCGCCCTGCCTGTTATTCCCAGGGATGTGCGGCAGATCGACGCCGCGCGGGAGAAGATCGCCGCCTTCCTGGACTCTCCGGAGGCGGAACGGATCACGCTCAAGGACCCGCTCACCGAAATCGGCGCCGCCAATTTCTATCTCGTCTATCACGGCCGCAACGACCGGGATCTGGCGGAAGGCATCAGCCGTTTCTACCGGCGCACCTGCCCGATGCTGAATTTCACCGCCCCGCACGTCGATGACGGGCCGCCGCCCGCGAGCCGCAAAATTCGCCTCGGAATCTGCTCGACCCACCTTGCCGGCCATACAATCGGGGCGGTGTTCGGCGATCTGGTGACGGGGATCGACCGGGCGCGGTTCGCGCTCACGCTGCTGCGCCCTGCCGGCCTGCGGGACGCGGCGGCGGCGGCGATCGCGGCCGGGTTCGACGCGGTCGTGGAATTGCCGGCGGATATCGGCCAGGCGGCGGAGCTGGCAAGCGCCTGCCGCCTCGATGCGCTGCTCTATACCGATATCGGCATGGAGCCGTTCACCTATTTCCTCGCCCACACGCGGCTGGCGCCGGTGCAATGGGTCACCTGGGGCCACCCGGTGACCACCGGCATCGACACCATCGACGCCTATCTCTCGCCGGACTGTTTCGAGCCCGACGGTGCGGAGGCGCATTATTCGGAACGTCTGGTGCGCAGTCCGAGCATTCCGATGAATTACCGGGACGAGCCCGCGCCGCCGGCCGGCGCAAAATCCGATTTCGGCCTGCCGGACGACCGGCCGCTTTATCTCTGCCCGCAAAACCTGTTCAAGCTGCATCCGGAATTCGACCACTGGCTCGGCGCCATTCTTGCCGCCGATCCGAACGGCATCGTCGGCCTGATCGAGGGCGCGAACAGTGCGTGGACCGAGCGGGTGAAGACCCGGCTTGCCAGGGTGCTCGGCTCCGGGATGGAGCGGGTCCGGTTCGTGCCGTTCCTGCCGAAGGACAGGTACATGCGCCTGCTCGGTGCCGCCGAGGTCATGCTGGATCCGATCCATTTCGGCGGCAGCAACACCACGCTCGGTGGATTTGCCGCCGGCACGCCCGCGATCACCTGGCCGAGCGGCTTCATGCGCGGGCGCATGACCACGGGGCTCTACCGGACGATGGGCATCGAGGACTGCATCGCGTCAGGACGGGATGACTATGCGGCCAAGGCCACGGAAATCGCCAACGATCCGGCGATACGGGCGGACATCGTCGCCCGTATCCGGGCCGCCCGCCCGAGTGTCGTCGGGACGGCGGGCGCGGCCCGGGATCTCGGGAACCTGCTTGCAGACGCTGTCAGCTCGCGGAACGGTTCGCGATGAAGACGGCTTTGCCCGCTTCCATGTCGTAGCGCAGCCGCGGCTCGTTCTCCAGCGGCCGCCCGGTGACCCGCACGAAGCAGGCCTGGGCCGGGTAGTCGATCGCGTGAATGGCCCGCACATCGTACAGGCCGGCCTGCCCCGGCGCGAGCCGGTAGGTCTTCACATGCTCGATCTTCACGTCGCCGTCGCCATCGCCGCCATCGGCCCGGCTGAACTCGCTCATGTCGGTATATTCCTTGGCCTGGCCGTAGATGGCCCAGGAGGTGCCATGGTCGTGCGGCGGCGAGGCATGCGGCTTGTCGTTCACATGGGCCAGCACCACGAATTCCAGCTCATCGTCGCGATAGAGCTCGGTCACGCCGACCGGGGCGTCCGCACCGCAACAGGATTCGACAAAATCCTCGTTCGTCAGCAGCTTTTCGAGGTTCTTGCGAACCGCTTCCCTGCCTGCGGGACTGTTGTCGCGCGCCAAGACGTCATGACTGTCGCGACAGAATTCTTCCAGACCGTATGCCATCCGGGTTCTCCCTATGATTTTTTTTGGCGTCCCCGGAACGGTTCCGGGCGGAACCGGGGAGCGCAATCAGATTTGGCATTCTTGCTCCGATAGGCGTGAAGAGCAACGGGTCGGATCAGAATTTCGCCGGATCTACCGGCCTGCATTCATCCGGGCGATGGTCGCCGTCGTGCTGTGGCCGTCCTCAAGTCCGGCGAGCACCACTTTTCCGCCGTAGGACTGGACAAATTCCGCCCCGACTACGGTTGCGACCGTATAGTCGGCGCCCTTCACCAGCACGTCCGGCCGGATCAACTCGATCAGGTCCTGCGGCGTGTCCTCGCTGAAAATCGCGACCCCGTCCACGGATGCAAGAGACGCCAGCACCGCGGCGCGTGCGGCCTCCGACTGCACCGGACGGGTCGGCCCTTTCAGGCGCGCGACGGAGGCATCGCTGTTCAGACCGACGATCAACCGGTCGCAGGCGGCCTTGGCCTGACGCATCAGGGAGATATGCCCCGGATGCAGCAGGTCGAAACAGCCGTTGGTAAAGCCCACCTTCAGGCCCTGCCGGCGCCACTCCTCGGCCCGCTTGGCGATCATCTCGGCCGACGCGACCTTGACCTCGCCCTGCAGCAGGTCATGGGCGCGGAACGCGGCCGCGAGTTCGGAAGCATAGGCCACCGCGGTTCCCATCTTGCCGACGACAATCCCGGCGGCGACATTCGCCAGTTCGATGCCCTCGGCCACGGGCAGCCCCCGCCCGAGGCAGGCAGCCAGAACCGCCACCACGGTATCCCCTGCACCCGAGACGTCGAAGACTTCCCGCGCCACCGCCTCGAAATGCAGCGGCGCGACATCGGGACCGCCGGAGACATAGGTCATGCCATCCTGGCTCCGGGTGACGAGCACGGCACCGATCCCGGCGCTCTCGATGATATGCCGGGCAGCGGCGACGATTTCCTCTGTCGATCCGACCGGCATGCCGCTCGCCTCGGACAGCTCCCGCCTGTTCGGCGTGATGGCCGTGGCGCCGCGATACCGCGTGTAATCCGTGCCTTTCGGGTCAACGATGATGGGCCGGCCCTTTTCCCGGGCCGCCGAAATCAGCGCGCCCAGAACGGAATCCGTCAGCAGGCCCTTGCCATAGTCGGACAATACCAGGGCCGACGACTGCTCGAGGTCGGCAACCGCCCGGGACACCAGATCCTCTTCGAGCCCAGCATCGATCGCGTGCACGTTTTCCTGGTCCGCCCGCAGCAGCTGGTGCGCGCCGGCAACATAGCGGATCTTGATCGTCGTCTCGCGGCCTGGAACCGTCAGCAGATGGCTTTCCACCCCCGGCTCCCCTGCCACCAGGCCGGTCAGCTCCCGTCCGGCAGCGTCGCGTCCGATCACCGAAACAAAGCAGGCCTCGGCGCCAAGGGCGACAAGATTGCGCACCACGTTTCCCGCCCCGCCAAGCATCGCGATCTCGCGCTCGATCCGCAGCACCGGGACCGGTGCTTCAGGCGAAATCCGGTCGACCGAGCCATAGACGAACCGGTCGAGCATGGCGTCGCCGACACAGAGCAGGCGCACCCCGGAGAGGGATTCGACTTTGGCGGCAAGATCTGAATCGTGCGTCATTACGCCTCCACGAGGCCAAGCTGGATCTCGATGGCGCCGCAAAGCGCCTGGCCAATGGTAATATGCATTTCCTGGATCCGGGCCGCCGCCTCATGCGGCACCATGATCAACGGGTCCGCAAGACCGACCATATCGCCTCCAGTACGGCCGGTCAGCCCGGCCGCGACAAGGCCCTTTTCCCGCGCCATCTTCAGGCCCGCGATGACATTCGGCGAACGCCCGGAGGTCGAGATGCCGATGGCGACATCCCCCGGTCGCCCGAGTGCCTCGATCTGCCGGGCGAAAAGCCGGTCAAATCCGAGATCGTTACCCGCCGCCGTCAGCGCGGAACCGTCAGTCGTCAGCGCGATGGCCGCAATGGCGGGCCGATCCTTGATGTAGCGAACCGTGAGTTCGGTGGCGAGATGCTGCGCATCCGAGGCGCTGCCGCCATTTCCAAAAAACAGGATCTTGCCGCCGCCCTGCAGGGCGGTCACACAGCTTTCGGTGAGGGACGCGAACGGGCCTGCAAGTGTTGCCCGCACGGCCGCCGCAACTTCCAGATGCTCGGTCAACTCGCTTTCAAAGAAGGCGATCAGGTTCATGTTGTCTCGAACTCCGGTTCGGCAGGTTGCACCCATTCATGCAGGGAAACATACGTGGCCCGCGGGCAGGATCGGTCCGCGCCTCTGGATATCCGATGACGGCGCCGGTCTGTTATCCCAAATGCCGCATTCCGCATCAAGCGAACCTCTGATTCGATATATCAAAAAAAAATAGATCGCTTTTTATGCATTTTTTGGCCATAGTTATTAGCGTATCCCTAGTACATTGTGATACAACGAATAATGTCACAGAATGAGACACAATCATGTATGCAAAACGCACTCTCCGATACGACGAAATTCGTAATTTCTTTATCTTTTCATGCAATAATTTGCGGATCGGCAGATCCGACACACAACATCTGCGCTCCGCGAGAAAATAAATGGCAGAGCTGAACGGAACAGACGCAAACGACAGGTTGAACGGGACCGGCGGTGCCGACACGATCAATGGTGGCGCGGGTGCGGACACAATTGACGGTGGCGCCGGAGCGGACTCTCTCCTCGGCGGCCTCGGCGACGACCTGCTGCTCGGCAGCGCGGGCGCGGAAACCTCCGTCAATGAACTTGCCTATGACGACACGCTGGATGGCGGCGCCGGTAACGACACCCTGCGCGCCGGCGGCGGCAATGACGTCTACGAGTTCCGCATCGGCGGCGGCCGGGACGAAATTCTCGACGAATATCACATTTATCCGAAGAACCCGCTCGGCGGCCTGCAGCCGGTCCAGCAGGTGGATGGCGGCTTTGACACGCTGCGTTTCGGTTCCGGCATCTCCGCCGACAATCTCTGGATAACTGTCAGCGGCGGCAATCTTTATGTCGCCATCAGGCAGCCCGGCGTGGACCTTTTCGATTCCGACGACCTGGTGGTGATCCAGGGTTGGGCTGACACGGATACCCGGATCGAGCAGTTCGAATTCGACGACGGAACGGTCTGGACCGTGGACGACATCCTGGGAAACATCTCCGGGTCGGATGCCGGCGATGTGATCGACTGGGGCACCAGCGAGGAAATCACGGTCTCTTCAGGAGAGGGTGACGATTTTGTCAGCTCGGGTTCCGGGGCTGATTCAATTGACGGCGGCACCGGCGCCGACACCGTGAGTGCCGGTGCCGGCAATGACGACGTTTTCGGCGACGAGGGGGGCGACCACCTTTTTGGCGAAAATGGCGACGATACTCTCGGCGGCGGCGCCGGTGACGATACGGTCGATGGCGGCGATGGCGACGACATTATAGACGGTGGAGACGGTGACGATCTGCTGCGCGGCTCCGGCGGCGAGCGCGGCAACGTCAATGAGGAAACCGGAAACGACACCCTCAGGGGCGGCACCGGTGCGGATACCCTGCGCGGCGGTGGCGGCGACGATGTCTACCGCTTCGGCGTCGGCGACGGTCAGGACCAGATCCACGACGAATATATCCACACCCAGATGGCGCCAGGCGATCAGGTCGTTCTTTTCACGCGCGACGAGAACGCCGGCAACGACGTGATCCGCTTCGAAGACGGTATCACCGCGGATGACATCTGGATCGACCTTGTCGGCGACAATCTGGTTGTCGGCATCCGGGACGGTGAGACCGATATTGTCGATCTGGACGACCAGATCACCATCATTGACTGGCGCGATTCCCTGAACCGCGTCGAGACGTTTGAGTTCGATGACGGCAGCCAGATGAATGTCGCCGACATGCTGCAGAACATTTCCGGCAGCGCAGGCAACGACACCCTGACCTGGAGCGACGCCGACAACACCAGGATGGATGGCGCCGGCGGCAATGATTTCCTGTCCGCGGCGGGCGGCAACGATACGCTCTCCGGCGGCGACGGCGACGACACCATCCGGCTCGGGAACGGCAGCAATCTCGGCGATGGCGGCGACGGTGCCGACGCGATCTTCGGCGGGACCGGCAAGGACACGATCAGCGGCGGCGGCGGCGACGACTTTATCGACGGCGGTGCCGGCGAAGATGTCCTGATGGGCAATGACGGCAATGACACGATCCGTGGCAGCGCCGGCCAGCGGGGCTCGATCAACGAGGCGGCCGCGAGCGACACCCTGTCCGGCGGCGCCGGCGATGACGAATTGCGCGGCGGCGGCGGCAACGACAGTTACGTCTATCGGGCCGGTGAAGGCCGCGACACGATCCTCGACGAATATGTCTATACCGGCCGGTCGCCGCTCGGCACCGTCTATTCGCCGTATGACAGGGATGGCGGCGAAGCGGACAGCCTGCAGCTCGTCGGCGACGACATCATCCAGAACACGACGTTCTCCCTCGACGGATCGACACTGAACGTCTCCGTCTGGCAGCCGGGTGCGGTCAGCCTCGACGATTATGACGACCTTGTGCAGATCCAGCGCTGGACCGAGGATTTCCGCCGGGTCGAGGGTTTCGAATTCACCGATGACGGCATCACCGTCACCGACACGCAGCTGCTTGATGTCTTCAATGACATTTCCAGCGGCGACGATGTCATCGATGCAAGCTTCATCGGTCTCGGTCTCGACGCCGGCGCCGGCAACGATCAGGTGACCGGCGGCGCCTATGCCGACCGGTTCGCCGGCGGCGCGGGCGACGACACGCTGTCCGGCGCCGGTGGCAATGACGTCCTGCAGGGCGGCGCGGGCGACGACTCTCTCGCCGGCGGGTCCGGCGACGACCTTCTTGTCGGCGGGGCCGGCAGCGACACGCTCGCAGGCGGGTCCGGCGCGGACACCTTCGCCGGGACGGCCGAATCTTTCGATGGCGACCTGATCGCCGATTATGAAGACCACGATGTCGTCCGCTTCGACAATGTGCAGCTTACCGAGGCCGACGTCACGCTGACTGCCGAAAACGGGCAGACCACGGTCGAAATCGATACCAACGGTGACGGCACACCGGACGTCACCTTCACGGTCAATGGTGAATTTATCGCCGCCCAGGTCACCCAGAATGGCGGCAGCTCCGATCTCCAGTTCAGCACGGAGTCGCTTGACGACACGCTGACCGGAACGGCCGGCGACGACACGATCAATGGCGGCGCCGGCAGCGACGACATTTCCGGCGGTGACGGCGACGATTTCCTGATCGGCGGCGACGGCAACGACACGATGGACGGCGAAGCCGGGAACGACACGGTGCTCGGCGGCGCAGGCGATGACAGCCTCGACGGCGGTGTCGGCAATGACAGCGTCGACGGCGATGCCGGCAGCGACACGATCGACGGCGGCGCCGGCAATGACGTGCTCGAGGGTGGCGACGGCGCGGACACGGTCAGCGGCGGCGCGGGCGACGATACGGTTCTCGGCGGTGAGGACAACGATCTGGTCGATGGTGGCGCGGGTGATGATTCACTCGACGGCGGCAGTGGCGAAGACACCGTGATCGGCGGCGACGGCAATGACAGTGCCGATGGCGGTGCCGGCGACGATACCGTGCTCGGCAATGCGGGTGAAGACACGCTCGATGGCGGCGACGGCGACGATCTCGTCGATGGCGGGAACAGCAACGACCTGCTCGACGGCGGTGCCGGCGACGATACGGTTCTCGGCGGCGCGGGCGGGGATAATCTCGGCGGTGGCGACGGCAATGACAGCCTCGACGGCGGCGACGGTAACGACATCGCCGAAGGCGGCGCGGGCAATGACACCGTACTGGGCGGCGCCGGCGACGACACGCTGGATGGCGGCGACGGCAACGATCTGGTCGATGGCGGTGCCGGTAACGACACGGTCACCGGCGGCGCGGGTGACGACACCGTGCTTGGCGGCGCGGGTGAGGACACGCTCGGCGGCGGCGATGGCAATGACAGCCTGGATGGCGGCGCGGACAACGACACGCTGACGGCCGGCGCGGGCGACGACACCCTGATTGGCGGCGACGGCGATGATGTCGCCGAAGGCGGGTCTGGCGACGACAGCGTGGATGGCGGTACCGGCGACGACAGCCTGTCAGGCGATGCGGGCAACGATACACTTGAGGGCGGCGACGGAAACGACAGCCTTGTTGGCGGCAGTGACGACGATCTTCTTATCGGCGGCGACGGCGACGACACACTCTCCGGCGAAGCCGGCAACGACACGCTTTTCGGTGACGATGTCGAAGATACCGTGATCGGCGACGACTGGAACGAATACCAGGAAGACGAAGACAGTGTCTCGGGCTCTAACGGTGATGACAGTGTCTCCGGATCCAATGGCGACGACAGCGTCTCCGGATCCGACGGCGACGACTCTGTCTCGGGCTCCGGCGGCGACGACAGCGTCTCCGGGTCCGGCGGCGACGACTCTGTCTCCGGCTCCGACGGCGACGACAGCGTCTCCGGCTCCGGCGGCGACGACTCTGTCTCCGGCTCCGGCGGCGACGACAGCGTCTCCGGCTCCGGCGGCGACGACAGCGTCTCCGGGTCCAGCGGCGATGACTCTGTCTCGGGCTCCGACGGGGACGACAGCGTCTCCGGGTCTGGCGGCGATGACTCTGTCTCCGGCTCCGACGGGGACGACAGCGTCTCCGGATCCGACGGTGACGACAGCGTCTCCGGATCCGGCGGTGACGACAGCGTCTCCGGATCCGACGGGGACGACAGCGTCTCCGGGTCCGACGGGGACGACAGCGTTTCCGGGTCCGACGGTGACGACAGCGTCTCCGGATCCGATGGTGACGACAGCGTCTCCGGCTCCTCCGGCGCCGACACCGCCTCCGGATCCGACGGCGCCGACAGCGTCTCCGGCTCCGGCGGTGACGACTCTGTCTCAGGCTCTGACGGCGATGACAGTGTCTCCGGATCCGACGGGGACGACACCGTTGTTGGTGAAGACACAAGCGACGGTGGTTTCGACGAAGGTGATTTCACGGTCACCGGTGGGTCTGGCGACGACACGATTTCCGGCGATGGCGGCGACGATACGCTGAGTGGCGGTGACGACGACGATGTGTTGATCGGCGACGACACAACGGGCAGTGGTGACGGCGCCGACAGTGTCGCGGCAAGCGGCAACGACCTGCTCGATGGCGGCGCGGGCAACGACATTGCCTTTGGTGGCGCGGGCAATGACACCATCGACGGCGGCACCGGCGACGACACATTGGTCGGCGGTATCGGCGATGATTCCATGCTGGGCGGTGACGGCGACGACCTGATGCTCGGCGAGGAAGGCGAAGACACCCTTCTTGGCGGCGCCGGCAGCGACACGCTGGTCGGCGGCGACGGAAACGACTCGGTCGATGGCGGCGCCGACAGCGATCTGCTGTTCGGCAGCGCCGGGGACGATACGGTCGATGGCGGCGCGGGGGACGATACTGTCCTCGGTGGCACCGGCGACGACGTGGTCCGGGGCGGCGCGGGCAGCGACCTGCTTTATGGCGGCGACGGCGCGGACACCTTTGCGGGCACGGCGGCCGAGCTCAATGGCGAGACCATCGCCGACTATGACCAGGATGGCGGCGATGCCATTCAGGTCGACGGCGTGGTTCTGAGCGCCGATGCCTTCTCGTTCGAATCCGCTGACGGCAAGACCATTGTCTCTGTCGACACCACGGGTAGCGGGACAGCAGACACGACCTTCACCGTCCTCGGCGATTACAGCTCCGTCACAACAACCGAGATGGACGGCAACACCCGCCTCCTCTTCGGAAATGGCGAAGACACCGTCTCCGGCGGCGACGGCAACGACACGGTCTCCGGTGGCGACGGCAACGACACCGTCTCCGGTGGTGATGGCAATGACACCGTCTCCGGCGGCGATGGCAATGACACGGTCTCCGGTGGCGACGGCAATGACACGGTCTCCGGTGGCGACGGCAATGACACGGTCTCCGGTGGTGATGGCAATGACACGGTCTCCGGTGGTGATGGCAATGACACGGTCTCCGGTGGTGACGGCAATGACACCGTCTCCGGCGGTGATGGCAATGACACCGTCTCCGGCGGCGATGGCAATGACACGGTCTCCGGCGGCGCAACCCCTGGCGACGACAGCCTCGTCGGCACGGAAGGCGACGACACCATCACCGGCCTTGCCGGCGACGATACAATCGATGGCCTCGGCGGCAACGACCTGCTCGACGGCATGGAAGGCGATGATACGGTCATCGGCGGCGCCGGGGATGACACCGTGCTGGGCGGTGACGGCGACGACACACTCGATGGCGGCGATGGCGGCGACTCGCTTGATGGCGGTGCCGGAAACGACTCTCTTGAAGGCGGCGCGGGCAATGACAGCCTGACCGGCGGCGACGGTGTCGATTCGCCCGTCACCGAAACCGGCCGCATCGACGGCAGCAATTTCACCTCGACCGACAGCGGCTTCCGCATCACCGCGACCCGCTCCCTGGAAAACGGCGACCGCAGCGAGCCGAGCGTCGATCATGTGACATCGAACTCGGATGGCCTCGGCGTCGACGGCGCGACAGGCGGCCCGTCGGGGCAGCTCGGCTATGATCCGGGCCTCGGCTTCTCCGAAGAGCTGATTGTCGAGTTCGACAATACCAGCACCGGGGCGACCGTGGAGATCGCGCGCCTGTTCAACAACGAGGGCAATGGCGGCGAACAGGGCCACTGGACCGCCTATCGCGACGGTGAAGTCGTCGGCGAAAACGACTTCCAGGCTGCAAGCAGCAGCTCCACCACGCTGACGATCGACGTCGCCGGCGGCTTCGACAAGCTGATCTTCTCCGCGACCGATTACGCGAACGGGCCGAACGGCGGCAGTGATGCCAGCGACTATCTGGTCAAGAGTATAGAGTTCACCACCGAAACCGCTGCGTCGGGCAGCGACGACACCCTGATTGGCGGTGCCGGCGATGATGTGCTCGACGGCGGCGCAGGTGCCGACAGCCTCGATGGCGGCGCGGATAACGATCTGATCTCCGCCGGCGGCGGAGATGACACCGCCCTCGGCGGCGACGGCGACGACACGATCGATGGCGGCGACGGCAACGATCTGGTCGACGGCATGGACGGCGACGATACGGTTACGGGCGGCGCAGGCGACGACACCGTTCTTGGCGGTGCGGGCGACGATACGCTCGGCGGCGGCACAGGCGATGACAGCCTCGACGGGGGCACAGGCAACGACACCCTGACCGCAGGCGACGGCGACGACACTCTGGCCGGCGGCGACGGCAATGACCTCGCCGAGGGCGGTGCAGGCGCGGACCAGATCTCGGGCGGGGCCGGCGACGATGCGCTCGACGGCGGCGACGGTGCGGACAACCTTGATGGCGGGGACGGCGACGACCTCCTTGAAGGCGGCGCAGGGTCGGACACGCTCGCCGGCGGCGACGGCGCGGACAGCTTCGTCGGCGATCTCGCCGATCTCGATGGCGATGTCATCAGCGACTACGACGCGGATGACGGCGACCTGGTCATTGCCAATGCGGAATTCGGCGACGATGCAGTCACGCTGGATTATGCGAACGGCGAGACAACAGTCAGCATCAGCGCAGACGGCACCGACGCAACCTTCACGGTGACCGGGGAATACCACTCGGTCACCACCACGACCGACAACGGCCAGACCTCGATCTCCTTCTCGCCGGATGTGACTGCGACAGAGGGCGACGACAGCTTGGTCGGCACGGATGGCGACGACACCATCTCCGGTCTCGCGGGCAACGACACCATCGATGGCGGCGACGGCAACGACCTGGTCGACGGCATGGACGGTGACGACACGGTTACGGGCGGTGCAGGCGACGACACCGTGCTCGGCGGCGCGGGCGAAGACACCCTCGGCGGCGGCACTGGCGATGACAGCCTCGACGGCGGCGACGGCAACGACATACTCACTGCGGGCGACGGCGACGACACATTGATCGGCGGCTCCGGTAATGACGTTCTGGATGGCGGCGCCGGCAACGATAACCTCACCGCCGGCGAGGGCAGGGATACGCTCTATGGTGGTGACGGAGATGACCTGCTGAACGCTGAGGACGGCATCAATACCGTCTTTGGCGGCGCCGGTGAGGATACTCTGGTCGGTGGACAAAGCGTTCATAATCTCAGCGGAGAGGCCGGAGACGATCTGCTGGTTGGCGGAAGCGGTACCAGTGTTTTGGACGGTGGAGAAGGTAACGACACGCTGGATGGTGGTGACGGTACCGACATCATAAATGGCGGTAGCGGTGACGACACTATCTACGGCGGAAACTCCGGCGACTGGCTGGTTGGCGGCAGTGGAAACGACCTTGTTTCAGGCGGCGCGGGAAATGACGAGGTCGTCGGTCTAGACGGAGCGGATACTCTCGTTGGCGGGTCCGGCGCAGATGATTTCGCGGATACCCGCGTTGAACACATGAACGGTGATTTGATCACCGACTATAGCCCGGAAGACGGCGACCGGCTTCTCCTCACAGGAGAATTCGATGAAAGCGCCATCACGCTGACCGTCGAAAACGGCGAAACCATCGTTGAAATTGACGAGGATGGCGACGGTTCCGCCGAAGCGACTTTCACCATGATTGGTGAATTCAATTCGGTCACCACCGCGACCGAGGATGGTCGGACCTCGATTTCCTTCTCTCCGGACGTCACGGCGTCGGAAGGCGATGACAGCCTGACCGGGACCAGCGGCGACGACACCATCGATGGCGGTGACGGCAACGACCTGCTCGACGGCGGCGACGGCAACGACACGGTCACCGGCGGCAACGGGGACGATACCGTGCTCGGCGGCGCGGGCGACGATACGCTCGGCGGCGGCCTCGGCGACGACAGCCTGGACGGCGGCAGCGGGAACGACACGCTGACGGCCGGTCAGGGCAATGACACGCTGGACGGCGGTGACGGCGACGATTATCTCGATGGCGGGCTTGGCGACGACACGCTGACCGGCGGTGCCGGGGACGACACCGTGCTCGGCGGCCAGGGCAGCGATACCCTCGGCGGCGGCGACGGCAATGACAGTCTCGACGGCCATACCGGCGACGACATCCTGACGGCCGGCGCGGGTGACGACACCCTCAGCGGCGGCGACGGGGATGATTTCCTCGATGGCGGCGCGGACAATGACAGTCTCGACGGCCATACCGGCAACGACACCCTGTCGGCCGGCGCGGGCGACGATACCCTGAGCGGCGGCGATGGCAATGACGTGCTTGATGGCGGCGACGGCGATGACAGCCTCGATGGCCATACGGGGAACGACAGCCTGGCGGCAGGTGCCGGTGATGACACCGTCGCTGCCGGTGACGGCGACGACACGCTCGACGGTGGCGACGGAAACGACGTTCTCGACGGCGGCACGGGCAATGATGCGCTGAACGGCGGCGCGGGCGATGACAGCCTGGTCGCAGGCAACGGCGCGGATACGCTCGATGGTGGCGGCGGCAGCGACACGCTGGAAGGCGGCGAAGGCGCGGACAATCTTGTCGGCGGGGCCGGTAACGATCAGCTTTCCGGCGGCAGCGGCGACGATGTGCTGGATGGCAGCGACGATGACGACCTGCTTGAAGGCGGCGCGGGTGCGGACACGCTGGCCGGCGGTTCAGGCGCCGACAGCTTTGTCGGCTCCCTCACCGACCTGAACGGCGACAGCATCACCGACTACAATCCGGAAGACGGCGATCTGGTGATTGCCAATGCGGAATTCGATGACGATGCGGTAACGCTGACCGTCGCGAACGGCGAGACCACCGTGGTGATCGACAGCAATGGCGACGGCAGCGCCGACGCCACCTTCACCATGGCCGGCGAGTTCAACTCGGTCAGCACGGTCACCGAAGACGGCGCGACCTCCCTCTCCTTCTCGCCGGACGTCACGGCCTCGGAAGGCGATGACAGCCTCGTCGGCGGCGACGGCGACGACACGCTCACCGGCCTTGGCGGCGACGACACCATTGATGGCGGGGACGGAAACGACCTGGTCGATGGCGGCGACGGCAATGACACGGTCACCGGCGGGGCCGGCGACGACACCGTGCTCGGCGGCGCGGGTGAAGACACGCTTGGCGGCGGTCTCGGCAATGACAGCCTCGATGGCGGCACCGGCAACGACATTCTGACCGCGGGCGATGGCGACGACACGCTGGTCGGCGGCGACGGCAATGACATGGCCGAAGGCGGCGCGGGTAACGACGCCCTGTTCGGCGGCGACGGCAGCGATGCGCTCTCCGGCGATGCCGGGGACGACCGTCTCGACGGCGGGGCCGGCGACGACACGCTGGTTGGCGGCGCAGGCTCCGACACCCTTTCCGGCGGGGCCGGGCGGGACAGCCTGAATGGCGGCGAAGGCGGCGACCTCTACGAATGGAGCGTCGACTCGAACAGCAACATCCGTCACCTGCAGACCGGCGATCCGGAAAACCCGACCCTGGTCGGCGATGCAGAGACTTTCGACCCGACCAATCCGGGCCATGCCCGGTACGACAATTACAAGGATGACGGCGATACCGGCATCGACACGCTGACCGGCACCGACGGCAACGACAATATCGCCCTCGATTTCGGCGGCGAGCGGCTGCAGGGCATCGAAGTCATCGATGGCGGCGCCGGCGACGATGTGCTGGATCTTGCCAGCAGCCGGTACGGCTATGACGACGCCACCCTGATCGGCGGCGATGGAAACGACGTGCTCTGGGGCAACCAGGGCGAGGATTATCTCGACGGCGGGGCCGACAATGACTGGCTGGCCGGCAATTCCGGCGACGACACGGCCGACGGCGGCGCGGGCGACGACAGGCTCGACGGCAATTCCGGCAATGACAGCCTGCTCGGCGGCGAAGGCGCGGACACGCTCGACGGCGGCAGCGACGCCGATACGCTCGAGGGTGGTGCCGGCGAGGACCTGCTTGACGGCGGCAGCGGCTCCGACAGCCTTGAAGGCGGCGACGGCAATGACACGCTCAATGGCGGCGCCGGCACCGACACGTTGCGCGGCGGCCAGGGCGACGACCTCTACAAGGGCACAGCGGCCGATCTGAACGGCGACACACTGGCGGATTATGCCGGCGGCGAAACCGTCTCCGTCACCGATGCCACGTTCGGCGCGGAAGCCGTCACCCTGACTGTTGCCGACGGCAAAACCACGGTCGCGATCGACAGCACCGGCAGCGGCAGCGCGGACACCACCTTCACGATCGACGGTGAATATCGCGGCGTCATCGCCAGCGACAGCAACGGCAGCACGGACCTTGTCTTCACCGAGGAAGTACAGGGCCGGGTCATCATCGGCACACCGTATCAGGACGGAATTACCGGCACCGAAGGCGACGATACGATCAGCGCCCTCGGCAGCAACGACACGGTCTTGGGCGGCGACGGCGACGATCTGGTCTCCGGCATGGACGGCAATGACCAGCTGTGGGGCCAAGCCGGCAATGACACCCTGAGCGGCGGCGACGGTTACGACCGTCTGTCCGGCGACAGCGGCGACGATCTCCTGGATGGCGGCACAGGAGCTGACGTTCTTGACGGCGGTGCGGGCAATGACAGCCTCGACGGCGGCGCAGGCAACGACTACCTGACCGGCGGTGACGGTGACGATTTTGTCGCGGGCGGCGACGGCCGGGACAACATCATCGGCGGCGACGGCAACGACACGCTGTCCGGCGGCAGCGACTATGACCGGATTACCGGCGGCGCCGGCGAAGACCTGATCGACGGCGGCGCCGGCAACGATCTGGTCAGCGGGGGCGATGGAAATGACATCATTTCCGGCGGTGACGGCGATGACAGGCTCAGCGGCCAGGACGGCGACGACAGTATCGAAGGCGGCGACGGCGAAGACACGCTTGTCGGCAGCAACGGCGCGGATACCCTCGGCGGCGGGGCAGGCCGCGACCAGCTGAAGGGCGGCGACGGCAATGACGTCCTGGACGGCGGCGCTGATCGCGACAGCCTGTCCGGAAATGATGGCGACGACTCCATCATCGGCGGCGCGGGCAACGATCATGTGATCGCGGGCAACGGCAACGACACGGTCGACGCCGGTGCGGACGACGATTACGTGATCGCGGGAAATGGCGATGACAGCGTCGACGGCGGCGACGGCGAGGATTATCTGCGCGGCAATGACGGCAACGACACCATTGAGGGCGGCGCCGGAAACGACAGTATCTCCGGCGACAATGGTGACGATGTCCTTGACGGCGGTGCCGGCGACGACACGGTTACCGGCGGAGACGGCGACGACATCGTGCGCGGCGGCGACGGCGAGGATACCCTCGGCGGCGGACGCGGCGATGACAGTCTCGACGGTGGCGACGGCAACGACACGCTGACCGCCGGCAGCGGCAACGACGTGCTGGTCGGCGGCGCCGGCGACGATTTCCTGGAAGGCGAATCCGGCAGCGACACGCTCTCCGGCGGCGCCGGTGCGGACAGGTTCTATGGCGAGCTTTCGGATCTCGACGGCGATGTCATAGAGGACTACAGCGCCGATGACGGCGACGTGGTGATCGTCGATCGCAATATCGACGAGGACGACATCACCCTGACGGTCGCCGACGGCAGGACCACGGTCTCCATCGACACCAACCATAACGGCCATGCCGAGGCGACCTTTGTCCTCAACGGCGCCTTCACCGCAGTCGAGGCGGACAGCCACCACGGCAAGACCACGCTCGTCTTCACCCCGGCAGAGCCGGACGGGAACAGCGCCACCGAAGGCGATGACAGCCTGCTCGGCACCGCTGCGGACGACACCATTGACGGGCTCGGCGGCAACGACACGATCGATGGCGGCGACGGCAACGATCTGGTATCCGGCGGCGCGGGCAACGATACGGTCACCGGCGGCGCGGGCGACGATACCGTGCTCGGCGGCACGGGCGACGACACGCTCGGCGGCGGCACCGGCGATGACAGTCTCGACGGCGGCGCGGGCAACGACACGCTGACGGCCGGCGACGGCGACGATATCCTCAGCGGCGGCACCGGCAGCGACCGTCTCGAAGGCGGGACCGGCAGCGACACGCTTTATGGCGACGGCGAGAGCGGCGCAGGCGGCGATCTCGAGACCATCCGCATCGACTCCTCGAATTTCGGCGAGACCGGCAGCGGCTTCACGGTCACCGCGACCCGGGCGTTGCCGAACGGCAGCCAGAGCGATGCCAGCGTCGACAACATCGTCATCGAGCGGGACGCGCTTGGCGTCGAGGGCACGATGACATCGGGCGGCATTCCCAATCAGCTCGGTTATGACCCGGCGCTCGGCTTCTCCGAGGAGCTGATTGTCGATTTCGACAATATGGCCACAGGCGCCAGCGTGGACATCCTCCGGCTGTTCGCCAACGAGGGGAATGGCGGCGAGCAGGGACACTGGTCGGCCTATCGGGACGGCGAGCTTGTCGGCGAGGACGATTTCACGGCCCCGAGCGGCGACCAGACCACCATCACCATCGATGTCGAGGGCGGCTTCGACAGGCTGGTCTTCTCCGCGACCGATTACGCGGGCGGCGATGACGGCAATGCCCAGGACAGCAGCGATTACCTGATCCGCAGCATCGAAGTGACCACCGACCCGAGCGCCAATGCGTCGGCCGACGACACCCTGATCGGCGATGCCGGTGACGATGTCATCTATGGCCAGCAAGGCAATGACGTGCTCGATGGCGGCGCCGGCAACGATCTGCTTGAGGGCGGCGACGGTAACGACACCCTGATCGGTGGCGATGCGGAGACGTCCGAAGAACTCGGCCCGGAGCTGATCGTCAATGGCGATTTTGAGGATCTGCCGGGCAACCTGAACCATGGCAACTGGGGCACCTTCACGGCCATCGACGGCTGGACCGCCGAAGACCTGACCCCGACCAGCGGCGGCACCGCGCCGATCGAGATCCAGCGGGGCGCCGTGGGCGGCGCGCCGCAGCAGCCGGACGGCTGGGCCGACGACAATCATGTCGCCGAACTCGACAGCCACCCGGAAAATGGCGGCACCTCCGGCGACACCAATGTGCTGATGGCGCAGACTGTGACTGTCGCGGAAGACGGCGAGTTCCGCTTCAGCTTCGACTTCGCGGCGCGCCAGCTCGGCAACCAGGTTTCGGAAACCAGCGAACTGACGGTCTGGGTTGACGGCGAGCAGGTGCTGAAGATCGACGATGCGGCCCGGGAATGGTCGCACCAGACCCTGTCCGTCAGCCTGACGGCGGGCGCCCATGTCATCGCCTTCAGCGGCGGCGACGCGGACGGCACGTCAGACCAGTACGGCGCCCTGATCGACAATGTCTCGCTGCGGCAGATCACGGAAGCGAGCCTTAACGACACCATCATTGGCGGCGCGGGCGACGACGTGATTTCCGGCGGCACCGGCGCAGACAGCCTGATGGGCGGCGCCGGCAACGATGTCTTCCGCGGCACCGCTGCGGAGCTCGAAGGCGACCGGATCGGCGACTATCAGACAGGGGATTCGATCATCCTCACCGGTCTCGAGCTCGCCGAGGGCGACGTCAGCCTGATGGCGGACGGCGCGAACACGCGGGTCTGGATCGACACCGACAATGACGGCGTGCCGGATACTTCCTTCCTGCTGGTTGGCGAATTCGAGAGCGTCAGCATTTCCGCCGACGGCGACAGCACGCTCACTTTTGCTACGGGCTCCGGCGAAGAAGAAGACGAGGCCATCTACGGCACGGAAGGCGACGATTCCCTCGGCGCCACGGAGAATGACGATGTGCTGGATGGCCTGGCCGGCAACGACACGCTCAACGGCCTGGCCGGCAACGACGTGATCTATGGCGGTGACGGCGACGACCGGGTCAGCGGCGATGACGGGGCGGACAGTCTGTTCGGCGGTGCCGGTGCGGACAGCCTCTATGCGGATGCCGACGATGCCGTGATCGATGGCGGCGACGGCTATGACAGGGCCTTCATCAATATCCGCCAGGCGCGGGACGGCGCGGACTTCCAGAATGTCGAGCAGATCAATCTGACGGCGAACGCTTCCTGGGAATCCGGCTGGTCCCTGCTGACCTCGACCGATATCGACGGTGACGGTGACGAGGACATGATCTGGCGCAATGCCGACAGCGGTCGTGTCACAGCCTGGTCCATGGAAGGCTCCGTGGTTGTCGAGCGCAGCATACTGGGGACCCTGGACGATAACTGGTCGGTCGCGGCGATCGAGGATTTCAACGGCGACGGCACCAACGATCTGCTGATCCGGAACAGCGCCACTGACGCGGTTTCGGTCTGGGAGATCGACGGTACAGCCGAACCTACGAAGGGTTTCTCCGGTTTCCTCGGAAACAACTGGGACATCCTCGGCACCGGTGATTTCGACGGTGACGGCAAGGAAGACTTTGTTGCCCGGAACGACAATGGCGGCGCCGCCTCGGTCTGGCGCATGGATGGGGCGACCCCGCTCGAGAAGAGCTATGCCGGCACCATCGGCGCGGACTGGAATCTGGAATCGGTTGCTGACTTCAACGGCGACGGCAAGGACGACCTGTTGCTGCGTGACAGCAGCTCCGGCACCGTCTCGGTCTGGGAAATGGACGGCGGCACAGCATCGAACAAGAGCTACGCCGGCGCCCTCGGTTCCGACTGGAAGGTCGAGCATGTCTCCGACATGAACAGCGACGGCAAGGACGACCTGTTGCTGCGGAACACGGCCGACGGCACCATCTCCGTCTGGGAGATGAATGGCGGCGTGGCCTCGAACAAGGGCTATGTCGGCACCCTCGGATCGGGATGGTCGGTCGAAGGCTTCGCGGACTTCAACGGCGACGGCACGGACGACATGCTGATCCGCGGCAGCAACGGCGGCGTCTCGGTCTGGGAGATGGACGGCGCCACCCTGCTGAATGCCGGCTATGCGGGCGATATGAATGCCGACTGGGCGGTGCGCGGTCTCGCCGATTTCAATGGCGACGGCAAGGCCGATATCCTGGCGGAGAACACCGCGACCGGTGCGGTCTCGGTCTGGGAGATGGATGGCTCGATGGCAACCAACAAGGGCTTCGTGAAGTCCCTCGGCGCCGGCGAGAGCATCACCGATATCGCGGATGTGAATGGCGACGGCAAGGCGGATATCCAGATCACCGCCGCCAACGATGGCATCTCCTACTGGGAGATGGATGGCAGCGAGCTGAAGAAGGCCATCCACGGCGGACATTATTACGTCGACACGCCGTTCATCTAGGACCTCTTGAAAACAGAGCCTCCGGAGACGCGCACCGTCCCCGGAGGCTTTGTGTGTTTCCGGTTATCCCGCCAGATGCATAGCCGGGTCGCGGATCGCATCGAAACTCGGCCGGGCAGACACCTCAGCGTAATATCGGGCGAGGGTCGGCGACAGCGCATCCACCCCCGCCAGCAGGGCCCAGCGATGCACCCGGATGGTCATCGGGATATCCCCGTAGCTCCAGCTGTCTGAAGCGATATGCCGGGTCCGCGAAAGCTGTGTGTCGACAATCCCCCAGGCCCGGCCGAGAGCCGCCCGGGATGCCGCGGCGATCTCCGGGTCGCGCTGGTCTTCCGGCAACCGGATGGTGTGTTTCACCAGATTATGCATCGGCGGAATGAGCTCGTTATTCTCCCACATGATCCAGCGGGCAGCCGACGCGAAGCGCCCGATATCGGACCCGTAGAACCTGTCGGGATCATATTTCATCGCGAGATACTGCAGGATCGCGTTCGATTCCCAGAGCACGAAGCCGTCATCCAGAATCGTCGGCACCGTCCCGTTCGGATTCATCGCCCTGTAGTCAGGCGTATCCACCACACCGAACGCCTCGTTTCCCTTCGCCACATGGCCGTGTGCCCCCATGGTTCCGCTCGCCAGGGTGAGCTCGAACGGCAGGCCGAGTTCCGCCAGGGCCAGCAGCACCTTCTGCGTGCGCGCCGATGTCGGCCGCCCCCAGATCCTGATGCTCATGACATTTCTCCGACTAAGTTCAAGAGGCCGGCACAGAAACTAGCACCCGATCCGCGCCGACGGCAGCGGCTTTCCTGAAAGCGGCGGAAGGGCCGGTTTCTCCTGCCGTCAACCGTTGGGATGCAGAAGCGCGGACCCATTCCGCGCCATGCGCGCATTGGCCGGATGCCCCGTCGAAGAATTGAGGTTTTTCTGTTCTTTCCTCAAATGCTAACTATTTTTTAGGGGTTCTCGGCTAGAACATCGAACCATGTCACCTTCCAATAGGATGGATTTAGATAAATTTTTATTGAAATTATCCTCAAACTTTCCTATTACAGGTAACTTATGGTGAGCAAGGATACCGGCGAGAGAACCGCGCCGGTGGTACACGCGCTCTGGAGCACAGAATGGCAAAATCGTCGCGCGGAAAAAAAGACAAGGACGATGACGACAAGGATGTCGATCAGTCCGTGGACGGCCTTGCATCGGGTACGGAAGACGACGACGAGCTTACAGGCTCGTCCGGCGCCGATACGATTTCCGGCCTTGGTGATGACGATACGCTCTCCGGGGCCGGCGGCAACGACCAGCTGTTCGGCGGTGACGGTGACGATTATCTCGACGGTGGCGACGGCGACGACCTGCTCTATGGCGGCGAGGACGACGACACCCTGTCCGGCGGCGCCGGCAACGACACCCTTTATGGCGGCGACGACAAGAACAGCCTGTTCGGCGATAACGGCGACGACTATCTCTATGGCGGCGACGACAAGGACACCATTTCCGGCGGCGACGGAAACGACACGCTGATCGGCAATGCCGGCGACGACGACCTGCGCGACACCTCCGGAAACAACTATTTCGACGGCGGCGCCGGTAAGGACAAGATCACCGCCGGCCAGGGCAACGACACCATCCTCGGTGGCGACGGCGACGACAAGATCACCGGCGGCGCCGGCAATGACAGCATTGATGCCGGCGACGGCGACGACACGGTCTCCGGCGACTACCAGAACGACACCATTCAGGGCGGGGCCGGCGACGACAAGCTCTATGGCCGCGGCGGCAATGACAGCATCGACGGCGGTGCCGGCGACGATACCGTGTCCGGCGGCTGGTCCCACGATACCCTGTCCGGCGGCGATGGCGACGACGTCATTACCGGCGCGGGCGGCAATGACAGTATCGATGGCGGCGCCGGCAACGACGATATCGTGGCCGCGTCCGGAGACGACACGATCGACGGCGGCGCAGGCGACGACACCATTTCGGGTGGCGGCGGCAGCGACAGCATCGACGGCGGCTCCGGCAATGATTCCATCCGCGGCGCCTATGGCAGCGAGACCCTGCGCGGCGGCGACGGCGACGACACCATCTCCGGCGGTGGCGGCAGCGACCTGATCGATGGTGGCGCCGACGACGACCTGATCATCGCCTCCTCGGGTGACGACACCCTGTCCGGCGGCAGCGGCGACGACACCCTCTCCGGCGGCGGCGGCAGCGATGTCTTTGACGGCGGGGACGGAAACGATTCCATCATCGCCGGCGGCGGCAGCGACAGCATCCAGGGCGGCGCGGGCAATGATGTCCTGAGCGCCGGCGACGGCGACGACACCCTTGCCGGCGGCAGCGGCAGCGACACCCTCGCCGGCGGCAGCGGCAACGACGTGTTCGTCGGCAGCGCCGCCGCGCTCGACGGCGATCATTTCAGCGACCTTGAGATCGGCGAGACCATCCGCCTGACCGGTGCCAGCATCGGCGCCGGTGCGGTCAGCATGACCAGCGCCGACGACGTCACCACGGTGACCATCGATACCGACGGCAACGGCACCGCGGACATCACCTTCACCCTTGCCGGCAGCTTCGGCAGCGTCACCGCGACCGAAACGGACGGCGGTACCAACCTGCAATTCTCCGTCGGCCCGCTCTCCGGCACCGAAGGCGACGATGTGCTGTCCGGCACCAGCGATGCGGACGTCATTTCCGGGCTTGCCGGCGACGACACTTTGTCCGGCAAGGGCGGCGACGACAGCCTCGACGGCGGCGACGGAAACGACCTGATCAAGGCGGCAAGCGGGGACGACACGCTCGACGGCGGCACCGGGGACGACACGCTTTCCGGCGGCGGCGGCAATGACAGCATCCTCGGCGGCGACGGTAACGACCTGGTCAAGGCCGGCAGCGGCACCGATACGATTTCGGCCGGCGCCGGCGACGACACGCTTTCCGGCGGCGGCGGCAGCGACAGCATCGACGGCGGCGCCGGCAACGATTCCATCATCGGCGCCTATGGCAGCGAGACCCTCAGCGGCGGCGACGGCGACGATACCGTCATCGGCGGCGGCGGCAACGATCTGATCGACGGCGGCGCCGGCAATGACGAGATCACCGGCAACTACGGCAACGACACATTTGACGGCGGGACCGGCGACGACACCATCTCCGGCGCCGGCGGCGCCGACCTGATCGAGGGTGGCGACGGCAACGACTCGCTCCTCGGCGGCGATGGTAGTGATACCCTTTATGGCGGCGCCGACAACGACACGCTTGAGGGCGGGGCTGCCGGCGACACGATCTATGGCGGCACCGGCACCGATCTGTTCAGCGGCACCGGCGCCGAGATCAACGGCGACCATTTCGCTGATCTTGAAGCCGGCGAGACCGTCCGCATCACCGGCACCAGCTTCGGCGCCGACAAGGTCACCCTGAGCACTGAGAACGGCGTCACCACCGTTGGCATCGACGCCAATGGCGACGGCTGGCCGGAAATCAGCTTCACCCTGGAGGGCAGCTTCGCCGAGGTCGCCCTGAGCGACGACGGTGGCGCCACCAGCCTGACCTTCGCCACCGGCCCGCTCACCGGCTCGGCCGGCGACGACAGCCTGACCGGCAGCACAGAGGCAGATACGATCTCCGCGGTTGCAGGCAACGACACGATCGACGGCCTTGCCGGTGACGACGTGCTCGACGGCGGCGCGGGCAACGACGAGATTACCGGCGGCACCGGGAACGATGCGCTGACAGGCGGTCTTGGTTCAGACACGCTTTATGGCGGTGCGGACAGCGACACCTTGTCGGGCGGCGCAGACGCCGATGTTCTTGACGGCGGTGCCGGGAATGACGTTCTCGACGGCGGCGCGGGTGACGACACCATCCATGCCACCGAAGGCACTGACACCGTGTCCGGCGGCGACGGCAACGATGCCATTTACGGCGGTTCCGAAGGCATCATCGACGGCGGTGCCGGCGACGA
>NZ_JAVJNX010000006.1:0-150529 GCF_040217065.1 Nisaea sp.
CCCCGAACCAAAATCCCAAACAAAACCAGAGACTTCGATCCCCGCCGCCGCGCCCCACTCAGTGGTCCGCTCCGCGACGGGAGGCGCCTTATACGACCCACCCACACAAACCGTCAAACACTTATTTGCAAAAAAATGACAGGACGGCGAAATTATCGCTGCCCGCCGCAATGTCCGGCCCTGTCCCCTATAGAGTGTCGGCACAGCGGACTGCCGGCAGGCTGCGCCGGCGGCCGGCAGAAGCACCGGGCAGGCTGCGGCGGCCTCACCTGCAGGAGACGGAAGAAGGGCCGCATGCCGGTGACGCCCAATCCGGCGAAAACCAGCCTGGAGATACATTCACGCTCTAACCCATCACCTCAGGATTGAAACGGCAGGACACTGATTCAATTGCCATCCTCCTTGACTTCAACGCCGGATCGAATCAGAATCTTCCGAAATACCTTACATTTCGGGATCGCTCACATGACACAACGGGTTCGTTCCCGCTCTGCCCTCACCGCCGGCATTCTCGGTTCCGTTCTGCTGGCCGGTATCGGCGGGTTCGCCATGTTCGGCACCGTCGGCGGCCCGGACAGCGACCCGACCACCGCCGAGGCATCTGGAAAGCTTCCCGGCGCCGGCAGTTTCGCCATCCCCTCCCCCGCAGGCAGCACCCCGACGCTCGAGACCCGCGCGGTCACGGTCGCGCGCGGCGATACCCTGATGAAACTGCTGACCAAGAACGCGGTCGACACGCGCGAGGCGCATGCCGCTATCGAGGCCCTGAGCGCAGTCTACAATCCCCGCCGCATGCAGATCGGCCAGCTGTTCGAACTGTCCCTGGAGAAACCCGCGGACAATGCCGACACGCCCAGCCTGGTCGCCCTCTCCTTCAAGGCAGACCCGGTCCGCACCATCCAGGTGCGCTACACCGACGACGGCGCCTATACGGCGGACGTCAAGGAGAAGGCGCTGCAGGGCGGCGATGCCTTCGGCGCCGGCACGATTGTCTCCAGCCTCTACGAAGCGGCCGTCGATGCCGACATCCCCGTCGCCGTGCTGCATGACATGATCCGGATCTTCAGCTTCGATGTCGACTTCCAGCGCGACATCCAGCCCGGCGACCGGTTCGAGGTGCTGTATGACGAGCAACGCACCGGCGACGGCACCGTGGTGCTGACCGGCGACATCACCTATGCCGCGATGACCCTGTCCGGCAAGGAGCTCGCCTATTACCGCTACACGCCGAAAAGCGGCGTGACGGATTATTTCGACCGCAAGGGCCAGTCCGTGCGCAAGACACTGATGCGCACCCCGGTCAACGGCGCCCGGCTGTCCTCCGGCTACGGCAAGCGCAAGCACCCGATCCTCGGCTTCACCAAGATGCACCGCGGCACCGATTTCGCCGCCCCCACCGGCACCCCGATCATGGCCGCCGGCGACGGCGTGATCGACTATATCGGGCGCAACGGCGCGTACGGCAAATATGTCCGGATCCGGCACAACAGCACCTACAAGACGGCCTATGCCCACATGTCCGGCTTCAAGCGCGGCCTGACCAAGGGATCCCGGGTGAAACAGGGCGAGACCATCGGCTATATCGGCACCACCGGGCGGTCCACCGGCCCGCACCTGCATTACGAAGTGCTGGAGAACGGCCGCCAGCGCAACCCGATGAGCGTGAAACTGCCGGCGGGCGAAAAACTGCGGGGCCAGGAGCTGAAACGCTTCGCCGCGGTGCTGCCGGGACTGGAGCAGCGCATCGCCGTTGCCCGGGACGACACCACACTGGTCGCCACCACCAGCGACTGATCCCGGCCGGGGCCGGTCGCCACACACTGTTTCGACATCATGGTGAACCTGAGACGCGCCGTTCCCGCTATTCGGCGGGAATGCCGAATATGGCGACGGCGGCGCAGGTCAGGGCGAGCAGCACACGCCACGCCACAGCCCCCACAGGGCCGCCGGCCTTCACCGTGGCCAGGGCGGCGATTGCGGCCTGCAGCATATAGTAGAGGGCGAAGGCCCGGCTGGCGAGGGCGATGACGCCGTAGATGTCGGTCTCCCACAGTACCAGCGCCGAGACGAAGACCAGCACCGGATAGACCTGGTGCCCGTTCAGCCGCCGTGTGGCGCCATGGGCCAACCCCGCACCGCCGATGGCATCTGCCACGGCGGCGCTGAACTGGCTGGCGACGGCCCCGAATGTCAGCGCCAGCGGCAGCAGGGGCGAGACCAGCAGGGCCGCATCCATCACCGCCGTCTCGCCCGCACCCTCCACCGCCGCATTCATCAGCGGCGACAGCAGGGCGAAGAAGGCGACATAGATTGCTGTCGCGGCGAGCTGGGCGTAGCGCATGGTCCGGACCCGCATTTCCCGGCCGAACTCCTCGCCGAGAAAGCGCGAGGTCTCGAAGCCCTGCACCATGATCAGCATGCCGAGCAGCACCGGCACGCTGCCCCAGCTCCCGCGCGGCTCCGGCGGCGAGACCGGCGCACCGTCCCACAGCAAACCGCCGGCATAGACGGCAAGCGTCACCAGGAAGCCGCCGATGATGGCCAGCTTCAGGACGACCACACCGGATTCGACCCGGATCACCTTGCGGATACCGCCCGACCAGCCGAGCCAGCCGATCAGGGCGAGCAGCGCCGTGGCGATCGCCTTCGCCAGCACCGGATCGGCGGTGCCGGTCAGGGCCTTCATGGCGAAGGCGCCGAGCAGCGCCAGGTAATAGGCGACGGAAATCACATAGGCGAAGAACAGGATGAATGCGCTCAGCCGCTCCAGCACCGCGATGTTGCGGGGCGGCACGGCCTGTTCCAGCAGCGGCTCGACATGCAGGATGTTGTAGCGGACGGCCCCGCCGATGGCCCAGGCAAAGGCGCAGAGCCCGGCGATCCCGAAGATGGCGCCGCCACCGAGCTCGCGCCCGAGCAGCGGGGCCGAGACCAGGAAACCGCTGCCGATGATCGAGGCCAAGGGCGCCACCATGGCCCGCCAGGTCTCGGACCGGCCGATCCGGGTAAACAGGATGGCCGCGAACAGGGCCAGGGCAGCAACGACAAAACTGGTTTCGATCATGGTGGAACAGCGTACCGGTCTGTGGAATGCCCCCGAAGGATAGGCGTCAAAAGCGACCGGCGCCATGGACACAAAGGCCGCACCGGCCGGGCGCATCCTGCCTGCAGAAATGACGCCGGGACGACAGATTCGTGAAGCGTGTCGCAAATGGAAGAAGTTGTGACGCCAGACAGCCATTGAAATCGCACAGCTGCTCTTAAATCCGGGGAAACCGCGTGATCGGGCGTGGATCGGATCCAGGGAGAGGTGCGATGGCTGCAGGCATGATGGATATCCAGGCTCTGGTGCGGGGTTTCTCTGTCGAGACCACGCCCGGCTCCGCCGCGAAAGTGGACGATTTCGGCGCCTTGCTGCCGGCCGGGACCGTTGTGAACGTGACCCAGCTGCCCGGCACCGCCCTGACAGACACCATCGCCGTCTGCAAACGGCTCCGGGCCGAAGGCATGGAGCCGGTGCCCCATATCGCCGCCCGCAGCCTGTCCGGCGAGGCCGAGCTTGCCAGCTATCTTGAAGGCCTCGTCGCGGAAGCCGGCGTGCGCGAAGTGCTGGTGGTCGGCGGCGGTGTGGACCGGCCGGCCGGCGCCTATGCCGAGACCATGGATGTGCTGCGCAGCGGCCGGCTTGAAGCGGCCGGTATCCGCAAGGTCGGCGTCGCCGGCCATCCCGAAGGCTCCCCCGACATCTCCGCCGACGGCCTCGCCACCGCCCTCCGCGCCAAGAACGACTGGGCCGCGAAGACCGGGATCGAGACCTATATCGAGACCCAGTTCTGCTTCGACGCGGGCGCCATCCTGGCATGGGAGAAGAGCATCCGCACCGCCGGCAACACCTTGCCGATCCATATCGGCGTGCCCGGCCTGGCCTCGCTCAAGACCCTGCTGAAATTCGCCCAGGTCTCCGGCATCGGCCCGTCCATGCGGGTGCTGACCCGGCAGACAAGGAACATCGCCCGGCTGCTCACCGTGCAGGCCCCGGACAGGCTGCTGGTCGGCCTGACCGACGGCATCCTGGCCGACCCGGACTGCCTGATCCGGCACCTGCATTTCTATCCGTTCGGCGGCCTTGCCAAGACCGTCTCCTGGATCGATCAGGTCGCGGCCGGCCAGTTCAGCCTCAACAGCAAGGGCGGCTTCGACACCGCCCCTTTGGCCGCACAGGCGGCAGCGGCTTCCTGACCCGCCTCGTCAGCCGCCTCAAGGGAGAAACACCGGAATGACCGATACCGTCATCAGCTCGGCGACGAAGGAAATCGTCATCGGCTTCGAGCGCCCCTTCTGCGTCATCGGCGAGCGCATCAACCCGACCGGCCGCAAGCTGCTGGCCGCCGAGATGGCCGCCGGCGACTACAGCCGGGTGCGGGCGGACGCCCTGGCCCAGGTCGAGGCCGGCGCCACCATGCTGGACGTCAATGCCGGTATCCCGATGGCGGACGAGCCGGCGATCCTGGCCGAGTCCATCAAGCTGGTGCAGTCCCTGACCGACCTGCCGCTCTCCATCGACAGCTCCATCGTCGCGGCGCTGGAAGCCGGTCTCGCCGTCTATCAGGGCAAGCCGCTGGTGAATTCGGTGACCGGCGAGGAAGAGCGGCTCGAATCCGTGCTGCCGCTGGTGAAGAAATACGGCGCCGCCGTGGTCGCCATCTCGAATGACGAGACCGGCATCTCCGAGGACCCGAACGTGCGCTACGAGGTGGCCAGGAAGATCGTCGAGCATGCCGCCGATTACGGCATTCCGCGCGAGGATATCGTGGTCGATCCGCTGATCATGCCGGTCGGCGCCATCAACCTCGCCGGCCGCTCCGCCTTCGACCTGATCACCCGGCTGCGCACCGAGCTGAAGGTGAACACCACCTGCGGCGCCTCCAACGTCTCCTTCGGGCTGCCGAACCGGCACGCCATGAATGCCGCCTTCCTCTCCATGGCGATCCATGCCGGCATGACCTCGGCCATCATGAACCCGCTGCATGCCGAGGAAATGGGCGCGGTGCTCGGGGCGGACGTGATGATGGGGCATGACCCGGAATGCCGCCGCTGGATCCGGCGCTTCCGCGAGCAGCCGGCGGAAGGCGAATCTGCCGGTGCCCGCGGCAACCGCGAACGCCGCCGCAGGCGGGCCTAGAGAATACAGGGAACTGGCAACAGCACAGAAACCGCACCATGAACGCACCCGCCGAGCCTGCCCCGACCCCGGAATTCCGGCAGGACGACGTCTATGTCGTCTTCACCCCGTCCGGACGGCGCGGTTTCGTGCCGCCCGGCACCTCCGTGCTCGACGCCGCCCGCGCCCTCGGCGTCGATCTCGACTCGGTCTGCGGCGGCCGATCGATGTGCGGGCGCTGCCAGGTGCAGCTCTCCGAGGGCGAGTTCGCCAAGTTCCAGATCACCTCGCGGGCCAGCAGCATCAGCCCCAGCACCAGGTCCGAGCAGCGCTATGCCGAGAAACGCGGCCTGAAGCCGGGCCGCCGGCTCGGCTGCAACGCCCAGGTGCTGGCCAATTGCGTCATCGACATTCCGGCGGAAAGCCAGGTGCACCGGCAGGTCGTGCGCAAGCGGGCCGAGGTCCGGGACATCGAGATCCGTCCGGTCACCCATCTGCATTATGTCGAGGTGCGCGAGCCCGACCTGCACGACCAGTCGAGCGATTTCCGCCGGCTCTGCGAGAGCCTGCGCGCGCAATGGCCGAACTGGGGCATCGCCGACGATATCAGCTGCGACCATGCGGTCATGACCATGCTGCAGAAGGCCCTGCGCGCCGGCCAGTGGAAGGTCACCGTTGCCCTGCGCGAGGGCAACCGGGTGGTCGGCGTCTGGCCGGGCCTGCGGGAGAAGATCTACGGCCTCGCCGTGGATATCGGCTCCACCACCATGTCCGGCCATCTCTGCGACCTGGCCACCGGTACGGTGCTGGCCTCGGCCGGCACCATGAACCCGCAGATCCGCTTCGGCGAGGATCTGATGAGCCGGGTCTCCTATGTCATGATGAATCCCGGCGGCGACGAGGAAATGACCCGCGTCGTGCGCGAGGCGGTGAACTATCTCGCCACCCAGACAGCGGCCGAGATCGCCGCCGGCTCGGACGAGATCGTCGAGATGGTGTTCGTCGGCAACCCGATCATGCATCACCTGATGCTCGGCATCGACCCGACGGAGCTGGGCGGCGCCCCCTTCGCGCTCACCGTCGATACCGCCGTCGAGCTGACCGCGGCCGAGCTGGACCTCTATCTGCATCCCGGCGCCCGGGTCTATGCCCTGCCCTGCATCGCCGGCCATGTCGGCGCCGACACCGCCGCCGTGGTGCTGTCGGAGACCCCCTACAAGCGGGACGAGATCAGCCTGATCGTCGATGTCGGCACCAATGCGGAGATCGTGCTCGGCAACCGGGACCGGCTGCTCGCCTGCTCCAGCCCGACCGGGCCCGCCTTCGAGGGCGCCCAGATCTCCAGCGGCCAGCGCGCCGCCCCCGGCGCCATCGAGCGGGTGCGGATCGATCCCGAGACCCTGGAGCCGCGCTTCCAGATCATCGGCAGCGATCTCTGGTCGGACGCGGAGGGTTTCTCGGGCGCGGTGGAAGAGCTCGGCATCAACGGCATCTGCGGCTCCGGCATCATCGAGGCCATCGGCGAGATGTTCCTGGCCGGCATGATCACCACCGACGGCATGATCGACGGCGCGCTGGCGGAAAGAACCGGCCGCCTGTTCCAGGACGGCCGCACCTTCTCCTACCGGATCAGCGACACGGTTTCGGTGACCCAGGGCGACGTCCGCGCCATCCAGCTGGCCAAGGCGGCGCTCTATGCCGGCGCCCGGCTGCTGATGGACCGGCTCGGCGTGGAGTCCGTCGACCGGGTGGTGCTGGCCGGCGCCTTCGGCAGCCATATCGACCCGAAATACGCCATGGTCCTCGGCATGATTCCGGACTGCGCGCTGGAAAACGTCGTCTCGGTCGGCAACGCGGCCGGCACCGGCGCCCGCATCGCCCTGCTGAACGGTCAGGCGCGGAAAGAGATCGAGTGGGTGGTGCGCACCATCGAAAAGGTCGAGACCGCCGTCGAGCCGCGCTTCCAGGAACATTTCGTCGGCGCCATGGCCCTGCCGCACAAGACGGACCCGTATCCGAAACTCTCAGCGGCGGTGAAGATGCCGGTGCCGCGGGTGGCGGCGCCGGGCGAAGATGGCGGGCGGCGGAGACGGCGGCGGGGGTAGGTCCGCGCCCGGCGCCTCCCCCACACACGGTCGTCATCCCGGCCGGAGAGCCGGGACCCAGCTTTTCATAGGGCAGTGACAGCGGCGATATGGATCCCGGATCACTAATTCCTGTCAGCGAATTATGTGGTGTAACCATTAATTCTAGTTGCCCCTTTGCTTCCAGTAAAAATTTTGACATTAATTACTGATGGTTGTCATATTAAATTACCGATAGTTGTCATATTAAGCGATGGACGCTTAACTAATAACGCTGGATTATTTTTGATAATTCGGTACAGGGAGGAAGTAATGGGAGTCACAAGTGAAGGAAATATATTGTCCGTTAACGGAGAATTAGATCATGATTCTTGCCTGAGGCTTCTCGCGGCAATGCACAATACTGTAGAAAGTAAAGGCTATAGAGATATTACTCTAGATTTTTCAAACTGTACTAAATCACTTGCCTCTGAGATGTTACCTATTTGTTGTCGTTCGCAATTATTTTGGAAAAATGGTGTTGATATAACTTTAATTCTTCCGTTGGAGAAAAGAATTAAATCCATATTTCTAAATGCAAATTGGGCTCATTTTATTGATTTTCGCTCATTTGAACCTAGTAGATACCGCGGTTATACACATGCACCGGCAATCAGATTTCAAAACGGAAAGGAACAAGCCAAAGCCGTTGATAAGGTTCTCGATGTTTTGATGGCAGCGCTCTCTCATTTCAATAGAAATGAAATACGATACATAGAATGGGCGTTAAATGAAGTTTCAGATAATGTAATAAATCATGCTGAATCCGAAATTGGCGGCCTTCTTCAGGTAGTAAATTATCGACAAAGAAAGCAAATAGAAGTATCTGTTTGTGACGGAGGCTTAGGTATCCCCGCAACTCTTAGGAGAACAAATCCAGAATACCGTACGGATGTTGAAGCTTTAGATGCGGCAATTAGAGAAGGCGTTACCCGAGACCCTCAGATTGGGCAGGGAAACGGACTCTATGGTACTTGGCGTATAGCTCAGAAGAGCGGCGGATCTATGCAGATAATTTCGAAATACGCACAATTAACCTCATCAGAAAGCAAGGGACTTCATACAAAAATAAACAGTGTCCCTATAAATGGAACTTTATTATCTGCAAGAATTGGGTATGGTGATGTAATAGATTTATCTGATGCTTTAGAATTTTCTGGAGATACACATATTCCTACTGATTATATTGATTTACACTATTTGCAAGATGATAATGGCAATATAACTTTTAATATAAACGAAGAATCTGATGGATTTGGGTCTCGGTCAGCTGGGGAACCAGTTCGAAGAAAGTTAATTAATTTAGTAAATATATTGGAATCAGGCTATGTAACGGTGGATTTTTCAGAGGTTCTATTGATTTCAAGTAGTTATGCCGATGAGGTTATAGGAAAACTATTTATTGAACTTGGGCCTCTTGATTTTATGAATAAAATTCAATTAAAAAATGTCGACAGCCTTGTAAAAAATCTTATTGATAGAGCAATAAGCCAAAGAATTAAGCAGTAATATTGAACTAAAATAACTAAAAGGATACGTTATTTTACCTACCCTCACCTCTCGACTCTCGACCGTCCCGCACCTGATGTGGGTTCTCATGATGAGGATTTTTCCCAAGAATCTTTAGTGTGGAATTAAGTGACGTGCCCCCTTAATTCGGCACACGGTCGCGGGCAAGAACTTCACCGCGCCCGTCCACGACGCACAACTCGGTCTCTTTCAGGGACACGTCCAATCCGACATACTGTTCCATGGTCACGCGCCTCTCATGGCCTATTGGGGCTGCTCAAACACAGACCCCGCACTATAGACCCGGAGCGTAACCAGCCGCGATTACGGCCATGTCCCCTTAATTTCCTTAATTCCAGGGGGAAGGCTTTCCCCTTCAGATCAATCTAATTAATGTCACCTAATGTGCCAAACTCGCCGGGGGGACACATGCCTGATACACAAGACGATCAGCCGGACCGGGACGCGCCATATATGGATCCCCGTGAGTATCTGACAACTCGGCATATCGTTGAGGCTGAGTTCGAAACGCTGCCACAAATCCCTAAAGCCAATCGCGAAGGCGCTATTCACAGGATTGAAGTGGCTGTCGAAATTTTAGTGTACCAATGCAGTTTCACAGACGCGGATCTTTACCAGCTCATCAGTGACTGGAAAAAAGAAAGTGATCTTCGGAGATCCGTAAATTTAATTACCCTCAAGAACCGTCTTAGAGAGAAGTATCTGAAGGGCTTTGTCGAATACTCTACTGATCAGGACGGTTCATTCGAACCGAGCGCCGCTAATTTTGAGAGAGCCCGAGAAGCACTCGCGGAGCTGGGCAAGGGTCTAAACAGGCTTCCGCCGCTGCAGACAGAGCATCAGTTCAGTTACTTCGTCGACCGGGTCCGGGAGTTGTCCAAGCATCAAGAACGCGGACTGGAAATCCATTTTAGGTACGAGACCGGAAGAATTGATGATGCACTCTTAGATATTCTCGAAGCTTTCACGCAGTTGGAGGGCCGCGAACCATCGCACCTGGATCTCGAAAATGATCGAGGTGTGGCGAACAAAGAGAGTGTGCAGCGATCCGACAACGCCGATAAGGGTGCGTATACGCACCCTAATAAGCCAGCTCGGAGTGCCGTAGTTTCGAACGTCATGGAACGCGGTGATGAAATAGCCAAATCGGCGGCGGAATCCGTGCAAGCAATGCGGATCGTGCTGTCCGTTCTCGAGGAGCGTCGCTCGAACGACCCGGCAGAGAGCGAGCTCAAAGAGCAGCTGACACTGCTGATCGAAAAGATCGAGGAAACCCGCGCTGCAACTGAGAAAGCGGCCGAGACGGGAGCCATCGAGGATGCGGTAGTCGCGGCAGAAACGATCGAGAAGAGCAAGACAGTCTGGGATGCCGCCGTTCGTCGCATTGTGGACATCGGTCTGAACTCCGCCGGCGCGATCTCGTGTTTCGCTGTCGCCCTCGGCGCGACGGCAACGTTCGCCGCGGCCGGGTTTGCTATTCCGCCATTGGCTGCGTTGACGGTATCGGCCGGTTTCTTCGGCGTATCCGCATTGATGGATAATCTGCCAGGGCAAAAGGAATGATCTAGAGAACGAAATCGTTGCCGTATTAAAGGATTTACAGGGACAAGCGAATCAACTCGCCGGTTATTTTCGTAGCCACGCACCCCTAGCCGAGTTGAAGAGTGCCATTGCTCATTTCCCTCCCCGACCGTCACCCCGGGGCAATTAAAGGGACACCCGACTCATTCTCCCTGTGAACTCCGCAGCCACATGATCCTGAAAAAATTCGGGCGTGCGCCGCCAATTTCCTCAATTTCCTCCTCGACCCTCATCCCGGCCGAAGAGCCGGGATCCAGCTTTTAATATGAGCGTGACAGTGGTCATATGGATCCCGGATCACGTCCGGGATGACGGATTGCGGTCTGCGATTTGAGTATCCTGTCCCTTCTTTCTGCCTTCTCACTCCCCGACCCACGGAGAACCCCCATGGATTTCAACGCCCTGCCCTTCGACTCAGATGCCATGTGCGAAGGCCTCCGCCCGTGGATCGAATGCGAGAGCCCGACCCATGACGCGGCGGCGGTGGACCGGATGATTGATCTTGCGAGCTATGACCTCGCGGCCATGGGCGCCAGGATCGAGCGCATTCCCGGGCGCATGGGCCTGGGCGGCTGCGTCCGCGCCAGCTTCCCGCATCCGAAGGCGGGCGCGCCGGGCATCCTGATCGCCGGTCACATGGATACGGTGCACCCTGTCGGCACACTTGCCACACTCCCCTACCGGCGCGAGGGCGGGAGGTGCTGGGGGCCCGGCATTCAGGACATGAAGGGCGGCAACTACCTGTCGCTCGAAGCGATCCGGCAACTGGCCGCGGCGCAGATCGAGACGCCGCTGCCCGTGACCGTGCTGTTCACCCCGGACGAGGAGATCGGCACGCCCGCGACCCGGGAGCTGATCGAGGCCACGGCGCGGGCCCAGAAATACGTGCTCGTCCCCGAGCCGGCCCGGCCCGACGGCGGCGTCGTCTGGGGCCGCTATGCCATTGCGCGCTTCAACCTCCGGACCACCGGCACCCCGATCCATGCCGGCGTCGACCCGCGCCTCGGGCGCTCGGCGGTGCGGGAAATGGCCCGGCGCATCCTCGAGATCGAGGAGATGAGCACCGACAGCTGCACCTTTTCGGTGGGCTGCGTGACCTCGGACCAGCTGCACGTCAATTGCGTGCCCTCGGGCTGCGCGGCCGAGGCCCTGTCCATGGCCAAGCGGCAGCAGGATCTGGATGCGGGCGTGGAGAAGATGCTGGCGCTGAACACTCCCGACGGAGACGTGGGCTTTCACGTCGCCCGCGGCGTCACCCGCCCGGTCTGGGAGCCGAGCGCAGCCGACACGGCTTTGTTCGAGCATGCGAAAAGCCTCGCCGCGGATCTGGGCTTCGAGATCACGGCCCATATGGCGGGCGGCGGCTCGGACGGCAATTTCACCGGCGCCATGGGCATCCCGACCCTCGACTCCCTCGGCGTGCGCGGCGCCGGCCTGCATACGCTGGATGAGCATATCGAGATCGAGAGCCTGGCCGAACGGGGCAAGCTGATGGCCGGGCTGCTGGCGACGCTGCGCTGATGCCGAGGCCGCGCGGGGACGGGCCGGGCAAATGATCCGTCCCTAGAGCCGCGCGGTGCTTTCCGGATCGAACAGATGAATGGCGCTGTTGGCGGCGAGCGTGACCCGGTCCGAGTCGACGGTGAACTGGCCGCCGACGCGCACCGTCACCAGATTGCCGGTCTCCCCGTCGAGATGTCCGTGGATCAGCGTGTCTGCCCCCAGATGTTCGACCAGATCGATCTCGAGAGCGAGGCCGGTGCCGTCCCCGGTCGGGCTCAGGTCCTCGGGCCGTATGCCAAGGATCACGCGGCGGCCGGCAAGGTCCGGGCGGGCGGACGGCAGGGCGACCGCGGCGCCGGAGGCGAGCGCCAGAGAGCTGCCGTCCCCGGAGACCGTGGCGTCGAACTGGTTCATCGAGGGCGAGCCGATAAAGGTCGCGACAAAGGTCGTCGCAGGCCGTTCGTAAAGCTCGATCGGGGTCCCGATCTGCTCGGCCCGTCCGCCGTTCATCACCACCAGCCGGTCGGCCATGGTCATCGCCTCGACCTGATCGTGGGTGACATACAGGCTGGTAATGCCGAGCCGCCGCTGCAGGCGCTTGATCTCCACCCGCATCTGAACCCGCAGTTTGGCATCCAGATTGGACAGGGGCTCGTCGAACAGGAAGACCGCCGGCTCGCGCACGATCGCCCGTCCCATGGCCACGCGCTGGCGCTGGCCGCCGGACAGCTGGTTCGGCCGGCGGTCCAGCAGCGCACTCAGCTCCAGGATGTCCGCCGCCTCGCGCACCCGCCGGTCGATCTCGGCCCGCGCCATGCCGCGATTCTTCAGCCCGTAGGCCATGTTGCCCCGGACCGTCATGTGCGGATAGAGCGCGTAGTTCTGGAACACCATGGCGATGTCCCTGTCCGCCGGCTCCAGCTGGTTCACCGTGCGGCCGGCAATCTCGACCTCTCCGGCGGTGATGGTCTCGAGGCCGGCGACCATGCGCAGCAGGGTCGACTTGCCGCAGCCCGACGGGCCGACCAGAACGATGAATTCGCCGACGGACACGTCCAGGTCCATGCCATGGATGGCCTGGAAACCGTTCGGATAGGTCTTCTCGACGCCGCTGAGGCGCAACTCCGCCATGATACCCGACTCCTACTTTTCTGTTTCCACGAGGCCCTTGACGAACAGCTTCTGCATGACGACGACCACAATCACCGGCGGGACCATGGCCAGCATGGTGGTGGCCATCACCAGGTTCCAGAGCGGCAGCGACTCCGCTGCCTGCACCATCCGCTGGATGCCCATGACCACCGTGTAGAAACTCTCATCGGTGGTGATCAGCAGGGGCCACAGATACTGGTTCCAGCCATAGATGAAGAGGATCACGAACAGGGCCGCCACATTGGTCCGGGACAGCGGCAGCAGGATGTCGACGAAGAACTTCCACGGCCCGGCGCCGTCGATCCGGGCCGCCTCGGCCAGCTCCTCCGGGACCGTCAGGAAGAACTGCCGCAACAGGAAGGTCGCCGTGGCCGAGGCGATGAGCGGCAGGCTGAGACCGGCGTAGGAATTCAGCATCCCCAGATCGGCAACCACCTGGAAGGTCGGCATGATGCGGACCTCGACGGGCAGCATCAGGGTGACGAAGATGATCCAGAAACAGGTCATCCTGAAGGGGAAGTTGAAATAGACGATCGCGAAGGCGGCGATCAGCGAGATCGCGATCTTTCCCAGCGCAATCGACAGAGCCATGATGAGACTGTTCAACAGCATCACCCCGACCGGTATGCCGCCGGCGTCCTCCACGCCCGCGCCGAGCACGGTGCCGTAATTCTCGAACAGGCGATCACCCGGCCACATCGGGATGGTGCCGTCCATGATCGCCTCGATCGGATGGGTCGAGGCAACGAAGGTGATCCAGATCGGCAGCACCGTGATGGCGATGCCCAGGAGCACGACGAGGTGCGACAGCACCGTGAGGAAGGGGCGGTTCTCGACCATCAGTATTCCACCTTCCGCTCGATATAGCGGAACTGCACCACGGTGAGGCTGATGACGATGGTCATCAGGATCACCGACTGGGCCGCGGATCCGCCCAGATCGAGCCCGATAAAGCCGTCGCTGAACAACTTGTAGACCAGGATCTGCGTGGCGCCCGCGGGGCCGCCTTCGGTGGTCGCATGAATGATGCCGAAGGTATCGAAGAAGGCATAGACCACGTTCACCACCAGCAGGAAGAAGGTGGTCGGCGACAACAGCGGGAAGATGATGGTCCAGAACCTTTTCGCCGGACCCGCCCCGTCAATCGCCGCCGCCTCGATCAGCGAGCGGGGGATCGCCTGCAGGCCGGCCAGAAAGAACAGGAAATTGTAGGCCACCTGCTTCCAGGACGCGGCGATCACCACGAGGGTCATGGCGTCTCCGCCGTCGAGATAATGGTTCCATTCGTATCCGATGGAGCGCAGCAGGTAGGCATTGATGCCGACCACCGGATTGAACATGAAGAACCAGAGCACGCCGGCCACCGCGGGGGCGACGGCATAGGGCCAGATCAACAGGGTCTTGTAGGTCGAGGCCCCCTTGATGGTGCGGTCCGCCATGACCGCGAGCAGCAGCGCGATGCCCATCGAGACGGCCGCGACCGACAGGCTGAACATCGCGGTGATCCAGAACGATTCCAGATAGAGCGGATCGGCGAACAGGTCCTCGAAATTCTCGAACCAGACGAATTCAGTCGACAGGCCGAACGCATCCTCCACCAGCAGCGACTGGTACAGGGCCTGCACCGCGGGCCAGATGAAAAAGACAAAGGTGATCAGAAGCTGCGGCGCCAACAGCACGTAAGGCAGCCACAAGTTTCTGAAGGTAACGCGTTTGATCACGGAGTTATTTCCTGCAAAACGATCGGGTGGAGCCGGCCAGCCATCGCCGGCTCCACCGCATTCCCGGCATCCCGCCTAGCTGGCGGCGGGACGCCCGGTCACGTCAGTCGTTGGCTTTCTCGAACTTGCGAAGCAGCGCATTTCCTCGCGCCGCCGCGGTATCGAGGGCATCCTTCGCCGATTTGGAGCCCGCCCAGACCGCTTCCATCTCCTCGTTGATGATGTCGCGGACCTGAACGAAGTTGCCGAAGCGCAGACCTTTCGAATTTGCGGTCGGCGTGTTCAGGCTGAGCTGCTGGATCGCCGTGTCCGTGCCGGGATTCTTGTCATAGAACCCCTGATTCCGCGACAGATCGTAGGCGGCCGTGGTGATCGGAACGTATCCGGTCTCCTGGTGCCAGCGGGCCTGCACTTCCGGGGAGGCCATGTACTTGAAGAACTCGGCAACTCCCTTGTACTCGCCCTTCGGTTTGCCGGCGAGAACCCACAGCGTGGCGCCGCCGATGATCGAGTTCTGCGGGGCCTTGGCCACATCCGTGTTCAGCGGCAGCAGGGTCTGGCCGAAGTTGAACTTGGCCTGCTTCACGATGCTGCCGTAATAGGCCGAGGAGTTCATCCACATGCCGCATTCACCGTTGGTGAACATCGGCAGGCTTTCACCGCGCCGGCCGCCATACTGGAACAGATTCTTGGACTGGCTGTCCGCGATCTGCTGCAGCATGCCGGCGACATGGTCGTTGTTGAAGGTGAACTCGGTATCGAGGCCGGTGAAGCCGTTCTCCTTGGTGCCGATCTGCAGATTATGCCAGGCCGAGAAATTCTCGATCATCACCCAGGATTGCCAGCCGAAGGAGAAGCCGCATTTCATCCCGGAGGCGACCAGCTTCTCGGAGGCATCCATCACCTCGGCCCAGGTCTTCGGCGGCGTTGCGCCGGCCTTGTCGAGCGCGTCCTTGTTGTACCAGAGCACAGGGGTCGAGCTGTTGAACGGCAGGGACAGCAGCTTGTTGTCGGGCGTGGTGTAATAGCTGATCACCGCCGGCAGATAGTCCGCCTGGTCGAACGCGGTCCCCGTCTCTTCCATCATCTGGTGGACCGGATAGATCGCTCCCTTGGCGGCCATCATGGTCGCCGTTCCGACCTCGAAGACCTGGACGATGTGCGGGTGCTGTTTGGCCCGGAAGGCGGCGATCGCCCCGGTCATCGTCTCGGTGTAGTTGCCCTTGTAGACGGGGACCACCTTGTATTCGGACTGCGTGGCGTTGTAGCCCTCCGCGATTTCATTCACGAGCTCGCCATTGCGGCCGCCCATGGCATGCCACCACTGGATCTCCGTCGCGGCCCATGCTTCCGAGGCCATGAGCAGAGAGAGCGCCCCTGCTACGCCCGCGAACAGTGATTTGGATTTTGATTTTCGCATTGTCGTTTCCCCAGACAGTGGTTGTTTCAACCGGTTTTTGCCGCATCTCCCGTCAACGCCGTGCGCTGCCCGCCAGACTTCGGGCGAACAGTCAGAGGCGATCCGTATGGATGCGTTCCCTGCAGACTAATACGATGACAGTTTTATGACGAGCACGGAAACGCGTTTCATCGCCGGGGAGGCGCGCGCCACGGCTCCCCCTGTCAGCGGCACGCGCGGCAAACGAACAGGAGGATGGAAGAGCACACGTTTTCCCGTTGAGGCGGACTGGGCACCGACGGCCGGGCAGATCAGCACATGGCAGCGTCAATCAGCCGGGAATCCCCGACGATTCGGCCCTGATCCCGGCCGGAAAGTGCCGCGTCCCGGGATCGCGCCCAGGCCGTCGGGTCACGCAGTTCCTGATCCGGATGGCGGCGGCTGCGCGCAACGAAGCCCGGAAATGCCGGCCGGCCGGAGTGAAGGGAACTCGGGGATCACAGGGCGGAGATCTTCATCGCGAGATCGCGAATCAAGTCGGACGTTCCTTTGACTTACCCGCCTGCTCCAACCCACACTCTAGATTGCTTTTTTACTCAATGGCTTGCGGAGAGCCGCTCCTGGGGCACGCCTGCCATCTTAGATTTCCCAAAAAAAACAAGGCATCAGACAGACCAGCCAATCAGGCCTTTCGGTCGATGCAGTTGCAAAAAATTAATATCGCTTTAACTCACAATTGATACGTTCAAGTTTCCCGACAAGGCCATGTGCTCACAGGGGGTGGCCGAAAACACCGCTGTGCGAGGCCGGGACGGATTGCTTTCTGAACCGGGCCACAACGGACAGCGTATGTTTCAAGAGTGATGGACTCTCGGAGAGACTGAACATAATCGAGTGATAGTTCCGACTGAATTACTGCAACATCCAGCATCAGAAGGACGCTTCAATGACGAGCCAACACGATCAGCCGGGGGCCGAACCGGATCTCGACAGAGACGGATTCTTCCGGCGGATGATCTCTGACCTCGCGGAAACCCTTCAGGATGTGGTCGGTGAGCGCGACGCAAGGGGTTTCATATCCATAATCGGCGCCAAGATGGGCGACCGCCTCGACAGGCTCTATCGACATCATCTGGAGAAAGACGTTCTTTCACGGCCAGACGTCGCCAATGCACTGGTCGATCTGAAGACACGGATCGGCGGGGACTTCCACGTCGTCGAGCAGGACGACGAGAAGGTCGTGCTGAAGAACAGCAAATGCCCTTTTGGCGCTGCGGTCGAAGGCAAGCCGGCGCTTTGCATGATGACGTCCAATGTCTTTGGGCGAATTGCCGCCGAGAATCTCGGCTATGCAAGGGTCGAGATCGAGGAGTCCATTGCGTTGGGACACGCGGGTTGCTCGGTCGTCGTGTCGCTGAAACAGTCGGACGGGAAAACCGGAAACGGGATCGAGTATTTCGGGCGAGAGCGCAGTGAGTGACCTTGTTCGCCGCGGGATAGCGGAAGAGATCTCCGATCCGATTGTCGCGGTTGCACGGGACGGCAGGATCTCCTGGTCGAATGCCGCATTCAGAGACCTGACCGGCTCCGCTTCCTCAGGGGACGAAATAGGAACCTGGCTGGAACCGTCAGGATGCCATCTGGCCGATCTGCTGATCCTGGCGCGGTCAAGCACGGCTCCGATGCCATTCCGCGCCTCGGTCAAGACGAGCAGCGGCACGAAATTCCTGAAAGCCGAGCATTGGCGGCTTCAGGATGCCGGCGGGCCTGTTGTCGCATTGCGCTTCTTCTCGACCGAGCAGGACGCCTCGCGTTTCGTCACCCTGACCGAAACCATCGACCAGCTCAACCAGGAAGTGCAGAGCCGCAGGCATGCCGAAGGCGCCCTGCGCAAAGCCATCTCCGATCTTGAAATAGCAAACAATACGAAGGACCGGATACTGGCCGAAGTCAGTCACGACCTCCGGACACCGCTGAATGCGATCATCGGTTTCTCCGATGCCATGCGGCATGGGATAACTGGCCCGCTTACAGACAAGCAAAGCGATTATGTCGATTCCATCCAGCAAAGTGGCATCATCCTGCTGGATCTGGTCGAGCAGATTCTCGAGGTCGCTCAAGAAAGATCGGAAACAGATGAGGTCGTGGAGCGGCTGGTTGATCTGGACGCCTGCATCTCGCGCTGCATTGAGGCTGTCAGGACAGCCAAGCAGGACAAGAGCCTCGTGTTCCTCGTTCCTGACGACTGCCTCCTTCCCAGACTGCAGACCGAGCAGGCCACAATCACCACAATCCTGATGAACCTGCTGGACAATGCAGCCAAGTTCTCCCCGCATGGCGGACAGGTCTCAGTAGAAACAGACCGGCAGGCAGATGGCGGCCTGTCGATCCGGGTCTCGGACCAGGGCCCCGGCATCGCGGACGACGAACTCGATCGGATCGCTCTCCCGTTCTATCGGGCCCAGGCCACCACCGTTGCCAATAGCGGCGGCTATGGGCTGGGCCTTTCCGTCGTGGACAGGCGGCTGAAGGCAATAAACGGTCACTTTGAAATCCGCAGCCAGATCGGTGTCGGCACCGCCGTGACCGTGCACCTCCCGGCCAACCGCGTGCACTGGCCACAGGCCCCGGATACGGGTTCCCCGGCCCAGGAGACCAGACAGAGGCACCGTCGCCCGGATGGCAACACCGGGTGAAGAGGGCGGGCGGCGAGGCCAGGTCTTCGCCCCCCATTCGGCTTTCGTGATACCTGCTGGAGAGCCGCGACCTGCAAGATCAACGCACGGAAACCGCCATCACAAGATCACCGGTCAAATTCGGGATGATGGTGTTGTTGCCGCCACATGGAACCGTGCATTGACCCCTGAAGCGGGCCGGGACGACATTGCGTCACAAGCGGAAAGCAATCATCCGCAGACCAATATCAAAAAAGAGCTCCGGGGAGATCCACCATCATGGCGCATGCAATCATCATCCACGAGCACGGCGGTCCCGACGTGATGCGCCTTGAGGAGGTCGCTGTCGGCAACCCGGGGCCGGGCGAGGTGCGGCTGCGGCAGACCGTGGTCGGGCTGAACTATATCGACGTCTATCAGCGCTCCGGCGGCTACAAGCTCGGTCTGCCCGGCTGCATCGGCATGGAGGCCGCCGGAATCGTCGACGCCGTCGGCGCGGATGTCGAGACCGTCAAGGTCGGCGATCGGGTCGGCTATGTCATGGGCACGCCCGGCGCCTATGCCGAGCAACGGATCTACCCGGCTGAGCGGCTGATCCCCCTGCCCGACGATATCAGCGACGAACAGGCCGCGGGCTCGATGCTGAAGGGGCTGACGGTGTCCTACCTCCTGCGCCGCACCTTTCCGGTGCAGGCCGGCCAGACCGTCCTGCTGCATGCGGCGGCCGGCGGCGTCGGGACGATTGCCTGCCAGTGGCTGAAAAAGATCGGCGCCACGGTGATCGGGACCGTCGGATCCGATGAAAAAGCGGAGATTGCCAGGGCGCATGGCTGCGATCACCCGATTGTCTATACGCGGGACGACTTCCAGGCCCGGGTAATGGAGATCACCGGCGGCGAGGGTGTTCCGGTGGTCTATGACGGTGTCGGCGCCGCTGTCTACGAGGGCTCGCTCGGCGCATTGGCCCGCTTCGGCACGCTGGTGCATTTCGGCGCCGCCTCCGGGCCCGCACCCGCGGTCGAGCCGAAACTGCTGGCCGGCAAGGCGCTCTACTTCACCCGCCCGGGTCTCGCCCCGCACACGGCGACGCGCGCATTGACCCTCGATATTGCGGGTGCGTTGTTCGACAAGATCCGTGACGGCGTGAAGATCGAGATCAACCAGACCTATGCCCTGAAGGATGCCGCCGAGGCCCACCGTGCGCTTGAGGCACGGGAGACGACGGGGTCGACGATTTTGACGGTTTGATCCTGCCAACCGGGAGGAAACCCACACATGACAGACGCGGTGATGGCGGTATGGGGCGATGCGGCGCCTGAAAGCGATGCCGAATTCAGCGAGTGGTACCACCGCGAACATATTCCGGAGCGGGTCGGCATGCCGGGCTGGCGCAACGGCCGTCGCTATCGCAAGCTCGGACGGGGCAAGCACAGATATCTCGCGGCCTACGATGTCGAGCGGCTGGCCTGTTTCGACGATCCGGTCTATCGCCATGCGCTCGACCATCCGACGGAATGGACCTCCCGGATGATGCAGGAGTTCCGCAATTTCGTGCGCGCGACCAGCCGGGTGCGGTTCTGCAGCGGCGACGCTCTGGGCGCGGTCGTCGCGACCGTGCGCTACGATCCGGGCACGGGCGACCCGGAGGCGATTGCCCGCTGGCTCGCCGGCGCCGCCCTGCACGATCTGCGCACCCGCGAAGGCATCACCAGGGTGCAGCACTGGCAGGCCGATATGGGCCGCTCCCTGGCCGCAACCGGCGAGCAGGCGATCCGCAGGAGCACGGACGGGGAGGCGCCGTTCACGGCCGTGATCGAAGGCACCGACCGGGCCTTCGTCGAAGCAGCCCTGAAGGAAGCGGGGATCGTCGACGGCCTTGCCGAACGCGGCGCGAATTCCGTGGATACCGGGCTGTACGCGATGATGTTCGCGCTGCACGCCTGAGAAATCCTCTTCCCGCCATTGGAACAGGAGCGGAATCGGGGGCTCGGCCTTGAATTAGGGGGACATGGCCGTCATCGCCGCGGGAGCGGCGCCGGCAGGCAGGGACAAGAGACGGGACCGGGGCGCCTCAGGTGTCCGCCTTCGCGGAGATGCCCGTGCGCACCCTGGCCACCTGCTCGGTGCCCGAGAAGACGGCGTGATGGGCCATCTCGCTGTTCTTCAGCTGGATTTCGAGAATCCATTCCGTGTCGGACCGCCGCATCTTCTTGCTGCCGGCCCGCGGGATGACGATATTGGTTTCAATGCAGAATCGGACCAAGGCCTCGACCACAAACTTGTGCTCCAGGATATAGTTGTCATTGCGAACATTCGGACCGAATTTCGCCTCGATGGTGACCAGAATGTTGCCGTCTTCATGGGCTTCGACACCATGCACGGCACCCGGCGGCAGAAGGTCCTTGCGGACCCGCCGGAATGAGTCGACCGCACCGGTCAGTTCGGCGTCGCTGAAGATTATCGTTCGGATTTCGCGTGGCATGGGACCGGTATTTGAAGGTTAAAAGTGACTGCGGGATTAACCAACCCTAGAGCAGATGTCTTAATAGGATATGAACGGATCGCCGGGCTGCTGGATAAGAGCGATTTTTCCATGTGCGCCCGTCTCGTATGCCCGACCGTCGTACCGGCGGTCCGGAAAAATGGCCCGCGCGCCGCTGCCCGGCCGGACGGGACGGCCCCGCATCACTTCCGGAAAAGCGCCCAGGATGCGCCGACAGCCACGCCAAGCCCATGGCGGCGCGCCACCCGCCCTGATGCCTCCGGCGCTGGACCTCTCAACCGGAACCCGACTAGACTCAGCGCCGGAACGGCATTGCAGCCGCGCGGCCGATTTCGTCCGCACCAACCGGGAGTTTGACGATGAAACGTTTGCTGATCGCTCTGGGCGCGGGCGCCGCCATCCTGCTGGTGGCGGTGGTCGCCGTCGTCGTCTTCGTGTTCGGCAATCTCGACTCCCTGGTCAAGGACGTGATCGAGAGCCAGGGCTCGGAGGTCGCCGGCGTGCCGGTCACCGTCTCAGGGGTGAAGATCGAGGTGCTGGACGGCCGCGCCGCGATCAGCGGGCTGACGGTCGGCAATCCGGCGGGCTACAGGAGCGACAGCGCCATCTCGCTCGGCGGCATCAGCGTCGCGCTCGATACCGCCAGCGTCGGCGCGCCGGTGATCGTCATCACCGAGATCGCCGTGGACAAGCCGATGGTGACCTACGAGCTGGCTTCGGGCAGCAACAATATCGGCGTCATCTCGGACAATGTGAAGAAGAGCACCGGAGACGGGTCTGCCGGCAGGGCCGAGCCCGGCGAGAGCGCCGCCGCCGGCCGGAAACTCATCATCGAGACCCTGCATATCCGCGGCGGCACGGTGCGGGTGGCCGCCTCGGTGCTCGGCGACCGGCAGATCGAGGGCAGGCTGCCAGACATCACCCTGCGGGACATCGGCAAGGAGTCCGGCGGCGCGACGCCCGAGCAGGTGGCCGAGAAGGTCATGGCGGCCCTGACCAGCGCCGCCAGCCAGGCCGCGGCCACGCTCGGGGTCGGCAAATCCCTGGAGGGCCTGAAACAGAATCTCGACGCGCTGACCGGCGGCAAGCTGCCGACCGATACAGAGGGCGCCAAGAAAGCGGTCGAGGATGCCGGCAACGAGCTGAAGAAGGCCGGCGAGGGCCTGAAGAAGCTGTTCGGCAACTGATCCAGGGCACCGTAGCGGGCGGACTCCGGCCTCAGCCGGCCGCACACATCCTCTGCGCCGCCTTGGTCAGGCCGTTCGCCACCGCCGTGAACGGGTCGGACGGCACGATGCGGGCGGCGGGAACCACATCCATCAGGGTCCGGCGCATGTCGGGCAACAGGGTGGAGCCGCCGGTCAGCACGATATGGCCGACCTGCTCCGGCCGCACCCCGGCCCTGCCGAGGGTCTCCCGGGCAGCCCCGGCGACCCGCTGCTCGAGCGGCGCGAAATGACGTGCCAGGGCGGGCCGGTCCACTGTGATGGCCGGCAGATCCGCCATGTCCGGGAAGGCCAGTGCCGCCAACTCCCTGTCACTCAGGGCGATCTTCATCCCCTCCACGGCATTTGCCAGCCGGTGGCCGAGCTGGCGTTCCAGCAGCTCCAACAGGCGCGCGACCTTCTCCGGCTCCAGCGCCTGGCGCAACACCGCGCGAACATCCCGCTTCATGGCGTAGGAATAGCAAAAGTGGATTTTCTGCCAGGTCGCGAGGTCGCTGTAATAGCCCGGCGGCACCGGCAGCAGCACGTCCGAGGTCAGCGCCTTCATCTCGGTGCCATGGCCGAAGACCGGCATCACGGCCTTCAGGGACAGCCGCTTGTCGAGGTCCGTGCCGCCGATATGCACGCCGTGACTGGCCAGGATCTCGAACCCGGCGATCTCGCGGGCGGCGGCATCCGGAGAGCGGCGGGCCAGGGTGAAGTCCGACGTACCGCCGCCGATATCGGCAACCAGCACATGCTCCGCGTCCGGCATGGCCGCGTCCGCGTCGATCAGGGCGGCGACAGGCTCATAGACGAAATGCACCGGCCCGAAGCCAACCTCCTCCAGAACCTCACGCAGCAGGGCCTCCGCCCGCGCGTCCCGGGTGTCGTCCTCGTCGACGAAACGCACCGGCCGGCCGGCGACAAGCCCGGCAATCTCCCCGCCGGCGGCCTGCTCGACGCTCTTCTTCACCGAGATCAGGAAACTGGAAAGCAGGGAGCGGAATGGCCAGGAGCGGGCACCCATCCGGGTCGCGTCATCGGCAAGGCTGGTGCCCAGGATGCTTTTCAGCGCCCGCAGGTAGCGCCCTTCATGGCCTTGCAGGAAGCGCACCTCGGCGTCGTGCCCGCTGACCAGCACGCCCTCTTCCTCGTCATAGAACAGGGCGGTCGGCACGGACTGGCCGCCATGCTCGAAGGTATGGAGGTCAAGAGCATTGCCGGACGCATATCCGATGGCGGAATTGGACGTGCCGAAATCCAGCCCGGCGACAATCTTTTTCATGGGATGCGGGCTCTCTCGGAGTGGAAATACAGATTCCCGTCGCAGCGGAGCCGACCTGTTTACAGGCACTCCCCCATAGGGGGTCAAGATGAAAGTGGTATGGCCACGAAACCGTCATCCCGGTCGAAGAGCGGGATGGCGGCGGTCAAAAAACCCTACCCGTTCCGGTAGGTGTAGCTGTAGCCGTTCAGCGCGGGGGAGCCGCCGAGATGGGCGTAGAGCACCCTGGAGCCTTCCGGGAAATAACCCGTCTTCACCAGATCCATCATGCCCTGCATGGATTTACCCTCATAGACCGGGTCGGTGATCATCGCCTCTGTCCGGGCGGAGAAGCGGATGGCGTCGCTGGTCTCCTTGCTCGGCACGCCGTAGGCCGGATAGGCGTAGTCTTCCAGGATGACGATCTCGTCGTCCCGCACCGCGCGACCGAGCTCGACCAGTTCCGCCGTATTGTCGACGATCTGCCGGACCTGCTCGCGGGTCTGCACCGGGGTCGCCGAGGCGTCGATGCCGATCACCCGGTCCGCCCGGTCATCCGCCGCGAAGCCGACGATCATGCCGGCCTGGGTGGAGCCGGTGACGACGCAGACGACGATATAGTCGAAGGTGATGCCCATCTCGGCCTCCTGGGCCCGGACCTCTTCGGCGAAGCCGACATAGCCGAGACCGCCGAACTTGTGCACCGAGGCGCCGGCCGGAATGCCGTAGGGCTTGCCGCCGGAATCCCGGACCTCCTGCATGGCATCTTCCCAACTCTGCCTTATGCCGATATCGAAACCCTCGTCGACCAGCCGGCTGTCCGCCCCCATCAGCCGGGTCAGCATGATGTTGCCGACCCGGTCATAGACCGCGTCCTCGTGCGGCACCCAGCTTTCCTGCACCAGCCGGCATTTCATCCCGAGCTTGGCGGCGACGGCGGCGACCATGCGGGTATGGTTCGACTGAACGCCGCCTATGGAGACCAGCGTGTCCGCGTTCGAGGCGATGGCGTCGGGCACGATATATTCCAGCTTGCGCAGCTTGTTGCCGCCCATGGCGAGACCGGAATTGCAGTCGTCCCGCTTGGCATAGATCTCGACCTTGCCGCCGAGCGCCTCGGTCATGCGGGGCAGATGTTCGATCGGGGTCGGGCCGAAGGTGAGCGGGTAGCGCTCGAATTTCTGAAGGTTCATGGGCTGGCTCCTTGCGCTTGAAATGGTGCCGGAACGCTAGCAAAGAGCGAACGGAAGGTGCTTCCGTTCTGAAGCCATTGATTCCGTAAAGGACAGGATGATCAGATATCGATAATATTATTCTCTCAAATAATTGCGATAAAATGAGAGAAATGACCATGCCTGCCGAGCTTGACCGAACGGATCGCAACATCCTGCGCCACCTGCAGCAGAACGGGCGGCTGAGCAATGCGGAACTCGCCTCCCTGACCAACACCAGCCCGGCTACCTGCCACCGCCGCACGCAGAGGCTTTTCGCCGACGGCTACATCTCCTCGGTCCGGGCCCAGATCGCGCCGGAGAAGGTCGAGCGCGGCACCCTGGTCATGGTTGGCGTGGTGCTGGACCGCTCGACGCCGGAAAGCTTCGGCGAATTCGAGGCGGCGGTGAGCAAGCTGCCCTTTATCCTCGACTGCCATCTGGTGGCCGGGGATTTCGACTATTTCCTGAAGATCCGGGTCAGCGACATTGCCGATTTCAACGTCATGCACGGCTCCAAACTGATCGCCCTGCCCGGTGTGCGGCAGACACGGACCTTCTTCGTGATGAAGGAAGTGACCGACAACGCGCCGCTGCTGTTCTGAACACCACGGCATCTTCACTCACTTAGGTCGTCATCCCGGGTCAGGCCCGGGATGACGATGATGGGAGAGTGTCACAGGAATATCCGGCACAAGAATTTGGTCCCTCCGCCACCCCATGCATAATGATCTCTCCGGCCCCTCCACTCGCCAAAGTGCCCCTATGCTGCCAGACCGTTCCACCATCCTGCCCGAGCCCGATCTGCCGAACGGCGCGGACCTGCTTGCAGACGGCGCGAAGCTGGCTGGCGCTTGGAGCGTCGGACAATCCGCCTTTCTGAAAGAAGCCGGCGTCTCCTCGGAGCATGACTACAAGCTGCGCCGGATGGCCGAGGGCGGCATCATGCAGCATGCCCAGCTCGGCTATCGCGATCCGGTGAAAAGCATCCGGGCCTATCGGGAGATCTGGGAGGCCTGCCGCCTGCGCGGGATCAGGGTCGACCGCTACGGGCTCTGCCTCGACTGGTCGATGGCCCTGCCGAAAGCCGTCCGCGAGAAAGCGACGCGCGGCACCGGCATGATTTTGCGCGGGGTCGAGGATTTCGTGGAACTGGCCAACGCAGCACCGGTCGCGCCGCATTTCGGTGATTTCGTGCTCGGCTTTCCGGCGGCGCTGGAGAACACACAGGCCGCGCTGGCGGCGGGCAGCACCACGGTCGGCAATCTCGGGCAGTATTTCACCTTCCGCATTCCGGGCCATGACGACGATATCGCCGCCACCCGCGAGACCGTGCGCGCCCTCGGGCTGATCGCCGCCCAGCCGGTGCCGGTGCTGGTGCATTCCAACATCGATGACGGGTTCGGCGCGCATCTGACGGACCTTGCCTCCTGCCTCGGCCTGATCCTGATCGAGCGGGAGATCGGCCGGCTGGCCGGGGTGCCGGTTGTGCATTGCTACGGCCATCATTTCTCCGACCCGCTGGCCCGTCTCGCCTTCCAGCGCGCCCTCGCTCTCTCCGGCCCCGCCGCGCCGGGCTCGATGATCTACGGCAACACGACAAGCTACCGGGGCACCCCGGCGGAGAATGCCGCCAGCCTCTCCAACTATCTGCTGATCGACGCACTGGGCCAGGCAACCGGGCCGACGGGCCACGCCATCAACCCGGTTCCCGTCACCGAGAACGAACGTATCCCGGAAATCGACGAGGTGATCGAGGCTCAGCTCCATGCCGGGCGCCTGAAGGAACATGCGCTGGACTGGGTTCCCCTTGTAGCGGAAGAGGAAGCCGACGCCATTGCCGCCAAAATACTGGAGGGCGGACGCGCCTTCGCGAAGGCCGTACTGAAGGGCCTCGCTGAAGCGGGTATCGATACAAGCGATGTGTTCGAGCTGCTGCTGGCCCTCCGCCGGATCGGCGCGCGCAAGCTCGAAGCCGCCTTCGGCCCGGGCATGCCCGACCCCGACATGATCGGCGGCCGCGCACCGCTGGTGCCCGCGACCATCGTCTCCGAAATCGCGGAGATGGCCGGGGCGGCGCTGGCGGAGATGTCGGTAGGCGTGCGCACATCATTATCCGGCAGCGGCCTGAAAGTGCTGGTGGCGGCGGGGGACGTGCATGAGCACGGCAAGATGGTGGTCGAGGAACTGGTCCGCCAGCTCGGCCTCACCGCACTCGACGGCGGCGTCTCCACCGACCCGGAAATCCTCGCTGCCCGCGCCGCGGAGACACGGCCCGACGCCATCGCCATCAGCACCTATAACGGCGTCGCGCTGGGCTATTGCCGGACGCTGAAAGAGGCCCTGTCGGAACAGGGCCTGGATATCCCGGTGCTGATGGGCGGACGGCTGAACCAGATCCCGGACGCCTCCAACTCCAGCCTCCCGGTCGATGTCGGCGCGGAGCTTGAGGAAGAAGGCGCCCTGCTCTGCCGCTCGGCAGCAGAGCTCGGTCCGGCGCTGATCGGGCTCCTCCGTCCCCTCTAGCCAGAGCGGACTTCGGCGAGGAAGCCGTTGACCGCCCGGGTCAGTTCCCCCGCCTGACCGCCGAGATTGTTCGCCTTATCCTTCACCCCGACGGAGACCGTCCGGGTTTCCGCGGAGGCGGAGACGACCTCGCCGATATTGATGGTGACGTCCTGCACGTTGGACGACGTGGATTCGACGCTGCGTGCAATCTCGTTCGTCGCGGCCGACTGCTCCTCCGCAGCGGCGGCAATGGTTCCCGCCACCTGGTCGATATCGTTCACGGTGCCAGCCAGCGCCTCGATCGCCTCGACGGTGCTGCGTACGGCTTCCTGCACCTTCTGGATCTGGCCGCCGATCTCGTCCGTCGCCTTGCCCGTCTGGGAGGCGAGAGACTTGACCTCGTTGGCGACCACGGCGAAGCCTTTGCCCGCCTCACCGGCGCGCGCAGCCTCGATTGTGGCGTTCAGCGCCAGCAGGTTGGTCTGCTCGGCAATGTCTGTAATCAGCCCGACGACCTCGCCGATCTTGTCCGCAGCCTCAGACAGCTCCCTGACCTTGTTGGAGGTTTCTTCCGCCCGCTGAGCGCCGTCACGCGACATCCGGCTGGTATTCTGCAACTGCTCGGTGATCTCCCGGATCGACGCTGCGAGTTCCTCGGCGGCGGCGGACACGGTCTGCACGCTGCTTTCGCTCTCCTTGGCCGCGCTTTCGACTGTATTTGCACGCGAGGAAGCATTTTCGGCAACCTGCATCAGCGTATCGGCGGTCGTACCGAAATCGGCGGCGGAGCCCGCCACCGCGTCGACGATACCCTTCACCTGGTCCTCGAACTTTTGCGCCAGAGCGAGCATTGCGGCGTGGCGCTCCTGCTCGGCACGGGCCTTGTTCGCCTCTTCCTCTTCCTTCAGCCGTTCAGCCTCAACCAGGCCGTCCCGGCACTCGGCCATGGCACGGGCCATGACGCCGATATCGTCGGCGCGATTCTGGTAAGGGATGTTGATCGAGAAGTCCTTCTGGCTCAGGCGTCGCAGGACTTCGATCGCGCTTTTTAGCGGCGCCGAGATCAGTCGATTGACGATAAACAGCAGGACCAGAAGAACTATGGCGCTGACCGCGGCCATCACACCCGCCGAGATGTAGGCGTTATTGATGGACTTGTCGAAGCGAGCCCGGTCGACAGCCACCAGCACAGTACCGATCACATTGCCGGCAAAGTCGGTCACCGGCTGCGCCGCCAGGGCAGAAGAGTGGCCCGCGACCGCGATATTCAGGTCGAATGCCTCACGTTTCGTTCCCGCCTCGAGCAGGGCCGGATCGAACACAATATCCTCCGGGAACGTGGAGGCCAGCTTCTGCATGCCGTCTTTTCGGGAAACGTAAAGCGCCGCGTGTACGCCGTGCTTTTCCCGGAAGGCGTCAAAAAAGCTCTGCCCGAAGGAAAGCCCGAACTCGACTGAGCCGATATGGCCGTCGGCATCTGTGATCGGTGCAACCCCGCGCATGCCCAGCCCGGCGACCCCGACTTCCAGACCGTTGGTCGAAACCTTCTCGTTATTGACCTTCAACACCGTGTTTCGGAAACCGGACAGATCGTCGCCGAACTTCTCCGGGTTATGGACCCGCAGGAAAGACGTCGCCGGCGGCAGGTGAAACTGGAATTGGCGCACACCATAGTCCGCCTTCAGTTCCTTGAAGCCTGGAACGAAGATCCCTGCGAGCTTTTCGCGATCGCCGGCGCGCATCGCTTCAATCACATTGGATTGCAGGGCGACCAGCCGGGCCATCGAAAGAGCACGCAGCCCTTCCTGCTCGATTTCCAGGGTCAGTGTCGTTGTGTTGGCTGTCAGCCGATTCTTCAGTGCCGTATTCGTCAGCTCAAGAGAATTGTTGAGGCCGGACACTGTGGCGATCGCAATCGCGATCAACAAACCCGCCGCAACCAGCAGCGCGAGTTTGGTTTTTACCTGGAGCTTCCGAAACATTGCGCATTCCAAAAATTATCCTTCGCAGAAGCATGAATTTAAAAGACCGAAATTAATTAACCATTAAACCAAAATCGAACCTGAACATCTTCCCATAGTGCTGGATCCCCTCGAGAACGCCCTGCCTCCCGCAGCCTCAGCTATGCGACCAGTTATCCGGATCGTCCGACTCGTTCGGCGAAAGTCCGATGATGTCACCGGCCGTGCTGACCCCGAGTCCCAGAACCGTTCTGTTGGCGTAACAGAAGTAACTGACAACCTGGTTCACCTCGAGAATGCGCCCGTCATCGAGCCCGGCGGCGCGCAGGGCCTCGATTTCGGCCTCGTTGATCATGGCCGGGTCGCGGGTCAGTTTCTCGGCATAGCGGCACATTTCAAGCTCCGCGCCCTCGAAGGCCTGCTCCGGCGCATCGGCCTCGAACGCGGCCCGGATGGCGTCGGCGCGGGCATCGTCTGCCAGCAGGCGCTTCATGCCCTGGAAATGATGCTCGACGCAGTAGCCGCACTGGTTGATCTGGCTGACATAGACGCCGAGCGCCTCCAGCATCCATTTCGGCACCTTGTTGCCCGTATGGTGCAACACGTACTTGTAGAGATGCATGTGTCCTTCCATGGAATGGGGGCGCAGGCTGTGGGCCATCATGATGTTGTCGACATTATCGTCCGGTCCCTTGACCCGGTCATACAGCGTCTTCAGACGGCCGGTTGCCTCCGCATAGGGCACTGTCGCGATCCAGGTCATGAGGTTTCCTCCGGGTTGCCTGCTTGTTGCTTGAGGGCAGCTTCGGCCCAGGAGGCAACACGGTCAAGCCGTGCCAACCGGCAATCTCACACGCCTTTGAGGTGGCATCTCCAGCAAGAGCCCCCATGTGTTTCGGAAAATTGTTGGGGGACCGTGATGAAGACCGTTTCGCTTGCCGACTGGCGCCGCCGGGTTGCCGAGCTTTATACCGATATCCGCAGAGCCGAGGATCCGGAGACCGCCTGGGCTCTCTGGCGCGACACAAGAAACGACCTGTTCTGCGGCCATGACCAGTCCCCCATCGGGGACGACCGCAGGGCGAACTACGGCGCCATCCCGCTGTTTGATTACGATCCCGAAATGCGCTTCGAGGTCGATCTGGAAGCGCCGGAAAGCGATACCGTTCTGGCCGGCGAAATTGGCAATGACGGGCATATCTCCCTGCGGCCCGCCGCCCGTACGCAAGGGCTTGCCTCGAAGCTTGGCGCCGAGCTGACCGTCTACTGGATCGAGGGCTATGGCGGCGGCACCTTCCTGCCCTTCACTGACGCCACCAGCGGGAGCGAGACCTATGGCGGCGGCCGCTACCTGCTGGACAGCATCAAGAGCGCCGATCTGGGCCAGACGCCGGACGGCAAGCTGATCCTCGATTTCAACTTCGCCTATCACCCATCCTGCTATCACTCGCCGGACTGGGTCTGCCCGCTGGCCCCACCGGGAAACCGCCTGCCGGAGCCTGTCCGGGCGGGCGAGCGAGTAGGCTAAACCGTCCAGCCACAGCATGGACAACGGCAGGCCCTTCTTGCGTTCGTTGGGGCGGACCGTGCCGTCCCGGCATGACAACCGCTGGGCGGAATTCACCTTGCCAAGCCTCCCGCGCCATTGTGCAGTTCAGGAAAACCGGTGGGGGTGATGTCGATGGCGGCGATGACGGCGGTGGTACTGGGCGCGAGCGGCATGCTTGGCGGCGCGATCTGCCGGCGCCTGATCGAGGATGGGCACAAGGTCGTCGGGGTCAGCCGCAGGAAACCACGCGAGCCGCTGCCGATCCCCTACCTGTCGATCGACCTGCTCGATCCGGCGGATTGCCGGGCCAAGGCGGCGGAACTCTCCGACGTGACGCACATCTTCTATGCCGGACGCGCCCCGCACGGCGAAGGCGGCAACGAGTCCGTGGAAGACAATCTCGCCATGCTGGTCAATGCGGTCGAGGCCGTCTCCGCCGCCGCACCGGGCCTGCGCCACGTCAATCTGATGCATGGCACCAAATATTACGGCAATCATCTCGGCCCCTACAAGACACCCGCCGAGGAGGACGATCCGCGGCCCGGCGTGCCCAACTTCTACTACGACCAGCAGGACTGGATATCCGCGCTCGACGTGCCGTGGAGCTGGAGCGTCGTGCGGCCGCCGCTGGTCTTCGATTTTACACCCGGCAAGCCGCGCAACCTGGTCTCGGTGGTCGCCGCCTATGCCGAGATCATGCGGGAACTCGGCCGCCCCTTCAGTTTTCCCGGGACCGAGGTCGCCTATGACTGCCTCGCCGAATGCGCGCTCGCCTCTCACGTCGCCCGGGCCGCCGTCTGGATGGCCGGCGAGCCGGCAGCCGCCAACCAGGCCTTCAACATCACCAACGGCGATATCTTCCGCTGGAGCACCCTATGGCCGCGTTTCGCCGCCTATTTCGGTCTCGAAGTCGGCCCGCCGCTTGGCATTTCCCTGGCGGAGACCATGCCGGCACACGCCCCGGTCTGGGACCACATTGTCGCCAAGCACGATATTGCCCCGACGCCCTATAGCGACATCGCCCTCTGGGACTATGGCGATTATGTCTTCGCGCCGACCTACGACATCATCGCGGACACGACCAAGGCGCGGCGCGCGGGCTTCCATGATGTGGTCAAGTCGGACCGGATGTTCACCGATCTGTTCGACCGCTATCGCGCGGCGCGCCTGATCCCCTGATACGGCGCACATCCAAAAACGGGAGGCATGCATGACCGACGCGGATCTCGCCCGCTTCACCGACATCGCGGCGATCAAGCGGCTGAAGGCGCGATATTGCCGGTATATCGACACCAAGCAGTGGGACCGGCTCGCCGGCCTGTTCGCGCCCGGAACCACCTTCGAGGGATTCGGATCGGCGCCCACCGGTGCCGACGCGCGCGCCTTCGTCACCGGCATTTCCACGCGGATGAAGGATGCGGTCTCGGTCCACCATGTGCACAGCCCGGAGATTGCCTTCTTCGGCCCGGACCGGGCCCGCGGCATCTGGGCGATGATGGATCTCGTCGAACTCGGCCCCGATATGCCCCTGAAAGAATTTCCAGGCGCCCGCGGCTATTGCGGCTACGGTCACTACGAAGAGGAATATCTCTGGGCCGACGGGGTCTGGCGGTTCAGCTTCCTGCGCCTGACCCGGCTGCGCCTCGATCCGATGGCGCCGGACCATCCACTGATCCGGCATGACCTGCTGGCCCATGCGCCGGACTGGCTGGACGGCTGAAACGCCCCGGCCTTCAGGCGTTGCCGCCATTGGCGATCAGCGCCTTCAGTTTCGCGCCGTCATATTCCGCCTCGAGTTTGTCAGCTGCCGCCTGCGCCTCGGTGGCGAGATCCTCACCGCATTCCACCGGATCAGCCCGGCGCCAGCCGTCGAGATAGGCGCCCTCGTCTTCCGAGCCATCCCGCATCGCGGCCATGTCGATGGCATGGACGAAGCGCACGGGCAGCTCGACCTTGGCCTGCTCGCGCTTGCGACCCCGGCCGCGTTCGGCGATGACCTGGGCCGGGATGTCGCGCCAGTAGACGGTGATGAGATGCGCCATGTCTCCGCTCCGTTCAGTGCCCGGTCCGGGCGATTTCGATGAATGTCTGCAGCTCGCCATAGCCGCGATAGCGGTATTCGAAGGCGAGACCGAGCCGTTCGGCGGCCTGCTCCGCCTTGGCTTTCAGCCGCGGGTCTTCGGTCTGGGCGATATAGACCAGCGCCGTGTAGTTGCCGAAATACAGGTCGAGCAATTCGGGAAATCGATCCAGCCCGAGCCCCTTGACGATCAGCCGGTCGAAATGCCGGACCAGGTAATCCGTCAGGAAGAAGCAGGCCGGGTCCGCATCGGTGAGTGCGGTGAACGCGTCGGTGCCCATGAAGAACTGGTAGCAGTGCGGCCCGGCGATGCGCTCGACGCCGAATTCGGCGATCACCTTGTCGATCTCGCCGCCGGAACCGCAATCTCCATAGGCGACGAACACCCGTTCATAGCCCTTTGCCGCCTGCAGCTTGCGGCGCAGGCCGGGGGCGATCTTTTCGGGACGATTGTGCCAGATGGCGGGCAGGCAGGTAATCTCGAGCGCGTCCCAGCCAGTGCTCTCTTTCAGAGCGACCAGCTCCCGGCCGAGAGCACCGCAGGCAATCACGAGGGCCCGCGGTCTCTCCGGAGATGTCGAGGCGGCCATCGCCGCCCCGCTCAACTGACGCCCATGGCCGCCGAGTTGGAGCGCTCGCGCTCGGCGATCATCTTCTTCGCGGTCTCGACGGCAACCGCAGCATCGCGGCAATAGGCATCGGCGCCGACGCTGTCGGCAAAGGCCTCGTTCAGCGGCGCACCGCCGACCAGAACGATATAATCGTCGCGGATGCCCTTTTCCTTCATGGTGTCGATGACGACCTTCATGTAGGGCATGGTCGTGGTCAGCAGGGCCGACATGCCGAGGATGTCCGGCTTGTGCTCCTCGATCGCGGCCAGATAGTTCTCGACCGGGTTATTGATCCCGATATCGATCACCTCGAAACCGGCACCTTCCATCATCATGGACACCAGATTCTTTCCGATATCGTGGATATCGCCCTTTACCGTGCCGATCACCATCTTGCCCATGCGCGGTGCGCCGGTTGCGATCAGGAGCGGGCGCAGGATGGTCATCCCGGCCTTCATGGAGTTGGCCGCCATCAGCACTTCCGGCACGAACAGGATGCCGTCGCGGAAATCGATGCCGACGATGCGCATGCCCTCGACCAGAGCCTCGGTCAGGACGCGATAGGGAGTCCAGCCACGCCCGAGCAGGATGTTGACACCCTCTTCGACTTCGTCTTTCAGACCGTCATAGAGATCGTCATGCATCTGCTGCACTAGCTCTTCGTCGTCCAGTTCGGACAGAACGATATCGTCTTCCTCGGCCATGTCGCCTCCACAAGAAAAGCGCATTAAGTCTCTTTGCTAGCACAAGATTTACGCGGGACAGGTCAGACGTCCATGCCCGCGGGCGACATCAACTGTCGGCGGCACGACGCAAGTTCGACAATCAAAAGACGCAAGTTCGACAATCAAAAACTGGCACAATTCATCGTAAGGTTGTATTTTGACCAAAACAATTCCCCGCGATGAAGAATGAGGCCGCCATGCTGCTCGTCACAACCGTCGACGGCCCCGGTACCGCAGAGGTCGGCACGGTTGCCCGCTACCGGGCAACTGCCTTCAACCAGCCCGATCCCGGCGCGGAGGACCTGGCGCGGATCAACTGGGAGGTCAAGTGCGATGGCGTCCGCGTTTCCCGGTCTCTGGCCGCGGGTCCGGCCCTGGATGTGCCGATCGCGCCGGAATTCGCCGGCCGCACCCTCCTGGTCATGCCCTTCGCCAACAGCCCGACCGAAAAGGTTTCCGTGCGAACCGCGGTTGCGGGACAGGAACAGCAGATTACCGAGCCGGCATCCGTCGCCGTCAGCGTCGACGGCCGGCGCTACTCGGCGCAGATCAATGACGGCCCGAGCTTCTTCGTCGGCAGCGACGTCCGCTACCAGAGCCGCCGGGGCCTGATGAACACCGCGCCCGGGCCGGATATCTACAGTCCGGAACATTACCGGGAGCAGTTCGGTTTCTGGGCGGATGTCATCACCCCGACCGCGATTTGCGAGAGCAACGGCAGTTTTCACTGCCTGAACACCTACGACCGGGCCGCCTTCACCTTCGGCTTCTTCCAGGATGCGGCGCATGAGCCGGACGACAATTTCGTCCTGTTGCTGCGCCGCTTCCTGCTGCTGGAGGCAGCCAGGTTCTACTTCCCGGACCTGACATTGCTGAACGGTCACGTCGCCCAGAAGACACCCGGCGGTCCGGTACAGCTGGAAGACAGCAGCAGCAGCGAGGGACTGATGAACTATCTGAACCCCGACCCGGATGCCGTCGGCCAGCAGGAAGCAGAGGTCGCCGCCAAATTCGTGCACTGGGCCGGGAACAGTCCGGAAAACCGCGCCACCCAGGTCGCCTTCACCGTCGAACAACAGCGGCTGAAATACGCGCAATATGCCCAGCGCTACGATCTCGACGGGGCGGAGGATTCGATCTGCATCGTCGTTGCCGATATCCGCCACCAGGGCCGGGCGCAAAGCAGCGTGATCGAACAGGCCCTGACGGCCGCCGATCCCCTGGACGCCCTGCTCGAGATCGGCAGCAAGACCTATGCCGCGCGGATCGAGACCCTGCGCCGGGAGATCGGCAAGATGACGGCGGCCGGCACTCTCGGCCACCACAGCTACAGTCTGGTGAACCGGGATTTCGTCCTCGACTAGTGTCAGGCCACCGCGTCCAGCCGGATCTCCCCGTCCTGCAGGAAGCAGCTCTTGGTGAGCTGGGAGAGATCGACCGGGTTGGGCAGCCGGACATCGGACAGATCGGGCAGCGGCTTTGATCCCGGATCATAGGCCCGGTCGATCTGCGAGATCAGGACCATGACATGGCCGGCCTTTTGCGCGAATGCCTTCAGTGCGGCCACCTGATCCGCGAGCTCGGGATTCTGGCGCCTCTGATCCAGCAGCTGCAGATAATCGACCACGGCGATGCTGTGCGGTTGCGCGGCATCCATCGCGGCGATGATATGCGCGGCGCAAATGCCGTCCGAAGTGTCCAGCGTCACACTTGAGGAAAGTGTACCGGGTTCGACACCGATCGCGCGGACACGGTCGATGACATCCGCATCGGTGTAGTCCAGCGTGAAGAAGAAACCGTGCCGCCCGACCTGCGCCGCTGCGGCCAGCAATTCGAGCCCGAGCAGGGTCTTGCCATGGCCCGGGCGGGCGCCGAGCAGGACAAGATCGCCGGGCGCCAGCTGCGCCAGCATGGCACCGGCCGGCCTTTCGACGGAGGCCTTGGCGGCAAGCTGGCCCCAGCTCTTGAAGCCTTCAGCGACCGCGATGCGGTCAAGCGCCTGGTTGAGCGGGATGCCGGCCGCGCGGGACAGCAGGCGGGCCTGGCGCTTGAGACGGAAAACAGGATGAGAGAATCTCATCGGAAACCTCCTGATGCGAGCGTCGGTCGCAATCCCTCCTTATGCGCAGGCTCGAACAGCGGGTTCGAAAAGATCAAAGCCCAACATGTCGTATGCTTTCCCGGCGGAGGGGGGAGGCTCGGGCGTGCCTGTGCGGCGAGTCTATGCAGCGCCGGGCAAAAGTTCAAGCGCGGTTCAGACCTCTTCACGCAGCGTATGGGCATGATTGAGCGGACCGTGGCCGTGGCCATAACCCGGCGCGCTCAGGATCGCCTTGCGGACATAGTCCCGCGCCCTGTCGACCGCCGCCACCACGTCAAGGCCCTGCGCCAGCCCCGCGGCGATCGCCGAGGCCGTGGTGCAGCCGGTGCCGTGGGTGTGGACGGTGTCGATCCGTTCCGAGCGAAATGCGACCGGCTCCGCATCCGCGGATACCAGGATATCGACCAGCTCGTCGCCCTCCATGTGCCCGCCCTTCATCAACACGTGTTTCGGGCCAAGCTTGAGCAGGAGCGCACCGACCCGGAGCATGTCGTCCCGGCCTGCGATTTTCTGGCCCGTCAGCAGTTCGGCCTCCGGAATGTTCGGGGTCAGGATGGTCGCCCGCGCCACCATCCTGCGCTTCATGGCCTCCAGCGCCTGCGGCTCCAGCAGTGGATGGCCGCCCTTGGCGACCATCACCGGATCGACCACAAGCGGCGTATCGGGCGCCAGTTCCTGCAGTGCCTCATGCACGGTCTCGATCACCGGGATCGAATGCAGCATGCCGGTCTTGATGCAATCCGCGCCGAGATCCTTCAGCACGACCTCGATCTGCTTCCGGATGAATTCCTCATGCACGTCGTAGACGTCGTGCACACCCTCTGTGTTCTGCGCCGTCAGGGCGGTAATCGCGGTCATGGCGAAACCGCCGAGCGCGGTCACGGCCTTGATGTCGGCCTGGATGCCCGCGCCTCCGCCGGAATCGGACCCGGCACAGATCAGGACCCGGCCGCGCATCGGATGCAGCTCTCCGGACCCGGTTGCCTCAGCCTGCGACACGTTCAATCTCCCGTGCGATATCATTGACCACATCCGCGACGAGCTTCTCGTCGGCCCCTTCGGCCATGACCCGGATCAGCGGTTCGGTGCCGGACTTGCGGATCAGGACCCGGCCGCTGCCGGCAAGACGCGCCTCGCCGTCCCGGATGGCCGCCTGGACCGAGTCGAGCTGCAGCGGCGGCTCTCCGGTATAGCGGACATTCTTCAGCATCTGCGGCAGGGGTGTGAAAACCGCGGCAACCGCGCTCATCGGCTTGCCGGAGGAAATCAGCACCGCCAGCACCTGCAGCGCGGCGATAATCCCGTCACCGGTCGTCGCGTGATCGCTCATGATCATGTGGCCGGACTGCTCGCCGCCGAGATTGAAGCCGCCGGACTGCATATGCTCGAGCACATAGCGGTCGCCCACCTTGGTCCGGTGCATGGCGACGCCGATGCTTTCGAGATGTTTCTCCAGCCCGAGATTGCTCATCACGGTGCTGACCAGAGCCTTGCCGCGCAGCAGACCGGCGTCGGCCCAGGAGGTCGCGATCAGTCCCATGATCTGGTCGCCGTCGATGATCCGGCCCTGCTCGTCCGCCATGATCAGCCGGTCCGCGTCCCCGTCCAGCGCTATACCGAGATGGGCGCCGTTTTCCGTCACCGCCGCACACATGGCACTCGGGGCCGTCGCCCCGCAGCCGGCATTGATGTTCGTGCCGTTCGGGGAGACCCCGATCTCGATCACCTCGGCGCCGAGCTCGAACAGCACCCGCGGTGCGACCTTGTAGGCGGCCCCGTTGGCGCAATCCACCACCAGCTTCAGGCCATCCAGCCGCATGCCTTTCGGAAAGGTGTTCTTGGCGATCTCGATATAGCGGCCCTGGGCGTCCTCGAGGCGGCGCACCTTGCCGAGTCGGTCCGCCGGTGCCCGGTCGGAGGCGCCAAGGCTGTCGATCCGGGTTTCGATCTCGTGCTCGACCTCGTCCGACAGCTTGGAACCGTCCGGGCCGAACAGCTTGATGCCATTGTCCTGATAGGGATTGTGCGAGGCGGAAAGCATGACGCCGAGATCCGCGCGCAGGGAGCGGGTCAGGCTTGCCACGGCCGGGGTGGGCAGCGGGCCGAGCAGCACCACATCCATACCGATCGAGGTGAACCCCGCCACCATGGCCGGCTCCAGCATGTAGCCGGACAATCGTGTGTCCTTGCCGATCACCGCCAGTGGCCGGTGTCCGGGCTTCGGACGCCCGTTGCTGTGCACGAAGTGACGGCCGGCCGCCATGGCCACGCGCAACGCCGTTTCGGCGGTCATCGGCTCGGCATTGGCCGTGCCCCTGATGCCGTCGGTTCCGAAGAGATCTCTGGTCATGCAATTCCACGCAGTTTCGCGGTGACGGGAGCGATAGGGCAGCTTACCGCCGACCGGCGATACCCGCCCAGACTTTTAGTGCCTGCACGGTCTCGGCAACATCGTGCACCCGGAGGATCTGCACACCCTGCTCGACGCCGGCAAGGGCGACGGCGAGAGAGCCGGGCACCCGCTGCTTCGCCGGCTCGTCCCGGCTGAGATCGCCGATCATGCGCTTGCGGGACGCGCCGAGCAGGATCCTACAGCCGAAGCCATGCAGCAGGCCGAGCCGGGCCAGCACTTCCAGGTTCTGATCCGTGTCCTTGGCGAACCCGATGCCGGGATCGACGATGATGCGGTCCCGGGGAATGCCGGCTTGCTCGGCGTCAAGCACGCGGGTTTCCAGCTCTTCCAGCACCTGCAGCGGCGTGAAGTCATACCGCGCTTCGCCCTGCATGGTCTGCGGCTCGCCGCGCATATGCATCAGCATGGCCGGAACCCCGGAGTCCGCGACAATGCGGCGGCTTTCCGGGTCGGCAAGACCGGTCACGTCATTGACGATCTCCGCCCCGGCATCGAGGGCTGCCCGCATCACGTCCGGGCGCCGCGTGTCGATGCTGATCACCGGGCGCTTCGCGCCGGCCCGGCGGCGAATGGCTTCGATCACCGGCACGACCCTGCGGAGCTCCTCGGAGACCGGCACCGGGGCGGCGCCGGGGCGGGTGGATTCCCCGCCGATATCGAGAATGTCCGCGCCCTGCATCAGCAATGCGAAGGCATGCTCCACGGCAGCATCCGTCGCCGCGAAGTCGCCGCCATCGGAAAAACTGTCCGGCGTTACATTGACGATGCCCATGACCAGAGGACGGTCCGCCGGCAAACCGGCCAGCACGGGTCGCGGCGCGCTGATCAGGCCGATCTGGCGATCGAAGGTCTCGCCGAGACCCTCGCCTGCTGCCCAGACCGCGGCTGTATCGATCGCTGCAGGCCCCAACAGGTGAATGGAGGCGCCGGAACGGGCAATGATCTCGACGGCGGTGAATGCGGCAGGACCACCGGCCAGGGGGCGGGCCAGCCCGGCCGACAGCAACCGGTCGGCCGTCTCGCCCCGGACGATACCCGCGGGAGCAAGGCGGATGTCTGCTCCGGATGGCAAAAGGCCGCGCATCAGCGCGGCCTCTTTCAGAATGTCGGTCATGAAGCTACTCGCCGGGTTGCGGGTCGGGCTCCAGCCCACCACCGGTCTTGCCGGTGCCTTCGGCGCCACCGGTCGGTACCGACGAACGGCGACCGGCACCCGGTTTCGGGCCGTCTTCCTTGTTGTTCTTCACAACGCTTTCGCCAGCCAGCAGCGCCTTGATTTCGTCGCCGGAGAGGGTTTCGTATTCGAGCAGTCCCTTGGCCAGCGTTTCCAGCTCATGCCGGTTCTCTTCCAGAATGCGGCGGGCATCCCTGTAGGCCCCGTCCACGATCCGGCGGATTTCCTCGTCGATCACCTTGGCCGTCGCGTCGGAAACATTCTTCTGCTGGGTCACGGAATGACCGAGGAAGACTTCCTGCTGGTCCTGGGAATAGGCCAGGAAGCCGAGCTTGTCGCTGAGACCCCATTCGGTGACCATGCGGCGGGCCATGTCGGACACCATGCGGATATCCGAGGACGCACCGGTGGTCACCCGGTCCTCGCCGAAGATGATCTCTTCCGCCAGCCGGCCGCCGCAGGCAACGCGCAGATCGGCATAGAGCTTGGCACGAGAGAGCGAGATCCGGTCGCCTTCCGGCAGACGCATGACCATGCCGAGGGCACGGCCGCGCGGGATGATGGTTGCCTTGTGGATCGGGTCGCTGTCCGGACAATGCAGCGCGACCACGGCATGGCCGGCTTCATGATAGGCGGTCAGCGCCTTTTCCTCGTCGGTCATGACCATGGAGCGGCGCTCCGCACCCATCATGACCTTGTCCTTGGCTTCCTCGAACTCGGCCATGCCAACCACGCGCTTGCCCTTGCGGGCGGCGAGCAGGGCGCCTTCGTTCACCAGGTTCGCGAGATCGGCGCCGGAGAAGCCCGGGGTGCCGCGGGCGATAACCTTGGCATCGACGTCCGGACCCAGCGGCACCTTGCGCATATGCACTTTCAGGATGCGCTCACGGCCCAGGATATCCGGGTTCGGCACAACGACCTGACGGTCGAAGCGGCCGGGACGCAGCAGCGCCGGGTCAAGCACGTCCGGGCGGTTGGTGGCGGCGATCAGGATCACACCCTCATTCGCCTCGAAACCGTCCATCTCGACCAGCAACTGGTTCAGAGTCTGCTCACGCTCGTCATTGCCGCCGCCAAGACCGGCGCCGCGATGACGACCGACAGCGTCGATTTCGTCGATGAAGATGATGCAGGGTGCGTTCTTCTTGCCCTGTTCGAACATGTCGCGGACACGGCTGGCGCCGACGCCGACGAACATCTCGACGAAGTCGGAGCCGGAAATGGTGAAGAAGGGCACATTGGCTTCGCCGGCAATCGCGCGAGCAAGCAGCGTCTTACCGGTACCCGGAGGGCCCACCAGCAGGCAGCCCTTGGGGATCTTGCCGCCGAGACGCTGGAAGCGCTGCGGGTCCTTCAGGAACTCGACGATCTCCTCAAGCTCGGTCTTGGCTTCGTCGATACCGGCGACATCGTCGAAGGTGACGCGTCCGACCTTCTCGGTCAGCAGCCGGGCACGGCTCTTGCCGAAGCCCATGGCCTTGCCGCCGCCGCCCTGCATCTGGCGCATGAAGAAGATCCACACGCCGATGAACAGCAGCATCGGGAACCAGGAGATCAGTATACCGAGCAGACCCGACATGCCCTCTTCCGGCGGCGCCGCGGAAATCCGCACGCCCCCTTCCTTGAGCCGGTCCACAAGTCCCGGATCGTTCGGGGCGTAGGTCGCGAAGGTGCGGCCGTCGTTGAAATGACCCTTGATCGTATTGCCCTGGATCACGACGTCCGTCACCCGACCGGTTTCCACCGCGCCGAGGAAATCCGAGAAAGCGAAGTTCGGATAAGTGCCGGGTTTGTTCGAGCTCTGGAACAGATTGAACAGCGCCACAAGCAGGACGCCTACGATGATCCAGAGTGCGAGATTCTTGCCGAAATTGTTCACGCCGATTGTGCCTCGGTAGGGTTCCTATTCAGCCGGACGCTCATTCTTAGTCGTTCGTCGCGGCCCTGTCATCCCTGCTGACCCGGAAAGCCTCAGCTACCCATGGTACGGCGGGACGAAATTCAATTCGGAACAGGTCGGCTTCCAAGGGCCGCTGACTTGTCCATGCTTCCGAAAGGTGGGGGGCAAACAGACGCCCGTCAAGGTCGGTCAACGCAGGAAGCGACGTGCGGACGCCGATTGGCAGCACCACGGAGGGTTTCCTGGCGGCGCCGGAGAGCGCTAACCGGCGCTCACCTTTGCCCGTCAGCATGTGGATCCAGACCGGCTGCGTGCCCGACCATTCCACGTCAAATCTGCCGTCCCACCGTTTTTCGACCGGACCGCGGAGCAATTCGACCCCTGTCCCCCGTTGGGTTTCCCTGGCGATCCAGAGCGTATCGCCGCTGCCGCGCCAGACAAGGCAACCGCCGAGCGTGGTCCGGTTGCCCCGGCCGCCATCCAGCCACGCCAGAAAGCGGTCCAGCCCGTCAGCCCGCGGCGGGTAGTCGAGTCCGCCGATCGATTGCAGCAAACCGGACATCAGTTTGCCCCGCAGCGGCAGCGGCATTTCCCGCACTGCGGAAAGCCTGAGCGCGGCGAATCCGCGCGGGTCCAGGTTGCCGGCGCCCAGAAGGAACGACACCAGCCGGGTTTCGCTCCAGTCGCGCAACCGGCCGAACGCCCGCCCAAGGCGGCCGAGCGTGCCCGCATCCAGACCGGCATCGGCCAACCGGTCCGCCTGCTGCCGGACCCGAACCCGCTCGAAGCGCCGGTCCCGATTGCTAGGGTCCTCGATCCAGGCCTGCGCTTCGACGAGACACTGGGCGCGGAGCCGTGCCGGCGGCACCGGGAGCAGCGGGCGCAGCACAGGGATGGTGCCGCGCATCTGCCGGGGCCTGATTCCCGCCAGCCCGTCGGCACCGCTGCCCCGCGCAAGGCGCATCACCATGGTTTCGGCCTGATCCTGCATATGGTGCGCGAGAAACAGGCCCCGTGCGCCCAGGGCCGTCGCCCGGCCCGTCAGCAGCCTGAAGCGCACCGACCGGGCCGCCGCCTGCAGGCCGGTAGCCGGTTTCCCGCCATGCCAGGTCAGGATCTCGTGTTCGATTCCGCGCGCTCCCAGCCAGCGCGACACCTGACCGGCTTCCGCCGCGGAGTCAGGCCGCAATGCATGGTCGACCGTCGCGGCGACCAGGCGATGCCCATGGGCCCGGCACCAGCGCGCCAGAAGGAGGCAAAGCGCCATGCTGTCCGCACCACCGGAAACGCCGACGACAAAGATGGAGGGGGGGGCGGCGGCAAGCGCCGGGTCGGCGCTCCCGAGAAGCGCCTCGAAATCACAGTCCGAAACCGGCGCGATAGCGGACAGACGCTCCCTCCCGCGATCAGAGGCGTGGATCAGCAGCCGATCCGCTGCCGTTCCGTCTCCGCCCGGCGTTTGATATTGGCGGAGGCGTTCGGGAAGTCGGCCTTCAACTGGTCGAAGGTCACGCAGGCGTCCTGCTTCCGGTCCATCCGGGCAAGCGAGAAACCGAGTTTCAGCAGGTTGTCGGCAGTCTTGGAGCTGCCCGGATATTCCGTGTAACCCGTTGCGAAAGTCTTGGCCGCACTGGCGAAATCCTTGCGCACATAATAGGTCTCACCGAGCCAGTAGATTGCGTTACCGGCCAGCGGATTCTTCGGATGACGCTCAAGGAATGCACTCAACGCCTGCTCGGCAGAGACGAAGTCCTGCTTCTGCAGATAGGCAAAGGCGTGCTTGTACTGCTCTTCCGGTGTGCCGTCGGGAAGGATTGGCTGGGTTTCCGCCGGCGGAGCACTGGCGACGGCCGCGGGGGCGGATGTTGCAGCAGGCGGCTTGCCGGAATCGGCAGGCGGCACAGTCCCGGCATCGAGGGCCTTGATTTCGGACTGCTTCAGGTAACCGAAAACGCCCTGGCCCTGACCGGCTTCAGGCGTCTCCGCAGGCGTCGGGCTGGCCGAGGCCATATTATCTGTATTGGAAGTGCTCTGACCGGCATCGCTCTGCGCCGGAACACCGCCACGCTCCAGGGATTGCAGCCTGAAATCGATATCGCGGACGAGCCGGTCAAGACGGCCGGAATTCTGCTCGACCTTGAACTCGACCTCCTCGATCTTTCCGGTAAGGGAGCGGATCAGGGTTTCGAGCTGCTGCAGCCGGACTTCGACCCGGGCGGCATGGCTGGTGTCGAAGCTCGCGCCCTGATTGCCCGACGCAGTCGCTGTCCCGGAGGTGATCGGTGCCGGCATGACCGGTGTCGCCGTGATCCCGGTGCCGGTGCCGGTGCCGGTGCCGCGATAAAGCTGACGCTGCAGGTCCTGCATGTCGCGCTCCATCCGGTCGAGACGGTTCATCAGGTTCTGGACATCCTGTGCAACAGCGGGCACTGCCGTCGCCGAGATGACCATGAGGGCCGCGACAGCAATCGCGCGTGCACCGCCAAATACGAACCGGCTCGTCATTTTTTAAACTCCCAGTCTCACAATCGCCGCGACAACCTAGTTTGGCCCGCCAATCGAGCAGGATTAAGGCACGGGCGGCCAGTGGAACAGAGTGAACTCCGCCTCCACAAAAGACAACGCGCCGGTCTGGTTAACCAGACCGGCGCGGTCTAACTCAGGCGGAAAGGCCGAGGCCTTAGTTGATGGTGGTCACACCGCGACGGTTCTGGGCCCATGCTTCTTCATTGCTGCCGAAAGCGACCGGGCGTTCCTTACCGTAGCTGATCGTGCTGACGCGGCCGGCATCGATGCCAAGCGCAATCAGGTAATCCTTCGCCGCACTGGCACGGCGCTCGCCGAGGGCCAGGTTGTATTCCCGGGTGCCGCGCTCATCACAGTGGCCTTCGATCGTTACGGTCGCGCTCGGATATTTGCGCAGCCAGAAAGCCTGACGCTCGAGCGTCGTCCGGGCATCAGCGGTCAGGTCGTACTTGTCGAACCCGAAGAACACGCGGTCGCCGACTTCTGCGACGAACTCTTCGCGCGAACCCGGAGCCGGGGCCGTGCTAACGGCACCAGTTGATGCCGACGAGGTCGAGGGCTGGTTCGCAGCCGGAACAGTCGACCCTGCGCCGCCCGACTGAGACGCCGTCTCCTGGTCGGTCGAGCACGCGGCAACAAGCAGAGCCGCGGCCACGATAGAAAGAAACTTCATTGTCATTCTAAACACCCCCACAGAAGTGAGCCTTCGATCCAAGTTTTCGGTCGTGCCCCATAGACTCTAACCGGACGCGCCAATCCTTTGAGCTATCTAACAGATTTCTCAGGAAGGCGATACCCGCTCGTTACAGGATCAAGCTCGTCGCACGAAATATATTTACGTGTCTCTAAGGAATCAAGGGCGACCACGCGGGATCGGAAGCATCCACTGGCGTTACAATCTCGCGCTCGTTATATCCTGTGAGGTCAATGGAGTAGAGTTTGGTCTTGCCGCCACGGCCCGAAGAGTCCGATGGGAACTGTTTGAAATATATCAGAACCCGCCCGTTTGGAGCCCAGGTTGGCGACTCCACGAGGTAGCCCTGGGCGAGCAACCGCTCCCCGGTTCCGTCCGGCCGCATGACCCCGATATAGAACTGACCGCCAACGATTTTGGTGAAGGCGATGAGGTCTCCGCGCGGAGACCAGACCGGCGTGGCGTAACGCCCCTTGCCAAAACTGATACGCTGCACATTGTCACCGTTCGCATCCATCACATAGATCTGCTGGCTGCCGCCACGGTCGGAGTTGAAGGTGATCTGGCCACCATCCGGCGCGAAAGTGGGCGAGGTATCGATCGACGGGCTGTCTGTCAGGCGACGCACCCGCCGGGTGGCGAGGTCCATCGTATAGATGTCGGTGATGCCATTGCGGGCAAGACTCATGATCACCCGGTTGCCGTCGGGTGAAAAACGCGGCGCGAAGGTCATGCCGGGGAAATCGCCGAGCACTTCCTGCTGACCCGTCTCGATGTTGAAGATATAGACCCGCGGCTTGTCGTTGTAGTAGGCGAGGTAAGTGATCTCCTGCAGGGTCGGCGAGAAGCGCGGGGTCAGCACGAGATCCTTGCCGTCGGTCAGGAAACGGTGATTTGCACCGTCCTGGTCCATGATGGCCAGCCGCTTGGTCCGGCGGTCCGGCGGGCCGCTTTCGGCGATATAGACGACGCGGGTATCGAAATAACCGGATTCACCGGTCATCCGCTGGTAGATCGCGTCGGATATGATGTGGGCGACGCGACGCCAGTTCGCCGGCACCGTGGTATAGGCATTGGCCACCATCTGCTGTTCGGCGAAGACGTCCCAGAGCCGGAACTCGACCTTCACCGCGCCACTCGCCTCGAAACTCACGGCGCCATGAATCAGGGCCTGCGCATTGATCAGCCGCCAGTCGCCGAAGCGCGGCAGCGCGCTCAGCGATACATTGCGCTGGATGAATGCCGCACTGTTGATCGGCGCAAACAGCCCGGAACGCTCGAGATTGGCGGCGATCACGGCGGCAATGTCGCGGCCGATCTGCGCGCTTTCGGCATTGTTGCCGGTGAATTCGGAGACCGCCACGGGAAGGGGATCAACCTTGCCCTGGGTAATGTCGATCCGCAGCTCGGCCCGGACGGGGCTTGCGGCGAAGAGCAACAACAGCAGAGCCGGTATGATCCACCGGCAAAGCAGTGCGGCAGTCGTGAATTCGATAGCACGGAACGGTCCAGCGAACGTCATGATCGGCCTCTCAAATCGGTCGTGATCGCAATTCTTCACAGCAGATCCCTCGGATTGAATCTCATGGTGATGGTTTTCCATGACTCATACTTTTCGGGTGGCAACGGAAGCTTGCCACAGCTCAGCACTGCGCGCCGGGCGCTTTCGGCGGCACTGCGGAAGAAACCGTCCCGGGACAGCCGGGCCTGATCGACAATGCGCGCCTCGCGCACGGTGCCGTCGGCACCCATCTGCAAGGCGATCTCTATGACAAGGTCTTCAGCGTCCTTGGCCCCGGCCGGCACGTTCCAGCATTGCGCGATCTGCCGGCGCACCGCGTCGATCTCACTGATCGAGACCTTGTTTTCCGGGTCGAACGCCTTGTCGGACCGGCTGCGGGCAGGAGCCTGCAACTTGGCCAGGACATCCTTCAGGGGATCGGCCTTCTCCTTCGGGTTTTCTTCCTTCGGCTGGACCTGCGGTTCGGGCTCGGTCTTCTCAAGCGTCTTCAGCAGGCGCGAGAAATCGAGCTTCTTGTCGTCCTTCTTCGGTTTCTTCTCAGCCTCTTTCGGCTCCGGCTCCGGCGTGCGCGGCTTCGGCCGCGGCTTCGGGGCCGGGCTCGGGGCCTGCGCGACCTTCTCCGGTTCCGGCGCTTTCTCGGGCGCCGGTTTCGGGATCGGCGCAGGCTCGGGCTTCGGCTCTTCAGCGACCGGTTTCGGCGCCGGCTCTGGAACAGGCTCGGGCTCGGGCGCGGGGGCCGGCGGAGGCGGGGGTGGCGGAGCGGCGGCTTCCGGCGGCGGTGGCGGCGGCGGCTTCGGGGCTTCCGGCTCGGGCTCAGCCGCCTTGGGTGCCGGCTCTTCGGCTTTCTCCGGCTCGACCGCTGTCGTCGGCGTGTTGGTCACTTCGGAAACATTCACCACATCGACGATGACCAGCTGCTCCGGCAGAATGTCGTCATTCCGGAGTTCAGGCAGACCGAACCACGCAAACGCGAAGATCGCGACATGCAGGCCGGTGGATATGGCGAGCCCGGTGCGCATGGTGTCAGCGCGTCCCCTTGCTGTTCGGAATTTCGGCCAGAAGCGCGACCTTCTTGAAGCCGGCGGCGCTGATCAACCCCATGACCTCCATCACCGTGCCGTACTGGATCGTCTTGTCCCCACGCACGAAGATCCGCACATTCGGGCGCTGGCCTGTGACCGCGTTCAGCCGCGGCACCAGGTTTTCCCGAGGCACTTCGGTCTCCTGCAGAAAGATCACACCCTCGGCATTCACCGAGACCACCAGCGGTTCAACCTCGTCGGTCAGCTGCGCCGCCTCGGTTTTCGGCAGGTCCACAGGCACGCCCACCGTCAGCAGCGGCGCGGTCACCATGAAAACGATCAGCAGCACCAGCATGACATCGACCAGCGGCGTCACGTTGATTTCGCTGAGCGGACGATACCGCCCGCGCGCCCCGCGGCCGCCGCGCCCGGTTCCGATCATGGAAGCGGCCATGGCTCAGCCCCCCTCGTCAAGCTGGCGGGACAGGATGGAGGCGAATTCGCTGGAGAAGGTTTCAAGCCGTCCGGCGAACCGGCCGAGATCGGTGGAGATCTTGTTGTAGGCGATCACCGCCGGGATGGCGGCGATCAGGCCGAGAGCCGTCGCGAACAGGGCTTCGGCAATGCCCGGCGCCACCACCGCGAGGGAGGTGTTCTTGGTCGCCGCGATGGACTGGAAGCTGTTCATGATCCCCCAGACGGTCCCGAACAGCCCGACGAACGGGGCGACGGAGCCGACAGAGGCGAGGAAGGTCATATGTTTTTCAAGGCGGTCCATCTCGCGGGAAATGGAGAGCTGCATCACCTGCTCGATGCGCTGGCGCAGGCTGGCCCGGATCTCCGAGCCTTTCGTGGTCAGCCCCTTGGCCGCCGATCGGCGCCATTCCCGCATCGCCGCGGCGAACACGCCGGTCATCGGATCCGCCGGTTGCGATCCGATCCGGTCATACAGATCCTCGAGCGAGCCGCCGGACCAGAAGGCCTCTTCGAAGTGCTCGGCCGCCTTCGCAAGCCGCCGCATCTTCAGGCACTTGTCGACGATGATCGCCCAGCTCCAGACCGAGGCGCCGATCAGGACCAGCATCACGGTCTTCACGATCCAGTCCGCGGTCAGGAACAACCCCCAGATGCTCATGTCCGTGGCGGCGGTCCCGCCAAGTGTCACGGTATCGACTATTGTCTGATCCATTTAGCTACTCTTCTCCGACGTCTGTCCTGTGGCCCAAGCAGTGGTCATCGCGTTTCCGCCCCCTCCTGCTCGTCCAGTTTCGATTTGACCGATTTCGGCACCCGTACGGGCCGCCCCTTCCGGTCCAGGCAGGCAATGGTGCTGTCCACTTTCACCAGGTGACCGTCCGCCCCGGCCTTCGCAATGGTCTGTTCGACCTCGAAGGAGGCGCCCCTGATGCCGGCGATCCGGGTCCGGATCTCCAGAGCATCGTCGAGCCGGGCGGGCAGGCGAAAATCGATGACGCTGCGACGCACCACGAAATTAACGCCTTCAGCGTCGGCAAGTTCCGACTGGGAGACCCCGATATCGCGGAGATATTCGGTGCGGCCGCGTTCGGCAAAACGCAGATAGTTGGCGTGATAGACGACTCCGCCGGCATCCGTGTCCTCGTAATAGACACGGGCATGCAGGACATGGCTGCCGTCCGGCGCGCGCCCCGTCACCGACGGCTGGATCAGCCGCTCAGACATCCGCGTCCCCGGAATCGTTGTCGAGAAGGGTCATCTGCGCGGCTTCGGCCGGCGTCCGGTTCGGCACGGCCAGGCCGAGATAACGGTAGCCGGACTCCGAGAGAAGCCGGCCGCGCGGGGTACGCTGCAGCAGTCCCTGCTGCAGCAGGTAGGGCTCGATCACTTCCTCGATCACATCGCGCTGTTCGGCAAGCGCCGCGGCAAGGGTTTCCGCCCCGACCGGACCACCGCCGTAATTGTCCGCGATGCAGCGCAGATAGCGTCGGTCCATGGCATCGAGCCCGCGCTTGTCGATATCGAGCCGGTTGAGCGCCGCGTCCGCCGCCTGCTGGTCAATTTCATCCACCCCGGCCACAGTCGCGAAATCCCGGACCCGGCGCAGCAGACGCCCGGCAACGCGCGGCGTTCCGCGCGAGCGGCTGGCGACTTCCGCCGCGCCTTCGGGCAGCAGGTTCATGCCGAGCAGGGAGGCGCCGCGCATGACGATGCTCTGCAGCTCCTCGGGCGTGTAGAATTGCAGCCTGAGCGGAATGCCGAACCGTTCGCGCAGAGGCGTCGTGATCAGGCCTGACCGCGTCGTCGCCGCCACCAGCGTGAACGGCGGCAGATCGATCCGGATTGAGCGCGCCGCCGGGCCTTCGCCGATGATGAGATCAAGCTGAAAATCCTCCATGGCCGGATAGAGCACTTCCTCTACGGCAGGATTAAGGCGATGTATCTCATCGATAAAGAGAACATCCCTTGCCTGGAGGTTGGTCAGCAGGGCGGCGAGATCGCCCGCCTTGGCGATCACCGGCCCCGATGTCGCGCGGAAATTCACCCCAAGCTCGCGGGCGACGATCTGGGCCAGCGTGGTCTTGCCGAGACCGGGCGGACCAAAGAACAGCGTATGGTCCATCGCCTCTTCGCGCGCCTTGGCCGCCTCGATGAAAACCTTCAGGTTTTCCCGGCTCTGTTTCTGGCCGACAAAGTCGTCAAGCGTGACCGGACGCAGCGCCCGCTCGGGCGTGTCCTCGGTCGACCGCTCGCCATCGACGAGACGGCCCTCTGCGCCATCGTCATCTTCCCATGCACTCACGAGGCCAGCTCCTTGAGCCCGCCGGTGATCAGCTGGTTCAGGTCCGCATCCGCTCCGGCCGCCTTGGCCGCGGCATGCACCGCACCATAGGCAACGCCGCGCTCATAGCCGAGATTCACCAGGGCGGAGATTGCTTCCGCGATCGCCTTGGATTCAGGCGCCGGCGCCGCCTTCCCGCCTGCCGCGGACACCGGCGACGCCGTATTCACGCCGAGCGAGATGTTCACCGCCTTGTCCTTCAGCTCGTTGACGATCCGGCCGGCGAGCTTCGGGCCGACGCCATCCGCCCGGGTCAGCATCTTGGCGTCGCCGGCAGCGACCGACCGGAGAATCTCGTCCGGCGCCAGCGCCGACAGGATGGAGAGCGCCGCCTTGGCGCCGACACCCTGGACCGTCTGCAGAAGACGGAAGGTTTCCTGCTCGGCCTTGTCGGCGAAACCGTAGAGATGAATGTGATCCTCGCGGACATGGGTCTCGACAAGAACCGAGACGCCGGCGCCTGTATCGCCCAGCTTCGACAGCGTCCGGCTGGAAGCAAAGATCAGGTAGCCGACCCCGCCGACATCCAGCACCGCATTGCCGTCGCCGATCGCATCGAGAATGCCCCGCAATTTCGCGATCACTGGCCCAACTCCTTGCGCAGGGCCGCCTGGATGGCGCGCTCATATCCGCCGGATGCGGATTGCTGCTTGATCCGCGACACGCCCACAGTCTCGCCGTAGGCGTGCCGGCTCTGGGCGAAATGCGCATGGCAGATCGCAACCGCCAGCGCATCCGCCGCATCGGCAGAGTCGAAAACGGCATCGGGCAGAAGCTTGCTTACCATGATCTGAACCTGGTCCTTGTTGGCATGCCCGGCGCCGACCACGGTTTTCTTCACCCGGTTCGGCGCATATTCGGTGACCCGCAGCCCCTGCTTGGCCGGCGCCAGAAGCACAGCGCCGCGGGCCAGTCCGAGTTTCAGGGTTGATTCGGGGTTCTTGTTGACGAACGTCTCCTCGACCGCTGTCTCGCCGGGGCCGTAGCGATCGAGAATACCCAGCACGCCATCATGCAATTCGAGGAGACGTTCCGCGATGGACCGGGAGGCAGTGGATCGTAGGGTCCCGTTGGCGACATGGCGGAGCCGGTTGCCGTCAACGTCGATCACACCCCACCCGGTAAAGCGGAGTCCCGGGTCGAGACCGAGAAGCCTCATCGCAGCTGCATCTCCCCAATCACCTGTTGGCCGGCGACAGGCCGCCCGGTCAGGCGGCCGCCGTCAATTTCCGCATGATCTCGTCCGGGATCTCGAAATTCGCCGAGACGGACTGGACATCGTCAAGATCTTCCAGGGCCGCCAGCAGTTTCATGATGGTCTCGGCATGAGACTCGTCCACCGGCACGGTGTTTTGCGGTTTCCAGGAGAACTCGGCCTCTTCCGGCGCCCCGAATTTCTCGGAGAGCGCTTCGCGAACGGCGCTCAGATCATCCGGTGCGCAGGTGATGACGTGACCATCCTCGGAGGACTCGACATTCTCCGCGCCCGCTTCAAGGGCGGCCTCGAACATGGCATCGGCATCCGCCTTGTCTGCCGGATAGGAAATCTGGCCGACCCGGTCGAACATGAAACTGACCGAATTGGTCTCCCCGAGGGTCCCGCCATACTTGGAAAAGGTGGACCGGACCTCGGACGCCGTCCGGTTGCGGTTGTCGGTCAGCGCCTCGACGATCATGGCGACACCGCCGGAAGCATAACCCTCGTAGCGGATGTCCTCGAAATTGTCGTCCGCGCCGCCGCCTTCGGCTTTTTTCAGCACCCGGTCGATATTGTCCTTCGGCATGTTGGCCTCGCGGGCCGCCTGAATGGCCGACCGCAGCCGCGGGTTAGCGCTCACATCGGTACTCGCCTTCGCCGCGACCGCGATCTCCCGGATCAGGCGCGTGAACAGCTTGGCGCGCTTTTTATCCTGCGCGCCCTTGCGGTACATGATGTTCTTAAATTGGGAATGCCCTGCCATTTCCTTACAGTCCTCGTGGGGTCCAGGCTCATTCGATATGCCGGCGAAAGCACTGCTGCGCCTCCGACCGGCCCGGAGGCCGGATCAATCGGCGAATCGGGCCGCAAGTCAAGAGCGGCAGAGAAACTTATTTGCCCTCGCACCGCAGTTTTCCGCCGATCACGATCGAAGCCAGTTTAGTAAAAACCGGCTATTTCTATACCAGATATTGTAGGAAGACGCATCAGGAGAGGCGGATTTCCGGGATATCGGGCGAAAACGCACATTGCGAATATCCACACCATGCACTGCGACCCTGAATGGATAATCCGGCAATCCGGCTATAGCCTTCCCCATCGGAAGTCGACTAAACTCCCTGTAGTGACAATATATTACAAAGATTCTACGGATTTCCGTATACCGGAACCGGGGAAGTCGTGGTGAATGTCTCAGAGTCCGACCAACGAAGCACGCTTTCAGCGCCTCTCGGTGATGATCGTCGAAGACAGCCAGCCCATGCGGGAAGTGCTGCGGGCGATGCTGCAGTCAGTTGGCGTCAAGAACATCATCGATGCGCGCGACGGCCAGCACGCCATCCGCAAGCTCAGCGAATATCAGGTTGATCTGATCATCACCGACTGGGTGATGGAGGAGATGGACGGCATAGAGTTGACCCGCTGGATCCGGAACGATCCCGCGAGTCCCGACGAGTTCCTGCCCATCATCATGGTCAGTGGCCACACGGAAGCGAACAGGATCGAAATGGCGCGCGATGCCGGCGTGACCGAATTCATGGCAAAGCCCCTGACCGGCGTCGGCCTGATCCAGCGCCTTGTCGCCGTGGTCGAGTATCCGCGCCCCTTCGTCCGCACAGATAAATATTTCGGACCCGATCGCCGCCGGAAGGTGCAGTCTTTCGACGGAGAAGAACGACGGGCCGCCGAACTGCGCGACCGGGACGCACGCAGCGCCTGACAAAACTGGACAAACCGGAGAAACCGGCTCACGAGAGGAACGAAATGGCCCAACCCCCGAAAGGTACCTACGAGGTCATTCATCAGCCCAACAAGCTGAAGGATCTGGTCGGTGGCCCCGCCCGCATGGACGACAAGCTGATCGCGAATGCCGAGGCGGCACTGGCGGACGCCGTGTCCAAGATCGATCTCTCGGAAACCGCCAAGGATAGCATCGTCAAACTGGACGAAGCCGTCGAAAAACTGCGCATGGACGGGGCTGAGCCGGCTGGTCCGGAACGCACGATCTATACAGTGATGCATGACCTGCGCTCCCAGGGCACCAGCTTCGGCTATCCCATGGTCGAGAAGATCGCGACATCAATGAACCGTTATCTGGAGCTGGGCGAGCCCGGGCAACGCGGCCACAATGACGCCGACGCCATCAAGGCCCATGTGGACGCCCTGAAAGCGGTGGTCGCGACCAAGATGAAGGGCGAAGCCGGGGATATCGGCAAGCAGATCGTCGCCGGACTCTACAAGATTTCCCGCACCAAGACCAAATAGCCCAGCCCTCCTCAAGACAGGGACTATTCCAGGCAGAGCTTTTCCATCTCGGCGCGCATCCGCTCCGGGATCGGAACCGGCGTCTGCGTTTCACGGTCGACATAGACGTGCACGAAGTGTCCGAGCGCGGCGATCTCGCCGTCGCCTTCGCGAAACAGCCCGGTCGCATAGGTGACGCTCGACCGGCCAAGCCGCTCCACCCGGATGCCCGCATCGATCCGGTCCGGGAACGCCAGTGACTTCCTGAACTGGCACCGGGTCTCCACCACCAGCCCGACAATCGGGCTGGTGTGGATATCCAGCCCCGCCTCCCGGATCAGGTGCGTGTTCACGGCCGTATCGAAGTAGGAATAATACTGGACGTTGTTGACGTGCCCGTAGACGTCATTGTCCATCCAGCGGGTCGGGATCTCCAGCCACCAGCGGAACCGGTCGCGGGTCTCTGCTACCCCCTCGATGCTCACCGTAGCGCCCCGAAGAATTCAGCCAGCACGTCGAGCACTTCGTCGGGCTGCTCGATCATCATCATGTGGCCCGCGCGCAGCAGCACAACCGTGCGTGCATCCGGCAACGCGTCCACCAGCGGCCGGGCCAGCTTGGCCGGGGTCATCTTGTCGTCGGAGCCTGAGAGCACTAGCGCCGGGCACGTAACCGCCGCTGCTGCCTTTAACGCCCCGTCATAGGCATCGCAGGCGGCCAGGTCTGTCGCCAGCACCGCATAGTCGCCCGCTTCCAGCAGCCGCATGCTGGCGCCGCAGACCCAGGCGCCGGGCGCCCTGTGACCGCCAATCTGGGCGCGCTTGCCGACGCCCCAGCCGACCATGGTCTCAAGCGCCATGTGATTGCCCGTGCGGGCGGCATTCAGCAGATCCGGATGCACCTTCATTTCCGGCACGGAGCCGAGCAGCGCGAGCGCCTTCGCGCGCGCGCCCAGACGGGAAGCAACCTCAAGCGCGATGAGCGCGCCCATGGAATGCCCCATGACCACCACATCACCGGCCCCGACCGCATCCAGCCCGGCCAGGCACCAGTCGGCAAAGGCGGGGATACTCTCCGGCACCGTCCCGGCGCTGCGGCTGTGCCCGGGCAGATCGACAGCCAGCACGGAAAAGCCGTGATGCGCGAAGTAGCGCGCCTGCATCGACCAGACCGTATGATCCATTCCAGCCCCGTGCAGCATCAGGATCGTTGTCTTGCCGCCGTCAAACGGACGCCCGCCGGTCGCGGCGAACGCCTCATGCCCCTCTACGGTGAACTTCATCTGCCTACCCCGCCTTGCGCGTCGTTGCGGCGCGCAGCGCCTGCTTCAGGTCGCCGATCAGATCGTCCACGTCCTCCAGTCCGACCGAAAGCCGGACCAGATCCTCGGACAGCCCCGCCGCCTTCATCATCTCAACGTCCATCTGCTGGTGCGTGGTGCTGGCCGGGTGAATGACCAGCGATTTCGCATCTCCGACATTCGCCAGGTGCGACCAGACGCCGAGCCGGTCGATGAATGTTTTCCCGGCCTCGCGGCCGCCCTTGATCCCGAAAGCGATCATCGAGCCGGCGCCTTTTGGCATGATCCGCGCCGCCAGTTCCTTGTCCGGATGGCTGTCCAGCTCCGGATAGAGCACCCATTCCACCGCCTCGGAGGCTTCCAGGAAGGCCGCGACCTTGCGAGCATTGGCGACATGCCGGTCCATGCGCAGCGGCAGGGTCTCGATGCCCTGCATCAGATGAAAGGCATTGGTCGGCGACATGCAGGCGCCGAAATCGCGCAGGCCCTCGGCCCGGGCCCGCATGCAGAAGGCCTGCGGGCCGAACTCCTCGGCGAAATCGAGGCCGTGATAGCCGGCATAGGGCTCGGTCAGGGTCGGGAACTTGCCGGACGCCTCCCAGTCGAAGCGGCCGCCATCGACCAGCACGCCGCCGATGGCCACGCCATGCCCGCCAAGCCACTTGGTCGCCGAATGCATGATGAGGTCGGCGCCGTGATCGAACGGCCGGCAGAGATAGGGTGTGGTGAAGGTGGCATCAATCATCAGCGGCAGGCCGGCCTCGTGCGCGACCTCGGCCAGCGCGGCGATATCCAGCACCTCGAGCCCCGGATTGCCGATGGTCTCGGCAAAGACCAGACGGGTCTCCGGCCGGATCGCCTTGCGGAAACCGTCAATGTCGCGCGGATGCACCTTGGTGGTCTCGATCCCGAAGCGCGGCAGGGTATGGCTGAAAAGATTGTGACTGCCGCCATAGAGTGCGCTGGAAGCAACGATGTGCGAGCCCGTGCCCATCAGCGTCACGATGGCGAGATGCAGGGCCGCGTGACCGCTGGCCGTCGCCACCGCGCCGACGCCGCCCTCAAGCGCCGCCATGCGCTCTTCCAGCACCGCGACGGTCGGATTGGAGATCCGCGAATAGATATGCCCGGCCCGCTCCAGGTTGAACAGCGAGGCCGCGTGCTCGGAGTCCCGGAACACATATGACGTGGTCTGGTAGATCGGCACCGCCCGGGCGCCGGTATCGCTGTCCGGCTGCTGCCCGGCATGCAGCGCGAGTGTATCGAAACCGAAAAGATTTCCGTCTGAAGTCATGTGCTGCCCCTCCATCCTGCGCTTGGTCAGGTTCGGCGCGATCTTTCACGGATGGAGGGTTTGAAGCAAGTGCGATGGCACGCCTCGAGGATTTTCTGGTGCCCCGCTCCGTCCCCGCGGAGCCTTCCGAACCGATGGCTCGGAATCGAAGGACCGCGCCAAGGCGCGGCCCTTCATTTAGTCTTTTTTTAGAGTTTGAGCACCCTGTTCAACTTGCCCGGGGCAGACGGTAATGCCCCCACCAAAAATGTCAAGCTGGAGTCAGCGAAGCGTCAAAAATGTGACAGGAATTGGTTCGTATGAACGCCTCGATTATGCTGGAAGCACCTCAGGAAAGCTGCAGCAGCATATGATGCAGCGACACACTAGTTCCTTGAAAAACCAGGCCATCCGGCTCCGTCCCCCAGATTGCGAATCCGAGACTGCCGTAAAGCGTGCGGGCCGGGCCGGCCTGCTCCGAGACACTCAGATGTATGCCCGTAACGCCCTCAATCATCCGGGCGTGCGCAATCACGGCCGTCATCAAGGCGCGTCCCGCGCCGCAGCCTCTTGAAGCCGGGACGACATACATCGTCCAGACATGAACCTTGTGACGTGTTTTCTGTTTCGGCTCCCGGTACAGCCCCGCAATTCCCACCAGCCGATCGGTAAAAGCGCCGAAGACGACATCTCCGTTTCGCCGGCCGAAAAGCTGACTCACATCTTCTTCGGTCTGCAGGAAATCATCCCCGGCCGCGGCGCCGAACGACGCCGGGCACGCCGTCAGTGCTTCCCGCCTCAAGGCGAGAAAAGCCGCGGCGTCGCCCGCGCCGAGTGCCCGAACAGAGAAGGCGCTGTCCGTCCCCGAGGTCACGACACACCGTCGTCCTTCCAGCGGCGGACCGTGCCGGAATCGATGTCAAACAGGTCCAGCACACGGCCGACGGAATGGTCCACCATGTCGGCGATGGAGTCCGGCCTGGCATAGAAGGCGGGAACCGGCGGGGCGATGATTGCGCCCATGTCGGAGAGCGCCAGCATGTTCCGCAAATGACCCGAATGCAGCGGCGTTTCCCGCACCATGCAGACCAGGCGGCGCCGCTCCTTGAGAATCACGTCTGCCGCGCGCGACAGCAGTGTGTCGGTGACGCCCGTGGCGATCTCGGCCAGACTCTTCACCGAACAGGGCGCAATGATCATCCCCATGGTCCGGAAGGACCCGGAAGCGACAGCAGCACCGATATCCTTGTTGGCATGCACCACGTCGGCCAGCGCCTCGACATCCCGGACCTTGAGATCCGTCTCGTGGGCCAGCGTGATTTCCGCCGCCCGGCTCATGATCAGGTGAGTCTCGACTTTTTGCCCGTCCGGCAGCCCGCGCAGCACTTCCAGCAACCGGATTCCATAGACGATCCCCGAAGCACCGCTGATCGCAACAATCAGCCTGTTTTTTTGAGGATTTCTCATGGAAAAAATTTACCTCGGGAATCCAGCATGTTGCACGTTTCAGCCAAAAAACCGGGCACCATGCCCGAGACTGCCCCATTGCACAAGCCCCTATAGCTACCTATTCTCTAAACTGTAACGTTTTGAGGTTCACGATCAAAAAGGAGAGCATAGGCATGGCCCAGGCACAGCGGATTGAGTCGCTGAAACAACGCCACGAGACCTTGGAGCGCAACCTTGATCAGGAACGGACCAGACCCATGCCGGACAGTGCCGCTATCGCGGAAATAAAACGTCAGAAACTTGCCATCAAAGACGAGATGGAAAATCTCTCGGCCTAACCAGACGCCCTCGCCAAACCGATACAGAAATCAGGATCAAGTTGCACCCGCCGAATTTTCGGCGGGTGTTTGTTTTCGGGCTCTAGGACGCCATCCAGCCGCCATCCAGCGTCAGCGTGGTCCCTGTCATGGTGTCGGCGGCACTGCTGCACAGGAAAAGGGCGGCTCCGCTCAGCTGCCCGCATGTGGTGAAGCGGCCGGACGGCTGCTGGTCGATCAGCAGGTCATAGGTTGCCTGCGCGATACTGGTCCCGTCCCTTTTCGCCCGGTCCTCGATCTGTACATCGACCAGCGGCGTTTTCACCCAGCCGGGGCAGATCGCATTGCAGGTCACCCCCGTCCCCGCAGTTTCCAGGCCGGCGACCTTGGTCAGGCCGACGACGCCGTGCTTGGCCGCGACATAGGCCGATTTCCGGATCGAACCGCCCAGTCCCGCGTTGGACGCAATATTGACGATACGCCCCCAGCCGCGCCGCTTCATGCCCGGCAAGGCCGCCCGCATCGCCAGAAACGGGGCCGTCAGGTTGATTGCGATCAGCGCATCCCAGCGTTCGGCCGGGAACGCCTCGATCACTTCGGTATATTGGATGCCGGCATTGTTCACGAGGATATCGACAGCGCCGAAATGTGTCTCGGCCGTTCGCACCAGATCCTCGATCTCCTCCGGCCGGGCCATGTCGGCGCCGTGATAGATCACCTCGACGCCATGGCGTGAAGCCAGCGCCGCCCGCGCGGTTTCGATCGCCCCGGCCTCCCCAAGACCATTCAGGACGATCTGCGCGCCCTCGGCGGCAAAACCCTCGGCCAGCGCGGCCCCGATCCCGCTGGTGGAGCCGGTGACGATCACTGTCCTGCCCTTCATGGCCGGGCCCTTTCGATCAATCCGGGCCATGCCGGAGGAGCGTTACTGCGCGGTCCAGCCGCCGTCGAGCGTCACGGTCGTGCCCGTCATGTTGCTGGCGGCATCGCCGCACAGGAATACGGCGGCGCCGGCGAGTTGCTCGACTGTTGTGAATTGCCCGGACGGCTGCTTTTCCAGCAGCAGCGCCTGGGTTTCCTGCTCGACACTCGTGCCATTGGCCTCCGCACGCGCCTCGATCTGGGCGATCACCAGCGCGGTCTTCACCCAGCCCGGGCAGATGGCATTGCAGGTGACGCCGCGCTGGGCGTTTTCCAGGGCCGCGACCTTGGTCAGGCCGACGATCCCGTGCTTTGCCGCCACATAGGCGGACTTGTTGGCCGACGCGACCAGACCATGTGCCGAGGCCACATTGATGATCCGCCCCCAGCCCCGCGCCTGCATGCCGGGCAGGGCCGCGCGCATGCAGTGGAAGGCGGCGGAAAGATTGATCGCGATCACGGCATCCCAACGATCTACCGGAAAGGCCTCGATCGGGTCGGTATGCTGGATACCGGCATTGTTGACGAGAATATCGACGGAACCGAACCGCTTCTCGGCCGCCCGGATCAAGTCCTCGATCTCTTCCGGCCTGGTCATGTCCGCGCCGTGATAGATCACCTCGACACCATGGGCCGACGCCAGGGCGGCCCGTGATTTCTCGATCTCCGCTGCGTCCCCCAGCCCGTTGATGACGATATTCGCGCCTTCGGCCGCGAATGCCGCCGCCATGGCCGCGCCGATTCCGCTGGTCGATCCCGTGACGACTGCCGTCCTGCCCTTCATGAGCCTGTCCTTATGTTCATGCGTTGCTGCGTCACTCTGGCGATACAGTTTATCGCGGTGCGCCGCAAGATCAGGCTGGTCTGCGCCTAACGCTTGAACAGCGACTCGGCAGCCGATGAAATCGAGCGTTTTTCCTCGATCATCGCTTCCGCGCGAAGGATTTCAGCCTTCATGTTCTCGATATAAAGCGCAAGATCCTCAAGGTTCCAGGTCGAAAGGTCGACCGGCTTGCGGGTTACGTTCTTCGGTTCCAGGTCTTCGAATGTCATCTGCACCTCTCCCGTTATCCGGTTTCGCCGCGATCCCTGTTCAAGCCACCTTCTTTTTACGGAGACTTACTGATTGGATCGTTCCGTAACTTGCTCTATATAACCACCATTCAGAACATTTCAGACAACCAAGAAAGAACGGATCCGTCATCCTCACGGTAGTCGGATAACGTGCTTCAAAGGAGATATCATGGCGAATCCGCTGATGCCGAAAGCGACGGCCGTCTGGCTGATCGACAATACGGCGTTGTCGTTCGAACAGATCGCCGATTTCTGCGGCCTGCATCCCCTCGAAGTCCAGGCGATCGCCGACGGCGAGGTCAGTTCCGGAATCCAGGGCATTGATCCGCTGCAGAACGGTCAAGTGGCCCGCGGCGAAATCGACAAGGCCGAGGCAGACACGTCCTACCGGATGAAAATTCTGGTCAGCACGCTGCCGCAGCCGAAAGCCCGTTCCAAGGGACCGAAATACGTTCCGGTCTCCAAGCGCGGCGACAAGCCGGACGCCATCGCCTGGCTGGTCAAGCACCATCCGGAACTGAAGGACGTCCAGGTCGCGAAACTGGTCGGCACGACCAAGGACACGATCAACAAGGTGCGTGACCGCACGCACTGGAATTCCCAGAACATCACAGCCCGTCATCCGGTGCTGCTCGGCCTCTGTTCGCAGACCGATCTGGATCAGGCCGTGACCAAGGCCGGCGGTACTGCCGCCCCGCCGGAATCCCAGCTCGAATCGCTTTCCGAAGTACCCTGATTCAAGTTTATCAGAATGACAAACGGCCGGTCATATGACCGGCCGTTTTGCTATCTGGCCGGCCCCGCGGCCACAAGGGCGGCACGACGCACCGCAGCGGCAATCTCTTCCGCCGGTCCATCTTCCCCGACCGCCCGTGCCATCGTCAGCCCGCCGATCAAGCCGGTCAGGAAAGCCCAGGCCCGCGCACGCCGGTCGGCATGGTCACCGCCGGCCAGCCCTTCCGCAATCCGGTCCACGATCCGGTTCATCCTGTCCGCATAGGCCTGATGCAGATCCCCCTGTCCTCGCGCTACCTCCGGCGACAGACTTGCCATGGCACAGCCGCAGGAGAGGTCCGCGCGATGCGGCTTGCCAAGATAATAGTCGGCGAAGGCCTCCAGCCACTTGGCTCCATGCTCATCTCGGAACTGCCGGATGCCGTCCAGGACCTCGTCCAGACCAAGTTCCAACGCCGCGGCGAAAGCCCGGTCTTTCGACTTCAAATGCGCATAGAACGCCCCGGACGTGACTCCGGCGGCCTTTGCAATTCCATCAACCCCGATCCCGGCATAGCCATGCGCCCTGAATCCGGCACTGGCCGCGGCCAGCATCTTTTTCCTCGTCTCGTCCCTGCGCGCATTCATGCCGCCGCTCCAGCGAAAATAACGATCGCTATATAATAGTTGACTCGCTGCGACCTTCGTCATAGATAACATCACGACCGTTATATAACGATCGTTATTTTGGAGAATTTCATGAAGGAAGCAGACCGACCACCAAGACCCGAACGGCATCCATCCCGGCGCGAAATTCTCGCCGGCGGCATGGCTGCGACAGCAACGGCACCCCTCATCGGCAGCGCGATATTGCGGCCCGGAACCGGACACGCCCAATCATCAACATCGGAGATCAAGATGCCCCCACATGCCTTCGTTTACACGGAACTCCAGATTTCAGTACCGTTCGACCAGGGCCCATGGCGCCAAGTCAATCCGGTCATCCGGCAGCAACCCGGCTTCCTGAGCAAGACGTGGCTGTTCGGTCTGGGCACGCAATCGCTCGGCGGGTTCTACAGCTTCGATTCTGTCGAGAACGCCAAGACATTCGTAACCGGGTACTTCCCGACGGAAACACGCAGGTTTGGCGTCACCCATACAACCCGGGTGTTTGATGCGGAGGGTGTCGCCGAAGCGAGCGCAGAAATGGGGTCGCCCTATTTCGGCGGGATCGCCGAGCAAGCCCCCGGCGCCTATGTCTACACGGAGTTGCAGCTCAGTCTTCCGTTCGAGCAGGCCCCATGGCGAAAGCGTAACCCCATCCTGAAGAACCAGCCGGGATTGCTGAACAAGACCTGGCTGAGCGGACTGAACAATAACAGCATCGGCGGATTCTACGCCTTCGAAACCGTCGAGCATGCGCAACGGTTCGCTCTCGAGGATTTTCCGGCCGAAACAGCGCGCCTCGATACAGCCTATTATGCGCGAATCTTCGAGGCCCCGCCGGCCGCTGACGCAAGCCGCGACCTGAGCTCACCCTACTACAGCTAGCATTGAGCTTGAGGCGCTACACAAAGGCCGCCATGTGAAAGGCCGCCTGACCTGCTCCGTAGGCATAATCCCGGCCTACGGGGCAGGCCTGGCGTGCCAGGCAAGAACCGTCGAGACAATAATCTCCCGCACCGGACCGCAGATGCCTGCGGCATGCCTGCAGGTCATACCCCCGCCCAGAGAACGCCCCGACCGGGCACGTTGTGAGACAGGGCCGCGCGGTACAGCTGTCGCAGGGGTTCGCCGACATGTCCTTGTCCGGCAGATCCAGCACCCGCTCGAACAACAAGGCACCCCGGTAACCGTGCCAGAGACCGTAGACGGGATGGATCAGGATACCGATCGGGGACGGGAAAACCGGCTCGGCCCGCATCGCCCATTGCTGGAACGGCCGGTAGGGCGGGCCGTCGGACGGCAGCGCCACTTCAGCACCGAACTGTCGGGCCACGGCACCCAGCACCTCTCCGCTCCAGCGATCCAGCGGGTCCACCCCCGCAGGCATTTGTGCGGAGAAAGCCTCCCACATGCCCGGCCCGGCATTGCCGGCGAGCAAGACCGTGCCGACTGATTCGCCCTCGGCAAGCGCCATTTCCTGCGCTTCCGGATGAAATCCGCCGCGCAGCAGCAGCCCGTGGCGCGCGAGCGCAGCCGCGATTTTCTCGCACAAGCTCATGGAACTCTCACCGCTGATCTCCGGGCCATCATTGAATTCGTCTATTCCCGACCTAGTGTCCCAATTTCGACATGGCTACGGGGCGAGCCAAGCGAAAACATCTACCAACACCTTATTTTCATTGCTCCCGGGCACCGACTTGGCTTTATCCTTTTCACGACAAAAATGACGGGCCGGGAAACAAGCGGAAACCCGTGCGGCGGAGTGTATGGCCAAATATGTTCGACGACCCAAATGATGTCCCGCTCACCGTCGATTTTTTTCTGACGCCTAACTTTTCACTGCTTCCCTTTACGGCAGCCGTCGAGCCTCTGCGCTCCGCCAACCGGATGGCCGGAAAGACGCTCTATCACTGGCGCGTGCTGAGCGAGGACGGCAAACCCGTGCAGGCCAGCAACGGCATTGAGGTGATGACGGTCGGCACGCTGTATGATCTGAACACTTCCGATGCGGTGGTCGTCGCCGCCGGCATCGACGCCCAGCATTATCGCAACGACCGGGTATTCGGCGCCCTGCGCCGGCTGTCACGGCAGGGTGCCGTGATCGGTTCCGTCTGCACCGGCGCGCACGTACTGGCCCGGGCGGGCCTGCTGGAAGGCCGCCGCTGCACCATCCATTGGGAGAATCTCGGCGGCTTCACCGAAGAATTTCCCGAAATCGACGTCACCTCTGATCTGTTCGAGATTGATCGCGACCGTTTCACCTGCTCCGGCGGAACCGCCGCGCTGGACATGATGCTGCATCTGATTGCCAAGCAGCATGGATTCAAACTGGCCAACGAGGTGTCCGAGCAGTTCATCCATGACCGCATCCGCGAGCCGCACGATCACCAGCGCATGGAATTGCGGGCCCGCCTCGGTGTCAGCCACCCGAAGCTGATCAATGTGATTGCCGAAATGGAAGCCAATCTGGAAGAGCCGTTGAGCCAGACCGCGCTGGCGGACAAGGCCAACCTGTCCACCCGGCAGCTGGAGCGGCTGTTCCGGAAATATCTTTCCAGCACACCGACCCGCTACTACCTCAACCTGCGCCTGCAGCGTGCCCGCCAGCTGCTGGCCCAGACCAGCATGTCGATCCTGTCGGTGGCGCTGGCCTGCGGTTTCGTTTCCGCCAGCCACTTCTCGAAATGCTATCGTGAATGTTTCGGGCGCACGCCGCGCGCCGAGCGGGCGGTACGGCACGATGCGCCGACCCTGGTGATGCAGAAACTCGCGGGCTGATGGCCGGGCGTTAGCCCCGCTAATTGCATCGCAACAAATTCTCGTTTGACCTGCCCCGCCGCCGGACGCACATCTAGCCGGCATTTGGTGGGAATGGCGATGACAACCTTTACTTCAAGCGGCATGCGCTCGGGCGCGGTCCTGATCTGGCCCATCGCCGTCAGCGGCTTTTTCTTCGCAGTCGCTGTCGGTGTGATCGGGCGCAATGTCGGCATGAGCTGGATCGAGGCCGTCACCATGAGCGGCGTCGTTTTCGCCGGCGCCTCCCAGGTCGCGATCATCGATCTCTGGCAGGACCCGCTGCCGCTGCTGATCATCGCCATCACCACACTTGGCATCAACTCCCGCATGCTGCTGATGGGGGCGTCACTTCGGGAGTGGTTCGCGCCTCTGCCGCGGCGCCTGACCTGGCTCAGCTTCTTCTTCCTGACGGATGCCAACTGGGCTGTCGCGATCGCGGAGCGGCGGAAGGGATCGACGGATGCCGGGATCCTTCTCGGCTCCGGTATGGCGCTGTGGTTCTCCTGGATATTCGGCACCGGGCTCGGGCACGCTCTGGGCGCCGCTCTCGACCCGAAAGCGCTCGCCTTCGATGTCCTGCTGCCGGCCTTCTTCGTCATCATGATCAAGCCGATCTGGACCGGGCGGAAGCAGATCCTGCCCTGGGCCGTGGCTGCCGCCGGCGCCATTCTGGCAAACGAGTACGTCCCCGGTGAGGCTCATGTGGTGATCGGCGGCATTGCCGGCTCCCTGGTCGGAGGGCTGCTCCGTGAACGCTGAATCCATCGCCCCCTACCTCGCCTTCGACTGGACCGCCATGATCGCCATCCTGCTGATGGGGATGGTGACCTACTTCACCCGGATCGGCGGCTTCCTGATGATGCGCTGGGTCCCGGAAGGCGGCTTCGTGTCCCGTTGGCTCGCGGCCATACCCGGGGCCGTTCTGGTCGCGATCCTGGCACCAACGGTCTGGCATTCCGGCTGGCTGGAACGTGCGGCCCTGGTTTCGGTCGCCGCCCTCTCCCTGCTCGGCGCCAACCCGCTTGTCGCCGTTGCTGTCGGCACGGCCAGCGTTGCCGCGGGTCGGGCTTTCCTGTTCTAGATCAATGCCCGCGATTGCCATCCGGGGCATTCCTCGGGCAGACTCTCGGCGGACAAACGGGATTGGCGCGCGCATGCAGACCGAAGAAGCGGAGCTCCTGGCTCTGACAGAAGACGCATCGGCCCGCGGCGCCGGTCGGACCGTCATCCTGATCGACCTGTCATCCATCCCGCATATCAGCGATCCGATATTCTTCCGGACGCTGATCGCGCGCATTGACGTGGCACCCAAAGACGGAAAATCCCGGATGTACCGGCTGTCTCACCATATTGTCGCCATCGTCACGCCGGACGAACAGGCTCATCTCGCCGTCTTCGCGGTCGACAAGCTCGATGCCTTCCTGAAGCGCAGCGGCCGCGGCGGCGCCCGCCACCAGGAACTCCGGCTCGCGACCGAATCCGACAAGATTGCCAAAATCTGCCGCAAACTGATGGCGGAAGCGGCCAGGACACGGCAACCCAACCGCGACAGCGGCGAACTCGAGAGTTTCATGCGGTTGTTCGAGTCGCTGCGGAATGCCGATATCGCCAATCTGGTGCGCGAGCAGACCATCTGGAATCTGTCCGACCCGCATCACCCGGTCTCGCTGGCCAGCGCGCTCACCGTTTCCATCGACGCGCTCGACGACATGTTCGGGCAGGACATCCGGGCCAATCCCTGGCTTTTCGAGAAAGTGATCGAAGTCGTCGATATCCGCATGCTCGACCATCTGGTGGACGATCGTCTCAAGGCGCGCAAGACCTACACGGTGAACGTCAACAGCACGGTGGTTATCGAAAGGGAACTCGACGAGGCCTTCTCCGCCATTCCGATGACCTCCCGCAATCGCATCATTCTTGAAGTGCCCTATGTCGAGGCCCTGCACGAACGGGCCGAATTCGACCGCATGGTGGGAGATCTCGAGCACGAGAACTTTCCCATTGCGCTGGACGGCATCCGCTGGACGTCCCTGCCGAAACTCGAGGTGCCAACGGAGCGCTTCGCCTATCTGAAGATCATGTGGGACCGGCATCTGACGCCGGCCAGCGCGCCGGAATGGGCCGCCTTCTCTGCCGCTGTTGCCGCGGTCGGCCCGGAACGGATCATCATGTTCAACTGCGTCGACGATGCCGTGATCCCGGATCTGCTGGCACGCGGCCTCACCCTGTTCCAGGGCCGCGGGGTCGAGAGCTTCATCCGGCGCGACCGGATCGAACTGCTGCAGGCGCAGGAACACGACCTGCAGGCGGAACGGCTGGCCGACGAGACCAGCCGGACCGGCCGCAAGAAAGGGATTCTCGGGAAAATACTGAGCGGCTGACATGCTGCCGTCGGCGTGGTGCCGGATGTGGCAATCCGGCACTTGATTTGCCCTCCACGGCCATCGACCATGCAGTCAGAGAAACACGATAAAACGATTTCAGGGAGGCTCTGGATATGGGCCAGTTTGACGAGGTCTACCGGCATTCTCTCGACGACCCGGAAGCATTCTGGGGCGCGGCGGCCGACGATGTTTTCTGGTTCAAGCGCTGGGACAGGGTGCTCGACGACAGCAAGCCGCCCTTCTACCGCTGGTATCCCGGCGGTGTGACCAATACCTGCTACAACGCCCTCGACCGGCATGTGAAGGAAGGTCGCGGCGATCAGGCCGCCCTGATCTATGACAGCCCGGTCACGGACACGAAGCAGAGCTTCACCTACAGCGAGTTGACCGACAAGGTCGCCGCCTTTGCCGGCGTGCTGACGAAATACGGCCTCGGCTATGGCGACCGGGTGATCATCTACATGCCGATGATTCCCGAAGCCGTGATCGCCATGCTGGCCGCGACACGGATCGGCGCGGTGCATTCCGTGGTGTTCGGCGGCTTCGCCTCGAACGAGCTGGCAAAACGGATCGACGATTGCAGGCCGAAGCTGATCGTCAGCGCCTCCTGCGGCATCGAGCCGGGCCGGACCGTCGCCTACATGCCGCTGCTCGACGGCGCCATCGAGATGGCGACGCACAAGCCGGATCACTGCATCATCCATCAGCGCCCGATGGCGGAGGCCAAACTGACCCCCGGCAGGGACATAGAATGGAACGCCGCGCATGAGGGCGCCGCGCCGGCACCCTGCGCCGAAGTGCTCGCCACCGACCCGGCCTATATCCTCTACACCTCCGGCACCACAGGCGTGCCCAAGGGCGTCGTCCGGTCGACCGGCGGCCATATCGTCGCCCTGAAATGGTCGATGAAGAACATCTATGGCGTCGACCCGGGCGAGGTCTTCTGGGCGGCGTCCGACGTCGGCTGGGTGGTCGGGCACTCCTATATCGTCTATGCGCCGCTGTTCCACGGCTGCACCACCATGCTGTACGAGGGCAAACCGGTCGGCACGCCGGACGCCGGCGCTTTCTGGCGGGTGATCGCCGAGCACAAGGTCAGCACCATGTTCACCGCGCCGACAGCGATCCGGGCGATCAAGAAGGAAGACCCGGACGGCAAGCTGCTCGCGCAGTATGACCTGAGCCACTACAAGGCCCAGTTCCTGGCAGGCGAGCGGTGCGATCCGGACACGCTGCACTGGTGCGAGGAGAAGCTGAAGGTTCCCGTGGTGGACCATTGGTGGCAGACCGAGACCGGCTGGCCGATTGCCTCCAACTGCATCGGTATCGAGCTGCTGCCGATCAAGGCCGGCTCTCCGACCCGGGCGGTGCCCGGCTGGGACGTGCAGATCCTCGACGAGGCCAGCAAGGAGATGAAGCGCGGTGAGATCGGCGCCATATCCATCAAGCTGCCCATGCCGCCGGGCTCCCTGCCCACGCTCTGGCAGAATGACGACCGGTTCGTTGAAAGCTATCTCGCGGACTATCCCGGCTATTACAAGACCGGTGACGCGGGTTATATGGACGAGGATGGCTATCTCTATGTCATGAGCCGGACGGACGACATCATCAATGTCGCCGGGCACAGGCTGTCCACAGGCGGCATGGAAGAGGTGCTGGCCGGGCACCCGGCCGTCGCCGAATGCGCCGTGATCGGCGTTGCCGACCAGCTCAAGGGCCAGGTCCCGCTCGGCTTCGTTGTGCTGAAGGACGGCGTGAACACGCCGGCGGAGCAGATCCTGAAGGAACTGGTGCAGATGGTCCGCGACCGCATCGGCCCGGTGGCCGCCTTCAAGCAGGCCACCATCGTCCAGCGCCTGCCGAAGACCCGCTCCGGCAAGATCCTGCGCGGCACCATGCAGAAGATCGCCGACGGCGAGACCTACCCGATGCCGGCAACCATCGACGACGCGTCGATCCTGCCGGAGATCAAGGAAGCGCTGCAAGGGATCGGTTACGCGAAATAGCCGGCCAACGCGGCTGATTGACGTTTTGCGACAGAGAAAAGGCCCGGGGCGAAACCGCCCGGGCCTTTTTCATGCGGATGACAGGGAACGCGACGCCGTCGCGCTTTTTTCTAGACGTTCAGCCCTTCCGGCACCGGCACCTTGGCCATGATCGGATCGTCCGGCACCCGGCCCTCCTCGACACCGTGACAGGCAACAACGGCGCCGTCGGCCAGCGGCCGGGGCTCCGGGCGCTCGCTCTTGCAGCGGTCGTTCGCGAACGGGCAGCGCGGATGGAAGGCGCAGCCCGATGGCGGGTTGATCGGGCTTGGGACCTCGCCTGCAACCGGCATCCGCTCGCGGCCGGACATTTCCAGATCCGGGATCGTGTCCAGCAGCATCCGCGTGTAGGGATGGCGCGGACGGGTGAACAGGATATCCGACGGCGCGACCTCGACCAGCCGGCCGAGATACATCACGCCGACCCGGTCGGAGACATGGCAGACCACGGCGAGATTGTGGCTGATGAAGAGATAGGTCAGCCCCAGTTTCTTCTGCAGGTCCCGCATCAGGTTCAGGATCTGGGCCTGCACCGACACATCGAGCGCCGATGTCGGCTCGTCGCAGACCAGGAAGTCCGGCTCGCTGGCAAGGGCGCGGGCGATGGACAGCCGCTGGCGCTGACCGCCGGAGAATTCATGCGGATATTTCTCGCCGTCGACGGGCGAGAGACCGACCTGGGTGAGCAGCTGCCCGACCCGCTCCAGCACCTCGTCCGGACTGTCCGCCAGGCCGAAGGCGCGGATCGGCTCGGCAATGATGTCCCGGACCTTCCAGCGCGGATTGAGGCTGGCATAGGGATCCTGGAAAATCATCTGCAGGCGGCGGCGGATCGGCCCCATCTGCTTGCGGGACAGGTTGGCGATGTCCCGGCCCTCGAACTCGATGGACCCGCTGCTCGGCCCGTGCAGGCCGACGATCAGCTTCGCCACCGTTGACTTGCCGCAGCCGGACTCGCCGACCAGGCTGAAGGTCTCCCCCGGCTTGATGGCGAAATCGATACCGTCGACAGCCTTCAGGATCTGCTCCGGCGCCCCTTCCAGGACCCGGTTCAGCCAGGGTGCGGAAACGTCGAAATAGCGCTTCAGGCCCTTCACTTCGAGAATGGTCTCGAAGGTTTCTTTCGCCACGGCAGGTTTCTTGGCGGTCGTCGCATCAGACATGGGCCGCCTCCTTGTCATAGAGCCAGCAGGCTACCTCGGTTCCATCCACCGCGATCGTATCCGGCCGCTCCTTAAAGCAACGATCGAAGGCTTTCGGGCAGCGCTGGTTGAAGGCGCAGCCGGTCGGGATGCTGGTCAGCCGCGGCATGGAACCCTCAATCTGGCGAAGCTTCTCGTCGGTGTGTCCGATCATCGGGATCGAGCCCATCAGGCCTTCGGTATAGGGATGCTTGGCCTGCTTCACGACCTGGCGGACAGGGCCGATCTCGGCAATCCGTCCGGCATACATGACGGCCACGCGATCGGCGGTTTCGGCGATGACACCCATATCGTGGGTCACCAGCATGACCGCCGTCCCGTGTTCCCGGCACAGCTTCTTCAAGAGCGCGATGATCTGCGCCTGGATCGAGACGTCGAGCGCGGTGGTCGGCTCATCCGCCACCACCAGCTTCGGATTGACGCACAGCGCGAGTGCGATGACGACGCGCTGGCGCATGCCGCCCGAGAACTGGTGCGGATACTGGTCGACCCGTGTCTCCGGCGCCGGGATGCCGACCTCGGTCAGCAACTCGATCGCCCGTTCCCGGGCTTTCGTCGGCGTCATGTCCGTATGGGTCATGATTGTTTCGGTGAGCTGCCGTCCGACCGTATAGAGCGGGTTCAGACTGGTCAGCGGGTCCTGGAAAATCGCGCCGATCTCCCGGCCTCGGATCTTCCGCATTTCCTCGTATTCGAGATTGTCGATCCGCCGCCCGTTCATGACGATCTCGCCGCCGGAGATCCGTCCCGGCGGCTCCAGCAGGCCGATGATGGCCGCCCCGGTGAGAGATTTTCCGGCGCCGGATTCCCCGACCACGCCGAGCACTTCGCCCTCGTCGATATGGAAGGACACATCGTCGATGGCTGTCAGAATCCCCTTCCGCGTCGGGAAATCGATACGGAGGTTTCTGACTTCAAGAAGATGTTTCGACATCAGCGCAGCTTCGGGTTGAGGGCATCACGGAGCCAATCTCCGAGGAGATTGACGGCGAGAACGAGGATCGCAAGCGTCATCCCCGGGAAGATCGCGATCCACCAGACTCCGGAAAACAGGAAGTCGTTCCCGATCTGGATCAGGGTGCCGAGCGACGGCTCGGTCGGCGGCATGCCGACACCGAGGAATGACAGGGTCGCTTCCGTCAGAATGGCGAAGGCGAGACCCAGCGTGGCGATGACCAGCACCGGCCCCATCACGTTCGGCAGTACATGCTTGATCATGATCAGGATCGGGTGCAGGCCGATGATCCGGGCCGCCTGGACATATTCCTTGTTCCGCTCCACCAGGGTCGAGCCACGCACGGTACGGGCATACTGCACCCAGTTGGAGATACCGATGGAGAGCACCAGCACCGGGATGATCATGGCGTCATGCTGTTCCCGGTCCAGGATGCCGCGCATGATCCCGTCGATCAGCAGGGCGATCAGGATGGTCGGGAAGGAAAGCTGGATGTCTGCGATCCGCATGATCACTGCATCCACCTTTCCGCCGACATATCCGGCGACGAGGCCGGCCGAGATACCGATCACAGCGGAAAAGACGACGCTTGCGAATCCGACCAGCAGAGAGATGCGCATGCCATACAAGATTGTGGAATAGATGTCGCGGCCCAGATTGTCCGTGCCGAGCAGGAAACGCGGGTCGCCATCTTCCACCCAGACCGGGGGCAATTCGGAGTCCATCAGGTCGATGGAGGCCAGATCGTAGGGATTATGCGGCGCGATCACACCGGCAAACACCGCCGCCAGAATCAGCAGCAGCGTAACCACAGCGGCCGCGACGGTCAGGGGCGAGTTCCTGAAGCTGTAGCAGAGCTCGTGATCCCAGATCCGAAACAGCAGGCTCGGCTTCGAGGGTGTCACTTTGAGCGAGGTTGTATCAGTCATATCTCGGCCCTCAATGTCCGCCGCCATGACCTTCAACGCGCAGGCGCGGGTCAACGACGTAATAAAGAATATCGACGATCAGGTTCAGAACGACGAAAAGGAACGAAATCATGACCAGATAGGCAGACATGACGGGCAGATCGACTTCCTGGATGGACTGCAGGAACAGGCGTCCCATTCCCGGCCACTGGAACACGCTCTCGGTGATGATCGCGAAAGCGATCAGGTTGCCGAGCAGAAGACCGGTCACCGTGATCACCGGTACCATCGTATTCTTCAAGGCGTGGCCGAAATTGACTGCCCGGTTCGTAAGCCCGCGCGCGCGAGCGAATTTAATATAGTCCGTCCGCAACACTTCCAGCATTTCAGCCCGGATCAGCCGCATGATAAGGGTCAGGGTAAAAAGTCCGAGCGTCAGGGCTGGCAGGACGATTGCCTTGAGGCCGCTGACCGTCAGCAGGCCGGTTGTCCAGCCGCCGGGAAGCGTCACAACGTCGCCGCGTCCGTAAGACGGCAGCCAGCCGAGCACAACCGCGAAGAGATAGATAAAGAGAATACCGATGAGAAAGGTCGGCACAGATATACCGACCAATGAGAGGGTCAGCATCGCCTTGCTGCTCCACCGGTTCCGGTAGAGTCCTGTGTAAACGCCAGCCGGCAGTGCCAGCGCAAAGGCGATTATGGCGGAAACCACACTCAGTTCAATGGTTGCCGGCAAACGCTCGAGCAGCAGGTCCGTAACCGGCGACTTATGCTGATACGACAACCCGAATTCGAGCTGCGCCGCGTTCACGACGAACTTGCCGAAACGAATGATCAACGGATCATTCAGGCCGAGCCGTTCGCGCAGGGCTTCGCGCTCCGCTTCAGGTGTGTCGATACCGACCATCTGGTTCACGGGATCGCCGAGAAACTGGAACATGAAAAAGGCGACGAGGCTGACCACAAGCATCACGAGAATGGATTGAGCCAGCCGACGAAGTATGAATGCAACCATAAACGGTCACGCTTTCCGGCAAGTTAGCAGATCTCTCATAAAGGCAGGGGCCGGTCCAGAGGACCGGCCCGCACCTGATTATCGCCAGTGAATCACTTCACGTTGACGTAATAGAAGCGGAACTGGTTGTCAGCCCGCTGCCTCAGCTCGACGTTGTCGCGCTTGCCCCAGGCCAGGGCCTGCTGATGAAGCGGGATCGTCGCAACATCGTTCGTGGTGATCTGGAAAGCTTCCTCGATCAATGCATCGCGCTTTGCCTTGTCCGTCTCAACACCGATCAACTCAGCCAACTCATCAACCCGTGCATTGCTGTAGCCGCTGTAGTTATAGAGGCCACGGCCTTTGTCCGGAGTCGGGGTGGAGAGCAGATTCCAGATCACGTTCCAGGAATCGAAGCTGCCTGGTGTCCAGCCAAGCAGGCCAAACGCATAGTCGCTGCCGCCCTTCGGAGCGATGGCTGCGAAATACTTCGCCTTCGGCTGCGCCACCAGGGTGGACTTGATACCGACCTTGGCAAGCATGGACACGATTGCCTGGCAGATCTGCTCGTCGTTGACATAGCGGTCGTTCGGGCAGTCCATCCGGGTCTCGAACCCGTCCGGATAGCCGGCTTCGGCCAGCAGGGCCTTGGCTTTGTCACGATCGTACGGCAGACGCTGGAAGCCTTCCGACCTGTCGAACAGCTTCGGCGAGATCATGATCGCGGAGGGATCGGAGAGACCGCGCATGATCTTCTTCTTGATCGCCTCGATATCGATCGCGTGATACATCGCCTGCCGGACCTTGAGGTCCTTGAACGGGTTCTTGCCCTTGACGTTGGAATAGAGCAGCTCGTCGCGGAACATGTCGAAGAACAGGAAGATGGTCCGCAGTTCCGGGCCGACCAGCACGCTGGTACCGCCGTTCTTGTTCACCCGGTCGATGTCCTGGACCGGAACCGGGAAGACCATGTCGATCTCTCCCGAGAGCAGCGCCGCGACGCGGGTCGCGTCCTGACTGATCGGGGTCATGATGACTTCGGTCAAGTTGTGCTGCGGTTTGTCCCACCAGCCATCGAACGGAACCAAGACGGTCTTAACATCGGTCTGGCGTTCGGTGATGGTGAAAGCGCCTGTGCCGTTTTCATGGTGCGCGGCGTAGCTCTCGACACCCTTGGACATGTTCGTCGGGGTGGTGGCGCCATTCGCCTCGGACCACTCCTTGTCCATGATGAACCAGGTATCCCACTCGTAATAGATGATGGGATTCGGCTTCTCGGTGATGAAGTCGACCGTGTAATCGTCAATCTTGACGACTTCCGTGATACCGACGACGCGGCCGCGCAGGTTGGCGTCCTCGTTGTTCGTCCGCTCGTAGGAGAAGAGTACGTCGTCCGCGTTGAAGTCGTTCCCGTTATGGAACTTGACGCCCTTGCGGAGATGGAACCGCCAGCGGGTCGGCTCAAGGTTTTCCCACTTGGTGGCAAGACCCGGTTCGAACTTCAGATCCGCATCGCGACGGACCAGGCCCTCATAGATGTTTCCGAGGAAACCGAGGGTGAAGGTCACGTTGTGAGCATGCGGATCGAGAGATGTGGTGTCAGTCTGAAAGCCCCACTTAAAGGTCTTCGCCTCAGCGAAACCTCCGGAAGCGACAACAGCTGCCGCGACCGCAAGGGCGGTGAATGCTTTACGCATGGAAAGCTCCCCAATGATGCCTCTGTCGCGCCCGGTGCAGACCCTTCTTGATTGTCGGGATCGCGGCCAGGGCACGGCCCGACGAAAACAATTGCCGGGATTGATGCATAAAAGCCTCTCGTCCTGGTGGCGTCAATGACATTGATGTTCGCCAACCCCGCAGAAAACGGCACAGAAACGTACAACGCGAAATTGCAGGGGTCGCGCTTTACCTATGCTTCAGCACGCAGCAACATGTGCGGTAATTTGGCATCACTATGATTTCTTTGTCGAACTGGTCACGGGCTTTTCAAGCCCATTTGGCATGCTATGCTGCCTGCAGTCCCCACGGCCTGTTCAGCGCCGTTCCCGAAGGAGAATCGTCATGACCTTTCAGCCGAATTCACCGGCGGCGCGAGACGTCGCATATGTGCTGCATCCCTACACGAACTTCGAGGCCCATGAAGAAAAGGGCCCGATGATCATCGACCGGGGGGAAGGCATCTATGTCTACGATGATTCTGGAAAAAAATATATCGAGGGCATGGCCGGGCTCTGGTCGACCTCGCTCGGCTTCAATTCCGAGCGCCTGAAACAGGCTGCCATGAAGCAGTTCGACACCCTGCCATACTATCATACCTTCGCGCACAAGGCGCACCTGCCCAGCATTGATCTGGCGGAGCAGCTGATCTCCAAGATGCCGGTGCCGATGTCCAAGGTGTTCTTCAACAATTCCGGCTCGGAAGCGAACGACACCGCGATCAAGATCATCTGGTACTACAACAACGCGCTCGGCCGGCATCACAAGAAGAAGATCATCGGCCGGGTGAACGGCTATCACGGCATCACCCTCGCCGCCGCCAGCCTGACCGGCCGGTCGATGAACCATCGGGGTTTCGACGCCCCGATCGCCAACTTCATCCACACGGACGAGCCGCACCACTATTCGAAGTGCAATCCGGGTGAGAGCGAAGAGGATTTCGCGACCCGCCTCGCCGACAGCCTCGAGAACCTGATCATCGAGGAAGGTCCGGACACGGTTGCCGCCTTCTTCGCCGAGCCCGTCATGGGTGCCGGCGGCGTCATCGTTCCGCCGAAGACCTATTTCGAGAAGATCCAGAAGGTCCTCAACAAGTACGATATCCTGCTGGTCGCCGACGAAGTGATCTGCGGCTTTGGCCGGACCGGGAACTACTGGGGCTCGCAAACCTTCAACATGAAACCCGATATTCTGGTCTGCGCGAAGGCTCTGTCCTCCAGCTACCTGCCGATCTCCGCGACCATCATCAATGACCGGGTCTACGAGCCGGTGAAGAAGGCCAGCGCCGAGCTCGGCGCCTTCGGCCACGGCTACACCTATTCCGGCCATCCGGTCTGCGCTGCCGTCGCCCTCGAGACGATGAAGATCTACGACGAGGAAAACATCATGGAGAAGGTGCAGGGCGTTGCCCCGCACTTCCAGAAGGGCATTCGCGCCTTCGCCGACCATCCGCTGGTTGGCGAAGCCCGGGGTGTCGGCCTTGTGGGCGCCATCCAGGTGATGCAGGACAAGGCGACAAAGAAGCCGTTCGAGGCTTCCGCCGGCGTCGGCCCGATGGTTGCCAATCTGGCGACCGAGGAAGGCCTGATGCTGCGCGCCATCGGTGACAGCGTTGCCTTCTGTCCGCCACTGATCATCACCGAGCCCCAGATCGACGAGATGTTCGCATGCTTCCGGCGTGGCCTCGACCGGGCGCTGGATCACCTGCGCAAGGAAGGCCAGGCCGTCGCCTGACCTGACGCGGGACACGACAGAGTAAAGGGCCGGCGCATGCGCCGGCCCTTTTTGTTTGTTCTCTTCGTAAGATCCAGCCCGGCTTAAGCGCGGATGAAATTCAGAACATCGGTGTTGAATTGTGCCGCCTGCAACTGGGCCAGACCGTGCCCACCGCCTTCGTAGATTTTCAGCTCAGCACCCTGCACAATTTCGGCCGCACGATGCGCCGATGCCTCGATCGGCACGATCTGGTCGTCGCTACCGTGCACGATGAGGGTCGGCCGCCGGATCGCTTTCAGATCAGCCGTGTAATCCACTTCCGAGAATTCCCGGATGCTGTCGTACTGCCCCTTGATGCTGCCGGCCATGCCCTGAAGCCAGAAGCTGTCCCTCAGGCCCTGCACTTCCTCGACCCCGTCGCGGTTAAAGCCATAAAAGGGGACCGTCAGGTCCTGGAAGAACTGCGAGCGGTTCAAAGCCGTCCCCTCGCGGATTCCGTCGAACACCTCAAGCGGTGTACCGTTCGGATTATCGGCGGTTTTCAGCATCAGAGGCGGCACTGCGCCGACCAGCACGACTTTCGCCACACGATCATTCCCGTGCCGTCCGACATAGTGCGAAACCTCGCCGCCGCCAGTCGAATGACCAACCAGGATGACGTCCCGCAGATCCAGATGCTCGATCAGTTCCGCCAGGTCGTCGGCATAGCGGTCCATGTTGTTATTGTCCCAGGGTTGAGCCGAACGCCCATGTCCCCGGCGGTCATGGGCGATGACCCGATATCCGTTCAGGCCGAAGAAGAGCATCTGTGCGTCCCAGGCGTCCGACGACAATGGCCAGCCGTGGGAGAACACGATCGGCTGTCCCTTACCCCAGTCCTTGTAGAAGATTTCAACTCCGTCATTTGTGGTGAAAGTGATCATGGTGATGTCTCCAATCTTTGAAAATGCGGTTGTTGCTGCGGCCTGGGAAAGCAACGCCAGGCCAAGTCCGGAAAGGCCTCCCGCGATCAGCGCCTGACGGCGGGAAAGATGCGGACCTTGGGGTGTCGGGTTCATTCGTGAGGTTTTCCTCCAGGTTTCAGATTTAAAATCTTGCTCGATTTCATCGTGCACGATATATTTAGATTCAACATACGCCAAAATCAATAGGAAGCGATTAAGTCGTGTGCGATTTTTTTATCGGCCTCTCATTTGCCGACCGCCGGTGAAACGTCCGGAGAGGCAGAGGCTCGCCGAAACAGGCGGCGCCTTGGCCCAAACAGGCCCTTTAAACAAAGTGAATACGCGGAAAGAGTAAGGACAGAGCAGGCCGTCCTCCGCTAAGCGTGCCAACAAGTTGGTGTTTCACGCTGTTTTCGCATATCTTTTCCATCAGCGTTTTGCATGTGGAGTTTCGATATGTCGGCACCCGACAATCCCGACGACAAGAAGGATCTCAACAAGACTTCGAACGCCAGCCAGCCGGAAACGCCTACTCCCGAAAAAAAAGATGCCGAAGCATCCGCGGAGAAGAAACCGGCCGCCGCCAAGAAAAAGCCAAACCCCGAACTTTCCGCGACGAAAGATCCGGCGGACAAACTCGCCGAGGAAAAACCCGGCTCCCCGCGCCAGGGCACGCCCTGGGGAAAGCGTGCGGCACTCTCAATTGCCGCCGTGATCGCAGTAATCCTGCTCGGCGGGCCGGCACTGTTTGCATTGTGCCTGTCAGAAACATCCCGACCGTTCGATGCCGCCATCGCGCCGAACGGCGGTCCGATCGCCTGCCCGGCGATCGCCAGGCATTTCGAGGATTGCTACCTCACCGAAGAAGTCACCGTCTCGGCGCCTGCCGCGGCACCGAAAACCGGTCTTGAGAAATTCTGCTGCGATGTGGTGGTCGAACGGTCGCTGCTGATCACGGCCCGATACGAGGATGCATCCGGCTCCCTTCCCCGGACGCTGAGTGCGGATGGCAGCATGCTGCCGCTGCATGACGGCGCACGTCTGACAGGCAGTCCGATCCTGCTGCGTGCCGGCGAGATCCCGCAGCGCTCTCTCAATCTGTCCGCCCGGCCCGAATTTTCAGTGCCGCTGCTTGAACAGGCGGAAATGCTGCTGGGACACGAGACGGGCATTTCCATTGCCGGACTGATTGCCGCGATCGCCCCGAATGCAGCCGAAGAACACCAACTCGACCGGGACATTCCGCTGTCAGAGGGCGGCACGATGGTGCGCATTTCCACCGGCGCGCCCGAATTTCAGCAGATCAGCATCCGTACGCGAACATCCGGGACCCTGCTGTTTTCGGACATTCTCCCCGCGGGCATGAATCCCGCCCGCATCCTGGGCGCAATGCCGCAGGACACAAACGGCCTGCTGATGCGCAAGATCGACGCTGCCGGCCCCTCAGCCCGCGCCAGTATCCGTGGCGCCTTCGACAACCTGCAATCGCACATGGTGTCACGCCTCGAAACCAGCGAAGAGGCCGTCTCCGCGCAACAGGTTGCGGGCCGGTCCTGCATCGCGTTCTACGGAGCCATGCGGCAGGATTTCAGCCGCTACGATGCCGCGGTTGCCACCTATATCGCGGCCGGGCCGAGCGGACTTTTAACCGCACGCTCGCCGGCCGATCCGCATGGCTGTTTCGATCCGGGCGCCGAAAGATATTCAGCGGAGCTCGCCGCCGACTGGCAGGCGCTGGATGCCCCCATGGTCGACCTCGCCATGGCGCCGGAAAGCGAGATGAAAGCTGACACCGGTCCGGATGCGGCACATCAGGAGACCGTCCGGAAGCTGCTGCTGGACTTCGCCTCTGCCGCCAAGAGCGGTGCCCGGCTCCAGGATATCAAGGCCGCCATCAACGACCCTGTCGCCATCCGCTTCCACCGCAAGGGCGAGGCGGCAACCGGGTCACGCGATTCCGTATTGCGCATGCTGCATCAGCAATGGACCCATGTCGGTTGCTGGATCTATGCGCCGGCCGGCAATGCCGGCGGGACGGCGATGCTGCTGGCGGAAGCCCAGTACCCGTACCTGAACCGCATCGTTCTCGGTTTCGACAACAACGGGCTGGTGGAGAAGGTCGAGGTGACTGGCGTCACCTTCGACGACATCCTGCGCTTCAAGGCAGCCAACCGGGGCCGGAACTGTCAGGATTTCCTGAATTCCGTCCGGCTTGCGGAGTACCGGGACTGGTATGTCGACAACCCGGCGGGGACACCGACACCGACCGATCATGCCGAGCGGCTCTTCCATGAAGGCCTGAAGCGGAAGTTTCGTCTCAATTAAACCCTCCCGGTTCTGAACATGTCTGGTGAAGACCACCACGTCCCGAATCTCGACGGTACGAGACGCGGCGGACTGATTTCCGCCGCCGAGCTTACGCGCGAGGCACCCGCCGTTCGCCCTGCCCTGCATATGCTGGAACGGTGGGATAGCTGGACCGGGGTAGGCTTTCCGCTCCAGTCGCATTTCCGGCCGGAGAGCTTCGGCACATTGATGGGCCGCATTTCCCTGCTGGATCCCGTGGATGATGGTGCCGATTTCATCTATCGGCTTTATGCGACTATTGCCGCGAACAAGGGCGGCATGGACCTGACCGGCACGCGGGTCAGCGACATGCCCTATCCGGACTATGCCGCCGCCCTTATCCAGCAAAACCGCCAATGCCTGTCGTCTGGCCGTCCGACCATTCACGAAAACCGCTTCATCTGGCGCAACCGTAAATACGGCATCTGCTGCGTCCGCCTGCCAATTCGCGACAAAACCGGCAGGCAAAACATGCTCATGGCAATTGATCTGCATGCCAACCCGGACAAGCGGCCGGACAAGGCGGACTACATTCCGCAGCTTTAGAGTCACAGCAACGCACGTATGCGATAAAAGAACCCTTGCGGCCTGTTCCAGCGGCGTCACCGCAGGTCGGGCCGGAACAACAGGGGCTGGACAGCTCCGATTACGGTCCCGATCATTCTGGCAATTCTTTGGTTCTATGGGGGCATGGCGATGAAGGGTTCCGCGAATGGCATGCGGGCACTGAGGGGCGGGGCTTCCCGCTACTCGATCTTCGCACTGGCGCGCAATGCGCTCAGCTATCACGAGAACTGGCAAAAGGCCTGGCGGTCGCCGGAACCCAAGCCGGAATACGACGTGATCATTGTCGGCGGCGGCGGCCATGGGCTGGCAACCGCCTATTACCTCGCCTCCGTGCACGGCATCCGGAATATCGCCGTGGTCGAAAAGGGCTGGATCGGCGGCGGCAATACCGGCCGGAACACCACCATCATCCGCTCCAACTATCTCTGGGACGAAAGTGCCGGTATCTATGAGCACGCGCTGAAGCTCTGGGAAGGCATGAGCCAGGAGCTGAACTTCAACGTCATGTTCTCCCAGCGCGGCGTGCTGACGCTGGCGCATTCCGAACATGAGCTGAAGGAAATGCGCCGCCGGGTCGAGGCGATCCGCCTGAACGGCATCGACAGCGAGGTGCTGAGCCCGGCCCAGATCAAGCAGCTGGTGCCGATCATCGATACCAATCCCGGCATTCGCTATCCGGTCATGGGCGGCTTCATCCAGCGCCGTGGCGGCACCGCCCGGCACGATGCCGTGGCCTGGGGCTATGCCCGGGCGGCCGACGATCTCGGCGTCGACATCATCCAGAATTGCGAGGTTACCGGCATCCTGCGCGACGGCGGCAAGGTCACCGGCATCGAGACCAGCCGCGGCACCATCAAGGCCAAGAAGGTCGGCGTGGTCACCGCAGGCCATTCCGGCGTCGTCGCCTCCATGGCGGGCCTGAACCTGCCGATCGATTCCCGGCCGCTGCAGGCGCTCGTCTCCGAGCCGATCAAGCCCTGCATCGACACGGTCGTGATGTCGAACGCGGTGCATATGTATATCAGCCAGTCCGACAAGGGCGAGCTGGTGTTCGGCGCCGGTGTGGACAGCTACAATTCCTACAGCCAGCGCGGCAGCATCCCGACGGTGGAGAGCCTGCTGGCGGCAGGCGTCGAACTCTACCCGATCATCTCGCGCCTGCGCGTGCTGCGGACCTGGGGCGGTATCGTCGATACATGCCCCGACGCCTCGCCGATCATTTCCAAGACTCCGATCGACGGGCTCTATTTCAACTGCGGCTGGGGCACCGGCGGCTTCAAGGCAACGCCGGGCTCCGGGCATGTCTTCGCCGACCTGATCGCCCGGGACGAGCCGAATGCAATCGCCGCGCCGTACAGCCTGAAGCGGTTCGAAACCGGCTATCTGATCGACGAACACGGCGCCGCCGGCGTCGCGCACTAGGGAGACGAGACATGCTGCATATCACCTGTCCCTGGTGCGGACCGCGCGACGACAACGAATTCCACTATGGCGGCGAGGCCCACATCCTGCGCCCGGCCGCGCCGGAAAAGCTGAGCGACGCGGAATGGGCCGAATATCTGTTCCTGAAGCAGAACGCCAAGGGTCCGTTCCTGGAACGCTGGTCGCACAGCGCCGGCTGCCGGCAATGGTTCAACGTCGTGCGCAACACCGCCACCGACGAGATCATCGAGGTCTACCCGATGGGGGAGCTGCCGAAGAGTCCCGAAGGCATCAAGGCCTATGAAGGCAACTGGCGGCGCCAGAGCGCGGCCGAGAAGAACGCGAAAGCGGGAGTGTCGGGCACATGAGCGGGCAGTCTTTCCGGATCCGCGACAAGGGGCGCATCGACCGCTCCAAGCCGGTTCGCTTCACTTTCGACGGCAAGAGCTACGAGGGCTTTGAGGGCGATACGCTCGCCTCCGCCCTGATCGCCAACGGCGTCCACCTGATCGGCCGCAGCTTCAAGTATCACCGTCCGCGCGGCATCCTCGCCGCCGGATCAGAAGAGCCGAACGCGCTGATCCAGCTCGGCGGCGGCAACAAGTCGGAGCCGAACCTGCGGGCGACCCAGATCGAGATCTTCGACGGTCTGGAAGCCGCCAGCCAGAACCGCTGGCCGAACCTGAAGTTCGATGTCGGCGCGATCAACTCCGTCTTCCATCGGCTGTTCCCGGCGGGCTTCTATTACAAGACCTTCATGTGGCCTGCCTCGCTCTGGCTGAAATACGAGCATGTCATCCGGCATGCCGCCGGTCTCGGCAAGGCCCCGCCGGACCGCGATCCGGACCGCTACGAGAAAGTCCATGCCCATGCCGACGTTCTGATTGTCGGCGGCGGCCCGGCTGGTCTGGCCGCCGCATTGGCGGCCGGCAAGACCGGTGCCCGGGTGATCCTGGCGGACGAGACGGCGGACTGGGGCGGATCGCTGCTGTCCGAAAGCGATTGCGAGATCGACGGCAAGGAGCCTGCCCGCTGGGTCGAGGAGACCGTTGCCGAGCTGGAAGCGATGCCGGAGGTCACTCTGGTCAAGCGCTGTACCATCACCGGCTATTACGATCACAACTACCTGACCGGCCTGGAGCGGGTCAGCGATCATCTCGGCGCGGCGCCGGAACACACCCCGCGCCAGCGGCTGTGGAAGATCCGGGCAAAACGCGTGGTACTGGCCACCGGCGCCCTCGAACGGCCGCTGGTCTTCACGGACAATGATCGTCCGGGTGTCATGCTGTCCTCGGCGGTGCGCACCTATGTCAACCGGTACGGCGTGCTGCCGGGTCGCAAGGCGGTGATCTTCACCAATAACGACGACGCCTACCGCACCGCCCTGGCCCTCGAAGAGGCGCATGGACGGGTTGCCGCCATCGTCGATGTCCGCGCCTCCGTCACCGGCCCGCTGGCCGACGCGGTCCGGGCCAAGGGCATTACCGTCTACGAGAACCACGGCATCGTCTCGGTGCAGGGCACGCAGAAAGTGACCGGCATCGAGGTCATGCAGCTTGACGCGGACGGCACCGGCGTCACCGGTACGGCCAAATCACTCAATTGCGACCTGATCGCCATGTCCGGCGGCTGGAACCCGACCGTGCACCTGTTCTCCCAGTCCAAGGGCAAGCTCACCTGGGATCCGGAGATGGCTGCGTTCATCCCCGGCACGGCAAGTCAGGCCCTGGCCAGTGCCGGTGCCTGCAATGGCACCATGGGTCTGGCCGACGGCCTGAAGGAAGGTGTCAAGCTCGGGGCCGAAGCCGCGCGCGAAGCCGGACACAAGGGCCGCGCTCCCGCCGCCCCGAAAGCCACCGAGCCGGCACAGGGCAGCCTGCGGCCGCTCTGGATCACGCCGGGCAAGGCCAGGCTCGGCCGCAAGGGCAAGCATTTCGTCGATTTCCAGAACGACGTGACCGCCGCCGACGTGCAGCTCGCCGCCCGCGAAGGCTATCGCTCGGTCGAGCATCTGAAGCGCTACACCACCACCGGCATGGGCACGGACCAGGGCAAGACCTCCAACGTCAATGCGCTCGCCATCCTGTCGGACGTGCTCGCCGCCGAGATCCCGTCTGTCGGCACCACCACCTTCCGCCCGCCCTACACGCCGGCCACCATCGGCGCCTATGCGGGCCGGAATGTCGGCAAGCTGTTCGAGCCGATCCGCAAGACCCGGATCGACGAATGGGCCCGGGCCAACGGCGCTAAATTCGAGCATGTCGGTCAGTGGATGCGGGCCTGGTATTTCCCGAAGAACGGCGAGACCTTCAGGCAAGCGATCGACCGTGAGGTCAAGGCCGTGCGCGATTCTGTCGGCATTCTCGATGCCTCGACCCTCGGCAAGATCGACATCCAGGGGCCGGACGCCGCCGAATTCCTCAACCGCATCTATACCAATGCGTGGCTGAAGCTCGGCGTCGGCCGCTGCCGCTACGGGCTGATGCTGAAGGAAGACGGCATGGTCATGGATGACGGCGTGACCACCTGCATCGGCGAGAGCCACTACCACATGACCACCACCACCGGCGGCGCGGCGAACGTGCTGTCCTGGCTGGAGGAATGGCACCAGACCGAATGGCCGGACCTGAAGGTCTTCTTCTCCAGTGTGACCGAGCAATGGTCCGTGGTGGCGATCAACGGCCCCAAAAGCCGGGCGGTGATGCAGAAACTCTGCAATGACGTGGACTTCTCCGCCGACGCCTTCCCCTTCATGGCCATGAAGGAAGGCACCGTCGCGGGCATCCCGGCGCGGCTGTACCGGATTTCCTTCACCGGCGAGCTGTCCTTCGAGATCAACGTCCCGGCCCGCTACGGCCTGGCGCTCTGGGAAGCCCTGATGGAGGCCGGCAAGGAGTTCGACATCACGCCCTACGGCACCGAGACCATGCATGTGCTGCGGGCCGAGAAGGGTTTCATCATCGTCGGCCAGGAAACCGACGGCACGGTGAACCCGCTCGATCTCGGCATGGACTGGATCGTCTCGAAGAAGAAGCCGGACTTTGTCGGCAAGCGCTCCCTTGAGCGCGAAAGCATGGCCTCACCGGAGCGCAAGCAGCTTGTCGGGCTGTTGACGGAAGATCCGCAGACCGTGCTGCCCGAAGGCGGCCATGTGGTCGAAAAGCTGAAACCGCAGCCGCCGATGGTCATGCTGGGCCATGTCACGTCAAGCTATTACAGCCCGAATTGCGGCCGCTCCATCGCCATGGCCCTGATCAAGGGCGGCCATGCCCGGCACGGCCAGACCCTGCATGTCCCGCTTGAGGACAAGGTCGTGAAAGTCACGGTGACCGAACCCCGGTTCTTTGATCTGGAAGGAGAGCGGATCGATGGCTGATCTGGAAACCCTCACCGCCCGCACCCCGCTCGATCCGCTCGACATCGTCATCGGCGGCCCGTCCGATGCCGGGGTCACCCTGACCGAGATCCCGTTCCAGACCAGACTGGTGCTGCGCGGCCTGCCGTCGGACAAGAAATTCGTCTCGACCGTCAAGAAAGCGCTCGGTGTCGAGCTGCCGGCAAAGCCGGGCACCGTCGCCAGCTCGAAGACAGCCCGTGTGCTCTGGACCGGCCCGAACGAGTGGATGGTCTATAGCGACGATACCGGCCTCGCCGCCGCGCTGACAAAGGCTGTCTCCAATCTGCATGCCGCCGTCACCGACGTGACGGAGCATTACACCTTGATCCGGCTGTCCGGCAGGCACGCCCGGGACGTGATGATCAAGGGCTGCGCCATCGACCTGCATCCCCGCGAATTCGGCCCCGGCCAGTGCGCCCAAAGCCATCTCGGCCGGATCACGGTCCTGTTCGACCAGACCGACGAGACGCCGAGCTACGACATTCTCGTCCGGGCCAGCTTCGCCGAATATCTCTGGATGTATCTGGAAGATGCCGGGCTGGAATTCGGCGTCCGGATCGAAAACGTAGGCTGAACGGCTCAAGGTGCGATACAAACGCAGCATGAAATTCGCCGCTATCGCCGACATTCACGGAAACAGCCTCGCACTGGAAGCAGTGATCGCCGACATCGAGGCCGAGGGGATTTCCGACATCGTCAATCTCGGGGATTTCTTCAGCTCGCCGCTGGATGCCGAAGGTACAGCGGAACTGCTGCGCGGCATCAATGCCGTCTCGATCCGCGGCAATCACGACCGCTGGCTCATCGAACTCGCGCCCGAAGATATGGGGACGTCGGACCGCCTCGCCCATGACCAGCTGGCGATGGAAACGCTCGACTGGATCCGGCAGCTTCCGGCAACGATGGTCTGGCGCGACGAAGTCTTCCTCTGCCACGGCACGCCGGAAGACGACAACACCTACTGGCTGGAGCAGGTGACCCGGGAAGGGAGAACCCGCAGCGCGGCGCTTACCGACATCGAAGCGCGTGCACAAGGCATCACGCAGCCGCTGATCCTCTGCGCCCATACCCATCTGCCCCGGACCGTTGCGCTGGCGGACGGGCGTCTGATCGTCAATCCGGGATCTGTCGGCTGCCCTGCCTATATCGACCTTGAACCCATCCCGCACAAGGTGCAGGCCGGAAAGCCCCACGCCAGCTACGCTATTCTGGAAAAACGGCCGGAAGGCTGGTCCGTCACCCACCGCCATGTGCCTTACGCACATCTGGACATGGCAACACTTGCAATGGAGCGGGGCCGCCCCGATTGGGCCGAGGGTCTCGCTACCGGCTGGATCAGCAACGGGACGTTCGCGGATATCGCCAACGGATAACCCGCGGCCAGACGCGAGGCCGGCCTAACTAATGCCTTCTGTCTCGATCTTCAGCGGCTCGCCGCAATGCTTGCAGTGAACTGCGTCTTCCTCGTGCCGTTTCAGGCCGCATGACGGGCAGGGGTAAGTTACCTTCTGCGGCCGGAAAATTGCCTGGGCCAGCCGCAGGAACAGGGTCACGCCAACGACCATGATGACAATCGCGAGCAGCCGCCCGACCGTGCCGGTGAGCACGATATCGCCGAACCCGGTCGTCGTCAGCGCGGACACGGTGAAATAGAGCGCGGCAATGAAGTCCTCGATTCCCGGATTGGCGCCGAACTGCAGCACGAAGACCAGCGAGGTCACGAAAAAGACGAACACGCCGAGATTGACCGAGCCGAGGATGACCTCCTCGTTCCGGCGGAAGAACGGCGTTTCGGACCGCAGGTCGCGCAGCACTTGGTAGGAATGCAGCAGCCGGAGTGCCCTGAGAATGCGCAGGAAGGCGAAGCTCTGGCTGAAGATCGGCGCCAGCAGCAGTGACAGGATCACGAAAATATCCGCGATTGTATAGATCTGCCCCAACATGCGGATCTTGTTCGGGGCGATCCAGAGCCGGGCCATGAAATCGCCGAAGATCAGCAGTCCAACGACAATATCGATCAGGAATATCTTGGCCGACGGGCTCATGGGGATCGTGACGATGAAGAAGGCGATCGTGAAAACGTCAAACACAATCAGCGCGTACCGGAACAGCACCGCCCTGCGGCTCCGCCCGGTGTAAAGAAGTGCCAGTTTTTCTTTCAGGTTCGCCTCAGCCATGGATTTGACTCGTCACCCCGTCCGCGCATTTCGCTGACCGTCCCAAAAAGGTCAGACCCGGTGCCATACAAAACCATATCCGATTGTATTGAAAACAAAATTCCGCTGATGACGACACTCGCCATGGAACGCGGCCGCCCCGACTGGGCGGAAGGTCTCGCTGCCAGATAGATCAGCAGCGGGACCTTCGCCACGATAATTGGAACCTGATCAGGCCGCCGCCTCGATCAGACCTTCCGCCTGCATCGCCGCACGCACTGACGGACGTTCAGCCATCCGGCCCATATAGGCGATCAGATTCGGCCGCTCGCCCAGTCCGAGACCGGTCACATTTGTCCAGTTCGAAATCGTGAAGAGATAGGCATCGGCAATCGAGAAATCTTTCCCGAGGAAGAATGCACGACCATCTGACAGCACCGTCTCCACGTCATTTAGACGCAGGGCTACTTTCTTGCGCGCCGCGGTCTTTTCATCTTCGGTCGAGTCTTTCTTGAACAGCGGGCTGAACGCTTTGTGCAGCTCGGCGGAGACGAAGTTGAGCTCCGATTGCAGCCGGGCCCGCTCGATACTGCCCTGCGGCGGGGACAAATCATTCCGGGCGGAACTGTCGGCAAGATATTGCAGTATGGCCACACCTTCGGTCAGCACTTCTCCATCCTTGAGCTGCAGGGCCGGAACATAGCCCTTGCGGTGTATCTGGAAGAAGTCGGCGCCTGTTTCCGTCTTGTGCGTGGCACTGTCGACCTTCTCGATAGCGAATGATGCGTCAGTTTCGTGCAACACGATATGGGATGCGAGGGAACATGCACCGGGGATGTAATAGAGCTTCATTCTTTGGTCTCCTTTGGAAAAGCCGCAGGACCGGCGCCGCACAATGCGGCAATGGATGAGACGTTCCGGCGGCCGGGGTGTCCCGCTTCATTCAGGCAGCGCGGACGGATTCGAGATCGCCGGTCAGCTCATCCATCAACGCGACGGCCGACCGGTGTTTAAGGTTCGGTGCGGACTGGCCGGCATAAAGCGAGACCAGGTCGTCCCGTCCCGCCTTGAGCGCCGCCGCCTTGATGGCGCCGAAGAACCAGCTCTGCACCGGGAATGGCGGCAGCTCCGCTTCCCGTCCGGCCATCTCGCTGACCCAGCGATTGCGGATCCCCCGGGCCAGACGGCCGGTATAGGACCGGGTCAGCGCCGTATCCCGGGCCGCATCGGTGAAGAGCAGGTCCCGGTGCGCCTGGTTGGTGCCGGATTCGGCGCAGGCCAGGAACGCGGTGCCGATCTGGGCCGCGCCGGCGCCGAGTGTCAGGGCCGCGCGGACGCCGCGCCCGTCGACGATACCGCCGGCAGCGATCACCGGCGCTTTGACATGGGATGCGGCGACCTGGGTCAGCGAGAAGGTTCCGGTCAGGCTGTCCTCCGCGGATTTCAGAAAGGAGACCCGGTGCCCGCCGGCTTCCAGCCCCGTGGCGACGATGAGATCGACCCCGGCCGCGTCCAGCGCCTCCGCTTCCGCCAGCGTGGTGGCGGCGCCCATGGTGCGGATGCCGAGGCGGCGGCATTCCTGCAGGATCTTCGGTGAGGGAATACCGAAGACGAAGCTGAATACCGGAGGACGCGCTTCCAGCAGCGCTTCGATCTGGTCGTCGAAGCGGTGGTGGAAACGGTCCGGCGGTGTCGGCTTAGCCAACCCGAGTTCCTCGAAATAGGGGGCGAAGACCGGATAGACTTTCTCGAACGCCTCATCGGTCAGGTGCTCCCCTCCCGGATCGTGGTCCGAAACCCAGAGATTCAGCGCAAAAGGCGCGTCGGTGGCATCCGCAAGTTCCTGCCTCAACGCGCCGATGTCTTCCGGTGCGGTGATGTGGGCACCGTAGGATCCGAGCCCGCCCCTGTTGGAAACCACCGCCGCAAGCTCGATGGTCGAAAGGCCGCCACCGAACGGCCCCTGGATGATTGGGTGCCGAATGCCCAAGCGGGCGGTGGCGTTGTGGGTGAACGTCATTCCGCGCTCCTTCTGCTGCTATGACGCCCTTCACCTAGTGATGCTGGTCACAATTGTAAATTAAGTGATATTTGGTAAGCTCATTATCCTGTTACGCCTTGGTAACCAGCACACCGGAAGGTAATCCCACCATGGCCCTGAAAATGCGGAAGAACACGGTCACCCCGCCACCGGAGGAGTGCCCGCTCGGAACCTGCCTCAGCATTATCTCCAGCGCTTGGGCGCCGAACGTTATCTGGTACCTCAGCAAGGCCCCACGCCGCTTCAGCGAGCTGAAGGCGGATATCCCCGAAGTCTCGTCAAAAATGCTGACGGCACGGCTGAAGGACCTGCAGCAGCACGGCGTCATCTCCCGCACGGTGAAGCCGACCTCCCCGCCGTCCGTCGAATACGCGTTGACGGATCTTGGCCTGGAACTGGTCCCTGCAATCAACGCCATCGTCGAGGTTGGGCATAAACTGAAGAAACGCAAAGACGCGGCCGCTGCATAGGCTTGCCGCACGACCAGCTCGGGCACTAGGCTGCCTATCCCGCCGACACCAGCCCCGCGAGCGACCATGAAACTCTCCGATCTCCAGACCCCCTGCCTGATCCTCGACAAGAGCCGGGTGGAGCGCAATTGTGCCCGCATGAGCGCGCGCGCCGCCGCACTCGGCGTGGCCCTGCGCCCGCATATGAAGACCGGCAAGTCGGCGGAGATCGCCAGGATCGCGACGGCAGGCCAGTCCGGCGGCGTTACCGTCTCGACGCTGGCGGAAGCGGACTATCTGTTCGAGCACGGTTTCGCCGACATCCTCTATGCGGTCAGCATCCCGCCCTCGAAGCTGGACCGCGCCGCCGCACTGACAGCCCGGGGTGCGGACCTGAAGGTCCTGATCGACAGTGTGGAGGTGGCGGAGGCCATCGCCGCCCATCCGGGCACTCACGCTGTAATGATCGAGGTGGATTGCGGCGAGCACCGGACCGGTGTCGACCAGGACAATGACCGGCTGCTGGCCATCGCCCGCATTCTCGACACGGCCCCGCGTTCCCGCCTTGCCGGTGTGATGACCCATGCCGGTCATTCCTATCGCGGACGCACGCCGGAAGACATGAAAGCCGTCGCCGCGACGGAACGGGATACGGCTGTCGCAATGGCCGAGCTGATCCGGGCCGACGGCATCGCCTGCCCGATCGTCAGCGTCGGCTCGACCCCGACCACGCTCTATGCCGATCACCTCGACGGCGTCACCGAAATGCGCCCGGGCGTCTATACACTGGGGGATCTTTTCCAGGCCGGGATCGGCAGTCACGGCATCGACGATATCGCCGCCACCGTTGTCGCCAGCGTGATCTCCCATAACAAGGCCCGGGGCACCCTGATCCTCGATGCGGGCGGCATCGCCCTGTCCAAGGACCGCTCGACCGAAGCGCTCGGCGAGAAAGGCGATATGGGCTTCGGCCTGCTGGCGGACCTGGAGACCGGAAAACCGCTGCACAACCTCACCATCCGGGGCACCCATCAGGAACACGGCGAAGTCCACCTGCCCGACCCGGCACTGTTCGCGGAACTGCCCATCGGCGCCCGCGTCCGCGTCCTGCCAAACCATGTCTGCATGACGGTGGCGGCGTATGAGAATTATGAAGTGTTCGAGGAAGGCTCGGACGAAATCATCGCCCGGTGGGACCGGCGCAACGGCTGGTAAGCCGCCGCGCCGTCCTCAATCTGATCAGACCATCGAGTCCGGGAAAGACGCTTTCCGCTTGGTCATGAACGCGACCAGCGCCTCGTCCACCGCCGGATCGATGTCCGGGGCCTGGTATTCCGCCAGCATGGTCTTCACCCGGTCGCCGGTACGCTGATAGGCGTCGCGGGAACCTTCGGCGGCCCATTGCTCGTAGGTGTTGTTGTCGGCGACCTTGGAGCGGAAGAAGGCGTTCTCGAAATTCGCCTGGGTATGGGCGCAGCCGAGGAAATGCTTGCCGGGGCCGACCTCGCGGATCGCGTCCATGGCCTGGCCGTTTTCGGTCAGATCGACGCCGCCGAGCAGGGTCGGCATCATGGCGAGCTGGTCCGCATCCATCAGCAGTTTCTCGTAGGAGGCGACGAGACCGCCTTCCAGCCAGCCGGCCGCGTGCAGCACGAAATTCACCCCGCCCATCACCGTCGGGTTCAGGGTCTGCGCGGACTCGTAAGCCGCCTGCGCGTCCGGGGTCTTGGAGCCGCAGAGCGAGCCGCCGGAGCGGAACGGCACGCCAAGACGGCGGGCGAGCTGGGCGCAACCATAGAGCACCATGGCAGGCTCCGGCGTGCCGAAGGTCGGGGCGCCGGACTGCATGGAGATGGAGCTGGCGAAGGAGCCGAAGATCACCGGCGCTCCCGGCCGCACGAGCTGGGTGAAGGCGATCCCGGCCATGGCTTCGGCCAGCGTCTGGGCCAGCGTGCCCGCCACCGTCACCGGCGACATGGCACCTGCGAGGATGAAGGGCGTGGTGATGCAGGCCTGGTTGTTGCGGGCATAGGTCTTCAGCGCGCCCAGCATGGTGCCGTCCCAGACCATCGGCGAGTTGGCGTTGATCAGGCTGGTGCAGACAGTATTGTTCTCGACGAACGCGGCACCGAACAGGATCTTCGCCATGTCGACCGTGTCCTGCGCCCGTTCCGGCGCGGTGACGGAGCCCATGAACGGCTTGTCGCTGTATTTCATATGGGCATAGACCATGTCGAAATGCCGCTTGTTCACGGGCAGATCGACCGGCTCGCACACCGTGCCGCCGCTATGGTGCAGCGACGGCAGCATGTAGGTCAGCTTCACGAAATTCTGGAAGTCCTCGATGGTCGCATAGCGGCGGCCGCCATCGACATCGCTGACGAAGGGCGGGCCGTAGACCGGTGCGAAGATCGTATTCTTGCCGCCGACCTCGACCGAGCGGGCCGGATTGCGGGCATGCTGGGTGAAGGTCGAGGGTGCCGTCGCGCAGAGCGTGCGGGCAAGACCGCGCGGGATATGCACCCGCGTTCCCTGCACGTCCGCGCCGGCGCTGCGCCAGAGCTCCAGCGCCTCGGCATCGTCCTGAAACTCGATGCCGATCTCTTCCATGATGGTGTCGGCATTGGCCTCGATGATCTCGAGACCTTCCTCGCTGAGGACTTCATAGACCGGCACGTTGCGGGTGATGTAGGGCGCCTGCAGCTGGGACGGCTTCGCCCTGGAGGCGCGGCGGGCTTCGCGGCCACCGCCGCTGCGGCCGCGACGGCCGGGCGCTTCGCCTGCAGCGTCCGCGGCAGCATCAATACCGGTACCGGCGTTTTCGAGATCCCGGGCTTCAGCGGTCATCTCGTGTCCTCCACAATTTCGTTCGCTGCATCGATATGAGCACGATTGGAAGTGTGAACTTTCAAATGCCCGTCATCCGTTGTCGCCCTTGAGCCAGATTTGATCCGGCGCAATCCCTTGCTGAGCCTGCGATACCGCTGCCTCCCGTTGCCTCGCGCGGGCTTCCCATGCGCGTGAACGGCGAATTCGGCAATTGAACCTTTGCGCGTGCGGTGAGATGCTTTCGGTAACGCATAAAGCCGGAGGTCCCGGCCTTCATGGTTGCGGGACCGACCGGCCAGCTCCGGAGGAAACAGCCATGTTCCGACATCTTGCGTCTTTCGGCCTTTGCCTCGGCCTTGCCGCCGGTCTCGCCACCGGCCCCGTCAGCGGCACAACCGAGGCCCGCGCGGCCACATCAGAACTGCCCCAGGTCCTCGGCCTGGTCGCCACCAGGCTTCCCGTTCCGCTCGATTGCGAGGACGGCAGCTGCACAGGGTTCTTTTCCGCCTTCTGCCTGCAGGAACACCGTCCGAAGCCGGATGCCGGCCATGTCTATGACGTCGCGGGCGATGGCGACATCACCATGATTGTGCAGAAGAAGGACGGCAGCACCGCCGAGTTCTCGGCCGCGGGCCTGCTGCATTTCGAGAGCACCGGCGCCTATACCTCGGTCCGGATCTCCATGGAGGGGCACCGGCTTGCCGCGCTGGATGCCGCCGCGGTCTCCCTGAGCGTGCCGCGCCGGATCTCCCTGCTGCCGCGTTCCGAGCCGACTGTCGCCGCCCGGCCAAGCGATGAGGACCTGGAAGCCGCGCTTGGCGAGAAGCGGATGCTGGCGGAAGGCTATTTCGAGAACGGCTCGCCCCGGGCCGACAGCGGCGCGCTGATGTCCCGGATGATCAACCTGCTGCCGGCGGATGGGTATGCGGAAAAAGCGCTGCGCGGCGGCGTCTGGGACAAGGCGACCACGCCGGCCGCTCTGAAACAGTTCTCGCCGCAAGGCGTCGAGTCCGCCCGCGACGCCTACGCGCGCTGCAAGGCCTATGGCGACCAGGGCTACAAGGTCCGCCTGCGCGGCTGCCTGGAGAAGAGCCACGACAAACTGATGAAACACCTGAACGACAAATACTGGGAAGGCGATGCCGGGTTCTGACGGCGGGGGCCTCGCTTAGTCGTCATCCGTTCTCCCAATCGTCATCCCGGACCTGATCCGGGATCTGCCCAAGCTGGGCACCGCCTTATGATCGAAAGGTCCCGGATCGGGGTTCGGGATGACGGTTCTGGTGGGGTGATCTACAAATCCCGCCGTTCCGCCAAAACCGCTTCCTCGACCCGGATCCGGTAGGCCAGCAGGGCCAGATTGGCGGCGCCGAACAATGCGGCAATATCCCAGGCGCCAAAAGCGAGCGGCAGCAGCGGAATTTCCACCGCCACCAGGAGATAGTTCGGATGCCGGAGAAACCGGTAGGGACCGCGCCGGATCAGCGGCGCGTCCGGCAGGGTGACGATTCGCGTGGTCCAGTAGGGCCCGAGGCTGGCGATGATCCAGACGCGGACAGCCTGCAGGGCGGCGAAGAGAGCCAGCAGCGGCAGGCTCGGCAGCACATCGCCATGCACCAGGAAAAACAGGGCCAGCAGCCAGCTGCCGTGCAACAGGACGAAGAGCGGGTAATGGCGGGCGCCATGCTCTACGCCGCCCCGGGCGATCAGCCGGGTCAGGTTGCGCCGGGCATGAACCAGTTCAGCCATCCGCAGGCCCGCGACGATCAACACGACCCATTGCGCCCAGCCGAATTCCATCCCGCTCACCCTTCCAGCACGGCGAACCCGGCGGTGAAACCGGGGCCGAGCGCCTGGACCAGCACACGCTGGCCGTCGATACCGTCCGCCTGCATCCGCTCCAGCACGAAGAACACGGTCGCCGCCGACATGTTCCCATAGTCCCGCAGCACCGACCGGGACTGCGCGAGGCCGCCGCCGGGCAGCCCGAACGCCTCTTCCAGCGCATCGGCAACCTTGGCGCCGCCCGGATGGCAGGCGAACAGGTCGATGTCGGAAAGGGTCAGCTCATTCCGAGCCAGAAACCGGTCCACCTCGCCCCGCATGCCGGTGCGGACGATCTCGGGAATGCGCGGGCTGAAGATCACCCCGAAGCCGTCCTCCTCCACCGACCAGCCCATGACATCGAGGGAGTCCGGCCAGGTATGCTCACCCCAGGCCGTGACAGTCGTGCCGTCTCCGTCGCCGCCACCGCGCAGCACTGCCGCCGCCGCGCCGTCGCCGAAGATCGCGGTCGCCACCTGGTTGGATTTCCCGATATCGGACCAGCGGAAGGTCAGGCTGCACAGCTCGACCACCAGCAGCAGAACCGTCTCCCCGTCCCCGCTTGCGGCAAACTGCGCCGCCCGGCCGAGGCCGAGCACGCCACCGGCGCACCCGAGCCCGAACAGCGGCACCCGTTTCACATCCTCCCGGAAATCCAGCCGGCGCAACATCCGGGCATCCAGGCTCGGCGTCGCAATGCCGGTGCTGGAGACGACGATAAGCGTGTCCACCTCGGCGGCTGAAATACCGGCCTGTTCCAACGCCTTGCGCGCGGCCTCGGCCAGCAGGTCCTCGGCGACCTGCAGATAGATCCGGTTCGCCTCGGCCCAGCTGCGCGGCCGGGCGAACCAGTCGAGCGGCACGGACAGATAGCGGGTCTCGACCCCGGCATTGCCATAGACCGGGGCCAGCCGGGCAAAGGCCGGCACCCGCTCCTCGAAGATCTTTCGGGCATGGGCGAGGGCGTCGGATTGCGACAGGCGATGCCGGGGCACGGCCGTCGCGACACTGAGGAGGCGCGGAGTGATCATGCAAGTGAATGTGCGCCCGATCCTGCGCACGACAAATGAAAAACCCGCGAGACCCTGTGACGCGGGGTTTTCTTCAGGGTGTCCTCGTCTTCCGGGGAGCCCCCCTCAGACTGCCACGGGCGTCCCGGCGCTCCAGACGCCCGTCTTGGCGGCGCGCCGCGCATAATCGGCAAAACGGCGCGGCGGACGGCCCAATGCCTGATCGACGCCATCGGTCACATTGGCATTGCGCCCGTCCAGCACTGTGGTGAAGAGATAAAGAACCAGCGAGATCATGTCCTGCGGCACACCGGCCTGCTCCATCGCCGCCCTGTAATCCGCCGCCGGGATCTGCCTGTAACGGATCGGCCGTCCGGTCGCTTCAGCAATGGAGGCGACAGCCTCGGAAAAACTCAGCAGCTCCGGGCCGGTGACCTCGTACAGCTTGCCTATATGCGCGGGATCGGTCAGGACCGCCGCCGCCACGTCGGCAATATCCTCGACGTCGATGAAGGGCTCCTTCACATCGCCGATCGGCAGCGCCACCTCGCCCGTATTGATGGCGTCGGCCAGGAAGGTCTCGCTGAAATTCTGGAAGAACCAACTGGCCCGCACAATGGTCCAGTCGGCGCCCGAGCCCATCAGCATCTTCTCTGTCTGCTCGGCCTCTTCCTCGCCCCGGCCGGACAGCAGAACCATGCGCCTTACACCAGATTTTAACGCGGTTTCGACAAAGGCCCCGACTGTCTCCAATGCGCCCGGAACAGCAAGATCCGGATGATAGGCGATGTAGATGGCGCGCGCGCCTTCGACCACAGGCGACCAGGTTTCCGGCGCGTCCCAGTCGAATGGCAATGCCGCTTCCCGGGAGCCGATCCGGACAGGCTGTCCCTGCTCGATCAGCCGTTTCACAACCCGTTGCCCGGTCTTGCCCGTCCCGCCCAGAACCAGGATCGGCGCCGTCCCGTCGTATCTGTTCATCTCGTTCTCCGTAAATGTGAGGATTACTCATATTTTGAAATCTGATAAACTCTCACATTTACGGAGTCAACGAAATTTGCTCTGATGCCGGACGGTTTCATGGAGTGGTCATGTCGAAAGTACTGCCGGATATGTCGCATGTCGCGCTGGAGCACATCTCGCTCCGCCGCATGCCCAATCAGGAACGCAGCCGCGCCCGCGTTGAACACATGCTGAACTGCGCCATCGCGGTGATCGCCGAAAAGGGCAGCGAGGCAATGACGATGAGCGAGGTGGCCCGGCTTGCGGACGTCTCCATCGGCTCGCTCTATCAGTATTTTCCGGACAAGAGCGCGATCATCCGGGCGCTCGCCGAGCATTACGGCGCGGAATGTCTCCGCTGCATCGAGGAGGGACTGGCCGGACCGGACACGCTCGACGCCCTCTGCGATGCGCTGGGTGAGCTGATCGACGTCTATTACGCCCTGTTCCAGGCGGAACCGGTCATTCGCGACATCTATTCCGGGATAGGCGCCGACAAGTCCCTGAGAGACATGGAAATCGCCGAGAGCCGCAAGAGCGGCGCCCTGCTTTCCGAGGCACTCTGCCGTGTCGCGCCGGACTGTGACCCGGAGCGCGCCGCCACAGACTGTTTCCTGATCATGCATTTTGGCGAAGCCACCATGCGGCTCGCGATTTCGGTCGCGCCGGACGAAGGCGCCAAGCTCGTCGATGCCTATAAACGCATGGCCGTGAGTGAATTGCACCGGGCCGGAACAGCGCCCTGATACGGCGATCAGGCGGCGCTCACAGCCTTGTGTGTCCGCATCCTTTTTACCCGGTCGACAGAGTGCGTCTTTCGCCACAGAAAGTTCCGGCAAAAGGGGGGAATGCGAATGACGGGTACGGCGAAATTCTGGGACAGGCACGCGGAAGGCTATGCGAAACGCCCCGTCGGAGACGAGGCGGCGTACGAGCACAAGCTGGCCCTGACCCGCGCGCGCCTTGCGCCGGAGATGACGGTTCTTGAGATCGGCTGCGGCACGGGCACCACCGCCCTGCATCATGCCCCGCATGTCGCGCATATCCGGGCGGTGGATGTCTCACCGAAGATGCTGGAAATCGCACGCCGCAAGGCCGAGGCAGCCGGCATCGGGAATATCACCTTCGAGGTTGCGGATTTCGACAGCCTGGACACCGAGGACGGAGACTACGACCTCGTCATGGCCCACAGCATCCTGCACCTGCTGCGCGACCGCCGGGACGCCATCGTGAAAGCGGTGCGCCTGCTGAAGCCGGGAGGGCTCTTCATCAGCTCCACCCCGTGCCTCGCCGGCGGCCGGCTGGGTTGGCTGCGCTTCGTGCTCCCGCCGGCACGCTGGCTCGGCCTCGTGCCCTGGGTCGGCTTTTTCACCGCCGAGACCCTGATCGCCGACTTCGAAGCGGCGGGACTTGAGATAGAGGAAACATGGCAGCCGGGGCCGGCAAAGGCGCTCTTCGTGATCGCCCGCAAACGCTGACGGGCTTGGATTTCCTTCAGAGTCCGACGGGCGTCCCGCCGCTGATCGGCATGGCAATGCCGGTGATGTATTCCGATCGCGGCCCGGCCAGAAAAGCGACCGCCTCGGCCACCTCTTCCGGCTCGCCCGCCCGGCGCATCGCCACCGTTCTGTAGCGCTCCTGCTTCACAGCATCGACCGGGCGGCCGCTTTCCCGGGCCAGACGCGCATTCGCCGCCGCATGCATGTCCGTCGCGATAAAGCCGGGGCAGACCACGTTGCAGCGGATACCGTCGACGCCGAATTCCGCCGCGACCGTTTTTGTCAGACCGACCAGCCCGTGTTTCATCGCGGTATAGGCGCCGAAACCGGCATCGGCGCCGAGACTGCCGGTGGAGCCGATATTGACGATGCTGCCGCCGCCCGCCGCCTGCATTTCCGGGATCACCGCCTGGGTGAACATGGCCGGGCCCAGCAGGTTGACCCGGAAGCTGGTCTCCCACTGTTCCGGCGCGGTCTCCAGCAGGTTCGCGGCCCCGGCGAGAGAGCCGGCATTGTTCACCAGAATATCGATCCGGCCGAATTGGTCTTTTGCCAGCTTAACGGCGGTTTCGATGTCGGCCGTCCGGGTAACGTCGACCGCCACGGCCAGTGCCGTCCCCCCGGCCGCCGCGATCTCCGAGACAATATCGTCAAGACGCCCCGTGGTCTCGTCTGAGCCGATATCGCTGACAATGACGGACGCACCCTCCGCCGCCAGACGCAGGGCCACCGCCCGCCCGATACCGCGCGGCGCCGATGCGCCGGTGACGATCGCCACCTTGCCGTCAAGTTCAGCCATGGTTTTTTCCGATTGATCGTCCCCAGAAGCGGCAGATGTGGGACCGGGAGTGACGGCCGTCAATTGGCCGGGCTGGCGCCGGCCCGAAAGGATTTCCCGCGCGGGCTCAGAACTTTCCGAATTTGAGGTAGGCTTCCTGTGGATCTGTGCCGCCGAGAATGGCCGTCCGGACCTTGTTCTCGGTGGTGATGGCGGCCTCGGCCTTGTCCACGACCTCCTCGACGATACCGGACGGCACGCGGACAAGCCCGTCACGGTCTCCCAGCATGTAGTCGCCCGGCTCGATCACCACATCGCCGATCCGCACGTCGACATCGGTCGCCGCCGGCAACCACCAGCCGACAATGTCCCGCGGGGTGAAGCCGCGCGACCAGGACTGGAAGCCGATATCGAGCAGGAAATTGACATCCCGGACGAACCCGTCGGCAACACAGCCGCGCACGCCCTTGTCCTTCAGCGTCTCGGCCGACAATTCTCCCATATGGGCGACCACCCGGTCGTTCGGCTGGCTCACCCAGACGGAACCCGCCGGCGCCTTCGACAGCAGCCCGGTCCAGGCGAGCAGCGTCTCGTGCGCATCCGCCGTCGGGTCGACCTTGCCGAGAATGGTGAAGGCGGGACCGGCCATCGGCTTTTCCGGCATGATCGGGCGCAGTTCCGGCGGCAGGGTGAAGTCCTTCAGCCCCATTGCCCGCATGACGTCATGGACGACGCCCGTATAGCATTTCTCCAACCGCTCCGTGATCGACATGGTTCCTCCCAGCTCTTCGGTTTGATTTTCTTGTTATGCCGCCGGCAGGCAGGCCGGCCCGATCGGCTCGAAAGACTTGTAGGTCAGGATGAACTCCTGATGCCCGAGCTCTTCCGACCGGGTCCGCGCGCCATCCGCGACGGCCAGCACCAGATCCCGGATCTCGGTGCCGACATCGTCCAGCTCCGCCGCCCCCTCAAGGATACGACCGGCATCCACGTCCATGTCATCCGCCATGCGCCGGTAGGTTTCCGGATTGGCGCAGATCTTGATCACCGGCGAGATGGCGGAGCCGACGACCGAGCCGCGTCCGGTGACGAACAGGTTGATATGGGCGCCGCAGGCCATCAGCTCGGCGATCTCGGCATTGTCGTTGATGTTCGGAAAGCCGAACCGGACCTCACCGTCCGGCACCACGTCGAGCAGATAGAGCCCGCCTTTCGGCGGCACGTCGCCCGGCTTCAGCAACCCGACAATCGGTGAAGCCCCGGATTTGGCATAGGCGCCCATCGACTTCTCCTCGATGGTCGTCAGCCCGCCGGTGGCATTGCCTGCCGCGAAGGAGCCGTAACCGAGGGTCGCGTAATAGCGCGCCGCCTTGGCCACACTTTCCTCGAGCAGGGCGGCGAGTGCCGGTGTGGCGGCGCGGGCGGCCATGATGTGCTCGCAGCCGATCAGCTCGCCGGTTTCCTCGAAGATGCAGGCGGCGCCATCGCCGATCAGCATGTCGAAGGCTCGGCCCGCCGCCGGATTGCCGGTGATGCCGGACGTCCCGTCGGAACCGCCGCAGATCGTGCCGATGACCAGTTCATCCGCCTGCATGGGCACCCGCACGGCGGCTTCCAGCGCTGGCAGGTGCTCTGCGATGAAGGCCTCGCCTTCAGCAATCGCAGCCCGTGTGCCGCCGACCTGCTGGATGGTGATCGCCTTCACCGGGCGCCCGGTCGCCTCGATCTGCTCGCGCAGCAGTCGGTTGTTGAAGGATTCGCAGCCGAGCGAGACCAGCAGCGCCCCGCCGACATTCGGATGGGTGCAGAGCGCCTGCATCATCCGCTGGGCATACTCGTTCGGGTAGCAGCCGGGAAAGCCGATGAGATGGACCTCCCGGTCCCGGAACCGCAACGCGATCTCCCGCGCGACGTGATGCGCGCATTCGACCAGATAGGCCACGACGAAGACATTCCGGATGCCCTTGCGCCCGTCACTCCTCGGATATCCGCTGAAGCCGGTCATCGCGTCTCCTCCGGCAGGCTGTAGGTCGGTGTGTAGTTGCTGCGGACATTGTGCACATGAACATGTCCGCCCGCCTCGATGGATGTGGTGGCGACGCCGATCACGGCGCCGTATTTCAGGATTTCCTCGCCTTCGGAAATCGCCCGGCGCGCAACCTTGTGGCCGAGATTGAGGCTGCGGTCGGTTTCCACATGCCCCGTGCCGATAGCGATCCGCTCGCCCGCGGCGATGCCCCGGCGCAGGACCAGAACATTGTCATCCTCGTTCAGAAGCAGCAGGCGGCGGTCCGTCATCGGTCAACCTCAAGCAGGTGAGGTCAAAAGCGTGGGCCCAGCCGGGAGACCGAGTCAACAACAACGCGGCCAGATCATCCCCGCATCAGGGCGCCCTTCGGATCGTGCAGCGGCGCGGCCACCCGGTGCGCCTTCAGGATCTTGCCGAGGATCTCGACCTCGAAACCGTCCGTCTCCCCGGCGCATGCCTTCGCGACGTAGCCGATGGCGATGCTCTTGCCCACCGTGTGACCGAAGCCACCCGACGTCACCCAGCCGATCGCCTTGCCGCCGTGGAAGATCGGCTCGTCGGCGATCGGGTCCACATCCTCGACATCGATGGTCAGGGTGACCAGCTTGTATTTGCCGCCGGTTTCTTTCTCCTCGACCAGCGCATCCCGGCCGATGAAGCTGTTCTTCGACATGTCGACGAACCGGTCCAGCCCGGCTTCGAAGGGTGAATAGTCCGGCGTGAATTCGGCCCGGAAGCCACCGAAGCCCTTTTCCAGACGCAGGGAATTGAGTGCCCGGCCACCGAAATGCTTCAGCCCGAATTCAGCCCCGGCGCGGACCAGCATGTCATGGAGCGTGATCAGGTAATCCGGCTTCACCCAGATCTCGTAGCCGCGCTCGCCGGTGAAGGAGACCCGGCCAACCATGGCGTGGAGCATGCCGAGATTCATCTCCCGGAAAGACATGAACGGCATCGCCTCGGTCGAGACATCCTCATGGGTCAGCTTGGCCAGCAGATCGGCCGATTTTGGCCCGGCGATGGAGAGCCCGACAAGTTCCTGACAGCGGCTCCGGATCTCGACGCCAGCCTCCGGCAGGTGATCCCAGAACCAGCGCAGATGGAACATTTCCGCGATGCCGGAGCCGAAGATCATGAACCGGTCGTCGGCCAGCTTGGCGATGGTGAAATCGCCGATGATCTTGCCCTGCTGGTTCAGCATCGGGGTCAGCACCATGCGGCCGGTGCGCGGCATCCTGTTTGCCATCAGCTCCGACAGCCAGGCTTCCGCGCCCTCGCCCGTCACCTCGTACTTGGCAAAGCTGGAAATCTCGATCATGCCGACGCCGGTGCGCACGGCCTTGCATTCCTCCGCCACCGGGCCGAAAGCGTTGGAGCGGCCGAAGGTCACATTCTCCACCGGCTCCATGCCTTCCGGCGCAAACCAGAGCGCGTGCTCCAGCCCGTAGGAGGCACCGAACACGGCATTCTGCGCCGCCAGCCGGTCATAGATCGCCGTCTTGCGCAGCGGACGGCCGGCCGGCAGTTCCTCGTTCGGGAAGGTGATGGAGAAGCGGCGGGAGTAGTTTTCCTTCACCTTCTCGTAGGTATAGCCCTTGGTCGCGTAGGAGCCGAAGCGGGCGCAGTCCATGGCATAGATATCCATGTCCGGCTCGCCCTCGATCATCCATTGCGCCAGCGCGAGGCCGACGCCGCCGCCCTGGCTGAACCCGGCCATCACACCGCAGGCGAGGTACATGTTTCGGAGCCCCGGCACCGGGCCGACCAGCGGGTTGCCGTCCGGTGCGAAGGTGAACGGCCCATTGATCATCGATTTCACACCGGCATTCGCCAGGAACGGGAAGTGCTGGTAGGCGATGTCGAGGGACGGCGCGATCCGGTCGAGATCCGGCTGCAGCAGCTCGTGCCCGAAATCCCACGGCGTCTGGTGCGGCGACCAGGGCACGCAGGCTTTCTCGTAGGTGCCGAGCAGGAAGCCCTGGCCTTCCTGGCGGGTATAGAGCTCCGCCTCGAAGTCGATCAGGTGCGGCAGCTCGGCCTCAAGCGCCTTGATCTCGTCCAGCGCCTCGGTGATCAGGTAATGGTGCTCCATCGCCAGCACCGGCAGCTCCAGCCCGACCATGCGGCCGACCTCGCGGGCCCAGAGGCCGCCGGCATTCACCACCTTCTCGCAGCGGATCGTGCCCTTGTCGGTGGCGACAGACCAGCCGCCGTCCTTTTCCGCCACCAGTTCCTCGACCTTGGTGTGGCGGTAGATCTCCGCCCCGCCCTTGCGGGCCGAGATGGCATAGGCGTTGGTCACGCCGGACGGGTCGACATGGCCCTCGTTCGGGTCGTAGACGGCGCCGGTGAAGTGACTGGCATCGACCAGCGGATGCAGGCGCTGCACCTCGTCTAGGGAGATGAAGTCGATATCGAGACCCATATATTTGCCCTTGGCGACCATCGTCTTCAGATAGTCGAGCCGTTCGGGCGTCCCCGCCGCCATGATCCCGCCGGAGAGATGCACGCCGGTCGCCTGTCCGGAGATCTCCTCGATCTCCTTGTAGAGATCGATGGTGTATTTCTGCAGCTTGGTGACGTTCGGGTCGCTGTTCAGCGTGTGCATGCCGCCCGCCGCGTGCCAGGTGGAGCCGGATGTCAGCTCGCTGCGCTCCACCAGGACCACGTCTTTCCAGCCCAGTTTGGTCAGGTGGTAGAGAACGCTGCAGCCAACGACGCCCCCGCCGATAACAACGACCTGCGCATGCGATTTCATCGATATGTCCCCCCTCGCCACCGGCGCGCCCGGCGGCCTTGCACTGGAGCCAGTCCAGCAGATCCAGCGAAACGAGGCGAGCCATCCGGCGACACGGGCCCACGGCCCGGCGTCGGAATCGGAGCATTGAGCCCGACGCGGGGACTTTGCCTCATCCGCTCAAGCGACTACCCTTGGACATGCAGTACGTGAGGGAGATTGACATGGCTATTGTGGATATGAGCGTGAAGCTGGCGGCGCCGGCCTCGGAAGTCTGGTCGCTGGTTGGCGATTTCCTGGCCCTTCATACCTGGCACCCGGCCGTCCCGACTTGCGAGCCTGTCGGCGAGGGTGGCGGCATCCGGCGCCTGACATCCGGCAATGGCGGGCCGACCTTCGACGAAGTGCAGCTGGAGCGCGACGAGGATAACCACAGGATGCGCTATGCCATCCTCGGCAAGCCCTTCCCGCTGGAGAATTATTCCTCCTGGCTGTCTGTCGAAGATACCGACGGCGGCTGCGTTGTCCGCTGGCGCTCGGCCTTCGCCCCGGACGAGGGCAACGAAACCAAGGCGAACGGTATCGTCCAGTTCATCTACAAGAGCGGCTTCGACGCGCTGGTGGCACGGTTCGGCGCCGGCTAGCGCCCGCGATCGACGGCCCGGACCAGCAGCACGACGAACAGCCCCGTCACCCCGAGGCCGATCATCGGCAGATGGCCGTTCGACCAGCCGCCGAAATAGGTCACGACCGCGGCGAAGATCGGCGCGGCCAGCAGGTTGCCGGCATTGGAGCCATGCACCACCACGCCGCTGCAGGTGGCGACCTCCGACGCATTGCGGGCCTGCGCCGGCGCGCCGGCGAGGCAGGCCGCCGGCAGCACCCCGCCGATGCAGGACATGGCGATGGCCGCAGGGACCCGGAGCCCGTCCGGTGCACTGCCGGCGAAGACAAACCAGGCCGTGCCGATGATGCCGAGGAAACTGATGGCGATGATGCTCCAGCGCGGCATGCCGCGATGCATCAGCCAGGCCGCGCCGAGATTGCCCACCGTGTTCACCAGCACCACGGCGGCGCCGATCAGGGCCGCTCCCTCCAGGGAATAGCCCATCCGCTCGATCAGGAAGGTCGGCATCCAGGTCATCAGGGCGAAGATCGCGCAGGCATAGAGGAAAAAGGAGGCGGCGAAGAGATAGGGTCCTGGCAGGCGGAGCGTGACGAACACGTCGCTGAAGCCGCGGGACCGGCTCGGCAGGGGCGCGCCGGGCCAGCGGGCGGGCGCCGTCAGGAGCGCCAGGACAATGGCAAAGACGATACTGATGGCCGCCCCCGTGAACCAGAGCCCGCGCCATCCGGCGGAGGCGATCAGGACCGGTGCGGCGACCATGGCGATGGCGGCGCCGACCGGAAAATAGGCGGACCAGAAACCGAGCGCGAGGGAGCGGTGATGCGGTGTGGTCGCGGCCACGATCAGGGTCGGCGCGGCAATCGAGGTGGCAACGAACCCCATGCTTTCCAGGGCCCGTCCCGTAAACAGCACGGGCGTGGATTCCGAAACGGCGCCGAGCGCCGAGCCGAGCGCGGTGATCAGCATTGCCGCGACGGCCATCCGGGCGGGGCCGAGCCGGTCCGTCGCCATACTGATGAGAATGGCGAACAGTGCGGCGAACAGGTGCAGCAGGGAGGCCAGCCAGCCTCCGGCAACCAGCGACAGGTCGAGATCGGCCCGGATCTCCGGCAGGGCGGGCGGCACCTTGCCGACCTGAAGCGCCGCGACAACGCCCGCCATTACGGCGAGCGCGACAATGTCCCAGCGGGTCTGACCCGGCTCGGGCGCCGCGGCAGCGGCGGTCACGGGATCGCCAGACGCGCCAGCTCGTCCGCCCGCTCATTCTCGGGATGGCCGGCATGGCCCTTGACCCAGTGCCACTCGATCTCGTGCCGCTCGACGGCGGCCTCGAGCCGCTGCCAGAGCTCCATGTTCTTCACCGGCTTCTTGTCGGCCGTGCGCCAGCCCCGCTTCTTCCAGCCGTGGATCCATTTGGTGATGCCGTCGCGGACATAGGTGCTGTCCGTATAGAGGTCCACATGCATTGGCCGGGTCAGGGATTCCAGCGAGGTGATCGCCGCCATCATCTCCATGCGGTTGTTGGTGGTTTCCTTCTCGCCGCCGGACAGTTCCTTCTCGGTATCGCCGTAGCGCAGGATCGCGCCCCAGCCGCCGGGCCCGGGATTGCCGCTGCAGGCGCCGTCCGTGAAGATCTCGACCCGTTTTCCGGCCATCAGATGCCATAGCCCGCGCTGGAGGAAACGCTCTGGTGGAAGCTCAGCTTGCGGTGATATTCCATCGGATCCTTCGGTTTCACGAATGCCCCTTCCGGGTGGTTCAGCCAGTCATAAAGGCGGGTCAGCAGGAAGCGGGTGGCGGAGCCGCGGGCCAGCACCGGCAGGGCGGCCAGCTCGGCGTCGGAGAGTTTCCGGACCGCCTGGTAGGCCGTGATCATCTGCCGCGCCTTGGTCACGTTGAAACTGCCATCCGTCTCGAAACACCAGGCGTTGAGGCAAATCGCGAGGTCGTAGACCAGCATGTCCGTGCAGGCGAAGTAGAAGTCGATGAAGCCGGACAGTTCGTCCCCGAGGAAGAACACATTGTCCTGGAACAGATCGGCATGGATGACGCCGCGCGGCAGATCGGCCGGCCAGTTCTTTTCCAGGAAATCGATTTCCGATTCCAGGAAGGCATAGAGCCCGGGCTTCACGCTGTCCGCCGCCGGGCCGCAGGAGACCAGCAGGGGACGCCAGGACTGCACGGAGAGGCTGTTCTCCCGGATCATGCCGAAATCGGCCCCCAACGCGTGCATCCTGGCCAGCTCGGCGCCAAGAGCCCGGCAATGGGCTGGCGTCGCCTTGCGGTGCCAGATCCCGTCCAGGAAGGTCACGACCGCCGCCGGACGGTCGTTCAGGCGGCTGAGCATCTCGCCGGCCCGCGTCCGGACCGGCTGCGGGCAGGACAGCCCCTTGCCGGCCAGATGGTTCATCAGGTTCAGGAAGAACGGCAGATCGTCGGGATTCACCCGCTTCTCGTACAGCGTCAGGATGTAGGTACCGGTCGTCGTCCGGACCATGAAGTTCGAGTTCTCGACCCCTTCGGCGATGCCGGCGAAGGAAACCGGATCGCCGATATCGTATTCGGCCAGAAAGGACGCGAGATCCTCGTCGGAAATAGCAGTGTAAACGGCCAAGGACTTAACTCGCCAGTTCGCGGGGCAGCTTGAAATGGACGTCCTCGCGGGCGACCGTGACCTCTTCGATGGTCACCGAGCGGTGGGCCCGGCAGGCCTCGATCACCTCGTCCACCAGGATTTCCGGCGCGGACGCCCCGGCGGTGATGCCGAGCACCGTGATATCGGCCATCCAGTCCCAGTCGATATCGACAGCGCGCTGGATCAGCAGCGCCTTGTCGCAGCCGCGCACCCTGGCGACCTCCACCAGGCGCTTGGAATTGGAGGAGTTCGGCGCGCCGATGACGACCATGCCGTCGCAGCGCTCCGCAATGGCCTTGACCGCCTCCTGGCGGTTCGTCGTGGCGTAGCAGATGTCTTCCTTGGCCGGCCCGATCATCTTCGGGAACCGGCTCTGCAGGACCGCGACGATTTCCGCCGTGTCGTCCACCGACAGCGTGGTCTGGGTGATGAAGGAAAGATCCGGATCGCCCTCGAAGCTGACCGTCTCGGCATCGGCGCGGGTTTCCACCAGGGTGATGGTGCCGTCCGGCACCTGCCCCATGGTGCCGACCACTTCGGGATGGCCGGCATGGCCGATCAGGATGATGTGCCGGCCCTGCTTCATGTGCCGTTCGGCTTCCAGATGCACCTTGCTGACCAGCGGGCAGGTGGCGTCGAGATAGACCATGTTGCGCCGTGCCGCTTCGGCCGGAACCGATTTTGGCACGCCGTGCGCGCTGAACACGACCGGTGCGTCGAGCGGCACCTGGTCCAGCTCCTCGACGAAGATCGCACCCTTGCGTTCCAGGCCCTCGACCACAAAACGGTTATGCACGATCTCGTGCCGGACATAGACCGGCGCGCCGTATTTCTCGAGGCTGCGCTCGACGATCTGGATGGCCCGGTCCACCCCGGCGCAGAAACCGCGCGGCGTGGCCAGTAAAATGGTGAGAGCGGCTTTGTTCATGCCCGCGATGTAGTCCCTCGGTAAAAACTTGTCCATAGAAGACAGAAGCGCGCCATGCCTGTTTGCGGGTCCGCGCCCGAGCGGGTAGTGTGTGCGCCGACAGAACCCTAGCAGAGCTGAGCCATGTTTTCCCAATCGCGTTTCCGCTTTCTGACCCGCGCCCTGCTGCCGCTTGTGCTGCTGGCGTCCGTGGCCGCCTGCTCCAGCGACGAGGGCCCGCCGCCAGGCTGCCCGGTGACCAATTTCGTCGACGATCTGGACCGTATGACCGTCTTCGCCGATGGCGCCGTCGGCGATCTCACCGATGTCCGATTCGACGCCCAGTTCGCCAGCCTCAGCGCGATCTGCAATTTCGAGGACGACGCGCTTGTCATGGATATCGCGTTCCAGGTCATCGCCACGCGCGGGCCGGCCAACAAGGACAACCAGGCAGCGGTAACCTATTTCCTCGCCATCTCGGACGAGACCGGCGCGGTGATCGCCAAGCAGACCTTCGACAACGTTCTGCCGTTCCGGGGAAATCTGCGCCGCGTCGCCATCAAGGACGAGTTCGAGCCGACCATCCCCTATCCGTCGGACCAGAAGATCCTGAATAATTACCGGGTTCTGATCGGCTTCCAGCTGACGACGGAACAGCTTGCCTATAACCGGTCGCGGCGATAAGGGCGGCCGGGCCGGCACCTTTGGCCTCCGTGACCCCTTTTCTTTTTCTCTGGCGCCGATTACTGTCTTGCACGACTACCGATGACCCTCAAGGGAGAGACCGGCCACATGGTCGGCGCCGAAGGAGCAACCGCCCCCGGAAACTCTCAGGCAAAAGGACCTTGAGGCGAGGAACTTCTGGAAAGCAGACGGGAAACCGTCTCACCCACGGTGAAAGCCCGGCACAGAGTTCGCCGGGTGAATCTCTCAGGTTAGCGACAGAGGGGGCAGGTTCCGGCAGTTCGCCGGGATGCCTTTCGCTGACCGGAGAGACCTATGACCGAAACCGCCCTTCTCAAGACTCCCCTGCACGCACTGCATGTCGAACTCGGCGCCAAGATGGTGCCGTTCGCCGGCTATGACATGCCCGTGCAGTACCCCGCCGGCGTCAAGGCCGAGCATCTGCATACCCGCACCAGGACCGGGCTGTTCGACGTCTCCCATATGGGCCAGGTCAGGCTGACCGGCGCCGACGCGGCACGCGACCTGGAACGGCTGGTGCCGGGCGATCTCGACGGACTCGCGATCGGTCAGATGCGCTACAGCATGTTCACCAACAATGAGGGCGGCATCCTGGATGACCTGATGGTTTGCCGGATTGAGGACGGGTTGATGGTCGTCGTCAACGCGGCCTGCAAGGATGCCGATATTGCCCATATGCGGGCGCAGCTTTCCTCCGAGATCACGGTTCTGGAAGACCGCGCGCTGATCGCCTTGCAGGGCCCCGGCGCCGAGGCGGCACTGTCCGCCCTCGCCCCGGCCGCCGCGACCCTCAGCTTCATGACCGGCGCCGAGATGGATGTGGACGGGGCTGCCTGCTTCGTCACCCGGTCGGGCTATACTGGCGAGGACGGCTACGAGATATCCGTGCCGGCCGATCAGGCCGATGCGCTGGCCCGCACGCTGCTGGCCCGGAACGACGTGGAAGCCATCGGCCTTGGCGCCCGGGATTCCCTGCGACTTGAAGCCGGGCTGTGCCTCTATGGCCACGATATCGACGAGACGACAACGCCGGTCGAGGCGGCGCTCACCTGGTCCATCGGCAAGCGCCGGCGGGAGGAAGGCGGCTTTCCCGGCGCGGATGTCATTCTCGGTCAGATCAAGAACGGCGCTCCGCGCAAGCGCGTCGGCATCCTGCCGGACGGACGGGCACCGGCCCGCGAAGGCACCGAAATCCAGGCGCCGGATGGCACCAGCATCGGCAGCATCACAAGCGGCGGCTTCGGGCCGAGCCTCGAGGCACCGCTGGCCATGGGATACGTCACGACGGAGCACGCCGCCGCCGGCAGCGCTGTAAATGTTGTCGTTCGGGGCAAAGCCCTGCCCGCCAAAATCGCCAAAATGCCGTTCGTCCCGAATGGCTACAAACGTTAAAACAAAGCACCTGAGGGGATCAGATATGAGCGAACGCCGTTACACCGAAGACCATGAATGGATTGATCTCGACGGCGAGATCGGCACCGTGGGGATTACCGATTTCGCCCAGGAACAGCTTGGCGAGGTCGTGTTCGTGGAAGTGCCGGATGTCGGCAAGGTCGTTGCCCAGGGCGACGAGACCGCCGTCGTCGAATCGGTGAAGGCCGCCAGCGAGCTCTACGCACCAGTCACCGGCGAAGTGGTCGAGGCCAACACCGCGCTGGCAGACACGCCGGACCTGGTGAACAGCGACCCAGAGGGCGATGCCTGGTTCTACAAGATCAAGCTTTCCGACAAGGACGAGTTCGACGCCCTGATGGACGCGGACGCCTACAAGGCGCACACGGAAGCCTGAGGCCGGGCGCCGGGACCTTCGGGTCCCGTTGCCGCCCCCGAGCAGTGAGAAAGACGTACGGCCCACGGGCCGGAAGGAGCAGATGAGATGCGGGACAACAGGTTGGCCTTCGCCGAGCAGGAAGAAAGCGAAGAGTTCATTCGCCGTCATATCGGCCCCGGCCCGGACGAACAGGCACAGATGCTGAAAGCTCTCGGCTACGAGAGCCTCGGCGCCCTGATCGATGCCGCCGTTCCGGCCAGGATCCGCGTCAAGGAGCCGCTCGACCTGCCGCCCGCGCAGACCGAAAGCGCGGTGCTGCAGAAGCTCCGGCAATATGCCAACACCAACACGGTGAACCGCACCCTGATCGGGATGGGTTATTACGGCACCCGCGTGCCCGCCGTCATTCAGCGCAACATCCTGGAAAACCCTGCCTGGTACACGGCCTATACGCCGTATCAGCCGGAAATCAGCCAGGGCCGGCTGGAAATGCTGCTGAACTTCCAGACCATGATCGGCGATCTGACCGGCCTCGATATCGCCAATGCCTCCCTGCTGGACGAAGGCACGGCGGCGGCCGAGGCCATGGCCTTCTGCCACAAGGCCTCGAAGAACAAGGGCAGCGTTTTCTTCGTCTCGAAGAATTGCCATCCGCAGACCATCGACATTCTGCAGACCCGCGCCGCACCGGCCGGGCTGACCGTGGTGGTCGGCGACGAGAACGACGCTCTGCCGGAAGACGCCTTCGCCATCCTGCTGCAATATCCGGACACCAACGGCGCCGTGCACGACTATGCCGGCATCGTCGAGAAGGCCCATGCCCAGGGCGCGCTCGCCGTGGTCGCCGCCGATCTGCTGGCTCTGACCCATCTCACCCCTCCGGGCGAGTTCGGCGCGGATGTCGCCATCGGCACCAGCCAGCGCTTTGGCGTGCCGCTCGGCTTCGGCGGCCCGCATGCCGCCTATTTCGCCACCAAGGACGAATACAAGCGCTCCATTCCGGGCCGCATCGTCGGCGTGTCGGTCGACAAGAACGGCGATCCGGCCTACCGGCTGGCCCTGCAGACCCGCGAGCAGCATATCCGCCGCGAGAAGGCGACCAGCAACATCTGCACGGCCCAGGTTCTGCTCGCCGTCATGGCGGCGGCCTATGCCTGTTATCACGGGCCGGACGGGCTGACCAAGATCGGCCGCCGGGTGCACCGCCGGACCGCGATCCTGGCACAGGGCCTGCGCGAGCTCGGCTATACCATCGCGCATGACAATTTCTTCGACACCATCATCGTGCAGACGGACGACTGGACCGGCTCCGTCACCGAGGCGGCCCGCATCGAGGGCGTCAATCTGCGCATCTTCGACAATCGTGTCGGCATCTCCCTAGACGAGACCTGCACCCGGGAGCTGGTCGAGCGGCTCTGGGCCATGATGGCCTTCGACAGCATGAAGGAACTCACCTACGAGGCCGTCGCCGACCGCACCCCGGACGCCATTCCGGCAAAGCTGGAACGCAGCTCGGACTTCCTGACCCATCCGGCCTTCAACAGCTATCATTCCGAGACCGAGATGCTGCGCTATCTGCGCCGCCTCGCGGACAAGGACGTGGCGCTGGACCGGTCCATGATCCCGCTCGGTTCCTGCACCATGAAACTGAACGCGACCACGGAAATGATCCCGGTCACCTGGGCCGCCTTCTCCGACATCCACCCGTTCGCGCCGCGCGACCAGGCCGAAGGCTATCATCTGATGATCGCAGAGCTGGAGCACATGCTGGCGGAGATCACCGGTTATGCCGCCGTCTCCCTGCAACCGAACGCTGGCTCCCAGGGTGAATATGCCGGCCTGCTGGTGATCAGCGCCTATCACGCCAGCCGGGGCGAAGGGCATCGCAATATCTGCCTGATCCCGAGCTCCGCGCATGGCACCAACCCGGCCTCCGCCGCGATGGCCGGCATGAAGGTCGTGGTCGTGAAGTGCGACGATGACGGCAATGTCGACATGGCCGACCTGAAGGCCAAGGTGGAGCAGCACAGCGCCAACCTCGCCGCCCTGATGGTGACCTACCCCTCGACCCACGGTGTGTTCGAGGAAACCATCACCGAGATCTGCGACCTGATCCACAAGCATGGCGGACAGGTCTATATGGATGGCGCCAACCTCAACGCCATGGTCGGTGTCTGCAAGCCGGGCCAGTTCGGCTCAGACGTCAGCCATCTGAACCTGCACAAGACCTTCTGCATCCCGCATGGCGGCGGCGGCCCCGGTGTCGGCCCGATCGGCGTCGGCGCGCATCTGGCGCCGTTCCTGCCCGGTCACCGCAACATGCACGCCCAGGAAACCGCCATCGGCCCGGTCAGCGCCGCGCCATACGGCAGCGCCGGCATCCTGCCAATCTCCTGGAGCTATATCGAGCTGATGGGGGCGAACGGGCTGAAGCAGGCGACCGAGGTCGCGATCCTGTCGGCCAACTATCTGGCCCACCGTCTCGAAGAGCATTTCCCGGTGCTGTACAAGGGCAAGAACGGTCTGGTGGCGCATGAATGCATCATCGACCTGCGCCCGCTGAAGGACGAAACCGGCGTGACCGTCGACGATGTCGCCAAGCGCCTGATGGATTACGGCTTCCACGCCCCCACCATGTCCTTCCCGGTGCCCGGCACGCTGATGATCGAGCCGACCGAGAGCGAGCCTCTGGCTGAACTCGAACGCTTCTGCGCGGCGATGATCGCCATCCGGCAGGAAATCCGCGATATCGAGGACGGCAAGCTCAGCCGCGACGAGAGCCCGCTGGCCCATGCCCCGCATACGGCCGGCGATCTGATGGCGGACGACTGGGACCGGAAATATTCCCGTGCCCAGGGTGCCTTCCCGGTCGACAGCCTGCGGAGCAACAAATATTGGCCGCCGGTCGCCCGCATCGATCAGGCCTATGGCGACAAGCACCTGATCTGCTCCTGCCCGCCGATCGAGGCGTATCAGGACGCGGCCGAGTAACGGGCATGAGCAAGAGCGTCAATCGCGTCAAGGCCGCCGCCGAGGCCGCCGGACTAACCGTCGAGATCCTGCGCATGCCGGACTCGACGCGCACCGCCGCCGAAGCCGCCGCCGCCTGCGGCTGCGATGTTGCCCAGATCGTGAAGTCACTGATCTTCAAGGGTGGCGAGAGCGGTGAGCTGAAACTGCTGCTGGTTTCCGGCGCCAATCAGGTGGATCTGGAAAAGGTGGCGGCGCTGGTTGGCGAGCCGCTTGAACGGGCCGACCCGAAAGATGTCCGCGAGATCACCGGTTTCGCCATCGGTGGTGTATCCCCGCTCGGGCACCTGACACCGGTCGCGACCTGGATGGACGAGACTTTGCTCGGCTTCGAGACCGTCTGGGCGGCAGCGGGGGCGCCGAACGCGGTCTTCGAGGTGACTGGCGATGCATTGAAGAATGCTGCCGGTGCGACGGTGGCTGCTCTCAGCTAACGGCGCGACGCCCCCCCGCCTGAAGCTCCCGGCTCAGAGCTTCAGGCCCTTGCCGTCGCCCTCGCCTCCATCTTTCTTGTCCGACATCCCATCCTTCGGGTTGACCCGGCGGATGATGATGTCGCCGTTCGGCAGGACTTCCGGCGTTTCATATTGCGGGATCGAGGAAAAGAAGGCGCGCAGGCCATCGAGCACCATCTGCGCGCCGCGCTCGATCGTGTCGGCAGGCGGCTCTTCAGCGGCCCGCGCCGGGGTCGTGGCAACGACCAGCGACAGGCCAAGCACGGCAACAAGCGACGATAGAGTATTCATCCTGGGCTCCTTTGTCAGGGCTCTCCATCATACCGATGATTTGGCCGACAAAAAGGCGGGTACAAGTCCCGCCTAGCGCCCGGCGACAACCGCGCCGGTCACGCCGTTCACGTCCGCGACCAGTGCGCCAAGCTCGTCCCGGGTCATGCCGATCGTGTCGAACAGGCAGGCCGAGACGTCGCGGGATTTCTGGCGCAGCGCCCGCCCCTGCTCGGTCAAGGTCACCTGCACCTGCCGCTCGTCATTGGCGGCCCGGCGGCGCTGCACCAGCCCCGCCTGCTCCAGCCGCTTCAGCAGCGGCGTCAGGGTATTCGATTCCAGATGCAGCAACTCGCCGAGCTGGCCGACATTCTGGTTGTCCTGCTCCCACAGGGCCATCAGCACAAGATATTGCGGATAGGTCAGCCCAAGCGCGCCAAGCAGCGGCTTGTAGAACCGGTTCATGGCGTGATGCGCCTTGTAGAGGGCGAAACAGAGAAATTCATCCAGGTGAAGCTGGTCGGCAGGCGCGTCTGACACAAATAAACTCCCATGATGTCCGGAGAGAATTTAATCGCATGCGATTAAATCGCAAGCCCTTGACTTTTAATCGAGGCTCCCTATTTATATCGCACACGATTTAATCGCCCCAAAAAGCAAGGAACATATCATGTCAGTCAACGTCCTCTACACCACCGGCGCCACCGCAACCGGCGGCCGCGACGGCCAGGCCAAGACCAGCGACGGCGCGCTGGAGGTCACCCTGTCGACACCGAAGGAACTCGGCGGCACCGGCGGTGCCGGCAACAATCCGGAACAGCTTTTCGCGGCGGGCTATGCCGCCTGCTTCCTCGGCGCCATGAAGTTCGTCACCTCCCAGGGAGACTCCTCGGTGAAGATCACGCCGGACACCACCGTCTCCTCCGAAGTCGGCATCGGCCCGCGTTCGGAAGGCGGTTTCGGCCTTGAGGTTTCCCTCGCCATCTCCATTCCCGGCGCGGACAAGGACGATGTGCAGGATCTGATCGAGAAAGCCCATCAGGTCTGCCCGTATTCGAACGCCACGCGGAACAATATCGACGTGAAGCTGTCGGTCGCCTGAAGCCCGTCAATCTTCAGAAAACATCCGGCGGGCCGCCGAAAGGCGGCCCGTCCGTCATTCGTTCCGCAGCAGCGGTGCCGCTTTCTGTGACAGGGCGCTCCAGGTGCCGATCAGGCCGAGCGTGATGGTGATCAGGGTCGAGAAGGCTGCGGTCAGCACCACCGCCGGCGTATCGAAAGAGAAATCCCCGCGCATCAATTGGGTGATGACGACATAGCCGATGATGGTGCCGATCAGGGCCGCCACCAGCGAGGTGACGAGTCCGAGCAGGCCGTATTCCATGACATAGGCGGTCAGCACCTTGCGCCGGGTCGCCCCCAGCACCTTCAGCACCACCGCATCGTAGATCCGCCGCTGATGGCCGGAGATGACGGCTCCCGCCAGCACCAGCACGCCTGCCAGCAGGGTCACCGAGGCGGTGATCCGGATGGCGATGCCGACCGCGTCCATGATCCGCCCCGCATTCTCCAGCGCGTCCTTCACCCGGATGGCGGAGACATTGGCGAACCGGTCCGTGACCGCCCGCTGCACTGCTTCCTCGGCCTCCGGCGTGTCCGCATAGACCGTGGAGATGATGCTGTGCGGTGCCGCCTCCAGCGTACCGGGGGCAAAGACGAAGACGAAATTCATGCCCAAAGACTGCCACTCGATATTCCGCAAGTTGTGCACCGTCGCGGTGATCTCGCGGCCGAGCACGTTCAGCGTGATGGTGTCGCCGACGCCAATGCCGTAGCCGCGGGCGATTTCCGCATCGAAGGACAGCAGCGGCGGGCCGCTGTAGTCCGCCGGCCACCATTCGCCCTCGACCAGATCGGTGCCGGCCGGCGGCGTGGCCGCATAGGTCAGGCCGCGATCGCCGTTGATGGTCCATTGCACGTCCGGGTCGACCGTGCGCTCGGCCACCGGCACCCCGGCAATCTGCACGATCCGGCCGCGCACCAGCGGCGTGCGTTCCATCTTTGTGATGCCGGGCACGCTCTCCACCGTTTCGATGAAGCCCTCGACCTGGTGCGGCTGGATATCGATGAAGAAGTAGGACGGCGCGATTTCCGGGATCTGTTCTTTCAATTGCCGCGACAGGTTGGCCTCAATCAGGGCGATGGCGACCAGCACGGTGAGGCCAAGCCCGAGGGAGAGGATCACGCTGGCGGTCGGTGCACCGGGCCGGTGCAGGTTGGCGATGGCTAGCCGCAGATCGGGACGTTTCGGCGCCGGCACCATGCGGGCGCCCCGGACGATGAGTTGGGCCCCGCCGCCGAACAACAGCAGAACACCCACCGCCCCGGCGATGAATCCGCCCGCGAGTTTCGGGTCATCCGTCGCCACCACGGCCAATCCGGCCAGCACCACGGCGCTGATCGCACTGGCGATAATGTATTTCCCGGCCGGCCGTCCGGACGGCGGCACGATCAGGGCGCGGAACAGCTGCGCCGCGCGCACGGCCCCCGCCCGGCCGAGCGGCCAGAGCGAGAAGGCAATAGTCGTCAGGTATCCAAAGGCACCGGCGGTCAGAAGCGGTTTCCAATAGAGCCCGCCCGGCACCTCGAAAGGCAGCATGCCGGAAATCAGCTTGCCCGCGATCAGCGGTGCCAGCGCCCCGATGGCAAGGCCGGCACCGATGCCGACTGTGGCCACGGCCAGGATCTGGATGAAATAGGCGGTGAAAACGGTCCCGGTCGTGGCGCCGAGGCATTTCAGGGTGGCGATGGTCGCCATCCGGCGATCAAGGAAAGCCCGCACCGCATTGGCGATGCCGACACCGCCGACCAGAAGCGCCGTCAGCCCGACCAGGGTGAGGAATTGCGTCACCCGGTTGATGAAACGGTCGAAGCCTGGCGCGGCACGGTCCACGCCGCGCAGCCGCCAGCCCGCATCGGGAAATTTCTTGTTCGTCTGCTCGATCCAGTCAGCCCCTGCGAGGCCCTGTTTCAAGCCGATCAGATAGTGGAAGCGGATCAGGCTGCCGCGCTGAACCAGACCGGTTTCCGGCAGGGACGCCGCCGGAATCATCACACGCGGGCCGAAGGAGGCAAAACTGACGGAACGATCCGGTTCCTTCGCGATCACGTCGCGTACCTCGAAGACGGCCTCGCCGATCTTCAGCATGTCGCCCGGCACAAGCTCCAGCCGGGTTGCGAGAGCGGCATCCACCACCGCGCCGTATATGCCGTCCCGCTGCGCCAGTTCCGTCTGGATGGCGCCGCCTTTCTGCAGTTCGAGGGAGCCGAACAGCGGATAGGCGTCGCTCACCGCTTTCAGCTCGACCAGGGTGCGCCGGTCCGCATCCGCCTTGCGGGCCATGGCCCGCATCTCGACGGTCTCGGCCACAATGCCCGACTGGCGGAACCAGTCCACCTGCTCCGGCGCCGCCTCGCGGTGGGTGTAGCGGATCTCGATATCGCCGCCGAGGATCTCCCGGGCGTCCCGCTCGACCCCTGCCATCATGGCCGAGGACACGGAGCCGACACCGGCCATCGCCGCCACGCCGAGGGCGAGGCAGGCCAGGAACACGCGGAAGGAGGAGACGGCGCCGCGCAACTCCCGGCGCGCGATCGTCAGGGAAATACCCAGATTGCGCATCAGGCGCGCTGCCGCTCGTCGGTCATACCATCGTCGGATGTCACGGGGGCACCGACCGCGGCGCGCCGGACATCATTCACGATCCTGCCGTCGGCCATGGAGATCACCCGGCTGCTATGCTCGGCGAGCGCCATGTCGTGGGTGATCAGCACCAGGGTAGTGCCGTGCGTCTCGCTCAACTCAAAAAGCAGTTCCATGATCGTGTCGCCGGTAGCACCGTCGAGATTTCCCGTCGGCTCGTCCGCCAGCAAGAGTTTCGGCCGGGTGACGAAAGCGCGGGCAATCGCCACGCGTTGCTGCTCGCCGCCGGACAGCTGATCCGGGTAGTGCGTTGTCCGGTGCGCCAGTCCTACCCGCCCGAGACTCTCCTCGGCCAGGGCGAAGGCATCGCGGGACCCTGCGAGTTCAAGCGGAATGGCCACATTCTCCAGTGCCGTCATGGTCGGCACCAAACGGAAGGCCTGGAAGACGATTCCCACCGTATCCCGGCGGAACACGGCAAGCGCATCCTCGCTCATGGCGGAGAGGTTGTGGTCCGCGACGGAGACGCCGCCGGAGCTGGCCTGCTCCAGCCCGCCGATCACCATCATCAGGGTCGACTTCCCGGCGCCGGACGGCCCGACGATGCTGACCGTCTCGCCCGCAGTGACGTCAAGATCAATGCCACGCAGGATATTGACCTCGCCCGCCCCACTCCTCAGGTTAAGGTGCAGGTCGGACAGCCGGATCAGTGCCATGTGTTTTTCTTCCAAAATGAATAGGCAGGGTGACCCGGCGACGCGGAACACTCCGGAGCTTAACGCTCCCTCGCCATATAGGGCCGGTATATTGCATTGCAACGTCGCAAAGGGCGGTTTCCGCCACAAGGCCGCTGCTTTTGTCGCAGCGCTGCTGATGTTTTTCGCCATTCTGCCCGGCGCCGGGGCGGAAATCAGGATCCTCGGACTCGGGGACAGCCTGATGGCGGGATACGGCCTGCCCCCGGGTGACGGCTTTACGGATCAGTTGCAGGAGGCGCTTCAGGCGGACGGCATTGCCGCAATCGTTACCAATGCCGGCGTCTCTGGGGATACCAGCGCCGGCGGCCGGGCCCGGCTCGACTGGGCGCTGGCCTCCGATCCCGACGTGGTGATCCTCGAGCTCGGCGCCAATGACGGGTTGCGCGGGCTGGAGCCGGCGGAGACGAAGCGCAATCTCGACGCCATTCTGACCACGCTCGGTGAGAAAGGCCTGCCGGTGCTGCTTGCCGGAATGCTCGCTCCGCCCAATCTCGGACGGGAGTACAGCGCCGAGTTCGAAGCCTTGTTCCGCGATCTCGCCGGGAAGCACGGCGTGCTGTTCTATCCCTTCTTCCTCGACGGAGTCGTCGGGGACCCCGCCCTCAACCAGCAGGACGGCATTCATCCGACCAGGGAGGGTGTGGCCGTCATCGTCGAGCGCATTTTGCCGCTCGTGAAAGACCTGCTTGCAAGGATCGAATGATCCGCCGGTTGATCCATCGCGTGCCCCGCGATTAAACTCCGCGCCTTCCGGGCTTTTCCTGCCCGTACATCAATCGCCCGCCAGCCAGTCAATGGAAGTGAGTTGCTTATGGAATACCGCCCGCTCGGACGAACGGACCTGCGCGTCAGCGTCATCTGCCTCGGAACCATGACCTATGGCGAGCAGAACAGCGAAGCCGAAGGCCATGAGCAGATGGACTATGCGCTGGAGCGCGGCGTCAATTTCTTCGACACGGCGGAGATGTATTCCGTCCCGCCCCGGGCCGAGACCTACGGCCGGACCGAGGAAGTCATCGGCACCTGGGTGAAGGCCAGCGGCAAGCGGGACAAGGTGATCCTGGCAACCAAGGTGGTCGGCCCGGGAGAGCGCTTCGCCCATATCCGCGACGGCAACCCGAAATTCAACCGCGAACACATCACCGCCGCGGTCGATGCCAGCCTGAAGCGGCTGCAGACGGACTATATCGACCTCTACCAGCTGCACTGGCCGGAGCGGTCGACGAACACCTTCGGCAAGCTGAACTATGTGCATGCCGAGGAGCAGGACTGGACTCCGCTGGAAGAGACCCTCGCCGTGCTGGCCGACCTGATCAAGGGCGGCAAGATCCGGCATGTCGGCCTGTCGAACGAGACGCCGTGGGGCACCATGAAATGCCTCGCGCTGTCCGACGCCATGGGCCTGCCGCGCCCGGTCTCGGTGCAGAATCCCTACAACCTGCTGAACCGCAGCTTCGAGGTCGGTCTGGCCGAGGTGGCGATCCGCGAGGAGTGCGGACTGCTGGCCTATTCGCCCATCGCCGGCGGCGTGCTCAGCGGCAAGTATCTTGACGGCGCGCAGCCCGAGGGTGCCCGCATGACGCTCTTCCCCGGGAACTTCTCGCGCTATCTGAAGCCGAATGCCGAGGAAGCGACGATCGCCTATGCCAAGCTCGCCAAAGAGTACGGATTCGCGCCCGCGGACCTCGCCAACGCCTTCGTCAATACGCGCCAGTTCACCACCTCGAACATCATCGGCGCGACGACGATGAAGCAGCTGGAAAGCAATATAGACACTGCCGAAATGAGCCTTCCGGAGGCCCTGCTGGAAGAGATCGAAAAGGTCAACCAGCTGTACTCTAATCCCTGTCCTTGACAGCCGGCGCGGGCGTGGTAGCCAATTATGTATGAACAGGTTGTTCGTTGCGCTCGCGCTTCCCGACCATGTCCGCGCCGCACTCTCCGGGCTGCGCCGCGGTTTCCCCGGCGCCCGTTGGGTCGCGGAAGAGAACTTTCACCTGACGCTCCGCTTTATCGGTGAGGTCGACAACCGGGCGATGGACGACATCGCCGAGGAGCTGGACCGGGTGCGCGAGCCCGGTTTCGATCTCGAGCTCGACGGCTTCGGCAGTTTCGAGACCAAGGGCAAGGTCCGCGCCCTCTGGGCCCGGATCCTGGCCAGCGAAGACCTGAACCATCTGCAGCGCAAGATCGACACCGCCCTCGATGCGGTCGGTGTCGCCCGCGAGACCCGCAGGTTCAAACCGCATGTCACGCTGGCCCGGTTCAGGGACGCGCCGCTCGACCGGGTGAACGAGCTGATCTGTGAAGCCAGCCCGTTCAGCGCCGGACCGTTCCCGATCGGCTCCTTCACGCTGTTTCGCAGTTTTCTGCACCGGGACGGGCCGGTCTATCGCCCCGAGATGGTCTATCCGCTCGACGGAGACGCTTTTTCCGATCCCTATTTCGACGAGTTCAGGGACGACGATGAGTACGATTTCCAGGATGAAAACGCCGTTCCGTCACATTAAGGCGGTATGGACACGGTTTTTTCACAATATCCTGTGACGATGGTCGTCCGTCAGGAAAGCACTGGTGAAACATGCTGCGTCTCATATGCCTGGTCCTCGGATGTCTCCTCTGCATGCCGCCCCGTACCGGGGCCGCCGATGTCCCCGTCGATGTCGAGCTGGTGCTGGCCATCGACTGTTCCTCCAGCGTCAATGACGAGGAATTCGCCCTGCAGGTCGCCGGCATGGCCAACGCCTTCCGCGACCCGATGATCCAGGACGCCATTCAGAACGGGACCGAGGGCGCCATCGGCATCTCCGTGATCCAGTGGTCGAGCGAGCGTTTCCAGAAGGTCGCCATAGGCTGGCGCGTGCTGCGCGGTCCGGCCGATGCCGACAGGCTGGCGAGCGAAATCGAGGCCATGCCGCGGACCATCGGCACCGGCGCGACATCCATCGCCAATGCCCTGCTGTTCGCCGCCAACAGCTTCAACGGAAACGGCATGGAAGGATACCGCCGGGTGATCGACATGTCGGCGGACGGCGAGAACAATCAGGGTCTCGAGATCCATGTCGCCCGGGCCCAGGTGCTGGCCCGCGGCATCACCATCAACGGACTGGCCATCCGCAACGAATTCCCGAACCTGGATATCTATTTCGAGGACCGGGTGATCGGCGGCGACAGGGCCTTTATCGAGGTGGCGAAGGATTACGCGGACTACCGGAACGCCATCTTCCGCAAACTTTTCCGCGAGCTGCGGGATGTGCCCGTTGCGGACGGCTCGGACCTTGACCCATCATGGGCTGCATCATGGAAAGAGGCGCGGCTGCTAAAGCCGCGCTGACACGACCGGTTCGAACGCGGCGATCAGGGTGATGGTTTGAAATTTCTGAAAACGGTTCTGGGTTTGCTGCTTTTCTCCGCCGCGCCGTCTTCCCTTGCCCAGACCGAATATCCGGTCGATGTCGAACTGGTGCTGGCCATCGATTCCTCCGCCAGCGTCGACCGCAACGAGTTCGATCTGCAGCTGCGCGGCCTCGCCCTCGCCTTCAACGATCCGGACGTGCAGCAGGCCATCAGGAACGGCGCGTTCCAGGCCATCGCCGTGACCCTGGTCGAATGGTCGAGTGCCGACCGGCAGGCGGTGAACATTCCCTGGCGCCTGATCGACGGTCCGGAAAGCGCCGAAGCCTTCGCCGCGGATATCGCCTCCTCGGCCCGCGTGGTGGAGACCGGCGCCACCTCGATCTCGGCCGCCATTGCCTATGCCGTCCCGCTGTTCACCGCGAACGGCTTCGCCGGCCAGCGCCAGGTGATCGATATCTCGGGCGACGGCTTCAACAATTCCGGCCGGACCATGCGGGAGGGCCGGCAGATCGCCACCGATGCCCGGGTCACGGTCAACGGCCTGGCGATCCAGAACCAGGTGCTGGATCTCGGCGGCTATTTCGAGGAATACGTCATCACCGGTCCCGGCGCCTTCGTCATCACCGCCGCGAATTACGAGGATTACATCGCGGCGATCCGGCGCAAGCTGCTGCGGGAAATCAAGGCGGCGCCGATGTCCTAGGCCCGGACACGCTGAAATCCGGCCAGAAACGACGCCAGATTGTCCCCGAGCTGGTCGGAGATATAGCCGCCTTCCTGAACCAGCAGGCTTGGCAGGCCGGTCTCCGAGATGGTCCGGCCCATGCGGCGGAAACCGTCCGTGGTGATCTTGCAGAAGGCCAGCGGGTCGGCCTCCGAGGCGTCCAGCCCGAGGGCGACGACCAGCGCGTCCGGCTTGAAGCTGGTCACGACTTCCAGCGCGGCGCCGAGGATTCCCATATAGGTGTTGTCGCCGGTGCCCTGCTCCAGCGGGAAGTTGCGGTTGCAACCGGCCCCCGCGCCCGTGCCCCTCTCGTTGGCGAAACCGGTGAAGAACGGATAATAGGTCGCCGGATCGCCGTGCAGGGACACCGTCAGTACATCGCCGCGTTCATAGAAGATGCCCTGCGTGCCGTTGCCGTGATGCACGTCCACATCGAGGATCGCGACCCTTTCCGCGCCCCGGTCGCGCAGGTGCTGGGCGGCGATGGCTGAATTGTTCAGGAAACAGAAACCGCCGGCCTGGTCGGCATAGGCATGGTGGCCCGGCGGCCGGCACAGGGCGTAGAGATAGGCGCCCCGGTCGCCGCCATCGATATCGTCCGCCAGCAGATCGGCCGCCGTCACCGCGACATCGGACGAGGCCAGCGCCCCTTCCCAGGTACCGGCCCCGATCGGGCAGGCCGTGTCCGCCTGATAATGGCCGGACTGGGCCACGATATGCCGCGGCCGGGCCGACATGTTGCGGCCGGAATGCACGTTCGGGACGATCTCGTCCGCATGGTCCGGCAAGGCGCACCAGCGCGACCAGGCATTCTCGAGAAAATCCAGGTAACCGGCATCGTGCACCCGCGCCGCCGGTCCGGCACCGTACGTGCCGGCCGGGATCAGGCTGTGCCCGGCTGCCTGTGCCGCCCTGAACAGGATTTCCGCCCGCTCCGGCTTCTCCGGGCTCTGCACGATGGCGCCCCGCGTTATGAAGCGTTTCGGGGCGTGCACCGCATGCCCGTCCGTATAGATCACACGCATCTTGCCGCCTGCCGTCAGAGTTAAAGGTCAGAGAGGGATATTGTCGTGTTTCTTCCAGGGATTTTCGAGCTGCTTGTTCTTCAGCATCGACAGGCCCCGGCAGATCCGCCGCCGCGTGTTGTGCGGCAGGATGACATCGTCGATATAGCCGCGCGCGCCGGCCACGAAGGGATTGGCGAATTTCTGCCTGTATTCCTCGGTCCGTTCGGCGATCTTCGCCTCATCGCCGAGATCGCCCCGGAAGATGATCTCCACCGCGCCCTTCGGCCCCATCACGGCGATTTCCGCCGTCGGCCAGGCGAAGTTCAGATCGCCGCGCAGATGCTTCGAGCTCATCACGTCATAGGCGCCGCCATAGGCCTTGCGGGTGATGACCGTGATCTTCGGCACCGTGGCTTCGGCATAGGCATAGAGCAGCTTGGCGCCGTGCTTGATGATGCCGTTGAATTCCTGCGAGGTGCCCGGCAGGAAGCCCGGTACGTCGACGAAGGTGACGATCGGAATATTGAAGCAGTCGCAGAAGCGGACGAAGCGCGCCGCCTTCTTCGAGCTTTCGATATCGAGGCAACCGGCCAGCACCATCGGCTGGTTGGCGACGATACCCACCGTCGAGCCCATCATCCGGGCGAAACCGACCAGGATGTTGCCGGCATAATTCGGCTGGATCTCGAAGAAATCGCCCTCGTCGACGACCTTCTCGATCAGCTCCTTCATGTCATAGGGCTTGTTCGGGTTGGCCGGGATCAGCGTATCGAGCGAGATTTCCGGCCGGTCCATGGTATCGGCGGTCGGCCGTACCGGCGGCTTTTCCCGGTTGTTCAACGGCAGGAAATCGATGAAGCGGCGGAGCTGCAGCAGCGCCTCGACATCGTTCTCGAACGCCATGTCGGCAACGCCGGACTTGGTGGAATGGGTGACCGCGCCGCCCAGCTCTTCCTGGGTGACGGTTTCATGCGTCACGGTCTTCACCACATCCGGGCCGGTGACGAACATGTAGGAGCTGTCCTTCACCATGAAGATGAAGTCGGTCATGGCCGGGGAATAGACCGCCCCGCCCGCGCACGGGCCCATGATCATGGAGATCTGCGGCACCACGCCGGAGGCCAGAACGTTGCGCTGGAACACCTCGGCATAACCGCCGAGGGAGGCAACGCCTTCCTGGATACGGGCGCCGCCGCTGTCATTCAGGCCAATGACCGGCGCGCCGACCTTCATGGCCTGATCCATCAGCTTGCAGATCTTCTCCGCATGGGCTTCCGAGAGGGAGCCGCCGAAGACGGTGAAATCCTGGCTGAAAACGAAGATCATCCGGCCGTTCACGGTGCCGTATCCGGTGACAACGCCGTCGCCCGGCACCTTGTTCTCGGCCATGCCGAAATCGGTGCAGCGATGCTCGACGAACATGTCCCATTCCTCGAACGATCCCTCGTCGAGCAGCACCTCGATCCGTTCCCGCGCTGTCAGCTTGCCCTTGGCATGCTGCGCCGCGACCCGTTTCTCGCCACCGCCCGCACGCGCGCCGTCGCGCATTTCACCGAGCCGCTGAATGATTTCCTGCATGCACCTGATCTCCCTTGAACGCGCCACGATAGGCGCAGCCCGCGCGGCGCGTCAAACCCGGCAGAAGGATATGAAACGGGCGGCGTTCGTCATGTCCGCCGCCATCGCCTTGCGGCGCTCGAGCGCTTCCCAGTCCTCGCCCCAGCGCTCGGCCTGGAACAGCTCGTCCAGCAGCGCGTATTCGATGCCTTTCTCGGCCTCGATCCGGCCTTCCAGGACAGCCAGCGCAATGACGAACGAGCCGAAACCGGTGGTCAGCTGATAGAGCCCGGAAAGCACCAGGTCATTGTGATCGGCGATCCCGGCGCGCAACGCGGCAAGGGAGTCCGCGCTCTGGGTCAGGGGCATGATCCCGGCGGTGACCGCGAGTTCGGCGCCGAATCGTTCCCGGCACCAGTCAAGCAACGGCTGCCAGGACTTCACCTGCCGGACCACCAGATCATCCGGATCCTGCGCCCGATAGCAGACCAGGTCGGAGCCGCCATAGGCGACGATCTGGTCTATCACGGCATCGCGCTGCGGCGTCACCCGGTCGATCCCGGTCGAGGCCAGAGACATGAAGGGCATGGAAGCCGGGACGATTTTCTCGTCCTGGGCATTCCATTCGGTGGCGATTTCCGCCGCCAGATCTTCCCGCGGCAGCAGCAGCGGCGCTTTCGCCGGAGTACGGACCGGGCGGTCGTCCAGCAAGACCTGATAACCGTCTTCCGCCGCCGCCACGGAAGCCGCCTTGTAGAACCGTTTCACGCACTCACTCCAAGATTTTCTTGATCCCGCCAAACAGACCGTCGACCGCCTTGCCGGGCAATTTCAGAACGTCCTTGCCGGTATCGACCGCGCTGCCTGTCGCGCTGGTGTTCTTGTTCGCCGCCTTGCCGATCGCCGCCGCTTCCTCGGGGCTCTTGCCTTCTGCCAGCGCGAGCGCCGCCGGGCAAGGATCTTCCGTCTCGCCGGAGGACATCAGGGGCAGCACCAGCGCCAGCGGATTAACCGCCGTCAGGGCCACCGCACCGACACCGAGAACGATGGATTTGGCCGCACCGGCCGCATCGGGCCGGAAGGACGGGTCTGCCAGCGGACCGGAGATCCGGATCGGTGTCGCCAGGCTGAGGAAAGCGAAGTCCTTGGGTTTCGGCTGCAGCAGGAAATCGACCTTCTCATCCCGCAGATCGACAGTGCCCGCACCGCCAACAGTGACCCGGGCACTGTCGACCAGAAAGACGGTCGACTTGGCCATGCCGTCAGTGATGTCGAAGCGGGTCGCCATGCAGTTCAGCTTGGCTTCCTTGTCCGCCGTCTTGCCGATGGACGGCAGCAGACTGGTCACCAGATCCGCCGCGATCAGCTCCCAATAGGTGTTCGTGATGGTGCCCTCTGTCACGTAGAGCGCAACATGCCCGTTCACCGTATCCATCGCCTCGCGCGGGGTGCTGCCGCTGGCTGTCAGCGTGGCGGACGTACTGCCGTAACCGCGGAAGATGTCCGTCTCGAAATATTTCCGGAGAAGGTTGCCGAAATGCGCGCCGGTCCAGGTGCTGTCCAGCGTGAAGTCGGTCAGCGGCATCCTGCTGCCGTCGACCTTGGCCTCGAGCTTCACCAGGCCCTCGTTGAAGATGCCTTCCGACGGGTAGACGGAAAGCACCTTGTCCTGCAGGGCCGCATTAAGCTTCAGGTTCGTAACCACCAGACCCGGAAGGCGCAGTTCGCCTGCGGTGAGATTCAGTGTTCCGTCGGCGCTATCCAGCGCCTCCAGCGCGAACGGCCTGTCCAGCGCCTCGTCGGACGGCGCGTCGGCCTTGACCTTCTTGGCCGGATCGGCGGGCGCCGCCGTATCGCCATCATCGAGATAGGGCTCGAGATCGAGATATGTGCTGGCAAGATCGACCGTTCCTTTCGGCCGCTCGCCTTCCATGCTGAGCTTGATCGAGCCGGTCAGATCGGACTTGCCGATACGGGCGTCCAGGTCGGACAGCTTGAAGCTGGTGAAGCGGTCATCGGCCTGAACCAGGGTGAGCAGCCCCTTGACCGCGACCTTTTCCCCGGCGGCCATGCCGTTGAAATCGAACGGCAGGGCCTGTTCCTTCTCCACCAGTGCCTTGATCGACGGGAACTGGCCGGCAATGTCGAGTTCCTTGTCGCCGAAGCGCCCGGCGATTTTCCCGGAGATCGGGTTCGACATGGACTCGGCCGTGAGAGACAGGCTGTCGATTTCCACGCGCTCATCCGGGCCGGCGCCGGCGGCATCGAAGCGCACCTTTGCCATCTGGATGCCGAAGTTGCCGTCGATGGAAGACAGCATGGACGCGATCGTCCGGCCCTGGCCGGAGAGATCGACATCGATATCCGCCCGCCCGGACGCCCTGCCGTCAATCCCGAGGCGGTCCGCCGCCACGCCGACATCAATGCCCTTCCAGAGCACGCGCGAGGAAATCCTGGTGCGCAGGCCGGCCGGCTCAACCCGTGCGGAGGCCGACAGCTTCGCCTTTGCCAGCATCATCTCCGGGATGGAAAGCGCCAGCACCTCGTCCTGCAGACTGACCGAGATATCAAGGTTCTGCACCTTGTCCTGCGCTGTCGTGACCTCGGCCGCCCGGATGTGGGCCTCGCCCGAAATTCCTTTCAGAACGATATTCTTGAGCGGTGTATCGAGACCGATATCCGCCACATTCTCCACCAGCTTCAGCACGGCTTCGGGATCGGTGCCGCTGGCATCTATCTGGATATCGAGCTTGGAGACCGAGAAATCGAGGCCCGCGGCCGGACCGGCCGGGTCCAGATACCGGATTAGCGGCAGGGCGGCCCTGGCATTGACGGTGGCGCCCGCCATCAGTTCGCCCACCGTCTTGCCCGCCGTTTTCACGGTCACGCTGAGATCGCCGCCGGCCTCAAGACCGGAGGTATCAATCGCCGTGCCGGCAAGCCTGTCAAAGTCGGCGCCCGCAATCGCAAGGTCCAGTTCTGCCTTGAGATCGCGTCCGTCCCTTTCCACCTCCGCCTGCAGCTTGATCGGCGAGCCGGCATACACCGCCCAGAACGGCGAGATCGAAAGCTTGCCGTCCTTCATGGCGACGGTCAGCGCGATGTCCGAGGCTTCCACGCTGCTCGATTTCAGCGCCTTCACATTTATCGACAGGTCGATTTCGGCCAGATCCAGCCAGTCAGTCGGAATCCGGTCGTCCAGAATGTCCCGGAGACCTGCCGAATCCTTGCTGCTGTCGGGGTTTTTGACACCCTTGCTTGGTCTTGCAAGCGCCTCGAGCGGGCGCAGGTCGATAAGGTCGGATTTCAGCTTGCCGGAAAGGTTCGGGATACGGCCGCCGGTATCGAGCTTCAGATCGCCCGCGATATCCGAGGAAAACAGCCGGGCCTCAAGTCCCTGAACCGCGATATTGGCCGGTACGCCGTCTTCATAGGCGAACAACAGCTTGCCGGCGACACGGAACGGCTGGCCCATGGCCTCGCCGCTGATATCGAAAGGCTGCGGCGCCGTGGCATCGCCGAGCGCCACGGCGGGCGGCAGGGTTCCGGCGACATCGATGCGCTTGCCGTTGACGGACATCTTCACGATGGCCTCGACCGGATTTTCGAAGTCAGGCGCGTCCAGATCGATGGAATCGATATCGACGCGATGCTCCTGTCCCTCGAGCTTGTCGCTGTAGGTCACGGCGACGTCGATCAGGGTAACGCTTTCGATGATCGGGAAGATGCCGCCGTGGGACGGTCCGGACTCATCATCCCTGTCGTCGCCAGTCATGTCGGTATCGAACAGCCAGTTCGCCCGGCCATCGGCCTCGCGCTGCAGGTTCAGCTTGGCATGTTCGAGGAACAGGCTCTCGACGATCACGATGCCGTCGAACACCCGGTTGAGATCGAGATCGACTTCCAGGGCCCCGATCGATGCCATATCCGGCTCGCTTGCCCAGCCAGGATTCTGGAAGCGGACCTCCTCCACCCTGATTCTCGGTTTCCAGGACAGCTCGTAGGTCAGCGGTCCGGCAATGGTCAGCGTGCGGCCTGTCGCCTTCTGAACCTGCTCCGCGACGATCTGCTTCACGTCCTCTTCGTCGAGAGACGCCAGATACAGCGCCGCAGCGCCCGTCAGCACGAGAACAGCCGCGACAAAGGCCAGCAGAGAGATCTTCAGAATGCGCATTGCGCTGCTCCTATCCGGGTGCGAGGAGCCGCTCGACCTCTGCATCCAGATCATCGAAATGATCAATAATCGCGCCCGCGCCGTAGGATCTGAGGTCCTCACGATCGTGATACCCCCAGGTCACGGCAACCGACGCCACCGACGCGTTCCGCGCCAGTTCCAGATCGTAAACCGTATCGCCGACCATGATTGTGGCAGATGCCTCGACACCAGCCTCATCCATTGCCTGGATCAGCATGCCGGGATGCGGTTTTCCCGGCGCTGTATCCGCGGTCTGAATACTGACGAAACGATCAATCAGCCCATGAACCTCTAACGCGTGCCGCGCGCCTCTGGTTCCCTTGCCGGTCGCCAGAGCGATCAGATATCCCGCAGCGTCCAGCCGCTCGACCACGTCCCGCGCGCCCGGCATCAGCGGTTCGTGCCGTTCGCCGCGGTCGAGTGTCGCCCGGTGATCACCGCGGTAATCCCGCACCAGCTGGGCGCACTGAGCCGCCGAAACCTCCGGCAACAGCGACCGGATGATGACCTCGAGCGGCAGACCGACACCGCTCCGCACCGCGGCGGGATCCGGCGCGGCAAACCCGTTCGCGGTAAAAGAGCGCGTCATTGAGGCTATAATATGGTGCTGGCTGTCGATCAGGGTACCGTCCATGTCGAAAACAACCAGCCGCAGCGGGTCTGTTGCCGGCATCTAGCGTCCCGCGCGCAGCGCGTCACCGCCGCCTTCGGGGTCGAACCCGAAGAACTCCCAGGCCTTCATCATGTGATCCGGCAGGGGAGCGGTGACCTTGAGCAGGGTGCCGTTCGGCCGTTTCACTTCCACTTCCCGGGCATGCAGATGCAGCTTGCGGGACAGGCCCTCGGCCACCAGGAAGGCTTCGGCGCCGCCATACTTGCCGTCCCCGACGATCGGCGCCCGCCGTTCCATCATGTGCACGCGGAGCTGGTGGGTGCGGCCTGTAATCGGGCTCAGCGCCACCCAGGCAACGCGTTTGCCGAGCTGCTCGACCACCTCGTAATCCGTCTGGGCCTTTTGCCCAGTCTCGTTATCCACCACCATCTTCTCCCCGACCTTGCCGGGCAGCTTGGCGATGGGAAGGTCGATCCGGGCCGCTTTCGGCTTCACCTCGCCAAGCACCAGCGCCCAGTAGATCTTGCGCGTGGTCTTCTCCCTGAACGCCGCCGTCAGCCAGCGGGCCGCCGCCGTCGAACGGGCGATCAGCAGGATGCCGGAGGTGTCCTTGTCGAGCCGGTGCACCAGCTTCGGCCGTTCGGAGCGGCCGAAGCGCAGGCCGTCCAGCATGCCGTCGATATGCACCTTCTGCCCGGTCCCGCCCTGGGTGGCGATGCCGGCCGGCTTGTCCAGCACGATGACGTCGTCATCCATGAACAGCACCCGCTCGCGCATCTCCTCCAGCAGGGCCTCGTCGATCCGGGGCTCCCTGCCGGGCCGGCTGTCGGCTGTCGGCGGGCTGGTTTCCTTCTCGCCGAGCGGCGGCAGGCGCAGATACTGGCCCGCTTCGAGGCGCTGGTTCGCCTTCACCCGCTTGCCGTCGACCCGGACCTGGCCGGTGCGCAGCAGCTTCTCAAGCCGGCCATGGCCGAGGCCGGGATAATGTTTCTTGAACCAGCGATCGACGCGCATATCCGCATCGTCGCCCTGTACCTGAACTGTCTGAACCCCGCTCATGCGAAGAGTCCTCTCATAACGGCAAGACCGCCGAACATGGCAAGAATGGCACCCGCCACCGACAGCGCGACATAGACGCCGGCAAGCATCAGATTGCCGCGCTCCGTCAGGATTGCGACGTCGAGGGCGAAAGCGGAGAAAGTGGTGAAGGCGCCGCAGAAACCGACCACCAGGAAGGCGCGCCCTTCCAATGGCAGACTGAACTTCAAGGCCAGCCCACCCGCGAGCAGGCCGAGCAGGAAAGAGCCGGCGATATTCACAATGGTCGTGCCATAAGGGAATCCGCCGCCAAACAGATGCATGGCAACAGAATCGACTTTATGGCGTGCGAGCGCGCCAAGCGCTCCGCCACATGCGATGGCAAGGAGCATGTTCATGCGCGCTTGCTAGCTTATACGGCGCCGAATATCCAGCCTTCCTTGGCGGCACCAGCCCTGCGTGCCTGGCGCCAGAGCGCGGAATCGGCCGCAAGTGCCCGCAGCGCGGTGGCGGAAATCAGCGCGTCCGCCTCGTCTTCCGTTCGAATTGCCGGAATTTCCCCGAAGCTGACGCCGAAATGGCGGCACACGGCGCCGAGATTGTGACGGTCGCCCCAGGCCCGCGGATTTCCACCGGCCAGCTTGTAGTAAAGCCGGGGAAAGATCTCGACGACGGTCAACTCACCGCCTGGCGCCGGATCGAACGGCCAGATACGGATATCGCGATCGCGCCCGCGCAGTCGGTGCAGCAGCCGCATTCCGGCGAGCGAGCCGGTACCGACATTGGCCGCGCCGATGCATTTGAACACCGGATGCGGCGTGGTCACGAAAGCCGCGGCCTGTTCCGCCAGTCTCTGCCGATAGCGATATTTCTCCCCGCGCCAGCCCGGTGCCATGAAATAATCCCTGTAGGGCAGGTCCGCGCGCTTGTAGAGGGCTGCGCCGTATAGTTCGGGGTCATCCTGCCCCGCCAGCTCCACAAGCGCCCAGACGGCCTCCGGAGCGTGCGGACCACCCGGCAGCCCGGGGAAGTACGCCCCCTCGTCCTCAAAGGCGTAACAGAAGGCGAAATCAAACCCAGCCAGCACCCGGCGCCCCCTGTCGATCTCGGCAATCAGATAGGCCAGCACGTCGGGCCGCGACCAGATGCCGTGTGCCCGGTACGGGTTGGCGATCAGACGTGGCAGGACCTCACCCGGTCCGGCTGCTGCAACCTGAATGCCTTTGGTGCGGCCGCCCTTCGCCCCGGACCAGTCGATGCCGAGGAAAAGGTCGAAGCCGGGATCAGCCCTCACCGTCCGGCGCGCCGGCCGCGCGCTGGCGGCGCAGCTTGTCCCAATAGGCCAGACGCTTCTGGATATCCCGCTCGAAGCCGCGCTCGACCGGGCGGTAGAATTGCTCCCGGCGCATGTCTTCCGGGAAATAGTCCGCGCCGCTGAATCCGTCCGGCGCGTCGTGGTCGTAGGCATAGCCCTTGCCGTAGCCGAGATCCTTCATCAGAGAGGTCGGCGCGTTCAGGATATGCGCCGGCGGCGCCAGGGAACCGGTGGCCTTGGCCGCGCGCTTGGCCGCACCCGCGGCCTTGTAGGCGGCATTGGATTTCGGCGCGGTGGCGAGATAGATCACGCATTGCGCCAGCATCAGGTCTCCCTCCGGGGAGCCGATCCGCTCATAGGCATCCCAGCAGGCCAGCGCCTGGGGCAGCGCTGCCGGATCGGCCATGCCGATATCCTCCGACGCGAACCGGGTCAGCCGGCGCATGATGTAGCCCGCATCCTCGCCGCCGGCCAGCATCCGCGACAGCCAGTACAGCGCCGCATCCGCGTCCGAGCCGCGCAGGGATTTGTGCAGGGCGCTGATCAGGTTGTAATGCTCTTCCCGGTTCTTGTCGTAGACCGGGGCCCGGTGCTGCACCGTCTTGACCAGCCCGGCGCCGTCCAGCAGGGGCTCCGGCGGCAGCAGGAACACTTCCTCGGCAAGATTGAGCAGATAGCGGCCATCGCCGTCCGCCATCGCCTTCAATGCCTCACGGCCATCCGGGGTCAGCGGCAGGGAGCGCCCCTCGATCTCCTCCGCCCGCGTCAGCAGCAGGTCCAGCGCGGTATCGTCGAGCCGGCGCAGCACCATGACCTGGCACCGGGACAGCAGGGCGGCGTTCAGTTCGAAGGACGGGTTCTCCGTCGTCGCCCCGACCAGCACCACGGTGCCGTCCTCGACATAGGGCAGGAAGCCGTCCTGCTGGGCCCGGTTGAAACGGTGGATCTCATCGATGAAGAGCAGCGTGCCGCGCCCCATCTGACGCCGCTCCTTCGCCTTCTCGAACACCTTGCGCAGATCGGCGACGCCGGAGAACACCGCCGAGAGCGGCTCGAACTCCATGTCCGTCCCATCCGCCAGCAGCCGGGCGATGGTGGTCTTGCCGCAGCCGGGCGGCCCCCAGAGCAGGATCGAGGCCACCCGCTGGCGTGCCAGCATGCGGCCGAGAGGCGCCTCCGGGCCGAGCAGGTGATCCTGCCCGACCACATCGGCCAGCGCTTTCGGGCGCAGACGGTCCGCGAGCGGCCTCGGTGCGTCTGCTTCGAACAGGCTGGCCACCGGTCAGCCCTTGATTTCTGTCGTCAGCACCTGGCCTTCGCGACGGATCGAGATCCGCCAGGCATTCTTGGCCGACATCAGGGCCGGCGCGAGCTCCGAGACAAGACTGATCGTGTCGTCGTTGATCTTCAGCACGACATCCCCCGGGCGCAGGCCGACCCGGGCGGCCGGCGATTGCCGCGCCACTTTCAGCACCACGACACCGCGGGCCATGTCGTCGAGCCCGTGTTCCAGGGCAAAGGCAGGCGACAGGTTCGCCACCTGAGCCCCCGCCATCGGATGCTGGCCGCGCAGGTCCCGGAGATCCGGCTCCGGCCGGGTCAGCGGCGCCCGCATCGGCACGTCGACGGTCTGGTGCACGCCGCCCCGCAGGATCTCGATCCGGGCCACGCCGCCGAGCGGACGGGTTGCCACGCGATAGCGCAGGGACTGTTCGTCCAGGATTTCCCTGCCGCTCACCTTCAGAATGACGTCTCCGATCCGGATCCCGGCACCGGCTGCCGGGCCGTCCGGATAGACATCGGTCACCGCGACACCGACCGGCCGGGGCAGTCCGAACTGCTCGGCGAGATCGGAGGTCATGGTCTGGCCGGAAACACCGATCCAGGGCCGCACAACATCGCCCTTCTCCGCCCCGTCCAGGATGGTCCGAACCATGTTGGACGGCACGGCAAAGCCGATCCCGACCGATCCGCCGCCGCCCTTCTGGTTGCTGTAGATCGCCGTGTTCACACCGACCAGACGGCCATCCATGGAAATCAGCGCGCCGCCGGAATTGCCGGGATTGATGGCCGCGTCCGTCTGGATGAAGAAGCTGTAGTCGGTGATGCCGAGCGCGGTGCGGGCCAGGGCCGAGACGATCCCGCTGGTCACCGTTTGGCCGACCCCGAACGGGTTGCCGATTGCGAGCACGAGATCGCCGACTTCCAGCTCGTCGCTGTCGCGCATCTCCAGATGCGGCAGCTTCTCGCCGGCCGTGTCGATCTTCAGCACCGCCAGATCGGTGCGTTCCTCCTGCAGCAGGATCGTGGCGTCGAACTCGCGCCGGTCCGACAGCACCACGGTGATCTCGTCCGCGCCCCTGATGACATGGAAATTGGTCACCACGAGACCGTCCTCGCGCATGATCACACCCGACCCGAGGGACTGTTGCGTCCGCTTGCGGGTTTCGCCGGGAAACACGTCGCCGAAGAAGCGGCGGAAGAAAGGATCGTCGAACAGCGGCGACGCCCGCCGCTCGGTCACCTCGGCCCGGGCATAGATATTCACCACGGCCGGCCCGACCTTGCGCACGAGAGGGGCGAAGGAATACTGGATCTCCGCCTGCGTTCCCGGCACCTGCTTGACGGCTTGCGCCATCCCGGCTCCGGGACTCACAAAAGCGAGAAAAATCCCCCCTATGCAGGCCATCCGTGCGGCGAAACCCAGGCCGCGGAACAATGTCGAGGCGAAAAACCGAGGAGAATCAGGGCGGCGCATCAGTTGCTTTTCCGTCTGTTGTCACGAAATTAAGTCGCGGGTACGCTATCCTATATGGGTCGGTGGTGCATGGGGCAAAAGGGTCGCACTGTCGTTACCGGACCGGGAATGGAGAGGTCAATGCCAGGCGCCCAGAACGCCGGGAAAGCCACGATTTCCAAAGCCGGAGAGCTCGCCGATGCGATCAGCTCTGTCGGTGACAGCGATGACGAGATCGAGCGCGCACGCGCCTGTTACGATTCCCTGTACGCCCTCGCCTGCCACCACGGGGAGTCCTCCGACATCAGGGACCGGCTGATTTGCGGGGCCCTCAGGCTGGCCGCCTGCCATGCCCGGCGCAGCGAACTGAAGGCAATCCGCGACGTGCGCACCCATCTTGAGCGCTATGCCACGGGACATCCGGACGACCCCGGCATGCGGCGCGGCTATTGCGAATTGTCGGTCACGCTCAGTCTCGAATATGCCCGCCACGGCAAGACCGCCGAGGCCGACGCCGCCTTCGAGGAAATCCGGGCCATCGCCGCCCGCCACCCGACGGACCGCCTGCTCCGGTCAACCCTGGCCAAGGCCATCGCAAACCGGATCGCCACCCATTGCGACGCCGGCCGGACCCGCGAGGCGCAGCATCTGCACGGGTCGCTCTGCGCCCTGGCGGAAGTGTCCAACAGCCAGCCTGAAACCATGCTGCGCCGGGCCAATGGCAGCTTCAATCTGGCCACCCACCTGGCCCAGTCCGGCGCCTTGAAGAAAGCGGTCGACCTCTATTTCAATCTGGCGGCCTTTACCGACAGCCGGGCCCCGCAAACAGCGCTGCAGAACGTGCTGGCCGATGCCGCCTTTGCCCTGGTCACCGTGTTCGGGGACAAGGAGAAACTCGCGGCGGCGGAAACCATCTACATCGACCTGAACGGGCGCGCGGCCAATGACCCGGGCTTGCGGCGCACGGCGACGCTCGCCGCCTTCAACCTGATGACCGATTTCTGCCGGGATGGTGCCATCGGAAAAGCACGTCATCTGTATGACGACATCCTCGCCGCATCCGCCGAAGAGGCGGGAAACCCGGAGACCGCCATTGTCCATGCAAAGGCCTGCGCCAACCTGCTGCTGACCGCGGATGCCCTCGACGAAGACGCGCATGCGAGCATGCTTTGCCAGGAGCTTGCGGCATTGATCGCCGCCTGGCCGGAAAATCCTGAGATCTGGGACATCGCCGCCAGTCTCAGCCCGCTCGACGGGATCTAGATTACCGAAGCCAGCCTTCAGCGCGTCTGGCGCTCGCCCACGGCTGAAAACAAGAAAGGCGGCCATACGGCCGCCTTTCTGAACTCTGGAGCGATGGGCGCGATCAGATTGCGGCCGGCATCGCCCCTTCGAGCGCTTCTTCTTCCTCGACCTGGACCGGACCGGAATCCTTGCCCCGGGCGTCTTCGTCGCGATCGACAAACTCGATCACGGCCATCGGTGCGGAGTCGCCATAGCGGAAGCCGGCTTTCAGGACGCGGGTGTACCCGCCCTGACGTTCCTTGTAGCGATCGGCCAGAACGTCGAACAGCTTGCGGACCATGATCGGATCCTGCAGCGCAGAGGTCGCCTGACGGCGCGCATGCAGATCCTGGCGCTTGCCGAGGGTGATCAGCTTTTCGACCACGCTGCGCAGGTCTTTCGCCTTCGGCAGGGTGGTGATGATCTGCTCGTGCTTGATCAGCGCATTGGCCATGTTCTTGAACATGGCTTTGCGGTGGCTCGACGACCGGTTGAAACGCCGGCCCTTAAAACGATGTCGCATCGCGAAAACTCCAGTTTCGTCTTCGTCAGCGCCTCACGGCGCAAACAATATCCTATTATTGCGCTCAGCCGATCAGAACGGCTCTTCGAGCCGCTTGGCGAGCTCTTCAATGTTGTCCGGCGGCCAGTTCGGGATATCCATGCCCAGCGCCAGCCCCATCTGACCAAGAACTTCCTTGATCTCGTTGAGGCTCTTGCGGCCGAAATTCGGCGTACGGAGCATTTCCGGCTCTGTCTTCTGAACGAGATCGCCGATATAGACGATGTTGTCGTTCTTCAGGCAATTCGCCGACCGGACGGACAGTTCCAGTTCGTCGACCTTGCGGAGCAGGTTCTTGTTGAACGGCAGCTCTGCCTTCTCTTCGGTCTCGACAATCTGCTGCGGCTCTTCGAAGTTGATGAAGAGCTGGAGCTGATCCTGAAGAATGCGCGCCGCATAAGCGACCGAGTCTTCCGGGCTCAGCGAGCCGTCGGTCTCGACGGTCACGGACAGCTTGTCATAATCGGTGACCTGGCCGACGCGGGTATTGTCGACCTTGTAGGTGACCTGACGCACCGGGCTGAAAATCGCATCCACCGGGATCAACCCGATCGGCGCGTCTTCCGGACGGTTGGCGCTGGCCGGGACATAGCCCTTGCCGGTCTCGACCGTGAACTCCATGGACAGGCTGGCACCGTTATCGAGGGTGCAGATCACCAGATCCGGGTTCATGATCTCAATGTCCGAGCCGGCTTCGATCATGCCGGCCTTCACCTCGCCCGGACCCTCAGCCTTCAGGCGCATCTTACGCGGGCCCTCGCTGTGAGCCCTGAGCGCGATCGCCTTGATGTTGAGGACCATGTCGGTCACGTCCTCACGGACGCCCGGCACGGACGAGAATTCATGCAGCACGCCGTCGATCTGGACGGCCGTCACGGCCGCGCCCTGGAGGGACGACAGCAGGATACGGCGCAGCGCATTGCCGAGGGTCAGACCGAATCCACGTTCCAGCGGCTCGGCCACGATCGTCGCTTTGCGTGCAGGATCGGAACTCGGTTGCACATCGAGCTTGTTCGGCTTGATTAGAGCTTGCCAGTTCTTCTGAATCACGGGAGTGACCTCATCGCTAACGAGACCCGCGGGCCTCTAACTTATGCTTTCGGCCCCGAAACCGTTTGCTTCGGGGGCCACGGGCTGTACCGGCCGGACGGCCAAGGCCGTCCTAACAGCTTAAACCCGGCGCCGCTTCGGCGGACGGCAGCCATTGTGCGGGATCGGCGTGACATCACGAATTGACGTTACGGCGAAGCCCACGGCCTGCAGTGCGCGCAGAGCGGATTCACGCCCCGAACCCGGGCCACTGACCTGGATTTCGAGGGTCTTCATGCCATGCTCGGCGGCTTTCTTGCCTGCATCCTCGGCCGCGACCTGCGCCGCGTACGGAGTGGACTTACGGGAGCCCTTGAAGCCCATCGTACCGGCGGAAGACCAGGAAATTGCATTGCCCTGGGCGTCGGTGATGGTGATCATGGTGTTGTTGAAGGACGCACTCACATGCGCGATGCCGGAAGTGATGTTCTTCCGCTCGCGGCGTTTGACGCGTCCCTGGGTCGGTTGTTTAGCCATTTAATTGCCGCTCCGGCTTGTCGGGTCAGACCCGAAATTACTTCTTCTTACCTGCAATTGCCTTCGCCGGGCCCTTGCGGGTCCGAGCGTTGGTGTGGGTCCGCTGACCACGCACCGGCAGGCCCTTACGGTGCCGCAGGCCCCGGTAGCAGCCCAGATCCATAAGACGCTTGATGTCCATCGCCACTTTGCGGCGCAGATCACCTTCGACCATCTGATCGCGGTCGATGACCTCGCGCAGGCGCGAAACCTCATCTTCAGTCAATTCGTGCACACGGCGTTCGCGCGGGATACCAACACTTTCACAGAGCTTCGTGGAAGTGGTCCGGCCGATACCATGTATGTATGTCAAAGCAATCTCGACACGCTTTTGCGTCGGGATATTCACGCCTGCGATGCGCGCCACGGGCAAACTCCTCAGTACAACGCTTGTCAGCGTCCAACAATAAAACGGGTCAGTTGACCCAGGCACCGAACTCGGAAAATCCGCACGAGCAAGTGCGCCCGGTTTCACTGAAACCGAGGGCGCGGATTATACGCAACCGAATTGCCGAGTCAACCGGTTTACCCGCACCTTCTATACGATCGATCAGGCCGCCACAATGGTGTCGATCTGATCACTCACTTCAGTAATGGACGCCATTCCGTCCACACTCTTCAATGCCCCGAGATCCGCATAATACGGAATGATCGGAGCGGTCTGTTCCCTGAACACCGCGAGCCGCGTCCGCAGCGTCTCTTCGGTGTCGTCACTGCGGCGTTCGGCTTCCGGGGTCTCCGCGATGCGGGACCGGATCCTATCGAACAGGATATTCTCGTCGACCTTCAGCTCGATCACGTGATCGATCTTCAGGCCTTTCTCCGCCAGCATGATGTCCAGCGCTTCCGCCTGGGCCACGGTGCGCGGGAAACCATCGAGGATGAAACCGTTCTTGCAGTCTTCCTGATCCACGCGCTCGGAAATCATCTGAACCATCACGTCGTCGGAGACCAGTCCGCCGGAATCGATAATGCTCTTTGCCTTCAGACCGACGTCACTGCCCGAGGCAATCGCTGCCCGGAGCATGTCGCCTGTCGAGAGCTGGATGATATTGAATTTCTCTTCCAGGCGCTTTGCCTGGGTGCCCTTTCCAGCGCCCGGAGGGCCGAGCAGTATCAAGTTCATCTACGTTTCCCCCGCAACTTTGATTTCTTGATCAGGCCCTCATACTGGTGCGCCAGAAGATGCGACTGAACCTGGCTCACAGTATCCATCGTCACCGTCACCACGATGAGAAGGCTCGTTCCCCCGAAATAGAAGGGTACCTGATACTGGCTGATCAGGATCTCCGGCAGGATACAGATCGCCGCGAGATAGGCGGCGCCCACCACCGTCAGCCTGGTCAGCACATAGTCGAGATAGTCGGCGGTATTCTTGCCCGGACGGATACCCGGCACGAAGCCGCCATATTTGCGCAGGTTGTCTGCAGTATCAGCCGGATTGAACACAATCGCGGTGTAGAAGAAGGCGAAGAACACGATCAGGCTGACGAAGATCGCCAGATAGAGCGGCTGCCCCCGGCCAACCATCGCCGTGAATGTGGCGAGCCATTCCGGGCCGCCGCCGCCTGCAGCGCTCATCTGCGCGACCGTGACCGGCATCAGCAGCAGCGAGCTGGCGAAGATCGGCGGGATCACTCCGGCAACGTTGATCTTCAGCGGCAGGTGCGAATTCTCGCCACCGAACATCCGGTTGCCGACCTGACGCTTCGGATACTGCACGGTGATCCGGCGCTGGGAGCGCTCGATGAACACGATGCCGGCAATGACCGCGACAGCCATGATCATGATCATCAGGATCACAAGGGCGGACAGCGCACCGGTACGGCCAAGCTCGAGCATCCCGACAAGCGCCGTCGGCAGCTGCGCGACGATACCGGCAAAGATGATCAGGGAAATACCATTGCCGACGCCGCGGGCGGTGATCTGCTCGCCCAGCCACATCAGGAAGACAGTACCGCCGACCAGCGTGATGACCGCCGTCGCCCGGAAGAAATATCCCGGGTTGCCGACAGCCGTACCGTCGGCCATGGATTCAAGACCGCTGGCAATGCCGTAGGCCTGGACCGCCGCCAGCAGAACCGTCAGGTAACGGGTGTACTGGTTGATCTTCTTGCGCCCGGCCTCGCCTTCCTTTTTCAGGGTATCGAGGCTGGGGGATACCGCGGTCATCAGCTGCATGATGATGGCCGCGGAAATGTACGGCATGATGTTCAGCGCGAAAATCGTCATCCGGCCCAGGGCGCCGCCCGCGAACATGTCGAACATGCCGAGGATGCCGCCGGAATTCTGCTGGAAGATCTGCTCCAGCACGACGGGGTCGATGCCCGGAATCGGGATATAGGTCCCGAGTCGGTAAATGATCAACGCACCCAGTGTGAACCAGATGCGCTTCTTGAGTTCCGCCGCTTTCGCGAAGGCCCCGAAGTTGATCGATGACGCGTATTGCTCGGCGCTGGAAGCCATTTCGCTGAACCCAATCAGTCGGTGGAGGAGTCGCCCGCCTCTTCAGCCGGCTTCGCGGCAGATACCGCGACCGTCACAGAGCCGCCGGCCTTTTCAACGGCTGCGACAGCAGCTGCGGAAGCACCGGAAACATCCACCTTCACTTTGGCTTTCAGCTCGCCATTTGCAAGCAGGCGCACGCCGTCACGCACACGGCCGACCAGACCGGCGGCCTGAAGGGCAGCGGCATCGATCGTCTTCTTTGCGTCCAGCTTGCCGGCGTCGATCGCCTCCTGGATCGAACCGACATTCACCGGCGCGAATTCCTTGCGGAACGGATTCTTGAAGCCGCGCTTCGGCAGACGCCGATGGATCGGCATCTGGCCACCCTCGAAGCCGTTGATGGCCACACCGGAGCGTGCGCTCTGGCCCTTGTGACCCTTGCCGGCGGTCTTGCCGAGGCCAGAACCGGCGCCACGACCGGCCCGTTTGGCCGGCTGGCGCGCGCCCGGATTGTCGCGAAGTTCGTTCAGTTTCATCGTTCTTGCCCTCGTTCCGGATTAAGACCGGATCGCCTAAATGTTCTGCCTGGTCGCCTTACGACGCGTCTTCGACGCGCAGCAGGTGAGCGACCTTGCCGATCATGCCGCGGACAGCCGGAGTATCTTCCAGAGTACGCGTGCGGTGCATTTTGTTCAGGCCCAAGCCGACCAGGGTCTGTTCCTGGTCCTTGGTCCGGCCGATCGGGCTTCCGGTCTGGGTGACCGTGACCGTCTTGGCCCCTTTTTTCTTCGTCGCCGCCATGGCTCTTCTCCGTCCTTAGGCCTGAGCCGCTTCGGCTTCACCAGCCGCCCGGCCGAAGATCTCGGCAACCTTCTTGCCGCGCTTGGCTGCAACAGCCCGCGGAGACCTGACGTTTTTCAGGGCTTCGAAAGTGGCCTTGATCATGTTGTGCGGGTTGGAGGTCCCGGTGGATTTCGCCACCACGTCCTGCATTCCCAGCGCTTCAAAGATCGCGCGCATCGGGCCGCCGGCAATGATGCCGGTACCAGCCGGTGCGGACCGCAGGATCACGTGACCAGCGCCGAAACGCCCGCCAATATCGTGATGCAGCGTGCGACCTTCGCGCAGCGGCACGCGGACCATGCCGCGCTTCGCCTGTTCGGTCGCCTTGCGGATCGCTTCCGGCACTTCACGGGCCTTGCCCGCACCGTAGCCGACGCGACCACGACCGTCACCGACGATCACGATGGCGGCGAAGCCAAACCGGCGGCCACCCTTAACAACCTTCGCGACGCGGTTGATACCGACCAGCTTTTCAACCAGTTCCGGATCTTCGCGCGTGTCGCGATCTCTTCTTTCGCCTCGTGCCATGTCCCGGCCCTTTCTAGAACTTCAGTCCGGCTTCACGAGCCGCGTCGGCGAGAGCCTTGACGCGTCCATGATACCGGTACCCGCCGCGGTCGAACACGACGTCTGTGACGCCCTTGCCCACCGCGCGTTCGCCGATCAGCTTGCCGATTTCGGCAGCCGCAGCCTTGTCCGCGCCCGTCTTCAGCTGTTCGCGCAGTGCCTTCTCGAGAGAAGATGCGCTCACCAGGGTCTCGCCCTTCAGGTCGTCGATGACCTGAGCATAGATGTTCTTGGAGGACCGGAATACAGAGAGCCGGGCCTTGCCGTTGGTCTTGGCGCGCAGCGCGGCACGGGTCCGCTGGCGGCGACGCTGGAAGAGTTGTTTTGATGTCAGCATGCCACGAATCCTTACTTCTTCTTGCCTTCCTTGCGGAGGACGGTCTCGGTAGCGTACTTGACGCCTTTGCCCTTGAACGGCTCCGGCGGACGATACCCGCGGATTTCCGCCGCGATCTGACCAACCTGCTGCTTGTCGGCACCATGGATTGAAATCGCCGTCGGACGCTCACACTTCATGGTGATGCCTTCCGGGATCGGATAGTTCACCGGGTGGCTGAAACCGAGGGTCAGCACGAGGTTCTTGCCCTCGACCGCCGCACGATAACCGACGCCGTTGATTTCAAGGTTGATCGTGAAGCCATCCGAAACGCCGGTCACAGCATTCTGGACGCGGGCACGCATGGTGCCCCACATCGCCCGGGAGCGCTTGGACGCGTTCTTCGGCTTCACGGTGACCAGGCTGTCCTCGATCATGATGTCAACTGCATCGCTGAGCGGAACAGAAAGCTGGCCGAGTTTGCCCTTCGCAGAGAAGGCGTCCGCGCCGATTTCGACGGTGACGCCGCTCGGAAGAGCGACCGGGTTTTTACCAATACGTGACATTTTCCCGACTCCGATCAGAATACCTTGCAGAGGACTTCACCACCAACATTGGCAGCGCGGGCCTCGTTGTCGGAAAGAATGCCGCGCGGGGTCGACAGGATCTGGATACCCAGACCGTTGTAGCACCGCGGCAGATCCTTGATCTTTGAGTACACCCGGCGGCCAGGGCGGGAAACGCGATGGATCTCGCGAATGACCGGCTCGCCGTCATGGTACTTCAGTTCGATTTTAAGCTCGCCAATGCCCTTGCGTACTTCGGCGCTGGTGTAGCCACGAATAAAACCTTCGCGCATCAGCACTTCCAGCACATTGCTCCGCATTTGCGATGCCGGGCTAACCACAACGCTTTTACCAGCAGTTTGGCCGTTCCGGATTCGGGTCAGCATGTCCCCGAGAGGATCACTCATCGTCACTGTCAGACTCCTCTCTTACCAGCTAGACTTAACCATGCCCGGGATCTGGCCAATCGAGCCGAGATCACGCAGGGCAATACGGGACATCTTGAGCTTGCGGTAGTAACCGCGCGGGCGACCGCTGATCTCGCAGCGATTGCGAAGACGGACCTTCGCACCGTTACGCGGCAGTTCGCTCAGCTTCAGACGTGCTTTGAACTGCTCTTCCAGCGGGAGATCCTTGTCGCTGGCAATCGCCTTGAGGCGCTCCCGCTTTCCGGCATCCCGCTGAACCAGCTTTCCGCGGCTCTTGTTCTTTTCAATCGCGCTTTTCTTCGCCATGACTCTTCTCCAGCCCGATCAGTTCACGAACGGGAAGTTAAAGCGACGCAGCAGTTCGCGCGCCTCATCATCTGTATTGGCAGTCGTCACCACGACGATCTCCATGCCCCGGATGTGGTCGACTCGGTCGTAGTCGATTTCCGGGAACACGATCTGCTCTTTCAGGCCCATCGAATAGTTGCCGCGTCCGTCAAAGCTTTTCGGGCTGAGACCACGGAAGTCACGCACGCGCGGCAGGGCGATGTTCACCAGACGATCCAGGAACTCGTACATCCGTTCGCGGCGGAGGGTGACTTTACAGCCGATCGGCATGCCCTCGCGGAGCTTGAAGCCGGCAATCGACTTCTTCGCGCGGGTCACAATCGGACGCTGACCGGTGATCAGGGCGAGTTCATCCGCGGCGGCTTTAACCCGCTTGGAATCCTGCACCGCCTCACCGACGCCGATATTGACGACGACTTTCTCGATCGACGGGCACATCATCGGGTTCGCGTACTTGAACTCCGTCAACATTCCCGGCTTGATCTCGGCTTCGTAAACTTCTTTTAATCGCGACATGTCTAGCCTCGTTTCGAGCGCGCTTAAGCGTCGAGCACTTCGCCGGACCGTTTCGCGAAGCGGACCTTGCGGCCATCCTCGAGAGTACGGATCCCGACGCGCGTCGGCTCGTTGGATTTCGGGTCGATATGCGCAACGTTCGAAACATGAACGGGCGCTTCTTTTTCGATAATACCGCCGGCAGTGGTCTGGGTCGCACGCGTGTGGCGCTTGACCATGTTCACACCCTGGACCAGGACACGGTTTTCATCCGTGATGACGCGCAGAATTTCGCCCGTCTTTCCCTTGTCCCTGCCGGTGGTGACGACGACCTTGTCGCCCTTCTTCACTTTAAACTTCGTTGGCATCACAGCACCTCCGGTGCGAGCGAAACGATCTTCATGAACTTCTTCGCCCGAAGTTCACGTGTCACCGGACCAAAGATACGTGTCCCGATCGGCTCGTTCTGCTTGTTGATGAGCACCGCGGCGTTGTTGTCGAACCGGATCGAGGAGCCGTCATTACGACGGATTTCCTTGGCGGTCCGGACGATAACCGCCCGCAGCACGTCACCCTTTTTCACGCGGCCCCGCGGAATTGCTTCCTTGACGGAGACCACAATCACATCACCCACGGCAGCGACTTTGCGCTTGGAGCCACCGAGGACCTTGATGCACTGAACACGGCGTGCGCCGGAATTGTCAGCGACATCAAGGTTGGACTGCATCTGGATCATGTCGTCGTTCCCTGTCGCTTAGGCTTCGCTGCCGGCGTCACTGACGACGACAGTCCAGTTCTTGCGCTTCGAAATCGGAGCACATTCCTGGATACGCACAATGTCACCGACCTTGTACTGGTTTTGCTCGTCATGCGCGGCGAATTTCTTCGAGCGCTTGATGAACTTCTTGTAGATCGGATGCATGACGCGGCGTTCGACCCGGACGACGATTGATTTTTCGCCCTTGTCGCTGACCACGGTGCCCTGCAAAATTCGCCTCGGCATTTCTCGTCTCCTAAATCCAGCGCCGCTTAAGCGCTGGCCTGCCCGTGCAGGATGGTCTTGATGCGCGCGATCTCGCGACGCACATGCCGCATCCGCGCAGTGTTTTCCAGCTGACCATTGGCACGCTGGAAACGGAGGTTGAAGGCCTCCTTCTTCAGGTCCACCAGACTGGTCTTCAGCTCATCGCCCGTTTTGGCGCGAAGATCGGTTGCTGCCTTGCTTGCCATCGTTCTCTCCCGCGGCCTTATTCGCCGAGCCGGGCAACGAAACGCGTATCAAGCGGAAGCTTGGCGGCAGCAAGCGTAAACGCCTGCTCTGCCAGGTCCCGCGGAACGCCTTCGAGCTCGAACATGATTCGACCGGGCTTTACACGGGCGACCCAGAATTCCGGGGTGCCCTTACCCTTACCCATACGTACTTCCGCCGGCTTCGACGACACCGGCACATCCGGGAAAATCCGGATCCACACCCGGCCGGAACGGCGGATGTGACGGGTGATCGCACGCCGTGCTGCCTCGATCTGACGGGCGGTGACGCGCGCGGGCGTCAGAGCCTTCAGACCGAAGGAGCCGAAATTAAGCGTCGTACCGCCTTTTGCATTTCCGTGGATCCGGCCTTTGTGGGCCTTACGGAATTTTGTGCGCTTCGGACTAAGCATCTATCAAACCTCTATCCTATCGCCGGCTCAGCGCTGATGGCCGGGCTGGTCGGTCAGCCGCTTTTCATGGGCGAGCGGATCATGTTCCAGAATTTCGCCTTTGAAGACCCAAACCTTGACGCCGCAGGCGCCGTAGGTGGTCTGTGCGGTGGACTCGCCATAATCGATGTCGGCCCGCAGCGTGTGCAGCGGAACGCGGCCTTCACGATACCATTCGGTACGCGCGATTTCCGCACCGCCGAGACGACCGGCACAGTTGATCCGGATGCCCTGGGCGCCGAGACGCATTGCCGACTGAACGGCCCGCTTCATGGCGCGACGGAAAGCAACCCGGCGCTCCAGCTGCTGCGCGATGTTGTCGGCGACCAGCTTGGCGTCGATTTCCGGCTTGCGGATCTCGAGGATGTTCAGGCTGACCTCGGTGCCGACCATCTTCGAAAGATCCTGGCGGAGCTTCTCGATGTCCTGGCCCTTCTTGCCGATCACAACGCCCGGACGGGCGGTATAGATGGCAACGCGGCAGCGCTTCGCCGGACGCTCGATGACGATCCGGGAAACACCGGCCTGCGCCAGGCGCTTATGGAGATACCGGCGCATACGAATGTCTTCATGCAGCAGATCGCCATAATCCTTGGCCGCGAACCAGCGTGAATCCCACGTCCGGTTGATGCCCAGGCGAAGCCCGATCGGATTAACTTTATGACCCATTATTCGGTCTCCCCGCGCTCGCGCACGACAACGGTCAGGTGCGAGAACGGCTTCATGATTTTGCCGACACGCCCCCGCGCCCGCGGACGGAAGCGCTTCATGACGATGCTCTTGCCGACGTGAGCTTCCTTAACGAAAAGCCGGTCGACATCAAGCTGATGATTGTTCTCAGCGTTCGCGATCGCGGACTGCAAAAGCTTCTTCACGTCGTTTGCGATACGCCGGCGGGAGAAGGTCAGGGCCGCAAGGGCCTTTTCCACATCCATGCCGCGGATCATCTGCGCAACGACGTTCAACTTCTGCGGACTCACCCGCACATTGCGGAGCACCGCTTGCGCCTCGGTATCGTCCAGCCGCCGTTCGGCCGCACTCTTGCCCATGGTCTCTGCTCCAGTCCCTAGCGCCGCGACTTCTTATCGGCCGTGTGGCCGTAATAAGTCCGCGTCGGCGAAAATTCGCCGAGTTTGTGCCCGACCATGTTCTCGGTCACGAGGACCGGGATGAATTTGTGGCCATTGTGAACCCCGAAGGTCAGCCCGACGAACTGCGGCAAAACCGTCGATCGGCGAGACCAGGTCTTGATGACCTCGTTACGACCAGACGCGCGCGACGCATCGGACTTCTTCAGGAGATACCCGTCAACGAACGGGCCCTTCCAAACAGAACGTGCCAACGTCTATCTCCTCTTACTTACGTCGCCGACGCACAATAAGGCGATCGGTTTTCTTGTTGTTGCGCGTACGCTTGCCTTTGGTCGGCTTGCCCCACGGGGTCACCGGATGGCGACCGCCAGAGGTCCGGCCTTCACCACCGCCATGCGGGTGATCAACCGGGTTCATCACCACACCGCGAACGTGCGGGCGTTTGCCGAGCCAACGGGAGCGTCCCGCCTTGCCGAGCTTGATGTTCTGCTGATCCGGGTTTGACACCGCACCGACAGTCGCCATGCACTCGCCGCGCACCATGCGCACTTCACCGGAGGTGAGACGCAGAAGGGCATAGCCCTGGTCACGACCGACGATCTGAACATAGGTCCCTGCAGAACGGGCGATCTGCCCACCCTTGCCCGGCTTGAACTCCACATTGTGGACGATCGTGCCGACCGGAATGCTCTTCAGCGGCATCGCGTTGCCCGGCTTGATGTCCGCGCGCTCTGCGGCGATGATCTTGTCGCCGACGCTGAGACGCTGCGGAGCCAGGATGTAGGCGATGTCGCCGTCATCGTATTTGATCAGCGCAATGAACGCGGTCCGGTTCGGATCGTATTCAAGCCGCTCGACCGTTCCCGCCACGTCGAACTTGCGGCGCTTGAAGTCGATGATGCGGTATTTACGCTTATGTCCGCCGCCACGCCAGAAAGAAGTGGTGCGACCTGTATTGTTCCGTCCGCCGGACTTGGTCAGACCGCGGGTCAGAGCTTTGACCGGCTTGCCTTTCCAGAGTTCCGAACGATCGACGATCACCAGTTCGCGCTGGGACGGCGTCGTCGGATTGAATGTCTTCAACGCCATGGATCAGACCCCCTGCGTAACGTCGATATCCTGACCGTCCTCGAAAGTGACGATCGCCTTTTTGTAGTTCGACCGCTTGCCGATCCGGCCGCGGAAGCGCTTCACCTTGCCTTTTGTCAGCACGGTGTTGACGGCTTTAACCTTGCGTTCGAACAGCTTTTCGACAGCCACCTTGATCTCGGGCTTGGTCGCGTCGATGGCAACTTCGAAAGTCACCTGTCCGAACTGTGCGCCGAGAGTGGATTTCTCGGTGACGATCGGGCGGACGATGATGTCGTACACACGGGCGTCGCTCAGCCGAACCTGCTTGGTGTTGTAAGGGCGCATGCTCATTTCAGGCGAGCCTCCAGGCTTTCCACCGCGGCCTTGGTCAGGACCAGGGTATCCCGGCGGAGAATGTCATAGACGTTCGCGCCCTGCTCCGGCAGCACATCCACATTCGGGATGTTCCGCGCCGCCCGGGCAAAGCCCTCGTCGAGGGCGCTGCCGCCGATGATCAGGACCGATTTCCAACCGAGAACACCGAGCTTCTTGGCCAGTTCCTTGGTCTTGGTCTCGCCGGTCGCATCATCGATGACGATCAGCTTGCCTTCGGCCTGCTTGGCCGACAGCGCAGAGCGCATGCCGAGCTTGCGGACCTTCTTCGGCAGGGCAAAGCCGTGGTCACGGGAGATCGGACCATGGGAGATGCCGCCGCCGCGATACTGGGTAGCCCGCAGCGAGCCGGCACGGGCACGACCTGTGCCCTTCTGCTTGAACGGCTTCTTTGTCGTGCCGCTGACCTGGGAGATGGTCTTGGTCGCGTGGGTACCGGCCCGGCGCTTGGCCAGCTGCCAGTTCACCACACGGGCCAGGATGTCCCGGCGCGGCTCGACGGCGAACACGGAGTCCGCGACTTCAATGTCGCCGGACTTCTTGTTGTCGAGTGTCGTTACAGGAAGCTTCATGACCCTCAGTCCTTGTTCTCGGCGTTGTCGTCGGCCGAGACTTCGGCTTCGGCCGGTGCGTCAGCAGCGGCTTCGACAACTTCCGGCTCGGCAACCTCTTCCGCGGCCGGCGCACGAACGGCACCCGGGAACGGAAGGTTTTCAGGCAGCTTCGCCTTGACGGCATCGGAGATCAGAACCCAGCCGCCCTTGGCGCCCGGTACGGATCCCTTGACCAGGATCAGGCCACGATCGGCGTCGAGCTGAACCACTTCGAGGTTCTGCGTCGTCACCCGCTCGTCACCCATGTGACCGGCCATCTTCTTGCCCTTCCACACACGTCCCGGATCCTGGGAGTTACCCGTGGAACCGTGTGCGCGGTGAGAGACAGAAACACCGTGGCTGGCGCGCATGCCGCCGAAATTGTGCCGCTTCATGGCACCGGCGAAACCCTTACCGATCGAGGTGCCGACGACGTCGACCTTCTGACCGGCAACAAAATGGTCCGCGGTGATTTCCGCGCCAACCTCAAGCAGAGCGTCGGCGCTGACACGGAACTCGGCCAGCTTGCGCTTCGGCTCGACCTTCGCTTTCGCGAAATGGCCGCGCATCGGCTTGCTGACGCGCTTGACCTTGGCTGCGCCAACGCCGAGCTGCACGGCGCTGTAGCCGTCATTCTCTTCGGTTCGAACACCTACCACCTGGCAGCTGTCCATCTTCAGGACGGTGACCGGCACATGATCACCTGTCTCGGTGAACACACGGGTCATGCCCATCTTCTGTGCGATTACTCCGGAACGCATGAATCTATTCCTTCAGCGTTAGAGCTTGATTTCGACGTCAACACCGGACGCGAGATCGAGCTTCATCAGAGCGTCGACCGTCTGCGGGGTCGGGTCGACGATGTCCAGAACCCGCTTGTGTGTGCGGATTTCAAATTGCTCACGGCTCTTCTTGTCGATGTGCGGACCGCGAAGAACGGTGAAGCGCTCGATACGGGTCGGCAGCGGGATCGGGCCCTTGACCTGCGCGCCGGTGCGCTTCGCCGTGTTCACGATTTCGCCGGTCGACTGGTCGAGGATCCGATGGTCGAACGCCTTGAGGCGAATTCTGATGTTCTGACTGTCCATATTCTTCATTCTCCGGCTCGGTATCCGAGCCCCGTGAACCAGCTCTATTCGATGATTTTGGCGACGACGCCGGCGCCGACGGTGCGGCCGCCTTCGCGGATCGCGAAACGCAGGCCTTCATCCATCGCGATCGGTGCGATCAGCTGCACCGTCATGGCGATATTGTCGCCCGGCATCACCATCTCG
>NZ_JAVJNX010000007.1:0-2694 GCF_040217065.1 Nisaea sp.
CGAATGCAGGGTCCGGTGCACCGGGCACTTGTCGGCAATCTCCCGGAGCTTTTGCCGCTGCGCCGCGTCGAGCGGTCCTTCGATGATGATCTCCCGGCTGATCCTGTCGATCTTTCCGGCCTGCGTCTCACAGGCGGCACATTCGTCTGCATGAACCTTGCCGTGCCGCAGCCGGGTCTCGAGGCGGTCGATGTGCCAGCCCTTGCGCTCGGCATAGAGCGACAGGGTCATGTTGGTGCAGGCGCCGAGGCCGGCCAGCAGGAAGTCATAGGGCGCGGGGCCGCTATTGTCGCCGCCGACGCTTTTCGGCTCGTCCGCCCGCAGCCTGTGCCCCGCCGCGCGGACGGCTTGCGGAAATTTGCCCTCGCCCAGATGCGCGACCACGACCTCTCCCTCGCGCGCGGCGAGCTGCAGCGGCGCCTCTTCCGGAACAAGGCGGCCCGCCCATGCGGCAATGACCGAGGCGACATAGGCCGCGTCCGCCGGCCGGGTGAGCAGATGGTCCGCCTTGTCCAGCGAGACAAAGCTCTTCGGGTGTTTGGCGGCGGCGAAGATCCGGCTCGCATTGCCGATGCCCACGGTCATGTCGAGGGGGCTTGAATGCTAGCTCTCGTCCAACCAGACATCATTGAAGTGCATTTCAAAGGTCGGATGCATTCTATCGTTCTGAACAGCTTTGGCCATATGCTTATAAAGCGACCGCCAATACGGCTGGATGATAATGCCGGAGTCTTGCAGTATCTTCTCCAGATCCTCCATCACGGCCCGCCGTTTATCGGCATCTGCGATGGCCAGGGCCTCATCGAGTTTTTGGTCGAATCTCTCGTCTGACCAGCCAGCCTCGTTCCAAGCCTCGCCGGAGCGATAGGCAAGCGCAAGTACCTGCACGCCGAGCGGGCGCATGCTCCAGTCCGTGGTTGAGAACGGATATTTCGTCCAGTTATTCCAGAACGACGATGAGGGAATAACCGTCCGTTTGATCTTGATGCCGGCATCACGGATCTGAGCACCGATGACATCGGTTGTGTTCTTGCGCCAATCGTCATCGATCGAAATCAGCTCGTGTTCGAAGTCGGATTGACCGGCTTCGGCAAGCAGCTTCTTCGCGGCATCGGGGTCACGTTTGAGTGCCGGGAGCTTGAAATACTCCGGGTGCATCGGACCAACATGGTGGTTCTCGGCTATGCTGCCGGAACCGCCGTAACCGATTTGCAGGACAACGGCATTGTCGACAGCCATCTGCATCGCTCGGCGCACGCGCACATCGTCATAAGGCTTGTTGCTGATATTCATGCGCGCAACGATCGTCGCCGCCGTTACCGCTTCGGATTTCTTCAGGTCAAGACTGTCCAAGATCTCCACGAAGTCTGCTGTCGTTTGGTAATTCACATGAACGTCGCCAGCCTCGTAGGCCGCAACCTCGGCAGCCGGATCCGTTCCGTAGTCGGTCCACTCAATGGCGTCGAGATAGGCCTCTCCCCCCCCACCACTTGCCGTTCGTGCGACGCCGCACGCGGGCCGAAACGCCGACCTCGAGACTTTCCAGTTCAAACGCACCGGTGCCAACCGGATTCTTCGAGAGGTCTGCACCATTCTTGTCGAAATCGCGGTGAACGATCAACGACGGGTAGTCCGACATGCCGGGGATGATGCTGATATCCGGCTTCGGCAGGGTAAGCTTCACGGTATGGCTGTCGACCTTCGTGATAGCGCCTTCGAGCGCCTTATTCGTGCTTGGGTCGATCACTGTAGCCATGCGGCCGGCCATCGAGTTCCCCTCGACGTCCTTGTCGCACCAGCGCTTGATATTGTGGACGACATCATCGGCAGTGAACTCGTCGCCGTTGGTCCAGGTTACGCCTCTTCGCACATTCAGGACGTACTCGGTCGCGTCGTCATTGACTTCCCAACTTTCGAGCAAGGCGGGCTCAAATGTATAAGAGGAAGAATATGAGACCAGATTCTCGCAGAACTGCCGGGCGACATTGCTCATTTCTCCCCAGTCGAAGAGCCGAGGGTCCACCACACGCCGCACGTTCATCGAAACTTTGAGCGTACCGCCCTTTTTCCCGGCTGCTTTGACAGTATTCGGCGCCGCCAGTCCGATCATTCCATATGCAGTCGCGGTCGTTGCGCCAAAGGCCGTTGCCAGGGCAAGAAATTCCCGCCGGTCCATTTTTTCAGCCTTGGTATCGCGCGCCCAACTGCTGAACATGGCGTTCATAGGCCGACCGGAGCGTCCTTTGAGTTTATGGTTCATACCTGACCCCTCTGTTACGCTATTGGTTGGTGTTCGGTCCCAAACTCAACTCTGTGAACTAAGGTGACAGGTCCCAAACTCAACTCTATGAATTAAGGTGGCATGAATTAAGGTGACACACGCCTTAATGAATTAAGCTGGAATTAAGGTGACACACGCCTTAATACGCTAGGATTGTCCCCATCTCGCCTGGACCACGCTCCAAGTCCGGGGTCACGCCTCAGATGCGGACCGCCGCCTGCAAAGCGGCACGCCCCGCCCCCTCTGCTCAAGCCATCCTCACCCGCTCTCGGCCATCTCCGTCTCGATCAAGATTTCCGAATGCAGGGTCCGGTGCACCGGGCACTTGTCGGCAATCTCCCGGAGCTTTTGCCGCTGCGCCGCGTCGAGCGGTCCTTCGATGATGATCTCCCGGCTGATCCTGTCGATCTTTC
>NZ_JAVJNX010000009.1:0-775723 GCF_040217065.1 Nisaea sp.
CGCCTTGTTGCGCGACGGGCCGCCATCGCTAAGCCGGGACGCGCGCCCGGTCGAGCTGGATCAGCTGACCGTCGCCTGCGTCAAGCACGGGACGAAATACGGGGCGGACTATGTCAATCGCCTGTACGCGATGGTGCGCCGTCACCTGCCGGGGAACTGGCGGTTCGTCTGCCTGACCGACGACCCGCGCGACCTTCGCCCTGAGGTCGGCATCATCGACATATCGACGATCGCGACCCGGGGATGGTGGACGAAGCTGGCCCTGTTCGATCCGCAGATGCCGTTCGCGGACCGGACGGTCTTCTATCTCGACCTGGACACGGTCATCGTTGGCGACTTGAGCTTCATCGAGGGGCTGACGGTCGGTTTTCACGTCCTTGAACATGCCTTCATACCGGGCTTCAACTCTTCGGTCATGCTGTTCGACCGGGCATTTGCCGCGCCGGTCCATCACCGCTTCAGGAGCAGTGACGCCGGCCGGCTGGTCGGCGATCAGGACTGGCTGGAGGAATGCATGCCCGGGATCGATGTGTTCCCGCGTGGGCCGATACGACTGTATAAATCGCTCGAGCCGGATCTCGAATCGCCCGGTCTGGCGCGGACCGGCGCGAAGATCGTGACCTTTCCGACGGTGCCGAAGCCACACCAGGTTCCGCACGGATGGGTGGCCGAGCACTGGCGGTAGGCGCGTGGCCTGCTGCCTTGCTGTAGCTGGTCCGCCAGCCATGAGAAATCAGCCGGGGGCCCGACGTTTCGGGTGGCCCCTCGACCCTACTGATTCAGATCCTGATTGAACCGCCCGATATTGCCGAAGAGCTGCTGCAGGATCGAAATTCTCTGCCCCGCCGTCTCGGTCTGCCGGTTCACATATTCGATCTGCTTGCCGTCTTCCTTGTTCAGACGGCCGATACTGTCGACAACGCCATTTTCGTCGAAGGCGATATAGATCACGCGTTGTTCAATCACCTCTTCGGGGAGGAAGGCTGACTGTTCCGTATGTCTGGCAATATACATCCAGGTTTCCTGACCGAACTCGCTCTCCGTGGAGGGCGAGCCGAGCAGGGCCAGGACGCGCCCCTTGTCGCTCTTGCCGGGCTCGATGGCCGCGAGATTGTCGATGTCGACCAGGTTGCCGTGAATTTCGACCCTCGGCGTGCATGCCAGAAGCAGCAAGGCAACCAGGGGAAAGGCCAGTCCGGCGCGCCAGAACGGAATGCGGCTCACTCAATGTCTCCGTTACGTCTCGTCATTGCCTGGGGTCTCGCGCGGCATGTGAACTTCGCGTGAACGCGCGGGATGACTGCGCTGCCCGGCTTTCTGGCGTCAATTTGGGCACCGCCGGAGCCAAGGTCAACATTCCTCTTAGCCAGCGTTGACGACCCAGCGTTGACGGCGAGGGCTCACAGCGCCATTTTGCCGCCATCTCAAACCGGATTTGGATGTTTCCGCGTGTTCAGCAAAATTTTCAAGCGCGATGAAGTGGCCGATGCGGCCGCGTCAGGCTATCAGGCCATCGTGCAGCAGGCGCGCCGGGCCGATTTTTACACCCGTTACGGCGTGCCGGATACGCTTGACGGCCGGTTTGACGTGCTGGTTCTGCATGTTGCACTTGTCTTGCTCCGCCTGCAGCGCGACCGGGCCGAATCGGACCGCTTTTCGCAGGCACTGTTCGATACCCTGTTCGTCGATCTCGACCAGTCGCTCCGGGAAATCGGTGTCAGCGACATGTCGGTCGGAAAGAGAGTAAAGCAGATGGGAAAGGCGTTCTACGGCCGGCTGGATGCCTACCGGCTTGGCCTTGAAGCCGTGGCCGGCGACGGGGAGCAGCAGCTGGCTGATGCCCTCTTCCGCAACCTCTTCCGCGGAGAGACGGGCGCCGAGCCCGCAAGCGCGCTGATGGCAGGCTATGTTGTAAGGCAGGCTGCGTATCTCGACGCGCTGCCGGTTGCGGAGATCACAGCGGGCAAAATCACCTTCGCGGCACCGTGACCCCTGCCGCGACGAATATCCGCTCTGCCGTAGTACTTGAGGCAGAGCATCCCGAGGCATATTGTGCGCGTCTCATGAAAAACACACAGAACATCGAGCTCTCCCGCCCGGTCCTGATCAAGGACCTGAAGAAACGGGTCACCCATGTCGATATCGAGGCCTCCCCGGATGAGCTGACGGCTTTGGCTAAGCGGTTCGGTCTGCCGGCCATGGCCGCACTGCGGGCCAAGGTCAAAATCGCACGCCTTGCGCGGGACAGAGCGGTTCGGATTGAAGGCACGATCGCGGCCCGGCTCTCCTACCGGTCCGTGGTGTCGCTTGAACCGTTCAATGCCTTCATTGATGACACCTTCTCGGAAATCCTGAGCCAGGAAGCGGCGCCGGAAACCGATATGGAAATCGAGCTCACACCTGACGACGAAAATATGGGATTGATTGAAGATGGAGGGTTTGACCTCGGCGAGGTGCTCTCCCAGAATTTAGCACTGTTGCTGGTCGAGCATCCTCGGAAACCGGGGGAAGAAAACGCTCCGGACGGCGTCATCTGGGCGGATGATGACGAAGAGGACGAAAAGGAAAACCCGTTCTCGGTCCTGTCGGAAATGCGGGAAAGATTGCAAAATGGGGACTAAAAATATTGAATTTTCGTGAACCATTGCATATGACCCTCGATCACCTGCCTTCCCGTGACGTGCATATGCGGGAGGCCAACTGCCGAAAGGCTTCGAAACGCACCCTGTCGGCTGCGTCTTCAGCCTGGATGATGTCGAACATATGGTAGACGGTCCAACACTGGCCCTGGACGCTATGGGCGGCGATAACGCGCCTGAAATTGTTGTTCGCGGAGCGGATATCGCTCTGGAGCGGTTGCCTGACCTCAAGTTAATTCTGGTCGGTGATGAAGCCAAGGTGCGCCCGTTGATCGAGAAGACGAAACGGCTGCGTAACAGCAATTACGTTCTGATCCATACGGACAAGGAAGTCGGTGCGTCGGAAAAACCATCCGTGGCCCTGCGGTCCGGCCGCGACTCGAGCATGCGCATTGCGATCAACCAGGTTGCCGAAGGCGCCGCGAACGGGATCGTGTCCGCCGGAAACACCGGCGCGCTGATGGCCATGTCGAAATTCGTTCTGCGCATGTGTCCTGGCATCGAGCGGCCGGCTATAGCCAGCTTCTTTCCGACCAAGCGCGGGGAAACCTGCATGCTGGATCTCGGCGCCAATGTCGATTGCGATGCCGAGAATCTGTTCCAGTTTGCCCTGATGGGAGAAATTTTCGCCCGCATGGTGCTCGGCCTCAACAAACCGACCGTCGGTTTGCTGAATGTCGGCAGTGAGGAGCAGAAAGGCAGCGAAGCGGTCCGCGGCGCGGCGGCCAAGCTGCGTGAGACGAAATCTGACAATTTCAAATTTATCGGATTTGTCGAAGGCGACGATATTACGGCCGGAACGGTCGACGTCATCGTCACGGACGGGTTCTCCGGCAATATCGCGCTCAAGACGGCCGAGGGCACGTCGCGGATGATTACCCAGTTTCTGCGCGATGCCTTCAGCTCGTCCTGGTCCGCGCGGATTGGCTACCTGCTGTGCAGGGGGGCTTTGGAACAGATGCGCAAGAGACTTGATCCGCGGCGCTATAACGGCGCGGTGTTCCTTGGCCTGAATGGTATCAGTGTAAAGAGCCATGGCGGCACCGACGAGTTCGGTTTCGCCAATGCTGTTTGCGTTGCCGCCGATATGTGCCGTTACGACTTCCTGGACAAAGTAAAAGAAGAGATCGCGCTTTATGGGAATCCGGAGAGCGCGGCCCTGACACGTCAGACATCGGTAGCTTCATGATTCTAAAAAAGTCTTTGCTGGTCGGCTGCGGCTCCTACTTGCCGCAGCGGTTGGTGACGAATGACGAACTTTCGCTGACCGTCGATACCTCCGATGAGTGGATCACGAAGCGGACCGGGATCAGGCAACGCCACATTGCGGCGGATGGTGAATTCACCTCCGACCTGGCTCTGCATGCAGCGCGGGACGCACTCAGGCATGCCGGAATGACCGCTGACGACATTGACCTGATCATCGTCGCCACAACGACCCCGGACGATACCTTTCCGTCGACCGCGACGAAGGTCCAGGCTAAGCTCGGCATGGCCCATGGGGCAGCCTTCGATATCCAGGCCGTCTGCGCCGGTTTCATCTATGCGCTTGCAACAGCGGACAATTTCATCAAGGCCGGTCAGGCGCGCGCGGTGCTCGTGATCGGGGCCGAGACGTTCAGCCGGATCCTTGACTGGGAAGACCGGACGACCTGCGTCCTCTTCGGCGATGGTGCAGGTGCCGTCGTGTTGCGGTCCCCGGACGATAGCGAGGCGTGTAGCGACTTCGGCGTCCTCTCGACCCATTTGCATTCCGATGGCCGGCACCGTGACGTTCTTTATGTCGATGGCGGGCCGTCTTCGAGCCAGACCGTCGGACATGTCCGAATGGCCGGGCAGGAAGTCTTTCGGCATGCGGTGTCGAAGCTGTCAGGTGTGATCGACGAGGCGCTCGCCGCCAATGGCCTCGACTCTTCGGCCGTTGACTGGCTGATCCCGCATCAGGCGAACAGCCGCATTATCAAAAGCATGGCCCAGAAAATGAAACTGCCTGAAGAGAAGGTGGTTTCGACAATTGACCGGCATGCCAATACCTCGGCGGCGTCGGTCCCGCTTGCGCTGGCTGAGGCGGTCCGGGACGGGCGTGTCAAGAATGGCAACCTGGTACTGTTCGAAGCCATCGGCGGCGGCCTCGTATGGGGCGCCGGACTGGTTCGAATCGGGGCGCCGTGAATACGGCATTGTGGACAGAAATTCACCCTGAATTGCTCTCTCAGTAATAATCCCCGGTACCGTAAATCTCTGGCGAATCAGAGTGATAGGGGCCGATTCGAATTCTGGGGCCGGGGACCGGGGGCTGGCCGGTCTGCGGTTCGACATTAGTTCAGAAAACCGCTCCAAATTCCTGTAATAAGTAGATTAATTGACTGTCCCGAATTTCCGCGATACCTTGAACTTTCTAGGATGGGGGTGGCTAATGACTGGTAAGACGGTTACACGGGCACAATTGAGCGAAGCGGTGTATCAGGAAGTCGGTCTTTCTCGTAATGAGTCTGCCGAGCTGGTTGAATCTGTTCTCGAAGAAATCGCGCAATCCTTGTCTCGTGACGAGGTTGTCAAGATCTCGTCATTCGGAAGCTTTCTGGTGCGCCAGAAAGGGGAGCGTATCGGCCGTAATCCGAAGACCGGTGAGGAAGTTCCAATCCTGCCGCGTAAAGTCTTGGTCTTCAGGCCTTCCCACGTCCTCAAGAATCGGATCAACGAAGGGCTTGGCGGCGACGCCGGGTGAGTACGGAGGCATGACGCCTTATGGCTATGCAGACCGACCATCAAAGCACTGGGAGTCGTAGGAACGGCAAGTCGGCCTCCGCTTTTCGAACGATCAGCGAAGTCGCGGACGATCTGGAAGTGCCTCCGCACGTCCTGCGTTTCTGGGAAACCAAGTTCTCACAGGTGCGGCCGCTGAAACGCGGCGGTGGACGCCGATATTATCGGCCGGAAGATGTGGAGCTGCTGCGCCGTATCCGGGCCCTACTGTACCAGGACGGCTACACCATCAAGGGCGTCCAGAAGCTGCTTAAGGACGGCGGTGCGCGTGCCGCGCTGAGGCATGGTGAAGGCGGTGAATACGACCCGGAGATCCCGGGTCCGTCCTCCGCCCGCACGACCGAAGAGACAGAACCGACCCTGCCGCTCGAAGCCGCCATTCAGGACGCATACGAGGCAACATCCCCACCGATTGGAACGGACGCTCTGCAGGAGGTCCGCACGGCTCTCGGTGAGCTGCAATCCCTTAAAAAAGCCTTGGACAAGGTGCGTCGCTAGAGGTCGTTTGACCTGTACATCCTTTTGTCCGTCAGTGAGAGTTCACGGTGCTTGCTTCCGCCGGTCTGACGGGCTAGAGAAACCCCTCCAGATCGGTCGGAGCGTAGCGCAGCCTGGTAGCGCACTTCACTGGGGGTGAAGGGGTCGTGGGTTCGAATCCCGCCGCTCCGACCAAATTCCTGAAATCCAAGACTGGCGGCGATGCGGGCAGGCCCTACGGCCACGGAATGTCCGCGGGGACCATGCCGACGCGTTTGAAATAAGTGCCGAAGCTGGTGTCCGGACCTACCAGGCTGTGCACCAGACGGGCCAGTTGCATGCGCCGCTCGGGCACTTTGTACGGCGGGGCCTCGGATTTTAGCGGCTGGGGCAGGATGCAGCGCCAGTTGTCCGCCGCGACCAGCTTTTCCCGATAGACCAGTGCGCCGTTGAACAGCAGGTCGAGCATGACAACGTCGGCTCGCTTGTTCGCCAGTTTTTCCAGCCACGGCTCGTTGTAGTTTCTGTCCGCGACCAGTCCCCAGGCCATGGAGAACCGGATATCCTCGGTGAAGTTCAGCAACACATTATGTTCCTGCAGCTCGAAATCCGACCCCGGCGTGCGAGACGGAACAATACGGTGCATGAATGTCGGAACGTTCGAGGCGCGCCACTGACCGGGTTTGCTGCCGATAACGGTGCTCAGATATTCCTCAAGGGTCATTCCCTCTCCCTCAACGCATTTCGCGTGGATTTCAGTGCTTCAGAAAATGGACGCGAAAAACGCGTTTGGGGCGATCAATCGGCATTCGCATCGGCAAGGACGGCGCGGCCCGCGTCGGTAAGTTTACACACCAGCCAGTTCGGCTTCAGAGGATTCTCGAACCATGGTTCTGCCCAGCCATGGGCGAGGCATGATTTGACCATGCGGTCATTGACCCGCTGGCCTGCCGGGGTGAAGAGCGGAAGTTTGCCGCCGGGCTCATCGCGTCCTCGGGCCAGCCAGGAAAGTTGCGCTTTCGTTGGCCGCTTGTCCTTGGCTGATATCGATGGTTCGGGGGCAGTCGGCATTATCTGTGTTCCCGGCAATCCGGTTCCGCAACATGTCGGATGATATCGTAAATGCCTGCTGGAATGAGTCAAATGCACAAAGAAGAGTTGTAGCGGTCTGGTCTTACTGCGACGATTGGCCGTTCGAATCCTTCAGGATCAACTGTCATGAGTCCTCTCTCGGACCGTCTTTCGCTCGGTTTCTCGAGCATCGGGCATTTCTACTCGCACTTCTTCATGCTGCTCTATCCGACAGCGGTGATTGCCCTGCAGCCGGTCTTCAATGCGCCGTATCATGAACTTATCGGGCTGATGTTCCTCGGTAACCTGTTGTTCGGGTTGTGCGCCATTCCGGCGGGCTATCTCGGAGATCGCTGGAGCGCGACGGGGATGATGGTGGTGTTCTTCCTCGGCACGGGCACCATGTCGATCCTTACCGGGTGCGCCACATCATTGTTTCAGATCGCGGCCGGCCTGACGGCGATCGGCTTTTTCGCCTCGATCTATCACCCGGTCGGCATTGCCTGGGTTGTGCGGCACGTCACGAATCGCGGCAAGGCGCTTGGCATCAACGGTGTTTTCGGCAGTCTCGGAGTTGGATCCGCTCCGTTGATAGCCGCTGTGCTTTCGGATATGGGCTCGTGGCGCCTGGCCTTCATTCTTCCCGGGATCATCTGCGTGCTGACCGGCCTGTTTCTTGCCGTCGGAACCTGGAAGGGATGGGTGGAGCGCGACACCCGCAAGGGCGCGCCGACAGCCTCCGAAGCGTCCCGCAAGGACATGCGGCGCGGCGCCCTCGCTCTGGCCGTCACGGTATGCTGCTCCGGACTGATCTACCAGGCGACGTCCTTTGCCCTGCCCAAATTGTTCGAAGACCGCCTTGGCTCGGGAGAAGGGCTGATGGGCATCGGCTTGCTGGTCTCGGCCATCTATCTCTGCTCAGGCGGAGCGCAGATCGCCGGCGGATGGCTGGCCGACAGGTTCAACATGAAGCGGGTCTATGTCATCGCCTGGGTATTGCAGATCCCGCTCCTGGTGATCGTGGCGTCGCTGCATGGCTGGCTGCTGTTTCCGGTCGCGATCTGCATGGTGCTGTCGAACACCATTGCCGTGCCGACGGAGAATGCACTGTTTGCCCGCTTCACGCCGCCGGCCTGGCGGGGCACGGCATTCGGGGTGAAGTTCCTGCTGACGCTCGGGGTTTCGGCCGGAGCGGTGCCGTTGCTCGCCTGGGTCTACAGCGCGACCGGCGATTTCCAGTGGCTGTTCCTGATCCTGGGTGGGCTGGCGCTGACCGCGCTGCTTGCCGCGGTGCTTCTGCCGAGCGAAGAGATCGCCAATGCGCCCGAAATCGCACCCGAGCCAGCCGAGTAGAATTGCTTCAGAGTTGCGCTGTAAGTGACTGTTTCACGGGATTTTTCTGGCTTTGAAGGCGCTGTGAAACATTTTCTTAGCCGGTACGGGCGGCGAATTTGACAGCTTCCTCGGCAGCACGGAACAGGGCGCGGGCCTTGTTCACGGATTCCTGATACTCGGCTTCCGGGTCGCTGTCCGCGACCACGCCGCCGCCCGCCTGGACGTACATGGTGCCGTCCTTCACCACGGCCGTGCGCAGGGCGATGCAGGTGTCCATTGAGCCGTTGGCACTGAAGTAGCCGACCGCGCCGGCATAGACGCCGCGCCGGGATTTCTCCAGCTCGTCGATGATTTCCATCGCCCGAACCTTGGGGGCGCCGGAAACCGTTCCGGCTGGGAAACCGCCCCAGAGGGCGTCGACCGCGTCCAGCTCGTCCCGCAGCTTGCCGTCGACGTGTGAGGCGATGTGCATGACGTGGGAGTAATACTCGACGACGAACTGCTCGATCACCTTGACCGTGCCGATCTTGGCGACCCTCCCGACATCGTTCCGGCCGAGGTCGAGCAGCATCAGGTGCTCGGCCCGTTCCTTCGGATCCGACAGCAGCTCTTCCGCCAAAGCCTTGTCTTCCTCTGCCGTCGCACCGCGCTTGCGGGTGCCGGCGAGGGGACGCAGCGTGACGTCGCCATCCCGCACCCGGACCAGAATTTCCGGGCTAGATCCGACGATCGAGAAATCGCCGAAATCGAAATAGAACAGGAACGGTGAGGGATTAAGCCGTCGCAGGGAGCGGTAAAGCGCCAGCGGCGGCAGCTTGAACGGCACCGAGAAGCGCTGGGACGGCACCACCTGGAAGGCGTCGCCGGCGGCGATATAATCTTTCGCCTTTTCCACCATCTGGTGGAATTCCTCATGCGTCGTGTTCGAGGCGGGCTCCGGCAGGGGCGCTGCGTCGCCGACACCCTGACGGGTATAGGGCAGGTTCCGGTCGAAATCCTGCAGAACGTCGGCCAGCAGAGCGCGTGCCGCATCATAGGCGGCTCCGGCGGACAGACCCTCGCTCGGACGGACCGGGGTGACGATGGTGACAATGTCCTCAAGCCGGTCGAAGATGCAGATCACCGTCGGGCGCAGGAAAAGCCCGTCGGGAACGCCAAGATCGTCAGGATTGTCGTCCGGAATGCGCTCTGCCAGCCGGACCGCGTCATAGCCCATGTAGCCGAACAGACCGGACGCCATGGGCGGCAAGCCTTCCGGCAGGTCGATTTCCGATTCCGTGAGCAGACTGCGGAAGGAGGTGAGCGGGTCTTCAGCGCAGGGCTCAAAGGCGTGCGGATCGATCCGAGCCTGCCGGTTGATTTCCGCCTTGTCCTTCTTGAAGCGCCAGATCACGTCCGGCCGCAGGCCGATGATCGAAAACCGCCCGCGCACGCTGCCACCCTCGACGGATTCCAGAAGGAAGGCATTCGCTCGCCGTTCCGCCAGTTTCATCATGGCGGAGACCGGGGTCTCCATATCCGCAACAAGCGTTGTCCAGACGATCTGCGGAGCCCCGTCCGCATACTTCCTGGAAAACGGGGTGAGCTCCGGGGAAACCTGCATCAGAACAGTCCGCCGCTCTGCTGCGAGAACGTCCCGCCACTCTGATCCACACCCTGGATGACGCTGAGCGGCAGGGCCGGGTTGATGGAAACGTCATGGCTCTCCCGCAGGGCCGTGACCAGCAGCGCGACCGCATCCGCGGCGATACCCGCCGTCACCTGGCGTCCGAGGGGTTCAACGGCATCGGAGGTGCTGTCGGCACCCTTGATTTCTGTCAGTTCAGCCACGATGACCTGGCTCAGGTCTTCAGACATGCCGATATCGCCGGCCTTCAATGTAAAAACGATGTCAGCGACATCCGCCGGCATGTTTTCCGGCAGGCCATTGCCCGTGCGGGTGAAGGGCTCGGTCGTGACAACCGTAAATCCGGCCTGCTCAGCCGCGGTGGAAAGGCCAACCGTGGACGATGCCTTCACCAGTTCCTGCGCCCGTGCCAGATTCGCATCGGCCCGGCGCTCTTCCATAAGGTTGAGGGTCACCTGGGCTTTCACCGTATCCAACGGGCGGATGGCGGATTCAGCGATGCCGTCAACGCGCAGGATGAAATAGCCTCCGTCGCGGGTTTCCTCCAGCTGGCTCTGGTCATTCAGAGGCGTGTTGAAGAGCGTTGTGCGGAAGCCCTGATCCCGGGCAATTCCATCGACCTGATTCCCTTCCGTATCACGGCCCTGGTTGTCCAGTGCGGCAAAGGTCTGCACATCGACATCAACAGCTTTCGCCGCTTCCTCGATGGTGGCGCCACCGGCCAGAGCGTCCTCGATCTGGTTGGCGATCTCGAAGATCCGGTCCAGCGCATCATTCTTCGCCAGATCGGTCTTGAGCTGCGCCTTCACATCCTCGAAGGGCTGCGTGCTCTCGTCGGTGATCTCGGTCACGCGGAAGATGTGCCAGCCGAGATCGCTCTGGACCGGGGTCGTCGGCATGTTCAGGGCGGCGTCAAAAATGGCGTCGGCAAGCGCCGTGCCTTCGAGGTCGGTCCGGGTGACGGTTCCGAGGGACAGGGCGCCCGACGGCAGGTCCGCGATATTCTTGGCGACGGTCTCGAAACTCTGCCCTTCGTTCAGGGCCGCGGCGGCCGCGTCGGCGGTCTCCTTGTCGGCGAGGAAGATCTGCTCGACCGTGCGCTGTGCCGGAGTCCTGTATTCGTCAAGACGCACCTCATAGGACTCGCGAATCCGGTCGTCCGATATCTCGATATCCGATGCCAGAGCATCGGACGTCAGCGAAAGAACGGTCGCGGAGCGATATTCCGGCGCCCGGTATTTCTCTTTGTTCTCGTTGTAGAAGCTGTCGATCTCGGCCTCGGTCGGGGCCGCAGGCTCCGGCAGGCTCTTGACGTCGAGGGTGACCAGCTGGGCAACGCGGCGCTCGTTGCGGTAGCGGTAGAGCAGATCGGCCTCAACGCCCGGCGCGTCGAAACCGGCAGTTACCGCGTTGACGATCTGGTCGCGCATGATTTCCTGACGCAGCAACCGCACGAAACCGTCTTCGCTCAGCTGGGCCCGGTAAAGCACCTGGCGGAACAGGTCCGGGTTGAACTGGCCCGTCTGGTCCTTGAAGGCCGGCATCTCGCCGATGCGCTGGCGGACCAGGTCATCGCCGACGGCAAGATCGAGATCGTCGCTTTCCGCGATGAAGAGGGCACGGTTTGCAAGATCTTCCATGACCTGCTGGAGCACACCGATATCGGCAGCTTCCTGCGCCGTCATCTGCAGGCCCGTCGTGCGGCGCACGCGCTCGAACTCGTCCAGCACCTCGGCGGTTGTGATTTCAACCCCGCCGACTTCGATGGCGGCCTTGCCGGTTGGAGAACCGAGGAAAATATCGCCGATGCCCCACACCGCAAAGGATGCAATCAGCAGAACAAACAGCGCCTTGACGAAGATCGATGTGACGCGGGATCGGATCAGTTGAAGCATGAGTAAAGTCGCGGCCTTTTCGGGTTTCACGGCCCCCATCGGGGAGGCGCATAATAGAAGCGGCGCAATCGTCGCTGCAACTCGCAATTCTGCGATGATTTCCGGCCTCCCTCGGAGAGGCCTTGTGTGCTAAGCCGGACCAGCTCTTTATTCAAGCCCGAGGGAACAGATCGAGATGACCCGCCGTGCCCTGATTGCCGGAAACTGGAAGATGAACATGCTGCGCGCCGAAGGCGAGGCGCTGGCGGCTGCGCTGGCCTCCGGACTGAAGCCGGGCATGGCCGCAGACCTGCTGGTTTGCCCGCCCGCCACCCTGCTGGCGCCCGTTTCGGCAGTCCTTGCAGGCAGTGCCGTCGCGCTCGGAGCTCAGGATTGCCACATGCGGGATAGCGGTGCCCATACCGGTGATATCGCGGCGGTTATGCTCAAGGATCTCGGCGCGGCCTATGTGATTGTCGGTCATTCCGAGCGGCGGGCGGATCACGGCGAGGACGACGCGACCGTCAAGGCAAAGGCCGGTGCGGCACTTGCCGCCGGCCTGACACCGATCATCTGCGTTGGCGAGACCGAGGCCCAGCGCGACTCGGGAGAGGCCGAAAAAATTGTCGGCGGGCAGATTCTCGGCTCTGTGCCTGACGGCGCATCGCAAAGCGGTATCGTGATCGCCTACGAGCCGGTCTGGGCGATCGGGACCGGACGCACACCGACTGTCGATGATATCGCCGCCATGCATGCCCATATGCGGCATGTTGCCGGACGCATGCTCGATGGGGCGGGCGCCCTTCGGCTGCTCTATGGCGGTTCCGTTAAACCGGGAAATGCCGCGGAGATACTCGCGCTTGAGGATGTTGACGGCGCCCTTGTCGGCGGCGCCAGCCTCAAGGCGGAGGATTTTCTCGCCATTGCCGCGGCGGTGGCGTAACAGGCTGGAGCGAATTCGCCCTAGCCAAGCGAAGGTAGGGAAGTTAAAACCCCGCTTAAATCATTCTGCTGTCCGCCGCGCGGTTCAGATGCCGCGCCGGACGAGAGCCTGGAAAGAATCATGATCGAAGTCCTGCTTGTCGTTCACCTGATGATCGCTTTGGCCCTTGTCATTGTCGTTCTGCTGCAGCGGAGCGAAGGTGGCGGGCTCGGCATCGGCGGCGGCGGAGGAGGAGGCGGCATGGGCGGCTTCATGTCCGCACGGGGCACCGCGAACCTGCTCACCCGGAGCACGGCAATTCTTGCTGCCTGCTTCTTCGGTACCAGCATCCTGCTGGCGATTCTCGCGGAGACGAACACCCGCGGATCGATTGCCGACCAGGTTCCTGTCAGTTCAGAGCCCGCTATTCCGACCGGTCCTGCGGCTCCGGTCTCTGAATAATTCTTAGTTTCCGGCGTGTTTCGCGCCCCGCTCGAAAACGGGCGGGCGAACGGGCGCGTTTTGTCTATGTCAGTTTCATCAATTCGGATATAACGCAGCTCCATGTCTCGCTTTATTTTCATCACCGGCGGCGTGGTTTCCTCCCTCGGCAAAGGTCTCGCCTCGGCGGCTCTCGGCTCGCTCCTGCAAGCCCGCGGCTACAAGGTCCGGCTGCGCAAGCTCGACCCTTACCTGAACGTGGATCCGGGCACTATGAGCCCGTATCAGCACGGCGAAGTCTTCGTCACCGACGACGGCGCGGAAACCGATCTCGATCTTGGCCATTACGAACGCTTCACCGGGGTCTCCGCGACCAGGAATGACAGCGTGTCCACCGGCCAGATCTATATGGACGTGATCTCGCGGGAGCGGCGTGGCGACTATCTCGGCGCCACGATCCAGGTCATTCCGCACGTTACCGACGCGATCAAGGAATTCTGCAAGTCGAACCTCGAAGACGAGGATTTCGTGCTGTGCGAGATCGGCGGTACGGTCGGCGATATCGAAAGCCTGCCGTTTCTCGAGGCGATCCGTCAGCTCGGCAACGAGCTGGGTCGCGAGCGCTCGTTGTTCGTGCATCTGACGCTGGTGCCGTGGATTGCCTCGGCGGGCGAGCTGAAGACCAAGCCGACCCAGCATTCGGTGAAGGAGCTGCAGAGCGTCGGGATCCAGCCCGACATCCTGTTGTGCCGCTCCGAGTTCGAGATTCCGGCCGAACAGCGCCGCAAGATCGCCCTGTTCTGCAACATCCGTCCGGAAGCCGTGATCCCGGCGCTTGATGTCGATTCGATCTATCACGTGCCGGTCGCCTACCATAATGATGGCTTCGACGTTGAGGTCTGCCGCCATTTCGGCTTGCTGGAAGAGGGTGAGCCGGAGCCGGACCTGTCGCGCTGGACAGATATCACCCACACCGTCCGAAATCCGGAAGGAATGGTGAAGATCGCCGTTGTCGGCAAATATACCAGCCTGCTGGACAGCTATAAGTCGCTTGCCGAATCCCTGACCCATGGCGGTATCGCCAATAAGGTGAAGGTCGAACTGGAGTGGATCGACAGCGAGATCTTCGAGCGGGACGACACCATTCACCGGCTCGAAGATGTCCACGGCATCCTGGTGCCTGGCGGTTTCGGTGAGCGCGGGGCCGAGGGCAAGATCAAGGCAGTCACCTTCGCCCGCGAGCACAAGGTTCCCTATTTCGGGATCTGTTTCGGCATGCAGATGGCGGTGATCGAAGCCGCTCGCGCGCTGGCCGGGATGGAAGGCGCTGGCTCGACGGAGTTCGGCCCGTGTGAGCTTCCTGTTGTCGGCCTGCTGACGGAATGGGTGCGCGGCAACGAGACGGAACAGCGTGCGGAGGATGGCGATCTCGGCGGCACCATGCGCCTCGGCGCCTATGATTGCAGTCTGATTGCCGATTCCAAGGTGCGCGAGATCTACGGCACAGAGATGATCAGCGAGCGTCACCGGCACCGGTACGAAGTGAACATCAACCACAAGCCGGCGCTGGAAGCGGCCGGATTGCGGTTCTCGGGCCTGTCGCCGGATGGCGAGTTGCCGGAGATCGTCGAGCTGCCTGGCCATCCCTGGTTCATCGGCGTGCAGTTCCATCCGGAACTGAAGTCGAAGCCGTTCGATCCGCATCCGCTCTTTACCAGCTTTATCGAAGCCGCCGTCACCCAGTCCCGTCTCGTCTAGGGGCGGGCGCCGTGCGGCGTCTGTGGAGAACCCCATGACTGCGAAGACCGTCTCTGTCGGGCCCGTCAGTTTCGCGAACGACAAGCCCTTTGCGCTGATTGCCGGCCCCTGCGCCATGGAGAGCCGCGAGCATACGATGGAGATGGCGGAGGCGCTTACGGGCCTCTGCAACGATCTCGGCATCGGCTTCATCTACAAAAGCTCCTACGACAAGGCGAACCGGACCAGTGCCGGCTCCGATCGCGGTATCGGCATGGATAAGGGCCTGCCGATCCTGGCCGAGGTTCGCGAGAGGTTCGGCTGTCCGGTGCTGACGGATGTGCATGAGCCGTCCCATTGCGCCATTGCCGCCGCGCATGTCGACATCCTGCAGATCCCCGCCTTTCTGTGCCGCCAGACCGACCTGCTGCTGGCTGCGGCCGCGACAGGCAAGGTGGTGAATGTCAAGAAAGGCCAGTTTCTTGCGCCCTGGGACATGCCCAATGTGGCGGCAAAGGTCGCCAGCGGCGGCAACGAGAACATTCTGCTGACGGATCGGGGCACCAGCTTCGGCTACAACACCCTGGTCAGCGACATGCGCGGCCTGCCGACCATGGCCGCCACCGGCTATCCGGTGATCTTCGATGCCACCCACTCGGTGCAGCAGCCGGGCGGGCAGGGCGGCACCTCCGGCGGCCAGAGGGAATTCGTGCCGGTGCTGGCGCGCGCGGCCATTTCGCTCGGCATTGCGGGTCTCTTCATCGAGACGCACCAGGATCCGATGAGCGCGCCGAGCGACGGGCCGAACATGGTCCCCCTTGCGGAAATGCGCGTCCTGCTCGAAACTCTGAAGGCGTTCGACAGTCTCGCGAAAGCGAATCCCATCTCACTCGAATAACCTTCAGGAGCACGTCATGCCGGTTTACTCGGACGGTCTCGGACTTTCAGTCACTGCGGCCTCAGAGGAAGCCGCGGCGGCGTTCGGCGGGACCGTGGAGGGCTATGTCCGATTCACCCGCGATACCGGCGACCGTCTGAAGGATACACTGACCAGCGACCCGGATATGCCCTTGGCCCATGTGACCAAGGGCTATTTCATGAAGCTGTTTGGGACCAAGGCCATGGCGCTGCGGGCGGACATTTCGCTCGGCATGGCGAAAGAGCTGTCCGCAAAGGTCGCGATCACCGATCGGGAGCAGGGGCATCTCTCGGCCCTTGACGCCTGGTGCGCCGGGAATATCGACGGGGCGGCGGCAGCCTGGGAAGAGATCCTGCTCGACCATCCGACCGACATGCTGGCGCTCCGGCTCGCCCATTTCGCCCATTTCTATGCCGGTGAAGGCGCCAAGATGCGGGACAGCGTCGCCCGGGTTCTGCCCTCCTGGGACAAAACCCATCCGCTCTACGGCAACCTGATCGGCATGTACGGCTTCGGGCTGGAAGAGTCCGGCGATTACCGCCGGGGCGAGCGGATGGCCCGCGAGGCTGTCGATATCGATCCAAGAGACGCCTGGAGCGTGCATGCCGTCGCCCATGTGATGGAGATGGAAGGCAGGCACCGGGAGGGGATCGACTGGATCCAGGGCCTTGAGCCGCATTGGAGCAGCGTTCACAATTTCCGCTTCCATGTCTGGTGGCACCGCACGCTGTTCCATCTCGAGCGCTACGAGTTCGACACCGTTCTGGAACTCTATGACAGGCAGGTCGCCAGCGACCTTGAGGCGGACCAGTATCTCGATGTGGTGAACGCGGCGGCCCTGCTCTGGCGCCTGGAGCTTTACGGCATCAAGGTCGGGCCGGAGCGCTGGGCCGCCCTGGCGGAACTCGCGAAGAATCATCTGGACGATCACGAGCTGGTCTTCGTCAGCCTGCATTACCTGATGGCGCTGCTCGGCGCCGGCCGGATGGAGGAAGCGGGCGTGCTGGTCGAGAAGCTGCGCGCCTATGCGGACGATGAGGGTACCCGGGATGAGACCCAGGCGAAGGTCACGAAAAAGGTCGGCCTCGCCCTGGCCGACGCCATGACCGCCATCCGCACCGGCAACCCGTCCCGCGCCGTGTCCCTGATCTGGCCGGTACGCTCCGACATCCGCCTGATCGGCGGCAGCCACGCCCAACGCGATGTGTTCGAGGAAATGCTCGTGGATGCCAGCCTGAAGGGCAACGATCCGCGGATCGCCCGCGCCCTGCTGGCCGAGCGGACGACCCGCAAACCGCACAGTGCCTGGAGCTGGCAACGCTATGGGGACGCGCTTGGAGATACTCCCGAGGCGACTAGCGCCAAGGCCCGCGCGGACGAGTTGCTCGCGCAGGCCTGACGACAGCCCCCTATTTTCGCCATCACTATCGCCGTCATCCCGATTTTCATCGGGATGACGGGGTTGTGGGGAAAAGGCCGTCATTCATGTGCCTCAGCACAGCACCAGTTGGGGCTCTCCGTTCGAGGTTTTCTGTGGCGTTCTGCCCTCCGGCGTCATCGTGCAGCTGACGCGCTGGCGGAAGGACGAGAAACTCTCGAACGAGACCACGTCGACCGGCTTGTCGAAATGCAGGGTGACGCGAAAGCGGGCGTGCATTTCGGCGGCTCTGACATCCAGGACGGTTGCCGTGAAGGGCTGGCCGAGATAGCGGCCGGTGACGCGATCGCCCTGTGTGACCGGGCTCCGGTCCTTCGGCCGGCCAGCTGCCGCCGACAGGTTGTTCCAGTCCTTGAAGCCCATATCGTGGGCGATCCGCTCAAGGGACTGGCTGTGGGAGAGCGTGATCCCCTGTGCCGCGAGATCCCGGCGCAATTCGCCGGCGCTGTATTTCAGATCCTCGATGGAGGGGAGTGTTTCGGTGTCGGACATGACAAACCTTTCATTCACGCGGCATGCGGAAAGTGAATGGTGCTCGCCTTGCCATTCCCGCATGCCGGTGACATCGGTTTGATCATCTGAACAATGAGGGTTTCACCGTGGCAGTGCCGCGAGCGGCGGGCATCCCTCGGCCCGTTTGCGGAAAATACCGACAGGGGCGCTCAAGTCAACAGATCCTCAATAGGGCGTGCCGTCTTTTCTCTGGAACTGATGGTCGCCATCGACCCAGTCGACCCTGAGATCGAGACCCGGATAGGCCACCTGGTCGCCCGGTGTCCGGTCCCCGACTTCGAGATAGCTGGCCGGCGCATCGGACCGGTTCACCAGGCAATGCGCGTCGGGTTTGTTCTTCGGGAAAGCGGCGCACATGCCGGAGGTCAGGACCTGCTCGCCCGCATCGGTGATCAGAGTGAGCTCCCCCGAGACGATGTAGATGAACTCGTCCTGCATGGTGTGCCAGTGGCGCAGGGCCGAGCCCTGTCCCGGCGGCACGGTAGTCAGGTTCACGCCGAAATTGACCAGCCCGCCGAAATCGCCGAGCTGGCGCTTTTCGCGCCGCTCGCAGCCCTCCTGGAACGGGGCGGGATAACTGCTGCCGATCCGCGCCGGGACATGCATCGGGTCGAAGGCCGGATTTGCCGGTTTGCTCATTCTTGTCTCTCCCATTGAATGTTGAAATCAGCATACGGGACTGTCGTCCTCACACAAAATCACCGCGACGGCATTGCAACCGCGCGCCGCGCCGAGTATGCCTCTTCCCGCCGGAGTTTCCGGCGATTTCAGATCCGATCACCGTCATTCTGGAGAACAATCCCATGAGCGCCATCGTCGATATCACCGGACGCGAGATTCTCGACAGCCGCGGCAATCCGACTGTCGAGGTCGATGTGACCCTCGAGACCGGCGCCATGGGCCGCGCTGCCGTGCCGTCGGGGGCCTCCACAGGCGCCTATGAGGCTCTGGAGCTGCGCGATCAGGATCCCGGGCGTTACGGCGGCAAGGGTGTGCTGCAGGCCGTCGACGCGGTGAATGGCGAGATCTTCGATGCGCTCTACGATATGGATGCGAGTGAGCAGATTGAAATCGACCGGACCCTGCTCGATCTCGACGGCACCGACAAGAAGGAGCGCCTCGGCGCAAACGCGATGCTCGGCGTCAGTCTTGCCGTCGCCAAGGCCGCTGCCGAAGATCACGAGATGCCGCTCTACCGCTATATCGGCGGCGCCTTCGCCCATCTGCTGCCGACACCGATGATGAACATCATCAATGGCGGCGCGCATGCGGACAACCCGATCGATTTCCAGGAATTCATGATCATGCCGGTGTCCGCACCCAGCCTGGCGGATGCTGTGCGGGTTGGCGCCGAGGTGTTCCATGCGCTTAAGAAGAAGCTCTCCGAGGCCGGTCACAGCACCAATGTCGGGGATGAGGGCGGTTTCGCGCCGAACCTGAAGAGCGAGGAGGAAGCCCTCGGTTTCGTCATGTCCGCCATCGAGGCGGCCGGGTACAAGCCGGGTGACGATGTTGCCATCGCGCTCGACCCGGCCTCGACGGAATTCTCCAAGGACGGCAAGTATGTGCTGGCCGGGCAGGGCAAGACCCTGGATGCCGGCGGCATGATCGATCTCTACGAGGATCTCTGTGCCCGCTACCCGATCGTCTCCATCGAGGACGCGCTTTCCGAGGATGACTGGGACGGCTTCAAGGCCCTGACGGACCGGATCGGCGGCAAGGTGCAGATCGTCGGCGACGACCTTTTCGTCACGAACCCGGCCCGCCTGCGCGAGGGCATTGCCATGGGCGCCGCCAACTCCATTCTGGTGAAGGTGAACCAGATCGGCACCCTGAGCGAGACGCTGGAAACCTGCGAGACCGCCCACAAGGCCGGTTACACCACCGTCATGTCGCACCGCTCCGGCGAGACGGAGGATTCGACCATCGCCGATCTCGCGGTCGCCGTGAATGCCGGCCAGATCAAGACAGGTTCGCTGTCGCGCTCCGACCGGATGGCGAAGTACAACCAGCTGATCCGGATCGAGCAGGACCTTGGCCCGGCGGCCCGTTACGCCGGCCGTGCGGCTCTCGGCCCGCGCGCCTGATAAAATTGGCGTGACATTTCTATCCGGGGGCGGGTCGACCGCTCCCGGGTGAGTCCTTTTGGCAACATCTTGTTCCGATTGAGAACCTTAAAATGAAGGTTCTTATTTCGTTCACGTTGACCGCCCGATTCGCGAGTGATTCACTCAGGTTTATTGGAGACAGGTCATGACCCTTGCATTCGAGATCAAACGGCGCGCCCGGCATGTGATCGGCCCGGTGATCGGCTGCCTGCTCCTTGGCTATTTCCTTTTCCATTCCGTCGAGGGCGACCGGGGCATCCATGCCTGGCGCGCGCTTGATGGCAAGATTGAGGCTGCCGAAGCAAAGCTCGCCGTGCTCAGGAGCAAGAGAGAGTCTCTGGAAAAGAAAGTCGCCATGTTGCACCCGGACAGCATCGACCGGGACCTGCTGACAGAGCAGGCCCGCCGGGTGCTGAACTATCTCGATCAGGACGATTTCGTGATCTCCGGCATGTCCGCGACAGGGGTGCCAAATTCCGTTGGTGCAATGCAGCAACCATTTGATGCGATGCGGCAAAAAGCAAAAACACGGGCAATTTCAATGGCTTCCGGCGTGAATTAACCTTAAATAGGTTAAATATAATATATCTCTTTGTTTTCAATAAGTTAACTCTATTGAAAATCCTGCTAAATTGCAGTACTTCTCTTTGGATACCAACCGGGGCGCCAATGCTTTAACGACGCCTTGATCCGGTCGAAAGGGAGAGAGATGGCTCAAGCGAAGTCAGCTGCCGGCGCCAGCCGCAGCGCACCCACACGGACTCGTAAATCCCGACCCGCCAAACCACCGAAGAACAATGCTGCGGAGCTGCTGCCGTTTTATCGCGACATGCTGCTGATCCGCCGGTTCGAGGAAAAGGCGGGTCAGATGTATGGCATGGGACTGATCGGCGGCTTCTGCCATCTCTATATCGGCCAGGAAGCGGTTGTCGTCGGCATGCAGTCAGCCATCGGCAAGGGCGACAAGGTCGTCACCAGCTACCGCGACCACGGGCACATGCTCGCCTGCGGCATGGATGCACGCGGCGTCATGGCAGAGCTGACCGGCCGGGCCGGGGGCTATTCCCGGGGCAAGGGCGGCTCCATGCACATGTTCAGCCGCGAGAAGGACTTCTATGGCGGCCACGGTATCGTCGGCGCCCAGGTTCCGATCGGTGCGGGTCTGGCCTTCGCCAACAAGTATCACGGCACGAACGAGGTGAGCCTGACCTATCTCGGCGATGGCGCCCTGAACCAGGGGCAGGTCTACGAGACCTTCAACATGGCGGCGCTCTGGAAGCTGCCGGTCATCTTCATCATCGAGAACAACAAATACGCCATGGGCACCTCGGTGACCCGGGCTGCGGCCGGTATTTCGCTCTACCAGCGGGGCGCGGCCTACGGCATTCCGGGTGCGGAAGTGGACGGCATGGATGTTGTCGCCGTACAGGAAGCCGCGGAGAAGGCGGTCAAGCATTGCCGCTCCGGCAAGGGGCCGTACATTCTGGAAATGAAGACCTACCGCTATCGCGGTCACTCCATGTCCGATCCGGCGAAATACCGGACCAAGGACGAGGTCAACAAGATGCGTCAGGAGCATGACCCGATCGACCAGCTGCGGGCGACGTTGCTGGAAATTGGAGTCGAGGAAGACGAGCTGAAGGGCATCGATCGCGAGATCAAGGCAATCGTCACCGACGCCGCCGATTTCGCCCAGTCCAGCCCGGAGCCGGATCCTTCCGAACTCTTTACGGACATTCTGGTCGAAGCCTGAGTTAGCACGCGCTGCCGGCGCAGGTTTCTGCGCGGCGCTGCGGGAGGAAGAACGAATGAGCGTACAAATTCTGATGCCGGCCCTGTCGCCGACCATGACAGAGGGCAAGCTTGCCACCTGGATGGTCAAGGAAGGGGACACTGTTTCCGCCGGCGATGTGCTTGCCGAGATCGAGACAGACAAGGCGACGATGGAAGTCGAGGCCGTGGACGAAGGCACGATCGGCAAGATCCTGATCCCGGCCGGGACCGATGCCGTGGCAGTGAACACGCCGATTGCGGTTCTGCTGGAAGAGGGAGAGAACGCCAGCGCTATCGACAGTGCTGATGCCGTTCCTGCACCGGCTGCGGAAGCTCCGGCTGAAGAGCCGAAAGCAAAAGAACCGGCCACCGCCGCGCCTGTCGCACCGGCCGCCGTGGTTCCGGAGAGCGACGAGGACAAATATTTCGACGAGGTGAAAACCCAGACCATTCGTGAGGCCTTGCGGGATGCCATGGCCGAGGAAATGCGGTCGGATGATCGTGTCTTCGTCATGGGCGAAGAGGTCGCGGAATATCAGGGCGCATACAAGGTGACCCAGGGCCTGCTTCAGGAATTTGGCGACAAGCGGGTGATCGACACGCCGATCACCGAGCATGGCTTTGCCGGTCTCGCGGTCGGTGCGGCCTTCGGCGGTCTGAAGCCGGTTGTCGAGTTCATGACTTTCAACTTCGCCATGCAGGCGATCGACCACATCATCAACTCGGCCGCGAAGACGCTCTACATGTCCGGCGGTCAGATGGGCTGCCCGATGGTGTTCCGGGGGCCGAACGGCGCCGCCGCGCGGGTCGGCGCCCAGCATTCCCAGTGCTATGCCAGCTGGTACGCGCATTGCCCGGGCCTGAAGGTGGTCTCCCCCTATTCGGCGGCTGACGCAAAGGGCCTGCTGAAATCTGCCATTCGGGATCCGAACCCGGTAATCTTCCTCGAAAACGAGGTGCTCTACGGCCAGTCCTTCGATGTACCGGTGAGCGAGGATTTCACCGTTCCGATCGGCAAGGCCAAGATCGTCCGCGAAGGCACGGATGTGACCATCACGGCTTTCTCCATCATGGTCGGCAAGGCGCTGAAGGCGGCCGAGAAACTGGCCGAGGAAGGGATCAGCGCCGAGGTCATCGACCTGCGCACCATTCGCCCGCTCGACACGGCCACAATTGTCGCCTCGGTGCAGAAAACCAACCGTCTCGTCACCTGCGAGGAAGGCTGGGCGACCTGTGGTATCGGCTCCGAAATCGCCACCATGGTAATGGAGCAGGCTTTCGACCATCTCGATGCGCCGGTCGCGCGCGTTGCCGGTGAAGACGTGCCGATGCCGTATGCGGCCAATCTGGAAGCAATGGCTCTGCCGCAGGTGGAGAACATTATCGAGGCGGCAAAGTCCGTCTGCTATCGCGGCTAAGGGAGAGACAAGATGGCCATACCCGTTCTGATGCCTGCCCTGTCGCCGACCATGACAGAGGGCAAGCTCGCTACCTGGCTGGTAGCTGAGGGCGACAAGATTTCCGCCGGCGACGTGATTGCCGAGATCGAAACCGACAAGGCAACGATGGAAGTCGAAGCTGTCGATGAAGGCACGATGGGCAAAATCATTGTTGCCGCCGGCACCGATAATGTTGCCGTGAATGCACCGATCGCCGTCATCCTGGAAGACGGTGAAGACTCCGGCAGCGTTGACATGGATGCCGTCGCTGGTAGCGGCGGTCCGGCTCCGAAAGCGGAAGCCAAGCCGGAACCGGCACCTGAGCCGGCTCCGGCGGCGGCATCTGCACCGGCAGCCAAAAAAGAGGCACCGGCGCCAAAACCTGCACCGGCTCCGGCCGCATCGTCGGGCGAACGCGTGTTCGCCAGCCCGCTCGCCCGCCGTATGGCGGAGCAGGCCGGGCTCGATCTCGGACAGATCACGGGCACCGGTCCGAACGGCCGGATCGTGAAACACGATATCGAGGAGGCCATCGCTGGCGGTACCGGCAAGGCTGCTCCGGCGGCTGCTCCTGCACCCGCTGCGGCCACAAAGGCTCCCGCTCCCTCTCTCGGCGCCGCGCCGAGCCCGGACGTTCCGGGCCTGCCGGAATTCGACGAGATCCCGAACACCAACATGCGCAAGGTCATCGCCAGGCGCCTGACCGAGTCCAAGCAGTTTGCCCCGCACTTCTATCTGACCGTCGATTGCGAGATCGATGCCCTGCTCGAGGTACGCAAGCAGCTCAACGGTAAGCTCGACGGCGAAAAGGTCTCGGTGAACGATCTTGTCATCAAGGCGTCCGCACAGGCACTCAAGAAAGTGCCGGCAGCCAATGCGAGCTGGACCGATGAGGCGATCCGGATCTTCAAGTCCGTCGATATCTCGGTTGCGGTTGCCATCGAGGGCGGTCTGATCACCCCGGTTATTCGCGGTGCGCAGAACAAGGGCGCTCTCGACATCGCCCGGGAAATGAAGGATCTCGCCTCCCGTGCCCGAGACGGCAAGCTGATGCCCGAGGAATATCAGGGCGGCACCTTCTCGATTTCCAATCTCGGCATGTTCGGGATCAAGGATTTCTGTGCCGTGATCAACCCGCCACAAGGCGCGATCCTGGCCATCGGTGCTGGTGAGCAGCGTCCGGTCGTCAAGGACGGCGCGCTGGCGGTTGCCACGGTGATGAGCTGCACGCTCTCGGTCGATCACCGGGTTGTCGACGGTGCGGTCGGGGCCGAGTTCCTGGCTGCCTTCAAGAAGCTGATCGAAGATCCGCTGACCATGCTGCTCTGAGGGTCCGGGCGGCGGATAGCCGCCCGTTCCATCTCAGGCGTTTCCAATATCCGGAGCCGTATAGGCCCAAGGGGCGGCGGCTTCGATCCGGAGGAAGTTATGGCTGACACCCAGTTCGATATCCTTGTCATCGGCGGCGGCCCGGGCGGGTACGTCTCCGCGATCCGTGCCGCCCAGCTCGGCATGAAGACGGCGCTGGTCGAGCGCGAGCATCTTGGCGGCATCTGCCTCAACTGGGGCTGCATTCCGACCAAGGCGCTGCTGCGCTCCGCCGAGATCTACGATCACATGAAGCATGCCGAGAGCTTCGGCCTCAGCGCCGGCACTATCGGCTTCGATCTCGACAAGGTGGTGCAGCGCTCCCGTGGTGTTGCCAAGCAGCTCAACCAGGGCGTCGGCCATCTGCTGAAGAAGAACAAGGTCACGGTCTTCATGGCGGCGGCTAAACTCGCCGGCTCCGGCAAGGTCGAGATCGACGAGAAAGGCAAGAAGCAAACCCTTTCCGCCAAGCACATCATCCTCGCCACCGGTGCCCGCGCCCGCGATCTGCCGGGGCTTGAGGCGGACGGAAAGCTGGTCTGGAACTACAAGCACGCGCTGGTCGCGGACACGATGCCGAAGCGCCTACTGGTCATCGGATCGGGTGCCATCGGGATTGAATTTGCCAGCTTCTTCAATAGTCTCGGATCCGATGTTACAGTGGTTGAGGTGATGGATCGGGTGCTCCCGGTCGAGGATGCCGAGATCTCCGGACTGGCCCACAAGGCCTTCGAGAAGAAGGGCATGAAGATCATGACCGGGGCCACGGTGAAGGGCCTTAAGCGTGGCGCCAAGGAGGTCGTGGCGACCATCGAGAAGGGCGGCAAGTCCACCGAGCAGACCTTCGACCGGGTGATCTCCGCTGTCGGTATCGTCGGCAATGTCGAGGATCTCGGCCTTGAAAGCACCAAGGTGAAGGTCGACCGGACCCATGTCGTGATCGATGAGTGGTGCCAGACTGGTGAGCCGGGCGTCTATGCCATCGGCGATATTGCCGGCGCGCCCTGGCTGGCCCACAAGGCGAGCCATGAAGGTGTGATCTGCGTCGAAAAGATAGCAGGTCTGAAGGACGTGCATCCGCTCGACGTCAAGCGCATTCCGGGATGCACCTATTGCCAGCCGCAAGTCGCCAGCGTCGGCCTGACCGAAGCGGCGGCGAAAGAGGCCGGGTATGAGCTGAAGGTCGGCCGTTTCCCGTTCATGGGCAACGGCAAGGCGATCGCCCTTGGCGAGCCGGAAGGTCTTGTGAAAACCGTGTTCGATGCCAAGACCGGGGAGCTGCTCGGCGCTCATATGATCGGCGCGGAAGTCACCGAACTGATCCAGGGGTACAGCGTCGCCAAAACGCTGGAGACCACGGAAGTCGATCTGATGCACACGGTGTTCCCGCATCCGACCCTGAGCGAGATGATGCACGAGTCGGTCCTTGACGCTTACGGGCGTGCGGTCCACTTCTAGAATTATTATGGCCGCGTATCGGCCTTGTACTTTGCGGGTATGACCTAATGGATCTGGATCTGAAACGGATCAAGACACTGGAAGGTGTAACGGCCATTCTGGTGCGGAGCAGTGCGGAATCCGAAGGTGAGATCTCGCAGGAGCTTGTCATCAAGGTGAACTTCCCGCTGGACGGCCCGGACAGTGGGAAGCACCGGAAGAAGGCGGATGCGGTCATCGAGACAGCCGAAGAGGTGATCTCCGCCGACGACTATTTCGACCGCGTCACGATCGAGCAACTGCTCTGGTCGCGGGAAAGAGAGCTGCAATGAGCCAAAGCCATGCAAAGGCGGCCCCGATAGGCGCTGCCCGTCATCCGGAGAAAGCGCATCGCCCCGACAACGAGGTGAAGCGCAAGCCGTCCTGGATCAGGGTCAAGGCGCCGACCTCGAAGACCTATTTCGAGACCAGGCAGCTCATGCGCGATCACAAGCTGGTCACTGTGTGCGAGGAAGCGGCCTGCCCGAATATCGGCGAGTGCTGGTCTAAGAAGCACGCGACGATGATGATCCTCGGATCCGTCTGCACGCGCGCCTGTGCGTTCTGCAACGTCGCCACGGGCCGGCCGGACAAGCTTGACCCGCATGAGCCGGATGAGGTGGCGGAAGCCGTTGCCAAGCTCGGCCTGCGCCATGTCGTTATCACCTCGGTTGACCGGGACGATCTGGACGATGGCGGGGCCGGGCATTTCGCCCAGGTGATCCGCAAGATCCGTGTGATGTCGCCGGAAACCACCATCGAGGTGCTGACGCCGGATTTCATGCGCAAGGACGGCGCGCTGGAGATCGTCATCGATGCCCGGCCTGACGTGTTCAACCACAATCTGGAAACCGTGCCGCGGCTCTATCCGGGAATACGTCCCGGTGCGCGCTATTTTCACTCCCTGAAGATCCTGGACCGGGCGAAGGAGCTCGACCCGACGATTTTCACCAAATCCGGTCTGATGGTCGGTCTCGGCGAGAGCAAGGAAGAGATCTACCAGGTGATGGACGACATGCGCTCCGCCGATGTCGATTTCATCACCCTCGGCCAGTATCTGCAGCCGACCCCGAAGCATGCCGTGATCGACCGGTTCGCAACGCCGGACGAGTTCGAGGCCTACAAGAAAACGGCCTATGGAAAGGGTTTCCTGATGGTCGCGTCTTCGCCTCTGACCCGGTCATCCTATCACGCGGACGAGGACTTCGCCCGGATGCGGGCCGAGCGCGATCGGCGGCTTGCGGGGGAGCGCGGCATGGTCCGCGCCAATCTTTCGTTGACGGACCTTGCCCAAATGGCCGTTTCCACGTCCGAATGACGTGATATAAGCCAACAGATGCCCACTCATGCAGAACAGCGGGTTGTTCCCTTCAGCCCGGAGCAGCTTTTTGACCTCATTGCCGACGTTCAGCGCTACCCGGAGTTTCTGCCGTGGTGTGTTGGCGCGCGGATACGCAAGCGCGACGGAGACACGATCTTCGCGGACCTGGTGATTGGCTACAAGCTGTTTCGAGAACGGTTCACCTCGAAGGTGACCCTCAGCCGGGACCGGAACCGGATCGATGTGGAATATACCGATGGCCCGTTCAAGTATCTCAACAACCACTGGGTCTTCGAGCCGCATCCCAAAGGCTGCCTGATCGACTTCTATGTGGATTTCGAATTCCGCTCGAAAATGCTGCAGAAGATCATCGAGGTGTTCTTCAACGAAGCGGTTCGCCGGATGGTGGGCGCGTTCGAGGCCCGGGCGCATGAGCTGTATGGACCCAAGTAAGCGCAGGGCGAAAGCGTTTGAAAAATATAATTAAACTAAAAATGAAGTTATTTAACTGAAAAATAAGTTCCTCATTCCGGTTGCGTTACGAATGAGCTTTTGCGCTCTCCGACATTCCCTCTGGATAAATCCGCTCATCGAGAGCTGACCCAAAGTCCAACTCGCCTGTTGAAAAGAGCTGGACCCAGTGCAGGCGGTATTTCCGGCCGTGATTGGCTAGGTACTCGTTCCGCTGCGCGCTTCCGCGCGGGCAAGCACCATCCGCAGGGCGTGCAGCACGGTCTGGTGCCGGACGGCCCCTCGATCACCTTCGAAAACCCGGCGCTCGGCAACGACACTGTCAGGAGTCGCGACGGCGAAATGCACGAGGCCGACCGGCTTTTCGGTGGACCCGCCGCCGGGGCCGGCGACACCGGTGACCGCGACGGTCACTGCTGCGCCGGAATTCTCAAGCGCCCCCGAGGCCATGGCGCGCGCTGTCGCTTCCGAAACGGCACCATGCACCTCAAGGATTTTTGCCGGGACGCCCAGCATCTGCATTTTGGCTTCGTTCGAATAGGTGACGAAGCCACGGTCCACGACATCGGAGGACCCGGCGATCTCGGTCAGCGCCCCGGCGATCAGGCCGCCGGTGCAGCTTTCCGCCGTCGCCGCTTTCCATCCGATGGCCCGGCAGTGTTCGAGCACACTGGTCGCGAGGTCGCGGATCTGATTGTCGAAATTGTCCATGGAAAGCCCCGGTCAGAGGTAATACTGGGCGGCGAGGAGTACCAGCGCAGCGTAAATCCCGGCGCACAGATCGTCGAGCATGATGCCGGTCGCGCCGGTCAGCCGCCTGTCGGCCCAGCCGGCCGGAAAGGGTTTCGTGATGTCGAGGACGCGGAAGGCAACGAAACCGATGGCGAAGCTGACCGGATCGAGCGCGGCCGGCAGCAGGGCGATCCATTGCCCGGCAACTTCGTCGATGACGACGGAACCTGGATCTTTCGTCGCCAGCGTGTCCGCATAGCGGCCGGCGGACCAAAAGCCGACGAGGGTTGCGATAATGGCAGCCACGAGCAGGAGCTTCCAGCCGCCGAGCCAGAGGAACAGCCATGCAAAGGGCAGGGCGGCGAGGGAGCCCCAGGTACCCGGCGCGAAAGGCGCGTGCCCGGTCCAGAAGAAGGTGGCGGCGAGCCGTACCGGATGAAAAAGGGGAAGAGGGCCAATCATTGGTCGCTCTCCGACGGCAGCAATACCGTAGCCACGGCCTGTGCCGCTATGCCTTCGCCGCGCCCGGTGAAGCCAAGCCGCTCAGATGTGGTGGCTTTGACGCTGATCCGGCTTTCCGGCAGGTTCATGATTTCCGCGATCCGGCGGCGCATGGCCGGCCGGTGTGGGCCGATTTTCGGCCGCTCGCAGATCAGGGTGACGTCGATATGGGTAATGCGTCCGCCCCGGTTCACCACGAGGTCACGGGCATGCATCAGGAACCGGTCCGACGCCGCGCCTTTCCATTGCGGGTCGCTCGGCGGGAAATGGCTGCCGATATCGCCGTCGGCGATGGCGCCGAGCAGGGCATCGGTGATGGCATGCAGGCCGACATCCGCATCGGAATGGCCGATCAGCGTGCGGTCATGCGCGATCTCAATGCCGCAAAGTGTGATGCTTTCGCCGGGGCCGAGCCGGTGCACGTCGAAGCCTGTGCCGACGCGCGGCTCCATGCGTGATGCCATCATGGTCTCAGCCCGCATCAGATCCGCCTCAGTGGTGATCTTGAAAAGTGATTCGGCGCCTTCGACCAGTTGCACCGTCAGGCCGCGCGCTTCGAGCAGTGCGGCGTCATCGGTCATATGGCTGTCCGACGCCTCATGGGCATCCAGCAGGGCGCGGAAATGGAAGCCCTGCGGGGTCTGCGCCCGGAACAGCGCGCTGCGGTCGACAGTGCCGGTGATCGGCCGGTCCAGCCCGACCGCCCGTTTCAGCGTATCCGGCACGGGCAGGGCGGGAATCGCTCCGGGACTGTGCTGCAGGGCTGCGACGACACGGTCAATCACCGCCGTCTCGACAAAGGGGCGCGCCGCATCGTGTATCAGCACCAGATCCGGATCGAAATCTTCGAGGGTCCGAAGGCCGTTCAGCACCGACTGGCCGCGCTCGTCGCCGCCTTCGACCGGCGGCGGGAGCTCCAACCCGCGCACGGCGTTCTCGTAGAGCTCACGATGCGCCGGATCGATCACCAGGCGGATCGCGCCGATCGCTGGATGGCCGAGGCAGCGCTGCACGGCGTGACGCAGGACAGGGACGCCCCCCACCGTCAGATATTGCTTTGGAGTCGCACTGCCGAGACGGGTTCCGCGCCCGGCGGCGACAATCAGGAGAGCGGTCTTGGACCGGGGCACAAATCACCTCAATTAGCTCTGGCACTTCGGAGCGGGCTGCATGATATAGTGCCGTCATGCCAATGTCTTTGCTCTTGAATCTCTCGGCCTTGCTGGCCCTGGTTCCGGCCGGTCTGTTCGCGCTCCGCTCCCCGGGGCGTACGGGCGGATTGTTCTGGGGGCTGCTTTGCGTTGCTGTAACCGGACCGCTGCTGTTCGTCATCGTCTCGGTCGGCTCCAGCTGGCGCTCGGACCTTGCCATGGCGCTCTGGCTTGCGGTGAGTGCGAGTCTGCTGGTTTATCTTCTGCTCTGCTGGTTTCGGCGCGAGGCCCGAGGACTGGCGGTCCTGCTGATGCCGTATCTCTTTCTGCTGTCCCTGATCGCAACGATCGCCGGTACGGCCCCGCATATTGTGCTGAACGAGGGGCTGCCCGGCACCTGGTTCTCCGCCCATATCGCAGTGGCCCTTGCAACCTACGCCCTGCTGACGCTGGCGGCGATTACCGGGCTGGCTATTTTCATCAAGGAAAGGGCCCTGAAAAAGAAGCGGGTCTCCTCCGGAATTGCGCCGGCGCTGCCGTCCGTTGCGGATTGTGAAAAGCTTCAGGGGCAGCTGCTCGGCGCTGCGGTGATCGTGCTTGTCTGTGGTCTGGTTACCGGTATAGCGCTGCAGAATTACCTGACCGGACAGCCCCTTGCGTTCGACCACAAAACTGTTTTGTCCCTTGTAACGCTTGGTATTCTTGCTGCTCTCTGGCTGGTAAACAGCCGGTTCGGGATGCGCGGGCGCACCGTGGCGCGTCTGGTCCTGGTTGCATACCTCCTGCTGACGCTTGCCTATCCCGGGGTCAAGTTCGTGGCGGAAATCCTAGTCTGACGGACCGATGCCCAGCCACCCTGAATAAAGATCCTTTTTGACAATTTTGCGTGCGGTTGCTTAATTCCTGAGCAACTGAAGGCGAGTGCTTAGAGAATGACCATAGAGATCGGCCCAATCGAGCTTGAGAGCCCGGTTTTCCTCGCCCCCATGTCGGGCGTGACGGACCGGCCGTTCCGCCGTCTGGTTCGGGAATTCGGCTGCGGCCTGGTGGTTTCGGAGATGATTGCCAGTGCGGCCGTTCTGCAGGACGTGCGGGAAGAAATGTTCAAATTTCCCGAGGACATGGATGCCGAGCGACCGCTTGCCGTGCAATTGGCGGGTTGGGACCCGGCCATCATGGCGGAAGCCGCCAGGCTGAATGTCGACCGGGGCGCCGAGATCATCGATATCAATATGGGCTGCCCGGCGAAAAAGGTGGTCAACAAGCTCGCCGGCTCGGCGTTGATGCGCGATGAGCTGCTCGCGGGGCAGATCATGGAAGCCGTCGTCAAGGCGGTGCCGGTGCCCGTTACCCTGAAAATGCGCACCGGCTGGGACAAGAACGACCGGAACGCCCCGCGCCTCGCCCGCATCGCCGAGGAGGCCGGCATTCGCCTGCTGACGGTGCACGGCCGGACCCGGTGCCAGATGTACAAGGGACATGCGGACTGGCGCTTCATCCGGGAGGTGAAGGACGCGGTTTCCCTGCCTGTGGTGGCCAATGGCGATATTGCCAGCCTCGAGGATGTCGATACCTGCCTTGCCCAGTCCGGCGCGGACGGGGTGATGATCGGTCGCGGCGCCTACGGGCGTCCGTGGTTCCCGGCACAGGTGGCGGCGCATCTTGCCGGACGCGCGATTCCGGCAGACCCGGATGTCGTTGCCCGTGCGGAGATCATGCGCCGACATGTTGACGACATGATGTCCCATTATGGCGCTCAACTGGGCCTCCGCATGGCCCGGAAACATATTGGCTGGTACGCGAGCGGCATTCGCGGATCTGCCGAATTCCGCAAGATCGTGAACAACACAATGGATCGCAAAATGGTCGAGGAGGCGATCCATCGCTTCTTTGGCCCGGAAGCCGCGCCGGAGCGGCAGGCGGCATGAGCATGACTGTCGAAACCCCGCGGCCGGCACCTGCGCCACTCGACCCGGCCGGTGTGTTGCATGCCGTGCCGATCCCCGTGATCGGCCTCGATGAAGACAATTGCATCGTCTATGTGAACATGACGGCTGAACATTTTCTGCAGGGGAGCGCGTCCGTCCTGAGCGGCACGCCGCTTGCCGACCTGCTGCCCTATGACAGCCCCATTTTCAGCATGATCGATCAGTCCCGGCGGCAATCCTCGGTGCTGTTCGACTATGACCTGATCCTCGAAGGCCCCCGTATCGGCTCCCACATCGTCAGCATACAGGTCTCTCCGGTGACCGACCGGCCGGGGTCGGTCATCGTTTCCCTGCAGATGCGGTCGATTGCCAACCAGCTATACAGACAGTTCAACTTCAAAGGCGCAGCCCGGTCGGTAACGGCGATGGCGGCGATGCTGGCGCACGAGGTGAAGAACCCGCTTTCCGGCATCAAGGGCGCGGCTCAGCTTCTGGAGCAGAACGCGGTCGAGGCAGACCTGCCGTTGACAAAGCTGATTTGCGACGAAACGGACCGGATCTGCAGTCTGGTCGATCGTATGGAAGTGTTCTCGGATGACCGGCCGATCGAGCGCAATCCGGTGAACATTCACGAGGTGCTGGACCATTGTCAGCGCATAGCGGAATCCGGCTTCGGCAGCCATGTGCGGTATCATGAGCGCTATGATCCGTCGCTGCCGCCGGTGCTTGGCAACCGGGACCTCCTGATTCAGATCTTCCTCAATCTTCTGAAGAATGCTTCCGAAGCGCTTGGCGACATGGGTGGAGAGGGCGAGATCCAGCTGCTGACCTCCTATCGCCATGGCATGCGTGTTTCCGTGCCGGGTTCGTCGCGGCGGGTGAGCCTCCCGCTTCAGGTCACGATCAGGGACAATGGCCCCGGAATCCCGGATGACATGAAGACGACTATCTTCGATCCCTTCGTCACGTCGAAGCGCAACGGTTCCGGGCTCGGGCTTGCGTTTGTGGCCAAGGCGGTCGCCGACCATGGCGGCGTGATAGAGGTCGATTCCGTATCGCGGCGCACCGAATTCCGGCTCTCGTTCCCGATTGCAGATGTCTCACAGGCCTTCACGCAGACATGACAATGAACAATGCTTCCATCCTGATCGCAGATGACGATCAGGCGATCCGCACGGTATTGACGCAGGCTTTGACCCGCATCGGCATGGATGTCCGCTCGACAGGGACTGCCGCCAGTCTCTGGCAATGGGTCGAACGGGGTGACGGGGATCTCGTCATCACCGATGTGGTGATGCCGGACGAAAATGGGCTGGATCTGCTCACCCGCATCCGCAAAATTCGTCCGGATCTGCGCGTGATCGTGATGAGCGCGCAGAACACCCTGCTGACGGCGGTCAAGGCAAGCGAGCGGGGGGCATTCGAATATCTGCCAAAACCCTTCGATCTGGCAGAACTGGTTCAGGTCGTGAACAAGGCCCTGATGGCGCGCGGTGAGGGCCGCGTTCCGGCGGAGAAATCCGAAATTTCCGAAGAGGAATTGCCACTGATCGGCCGCTCGCCGGCGATGCAGGAAATCTATCGGGTCCTGGCGCGTCTGATGGCGACCGACCTGACGGTGATGATTGCCGGCGAGTCGGGGACCGGCAAGGAGCTGGTCGCCCGTGCGCTGCATGATTACGGCAAGCGCCAGAAAGGGCCCTTTGTCGCGGTCAATATGGCGGCAATACCCCGCGAACTGATCGAAAGCGAGCTGTTCGGGCACGAGAAGGGCGCCTTCACCGGTGCCACCGCCCGATCCAGCGGCCGGTTCGAGCAAGCCCGCGGCGGGACGCTGTTTCTCGATGAGATCGGGGACATGCCGATCGAGGCCCAGACCCGCCTCCTGCGGGTTCTGCAGGAAGGGGAGTACACTACGGTTGGCGGGCGCTCGTCCATCCAGGCGGATGTCCGCATTGTCGCCGCCACACACCGTGACCTGAGACAGCTGATCCGCCAGGGCATGTTCCGGGAAGATCTGTTCTATCGGTTGAACGTGGTGCCGATCCGTCTGCCCCCGCTGCGCGAGCGGAAGGAGGATGTCGCGGATCTGGTCCGGCATTTCCTGACCGTGGCGCAGAAGGAAGGCCTGCCCGAAAAGAGCATCGATGGCGCGGCAATGCAGCGCCTGACGGAGTACAACTGGCCAGGCAATATTCGGGAACTTGAAAATCTGGTGAAGCGTCTGGTCGCACTCTATTCCGAAGAGGTTATCGGCGCCGCAGCAATCGATGTAGAATTGTCGGAAAGTCCGGCGGCCGCCGGCGAGGATGTCGTTGACCGGAGCGAGAATCTTTCCGACGCGGTCGAGCGCCATCTCAGGACCTATTTCGCGGCTCACAGCGACAATCTGCCCCCGGCTGGCCTGCATGACCGGATCCTCCGTGAAGTGGAGCGACCACTGATCATGCTGTCCCTTGATGCAACCAAGGGCAATCAGCTTAAAGCGGCGTCGATGCTTGGCCTCAACCGCAATACCTTGCGCAAGAAGATCAGGGATCTCGGGATTCCGGTCGTCCGTGGCGCCCGATAGAGGCTGCGCCTGCCCTGTGCACCTGAAACCGTGCGCATGCGGCAGGATTGAGCTAGAAGTAGTATTGCGATCTGCCCCTTATTAGGTGAGACATGCTGGCGGAAGCAGGTACCGACGCCAATTCCACAGAGCCACCCAGGCCGAGTCCAGAGAACCGGCTCGGCAGCTTTACGCGAAAGTTCCGACTTTGGGCTCAGCGTATCGGCTTCGAGCGGAAGGCCGCCTATGTGCTGGCCGCACTCGCCATCATGGCCGGCCTGGGAACTTATGCGGTGTTCACCCGGGCAGGTCCTGCCGGTCCCGACCCGGATGTCGTCCTCGGCATTCTCTATCTCGATTTTTCCCTGCTGCTGTTGCTCGGGGTTCTGGTCGCCTACAGGCTTGTCCGCCTCTGGGTCGAACGACGCAAGGGACTCGCAGGCTCCCGTTTGCATGTTCGCCTGGTGGCCATGTTCTCCGTGCTGACCGTGGCCCCGACAATTCTGGTCTCTGTCTTCTCCCTGGTGATGTTCGATTTCGGTATTCGGTCCTGGTTCAGCGAGCGGGTTTCCACCGCTGTCACCGGGTCCGTTGCCGTGGCGGAGCGCTATCTGGAAGAACACCGGCAGGTGATCCGTGGCGACGTCCTTGCGATGGCAAACGACATCAACCGGGAAGCGCCGTTTCTGGTCAATAACCCGGCGCGCTTTTCCCAGGTACTGAGAGCGCAGGCTTCGCTGCGAAATCTGACGGAAGCGGTTGCCTTTGACAGTACCGGACGGGTTCTGGCCCGAACGAACCTTGCCTTGTCTTTCGATTACGAACCACTTCCCGAACGGGCGATGTCAAAGGCCACGCTTGGAGATGTGGTTGTCCTTACGACCGACGCGGATGACCGGATACGGGCGGTCGTCCGGCTTGACCGGTTCGTCGATGCGTATCTTTTTGTCGGCCGCTTCGTCGATTCGGAAATTCTGAGCTACATCGAGCGGACGAAAGAGGCCGTCGCGCAATTCACCGAACTGGAAGGCCGCCGCCTCGATATCCAGGTTTCCTTCATCATGATTTTCGCCATGGTAGCCCTGTTGCTGTTGCTGGCGGCCGTCTGGATCGGACTTAATCTTGCCACCTGGCTGGTTCAGCCTATCAGTGAACTGATAGGGGCGGCCGAACGGATCAGCGGCGGTGACCTGACGGCAAGGGTTTCCGGACCTGCCGAGGCGGACGAAATGGGACTCCTTGCCAAGGCGTTCAACCGCATGACACGGCAACTGGAAATGCAGCGCAGCGAATTGATGAGCGCGAACCGTCAGGTTGATGCCCGTCGCCGCTTCACAGAAACTGTGCTTGGCGGGGTGTCCGCCGGGGTTATCGGGCTTGATGCTGATGCGCGGATCAATCTGCCCAACAAATCGGCGGCCAGCCTGCTTGGCGTGACCGTTGAATCTTTGGTTGGCCGGATGCTTTCCGAGCAGATCCCGGAGATGAGTGAGTTGCTGGACCAGGCACGGCATAACCCGTATCGGCAATCCGAAAAGCAGATCGAGCTCAATAGGGAGGGCCGCAAGATAACATTGCTGGCCCGGATCAAGGCCGAGATCGCTGACGGGAAGGTTTCCGGCTATGTCCTGACTTTCGACAATATTTCAGACCTTCTGTCGGCCCAGCGCATGGCGGCCTGGGCCGATGTTGCACGCAGGATCGCGCATGAAATCAAGAATCCGCTGACGCCGATCCAGCTCTCTGCTGAACGACTTAAACGTAAATATCTTAAACAGATAGATGATGATCCTGAGACATTCGTTGAATGTACAAGCACCATCGTGCGACAAGTAGGCGATATCGGGCGTATGGTCGATGAGTTCTCCGCATTCGCGCGGATGCCGGCGCCGGTCATGCGGAAGGAAAACCTGATCGATATCGTTCGCGAGCAGGTGGTTCTGCAAAGATCGGCTCAGTCCGGAATTACGTTTGAATTCGATGGCGACCAGGAACCGGTAGAGATTGAATGTGACCAGAGGCAGATCAGACAGGTTTTGACGAACTTGCTTCAGAACGCGATAGACGCCATCGACTTGACGGCTGCCGAGGCGGCTGATGGCGGACCTGTATCGGATCACCGGATTTCGGTTGCTGTTGCCCATGACGACCAGAGAATTGTCGTCGATGTGAAGGATACGGGACGGGGGCTACCGGACGTGGACCGCGATCGCCTGACCGAACCGTATGTAACGACCCGCGAAAAAGGTACCGGACTCGGTCTGGCAATTGTGAAGCGAATCATGGAAGATCATGGAGGATCTATTTCGCTAACTGATCGGGAAAACGGGGGGACGCGGGTCCGCCTGACTTTCAGGGAAATCATCGAGGCGCCGCGGGATGCGGCGACATCGGGTTCTAATGACAATGATTCTGGACTAAGCCGTCATGGCGCATGACATTCTCATCGTAGATGATGAGGCTGATATCAGGTCTCTGCTCGCTGGCATCCTTGAGGACGAAGGGTACGAAACCCGCCAGGCGCGCAATAGCGACGAAGCCCTGGAGGCTGTCGATATCCGCCGCCCGGATTTGGTCATTCTCGATATCTGGCTGGAAAACAGCGCGCTCGACGGTCTGCGGATTCTGGAGCGGCTGAGCGCCGGGCATCCGGATATCCCGGTGATCATGATCAGTGGCCACGGCACCATCGAGACCGCAGTCTCGGCGATCAAGATCGGTGCGTATGATTTCATCGAAAAGCCGTTCGAGACGGAGCGTCTGTTGCTGCAGGTCGGGCGGGCGCTGGAAGCGGCGCAGCTGCGGCGTGAGAATGCGGAACTCCGGGCCCGGTCGGATACGGATGACAGACTGATCGGAAACTCCGCCGGCATTGCACAGGTGGTGCAGGCGGTCGAGAAGGTGGCGCCAACGAACAGCCGTGTGCTGATCACCGGCCCAGCCGGGGTGGGCAAGGAAGTTGTCGCCCGTATGATCCATGCCAATTCGGCCCGGGCAAACGGACCATTCACGGTCCTGAACTGCGCGACGTTGAGCCCGGAGCGTCTTGAAATCGAGCTTTTTGGCGCCGAACGACGGGACGGCGATGCGGGCGACGAGGCGCGTACCGTGGGCATGCTGGAACAGGCTCACAAAGGCACGCTGTTTCTGGACGAAGTTGCGGACATGCCAAAGGAAACCCAGGGCAAGATTGTCAGGGTTCTGCAGGAACAGAGATTCCGGCGGGTCGGCAGCGAGAGGGGAATCTCCGTTGATGTCCGAGTCATCGCCTCGACGAACAGGGACCTTCAGCAGGAAATTTCAACCGGACGATTCCGGGAAGACCTTTATTATCGACTGAGCGTTGTTCCGATCGTCGTGCCGGCCCTGGCCGAACGCCGTGAGGATATTCCGTTGCTCTGTCATCATTTCATCGAGCGCTCCGCCCGCAGCTCCGGCATGTCCCATCGGATTCTGGGTGAAGATGCTATTGCCGCGCTGCAGTCATACGACTGGCCTGGCAACGTGCGCCAACTTCGCAACATGATCGACTGGCTGCTGATCATGGCGCCGGGTGCGGCACATGAACCCGTCAGGGCCGACATGCTGCCGCCGGAAGTCGGCTCCTCGGCGCCGATCAGCCTGAATTTCGACAAGGGTGTCGAAATCGTCGGAATGCCGTTGCGCGAGGCGCGTGAAATGTTCGAGCGGGAGTATCTGCTGGCCCAGGTGAATCGGTTCGGGGGCAATATTTCCCGGACGGCCAGTTTCGTTGGTATGGAGCGATCGGCTCTGCACCGCAAACTGAAATCGCTCGGCGTCAGCGCCGAACGTTCTGCATAACAATCTTCTTCAGAACAGGATCACGGCATGAAAGTCGTCATCTGCGGGGCCGGCCAAGTCGGCAGCAGCATCGCCCAGCATCTCGCGGGCGAGAACAATGACGTGACTGTCATCGACCAGGACGCTGCCCTCGTCCGGAAGATCACGGAAACCCTCGATGTGCGCGGCGTGCATGGATTGGCGTCCCTGCCATCGATCCTTGAAGGGGCGGGGACCCGGGACGCCGACATGCTGATCGCGGTCACCTATTCCGACGAAGTCAATATGGTGGCCTGTCAGGTCGCACATTCACTCTTCAATGTGCCGCTGCGTATCGCCCGCATCCGGCAGCAGGATTACCTGCAACCTCTCTGGGCCGATCTGTTCAGCCGGGAGAACATGCCGATCGACCATATCATTTCGCCGGAACGCGAAGTGGCGAAGGCGATCGGTCGACGGTTGCAGGTCCCTGGGGCCTTCGACGTGCTGCCCATGGCGGATGGTATGGTCCGGGTCGTCGGGGTGCGCTGCGACGAGGATTGTCCGATCGTCAACACGCCGCTGCGCCAGCTGACCAGCCTGTTTTCCGATCTCAGCATCGTCGTTGTCGGCATTATCCGGGATGACCGGGGAATCGTGCCTAAGCCGGACGACCACATGCTTCCCGGGGACGACGTCTATTTCGTCTGTGATGTCGATCATCTGTCCCGCGCCATGGCGGCCTTCGGCCATGAAGAGGAAGAGGGCCGCAGTGTGATCATCGCGGGCGGCGGCAATATCGGCCTGATGCTTGCCGAAGAGATTGAATCGAAGCATTCCGGGGTCAGCGTCAAGATCATCGAATATGACCGGGAGCGGGCCAAGCTGGTCGCGCAGACCCTGTCCCGCACTATGGTGCTGAATGGCGATGCGCTGGATACGGAGGTTCTCGAGGAAGCCAATGTTTCGAACACCGAAACATTCGTCGCCGTGTCTAACGATGACGAAGTGAACATCATCGGCTCATTGCTGGCCAAGCGGGCAGGGGTGAACCGGACTGTTGCGCTGATCAACAAGGGAACCTACGCCTCACTGATCTCCACCCTCGGCGTCGATGCCGTGGTGAATCCCCGGGCCATCACGGTCTCGACGATCCTGCAGCATGTCCGGCGCGGCCGGATCCGCGGGGTTTATTCATTACGTGCCGATTTCGGTGAAGTGATCGAGGCGGAAGCCTTGGAAACGTCGTCTCTGGTCGGCCATCCCCTGCGTGACGCAAAGCTTCCCGCGGGCGTCATTATCGGGGCCATCTATCGCGACGAAAAGGTACTGGTACCGCGCGGGGATACCGTGATCCAGGCAAAGGACCGGGTGGTTTTGTTCGCAACCTATGCGGTCGTCAAGAAGGTCGAGAAGCTGTTTGCTGTCCGGCTGGACTTTTTCTAGGTTCGCGGCGTGAAGAGTATTGCGATGCCACAGGCCGTCCTGTTCGACTGGGACAGTACGCTTGTCGACAACTGGCCGGGCGTTACCGCAGCGATGAATGCGGCGCTGGCGGCGTTTGACCTGCCGGTCTGGACCGAGGCGGAAATGAGGTTCCGGGCGAAGCGCTCGATGCGGGATAGTTTCCCGGAGATATTCGGCATGGAGTGGGAGAGGGCCTCTGCACTTTTCTATACCGCTTTTGAAGAACGGCACATTGAAGGGCTTCGCGCGCTTCCAGGTGCGGCAGAGCTGCTGGCTGCACTTCGTGACAGCTCCGTCCTGATGGGGGTGGTAAGCAACAAGAACGGCGTCTTTCTGAGGGCTGAAGCGGATAGTCTCGGCTGGACAGGGTTTTTCCACAGGATCATCGGCGCCACGGATGCAGCGCAGGACAAGCCGGCCCGTGATCCGGTCGATCTCGCGCTCGCGGGATCGGGGCAGGTGGCCGGAGCCAGCACATGGTTCGTCGGCGACTCTTTGGTTGACCTGCAGTGCGGTCTGGCCAGCGGATGCGTTCCTGTTCTGGTCGGCAATGATCCTGTTGCCGCCGAAGACCTGGAAAAATGGCCCCCGACATTCCGGTTTGCGGATTGCCACGAAATGCGGTGCGCTCTGACCGATTGAGTCAGGTGGATAAATCGTTATATAAAGGTGGTGTCTATCTCGCATATGCGAGATAGGGGCGGTGCAAAGCTTTTTCGGCACACGCTGAAACGAAACAAACAAAAGGTCCGTGCAATGGCCAGCGAAAAAAATCAAAACGTTCAGGAAGTGTTCCTTAACGCGATCCGGAAGAACAAGACTGCGGTTACAATTTTCCTCATCAACGGCGTGAAACTGCAGGGAATCGTCACGTGGTTCGACAATTTCTCCCTGCTGTTGCGACGGGATGCGCATTCGCAGTTGGTCTACAAGCACGCGATCTCGACAATCATGCCATCTCAGCCAGTTCAGCTGTTTGAACCGACACGGGAAGAAGAGGGCACTTGATCCTGATTAATCGGGGCGTGCATGGGTAACGCTCCGGACGCGGGCAGCGGTCGCGCGCTCGTCGTCCATCCTTTCGTGAAACAGCGGGCCGGTCGGCCTGTGGCATTGCGAGACCCGGAGGGGCGTCTCGCGGAAGCCGTCGGGCTGACTGCCGCCATAGAACTCGACGTGGTTCACGCCGAGACCATTTCTCTGTCCAAAGTCCGGCCAGCCACCTTTATCGGCGGCGGTGCCGTCGAAAGGTTGGCCGGCGTGATCGAGTCGCTGGAGGTCGATGTCACCATCGTCGACGCATCGCTTTCGCCCGTTCAGCAGCGCAATCTTGAAAAAGAACTCGGATGCAAGGTGATCGACCGGACCGCGCTGATCCTCGAGATTTTCGGGGCACGGGCGCGAACCTATGAAGGCCGCCTTCAGGTCGAGCTGGCCGCTCTGACATTCCAGCGCAGCCGGTTGGTCCGGTCGTGGACCCATCTTGAACGCCAGCGTGGCGGATTCGGGTTCGTCGGCGGTCCCGGTGAAAGCCAGCTGGAGATCGACAGACGCCTGATCGGGGAGCGCATTACCCGGATCAGCAATGAGCTTGAGGATGTGAAGCGTACCCGCGAGCTGCATCGCGAATCCCGGCGCAAGGTGCCCTATCCGATCGTCGCTCTTGTCGGCTACACAAACGCGGGAAAGTCGACACTCTTCAATCGTCTGACAGAGTCAGAGGTCTTTGCCAAGGACCTGCTGTTCGCCACTTTGGATCCGACCATGCGGCGGCTGGAACTGCCATCCGGACGGACCGTGATCCTCTCCGACACGGTCGGTTTCATCTCCGACCTGCCGACGCATCTGGTCGCGGCTTTTCGCGCCACGCTCGAGGAGGTGCGGGAAGCGGACATCCTTCTGCATGTCCGAGATTTTTCGCATCCGGACAGTGATGCGCAGCGTGATGACGTGCTGGCGGTCCTGCGGGATCTGGGGATCGAGGAAAAGAAGCTCGAAGATCAGACAATCGAGATCCTGAACAAGATCGACCTCATGGAGGGCCAGGGGAACCTGGATATTCCTTCCGGAAAAGGCCGGCGGATTGGGGTTTCCGCGCTCACTGGAGCCGGATGCGCAAATGTCCTCGCCATGCTTGACGACGCAATTGGCGCGGAGGACATCACGCGCATCTTTGAGCTCGATATCTCCGATGGAGAGGCGCTTGCGTGGCTTTACCAGCATGGCCGGGTGACGGATCGCCAGGACCGGGAAACCGATATCCTGGTGAAGGTCCAGCTGGCGCCCGTTGATGCGGAAAGGTTCGATGCCAGGTTCGGTGTCTGATCAGGGCATGCTCGGTGCTCAATACCACTTCCAGAACGAGGCTGTTCGGGTTAGGTCTGTAGATCCTCATCGCATCATTCGCATGCGCTGCTTATAAGGATCGTATGACCCGCATCCCAGACCCCGCCGCTGTCATCGAGATCATGCGTGAGACGGCTGACGCCGTTGTTCTTCCGCGCTTCAGGGCACTGCAATCCGGAGAGATCCAGGAGAAAACCGGGCCCGAAGATCTGGTGACGATCGCCGACATAGAGTCCGAACGCCGCATGACGCCGTTGCTGCAGGATCTGCTGCCTGGGTCGACCGTGGTCGGCGAGGAAGCCGTGGCAGGGGATGCCTCGGTGCTGAACCGTCTCACGCTGGACTCGCCGGCCTGGATCATCGATCCGGTCGACGGGACTCGGAATTTCACCAAGGGCAGCCCGAAATTCTGCGTCATGGTCGGGCTGGTCTATCGGCGTCAGCCAATCCTCGGCTTCATCCTCGATCCGCTTGGCCGGCGTTGCGCATTTTCGGTGCGTGGGGAAGGGGCCTGGATGCGGGACTATGACGGGCGGGACGAAGCCCTGTCCGTTCTGGTGCCGAAACCCAGCACGGAGATGCGCGGCGCTCTCAATTTCAGATTCCTGTCCTCTCCCCTGAAGGAGGAGATGAAGGAGCGCGCGAAAACTGAGGTCGGAGAACATTTCCGCATGGGCTGTGCCGGGCACGAGTATCTGACTCTGCTGACCGGCGCCGCTCATTTCGCGATGTATCCGAAGAACATGCCCTGGGATCATGTTGCCGGCGCGCTGATTCACCAGGAAGCAGGCGGTTTTCACGCCCGCTTCAACAAGCGTCCCTATTTCCCGGATCAGCTCGATGGCGGCCTTCTGATTGCTCCCGACGAAGCATCCTGGGATGAACTAAGGGAAAAGCTCTGGCCGTAAAGCGCGGCGTTGTTCAGGCCGCACGCCTGAAGGAGAGCCCGAGTCCTTCTTCCAGGCCAAGCATCAGGTTCATGTTCTGGACCGCGGCTCCCGACGCACCCTTGCCGAGATTGTCGAGCGTCGCCGCCAGCACGCACTGGCCGCTTTTCTCGTTCGCGAACACGTAGAAACGGATCGTGTTGGTGTCGTTCTGCTCTTCCGGGTCGAGACGGGGAAGGGAGGCCGCCTCTGCAAGCGGGGCCACATCCGCGAACATGTGCCCGCTGTAATGATCGCTGAGGCACTCATGAATGCGGGCCGCACCGATCCCGCCCTTGAGCGTCCAGAGATGCAGCGGCACGTAAACCGCCATGCCCTTGTAGTAGCGCCCGACGCTCGGCTGGAAGATCGGGGCATGCTCCAGCATGGAATATTGCTGCATCTCGGGCAGGTGCTTGTGCTGCAGACCAAGACCATAGGCAAACACGTTTGCGGAGAGATGATCCGCCGCGCCGGTGTCTTCCATGGACTGGATCAGCGCCTTGCCGCCGCCGGAATAGCCGGAAATCGCATTCACCGAGACCGGATAGTTAGCGGGTAGCAGGGAATTCTCCACCAGCGGCCGGATCAGGCCGATGGCCCCGGTCGGGTAGCAGCCCGGGTTGCTGACAAAGCGGGCATGGCGCACGGCCTCTTCCTGGCCGGCGCTCAGTTCCGGAAAGCCATAGACCCAGTCATTGTCGACGCGGAATGCGGTCGAGGCATCGATCACCTTGGCATCCGGATTCTCGATCAGGGACACGGCCTCGATGGATGCCGCGTCCGGCAGGCAGAGGATGGAGAGATCCGCCTCGTTCAGCGCACGGCGGCGTGCCTCGGTATCCTTGCGTTCTTCCGCGCCGAGGCTGATCAGGGAGACATCGTCCCGTCCCGTCAGCCGCTCGCGGATCTGCAGGCCCGTGGTCCCGGCTTCACCGTCGATGAAAATGCGTACCGCCATAGCGGATCTCCTCACTGCGCGGGCCCGATGCCGCGCTTACTTCCGCACAATATTGAATGGGGAGAAGGCTTGGCAAGCCGCCATCAATTCAATCCGGTTGATATTCACATTCGCCGCGTGGGCCATCGTCCAGGACATGGCATCCGAAATGTCGTTTGCGGTCAGAGATCCGGAAGGATGGTTGTGAGCAAAAATTCGTGAAAAGTATTTTAATACAGCAACAAACGCGCGTTTATTAATGTCGATCAGGTCTTGTCGAACTGTTTCGCGCGTTGCCAGAGCGCTTCCAGTTCGCCCAGGTCTGCCTGCTCCGGTGCGCGCCCGGTTTCATCCTGCAGCAAGATTTCCACGGCACGAAACCGGGTCTCGAATTTCCGATTGCACCGGCGCAGGGCGCTTTCCGGTTCGACCCCGAGTTTGCGGGCGAGATTGACGCAAACAAAAAGCAGATCGCCGATTTCGTCCTCGATCCTGTCGGGGTCGCGCTCCTTCGGATGCTCTTTCAGTTCCGCGCGAACCTCGGCGATCTCTTCCTCCAGCTTGTCGAAAACCTGATCGGTTTCCGGCCAGTCGAAACCTACCCGGCCGGCGCGTTTCTGCAGTTTTATTGCCCGCATCAGAGCGGGAAAGGCGGCGGAGACCCCGTCCAGCGCACTTGGCCGGACAGCGCTTTCAGCGGCCTTGTGCGCACGTTCCGCAGCCTTCTGTGCCTCCCAGTTCAGCGTCTGTTCATCCGCGTCGGCAACGCTCTCTGCGGCGAACACGTGGGGATGGCGCCGGATCATCTTTTCGGTGATGGCATGGGTCACGCTGTCGAAATCAAAATGCCCGGCCTCCTGGCCGATCTGTGTGTGGTAGATCACCTGCAGCAGCAGATCGCCGAGCTCTTCCTCAAGATGCGGCATATCGCCCTCGGTGATGGCATCGGCCACTTCGTAGGCTTCCTCGATGGTGTAGGGGGCGATGGTCTCAAAGGTCTGCTCGATGTCCCAAGGGCATCCTCCATCCGGGTCGCGCAGGCGCGCCATGACCTGGCGGAGTCGCTCGATCGGCGGAAGATCAGGTGTGGGGATTGGCTTCACCGCTGGTTGCTTGTTCTGTGTTTTCATGACGAGCGAACCATACTGATTGGTCTATCGGCGCGAAAGCTCGAAACAGCATTGTTGAATGTCGATTTGGTTGCGGGTGGGGCACGGAGTGATTTCCCTTGATCAGGATGAGAGGTGTGATGAATTATTTGATAATGTATATTATGGGAAATTATATTGATATCTCTCCAACACCTGTGTCGGCACCCCTGGCTGAATTTATTCAGGTTCCGGTGAATGGCGCTTTCCGTTCCAGGTTGGAAATCTCTACGCGCCTTGCATTGAGCTGTTTCAAGGTGTGATGTAATCCCACTGGCATGTCAGGCCCTTAGCCACATGACGATCGACTACCAGCATGCCGCTTCTCCGCTTATTTTGGACCGGATCAAGAATGTGCAGATCCAGCTTTCCAATCACCGCCCTCCTCTTGATTATCAAGAAGTCCGCATAAGACGTTGAAACGAAGAACAACTCACGGGGCTTTCTCCTTCGCCAGGGCGTCCAGCAAGGCCCGGTCTGCCATTGCCGAGTTATAGACGCGGTATCCCGGAAAAAAGAACGGCGGGAGGGTTTTGGGAATCACCCCCTTCGTCTGTCCTGCGTTGAGAAGCTGGGCGTAGCGTTTCTTGTCGAATACGTGATTTCCAACGTAATAAGGCAAGCTTGTCTGCGTGAAACTGCTTTTGAAATACATGATGGATTCGGATCCACCTCCGAGGTGAAACTTCCTGAAACCCTGCTGTTTGGCCCATTTTGCAATCTGTATTATCAGGAAGTGGTTCACGTAGGCACGTTTCTGAAGCCGCCGGTTCGCGGCCAGGAAATATTCCACCGTGTCGCCGAACCGAAGTGTTATCGCCGCGCCCAGAACCTTTCCTTCCTCCTGGACAGTAAAGAGATCGATGCAGTCTTTCATCTTTTTGAACAGGTTCACGAAGAACGCGGCTTTAAAATTCAGATATCCGGAATTGCCACGGCGGCGCATGGCTGCGTGATAAAGTTCGATGAACTGGGCGATTGTATCGGCTGTGTAGTCGCGCTCCATGGTGAGCCCAAGTCTCGCGGTCTGGCGGATACCCGTTCGTATGCGTGACCGGCACCCGGCTAGCAGATCCTCTTCATCCTGTGTCAGGTCTATGAAGAGATTGTCATTGTGGCGCCGTACATCGTCTAGCAATCCCTGCCCCAATACATGGTTTCCTGCGATAGGGTCAAAGCGGATGAACTCTGAGATAATGTTTGTATCCAGAGCGTATTCTGTCAGGCGCATACGGAAATTGCGCATGAGCTCTGCCCGGGCCGTATCCTCACAGTCAGTGTAGAAGCCTCCGTAGCCGTAGGGGGTGGAAATGTCGAATTCGTCCCTGGTCGTGCCCCGGTCAAATGGGAGCCCGCTCAATGACCTGCGCATTATGGGGTATGCAATTGTTCCTTCTGAATCTGTGAAGACGATGCACTCAGCATCGCCATCCCCGTTCAGTTCAAGGACTGAACAGTAGTCTGGTTGGGAGGAAATACCCGACCCGTTGACACCGCGAAGGGATTTTATCCAAGCGTCGCTGCTTTGCAGGGTCAGGATCTTAAAATCGGGCACGGCAGATCGCTTTCACTTTGAGTGTCTGCTTACTGGGTAAGTGAGTGTGAGCCGGATTCGGGGCCGAGCGATCCATGATGTTGTAAAGGCCGGCGCTCCGGACGTTTGGCCGCAACTTTCCGAACCGGACCATCTTGCTCCCGGCGCTCTCTGATGTGAGTGCCTCAAACTGTAACGGCGTGCCGTCAACTCGGAAGCGCGTCGGCACCGAAAATTCCTTCCACGAAGGATGACAATTCCTCCGAAAATTTCAGGTTCATGTGAGCATTCTTGTTTCGATCCGGAAAGGGAGGGATCAGATCGCCGGTTTTCTCAAGCTGGATACCGTGCCGCTTGTAGAAAACGCGAATCGCTTCAACGGTCTCCATCGGCCGCGCTCGCAAATCCTCATATTTCAGGTCCAGAACCTGTTCGGGTGAAAATTGTGATACCTGCATTGCCTGTTCGTCAATCAGGGTGCGCGCCTGAAGGACAATCTGCTCTATCGGATTTGAGACTTTATCGAGGGCCGCCTGATCTCTGACATGCGCACCATAATATATGTCGAGGTCGCCATAACGCTCAATCCGTGCATTCAGCAGAGAATTGCATATGTGCCACGGAGAGCGAGTGAGATTCAGGACAAGGATCGGTCCCAATCCCGCACTGATTTCGGTCAAATTACTTCCGGCGAGCGGAGAATCGAAAAGCAGCGGTGCCTGGAGTGTTCGCTCCATGATACCCAGTGTCCGCTTCAAGCTGGACCAGTCAACGGCACGGGTGACATGATGTTCGGGTCCGTCAAGCGACAGCCACTTGCGCCAGAACCAGCCCCATTCATGAGGCTCGAAAACGCCTTCCGTATTGCCGAACCGGGATGAAAAGGAACTTGTGAAGATTTCCGGCGCGAGTTGCGCTTGAAGTGCTGCACCGACTACCGGAGCGTTCCAGAAGCGTGCCATGAGGTTTGAGACGTATCCGAGCCGGAACGAAGAAATCAGGACCTGTTGCAGGAGTGTGGAGCCTCCTCTTGGAGGCGCGGCGATAAAGCAGGGAGGCCATTGCAGGACTGATGCCGACCCGTCTGCCGTGAGATCGAGGCTGCCCAGATGGTCGTTGGCCTGCCGGAGGATGTCGGAGGCGAGATGGCTCATCTGGTCACAAGAAGTTCTTGTGGTACTGGTCGGCGGCCTCGGGGTTGAGGACCGTGTGAGCCAGATGGTTCATCCCGTGATACCGGCAGCCGCCGGGGCATTTCGACAGGTCCAGTTTGGTCGACAGCGACAGGATTTTCTCTTCGATAAGATCCAGATCGTCATCCATGGTTCCGACCGGGATTCTGTGCGGACCGCAGTAGACGACGGCGCCGTCCTCATAGAGATTGAGGTTAAAGAAGCCGGCTACGCAACGGTCGTATTTGAGGATGTTCCGGTCTGCCTCCTCGGAAAGAATTTGATGCGGTCGATAATAGATCGTGAAATCGCGACTCTCGAAGTCCTGCCTCACTTTCGCAACGATCGGGGTAATGTCCTCGAAGGTGAGGTTGTTCTTGTCAATGCGTTCCCCGACGGAACCGCGGTTGAAAACCGGTTTCACGGAGAAATAATCGGCTCCGATTTCGGATGCGTTTCTGGCCGCCTGATGCAGATCGCTCAGATTATGATGGTGCGTCGCATATTGGATCCCAATGGTCGGGGTACCGCTCTTCCGCTGTGCAATGATCGAAGCCAAGTTTTCCATGATCTTCGGATAATGCTGCGGGCGCACGTCATGCATCCAGGCATGCATTTCGCTACTGCCAGCATCGAGGCTTATGCGGAGATATGTGAAGCAATCAAGGACATCCTGCTCGAACCGATCAAGCAGGAACCCGTTTGTGAACATACCCTGCTCAATGCCGAGGCCGTGGACGGCACGGACCAATTCTCCGAAACGCGGATAGGCGGTCGGCTCGCCGTTACCAACATACCCCACGGCCTTCAGACCGCGCTCTCGTGCTTTCGTCAGCCACGCGAGCAGCAGGTCGAAATCCATCATCTTCGCCTTGTCGAGCTGGTACTCGTAGGCCGTGCACCACAAACATCTGTGATTGCAGTAATTACCAAGGCTCAGAGTAACATGAACGGGGAACTGCTTGTCGCCGCGCGCAAGTTTGTCGAGCTTATCCCGATGGTAGATGAGTTTTTCAAAGCCTAGGATGTCCATTCTGTTCATCCTCCTGAGCGAACGTACACGTTTTACTATCCAGTCAAACTAGCATGAAGGTAGCTGTTCATCCATTGCTACCGTGAAACACGTCCTGCCCGGCCTTCAGACGGGTAAACAGGACGTCCTGTACGACTGGATGCATGTACCAGTCCGGTAGGCGTCTGCCTGCCAGGAGTGCTGCTCGGGCTTCGGTGCCTGAAATCGCTTGAGGGTCTTGTGCTTCCCTGGTCGGAACATACTGACCGCTGGCTAGATCGTAGGCGTATGCATCGAAGAATATCGGCGTTATCCCGAGATCGGGAAGAGATTTGAAGAATGCCTGAGCCGCATCAGCGGCATAAAAATCGCCGACTCCGGTATGATCCCGGCCGACGACAAAGTGGGTGCACCCCATATTCTTGCGGCAGAGTGCCGTGAAGACCGCTTCCCGTGGTCCAGCGTAGCGAGAATAGGTCGCAAATCCACCCAGGACGACTTTGCCTCTACTGTAGATTCCAGTCTGAAGCAGTGCCTCGTAGCTCTCTAAGATCGGCGCGGAGAGAAAGTCGCCCGGCTTTTTGAACCCGAGTACCGGGCTTATGAGCAACCCGTCCGCATTGGCGCGTTCCAGTGCTTCGAGCTGCAGGTGCGTATGCACCTGATGGGCAACGTTTCTGCTGTGGAATCCAACCACGCGGGTCCAGCCCTTTTGCGCCAGGATGTCCCGGACTGTTGCTGGTGGCAGCCGATAGGGAGAGTCGGATCCCCGGGTGGCCGCGACAAGGGCGAGTTTGCCGGCAACGAAATGGCTTCCCCTCCCTTCCAGACTCCGGATTCCCGGATGGTTCCTATCTTGCGTGCCGAACCAATCTGAAGCCAGCGCATCGAGATTGGCTTCGTAGATCTCGGAAATGTCGAGGATCGAGTGCAGTTGATTCTGTGCGTTGCGGATGGCCACACGTTGTCCAACGGAAAGAGCTCTTGCCTGGTCTGCCGATACAGGCAGAACGATCGGCAGGGGCCAGACAGTCCCGTCCAGCAGCCTGTTGTCCGACAGGACTGATCTGAGCTCTTCCTTGCCCAGGAAGCGATCGATGGGGGAGTAGGTGCCATGACAGATTTGCTCGATATCACTGAGCGCCATGTCATCGGCGTGCAGGCTGGGAAGGGAGTCCTGTTCTGCCAGAGCAATCGTGTCCGCATCGGCAGTTCCTGAAACCAGGATGCCGCCGTGAGGTTGGTTTGCAGCGATCTCGATGGTTGGCGTGGTTGCCAGCATGCCCGTGTCGCTGCGAAACTGCTGGATCAAACGGCGGATCATGGCGGCGCAGGCGACCGGATGGTCGCCGATCGCGGTTTCGGCCGCCAGCACCAGACCGTCCGCACCGTCCAGCAGGGTATTATAGATGTCGTTGATTTCCGCACGTGTTGGCACCGGGGAAACCACCATTGATTCGAGGAGATTGGTGGCGACATAGACCGGTGTGCCAACCTTCTTCGCAGTCTGGATGATCCGTTTTTGGGTGATCGGAAGGCGTTCTATCGGCACCTCGCGGGACAGATCCCCGCGATCGATCAGGATTGCATCCGCGGCGCGCGCAATGTCCGTGCAATGAGCCAATCCGCTTCTGCTCTCGATCTTTGCGATGATATGCGCGTCTTCGCTGGCGAGTTGCCTCAGAAGATCGACATCGCTCGCCGAGTTGGCAAAGGACAGAGCAAAATGCCTGATGCCCAGCCCGCGCCCGATGGTGACGGCCTGGCGGTCCTTGTCGGTAAGCGGCTGCAACCTGAGCGGTCGGTTGACTGAGACAGCCTTGTTGGAGCCGACAGTGCCGCCGGTAATGACACGCGCGCGTGCATCATGCTCATTCAGTTCAACTATCTGAATCATCACGGCGTTGAAATCGATCATGATGAGATCGCCGACCTCGAGCAGCGATAAGGCATAAGCCGGATAGAGGCTGAACTGGCCAGAGTCTCCGAGCATAGGCTCAGCGACCAAATGAACCTTCATGTGCTCGGCGAGTTCTATGGTTCCTGTGCGCATCTTGCCGGTGCGGATCTGTGCCCCCTCTGTATCGAGGCTGATCGGTACGGCGCTATGTTCCTGAACGAATTTCACCCGATCCGAAATCTCATCTACCGCGGTATGCGACAGATTGATTCGGAACAGATCGACGCCGAGTGCGTCCAGCTTTCGGATTACAGAGCCTTCGAACGAGGCCGGTCCAAGGGTGCAAAGAAGGTTCATTTGAGACCGCTTCCAAGGTTCGGTTTTGGAGAAAATGGAGCAAGAGCAACGATAATGCCAGACGACTGTGGCCTGTAATTTGCTTGGGGGTCAGCGCAATATTACGAATATGATATACAGGGGCAATGCGGTGGCGGTTTCTTCGCATCCTGTGGGTAGAACCGACCGACATAAAGGACGCAGATGGTGAAGCACACAGAGTTCCCGATTCATGTTGATATCGACCTGAGCACCAAGTGTAATCTGCGCTGCAGTTTTTGCCATCTCAGTTATTTTAAACCGAAGAGCTGGACCCAGATATCAGCAGATCAGTTTAAAGCTGTTGAACCGTTGCTCCCTCACCTGAAATCGATGACGCTTTTCAGCAAGTACGAGGTGTTAACGTGTCGCGATTTTATTCCGATATTCGAGAAAATCTCGTCTTACGACATCGAAACCTATTTTTCGACAAACGGCATCCTGCTTGAGGATGACATCCTCGACGTTCTTGTTGGAAACCTGACATATCTCACCGTGTCCGTGACCGGTTTTGATCGAAAATCCTACGAACGCCATATGGGCCTGGATCGATTGGACGTCGTGCGCGAAAGATTGAAGCGCCTGAATGAGAAAAAGAGAGAGCGGAATACGGATCTGCCAAAATTGCGCATCTCAACTGTCGGAATGTTAAGCACTCTGGATGATTTGCCCAAAGCCATCGATTTTGCAGACGAGTTTGAGGCGAGCGAAGGGGTGCAGGTTACCTATTTGAAGGCTCACGGTGACGAGATGGTGCGTGAAATGCCTTTGAATGACCCGACGAAGTTCCAGAAAGCCTGCGATCTGGCCCAAGCTCACGCAGATAGTCTCGGTGTTGCGTTCGAGCAGCAGGGCGGCACTGTCGACGAAATTGTCGAAGCCACGAAGGACTTGGGACACCGTTACTGCTCAATGCCCTGGTACAGGCTTTCTATTCAACCGGATGGCGACGTGTACCCCTGCCCCTTAACCTCCAGTCCGATCGGTAATCTGAACGAGCAGCCGATTGAAGAAATCTGGAACGGCGAAAGCCTGGCGGCTTTCAGGGCAAGGGTAAATGTGGTTGAGGGGCAAAACGAGGATTGCCGCAATTGCACGCATTGCCGACATCGGAATGTGCTCGATCCGGCCGCCAATGATTTCTCGACGGCGCAATCCTATGTCGCTGGTATGACCCGTATAGTTTCTGAATGATCGGATTGATTTTTCATCGAGGGTGCAACCTTTTTGAAGCAGAAAATTCGATCGCGGGAATCAAGGAATGCCGTGATCTGGTTCCTTGGCGACCTGTTGAAATCGATGTGGCCGTGACAAAGGATCGTATTCCGGTCCTGTTGCATGACCTCTCTCTGGATCGGCTATTCGGTCTGCGCCGTACCATTCTCGAGGTCACTCTTGGCGAATTACGGGACATAACAGGCGCTTCGAATGTCGCCACCCTGGCGGAAGCACTCGACGCATTTCCGCATACCCAGTTCGAGCTCGATTTGCGTGACGATGCCTCCTCCGCGCTGTTTCCTGAGAGCAGTCTTTCGGCGACTGACCTTCCGGAAGATCCCGCCCCTGCCCTGCTTGAGGGCATTGAGCCTTTAATACAGAACGATGCGGGGAACCGTCTTCGACTTATCGTCGGCCTCCCAAGCACGTATGCGCGCCTCAAGAGACTTTTTCCAAGCGCTCATCTCAGCCTCGCGGAGCGGAGCTGCCGCGCATTTCTGACGGAATTGACCAAAGACGCTTCTGCACCGGCTCCTGTTGACGGTCTTGACCGCCTATATGTTCGCTTCCGGACGGTGTCCCCCGAATTGACCGAGCAACTGCATCAAAGAGGCTTCACTGTCTGCCTGACAGCGTCGTTTCCCTGTAGAAGTTTGGAGAACTCGCGCCGGGTTGCGCAGTGTGCGATTTCGTCATCTGTTGACTACGTCATGGTCAGCCCTGTCGACATGGAACTGGTTGAGCTTTTGGAGAGAAGCTAGTGAAGAAGAGTTTTCCTGCGCCTGCGGAGCAGCTTCAGGAGGTGATGAGCCGCACATATCTGGAAAAACGAGTAAGTGGCCCTCTACCTGCCTCCAACTCTCAGCAGCTCGTAACCTGGTTGATAAAGCTGTTGCTTGGTTTGCCGAGCGATGTCCTGGCGTCAGTTATCTCACGGTTATGTGCGCAGGCCGTAACCAGCGGCAAGGAAGAAACCGTAACTGAATACTTTGATTCACAGCTTGAAGTTCAACCCACAGCGCAATTTCTGGAGGCGATCGCGGCTGAGAAAAGCCCAACCGTCCTCTTTGTTGCCAGGCGTCCGTATTTCACGATTTTGAGGGAAGCCCTTCATCTCAGAGACCTTGGCTGGAAATGTTATCTTCTCCATAGCCTGCCCATTAATGAGGATGTTCAGCGGTCTCTGGATGAAGCATTTGCTGGGCGCCTGCAGACAGCCAATCACCAGCTGTTCATTGAACGGCTGGTACGAGCAGCATCGGCTGATATCGTTCATGTTCAATGCTGGATGTTTGATTACATTCTCGGCGCCGGCATTGTCAGGGCGGTTACCGATGTCCCGGTTGTTTGCGAATTTTATGATGTGACATCGCTCTATGCTGATGAGGCGTTCCTTAAGACAAACTGGGAAGCTTCGGCGGTCGACCTTGATTTGGCCATGGAGCGAATCATTTTTCGCGAAGCCGATGCGGTTGTGACCCGATTTGCACCTGAAGCCCTGGTCGAACTTGAAGCGCGCCATGACCATCTGACCGAGGTCATCCAGTTCTGGCCGTATCCCTCGAATCACTACATCAACTATGGAACCGGCCCGGCATCTGCCTCCGATGGAAAAATGCGCTTCGTGTTTGCCGGCGGAGTTTTTCCTATGAACAACGATCATCCATCGGAACTTTTCCCTGGAAGAGGGTTGTTGCCTGCGGCAGAGAAACTCTTGAAGCAGGGGTATGCCGTTGATGTTCTGCACGATCCGAACCGACCGCTGTCTCCGGCAGATGCAACTTACCGCGCCTACTTTGAATTTGCCGACCTGCACCCCGAGTTCCGTTTGCTGAACGGCCTTCCGGCGGACAAAGTTGCCGGTGCGTTATCCGAGTATGATTTCGGAATGATTCTGTTCGATATGCCTGCCGGTGTGCTGAAGACCAGAGCCGGGCTTTTGGATTGGGGGATCGGTACCAAGCTGTTTACGTACCTGGAGGCGGGACTTCCGGTGATCGTGAATCGTGAATATGGCTATATGGCCAAGATTATCGAGGACAACGATATTGGTATCGCGGTCTCGAGCGGAGAGATTGAATCTGTATCAAACCGTATCAGCGCCTTGGATCTGCCGAACCTTAGAAAAAACGTTCGCTGCTACAATGAAAAACACGGAATGAGCTCTGAGATCAGTCGATTAGCCGAATTGTATAACGGGCTTATGTCGTGGGATCGATAGGAGATCATCACAGTATTCACAGGAACTCCATCAATCGACGGTCGATATCCGGATATCAAATATTGGTCGCGGCATTATGTTGCTGAAGAGCCGGAAGGACGACGTACCGGCAAAAATGGTGGTCCAGGTTTTCGGGCACCTTATCCAGGCGCTCCGCCAAAACATCCAGGAATGACGGGGTTCCGCTGTGATTGCCCACATAAAGTGGTTTGTTCAGCGCCCATATTCGGGCGGGTGTTAAGAAATCGCTTCGTAATATCTGTGATATCAATTCTTCTGTGGGGGTATCAGTAACAATCCTCTTCGGGAAATAGGCGCTGCTAACCCGTTCCTCTTCATTGAATTCGATTGTCGAGCAAATGAAATTGCGAATGTCGTTCAAGACCAACATGCGTTCCGTTCGGATCCCGGTTGCTAAAGCACTGTCTGCGAAACCGTTATCGGTCGCGGAGAAGTTAAGTGACAGAAGGTTTTTCAGGAGATCCCGCGAAGCATAGAGGATCTGCGGTTGCATCGTCCGGATCTCAACTCCTTGCTCGCCTAATACATTAAGTCTGGAGGGGTCGGATGGCACAGTACTGGTGCCGTCGGCAACCGCATAGGCCGTCACTAGGCTCGAGAGATTGTTGAGAAACAGGCGCTCGAGCACCTCCGCCTAGGGTCTGTACCCAATTGGGGATTTCCCCCGACTTGTGGACATGATTCACTTCTGCGCAAGTGCAGGAGGTGAATGTGGATGATCGGCGGGTGGTCAATGGGATATTCTATGTCCTGCGCACCGGCCCCCTTGGCGCGATGTGCCGGAGCGCTACGGCCCCTACACGACTGTCTACAACCGGTTCAACCGCTGGGCCAAGCGCGGTATCTGGTTGAAAGTCTTCGAGGAACTGGCACAGCGCTCGCAGCACTCGCTGCACCTGATCGACAGTTCCATCGTCCGCGCCCACCAGCACGCGGCGGGCGGAAGAAAGGGGGCGCGGATCACGCCATTGGCCGTTCTCGTGGCGGATTGAGCACCAAGATCCACGCGGTGGTCGACCACGACGGCTTGCCCGTGAAACTCCTGATCACGCCTGGGCAAACGTCCGACAAGACCGCCACCCCGACCCTGCTCGGGGCGCTGCCGCCAGGCACGGTCGTCGCCGACAGGGGCTATGACAGCCGCGCCCTTTTGGACTTGGTGCGCGAAAAGGGCGGCGTGGCGCATATCCCGACCCAGAGCCGAGTGCGCATTCAACGCAGCGTTCCCACCAAACTCTACCGCCAGCGCAACCTGGTCGAGCGGTTCTTCTGCAATCTCAAACAGTTCCGCCGGATCGCGACCCGGTTCGAGAAGCACGCCACAAACTTCATGCCTGCCGTAGCCCTCGCTTCTTCAAGAATTTGGTTGCGTGCAATTGAGTCCACGCCCTAGGCAAACCATAACGGACACACCATTTTTATTGATGGTCCACAAGACAGTTTATGTGCACCACATATAATGAAGCACTGAAATGTAGATTCATACAATCGAAATACACATAAAGACACTTGCAGCTAAAGCGCGGCTTATTGAAGTGTTTTTTCAGTTAGCCCACATAATTAGTGACCCGCAGAAGGTTTGAATAATCCTTCAGTAGGCAAATATGTCTCAATCCTCGTTACCGTTAGCTGTGGAAAGTTCGCCCTTCTCGGACAAATTCACATTAATCGGCACTGATGACCGCAGGTGCAGATCCCGCTGCGGAAATGGAAACACGACATCGTTCTCATGATAAAGGTCCCACAGGCGCAGCTGGACCGCGCTGCGGACGTTTGCGACACCGTTTTGCGGATCGTTTATCCAGAAGCGCAGCTCAAGCACCACAGCGTTGTCACCAAATTCGATCAGGTGACAGACGGGTTTCGGTTCCTTGAGCACGCGGTCTACACCATCTGCGGCTTCAACGGCCAGGGCCCGTGCTTTGTGGACATCAGCCCCGTAATCGATGCCGACAGGAACTTTCTGACGCACCATCCGGTCTGAGAAAGACCAGTTTTCCACGCGTTGGGAGATCAGTTCCTCGTTCGGAATGAGGTGTTCGGTGCCGTCCCGGGTAATGACCGACACATAGCGGGCGCCAAGGGTGTTGATCCAGCCGAACGTGTCCCCGATCGCAATGACATCGCCCGGCTTCACCGACCTGTCCAGCAGCAGAATGACCCCGCTTACCAGATTGGACACGACCTTCTGGAGCCCGAAACCGATGCCGAGACCAACGGCACCGCCGAAAACGGCGAAAGCGGTCAGGTCGATTCCGACGCTCTCCAGCGCCAGAACGAAGCCGAGCACATAAAGAAAAACACGGACAAACTTGTTTGCCAGGGCCTGCACGCTCGGGGTGAGCGCATCTGTGCCCGCTATTCTTCTCTCCGCCAGGCGCGATAACAGGCCGGCCAGATACAGGAACAGTGTCAGGGCAAGGCCGGCTTCGATAACGCCAAGGACCGATATGCGGATCGTGCCGAAGCTGATCGCCATGGTCTCAAGAGCGACCAGCATGGGATCGAGCAGATCCAGGATGTTCAGCGCCGCGACCGACCAGGCGATGACCGCTACCAGACGCGCCCCGAAAGGGTTGCGGATGACACCGGACGCGAGCCGGATCGCGATCCAGGCTGCGAGCAGACTGACCACTCCCTCCAGCAACCGGGCCGGCCAATCGCCACTTCGCGCCGCAAACGCGGCAAGCCAAAGCAGGAATATCCAGATGATCGACCAGCTGAGCGGTTTCAGGGCGCTCGCCACGGGCCGGGAGTACCGCCGGTACCGGCCCGTTTTCGGGCCGACGTCCAGCAATCGTTCAAGGGATGGAGCGGCAAGGCGTGCGATAGCCAGCAAGCCCGCAGCCGCCGTCACCTGCACGACATTGGCGACGACGAACACGTAGGTGTCGATCCAGGCAATCCCGAACTCAAGCCACCGGGAGAATGCCTCCAAGGCCGTGTGCAAGCCAAGATCCATCGGCCCGAGCCCGCCCCCTGCCCGGTCGGACCCGGCCCTATCTCACGACCAGCACCGACCGCTTGGTGTGCGACACGACGTAGCTGGTCGCCGGACTGATCAGGAAGTCAGACATTTCCGGCCTGTGCGGCGCCATGACGATCAGATCGCAATCCAGTTTTTCCGCCGCTTTCGTGATTTCCTCTCGGATCACGCCATGGCCCACGTGACTGTCGCCACGAATGCCTTCCGGAATCCGCTCGACGGCGAACGCATGGAGTTGTTCGGCGGCATGCGCCAGCGCCTTCGCCTCGAAATCCTCCGGCAGGTACAGGCTGACGGCCGCCATGCCGATCCTCGGCACGACGGTGACCAGATGCAATGTCCCCTTGAAGGTCTGCACGAGTTCAAGGGCCACAGGCAGGGATTTCTCCCAGGAACTGTCATGTTCCAGATCAATCGGGAGCAATATTGATTTATACATTGCAGCGTCCTCCTAAGCCTGATTTTCGGCGGTGCCGGCAGCTGGGTCACGGCGCGCTCTGCTGCGTTGCAGGGCCACCAGGCCGCCCAGAAAGATGACCGCGGGGATATACATCAGATATTTGGACGGCTGGTCGACAGGCTGCAGCACGACCGCAATCTCCTGGTCCCAATCGAGCCCGGCTTCCTTGGCCGGGGAATCGAAGGCGACGTCGTCGATCATGACCTTCTCGCCGTCCTGACGCAAAGTCAGTCCCGCGCTCTCGATCCGTTCCGGGCCGGTGCCGCTGCCGTTCACCGGCAGCAGAACGACCCAGCTTCGTGCATTGCCGACATCGTCGATGCCGTTGATCCGGAGCTGGATCTTCTCCCCGTCCGGGGTTTCGGCGAAGGCGTCTGCAAGCTCCGTCGGCGACCGTTCGACCGAGGGCGGAGAAATCATGTCCATCCAGAAACCGGGCCGGAAGAAGGTGAAGGCGAGCAGCAGCAACAGCACCGTCTCCCAGGGCTTGTTCCGGGCCAGGAACCACCCTTGGGTGCCGGCCGCGAACAGGAGCATGGCCCCTGTCGCGACCAGGAAGATGAACAATCCGTGGATGAAATCAACACCGATCAGCAGCAGTTCGGTGTTGAAGATGAACAGGAACGGCAAGGCCGCAGTGCGCAGGGAATAGAAGAAGGCCACGAACCCGGTCTTGATCGGCTCGCCTCCCGACACGGCGGCGGCGGCAAAGGATGCCAGGCCGACCGGCGGCGTCACATCCGCCATGATGCCGAAATAGAACACGAACAGATGCACCGCGATGAGCGGCACGATCAGTCCGTTCTGTTGTCCCAGGGTGACGATGACCGGGGCAAGCAGGGCCGAGACCACGATGTAGTTCGCCGTGGTCGGCAGGCCCATGCCCAGGATCAGCGACAGGATGGCGGTGAGGAAGAGAATGGCCAGCAGGTTGCCGCCGGACAGGACCTCGACGACATCGGCCAGGGCCGAGCCGACACCGGTCTGGCTGACGACGCCGACAATGATGCCGGCCGTGGCCGTCGCGATGCCGATGCCGATCATGTTCCGGGCGCCGGTGACGAGACCGTCCAGCAGTTCGAACCAGCCGCGCTTGACTTCGGTCGCCATGTCGCTGTCGGCCCGGAAATAGGCAAACAGCGGGCGCTGGGTCAGCAGGATGAAGATCATCAGGACCGAACCCCAGAAGGCGGACAGGCCGGGCGACAGCTGCTCCACCATCAGGCACCAGACCAGCACGATGACCGGCAGCAGGAAATGCAGGCCGGACTTGATGGTCGGCGCCGGCGCCGGCAGGCGCAGGATGGGCTCGTCCGGATCGTCCATCTTCAGGTCGGGGTAGGTCGCGGCGAAGCGGACGAGCAGGACATAGGCTGCGCCGATCATCGCCAGCACCACCAGCGAGGCATAGCCGCCGAGCACGGGGCGCATCCAGCCAAGACCGTAGTAAACGGCCATGGACAGGCCCGAGATGACGGCAACACCGAAGACGAAACCGATCAGCCGCTGCATCCAGGGCTTCGGCTCCACGGCCCGCGGCAGGCCTTCCATGCCGAGCTTCATCGCTTCCAGATGAACGATATAGACCAGCGCGATGTAGCTGATCAGGGCCGGCAGGAAGGCATGTTTGACCACGTCGAAATAGGGAATGCCGACATATTCGACCATCAGGAACGCCGCGGCGCCCATCACGGGCGGCATGATCTGCCCGTTGACGGAGGATGCCACCTCGACGGCGCCGGCTTTCTCGGCGCTGAACCCGACGCGTTTCATCAGCGGGATGGTGAAGGTGCCCGTGGTCACCACGTTGGCGATCGAGGAGCCGGAGATCAGGCCGGTCATGGCCGAGGCGACGACGGCGGCCTTGGCCGGCCCTCCCCGCATGTGGCCCATCAGGGAAAAGGCGACCTGGATGAAGTAGTTTCCGGCGCCGGCCTTGTCGAGCAGTGCGCCGAACAGGACGAACAGGAAGACGAAGCTCGTCGACACGCCAAGCGCGATGCCGAACACGCCCTCGGTGGTGATCCAGTGGTGGTTCACCACTTCGGAGAGCGAGTTGCCCTTATGGGCGATGATGCCCGGCATGTAGGGGCCGAGGAAGGTGTACAGCAGAAACACCGAGGCGACGATGGCAAGAGCAGGCCCGAGGGCCCGGCGGGTTGCTTCAAGCAGCAGGATGACGCCGATGACGGCGACGACCATGTCCTGCGTGATGGGGGCGCCTACACGATCTGCGATGTCACGGTAGAAAATGAACAGATACGATGCGGTCGCCGCGCCCAGAAAGGCGAAGACGATATCCGTGATCGGGATGTAGTCGCGCGGTGATTTCGAAAAAGCGGGATAGGCCAGGAAGGCCAGGAAAATGGCGAAGGCCAGATGGATCGAGCGCGCCTCGGTGTCGTTGAACACACCGAAATGAACGACGAAGGGCAGCGGGGATGCGAACCAGAGCTGGAACAGTGACCAGGCGAGGGCAATCGAGAACATGACCGTTGTGGTTTTCGGCCCCGGATTTCGTGCACCCGTATCCGCTGCCGCGACCAGACCTTCAAGGTCGACCGGATCGGCAGGAGTGCCCTTATCGCTTGTCGTTTGGCTCATGGTTTGCCTCCGTGGCCGATGCTTTCGGGATGCCAAGTATCATCCAGCTGACTGGGATTTCATTCTTGCAAGAGAGGGTTCCGCCGCCGATATGGCGGCGGAACCTTTGATCAGGCTGGATTACTTCAACCAGCCTTTTTCTTTGTAGTACTTGGCCGCGCCGCTATGCAGCGGTGCCGACAGACCGCCGGAAATCATGTCCGACTCTTTCAGGTTGGCGAAAGCCGGATGCAGCTTCTTGAACCGGTCGAAATTGTCGAAGACTGCCGCGACGACCTGGTAAACGACATCGTCAGGCACCGTGGCCGAGGAGACGAAGGTCGCTTTCACGCCGAAAGTCTTGGTGTCGGAATCGTTGCCCCGATACATGCCGCCAGGAACCGTGGCGTGCGCGTAGTAAGGGTTTTCGCTGACCAGTTTGTCGATCGCCGGACCGGTGACCGGGATCAGCACCGCGTCCGTGGTGGTGGTCGCCTCCTGGATCGAGCCGTTCGGATGACCGGCGGTGAAGACGATCGCATCAACCTTGTTGTCGCCGAGCGCCGCTGCCTGCTCGGAAGACTTCAGCTCTGAAGCCAGTGCAAACGCGTCTTCGGACCATCCGAGCGCATCCAGGACAACACCCATCGTCGCCCGCTGACCGGAGCCAGGATTGCCGACATTGACCCGCTTGCCTTTCAGATCGTCGAAAGTCGTGGCGCCGGAATCTTTTCTGGCAACAACCGTGAAGGGCTCACCATGTACGGAGAACACGGCACGAAGATCCTTGTACGCGCCATCGGACTCGAATTTGGCGGAGCCGTTATAGGCATGATACTGCCAATCGGACTGGGCGACGCCCATATCCTGGTTACCGGCCTTGATGGCGTTGATGTTGGCGATGGATCCACCCGTGGACGGCGCCGTGCATTTGATGCCGTGCTTGGAGGTGTTGCGGTTCACCAGCTTGCAGATGGACTGGCCCACGACGAAATAGACGCCGGTCTGACCGCCTGTGCCGATGGTGATGAATTTCTCTTCCGCGGCTATGGCGGGTGTCCCCGCGGCCAGGACATGCCCGGCCAGGAGGGCCGCTGCGGAAAATGCGAGATACTTTTTCATTTCAATCTCCCTGTGATTGCTAGACGGTTTACCCGTCGGGGTGGTTACCTCTACCCTAATTTATATAAACTTGTGATTTTTTGAATGCATTCCTTTCACAGCAATAATTTCAGGCGCTTATCGTTCCGAGTGGATATCGGATATGACGAACGCTCTCGTCCGGCGCAGAGACCTTGTGCCGCCAGACCTGACCGGGCCAGCGATACTCGACCTCGCCGCGGGCCGACCAATAGGCTGCCGTATACAGGGTGCCGAAGCCACGATCATAGGCCGTGGAGTATAACGGCGGCCGCTGAAAAGCCCCAATGAACCTGTCTGCCGGCTCCTTGTGCAGGGTCAACCGTTGCAGCAGGTATCGCTCTCGCTCGACCGTTGCCGTGGCCCGTGCGTGCCGGTGCCATTCCACTTCCTTCTGGTGATTGGTGGCGACCGGAGAATCGGTGATTACCGCCTTCCGGTCCGGCGACAGATAAGCCGTAAAATGCAACCCTTTGCGGTCAACCACGGTCACGTTGTAGGCCATGTGACAGGGGATGCGTTTCAAGGCCTTTTCGGCTTCCGCGGTATTGCGGCAGAATTCCAGCAGATAGCGGATGATGATCGGAACGCCGAAACCGTCGCCGACGATGGTCCTGCCTCCGAATGTCAGGGAAACCGCCAATCCATCCTCGTTCATTCCGTCGACCAGTCCGAACAGACCGTCAGTCATGCCCAGGACATTCCTGCGGTTCCAGTGAGAGCCGAGAATGACACCGTCGGACAGTGTCGGCGGGTAATCGTAATTACGGACCAGCAATGGCTCGTTCCCTTGCCAGACGGCCTGCGAACAACCGGAAAGGTAGGGGGGCGGACAATAGTAGCTGAGGAACCTGGCCGCCAGATCGCCGCCGCCCGCCAGTTGCACCAGCCGCTCATACGTTGGCACTAGCTCTGGCATATACTGCTGCATGGCGCGCAGACCGGCCAGATAGGTCTGCCGGGCTTCGATGCCGTCAGACAGGAACCACCGCTGATATGCCGGCCAGTGATAGTCGAAGAGCGCGCGCCAACGTTCCCCGGCCGTGGCTTCGGCCACGGCCTGGAACGTCAGCACCGCCTCATTATTGGTGTTCGGCACCAAAACGCAGGCCTCTCAAAGCATCTTGAATGCAGGCGCACCCGTATCAGCCGGCAGAGCGCTGGGCAGCGGGCGGGCCCTGTACTGGTTCTTGATGCCGTCGATCCAGGCCTTTGAGCGTTTCGTCAGGCCGAACCGGTTGCCCATCGCCCGGCCGCGCGTGATCAGGATCCCGAGATCCGCGCCTTCATAGCGGAAATCGCCGGTGCCGCTGATCCGCAGGAAGAACGCTTCCTGTTCGCTGCTGACGGCGCGCCGGTGATAGTCGAACCGGTTATATTCGACACTGCCGTCCGGCAGCATGTGCCAGATCCCGCTCTCAGGCGCATGGGTGATGATGTCGACATCGTCATCGGTATGCTTGATCACCATCTGGCACCAGCCGTCGATATTGTCCGGATCGGCCCAGCGGTTGTTGAGTTCCTCAACATCAAGATCGAAATCGACGCCGGAGAACTCCAGCAGGTGGAACAGGAACAGCGGTGCATCGGCATGCGCGAACGCAGCGTGGTTGGTCATCGAACTGGCGCCGGTGACACGCGGATTGCACTCGCCAAGATAGATTTCGCCCGTATCCTGGTCGATCAGGAAATCCAATTCGAAATATCCGCGATAACCCTCGGCAACCAGCTGGTTGCCGAAATCGTAGGTGTATTTGCGGGCAGCATCACGGATCTTCTGATCGAATGCATCGGCAAAGATCTCGTTGCCGCACCAGCCGCCCCGATAGGGGGTCAGTTCCTTGAAGCCGACAAGTTCGGTCATCAGCGGCCCGACGATGGTGCCTTTCTTCGTCGCGCAGGCCTCGATCGCGGACCCCCTGCAGGTGATCCGTTTCATGATCTTGATTTCGCCCTTGCCGACGATCTCGTGCTCGTGGCGGCGGAAGTCGGCCTCGGTCTTGATGAAGAAAGTGGTGTGGCCTGAATCGCCGAAGGCCGACTGCAGAACAAGATCTTTGCCGATCGGCTTTGCGACTTCCTGCAGATGCTCCCAGCTCTTCACGACGGAGAGCACATTGGGGACGCTGGGCACGCCGGCCTTGTTGCCGATCCGGACCGTTTCAATCTTGTGATCGATCTTTTCGCGCAGTTTCGCCTTGGGAAACCAGACCTGGATTCCCAGCTCCTTGCAGATTTTCTCAACACGTTCGTCGAACATCAGGAACACCGCTTTCGGCTTTCCACCCTTCGACTTGATGAAGTCGATGACCTCTTTGTGCTCAAGCAGATAGGCGTTTATGTCCTCGATCGACTCGAACTCGGGATGCGGCTGCTCTGTCGGGACAAACGTATTCGGATGTCGCCCATCATAACAATCTATGTAATTGATATAATGGAAGTTCTTGCACCATTCATCAATGCCGAGAAGGTTGAAGTTCGTGGCGCTGATGAAGAAGATCGGATCTTCGTTCCTGTGGAAATACCGCCGGACTTCGGAGATGTTCTTGAGATGTTTTTTCGGCGCTTTCGGGCGCGGGGTTCTTGCGACCGGTTTTTTGCTTTTAGCCTTGGCTGCCATTTTCGAGCTCCCTGCGTTTGTGCTCATGTTTTTTGTATCGTTTGTTGTGGTCTCGCGGTCTCAGAGGCGGTTGTTGAGAGCCTCCTCCGTGAAGACGCGTAGACCGAGATCCGGCCTGTATCCGTGTATTTCCTTCACATCGAGGTTGCGCAGAAATTCGATGATTTCCGCGCTGATGACCTGTCCGGGGACGAGGATCGGGAAGCCGGGTGGATATGGAATGACGAAAGTTGCCGAGACGACCTCGCGTCCTGCATTCATCGCCGTATCGAGGGTTCCGTCTGTCAGGCCGAGATACTCGCATTCACCTTCGCCATAGGCGAGGAAGTAGGCGGATCGCATGTCTCCTTCCGGCGTGGTGCCGTCCGGATCCGGCCTGAAGGCATTGTGAAAGCGCGAGAAATCGGGCAGCGGCGGCAGATCATAGGTCAGTGAGTGGACCTTGCGCTCCTGCACCTTGCGCTCTGGCCCGCTCATGTCCTCCGCCTGCTCTTCGAGTTCGTTGGCGATCTTCACCAGGACCTCGATCAGGTACGCTATCGAACTCCGCGTGGTGCCGATATTGGTCATGAACAGCACGGTGTTTCGCGAGGTCTTGTTGACCTGGATGCCGAACTTGTCCATCAGGATTTCGTTCTTGAAACTGTCGCCGTCCAGGCCCGTTCCGCCGACGAAAAGCGTCACCCTCGTGGCATCGAGGCAGAATTCGTCGCCAGCCCAGGCGTCCCAGATCTCGTTCCAGCCACGCTCCGGGTCGTAATAGCTTTCAATGCCGGATTGCCGGTGGCTGGCCGGGATCATGTCCCCGACCGTCAACACCTTGAAATGCTTGCTGAGCAGTGGATGTGTGCGGATCCGCTGACGCAGGATCATGGCCTGCTCCACCTGCTTCTGAACCAGCTCGAAACCTTCCAGTTCCACCTGGCGCCGGCCAACATCCAGCGATGCCAGAATCTGGTAGTTCGGCGAGGTCGATGTGTGGGTCATGTAGGCTTCGTGGAACGATTCCTCGACTTTCGAGCTGAAATCCTGATCGTGCATATGGATCATCGAGCCCTGGCGCAGGGCTGTCAGGGTCTTGTGCGTGGATTGTGTCGTATAGACCCTGATGCGCACCTTGTCGGGGTCCGGATAGAGATGCTTGCCGAGATGCGCCTCGACGTCGTCCGGATCGATCTTCGCCAGCTGCTTCTGTTTGCTGGCATAGAGCTTCCGGTACTCGGCGGAGCGGTACTTCTTGCGCAATGTCTCTGCGGCATGCATCCCGGTGCGGGTCCGGTAGGTCGGCCCGAACCGGGCAAAGCCGAACCATGCCTCGTCCCACAGGAAGACCAGGTCCGGTTTGATTGCCAGACACTCTTCCATGAACCGTTCGACATTGTAGACGATGCCGTCGAACGTGCAGTTGGTGAGCAGCAGCATCTTGACGCGGTCGAGCTTGCCGGCCTTGCGCAACTCCAGCAGGTTCCTCTTGATATCCCGGAGAGGAACCGCGCCGTACATGGAATATTCATGAAGCGGATAGGAGTCGAGATAGATCGCCTCCGCGCCGGTCAGGACGAGGCCGTAATGATGCGACTTGTGGCAGTCACGATCGACCAGAACGATGTCGCCCGGTCTCACGAGTGCCTGCACGACAATCTTGTTGCAGGTTGATGTTCCGTTGGTCGCAAAGAAGGTCTGGCGGGAGCCGAAAGCCCGCGCCGCCAGTTCCTGGGCTTTCTTGATCGGCCCGTGCGGTTCGAGCAGGGAATCCAGCCCGCCCGAGGTTGCCGATGTCTCCGCCATGAAGATGTTCATGCCGTAGAATTCGCCCATGTCCTTGATCCAGTGGGACTTGGCAATCGATTTCCCGCGCGAGATCGGCATGGCATGAAACACGCCGGTCGGCTGCTTCGAATAGTGCTTCAGCGCGTTGAAAAACGGCGTCTCGTAGCGGGAATCAATGCCGCGGAGAATGTTGGTGTGCAGTTCCAGGAAATCTTCCCGGTTGTAGAACACCCGGCGGCAGGCCGCGCCGACCCGGCCGGCAATATCCTCGACGGCCTGGTCCGTGACCAGGAAGAGATCCAGTTCCGGGCGCACGCTGGCGATGATATCGGCCAGCACGATGCCGTAGTCCTGCGGCTCCAGATCGTCGATATCGCCGTGCTGGGCCTGGTTGAGATAGCGCTGCAGGACCGGCATGTTGTGGTTCGAGTGCAGGCGGAAGCCGAACCGGATGACGACAGACTGGATGGCCTGGTTGAACAGGACGGCGATCAGGGCATCTTCGAAACTGTGCACGAAAACGGGCTCGTAGGTGAATCCGTCCTCTTCCCGGCGTAGATCGACGAGATTCTGGCGCTGCTGGCGCTGCTGCGACTGGCTCAGGTCATCGACGATGAGCACCTCGAAATAGGGCCGCCGGCGCATTCGCTCGTCCGGCTCTTCGTCTGCATCCTCGTCAACGGACGGATCGAGATGGGCGGACAAATTGACGTGCTTGCGGCGATAGCTCTCGCTCATCAAGGCGCCGACGATCTGTCCCACGAGATTGAAGAGCGTCTCGAAATCTTCTTCCTGCAGCAATCCGGCGATCTGATGGACGGCATGGCGCCCCGGGAAGGCAAAGTATTCCTCCATCGGGGTTAGCAAAGTGAGGAATTCACCAACCTGCTTTACGTCGTTTTCACGCCCGCGTCCCTCGGCGAGGCGCTGACACAGGTTTTTTACCTTGTTCCAAGTATCCGCTCTGAACGACGACGCGTTGTAGTACTGACTGAGAGAATGCTTGTCAGTAACCGCTTTAGCTTTTGCCATGATCTAACGGACACGAAGAGTGCCCCCCCCCCATTTTTGCTCAAGTTTCTACATTGTCGGCTGGCAGATGCTCATTTCCCGGGACGTGCGGTTCAAGGAAGCTGGCCGGCGGGGGTACGCCAATGCCTTCACGGGTTCCCTGCACCGGCATGGTCAAGACACCGAGGCTGTCCAGGTATCGCGGGTCATTCTGCTCGGAATAGACCGGAAACGTGCAATTGCGGTCCCTGAAGCTCTTCAGGGTCTGCCCGAGGCCACGCAATCCGGTAGCACGCTGCCGGCGTACCATATCGAGATCAACCTCGATCGGAATGATTTCTTCCTGGCCGGCTGCCTGGTAGATCACGTTCCCGGACGGTCCGATCACGCAGGACCGTCCGGTGCCACCGGTATCGAGCCCGTTGATGTCGAAAACATAGCACTGGAACATGGCCGCCGTGGAGCGCGCGATGGCAAGCTCGATATCCCGATCGATTGTGGCGGTCAGCACCGGGTGGAGCAGGATTTCCGCCCCCATAGCGGACAATTGCCGCGTGGTTTCCGGGAACCAGATGTCGTAACAAATGGACAGGCCGAAGCGGCCCACATCGGGGACATCAAAGACCAGGAACTTATCGCCGCCCGTGACAGCATGCTCGTAGGGCGCGAATGGAAACATCTTCCGATAGCGTGAGACGATCTCACCCCGCGGGTTTATGACCACCGACTCATTGAAGAGGTGCTCCCCTTCCCGCACGAACATTGAGCCGGGAATGATCCAGATATTGTGCTGGCGCGCCTTCTCCTGGAACGCCCAGAGGACTGCATCCAGATTCTCCGGATGGTTCGTCGGGAGTGGTCCGAAGGGTGCCAATTCGCTGAACAGAATCATCTGGACCCAGGGGAACCGGACCATTGCGAGGTCGATTTTCTGGGTCATCGCGGTCACATTCTCATGTGTCGCGGACACATGCATCTGGACTCCGGCGATGGCGAACGGTGTCATTTAGTAATGCTCCAATTTTCAATAAATACCAGCATCGACCAGTCGCAGCGACGTGGCAACGCATTGTCCTCATCATAGCCCATGCCGTCGCTATTCGGCGGCAACCCGGCCGACGGCGAGGTCGGAAAGAGATTTCTCGAGCATGCCCAGCCCCTCTTCCAGCACGTTGTCCTCGGCGGTCAACGGCACAAGAATGCGTATCACATTCGCATAGACACCGCACGACAACAGCAGCAGGCCATTCTCGAGCGCACGTGCGCACAGAGCCTTGGCCGCGTCCGGGTCAGGCTCCATGCTGCCGGGTGCCTTGACCAGCTCAAACGCAACCATGGCGCCCAGTCCCCGAATATCCCCGATCGGGAGCACATCGTTGCGCGCCGCAATCCGGTTGATCCGGGCAATCATGCGCTTGCCCATCTCGGTGCTTCGTTCCAGCAGCTTTCCCTCTTCGATGGCCTGAAGAACGCCGAGAGCCGCCGCGCACCCGATCGGACTGCCGCCATAGGTGCCCCCGAGGCCGCCCGGTTCCGGCGCGTCCATGATGTCGGCCTTGCCGATCACGCCGGCAAGCGGGAACCCGCCAGCCAGGCTTTTGGCCGTGGTGATGATGTCCGGCTCGATGCCGGCATGTTCGACGGCGAAGAGCTTGCCGGTCCGCCCGAAGCCGCTCTGGACCTCGTCCGCGATCAGGACGATGCCATGTTCATCGCAGAGCGTCCGCAGCCGCTGCAGCAATTCGGTTGGGGCAATGTGGAAACCGCCCTCGCCCTGAACCGGTTCGATGACGATGGCTGCGACGCGTGCGGGATCGATGTCCGCCTTGAACAACCGGTCCATGGCCTTGAACGTGTCGTCGACCGTGACCCCATGCGCGGGCATCGGAAATGGCAGGTGATAAATCTCGCCGGGGAAAGGGCCGAACCCTTTCTTGTAGGGAACGACCTTGCCGGTCAGGCCCATTGTCATGTGCGTACGACCATGGAAGCCACCGCTGAAGGCAATGACCCCAGGCCGGCCGGTATGGGCGCGGGCGATCTTGATCGCGTTTTCGATTGCCTCCGCACCCGACGTGACGAACAGGGTCTTCTTCGGTGTGTTGCCCGGCGCCAGCGCGTTCAGGCGCTCGGCAAGTTCCACATAGGGCTCATACGGAACGACCTGATAGGCCGTATGCGTGAAGCGGTCGAGTTGCTCGTTGACACGCTGCATCACCAACGGATTCCGGTGTCCCGTGTTCAGCACCCCGATCCCGCCGGCGAAATCGATGAAACGCCGGCCTTCGACGTCCCACAATTCCGCATTCTCCGCCCGTTCGGCAAAGACCGTTGTGGCAGTCGCAACACCGCGCGGCGTTGCAGCCTGGCGGCGAACATTCAGAGAGTCGTTGGTCGTCATCGCTGTTCTCCTCATATGACGAAACCTGATGATCCGTGCTGTCCCGCGACCGGTCGCAGGCCGGTCGCTTTTTTGTCCCTTTGTTCAGGCGGCCTTGCTGTCCGTGTCCGCTGCAGCGGCAAAGCCGGACATCGCCTGCTCAATCGTCGGGGTCGCGCTGTCCGCACGGGGTTCGTGAACGGAAAAACCGGAAATGGATGCGTTCACCGGCTCGTCTGCCATTGGCTGCGGCGCGGCGGTGCCCTGTGCAATGCGGCGCGAGATGCTCCAGACATGTCCGAACGGGTCGATGAATTTACCGTATCGCTCGCCCCACGGCTGGTCCGCCAAAGGCACGAGAATGCCGGCGCCGTGCGTCACTGCCCGCTCCCAGATCTCGTCTGTGTTCCGAAGATAGAGATGCATGCCGACGGAGGTGCCACCGAATCCAGCCGGGGAGAGAATGCCGAAAGCAGGCATCTCGTCCATGACACGGACGATGGACGTCCCGATCTTCAGTTCTGCCTGAAGAATGGTATCCGAATCCTCGGCATTGAGCCGGGACAGGACAGAGGCGCCTAGGACCTCCTGATAATAGTAAAGTGCAGCTTCCGCATCTCGCACCACCAATTGCGGTGTAACGGTGCCGTAGCCTTTTGGTGTCGGTGTGACTTTCCTGGTCATGTCGTCAGTTCCTGTCTGGAAGGGTCAATGGCGTGGTCTCCGCGCCGCAACCTGCCTGATTGCAGGCGTTGCCGGCCGGTGCGCCCGGAAAAAACCCGTGGCGCAGAATCAGATCACCATTTATCATGATGTACACCATGGCGAATGATGTGATCTGATTCGGCGAAAGTCAACACTATGATGCAAGATGTGTCTCTGGGCGTGACAACGACGATTACGCAGGCAGATATCCCGGTTCTCCGGGCGGCCGGCCGCTTGGGCGAATATGCTGTTGTCTATCGCTCCTACCGCCAGCAGCAGGGTGGTGGTTTCGGCGATCAGGAAAAGCATCCCTTTGCCTGGGGAGTCCTGGCATATGTCGATACCCAATTGGCCCGTGTCTACAGCGCACGCGGCCTGCCGCGGGAATGGACCGATCTGACGCGGCTTGAGAAATGGATGCGCGAGCAGGGTTTCTGGTACTGGTGGATGCGGAACGATCTGGAACCCTTGTCCATGACATCGCCGGAAGATGAAAGCGAAGCCGAAGACGAACCGGCTGTTCCGCCTATTGTCAGGCAGAGTGAGATTGACGTGGATCCGCTGCGAGCCGGATTGCCGGAGTCCCGGGACGGTTATATGCAGCCCGTCTCCAGCCAGCTTTCACAAATGAACGCGGACAACGATTGATCTTCCGGCTGTGCCTTTTCCAGCCGGTAATCTGACTTGCAATCTATTGGCCCATCAGGCCGCAGCATTCCCTAAACTGGGATTCAGTCCTTCAGGGCGATCTTCGCGGCCGGTGCACGCCCTTCGGAATCGACAAGTGTCTTGAACGTGGTCCGCGTGTCCGAATTCTCGAAACTCTTGGAGAATCGGATCATCCCGTCTGATGTCCGCAGCAGCACATGGTGCTGTCGGCATAGCGCGGCGAGATCACCAAGGAATGCAGCCGCCTCGTCCTTGCTCAGAAGCAGTTTCTGGTGATCTTTCTGTAACTCGCCGATCAGATTCGGGTCTATCATTCGGTTTCGGTCCCTTGGTCGCGGCCATCTGGAAGCTGATGTGGGCAGAATAGCACTCGAAGACGCATTAAAGAAACCGGGCCGGGTCATCACCTGGCATGCGGGGCAGCGCAACCGATCCCACAGGAGCTCACAGCGCGACGATTATATAACGGTCGTCCCGAAGGAGCTCGCCGGCATGCTCCATGCCATCGGATCGACCACCACGCTGTACGAGTTCCTGGAAGTCTTCATCGAAGACCTGCTCTACGAGCGCTTTGCCGCTGCACCGGATTGCGATGGCCTTCCGGATGCGGGCGCGGAACCGGTTCTGGAACTGCGGGGGTATTTCGACCGCTGGATGGAGTTTTATGTCCGCGAAGTGATACCGCCCCTGCCGGATCCCTCCGGACCCGATGGCGCCGCGGGGTTCGTCGCTGCCATGCAGCGCCAGCAGCCGCGCTGGCTTATCCTGGCGAACCAGAATGCCTGGGACGAGGAGCGCTGCCTGGAGGGGTTCGAGACCCTGCTTGATGTCGCGGAAACGGTATCGAAGCGGTTTGATCTGCGCCTGGATCTGGAAATGGCGCGGAACGGATTCAGGAGCATGCTGCGCCGCCGGGCCAAGGCGGAGGGTAAACCGGCCGACTGGTCCCTGCTCGACCTCGATGCCATCTGACGATTCACGGCAACAAGGTTCTGTAACAATAAGAAACTAAAGAACTTTCATGACTTTAAATCTTGTCTCAGAAACTGATCCGGCCCTTTAGATCCTGGAACGGGATTATCACATGTTCCTGGTAGGCAGGTCGTTCCTGCAGGCGTTCATACCAGGCCGCGACCCGCGGCACGGACGGCCTTTCCAGATCCATGCCGAAGAGCCGGTAGAGATGGGTTCCGGCCGGAATATCCGCCAGACCGGGCTGCGTGCCGCCGAGGAAATCGCGTCCGTCCAGGGCGTCGTCGAGACGCGTTAGGTATTGGTTTGTAAGTATTGGTTTTGCCGGATGGTTGGCCAATCACGTTGCGCTTCCGGAGTACGGTAGTAGCCCCAGAAGATCCCGGTCAGAAACGCCGGTTGCAGGCTGGTCTGTGCCCAGTCCATCCAGCGGTCTGCTTCCGATCGTTTTGCGGGATCGTCCGGCCACAGCGCGGCATCGCCATGGACCGCTGCCAGATAGCGCAGGATGGCATGGGACTCCCAGACAATCGTGCCGTCATCGTCGATCACCGGAACCCGGCCGTGCGGGTTCATGGCGAGAAAGGCCGGATCGTCGAGACCGCCGGCCGCACCGCCCAGGTCCGTATGGTAGTGAGGCAGTCCGAGCTCGCCGATCAGCCACATGACTTTCTGCACGTTGAACGCGCTGCGCCGTCCCCAGACTTTCAACATCCGCCCGCTCCCGACACCTGTAGCAAGGCGCTCATAGTACGGCTCGGCAGCCGTTGCGCAATCCGTCAGATCTCGATGACCAACCCGTCATACCCTGGCTCGACGCCGGGTGGGCATTGCGCGAGGGTTTCCCCGTAATCGAGTGAGGCGGCCATGTGGGTGAAATACGCCCTGCCCGGCTGAACTCTTTCGATCCAACCGAGTGCGGTCTCCAGATTGGCATGGCTGCGGGCCGGCTCGATGCGCAGGCAATCAACGATCCAGACAGGGATGTGCCGCAACCTGTCCAGCGCGGCGTCGGTAAAGACGGCGACGTCGGTCGAATAGGCGAAGACATTGTTGACGATCAGGCCAAGCGAGGTGCCGCTCGGGCCGTGATCCTGTTCCGAGATTTCAATCGAGAGCGGGCCGATCTCCAGAATATCGCCCGCGGCCATGTTGCGGGCGCTCAGCGGCGAGCGGAAGTGGGGCGGGCTGTCCGGCGTCTTCTCGAACATGTACGCGAACCGCTTGAAGAGATCATTCCGGGTCTTGGCGTCCATATAGGTGGGGATCTGCTTACCCGTTCCCCAGCAGAGCGGCCGGACATCGTCGATGCCGTGCACATGGTCCGCATGGCTGTGGGTGTAGAGGATCGCGTCCAGGTCGGAGACTTGAGCGTCGATAAGCTGGTCGTGCAGGTCCGGCGTGGTGTCGACCAGCACTGTTGTTCCGCCCTCTTCCAGCAGGATAGACGGGCGCCGCCTGCGGTTCTTCGGGTTGGCCGGATCGCAGGCGCCCCATCCGTCACCGATAACCGGAACACCGGAGGACGGTCCGCAGCCGAGCATGGTGATCTTCATGGGCGAATTCAGGCCGCGCCGTCGAGATCAAGATCCGCCGGGACGGGAACCCGGGAGAACAGACGGAAAAAATTCCGCGTCGTCAGGCCGGCCATCTCCGCTTCCGGGAGGCCGCGCAGGCCGGCCAGAGCCGCATGGGTGTGGGCGACATAGGCCGGCTCGTTCCGCTTGCCGCGTTTCGGCACCGGCGCGAGATAGGGAGAGTCCGTTTCGACCAGCAGCCGGTCCAGCGGCACATCCCGCACCGTCGATCGGACGTCTTCGGCGTTCTTGAAGGTGATGATGCCGCTCAGCGAGACATAAAAGCCGATATCGAGTGCCCGCTCGGCCAGCCGGCGGCCGCTGCTGAAGCAGTGCAGCACGCCCGTATAGGGCTTGCGGGCATATTCCGCTTCCAGCAGGTCGGCCGTGTCGTCATCCGCATCGCGGGCATGGACGATCAGCGGCAGGCCGGTTTCCTGCGCCGCCCGGATATGGGTGGTGAAACTGCGGCGCTGTGCGTCGCGCGGGGCGCTGTCGTAGAAGTAATCGAGACCGGATTCACCGATGCCCACCACTTTCGGATGTTCGGCGAGCGCGACCAGTTCCTCGACAGACACTTCCGGTTCTTCTCCGGCCTGGTGCGGGTGAATCCCGACGGAGCAGAAGACATCGTCATATTGCTCCGCGATCGCGCGGATTTTCGGAAAGGTCGTGACCCGGGTGCTGATCGTGACCATGCGGCAGACCCCTGCCTGCCGGGCACGGGCGATGACCTCGTCCCGCTCGTCCTCGAAGGTCTCGAAATCGAGATGGCAGTGCGAGTCGACGATAGCCGGCGCGTTCACTCAGGCCTCCGCTGTTTCCGGTTCGACATAGCGCGGGAATACCGGCACCGGCTTCGGCAGCTCGGTTCCCGGCACCAGCCGGGTGCCGAGAGCGGCGAATTTCCGGTCTTCGGCGCCGAGCGCAAGCTGGTCCAGCATCTTCGCTGCGCTGTCAGGCACAACCGGCTGCATCAACACGCCGAGCACGCGGATGGTATCGGCCAGCACATAGAGCACGGTCGCCATCCGGTCCGGATCGGTCTTCTTCAGCGCCCAGGGGGCCATCTCGTCGACATAGCGGTTGGCATCGCCGACGATCTGCCAGACCTGATCCAGCGCCTTGTTGAAGGCCTGCGCGTCATAGGCCTGCCGGAGCGTATCGAGCAGGCCCGCAGCCGCATCCAGCAGAACCTTGTCAGCCTCGGTGAAATCCCCGTGCGCCGGCACCGTGCCATCGCAATTCTTCGCGATCATCGACAGCACGCGCTGTGACAGGTTGCCGAAATCGTTCGCCAGCTCGCTGTTCATCCGGTTGATCATGGCGGTGTGCGAGAAATCGCCGTCATTGCCGAACGGCACTTCACGCAACAGGAAGTAGCGCACCTGATCGAGCCCGTATTTCTCGATCAGCTCCAGCGGATCGATCACGTTGCCGACGGACTTGGAGATCTTCTGGCCCTCGTTGGTCCACCAGCCGTGCGCAAAGACCCGTTTCGGTAGCGGCAAGTCGGCGGCCATCAGGAAGGCCGGCCAGTAGACCGCATGGAAACGCAGGATATCCTTGCCGACCATGTGCAGGTCAGCCGGCCAGAAGGCCTTGTAGTCACTGCTCTCGGTATCGGGATAGCCGGCAGCGGTGATGTAGTTCGTCAGGGCGTCAAGCCAGACATACATGATATGGGCATCGTCGCCCGGAACCGGCACGCCCCACTTGAAGCTCGTACGCGAAACCGAAAGGTCGCGCAGGCCGGATTTGACGAAACTCGTCACCTCGTTCCGGCGTGCGGGCGGCGCGATGAAATCGGGATGCTCCTCGTAATATTTCAAGAGCGGCTCTTGCCACTTCGAAAGATCGAAGAAATAGCTCGGCTCTTCCACCCATTCGACCGGTGCGCCTGTCGGCGCCTTGCCGTCGACAACCTCGGTCTCGGTGAAGAAGGCCTCGTCGCGCACTGAATACCAGCCTTCGTAGGCGCCGAGATAAATGTGCCCCTTCTCCAGCAACTTGTTCCAGATGGTCTGGCAGGCTTTCCTGTGCCGTTCTTCCGTTGTCCGGATGAAATCGTCGTTGGAAAAATTCATCACGCCGGCAAGGTCGCGGAAATTCTGCGACACCTTGTCGGTAAAGGCTTGCGGGTCAATTCCGGCATTCTCTGCCGCGGTCTCGACCTTCTGTCCGTGCTCGTCGGTGCCGGTGAGGAACTTGACCTCATAACCGTCCAGACGCTTGAACCGGGCCAGTGCGTCGCAGGCAAGCGTCGTATAGGCATGGCCGATATGAGGCTTGTCGTTGACGTAATAGATCGGCGTCGTCAGGTAATAATGCGCGCTCATGAAGCTATCCGATCGGCGGTCGCTGTCCGTTCAGGCGGGCAGTCGGTGAATCTGGTGCATTGAGGTACCGCCCGCTCCTGTCAGTTTCAAGACGAAACGTCAGGACACGCGGTGATCAGGCGCCAGCGAATGGAACACATCCATCAGCAATTGCCGCTTGTCGAGATTGAGCCCGATGCCTTTGCCGAGCAGTGACGTGATCCGGGCACGGCGTTCGGCAACACCGGCCGGACCGAGTATTCCGGTCAGGTTCCGGGCGGCTGGCCCCATCCCTCTGACCCGGTCGACCGGCGGCGCGCCCGCCGCAGCATCCCGCGCGATCCGCCCGAGCCACCAGTCCAGCAGGTTCATGCCGGTCACGAAGGGATCGCTCTCCTCCGCCTTGACCGGCCGGGTCCAGCGATCGGCCAGCTCCAGCAGGGCCAGGTCGTGAAGCTGTGGATAGGCGCCCAAGGCGCCGAAAATATCCTCGAGCGCGGAAATGCCGCCTTCCGCCGCCAGTGCAAGCGCGCGGCCGATGCTGCCTTCGGAAAGGGCAACCAGGGTTTCGGTCGTCTGCGGAGCGAGGTCGGGTTGATGGACGGCGAGCAATTCGCCGATCTGGCTGTCTGACAGCGGCCCGAGCCGGACGGTCCGGCAGCGGGACCGGATTGTCGGCAGCAGCCGGCCGGGTGTGTGGCTGACCAGCAGGATAAGGGCCTGCCGCGGCGGCTCTTCCAGCAGTTTCAGCACCGCGTTGGCGGCATTCCGGTTCATCTCGTCCGCGCTGTCGAGGATGACCACCCGCCAGCCGCCGAGCGATGGCGTCAGGCGCAGGAAGTTACCGATCTTGCGCACATCCTCGACGACGATTTCGCCGCGCATCTTCTTGCGCTTTTCGTCATAGCCGCGCTCGACAACCAGCATGTCGGGATGGCTCCCGGCGGCGATCTGCGCGAATACCGGATCTTCCCGGGAAACCTGAAGACCTGTCGTTGCCGCCGGCAATGCGTCGCCGAACAGGCCGGGTCCCTCCTCTTCCGCGCCGCCGGACAGCACGTAGCGGGCAAACCGGAAGGCCAGGGTCGCCTTGCCGATGCCGGGCGGGCCGGTAATCATCCAGGCATGCGGAATGCGCCCGGAGGAAATGGCGTCATGCATTGCCGTCTCGGCCGCTTCATGGCCGATCAGGGTTCCGGTCGCCCTGGGCAGCGGAATGGCGTTTTCTTCGCTCATAGAGCTGCCCCGAGACGCTCGCGCACATGTCCGGCAATGGTTCTGCTCAGACTGTTCGCATCTGCCTCCGCATCGACCAGCACAACGCGCTCCGGTGCGGCTGCGGCGATATCGCGGAACCCGTCCCTCATCCGTTGATGAAAGGCGAGCTCCATGCGCTCGTACCTGTCTTCGTCGCCCCGTCGCCGTGCTTCGTCCGTGGCGCGGGTGCGGGCCAGACCGGTTTTCGGGTCGAGATCGAGAATGATTGTCAGATCCGGGCTGAGCGTGCCGAGCACGATCTTGTGCAGGTCCGCGATCTTGTCACGGTCGAGCCCGTGACCGTATCCCTGATATGCCATGCTGGAATCGGCGAACCTGTCGCAGAGCACCCATGTGCCCTTTTCCAGCTCCGGTTCGATCAGCCGGCGGACATGGTCGCGCCGCGCGGCATAGTGCAACAAAAGCTCTGTCATGGCGTCCCAGCGTTCTGTATCGCCGGTCACCAGAAGGGCGCGGATCTGCTCCGCGCCAGGAGAGCCGCCGGGCTCGCGTGTCAGGCAGACACTCTGTCCTGCTGCCTCCAGTGCGGCGGCCAGCATCCGGATCTGGGTGCTCTTGCCGGCCCCCTCTCCGCCTTCAAATGTAATGAAACGCCCGCGTGCGCGGTCCGGACGGTCAGCCACCGCTGCCCCAGACCAGATATTCCACCGCCGCGCCGACCTTGCCGAAGACGCCGAGCTGCGCAACATCGTCAGCGGCATAGAGGGGGATTGTCACATCTTCCATATCCGGTGCGGAGACCTTCAAGATTGCCAGTTGCGTGCCGGCAGCGATCGGGGCCGGTACCGGGCCTTCATAGACCACACTGACTTTCATTTTCTGCCGCGAGGTGCGCTTCAGGGTGAGCACAACGTCCTTGTCGACCGTCAGAGGCACGGTCTTGGCGCTGCCGAGCCAGACGTCTGCATTGGCGACGACCGCACCTTTTTCGAACAGTGAGTAGTTTTCAAACTCCCGGAAGCCCCAGTCGAGCAGCGCCTCTCCCTCGCGGGAGCGTGCGGACACGCTCTCCAGACCGTTCACGACCAGGACAAGGCGACGGCCGTTCCGCATTGCCGAGGCGGTCAGGCCGTATCCGGCCGCTTCCGTATGCCCGGTCTTCAGTCCGTCGGAGCCCATATTCTTGTAGAGCAGCGGGTTCCGGTTGCCCTGTTTGATCTTGTTGTAGGTGAAGGTCTTTTCCGAATAGATCGGATAATATTCCGGGAACCGCCGGATGGTTTCGATGGCAATGCGAGACAGGTCATATGCCGTCGTCCGGTGTTCCGGGTCGGGCCACCCCGTCGCGTTGCGGAAGGTGCTGCCGGTCAGGCCGAGTTCCTGTGCCCGCCGGGTCATTTCTTCGGCAAAGGCTTCTTCCGTTCCGCCAAGGGCCTCTGCCAGGGCAATGGCCGCGTCATTGCCGCTCTGCACGATGATGCCGCGCAGAATATCTTGCACGGCGACCCGGGTATTCACCTTCACGAACATTTTCGAGCCGCCCTTGCGCCAGGCTTTCTCGCTGATCGCGATGGTGTCGTCCATGGAAAGCCGTCCGTCCTTCAGGCGTTCGAATGCCATGAAGACCGTCATGATCTTGGTCATGGATGCGGGCGGCATCGGCTTGTCGGCGTCTTTCTGGAAGAGAATGGAGCCGGTGTCATAGTCGACCAGAATGGCCTCGCGGGCACTGGTATCGAGCGCGGATGCCTGCGGCACGCAGACAAGCATGGCCACCAGCATTCCGGTGACGCCAAGATGAATGCGCATGCGTCCGACTGCGGCGTTCAGTTTGTCGGCGACTGTCTTCATGAGTTCCCCACCCGTCCGAATGACGAGACAATTTGGTCTGAAAGGTTTCCGCCTGCGACATCCTCAGGCGCTTGTCGGCATAACGCACAAATTTGATCTAAATGAGACATGGGGCCGCTCAGCCAATTTTCCCGGCGTCTGTGGTCTGTGTTACTCGACGATCACCCGCGCGCCCGGATAACCCTTGCCGATGATGGCCTCAAGAATCCGGTCGGCATCCTCGACCGATTGCAGGGGGCCGAGGCGCACGCGGTAGAAATACTTGCCGTCGACCTGCCTTGGGTCGATCCGGACCGGTCCTACATCAGCCAGAATCTGTGTCAGCTTGTCTGCATTGTTCGCATTGGTGAAGGCGCCGGCCTGAACGAAGATTTCTGTCTGTTCCGGCTCGGTCTGGACTACGTCCTGGCTTCGGGACTGACGGGCGAGATCAACCGCGCTGCCCTGATCCGCGGGACTGGGCGCCACGGAAACCGGCGGCGGAGGCGGTGTCAGCACGATGGTTCCGGGAATCTTCGACACGCTGCCTTTGGAGACAGCCACACTTGGTGCCGCGGCCGGTGTGGGAACCGGTTCCGTATTCAGGCTGGCAAGTCGAACCGGTTTGCCGGATTTATAGCCTTCCGCAAGCTGGCGGCTTTCCTCGGGAAGAATTTCAACCCTGACCTTCGCTGTCCCCTGGCGTTCGAAACCCAGCAATTGCGCGGAACGTCGTGACATATCGATGATTCGGCCATGCGCGAAGGGGCCCCGGTCATTGACCCGGACCACCAGGGCACGGCCATTCTCCAGATTGGTCACCCGTACCACACTCGGAAGCGGCAGGGTACGATGTGCGGCGGAGACGGCATTCTCGTCGAAAATCTCGCCATTGGCGGTGTCTTTGTTATGGAAATTCGGCCCGTACCAGGAGGCGATTCCTGTCTCTACATATCCGTAGTCAACTTGCGGATAGTACCAGACGCCATTGATCGAATATGGAGAGCCAACCTTGTAGCGACCGTCTGGCCTGTCGCCGGATGTCGCACTCTGAACCTGTTTGGCCGTGTGCACGACGAACTCTGTCTCGGCGCAGGCGGACAGCAGCAGGGCAAGAGTCATGAATGAGAGCGTGGCGAGGGGTTTCATGTCTGTCCTTTTGATCCGATCAGCGCTCTAATTACAACAGGTATGCATTTTCAGTCGTTACCCTACCATATTTCGTAGTCAATTTCGCGGCGAACTATTCACTGCCGATTGCTTCCGCAAGCGTGCCGACCGCCGTCGCGAAGTAGCTGGAGCGGTTCCACTTCAGGATGACCTCGTAGTTCGAATAGGCAAGATACGCCGGTGCCAGTTCGCCGTCTCCCGGGACTACAAGCTGGCTGGTCAGATTGCGGCTCGGCAGCGGTCCGCCATCGCGGCGGGTCACGCCGAGCGCTTCCCATTCGCGCATCGTTTTTGTGATTTTTGAGTCAACCAGCGACTTGTCGAAAGTCGCGGGCAGAAGAACCGCCCGTCCCCAGGTCTCGCTGCTGTTCCAGCCGGACCTGGAGAGATAATTGGCGATGGAGCCAAAGATATCAGCCCTGGTGTTCCAGATATCCTTGTGCCCGTCGCCGTCATAATCGACAGCAAAGTTATGAAAGCTGGACGGCATGAACTGGCTCTGTCCCATGGCGCCGGCCCAGGATCCCTTCATGTCGCCGGGAGCAATATGTCCCTCGTCGAGGATTTTCAGGGCAAGCAGCAGCTCCTTGCGGAAGAAGGCGCTGCGACGCCCGTCATAGGCCAGCGTGGCGAGGGAATCGATAACGGGAAAGCCGCCGGTAACCCGGCCAAAATCGGTCTCAACACCCCAGAGGGCCACGATAAACCGCGGCTGAACTCCGTATTTCGCCGAGACTTCCGTCAGCAGCGCCTTGTTTTCCTGCAACATGGCGCGGCCCTTTTCGATCCGGCTTTTTGGAACGACGCGGGTCAGGTACTGCTCGAATGTCAGGGTGAATTCGGGCTGCTTGCGGTCCAGTTCGATCACGCGGGGAATCGGCGCCGTGCCGGCAAAGGCCTGGTCGAGAATCGATTTGCTGATGCCCTGCATTTCAGCCTCGGCCTTCAATTCGGCCACCCAGGCTTCGAATGGCTGGGGCGCGGCTGCATAAGCAGTGGTGAATGTGCTTGCCGAAAGCAGTCCGGCAAGTATCAGGATTTTTTTCAACATGTCTGCGTGCCCGTGCCCAGCCTGTGGTGCGAAATGCAATGCAGCATGTTGTGGCATAGGGGGCATGCACTCGCAAGAAAGCGCAAAGTGCACATGCAAGCCCTTGAACATAGGGAACTGTTTTCGCGCGGATTAAGGCACGGAAAAACGGCCGCCTCAGCGAATCTGACGCTGGCGACGCCGTGCGCCACCGGAGTTTTTCAAACTTTCCCGCTCAAAGTTAAGCGTCAGCGGAATTCTGTCTGGACAGATTGATCGTGTTAAGTATCCTAATTATCCAAATTGATATTATTTAAGAGAATACAAATGAGACGAGTTCTGCTCACGGGGGCCGGAGGCGGTATCGGAAAACGGATGCGTCCGGCACTCGCCGGGATTTACCCGATTCTGCGTGTAACCGACATGGTTGATTTAGGGGCACCGGGTCTCGGGGAGGAAGTCGAACTGGCCGACCTGACCCGTGCGGAAGATCTGGCGCGGATCGTCGACGGCGTCGACGGGATCATCCATCTCGGCGGCATATCCGTCGAGCAGGACTGGGAGGATATCCTCCGCACCAATATTGACGGGACATACCGGCTCTACGAGGCGGCATACAAGGCGGGTGTGAAGCGGATTGTCTTCGCCAGTTCCAATCACGCCGTCGGTTTCTACCCGAGAGGACAGATCCTGGACGGTTCGGAGCGTCCGCGCCCTGACTGCCGCTATGGTCTCAGCAAGGTTTTCGGCGAGGCGCTGTCGCAGTATTTTGCGGACAATTACGGCCTCGGGATCCTTTCCATCCGGATCGGCTGGTGCTTCGAAAAGCCCGAAACCCAGAGAACACTGGGCTCCTGGGTGAGCATCAGAGACTTGACACAGCTCTGTCGTATCGGTCTCGACACACCTGACCTGCATCACGAAATTGTCTTTGGCATGTCCGACAATTCGCGGACCTGGTGGGACAACAAGACCGCGCGGCGGCTCGGCTACACGCCGGAAGACTCATCGGACGTGTGGGCGACCGAGGTCGATACGTCCGGGGTGCCGGAACCCGGAGACAAGGTCGGACTGGCGGTTCAGGGCGGTCCCTTTGCCAGTAACGGATACAAAGGCGATCCATCCCGCGTCGGAGCGCGCTAGCCGCACCTGAAACGCCGAATTCACTCCCCCGCTTTTGAACCAAACCGTTCAGGAGGACCACCGTGTCTTTATCGCCCCAAGAGCTCAAAGCCCGCATGGCCACGGGCCTGCTGTCCTTTCCGGTCACGCATTTTGACAGCAATCTGGATTTTGCACCGAAACCCTATCAGGAGCACGTGTCCTGGCTTGCGTCCTATGACGCGGCCACGCTGTTTGCCGCTGGCGGAACGGGGGAGTATTTCTCGCTCGGACAGGATGAGTTTCCGGCCATCATCCGGGCCGCCGTCGAAGCCGCGGACGGACGCTGTCCGGTTGTTGCCGGCTGCGGTGTAAATACCGTGCGGGCGATCGCCGATGCACGGGCTGCGGAAGCCGCCGGCGCGGATGGCCTGTTGCTGCTGCCGACCTATCTGATGTCCGGAACGCAGGCCGGTCAGATGGCGCATGTAAAGGCGGTGTGCGATGCGGTCTCCATCGGTGTCGTCGTCTATAACCGGGCGACATCGGTTCTCACTGCGGACAGCATCGCGCGGCTTGCGGATGATTGCCCGAACCTGATCGGCTTCAAGGACGGGGTTGGCGAGATCGATCTTGTGACCCGGATCCGGACCATGCTGGGCGACCGGCTGGTCTATGTCGGCGGGATGCCGACCCACGAGCTTTTTGCCGCAGCCTACGATGCTGCCGGCTTCAGCACCTATTCCTCTGCCGTCTTCAATTTCGTGCCTGAGTTGGCGCTGAAGTTCTTCGACGCCATGAGGTCCGGAGACCGCGTGCTGATGGACGATATCCTGAAGCGGTTCTTCTACCCATTTGCGAATATCCGCGATCGCGTTCCGGGCTACCCGGTCAGTCTGATCAAGGGCGGGTTGCGGGCTGTTGGCCGTGACCCGGGACCGGTGCGGCCGCCGCTGTCAAGCGCCACGGACGCCGATATTGAAGAGCTTTCGGCGGTGATGGAGGCATCTCAAATGGCCGATGCCGCTTAAAAGTAAGACTAATTTTTCATTAGATTGACCAAATTCGAAAAGGAGGCATACTTTTTTTAGGAAACAGACGGCGCATGAAGTGCCGCAATCCGGAAACAGGCACCAACGCAGAAAAATCATACAGGTGGTGCATCGGCCCCGGCGTCACAGCCAGGCCAAATGGGAGGAACAACAATGTCGATAATGCATAAAATCGGGTCAGCCGCTTTTGCAGTCATGCTGACGGCCGGGGTTTCTGTCAGCGCGGACTCAGCCGAGTGGAAAGGCTGGAACATCCACAAGCCCGGATATCCGAATACGGTCGCGATGGACAAGTTCGCGGAGCTTCTGGCGCAGAAGACCGATGGGCGGATCACCCTTAAAATGTTTCATTCCGGCGTCATGGGCAGCCAACCGGACGCCATTGAGCAGCTTCGCATCGGCGGCATGGAAATCGGCAATTTCAATCTCGGACCGATCGGTCCGGTTGCGCCGGAAGCGAACGTCGTGTCCCTGCCGTTCATCTTCAAGGACATGGCGCATATGCACCGGGCCATGGACGGCGCACCGGGAGACCAGATCAGCGCCGGCATGGCAAAGAAGGGAATGGTCGCGCTTGCCTGGTATGATTCCGGCGCGCGCTCATTCTACAACTCAAAACATCCGATCAACACGCCGGCCGATGTCCAGGGCATGAAGGTCCGGGTGATGAACAACGATCTCTATTCCGGAATGATTTCAGCGCTTGGCGGGAACCCGTCTCCGATGGCCTTCTCCGAAGTGTACCAGTCTTTGAAGACCGGGGTGGTCGACGGCGCGGAAAACAACTGGCCGTCCTATGAGTCGACCGGCCATTTCGAGGTTGCGGGCTACTATTCCCTGTCCCAGCACCTGATTATTCCGGAATGCGTCTGCATCAATGCCGATCTCTATAACGGGCTCTCCGATGCGGACAAGGCCGCAGTCAAGGATGCGGCGCGCGAATCAGCCGTCCTGCAGCGCGAGTTGTGGGACAAGCGGGCCGAGGCAAGCCGTCAGATGGTGATGAAAGCCGGGGTCAAGTTCAATGACGTGGCTGACAAGGCAGCGTTCCAGAACGCCATGAAGCCGGTCTTCGATAAGTTCCTGGCGACCAATGAGGAACTGAAGCCGCTCGTCGCAGCAATCCAGGCTACGCAGTAGGTCTCCTGTCCCGTGGCCACCGGAGGAACCACCTGTGTTCCTTCGGTGGCATTTTTTGACATCCGCTTTGCAGCGTGCCGTGCGCGGCATTTTCGAGTCGGGATTTCAGATGACTTCCATGCATTCCAGCGGCGCCGATTCTGGCGCCGGCACGACACGGTTAAATGGAGCGGCGGCTGTGCTCCGTCTCTTCTATCAGGGGCTGGATGGGCTGTGTCGCACCAGCCTGTGGGTCGCCGGGACGTCTATGGTTGTCCTGACCGTGATTTTTGGGTGGCTGGTTTTCGGCCGGTACGTTCTGAATGCGACGCCGACCTGGGTCGAGCAGGTTGCCCTGCTGCTGGTTGTCCTGATTGGTTTCGTCGGAGCGTCGACCGGCGTGCATGAGAGATCGCATCTCGGAGTCTCGTTTTTCCGTGATATGGCACCGCGGCCCGTACAGAGAGCGATGGATTTCCTCGTCTACCTGATCATGGCGGTCTTCGGTTCGGTCATGATGGTGCAGACCTATGTTCTGGTCCTGTTCAAATGGGACACGGAGATCCCCCTCATCAACTTGCCCGAGGGGCTCCGGGCCGTTCCGCTGACATTCTGCGGTGCAGCCTGTCTCATCTATTCGATTGGTCATCTGATCCGGTTCTTCCTGGACCGTGATCCCCCCTCTTCCATTCAGCGCTGACCGGGAAATTTCAATGGGTCTTCTCATTCTGCTCGGCGTATTCGCCGTCTGCGTCGTCATCGGCGTGCCGGTGGCTTTTGCTCTCGCTATCGCTGCGGTGACCGGGTTTTTCGTCGAGGGTCTGCCGCTCGTCATTGCATTCCAGCGGATCATTTCCGGCATCAACGTCTTTTCCCTGATGGCGATCCCGTTTTTCATCTTTGCCGGGGAGTTGATGTTTCACGGCGGCATTGCCATCCGCCTGGTCCGGTTTGCGTCCGCGGCCATTGGCTGGGTGCGTGGCGGGCTCGGTGTGGTGAATGTGTTCTCGTCCATGCTGTTCGGGGGTATTTCAGGATCGGCCGTGGCGGATATATCGGCGCTCGGCTCAATCCTGATTCCGGTGATGAAGGAAAAAGGATACGACGATGATTATGCGGTCAATGTCACGGTAACCTCGTCGATCGCCGGCATCATGGTGCCGCCGTCTCACAACATGATCCTGTTTGCCATCGCGGCCGGCGGCGGCATTTCGATCTCGCAACTCTTCCTGGCCGGCGTCGTTCCCGGTGTCCTCATGTGCGTCTGTCTGGCTGTCTCCGCATATCTGATCGCGGTTCGCCGGGGATATGGCGTCGAGGTGTTTCCGGGGTTTCTCGCCCTCTTCATGAGCTTCATCACCGCCCTGCCCGGCCTGTTCACGGCCGTTATAATCGTTGGCGGCGTTCTCTCGGGCATCTTCACGGTGACGGAATCCGGTGCGTTCGGGACGCTTTACGCGTTCGCGGTCACGCTGATCGTCTATCGGTCCCTGAGCTGGACAGCTTTCAAGACCGCCGTCCTGAACTCGGTTCGCACGACCTCCATGGTGCTGATCCTGGTGGCCTCGGCTTCGGCCTTCGCCTACATGCTGACCTTCTACCAGGTACCGACCCGGATGATCGAATTCATGACCGGCGTGACCGAGAACCCGATCGCCATCCTGTTGATGATCAACGGCATGTTGCTCATCCTTGGCATGATCATGGACATGGCGGCGCTGATCCTGATCTGCACCCCGATCTTTTTGCCAGTCGTGATCTCTCTCGGCATGGATCCGGTGCAGTTCGGCATGATCCTGATGATGAATCTGGGCCTTGGCCTCTGCACCCCGCCGGTCGGCGCCTGTCTGTTCCTTGGATGTGCGGTTGGAAATGTTCCGATCGAGCGCGCCGTGCGGACGATCTGGCCGTTCTATGCGGCCATTTTTGTCGCGCTCATGCTGACCACGTTCATCCCGGCGATTTCTCTGACCCTGCCGCGTCTCATCGCGGGATAAGCTGCTGCAGATCAGGCCCCGCACGGCGGCGGGGCGTAGCCGGTAACACCAGGCTCGCAAACGAAGACGCCGCCGGCTTGGGGCTGGCGGTTTTCGGTGCCGGGGGTGATCAGGCCGCTGCCCATGCTGGTGATATAAAGCTGGTCCAGCCGCGGGCCGCCAAAGGCAAGGCAGGTAGGCTTTTCCACAGGGACGGAAATGGTCCTGTCGACCACTCCGTCAGGCGTCAGCCGGAGGATCTGCCAGCCATCGACACCTGCCATCCAGTAACAGCCCTCGGCGTCCATCGCCGCGCCGTCCGGCCGTCCTGCGGCCGCGTGGGTATCGAAGAAGACGCGCCGGTTCGTCGGAGTCCCGGTATCGACATCATAGTCGAACACCCAGATCGTCCGGATCGGCTTGTAGCTGTCAGAGAGATACATCCGCTTTCCGTCCGGCGAGAAGGCCAGTCCGTTCTGGATATAGAGCCCTTCAAGGACTGTCCGGCAGCTCCGGTCCGGCTCCAGACAGAACAATGTCCCGTCGCCCTGCTCACCCGCGGCGGCATCGCGCGGTCCGGCTTTCGGCATGGTGCCGGCCCAGAAGCGCCCGGCCGTGTCGACGGCGCCGTCATTGAAGCGGTGCGTTGCGCGGCCGGGCGCCATGTCGTTGAGCACGGTGACCGATCCATCGGCCGGGTCGAACGCGCACCAGCCCTCCTCGAGCCCGACGATCGTGCCGCCGGACAGACGCGGCGCGACACAGCCGATGGCGGAGGGCATCTTCCATGTGTCGTTTCGGGCTGCTTCCGGATGAAACCTGTGCAGCGCCGGAGCGGCGATATCGACCCACCAGAGTGCGTTGGCGGATGTATCCCACACCGCCCCCTCACCGAGCGTGGCCCTGGCATCAAGGACGCACTCAACCGCGACATTCATTGCTGTCCCCCGTTGACTGACTCTGCTTGGATGGTGTTGCGCTTCAGGAAGAGAGGGACTTCCGGTACCGCGTTATGCTGCCGCTCAGATGCGCCCGCATGGCCGACCGTGCGCCGTCCGCGTCGCCGGCGGTGATCGCGTCGGCGATCGCCCTGTGCTCGTTATTGACCCGCTCGAGATAGGACCGGTCGATGAGCCGCTCGCGGTCCGGTTCGGACAGGGTACTGCGCGGAATGGCGGCCTTGCCGAGCGACTTCAGGAACGTGGTGAACAACTCGTTGTTTGTGCCCTGGGCGATGGCGATATGGAAGGCGGCATCAACGTCGACGGCCGAGGCGCCGGTCTCCACGGCGCGCTCGAACTGGCTCAGGTTCTCCCTGATCCGGGCATCCTGAGACAGGCTGCGGCGGGTGGCGGCGAGTCCGGCCGCTTCGATCTCGACGGCCATCCGCAGCTCGAGCAGATCAAGGGTGCCATGGACCCCGTCCGGCTGGAACGAGGGCATCGTCTTGTTTCTTGTGCCGTCAGGATCCAGGACAAAAATGCCGGCACCGCGTCTCGGCTCAACCAGTCCGTCCGCCTTCAGGACGGCGACGGCTTCTCGGATGACGGTGCGGCTGACACCAAACTCGGCTTCAAGTTCTTTCTCCGTCGGCAGCCGGTCACCTGCCTTCATCGGCCCCGTTGCGATTTTCGTGCGCAATGCGGCTGTTGTTTCCTGAGTCAGATTACGTCCGGCTTGAACCTTGTAGGGCTTTGACATGGGACCTTGTCGCTTCGGCGAGATATGATTACTGATCCTTACATGTAGGATTAATTCCGGCTATTGATCAAATCCATTTTGGCTCCTTTTGAGAGACCGGCTCCCGCCGGGACGACGTACCGCGCGAGCCAAAACTTCAATCCGCACATAATCGGTTGCTTCCGGGCCGTCCGGGAAATCCGGCAGCGCATGCAGGGCCCAAGGCGCACTGCTGGATGCCGTTCTGTGGCAATCTTTGGCGATAGGGAGCACATGCCGGAATCATCATGTCGTATGCCTGAGACGTTATTCTGTGATTTGAAACGCGTGGACTGGAAGCGGTTCCCGGACTTAGAATGTGTCCTCCTGCCGCCGCAAACGTGAGATTTTTTTTTCTATCTGATGTTCCGTTGCAAGCTATCACTTGGCATGAAATTGATTAGAAGATCACGAGCGTGACCGGTTTCGAGTCTGATACCGGACGCATTCTGCTTGTGGAGGACAATGACGCGGCGCGGGATATCCTGAGCGCGATATTGGTCTCCGCCGGATATCAAACGACGACCGCCACAACGCTTGCCGAGGCGCGGACGCATATCGAGCATGAAGAATTCGATGTGGTCGTGATCGACCTTCAGCTACCGGACGGCAATGGACTTTCACTGATCAATCCGGTCCGGCAGAATTCCAATGCCGGTATTGTTGTCGCAACGGCGAGCGCGGATTTCCGAAATCGCTTGGTTGGGCTTGAGTCCGGCGCGGACGAGTACCTTGAAAAACCGGTCCACCCACGCGAACTGGTCGCCCGCATTCGCAACCTCATGACCCGCCTGGAACAGCGCCGGTCTGTGCCGGAGGCAACACGGTTTGAGTTCGATGGATGGTTTATTGATCTTATCGCCCGGAAGGTGTTTTTCGACAGTGGTGCATCCGAAAACCTGACGGAGTCAGAATTCCGGATCATGGAGGTCCTGGTCAGGAATTGCGGCCATGCGGTGCATCGTGACAGGATTCTGGCAGCCATGGACGAGGACGGCGATGCCACCCCGCGGGCGGTCGACAAAGCCCTCTACCGCACCCGGCTCAAACTCCATGCGCATCTGGGCAGCAAAGCGAACATCATCGAAACGGTCCATGGCGTCGGTTACCGGCTGGTCGCCAGCTTTCGTTAGAGTTCCTGTTCGCCTGCCGTTACTTTTCCTGTCTGGCACTGAACACAGTTGCGGGAGGCGACAAGCTTGCGTATAGACACTCGGCTCCGCCAGTTTGGCGGGATGACGATTGTGACCAATCAGCGTTCGGGGGCAATTCTGCCTGTACTGATCTGGAACGCTATTTGCGGATGGGTGGCCGAGCGGTTGAAGGCACCGGTCTTGAAAACCGGCAGGCGGGAGACCGTCTCGTGGGTTCGAATCCCACCCCATCCGCCACATCGCCTTGTGTTCAGAACCTCATTCTCGAAGAAATAGCGTGGTTTCTGGGACGACGCGCAGAAACCATCTGATTCGGACAATCGCGATCCGCCCGCTCGGCAGGTGAATGTGCGTAAGGAAGCCTTAAACACTGACCACTAAAAACAGCGTCAAGTCAGCGGGGCTATGCCCGCCGCGATGTTGGATCTGTGAGACGGACACGAGCGAATTGATGGAAATCCAAAAAGACATTCTGGTTCCGATTTCTGATCTGGTGCCGCCCGATGCATCGACACTTCATCACCGCTTTCTCGGTCATTGGCTTGCATTGCGTGGCGATCGGGCGATGCCATCCTTTGCCGATCTGGACCCGGTTGATATTCCCTGGGCGCTGGCACACATTTTTGTCGTGGATATTTTGCCCGGGGATGACTTCGTCTATCGGATAACAGGCGACAATCATACGCAACGCTACGGCCGCAATCTGAAAGGCGCACGGATCACTGACATCATGAAAGCCGAGGGCGCTACGGCGATCCTGAAGAGATGGCGGGAGGTGCGGGATAGGCCTGCAGGTTTTTTCGTTGTGACCGACCACATGTCGACTCAGGGTTTCCATGTGCTGGGGGAGCGTATGGTGCTGCCATTTGCCAATGACGGAGTAACCCCGAGCCATCTCGTTGGCATCACCAATTTTGTCAGTGAAACCAGTTTGGCCACCGGTCTCGTGGGAGACCAAAGGGTCCGGCTGTTCAGGTGGTCCCATATAGAACACCCATCGAAAACGGCGGAATAGATGCCTGTCCCATATCTGGCCGTATCGCTGCGTTGACTCCAGCCATGTCGCACCTGAAGCGGTTCGGGCTAGGCTTTTCTGTCCGTTATGCGCTTAAGCACCATGAGCCCTGTTTCCGGAACAGCCGCGACATCGATCTCGTACCGGCATGGCGTCAGCAGCATTGGCGCATATTTTTCAGGATTTGCCCTGATCTCTTCCGGAAAGTAATCATTCACCGCAACCCCGATCCAACGGAATTCAGACCGGCCCAGAATATCCATTCTCCGGTGCATTGCCGCTTCCACACCATGCTTTTCGAGCACCTCTGAAACTGCAAGTTCGCGGTGTGCGAAGCTCGCGAGTTTCAGGCGGACATGCTCGTCGTTGCCGATATAGGAAAAATGCCATCCTGCATGTTTAAGAACGGCCAGGTTGGAATCGAGCCGGTTGTTCAGCATCTTGATTTTCAAGGTAAGCCTGAAATCCCGCAATTTCTGCGGACTGCTTTGTTTGAAGGCATGGCCCCAGGCTGCCACGGGCCAGACAAAGACAGGATCGTCGCCGTCGACTTGCAGATAGTTCAGACGAAGATTGAAATGGGTGAGCTGCAGGCCGACCACATCCACGTCCCGGCGGGTCAGGACCTCTCTGATGGCGGAGGCGCGTGGAATTTCATCCACATCTGAAATGATGACCAGATCGTCGTCCGCGATATTTTTCAGTCCGTAGGAGAGCGCGTTGCGCTGGGCATTTTCCTTGCCCCATGCATCAAGGTTCGGCGGAAACGAGCCGATCTCGATATGAGTGATCCGATCCGACCAGCGCGCGAACCGGGCCTTGTTCTCGTCATAGTGCAGCGGCTTGGCGATGCCACTATGCGCTTCGGCCGCTTCAACCAGGACGAACCGGTCAACGACATCCTCAAGTTCGCGCAGGCGGAGCTCAAGTATGTCGAGCTCGTTATTGAACATGAAACAGTCGTAGACGGTCATTGGCGTTCTCGTAAGCGCGGGCGGGCAGTTTCGCTGCTTAGCGGAACCGCTGGCCGCTGCCAAGCATGGCCATGCTTGAGGCGAAAATTTTTTCCGTGCAGTGTGAAATCCGGCGCGCGGCCGGAAGGCAGATTGCGCACAGTCCTATCGGAGACCATCTCATGCCTCTCAACTGCCAGCGGGAGCTGTTCGATCTGCCGGCCGGGCTCACCTATTTCAATACGGCGAGCCAGTCTCCCTGTCTCAGGACCAGTTTTGCCGCCGGTGAACGTGGGCTCAGGCGCAAGCTCATGCCGTGGATTGCGGAGCGCGCGGCCCTGCCGGGCGAGATGGAGCGCTGCCGGGAATTGTTTGGCGGTTTGCTCGGTGCGCCGGCGGATGATGTGGCGATCGTCTTTTCGACGAGTTACGGAATCGCGTCCGCTGCGGCCAACCTCGCCTTGGCGCCCGGGCAGGACATTCTTGTCCTGGAGGCGCAGTTTCCGTCGAATGTCTATGCTTGGGAGCGGCTGGCGGCGCGTGCCGGTGGTTCCGTCCGGTTTGTGCCGCGCGGTGCGGATTTCGACTGGACCGGGCCGGTTCTGGAAGCGCTGGACGATCGTGTCGGCATCGTTGCGCTGCCGAACTGTCACTGGTGCGACGGGGCGCTCGTCGAGCTGGAGCCTATTGCCGCCGAATGTGTCAGGCGCGGCATACCGCTTGTCGTCGATGCCACCCAGTCGCTCGGTGTGAAGCCGCTGAATCTCGAGACGGTCCCGGCCGATTTCGTCGTCGCTTCCGGTTACAAATGGCTGCTCTGTCCGGACATGATGGGGTTCATGTATGTAGCACCGAAGCACCAGAACGGCATGCCGCTGGAGCTGAACCACGCCTCGCGGACCGGCGCCCCGTCGATGGAGACAGGCAGCGGCCTCGGCGGGTGTCTGAAGCCGAATGCGCGGCGTTTCGACATGGGGGCGGCGGACAGCATGATCCATACGCCCATGTGCGTCACGGCGCTGGAGCAGATCACGGAATGGTCTCCGGCCGCGATACACACCTATCTGACCGGACTCGTGGACGGGATCGCCGACCGCGCACAGGAACGCGGCTTCACCTGCCCGCCGAAAGGCCGGCGCATCGGGCATTTCATCGGTCTCTATCGGGACCAGCCCTGGCCGAAAGATCTCACGGCCCGGCTTGCCGCGCGCGGTGTCCATGTCGTCTTCCGGAACGGCGCGTTGCGGATCAGCCCCTATCTGTTCAACGACGAGGCCGATGTGGATCGCCTGTTCACGGCCCTCGATGCGGAATTGCGCTAGGACCGGCGGAAATCGACCTGGTGGCGCGCGCCGCCGATGCTGACCGTGCTCATTTGCGGTGGCGCTTCGGCGATCACCTGCCCCCTGCGAATGACAAACAGCCGATTCGGTTTAAGCCGGATGGCTTCCATTGCATCGCCCGACTGCAGGATTACCAGATCAGCGTTTGATCCCTTCGAGATGCCGTAGCCTTCCAGCCCCATGGCCTTTGCCGAATTTTCCGTGACGGCGGCAAACATGGCCTTCATCTCGTCCACGCCGGTCATCTGGCCGACATGCACGGCCATGTGCGCGACCTCCAGCATGTCGTGGCTACCGAGGCTGTACCATGGGTCCATCACGCAGTCATGGCCGAGCGCGACATTGATCCCGGCGGCGGTCATTTCCTTCACCCGGGTCATGCCCCGGCGCTTCGGATAGCTGTCGTGCCGGCCCTGCAGAGTGATGTTGATCAACGGGTTCGGGATTGCGTGCATCCGGCTTTCCGCCATCTGCGGCAGCAGCTTCGAGACATAGTAATTGTCCATGGAATGCATGGATGTCAGGTGCGAGCCGGCCACCCTGCCCTCCAGCCCGAGCCGCTTGGTCTCTGCCGTCAGCGTCTCGATATGGCGGGACATCGGATCGTCCGTCTCGTCGCAATGCATGTCGACCCGGAGGCCTCGGTCTGCCGCGATCTTGCAAAGGGCGCGCACCGACCGGGCTCCGTCTTCCATGGTGCGCTCGAAATGCGGGATGCCGCCGACGACGTCGACGCCCTTGTCCAGGGCGCGGGCGAGGTTCTCGGCCGCGCCGGGCGAGCGGAAATAGCCGTCCTGCGGAAAGGCGACAAGCTGGATGTCGATATAGGGCTTCAGCTCTTCCCGCACTTCGATCAGCGCATCCACGTTCAGCAGTCTTGGATCGGACGTGTCGACATGACTGCGGATGGCCAGCGTGCCCTTGGCGATGGACCAGCGTGCCAGTTCCCGCACCCGCTGCTTGATCGCGTCCCCGGTCAGGTGCGGCTTCAGCTCACCCCAGAGCTGGATACCTTCCAGCAGGGTGCCGGACTGGTTCAGCCGCGGCTCGCCGAGGCTGAGGGTCGAATCCAGATGGAAATGTGGGTCGATGAAGGGCGGCGTGACGAGACAGCCGCCGGCATCGATCACCCTGCCCGCATCGCCTGTAACAGTCGGGCCGACCTCGACGATACGGTCGTCCTGAATGGCGATGGACTGGTCCGCACGGCCGTTGGGCAGCGTGGCATTCGTGATCATGATATCGAGCATAAGTCGGGCTTTCGTTAAACGCGGTCGCCGCGCCGGAACGGGACCAGCAGCGCTTTGGGGTAGCTGGCGCGCCGGGACATCACCACCATTGCGGCGATGGAGAGCACGTAGGGCGCCATGAGGAAGAACTGGTAGGGAATCTGCGCGCCTGCAAGCTGCTGGGCACGGACCTGCAAGGCATCGAGCCCGGCGAACAGCAGTGCGCCGAGTAGCGCCTTGCCGGGCCGCCAGGAGGCGAAGATGACCAGCGCGACACAGATCCAGCCGCGGCCGTTGATCATCCCGAAATAAAAGGCGTCGAAAGCGCTCATGGTAATGAAGGCGCCGCCGATGGCCATGAAAGCGCTGCCAACCATGACGGCACCGGTCCGCACCGCCAGCACGTCGATGCCCTGGGATTCGACCGCGACCGGGTTCTCGCCTGCCATGCGTACCGCCAAGCCCAGCGGGGTCCGTTCCAGTACGTACCAGACGGCGGGAACGGAGAGCAGGGCCAGGTAGGTCAGCGGCGTCTGGCTGAACAGCGCCTCGCCGATCACCGGAATATCGGAGAGTCCGGGAATGGCATAGGGCTGGAACGGGACGATCTTCGGCGGCGTTGTCGCGTTCGGCAGCAACATGCGGAAGACATAGTAGCTGAGCGAGGAGGCAAAGAGCGTAATACCGATCCCCGTCACATGTTGCGAGAGCCCGAGATAAACCGTGAAACTCGCGTGAAACAATCCGAACAGCGCGCCGATGAATGCAGCGAAGACGATACCGCCCCACAGATCCCCACCCTGGAAGACCCACATCCATCCGGCCATGGCTCCCATCGTCATGATGCCTTCGATGCCGAGATTGAGCACCCCCGCCCGCTCGCAGATCAACTCGCCGAGCGTACCGAAGATCAGCGGACTGACGATCCGGATCGTGGCGGCCCAGAAGCCGGCGCTGAGGAGAATTTCGAGAAAGTCGCCGGTCATCGCTTCAGCTCCAGCGGATGCGGTAGCGGGTCAGCATGACGCTGACCAGAATGGTCAGGACCGAGAGCCCGACCAGGACGTCCGCGATATAGGTCGGAATATCCGTCGACCGGCTCATCGCGTCGGCGCCGACATAGACGGCGCTGATGAAGAAGGCTGAGAGGATGACGCCGAGCGGATGCAGTTGCGCCAGCATGGCGACGGCAATCCCCGCATAGCCGAAGCCCGGCGAGAGATCGAGGGTGAGGTAGCCCTTCAACCCGGCGACTTCGCTGACCCCGGCGAGACCGGCCAGACCGCCTGAAATCAATGCCGTGCGGATCACCGTGGCATTGACGCCGATACCGGCGAAACCGGCGGCCGAGGCGTTCAGCCCGACAGCACGAATTTCGTAACCCCATATCGTAAAGCGCATCAGGGCCCACGCAAGCACGGCTGCAACCAGTGCAAAGATGAAGCCGAGATGTAGCCGTCCCTTGGCCAGTAGCGGCGGCCAGATACCTTCGTCGACGATCGGGGCCGCCTGTGGCCAGCCGAGGGACATCGGGTCCTTCCAAGGTCCCTCAAGCAGGTAGCCGACCACCAGGAGGATGATGAAGTTCAGCAGCAGGGTGGTTACAACCTCGTCGACCTTCATGTGGGTCTTCAGCAGAACCGGTACGATCAGAACGGCGCCGCCCGCCATGGCGCCGGCCAGCATCAGGATGGGGATCATCAGGTAAGGCGGCAGGGAAATCATGCCTGTGCCGAGGAAGGTGGCGGCAAGAGCACCGCAATAGAGCTGCCCTTCCGCGCCGATATTGTAGAACTTCGCCCTGAAGGCGACGGCGACGGCAAGTCCCGTGAAGATCAGCGGTGTGCTCCGCGTCAGCGTTTCGTTCAGGGCAAAGCGTGAGCCGAGGGACCCTTTCAGCAAGGCCCAGTAGGATGCGAGAACGGGCTCACCCGCCCAGATAATCAGCCCGGCGCCGAGCGCGAGCGATGCCAGAACGGCGAGAACGGGCGCCAGTATCACGCGCCAGAGAGCGATATCCTGCCGGGTTTCAATGCGCATGGGCGGCTTCCGGTTCCTGGCCGGACATCAGCAGCCCGACATCGCCGACCGAGAGGTCGGCCGTGTTCTGCGGCGGTGTCAGGCGACCGTGATACATGACGGCAATCCGGTCGCTGAGGGCAAAAAGCTCGTCAAGGTCCTCGGAGATCAACAGGATGCCGGCGCCGGCAGTACGGGCCTGTAGCAGACGGTTCTGGACATAGGCTATGGCCCCCTCGTCCAGACCGCGCACCGGCTGGTTCGCCAGAATGAATCTGGGTCCCCGCGACAGTACCCGGGCGAGGATGAGCTTCTGCATGTTACCGCCTGACAACAAACGGGTTTCAGCTTCCGGTCCTTCGCAGCGAATATCAAACTCTTCGATCAGGCGCTTGGTCCGCTCAACCGCCCTGCCCTTGTCGATGATGAAGCCGCCGCGGGCAATTTCAGCGCCGCGCCTGTCTTCGCTGATCAGATTTTCCCAGAGCGGCATTTCGCCGACCACGCCGGTTGCATGCCGGTCCTCGGGAATTCGTCCGACGCCGCGCCGAACCAGCTCTGTCGGGTCGGCAACGCCCGTTGCGCCAAGAATCTCGACTGTGCCCCCGTCAACGGCAATGAGGCCGGACAGGAGGTTCGCGAGGGTCCGCTGGCCGTTGCCGGCAACACCGGCAAGGCCGATGATTTCATGTGCCCGGATTTCCAGACTGACATCTTTCAGGCTCTGCGCTTCGCTGTCCGAACGGCATGCGACATGTGTCAATCGCAGAACAGTGTCCCCCGGTGTCATGGCGGTTGCTTTCGGACGGTTAACTTCCGCTCCCACCATCATGTGGGCCAGGCTGGCCCGGTCCGCATCTGACGTCGTGACGGTTCCGGCAACGGCGCCGCGGCGCAGTACCACGACCCGGTCCGTATGACTCAATATCTCGTTCAGTTTGTGGGAAATGAAGATGACCGCCAGCCCTTTGGACGTCAGCTTTCTCAGGGTCTCGAACAGGCTGTCGGATTCCTGCGGGGTCAGAACGGCGGTCGGCTCGTCCAGAATGAGAATGCGGGCATCACGATAGAGCGCTTTGAGAATTTCCACCCGCTGCCGCTCACCGACGGAAAGTGCGCCGACCGGTTTGTCCGGGTCGGCATGGAGGCCATACTCATCGGCCATCCTGGCAATCTTGGCCCGGGCGGCCCCGATATCGCGGCGCCAGGCGAACAGCGGCTCGGTGCCGAGCGTGATGTTCTCCAGCACCGTCAGGTTTTCGGCGAGGGTGAAGTGCTGGTGCACCATGCCGATGCCGGCCTGAATGGCGGCATCTGTCGAACCCGGGGGCAATGGTGCGCCATCGACGAGGATCTCACCCTCCTCAGCCATGTAATGCCCGAAGAGGATGTTCATCAAGGTGGTCTTTCCGGCGCCGTTCTCGCCCAGAAGCGCGAGGACCTCTCCCTGATTGAGGTCGAGCGAAATCGCATCGTTCGCGACCAGCGGCCCGAAACGCTTGGTGATGCCCCTGAAAGATAACAGGGGCATCACGGAGACAGATTTTTCGGTCACGTGCGTGACATCCGGACTGATCAGAACGTGGATTTAGGCTCGTTGTCGTTAATCTCGACCACGAATTCGCCGGACATGATCTTCTTGGAAAGCGCGGCGACCTTGGCTTTCGCGTCCGCCGGGATCTTGTCCTCGAACTCATAATACGGGGCAAGGCTGGCGCCACCCTTCTGCATCATGGTCCATTCCTTGTAGTCCTCAGCCTTGAAACTGCCGGCCTTGACCTGCTCGATGGCGTAATCGATCGCACTTTCCATGTGCCACAAGGCGGAAGTCACGACCACGTCCTTGCCGTTCTCTTCCTTGTTCATGTCGTTGACATTGCCGAAGGCGAGGATGCCTTTCTCGCGGGCTGCATCGACCACGCCGGCACGCTCGGCATAAAGAATGTCCACACCGGATTCGATCTGGGCGAAGGCGGCTTCCTTCGCTTTCGGCGGATCGTACCAGGAACCGATGAAGGTCACCTTGAACTCGATCGCAGGATCGACGGACTTGGCGCCTGCCATGAAGGCGTGGAACAGCCGGTTCACCTCGCCGATCGGATAGCCGCCGACCATGCCGATCTTTTTCGACTTGGTCATGCTGCCGGCGATGATGCCCATCAGGTAGCACGGCTCGTGGATATAGTTGTCAAAGACGGAAAAGTTACTGCCATGCGGCTTGAAGGGATCGCCCATCACGAAGGCGACATTCGGATATTCGTCGGCCACCTTGCGGGCTTCGCGGCTGATGCCGAAAGCTTCGCCGACAATCAGCTGCACACCGCTTTCAGCATATTCCCGCAGCACCCGGATATAGTCGGTATTGGAAACCTTTTCCGAAAAAGAATACTCAATCTTGCCCGCGGCCTTTGCGACCTCAAGAGCCTGATGCAGGCGTGCATCCCATTTCTGCTGGATCGGCTGGGTATAGATACCAGCAACCTTGATCTTGCCTGCTGCGCTGGCGAGGTTCGCCGGCAACATGGAAACGGCGCTGAGAGCGGCCAGTGCAGCCAGAACCTTGCGGCGTGAAAGAAGTGTCATATCAATCCCCCGAGAAGTGAAACAGCGCATGCTCCGGAATCATTCCGGATGCAGGCAGCTGTCCGATGTTTTGCCAAATCCTCCCGTCGCACCCGTGGCATTCTTGTGTGCATTTCCGTTTTTCCGGACCTCCGGTTCCAGCCGGAGATGCGATGCCATCGCGTAAGACAAGTCAATGTCAGCGATTTGCTTCCGGAATGTCAATCGAACCGGGACATGTATGGCCGCCAGAAATGGGATCTGGTCTCAGGCGTTCGGAGTCTGCGGCAGGTCGGCCTTGTCACCGCGGCCGTCCTCTGGTTCCGGAGCGACCAGAGGAATGGTGAGCGTGAATATGGCGCCTTCACCCGGCGTGCTTTCGACCGTCAGGCTGCCGCCGAGAAGATTGGCCGCGGCATTGTAGGAAATATAGAGTCCGAGTCCGGTTCCACCTTGGCCAAACTTGGTCGTGTAGAACGGGTTGAAGACCTTATCGAGGATGTCTCTTGGCATTCCTATTCCGTCATCCTTCACGCTGATCCGAACCATTGCATTGTCCCGTTCCGCAACCTCGATACGGATGGTTCCCCTATCATCGGGGAAAGCATGTTTGGCGGCATTGTCCACCAGGTTGGTAAGGATCTGACCGAGTTCGCCGGGATAACTATCGAGTTCCAGATGGTCGGGAATATCCGCACTCGTGATCAGAACAGCTTTGGGGATGGACGGCTGCAAGGTCACGACAGTACCCGAGACCAGGTCGGCCAGTCGGAATTTGCGGCGGTAGGACGCTGTTCGGTCGACGGCAACCTGTTTGAAATTCGTTACGAGATCGCAGGCGCGCTCCACATTCAAGGTGGCTGCTGACGTGGTTTTCTTTATGCGATCCAGAAAAACCGTCAGATCGGACTTTCGCAGACCTTTTTCCATCCGCGTCTCGAGTTTCTCGATATCGTGTATTTGCGCCGACAGACTGAGCTTGCTGTTGCCGAGCGGTGTGTTCAATTCATGGGCGATACCGGCGACAAGCCGCCCGAGAGCGGCCAGTTTCTCGGCCTCGATCAATTCATTCTGAGCCATTTGCAAGTTGCTCAGCACTTCAGAGAGATCTGCATTGGAAGCAGCCAGATTCCGGGTCCGTTTTCGGACACGGGCCTCAAGCTCGTCGTTCATTTCCTTCAGAGCCTGTTCCCGAGCAACGAGAGCAGCAGCCATTGCCTCAAGGTCACCGGAAAGCTGATTGAACTCCTTGATTGAGCCTGTTGGCCAGGTCTTTGGCTGGCGCCCCGAGGCGACCAATCGGGCGCGCTCAATGACCGATTGCACAGTCCGGGCAATCGTCTGGGCCCAGAGCGGCGCGAGGAGTGCGCCAATAACAGAGGTCGAAACAAACCCTGTGACGATGATGGCGACGAGGTTCTTTATCTTGGAATTATCCATGCCTCTTGGAATTCTGCTGACAAACAACCATCCAAGGGACTCGGAGAACTCCGCCCATGCGAAGAACTTTTGCCCGTCGTAGGCAAGTTCCTCGGGTATGGGCGTACCATTAAATCCCGCCTGGACGATCGGAAGGTGCAGGAGATTATGTCTGCCTGAACGCGTAACCTTGGTATCTGCAACCACCTCGCCGAGACGATCGATAATCCAGAGCTCAAGTTGCCTGTCTGTACGGGAAAATCGACTGACGGAGACGATCTGTTCGAGCGGAACCTCCCCTATCATGAGTCTCTTACTTCCTTTCAGGAGGACAGCCACGTCGACCGTGACATTTCCGGAAATGGAAGACAGTTGAGTCTCACTCCAGGCCTGCTTCTGCGTCTCGGAAACCTCTCGGAAAAGTTTATTTCCGGACATATCGATGCCGATAAGCTCATCTATGTAGTCAGTGCTGTAGTCTTTGACGCTGGCATCAAGCAGCAGGCCCTGCCGGTCGATCAGATAGATGGCGTCGAAGCCGTCGCCGCGGGCCGTCGCCAGCAAAGCATGGATCTCGTGCTCCGGAACGCTATCGACAGCCGCCGCGAGAACCGTCAGCCGGTGTTCAAGCGAGCGCAGATATTCCTCGACGCGCGCTGCCATCTGCGCTGCGGAATCCTTGGCTATCGATCTGTTTTCTTCGGCGATCTGAGGGAAGCGGATGGCAAGCGTCGTAGATCCGACAATGACGAGAGCGACCAGTGGCGTAACGATGAACAGAAGCGAAAGCGCAACTCGCAGAGAAAGGGCTTTTGGGAGCTTCATTTTCGAATGAATTTCCCACTCTCGACGGTGACGAAGACAAGCTGCCTCGCGCTGTCTCCAAAACTGTCGAAACTGACATCCTGCTGCAGGCCTTGGACTGCACCAAGTGCATCCATCGACGATTTCAGTGTTTGATTCCCGGATTGGCTGGCCAGTGCGGAAAACAGGACTGTTGCGGCGTCATAGGCGGCGATGCTGGAGAAACCGGGTGCAGACAGGAACCTCTCTCTGTACGCGTTCCGGAAAGCAACATAGTGAGCCGACAAATCGTACCGGTCGTAGGTCTGCAGAAGAACAAGGCCCTCTATTGCGGCTCCACCAAGTGAGAGGAGGCTTTCCGACGCAGCCCATTCCGCGGCGAGGAGCGGAATCGCACGGTCGCGCTTTCGTATCTGCTGGGTCAGTTGAGCGGCATCGACACCATTGGAGATGAAAATCAAGGCATCCGATCCGGTGTTTAGCAGGTCTTTTGCGACACGCGAAAACTCCCCACCGGCCGCGCTGTCGAACTGGCGCGACGCAACGAGTGCGCCGCCACGTTCGCTGAAAGCCATCTCGAATTCGCTGCCCCAACTTGAGGAAAAGAGCAGGTTTCTACCGTCAAGCGCTGCCGCAACTCTGCGATATCCCGCATCAATGCAGTATCTTGCGTAAGCATCCGCATATTGCCGCGTCGATGACCCTATACGGTAGAAATGATCGTTCTTTCCGACAAAGGCCAGGGAAGAAACAGTTGGACTAATCGTTACAATCCCGGCGTCGTTGATCATCGGAACAATACCGCCGGCAACCACACTAAGATTAGGGCCGATGATCGCTTCAACCCCTTCTGCAATCAAGGACCGTGCGGCCTCTGTGCCACCTCCCACTGTGCCCTTGTCGTCGCGAACGAGGAGCTGGATTTGGCGGCCTTTTATCCCCCCGGCCTGATTCTTTTCCGTGATTGCAAGCTGGACTGCATTCCGTGACGCTATGCCAAGATCGGACGCCCTTCCTTCAAGACCACCGATAAAACCAATCCGGATGACCTCTGGGTCGCCGCAAGCTGCGAGTTGCAACAGAAAGATCATTACCGCAGGCAATGTGAGATATGCTCGCATTTGGCGTTTTCCTCGGGTTCTGATTCATTGAATTTTTCATAGTATGGATAAAATTTAGTAAAGACTTCAGCTTGCTAAGCATCGCTTTCACGGGGATTGTCGACGTGAGACAATTTGGTCATTCCTTAGGGTCAGGGGGCTGTACCCCGTCAGAAGGACAAGACCCGCGACAAGCGCCAGTTTTTGATGGTGCGGTTCAATCCAGAGCATTCACAAAAGCTCCATAGCCACATCTTCGCGCAAAAAAGGATTAAATTTGGTAAGCACGCACGTTATGCGACAAGCACCATTAAAGCTGTCTACCGAGCCCGCTGAATACGATGCTTGTAGGCGTGGCGGGGTACCGGCAGATTGAGCCGACGGCACCCACGGAAGCTTGCGACGCCGATAAACTGGGAAACCAGAAGACCAATACGCCCATTCGGGCAGGAGGATTCTATGACTGACCTTGAAGTGTATCTGTCCGGCGAAATTCACACGGACTGGCGTTCTGAAATCGAAAACGCGGTGAACGCGGCGGAATTGCCGATCGTGTTCACTGCGCCGGTGACAATTCACGAGAACAGCGATGATTGCGGCGTCTCTATCCTGGGCAGTGAGGAAAAACCTTTCTGGGCGGATCACAAGGGCGCCAAGGTCAACGCCATCCGGACCCGGACCCTGATCGAACGCGCTGACATTGTCGTCGTCCGGTTCGGTGACAAGTACAAGCAGTGGAACGCGGCATTCGATGCTGGGTATGCGGCCGCTCTCGGCAAACCGCTTATCGTGCAGCATGATCCGGCTCTGACCCATCCGTTGAAAGAAGTCGATGGCGCGGCGCTCGCCGTTGCCGAAACACCGGCGCAGGTTGCTGAGATATTGCGCTATGTGGTGACTGGGAAACTTTAAGATAGAGCTGTCAGTCGATTGAAGCATATAGGTATTGTTGGATGCTCGGCTGAAGGCGCAGCGCTCTGTTACCGAACGATTTGTGCCGAGGGAGCCGCGCTGCTGGGGCCGCATCGCCACCCGGAAGTCTCGATGCATACGCCGACTCTGTCGGCCTATGTCGATTGCCTCGATGTCGGGGACTTAACCGGTGTCGGTGAGCTGATGCTTGAATCAGCACGCCGTCTTGAACGCGCCGGCGCGGATTTTCTGATCTGTCCGGACAATACGATTCATCAGGCCTTCGGCTATGTCACGGAACGCTCGCCCCTGCCCTGGCTGCATATTGCCGAAGAAGTCGCGGCACTTGCCGGCGAGCGGCAGTACCGGAACATCGCTCTTCTCGGCACAAGATGGCTGGTGGAGAGTGATGTCTATCCGGAGAAACTGGATCTGCGCGGCATCGGCTGGTCCCGCCCGGCGTCGGACGAGATAGCCGAAATCGACAGGATCATCATGGAAGAACTCGTTCCGGGCCGTTTTCTGGCCGAGTCGGTTACCTATTTCCAGGGACTGATAGACCGCATGAAAGAGCGCGGGGCGGATGCGGTCTTGCTTGGCTGCACCGAAATCCCCCTCATCATCAGCGATGAGAACAGTGTTCTGCCGACACTCGATTCGACGCGGACGCTCGCGAGAGCGGCCTTGCGTATGGCGGTCGTCTGACTCTGGTATTTATCTATGGTCCGAAAACCAAACGCGCCGCTTTGCAGCGACGCGTTTCGCAGTGTTCGGATGTAGGGGGAAATTATCCGAAGGTAATGTATTCGGCCCAGATCTGGTCGAGCTGACGAAGGGTTGCTGTCGCATCCTCCATGCCACGCACCAGTTCACCGCGGCCGCTGGTGAATTCGGTGTGACGTGCCTCAAGCTCGCGGAGCCGGGCAACAATGTCGCGCCCCTTGGGGGATAGCCTCAGGCGCACCGAGCGACGATCATGTGCTGCGCGTTCCTGCTCCAGATATCCATATTCCGTCAGTTTCTTGACGTTGTAGGAAACGGTTGAGGCCTGATAACCCTTGCGATGGATGAGATCGCGTACAGGGATTTCTTCCTCGCCGATGCCAACGAGCATCAGCGCCTGCGATGGATTGACGTTGTTGATGCCCATGGATTCGAGCTCGACGCGAACGACGTCAAGATACCGTCGGTGCAATCTGTCGAGCATCGCGGTCAGTTCCTGATATCCCGACCGCACCGTTTCGGCGGATGCGCCAATGCCGATATCAGCGGTATCGATCTTCAGAGCAGAGCGTCGAAGGGTCTGTACGGTCATGGTTTGTCTCCGCATTGCAAGAGCATGTGCTTTCAAACTGATACTATTCCATCAAAAAGGTTTCTATTTGTAAAGTACAATCATCAATAGACGTTACGAATGGCTGTCACATAAAAGTATGCAGGTCTATTGTTCGGCTAATATGCTGATTTCCCTCTAAAAATTGAAAAGAAATTCATGACAAAAAGAGTCGCCCTCTTGGTCGGCCGGTCACTCGCCGAGGAATTTTTCCGGATCGGCAGCAGATAAAAGAATCGACGCAAGCGGCAGAGCCGCAATTGACCGGCACGGGGACTCCACGACTATAAGGGGGAGCATCCGATGCAGAGCGCCTCGTCTCAGAGCCCTGTCGATCGGCATCCGGGGGGACACATTGGAAGTGCAAATGACTGACTTGGCAGGGACTGGCACCAGATATATCGACAGCTATTACGGCCGGACTGTGAAGGCGCCGGCCGCGCGACCTGCAATGACCCAGGATGTTGATTGCGATATCTGTGTGGTCGGCGGCGGCATGGCCGGTCTTGCGACAGCCCTCGGCCTGGCTGAGCGGGGGAAAAGGGTGGTCGTCCTCGAGGCGCGCAAGGTGGGCTGGGGAGCTTCCGGCCGGAATGGCGGCTTCGTCAGTGCCGGATACAGCCTTGGCATTGATGACATCGAGGCCCGCATCGGCCGGAAGGATGCGGATGATCTTTTCCGGCTGACACTGGACGCGCTCGCCCTGATCAAGGCACGGATTGAACGGTACGGGATCGACGCCGGCCCGATGCGGGATGGCATCATGAAGGCGTCCTGGTACCGGAATGCCGACGGGCTGAAGATCTATGCCGAAAAGATGCGCGACAGGTTCGGCCGGGCGCTGGAGTTCAAGTCCCGTGAAGAGATGCGGGAGCTGTACCAGACGACGCGCTATCATGAGGGATTGCTGGATTCTGGGGCTTTCCAGTTTCATTCCCTGAATTTCACCAACGGTATTGCCGACGCATGCGTCAGTCATGGTGCCATGATTTACGAGGATTCCCCGGTTATCCGGATGAACCTGGCCGGAGAGAAAAAGCGGGTCCATACGGCGACGGGTTCCGTGACCGCGAACCAGGTGGTGATCTGCTGTTCCGGCTATATCGGGAAGCTGCATCCGAAACTTGCCCGGGCCACCCTGCCGGTCGGCACCTATGTGGTCCTGACCGAACCGCTCGGCGACCGGCTGCAGGGCGCCATCCGGGCACCCTACGGGACGTCGGACAGCCGGATCGCCAATGACTATTACCGTGTTTTGCCCGACACCCGGTTGCTTTGGGGCGGACGGGTCAGCTCCAATCTGTCACCGCGGAACCTGGAGCAGAAGATGATCGGTGACATCCTGCATATCTATCCCCAGCTCGCCGGGATCCGGGCCGAAATCGCCTGGCCGGGGACCATGGGGTACTCGGTGCACAAGATGCCTCAGATCGGTCAGCTGCAGCCTGGCGTCTGGTACAATCAGGGATATGGCGGGCATGGCATGTGCGCCACCACGGCAGGAGGCGAGGTCGTAGCGAAGGCGATTGCCGAGGGAGACGAGACCTACAAGCTGTTTGCGCCTTTCGGTCTCGATTTCGCCGGAGGTCCGCTTGGCCCGCTGATCGCGCAATGTGCCTACTGGGGCTTCCAGATTCAGGACCGATGGCAGGCTTGGCGCTCGAACTGAGATTGCCGCGCAAGCGGCGGATACAGGACGGGCGAACGCCCTGTCATCTTGGGTTCCGGAACCTTCACCAAACCGGAACCGACACCATGAGCAGAAAACGTTACCTCGCCCTCGAAACCGAAACCGCCCGGCATTACCAGAATGGCGGTCTGGACGCGAACGGACACAAACCGGAAACCCGCGTCTCCGACGGCGGCAGCATTCCCTGCCGGCATTGCCTGCAGCATGTGGCGAAAGGGGAAGAATTCCTGGTTCTGGCGCACCGGCCCTTCCCCGCGCCGCAGCCCTATGCCGAAACCGGGCCGATCTTCCTGCATGCAAAAGAGTGCGCCCGGTATGGCAGGGAGCAGGCCGTACCGGAGATGTTCCTCGGCTGGGAGCGGATCATGCTGCGCGGATACGACCGCGACGACAGGATCGTCTACGGCACCGGCACAGTGGTCGGCACGGATGAGATAGAGACGACAGCCGACAGGATCCTTGAGAACCCGGATGTGGTCTTCGTCCATGCCCGGTCGGCGTCAAACAACTGCTTCCAGTGCCGGATCGAGCCGGCCGAGTAAGGCCCGGCCATCATAGCGCCGGATGCAGAGGAGCAGATGCGCCTAGGCCATCTGCTCCTTCACTTTCAGGAATTTGATCTTCGGCCAGTTCTCTGCCGTATGCTGCAGGTGCCAGCCGTTGCGGGCCATGAAAACCGGCATGTTGTCGTGGTCGTCGCCGAGATCGCCCGGATTGGCGTCGATGAATTTCTTCAACTCGGCCGGATCGTCCGCATCCAGCCAGCGGGCCGTATGCAGGCTGGCTGTCTCGAAACTCACCGGCACGTCGTATTCGGTACGAATCCGGTCGGCCAGCACTTCGAACTGCAGGGCACCGACCACGCCGATGATCCAGCTGCCGCCGATCCGTGTCTTGAAGGCTTTTGCCGCGCCCTCTTCCGCCAGCTGGACCACGGCCTTGTCGAGATGCTTGGCCCGCAACGGGTCGGTCGGCCGAACCCGTTGCAGCAGTTCCGGGGCGAAGCTCGGGATGCCGTTGAACTGCAGATCCTCGCCCTCGGTCAGCGCGTCGCCGATGCGCAGGTTGCCGTGGTTCGGAATGCCGATGATGTCGCCGGGCCAGGCTTCGTCCGCGATTTCACGGTCCTGGGCCAGGAACATGACCGGGTTGTGGATGTTCATGATCTTGCCGCTGCGGATATGCTTCAGCTTCGCGCCGCGCTTGAAATGACCGGAGCAGATCCGGGCGAAGGCGATGCGATCCCGGTGTTTCGGGTCCATGTTCGCCTGGATCTTGAAGATGAAGGCGGAGACCTTCTTTTCTGTCGGCGTCACTTCGCGGGATTTTGTTGCCTGCGGTCGCGGCGACGGGGCGTAACGGGCGACACCGCCCAGCAGTTCGCGAACGCCGAAATTGTTCACCGCACTGCCGAAATAGACCGGTGTCATATGGCCGCCGAGGAAGGCGTCCGGATCGAAATCCGGGCACAGTCCGCGTGCCATTTCCACTTCCTCGCGGAGCTGGGTGGCCGCTGCTGCCGGCAGGAGCTCGTCCAGCTTCGGATCGTCCAGTCCGTTGCAGGTCAGGCCCTGGTCCGGCGCATCGTGGCTGCCCCGATCCATCAGGATCAGCTTGTCGTTCAGCAGGTCGTAACAGCCCTTGAAGCTTTTCCCCATGCCGATCGGCCAGCTCGCCGGCGTCACGTCGAGAGCCAGTTTCTGCTCGATCTCGTCCAGCAGCTCGAAACTGTCGCGGGCCTCGCGGTCCATCTTGTTGACGAAGGTAATGATCGGCACGTCGCGCAGGCGGCAGACCTCGAACAGCTTCAGGGTCTGTTCCTCGATACCTTTCGCACCGTCGATCACCATGATGGCGCTGTCGACGGCGGTCAGGGTCCGGTAGGTGTCTTCCGAGAAATCCTCGTGGCCCGGTGTGTCGAGCAGATTGAAGGTATTGTTGCCGTAATCGAACGTCATGACCGAGGAAGCAACGGAGATTCCGCGCTCGCGTTCGACCTTCATCCAGTCGGAATGGGCACGCCTTTGCTGCCCCCGCGCCTTTACGGCACCGGCCAGCTGGATTGCCCCCCCGAACAGGAGAAGCTTCTCGGTCAAGGTGGTCTTACCGGCGTCCGGATGCGCGATGATCGCGAAAGTGCGCCGGCGCCCCACAGCATCGTCTAGGGAACTCATCAAACCGCCCAAGAATAAGGAACGCCGTGTATATAAAGACTTTGTCGGATCAATCCAATAGATGATCCTGATCGTCAGCCATGCGGAGTGTGGAAGCGGGATGAATAGGCAACCAGGAGCCCTCAACCTGATAACCGATGTTCCCGGCCTCTCGGTCGGCAACGCGCATGACGAACGGCTGCGGAGCGGTGTCACGGTCCTGATCCCGGACGGCGACATGATCGCGTCCGTTGACGCGCGCGGCGGCGGGACCGGTTCGCGCGAGTTTGACCTGCTGCGCCCGGAAGCGACGGTCCAAAGCGTGAATGCGATCGTGCTAAGCGGCGGTTCCGCGTTCGGGCTCGATGCCGCGGGTGGCGTTATGGCGGCCTTGCGCGACAAGGGAATCGGATACCGGGCCGGCGCCGCGATCGTTCCCATCGTTCCGGCGGCGATCCTGTTCGATCTCAATAATGGCGGGGACAAGGTCTGGGGATCAGAATCGCCCTACCCCACACTTGGCCGTTCGGCCTTTGCCGCGGCAGCGGGAGATTTCACGCTCGGCAATGCCGGTGCCGGTTACGGCGCGAATGCAGGCGGTTACAAGGGCGGGCTTGGCAGTGCCTCGGTGCTCGTCACCGACGACGGCCCGACAGTCGGCGCGCTGGTGGCCGTCAATGCAGTCGGTGCCCTCACCCATCCCGTATCCGGCGCTTTCTTTGCCTGGGATTCGGAGATCAATGCGGAATTCGGGGGCATCCTGCCGGTCGCGGAGGATCGCGGCAGCGCCGTGCGCATGCCGAAACTCAGCGGTCCGGGGGAAAACACCACCATCGGCATCGTGGCGACTGATGCGGCACTCACAAAGTCACAGTGCAGGCAGTTCGCCGTGATGGCGCATCAGGGACTGACGCGCGCGATCCGGCCGGCCAATACACCGTTCGACGGAGATATTGTGTTCGGAGTCTCTACCGGCATGCGGCCGCTGCTGGATCCGGCACGGGAGTTGGCGGTGCTTGGCGCCCATGCTGCGGATTGTCTCGCCCGCGCGGTTGCCCGCGGTGTCTTTGAAGCCGAAAGCCAGAGTGATTCCGTCAGCTATCGTGAAAAGTTTGGCTTCCCATGCCCGACACGCTGAAAAGGCCCGGCCACAAGATCACCATCCGCACCTTGTTGCTGCGCGATATCGGCGGGTTGTTCCTGATCGCTCTTGGTGCCGTTCTGGCTGTCACGCTCTATTTCGGCAATCAGGGCGGCCAGGCGGTGATGCGGGAAAACGCGAATGGCACCATCGGCGCGATCAAGAAGACATTGAGCGGGCATTTCAATCCGGCACTGAAAGCGGCGGAAATGGTCGGCCGCCGGGCGATGCCGGCAGGACCGCCGATGAGCGCCACCGTACAGGAGATGGCGAAAACGGCGATGTACCTGCATCCGCATATTCGTGCAATGGCCCTGATTTGGGATGGTGGCCATATGGAATGGATCGCATCGGACGGGACAACGGGCTCCCGCGCTACCTCTGCCGGCTCGGTCGAAGGTAAGGCTGTCGCTGAAGCGCGCCTGATCGGCGGGTCTTACCTGGCTGCGCCAATCTACTCGGAAGATGCGGGACTGACCCTGTTGAGTGCGCGCAGTCCGGTCTTTGACGATGAGGGCCATTATCTTGGCGTTGCGGCCGCGGCAATTTCTCCCCTCGATATCTCCGTGTTTCTCCGCGACGTCGAGATCGATGGCGGTGCCGTCTTCGTGCTGGATGAGAATGATCGCCTGCTCGCGCATCCGTTTTTAACGGATTCCAGCCTGCAGGCGCTGATGTCCCGGGAAAAGCCACTCCTGAACGCAACGGAGCTTGGCGATCCGGTTCTGGCCGCATTACTGGACCCGAAACAGCGCGAGACCGGAACGCTTGATGAAAATACAGGTGCCGAATTCTGGACCGCGACGGTCGGCGGAACGGAATATGTCGCGCTCGCGCAGAGAGTCGCCGTGGCGCATGACAACCTCTACACGGTCGGTGTGTATCTGGACCTGGCGGCAACGAGCTATGCCGATATGGTGCGCTACCTGACCTATGGAGCGGTTGCCGGACTGCTGGTGATGGGCCTGGCGATGCTCCGCCTCAGGCAACTGGCCGAACGCATACGGCAGCCGGTTACGGAACTGGCGTCCGCATCGAGCGCTGTAGCACGGCTCGATCTGGAAACAGTCCCCGAGATCGGCGGCAATCCGGTTCGCGAATTCGATGAAGCGGCCGGCGCCTTCAATGCGATGATCGCCGGTCTCACACAGTTCAGGGTCTATGTACCGCGCTCACTGGTCATGGCAATCATGCAAGAGCGGGAAATTCGCGGCGTGTCGTCGGTCGAACGTGAAATCACCGTTCTGTTTACGGACATCGTCGGTTTTACCGGCATCACGCAGAAATATCCGCCGGATCAGGTCGTCGCGCTGCTGAACGAGCATTTCACCCTGATGAGCCGCGCGATCGCGGCCGAGGGCGGTAATATCGACAAATATACCGGTGACAGCGTGATGGCATTCTGGGGCGCCCCGGCCGCCCGCCCGGACCATGCTGCAGCCTGCCTCCGGACAGCGCGGCAGATTGCCGGTCTTGTCCGCGCAGACAACCTGAAGCGAATCGAGCGTGGCCTCGAGCCGATCCATATCCGGATCGGGATTGCGACAGGACCGGCGATTGTCGGAAATATAGGCGCGCCGGACCGGATCAACTACACCATCATCGGCGATGCCGTGAACGTGGCCAATCGGCTTGAACAACTGGGCAAACAGGTTGCGCCCGACGCCGATGTCTGCGTTCTCGTTGCCTCGGAGACTGCGGCGTCATCAGGCGCCCCGGCTGACCTCGCCGATGTCGGACTGTTCGAGTTGCGGGGCCGAACCGGTGCCGTTCAGGTCTTCCGGCTGGGCCTTGAGCCGGCGAAGGCTGGGCAGACATCTCCCTTGTAGAGGAGGTCCTCAACCCGCATTCGCGTCTTCCTTGTCACATCGGCTAAGCTTTCCTTCAGGCGGCGCAAAGACATCGCCGGGGAGGAAGCAAAAATGAAGATAAAATCAGTCGACGTCATTCCCTTGCAGATACCGTTCGAGGACGGAAGCGCCGGGACCGGCCTGATGCCGACCAAATGGACCACGCTCGACATGGCGCTGGTCCGGATCGAGACCGAAGACGGTATCGTCGGCTGGGGCGACGGGTTCGCCTATTCCTGCCAGCGGGCGACGGCTGCGGCGATCGAGGATATGGTTGCTCCCCTGCTGATCGGGCGCGAGATCGACGACGTTCCGGCTCTGAATGCCGAGCTGCAGCTGCGCCTGCATCTGCACGGACGCTATGGCATCACCATGTTCGCCATATCGGCCGTCGATATCGCGCTCTGGGATATCGTGGCGAAGTATGAAGGGGCATCGCTGTCGCGATTGCTGGCGGTGCGGCCGAAAGCGACGCTGCCGGCTTATGCCAGCCTGGTGCGGTATGCGGAGCCGGATCTCGTCAAATCCTTCGCGGCGAAAGTCGTCAGCGAGGGATACAAGACCGTCAAACTGCATGAAATCGCGCTGGAGGCCATCGAGGCCGGGCGTCAGGGCGCGGGCCTCGGGACCAAGCTTGCCACCGATGTGAACTGCAACTGGTCGATTGAGCAGGCGCACGAAATCATGCCCCACATGCGGCGGCTCGATCTCTACTGGGTGGAGGAGCCTGTCTTCCCGCCGGACGACGAGGAGACGCTGGGAATGCTGCAGTCGGAATATGGCGTGGCCATTGCCAGCGGCGAGAATGCCTGCACCGCGGTCGAGTTTGCCCGCACGGCGCCTTTCATCAAGTATCTGCAGCCGAGCGTGACCAAGGTTGGCGGCGTCAGCGAGTTCCTGCGGGTGTGCGACGTGGCCGAGGAGTACGGCGCGTCCGTTATGCCCCACGCGCCCTATTTCGGTCCCGGATACTGGGCAACGATCCAGATCATGGCGGCGCGCGAGATCTGCGAGCAGTTCGAGCATCTCTACATCACGCCGGAGGCCTATCTGGATCCGGCGATACCGTTGCCCTCAGGCGGCGAGGTTCAGGTGCCGGACCGTCCGGGCATCGGTTTCGAGCCTGACCCGGACATGATCACACGCTTCCGGATCTGACCGCGCCGCAGGACAGTCGGCCCTCAGAGGTCTTTCGCCCGCTCTCGCAGGACGAATTTCTGTATCTTGCCGGTTGAGGTCTTGGGTAGGTCGCCGAAGACGATGGTTCTCGGTGTCTTGAAGGACGCCATGTGCTTGCGGCACCAATCCATGACCTCCGCGGCGCTTATCTCCCCGGCGCCGGGCGCGGCGGTAACGAAGGCACAGGGGGTTTCGCCCCATTTCTCGTCCGGCTTGGCGACCACCGCAGCCTCCATGATCTTTGGATGCTTGTAGAGCACCTCCTCCACCTCGAGGGAGGAGATGTTCTCGCCACCGGAAATGATGATGTCCTTTGACCGGTCCTTGACCTCGGCATAGCCGTCGGGGTGCAGAACGGCGAGATCGCCGGTCCGGAACCAGCCGTCGGCCAGCGCCTCGGCCGTTGCTTGCGGGTTTTTCAGATATCCCTTCATTACCGTGTTGCCGCGCAGGCAGAGCTCGCCGATGGTCTCGCCGTCTGCCGGCACGGCCTTGCCGGTATCCGGATCGCTCACCCGCATGCCCTCAAGGGTTGGGTAATAGACGCCCTGCCTGGCCATGCGCCGGGCCTTCGCATCCAGCTCGAGCGTGTCCCATTCCGGCGGCCAGGCACAGATTGTTGATGGGCCGTAGGTCTCCGTCAGGCCGTAGAGGTGAGTGACGGAGAAGCCCATCGTCTCCATGGCGGAGATGACAGCGCTCGGCGGTGCGGCACCGCCGGTCGCGATGTTCACCCGATGGGAGAACGCTCTTTTCTGTTCCGCCGGTGCATGGATCAGCATGGTCAGGACGATCGGGGCGCCGCACATGTGAGTGACACCATGCTCGGCAATCTGCGTGAAGATTTCGGTAGGGTCGACCTTGCGCAGGCAGACATGGGTGCCGCCAACGGCGGTGACGCCCCAGGTAAAGGTCCAGCCGTTGCAATGGAACATCGGCAGGGTCCAGAGGTAGCGGCAGCTTGATGTCAGGCCGAAGGCAATGGCGTTGCCCATGGCGTTCAGGTACGCGCCGCGATGGTGATAGACCACGCCCTTCGGGTTTCCCGTCGTCCCCGAGGTGTAGTTGAGCGACATGGATTGCCACTCATCCGACGGCCTCGGCCAGTCCGGCGCGGGCTCTCCCTCGGCAAGCAGTTCTTCATATTCCTTCTCGCCGAGCGGCATTCCGCCCTCGGCCAGCGGATCGTCGATCCAGACCACCGGCGGCGGATTGTCGATCTGCGCCAGTGCCTGCTCCATGACCGGCGCGAATTCCTTGTCCACCAGGATCAGCTTTGAGCCGGCATGGCGGAGAATAAAGCCGATGGTCGCGGCATCGAGGCGGGTGTTGATGGCGTTCAGCACCGCGCCTGCCATGGGAATACCATAATGCGATTCGAGCATTGCCGGGGTATTGGGGGCGAGCACCGAGACCGCGTCCCCCTGACCGATGCCACGCCTGCGCAGGGCATCGGCTAACCGGCGGCACCGGTTCAGGAAATCGCCGTAGCTCCGGCGCAGATCGCCGTGAATAATGGCGGCTTTTTCGGGGAAAGTTGCGCCCGCACGCTCCAGAAAGTCGGACGGCGTCAAGGCCGCATAGTTTGCCCGATTTCTTTCAAGTCCCGTTTCAAAGATCGACATGACCGTCCGCAAATGTTTCCCTGTCCGAATTGTGGGACATGGTTTCGTTGTTTCGACAAACCGTCAAGCGAACCGAACCAATGTTCTTACCCGCACCACGAGACCGAAACAGAACGGACCCTGGAGCCGGACTATGACCCAGATCGATATTTTCTCTGACGTGATTTGCCCATGGTGTTTCATCGGTAAACGACGTCTGGAACGGGCATTGAAGGCGCGGCCGGTTCAGAACCTGTCCATCCAGTGGCGGGCGTTTCAGCTGAACCCGGAGATGCCGAAGGAGGGCATGGACCGTCAGGCCTATCTGGAGAACAAGTTCGGCGGACCCGACCGGGCGGTCCAGATCTATGACAATATCCGCCGCACGGGCGATGCCGAGGGTATCGATTTCCGCTTTGACCTGATCAAACGGACACCAAACACGGTCCTCGCCCATCGCACCATCAATCTGGCAACCGCGATGGGAACGGCGACGTCCGACGCACTGGTGGAGCGCATGTTCATGGCCTATTTCACCGAGGGCGTCGATATCGGGGAGATCGACAATCTGGTGGACCTCGCAGCACAGTCCGGCATGAAACCGGACGATACCCGCGAATGGCTCGAAAGCACCGGCGGCAACAGCGAGGTCATGGCCGAGACCCGTTTCGCCTATGAAAACGGCATCAATGGCGTGCCCTGTTTCATCTTCAACCGGCAATATGCGGTATCCGGCGCGCAGGAGCCGGAAGCCTTTTTCCCGCTGTTCGACCTCGACGGCTCGGACGATAATACCGTGGTCGCCAACCAGGCCTAGTTTCCGAACACCTTCTTCAGGAGGTCCGTGGAACGGGCGATGGGATCCGTCCTGATCGCCTTCTCCTCGATTGCGAGATAGTGGAACAGCCCGTCCAGGGCCTTGCCGACCACATGTGTCGACAGCTCGGCTTTGGCATCCGGGACGAACGGTATCTTCGCATATTGCCCGACAAAGGCGTCGTAACTCTTCACCACGCCCACCTCGGCCATGCTGCTTTTCACCACCGGCGTAAAGCGCGCCGTGAGGCTGTCGCCGGTCCGTTGCCGGAACCAGTGGGTGGCGGAATCGTCCGGGCCCTCGTAGATGGCTCTCACGTCCTCAAGGCTCATGGACGAAATGGCGTCGGCGAATATGGCCCCGGCTTCCGGTGCCGCGGCTTCAGCCGCCCGGTTCATTCTCAATTCAAGATCGTCGGCCAGGGAGCCAAAGCCGCCGGTATCAAGGATCTTGCGGGCGTTCTGCAGGCTGCCCGGCAGCGGAATGTGGATGGCCTTGTCGCCGAAATATCCGTTTGCGGCGCTGAGCTGGGAGACGATCCTGCGGGTTCCGACGCTGAGCGCCTCTTTCAGTCCGGCAGAGATGGTCTCGTTGCTCAGACCGGCGGATCCCACCTGCCCGGTGCCGCCGAGGGATTTCAGATGCCCCTTTGCCGAGCCGAATAAATCTGTTTGTGCGCTGACCGTGCTAGCCGTGAGCGTGGTGGCCAAAAGAGCGGATGCTCCGAGGAACTTCCGGCGGGAAAACAGTCGGGCAATCTTTGCCATGGTGTCTCTTTGCTGTTGGGGCGTCGGATTCTCATCGGTACCAAGTCCGTGATATTGTCCGGGCTCATGATACTTTTGGCTTTGGCGATTGTGTTCGTCAGATATGACAAAACCATTAAGCGGATCGGGCGATGCTTCAACTCAGGCCTAATTGCGAGCTTTGCGACCGCGATCTGCCGCCGCAATCCGGCGATGCGCGGATTTGTTCCTATGAATGCACCTATTGCGCGGCCTGTGTCGAAACGGTGCTTTTCAATGTCTGCCCGACCTGCGGCGGCGGTTTCGTGCCGCGCCCGATCCGCCCCCTGAAGGCCTGGCGGCCGGACAGGATGCTTGGCCTCGCGCACCATCCGGCATCGGAGACGCGGGTCCATTCGAAGTTTGAGCGGGCCGAAATCGATGCCCATGTCGCCCGGATCAGGGATATCCCGCCCGCCGAGCGCTGATCGCAAGACAGCCTAGGAACCCGTCCGGAAGTGCTCCTGCCAGAGGATGGCGTTGGCCGCCTTGCGGTGCTCGACCTGTACCAGGGCCTCCTCGATGGTGCCCGCGTCATCTGCCGTGCCGTCGCTTCCCAATCGGCGTAGACGTTCCGTGTACCAGGCCGTGACACCTCCTGGCGGAGTGGAAGAAAAGCGCGGAAAAACAGGATCTTCTCCTGACTTTTTCAACCATATTTCGGGGAGCGCCGGATTGAGTGCCAGCGGTCTGGCCAGTCCGACCATGTCGACCGCCCCGGACGATAGCGCCCTTTCCGCTTCCGCCCGTCGCTTGAACCCGCCGGCCGTCATCAAGGGCTTGCCGGTGCGGGCGCGGGCCGAGCGGGCAAAATCGACAAAATAAGGCCCGCTTCTCGTGCCGTCGCTGGCCGGCGCCGCACCCGGGAAATAGGCACCGCCGCTGATATCGATGAGATCGATTTCGGTCCGGTCGATCATGGCGACCAGATCCAGAGCCTCCGGCGCCTCCATGCCGCCGGCAAGCTGATCGGTCGCGTTGATTTTGACGGCCACCGGGAAATCCGGGCCGACAGAGGCGCGGACCGCAGCAATGATGTCGATCAGCAACCGGGCCCGCCGTTCCGGACTGCCGCCCCAGCGGTCTGTCCGGCGATTGAACAGCGGTGACAGGAACTGGTTGAGCAGGAAGCCGTGCGCTGCATGCACTTCCACGCCGGTAAAGCCGACGGTGCGGGCATTCACCGCTGCCTGCGCATAGGCTGCGGGAAGCGCTTCGATCTCTTCTGCGGTCATTTCGACGGCATGGATTCCCGAGACGTCGAGCGCCGACGGGGCTTTTGCCGGACCGGAGACGGGCACCGCGAGGGCGCCGGCATGGCCAAGCTGGGCCCAGAAATGTGTGTCATTCGCTGTCGCCGCAGCTGACAGAGCACGGAAGTTTTCTTCATTCTGAAGCGGTTCGAGGATCAGGTTTCCATAGTTTTCCGGCGCCCACGGACCAATCTGGACCTCGCCGACCAGAGACAGGGCCGCGCCGCCATCCGCCCAGAGCCCGTACAGCCTGCGCTGCGCGTCGGTCGGGCCGCCACGGCCGTCACCGAGATCGTCGGACATGGCAGCCTTGGCGATGCGGTTCTTCAGAACCGCGCCGCAGGGAAGATGTAACGGTCTGTCCAGCATCCGGGCATCCTCCCGCATTCCTGTCGGTACAAAGGTGAACGTGGCGTCCGCCAGAGCGTTCGTTCTCTCTCGGAACGGGTTCGCCCTAGCCGCCCTGCGCGGCGATCGAGACCAACTCCTGCATCAGACCGGTCAGGCCGCGCACCCGGACATCCTTCTGCTCCCAGGCCCGGCGGTAGACCAGCTTGTGGTCAGGCCGGAGCTGGACGCTGCCCGCCTGCTTGGCGATGAAGCCGACCAGCCCGCGCGGGTTGGCAAAATCGTTGTTCCGGAAGGTGATGACGGCACCTTTCGGACCCGCATCCACCCGCTCGATCCCGGCCAGCTTGCAGAACTGCTTGATGGCGATGACTTTCAGCAGGTTCTCGACTTCCTGCGGAATGCTGCCGAACCGGTCCGCCAATTCGGCGGCAAAGCTGTCGATCTCGGCCTCGTCCACCAGATTGGCGATCCGGCGGTAAAGGCTGAGCCGGACAGTCAGGTCCTGAACATAGGTTTCCGGGATCAGGACCGGCGTGCCGAGGGAGATCTGCGGCGTCCACTGCTCCTCCGGCTCCATGCTCTCGAAGCCCCCTTCCCGCGCCGCCTGCACCGCTTCCTGCAGCAGGTGCTGGTAGAGCTCGATGCCGACTTCCTTGACCTGGCCCGACTGCTCCTCGCCCAGCAGGTTGCCGGCACCGCGGATATCCATGTCGTGGCTGGCCAGGCTGAACCCGGCGCCGAGACTGTCGAGGGTCTGCATGACCTCGAGTCGGCGCTTGGCATGCGCTGTCAGGATCTTCGTCGGATGGGTGGTGAGATAGGCATAGGCCCGGGTCTTTGAGCGCCCGACGCGGCCGCGCAGCTGATAGAGCTGGGCCAGACCGAACATGTCCGAGCGGTGAATGATGATGGTGTTCGCGTTCGGGATATCGAGGCCGGATTCGACGATGTTGGTGCTGAGCAGGATATCGTAGGACCCGTCACAGAACCTGGTCATCACGTCCTCGAGCTCCGTCGGGCTCATCCTGCCATGCGCCGTCGCGATCCGGACTTCCGGTACCAGCTTGGTCAGCCGGTCATGCATCCGCGGCAGGTCATCGAGGCGCGGGCAGACATAGAAGGTCTGACCGCCGCGATAATGCTCGCGCATGATGGCTTCGCGGATGACCAGGCCGTCATAGGGCATGACGAAGGTGCGGACGGCCAGCCGGTCGACCGGCGGCGTCGTGATCAGGCTCATCTGCCGGACCCCGCTCAGGGCCATCTGCAGGGTCCGCGGGATCGGTGTCGCGGTCAGGGTCAGGACGTGGATCGCGGAGCGCAGTTCCTTCAGGCGCTCCTTCTGGGCGACGCCGAAATGCTGCTCCTCATCGACAATCACCATGCCGAGATTGGAAAACCGGATGTTCTTCGCCAGTACGGCATGGGTGCCGACGACGATGCTGCAGTCGCCGTTCGCCAGCTCTTCCTTGACTGCGGTCTGGTCCTTGGCCGTGACCATCCGCGAGAGTTGCCGCACCTTGACCGGCAGACCCTTGAACCGTTCGACGAACTGGCTGAAATGCTGGCGCGCCAGCAATGTTGTCGGCACCACGACGGCGACCTGGTAGCCCTGCATGGCGACGACCAGAGCGGCGCGCAGCGCCACCTCCGTCTTGCCGAAGCCGACATCGCCGCAGACCAGCCGGTCCATCGGCCTGCCCCGGTTCAGGTCGTCCAGGGTTTCCTCGATGGCGCGGAGCTGGTCGTCCGTTTCGGTGTAGGAGAATTTGGCGCAGAATTCGTCATAGACGCCGGTCGGCGTCGCCACCGGCTCGGTCTCGCGCACTTCGCGTTCGGCCGCCAGCCGGATCAGCTGCTCCGCCATGTCGCGCAGACGTTTCTTGACCCGGGCCTTGCGGGCCTGCCAGGCGGCACCGCCCAGCTTGTCGAGCTGCGCGCCGGCTTCCTGCGAGCCGTAGCGGGACAGCACTTCGATCGATTCGACCGGGACGAACAGCTTGTCGCCGCCGAGATAGAGCAGGCGCAGGCAATCGTGTGGGGCGCCACCGATTTCCAGCGTTTCCAGCCCGTCATACTGGCCGATCCCGTGCTCCACATGGACCACGTAATCGCCTTCATGCAGGGCGGAGACCTCCTGCAGGAACTCCTCGCCCCGGCGGCCGCGCCGGATGGACGGGCGGGCCAGCCGCTCACCGAGAATATCCTGCTCGGCAATGCAGAGCAGATCGTCACTGGCAAATCCCTGCTCCAGGGGAAGGACGACGGCGCCGGCTGTGCCCTTCGGCAGGTCGCTGGCCTGCTTCCAGCTGGTGACAGGCTCCAGCCGCTCGAGCCCGTGCTCGTGCAACAGGGAAACCAGTCTGTCTCGCGAACCTGTCGTATATCCGGCAATCAGCACCCGGCGGCTTTCCGGCTCCCCCAGAATCCGGTCACGCACCGCCGCATAGAGATCGGTGTCCGGCCGGGCCCGCGCCTCGGCAAAGCCGACGCCGCCATGACCGCCGCAATCGAGAACGGTAGCGCCATCCGCGCCGCCTTCCGGCAGATCGAACGGCGTGAAACGGGCGGTCGGCAGCCTGTCCTCGAGGCTCTGCCAGTCGCGGGCTGTGAGATAGAGGCTGTCCGGGGGCAGCGGCCGGTAAACACTGCCGCCGTCCGGCGTGCCCTGGTCATAAAGCGACTTCCGGGCCTCGTAATATTCCGTGATCAGGTCCAGGCGCCCGCTCATGGCGGCGTCGGCCTGGTGGTCGAAGGTCACCGGCGCGGCGCCGGTATAATCGACCAGTGTCTGCAGGTCCTCGTGGAACAGCGGCAACCAGTGCTCCATGCCGACATGGCGGCGCCCCTCGCTGATCGCCTCGTAGAGCGGGTCCTTTGAAATCTCGCCGCCGAATTGGGTGCGGTAGCCGGAGCGAAAGCGCTTGATGCTCTCTTCGTCGAGTCGGAATTCGCCGACCGGGAAGATCTCGAAAGTCTCCAGCGTGCCCGTCGTGCGCTGGCTGACCGGATCGAAGGACCGGATGGTTTCCAGCTCGTCGCCGAAGAAATCGAGCCGCAGCGGTTCCTCCGCGCCCGGCGGGAAGACATCGACAATACCGCCGCGCACGGCGTATTCGCCGGCCTCGCGCACCGTCGCCGACCGGGTATAGCCGTTCGCTTCGAAGAACCCGGCGAGCTGCTCGACAGGTTTCGTGTCGCCGGGAGTCAGGGAAAGGCCGACATCGGTGAAAAAGCTGCGCGGCGGAACACGTTGCAGCAGGGCATTGACGGTCGTCAGCAGCGCCGCGCCGCCGGACAGGCCGGTGGAGGCAAGCCGCGCAAGTGTCTCAACCCGCTGGCTTATCAGGTCGCCATGCGGGGAAACCCGATCATAAGGCAGACAATCCCAGGCGGGCAGACTGAGCACTGTCAGCTCGGGCGCAAAGAAACCCAGAGACTGGCGCAGAACCGCAAGCCGGGAGTCGTCGCGGGCCACATGCACGACACCGCCATGAGCCGCGGCGATCTCCAGCAGGACACGGGCATCGTGCCCTTCGGGCACGGACGAAAATGCAGCGCGGCCAGCGCCTTCAAGAACGGGTTTCTTGTAAATCAAAAGACTAATCTATGAGTTTGAAGTTGCGGATCATGGCGAGGATGGGCGTTTCGTATTCTTTCGGCGCTTCTTCCTGGCCGGTGATCCACTTGTAGAGTCGCGGATCGGGGATTTCGAGCAGGGCTTCATACGTGTCGAGCCCCTCTTCATCAAGATCCGCGATCGAGGCGCGGGCAAAGGCGCCCAGCAGCAGATCGGTTTCCTTGGTCCCGGTATAGGCGCTGCGATAGATCAGCTTTTTCCGTCTTGCATCAAGACTGGTCATGCGGCGCACTCCTTGTTTGTCAACGCGTTGCGCTAGGATATAAATCGAACTCTTGGCATGTCAGCCCTCGGCACAGCGGCCGGCGGCCGCGAGCCGCGCCCTTAATAGCATCGGCGAGTAATTTGCGACCGGAAATTCTCTATTCCCTGTTTGCCGATACCACCCGCCTTCCCGGCGTCGGTCCGCGTATCGCGAAACTGCTGGAGACGCTGGCCGGGAAATCGGTCGTGGATCTGCTCTGGCATCTGCCGAGCGGGATCATCGACCGGCGCTTCAATCCCCGGATCGCCGAGGCGCCCGACGATGTGATTGCCACCCTGATCGTCACCGTGGTCGAGCACCGGCCGGGACGCAGCCGCAAGCAGCCCTACCGGGTACTGGCCGAGGACGAGAGCGGGCAGCTGGATATCGTCTTCTTCAATGCGAAGCCGGACTATGTGATGCAGATGCTGCCGGTCGGCGCCCGCTGCGCCGTCAGCGGGAAAGTCGAGCATTTCAACGGCCGGGCGCAGATGACCCACCCCGATCACATGGTTCCCGAAGCGGATGCCCAGAGCATCATGCAGGTGGAGCCGACCTATCCGCTGACCGGTGGCCTGACCCAGAAGACCTTGCGCAAGGCCATCGCCGCCAGCCTGGCCGGGGTCCCGGAACTGCCGGAATGGGGCAACAAGCCCTATATCGCCGTGCAGCAGTTCCCGGCATGGCGCGAGGCTCTGCTGGCGGCGCACGCGCCCGGCTCCCTGGACGATATCGACCCGCACGCCCAGCCGCGCCGCCGTCTCGCCTATGACGAGCTGCTGGCGAACCAGCTGGCACTGGCCCTGGTTCGGGCCCACCAGAAGCGGCAGAAAGGCCGGGCGCTGAGCGGCGGCGGGCAATTGCGCCGGAAAGCTGAGGCAGCCCTGCCCTTCACGCTGACCGGGGCGCAGGCCACGGCACTCACCGATATTTACCGGGACATGGCGGCGCCGGAGCGGATGCTGCGGATGATCCAGGGCGATGTCGGCAGCGGCAAGACCGTCGTTGCCCTGCTGGCCATGCTGAATGCAGTCGAATGCGGCGCGCAGGCGGCCCTGATGGCCCCGACCGAGATCCTGGCTCGGCAGCATTTCGCGTCCATGCAGCCGCTGGCCGAGGCGGCCGGTGTGCGGATCGCCGTCCTGACCGGCCGGGACAAGGGCAAAGCACGGGATAAGCTTGTGGCCGAGATCGCCGAAGGGGCGGTCGATATCGCCGTCGGCACGCATTCCCTGTTTCAGGAAAGCGTCGCCTTCAAGGATCTGGCGCTCGCTGTTATCGATGAGCAACACCGTTTCGGCGTGCATCAGCGCATGAGTCTCGGCGAAAAGGGACTCGCCGTGGATACATTGGTGATGACGGCGACACCGATCCCGCGCACGCTGACCATGACGGCCTATGGCGATCTCGATGTCTCGCGGCTCACGGAGAAGCCGCCGGGGCGGCAGCCGATCGATACCAGGACCATCCCGCTCAATCGCCTCGCGGAAGTTGCCGAGGCCGTTGGCCGTAAAGCGGCATCCGGCGACAAGGCCTACTGGGTCTGTCCCCTGGTGGAGGAGTCCGAAAAAATTGACGTTGCCGCCGCTGAAGAGCGTTTCCAGCACCTGAGCCGGCTTTATCCGGATCGCGTCGGCCTGGTTCACGGCAAGATGAAGGCTGCGGAAAAAGACGCCGTGATGGACCGTTTCAAGAACGGTCCGCTGGATATCCTGGTCGCCACCACGGTGATTGAGGTCGGAGTCGATGTCCCGGCTGCGACCGTGATCGTGATCGAGCATGCGGAGCGCTTCGGTCTGGCGCAACTTCACCAGCTGCGCGGCCGGGTCGGCCGGGGCAGAGCGGCGTCAACCTGCCTGCTGCTCTTCGGTTCGCCGATTTCGGAGACCGGCCGGGCCCGGCTTGCCGTGATGCGCGATACCGAGGACGGGTTCCGTATTGCGGAGGAGGATCTGAAGCTGCGCGGCGCCGGGGAAATTCTGGGCACCAGACAGAGCGGCCTGCCGACCTTCCGGCTGGCCGACCTTGCGGTGCACAGCGATTTGCTTGCCGCTGCGCGCGACGATGCGCGCCTGGTGCTGACGAATGACCCGGACCTCAAGGGAGAACGCGGCGCAGCGCTCCGCGTGTTGCTCTATCTTTTCGAACGGGATGCGGCGATCCGGTATCTGCGCGGAGGATAGGGCGCAAAAAAACACTCAAGATTTCTCATTGCGCTCTGTTGCGTGTTCTCATAATGTTCTCACAATTATCTAACATCCATCAGAGAACGTTTGTCATATGATCAAAGGAAGTTGTTGTTGCGGCGCTGTGAAGTTCGAACTCGCGTCCAAACCGTCAATGATGGGTACGTGCCATTGTTCCCGCTGCCGCAAATCCGGTGCCAGCACGATCGTTTTTACCAAGAAGGAAGATCTGGTTTGGCTGCAAGGCAAGGAGCATGTGGCGCTCTATCAGCCAAACCCGCCTTATAAATACGGCCGCTGTTTTTGCGAGATCTGCGGCACGTCTCTTGGAGAGATCCTTTCCGAAGAAGACAGCTTTCCGATTGCCGCGAATGCGCTCGATCGCGAGTTCGGGCTTTCGAACCAGTTCCACGAGTTCGTGTCCGATAAACCAAGCTGGTTTCAGATCGGCGACGATGCGCCTCAATTCGAAGGACATCCGCCATCCGAATAAGATGACGGACATCATTTAAATGATCGGGAACTAGCCCTTCGGCGTGCAGATCGCTTCGGCTTCGATCTCAACGAGCCAGTCCGGGTCGACAAACCCAGACACTTCCATAACGGTGGTCGCCGGGCGAATGTCCTTGAAGACTTCCCCGTGTGCCCGGGCCGCCTCTTCCCAGGTTTTTGCGTCGGTCAGCATGATGCGCGTCCGGACGACGTCCTCTATCGACCCGCCTGCGTCTTCTAGGGCGGTGCGGACGATTTCGAGGCACCGCACAGTCTGCCTGTAAACATCCCCAACCACGTCGGTTTTGCCGTCGGTTCCGATCGGTGCTGTTCCGGCGACAGAAATGAAATCGCCGACCCGGACGGCTCTGCTGAAACCGATTTGCGGCTCGAGATAAGACCCTGATGAAACAAGTCTACGCTGCATTTTGATCCTGTAGAATTCAGAGATTCGGATGGTTAGTTCGGGCAGTTCCTTGCAAAAACGTGATGAACATCACCTTCTATCCCGTTGTTTCCATTCTGTTTGTTTCCTCCTGTGCATTCTCGACATGGATCACAGGTCTGGCTTGCTCTTCTTTCGGACGGCGGTCCGGCGGTGTGACGATCCCGGCCGAGATCACCATCTTGATACCCTCCTCCACGGTCATGGAGAGCCTGTAGACATCACGGTTTGGCAGGAACAGCAGGAAGCCGGAGGTCGGATTAGGTGTGGTCGGCAGGAACACGTTCACCATGGTGTCGTCGGTCGCGTGCTGCACTTCGCCGACGGTCCCGCCCGTGAGGAAACCGACAGCCCAGATTCCGCGGCGCGGATATTCGATCAGCACCACTTCCCGGAAGGCGTTCGACTGCTGTGCCATCACAGTTTCCATGATCTGCTTGATGGCGCTGTACACATTGCGCACCACCGGCATGCGGGCCAGCAGGTGTTCACTGAAGCGGATCATCCAGCGGCCGAGAAAGCCGGCCGTCAGCCAGCCGATCAGGGTCAGGGTGACCAGCATGACGATCAGGCCGATGCCGGGGACCGAGAACGGAAGGAAGTTTTCAGGATTATACTGCCGCGGGATCAACGGCATCACCTGATTGTCGATGAAATGAATGATCACCCAGGTCAGGTAAAGCGTGATGCCGATCGGAGTGGTCACCAGGATACCGGCAAACATATAGGTTCGCAGACGGCCGAAAACTGTTGGCCGGGCAACGCCGGGGGTCTTGTCCTTGGTCATGTGAAATGCCGCCTGATGCTAATGCTTCAAACCTGACCATATAGGGACGGAATGCGGCGACGCAAACGGTTCACCTAATCTGCCAGAAAGCCGGTCAATTCCGCCATCAGGCGGTCCGGCGCCTCTTCCGGAATATAGTGCCCCGAGGCCACCGCGCCGCCGCTCACCGGGCCGGTTGTGTAGCGTTGCCATACGGTCAGCGGCTCATAAAGCCGGCCGATGATGCCTTTCTCTCCCCAGAGGGCGAGAATCGGAATGTCGAGCGGCCGATCCCGGTCCGCCCGGTCATGCTCCAGATCAATGGTGGCAGCGGCCCGGTAATCCTCGCAGCTCGCATGGATTGTTTCCGGCATGGCGAAGCAACGCTGGTACTCGGCCATGGCCTCGGGCGTGATGGCGTTCCCGTCAGCCAGGAATTTCAGCTTTTTCTCGAGGTAGAATGCCGGGTCCTGACCGATCATGCGTTCGGGATAATCGGCCGGCTGAATCAGGAAGAACCAGTGATAATAGGCCGACGCGAACGCCATGTCCGTCGTCTCGTACATGTCCAGGGTCGGGCAGATATCGAGTGTGCAGAGTTTGGTTACCCGGTCCCGGTGATCCCGGGCCAGCCGATGCCCGACCCGGGCGCCGCGATCATGTCCGACCACGGCGAAGGTCTCGATCCCGAGCGCGGACATGACCTCCGCCTGGTCCAGCGCCATTTCACGCTTGGAATAGGGTCTATGCGCCGCGTCAGTCGCGGGTTTCCCGCTATCGCCGTAACCGCGCAGATCGGGGACAACCACGGTGAAATGCTGCGCCAGGAGAGGCGCCACCTTGTGCCAGATAACATGGGTCTGCGGATAGCCGTGCAGCAAGAGCAGGCCGGGGCCGCTGCCGCCGACCACCAGGTTGATCTCCGTTCCCGAGGTCGTGACGCGTTTTCGCTCAAATCCCTCAAACATTCTGTTCCGCTCCCGTTTCCGCCCGTGGCACTCTTTGTTTTCATTCTGTGGAGAGGAACATGCAGGTCCCCGCGCCTCGCGGCAATAATGACATTCCGGCATTTGGCACTGCTGTTCGCGGCGCCTTTGCCCTGGAACGTGACTATGCGCACTTGAACCACGGCTCCTATGGCGCCACGCCGGTCGCCGTGCTGGCCGCCCAACGGGTCTGGCAGGACCGTCTGGAGCGGGAGCCGAGCCGGTTCATGGACCGGGAGTTCCGACCCGGCCTGCGCGCCGCCGCCGCGGCCCTTGCCCCGCGTATCGGTGCCGATGCAGACGGCATTGCCATGGTCGAAAACGCGACCGGCGCCGTGAACGCGGTGCTGCGCGGGCTCGATCTCGCGCCCGGGGCCGAAATTCTGGTGACGGATCAGACCTATCCGGCCGTGCGCAATACCGCGGATTATGTGGCGTCCCGCTGCGGTGCCACGGTACGGGCGCTGTCCCTGCCTGTTCCGGCGCTGGACCCGGACGACATCCTCGACCGGTTCAAGGCCGCCCTCACCCCGGCACCGGCACTGGTTATCCTCGACCATGTGACATCGCCGACGGCGCTCGTTCTGCCCGTGCGGGAAATGGCGAAGGCGGCACGAAAGGCCGGCGCGCTCGTGTTGATCGACGGCGCACATGCGCCGGGCATGCTGGCGCTCGACATCGCCGCACTCGACTGCGACTGGTACACGGGCAACTGCCACAAATGGATGTTCGCCGCGAAAGGCTGCGCCTTTCTGTGGACCGCGCCGGAACATCGGGAGAAGACCCATCCATTGGTGATTTCTCACGGCTATTCTGATGGTTATATCGATGAGTTCGACTGGGTCGGGACCAGGGATGCGTCTGCCCAGCTGGCCTTGCCCGCGGCGTTGACCTTCATCGATGCGCATGGAGCAGAAAACATCCGCGAGCACAATATCGCCCTCGCCAACCAGGCCGCAGACCTTCTGTCCGCCGCATGGAGGACGGAGCGGGGTGCCGGGCCGGCCCTGACTGGATCACTGGCGACCGTGCGTTTGCCTGACGGCCTTGGAACGAGCCAGCAGGATGCGAACGAACTGCGGGCGCGTCTGGTCGATGAACATCGGGTCCAGGTCCCCATACGGGCCATGGCTGGCGGCCTCTGGTGCCGGATTTCGGCACAGATCTATAACGATATCGGGGAATATGAACGTCTCGCCGAGGTAATCGGCAGGCTGTCGGCGGAGAGGCGCTAGTTCAGCTTGCCGCGGAATTTTTTCTCAAGATAAGAGAGGACCTCGCTCTTGCGGGCGCCATTGTCGGCGCGGGCCAGCTTGAACAGCCGGGACGCTTCGTTGTCCTGAGGCGGGGTTGGCTGCTCGCCCACCTGGGTAAGCGCGGCCTCACGCGCCCGTTCAAGGATCCGCGGGTCAATCTTCTTTCTGATCTCCCGCATCAAGAGGAGCAGTTTCTTGCGTTCATCCACGACGGCACTCCCTGTCGGCCGATGAGTTCCTGCATGTGTGCAAAAAATCCATCCAACGAGACGGTCGAAAATATATCAGAAACAGGGTCTCTATTCTCTAATGATCAAACGGCTTGATGGTAAAGGCGGCTGCAAGAGCGTTGTTGGTGACCTTGGTGACAACAGCTTCTGCGGGGCCTTTCATCTTGTGATTGCCTTTTGAGACATCAATCTCGAATCGGAACCGCTGGCTCTTCACCAGCACATCCTTGTCGTAGGGTTCAATGATAAATCCCTTGAGATTGTAGTCCTTTACGACGAACGTGAAGCTGTCGATCTTCACGATACCGCAAGACTCAAGCTTGCCCTTGGCCTTGACGCTCTTGATGCCCTGAGCCTTGGTCGGCCGGCTTGGTCCTTTCTTGTTCTTTGAACCAGCCCTGACACTGAGGAAGTCGAAAAGCCCCACGCTTTTTAGCCCTTGCTTGTCTGGAGCGCCGCTGCGGCGCCTTCTGATGTCAAAGTTATTCTAATATATGGGAGGAAAGGGAACGACAAAAAATAACCATGCAGAAATTTCAGCGAACACGAAGCATTGATCGCAAAAAGAACGGAAAATCATAGAAAATTAATCTGAAAAGTGAGGGTTCCGGTCTTGCCGCGCCCCAAATCGAAAAGGGAAAGGAATTGCAGCGGTTGAGAATTCCCTTTTTTGTATTGTGTCTTTGGCGGAAAAGGTCAAACACCTGTCAGCTGTCATTGGTCTGACAGCCCGTACCGACGAGACATGACCGCGTCGAAGGCGCAGAGCAGCATTCCCGTGACGATCAAGGCGACACGTCATCGGGATCCGGCCCCATGGTGCCGAAACGAACATTGCTGGTCTTCTTCTGTTCGAGGATTGGTGAGCGCGACAGGGTTCGAACCTGTGACCGTCTGATTAAAAGTCAGATGCTCTACCAGCTGAGCTACGCGCCCCCCGAAAGGAAGCCGGAACCTATGCAAACAGCGCGGTCCGGTCAACCTCTTCCGGAAAATTTTTTGTCCGCTTACTGGAACTTGTCCTCGACCCGGGTAACCACACGCTGAGGCACGAACTGATCGATGGCCCCGCCCATATTCGCGATCTCCTTGACCAGACGCGATGAAATGAACTGGTTCCGGTCAGATGCCATGAGAAACACCGTTTCGACATCGGCGTTGAGCCGTGCATTCATGCCGACCATCTGGAATTCGTATTCGAAATCCGAGACCGCGCGCAATCCTCGAATGATCGTGGACGCGCCGTTCTGTTCGACAAAATGCATCAACAGGTTGCCGAAGGACGTGACGACAATCTCGCCATGAACGTCGTCATCCTTGAAGGCAGCGTTCAGTTTGTCGATCTCGTCCTGCACCATCTCAACCCGTTCATCGAGGCTGAAGAGCGGCCCCTTTCCCGCATTGCGGGCAACGGCGACGATCAGTTTGTCGACCTGTTTGCTGCCGCGCCGAATGATGTCCAGGTGCCCGTTCGTAATAGGGTCGAACGTTCCCGGATAAACCCCAATTCTCATGCTTCCATATCCCCGTCAGCTCTCGGCGGTATCTCCGTTGCCGCCTTCGTCCGTGTCGACTTCACCCTCGCCTTCCACATCGTCTCCGTTTTCCTCGCCGGCCAGGCCCACGGATACGACTTTTTCATCTTCATCGACGCGGAAGATCCACACACCCTGGGTTCTTCGCCCAGTGATGCTGATTTCACCGACCGCACAGCGAATCACCTGTCCGCTGTCAGTCACGAGCATGATCTGATCGTTGTCCGCCACCGGGAACGCTGCGACGACACCGCCGCTGCGCTTGGTGAGCTCCATATTGGCAATGCCCTGGCCGCCCCGGTTGGTGATCCGGTATTCGTGGGCCGAGGTACGCTTGCCGAGCCCGCTTTCGGTGACAGTGAGGATAAATTCCTCCTCGGCGCCAAGGAGCGCGAATCGCTCCGGCGTCAGGGAGCCGGTCGAGGCGCTGTCGGTCTCCTCGTCGCCCTCGCCCGTCGCCCGGCGCAATTGCCCGGCGAGCTTCAGGTAAACGTCGCGCTCCAGCTCGTCGGAGCCCGGGATGTCCTGATAATCGACATGGTGCAGGATCGACATGGAAACGACCTGATCGTCCTTCGCCAGCCTGATACCGCGGACACCGAGCGAATCGCGTCCCCGGAACAGCCGGACGTCGGTTGCCCGGAAGCGGATTGCCTTGCCGTGCCGTGTGGTCAGGAAGACATCGTCCTCCTCCATGCAGGGCTGCACATTGATCAGACGATCGTTTTCATCCAGGCGCATGGCGATCTTGCCGTTGCGCTTGATATTGGTGAAGTCGGACAACGCATTCCGGCGCACGGTACCGGCAGAGGTCGCGAACATGATGTGCATGCCCGCCCATTCTTCCTCTTCCGCCGGCATCGGCATGATGGTCTGGATCCATTCGCCCTGTTCCAGCGGCAGCAGGTTCACCAGCGCCTTGCCGCGGGATTGCGGCGTGCCGATCGGCAGACGGTAGGTCTTCATCTGGTAGACCATGCCGCGCGAGGTGAAGAACAGGATCGGCGTGTGGGTGTTGGCAACGAACAGCCGGCTGACAAAATCCTCGTCCCGCGTGGCCATGCCGGAGCGGCCCTTGCCGCCACGCTTCTGCGCACGATAGGTCGAAAGCGGCACGCGCTTGATATAGCCGTTATGACTGACCGTAACGACCATGTCCTCGCGCTGGATCAGGTCTTCCATGTCGTGCTCGAACTCGGCATCGACGAGTTCGGTCCGGCGCGGTGTGGCGTAGGCTTCCTTCGCCGCCACCAGTTCGGCGCGCAGCACTTCCATCATGCGCGTGCGTGACTGCAGGATTTCCAGGTAACCGGCGATCTTGCCGGCAAGCTCATTGGTCTCCTCAATGAGCTTCTCGCGCTCCATTCCGGTCAGGCGCTGCAGGCGCAGCTCCAGAATGGCCCGTACCTGGGCGTCGGATAGGCGATACTTGCCGTCCACGACCTTGTGTCCCGGATCGTCGATGATGCCGATGAATTCCTCGACATCCTCCGCCGGCCAGTCCCGCCCCATCAGTTTTGCACGGGCATCCCCCGCATCGCGGGAGCCCCGGATCACCCGGATCACCTCGTCGATATTGTTCACGGCGACCAGCAGACCTGCCAAGACATGTGCCCGGTCCCGCGCCTTGCGCAGCAGGAATCGGGTCCGGCGGGTAATCACCACCTCGCGGAAGGCAATGAAGGCGACAATCACGTCGCGCAGGTTCATCTGTTCCGGCTTGCCGCCATTCAGCGCCAGCATGTTGACGCCGAAGCTGGTCTGCAGCGGTGTGAAACGATAGAGCTGGCTCAGCACCACATCCGGTACCGCATCGCGCTTGAGCTCGACGACGACGCGGACGCCGTCCCGGTCGCTCTCGTCGCGCAGCTCGGCAATGCCCTCGATGGTTTTCTCGCGCACGAGTTCGGCGATACGCTCCATCAGGCGGGATTTGTTCACCTGATAGGGAATTTCGTTGACCACGATGGCGTGGCGGTCCTTACGGATTTCCTGGATTTCCGCCTTGGATCGCATCATCACGGAGCCGCGCCCGGTATGATAGGCGTCGCGGATGCCGTTCTTGCCAAGAACCATGGCCCCGGTCGGGAAATCCGGACCCGGTACGATCTCGATCAGCTCATCGATGGTGATGCCCGGATTGTCCACATAGGCGCAGCAGGCATCAATCACTTCGCCCAGATTATGCGGCGGGATGTTCGTGGCCATGCCGACGGCGATACCCCCGGCGCCGTTCACCAGAAGATTCGGATATTCGGCAGGCAGGACACTGGGTTCTGTGGTCGTCTCGTCATAGTTGGCGATGTAATCGACCGTATCCTTGTCGATGTCACGGAGCAGGCCTTCGGCGGATTTCGCGAGGCGCGCTTCCGTATATCGCATGGCCGCGGCCGGATCGCCGTCCATCGAGCCGAAGTTGCCCTGGCCGTCGACCAGCGGCAGGCGCATGGAGAATTCCTGCGCCATACGGACCATGGCGTCGTAGATCGCGCTGTCGCCGTGCGGGTGATACTGCCCCATGACGGCACCGACGATATTCGCCGACTTGCGGTAGGGCTTGGTCCAGTCGTAACCACCCTCCTTCATGGCATAGAGAATCCGGCGGTGAACCGGCTTCAGGCCGTCACGCACATCGGGGAGCGCCCGCGAGACGATCACGCTCATCGCGTAATCGAGATAGGAGCGCTTCATTTCGTCTTCGATTGAGACAGGCGAAATGTCGAACGAGGAGGATTCGGATGAGGTCAATTCAAGCGATTTCCGGTTGGTTGTGTCCCTGTCGTGGGCGGGGGCACCTGGTTGATCGTCGGCCCTCCGCCAGGACCTTCAGAAGTCCCTGAATTTATAACAGAACGGTAACGAAGGAACAATCTTTACAGCGTTTTTTTCGAGCTGGATTATTCCATTATTACAGAGGTTTACGCGCTGATATTGAATAACTCAAAGGAAGTCGCGGCATCCCTTCGGGCAAACGGTACAAACCACCCTCGCACGGCTCCATGAACGCCAGTGCTTTCCAGGCCACCGTATCGAACTCGTGCAGGTACTCAAGCCGAAGCCCGGCGTCGATCAGGGCGGTGACGACCTCCCCCACCGGGTGGGTCCATTCGTAGCTGCGTTTGGTCTGCAAGACGGCGGATCCGTCCGCATAGGAATCGCTGGTTTCGAAAGGCAGAGGCTCGGGTTTGTGAAAATAATCGTAGACCGGTGCGTGTGGCGCGGGAGCGTAATCGTCGAAGCTCAGCACGACCGGATGCTGGTCGAGGAAATAGAATCGGCCGCCCGGTTTCACGAAGTGCGCCACGACTCGCGCCCATGCGTCAATATCGGGTAACCAGCAAATCGTTCCCCAGGTGACATAGACCAGGTCATAGGTGGCCTGGATCAGCTTCGGCGCATCATAGACGTTGCCTTCGATGAAGCTTGCCTCGATACCGGCCCGTTCCGCCAGCTCCCGGGCCTGCGCAATGGCCACAGGTGAGAAATCGAGGCCCGTGACGCTATTCGCTCCCTTGCGGGCCAGCAGCAGGGTGTCCATGCCGAAATGGCATTGCAGATGCAGGATATCGAGGCCTTCGACGGAACCGAGCTCTTCCAGTTCCGTCTTGTGCAAGTCGCGTGTGCCTTCCGGGCCGTTCAGAAAGTCATCGATGCCATAGGCACTGTTGGCGGAGGTGTAGTGGACTTCCGCCAACTCGTTCCATTTCCGTCGATTGGCGGCCTGAAACTCGTCCATGTCATCTGACCCTGCCGGTATGCACGATGGCAGAAACGCAGCCTAGAACGGAATCTCGTCGTCGAGATCGCCCGGGCCGCCGACCGGAGCGGGGCCACCGCCTCCTCCGCCCTGGCTACCACCGCCAGAGCCGCCGCCGTAACCGCCGCCCTGATTGTAGCCATCGTCGCCGCCGTAGCCGCCTCCCTGGCCGCCACCGCCTTGTCCGCCGCCGCCGTCATTGCGGCCATCGAGCATCTGCAGCTCACCCCGGAAACGCTGCAGCACGACTTCGGTGCTGTATTTCTCGACGCCGGACTGGTCGGTCCATTTGCGGGTCTGCAATTGGCCCTCGACATAGACCTTCGAGCCCTTGCGCAGATATTGCTCCGCCACCTTCGCCAGATTCTCGTTGAAGATCACCACCCGGTGCCACTCGGTTCTTTCCTTGCGCTCGCCGCTGTTGCGGTCACGCCAGGATTCCGAGGTCGCGACCGACAGGTTCACGACCTTGTTGCCGTCCTGCATGGTCCGGATGTCCGGTTCGCGCCCGAGATTGCCGACAAGGATGACCTTATTGACGCTGCCTGCCATGGTTCTATTTCCACTCTGCGAATTTGATTGCCGGACTGTCCCATATCCGTGGCGGCTAATCCAGTCAGGATCGGTTACACCCGGCTTCCGTCAGGTTCTGCTGCACCTGCAAAATGCAGGTGGCCATGTATGATCACTCGCCTTATAAATGTTTCTGTTTCGTTCCTCAATTCGGATTCCGCCACATGTCAGCTTCTTCCGAACCAAAAGATATCCGCGTCCAGGGTGCCCGGGAGCACAACCTGAAAAGCGTCGATGTCTCCATCCCGCGGAACAGCCTGACGGTATTGACCGGCCTGAGCGGTTCCGGGAAATCCTCGCTGGCCTTCGACACGATCTATGCCGAGGGGCAGCGCCGCTATGTCGAGAGCCTTTCGGCCTATGCGCGGCAGTTTCTCGAGCTGATGCAGAAACCGGATGTCGATCTCATCGAGGGACTCTCGCCGGCGATCTCCATCGAACAGAAGACAACCTCGCGGAACCCGCGCTCGACCGTCGGCACGGTGACCGAGATCTATGACTATCTGCGCCTGCTGTATGCCCGAATCGGGATTCCCTACTCGCCGGCCACCGGGTTGCCGATCGAGAGCCAGACCGTCAGCCAGATGGTCGACCTGATCCTCGACATGGAGGAAGGCACCCGACTCTACCTGCTGGCGCCGATCGTGCGCGGCCGAAAGGGCGAGTACCGCAAGGAGATGGCGGACCTGCGCAAGCAGGGCTTCCAGCGCCTCAAGGTTGACGGCGAACTTTACGAAATCGATGAGGTTCCGGCGCTGAACAAGAAGCTGAAACATAATATCGAAGTCGTGGTCGACAGGCTTGTCGTCCGTGAAGGCATTGCCACCCGGCTTGCCGATTCCGTGGAGACGGCGCTCTCACTCTCCGATGGTTTGCTGATCGCCGAGGATGCGACCAGCGGCGAGCGGAAAACCTTCTCCGCCAAATTCGCCTGCCCGGTTTCCGGATTCACCATCGACGAGATCGAGCCGCGGCTGTTTTCCTTCAATAACCCCTTCGGCGCCTGCCCGGCCTGCGACGGTCTCGGCAACAGCATGTATTTCGACCCCGATCTGGTCGTGCCGGACGGCAGCAGGACGTTGCGCAAGGGCGCGCTGGCGCCATGGGCAGGATCGACCTCTAAATATTACGCGCAATCCCTGGCCAGTCTGGCGAAACACCTCGATGTCTCGCTCGATACCGCTTTCGAGGACCTGCCGGAGGAAGCGCGGCAAGCCCTGCTCTACGGGACCGGCTCCGAGCGGGTGGTGATGACCTTCGATGACGGGCTGCGCAGCTACCAGACGAACAAGCCGTTCGAGGGGCTGATCCCGAACATGGAGCGACGTTTCCGGGAAACCGATTCGGCCTGGAGCCGTGACGAGCTCTCCAGATACCAGTCCGTTGCGCCCTGTGAGGTCTGCCTCGGCCAGCGCCTGAAGCCGGAAGCGCTGGCGGTGAAGATCGAAGGGCGCAATATCAGCGAGCTGACGGAGCTGTCGATTTCCGAGGCGGTGAAGTGGTTTGCGGGCTTGAGCGACAGCCTGACTGGCCAGCAGGCGGAGATTGCCGAACGCATCCTGAAGGAAATCAGCGAGCGGCTCGGTTTCCTGAACAATGTCGGGCTCGATTATCTCACCATGTCGCGGGCTTCCGGGACACTCTCCGGCGGGGAAAGTCAGCGCATTCGGCTCGCCTCGCAGATCGGCTCTGGCCTGACCGGCGTGCTCTACGTCCTGGACGAACCATCCATCGGCCTGCACCAGCGGGACAATGACAGGCTGCTCACCACCCTCGTCCGGCTGCGGGATCTCGGCAATACCGTGCTTGTGGTCGAGCATGACGAGGATGCAATTCGTTCCGCCGACTATGTGGTCGATATGGGGCCGGGCGCCGGGGTGCATGGCGGTACCGTGGTCGCGGCCGGGACGCCGGAAGAGGTCATGCGGGCGCCGCAAAGCCTGACCGGCCAGTACCTGACCGGCATCCGTCAGGTACCGATCCCGGCGCTGCGGCGGAAGCCGAAGAAGGGCCGCCATATCCGGCTGACCGGCGCTACAGCGAACAATCTGGACGACGTTACGGTCTCCATTCCGCTCGGTACAATGACCTGCGTCACGGGGGTTTCGGGCGGCGGCAAATCCTCGCTGATCATCGAGACCCTGTGGAAGGCGATTGCCAAGAAACTGCATGGCGCGCGCGAACATCCGGGACCATATGACTCAATTCACGGGCTGGAGTTCATCGACAAGGTCGTGGATATCGACCAGTCGCCGATCGGCCGTACGCCGCGCTCGAACCCGGCGACCTATACCGGTGCCTTCACGCCGATCCGGGACTGGTTCGCCGGTCTGCCGGAAGCCAAGACCCGGGGCTACAAGCCTGGCCGCTTTTCCTTCAACGTGAAGGGGGGGCGGTGCGAGGCCTGCCAGGGCGATGGCGTGATCAAGATAGAGATGCACTTCCTGCCGGACGTCTATGTCCAGTGCGATATCTGCAAGGGCAAGCGCTACAACCGGGAAACCCTGGAGATCTCCTACAAGGAAAAATCCATCGCCGATGTGCTTGCCCTTACGGTCGAGGAAGGTGTGGAGTTCTTCAAGGCGGTGCCATCGATCCGCGACAAGCTGGTGACCCTGGAACAGGTCGGGCTTGGATATGTCCAGATCGGTCAGGCGGCGACGACCCTTTCCGGCGGCGAAGCCCAACGGGTGAAATTGTCAAAGGAGCTGTCCCGTCGGGCGACCGGTCAGACAGTCTATATCCTGGACGAGCCGACCACCGGTCTGCATTTCGAGGATATCCGCAAACTGTTGGAAGTGCTGCATACCCTCGTTGACCAGGGCAATACGGTGATTGTGATCGAGCACAATCTCGAGGTCATCAAGACCGCTGACTGGATCATCGATCTCGGGCCCGAGGGCGGGTCCGGCGGCGGCAGGATCATTGCCGAAGGCACCCCCGAGACAGTAGCCGGAACTGCCGGCAGTTATACCGGCAAGTATCTGGCCCCCTATCTGGCGGCCGCGGGGGCGAAAAAGACAGCCTGACTTCGCTGTTGGTAAGCCGGAGGCAAGCGCTGGGGCGGTCTCAGGCGATCTTGAAGACCGGCCCGAACGCGCCGAGCGGCGGGGCAACGCCGCGTCCGTCCACATAGTCGTAATGGACCTTGCGGGCGGTTGTTGCCGTGTCGAGATCGGGAGCATCGAACAGGAATGTCCGGTTCCGGCCGTCATGATTGTTCACGACGAAATTGCTCATTTCCTCGACCAGGCTGGGCGTGATTCCTGTCGCGTCGCTGGCGCTGCACCCAGTGCCGATCAGACCCGCACCCTGCAATTGCCCGGCTCTCTTGAATTTCCGGGAGAACCCGCCGACGAATCCGGCGCAGAATGGCGATATATAGGCGAAATTGTTGTGCAGGACCGTCTGAGGCGCATCATCGTCTATGCCCTGGATATAGAGCACCAGCCGGCGCTCCGCCCAGTCCGGCAAATTCTTCAGTTCGACAAGCAGAGATTCCCGGAACTGCTTGTTGATCAACGAGTCCATATGCAGCGGCAACATCAGGAAGGGCCGCGCCTTCGGGGCCTCTTTCAGCATCATGCTGGCCAGCTGGATCACGGCAATATCCATCGCGCACTCCAGCGCGCCGGTTTCACTTCCCACCTCGGGCATCATACCGTCTGGAATGGACAGTTCTGCGCGATACATGGAAACCAGGCGCTTGCGGATATTGGTGATCGGCCAGTAGACCAACTTGATCGACTCCCGGGCCTGCTCGAAGGCCTCGGTTTCCTCGGCCTGTTTCTGCTGCCGGGTTTCCTCCACGGTCTGGGCCAGCGCCTTGACGTCGGTCAGCTTTTCCGGCTCGTCGCGGGGGATCTCGAAAACCATGGACTTGACGGTGACACCGTCGAAACCGCTATCCGTGCCGCTGCCATGCAGGCGCCTGTTGACCTCCTTGGCGATCTGCCGGGCCTTCATGTTCGCGGTTGCCTTATCGCATCGTCCGAACAGCACGATGAACTGCTCGGCGTTGGCGAGTACATAAACATCGTTCGGCGTGATGATCTTCTTGATGATCGTCTCGGTCAGCAGATGGACCTTGCCCCGGACCTTGGTCCAGTTAGGGCCGAATTTTTCCTTGAGATTCTCAAGGCCAAGCATTTCGACATTGCCCGCCAAGAGGGCATCGGCCGCCATCGTGTTTGTCCGGCAGAAATCGACCATGGCGGACTTGAAACCGTCCTTGTCCGTCGGATCCAGTTTCTGCCGGTCGAAGCTCTCGAAATAACCCGTATCGCTCATCTGCTCACTTGACCGGTTGGAGGCTGTTAACCAGGGCATTGCGCCATTCCGGCAATATGATGCCGAAAACTAATAAAAACAGGGTTAACGCGGATAGCTTTCCACGGTGCCGCGTTGATGTCGCTCCTATTAAGGTCTATCTCTCTGCCGATTGCGATCCGCAGCGAGAAATTGGAAGTTCCATGGAGACCATACGTCCGGTTCATGTCATTGGCGGCGGCCTTGCCGGGTCCGAATCGGCCTGGCAGCTGGCCGAGGCCGGGATCCCTGTCGTGCTGCACGAGATGCGGCCGGATCGGTCGACCGAAGCGCACCAGACGGACGGCCTGGCCGAACTCGTCTGCTCGAATTCCTTCCGCTCGGACGATGCGGAAGGCAACGCCGTCGGCGTGCTGCACGAGGAAATGCGCCGGGTCGGGTCGGTGATCATGACAGCGGCTGATACCCACAAGGTTCCGGCCGGATCCGCCCTTGCAGTCGACCGGGATCATTTTTCGGCTGCTGTCCAAGAGGCCCTGACCGGGCACCCGAAGATCACCGTCGAACGCGGCGAGATTGACGGTCTGCCTCCCGAAGACTGGGATTCCGTCATTGTAGCCACCGGTCCGCTGACTTCGCCGGCGCTTTCCGAAGCCGTGGCGAAGCTGACCGGGCAGGACTCCCTCGCCTTCTTTGATGCAATCGCGCCGATCGTGCACAAGGAAAGCATCGATTTCGACAAGGCCTGGTTCCAGTCCCGCTATGACAAGGTCGGCCCCGGCGGCGACGGCAAGGATTATATCAACTGCCCGATGGACGAGGCCCAGTACGAAGCCTTTATCCAGGCCCTGCTCGATGCGGAGAAAATGGAATTCCGCGACTGGGAGAAGGACACGCCCTATTTCGAGGGTTGCATGCCGATCGAGGTGATGGCGGAACGTGGCTCCGAAACGTTGCGTTTCGGGCCGATGAAACCGGTCGGCCTGACCGATCCGCGGACCGGAACCAGGGCGCATGCGGTGGTTCAGCTACGCCAGGACAATGCGCTGGGCACGCTCTACAACATGGTCGGGTTCCAGACGAAAATGCGTTACGGCGCGCAGGTCGAGGTCTTCCGCAGCATCCCCGGCCTGGAACAAGCCGAGTTCGCGCGTCTCGGCGGCATTCATCGCAACACCTTCATCAATTCGCCGGCTCTGCTTGACGGTACCCTGCGCATGAAGGCCATGCCGCGCCTGCGTTTCGCCGGACAGATCACCGGCGTGGAAGGATATATCGAAAGCGCGGCCATCGGCATGCTGGCCGGCCGCTTTGCCGCAGCCGAACGGCTGCAGCAGGCCCTGTCACTGCCGCCGCGGACCACGGCTCTCGGCGCCTTGCTCTCCCACATCACGGGGGATGCCGATGCCGAGACCTTCCAGCCGATGAATGTGAATTTCGGGCTGTTCCCGCCGATCGATCCGGAAATCACGCCGAACGGCAAGAAGCGCAAGCTGAAGGGCCGTGACCGCAAGGCCGCCATGGCCGGACGGGCCCTGCGCGATATCGACCAATGGCTGACGGGAAACAAGGCCGCGGCGGCGGAGTAGCTCAATAGCGCCGGGTTAACCGGGCCAGCCAGAAACGCCAGACATCCAGCGGGTCGTGGGCAGCAAACTCCGGGCTGAAAGGATCGTGGTCGAGCGCGGCCAGCTGCCTGATCCGGGCGCGTGCCTGGCGTGCCGGCAGCAGCAGCGGTGCCAGGCCGGCGCGTTTCGGTATGTGCAATCCCTGCCGGACCAGAATCTGTGCATGTTCCGCCAGGGCTTTGATCGCTTTCCGTGCTCCGGCATCGGCTTTCAGTTCCGCGAAACTGCGGGTCTCCGCGCCATGTTCTGTGAGAACGGAGCGCGGCAGGAACGGCCGACGGACCGATTCATCGAAGGCGGCGGCGCGCAATCTTCCGATCAGAGCATGTCCGGCGGCGATATCGGCAAGCGCCGCGCGGTCGGTTCTCCCGTCGGGATCGACGATTGCCGAGAGCAATGTCACCAGCGGCGCCGTCGTGGCCCGGAGATAACGCTCCGTTTCCGCCAGGTCCTCCATCGGACGATCCTCGAGATCCCGCTCCCTGGCGTTGATCAGGTCGTCGAATGGCGCCCGGGGGAGATCGTAGGCCGCAATGCACGCTGCCAGCGGACCGATCACTTCGTGCTGCCGTGGTGTTCCGGCATAGATCCCGTCGATGCTGTCGCGCCACCATTGCAGCCGAATCGCGCCGATCATTGTCTCGCTCACGCTGTCCCGGGTCTTTGCCACCTCGTGATTGAAGGCGAACAGCGTGAAAACAGCTTCCCGATGCCGCGCCGGGGCAAAAAGCGCGAACCGGAAGCGATCCGGATCGTACCGTCGGACCAGCGCGGCAGGTGCAGAGAGTGTTGGAGCCCGTGCAATCATGATGACGGATGAGAGGATAGAAGGTCCTTGCGGAGCTGCTGCTCCAGGGCCGGTGCGTCGGCCATACTGGAGAAATAGTCAGCAGAGAACCGGTTGAACAGGGATTCGTAGATGCCTATCAACCCGGAAAGCGCGAATTGTTCTCGCCGGCCAATGAGCGGCTTCAGGTCCTGCAGCGCCCGGCGCCCGGCTTCGAGATGGCCGGCGGCCCGCTGACGGAGATCCTCTGCCAGTGTGCCGACGCGGGGATCGCGGGCCCCGACAGCGAGGGGGAGTTCGCTCTTTTGTAACCCTGCCTGCTGGATCAAGGCGTCGGGCACGGTTATCAGCCGCTCCGACCGGGCGGCATCCTTCGCGAAGTCCCGCAGGATATGGACGAGATAGCAGAAAATGCCAAGGTCTCGGGCATAATGTTCCGGTGGATGCGGCAAGCTCCAGAAAAAGCCGCTTTCGGCCGGTTCTGCGCCAAGAAGGTAGATGAAGATCGTTGCCGGAGCGACGGTCGCGCCTTCTGCGTAGGCAAGGAAATCACTCCAGTCCGGCATCGGCTGCTCGTCGACATCGCGCCGCATGGCGCCCGCAAGACCGGTCCAGGGTCCGTCGCTGAGATTGGAGCGGTGCGCGGTTGCCTGCAGGGCGCGGACGACCTGCGACGGCAGCGGGCCTTCTTCCGATATGCCGAGTGCCTGCGCCTGCCAGCCTTCGATCTCGGCCAGCATGGCGCTCCGCGTGGCCTCTCGTTGTGAAGCCTGGCGGCGGAGAAAATCGTCATCGACCGTATCGTCGATCAGCCGCATGGCGGCGTAGGTGGCGAAAAAGAAGGATTGCCGCGGCGGTGACAGCAGACGCGCAGCATGAAGCAGGTTTGCATTGGCCCGGCCGGCTATGTCGCGGCAAAAGGCGAAGTCATCGGCCCGGGTCAGGTCGGTGCCTGAAAGATCAGTCAACGGGAAACAATGCGGCGGCGACCCGTCGCCCTTCAGCCAGCAAGACGTTGTAGGTGCGGCAGGCGGCGCCGGTATCCATGATGTCGATCACCGGTCCCTTTTCCCGGATCGCTGCCCGCAGCGACGGCAGGATGAATTCCGTGCGGGCTCCGGTGCCGAGCAGCAGGATCTCCGGCACGAATTCCCTGTCTGTGACGGATGACAGCGCGTCCGGTGTCAGGCTTTCGATGCCCGCAAGGTCCCAGAGTCTGGTCTCTTCTGGAAAGACAAGAACGGCGCCGACATATCGCACGCCGGTGATCCGGAACGCCCCGTCACCATAGGCCTCTATGAGTTGCCGGCCTTCCGGGATCAGGGGCGTGACATCCATTGGATCAGTCCTTCTTGTCGGCAGCTCCCTGCCGCTCGTATTCCGGCATCTGCACCGGCGAGTCGTGATCCTCGTCCTCGCCCCGGCGCGGCTGCAGATAGAGCAGCAACGGAACGGCGATGAAGATTGACGAATAGGTTCCGATAACAACGCCCCAGATCATCGCCAGCGCGAAGTCCGCCAGCACCGCTCCCCCGAAGAAGTAGATCGCCAGCAGCGCAAGCATAGTGGTGACCGAGGTCATGGTGGTCCGCGACAGGGTCTCGTTGATCGACAGATTGAACAGGTCCGCGAAGGTCATCTTCTTGTATTTGCGGAAGTTTTCCCGCACGCGGTCAAACACGACCACGGTGTCGTTGATCGAGTATCCGGCGATGGTCAGGATTGCGGCGACCGTCGGAAGGTTGAATTCATGCCCGTTCAGGGCAAAGAGGCCGAGGGTCGACAATACGTCATGGCTGAGCGCGATCAGGGCGCAGACACCGAACTGCCACTCAAAGCGGAACCAGATGTAGATCATGATTGCCGTGAGTGCGCAGATCACCGCGATCAGCCCGGCTTCCTTCAGCTCTTCGCCGACGGTCGGGCCGACAAACTCGGTCCGGCGGTATTCAACCCCCTCTCCCAGCGTCTCCTTCACCCTCTCGACGGCATTGAGCTGTTCCGCCTCGGTGCCGTCCTGACGCTGAATGCGAATCAGAACGTCATCGACTTTGCCGAATTCCTGAATACTGACATCGCCGAGATCAAGGCTTCCGAGCTGGGTCCGCAGCGACTCGATGTCGGCCGGTTCGGGGGTCTTGATTTCCATAAGGATGCCGCCGCGGAAATCGATACCGAAATTCAGCCCGTTGACGACCAGAGCGCCAAGACTGAGGAGCATCAGGAAAACCGAAAAGGCGAAGGCCTTGTGCCGGTTCGCGACGAAGGGAACCTTGGTTCCGTGGGGAACGATGCGGAGTGGTCTGAACATCTGTCTATTCCCTCAAATCGGCAGTTCGCTCGGCCGGCTACGCCGCATCCAGAGCACGATGAAAAGACGGGTGACCACTGTTGCCGTAAAGAGCGAGGTCAGGATTCCGATGCCAAGCGTGACGGCGAACCCCTTCACCGGTCCCGAGCCAAGGAAGTACAGGAACAGGGCGGCGAACAGCGTCGTCAGGTTGGCGTCGACGATGGTTCTGAAGGCACGCTGGTAACCGGCCTCGATCGACGCCATGGGCGTCTTGCCGTTCCGGATTTCCTCGCGGATGCGCTCGAAGATCAGGACGTTGGCGTCGACCGCCATGCCGATGGTCAGCACGATGCCGGCGATGCCCGGCAGGGTCAGGGTCGCCTGCAGGCTAGAGAGCACCGCGATGATGAGCGCCATGTTGAAGAACAGCGCCAGGTTCGCCAGAAGGCCGAAGAAGCCGTAGGCCACGATCATGAAACCGATGACCAACAGCAGACCGATGACACTGGCGAATTTGCCGGCAGCAATGGAATCGGCACCGAGGCCGGGGCCGACCGTGCGTTCTTCAAGAACCTGCAGCGGCGCCGGCAGGGCACCGGCACGCAGCAGCAGGGAGAGATCCTGGACTTCCTGTACCGTGAAGCTGCCGGAAATGATGCCAGAGCCACCCAGAATGGCGGTCTGGATGACCGGCGCGCTGATCACCTTGCCGTCGAGCACGATGGCGAAGGGGCGGCCGACATTTTCCGTCGTCGCCTTGCCAAACCGGCGGCCGCCGACCGTGTCGAAGCGGAAGCTGACGACCGGCTGTCCGTCCTGGAAGCTGGGCTGGGCATCGACGAGATTCTCGCCGCTCACCATCACCCGCCGCTTGACGACGTAACTTGTTGGAGCACCTGGCCTGTCCGTTGCGGCCGGAAGCAGCTGCGAGCCGGGCGGTACCCGTCCCTGCATCGCTTCCTGCACCGACGCAGTCGCATCGACCATGCGGAAGGTCAGTTTCGCCGTCTGTCCCAGCAGGGCCTTGATCCGTTCCGGATCATCGACGCCCGGTAATTGCAGCAGGATCCGGTCATCGCCCTGGCGCTGGATGGTCGGCTCGCGCACGCCGGTCTCGTCAATCCGTCGGCGGACGATTTCGATCGACTGTTCTATGGCCCGGGCCTTGAGGTCGCGCATGGCGACTTCCGTCAGCGTGATCCGGATGGTGTTACCCGCGCCGGTCTCGGTCTCCGTCTCCGGGTCGATCCGCCGAACGGCATTCCGGGCCTTGTCGAGTTCTTCCGGGTCGCGGACGGTGAAATGGACCGCATCTTTGGCGACGCCGAGGCCGCGATAGCCGATCCGGTCCTGGCGGAGATTGCGCCGGGTCTGGTCCACGATGGCCTCGAGACGCTCCGCGACGACCACATCGACATCGACTTCAAGCAGAAGATGCGAGCCGCCCTGCAGGTCAAGGCCGAGATTGATCTTCTTCCCGGGAAGCCACGACGGGAGATCCTGAGTCAGGTCGCGCTGGATTGCGTTCGGCAGTGCGTAGAGCACGCCGAAGGCACAAATCAGCGCCACGAGGGCGATTTTCCAAGGCTGGAACTGGAGCATCTTTGTCTGCCTCTAGCCGAAAGGGGCCATCGGATATGTCTGCGGCGCCCCCGTGGGCGCCGCTAAGACCCTATTTCTTCTCGGTCGAAGCCGCCGGCGCCGCCGGAGCGGGTTCGGTCTTGGCACGCACGTCGTTGAGCATGCCGCGGGCAACACGGACCTTCACACCCTCGGCGATTTCCACAAGCAGCTCATCTTTATCGTCGATGACCTTGGAAACCGTGCCGATAATGCCGCCATTCGTGACCACAACGTCATTCCGGCGCACCTTCGAGAGCATTTCCTTGTGCTCTTTCACCCGCTTTTGCTGCGGGCGGATCAGCAGGAAGTAGAAGACGACGAAAATCAGGACCAGCGGCAGAAACTGGACCAGATCCATGCCGCCGCCGAGGCCGCCGGCAGATTGGGCATAGGCCGTTGAAATGAACATCAAGTTCTCCTAATCAGGCTCAAAACAAGAGCGGCCACTGACCGTTGCAGCACCCGTTTCGCTCAAATAGTCGTTCCCCGGCGTCACCGCCAGCCATTTCCGCTGGAATGCGCCGAAAACTCGGAACGGCGGACTATACCGGTACGGCGGGTAAATTCAATGGGTGGAAAGCCCGTGGAAAAGACGGGCCCGGGAATTGACGGACATGCGGCGTGTGATACTTTCCCGCCGCTCCGGTTCACCGGCTGGCGCAACACGCACGATAACTCTTCTGTCCAAGGTCCAGTGATATGTCCGATGCCCGTGAGCTTGAGATTCTTGCCCGTATTGCAGATGCCCTTGAGCGGATTGCACCGCCGCCGGCAAAGGCTGCCGATCTTGGCGATGCAGAGGGCTTTGTCTGGAACGCACAGGCCGGACAGGTCGACCCGGTAAGGCGGATCAACCGCGTCGATATTTCCCTGCTGAAGGGAGTTGGACCGCAGCTTGACCAATTGCGCGAGAATACGGACCGGTTTGCCCGGGGACTGCCGGCGAACAACGCGCTGCTCTGGGGCTCGCGCGGCATGGGCAAGAGCTCGCTGGTCAAGGCTGTGCATGCCGAGGTCAACGCGAAGTGGGATGGTATCCTGGCCCTTGTCGAAATCCACCGTGAAGACCTGGAAACGCTGCCGCGCCTGCTCAATCTGGCCCGGGATACCGACCGGCGTCTGATCGTGTTCTGTGACGATCTGTCTTTCGACTTCGCCGACAATTCCTACAAGTCACTGAAAGCGGTCCTGGAAGGCGGCGTCGAAGGCCGGCCCGACAATGTTTTGTTCTATGCCACCTCGAACCGCCGCCACCTGATGGCCCGGGACATGATCGACAATGAGCGGTCGACGGCGATCAATCCGGGCGAAGCTGTTGAGGAAAAGGTTTCCCTGTCGGACCGGTTCGGTCTCTGGCTCGGTTTTCATTCCTGCGACCAGGACACGTTCCTGTCGATGATCGAGGGCTATGCCTCGGCTTATGACCTGCCGATCAGCTCGGAGGAACTGCAGGCCAAGGCCAAGGAATGGCAGGTCACCCGCGGCGCCCGTTCCGGGCGCGTCGCCTGGCAGTTCATTCAGGATCTGGCCGGCGATCTCGGCAAGAAGCTGGTCTGACGGGCCGGCTTTTCAGGATTGATCAAGATACTGGCGCGGATTGACCGCCCGCTTTTCCTTGCGCACCTCGAAATGCAGCTGCGGCTGATCCACGCTGCCGCTTGAGCCGACTGTCGCGATGGTCTGGCCCCGGCGGACGACGTCGCCGCGTGTCACCAGCAGCTTGTCGCTATGGGCATAGGCCGTAATCCAGCCGCCCGCATGTTTCAGCAGCAGCAGCTTGCCGAATCCGGGCAACCCGTCCCCGGCATAGGCAACCACGCCATTGTCGGCCGCGGCCACCGGCGCGCCGCGCGGCGCGGCGATATTGATGCCGTCATTGTGCAAGCCGCCCTTGCGCGGGCCGAAATTCGCGATAACACGTCCCCGGACGGGCCAGCGGAATTTCGCGCCGGCACGTTGCGGCGGCCGGATCTTGGCCACCTCGAGGCCGGTCTTGGCCTTCGGTGTCGGTGCCGTGGGCGCTGGGGCGGATTGCGGCTGGGGTGCTGCAGCCTGGCGCACTGTCGGTTGCCGTGCCTGGGTCGCCGGGTTTCGCGGATTCAGCTCGGGCAAGGCGACCGTTCCGGGAGAGAGCAGCGCTGTCCGGGTGGTGTTCCCCCTGCTGCCGGGGCCGGCCGGGAGCCGGGGTGCGCTGTTCGAGGCCACAGAAGGGTCTTTTGCAGTTTCCCGGGACGGCAGCCGCAGCCCCTGCCCGACCCGGATCTGATAGGGCGCCGCTATATCATTCATCTGCACGACCGTGCGCATATCGACATTGAAGCGCCGCGAGATCGAGAAGACGGTGTCACCCGGTCGGACCAGATAGGTGCTCGGTGCCGGCAGGCGCAGATCCTGTCCGACAGCCAGCTTGTAGGGCGGCTGCAATTGGTTCGCCAGGATGATGTCCCGGACCGGCACGCCATAACGCCGGGAAATCTCGTAGACGGTGTCCCGCGGCCCGGCACTGATCCGCCCGCCCGGCGGAATGGCGAGATGCGCCGAGCGCTGTTCCGACGGGCTATAGGCAAGACGCGGCCCGCCCGCACTGCAGGCGGTCAGCAGGGCGGCCAGTATGGAAAAGGCCAGCAGGGCCCGGAATCGTGGTGCCATCATTGCCATGTCGCGAGTTTAGGTATTGCCATCCGGCTTCTCAAGCGGCTCCCGCAGGCCCGCACCAGGAGCCACTGATCGCCAGCATAATCAGGCGCTGTCACGCACCTCGCTCTCGACCAGCGGCACGAATCGCACCGGCAGAAGACATTCGTCCTCGATGCCGTCCGCTGTCCGGGTAAAGCGATGAATATGCTGGGTGCCGTCCTGCGGGCCGATCGGGACGACCATGATGCCGCCCTCGCCGAGCTGGTCCAGCAATGTTTCCGGCACATCTTCGGATGCTGCCGTGACAATGATCCGGTCGAACGGCGCCTGTTCGGGCCAGCCCTTGCTGCCGTCGCCGACACGCGTGACCACCTTGTGAAGATCCAGCGCCTTGAACCGTTCTTTCGCTTCATCCGCGAGGCTGGGATGGCGCTCCACCGTGTAGATCCGGCGCGCCAGGCGGGCGAGGATCGCGGTCTGGTAGCCGGAACCGGTGCCGATCTCCAGAACCTTGCAGCGGTCATTGATGTTCAGGGCCTGGGTCATGAAGGCGACGATATAGGGCTGGCTGATGGTCTGCCCGGCGCCGATCGGAAGCGCCCTGTTGTCATACGCGAAACTCTTGATCGGCGCCGGAATGAAGATTTCCCGCGGAACCCGCTCGATGGCGCCCAGAACATTGCTGTCGGCGATGCCTTCGCGTCGCAGCTCCATGATCAGACGTATCTTGTTTTCCTCAAGAGTCATCGCGTCTCAGTCGATTGACTGTCCAGCTCGAAAGCGCCCTGAAGCGCCGCCAGGGTTTCGTGATCGGTCATGTTCATCTTGATCGGCGTGACGGAGATGTAGCCGGCATCAACGGCGGCCAGGTCGGTCCCCTCCGCATAGGGCTTCATGCTCTGCATATGCCCGATCCAGTAGTGCCGCGCCCCGCGGGGGTCCGTCACTTCCAGAATATCGTCGCCGCTCTTGCGGCGGCCCTGGGTGGTGACTTGTATGCCCTTCACCTGATCGGCTGGTACCGGAGGAAAGTTCACGTTTAGCAATGTGTTATCCGGGAACCCTTCATGCATAATCCGGCGCAGCAAATTCGGCCCGAAAGTCTCCGCCGGGGTCCAGTCGGCCGGCTGACCGTCGATCAGTTCCTGGCTGAAGGCAACGGCCGGCACGCCGAGTATCGTCGCTTCCATGGCGGCGGAAACCGTGCCGGAATAGGTCAGGTCATCGGCCAGGTTTCCATTCCGGTTCACGCCGGACAAAACGATGTCCGGCTGCTTTCCTCTCATCAGCTCGTTCACCGCGAGCAGCACGCAATCTGTCGGCGTGCCGTTCACAGAGAACCAGTTGGGTTGGTGTTCCCGGGCCTGCAGGGGGCGCCGGAGGGTCAGGGAATGCCCGGCCCCGCTCTGCTCGCTCTCCGGCGCCGCGACCCAGACATCTTCCGAAAGCGCGCGGGCGATCCGCACCAGGACCTGCAGTCCCGGTGCGTAAAAGCCGTCATCATTCGTGATCAGGATGCGGGCGTTGCCGGCATCGAGCGGCCAGGTCATGCGGCGGTCTCCTGTCAGCCCTCTGCCGAAATCTTCTCAAGCCCGCCCATGTAGGGCCGCAGCACCTCGGGAATGCTAACAGAACCATCCGCTTCCGCGTAATTCTCCAGCACGGCGATCAATGTCCGGCCGACCGCCAGGGCGGAGCCGTTCAGGGTGTGCACGAAGCCGGTCTGCTTGCCGCCGTCGATGCGATAGCGCGCCTTCATGCGGCGGGCCTGGAAATCACCGCAGTTGGAGCAGCTGGAGATTTCCCGGTACATGCCCTTGCCGTCGTCCTGCCCCGGCAGCCAGACCTCGATATCGTAGGTCTTGCGGGCGCCGAACCCGGTATCCCCGGAACAGAGCGTGACAACCCGGTAGGAAAGCCCGAGGCGCTTCAGCATTTCCTCGGCGCAGCCGGTCATGCGCTCATGCTCCTCCATCGACTTGTCGGGATGGGTGACGGAGACAAGCTCGACCTTGCTGAACTGGTGCAAACGGATCATGCCCCGTGTATCCCGGCCGGCCGAGCCTGCTTCCGACCGGAAACAGGGTGTATAGGCCGTGAACCGCAGCGGCAGCTCCTCTTCCGCCAGGATTTCACCGGCGGCGATATTGGTCAACGGCACTTCCGCTGTCGGGATCAGCCAGTGATCGCCGGTGGTCCGGAACAGGTCCTCGCCGAATTTGGGGAGCTGGCCGGTGCCGTACAATGCGGTATCCCGCACCATGTAGGGCGGCGAAATTTCCGTATAACCGAACTCGTCCGTGTGGATATCCAGCATGTAGCTCGCCAGCGCGCGCTCAAGACGGGCGAGCTGACCGCGCAGCAGTGAGAACCGGGCGCCCGAGAGCTTCGCGGCTGTCTCGAAATCCATCATCCCGAGCTTTTCACCGATCGCGACGTGATCCGGGGCGGCTGCGTTCGTCTCGGGAGCACCGCCAACGCTACGCAGCAATACGTTCGCGCTCTCGTCCGGTCCGTCCGGCACATCCTCGTCCAGCACGTTCGGCAGGCCGGACAGAACCGCGTCCAGCTTTTCGGAAAGGGCACGCCCCTCTTCCTCAAGGCTCTGCATCCGGTCCTTGATGTCGGCGACTTCCTTCATCAGGGCATCGGCATCGCCGCCCTGGGATTTCACCTTGCCGATTTCCTTGGAGGCTTCGTTACGGCGTTGCTGCAGGCTCTGCAGCTCCGTCGTCGTGTCCCGCCACTGCTTGTCCATGTCGAGGATGGTGTGCGCCTGCGGGGCAAACCCGCGGCGCGCCATGGCCTTGTCGAAGGCGGCTCCGTCCTCGCGAATCCATCTGATATCGTGCATCTCACACGTCCATTCTGTTCGGAATTCCGATTTGATCTTATAGGCAGTGCCACCGGACGGGTCCAGCGGCAGGCCCCGGCCTACAGCCGGGGCGCCGCTTGGTCAGGTGGCGGTGCTAGACGAACGCTCGTCTTCATCCGTGTCGTCATCGTCATCACCGGCTTGCTCGCGGCGCTTTTTCTCGATGATGCGGGCACCGATGATCGAGATTTCATAGAGAATCGCGACCGGAATGGCGAGCAGGACCTGGGAGATCACGTCCGGCGGCGTCAAAATCGCCGCAACGACGAAGGCGATCAGAATCGCGTATTTCCGCTTCTTGGCGAGACCGTCCGACGTCACGATGCCGACCTTGGCGAGCAGAATGATCAGCACGGGCAGCTCGAAACAGACACCGAAGGCAAAGATCAGGCGCATCACCAGTGACAGATACTGGTCGACCTTCGGTTCCAGGACCAGCGGCAGGGAGCCGTCGGTACCCGGATGTTCAAAACCGAGGAAGAACTGCCACGCCAGTGGAATGACCAGGTAATAGACCATGGCCGCGCCGATCGTGAACAGCACGGGCGTGGCGAGCAGGAACGGCAGGAAAGCGGTCTTCTCATCCTTGTAGAGACCGGGCGCGATAAAGCGCCAGAGCTGGATCGAGATGATCGGAAAGGCCAGACATGCCGCGGCGAAGAAGGCGACCTTCAGGTAAGTGAAGAATGCCTCGTGCAGCGCCGTATAGATCATCCGCCGGCCGGCCTCGCCCTCGGTCAGGCTGGCAAGCGGAGCGACCAGGAACGCAAAGATCTGCTCGGAGACGGCGTAACAGACGAAGAAAGAAACAATGAAAGCGGCGAACGAGTAAATCAGTCGGCTGCGCAGTTCGACCAGATGGTCCAGCAGCGGCATCCGCTTTTCTTCAACATCCTCAGTCATGGGTTATTGTCCCGCCGCGGCGCTTTTCTGCGCGCCTTTATCGTCTGGTTTTACTGGTTCCGCTTCTGCCGGCGGGGGCGTGTCCGGGGTTTTGGTCTCGGCCGGGGTCTCGGTTTTGGTCTCGGCTGCCGCCGGTTCGACCGGACGCGAGGATGCGACGTCACGAGCCTGCCCGGCGATCCGCTCCATCTCCTTCTTGGTCTCTCCCTTCGGGTCGACCCAGTCTTTCACGCGCTTCTCGAAGTCGCCGCCGGAAATGCTCTTCGCTTCCTTGCGGAGATCGTCGAGTTCGGCCTCGCGGGCGACTTCTTCCAGACTGCCCTGGAAATCGCGGGCAATGGAGCGCGCCTTTCGCAAATAGGTGCTGACCGAACGCACGACGCGCGGCAGGTCACGGGGGCCCACAACGACCACCGCGACAAATGCGATCAGCATAAATTCCTGCCAGCCGAGATCAAACATCAGCGCATACCATCATCACGTCACGGAACCAGCAGGCCCGTTCGTGGTCCGTTTCCGGCAAGAGCCGGGCAACAAGGTGGGGTCCGTCAGCTCTTTTGGGCTTCGTCAGCCTTCGGCTGTGCAGCAGCGGACTGCTCGGAATTGAGGCTCTTCGAGGATTCGCCCTCGGAAGCCTGATCCGCATCCTCTTCCTTGATGCTTTTCTTGAAGTTGCGCAGGCCCTTGCCGAAGTCCCCCATCAGCGAGGAAATCTTTCCGCTTCCGCCGAAAAGCACGACGACAACCAGCAGGACAACAAGCCAATGCCAAATACTACCGAAACCCATGAGCGAACGCTCCCGTCTGTCTAGATTCGTTTAGGTCCCGCATCGGGACTTTTGCCGTATATAGGCATGATCATAGGCCCACTGCAATGTCCGGCAGGGCTTTGAGGCCAACGAAATTAGCCTTCCTGCGCGGGAAACACGAAGATTTGCCCGCGGTCGAATTCTATCCGCAGCCGCGTGCCGGCCTCCGGCAAGAATATGCCGGGCATGCGGGAGTGGAAATGCCATTCTTTCGTGCTTCCGGTCTCGCCGGATTCAACGTGAAGATGGATCAGGCTGCTGCGTCCGAGAAGGCGTGATTGCATGACCAGCGCTGTATAGTCGCTTTGGTCGGCCTGCAATGTGGTCACGCGCAGTCCTTCCGGCCTTATGACCATCGTTGCCCTTGCGCCATCGGGTATGGATCCCGCCGCGACCGGGCCGATCGGCGTTTCGACCTGACCGCCGCTGACCGGTCCGGTAAAGGCATTCACTTCTCCGAAGAAACCAGCGACGAACGCGGAATTCGGGTAGCAATAGAGACTGTGCGGAGAGCCTTCCTGCACAATCCTGCCATCGCGCATCACGGCAATCCGGTCTGCCATGAACATGGCTTCCTCGGGATCATGCGTGACCATCAATGTTGCTGCGCCGCTTTCCTTCAGCAGGTGCAAGACATCGTCGCGCACCTGGGCACGGAGCGCGGTGTCCAGTCCCGAATAGGGTTCGTCCAACAGAATAATCCGCGGATTTGGCGCCAGCGCCCGTGCCAGCGCGACCCGCTGCTGCTGGCCTCCAGACAACTCATGCGGAAATTTGTCCGCCGCGCTGTCCATACCGACACGACGCAATTCAGTAAGCGCCTTTTCCCGGCGAACCGGCTTTGGGAGTGCGGAAAGGCCGAAGGCCACATTGTCGGCCACACTCAGATGCGGAAACAGCGCGTAATCCTGGAATACCAGACCAATCCCGCGCTGCTCGGGAGGAACCTGCCGGCCAGGTGCTGCAACTTCGGTGTCGCCCATCAGGATACGACCGGTTTGCAGCGGCTCCAGGCCGGCCGCGATTCGCAGCGCCGTGGTTTTCCCGCAACCGGACGGTCCCAGCAGGCACACGACCTCGCCCTCGGCAATATCGAGGGTCAGGTCATCAACCACGCGGACACCGTCGAACTGATGGCTGACGCCTTCCAGGCGAAGTACCGACGTCATCCCGAGATCCTGACCTGATTGCTGACGGACTTTTCGCGTTCGAATCGCGAAACGCGATTGATTTGCGAAATCATAACAGTCCGGGAGGTATCAGATGGGAGGTCAGGTCTCAAGCGCTGAACCGATCACATTCTCTGAAAATGTCAGGTTTCAGAGATCACGGACTTACGATCCGTCTTCATTTTCAAGGAGATCGAACTGATCGTTATCGTCGTCATCTTCATTTTCGGGCTCGGAATCACTCTCATCGCCCATGGTGATTGATGTCAGCCCCGGTCTCTTGTCCAGCATGCCTGTCGCCTTGAGTTCCTCAAGCCCCGGCAGATCGCTGAGCGCGGTCAGGCCGAAATGATCGAGAAACGCTTCCGTCGTACCCCAGGTCAATGGCCGGCCCGGCACCTGCCGCCTGCCGCGGGGCTGGATCCAGCCGGCTTCAAGCAAGGCGTCCAGGGTGCCCTTGCTGACGGCAACGCCGCGGATCTCTTCGATATCAGCCCGGGTCACAGGCTCGTGGTAGGCGACGATGGACAGGGTTTCAATCGCCGCACGCGACAGTTTGCGCCGGACGGCCATCTCCACCCGCAAGGCGTCGCCCAGATCGGGCGCTGTGCGGAAGGCCCAGCGGTCCTTGATCTGCACCAGATGGACGCCACGGGTCGCGTAGCGGGCCTGCAACTTCTGAAGAACATCCTCGGCGGAAACGCCGTCGGTCAGGCGCTCGGCTATTTCAGAGACCGGAAGAGGATCCTTGCTGGCGAACAACAGCGCTTCGACGATCCGTTCGGATCGGCTTGGCCCGGTATTTTCGGGTGCATCGGAACTCACGCATCGCCCTCCCGGGAGCGAAAATAGATCGGTGCGAAGCTGCCCGCCTGATTGATCTCGGCCTTTCCGTCCTTCACCAGCTGCAGGGAGGCGACAAAGGTCGAGGCGACGGCAGAACGCAGGCGCAAACCCTTGCGCAGACCGCTCGGCAGGAAGGAAAACAGGGTCTGCCATTCCGGCACGGCGCCGAGTACCCTGCTCAGGCGCTGGATCGCATCCTCCACGGAATAGAGGTGGGTCGCCTCGATGCGCAGGGCCAGCCGGTCGTGGCGTACCCGATGGTCCGCATAGGCGCGCAGCAATTCATAGAGCGTGACGTCATAGATCGGGCGCTTGCGGACGGAGATGCTCTCCCCCTGCCCCCGGGCGAAGAAGTCGGCGCCGAACTGGGGCCGGGCCATCAGGGCCTCTCCAGCCTGCTGCATGGCCTCCAGGCGCATCAGCTGAAAGCGCAATGCCTCGGCCATTTCCTCCGGGCTCTGCTCGTCCTCTTCCTTGTCGTCGGGTGGCAGCAGAAGACGCGATTTCAGATAGGCCAGCCAGGCGGCCATCACCAGGTAATCGGCGGCAAGTTCCAGGTTGAGGGTCTGCGCCTGGTTGACGAAACCGAGATACTGTTCAGCCAGTTGCAGGACGGAGACATGGATGAGGTCGACCTTCTGATCCCGCGCCAGCTGCAGCAGAACATCGATCGGCCCTTCGAAGCCGTCGATATTCAGGAACAGCGAAAGCTGGACCGGTTCCCGCCTGCGGCGGTGATCCGGAACGGGGCTTTCGAAACCGTCGCTCATTGCCTGCCTCAGAGTTGTCCCGTGAGCATCAGGATGAAGTGTAGCAGATTTTTCACGCCGAACATGACGAGGCGCATGGCGTAATCCAGATCGATACCGATCTCGCGGCCGATATAAGGCAGCAGGAACATCAGTCCGACAACGATGAAGAGACCGTATCGCTCGAGCCGGACATAGCGAACCGCCAGATCGTAGGGCAGCAGGCCGGTAACGATGCGGCCACCGTCGAGCGGCGGTATCGGCAGCAGGTTGAAGATTGCCAGCACGAGATTGAGCAGGATGCCGTTGATCAGGGTGGCCTGCCACCAGGCGGCGAACCAGTCCGGAAACCAGGCGACGGTATGCAGCAGGGCTGCCGCGCAAATCGCCAGCACCACATTGATGGCAGGACCGGCTGCGGCAACCAGCATCATGTCGCGGCGCGGATTGTTCAGCCGGGACATGGAGACCGGCACCGGCTTGGCATAACCGAAGACGAACGGAGTCCCGGCAAGTGCCCAGCCCGAGATCACGCACAGCATCGGCAGGATGATCGTGCCGAACCGGTCGATATGGGCAAACGGATTGAGCGTCACCCGGCCCAGCAGGCGGGCTGTCGGATCACCCAGCATATTGGCGACATAGCCATGTGCCGCCTCGTGGAAGGTAATGGCGATCAGAACCGGCAGGACCCAGATCGAGGCGGTGAAGAGGACGTTGGAAATCAGCTCTTCCATCAGCCTTGAGCCGGTTCTGTGCCGGTGAGCTCGGCGAAGGATGCGAGAAGTTCGCCGAATTCGGCCGGCCGGGACTCCCGCCGGATGCGCTCGAGGAAGCCAAGAACGGCTTCCGCGCGACGGAGTGCCTCGCCGGACAATGTCGGGGCCGGGCCGGAGACCGCCTGCATTTCAGTCATGTCGCCGTTACAATGCAGGACGACGTCGCATCCCGCCTCGAGCGCCCGTGCCGTCGAGACGTCCAGTGGCTCCGCGAGCGCTTTCATGGAAATATCGTCGCTCATCAGCAAACCGTCGAAACCGATCTCCTTGCGGATGGCCTCGCCGATCACGATCGGAGACACAGTCGCCGCCCGCTCCGGGTCCAGTGCCTCGTAGACGACATGGGCCGTCATTGCCATCGGCAGGTCCTTCAGCGTCTTGAAAGGCGCGAAATCGACAGATATCAGCTGATCCAACCCGGTATCGACGCGCGGCAGGGCATGGTGGCTGTCTACCCCTGCCCGGCCGTGCCCGGGGATATGTTTCATCACAGGCGCAACACCGCCGGCGGCGAGCCCCTCGGCCTGGGCGCGTCCGAGCCGGGCAACGATTTCAGGCGTATAGCCGAAAGCGCGATCGCCGATCACATCGTGCGCCCCGTCCTGACGCACATCGAGCAGGGGCAGGCAGTCCACATCGACACCGCAGGCCGCGAGTTCCGCCGCGATCAGCCCGGCATTGACCCGTGCCGCCTGCTCCGCCCGCACCGGATCCTTGGCGTGCAGGGTGCCAAACAGCGCTGCCGGCGGGGCCGCACGCCATTGCGGCGGTTTCAGGCGCTGGACCCGGCCGCCCTCCTGATCGATCAGCACCGGAGCGTGGCGGCCGACGCAATCACGCAAGTCCTCGGTCAGCATCCGGATCTGTTCCGGGCTCTCGCAATTGCGCTGGAACAGGATAAATCCGAAGGGATCGGTATCGATGAAGAACTGCCGCTCGGCCCGGCTGAGTTCCGGTCCGGCACAGCCGAGGATCAGGGCGCGCATTGGCGGGTTCCGTTTAGCGTTTCACCACAAGGCAGGCCTGGCCCTTGGCTTTCAGGGCAGTACAGGCATCGCGGGCGGCATCTTCGGTCATCGGGCCGCCCTGAACCCGGAAAAACACACCGTTGGAGGTGGTAACCCGCTGGTAGGTCGGGACAAGGGCACCAAGCAAACCGCTGTTCGCGGATTTAACCCGGTTCCATTCCTTCGCGGCAGCGTCTTCACTCCGCAGGGCGGCAATCTGGATGTTGAACCCGCCGGCTGCCGCAGCCTTTGCAGCCGGTGCGGGCGTCGGCGCCTGTTTGGGCGCCGCAGCCGCGACGGGGGCCGGCGCCGGAGCGGGTTCCGGTGTTTCTGCGGCCGGAACCGGCGGTGGTGGCGGTACAAGCGTCTTTGCCGTGTCGTCCGCGGGTTTCCGTGCGGGCGGTATGGCAACGGTCGCCGAAGGCGTTGCAGGCGGTGCGGATTCCGTACTTGTTGCAGGAGCCTCGGCGGTCTCTGCCGCGTCATTGTTCGGGATCGACAGGGGCGCCGGCGGCGGCAGGGGCGTTTCCGGCGGCGGGAGCAAACGCTCTACCCGGCTTTCGCTGTTCTGGGCGCTCCGGTTGGAGCCGAGATCGTCGAGCACCAGCTTGTCCTGATGCGGCACTTCCATGCCGCCCGGAGACTCCGGCCGGACTTTTGTCGGCGCGGTGTCGGCCTTGATCGTCGGCGCCGCCGTTTCGCTGCCGATGCGGCGTCCCTGATCGTAGGCGTACCAGACGATGCCGGCGAAAGCGGCAACCGCAAGCGTGGCGGCAAGGATGGTCAGTCCCCGGCCCTTGGTTTTTTCTTCCGACATGAGTGGCGGCGGGCCCGGGCGGTCCCCTTCCTCAATCATCCGTGGCCGTTCCGGCATTCCCGAATGAAGACTCATGCGCGCAGCTCCTCCACAGGTTCGACACCGATAACCGAGAGACCCGAGGCAATGACCGTCTGCGTTGCCCGGATCAAAGCCATGCGGGCCATGGTCAGCTCGCGATCGTCATCGACCAGAAACCTCAAAGTCGTGTCTTCCTTGCCCTTGTTCCACAAACCGTGGAATTCGGTGGCGACGTCACCGAGATAGAAGGCGATCCGGTGCGGCTCATGTGCTTCCGCGGCACTCTCGACCGTCCGCGGCCATTCCAGCAACAGTTTCATGAGACCAAGCTCGGCCGGATCGGTCAAGCGATCGAGCGCTACCGGTGCCAGCCCGCTGGCGGAAAGATCCGCACCGTCCAGTGCTTCGGCGGCGTGCCGCAACACGGAATGGCAGCGCGCATGGGCATATTGCACATAGAAAACAGGGTTTTCCCGGCTTTGTTCGGTGACCTTCTTGAAATCGAAGTCGATCGTCTGGTCGTTGCGCCGGGTCAGCATGATGAAGCGCAGCACGTCCTTGCCGACCGAATCGATGACATCACGCATGGTCACGAACGTCCCCGCCCGCTTTGACATCTTCACCGGCTTGCCGTCATCCATCAGATGCACGAGCTGGCAGAGCTTGACGTCGAGAACCCCCTTGCCGTCCGTGACCGCTTTCACGGCGGCTTTCATGCGCTTTACATAGCCGCCGTGGTCGGCGCCCCAAACGTCGATCATCTCGGTGAAACCGCGCTTGTACTTGTCCAGATGGTAGGCGACATCGTTGGCGAAATAGGTCCAGCTGCCGTCGGACTTCTGGATCGGCCGGTCGACATCGTCACCGAACTGCATCGCCTTGAACAGGCGTTGCGGCCGGGGCTCCCAATCGTCCGGCTGCTTGCCCTTCGGCGGCTGCAGCACGCCGGTATAGAGCAGGTCGCGGTCCTCAAGGGTCTGCATCACCGAATCGACCGCGCCGGCCTCGACCAGGGCCTTCTCCGAGCTGAAAACCTCGATATCGACGCCGAGTTGTCCGAGATCGGCCTTGATACCGTCCATCTGGTGCGCAATCGCGAAGGCGCGGATTTCCGGCAGCCAGATCGTCTCGTCCGCCTGCAGCCATTTGTCGCCGTCGCGGGCGGCAAGCGCCTCGCCGACCTCGATCAGGTAGGCTCCCGGATAGTAGCCTTCCGGAATGGCGCCGATATCCTCGCCAAGCGCTTCCCGGTACCGCAGATAGGCGGTACGGGCCAGGACATCGACCTGGGCACCGGCATCGTTGATGTAATATTCACGCGTGACGGCGAACCCGGCTTTCGCCAGCAGCGCCGCAAGCGCATCGCCGACGACTGCCCCGCGGGCATGGGCTGCATGCAGCGGACCGGTGGGATTGGCGGAGACGTATTCCACCATGACCTTCTTGCCGGCGCCGACATTGGACTGACCGAAATCCGTTCCCTCCCGCAGCAGGTCGGCCACCGCAGCACGCCAGAAACCGTCCACGATCCGCAGATTGATGAAACCGGGTCCGGCGATTTCGGCATCGCTCACCTCGTCCCAGGCGCGCATCTTCGCGATCAGCAGCTCGGCGATGTCGCGCGGCTTCATTTTGGCCGGTTTTGCCAGCACCATGGCCGCGTTCGAGGCGATGTCGCCGTGGCTCGGATCGCGGGGAGGCTCGACGGTCGCGCGGCTGATATCCAGGCCGGCGGGTAGTGCCCCTTCAACGAACAGAGCTTCTATTTCCGCATTAAGTTTGTTTTGAAAGTATCTGAAAACGTTCATTTAAGTCTTCGCGTTAAGATCAAAGAGACGGGCATGCTCGATCATCGCGTAGCGATCGGTCATTCCTGCGATATAGTCTGCGACAAGGCGCGCCTGTTTACCGGCGTCGATCTGGCCGGGCTGATCGTTGCCGGTCCGCTGCCATTGCGCCGGAAGGCAATTCGGTTCCGCCATCAGCAATTCGAACATGTCCCTGACAACCCGGCGGGCTTTGCTGGCCATCCGGTTGACCTTGTAATGGCGGTACATGTTGTGGAACAGGAACGCCTTCAATGACCGGTTCTGCTCCTCCATTTCGGCAGAGAAGGAGATCAGCGGCACCGGTGCGCCGCGCACGTCATCGGCCGAGCGCGGCTTGTGTTCCGCCAGTCTGCGCCGGCTTTCAGTGAGCAGATCCTCCACCATGGCCCCGATCAGGCGGCGGACGATCTCCTGCACCAGCTTGGCGCGAGAGAGTTTTCCATAACTCTCCAGCACCTCGGATACGATCGGGCCGATCAGAGGCACATCCAGCATTATTTCGATTTCGAAAAGATCCGCATGCAGCGCGTCGTCGATGTCGTGTGCGTGATAGGCGATATCGTCGGAAAGCGCGGCGATCTGGGCTTCTGCACTGGCAAAACTCTCTAACTGCAATGACAGTTGCGAGTCCAGTTCGGTAATGATCGGGGGGACCTCGCCGGGAGCGGCACCGCCAGTCACCGGACCATTGTGCTTGATGATGCCTTCCAGCGTCTCCCATGTGGGATTGAGCCCGTCGAACGCCGCGTAGCGCTGTTCAAGCAGGGTCAGGACCCGCACCGTTTGCACATTGTGGTCGAAGCCGCCATAGGGCGCCATCACGGCATCCAGCGCATCCTCTCCGGCATGGCCGAACGGGGTGTGGCCAAGGTCGTGCGCCAGGGCCAGTGCTTCCGCCAGATCCTCGTTCAGGCCGAGGGACCGGCAGATCGAGCGGGTGATCTGGGCAACTTCGAGACTGTGTGTCAGCCGGGTGCGGTAATAATCGCCCTCGTGATAGACGAAGACCTGGGTCTTGTATTCCAGGCGCCGGAAAGCGCCCGAATGCAGGACCCTGTCCCGGTCGCGCTGGAACGGCGTGCGCTCGCGCGCTTCCGGCTCCGGGAACAGCCGGCCGCGGCTGTTCCTGAAGTCGGCCGCATAGGGCGCGAACTGCTGTTTGAACGTCCAGTTTTGGGACTCGGGCATTTACAGGGGCCAAGAGCGATTCGAACTGGGCGGAACCTACTCTCGGGCGCCCCTTCGCGCAATGCCGCGAGCCGGAAAACAGTTGAATTCAGGGGCAGACGCATTACTTTTCCATGCAGGACCGTATAATGATCACGGTCAGAATTCGAACGCGTTGATCGGAGCGGCTATGAGCCTCGCTGAAAACCATGGAGACAGTGGACCGGCCGTCCCGCCGGGAACCGGTGGGCGAAGCTTCGGGCTGAGCGAAAGCGCGGCCCGGCGGGTCAAGGTCTTGCTCGCCATGGAGGAGGACAGCGCCGGCAAGTTCATGCGCGTTGGTGTCGAAGGCGGCGGCTGCTCGGGCTTCCAGTACGATTTCGGTTTCGACGACACCATGAAAGACGACGACCATGTGTTCGAGAGCCATGGCGCGAAAGTGGTGGTGGACGACACGTCCCTCGACCTGCTGGATGGCGGGGTGCTGGATTATGTCGAGGAATTGCTCGGCGCCTATTTCCAGGTCACGAATCCGAACGCCTCGTCTTCCTGCGGTTGCGGCACCTCCTTCTCCCTCTGACAGCCTGATCCAGGCGGTTTTCTGCGACTTGTGGCAAAGTATCTTGGCCGCGCGCTGCTGTGCGGGCAGACTGTCCGCTCGCCAATTTTCCTGCTCTCCCCGGAACGGACTCCCCCATGAAAGCGGCCACCTGGAACGTCAATTCGATCAAGGCGCGGCTTCCGAACCTGCTGGAATGGCTCGACGGCTTCCAGCCGGACGTTGCCATGCTCCAGGAAACCAAGACAGTGGACGAGAATTTCCCGCGCCTTGAGATCGAGGAGCGCGGCTACAAGATCCTGGCGCACGGCCAGAAAAGCTATAATGGCGTTGCCATCCTCTCCAGACACGAGATCGAGGATCCGCAGGTCGGCTTGCCCGGCGACGATGCGGACGCGCAGGCCCGCTATGTCGAAGGCACCATCGGCGGCATCCGCTTTGCCTCGATCTATCTGCCGAACGGCAACCCGGTCGGCACAGAGAAGTTCAGCTACAAGCTGGGCTGGATGAAACGCCTGCAGTCCCGGGCCGAAACCCTGCTGCGACGCGAGGGTCCGGTTGTCTTGGCCGGCGATTACAATGTCGTGCCGGCGGACGAAGACGTGCACGATCCGGCGGCCTGGGCCGACGACGCGCTGTGCCAGCCGGAATCCCGCGCCGCGTACCGGTCCATTCTCAATCTCGGCTATGCCGACGCCTACCGGATCTATAACACCGCGCCGCACCGCTACAGCTTCTGGGATTATCAGGGCGGCGCCTGGCAGAACGATCACGGCGTCCGGATCGACCATCTTCTGCTGTCGCCGCAGGCGGCGGACCGGCTGAAAGCTTCAGGCATCGATTCAGGCCCGCGCGGCAAGTCCAAGGCTTCGGACCATACCCCGGTCTGGATCGAATTAAGTTTGTAGATTAATCTTGGAAAAGAACAAAGCAGTTCAGATAGATCCATATTCTGCTTCTACGATGCCAATGTTTATGTGTTTCGGTGACACAAAACTTGCTCGAGGAACTTGCTTTTGCTGGGAACATCAAGAACGTCTCTACTTAATTACCAATTGGCACAATCTATCGGGCCGTAATCCTGAAACCGGAAAACACTTATCCAATTCGTTAGCTGAGCCGGACCGAGTTCATGTCGCGTTTAAAGATCCAAAGGAACTCGGCAGAGGAAAATTTTCAGAAATCAAACTGTTCGACACAGACGGATTACCGGTTTGGCAGGTTCATCCAACGCTTCGGGAGAAAGTGGATATTGCCGCCATTCCGTTTGAGCACGACGAAACTGTTTCGTGCTTCCCCATCAATCGAAATCAAGAGCACCCATTAAAAATAGAGATCGGCGACGACGTATTTGTTCTCGGATATCCATTTGAGCCTATTTTCGCCGGATTGCCCGTTTGGAAGCGAGGAAGCATCGCATCGGAACCCCAGATCTCACCGGATCAACAACGACATTTGCTCGTCGACACTGCTTCTCGTCCTGGCATGTCAGGTTCCCCAGTGATAATTCGGAGCAAGAGTGTCCACCGTCTTGATAACCAAGAAACAAAAGTTGAAGCTGGGATATGGACCCGATTCGTGGGTGTTTACTCCGGTCGAATTAAATCAAAAGATGCTCTCGATACACAGCTCGGACTGATCTGGCCACGTGAGTTACTTGTAGAATTACTCGAAGGTCAAACGCGCGACCGTCCCCCTAGGTAACAATTTCTCCCATCACACAAATAGGCCTCGCTGAAAGTAAGTTAGCTCAGCCTGGCTTGAACGGCTCGCCCAACGGGCGGGTCCGCAGCCCTTCACGCAGATGTTTCCACGGTAGCGCCGCCGGATCGGCCAGCACCGGTCCCGGCGCCGCACATTCTATGATTTCCGCCGCGATCGGGGCGAAATCGGCCCGGTAGTGCACCGAGCTCTTGTTCACCAAGATCTTCATCTTCTCCGGCTCAATGCCGAGGAAGCGATACATCATCCGGTCCGCCATCTGCACCTTGCGGGAGCCAACCACGATCTGCACACCATTGATGCTGAGTCGGGCGGACGGGCCGAGCCGCATGTGGGTGCCGGAATAGAACGGCCCGGTCGCCGTGAATTCTCCGTTCGAGAGGGCCTCGACCCGGAATGTCCCTTCAAAGGGCGCGTCGCCCGGCACCCCGGACTTGCCGCCGAGGGAGAGCGTGACCTCCGCCCCCTCACCGGCCTGATGCGCCGCTAGGGCCGACTCTGCGTCGACCAGCAAGCCGAGTGCGGCCCCTTCGGCGCCGTTCCGGACAAGTGCCCGCAACAGGCCCGTCGTATCGCTGTCTCCGCCGCCGCCGGAATTGTCCTGCACATCCGCGATCACCACGGGACGGTCCGCCGACGCCGCAATCCGCATTGCCTGAAAAACTGCTTCGTCCGGGTCGGGCAGCGAGGCGGAGAAATTTGCTTCTTTTGCACAAACGGCATCAACCAGTTGTTTCACGGACTGTTTCACGCCCTCTTCGGTTTCACCGTAAGCGAAGACGGAGGCGCCACAGTGATAAATGTCGGTCGCCGGAAAGCCTGTCGCGAAGGAAAGTGACACACCATGTGCGGCCTCAAGATCCGGAATCATGGCGTACAAGCCAGCCGCGGGCTCGGCCATCGTACATTGCCGGACCAAAGGCATCAGGAAGGGAATCTGCTCGAAGGCGTGAACAGGTTTGCGGCCGGATTTCAGCAAATGATCGAGGCGGCGTGCGGTCCGGGCGCCGGTATCGGCCATGTCGATATGCGGATAGGTCCTGTAGGCGACGAGACCGTTGGTCAGGCCGACCATTTCCGGCGTCACATTGGCATGCAGGTCGAGACTGGCCAGGACCGGCAGATCCTCGCCGACGAGGGTACGGATCCGGCGCAACAGCTCGCCCTCGCCGTCCTCGTAGGTCTCCGTGGCCATGGCGCCATGCAGGCAGAGATAAAGCGCGTCGGCCGGCAAGGCCGCTTCAATGCCCTGCAGGATCAGCCCGGCGATATGCTCGAACGCCTCGCTCGTCACATGGGCGGACGGGGATGCCGCGCCCCATGTGGTCGGCACCAGGTCATGCCCGAGCTCCCGGGCCTGCTCGATGAAGCCCGCGACCGACAGATTGATGCCCCTGACGGCGTCGAACAGCGCCTCCCCCGTGACCAGTGCGGGCCAGCTTCCCGGGCTGGTAAAGGCATCGAGCCCAGCCTTGCTGGGGGCAAAGGTGTTCGTCTCGTGCTGAAAGCCGCCGATGATGATCCGCGCCATTCGGGCTCTCCCGTCAGGTTGTAATGACTAAACTATTTGATGCCGATAGCGCCGCAGAGTGCGACCCAGACGTCCTGGAGGATGTAGCTGTCCCGCACAAACGGCAGAACGGCCACGCAGATGAGAAGAAAAACGACAAGACCGACAAACTCGGATCTGCGCCAGCGGCGCGGTTCCTGTCCTGTTCCGGTTTCATCCCCGTGATGTGTCATTCAGGTTCCATACAGATATGGCGAACCGCGTATCGTGGGCGGTCCGGACATCTCTTGTCCCGGCATTGGCAGAAACTGCCTCTGCCTGTAATCAATGCCAGACACTTTAGACGCGGGCCATGCGCAAAGGCAATTTGCCCGGGGCCATTCTCCTGGAACCGCTCCGGTTCCAAATTCAGACCGAACGAGGGACCGACAGGCATGTGTGCGCGTGAATATCTGACGTTCGACGATACCTGGGCCGGTTATCTGCGCTGGGCGCACAGGCTACCTCCCGCACCGCCGCCGGTCACGCCGCGCCAGGTCTCCGGCATTGCCGAGATCATCGGCGATTTCGACGCCGTGATTCTCGATAATTTCGGTGTTCTCAGCCTTGGTCCGCCCGTCATTCCGCAAGGGGCGGCGGCCTATGAGTGTATCCGCAAGGCAGGCGTTGCCGTCCGTGTCGTCTCGAACGACGGCTCGAAAGGCATCGCGGCGATGTGTGAAAGCCATCGCGCGCGCGGGTATCTGTTCGAGGAAGCGGAGATTTTTGCCGGGATCAGCTTGCTCGAAGACAGCCTTCCGCCTAGCGGAAACGGTTACTGGGCAGCCATCGGCCTGGATCCAAGCCTGATTCCGGCCGGTGCGGTTGACGTCCGGGCCTGGCCTGGGGAAGAAGCGGATATCGACGGGGCTGCCGGTTTGCTGCTGCTCGATTGCGATGATTTCTGGCGCAAGGATTTCGCCCCGGTTCTCGAGAGCTTCAAACGTCATCCCCGCCCGGTCATTGTCGGAAACCCGGATCTGACCGCTCCCTATAGCGACGCCATGAGCCTGGAGCCGGGATATCTGGCACATCAGCTCGCCGATGAGACCGAAATCCGGCCGATCTTTCTCGGAAAGCCTTTTGCCCCGGTCTATGAGCTGGCCATGCGCGATCTGGCTCACATTCCGCCGGAGCGGGTGCTCTGTGTCGGCGACACGCTGCACACGGATGTGCTCGGCGGACGGGCCAGAGGAATGAAGACCCTGCTGGTCGAAACCGGCTTCACCCGCGGGAAAGACCCACTTGCCCTTGCGGAAGAAAGCGGAATCTGGCCTGATTTCATCGCACCGTCGATTTGAATGCCGTTCTGAACATGGAGCAACCGCATGCATGCGCCAGCCCTCTTGCTCTCGATGCTGCTCTGCCTCGCCGGCTTTTCCGGTGCCGCAATGGCGGCGGACAAGAAGCCGATCGTCATTGAAGGCATGGCCCGGGTCATTGACGCCGGAACCATCCAGATCGACAGAAGTGTGATCAAGCTTTTCGGGATTGTTGCGCCGAGTCCGCGGCAGAAATGCCTGCGCGGCGCCCTGCCCTGGCTCTGCGGTGCAGCGGCGAAGAAGCACCTTCAGGCACTGGCTGACCATCAACAGGCCCGCTGTGTGGCCGTGGAAACTTTCAATGCCCGCTGCATCGTGAAGAACAAGGATCTCTCGAACGAGATGGTTCTGGCTGGCTGGGCAGTCGCGGACGAGGCGGGCAATGCGTATCGCCCGGCCGAAGAAAAAGCCCGCGCAGGGAAGCGCGGGCTTTGGGAAAGTGTCCAGGACTGACGGTTCTGTACCCTAGAGAGCGGCGATCCGTTCCAGTGCGGCAGCGAGCTTGTCGCGCCGGGCCTTTTCGTCGGCCAGCCGTTCGCGGTTCTCTTCCACCACCTCAACCGGCGCGCGGGATACGAAGCTTTCGTTCGAGAGCTTCTTGTCCAGCTTGGTGATTTCACTGTCCAGCTTGCCGAGATCCTTTTCCAGCCGCACGCGTTCCTGGGCCAGATCGACCACATCGGCGACCGGCAGCACGATCATGGCTTCGTCGATCACGCCCTGAACCGCGCCGGTCGGAATGTCGTCGGTTGCCGTAACCTTTTCCAGACGGGCCAGACGGATGATCACGTCGCGGTGCCGCTCCAGCCGCTCTGCCGTCTGAGCCGACATGTCCTTCAGCATCAGGTCGATCTTGGCGGCTGCCGGGACGTTCATCTCCGAACGGATCGAACGGACCTCGGTAATCAGCCGCACCACCCAGTTCATTTCGGCGACAGCGCCGGCGTCGGCGGCTTCCTGCAAATCGGTTGGCCAGGCTGCAGTGATCAACTGCCCTTCTCCGCCAAAAGCCCCCCAGAGCTCTTCCGTGATGAACGGCATCAGCGGATTCAGCAGGTTAATGGCCTGCATCAGTACCCAAGCTGTCGTCTTCCGGGTTTCTTCGGCCGCAGCCTTGTCGGCGCCGGAAAGGATCGGCTTGGTGAATTCAAGATACCAGTCGCAATAGGTGCCCCAGGTGAAGTGGTACAGGGTGGAGGCGGCTTCGTTGAACCGATAATCCTCGATCGCCTTCGAGACCTTGGCTTCCGTTTCCGCCAGCTCGGAGATGATCCAGCGATTGACCATCTGCGTGGGCGCCTTCGGATCAAACGACGCATCATAGGTGCATTCGTTCATTTCCGCGTAGCGCGCGGCATTCCAGAGTTTGGTGGTGAAGTTCCGGTAGCCTTCGATCCGGCTTTCGGCGAGCTTGATGTCACGGCCCTGTGCAGCCATTGCCGTCAGGGTAAAGCGCAGCGCGTCGGTCCCGAATTTCTCGATCAGATCGAGCGGGTCCATCACATTGCCCTTGGATTTGGACATCTTGGCACCGTGCTGATCGCGGACCAGGGCGTGGATATAGACTGTCGAGAACGGCACTTCGCCCATGAAGTGAATCCCCATCATCATCATCCGGGCGACCCAGAAGAAAATGATGTCGAAGCCGGTGACGAGCACATCGCCGGGATAATAGCGGTCCAGCTCCGGTGTCTTTTCCGGCCAGCCGAGGGTGGAGAATGGCCAGAGCGCTGAGGAAAACCAGGTATCCAGCACGTCTTCGTCGCGGATGATCTCGGTCGGCGCGCCGTAATGTGCATCCGCGGCAGCCTGGGCGGCCTCTTCCGTCTCCTCGACGAAAATCGTGCCGTCAGGGCCGTACCATGCAGGGATCTGATGGCCCCACCAGAGCTGGCGCGAGATGCACCAGGGCTGGATGTTGCGCATCCATTCGAAATAGGTGTTCTCCCAGTTCTTCGGTACGAACTGGGTTTTCCCGGTTTCAACGGCTTCAATGGCCGGTTTCGCCAGGGTTTCCGCGTCGCAATACCACTGATCGGTCAGCCAGGGCTCGATCTCGACGCCGGAGCGGTCACCGTGCGGAACGGTATGCTGGATATCCTCGATCTGCTCCAGAAGGCCGGCGGCTTCCATGTCCGCGACGATCTTTTTCCGGGCGTCGAACCGGTCGAGCCCCTGATAGGCCTCCGGCGCGTTTTCGTTGATTCGGGCCTGACTGTCGAAGATGTTGATCTGTTCAAGATCGTGCCGCCGGCCGACCTCGAAATCGTTGAAATCATGGGCCGGGGTCATTTTGACCGCGCCGGAGCCCTTCTCGGGGTCTGAATACTCGTCGGCAACGATCGGAATGCGGCGGCCGACCAGCGGCAGAATGGCATGTTTGCCGATCAGGTCCTTGTAGCGCTCGTCATCCGGGTGCACGGCAATGCCGCTGTCGCCCAGCATGGTTTCCGGGCGGGTTGTCGCCACGACAATATGCCGGCTGGGATCGTCTTCCAGCGGATAGCGGAAGTACCAGAGATGGCCCTTGCTCTCGACCTGCTGGACCTCCAGGTCGGAAATTGCGGTATGCAGTTTCGGGTCCCAGTTCACAAGGCGTTTATCCTTGTAGATCAAACCCTTCTTGTGCAATTCAACGAAAACCTTCGCGACGGCTTCCGAACAGCCCTCATCCATGGTGAAACGTTCGCGCGGCCAGTCAGGCGAGGCTCCGAGGGCGCGAAGCTGGTTGGTAATGGTGCCGCCGGATTCGGCTTTCCATTCCCAGATCTTCTCGACAAATGCCTCCCGGCCGATATCGCGCCGATCGATCTGCTTGGCGGCAAGCTGGCGCTCAACGACCGACTGGGTCGCGATACCCGCATGGTCCGTGCCCGGCTGCCACAGTGCGTCCTTGCCGGTCTTGCGCTTGTACCGGATCAGGATGTCCTGAATCGTAAAGGTCAGCGCGTGGCCCATATGCAGGCTGCCGGTGACGTTCGGCGGCGGCATCATGATGGTGTACGGGACCTTGCTCGAGCCGGGATCGGCAGCGAATGCACCCGCTTTTTCCCAATTCTCGTAATGGGTCCGCTCAACCGCGGCCGCTTCGAATGTCTTTCCAAGCATGGTGATGCCTTTGGCCTTGTCGTGAAACCGGTATCGGAAAACAGATAGAACCTGCTCCCCGAAAGGAGAGCAGGTTTAGGGCATCATCGGTTGGAATTCCAGCCCGGAAAGCCCGGACCCGGTGGTTCTTACCAGGGATCGCGCCGTTGGGACTGCATCACCAGCCGCTCGATTTCCTCACGGACCAGCCGTTCGACCATCATCGGCAGGTGCTGATCGAGCCATTCCTTGAGCATCGGCCGCATCAGTTCCCGCGTCAGTCGCTCAAGCGTGATGGCGCCGTTGCCGATCGGCAGCTCGTGATAATCCTCGTTCAGCTTTTCGTTCAGACGGCTGAACGCGTCGACCGTTTCGGCGGCCTGCGGCGGGGAAACCAGTCCCTCGCTCGGCTGCTGTTGCGGCTGCTGCAACGGCGGCGGAGGGGGCGGCGGAGGCGGTGCGGGAGCAGGTTCCGGCTCGTCTTCCTTGAATTTCTGCTCGTCGAACAGCGGCTCCGGCTGTTCTTCCTCCATATCCGTCAGATCGAGGACATCTTCGTCTTCCTCGAAATCCGGTTCGGGCTCCGGTTCCGGTTCTGCTTCAGGCTCTGGTTCGGGTTCAGGCTCCGGTTCAGGCTCAGCTTCGGGCTCCGGTTCAGGCTCGGGCTCCGGTTCAGGAGTCGGCTCTGGCGCGGCAGCTTCTTCAGGAGTTGGGGCGTCTTCGCCCTCCTCACCGTCTTCGGAAATAATTCGCCTTATCGAGGCGAGGATTTCCTCCATCGACGGTTCTTGCGCCGTGTCACTCATCCAGACTCAAACCCACATGGAATCAATAGGCTTAAAGGTTATCCTACAAGTCTTTGAAAGGCTAGCCCATCATCCTGATGGTAGTTCTGAACGGTCACGGCAACTTTCCGGTAACGTCCGTTCCCCAGACGCGGTCTATGACATCCCGGTAGTGCTTGTCATAATCATAGAACTCTACATCAAGACCGAGATCGACTGCCGTGAGTTTGCCCGTGGCGAGCAGAAGCGTATATGCAGCCACCACTTCATCCCGGTTTGCGCTGACCAGACTGACCTGCGCGTCGAGCAGCTCCTGCTCCGCATCAAGGACATCAAGCACGGTCCGGGCGCCGACGGTAGCTTCCTGCTCGACACCTTCCAGGGCGATATTGGCGGCATCGACGCCGGCCTTCAGGGCAACAATCTGCGCTACCGCCGTCTGCCACGACTCGTAGGCGCGGGCGGCCAGGTCGACCGTATTGCGGCGAATCGACTCCACGACGATGCGGGAGCGGTTCGCATCTTCCTTCGCAGCACGGACCCGGGCGGAGACCTGCCCCTTCTGATAGAGCGGAATAATCACCTGTGCGGTGAGGCTGAGCTCGGTCGACCTGTCGTCGTTGAAACCGCTGTCGGCAGAATAATCGGCGCTGCCGATCACGCTGACTGTCGGCAACAATTCGCCATAGACAAGATCAATCACCTCGCCCAGGCGCCGCTCATCGAATTTGGCGGCAATCAGGGAGAAATTATTGATAACGGATTGCTCGACCGCACTCTCCCTGCTGTCGGGCAATGAGATATCGATATCCGGGCTATCCAGCTGATCGGGAACCGTTCCGACAACCCGCTCGAAGGCCACACGCGAACTGATGACATTGCCTTCAGCCTGGATAAGGTCGGCTTCGGCCCGGGCCACACGAGCTTCCGACTGGGCCACATCCGTGCGGGTAACCTCACCGACTTCGAAACGGTCGCGGGTCGCGCGGAGCTGCGTTTCGAGTCGTTCCCGGTTTTTCTGCTGCAGCTCCAGGACCGACTTGTCCCGAATCACGTTCATATACACGGTGAGTGCATTGAGAAGGATATTCTGTTCGGTGTCGAACATATTGGCCCGCTCTTGCTGAACCCGGTATTCGGACTGGTTGATGTCCGCCTCGGTCCGTCCGCCCCGGTAAAGGTCCTGCGTCACCGAGATGGTCGCGTCTTTCGGTGTGACATCGCCATCCGTGGAGGAGGCGTTGGTCTCCGAATCGATCTGTGAATATCCGACAGACAGTGTCGAGGACACCCTCGGAAGCCAGCCGCCCTTGGCCCGCGGAACTCCTTCATCGATCACCCGCAGATTGGCCCGCGCGGCGTTCAGGTCCGGATTTGTCCGATAGGTGTAAGCCAAAACATCAGAGAGGCTATCAGCAGAGGATGGCGATCCGGAAACACCGAGAATACACATTGAGACTGTCAGCATCGCCGCTGTAAGGTGCAGCTTTTTCATACTCGTCACGCGTGTCATCCGGGACCTTTCCGATTCATCTAAATGTAAATTCGACTGCCTAGAATACAAACTTCGGCTCTTTCCGGAACTCTGGAAGCAACGGCACGGATGCATCGAAAACCACCCGCTTGGAAACTGTAGCGCCAAATTTTTCAACCAGCACAGCGGTCCCCTGACGGGCGCCGTTTTCATATAATATCGTAATCAGCCGTCCACCATCGGCAAGTTGATCCGTGATCGTGTCCGGGATGCGCTCGACACCGCCACCGATCACAATCAGGCTGTATGGTGCTTTTTTCGGATAGCCGCTGAGAGGATCGCCAGCAATCACCGCGGCATTGTCGACATCGAGGGATCCGAGGCGTTCATTGGCGCCGCTGACAAGCTGTTCATCCTGTTCGATGCCGTAGACCGTTCCGGTCAGGCGCGACAGGATGGCCGTCGAATAGCCGCATCCGCAGGCCAGATCGAGCACTTCGTCACCGGCGTCCGGCAGAGCGATCTGCAGCAGCCTCGCGAACACCATGGGTTCCATCAGGACCCGGCCGTTGCCGATGTTCAGATCCTCGTCGACATAGGCGACACCCATGAGGTTTTTGGGAACGAACAGTTCCCGCGGCACCATTTCGAACGCGTCGATGATTGCTGCATCCGTGACCTTGTTGGTCCGGATCTGGCTCTCGACCATGTTGTGGCGTGCAGTGGCGAAGTCCGTCATCTCGCGACAGTGCTCCAGCATGTGAAAAGACGAGCCGATACACGACCCTGAGGGAGTTATACTTTGGGAGAAATTTGAACACAATCAGGATACCACACCAAGGAGCAGAGCCCGTATACGGGCCGGAAGTGATGGAGCGATGAAAAATTACAGGATTGCCGCTGTTCCCGGCGATGGAATCGGCCCGGAAGTGATCGCTGCCGGCGTTGAGGTCCTTGAGGCAATTGCTTCGGACAACCCGGATTTCGAACTATCGTTCAAACACTTTCCATGGGGCGGCGACTATTATCGCAAGCATGGCGTGATGATGCCGGAGGACGGAGTCGATACCCTGCGGGACTATGACGCGATTCTGTTCGGTTCGGCCGGCGATCCCGATATTCCGGACCACATCACGCTATGGGGGTTGCGGCTCAAGATCTGCCAGACACTCGATCAATACGCCAATGTCCGCCCTGCCCGTCTGCTTCCAGGTATCAAGGGCCCGCTTGCCGGTGTCACCGCCGAGGATCTGGACTGGGTGATCGTGCGGGAGAATTCGGAAGGCGAATATGCCGGCGCCGGCGGCCGGGTCCATGTCGGCCTGCCGGAGGAGGTCGGTCTCGACGTTTCCATCTTCACACGGACCGGCGTGGAGCGGATCCAGCGCTTTGCCTTTGAACTCGCGCGTTCCCGGCCCCGCAAGAAACTGACGCTGGTGACGAAATCCAATGCACAGCGGCACGGCATGGTGTTCTGGGACAGCGTTTTCGACCGGATCCGGTCCGACTATCCGGATGTGGAGACCGACAAGATGCTGGTCGATGCGATGACCACCCGGATGGTGCTCGACCCGAGGAGCCTGGATACGGTCGTTGCCACCAATCTGCACGCCGACGTGCTGTCCGATCTGGCCGCTGCCCTGACCGGCTCGCTCGGGATCGCGCCGACAGGCAATCTGCGACCGGAACGGGACATGCCCTCCATGTTCGAGCCGATTCACGGTTCGGCCTTCGATATCACCGGCAAGGGCGTGGCCAATCCGATCGGCACCTTCTGGAGCAGCGCCATGCTGCTCGAGCATCTGGGGCAGACGGATGCCGCGTCGCGGTTGATGTCCGCGATCGAGCGGGTGACGGCAGATGGCTCCGTTCTGCCACGGGATCTCGGCGGATCTGCGTCGACCCGCCAGGTCACGGACGCGGTTCTCGACGCCCTGTCGAAAGGGAATGTGTGAAACGCGCAATCAGATTTCTGCAGGTCATCTTCTTTTGAAAAGGCATTGACGGACGTGGAGCGGATCGTTACCTATCCCGCCCTGCTGGCCCGGTGGCAGAGTGGTGATGCAGAGGATTGCAAATCCTTGCACGTCGGTTCGATTCCGGCCCGGGCCTCCAGCTTTTCCCTGAAAAATTCCCAGTCATCTCCAGAGCTTGCGTCTGATTGCGGAGCATCCGGCGCGCTTCAAGGGTGCGGCGGAGCACGGGCTATTTTGTTCATGCGAAAATCGCCCGGCTGTCACGTTTCAGGTTTGCACTCGCCGAAAAGCGCTGCTATATACCGCCACCTCGTTGGGGCACAGCCCCGGCGAGCTGCTGATCCCCGGTAGCTCAGCGGTAGAGCAAGTGACTGTTAATCACTTGGCCGGCGGTTCGAATCCGTCCCGGGGAGCCAATCAAAAAGCGGTCGAAACTTCGGTTTCGGCCGTTTTTTTGTTTGCAGACATTTTCTCCCACGATTGCCGCCAGCCTCCATTCCAGCGACCATGTCGGCCCAGCTCAAGCAATCGGGTACCGCCATGTTGTCTGACATCCGCATCATCGAGATCGAAGCCCTCGGCCCGGCGCCGTTCGCGGCCATGCTGCTTGCCGATCTCGGCGCCGACGTGATCACGGTGCACCGCAAGATTGCGGCCGATGTTCCGGGAAAAGGCGAAAACAACCTGCTCGATCGGGGCAAGAGGTCGATCGCCCTCGATCTGAAAGCGGAAGAGGATGTTGCCGTCCTGAAGGCCTTGCTGAGAACGGCCGACGGTCTGATCGAGGGATTCCGACCCGGCGTGATGGAGCGGTTGGGGCTGGGACCCGACGCCTGCCTCTCCGTGCAGCCTCGTCTGGTGTACGGCCGGATGACCGGATGGGGACAGGACGGGCCGAAGGCCCGGGAGGCCGGGCACGACCTTAACTATATCGGCCTTTCGGGAGCGCTCTGGTACGCCTCGCCGGCCGGAACGCCCCCCTTCCCGCCGCCGACACTGGTCGGCGACATTGGCGGCGGCGCGCTCTACCTCGTGATAGGCATGCTATCGGCCCTGTTGAAGGCCCGCAGAACCGGGACCGGCACCGTCGTGGATGCGGCAATCGTCGATGGCTCCGCGCATATGATGAACCTCTTGATGGCGCTGCGCGCGGCCGGCTCCTTCAGTGTGGAACGGGGGCAAAGCCTGCTGGACGGTCCGCACTGGAGCCGCACCTACCGCTGCGGCGACGGCCTTTTCCTGTCGGTTCAGTGCCTGGAGCCCAAATTTTATTGCATTTTCCTGGAGCGACTCGGCCTTTCCGGCGATCCCGCCTTTGCCCGACAGTTCGAGGAGAGCCTCTGGCCGGACCTTGGCCTCCGCCTTGAAACACTCTTTGCCGGCCACCCGCGGGCTCACTGGCTGGCCCTGTTCGACGGCAGCGACGCCTGCGTCGGCCCGGTGCATTCACCGGAGGATGCAATGACAGATCCGCATATGGCCGCACGCGGGATCTGGCTGGACGAGCACGGTCGCCTGCAGGCAGCCGCCGCACCGAGGTTTGACGGAAAAAAGCCTGCACCGGCGGCGCCGAGCCCGTTCAGAGGGCAGCATACCGCTGAAATCATGGATGAAATCTGGAAAGGCCCGTCAGTCGGTTAGGCGGCGCGGCTTCGGCCAGAATCTCCCGGCATCGAGAAACCGGTTCCAGGCGTCTTCGATTTCGCGATCCGCACGCGCCATTTCCGCGCCGTGCCAGCCGACGATTGTTCCCGCTGCCTTCACAATGTCGGGCATCAGCAATCCGGACTCCGGGGCAATCAGCGTATCGAGCTGTCGGATGCAGACCGCGTAATCGTTCGCGTAGCCAAGCAGATCCTGCAGCCGTGCTGCGGCCTTCGAGACTGCCTTGGCGCGGCGGGGGTCGAACAGGGAGGCGAAAAATTCCGCCGCGTAGCGCAGCTTTTTCATTTCGAGCCGGAGTTCGTGTTTCGCTGTGGAATCGCCTTCAAGCGCCGTCCGCCCCATCTTCCGGACCTTGCGATAGCGTTTTTCAAGCTTAGACGCCGCGAATTCCTCGCTCCGGGCGAGATGATCGAAGGCGCCTTTCTCCCGGGCATGGGACAGGGTTTCGATCAGCAGACCGAGTTCCAGCTGAAATGATGTGAAGCGCGGCGAGGCAACGGCGGCCCGGGCATCCCTGTAGCCCGCTTCCTGCCGCGCCTGGGCCAGTGCCCTCAATTCTTTCAGGGCGGATATGTCGGCCCCGAGAGCGGCTTCCACGGGGGCGTGCAACTCGGCGATATAGACATCCCATTCCCGCGCTTCGCCGAGAGACCCGGCAATCCACTTTGCCTGGACTCGGACACGCTCGGTGAGCGCCTGATCGGCGAAAGCCCTGAACATGCCGAGCGCCGCCCGCAAGCGCCGGACCGCCACCCGCATCTGGTGCGGCCCTTCCGGGTCCATACTGTGCAAAATGGGAAATTCGTTTGCAGCGATCTGGGTCTGACAGGCTTTCAGAATCGTGACGGCGGATTCATTTATCCTGCGGCCCTGTGCCAGAATCGGTTTCCGTCCCCTGACCGCGCGGGGCGTCTGCGGTGCCTGCAGTTCCGCCGCCCGGACGGCCTTGCCGCGATGTTCCACCCGCATCGGGATCTGCTCATTGATTGCATGGGCCAAATCGTAGAGCGCGGCTGGCGACCCCGCCTTGAGCTCAAGTTCCAGCTCGGATATTGCCGTCTTCCGGCTGCCGGAACGAATTTCGCCACTATCGAGATCAACGGATATGGTTGCGTCTCCGAACCGGCCGGTAAAGTTCAGCAGGCGACTGGTTCGGCGGAAGTCCGTGACAAAAGTGGGCTGAAGTCGCTCCCAAATTCCGTCTTTGCTAAGAAAAGCACGAATTTCCGGCGCATGAATGAGATCCAGCGTGGGCTGATCGGTGCTCACCCAGCCTTCAATTTCGACCCGCTCGGCGATTCCCGCCTGCCAGCCATTGCCGACCTTCAATGTCTGCAGCCTGCGGCTCCCGATTTCCCGGATGCGCAGATTCATGCCGGCGGCGGCAAGCTGCTTCCCCGGCGTATCGAAATAAGTCGATTTCAGACGGTTTGTCCTGGCGCGACCGGCACCGGATCTGACCAGCAGCGGCAACCTCTTCAGCCGGTTCACCCATTTCTCCGAAACCGCAAGCCGGAGTTCCAGTTCCATGGGCAGCGGATCCGGTTTCCGGCTCATACGAGATCCTTTGGCGTGACAAAGCGCTGTAATTGTCCCGTTCCCGGAGCAATCTTTTTCCAGTCATCGATTTTCAGCTCAATGAAAGCCAGGGCGCCGGTCGGAAACTTTTCCCGCAACCGGACCATATCCTCCCCCACCGCCTCGCCGCACAGAGAGACGGCCAGCCGTTCGAGACCCGGATTGTGTCCGATGACCAGCAGCATTTTTATGTTGTCCGGCACCTCTGCCAGAGCGGCGAAGATCTGCTCAATGCCGGCTTCATAAATGGTGGAGGATTTTTCGACCGGGCACGCACGGGGCAGATAGGGACGGATCAGGTCCATTGTCTGCAGCGTACGCCGGGCGGAAGAACAGAGAATGAGATCGGGGACGATGCCCTCCTGCTTCATCATCATGCCGACAATCGTCGCCGCCCGTTCTCCGCGCGGGTTCAGCGGACGCTCGAAGTCATTGTGGGCAGGCGCGCTCCAACTCGACTTGGCGTGACGCAGTAGCAACAGGGTTTTGCTCACCTGGTGGCTCCGGTTGTCGGCGGATGACAGTCCGCTATTGCTTGGCATACGGCTAGTTCAGGCACCTTTTGCCGAGCGCTAAATTGACAGCGTCAGCCGCTGCCGCCAAGGTCAATCCAGCCGACCTCTTCATGCTGCACTGTGTTTGTCCCTTGGAACCGCTTATGAGCGCCGAAACCACCCCCCGACACGCCGCGCTCACCAATCCGGCGACAGACGCTACGATCGCCGATTCCAGGAAGCCGGCAGTTATTCGACCGCTGAAAGCGAGCGATGTCGACGGGCTCGCCTTGCTGACCCAGGAGTTGCTGGCTTTCTATGGCCTGCCGGCGCGAAATCAGCGGTCCTACATGGCACATGTAATGGCGAGCGAACTCTTCGAGCGCGACAGCAATCTCAAGGTGCTGATCGCCGAGACGTCAGCCGGCCTGCAGGGCTTCGTCGCCTATACCGAGGTGTTCGCCCTCGCCAGTTGCCAGCGCAGCTTCTTTATCCAGGACCTCTTTGTCACGCGACGGGCACGGGCCTCCGGCGTCGGCGCGTCCCTGATGGCGGAACTGGTCCGTCAGGCGGAGGAATGCGGCGTGGAGCAGATCGACTGGACCGCCGATCCCTGGAACGAGAAGGCGACGGCCTTTTACGAGAAGCTCGGCCCATTGCTCAAGAGCGACAAAATTCTCTATCGTCTCGCTGGAGCGTCCCTGCGCCGATCCATGCAGGATCAGAAACTGTGAAATCCAGGGCTTCCCGGTCCTACAGGGGGCGAACAAACTGGTAAGCGGGCCGATCGAACACTAAGTTCGGGGCCTGTAGGCTCGCACGCAATACCGGAGAGAAAGAATGCAAGTTCGCGAAGGCTTCGTCGGCACGATCGGCAACACACCGCTGATCAAACTGAAGCGCGCGTCGGAGGAAACCGGCTGCACCATCCTCGGCAAGGCCGAATTTCTCAATCCGGGCGGATCAGTCAAGGACCGGGCGGCACTGGCGATCATTCGGGATGCCGAAGAGCGCGGGGCCCTGCGCCCCGGCGGCGTCATCGTCGAGGGAACGGCCGGCAATACGGGCATCGGTCTTGCCCTTGTCGGCAACGCGCTCGGCTACCGCTCCGTCATCGTCATGCCGGAAACCCAGAGCCAGGAGAAAAAGGACATGCTGCGCCTTGTCGGCGCGGATCTCCGGCTGGTTCCGGCCGCGCCCTACAAGGACCCGAACAACTATGTCCGCTATTCCGGACGCCTGGCCGAGGAGATTGCGGCCAGCGAGCCGAATGGCGCGATCTGGGCCAACCAGTTCGACAATGTCGCCAACCGGCACGGCCACTACACCACCACGGGCCCGGAAATCTGGGACCAGACCGACGGCACGGTCGATGGCTTCATCTGCTCCGTCGGCAGCGGCGGGACCATCGGCGGTGTCAGCCTGGCCCTGAAGGAACGCAATCCAGATGTCACGATCGGGCTCGCTGACCCGATGGGTTCGGCGATCTTCAATCATTATGCCCATGGCGAATTGAAGTCCGAAGGCGGCTCGATCACCGAAGGGATCGGCCAGGGCCGGATCACGAAGAACCTCGAAGACATCGTCGTCGACGCACCGTTCCAGGTGACGGACGAGGAAGCTCTCGATGTGATCTTCAAGCTGCTGATGGAAGAAGGTCTCTGCATGGGGGGCTCGACCGGCATCAATATCGCCGGCGCCGTGAAGCTCGCCAAACAGATGGGCCCCGGGCACACCATCGTCACCGTGCTCTGCGACTGGGGCCATCGCTACCAGTCCAAGATCTTCAACCCGGAATTCCTGAAGGAAAAGGGACTACCGGTCCCGGCCTGGCTGGCCTGAAAGCGCTGAGAGGGAAGAAAAATGGAATACAAGAACCCAGAAGCGCTCGTGGAGACGGGCTGGCTGGCCGAGAATATCGGCAGTCCGGGGGTCAAGGTCCTCGATGCCAGCTATCACCTGCCGGGCGTGGATCGCGATGCCGATGCCGAATATGCCGACGGGCACATCCCGGGCGCGCAGCGCTTCGATATCGACGATGTGAAAGACCCAGCGGCTTCCCTGCCCCACATGATCCCGGACGCCGCTACATTTGCGTCGAAGGTCGGTGCGCTGGGAATCTCGAACGACGACCTTGTCGTCGTCTACGACGTCTATGGCATGATGAGCGCCGCCCGGGTCTGGTGGATGTTCCGGCTGTTCGGTCATGACAAGGTCGCCGTCCTGAATGGCGGCCTGCCGAAATGGCTGGCGGAAAATCATCCTCTGGCCTCCGGCGTAGAATTCCCATCGGCGGCCAAATTCGAGGCGACCTTCCGGGAAGAGCTGGTCACTGACCTGCCGGCGCTCCGGTCCAATATCGACAGCAAGGCCCGCGCGGTTCTTGATGCCCGAGCCGCGGAGCGCTACGCCGGCACGGCTCCCGAGCCGCGGGCCGGTCTGCGCAGCGGTCATATTCCCGGCAGCCTGAGCATGCCATTCGGCACCCTGCTGAACCCGGACAAGACCTTCCTGCCGGCGGACGCCTTGCGCGACCGCTTTGAGACAGATCTCGGCCTGGATTTCAACCAGCCGGTATCGACGACCTGCGGGTCCGGTGTGACTGCCTGCATCCTGTCGCTCGGCCTCTATCTGGTCGGCAAGGAGGATGTCGCTGTTTACGACGGCTCCTGGAGCGAATGGGGTGGTCACCCGGATACGCCTGTCGAAACCTCCTGAACGGAGGCTGAAATGGCGCTGAACGTACGTTCTATAGCGGACGGCGATACGGAATCGGTTATTGCCCTCTGGAAGGCGGCCGGTCTCACCGTGCCGCATAACGATCCATATCTGGATATCCAGTTCTGCCGCGCCAGTCCCAACGCGGACATTCTGCTCGGTTTCGACAGCGAGGGTCTGGCGGCCGCAGCCATGGTCGGCCATGACGGGCATCGGGGCTGGTACTACTATGTCGGTGTGGCCCCGGACCGCCAGGCAAGCGGCCTTGGTCGCCAGATCATGACCGCCGCCGAAGAATGGCTCAAGGAGCGGGGCGTCGGCAAGGCGCAGCTGATGATCCGGTCCGGCAATGCCAGGGTGAAATCCTTCTACGAGCGCATTGGCTATGTTGAAGAGGATCGCGTCGTTATGGCAAAGCGGTTCCGTCCCGTACCGGACTGGCAGACCGGACAGACCGAGACCATGGTCCTTCATCTTGAGATGCGTTCGCGCCCGGACCGTGCCCCCGCTGTTCCGCCCGACATCGGCAAACAGGTCGTGCTGGAGCAAATGGCCGTTCCCAGCGTCCGGTTCTACAGATTCCTCTATGACGGTGTGGGCGGAGACTGGACCTGGGTTTCGCGCAGAATCATGGATGACGGGGCGCTAGCCTCGGTGCTCTCGCGTGCCGGGGCCGAATATCACCTCCTGCGCGTGGATGGCGAGCCGGCCGGGTTCTGTGAGCTGGAACGCACCGAGGACCGCAAGGACGTGGAGCTGTCCTATTTCGGCCTGCTGCCCGATTTCATCGGGCTTGGCCTCGGCCGTTATTTCATCAATGCCGCAATTGACCTGGCCTGGCGGCCCGAAACAGAGCGCGTCTGGGTCCATACCTGCGATCTGGATCATCCCCGGGCCCTCGGCAACTATCTACGTGCCGGGTTCGTTCCCTATGCCCGGGAAACCGAAATTCTGCCGGACCCGCGGCTTGCCGGCCTGCCCTTGCCGCCTGATCCCGACCAGCGCGGTCATGCGCCCGACAGTCTGTTCCGGGACCCGGTGGCGGCGGCAAAACTGCCCTTGGCAAACGGCGCAACGCACTGATCTGAACGGGTTTGACCTGCAGAAAAGTCGAAGGGCGCGCACGATCTCTCGCAGCGCGCCCTTCCGGAGGGTCCCCCGTTGTCCCCCCCTCCCAGAACGGTGGTTTAATGGGCCAGGATCTGGCTCAGGAACAGTTTGGTCCGGTCCGAACGCGGGTTCGTGAAGAACTCTTCCGGCGTGTTCTGTTCGACGATCTCACCGAAATCCATGAAGATCACGCGATCCGCGACCCGCTTGGCAAAGCCCATCTCGTGAGTCACCACCAGCATGGTCATGCCGGAATCCGCAAGTTCGACCATGACGTCCAGCACCTCGGAAATCATTTCCGGGTCGAGGGCTGAAGTCGGTTCGTCGAACAGCATGATCTGCGGATTCATGCAAAGCGAGCGCGCGATTGCGACACGCTGCTGCTGACCGCCGGAAAGCTGGCCGGGATACTTGGCGGCCTGCTCCGGGATTTTCACGCGATGGAGATATTCCATCGCCAGCTCGTCCGCTTGAGCCTTTGGCGTCTGCTTGACCCAGATCGGGGCCAGTGTGCAGTTTTCCAGCACCGTCAGATGCGGGAAAAGATTGAAGCTCTGGAACACCATGCCAACATCGCTGCGGATCGCGTCGATGTTTTTCAGGTTGTTGTCGAGCGTCACGCCGTTGACGATGATATCGCCGCCCTGATGCTCTTCCAGACGGTTGATACAACGGATAAGCGTCGATTTACCGGACCCTGACGGGCCGCAGATCACGATTTTCTCACCCTGGTAGACAGAGAGGTTGATGTCCTTGAGGACGTGAAACTCCCCGTACCACTTGTTAACGCTTCCCAACTCAATGACGACGTCATCGCCTTTGGTGGACTTACCGGTTGGTTTGCTTTCGACCTGAGCGTCAATGCTCATGCTGTGAACTCCTTGGCTCGATACACTGAAAAGGAATGGACCAGCCGGGATTTATCTCCCGGCCGCCCCTGCCCCCAGCGTCCGTTCAAGATGCTGGCTGTATTTCGACATGATGAAACAGAGAACGAAGTAAAGCGCCGCACCGAAAACAAGCGGCTCCGTATGAATTCCGTTCCATTGCGGATTCTGACTGACGGCCTTCAGCATCAGAAGCAGATCGTAGAGGCCGACGATGGAAACCAGCGTGGTGTCCTTCAAGAGGCCAATAAAACTGCCGACAATGTTCGGGATCATCATCTTGAGAGCTTGCGGCATGACAATCAGGGACATCATCTTCCAGTAGCTCAGACCCAGGGCCTGTGCCGCTTCGTATTGTCCCTTGGAAATTGCCTGCAGGCCGCCACGTACCGTTTCCGCCATGTAGGCCGAGGAGAAGATGCAAACCGCGATGATCGCCTGAACGATCTTCACCGGGTTGATCTCCGCCGGCAGGAACAGCGGCACCATGGTGACCGCCATGAAGAGGACGGTGATCAATGGTACCGAGCGGAACAGCTCGATGAAGGCCACGCAAACCACCCGGATCACCGGCATTTTCGACCGACGTCCGAGAGCCAGTATGATACCGGCCGGGAGCGAGACCGCGATCCCGATTCCGGAAATCACCAGCGTGACGAACAGCCCGCCCCACAGATTGGTCGATTGCGCAGTGATCTCCCAGCCTGACTGGTAGATGAATGCCCCGATGAACACAGCGAGAAACACTGCCAAAACCGGATATTTATGTGTGGCATCCGGCTTGGCCGCAAACCCGCTGGCCGTGACGATGGTCGTCCAGAGAGGCTTTCCCGTGGCGATACAGAGAAGCGTGTGGAGCCAGCTGAAAATGAAGGATGTGATTGCGACCGAGATCATGACCTGCAGAAACAGGCCCTTTTCTCCACCGGCAAACAGGTGCCCGAGAAGGAAGGGAGCGATCAGGATGGCCGAGGCGCCAATGGTGATCTTCGATGTCACCCGCGGAAGCCAGAACGGCAGCATCCAAAGGATGAGGATTCCGAAACCAAGATTGACCCGCCAGATTTCCTCATCCGGATACCGCCCATAGATGAAATTTTTCATCCAGTGGCTGACACCGGCCCAGCAAGCTCCTGAAAGTCCGACCTTATCGAGGCATTCACGGCGTGAATTAGCCTCCCAGACGGCATTTACGATCGCCCACTCGAACGTGTTGGAAACTACCACCCAGATCACATAAAGAGACACGAAGGTGAGGAAGGCATTCAGCGGACTGCTAAACAGGTTCTTCCGGACCCAGCCGATAGCACCGACCGTATTTGGCGGCGGCGGCAGACTTGGCTTTGGTTGGAAGGAAACGTCTGAAGAAGATGCGTCAAGATGCGTCATGGCTCAGCGCTCCTTCAATTGAACGAGCTTGTTGTAGTAATTCAGCGCGGCGGAAATGCTCAGGCTCACGGTCATGTAGAAGAACATCACCATGGCCACGATCTCGATCGCATGGCCGGACTGGTTCAGTGAGGTCTGCATGAAGACCGCGACGAGGTCAGGAAAGCCCACGGCAATTGCCAGGGACGAATTCTTGACCACGTTCATCCAGTTACTGATCAGCGGCGGCACGATTGCCCGCATGGCCTGCGGGATGATCACCAGTCTCAGCGTAAGTCCCGGCTTCAGCCCAAGGGAATAAGATGCCTCGGTCTGACCATGGCTGACTGACAGAATGCCGGCCCGCACCATCTCAGCAATAAAGCAGGCGTGATAGATCACGAGAGCGATGAAAACCGCGAGGAAGGCGGGAGGAACGGATGATCCGCCAGAGAAATTGAAGCCCTTGAGAACAGGAATCTCCCATTGCAGCGGCGAGCCCGTCACCAGGAACATCAAAAGCGGAACACCGATAATAATACCCACGGCGGTCCAGAAAGCCGGAAATCTCTGGCCGGTCGCATTTTGCCGCTTCTTGGCCCAAACCGCGATGCAATAGGCCACGATCACGGAAACAAGAAGTGTGACCATGGTCAGCCAGAAAAGATCGCCTGGAAGCGGCGCCGGGAAATAGAATCCCCGGTTGTTCAGCTGAAAAACCTCAAGCCCGAGAACATCGAGACTGTTCTTCGGCCTCGGCAGGATCGCGAAAACAGCGAGATACCAGAACAGGATCTGCAGCAAAAGCGGCGTATTTCGCAGGATCTCGACGTACCAGGATGCCAGCTGCGCAACCATCCAGTTTTTGGAAAGCCGCAGAATGCCGATGAAAAACCCAAGCAGGGTCGTCGCCACGATGGCAAGAAATGACAACAGAAGCGTGTTGGTGATGCCTACCAGATAGACCCACAGGTAGCTGTCACCGGCTTCGTAGGGAATAATGGAAAACGATATTGAGAACCCGGCAGTGCTACTCAGAAAGCCAAAACCGGCGCTCATTCCCCGTTCTTCGAGGTTCTGTGACGTGTTTGAGAACAAGTACCAGCCGACCCACATAACGGCTGCAAACACGATTATTTGGTAGAATATGGATCGGTAACGCTCGTCGTTCACAATCACTGAAAACGATGAACCCTGTCCCGACGCCCCTCTGTCAACGACAGCCATATAGCCAGTCTCCGTGCAAGATTAAGTGATCCAAAGAACAGAGGCCCGGTCGAGTTTCGACCGGGCCTGCTGTATTGGATTTCTTACCGGAACGGCGGGGAGTACATCAGACCGCCCTTGGTCCACAGTGCGTTCGGGCTTCCGTCGCGCGGGATGCCGATGGCAAACTCGCCTTTGGTGCCCATGTACTCGTCATACACTTCGCCGTAGTTACCGACATGCTTGATGATGCGGACGACCCAGTCCGGCTCAAGGCCGAGACCCTTGTTGAGATCACCCTCGACACCGAGCATACGCGCCATTTCCGGGCTCGCCGGGTTGGCAGCCATGTCCATGATGTTGGTGCTGTCGATGCCCATTTCTTCAGCCTGGATCAGAGCGAAGACAGTCCATTTCACGATGTCCATCCACTGGGAATCGTTCTGGCGAACGACCGGACCAAGCGGCTCTTTGGAAATAGTTTCCGGAAGCACGACATATTTGGACGGATCCGGGAACTTCGCGCGGGTGGAAGCCAAGCTGGATTTGTCATTGGTGATTGCGTCGCAACCGCCCTTGGCGAATGTATCGTCACGCACGTTGGAATCTTCGAAGACAACGGGCTCGATTCCGAGATCGTTTGTGCGGCTGAAGTCAGTGAGGTTGAGCTCGGTCGTGGTGCCGGTCAGCACGCAGACGGTCGCTCCCTTGAGTTCATGTGCGCTTTTCAGCCCCAGGTCCTTGTCGACCATGAAGCCCTGGCCGTCATAGAAATTGACGGCTGTGAAGTCGAGGCCAAGCTGCGTGTCACGGAACAAGGTCCATGTCGTCGTGCGGGACAGCACGTCGGATTCGCCATTTGCCATCGCGGTGAAGCGCACCGCGCTGGTGACGGACTGGAATTCCACTTTGCTCGGATCGTCAAAGATGGCGGCTGCAATAGCGCGGCAGATGGCCACGTCACTGCCGTACCAGTCACCTTTTTCATCCAGCTGATAGAAGCCCGGAGCCGGAGTGCCTACCTGGCACCGCAGAATTCCCCGTTGCTTCACGATGTCCAGCGTACTCTGCGCGGACGCCATTTCGGCTGTGAAGCCAAGGCTCGCCATCATGCCGAGGCCAAGGCCCAAAAGACTCAGTTTCTTCATCCTGAAACCCACCCTGTTATGTTTCAATTAACGACGGCCGGTTATCCCGGTCTGCGTACCCCTGTATTAAGACTTTAAGGATCGCCCCCGTTGATCCCGGTCGTTGTTCACCGTCATCCATCCCGACTTCTCGGTTTTTTTGCCTAGTTCCTCATTTCTCACGAGAAATAATGGCCACCTTGGAGCCGGTCATCACGACAGTAGGGGCAATTCCAACACGCTGTCATAGTGTTTTGCAAGTGCGAGGCGAACCGATCCTTCAGTTATGTTCATGCGCCTCCCCCAACTCATGCGTATTTTCGGCGGACATCCGTGCTTTTTTGACAATAAAGTCTCAAATACAGAATCTTCCTGGTAACCATCAATATTTTCGGAGACCACATGAAAACCGGCACAAAATCCCGAATGCGGACTCTCGTCGCCCACGCGGGACGCGCCCCGCACCACAATCATGGCGTCGTCAATCCGCCGGTTTACCATGCCTCCACGATTCTCAAGCCGACACTTGCCGCGCTCGAGGCATCCCGGAAGCCGGAGTTCGACGGATACCGCTATGGACGGCGCGGAACGCCGACCAGCCGGTCCTTCGAGGAGGCCGTTGCCGCGCTTTACGGAGCTGATGATGCAATCGCGGTTTCTTCCGGCCTCGCCGCGGTCTGTTGCGCGATACTCAGTCAGGTCTCCGCAGGCGATCATATCCTGTTGGCTGACAACGTCTATTTTCCGGCGCGCAAGTTTGCCGAAGGTTTTCTGAAACGTTTCGGGGTCGAGGTCAGCTATTTCGATCCGATGAGCCCTGAACGACTCGCGGAGCATATTCGTCCTGAAACCAGGGTCGTCTATCTGGAAGCGCCGGGAACCATGACATTCGAGGTGTCGGACATCCCCCGGCTTTCCGAGATCGCGCACGCGCATGGCGCGACCGTGATCATGGACAATACCTGGGCTACAGCGCTCTATTTCAATGCTCTGGAGCACGGTGTCGATATCGTCGTCGAAGCGGTGACGAAATATATCTGCGGCCACTCAGACATCATGATGGGAGTAATCGCGAGCCGCAGCGCCCATGCCGGCGCGATCCGCGACATGGTTTACATGCAGGGCAACTGTTCCGGTCCGGACGATCTCTATCTGGCGCAACGCGGCCTGCGAACCATGGCCGTGCGGCTGGCGCAGAACGGTGAAACCGCGCTGGCGCTGGCCAAATGGCTGCAGGAACGCCCCGAAGTCGAAAAGGTCCTGCATCCGGCCCTGCCCTCCTGCCCCGGACACGATCTATGGAAGCGGGATTTCACTGGTGCGAGCGGGCTGTTCTCATTCATCCTGAAGCCCGTATCGAAAACGGCCCTCGCCGCCTTCCTGGACGGGCTTGAACTCTATGGCATGGGGGCAAGCTGGGGCGGCTATGAAAGCCTCATTCTGCCCGGCGATCCCGCGGCGGCGCGCACGGCGACGACGTGGAATTCACCGGGACAACTATTGCGCATTCATGCCGGGCTTGAAGACGAAGCCGATCTCATCGCGGATCTCGAAGCCGGATTCGAACGCATGGCGGCTCTGAAATGACCGGAATTATCCCGTTCAGGCCTTGTAGGACTGAAAACTGATCCCGCCGGGGCGGCCGATCTGCTCCACCAGGCCGACTTCCCAGGAGAGATAAGCGTTCATACGCCGTTCCAGCTCCGCTTGTTCGACGTCCTTGTCGTAGGGGCGCATGAAGACATCATCCGGGGCGCAAACAGGGGCGCCCATGCCGGCTGCCATCGGCAGTCCGGATTCTTCCCATGCCCTGCTGCCGCCGTCGATCACCGCAGCCCGGATATCGGTATCTGCCAGATCCGCAGCGGCAAGCACCGCCAAACGACTGTCCGCCGCAGTCAAGACAGCCCCGGTCGCGCCGATGGCCAACAGATCGTCCGCAAGGCTCTCGCGCTTGCCCCAGCGCGCGCCGTCCGGATGATTGTCCCGGTGATCGAGGCTGCGCGTCAGGTCGACGAATGCCGCCCCGCCATCAACCAGCCGCTCTGCATCCTGCGGGGACACCAGATCGACCACCGGCAACGCGCCCAACAGTGCCGCTGGGCGGGGGCCCTCTTCAAGATCCTGGCCGTCCAGGCCGCTCTCCAGAACATAGACCTCCTGCCAGCCAAGCTGGCGCAGCCAGCTCGCGGACATGTCCGCCCGCACCATTTCCGGATCCACCAGAACAACCCGCGCGCGGTGTGTCGCCATGTAGCTGTCGGTCGACTGCACGAGCTGGCCGCCCGGCGCATGGCGGGATCCGGCAATATGGCCGGCCTCGAATTCTTCCACCGTGCGGACGTCGAGGACATACAGCGTTCGCTCCCCGCTTTCCGAGCGCCAGCGGTCGAGCGTCGCGCCATCGACGCGGCGCACGCCGAACCGGTCGGCTGTTGCCCGTGCCCGCCTGCGTGCCAGCGCGGCGCCTTCCGGACTGGCGGCAGGCGGCGTTCGCACATTGCCATGCTCAAGCTGGTAGCCGGCCAGGTGCCAGCCCATGGTGCCGTTGCGCAGCGCCACCACCTTGTTCGGAATGCCGGCATTGATCAGGGATTGGGCGCCGATGATGCTGCGGGTCCGGCCGGCGCAATTGACCACGACAGTGGTCTCGGGGTCGGGCGCGGCTTCCTGCACACGATAAACCAGCTCAGCGCCGGGCATATCGATGCCGGTCGGAATGTTCATCATGGTGAATTCGCTCATTGGCCGCGAATCCAGCACCACCATGTTCTCCCCCCGCTGCATCATCTGATGCAGTTCCTCGGCGGAGACCGAGGGCGTTTCATATTCGTGCTCGACATACTCGCCGAACGCCTTGCTCGGCACATACATACCGCTGAAAAGCTCGAGGCCGGCGGCACCCCAGGCATTCACGCCGCCTTCGAGGATCGAAAGATCGGAATATCCGGCCCTCGCCAGGACCGCAGCGGCACGTTCCGCGAGCCCTTCTCCGCCATCGCACAGGACGATAGCGGTCGAAAGCCGCGGCACCAGGTCGGCGATGCGGAGTTCCAGGAGACCGAGCGGGATGTTGCCTGCCAGGAGAATATGGTTGGCGCCAAAAACCGCTTCCGGGCGGACATCGACAAGAGCGATTTCGCCGGTTCCATAGAGCGCGTCGTTAAGTTCCCGTGCGGTGATCGTCCGGGCCATGGCCAACATCCCCCCGTTTGGTTTTTTGTTTTTAGCTCGTTGCTTCCAAAGCCGCTTCAGCTTCCAGCCAGGCGGTTTCCGCGACCTGGAGTTCCTTGTCCACGGTTTCCTTCTTCTCGACGACCGCTTTCAGATCGGCTGTCGGTCCTTCATACAGCTTGGGATCGGCGAGCTGTGCTTCCAGTTTGGCTTTACGCTGGTTCAATTTCTCGATGGTCTTTTCCATCTCACGGGCCCGCTTGCGAATATCGGCGGTTTGCTTCCGCAGTTCCGCCGAGGCCTTGCGGGCCTGCTTGCGACCGTTTTTCTTCTCCGGCGTGCCTGAGCCATTCTCGGCCCGGGCCGCAGCCCGCTCCTCCTGACGCAGCCAGTCGCGGTACCCGTCAAGATCGCCGTCATAGGGTTTCACTGTCCCGCCCGCAACGAGCCAGAGCCGGTCGACCGTAAGTTCGAGCAAACGCCTGTCATGGCTGATCAGAATGACCGCGCCGGTATAATCGTTCATCGCCTGCACCAGCGCATCACGTGCGTCGATATCCAGATGGTTGGTCGGCTCATCGAGGATCAGCACATGCGGGCTGTCATAAGTGATCAGGGCCAGCGTCAGGCGCGCCTTTTCACCGCCTGACAGATGCTTCGACAGGGTTGTCTGCTTGTCCTGCACAAGGCCAACGCCGCCGAGGCGCGCCCGGACCTTGTCCGGAGCTGCGCCAGGCATCAGCCGCGCCATGTGTTCGGCGGCCGTCGCCTCCGGGTCAAGATCCTCGACCTGGTGCTGGGCGAAAAAACCCACCCTGAGCTTGGCTGTGCGATGCTCCTCGCCGTCGGCCTTCGCGAGCCTACCGGCGATCAGCTTTGCCAGCGTCGATTTGCCGTTACCGTTCCGGCCGAGCAACCCGATCCGGTCATCCCCGTCGATGCGCAGACTGAGGCCGCGCAGGATCGGTTTTCCGGGCTCGTAGCCGACACTGGCATTGTCGAACGTCACCAATGGCGGCGGCAGCTCTTCCGGGTTAGGAAACCTGAACCGGGTGGTCGGCTCGTTGACCGCATCAGGCAGCTTGCCCATCTTCTCAAGCGCCTTGATCCGGCTCTGGGCCTGCCGGGCCTTGGACGCCTTGTAGCGGAAGCGCTCGATGAAGGATTCCATATGCTTGCGCTGGGCGGACTGCTTGGTACGCTGTGCCTCGATCTGGGCAAGCCGCTCCTCCCGGGTTTTCTCAAACCTGTCGTACCCGCCCTGGTAAAGGGTCAGCTGGTGGTTTTCGAGATGCAGAATGGCATCGACCGCCTTGTTCAGCAGGCCCCTGTCATGGCTAACGATCACCAGCGTCTTGGGATAGCGCGCGAGATAGGCCTCCAGCCAGACCGTTGCTTCGAGATCAAGGTGGTTCGTCGGCTCATCGAGCAGCAGGATCTCGGGTTCGGCGAACAGCACCGCCGCAAGCGCAACACGCATACGCCAGCCGCCGGAGAAACTCGACATGGGCTGGGACTGCATGGAGTCCTCGAAGCCTAGACCGGCAAGGATCGCCGCAGCCTTGGCCGGCGCGGCATGGGCGCCGATATCGGCAAGCCGGGTCTGCACCTCGGCAATCCGCATCGGGTCCTGCGTGGTTTCGGATTCCTGGATCAGCCGTTCCCGCTCCTTGTCGGCGCGCAGCACGACCTCAAGCGGTGTGTCCGGCCCGCTCGGCGCTTCCTGGGACACCATGCCGATCGGATCTTCCACTCCCCGTCCGCCGCTGACGACGATACTGCCGCCATCCGGGTGATAGGTGTCGGTGAGCAATTTCAGCAAAGTGGACTTGCCGGTCCCGTTACGGCCGACCAGCCCGACCTTGTGCCCGTCGGGAATCGTCGCGGAGGCGGCTTCAAAAAGGGTCCGGCCCGCGATGCGGAATGTCATGTCTGTGATCTGGATCATGGGACGCCTGATAGCACTTGCCTCGGGCAACGCCAATCCCGCGTGAGTATGCTTGCGATTTCAGGGGGATAGGTAGATGCTCGGAAGCCTTGCCAAAGGACTTCCCCGTGTCACCGAAAAAAGAAACCGTCATTGCGGGCGCTATTTCCCCCGCTTCAGCCATCGCGCCAGTCACAGCCCCGCTCCCCCCTCCAAAGGAGAGTCCGCGGATGGGGTGGATGTATGGCGCTGTCTGCATGACCGCGGGCATCGGTCTGGTGTCGCTGAATGACGGGATCGCGAAATGGCTGACCGATGTCTATCCGGTCGGGCAGGTCATCGCCCTGCGCGGCGTCCTGGTTCTGGTGATGATCTTCGGATTCGCCTTCATGACCGGACGCCGCCGCCAGCTGCGCGTCACCCATTGGCGTTTTCAGCTGGCCCGTGCCGTCATCATCGTTCTCAGTACCTACAGCTTCATCTGGGCCCTGAAGCTCATGGCAATCGCCGATGCAACTGCGATCGCGTTCGCCGGCCCGATCGTGACGGCAGCGCTCGTCGTCCCGCTTTTGGGCGAACAGGTCGGCTGGCGACGCTGGATGGCGATCCTGGTCGGCTTTTGCGGCGTGCTCGTCATGGTCAAACCCACACCGGAGACTTTCTCCGCCGTGGCGCTGCTGCCTCTCTTCGCCACCGTCATGGGGTCCTTCCGCGACATCGTCACCCGCAAGATGCACCTGACGGAGAGCACCCTCTCGATGCTGGCTGTCGGCATGTGTGTCGTCACCTTTTCCGGTTTCGCCAGCTATCCCTTCGTCGACTGGCAACCGGTCGCGATGAGCGACATCCTGCTGTTCAGCCTGAGCAGCATCTTTGTCGGCGCCGCACAGTTCCTCATGATCGAGGCATTCCGCTATAGCGAAGCCGGCTTCGTCACACCATTCAAATACACCAGCATGATCTGGGCGGTACTGATCGGTTTCTTCGTCTGGGGGGATGTCCCGGATCTCTGGATCCTGGGCGGAACGGTTCTGGTGATCGGCAGCGGGCTCTATATTTTGCACCGCGAACGCATGCGCAGGCAGTTGGCGATGGATACGTCACAGAGCTGAGGCGTCGGTCCGCTTGGGCGGAGTTTTCGGAGTGACGAACGTGTAGTCGCGCACACCGGCGGCCAGGGCAAAGCAGGCCAACTCCACGGCTTTGGGAATATCGAGCGACTCGCCGTCCCGCTCGCCCTTTTCATAATACTGGATCATGCGGCGCTTCAGGCCCAAGGCTTCCGCCATTTCCTTCTGCGACAGCTTCAGGAATTTTCTGAGTTTCTTGAATTCACCGGACGTCATGCCGCCTCCTTGAGAAGCGCATTATATGCGCATATCGAAGTGATGGCAGCGGGGAATTTCATTGGACAGACCAGACGGCGAGCCTCAGGCCGGGTGGCCCTGACATCTGCGCCGCGGCAAGAGGAAATGATGGCGACCCCGGCAGGACTCGAACCTGCAACCGTCGGATTAGAAGTCCGGTGCTCTATCCAGTTGAGCTACGGGGCCGCGAAGCAGGCCGGCTCAGTGCGTCCAGGTGCCCCAGGTCGCGAACCGGTCAGCGGCGAAGTTATCCGCGTAGGCTTTCGGTTTCAGTGCGCGTTTGTGGTCGCCCTGAACGATATAGTCGAGCCCGTTTTTCTTGGCGTAAGCGACCGCCTCTTCCTTGGTCTCGAAAGTCAGACGGACCTGGTTGTTGGTATCGCCGCTGCTGACCCAGCCCATCAGCGGTTCCGGCAACCGGGCGGTCTCGAGTGTCGGCTCCAGCACCCAGAGTTTTGTCTTCGCGCGCCCCGACTGCATGGCCGTCTTGCTCGGCCGGTAAATCCGCACTGACATATGAAAATCTCTCCTCGTCCCCGGAACCCTTACGAATTCTCCGTGCGCCCGAACAGGACACCTTGAGTTTCGTATCGCTCAAAGCCGATCGAAGGTCAATGCGGCAGACGCTCAGCGTTTCGGGCGGGTGATTTTCGGACCGAGTTTTCGATGACCTCTTTGGCCGTGTAGACCGCCGCACGGCAATTGGACAGCACGGGGTCACATAACAGGTCCCATTCACGAATTTCAGCGGAGGCTAAAATCCGGAGAGCGCTCGAAAACAAGTGAATGTGAATGGTCGGGGTGGACGGATTCGAACCGCCGGCCCTCTGCTCCCAAAGCAGATGCGCTACCAGGCTGCGCTACACCCCGACAAGGCCTGCGGACACGCGGGTCAGCTGGCGCACGGTAGGTAATGCTTTTAGTCGATTGGCGCAACACCGGAATGCGCCGCGAAATTCATTGGTCGGCTGGCAGGAGATCATGTTCCGCCCGGTCACCAATACGCAGACCAAGCCGGTCGGCTGTCCCGGCAACGACCTCGAGAACCGCCTTTACCCGGAAACGCGATGAAACCACGGCTGTCGAATGCGGCGTCGTGTGTTCCGCCATGTGCAGAATCGTCCCGTCCCGGTCGAGAAACAGCATATCCAGTGAAATCAGCGTGTTCTTCATCCACATGGAGATTTTCTTCCTGTCCGGATAGAGGAAGAGCATGCCGGCATCGGCGGCAAGATTCTTCCGGAACATCAGACCGGTCGCGCGCAATTCCGGCGTGTCGGCTACCTCGACCATAAAGACATGCCGGGTTTTCCCCTGATGGAGGACGAGCCGCGACAACTCTGCCGCAGAGACCACAGGGGCGAGAGATGCAAGCAGTCCGAACGCGAGAAGCACGCCGAATATCGTCTTGAAAGAGTGGGTCAAAAGAAGCGTTGCCTGTTCCGAACGAAATGGATTTCTCATCCGTTATTCGCCTTCCGCGCCAAATACAAGATCAATAGCCCGGTTCACCGAGCCGAGCGGACGAGGTTCTGTACTGTCTGACGCACATCTCCGTGCAATGGATCATCGGCAATTGTCATGAACCAGTGCTCGGGCGGATTGCGCCCGCGACTATGATTCCAGACCAGGCTGCGAAGAATGCTTTCAGCCTCATCGGTGATCGCCAGACTGCGCGGATCAACACCGTTGAGACGGGCCCAGATCCCGGTCCAGCAGCGGGCTACGGCCCATGGATTATAACCACCGCCGCCAACCACCAGCACCCGCGGCGCCAGCGACGAAAGACTGTCAACAGCATCCCATATAGCATTGTTCGAAAGAGATAATCTGCTTTGCGGGTCATCGGCCAGGGCATCGCACCCGCTCTGGATGACGATCGCATCCGGGCGGAAATCCTCCCCGATCGGCAGGATCGCTTCCTCGATCAGGAAACGAAGCTCGGAATCGTTCAGATCCCTCGGCACCGGGAAATTCCGGGCCATGCCGCCTGCCCTGTCTTCCGCCGGGCCGGTCCGGGGCCACCGGTCATCCTCATGAATGGAGATCGTCAGTACACGATCCTCATCATGAAAGGCATCCTGCACACCATCCCCGTGATGGGCATCGAGATCGACATAAAGGACGCGGGCCAGCCCGCCGTCGAGCATGGCCAGAATGCCGAGTACTGGATCGTTGAAATAACAGAACCCGTAGGCCATGGCCGGCCGCCCGTGGTGGGTGCCGCCCGCCAGGGAATGAATGGTCCCGCGCTCGACGGCGGCCAGCGTCCGCCCGGCCAGCAGGGACGCCCCGGCAGCCGTCGCCGGGCGACTGAATATCTCCGGAAAGACCGGGTTGCCGCTGCGGCCGATATTGTAGCGTTCCTTCGCGGCGTCGCTGACAAATCCATCCCGCTCGGCTGCGATGACAGCGGCAACGTAATCCGGGGCATGGAAGCGGGCGAGTTCATCCGCCGTCGCCATCGGGCTGTCGACGAAGCGGCTGTCGTCGAGCAGGTTGAGAGCGCGGGCAAGATCCATCACCGGCGTTACCCGCTGGATCGAGAGCGGGTGCGTCACGCCGTAGCGCGAGGTCCGGTAGATCTCGCTGCCGATCAGGATTGGGCGGTCAGGAAAAACATTCGGTATAGCGGGGTCCGGGAGACGCTGCGCCTGGGAAACGAGAGTGCTCATGCGGTCCGCCCGATCACAGCCCGCTGAGGCGCGATCGTCCCGTCCTCTTCCGGAAGCAGGAATTCCGGAAGGTCATAGGCCTGCAGGCTTTCCCAGTGCTGCTCCACGTCTTCCGCCATCAGATCGCGAACAATCCCCGAGACCAGGCGCGGAACGGCGAACTTCATCGCGTTGATCGAAGAGCCGGAGGGGCCAAAACTGAGCGTTGTACCAAAGGTGAAGAGGCGTACATGCCGTAACCAACCTGCTATCCCGGCATCCCGCTCCTGGAAGGCGTAGGTCGGATCGAGATAGGGAAAGGTATTCAGACGCGGGTTTTCCTCGCCGGCAGGCGGGGCGTAACGGTCGCCCCAGATGGCCGCCGTCGCTGCGATCTCGGAAAGCTCCGGCCGCGCCGAAAGATCGATCGAGAAACCGGTTCCGACGATCAGGAAATCCGCTTCCAGGGTGCCCTTCGGAGTCTCGATCTCGACCTGATCGCCGGTGATGGCACAGGACAGCCACGGAGAGCCGGTCAGGAGTTCGAAGTTCCGGTGCTTGGCAACCCGCTCCCAGGTCTCTTTCGGGAAGGCTTCCCGCAAGCTCAGCAGGTGGTTCATGAAGCGCCAGCGCCAAACATCGTCCAGATCCGCGAAATGGCCGAGAAAGCCGGGAAAGGACAGCCATTTGAAAGGCTGGACCCGCTGCAGCTCCGCGCGCCGGCAACAGACGCTCACCCGGGCGGCACCGGCCTCCAGCGCCGTCGCAGCATTGTCGAACGCCGACGCGCCGGCCCCCAGCACGGCCACACGGCGGCCGCGCAGCCTCCCGAAATCGATACTCTCAGACGCATGTGCCCAGAAACGCCGGTCGAGCGCGCTGATTTCCGGCGGTGTCCACCAGTTTCCGGGCGTTTCGATGCCGGTTGCGATCACGATTTTTCTGGCCAGAACCTGCTCCCGGATACCGGACTGCGCATGCACAAGATCCACGCGGATCAGATCTCCGTCCGGTGCGGGCGCAATCCGCTCCGCCGAGACCTCGTTTTCGATGGAGATATCGAGCACGCGACGCAGCCAGAGCAGGTAGCCAGCCCAGTCTTGCTTTGCAATCTTGTTGAGCTCCTCCCAGGCCGCACTTCCGTGCTGCGCGACGAACCAGGACCGGAACGCCAGCGAGGGAATATCAAGATCGGGGCCGTTGACCTCTTTCGGCGACCGCAGCGTAGGCATCCGCGCATAGGTCAGCCACGGGCCTTCCAACCCTTCCGGCGCGCGATCCACGATCCGGACACGCCCGATGCGGGCCCGCTTGAGAGCATGAGCGACGGCTAACCCGCCCTGCCCGCCGCCGACGACCAGCACATCGAGGACGGGGCGCCCATCCGCGCCCAGCCGCTCCGGCACCCATGCCGCGTCGGGATAGGAAATGGTCCGGAGATCCTCCGCGACCCGCGCTTCAAGTGCATCGAGTCCACTGACCAAGCCTGCGTCGCTCACATGATCCCCGCAAAAGAACGTGCTGTTTCTCCCGTCACTAGGTAGCGCGCTTTGGGGCTTCCATCCAGAGGGCGACGATCTGACGGCTTGCTAAGGGGATAAAGCTCGCCCATATTTGCCGAACATTCAGGGGAGCTGCATGGGCGGCTGAGAGGTTCCGGAAGGAACGACCCTAGACCTGATCCGGGTAATGCCGGCGTAGGGAGAGACAATGATCCAGCATAGCCTTTTCCGAAACATCTCGAACTTCCAGAGCCATGACGGCGGCACCGGCTCATGAACGCGGTTCGCGGATTGATCATATTCGCCGGGATACTGACTGCATGGCAGCTCGTCGTCAGCATCAGCGGCACGCCCGTCTACATCCTGCCAGGGCCGCTGCCCGTCGCCGAGGCCTGGATCCGTTCGGCATCCCTGATCGCCGGTCACGCATCGATTACGCTGGCCGAGATCCTGCTGGGCCTGGCATTGGGAACCCTTTTCGGCGGAACGACGGCCTTGATGCTGGCCTGGTCGGCCCGGATACGTCCGTGGCTGCTGCCGGTGCTGGTCATCAGTCAGGCCGTGCCGGTCTTCGCGCTGGCACCGATCCTGGTGCTCTGGCTCGGTTACGGCATGGCGTCAAAGGTGGCCATGGCCGCGCTGATCATCTTTTTTCCGGTTACGGCGGCGATGTATGACGGCCTGCGCCGGACCGATCCGCTCTTCATCGACTGCGCCCGCACACTCGGCGCCAGCCGGCTCGAGCTGCTGCTGCATGTCCGGCTGCCTGCCGCCCTGCCCGCCTTTGCCTCCGGACTGCGCGTGGCAACGGCCGTGGCGCCAATCGGCGCGATCGTTGGCGAATGGGTCGGCTCCAGCGCGGGGCTCGGCTACCTGATGCTGCATGCCAATGCGCGGCTGCAGATCGACGTCATGTTCGCCGCCCTCTTCACCCTCTCGATCCTTGCCATTGCACTTTACTACGGGGTCGATTTCCTGCTCAGGGCCGCCATGCCCTGGCAAGCCGGCGAAGCCCGGCCAACACCGCATACTGGAGGATTCTAAATGTTAACCCGGACCGCCGCGCTGCTCGTCGCGCTGTCTTTCCTCGGCGCCGCGCCTGTCCAAGCGGCCGACAAACTCACCGTGCTGCTGGACTGGTTCGTCAACCCGGATCACGGCCCCCTGATCGTCGCCGACAAAAAGGGATTCTTTGCCGATGAAGGTCTTGAAGTCGAGCTGATCGCTCCAGCCGATCCGAACGATCCGCCGAAGCTGGTTGCCGCGCAGAAGGCCGATATCGCGGTGTCCTACCAGCCGCAGCTGCACATTCAGGCTGCCGAAGGATTGCCGCTGGTGCGGTTCGGCACGCTGGTCGCCACTCCCCTGAACACGCTCGTCGTCCTCAAGGACGGTCCAGTGAAGTCCATTGCCGATCTGAAGGGACGCAAGGTCGGGTACTCGGTCGGTGGCTTCGAGGACGCGCTGCTCGGCGCCATGCTGACGAAGCACGGGCTGACGCTCTCGGATGTCGAGTTGATCAACGTGAACTTCTCGCTCTCTCCCTCGATCATCTCGGGACAGGTCGACGCGGTGATCGGCGCCTTTCGGAATTTCGAGCTGAACCAGATGGACATCGTCGGCAAACCTGGCCGGGCTTTCTTCGTCGAGGAAGAAGGTGTGCCGCCCTATGACGAGCTGATCTACATCGCGCACAAGGATCGCCTCGCCGACCCGCGCCTGAAAAAGTTCCTCGCCGCCGTGGAGCGTGCGACCCAATACATCGTCAATCATCCAGACGATGCCTGGGCCGCCTTCATCGATGGCCGCACGGAGCTCGACGACGAGCTGAACAAGCGGGCCTGGCAGGACACCCTGCCCCGGTTCGCACTGCGTCCTGCCGCGCTTGATCGTGGACGCTACGAGCGTTTTGCTGCCTTCATGAAAGAAAGCGGTCTGGTCAATAAAGACGTAAAAACAGAACTCTACGCGACAGAGCTACAGTAGAACACAGGTCCCGGGCATTGACCGCAATGCCCGGGACCGACTGGCCGGCCGATTACTCCGCCGCTGCTTGACCGGCACGCGTGCTGTCGACAAACCCCATATAGAGTTGCCGCGCCCGCTCAAACACCGGCCCCGGCGTCAGGGCACGATCCTCGAACCTGTTGATCGCCTGGATCTTCCCGAAATTGCCGCAGACGATAATCTCGTCGGCTGCATGCACGTCCGCCACTGTCAGCGTGGCTTCCTCGACCGGAATACCGTCTTCCCGCAACAAACCGATCAGGCGCCGCCGGGTGATGCCGGAGAGAAAGGTGCCGTTCGCTGCCGGTGTCCGCGCCACGCCGTCCTTCACGATCCAGATATTGGCCGTCGAGAACTCTGCGATATTGCCATTCGGGTCGAGCATGAGCGGCAGATCGAAGCCGCGATCCCTGGCTTCCTTCAAAGCGCGCTGCCCATTCGGATAAAGCGCGCCTGTCTTGGCGTCCGTCGGCGCCTGATCGGTGGCACAGCGCCGGAAGCTGGAAAGACAGGCCGATCCGGCGACGGCATCCGGTAACGGCGCCTCGAACACGGCAAGCACGAATTCCGTGTCGTTGCCTTCCGGCGTCACCCCCTGACCGGTGGAGAAAAACATCGGCCGGATATAATAATCCAGATTCTGCGGCAGCCGTTGCACAGCCTCCCGGCAGAGAGCCTCGATCTCAGCCGGCTCCAGCCCCGGCGACAGCAGCATCGCCTTTGCCGAGCGAACGACCCGCTGACAATGCAGATCGATGTCGGGCAGCGCGCCCTTGATGGCGCGCGCACCGTCGAAAACGGTGCTTGCCGACCAGAATGATATCTGCAGCGGGCCCGACAACATGGGTTCGTTTGATAACCATTCTCCGCGATACCAGAATATTTGTTTCATTTGCTGACCTCCACACGCAACATAATAGGACAATAATATTGACCTTTATGGTGCGCAAGACCAGCCGAAACTTGTCATGGTGACAATCGGAAACCCGGGTTGATACGCGTATTATCGCCGTTCAGGTGTCAGTGTCGGGTACCACGCTGGCGGCGATGGTTCCATCCAGCGCCTCATACTCTCCGTAACCGATATGTTCGTAGATATCCTTCCGGGTCATCAGGCGGTCGAGGAAGCCTTCCTGGCCGCCATGTTCCGCCAGGTGCTTATAGAGCGCGCGGACGATGCCGGCTTCGGCCCGGAGCGATGTTACCGGCCAGATGACCATGCTGAAGCCCCATTCCTCGAACTGCTCGGCTGTGAAATAGGGCGTCTTTCCGAATTCCGTCATGTTCGCCAGCAGCGGAACATCGAGCGCGTCGGAGAAGGCCCGGAAGTGCGCTTCTTCCGTCAGGGCCTCCGGAAAGATGGCGTCTGCTCCTGCCGCCACATAGGCCCGGGCCCGGGCGATTGCCGCCTCAAGGCCTTCGGACGCCATCGCATCCGTCCGGGCGATGATGCGCAGATGCTGGCGCGCTTTCCGCGCGGCGGCGATCTTGGCGCACATGGAGGCGGTGTCGCTCAGCCGCTTGTCCGACAGATGGCCGCACTTTTTCGGCAATATCTGATCCTCGAGTTGAACCGCCGCCGCGCCGGCCTCTTCCAGCTCGCGGCACAACCGCATGACGTTCAGCGCTTCGCCGTATCCGGTATCGCCGTCGACAATGAGGGGAAGCTGGGAGGCACGGACGATGGCGCGAACCTGGTGGACCAGCTCCTCCATGGTCATCATGCCGAGATCCGGGAGCGCCAGGCTGGCGGATAGTGCACCACCGGAAAGATAGAGCGATTCGAACCCGGTATCGCGCGCAATGACAGCAGAAAGCGCATCATGCGCGCCTGGGATACGCAGAATTTCCCGTTTGTGCCAAAGCGCGGCAAGTCGATCTCCCGCCGGAATTGCCACCTGTTTTTGCAGGAGCCATGCCATATTTCGTCTTCCCTTGGTTGCGCCGTCTTGCCGGGCGTTTCGCTGATAATTTACTGCTTCGAAGATTGCACTCAGCAGTGCCCTCGTGTCATTGCATTGTCATCGCTATATTGACAATGCTGGCGTGCTGTCGGATTGGTTCCTGGTACACCAGACCGCAGTCTGCGGACTGAAAGAAACTGGTTGATGAACGCGAGGGAGACGCGTCGATGAGGCACATCTTAGGTCTGGGGGCGAGCCTTGCCGCTTTCTGGATGCTGTTGTCCGGTTCGATCAGTCTCGACCACACCCTGGTTCTCTGGTTAGGCATCGCTTCGGTAGTCGTCACCGTTCTGCTCGCCATACGCATGGACCGGCTTGACGGGTTTCCCGTCTCGATCCGTCTCGGTCCGAAGTTGGTTCAGTACTGGCTCTGGCTGGCGAAAGAGATCGGCAAGGCCAATATGGACGTCGCCAAGATCGTTCTTTCCCCGAACATGCAGATCTCCCCGCGCTTGGTGCGAGTGAAAGCCAGCCAGAAGACCGATGTCGGCATTGCCACCTTCGCCAATTCCATCACGCTGACGCCGGGCACCGTCTCCGTCGATATCGACGATGACGAGATCCTGGTGCATGCGATCACCGACGACATGGCGCGCGGTCTGATCGAGAGCGACATGGATGCACGGGTTTCGGCTGTGGAGTTGAAGTACCGATGATGTTTGCCGCCGCCGCCGCCGGCCTGATCATTCCGATGCTTATGGTGCTGGCTCGCGCCCTCGCCGGTCCGACCCTCTATGACCGGGTCCTGGCCGGCAACAGCTTTGGCACCAAGACCGTGCTGCTGATCGCCGTCCTCGGCTTTATCGGCGGCCGGCCGGACTTTCTGGACATCGCCCTTCTCTATGCCCTGATGAATTTCGTCGGCACCATCGCGATCCTGAAATTTTTCCGCTACCGCAATCTCGGCATCGCCGATCGCGGGGATGGCGGAAGCGAGGGAGCCGCCTGATGGAAATGATCGTCGATCTGGCATCCTGGGCCTTCATTCTGGCCGGGGTTTTCTTCATCTTCACGGGCACGCTGGGCATGCTGCGGCTGCCTGACTTTTATACCCGTCTGCACGCCGCCGGCATCACCGACACGCTCGGCACGGAACTGTTGCTGATCGCCATGATGCTGCAGGCCGGATGGTCCATCGTCACAATCAAGCTGCTGATGATCTCGCTGTTCATCTTCTTTACCAGCCCGACAGCGACCCATGCCCTGGCCAATGCGGCCAATGCCGTCGGCCTGCGGCCGTTTGGGGTGCCGGAAGCAGACCTTCGGCCGAATAAGACGGGGGACGCGTGATGGGATCTGGCATCGTCAATGTTGCCGTCGATATTTCGCTGATGACCCTGCTCGGCATCACGGCGATCGGCATCGTACGCTCCCGCCATCTGTTCGCCACGGCCATGCTGTCCGGCATCTACAGCCTGATCTCTGCTGCCCTGTTCGTAACGCTGGATGCGGTTGATGTCGCCTTCACCGAGGCGGCCGTGGGCGCCGGCATTTCCACGGTGCTGATGCTGGGGGCAATGACTTTGACCCGGCGCACCGAGAAACACGCCATCAAGCTTAGTGTCGGCCCCTTTCTGGTTACCGTGGCCATCGGCGCCGCGCTGATTTACGGCACGGTCGACATGCCGCCTTTCGGCTCCACTGAGGCGGCCGGCTTCAATCACATCGTGCCGGAATATATCGAAGGCTCCCGCAACGACATCCAGGTGCCGAACATTGTCACCTCAATCCTGGCCAGCTATCGCGGTTTCGATACGCTCGGCGAAGTGGCGGTGATCTTCGCGGCCGGAATCGGCGTGATGTTCCTGATCGGGCGCCGGCGCCGCGATGACGAAGCGGACGACGGGGCGCCGCGCGAAAAGGGAGAGGATGCATGAGACATCATCTGATCCTGCGGGTGGTCTCCAAACTGCTCATCCCCTTCATCCTGCTCTACGCGCTTTATGTGCAGTTCCACGGCGATTACGGACCCGGCGGGGGCTTCCAGGCCGGCGTGATTTTTGGCGCGGCCTTCGTGCTCTATGCCCTGATCTTCGGTGTCCAGGCAGCCCGCAAGGCATTCCCGGACAGCTGGCTCGCCATCATGGTTCCGCTCGGCCTGCTGATATTCGCCGGCACCGGCGTGGCATCGCTCCTGCTCGGTGGTACGTTCCTCGACTATGACGTTCTCGCAGCCACCCCGACAGGCGGTCAGCATCTCGGCATTATTCTCGTCGAATTCGGCGTCGGCGTGACGGTCACCGGCGTGATAATCGCGGTCTTTTTCGCCTATGCGGGCCGGACCCACGAAATTCAGGATGACGACTGGTAAGCCATGCTCGAGTTGTTCCTAGACAAGTATAACTACTGGATCGTTATCGTCCTGATGATGATCGGACTATACATCGTCATCGCCCGTGGCAATCTGGTGAAGAAGATGGTCGGCCTGAACGTTTTCCAGACCTCCGTCTTCATTTTCTACATATCGCTGGCCAAGGCGGAAGGCGGGACGGCGCCGATCCTGACCGGCAAGCCGGAGCTGTTCTCCAACCCGTTGCCGCATGTGCTGATCCTGACCGCCATTGTCGTCGGCATCGCGACGACCGCGCTGGGGCTGGCGCTGGTCGTGCGCATCCAGGAGAGCTACGACACAATCGAGGAAGATGACCTCGACGAAATGAACAAGACCGTCGTCGACCGCGAACGCGGGCGCCTGAGCACAGGAGACTCTGCCTGATGATCGCCGTCGACCATTTGCCGATCCTCCAAGTCGTCGGTCCGCTGATCGCGGCCCCGGTCTGCAGTCTTCTCCGGGCCCGCAACCTGGCCTGGTTCTTTACGCTGCTGGTCAGCATCGCTGCCTTCCTGTGCAGCATCTATCTGCTGAACACCGTGATCGAGACCGGGCCGATCAGTTACGAGATCGGTGGCTGGGCGGCTCCGCTCGGGATCGAATACCGGGTCGATGCGAGCAACGGGCTTGTGCTGCTCATCATTTCCGGGATTTCCGCCGTCGTTCTGCCCTTTGCCAAGCGCAGCTTCGAGCTGGAAGTCCCTGTAGAACAACACTCCCTTCTCTATACCGCTTACATTCTCTGCCTTACCGGTTTGCTCGGCATCACGGCCACGGCGGATGCGTTCAACGTCTTCGTTTTCCTCGAGATTTCCTCGCTGGCGACCTATGTGCTGGTTTCCGCCGGCGCCAAGCAGGACCGGCGCGCCCTGACAGCTGCCTATAATTACCTGATCCTGGGCACCGTAGGCGCGACCTTCTTCGTCATCGGCGTCGGCCTGCTCTACATGGCGACCGGCACACTGAACATGACCGATCTGGCCGCGCGTATCGGCCCTGTCGGCACCTCACGCACGCTGGATGTCGGCTTTGCCTTCATCGTCATCGGGTTGTCCCTGAAACTGGCGCTGTTTCCGCTGCACGCATGGTTGCCGAACGCCTATACCTACGCGCCAAGCGCGGTGACGGCCTTCCTGGCCGCGACGGCGACCAAGGCAGCCGTCTATCTGCTGCTGCGGTTCTCCTTCACAATCTTCGGGTCCGGCTCCGCCTTCCTGGCCCCGATGGTCGGCTATGTCGCCCTGCCGATGGCGCTGGCCGCCATGTTCGCCGGCTCCATCGCGGCGATCTATCAGTACAATCTGAAGCGCATGCTGGCCTATTCGAGCGTGGCCCAGATCGGCTACATGGTGCTTGGCATCAGCTTCCTCAGCGTCACCGGCCTGACGGCAAGCATGCTGCACCTGTTCAATCACGCGCTGATGAAAGGCGCGCTGTTCATGGCGCTGGGCTGTGTCTTCTTCCGTATCCGCTCGGTGCATATAGCCGACATGGCCGGGATCGGCCGGCAGATGCCGTGGACCATGGCGGCTTTCGTGATTGGCGGTCTCAGCCTGATCGGTGTGCCGCTAACGGTCGGCTTTATCAGCAAATGGTACCTGATCTCCGCGGCCATCGAGCAGGAGGCCTGGATCATTATCGTCCTGATCGTCGCCAGTTCCCTGCTCGCCGTGATCTATATCTGGCGCGTCATCGAGGCGGCCTATCTGATGGACCCGCTGCCCGGCCGCGCGGTAACGGAAGCGCCGCTCTCCATGCTGCTGCCGACCTGGGTTCTGGTTCTTGCCAATATCTATTTCGGGATTGATGCCAGCCTCACGACCCGGGTTGCCCGGGTGGCGGCCGAGGGCCTTGCGGGAGTGGTGCAATGAGCATGGAGACCGCTCTTCTCGCCACGATTTTCCTGCCGCTCGTCGGCATGGTGCTGATCTGGCTGACCGGAAATGTGCCGAATTTGCGCGAGGCGGTAACGCTTGTAACCGCCATCGTGCTGTTCACCATCGTGCTGTCCCTGCTCGACGCGGTAATGGCCGGGGAGCGGCCGGAGCTGACCCTGCTCGAAGTCATGCCGGGCCTGAAGATCGCCTTTGCAGTCGAACCGCTCGGCATGCTGTTCGCCTGCATCGCCTCCGGCCTCTGGATCGTGAATTCGCTTTATTCCATTGGCTATATGCGCGGTAACGACGAGAAGAAGCAGACCCGCTTCTACATGTGTTTCACGATCGCCATATCCAGCGCCATGGGTATCGCCTTCGCCGGCAACATGTTCACGCTGTTCATCTTTTACGAAGCACTGACACTCTCGACCTATCCGCTGGTCGCCCACAAGGAGACCCCAGATGCCAAGCGAGGCGCGCGGATCTATATCGGCATCCTGATCGGCACTTCCATCGGGCTGCAGCTCGCCGCCGTGATCTGGACCTGGATCGCCGCCGGCACTCTGGACTTCACCAAGGGCGGAATTCTTGCGGACAAGGTCGAACCGGTGCTGCTGCCCTTCCTGCTGGCGCTCTACATGTTCGGTATCGGCAAGGCGGCCCTGATGCCGTTCCACCGCTGGCTGCCGGCCGCCATGGTGGCGCCGACTCCGGTCAGCGCCCTGCTGCATGCGGTCGCGGTCGTGAAGGCGGGCGTCTTCACCGTGCTGAAGGTGGTGGTCTATATCTTCGGCATCGATTTGCTGGCCGAGACCGGAGCGGCGCACTGGCTGATCTGGGTCGCCTCCTTCACCGTGCTGGCGGCGTCCCTCGTCGCCATGAGCAAGGACAACCTGAAGGCCCGGCTGGCCTATTCGACCATCAGTCAGCTCGGCTATATCGTGCTCGGCGCAGCGCTGGCCAACCATTATGCGATCCTCGGCGGCGCGTTGCATATCGCCACTCACGCCTTCGGCAAGATCACCCTGTTCATGTGCGCCGGCGCAATCTATGTGGCCACCCACAAGACAGAGATCAGCGACATGCGGGGGCTCGGCCGGGCCATGCCCTTCACCTTTGGCGCCTTCTGTATCGGCGCCTTTTCGATCATCGGCCTGCCGCCTTTCGCGGGCACCTGGAGCAAGTGGTATCTTGCGCTTGGAGCTGTGGAAACCGGCATGCTTGTCGTGGTCGCGGTGTACATGATCAGCTCGCTGCTCAACATTGCCTATCTTATACCGATCGTGGCGCGCGGCTTCTTCCGTCCGTCGCCCGCTCTGGCCACAGCGTCCGCTGGGGCCGCCGTCGCACCGACCAAAGGTGGAATGCAGGAAGCACCCTTCTTCTGCGTGCTGCCGCCCTGCCTGACGGCTTTGGGCTGTCTCATCCTGTTTTTCTACGCGGACGCGATCATCGCGTTGCTGCGCCCAATCGTTGAGGGAGGCTGACGGCATGAGCGACCACGGCGAGCACCATCGTTCAGCGCCGCAAGCCGGAGAGGCGCCGCGCTGGCTCGACAATCCAGGCAATGTGAAGAAGATCGTCTACTTGCTGCTCGCGATCTGTGCACTGCTCTTTGCCGCGGATGGCGTCTACCACAAGCATCCGTATTTTGAGGCTGAATCCTGGTTCGGGTTCTATGCCATTTTCGGGTTCGTCATGTGCGTCGGGATCGTTCTGGTGGCACGAGGCCTGCGGGCCGTCCTGATGCGGGACGAGGACTATTATGACAATGATCGTTGACCTCCTCTTTCCCATGAGTCCGGGGATTCTGCTTGCCCTGGGCGGCCTTCTGGTACCGTTCCTCAGCGCCCGCATCGCGCGGGTCTATGTCCTGGTGCTGCCGGCCTTTCTGCTCGCCTACATCTTCGCGCTGCCGGATGGATCCCATGGCGCCGTCGCGTTTCTCGGGTTCGAGCTGGAGTTGTTGCGGCTGGACAGTCTGTCCCGGATCTTCGCCACCATTTTCATGATCGCGGCCATTCTCGGCAATCTCTACGCTTGGCACGAAGCCGACCCGGTGCAGCGCACGGCGGCACAGATCTATGCTGGCAGCGCCATTGCCGCCGCGCTTGCCGGCGACCTGATCTCGCTCTTCGTGTTTTGGGAACTGACGGCGATTTCCTCGGTTTTCCTGGTCTGGGCCAGCGGAACAGAGAACGCCTATCGCGCCGGCATGCGCTATCTGATCATCCAGGTCGGCTCCGGCGTCATCCTGCTTACCGGCCTGATCATCCATGTTACGGCGACCGGTTCTATTTCATTCGATCACCTCGGCCTTGACGCACCGGGCGCATGGCTGATCTTCCTGGCTTTTGGTATCAAGTGCGCTTTCCCGCTTCTGCATAACTGGCTACAGGACGCCTATTCCGAAGCCACTGTCACAGGCACTGTTATCCTGTCTGTATTCACCACAAAGCTTGCAATCTACACCCTTGCGCGCGGTTTTGCGGGGACCGAGATGCTGATCTGGATCGGCGCCGCAATGACCGTTTTCACGATTTTCTACGCGGTGATCGAGAATGATCTGCGCCGCGTGCTTGCCTACAGCCTGAATAACCAGCTCGGTTTCATGGTGGTTGGCATAGGCGTTGGCACCGAACTCGCGGTTAACGGCACGGCGGCCCATGCCGTCGCAAGCATCATCTACAAGGCGCTCTTGTTCATGTCGGTAGGGGCTGTGCTGTTCCGGACCGGAAGCAGTAAGGCTTCAGAGCTTGGCGGTCTCTACAAATCCATGCCCTGGACGGCCGGATTCTGCATGGTCGGCGCAGCATCAATCTCCGCCGTCCCCCTGTTCTCGGGGTTCGTCTCGAAGTCCTTGATCATATCGGCTTCCGCCTATGAAGGTTACTGGCTCGCGTGGGGCGTCTTGCTGTTTGCGTCCGCTGCAGTCGTCCTGCATTCCAGCATCAAGATCCCGTATCTCGCCTTCTTTGCCCAAGACAGAGGGCACCGGCCGAAGGAAGCGCCGCTGAACATGCTTCTGGCGATGGGCGCGGCGGCCATTCTCTGTGTCGGCATCGGGGTCTGGCCGGAACCGCTCTATGCCTTGTTGCCCTATGCCGTCGATTACATGCCCTACACAACCGCGCATGTCATCACGCAGCTGCAGCTGCTGATGTTCTCGGCCCTGGCCTTCACCGTGCTCATGCTCTACCGGATCTATCCGCCGGAACTGCGGTCGACCAATCTCGACTTCGACTGGGTCTACCGGCGCTTCCTGCCGCGCCGCATGCTGGCGCTCGGTCGCGCCATCGACACGGGCTACCAGCATGTCACCGGCGACGCCAAAGCCGTCCTGCGATCCGCCATTTCCTTCTCGGCCTATGTCTTCGCTCCGGGCGGACTCTATGGACGCACGTTCGGCCTCGGCAATGCGGTCGCCATCATTGCTTTCCTTCTTCTGGTGGCGCTGGTCGTCAGCTATTCAGCGGTCTGATTCCGCCCGCCGGGCCAGTGATCTGGAATGGGGTCGAAAAAGATGATAATGCCAACGCCGCGGGTTAATTCCCTTGTGAAGAAAGGTTCACCGCTATGGACATGACTGGCGAATATCTCGTCCCGGCGCCGAAGCAGGCCGTCTGGGAAGCGTTGAACGACCCCGAGATTCTCAAGCAGTGCATCCCCGGCTGCGAGGAGGTCAACAAGACCTCCGACACGGGTTTCGATGCCAAGGTTTCTGCCAAGGTCGGCCCGGTGAAGGCAAAATTCGCCGGTGCGGTCACCCTGTCGGACATCGATCCGCCGAACGGTTATACGATCAGCGGCGAAGGCAAGGGCGGGGCGGCCGGCTTTGCCAAGGGCGGCGCGAAGGTCGCGCTCTCCGAAGCAGAGGGTGGCACGCTGCTGAAATACGAGGTGAACGCCCAGGTCGGCGGAAAGCTCGCGCAGATCGGTGCCCGGCTGATCGACTCCACCGCGAAGAAAATGGCGAACGATTTCTTCAAGACGTTCAGCGAAGTCGTCGGCTCTGCCTCCGGCTCTCCTGAATCCCCGGCCGTCGAAGCGTCGGCGCCGGTAGCAACCGATCATGGAAAGGAAAATGTGATGAGCGAGAATGGTGTTCCTGCAGAGAACGTGTATCACGGCCTGCACTGGATGGTGATCCTGACCACGGGCGTCGCGATTGCCAGCCTGGTCTGGTACGCGATGGAAGGCCTGAGTTTCTGATCATCTCCTGATCGTCGACAAATTGACGCCCGACAGAGCGGCGCGAAGCGAAGGTTTCGCGCCGTTTTTCGTACCTGGAAATCAACCGCCCTTGAGAGTTTCGTCCGGGCTGATCGATCCGGTACGCTTCCTCATAATTGAAATGCCGTGTTCGCCTTTCGTCGCTTGACCTTGGACCGAACGGCGGTGAGACTGCAGCTCGAAGGTCGGTAAAAACGAACCGTCGGCACAGTCGGAATCTTGAATCCTGGAGGCCGGTCAACGACCTCTTAGGGAGATAACTGGGAGAGAGCATATGGCCACCGTATCCATGACGGTGAACGGGAAGTCTGTCAGCGGCGAGGTCGAACCGCGCACCCTTCTCGTCCAATTTATCCGCGAACAGCTTCATCTTACCGGAACCCATGTTGGCTGCGACACCAGCCAGTGCGGCGCCTGCGTCGTTCATGTCGACGGCGATTCCGTGAAAAGCTGCACCATGCTGGCCGTACAGGCCGATGGCGCGGAAGTGACGACCATCGAGGGGCTCGCCAACGGCGATACCTTGCACCCGATGCAGGAAGCCTTTCGCGACAACCATGGCCTGCAGTGCGGCTTCTGCACACCGGGCATGGTAATGAGCGCCGTCGACCTGCTGAAAAAGAACCCGAAGCCGAGCGAAGGCGAAATTCGCGAATGGCTCGAAGGCAACATCTGCCGCTGTACGGGTTACCACAACATCGTCAAGGCCGTTCAGCAGGCGGCGCAGGCTTAGGGAACAGACAAAAAACGCTCCAAAAGACAGGCAGACAAACTGCCATGCGAAACGGGAGGATAGAATGCCGGACGGAACCACGGGTACGGGCATAGGCGCCGCCGTAAAGCGCGTCGAGGATTTCAGATTTCTGACAGGCAATGGCAACTACACGGATGATATCAATCGCCCGGGCCAGTCCTACGCCTATATCCTGCGCAGCCCGCATGCGCATGCCAGGATCACGTCTATCGACAGCTCTGCGGCCAAGGCCGCGGCAGGTGTGCTTGCCGTCTTCACCGGTGAAGACATGCAGGTCGGCTCCCTGCCCTGCGGCTGGCAGATCCATTCCAAGGACGGCTCACCAATGCTCGAGCCGGAGCATCCGCCGCTTGCCAAAGGCAAGGTGCGTTACGTTGGCGATCAGGTCGCGGTCGTGATCGCCGACACCTACAGCCAGGCGAAAGATGCAGCCGAGAGCATCATCGTCAATTACGAGGTCCTGCCTGCCGCCGTCAGCATGTCCGACGCGCTGGCGGACAAGACGCTGGTGCATGACGATATCGGCTCGAACCTCTGCTTCGACTGGGAAATCGGCGACGAGGCCGCGGTAGACGAGGCCATGTCCAAGGCAGCCCATGTCACCAAGATCGATCTGGTGAACAACCGGCTGGTGCCGAATGCGATGGAGCCGCGCGCCGCGATCGGCGAGTTTGACAGGGCGACCGGCGAGTACACGCTCTACACCACCAGCCAGAACCCGCACGTCATTCGTCTGCTGATGGGCGCCTTCGTACTTTCCATTCCGGAACACAAGCTGCGTGTCGTCGCTCCGGACGTCGGCGGCGGCTTCGGCTCCAAGATCTACCATTATGCCGAAGAAGCCATCGTCACCTGGGCCGCGCCGAAAGTCGGCCGTCCGATCAAGTGGGTCGCGGATCGCAGCGAGAGCTTTGTCTCGGACGCGCATGGCCGGGACCAGATCAACCATGCCGAATTGGCGCTGGATGCCAACGGCAAGTTCCTGGCGTTGAAGGTTCAGACCCAGGCCAATATGGGCGCCTATCTCTCCACCTTCGCGCCCTGCGTGCCGACCTACCTCTCCGCCACCCTGCTTGCGGGCACCTACACCACGCCGGTGATCCATGCCAACGTAAAGGCCGTCTTCACTAATACGGTGCCCGTCGACGCCTATCGCGGTGCGGGCCGCCCGGAATCGACCTACCTGATCGAGCGTATCGTCGATCAGGCGGCGCGGGAGACCGGGATCGACAAGGTGGAAATCCGCCGCCGGAACTTCATCCCGGCCGATGCCTTCCCCTACCAGACACCGGTGGCCCTGCAATATGACAGCGGTGACTATGAAGCGACCCTGTCCTCGGCCACAAAAATTGCCGATGTCGCCGGTTTTGCCGCCCGCAAGGCCGAGGCTGCCAGCCGCGGCAAGCTCCGGGGCATGGGCTACTCGACCTATCTCGAGGCCTGCGGCATTGCGCCGTCGGCTGTCGTCGGCTCCCTCGGCGCCCGCGCCGGTCTCTACGAGTCCGCTGAGGTCCGGGTGCATCCGACAGGCTCGGTGACGGTCTTTACCGGTACGCACAGCCACGGTCAGGGACATGAGACCACCTTCGCGCAGCTCGTCTCCGACCGGCTTGGTCTGCCGATGGAGAATATCGAGATCAGCCATGGCGACACCAACAAGGTGCAGTTTGGCATGGGTACCTACGGCTCGCGGTCCCTCGCCGTCGGTGGCGAGGCGCTGATCCGGGCTGTCGACAAGATCATCGACAAGGCAAAGAAAATTGCCGCCCATGTGCTCGAGGCCTCGGCCGACGATATCGAGTTCAAGGACGGGAATTTCACCGTGGCCGGGACCGACAAGTCCATGGCGTTCGGCGAGGTCGCCCTCACCGCCTATGTGCCGCACAACTTCCCGCACGACGAGCTCGAGCCCGGGCTGGACGAGAAAGCCTTCTACGATCCGGCGAACTTCACCTTCCCCGGCGGGTGCCATATCTGCGAGGTCGAGATCGACCCGGAGACCGGCGTTACCGAGGTGATCAAGTTCACTGCAGTGGATGATGTCGGACGGGTGATCAATCCGATGATCGTCGAAGGTCAGGTGCATGGCGGTGTTGCCCAGGGTATCGGCCAGGCATTGCTTGAATATGCGGCCTATGACGACAGCGGCCAGCTCGTGACCGGTTCCTACATGGACTACACGATGCCCCGGGCCGACAATTTCCCCAAATTCGATGTCGCGACCGAAGGCACGCTCTGCACCCACAACACACTCGGCGTTAAGGGCGTCGGCGAAGTCGGGGCCATCGGCTCTCCGCCAGCCGTCATCAACGCTGTTATCGATGCGCTCTGGGACCGTGGTGTACGGGATATGAGCATGCCGGCAACGTCGGAAAAAGTATGGTTGGCCCTGCAGGCCGCCGAGTAAGCGCAAGCCAGGAAGGAAGACTCAAGAGATGTACGAGTTCGAACATCACAAACCGGCCACTGTCGCGGATGCGGTCAGTGCCATGAAAGGCGCGGATGACGGTAAGCTGCTCGCGGGCGGCCAGACCATGATCCCGACCCTGAAACAGCGCCTGGCCAGCCCGTCGGATCTTGTCGATCTCGGCGGGATCGCGGAGCTGAAAGGCATCACGGTCAGTGGCGGCACAATCACGATCGGCGCCATGACGACCCATGCCGCTGTGGCTGATTCCGCCGATATAAAAGCAACCCTGCCCGCCCTGGCGGAATTGGCCGATCATATCGGCGATGCCCAGGTGCGGAACCGCGGCACCATTGGCGGCTCTGTCGCAAACAACGATCCGGCGGCGGATTATCCGGCTGCCTGCCTCGCGCTGGGTGCCACCATTCACACCAGCCAGCGGGATATTTCGGCGGACGATTTCTTCACCGGAATGTTCGAGACGGCACTCGAGGAAGACGAGATCATCACGAAGGTCTCTTTCCCGGTCGCCAAAAAGGCCGCCTACATGAAGTTCCCGAACCCGGCATCGCGCTATGCGCTGGTCGGTGTGTTCATTGCCGATGGTCCGGCAGGGACCAGGGTTGCGGTGACCGGTGCCGGTCAGGATGGGGTGTTTCGCGTTCCTGAAATGGAAAGCGCGCTTTCGGCAAACTTCTCTGCCGATGCGGTATCAGGCGTCAAGGTTTCCGCCGACGACCTGAATGCCGACATCCATGCCAGTGCCGACTACCGTGCACATCTGATCACGGTCATGGCCAAGCGGGCTGTCGCAAAAGCCGGCTGATATATATTCCAGCCAGCTCTATTCAGAAGCCCCCGACAGGTCCAGGTCGGGGGCTTTCTTCTTTCGTCCGTTATCTGGCTGCGGAAGCGGCCTTGCGTTCGTTGTAGCTGGTTATGGCGCTGTTGATCTGGCCGACGAGATCGCCCGTCGCCTCATTCGGGAAGAATGCCTCCAGAATTGCCCGCGCCAATGGTTTCAGCAATTCAACATCGTCCGGCGTGGCATTGTCCGGATCTGCCGCAATCCGGCTCGCCAGCTTGTGTAGCGACTTGCAGAGTTGTGAAACCGGCTCGTATTTGGTGTCCTCAAGTCTCTGCACCGCCTCACCGCTCATCACTTTCAGGCGGCCCAGATTCTGCTTCAGTTCAGTATCGAACTCTCCGACACCGAATTTCGGGAGCATGAGATCGACCAGAAAGGATATCTGGAAGCCGATCCTGCGCAGCTTCTCTTCCGTGATCTCGGTATTGCTCTTTGCAATCTGATCTTTGAGCGCGGCGGCGTCTATTTTTTCGCCTTCCTGACGCATGCGCAGGGTATTCGGCGGCTCAAAGGTCGGAATTTCGCTTCGCCGCCGCGGGTCCCGCCGCCGTTCCGGGCCAACATAGTCGCTGGTCACGATGAAGGGTTTTCGATCGCTGATCAGTTTCTGGATACGATCGAGTAACTGGCCCGTCGAATAGGGCGCGACGATCAGATCGTCCACACCGCTATTGATGGCCGCGCGGATAGAATCCGGATCGTTTGCCCAGATTGTCATGATCGCGACAACGAAGGGATTCTGGCCAAGGTCCCCGTTGCGGACATCCTTGATTGTCGTGATCGCGGCGCCGTCGTTCAGAGCGTGATCGGCGACGATCAGGTCCGGGACCCCGGTCTGCAGCCAAAGCCGCAACTCGTCATCAGTGCGGAGCCATTCGGTATCGCGGTAACCAAAGCTCATAAGTTCCGAGCGGACGGGCAAAAGAACCTGCCGGTTCAGACCACACAACGCGATACGAATCTGCCCCAGGTCGGCCTTGCCTGCATCTTTGCTCATGGACTGCCTATTCGGCACAGTGCCGCGCTGAGTGGTCGTCTGCCGATTTCATCCTGTTGGGCTGAAGTCAGCTCAAATTATTCAACATTTGTGTACCCCATGGTGCGCCCGCGTCAAACTTTACTGAAAACAGCGGAGGAATCCGCCAATCAAATCAATCTGTTTATCCAGCATATGCCGGCCAAACTGAACCTTGCAGCCCCGCTCCAGCGCTGATTCGAGGAGCCGCGTCCGCTCCGGAATCATGATGATCTCCGCGACCAGCAGGCCGGGCATGAGGAAATCGCGCTCGATCGGAAGCGGATCGCTGTCATGCAATCCGGCCGACGTGGTGTTGATCACGATCTCGCAGCCATCCGGCTCCGCGGCGCCGACCGATACCGGAACCTGCGGATAGGCGGCAGACACGGCCGCTGCCAGTTCTTCGGCTTTTGTTCGTGTCCGGTTGTGGATCACCAGCCTGGACACCCCGGCATCGGCCAGGGCAAACGCGATTGCCCGACCGGCGCCACCCGCCCCGAGCTGCAGCACTGATCGTCCGGTGACCTCATGCCCCTCTGCCCGCATCCCGGCAACAAATCCCGCCCCGTCGAAATTGTCGCCGATCATGCGTCTTTGTTCGTCAAATCTGACGGCATTGACGGCGCCGACGAGCCGGCCCTGGCGGCCAACCTCGTCGCAGAGCTCCATGATGGTAAGCTTGTGCGGCACGGTGACAGCAAGACCGCCGAAATTCGGCTGGGCCCTGAGACCGTCCAGCACCGCCTCCAGCCGGTCCGCCGGCGCGTGTACCGGCACCATGACCGCGTCGATGCCTTTTTCCTCGAACAGAGGATTGAAGACCATCGGCGCGCGGACATGGACGATCGGATCGGCAATAACACCGTAAACGCGGGTTCGGCCGGTAATATCAAGTGTTGCTGACATATGATCTAGAACTTCACCATGTCGCCGCCCTTGAGCGCCAGCATCTCCCGGGCTTCCGCCGGAGTGGCAACTTCAAGCGACAGATCCTCGACAATGCGCCGGATCTTGGCCACCTGATCCGCGTTGCTCTCGGCCAGCTTGCCCTTGGAGATGAACAGGCTGTCCTCAAGCCCGACTCGGACATTGCCGCCAAGCATGGCCGCCATGGTGCAGAAGTTCATCTGGTGCCGGCCGGCCGCCAGCACGGACCATTCATAATCGTCGCCGAACAGCTTGTTGGCGATCCGGCGCATATGCATGAGGTTTTCTTCATCCGCGCCGATACCGCCCAGAATGCCGAAGATCGTCTGCACGAAGAATGGCGGTTTCACCAGACCACGATCCGCGAAATGCGCCAGCGTGTAGAGGTGGCCGACATCGTAGCATTCGAACTCGAAGCGCACGCCGTGGCCCTCGCCGAGCTCCTTAAGAATGTACTCGATGTCCTTGAATGTGTTCCGGAAAATGAAATCACGCGAGTTCTCGAGGAACTGCGGCTCCCACGGATGCTGGAAGTCCTTCATCTTGTCGAGGATCGGGAACAGGCCGAAATTCATCGAGCCCATATTGAGCGACGTCATCTCCGGGCTGGCCGTGAAGGCCGCCGCAAGGCGCTCTTCCAGGCTCATGCCGTGCCCGCCGCCCGTGGTGATGTTCACGACCGCATCGCAGGACTGTTTGATCCGCGGCAAAAACTTCATGTACATGTCCGGATCCGGCGTCGGACTGCCGTCTTCGGGGTTACGGGCATGAAGATGCAGGATGGATGCCCCGGCTTCGGCTGCCGCGATGGCGTCGGCGGCAATCTGGTCCGGCGTGATCGGCAGATACGGGCTCATCGTCGGTGTGTGAATTGAGCCAGTCACCGCACAGGTGATGATCACTTTCTTGCTTGCCGGCGCCATTGCTTCCTCCAGATTTTTTCAATTCCATTAACTGCTTGGAGGCTACTCCCCGGATCCGCCGTTTAAAAGAGCCTGTCGGGAAAAATAGTTTATTCCCAGCAACCGCGACGGATTTCTGATTGCCCCCCGTTCTATGGATATCCCCGTTCATTGGAGACGGGAAAGTCCAGCAAAGGAACTGACGAGATGAAGAAGTTTTTTGCGGTCGCCCTGCTCGGCAGCATCGCCCTCACTCCTGCGCTTGCTTATGGCGAAGGCATGAAAGGCAGACATGGCGGCGAGGCATTCAAGGCCCAGATGCTCGAGCGCTTCAAAGCGGCGGACGAGAACGGCGACGAGAAGCTGACCAAGGCCGAAATCTACCAGTCCCATGGCAAACGCGCGGCCGAAATCGACACCAACAATGACGGCACGATCGACGCAGCCGAAATTGATGCCTTCCGCAAGGAAATGCGTCTGAAGCGGCAGCAGAAATGGTTGAGCCGCCTGGATACGGACGGCGACGGTGTAGTGAGCACAGATGAATTTGCCCGCTCCGGCACCGCCAGAATGCAGCGTATGGACCGTGACCGGGATGGCGTCATCAGCATGGAAGAAGCTACCGCTCGGCCGGACCGGCATCATCACGGACACCAAGGCAAGCCGAAACATGGCAAGATGGGGTGTGATCGCTGAAGTGTTGCGCGCGGTGACAGAACCGGGAACGTGGATGTCCGAGTCTGACAATGAACTGCTTTGTCTGGTCGCCAATGGCGGCCAGACGGCCTTTGACAGGCTGGTTGCACGGCATCAGGGCCCGATCTCCGCCTTTGCCTACAGGATCCTCGGCAACATGACCGATGCCGAGGATGTCTCCCAGGAGACCTTCGGCCGGGTCTGGTCACACGCGCCGCGCTGGAATCCGGACGGCAAGGCCAAATCCTGGATCTACAGGATCGCGCACAACCTCTGTATTGATCGCCTGAGGGCAAGGCGGCCGACGGTCGATATCGCCGATCAGGAGATCGAGGACGGCAGCCCCAATCCCGAGCAGGTTCTCAGCCGCAAACGCTCGGAGACGGGCCTGCGGGATGCTGTCGCCCTTCTCCCGGAACGCCAGCGGATCGCCATCTCCCTGTTCCATTTGAAGGACATGACGGCGGACGAGGCGGCGGAAGCGATGGGTATCAGTGTCGATGCACTGGAATCCCTGTTGCGCCGGGCCCGGAAGAAACTGAAAGAAATCATGCAGCACCAAGAAGGCGGCGCCATTTCAAAAGCGGCAATCGGAGAACGACAATGACCACAATGAGCGAAGCACGGTTCAGGGAACTGGCGGATGCCTTTGGCGGGGACCTGTCGAAATGGCCCGAACGGGAGCGGCCGGCGGCAATGCAATTGCTTGGGGAAGCCCCCCGCCTGAACGCCGTACTCAGTGAAGAATCGGTATTCGATATCGAGATCGAGGCGCTCATGGGCGCGCCTGATAACATCGAGTTCACACCAGTATTCGACGTCCGTGCGCCGTCCGGTATCAGTGCACAGGGCCTGCTGAGCATGTTGTGGCCCTTCGGCGGAATCTGGCAGCCGGCGGCAGGACTCGTTGCCGCAAGCGCGGCCGGCTTCATCTTCGGCATGACCTTTACCGATCTGCCCTCGGACACCGTCACGGCAAAGAACGACCAGATTACAATTGTAGAACGTGCGCTTGGCGCGGACGTAACGGAGATTGACCTATGACCTGGACCCGGACGCGCGTGCTCGCGCTGCTTCTCTTTGCATCCGTTTCCATCAACCTGTTTGTCGCAGGCATGGTGGTCGGCCGCTGGGACCGATGGCATGACGGTCCGCCAGGACAGCGCCACGGTCATTCGATGTCCCGCATGATCGAGCGGACTCTCGGGGACACGCTCAGCCCGGAGATCCGCGATCGGCTGCGCGCTCATTCCGAAAAAATGCGGGGCACGCACGGCGCCATGCGCGAAAACAGAGAGACGGTTCGCGAGATTCTCCTCAGGGAACCGTTCGACAGGAATGCCTATCTCGAAGCGCTGGACAGCATGAATGCCGTCTTCGACCGGATGCGGGCAGAGACCCATTCCTTCATGACCGAGATCGTCGAACAATTGACGCCGGAGCAGCGCCGGAAGCTCGTCGAGTCCCTGGGACGCCATCGTCCGGACCGCAAGGACGACTGATGACTGGCTGAATTACCCTCTAGCGCACGACATTCCGCCGGACCCGCAGGGCCTCCATGATCACAGCTTCGACCTGGGTGCGGGGCGCGGACCAGAAGAAGGGCCAAAACGGCACTTCTTCTCGCCTTTCAAGCTCACGCAACCACCATTTCCGTCCACGCATAGTCGCCTCCTTGCATGACAGATGACGGCCGAACGGTCTCACGCCGGTGGCCGTCCCTGATGCATGGACGCGATGGCAGGCAATATCGTGAACTCAGCCCGCTTTCTCGAGGGCCGCTTTCCGGATCGCCGAAAGCGTGGTCTTCGGCGTGATCGCCTCCGGGTCGATCTTCACCTCGATGAGAGTCGACTTGTCCGAAGCCAGAGCCCGTTCGAAAGCGGGCTTGAATTCCGACGTTTCAAGAACCGTTTCGCCATTCGCACCATAGGCTATCGCCAGTGCCGCGAAGTCCGGGTTCTGAAGCTCGGTATGCTTCACCCGGCCCGGGAACTCACGTTCCTGGTGCATGCGGATGGTGCCGTACATGTTGTTGTTGATGACGATGGCGATGATCTTGACGCCGTGCTGCATGGCGGTTGCCAGTTCCTGGCCATGCATCATGAAGCAGCCATCGCCATTCATCGAAACGACCACGCGATCGGGATGCACCAGTGCCGCTGCAACAGCCGCCGGCAGCCCGTAGCCCATGGACCCGCTGGTCGGGGCAAGCTGGGTGCGGTAGCCGCGATACTGGTAATAGCGATGCATCCAGTTGGCATAGTTGCCGGCCCCGTTGGTGATGATCGCATCGTCCGGCAGCGTGGCATTCAGCCAGGCGGCAATCTCCCCCATCTGCACGTCACCCGGAACCGGCAGCGGCTCCAGCGTGGCGAGATAGTCCGCATGCCCCTGGGCAATGCTCTTCGCGCGGCCGCTACCGTCAACCGGCGTCATCGCCTCCAGAGCCTCGGCAAAGGCACGGGGTCCGGAATTGATCATCATGTCCGCCTGATAAACCCGGCCGAGTTCTTCCGCGCTGCCATGGATATGCACCAGCGTCTGTTTCGGACGCGGGATGTCGAACATGGTGTAGCCGCCGGTGGTCATCTCGCCCAGCCGGGTGCCGAGCGCGATCACCATGTCGCTTTCCTCAATCCGGGCCGCCAGGGACGGATCGATACCGATACCGACATGGCCGACATAATTCGGATGCCGGTTGTCAAAATAATCCTGACACCGGAAGGAAGCACCGACAGGCACGCCGTTGGCGACAGAGAATTTCTCGATCCGCTCGCATGCCTCACGGTCCCAGCCGCCGCCACCGACGATCATCACCGGCCTCTCCGCCTTCTCCAGCATCGACCGGAAATCGGCCATCTGCTTCTGACCCGGATGCGGCTCGACCGGCACATAGGCAGCGATGCCTGCCACGTCCGCGTAATCCATCAGCATGTCTTCGGGCAGCGCCAGCACCACAGGGCCCGGACGACCGGAGACGGCGGTATGAAAGGCTCGGCTGATATATTCCGGAATGCGCGCGGCATCGTCAATCTGCGCCACCCATTTGGCCATCTGACCAAACATCCGGCGATAGTCGATTTCCTGGAAGGCCTCGCGTTCCACCATCCAGCGCGCAACCTGGCCAACCAGAAGCACCATCGGGGTCGAATCCTGAAAGGCTACATGGACGCCGGCACTGGCATTCGTCGCGCCCGGACCACGGGTCACCATGCAGACGCCGGGCCGGCCGGTCAGCTTGCCATAGGCATCCGCCATCATCGCCGCGCCGCCTTCCTGGCGGCACATCACGGTGCGGATACCGTTACGCTCCTGCAGGCCGTCGATGACCGCAAGATAGCTTTCGCCAGGCACGCCGAAGACGAGATCAACCCCCTCCTCAACCAACGCATCGACAAGAATATGACCACCGAGGCGGCCCTGGCCGGCACTTTTATTTGGGAGAGAGGAGCTCATCTACATAACTCTTATATCGTTGGGATTTCGGTTTACGCCGATCAGCTTCATTGAGATAGCGGATAGAACTCTTGCCTTTGACTTCTTTCGGCAACAGCAACACGCGGATGAACCGGGTGCATTCTTCTGTACAGGCTTCCGCCCAGACAGTCTGCGACCCGGGCTCGAACCAGGCATCGCCCGGCATATAGTCCCTGGAAAGCTTATCCGTCGAGAGGGTGAGCTTACCATTGCGAATACAGCGGATCCCCGGACCAAGATGGCTATGCGGCACGGCCGTACCGCCCGTCGGGAACAATACGCTGTCGCAGCGGATCAGCCAGTCGTCGAGATTTTCCACGGAAGGAACCTCGTTCTGCTCGACGATCTCGCTGTGAATGCCCTCACCCAGATTCAGCAGCGGCTCTGCCGTCTTTTCATCCAGCTCCCAGCGCCAGAGCTCACCGCCTTCGGTGCCGGCCCGGATGACCATGCCAGAGCGCATGAAACGGGCCTCATCCGGCTGCAGTACGCCGCCGCTCTCAAAACTCAGATCACCGGCGTTGCAATAGACGATCCGGCATCCGTCAGGCAGATGTTTAGAGGCCGCATGTGGAGAAAACACGTCTTTGACAAGACGCAGAACGTAGGTGGATGTCGCCATCGATCCTATCGGCGGGATTGTTTCCCGCCTCCCTTTTGTCGTCCCGCTTTCCGCAGGTTGAATTGCTGACAATACCTCGCTCGACGCACCGTCGAAGGTCAAGGATCGCTTTGCGATCAGTTTCATTCGAATCTACGACGAACACCCGTTCTCGTAAGCCTTCAGCTCTCGAATACAAGCTGAAATCGATCAGCGGCATAACGGGCAAAACCATATTCAATCGGCATCCCGGTCTGATCCACATTGATAGACTCGACCACAAGCACCGGCCGGTTACGCGGTTGCTGCAGGTGGTCGGCATCCGCCGCATCCGGCATTCGAGCGGTCACACGGGTTTCCCGGCGGGTATATTCGCCATAGCCAAAATGCGTCAGAACCTTCGTGATTGAATCCAGCTCCTCGTGCAACGCCGCGAACCCCGGAACCTTGGCCGCCGGAAAAAAATGACTGCCGACGGAAATTGGCCTGCCATCCACTTCACCGATCCGGTCCAGCCGGACAAGACGGGTCCCGCCAGGCAATCCAAGTTGTTTCAGAATGGAGGGGTCGCCGACCTCTTCCGCCAGAAGCAATGTTCGGCCACCCGGGGTTCTCCGCTGCCGCAAGACATTGTCGGAAAACCTGGTTTTCCTTGCGACCAGGTAGTCCAGCACATGTTCCTGGACGAAACTCCCCCGTCCCTGCTCCACCCGGATTACACCGTCTTCAGCCAATTCCGAGATGGCCCGCCGGAGGGTGTGCCGGTTCACGCCATATTGCAGGGAGAGCTCCGCCTCGGTCGGCAGCTTGCTACCTGGCGGATAGGTCCCGGAACGGATTGAATCCGAAATGTCATTCGCGATCTGGCGCCAAATGGACTGGCCGCTTTTCCGTTCGATCAAGACGTCCCCTCCAGGCGAGTCACCAAAATGTCATTGCGCCCCTGTTGCACCGGCGTATCGACGGTCCTATAACATTAATAGATATAGATATCTAGACAAATTATAGATTTGTCGAGAGAAATGGACGGATCATGGGGACACAGTCACCACAACACCAGTCACCGGCGCGGAAGCGATGGATGTCGATCCTCGCCAAGGCCTCCTTCGAGGATCTGAGAAGCCTCTGGCAAAACCTGCCTGACAAACCGTCATGGACCCGGGTGCGCCCGCCGGAAATCGGCATGGTCATGGTGCGCGGCCGCATGGGGGGAACCGGAAACCGGTTTAATCTTGGTGAAATGACGGTGACCCGTTGTTCCGTCGGGCTCGAAAGCGGCGTTCTCGGACATGGCTATGTCTCCGGCCGGAACAAGGAACATGCGGAAATCGCCGCAGTCATTGATGCCCTGATGCAGCGCGGGGAACGCGCGGACACACTGGAACATTCAATCATCAAGCCGCTTGAGCTGAGGCACCAGCAGGGCCGGGACAGCGCAAGCCGCAAGGCAGCGGCGACGAAAGTCGAATTCTTCACCGTGGCACGGGAGAACTGATCGATGTCCATGGACAGCATGACGCAAGCCCTGAACCCGGGGTTTTCCGATCCGGTCAGCCAGTCTCAGCTGGTTTTCCGCCACCTGCTCGATGCCATGGCCCGTCCCGGCACCGTCGAGACGATCGATCTCGGCATAGAAGGACCGGAAAAACTGGATCTGGCCGCCACGGCCATCGCTCTGGCGCTGGTCGACTTCGAAACCCCGCTCTATCTCGCACCGGTGCTTTCAACGCCGGCAGCAGAAACCTATCTGAAGTTCCATTGCGGTACGCGGATCGTCACCGAACCGAAGGATGCGTCCTTCGCAATCCTTGATGAGGCACCCGCGGATTTCGGGAATTTCAATGCCGGCACCGAGGAATATCCCGAGCTCGGCGCCACGCTGATCATTCAGGTGGGAACAATCGAGACCGCCGGCTCCCTCTCCCTGACCGGCCCCGGAATCAAGGACAGGACAACGCTCGCATTGCCGGATGTCCCGGCCGCGTTCTGGCCGGTGCGGACAAAATCCCAACGCTACTTCCCGCGCGGCATCGATCTGATTTTCGTGTCCGGCGCCACGATGGTGGCCATGCCGCGAACCACCAACGTCACCCTGCAGAGCGAAGAGGAATAGGCCCATGTATGTAGCTGTCAAAGGCGGCGACAAGGCCATCGAGAATTCGCTGCGCTACCTCGCCGACGTGCGTCGCGGCGACCGCCGTGTCCCGGAACTGACCGTCCAGCAGATCCGCGAACAGCTGCCGCTGGCGGTCGACCGGGTCATGACCGAAGGCGCGCTCTACGACCCCGATCTCGCCGCATTGGCCATCAAGCAGGCCAATGGCGACATACAGGAAGCGGTGTTCCTGCTCAGGGCCTATCGCACCACCCTGCCCCGGTTCGGCGCATCGCAGGCGATCGATACCGGCGCCATGCAGATCCGCCGGCGCATCTCCGCCACCTACAAGGACCTGCCGGGCGGGCAGATCCTCGGGCCGAGCTTCGACTACACGCACCGCCTGCTGGACTTCACCCTGGCCGCGAATGGCGAAACTCCGGAAGCGCCGAAATCCGAAGAACCCGTTGCAGACGGCATGCCGCGCGTGGCGGATATTCTCGACCATGAAGGCCTGATCGAACTCGATCTGCCGGATGACGAGGATGGACCGGTCCCCGACCTAACACGGGATTCCGTCACCTTCCCGGCGGACCGGGCGACCCGGCTGCAGAACCTTGCACGCGGCGATGAGGGCTTTCTGCTGGCCCTCGGCTATTCCACCCAGCGCGGCTTTGGCAACAACCACCCCTTTGCCGGCGAGATCCGCATGGGCGAGCTTGCGATAACCTTCGAGCCGGAGGAACTCGGCTTCGAGATCGAGATCGGCGAGATCACCGTCACCGAATGCCAGATGGTGAACCAGTTCAAGGGTTCGGCGAAGGTGCCGCCGCAATTCACCCGCGGCTACGGCCTGACTTTTGGGCATTGCGAGCGCAAGGCGATGTCCATGGCGCTGGTCGACCGGGCACTGAGAGCCAAGGAGTTCGGTGAAGAGATCACCGCCCCGGCCCAGGACGAGGAATTCGTCCTCTACCACTCCGACAATGTCGAGGCTTCCGGCTTCGTGCAGCACCTGAAACTGCCGCACTATGTCGACTTCCAGGGCGAGCTCGTGACCGTGCGCGAGTTGCGCAAGGAGATCGAGGCCCGCGAGGCGGCGGAACTTACCGATGACGACGAACTGGCCGCGGCCGAGTAGGACGAGATCCATGAGCATAACGCAAGAAGCGCAGCCCTGGCAGGCGCCGGAGCACGACAAGCCGGTCGAGCAGGTCGAGGGCTATAATTTCGCCTATCTGGACGAGCAGACGAAACGGATGATCCGCCGGGCGATCCTGAAGGGTGTCGCCATTCCGGGCTATCAGGTGCCGTTCGGTAGCCGGGAAATGCCTCTACCCTACGGTTGGGGCACCGGCGGCATGCAGGTGACCGCCGCCGTGATCGGAAAAGACGACACACTTAAGGTGATCGACCAGGGCGCGGACGACACCACGAACGCCGTCAATATCCGGCGCTTCTTCGCCAAGACGGCCGGCGTGGCGACGACCGAGAAAACGGCGGACGCAAGCCTGATCCAGACCCGGCACCGGATTCCCGAAAAGCCGCTGACCGACGCTCAGATCCTGATCTATCAGGTGCCGATCCCGGAGCCGCTGCGCTGGGTCGAGCCGCGCGAGACCGAAACCCGGAAGATGCATGCGCTTGAGGAATACGGCGTCATGCATGTCAGTCTCTATGAGAGCATCGCCCGCTTCGGCCGCATCACGACGGCCTACAATTATCCGGTGCAGGTGAACGGCCGCTACATCATGGCGCCGAGCCCGATCCCGAAATTCGACAATCCGAAGATGCACCAGATGGCCGCGCTCCAGCTTTTCGGCGCCGGACGAGAGAAACGCATCTATGCGGTCCCTCCCTATACGGATGTGAAGAGCCTCGATTTCGAGGACCACCCCTTCACCATCCAGTCCTGGGAAGAGAACTGCGCGCTCTGCGGGGCGAAAGACAGCTATCTCGACGAGGTCATCACCGACGATGCCGGCGGCAAGATGTATGTCTGTTCCGACAGCGACTATTGCGCCGAACGCCGCGAGGCCGGCCATGTCGGAGACCAGGGCGAACCACAGAGTCCCGCAAAGAAGGGAGGCGCCGAATGAGGGCGCTGCGTGACAACGGACCTTTGCTTGACGTCGAAGGCCTGACCCAGAAATACGGCCACCAGATCGGCTGCGAGGATGTGCATTTCTCGCTCTATCCCGGTGAAGTGCTGGGGATAGTCGGAGAATCCGGCTCCGGCAAGTCCACCTTGCTGCGCTGCGCCTCCGGGCTGATGCAGCCGACCGCCGGCACCGTCCGGTTCAACACCCGGATCGACGGCCTGCAGGACATCTACGCTCTTTCCGAAGCCGAACGGCGCATGCTGATGCGGACGGACTGGGGGATCATCTTCCAGAATGCCCGCGACGGGCTGCGGATGAACGTCTCCGCCGGCGCGAATGTCGGCGAACGCCTGATGGCCGTCGGCGAGCGGAACTATGGCAGCATCCGGGAGGTCTCCTCGGAATGGCTGGAAAAGGTCGAGATGGATCTCGGCCGGATGGACGACCTGCCCCGGACTTTCTCCGGCGGCATGCAACAGCGCCTGCAGATCGCCCGGAACCTCGTCACCAAACCGCGCCTCGTCTTCATGGATGAGCCGACCAGCGGGCTTGATGTTTCCGTCCAAGCCCGTCTGCTCGATCTGGTGCGCGGGCTGGTGCGTCAGCTCGGTATCGCCTGCATCATCGTCACCCACGATCTGGGCGTGGTCCGGCTGCTGTCGGACAGGCTGATGGTCATGCGGCGCGGCCGGGTCGTCGAACAGGGGCTGACCGATCAGGTTCTGGACGATCCACAGCACGCCTATACCCAGCTTCTCGTCTCCTCGATCCTGCCGGTGTGATGGCCATGAACGATAAGAACCAAGACATGATCCGCGTCGACAGCCTGATGAAGAGCTTCACGCTGCATAATCAGGGCGGCGTCACTCTACCCGTGCTGGAAGACGTTTCCTTCACCGTCGCACAAGGCGAATGCGTCATCCTCGCCGGGCAGTCCGGCGCCGGTAAATCGACCCTGCTCCGCTCGCTCTATGCCAACTATCTGCCGCAAGCGGGGCAGGTGCTGATCCGGCATGACGGAGAAATGGTCGACCTGGTCGGCGCCGTGCCCCACGTCGTGCTCGACATCCGGGCCCGGACACTCGGTTATGTCAGCCAGTTCCTGCGCGTTATTCCGCGTGTCGGCACGCTTGATCTCGTGGCCGATTCCCTGCTCGCCCGCGGCATCAACGAGGTCGCCGCCCGCGAGAAAGCCGCGACCTTGCTGGCGCGCTTGCGGATACCGGAAAGCCTCTGGTCCCTGCCGCCCGCGACCTTCTCCGGCGGAGAGCAGCAGCGGGTGAACATCGCCATGACGCTGGTGCAGGATTATCCCATCCTGCTGCTGGATGAGCCGACGGCGTCGCTCGACGCGGAAAACCGGCAAACAGTCGTGGACCTGATCTCCGAAGCGCGGCAAAACGGGTCCGCCATTGTCGGCATTTTCCACGATCAGGCCGTTCGCGAGGCGGTCGGCACCCGGACATACGAACTTCAACCTGCGAGGAGCGCGGCGTGAGCACGAGCGAGGCCCCCGATGCCATTCTGACCAATGCACGGATCATTCTGGCTGATGGTGAAGTGCATGGCACCGTGACCGTCCGGGACGGCAGGATCGAGGATATCTCCGAAGGGCGCAGCGGCGCGGCCGGCGCCACGGATTTCGACGGCGACTATCTGATCGCCGGCCTGGTCGAATTGCACACGGACAATCTCGAAAAGCACCTAATTCCGCGTCCGAAGGTCCACTGGCCGGTCATGTCCGCCCTGCTGGCGCATGACGCGCAGGTTACGGCGGCGGGCATCACGACGGTGCTTGACGCGGTTGCCGTCGGCGGCACCCTCAGGGACGACGCCCGGGACAAGATCCTGATGGACTCCGCCAACGCCATCCGCGAGGCCAGCGCGCATGACATGCTGCGGGCCAGCCACTTCCTGCACATGCGCTGCGAGGTCGGCAACCCGAACGCCCTCGCCCTGTTCGAGCCGTTCAAGGAAGACACGCTGGTCAGGCTGGTCTCCCTGATGGATCACACGCCCGGCCAGCGCCAGTTCGTCGATCTCAGCAAACTGAAGATCTACTACACCGGCAAGCACGCCATGAGCGATGCCGAATTCGATGCCATGGTCGAGGAGCGCAAGAAGAACCAGATTCTCTATTCCGACAAGCACCGGCGGGCTATCGCCGCGGCCTGCCGGGATATGGGCGTGGTCATCGCCAGCCATGACGATGCCACGGTGGATCACGTGGACGAGGCGCACGAACTGGGCCTGACCATCAGCGAATTCCCGACAACGATGGAAGCGGCACAGCATGCCCGCAAGAAGGGTCTCGCCAACATCATGGGCGGGCCGAACGTGGTCCGCGGCGGCTCGCACTCCGGCAATGTCTCGGCCGGCGAGCTCGCCGAAGCGGGGGTGCTGGATGCGCTCTCTTCCGACTATGTCCCGGCCAGCATGCTGCACGGCGCCTTCATGCTGCATGAAAAGCACGGCCTGCCCCTGCCGAAGGCACTGGCGACGGTCACGGCCAACCCGGCCCGCATGGTCGGGCTGGACGATCGCGGGGAGATCCTGCCCGGCAAGCGGGCCGACCTTATCCGGGTACGGCAGGCCAAGGACGGCACGCCGGTGGTCCGCAAGGTCATGCGGGCGGGCAATCGGGTCACCTGACGCCCGCAGCTTCAGTAGAAAGACGGAAAGTTCAGCTCATGGCACAGAAACAGCTCTCCTCCATGCCGACGGTGCATGAAACCGCCCAGGTGCGGGACTGCGAGCTTGGCGCCTGGACAGAGGTCGGCGCCCGCACCTCCGTCATCGAGACCGAGATGGGCGACTATTCCTACGTGGTGAATGACAGCGACATCATTTACGCGACGATAGGAAAATTCTGCTCAATCGCATCCCATACGCGCATCAATCCCGGAAATCATCCGAGCACACGCGCCGCCCAGCATCATTTCCTCTACCGGGCTGCCGCTTATGGATTGGGCGATGATGACGAGGCATTTTTCGATTGGCGCCGCCGGCACCATTGCACCATCGGGCACGATGTCTGGATCGGCCATGGCGCGACCGTGCTTGCCGGCGTTATTGTCGGTACCGGCGCCGTGGTCGCGGCCGGCGCCGTGGTCAGCAAGGATGTTGCGCCTTATACAATCGTTGGCGGTGTTCCCTCGAAAGAGATCAAGCGCCGGGTGGACGCGGAAACGGCCGAAGGCCTGCTGGAGCTGGCCTGGTGGGACTGGCCGCATGCGCTGCTGAAAGAACGGATGGGCGACTTCCGAGCCCTGCCGGCAGCGGAGTTCCTGGCAAAGTATCGGTAAGCCCCTATCGGAATATCGGATTTAGCCGATATTTCACCTATTGCGCGAATAACGCCGTAAAGGCAGAGACAGACTCTTCAAGCGGCCGGTCGTTGATAAAAGTGATCACGCCCGGCCCTTCCAGAGTGAAAGCCTCGGCCCGCTCGAGACGCTTCCGGATATCGGCCTCGCTCTCCCGCCCCCGCCCCCGGAGGCGGCTTTCCAGCACCGCGCGCGGCACCGTGATGTTCACCACGCGCACATCCGGAAACATCTCCCGCGCCGTGCCGATCAGTGCGCGCGACACATTCACGATGACATGCCGCCCGGCAGCCAGCTCCGCTTCGATCTTCTTCGGAATGCCGTAGCGCAGGTCATGGGCCTGCCAGCTCAGGCAATAGGCGCCCGCTTCCTGCCGCGCCTCGAATTCCGCGACCGACACCGGATTATGGTCCTCGCCCCCCGCATCCGCCGGACGCGTGATGTCCCGGCGCACGAAATAATGGGTCGGGCTCCCCGCCAGAGCGGCCTTGGCGCCGTCCAGAAGACTGTCCTTGCCCGCACCCGACGGTCCAACGATGAGCCAGAGCGTGCCGGTGGTGGAATGTGGGGTCATGCGGGAAAACTCACCTGGAAAGGAAGAGGTATTTCTAGCCCTTCCAGCCCGGTGTGGCGAGGCTCAAGGGCGCCTTTTTCAGGCATGTCACAGATGCTTCACATGCGGGGCAGAGATCCCGGCCCGATGGTTTGGCGGAATTTCCGGGCGACTTGTTCGCATTAGGCACTTTCCAGTCCCACGCGTGCTGACTAATGTCCGCAGCCATGACACAGGACCTTACCTATCTGCTCGGAGACACGCGGCCGGAAGACGGCACGCTCCTTGAAGTGGCGCCGGGCGTGCACTGGCTCCGCCTGCCGCTGCCCTTCTCGCTCGATCACGTCAATCTCTACCTGCTGGAAGACGATGCCGGCTGGGTGATTGTCGATTGCGGCCTGAACACGGAAAACTGCCGGACCGCCTGGACGAGGATCCTGCAGGACGTCATCGGGAGCGATCCGGTGCAGGCCATCATCGGCACGCATTTTCACCCGGACCATGTCGGCCTCGCGGGCTGGCTGCAGGAACAGACCGGCGCCCCGCTCTGGATGAGCCGGACCGAATGGCTGAATGCCCGGGCCTTCTATCTCGACACCTCCGAGGATTTCGTCGACCAGATGGTCGGCTTCTACGGCAGGCTCGGCCTCGGGGACGGTGTCGGCGGCGAGATGCGCAAGATCGGCAACGAATACCGCAAGCTGGTCTCGCCCGTCCCGCCTGCCTTCAACCGCATCGGCCCGGAGACGACATTCGAGATCGGCGGCCGCACCTGGCGCCCCTATTTCGGCGCCGGACATTCCCCGGACCATGTCTGCCTGTTTTCGGAAGCAGACAACCTGATGCTCGGCGGCGATCTGCTGCTGCCCCGCATCACGCCGATCATCGCAGTCTGGTGGACCGAGCCCGACGCCAATCCGCTGCAGGATTTCTTCACCTTCCTCGACAGCATGAAGGGCGGCAAAGATGAAATCCTCGTCCTGCCCGGGCATGACGGTCCCTATCGCGGCATCAATTTCAGGATCGATGCGTTGCGCAGCCACCATGACGAGCGGCTAGAAGAAACCATCGCCGCCTGCGATCGACCGGCCTCCGCCGCCCAGGTGATGAAAACCCTCTTCACCCGAGAGCTCGACCTGCACCAGACCCGCTTTGCCGTCGGCGAAGCGTTGGCCCACCTGCATCTGCTGATCGAGGACGGGCAGATAACGCGGGAGCTGGGCGAGAACGGGACGTACCGGTACGGCCGCGCCGCCTAGGCATGAACTCGTAAACGCCCAGCCAACTTCCTCGTCCCCAGGGCAGAGCCCCACCAAACGGCTACCGGCGATGCTCTCGCTCGCAGCATAGCCCCGTTCAAAGACCGGTGATCGCGACCAAGCGCAGTACCTCGCCGCCGCCAAACGCTGATCCCGACAATGTCGACACCAACCCTCATAGGGCTGCCTCTGTTGGAGTAAAGCCAAGCGCTAATAGCCGCGTAACTATTCAGAGCAAGTAGGCAATCGAACAGCCGCCCAAAGCGGACAGTGGGCCCTATTCCAAGCCGCATCCCCGCATCTCTCGAAAGCCGCTGTTCTGGAAGAGTAGGACTAGCGTAAGGCGTGACTAGCCCTTGGCCTCGCTGAAATGCGTCGCTGTTTCAATCAAGAATGCTTTCAGGGAGTCGAAGTGGGTGGCGAACTCGACAGATCCCTCGAAGGCAGAGTAGCACTTGTTTTTCGCGTCCGCCTTGTCCGCAGCTAAGTCCATGTCCACCATCTTCTGGAAGAATGGATGATGATTGTCCGCGGCTAGAAACGCTTCAAGCTCAGTGTTGGGGTATGAAGCTAAGTAAGCCTGCCCCAGTGCCACTTCAGGGGCAGTATCTGGCTTCAGGAAGTGTACGAACTTGTCAGTGTCCGCCAAGTCTTTGAAGCCAGCCTTGTTGCGGTGATCTCCGTCAAAAACCGCACAGTAACCGATCTTGTTTCTGAGTTGGTCGAAGAACAATTTATGCCGCTCGTAGTCCATCTTGACCATGTTCGCCGGTCCTGATCGGATTATCTCGAAAAGGCGTGAGAAGTTCTTGTGCTCTTTCGAAACTTCTGTTGCGACCTTTTTGATAAGGAACTCGGCAAGGTCGTCCTCGCAGAATAAACGCACTAGCGGGTGACCAACAGAGTCCATTTTGGAAAGTGCAGCCTGAGGAGCTATTCCAGAGATGGTTCGATAAACACCATTATGGTACTCAATGAACTTCCGAGACTTTGCAGGCATTGCGTCGATAATCGTTGACGAGTGGCTGGACATGACGAATTGCTTTTTCTGCTCCCAGGCAATCTGACATATGACCTTAACAAGCTTTCTCTGGATGGCAGGGTGAAAACCGGCCTCAATTTCATCAATGAGAATCAAGCTGCCTTCTGGGGCATCCAATATGTCACGCAACAAATTAATCAGGGCTTCTTCGCCAGATGCGGCACCATAACTTGAGTAGCTGTGCGCAGGAGAGTTTATAAGATAGCACCGCTTATTTACGTGCCCGCCAACTTCCATAATCTTGAATTCAGCGTTGTATGGAATATCAAAGACGTAGCAGAATGCTTTGGTCAGATCATCACTCACCTTCGTGAGTTTAGCGCTTCCAGATTTTCGCAAAAGCGAAGCCGAAAAACTTCTCGCCGGAAGGAGCCTATCGAGGTCGATCAGCCGCACCTCTCGGTCCTTGATTTTTGCGTTTTGGCGAGCTTCTTTTGATTTTTTTCCTAAGCCGCTCCACGACTTGCTGCTTGCCAGCCTTTTCCCTTCCCCACTCTGCATTTTTTTCGCAAGGCGCCATTTCATGCTGTACGCATAGTCGTTCGTCTCAGTCTCGTGCTTAGTAAAGGTCAGAACGTCTTTCCATGCGTGCTCGCGCCAAGTGGGGTCGGGTTTGCTTGCATCCAAACGCATGAAGGTTTCGTGGCTACATGCCAGAAGTAGAAGGAGACTGGTCTTGCCTATCTTGTTCGTCCCAGCCAGAACGGTCACAGGATGGTCGAATGGGAGGACGACATCGCTCAAGTGGCGGAAACGCTCAACCTTCAATTCAAGAGTAAAATGCTTGAAGCTATTTTTCAGATTGTCAAATGTGGCGACATCGCAAGTGTCGAGCCTAGAAATTTTAGCGTTGATATTGATAAAGTCCACGAGATTCCCGCATTTGGACCCAAACACTAGCTTTTGCACAATATGTTGATGCGGTGGAAGCGTCAATGCAGTGTTCGATATCCTCGATACCTATACGCGAATGTCCGGCCCCCAGACCTGCCCCAACGGACTGCCGCACCACCACCCTAATGCCGCTCTCTGTTTTTATTTGTCATTCGTTCTTATCGCGGCGAATGACCACTTCCCACCAATTGCTAACCGACGCACCCGAGTGACCGACTTCCGATTTTTTTTCACCGAAAGCACTCATCGGCACCCGACCGTTTACGAACACACGTCCTAGACCGCCTCTCCATTATGAACCACGCCGCTAATCAGGTTTTCGCGGTAGAGCGCCGCCTCGTCGAGCCATGCCGCCGCCGGACAAAGCGAAGAGATCAGCCGCTTGATATCCTTTTCCTGCTCCCGGCGCGCGTCTTCCGCATCGGCAACGCTGATTTCCGCAAAGAACAGCGTGTCTCCCGGCTTCAGGCGGCCGAGGCGCGGGATGTCGGCGGAAATCACGGTGCCGATCTTCGGATAGCCGCCCGTGGTCTGGTGATCCGCCAGCAGGATGATCGGCAGGCCGTTGCCGGGCACCTGGATGGCGCCGGTGACGATCCCGTCGGAGGTGATGTTGTAGCCGCGCGCATGGTCCAGCGCCGGACCTTCAAGGCGCATGCCCATCCGGTCCGCTTCCCGGCTGACGCTGTATTCATTGCTCAGGAAAGCGGCGGCGCTCTCGTCGGTGAAATAATCCCGCTGCGGGCCGAACACGACACGGACCGGGCCGCCGGCATCGAGATATTCGGGATTTTCCAGCCGAAGCTCGCCACGCGCGGGAGCTGCGTTCAGCCGCAGGGGCAACTCATCCCCGTCCTTCAGCGCACGGCCCTGAAAGCCGCCGATCCGGGAGCGGCCATAGGTGGAGAGGCTATCGAACACGGCGGGTAGATCGCATCCGCCTTCGATACAGAGATAGGCGGCACCGCTATCCGTCACTGGATTGACCGACAGCCTGTGCCCGCGCTTCAGCGTGACGCTCTGGTAGGACGGCAGCGCGACGCGTTCCCCCGCCTCGACGACAATTCCGGCGCGGGTGCCGACCAGCGCCACGCGGACGCTTTCCGCCAGTACCTCAAGAACCGGTCCGATCAGCCGGAACTCGATGGCGGCCATCCCGCCGTCATTTCCGACCAGCGCATTGCCGATCCGGAGAGACACGGGATCGAGCGCGCCGGACACGGGCACGCCCCGGCTCTGGAAGGCCGGGCGGCCGAAATCCTGCAGGGTCGGCGCGAAACCGGCCTGGATCACCCTGAGCCCGCTCATGCGCCCTCTCCCGCTGCGATATCCTGTACGACCGGAACATAGTCTCCGGCCTCGACGGCTTTGCGCAGCTTTTCGTATTCGGCGAGCGGCACGGCCTCGAAGTGAATCCGATCCCCGGCGGCGACCAGGATGGGCTCATCCCTGTGCGGGTCGAAAAACTCGATCGGCGTGCGGCCGATCAGATGCCAGCCGCCGGGACTCTCGACCGTGTAGATCGTGGTCTGCCGCACAGCGATGGAGATCGAGCGGGCCGGTACCTTGACGCGCGGCTCGAACCGTCTCGGCACATCGAACGCTTCCGGCAGCAGGCCGAGATAGGGGAAGCCCGGCAGGAATCCCATCATCAGGACTTCCTGCGGTTCCGCCGTATGGCCGCGCACCACTTCCGACGGATCCAGCTTCATCTCGCGCGCCACGCTTTCCAGATCGGGCGCGCACTCGCCCTCGTAGCACACCGGAATGGTCCAGAGCCGGTAGCCGTCCTCGCCCTCATGCTGGTGATGCAGGATTTCCGAGATCGCCGATTGCAGCGCGGAGGAGCGCGTCAGCAGCGGGTCGTAATGCACCATCAGGGAGCGGATCGTCGGGACGATATCGACGATGCCGGCCAAGGACAGCTCGCGCAGCTTGGCGGCGACATGGCGCACCTGGCGGTTTACGGCCGCATCGACGGCTTCGCCGAACTGCACGACAAGGGCGGTATCCCCGGCGGGGAGAAAGACAGGTTCCGACATCACAATGGTTCTGTTCCGGACATGGACCGTAAGAAGGGTTTGGCGCTAGTCTTCACGTCCAACCGCCCATCGACCAAGCGTCCGGACGCGCAACCCGCGCTTCGAGACAATAGCCACGGACCGTAACCATGACCAAAGTGAATTTGAACGCCGACATGGCCGAAGGGTTCGGCGCCTACGATATCGGCGACGACATGGCGATGCTGAAGATCGTCGGCTCCGCCAATGTGGCCTGCGGGTTCCATGGCGGGGACGCCAATGTGATGGACCGGGTCGTGGGCACGGCCAAGGCGGAAGGCGTCAGCATCGGTGCGCATCCGGGCTTCAACGATCTCTGGGGTTTCGGCCGCCGCCGGATTTCCATGTCCCCGCGCGAGGTGGAGGCGATGATCGCCTACCAGATCGGCGCGCTGCAGGCGATGGCGGCACTGCACGGCATGAAGGTCACGCACATGAAGCCGCATGGCGCGCTGAACAACATGGCGTCCGAAGACAGGGAGCTTGCCGAGGCCATCGTGCGCGCCACCAAGGCCGTCGATCCGGCCATCATTCTGCTGGCGACGACCGGCTCCGAGCTGATGAAAGCCGGCACAACGCTCAACGTGCCGACCGCTTCGGAGGTTTTCGCCGACCGCACCTATGATTCCAAGGGCAGCCTGACCAGCCGGAAGCGCGACGATGCCATGATCCGCGATCCCGGGCAGGCCGTGGAGCATGTGCTGCGCATGGTCGAGACCGGCAAGGTCCGCTCGACCGACGGCGTGGAGGTGCCCGTGGTGGTTCATTCCATCTGTATCCATGGGGACGAGCCGACCGGTCCTGCCGTCGCAGCCGCCGTCCGGGCCGCGCTCGAGGCCAGGGGCATCGAGGTCGTCACCCTTCCCGAAGTCCCGCTTAACTGAATATCGAGTTTTCCAACCCAGGAGCCACCCAAGTGAGTCGTGAGCAAGCCATCTCAGCCGCCGCCGAACATTTCGACAGCGGCGATTTCCTCAAGGACCTGAGCCGCCGGGTGGCGATCCGCACCGAAAGCCAGCTCTACGAGGAGCGGAAGCCCGACATGGAGGCCTATATGGCCGAAATGCGCGCGGCCCTGGAGCCGATGGGATATGTCTGTGAGCAGTTCCCGAACCCCTCGCCAAAGGGCGGCCCCTTCCTGATCGCCACCCGTCACGAGGGCGACACCCTGCCGACCGTGCTCACCTACGGCCATGGCGACGTGGTCCGCGGCATGGAGGGGCAATGGGCCGAGGGCCGCGATCCCTGGACCCTGACCGAGGTCGGTGAGCGGGTCTATGGCCGCGGCATCGTCGACAACAAGGGCCAGCACTCGATCAATATCGCCGGCCTCAACGCCGTCCTGAAGACCCGGGGCAAGCTGGGCTTCAATTCCAAGATCCTGATCGAGTGCGGCGAGGAATCCGGCTCCCCGGGACTGGCGGACTTCGCAAAACAGCAGAAAGCCAGGCTGAAGGCCGATTTCCTGATCGCCTCCGACGGCCCGCGTATCAGTGCCGATCACCCGACCGTCTTCATGGGATCGCGCGGTGCCTACCCGATGGATATCACCTGCGATTTGCGCGAGGGCGCCCACCATTCAGGCAACTGGGGCGGCCTGCTCGCAAACCCGGCGGTCATCCTCGCCCATGCCCTTGCCAGCATCACCGACCGGCGCGGCCAGATCCGTGTGCCGGAATGGCGTCCGACCACCCTCACCCCGGCGATCCGGGCGGCGCTCGCCGAGTGTGAGCTGGAGGCGGAAGCGAACGGCCCGCAGATCGATCCGAACTGGGGGGAAGAGTCCCTGACCCCGATCGAACGGGTGATCGGCTGGAACAGCTTCGAGATCCTGGCCTACACGGCCGGCCTGCCGGACAAGCCGGTGAACGCGATCCCGGGCCGGGCGACCTGTCGCGGCCAGCTCCGCTTCGTCGTCGGCACCGATCCGGAGGACATCGTTCCGGCCCTGCGCCGGCATCTGGAGCGCGAAGGCTTCCCGATGGTCACCGTCTCGGATGCCGACCGCGGCTATATGAGGGCGACCCGCCTCGATCCCGACCATGCGCTCGTGCAGTGGGCGGCGAGCTCGATCCAGCGCACGACCAACAAGAAGACCGCTATCCTGCCAAACCTCGGCGGCTCGCTGCCGAACGACGTGTTCAGCGAAATCCTCGGCCTGGCCACGATCTGGGTGCCCCACTCCTATGCCTCCTGCTCCCAGCATGCGCCGAACGAGCATGCGCTGAAGCCGGTTTTGCGCGAGGGTCTGCAACTGACCGCCGGGCTGTTCTGGGATATCGGCGACGGCACATTGCCGGAAAGCTGGTAATCCAATGACCGCGCGGCGTGTGCTATCGGCTGAGATCAGCCACGAGACCAATACTTTCAGTGTGTTGCGGACCGGTATGGACGCCTATTTGCGCCGGCAATGCTATTTCGGCGACGCGATAGCAGAGCATATGTCCGGCACCGCGACGGAAGTGGCGGCCCATATCGACGCCGCGCGGACCTACGGCTGGGAGCTGATCCCGACCGTCGCGGCCCATGCCACGCCAAGCGGGATGACCACGGCGGAGGCCTGGGAGGAGCTTTGCAGCATCGTGCTGGCCGGTCTCGATACCGGACCGGTCGACGGGGTCATGCTGGCCCTGCACGGCGCCATGGTGACCGAGAGCGGCCAGGACGCGGAAGGCGACCTGCTGAAGCGGCTGCGGGACCGCCTCGGCAAAGATGTTCCAATTGCCGTCACGCTCGACCTGCATGCGAACGTGACGGACGAGATGGCCGCACTGGCCGATATCCTGGTGCCCTACCGGACATATCCGCATATCGACCAGTACGACGCCGCGACGGAGGCTGCCTCCCTGCTCCAGCGGGCAATGGACAAAGAGATCCGGCCGGTCACAATTGTTGCCCGTCGGCCGACCCTGGACGGCCTCAATCACGGCCGGACCCAGGAAGGCCCGATGGTCGAGCTGCTGGCCCGGGCAGCGGAGATCAAGGCCGCCGATCCGGCCGTTCTGGAAATCGGCCTCTGTGCCGGCTTCGCCTGGTCGGACATTGCCGAAGCAGGCCCGTCCGTCAGCGTCACCACGGATGGCGCTGCGGAAAAGGGCCGGAAGATCGCCGACGAGCTGATGCAGTTCGTCTGGGATACCCGCGCGATCAACACCGTCCCCCTGCTCTCCCTCACCGAGCTTTCGGACAAGATCAAGGACGGCCCGACGGGCAAGGGGCCGCTGGTCATCGGGGATACCACGGACAATCCGGGTGGCGGCGGATACGGCGACGGTGTGCGCCTGCTGGAGAGCATCATCGCGACAGGTGCCCCGAACGCGGCGCTGGCCGCGATCTGCGATCCCACCGTTGCCGAACAGGCCCATGCCGCCGGGATGGGAGCGACGATCACCATCTCGCTCGGCGCAAAGGTCGATCCGGACAGCTATGGCCCGCCGATCGAGACAGCGGCCACGGTGCTCGCGCTCAGTGAGACCGGGGCCTTCGTCTGCGACGGGCCGATGTGGGCCAATATGGAAGTGCGCCTCGGCCGCTCCGCCCTGCTCGACATTTCAGGGGTGAAGGTGGTAATCGCCAGCAGCAACCTGCAGGTCACGGACCAGCAGGCCCTGAAGCTGTTCGGGCTCGATCCTGCGGCGCTGGACGTCATCGCCGTCAAATCCTCGCACCATTTCCGCGCGGCCTTCCAGCCGGTTGCCCGCGACGTCGTGCTGGTGGATAGCGGCTGCCTCGTCTCGCAGGATTACGCCAGCTTCGACTACAAGCACCTGCGCCGGCCGATCTGGCCGATCGACGCCGAAGCGGACAAGTAACAAGCGTCGGGTCCTTGCCCGGCGCCCGGAATCAGAAACGGCCGGGTCTATTGCCCGGCCGTTCTTGTTATTCCTTATGCTCTACCGGTCCATCCGCCTTGAGCCATTCCCCGAGGCCGCCCTCGAGATGGGCGACGGGCGTCAGGCCCATATCCTGCGCCGTTTTGGCGGACAGGGCCGAACGCCAGCTCGCGGCGCAATAGAAGACGAAGGTCTTCTCCTCGCCGAAGAAGTCCTTGTAATAGGGGCTGGCCGGGTCGATCCAGAATTCCAGCATGCCGCGCGGCACATGGCGCGCGCCCGGAATGCGGCCGCTCTTGGCGATCTCGCGGACATCGCGGACATCGATAAAGGTCACGTCGTCGCTGCCGATCATGGCCTTTGCATCCTCAACGGAGACGATGCGAACCTGCTCATTGGCTTCGGCCACCATGGAGTCGACGGTTTTGATGGTTTTCTCGGCCATTGAGGCCCTCCCTCAGGATCGTGTTTCTGCAGGAGAGCCTAGTGCGCGCGAGGCGCAAACGGAATGCCCTTTCGGGAACCGGACTGGTGCGCCGGTTCCCTGAAGGGCGACAGGTGTGATCAGCCTTCGGCCGCGGTCTTGCGGGCGTGCTTCTTGCGCTCGTGGATATCGAGATAGCGCTTGCGCAGGCGGATGTTGTTCGGCGTCACCTCGACCAGCTCGTCATCACCGATATAGGAGATCGCCTTTTCCAGCGTCATCCGGATCGGCGGGGTCAGGACGATGGAATCGTCCTTGCCCGAGGCCCGGAAGTTGGTGAGCTGCTTGGACTTCAGAGGATTGACGTCGAGATCGTTGCCCCGGTTGGTCTCGCCGATCACCATACCCGGATAGATATCCTCGCCGCCGCCGATCATCAGCGGGCCGCGTTCTTCCAGGTTGAACAGCGCGTAGGCCGCTGCCTTGCCCTTTTCCAGGCTGATCAGCACGCCGTTGCGGCGGCCCGGGATCGGGCCCTTGTAGGGACCGTAGGAATCGAACACCCGGTTCATGATGCCGGTACCGCGGGTGTCGGTCATGAACTCGCCGTGATAGCCGATCAGGCCACGGGACGGGCAGCGGAAGGTCACCCGCTGCTTGCCGCCGCCGGACGGCCGCATATCGATCAGCTCGGCCTTGCGCTGCTGCATCTTCTCGACCACGGCGCCGGAGAATTCCTCATCCACGTCGATGACGACTTCCTCGATCGGCTCCAGGCGCTGTCCGGTCTGCGGATCGGACTGGAACAGCACGCGCGGACGGCTGATCGACAGCTCGAAGCCTTCCCGGCGCATCTGTTCGATCAGCACCGCAAGCTGCAACTCGCCGCGCCCGGAAACCTCGAAGGCATCCTTGTCGGCAGTCTCGGAAACCCGGATGGCGACGTTGCCTTCGGCTTCCTTCTGCAGGCGGTCCCAGATCACCCGGCTGGTCACCTTGTCGCCGTCCAGACCGCCGAGCGGGCTGTCATTGACGGAGAAGGTCACGGCAATGGTGGAGGGATCGATCGGCTGTGCCGCGATCGGCTCGGTCACTTCCGGCACGCAGATGGTGTCGGCGACGGTCGATTTGGACATGCCGGCAAGGGCCACGATATCGCCCGCTTCCGCCTGGTCCAGCGGCACCCGCTCCAGACCGCGATAGGCGAGAATCTTGGTGATCCTGCCCTGCTCCAGGATCTTGCCGTCACGGGACAGCGACTTGATGGTCATGTTCGACTTGGCGGTTCCGGCCTCGATCCGCCCGGTCAGCAGACGGCCGAGATAGGGGTCTGCTTCAACCGTGGTCGCCAGCATCCGGAACGGCGCGTCGGGAACCACTGTGGGCTCCGGCACATGGCGCAGGATGAGCTCGAACAGCGGCGTCATGTCGGAACCGGTCTCGTCCGGCGTCAGGCTCGCCCAGCCGGCCTTGCCGGAGGCGAAAAGCGTCGGGAAATCGAGCTGCTCTTCGGTCGCCTCCAGCGCGGAGAACAGATCGAACATCTCGTCCTGCACCTCGTAGGCACGCTGCTCCGGCTTGTCGACCTTGTTGACCACGACCATCGGACGCAGGCCCAGCTTCAGGGCCTTGGCGAGCACGAACTTGGTCTGCGGCATCGGCCCTTCGGCCGCGTCCACCAGAACCACGACGCCGTCCACCATGGAAAGGATACGCTCCACCTCGCCGCCGAAATCGGCATGGCCCGGTGTGTCGACGATATTGATACGGGTTCCGCCCCACTCGACCGAGGTGCATTTGGCCAGAATGGTGATACCGCGCTCGCGCTCGATATCGTTGCTGTCCATGGCCCGTTCCTGAACCTGCTGGTTCTCGCGGAACGTCCCGGTCTGTTTCAACAGCACATCGACAAGCGTGGTCTTGCCGTGGTCAACGTGCGCGATGATGGCGATATTTCTAAGTTGCATGGAAACGGCTCCGAACAGGTCCGCCGCGCGCCGCTATTACGGCGCGGTGCCAGGCGTGCAAATCTGTATTGAATGGCCCAGGGCGGTTCAGGCCCGGCAGTGTCAAAATGACTGGCCCGTAACATACTTATATTGCAGCGCAAAACAAGCGCTGGATTGCATGGCTGCATCCCATTTCGATGCGGTGCATTACCGGGTTGCCAGGACCTCCCGTTGCCAGAACACTACAGGAACACGCTCCGGGGAGAAGCAGCATGGCAACGTCAAAGGAATTTGCCGCCTACATCACAGACATGCTCGAACCTCTCGGGGATATACGGGTGCAGCGCATGTTCGGCGGCTACGGCATCAAATATGGGGACGTGAATTTCGCCCTGTTGCTGAACGACCTGCCCTACTTCCGCGTCGACGACCGGAATCGTGAGGGATTTGAAGAACATGGCAGCGAGCCATTCCGCTACAGCACGAAGAAGGGAGACGTCACGGTTGGCAGTTACTGGGAGGTCCCGACAGATATTCTGGAAGATCCGGAGCTGTTACTTGAATGGGCACGGGCGGCAATTGACGCCGCGCTAAAGGCGCACAAGCCTACGAAAAAACGAAAACGCAAAGGGTCGTCATCGGCCTAAATCAGCATCGACGGAATTGCATTTAATTAACATTTGATTAAAAATTATAACCATCGAGTTTCTCATTTTGATCCCCGGGGAGTCCTCATGGTTCCGGAATCGGACCGCATCACATTCGAGGCTGGCGACATTATCTGCGAACACGGCGATCCATCGGATTACGTGATCTACGTCCTCAGCGGCGAGATCGCCATGGAACACAGCCCAGGCCTGTACATCGAATTCGACGGCGAGGTTTCGACGTTTAAACGCGGGTCCATGCTCGGCGAATACTCAGCCATCCTGAAACGTCCCTATGTCGGCACCCTCGTGGGTTTCAGCAAAGGCTCCTACGCCAGGGTGCGCTCGGACCGGGTCCGCGCCGCGGTCCTGAAATGCGCGAAACTGCCGCGCATGATCATCCTCAATCAGGCGCACAAGCTCGATGCGACCTACGGCTTCATCATGAAGAACTATAAAAATGCCACCCGCGGCCAGGTCAGGGAGGTGTTCGAGCCTGACCACAGCCTCGGAGATTTCTTCGAGCAGGATGTCGCGAAGTAGAGCGACCGGCCCTCACCCCGTCAATGCCACGCGGCCTTCCAGCGGATAGGCCGGATCGTTGTAGCCCGGTGTCGACGGATGGCCTTCCGGCACCAGGCCGTTGATCAGCGCCTCGTCCTCTTCCGTGAACTCGTATTCCAGCGCCTTCGCGTAGGCTTTCCACTGCTCCATGGTGCGCGGGCCGGCGATGGTGCCGGTGATGAGGCCGTTATTCAGCACCCAGCCGACGGCAAGATCGATGATGGTTGCGCCCTTGGCTTCCGCATGCGCTTTGATCTTCTCGGCGATCACCAGGCTTTCCTCGCGCCACTCGGTCTGCATCATGCGTTTGTCGGCACGGGCGGCGCGGCTGCCTTCGGCGGGCTCCGCGCCTGGCTTGTACTTGCCGGAGAGAATGCCTCTTGCCAGTGGGCTGTAGGGCACGACGCCGAGACCGTAATAGTCGCAGGCCGCCAGATGCTCGGTTTCTGGCATCCGGTTCATGGCGTTGTAATAGGGCTGGCTGACCACCGGCCGGTCGATCCCCGCCGCATCGCAGAGATTGCAGATCTCCGCCACCCGCCAGGAGCGGTGGTTGGAGATGCCGATATGCCGGATCATGCCGGCATGGACCAGATCTGCCATGGCGTTCACCGTCTCTTCCAGCGGCGTCGTATGGTCTTCCTTATGCAGATAGTAGATATCGATATAGTCGGTATCCAGCCGTTCCAGCGATTCCTCGCAGGCCTGCAGCACCCATTTCCGGGACAGGCCGCGTGCATTCGGGTCGGCCGGATCCATCGGATTGCCGAGTTTCGTCGCCAGCACCCAGTAATCCCGGTGGGCGGCAATGCCGCGACCGACCACCCGTTCAGAATTGCCATCGTGATAGGCGTCGGCGGTGTCGATGAAGTTCACTCCGAAATCCCGCGCCTCGGCGATAATCTCGTGAGAATCGGCTTCGCTGGTCGGCCCGCCGAACATCATGGCGCCGAGACAGAGTTTCGAGACCTTCAGGCCGGAGCGGCCGAGATTGCGGTATTCCATGGGTTTCCTCCCCCTAGATTACGCTCCTGATTGCTTCAGTTGCGGTTCCGGAACGACAGAATAGCCGGGATGGGTGATGACCGCACTTGAGGATCGCGGAAGCTCCGTGCTCTGATGCCGCTGAGTGAAAAACCGGCACCGGGAGGGCCTTCAATGACCGGACTGAGCGATACGGCACGGGAAAAGCTGGCACATGTCAGCACCGCGACCCTGACCACGCAGCTGCTGAAGCGCGGGTTGCGCAACCAGTGTCTCCAGGGCGTCAGCCGGCTGACGACACATGACCGCAACATGGTCGGCGAGGCCTTCACCCTGCGGAACATTCCGGCGCGCGAGGATATCGACGGGATCAGCGCCTATGACGATTACGACCATCCCCAGCGCAAGGCGATCGAGACCATCCCGGCCGGCAAGATCCTGGTGGTGGACTGCCGGCAGGACGCAAGCGCCGCATCCGCCGGCAATATCCTGCTGACACGGCTGCAGGTACGCGGCGTCGGCGGCTTTGTCTCAGACGGCGGTATCCGAGATTCCTACGAGATCGCTGAATATGACATTCCCTGCTATGTCGGCGGCCCGTCCGCCCCGACCAGCCTGATCAAGCATCATGCGGTGGCAGAGCTGAACACCCCGATCGCCTGCGGTGGTGTCGCGGTCTATCCGGACGATGTGCTGGTCGGCGACGCCGAAGGCCTTGTCGTGCTCCCGGCCCATCTCGCCGAGGAGATTGCCGAGCAATCCTTCGAGCAGGAAAAGATGGAAGTCTTCATCCACGAAGAGGTCGCAAGCGGCAAACCGCTGCGCGGCACCTACCCGCCGGACGAGGCAACCAAGGCGCGCTATGTGGAATGGCAGAAGAAACGGGACGCCGAAGCGTGAGCACCGGCGTTCCGGACAATGACGCGCTGATCGGCGTCTATGATCGTGATGCGCGGCGGCTGCGGACGGAATGGTCCGCAGCCGAGGATTCCGCCGTCCACAGCGACAAGTTCGTTACATTTCATGCGCCATACCTTCCGCCGCCCGGCGGACATGCGCTGGATATCGGCGCCGGGTACGGTGCGCATGTGTACGGGCTCGAGTCGCGGGGACTCACCGTAGTCGCGGTCGAACCCGCTGCCGGTATGCGCGCCGAAGCCAGGACGCATTATCCCGACTCGCAGGCGACATGGCTTGATGATCGCCTACCCGGTCTTGCCAAGGTGCATGCCCTCGGACGCCAGTTCGATTTCATGCTGATGAATTCGGTCTGGATGCACCTGCTGCCGGAGTTGCGCGATCAGGGCATGGCGTCCCTCGCCGCGCTTCTGGCGCCGGGCGGAAAATTCTCGGTATTGCTGCGACATGGTCCCGCGCCGGCGGACCGGCCGATGCACGAGTCCGATGCCGATCCGTTTCTGACCCTGGCCGAAAACCACGGGCTTTCCCTTATTCATCGCGAAGGAAACGCGGACGAAATGGGGCGCGACAGCGTATCCTTCACCCGGCTCATTCTGACGAAATCAGGTTAATTCAATGACATATGAAACCTTGCTCTTCTCGATTGAAGACAATATCGCCCGCATCACCCTGAACAGGCCGGAGCGGATCAACGCCGTCACAACGGTGATGCACGAGGAGTTGCGCGACGTCTTCACCCTGCTTGAGAAACCGGGCTCCGCCCGCTGCGTCATCGTCACCGGCGCCGGACGCGGCTTCTGCTCGGGACAGGATCTCGCCGATCGCAAGGCATCAAGTACGGCCGAGCGCCGCGATCTGAGCCAGTCCATCCAGCAAAACTACAATCCGCTGATCAAGCGCATGGCCGCGCTGCCAATGCCTATCATTTCCGCGGTGAACGGCGTCGCCGCCGGCGCCGGCGCCAGTCTGGCGCTGGCCGCCGATATCGTTCTGGCCGGCCACAACACCAAGTTCGTGCAGGCCTTCGTCAATATCGGCCTGGTGCCGGATGCGGGCGGAACGTACGTGCTGCCCCGCCGGGTCGGCCTCGCGCGGGCGCTCGGCATGACCCTGATCGGCGCGCCGGTAACCGGCAAACAGGCCGCCGATTGGGGCCTGATCTGGTCGTCAGTCGAAGATGAGACTCTGATGGCGGAAGCCGAGGCATTGGCAAAGACTCTCGCCGCGAAAGCTCCGCTGGCGCTCGCTGGGATCAAGAAGATCATGCGCGCCTCGCTTGATAACGGATTGGCGGAACAGCTTGATCTGGAAGCGGAATTCCAGCGCCAGTGCGGCTATACGGACGACTATCAGGAAGGCATCGCCAGCTTCCTGGAAAAGCGCGCGCCGAACTTCCAGGGCAAATAGGCCGGAGCCTCACGATGAGCGTTGTCATCTATCACAATCCGCGCTGCTCGAAGTCGCGGCAGACACTGGAACTCTTGCTCAGCAAGGGCGTCGAGCCGACAATCAGGGAATATCTCAAGGCGCCGCCGAGCACGGCCGAACTCGAGGACCTCCTTGGACGCCTCGGCCTGGAGCCTGTCGGGTTGATGCGGCGCACGGAAGCTCCGTTCAAGGAGCTCGGCCTCGGCGACGGCACAAAAAGCCGTGTCGCGCTGCTTCAGGCCATGCATGAGAATCCGGTGCTGATCGAGCGGCCCATCGTCATCGCGAACGGCAAGGCCGCGATCGGCCGCCCGCCGGAAGCCGTTCTGGCAATTCTCTAGAGATGATTTTCAGGAAACTTCAATCCAGACCGGATTGCGTTCTTCTTCGCTGAGCTTCCGGACATGGCCGACCATGCAAGGACGTGTGCCGGCGCAGGGCGGCTCGTCAGAGACATGGACGCAGGGAGAACAGGGCAGTCTCCGGTAGTGCACCGCCTCGTCGACGCCGGGCAGATCCTGCAGGAGCGTTTGCGGATCTGTCGGGCCCCAGTAAGAGGTCGTCGGCACGCCGATCTGCCGCGCGATATGCAGCAGCCCCGTATCGATGCTCCAGAAGCGGTCCATCTTCGCGATCTCGGACGCGGTTTCCCGGAGCGGCCATCTCCCGCAGGCATTGTCGATCTCGGCACCCGGAAGGGCCGTTCGGAGGGCTGCGGCCAACGCGTTGCCCTGCTCCCGGTCTGCCGGCCCGCCAAACAGGGTGATTGATACCGGACGGCCCTGCAGTTCCCTGGTTGCAAGCTCGGCCCACTCCTCCGCGCTGAACATCCGCTCGAGCGCGAGATCCGAGCAGAAACCGGCGAGGCCGAGCGCGAGTCTGTCTCCGTCAGTTCCAGCGGTTCGCTTGAGATTGTTGACCGCAAGAAATGCCGCGCGGCATTCGTCCTGAGACGGAACGTCAGCACCAAGGGCCCGGGCGACCTGCTCGTAATGTTTCGGGACGGAACCGGAGCGGTTGAAATAGAAAAGATGCGTCGCCACGCCCTTCCGCCAATAGGCGGACTCCAGATAAAAGCAGATCCGATTGCGGGCGAAACTCATCAGGCAGAACACTGTGGAGAGCCGGCTGTAGACCTCCAGATCGACGATCGTATCGCATCTGAAGACAGCAAGAAGTGCCCGTAACCCACTCTGCACAAGACGAAAAACGGAACCGCCATCCTGCACGACAATGATCTCGTCGAACACGCCCAGAAGCTCGGCGAATTGCCGCGTCGCACCGGTGCAGACCAGCCGGAGCGTGAGATCCGGGTAACGGCGCCTCAGTCCGAGCAGAGCGGGCAGAGCCAGCACCAGACTGCCGCCGCCGAGCATCTTCACGATGACGATATCGCCGCGCGGCCGGATATCGTGGTCACGGCGCAACGCCATTCCCAACAAACGTGCCAGTGGTTTCAGGAAGAAGATAGCAGTCCCGCCGAGAACCGCATCGAGGCGCTGTTTCGCCCGCAGGTTCATGAGTCAGTCTTTCCGCTCGGACAAATGCGTGCTCTCCGCGGCGTAAACGGCAAGCCTTTGCCGTTCGGAATCCTGCAGCAGGAAAGCGATCCCGCAGACCACCCCGCCGAAGAGAGACAGACCGCCCCAGACCAGGGACACCAGCAAACCGGTCTCAGCCGGAACGCCAATCAGCCCAAGCGCGAACACCATCGCCCCTTCCCGGACGCCCCACCCTGCAATGGAAATCGGCAGCGCCAGGGTGAGCAGAACCGGAAGGGTCAGCCCGAGCATCGTGAAGAAATCGACGCCGGCACCGGCTGCCGATGCGATCAGCCAGACACAGAGGACTGTGGAAAGTTGTGTGAGCAAACCGAAACCGGCGATCCGCAAACTCGCGGTGCCCTTCGACCAGAGCAGATCCGCGTTGCGGGCGATCGGTGCGAGGCGCCGGGTAAACCGGTTCATCTCAAGCAGACGCGCCACGGCACGCGCGCTGAAAAACAAGACAGGCATGGACGCCGCGGCGACGCAGACCAAGATCGTCAGAGACCGCACCAGAGATCCGTCCGGCAGGATCGTCACCAGCTGCGGCAGCATGGCCAGCAGCAGGAGAATCAGAATGGCCAAGGCCGCGACCCGGTCGAGCAGGACCGACGAGACCGCCCGGCCCCAGCCGTTTCCGGTTCGGCCGATGCGCCAGACCCTGTAGGCATCCCCGCCAAGCGCGGACGGCAACATCTGGTTCAGGGACACGCCAACCAGATGGACCCTGAATATCTCACGCCAGCCCAGGGTGAAGCCGAGAAGTTTGAGAATTTCGTACCAGCGCAGCGCACCGACCGGATATTGCAGCACCAGCGCGCCGAATGCGACGGCCAGCAAGACCGGGTCGAGGGACAGCACGGCCGCGAACAGATCCTCGCGATTGATCGAACTCAAGACCCAGTAGAGCAAGCTGCCACTGACCAGCAGTTTGATCCCGAGAAGGATCAGTGAGCGTCTCATTGTCCGTCTCCGTGCGGCCCAGCGCGCGCGGCCAGCCGGAAGCCACCCACAATCCCCGCGCCGCAGTGCTGGTCAAGCGCGAGCTCAAGCCGGAAACCTTCCACGCTTGCCTGAAGCAAGGTCATGGGGTCGGCGTCCAGGGGAACGATATGTGCTCCAGGCTGCAGGTCGAATTCAAGATAGCCACCATGCTCCGCAATCACCCTGCCCGATCCGACAGATCTCTGGCGGTCTTTACCGGCGCTGCAGGTCAGCTCGAATATCAGCAGATTGGCGGCTCCTTCACGCTCGTGCGCGATTGTAAACCGGGACTGGCCGGGAACAATGTCAAAACTGCCCTGCGCCCGCTTTGCCGGATCAGCCCCGACCTGCTCCACATGGGGTTCGGTGACGTGTCGGAGGACGACAGCTCTGTCAGAATCCCCGAAGGACCCGCCCCATACGCTCGGCAACCGGGCGAGCTTCGGCGGGGCGAAAACCTGAAGCAGAAGTGCGGTCTGTTCGGTAGGGGCCGGAGCGGGTTCATCCAGGCGTCCGCCGTCGATCGCGAAGATGAAGGGGCCGCGCTGGACCACCTGGTAGCGCCCGGACCGGATCTCTGAGAACACCCACTCCGCCAGTACTGGAGCGCGTAGCAATAGGGTGAATGGGCCGGTACCGCTTGGCAGGGTGCCGAGCAGCAGGACCGGTGGCGGGTCCTGAACGAGCCGGGTCACCGACCGCGCCTGCATGCCTGCCGCCGGCAGGGTCAGGAAGGCACCGCTTTCGATCGGCACGGCCCTGCCGGTGTAGAAATAGTGCGCATTCGCATTGCTCAGGTCGAGATAGGTCTCTTCCGGCCGCAGCCAGCCGTCGAGCGCCGCTTTCAGAATCGAAACCCGCTCGACGAGCGACGGCGATACCAGCGTCCGGCCGAGCGCCGGGATACCGATTGCGGGGCCGTCCACGGGCATCTCGCCGTGTAGCGCTCCCGAGGTTGCGGATGCCACGGCAAAAGCGCTGCGGAAACTGAGCCTGTGATCAAATGCCGGTGCGAGCATCCCGAGCACCAGGGCAATCCCGACCACAGAGGCAACCCGCGACCGGAGCGGAAAATGCGCGGCGAGCGGCAAGCAGATCAAGGCCAGCACAAACACCGTCATCGCGCCCCCGCGCGACGGTCCCCCGGCATCAATCCGGCCTATCGTGTGCGGGATGACAAGAAACAGATACAAAGCCGCCATCACAGCGAACACCGCTCTCGGATCTTCCGTCAGCAGCTCCCTGAGGGAGCGTCTTTTTTGCCGGATCCGGGGCACTGCCACCAGAAGCAGGACCAGCATGGCCGGCAGCCACAACGTCCGGATCAACTCCCAGAACATGCTGTTGACCGGCCAGTCATGCGCCAGGCTCCGCGCCCAGTCCAGTCCGTGAACCGCGCCGTATAACGGTCTGTTTTCCAACATGAATTGAATCTGGTACACCACGACCTTGCCGGGCCCGAGCAGCAGGGACAACCCGCAAATCGCCGCAACGGCGGCGACGGCGACGGCCAGACTGCGCGGCGCGGCACCCGCGCTCCAGACAAGATGCAGCAATGCAACGGGCGCAAACGCGACCACCAGCATCGCCCCCGGTCCCGGCGCCAGCAGGACCAGCGCGGTCCCGGCCAGAAAATAGGCGAAAAGCCAAAGCACCGGGCGCTGTTGCAGCGGCCTGCCGGTCAGCAGTGCCAGCCCGCAGAAAATGGCGACAAAGATCGGGTAGCGTCCGGTGACGGGAAACAGCAGCAGCGCCAGCAAGGCTGGCAGCGGCCCGGCAACACGGGTCAGCACAAAGGCTGCAGCAATGGCGCAGAATCCCCTGATCAGCTGCCGCGCCTCCGGAAACCCGGCGAGCGTGCCATCCAGCAGAAGTTCGTTTGCCATTCCCGAGAGGTAATCAACCAGGCCATGGGACGGGCTGTAATCGATATAGGGTACCTTGCCGAAGACAGACCATTGCTGCCAGGGAATCAGCCATTCACCGTGGTGATAGTAATCGAGCGGGTTGTCCATGCCATAGGGCGTCGGCCGGCCATCGGCGAAAAGAACCAGAACGGCAATCGCGGCGACACTCGCGGCGGATATTGCGGTGCTGCTTCGGCCGCTCTCGAGGCCGCGCCAGGCCATCGCGTGGCAAGCATACCCAGCCAGCATCAGCAATGTCAGCACGGAGACGAACCCCGCTCCCAGCGGCGCTATCCGCGGCCATGGCAGGCCGCCCGCGGCCGGCGGCAGGATGAGGGCAAAGACAGCCAGCGGCAGCCCCAACTGGACAATCAGGTTCAACCGGCGGATTGCGATTCCGTGGTCCCGCACCTGCATCCGGCCGGACAGCAGAAGAAGACCGACTGCGAATACGGCCGACAGGGTGATTGCGGCACCGACGCCGACAAATCTGGCCGTGAGGATGTCCTGCAGCAGGAATAGCCGGGACGCCGCGACGGTCAGCGCGATCCAGGCAAACATGGCCAGCACCGGTGCGGTCACTGCATTGCCGACCGCAACATCGAAATCGGTATGAGTTCGGCACCCGCCGGCCCGCCAGATCAGGCTGGCCGCCAACGTGAGGCAGATCAACAGGACGGAAAGCCAGATCAGACTGAGATCGGAACCATAGGGCGGCGTCGCGAAAGGCGCCCCCAGGACCTGCTGCGCGCACCAGAGCATCGCCGGCAAACAGCAATAAACAAGGTATTCCCGAAACCGGGCCGCCGTTCCGGTGCCGCCGGATATCAGCGCCCGGACCTGCGCAATTCCGAAATAGGCGGCCAGCGAACCTGCTGTCATCAGCCAGACAAAAAGGAAATCCAGGCGCTTGCCGGCACCGGAGAAAGTCAGCTCGCCGACCACGAGTGCCGGATGCGGTTCCGGTGCAGCCGGCATCTGCGTCACGGCAAGAGCGGCGAATGCCACGCCGAGACAGAGGGCCGCGGCGCCTTCCCCCCACTGCAGTCCGGCCTGAGCCTCGTTATCGGGTACCGTCATCCCGGTCAGGCGCCTTGGCGGCTTATGCTCGGCACGATCCCGAGCGCGACAATCCCGGTGATGGTATCATCGTCATCCGGCAGCACCTTGAACATGGCTGCGTCCATGATCCGGTGCAGGGATTTTCGCTCGTTCTCGTAGAGCCCGTTCACCCCGGCATTCAGGAAATAGGTTCCGGCCGTCAGACTGCATTCGAACTCGAAGCTGACATCGATTTCCTCGCCGGCGCGATAGTCCGCCAGGCCGCGCCGCAGACTGTCCGTGGTCCGGCCGGCCAGCAAGACCCCCTGAATGGTCTTGATCATCATCGCGCACATGACCTGCGCACAATCCTCGGCGAACCGGACCTTGTAGCGAAAGGCGTAGTGCCGTCCCCGGACAAGCAGATTCACCGGTGTACCGTCCAGCGTCTCGACCCTTGCCTCACTGATCTCCGCACCGAGGCTGACATAGGCCGTCCGGCTTTCCGGAACCAACCCCGCGTCGTGGGACTCGCTCGCATCCTGACGTCCCGCCACTTCCCGGCGGATTTCGTCGCGGACACTGTCGAACTGGGCGGCCGGCGCATGCGTCAGCTTGTGATAGCTTGAAATCACCGTTTTCGGATCGCCATCCATCAGCATCTCGCCGCGATCCAGCAGGACCGCCCGGTCGCAGAGTTGGGTGATCATACCCGCTGCATGGCTGACGAACAGGATGGTCGTGCCGCGCCGGCGCATCTCCTCGATCCGGGCGAAGCATTTTCTCTGGAAACCTTCATCTCCAACCGCAAGGGCTTCATCAACAATGAAAATTTCCGGGTCGACGCTGATCGCGACGGCGAAAGCGAGACGGACATACATACCGCTCGAATAGGTTTCGACCGGCCGGTCGAGAAAGTCGGAAAGGCCGGAAAATGCGACAATCTCGTCGAACTTCCCGTCGATCTCCTCTTTCGAGAGGCCGAGGATTGCGCCGTTCATATAGACGTTCTCCCGGCCGCTTGCAGCCGGATTGAAGCCGGCGCCAAGCTCGAGCAAAGCAGACACCCGGCCGTTGACCGCAACATCTCCTTCGGTCGCTGTCAGCAGACCGGCAACAATCTGCAGCAGCGTGGATTTGCCGGACCCGTTGCGACCGATGATGCCGACCGTTTCCCCCCGTCCGACACGAAAGGACACATTGTCCAGGGCGACAAAGGGCGTAAAGAAGGTTCGGCTGCCCCGCAGCAGCGCCTGTTTCAGCCGGTCGAGCGGCTGGTTGTAGACGTTGAAGACTTTCCGCACGCCGCGAATGTCGATTGCGGGAAGGTCCTGTCCCTCAGCATCCGTCCCCGCGCGCAACGCGGCGCTGTCTTTCGGCTGGTTGTTCATACGGCGATCACAATCCGAATTGGCACGGCTATGGACTGGTTTGAAACAGAGCTCATGGCAGCGATCTTACATCACCTCGGCAAAACCGCGCTTTGTGCGCAGGAACCACCAGGCGCCGATCCACAGACATGCAACCGCCCCGGCGCTGTAATAGCCGAGCAGCTTCCAGTTCGGCATCGTTCCCCACAGCAAGACATCACGGGTGGCATCGACCGGCAGCGTCAGGGGATTGAGCAATAACAACGGACGCACGGCCTCCGGCAGCAGGTCCGGCGGGAACAAAATCGAACTGCCGAACAGCAGGATCGTCATCATGAAACCGAGCACCTGGCCGATGTCGCGAATGAAAACACCCAGCGAGGCGACCAGCAGGGATAGCCCCGCCAGCATGATGATGAAGGGCAGCCAGACCAGGGGCAGCAGCAAAGCGGTCCAGTGCAGCGGCACGCTGTACGCCAGGATCACGGCAATCAGCACAACAAAGGCCATCAGCACGTTCGCCAGGTTGCCGATCAGGATCGCAATCGGCAGAATCTCCAGCGGGAAGACGACGCGCTTCACGTAATTCGGGTTCTCCAGCACGACCGACTGTGCCCGCAGCAGCGTTTCCGCCAGCAGAACATGCAGGAGCAGACCGGAGAACAGGACAATACCGTAGGGAATGTTCGCGCGCTCCGGCACATCACCGAAACGCACCTTGAAGATCAGCCCGAAGACAACGGAATAGACCAGGATCATCACCAGCGGAGTGACCAGCGACCAGAGGAAGCCGAGCAATGTGTTCCGGTAGCGTGAAACCACCTCGTTGCGCACGAGACTGCGCAGGATGAATCCGTTGCTGCGGAGGCTCCCGAACAACGCGACAAGCGCGCCTGCCAGACTGACTGGTTTGGCCGACCTGTCCGGTGCCACGATGGCGCCGCCCATATTGCACTCCCGGTTTCCGGTAACTGACATCTGGCGGGGACTGTTACACCGAATGGCCTGGAACCGGAAGCGCCTGAAGCGGTTGTCTTTCGTCCCGGCAGACAGGATCAGCTATTCGGAGCCGCGAACATCGCCTCCATTTCGCGCCGGACCTTCACCGCATCGTCGTCTGAATCGATCTCGACATCGGCCCATTTCAGCCGCTCGCCGATGGCCACGGATCTCTTCATTTTGACATTCTGCGCCAGACCGAGCGGCAGGTAACCTTCATCAAGCGAGGTACGCGCAGCAGTCTGTTTTCCCCAGACACAGAACCCGCCCTCTCCGTCCAGCACCTCGCCCGCGGCAAGATCCCGTTTTGCCGTCGCCACCACGTCGGAATTGAAGGCAACAGGTGAGCCCGTCGGCTCCCCGCGCAATGCGGCGGATGCAACGGAAACACCCAGCTCCAGTCCGATCATGTGGGTCGGGCGATACAGCGAGGCGAAGCGGAAGCTGCTGTCCGGCAGCATGTGATATTCCTCGAAACAATAGCGGGCATAATCCGTCTCGCCCTCGATGACGACGAAGGTGCCGTACTGCAGGTGCCCCTCCACTTCGGTGCCATCCCGATGCAGGGAGGAAACCACCTCGGTCGTACCGGAATGCGTCAGAGTTCCGCCATTTTCGGTCGGTTTGCAGACCTCGGCGAGGTCGAAGCGCGAACAGGGCGGGAAGGCAAGCCCGTCAGGCTGCGGCGTCAATCCCGTGGCATTGCAGACAGCGCTCATCTCGATGCCGGACTTGGTCCCGTCAATGAAGCTGTTGAACATCTTCGGGTTCAGCCGGCCGCGTTTCACCACCTCGAGGTCCCAGCCGAAATGGTCCCAGACCGTGTCCGGCGTCGACTGATGGAAGCTTGGAAGATAGCGCGTCCCCTTGCCTGCCGAGACGACCTTGAAGCCGCAGGCCCGGGCCCAGTCGACATGTTCGGCGATCAGCGCCGGCTGATCTCCCCAGGCGAGGCTGTAAACTGTTCCGGCAAGCTCTGCCCTACGGGCGAGCAGCGGGCCGGCCACCACATCCGCCTCGACATTGACCATGACGACATGCAGCCCGTGGCTGATCGCCATCAGGCAATGGCGGATACCGGCGGCGGGATCGCCGGTCGCTTCGATCAGGACATCGAGCCCGCCATCCTGGATCAGGGACGTGCTGTCATCGGTGATGAAGGTGCTTCGGTGCTTTTCGGCATCGTCGAAACTGCGGGCGGCGAACCGCTCCGCCTCCCAGCCGATATGGGTCAGGGTTTCCCGCGCGCCTGCCACATTAAGGTCAGCAATGCCGACCACATGGATGCCCGTGGTCAGGCGCGCCTGCGACAGGTACATCGCCCCGAACTTGCCGCAGCCGATAATTCCGACTTTCACCGGATCGCCTGCGGCCTCCCTCTGCGCCAGCATACGTGACAGATTCATTCACCCCTCCCTTGGCTTCAGGCCTTTGCGGCTCAGTTCAGGACGCGGATGAGCTCTCCCGCGTGCCAGGCTTTTATATCCTCGACCATCTCGCCGTAAAACAGCCGATAGGTTTCCTCGGTCACGTAGCCCATGTGAGGCGTGAGCAGGATGTTGTCGAGCGTGCGGATCGGATGATCCGCCGGAAGCGGTTCCGGCTCGAAAACGTCCACGGCGGCACCGGCGATGCGGTTGTTTTTCAGCGCATCGATCAGCGCATCCTCGTCGACGATCGGGCCGCGCGCGGTATTCACCAGCAGCGCCGTCGGCTTCATCTCCGCCAGCGCCGCGGCATCAATCAGCCCTTTGGACCGATCGCTGAGCACAACATGGATCGTGACAATGTCAGCCTGCCGCAGCAGATCTTCCTTGCTATCCGCTTTACGCACGCCAACTTCCGCACATCGTTCCTCAGTCAGGTTCGGAGACCAGGCGACGACATCCATGCCGAATACCTTCGCAACCCCAGACACCTGACTGCCAAGCTTCCCGAGCCCGATAACACCCAACGTCCGGCCCATCAAATCGACACCGATGCGGGTCTGCCACTTGCCTTCCCGCATCATCCGGTCGTCATGCGCGACCTGCCGGGCCAGCGCCATCAGCATGGCCCAGGTATGTTCCTTCGTGGTGTTCCCGCTGGTCGCCGTGCCGCAGACCGGAATGCCGCAGGCCCGCGCCGCCGCGAAATCGACAGCGTTGTTCCGCATGCCGCTGGTCACGAACAGTTTCAGGTTCGGCAGACGCTGGAAGATCTCGGCCGGAAACGGCGTCCGTTCCCGCATGGCGCAGACGATCTCGAAATCCTTCAAGCGGTCGACGAGCGCATCGTGCTCCACCAGATTGTCGGTGAAGACGACCGGCTCATACCCCTCCGGCAAGCTTCCCCATTCCGCCATGCGCAGGGATACATTCGCATAATCGTCCAGAATCGCAATCTTCGGCATTTCCTCACCCGTCACTTTAGTTATTTTTTATAATTATCTGTTTCACGGGTATTTTTACCCGTTTCACGAAACGTTTATCCGTCCTTCTTCTGCAAATCGAGCGACGCCGAATTGATGCAGTAGCGCAAGCCGGTTGGCTGCGGCCCGTCCGGGAACACATGCCCGAGATGGGCTTCGCACTTCGCGCAATGCACCTCGGTCCGGACCATGAAGTGGCTGCGATCCGTCGTGCTTTCGATATTCGCTCCCTCGATCGGCTGATAGAAGCTCGGCCAGCCGCACCCGGCGTCGAACTTCGTCTCGCTTTCAAACAACGGCTCACCGCAGCAGACGCAGGTATAGGTCCCCGGGTCCGTGGTTTCGGCATACTTGCCCGTAAAAGGACGCTCCGTCCCGTGCTTGCGCGTCACCTGATATTGCTCATCGGTGAGCTGCGCCCGCCACTCGGCATCGGTTTTCTTGATCTTGTCCATCAGACTCTCCGTCATTGCTCCGATGCAGAAATTGGGTGCGCCGCCGCTCCGGGCAAGGCAGGCGCGCCCAATCCGTTATACCCAGCTACTGCCCTTTGCGGCGCGTCTCGACCAGCACGTCCTGATCGGCGAGAGCCTGGATTTCCGCTTCGCTGAAGCCATGTTCGGCAAGAATGGCGCGGCCATGCTCGCCGAATTTCGGCGGCACCGATTTCACCGAACCGGGTGTGCGGGAAAGCTTCACCGGGATGCCCCATGACTTGTACCAATCCAGCTCGACCGCCATGTCCCGGTGCTTTGTATGCTCATGCTCCATGACATCCGCCGTGTTCCGGATCGGCCCGACAGGCACACCAGCCCGCAGCAACCGGTCACAGATCTCGTTGCCGTCCTTGTCCTGCAGCAGAACCTCAAGCTCCGCCCTGAGGGCGTCCCGGTTCGTTACCCGGTCAGCATTGCTGGCAAACCGCGGATCGGTGCCGAGTTCCGGTTTGCCGAGCTCCGCCGTCATGCGCTTCCAGGCCCGATCGTTCCCGCCCGCGACAAAGATGTCCCCGGTCTGGGTCGAGAACTTATCGTAGGGGCTGATATTCGGATGCTGGTTGCCGGTGATCCCCGGCACCTTGCCCGACAGCTCGTAATTGGCGACGTGCGGATGCATCAGCGACAGGCCGCAATCGTACAACGTCATGTCCACATATTGGCCAAGGCCGGAGCTGTGCCGCTCAAACAGCGCCATCATGATCGCGTTCGCGGCATAGAGGCCGGTTCCCATATCGACCATCGGAATGCCGACACGGGTCTGCTCGGACGGTGAAGAACCGTTGACGGAGAACCAGCCGGTCATGGCCTGGATGATGCCGTCATAGCCCGGAAAGCCGCCATAGGGACCGTCGGAGCCGAAACCGGAAATCCGGCAATGCACCAGCTTCGGGAATTTCTCCTTCAGCACATCCTCATAGCCGAGGCCCCATTTCTCCATCGAGCCGGGCTTGTAGTTCTCGACCAGCACATCCGCGTCCTCGAGCAGGCGCAGCAGCACCTGCTTGCCCTCTTCCTTCGAAAGGTCGAGTCCGAGGGACTTCTTGTTCCGGTTCACGCCGATGAAATAGGAGGCATCGCCTTCATGGAACGGAGGGCCCCAGTCCCGCACCTCGTCGCCCTGCGGCGGTTCTATCTTGATGATCTCCGCGCCGTGATCCCCAAGCATCTGGGTGCAGTACGGACCGCCGAGCACCCGCGTGCAATCGATGATCTTGATCCCCTGGAGCGCGCCGGCAGATGCCGCAGTGCCACTCATTCCGTAACTCCTCAATTCTCAAGGCTGGAACCGGTCAAATGCGATCCGGTCAATTTGGGAACCCGGTGATGCCGGGTCTGTTGTCAGGCTGCCTTCTCTATCCCGAATACCTCGGCCGCGAAGCCCGGATAGATTTCAGCGATCTGGGCGGCAACCGGCCCCCGGATGATCTCAAGGGTTTTGGCATCCGGTAGCCGTGTCTCGGGAACGTCGGCCGGCTCGTCATAATCGAACCCGGTCTGCTCCCGGATCTCCTCGACCGTATGCCCCGGATGGACGCTCGCCAGGCTGAAGCGGCCTTTTGCACGGTCGAACTGAAAAAGGCAGCGGTCGGTGATCAGGGCGTAGGGTCCGCCCGGCCGGTAGATATTCGGCTCGGAGGTTCCCGGTGCACTGATGAAGTCGACCTTTTCCACCAAAGTGCGCGGCGTGTGTTCCAGACGGAACAGGATCACGCGGGGCACGGTGAAATACATGTAGGAGGAGCCGAAGGAGCCCGGAAACCGCACCTTCGGCTTGTCCGGATCGCCGACAGAGACAAGGTTGATATTCGCCTGCCCGTCGATCTGCGCGCCCCCGAGGAAAAACGCATCGATACGGCCCTGCCCGGCGCAATCGAACAGCTCCTTGCCGCCATCGGTGAAGAAGTTATTCGCCTCGCTGCCAAGCACAGAAACCCGGGTCCTGTCCGGATGCCGCGCCCGCGCCAGCATCGCGGCCGCTCCGGGAACCGGAGAAGACGCGCCAACCGCGATATGGCCAAGCCCGTCCAGCATGTCGGCGATAGAGGCGATCAGGATTTCCTCGGCGCGCACGCCGTCACTTGTTGTCGTCACGATTCTACTCCGCCGCCACGGCCTTGATGCCGGCCATATAGGCGGCAAAGCCTTCTTCGGTGCGCGCCATATCGACATAGCGCGCCAGCTCGTCCTGGTCCGCGTCATAACCGCCCGGAATGCCGAGCGGCCAGGCGCCCTGCTCCGCTTCCGCAATGGCACCGACATAGAGCCCCGGGATCGTCCCCGCGGCGCGCACAGGATCGTCCAGCAGGTTCCCGTCGACGATTTTCTCGGCCGTGACCAGGCTGGATTTTGCCGCGTGCGCCATCAGCATCAGCTCACGCCGGACACCGACCCAGACATTGCCGAACCTGTCCGCCAGGGGAGCGTGAAACACCGCGAAGTCGGGCTGGATCGCCTTGACCATCAGGATCGGGTCGTCCTCGGCGAAGGGATTCTGGCCGATCACCCAGTCATCCCGGCGCTTTTCGACGTCGGAGCCGATCACGCCGCGCAGCGGCATGAAGGGCACGCCCTTTTCGGACGCCTGCAGGCCCGCATGGATCGCCGGGCAGGTCGCGTCCAGCATGCGGATGCTGGCGGCCTTGATGGTGGCACTGAAACGCGGCGCCAAGCCGAACTCGCCGAGCGTAACCGCCGCCGTCTCCACGGTGCTGACGCACCCGGCGCCTATCAGCTGATCCGCCTGAAAACCAAGGGCGGGGACACCGACCAGATGAAGATCCCGGACATTGCGGGCAATGATGGCACGCACCAGCGCCATGGCGCAGTAGGAGTAATCCGGCGGCAAGGCGATTTTCGCACCGTCACTCACCCGTGCAGCCAACCCTTCAAGGTCGAGCCGGATGGCATCCATTGTCATTCCTCCCAGAATGTTTCCCGCATCCTACGCGAACAGTGGCCGGAATAAAGCGGCAACCCGTCATGACATCGTTTCCCATGCAGGCGGGCCCAAACCCATCGACGCCCCGCGACCGGGCGCATATTCTCCCCGCAAAAGACGTGACTAAGAGAGCAAGGGAGTAACGGGGTGAGCGACATTTACGACTATATCGTGGTCGGCGCGGGCTCGGCGGGCTGCGTCGTCGCCAACCGGCTGTCAGCGGACCCGAAGAACCGGGTCCTGCTGCTGGAAGCCGGCGGCAAGGACCGCAATCCCTGGATCCATATTCCGGTCGGCTATTACCGGACCATGTATCACCCCGATATTTCATGGGGTTACGAAACAGAACCCGATGCTGGCGTGAACGACCGGGTGATGGTCTGGCCGCGCGGCCGGGTGCTTGGCGGCTCCAGCTCGATCAACGGTCTGCTCTATGTCCGCGGCCAGCATCAGGATTACGATCACTGGCGCCAGCTCGGCAACGAGGGCTGGGGCTGGGATGACGTGCTTCCCTTCTTCAAGAAATCCGAAAGCTACGAGCGCGGCGGCAATGAGCTGCGTGGCGGCGACGGCCCGCTTTCGGTCTCCGACATCGCCGACCGGCGGCCGGTCTGCGAAGCCTTCCTCGAAGCCTGCGCGGAAGTCGGCATTCCGCGCAACGAGGATTATAACGGCGCGGTGCAGGACGGCGCCGGGTATTACCAGACAACCAGCCGTAACGGCCGCCGCTGCAGCGCCGCCGTTGCCTATCTGAACCCGGTGAAAAGCCGGAAGAACCTGCGCATCGAAACCCGCGCCCTGGCATCCAAGCTGGAGCTGAAGGACGGACGCGCAAGCGGGATTACCTATCTGCGCGACGGCATCGAATACAGAGCGGAAGCCACCCGCGAGATCGTGCTGTGCGGCGGCGCCATCAATTCCCCGCAATTGCTGCAGCTCTCGGGTATCGGCCCGGCAGATCATCTGCGCAGCGTCGGCATCCCGGTGCAGCATGACCTGCCCGGGGTCGGTGACGATCTGCAGGACCATTTCCAGGTCCGGGCAATCTATGAGCTGGACGGCCTTGAGTCCCTCAACACCGATGTCGGCAATCCGTTGAAACGGATCGCCATGGGCCTGCAATATGCCCTGACCCGAAGCGGACCGCTGACCGTCAGCGCCGGTCAGGTTTACGTTTTCACCAAGACTCGCGCTGAGCTGGAAACACCGGATATCCAGTTCCATTTCATCCCGTTCAGCGCGGATAAGCCGGGACAGCTACTGCACCCCTTCCCCGGCGTCACATCGTCGATCTGCCAGCTCCGTCCGGAAAGCCGCGGCACCATCATGGTGAAATCCGGCAACCCGCGCGACTATCCGAGTATCAAGCCGAACTACCTCTCGACCGAGGGAGACCGGCGGACAATCATCGACGGCATGAGACTGAGCCGGAAGATTTCCCAGTCCCCGGCCTTCAGCAAGTATCTCAAGAACGAGTACGAACCGGGCCTCGACCGGACGGACGATGAAGGCCTGCTGGCCTATGCCCGCGAGAAAGGCGGCACCATCTTCCATCCAACCAGCACCTGCCGCATGGGCTCCGACTCTAAAGCCGTGGTCGATGCCCGGTTGCGGGTCCACGGCATTGCCGGCTTGCGGGTCGCCGACTGCGCGATCATGCCGACCGTGGTCTCCGGCAACACCAATGCGCCGGCCATGATGATCGGCGAGAAAGCCTCGGCAATGATCCTGGAGGACAACCGGGGTTCATGACGCCCGCCTCCAAGCGCCCGACACTTGCCCAGGCAAAGGCCGCGTTTGGCCGCGGCCAGACTGCTGAAGCAGCAAGAACTGCGGAGGCTGTCGCTCGATCAAGTACAGATGCCGCCGAAGTGGCTCAGGCACTGCATTTTGCGGGATTGATGGACGCGGAGGCCGGGCAGCCGCGGCGGGCTACAGATCGAATCCGCAGAGCTCTGCTGCTGTCGCCCGAACGTGCAAGTGCGTGGGCGAACCTGGCTCAGTGTTCCGGTGACGGGGCCGATATTTTCAGTTTCGCAAAGCGGGGGATAACAGCCAACCCGCAAGCGCCGCTGTCTTGGGCGATGCTGAGTGTGGCCCATCACAAACATGCACAGGAAGAACGGGTGGACCTTCGGTTCACGGCTGCCCTAGATCATTCCAGACGCGCCCTGCTCCTCAGACCGGATTACTCAGAAGCCATGCATGGGCTCGTCATCGAGACACGATGGGCCGGCCTCTTGGATGATCAGGATTGCCTGCTCGACCGGAGCCTTCATATCCTTGCGCGAACAACCGGGGTGCCGGGCCATCCGATTACGCTGTTCCACCCCTTCGCCATCCTGCAGGATCAGCTGGACGCTGCCATCAAGGCCGGCGGTGAACGGGGCCCGTGCAGCAATATCGCCACGCGGCTGTCTCCTCCCGACAAGCCGCTGCATATCGGCTATATTGGCAGTTATCTGAAGGAGCACGCTCTCGCCCTTGCCTTGCCGGAACTGTTCCGGCGGCATGACCGGACGAAATTCCGGGTCACCCTCTATATTGCGCCGAATCCAGCCGGAGAGACGATGTGCAACGACGCATTCCACGATTGTGGCATCGAGATCGTCAGTCTTTCCAACTTGGACGGCGCCCGGCAAGCGGAGCGCCTCAGAAGGGATGGCGTGGATATCCTATCGGATCTCGATGGCTTTCTGTCCCAGGCTCCGCTCGCCGTAGCACGGCATGATCCGGCACCAATCTGCGTGAATTATTTCGGCTTCCCGGGAACCTGCGGCAGGTTACACGACTACATCATTGGGGATGCCAGACTCATTCCGGAATCGGCGCAATCTGGCTATGGTGAGCGGATTGTCCGCCTGCCCCATTGCTATATGCCGTTCGATGGCGCTCGACCGATTTCACCTATTCCGAACCGGTCGAGCGCCGGTTTGCCGGAAAAGGCGTTCGTCTTCCTTGGTTTTCACAGTCAGAACAAGATCGCCGCTGACGCCTTTGCCTCCTGGATGCGCTGCTTGCGGGAGGTCCCGGAAAGCGTTCTCTGGATGCTCGATCACGGCGACACTCACAGGACGAACCTGCTCTCCTCCGCCCGGCACCATGGGGTGGCACCGGAGCGTATTGTTTTCGCCGAAAAGCTGAACAACAAGGATCACCTCGCAAGACTCCCGCTCGCAGATCTTTATCTCGACAATAGCTGGTTCAATGCACACACGACCGGTGCTGATGCGCTCTGGTGCGGCCTGCCGCTTGTCACAATTGCGGGGGAGACCTTCGCCTCCCGCGTCGGCGCCTCATTGCTTCATGCCGCCGGAATGCCCGACCTGGTCGCAGGTTCTCCGGATGAGCAGGCGGAGATTGCCATCGCGCTGGCGCAGTCACCACGGCGCATGGCAGCGCTCTGCACCCACCTGAAGCGCGCCGTCAGGACAGCGCCCCTGTTCGATATGGGAGCCTATACGCACGCGCTTGAACGTGCCTACCAAGCCATGGCCGAAAGAGCCCGGAGCGGCATGATGCCAGCAGACATAACAATAACGCCATAGGGGGCAAACAGGATGGATTTCACCGAGGATCCAATTATCGAGGCTGTGCGCGATACGGTCAGGCGTCTCTATGAGACGGAGATAGAACCCAAGATTGCCGCGTTCGAGGCCTCCGGCGACTTTCCCTACGAAATCATCCGGGCTATGGGCGATGCCGGCCTGTTCGGCGCCGCTTTCCCCGAGGAGATGGGCGGGACCGCCATGGGGTTCGCGGCTGTCGGAACCATTTCCGAGGAGATATCACGCCTTTCGCCCGGCTTTGGCTACGCCATGAACATGCAGGCCATGACCTGTCCCTTCACCATCTTCAACTGGGGCACAGAGGAACAGGCCCGGCATTTTGTCCCGGAACTGATTTCCGGGCGGAAGATCGGCATGTTCGCCCTGACCGAGCCCGGCGGGGGGTCGGATCCGGGCGGTGCCATGCGGACCGTCGCCCGGCGCGACGGTGACAGTTACGTCCTGAACGGGTCCAAGATCTGGATCACCTTCTCCAATGCCGCGGATGTCGGCGTGCTGTTCGCGAAAACCGATCCGGCCGCCGGCAAGCGCGGCATCTCAGCCTTCATTGTCGAGCCCAAGAGTGCGCCCGGTTTCACCGCGCGGCCGATCGAGATGCGGCCGCTCTCCAATTGCCTGCGTTCCTGCGAGATCTTCCTGGAGGATTTCCGGGTGCCGGCGGAAAATCTGCTGGGCCGGGAGGGTGACGGCCTGAAGGTCGCGCTGAATGCCCTGGAATACGGCCGGCTGACGGTCTCCGGTCGTCTCGTGGGTCTGGCCCAGGCCTGTTTCGACGAAACCGTGCGCTACGCCCGGGAACGGGAAGTCGGCGGGAAACGGATCGGCGAGTACCAGATGGTCCAGCATCCGATCGCCGATGTTGCCGTGGGCATCGACGCGGCCCGCTTGATGATGCGGCGCATGGCCTGGCTGATGGATCAGGGAGAACGGTCAACCCGGGCCGCTGCGCGGGCGAAATATCTCGCCTCGAATGTTGCCCAGAAAGCCGCACAGACAGCCAAGGACACATTTGCCGCCTATGCCCTCACGGAGGAATATCCGATCAGCACGCTGTCCGCCTATATCAATATGCTGACCGTCGGTGAAGGGACTCCGAACGTGCAGCGCATCCTGATCGCGGAAGATGCGCTCGGATTCAAGGTGGCCGACAGGCACCCGGTCATGAACCCGCTGAAACACAGAACTGACTGACAGAACAGAAAAGGCCGCCCGAAGGCGGCCTCTCAGATCAGGTATGCTGTCTTGTCAAAGCATCAGAGCTTTTCGACATTGACGCCAACGGTGATTGCCCCGATCGGCTTTCCGCCGTCACTGATGGTCGCTGACAGCTGGGACTGGAATGCACCGGAACTCTCGTCGAACTCAACTTCGTCGATAAAGACCGCATCCGGACCCGCGCCGTATGTCTTCTGGTGCTTGCCTTCATCGCCCTGCATGTAGTCCGACGTTGTGTCGCTCATACCGACATTGAGGCCTTTCGCATCCATCACGAAGGCTTCGGCGATCTTGCCGCCGGCTTCTTCTTTCTTCTTGGTGAGCCAAGCGGAAAGTGCATTGCCGGAGACTTTTTTCACGAGGTCACCGCTGCCCGCCTTTGCTTCGGCGCGCCACTGCTTGTCGAGAGCATCAATCTTCGCCGCATCAAAACCGGACGTTTCCGCGTTCTGCGCCTTGATGGCTTCGATTACCGCCGGATCCGTCAGCCACGCTTTAACGGTGCTGTTGTAGAACTCCTTGATCTGCGGTTCGAAGTCATTCGCCCGTGCCTGCGCTGCAAAAGTTACAACCAGTGCAATGGCAGCAAGTCCGTTTACGATCAGTCTCATGGGTTTCTCCTCCATAGAAAACACAGGAGCATCCAACACCAATCATGTAAAAATATGATTAACGGACCAAGAGGAACAGCGTTAACCCAAAATTAAGTGCTCATTGCTAGCGTTGTTTTACCAAAATTTTAGTACAATCAACTTTGTTGGAGCTTGTCATGCGCATTGGGTTTCGAATCGCTTCAGGGTTCGCAGTCACACTGATTATCGCAGGTGGCGTTGGCCTCGTCGGGTATTTCGGCCTTACACGATATGACAGGGACATCACACTGACACTCGACCTACTGGGCGCGGTGGACACCTTCAGAAGCGCCAATTCCGAAGCCGGTCTGTATAAGCTAAGCCGCGAAGAGGGATTCTTCGATAAGGCAATCGCCCAGACCCGGGAAACCAACGAGACGCTCACGACTATTCTCTCCGAAGGCAATGCTGACCCCGCCGTTACTGACTTGAATAATGAAGTTGAATCGTATCAGGCAAAACTTGACGAGCTGCATACGGTCAACAACGAAACCATTACCATCACCGCAGCTATGGCTTCCGAAGCGGAGGCCATCAAAGATAGTGCAGCTCAACTGAGCGCCGCTGCGGCCGATGCTTTTAAGTCGAGTTCGGCCGCCGTGGAGGCCGCCACAGCGGCGCGTGACAGCAGCCTCGCGATCATGAATGCCTCGAACGCGCTGCTTGCCAACAGTAATGGTATCCGGGCATCCGAAGCCGCCTACCGGCTGGAGCGAACCGATGGGAACAGGACCGAACTGGAAGCCGGGACGAAACGTCTCTTCCTTGACGCGCTGTCGCTGCGGAAATCGGCCAAGGGTACTCCGGCGGAAGCTGCGGCCGGGAAGATTGCCCAGTTGAGCGGCACCTACCGGAAAACCTTCTCCACCTTGGTGCAAGCCGTGCAAGAGGGGGACACCCAAGCAGAGTCGCTGTTCAAAGAGCTGAATGACACAAGCAACGCCCTGACACAGACCGCACGTGCAATTCTGAAAGACCGCGGCGTGGCGCTGGGTGAAGCAAATGCAGCCTACCAAGAGGCATCAAAGCGCGGCAAGGATGCGGTCAGCGCGCGTGTCGCCGCTCTTGAAATGGTGGTCGCGGCGGACGTCATGGCAGCCAAAACCCTGGCCTACATCGCAACTCATGACGAGGCGGAACGCGCCGCCGGAAAAGAAATCATCGGTGCCCAGGTTGCCCTGATTTTCTCGAAAGCACTTGTCGTCAAGAAAGCGCTTTCGGAAGAATTCGGGAAGATCGCCATTGGAGCCGCGAAAGCCGCCAAGAGTTTTCGGGGTCGCGTCGATACCGTGGACGAGGCTCTGGCGAAACAGACCTCGATCGAATCGGAGATGAAGGAACTCGAAACGCAGAGCGTTGAGCGGACCGCCATCTTCAAGAGCGATAAACTCGCCTCCCTCAAGGAGCTGAAGGAAGAATCCGTTCAATTGATCCTGCTCGGCACCGCTCTTGGTGTGGCCATCGGCATCGTTCTCTCCTTCCTGATCGCCCGCAGCATCGTCAGACCGATTGGCACGATCACGGGTTCCATGAACGGTCTTGCCGGCGGCGATCTCGACAGCGATATTCCGATGACAGAGCGAAAGGACGAAATCGCGGAAATGGCGCGCGCAGTCCAGGTCTTCAAGGACAATGCGTTGGAGATGAAGCGCATGGAGCGGGAGCAGGAGGAATCCACGCGCCGCACAGCGGAAGAAAAACGCCGTCAGATGGCGGAACTGGCCGACAATTTCGAAAGCTCTGTCAAATCCATCGCCCAGCGCGTCTCAGATGCCGGCGGCACCATGGAAGGCTCCGCCGGAGAAGTCAGCCAGGCCATCGCGCAAACCCACGATCAGGCTGCCGCCGTTGCCGCCGCGTCAACCGAGGCCAGCGCCAATGTCCAGACAGTGGCCGCCGCAACATCGGAACTGACCTCCTCGATCCAGGAGATCAGCCGGCAGATCGCCGTCTCGAACGATAAATCACACGACGCATCGCAGCGCGCCGAACAATCTGTTGCCCTGATGGGCAATCTGCGCAAGGCGGTTGGCGAGATCACCGAAGTCGTTCAGCTGATCCAGGAAATCGCGGAACAGACCAATCTGCTGGCGCTGAACGCCACCATCGAGGCTGCCCGGGCCGGCGATGCCGGCAAGGGCTTTGCCGTCGTTGCCTCCGAGGTGAAGAATCTCGCGACCCAGACCGCGCAGGCAACCGAGCGCGTCTCCGAGCGTGTGGCTGCCATCCAGCATGAAACGGAAAGTGCGTCGACCAACATGGAATCCGTTTCCAAAGTGATCGAGGAACTGGGCGAGATTTCGGCCAGTATCGCGGCCGCAATGGAAGAGCAAACCTCCGCCACACAGGAAATCGCGCGCAATATCGAGGAAGCCAGCGTCAGCGCCGATGATGTCGCGCGCAACATTGAGGGTGTGAATGCGAGTGCCCAGGTTTCAGGAAGCGCTGCGGATGCCGTCAGCGGACGGGCACGGGAACTGAGCACGCAGATCCAGGCCCTGAACCGTCAGGTCGAGGAATTCCTCGCGGAAGTCCGTCAAGAATAACCGCCTTGTCACTTGGGATCGGATGCGGTGCCGACTGTCCAGAACAGGCCGGCACCGATCACGGCGGCCAGCGTACAGCTGATGAAAGCGGCGCTGTATCCGCCCGTCAGATCGAACAGGTAGCCGGAGGAAAAGGCGCCGAACGCGGCTCCCAGTCCCTGCCCGAAATTCGCTGCCCCGAGAATGGCGCCGATCCCCGATCCTGAAAAGCGCCGCGCCATCAGTGTGGTAATGATCGGACCGCGAGCCCCCATGCTCAGACCGAAACAGACGATATAAACGGCCAGCAGGATGCCGGTGCTGTCTGCAGGCACCAGAGCCAGCGCCGCGATGGCGACCACGGTGAGCCCATAGCTCGCTGTCGCGACGATCCGGTGCCCGAACCGGTCCGCCAACATTCCCGTCGCCGTCATCCCGAAGAAGGACAGCATACCGGCGGTGCCGAAGGCGAACGCCGCCTGCTGGTCGCTCATCCCGCCACTGACCAGATAGGCGACCGATTGCAGGCTGACGCCATATATGGAGGCGGCCGTGACGAAAAATATGACGAAGAATGCCCAAAATTCCATGGTTTTGAGAGCACTGACCAGCGTCGGCCCGGATCGCCCCAGTGACGCCTTGTGGCGGCGCGGATTGCCCGGTGCGCCCTCCGCGATGCGCTGCCAGGGCAGAAACAGGACGAAAACGCAAAGCACAGCGAACACGATGGCATACCAGCCATAGGCATCCCGCCATCCATTGCGGGCGATCAGGTATTCCGCCAGCGGCGCCATGATCAGGGTGCCGATACCGAGACCGCCATAAGTCATCGAGAGCGCCGTTGCCAGGCCCTTGTCGAACCAGCGGCTGACCACGGCCTGGGCCGGTGCGAGGCCGATCAGCGCGGCACCGAACCCGCAAAATCCCCCGATCGCGACCTGGAACTGCCAGAGTTCCGACAGGGATCCGGCGGCGAAATAGCCGATCGCGAGTGCACCGAGGCCGATTGCATAAACAAGGCGCCCGCCAAACCGGTCGAACAGATACCCCGCCAGCGGCGCGAAGAAGCCCGTCGCCGCCATGAACAGGGAATAAACCGATGTTGCCGAAGACCGGTCCCAACCGAGGTCACCGGAAAGAGGCAGCAGGAAAACGGCATAGCTCTCCCCGGCCCCGCGGCCGAGTGCGGTCATGCCAAGGCAAAGGGCAAGGACACCCAGAGCGCCGGCCATGACGGCGGTCACTCCGCGAAACAGCGGCATTTGGAGAATACTCCGGCAACGGAACCAATGTTGCCGTCACCCTAGGCGCTGATTGCCGTCGCCGAAAGACGCCGGTGCGGCACTTCAGTCGCGCGACTTCCTGCAAAGCTGGATCGGGATCGGGCGTGAGGCTCTCACCGCCCGAGACGGGCATAACGCCCAGATTGGACTTCAGAACAGGTCCATTCTCGATAATAGATCAGGCCAATTGTTTCCAAAATCGATTCTAAACCTGTCTCCCGCCTATCGGTTGAAGCTGTCACGCCATCGATAGAACGCTACGGATGCGGAGAGGAACCACGGCCGTCCGGTATAGAGCGGACGGGTCGGGAAGCTGATCCCGTCGAACCCGGTGCGCCCTTCCTTCAGGCCCAGAATCTTTTGCGCCACGCGCATTCCCAGATATCCCGACATGGAGACACCGGAACCGCAATATCCCATCGCATAGTGAATGTTTTCATGAGTGCCGACATGCGCCAGCGTGTCGAAGGTATAGGCGACGAACCCCATCCAGGAATGGCTGATCCGGACATTCTCCAGTTCGGGGAAAAGACCGATCAGGTCCCGGCGCAGCAAGGGCGCGCTCTTGAGAGGGTTGGTTTCGCTGGCCGACACACGCCCGCCGAACAGGATTCGGCTGCGATCCGGCGACGGACGGTAGTAGTAAACAACCTTGCGGCTGTCCCCGAGCATCCGGTTCGTCGGCATGATCCGGTCCATCAGGTCCGGAGATAATGCCTCGGTCGCGATAATATAGCTGCCGATCGGAATAACGCGCCGGCGCTGCCAGCCCGCTTCCGCTCCCGTATAGCCATTCGTGGCGACAAGCACGTTTCCGGCTCTGACAGAACCGCCGGGAAACTTCACGCGAAAGCCGGGTGCCGTTTCTTCGATCCCGGCAACCGGACAATGCGTCACCACACTCACACCGGCCGCGCGGGCGCGCTCAAGCAGCCCCTGGTGAAACAGCCCCGGATCGAGGGAGGCGGTGCTGGTGTTCACCACGCCGCCGTAATAGGCGTCCGTTCCCAACTCGCGGTGCTGCTCGGCCCGCGGAATCACTTCAAGCGGTTCTTCCAGACCCTCGGGCTGGTGGTCGGCGGCCCGGGCCATGGCTTCAAACTGGGCCTGATTGTGCGCACCGGTAAACTTGCCCGGAACGGCGAAGTCACACTGGATGTTCTCCGATGCAACAAAGTCCGTCACCCACTCAAGCGCGCGCGATCCTTCCCGGATGATCTCGAACGCCGTATCGGCACCGTAGCGCCGGGTCAGTTGTTCATAACCCGGTTTGATCGACCGGCTGATCTGCCCGCCATTACGGGTGCTGCAGCCCCAACCGGCATCCTCCGCGTCGAACACCACAACCGACCGGCCCGCCCGGGCCAGCACCAGTGCCGCAGAGAGGCCGGTGTAACCGGCCCCGACAATGGCGACATCGATTTTCTCCGGCACCGCCGTCTTCCTGAGCCTTGGCCTCGGGGATTTCTCCCACCAATAGGGCTCTGTCTTGAAATCCTCGGTAAAGATATCGCTCTGCATGGTTCCGTGTCCGCGTTTCAGCTGTCGAGCTCGCTGCACTGATAGTGCGCATTCTCCAGCCAATCGCGCCTGACCTGAATGCCCCAGCCCGGCTCGGAGGGTATGTGAACCTTGCCGTCCCTGGCTATCGGGAACGGGTCATAAAGACCTTTCTGCCACGGATAGTAATCAAGCCCTTCGATGGCAAACTCGACATACGGTCCGGCCGCCTCAATCGCCCCCATCAGGTGCAGCGTGAAAACCGTCACAAGGGAAAGATTCGCCGAATGCGGCGTACAGGCCATCTCGTACCGCTTGGCCAGCTCCGCCACCCGCATGGTCCGGGTAATCCCGCCGAGATAGCAGATGTCGGGCTGCAGCACATCGACCGCCCCCATCGATGCCATGCGGCGCCAGGTCGCCAGATCGCAATCCTGCTCTCCGCCGGTCACGTCGATATCGAGCGCGTCGGCAACTTCCTTCGTCCAGTCCAGCTCCCAATAGGGGCACGGCTCCTCGTAATGGGAGAAGCCGTTATCCTCCAGCATCCGGCCGACCTCGATCGCGCGCTTCGGGGTGAAACAGCTGTTGGCGTCGGCCAGCAAGGTTGCCTTGCCGCCGAAGGCCGCGCTCATGGCCGTGATAATCTCTTCAGTCCGGCCGGGCCATTCATCGACATCATGCCCGTATTCACTGCCCACCCGGATCTTGAAGGCATCGTAGCCGCATTCGTCCTGCAGCTTCTTCAGACGCTCCACTTCATCCGCCGGGGAGATATCCCGTCGCATGCTCGAGCCATAGACCCGGAGAGGCCGCGGTGTGCCGCCGAGCAGCTCGCAGACCGTCTTGCCCTCGCGCTTGCCGTAGAGGTCCCAGAGCGCGGTATCGACGCCGCCGATGGCCCGCCGGAGATAGGCGCCGGGGAACTTGTGCTCCTTCTCCGGAATGATATCGACCAGCCCGTTCAGATCGAACGCATCCCAACCGAGCGCGTAAGGCGCCACCTGCCTGTGCAGTACGAGAGAGGAAATATCGGAATTATAGGTCGAGACCTGTCCCCATCCTTCGCTGCCGTCTTCCGTGCTGACCCGCACGAACCCAACGAACTCCGTACTGAAGGTCTCGATCTTGGTGATTTTCATCCGTGGCTTCCCATGCGTTTGGATCGATGCCGGAAACTGGCCGCCGCCCGAGACTGAGTGATGACTGATCTTGACCGGCAATTTGGCTGAGATTTAAGGTCCATTAATCGGCAAATCGCCAGACCAAATTTGGCAATAGGGTAATATCTGCACCTCAGGCGGTTGAAAGTTCAGCGATGGTAAGACGAGCCGCGGGAGCGGCTGAAGCCTGGATCATCGAGGATGATTGTGACGGTGCGTATTATTATGGCGAGCAGCCGGTCCCGACCCTGAAGAGCATCGACCACGCCGACCGAGTGTTTTAAGTCGGCACCAGCATGTAGCCGAGCGGAATCTCGCGGGATTGCCGAAACTGAAGCCGGCCGATGCCGGACTGCACAGGATTGCGCATCTGCCTGACGATCTTGACGAAAGACTGGTCGCGGAGGCAGCAGACAGGGCCGGCATCGCGGTGACACTATCCAGGCGATATGTGACCGCCCCTCACCCTGAATGACCGCGTGCTTGGTTCCAGCAGGGTACAACCAAGCGATATGGAAGCGGGGACCAACGTCCTGGTAAATGTTCTCGACACTATCTTCCGGGACAGTCGGAAGACAAAGACAGTAAGGGTTTGAGACTTGGAAGAGCAGTTTGATTACATCATCGTCGGCGCCGGCTCGGCGGGATGTGCGCTTGCCGGGCGCCTCAGCGAAAACGGCCGGCACCGGGTGCTGCTGCTGGAAGCGGGCGGGGATGACCGGAAATTCTGGATCCAGGTGCCCATCGGCTACGGCAAGTCCTTCTACGATCCGTCGGTGAACTGGATGTACATGACCGAGCCGGTGCCGACTGCCGGAAACCGCCAGAGCTATTGGCCGCGCGGCAAGGTGATCGGCGGTTCGAGCTCGATCAACGCGATGGTCTATATCCGCGGTCAGGCCGAGGATTTCAACGACTGGCGCGAGGCGGGCAATCCCGGCTGGGGCTGGGACGATATTCTGCCGGTCTATCGCCGGATGGAGTCCCACGCATGGGGCGAAAGCCCCTGGCACGGCAGCTCCGGCCCGCTCCATGTCAGTGCCCCGAAGGACGAGTTGCATCCGCTCTGCGAGGCCTATATCAAGGCCGGGGAAGAGGCCGGCCTGCCGCGCAACGATGATTTCAACGGCGCCAGCCAGGAAGGTGTCGGCACCTATCATGTGACAACCCGGGACGGCCTGCGCATGTCCGCCGCCCGCGCCTATCTCTGGCCCGCCCGGCGGCGGGCGAATTTGCGGGTCGAGAAGCACGCCATGGCCGAGCGCCTGCTGTTCGACGGAACCCGTGCGACCGGCGTCGAATACAGATGCCGCGGAGCGCTGAAACGCGCCCATGCAAATGCCGAGGTGATCGTCTCCGCCGGGGCGGTCGGCAGCCCCCTGCTGCTGATGCGCTCCGGCATCGGCCCGGCGGCAGACCTGAAGGCGGCCGGGATCGACGCGCGTGTCGACCGCCCCGGCGTCGGGCGGAACATGCAGGATCACTACATCGTCGACCAGACGCTGAAATCCAGGCTGCCGACACTCAACAACACGCTGACGCCATGGTGGGGGAAACTCTGGGCCGGGCTGCAATATGTCACGGCACGGCGCGGGCCGATGTCCCTCAGCCTCAATCAGGGCGGCGGATTCTTCAAAACCCGTCCGGATCTCGACCGGCCCAACATGCAGCTCTACTTCTCGCCATTGAGCTACCTGAAGGGCCCGCCGGGCAAACGCGCCCTGATGCATCCCGACCCCTTTGCCGGCTTCATCCTGAGCATCTCTCCCTGCCGTCCGACCAGCCGCGGCTATCTGCGTCTCCGCTCCACCGATCCCGAGGCCGCGCCGGAAATTCACCCCAATTACCTGGCGACAGAGCATGACCTGCAGGACAATCTGGAAGGGCTTAAATTCCTGCGCCAGCTCACCAGCACGCCGACGATGAAGGACATCGTCCTGGAGGAACTTTTCCCCGGCCCCCATGTCGACAGCGACGAGGCCATGCTGGACTACATCCGGACCAGGGGCGGCAGCGTTTTCCATCCGAGCAGCACCTGCATGATGGGCCCGGACCCGCAGACCTGCGTCGTCGATGCCGGGCTGAACGTCTATGGTGTGGAGACTCTGCGTGTGGCCGATGCCTCCATCTTCCCGACGGTGACGTCAGGAAACATCAATGCCCCCTCGATCATGGTCGGCGAGAAGGCGAGCGACATCATCCTGCAAGCCGGCAAAACCCTTTAGAACCGCGACCTTCCTCCCGTGCAGGCCATGCACGGACCGCCTGCCCCGGAAAAAAACATGCTCCGATGAATCGCATTGATTGACAGCCAGCAGGCCGCCGCATAGAAGAGGCGCTGCATACGTCGAGCAGCGGGCTTACCTGCTGTTTCACTCCGTGCGGAGGGGTGGCCGAGTGGCTGAAGGCGGCGGTTTGCTAAACCGTTATACTGGGAAACTGGTATCGAGAGTTCGAATCTCTTCCCCTCCGCCAATTCTACCTTCTGCTTCCTCTGTATAACCGCCAGTCAGAAATCCATATTCCGGGTTTCCTGAAAACGGCCATCCGCACCCAGCGCCGGGTCCCGCGCTTCATCCATCTCGTCTGTCTGCAGAGCTTGTGGTCAACAAACACCTTCTCCCCCGGCCCTTGACCTTCGGAGGCAGCGTGCGTCAGGTCAGAGAGACGCCGTAGGCATGATGGTCGGTCAGATAGATGCTTGATCGCACCTCGACGCAACGATCGGCAATGTCATAGGCTTTTCGCTCAACCTGCATGACGGCACGGGCCGGATCAACCCGGAGCGCACCGGCAGCTTCATCGCCCGCCGCACAGGCCTTGATACATTCGTCCGCGCGGACGATCGCGATCCTAAAAGCGTGCTGATACAGCACATAAAGCGCGTTCGGCAGCGGCACTCGGAGGGCGAGCCCCGGGAACAAGAGCTCCGGAACGACTGACCTTTCAAAGATCAGGCGGGCGCCGTCAATCGTCCGCACCCGGACAATTTCATAAACCTCATCCGGTGCGCCTGTCAGTGCCTCACGTTCGGCAGCGCTGGCCCGGCGCGACGACACCGTTTCCTCTGCCAGATCCGGAACCGCCTGCGTTCCATCCGGATTGCGCAGCCTGAAAAACTGGAAAAGGGCATTCTCGGGGGTCCGGACGGAAACGAAACTTCCGACGCCCTGCCGGCGTTTGATGATCCCTCTCCGCTCCAGCTCCTCAAGCGCCTTGCGCGCGGTCCCCTGGCTGACGCCGAGCTCCGCACCAAGGTCGGTCTCGCTCGGCAGCATGCCACCCGGCACCAGGTCGCCCGTAACGATCCGGTCGATCACGGTCCCGATCACGATCTTGTAGAGTGGCTCCGTCATGCGGTGCGCCCGACCCCGTCAGTTTTCATCAAACATTCGGCTGTCCGTTTAGCAGATCGTCACGCATCAGTCTTGTATAAGAATTCTGCTAGATGTATGGACGTATCTAGCGAAACTCGAGAAACGAACCAGAGGGAGCCCCTGACATGAGCAATATCCCGCAATTGCTGGTCCACAACCCGGACGACACGGTCGGTGTCGTCGTGGTGGAGGACCTGAAAGCCGGCACCGAGATGCTGTGCGTCGTCACGCACGACAATTCGGACTTCCGGCTGACCGCCAAGGCGGACATCCCGATCGGCCACAAGGTCGCCCTGAAGGATCTCAGCGCCGGCGATACAGTCATCAAATATGGCGAGGATATCGGCAAGATGGTCGGCAGTGCCGGTGTCGGCGAGCACGTCCATACCCACAACATGAAAACCAAGAGGTGGTAGAAATGGCCGATCTTGCAAACACGAGCGTGAATGCCTGGCGCCGGGAAAACGGCCGCGTCGGTGTCCGCAACCACATCCTGATCCTGCCGGTGGACGATATTTCCAATGCCGCCTGCGAGGCCGTGACGAATAACGTCAAGGGAACCATGGCGATCCCGCACGCCTATGGCCGCCTGCAGTTCGGCGAGGACCTGGACCTGCATTTCCGCACCATCATCGGCACCGGCGCGAACCCGAACGTCGCCGCCGTCGTGGTGATCGGCATCGAGCCGGAATGGACCAAGGTAATCGTCGACGGCATCGCCAAGACCGGCAAGCCGGTCACCGGCTTCTCCATCGAGCAGAAAGGCGACTTCGAGACAATCCGGGCCGCTTCCTGGCAGGCCAAGGAATATGTCCACTGGGCCACGGAACTGCAGAAGGAAGCTGTGCCGCTGACAGACATCTGGGTCTCGACCAAATGCGGCGAGAGCGACACCACCACCGGCCTCTCCTCCTGCCCGACTGTCGGCAACATGTATGACAAGCTGCTGCCGCACGGCCTCTATGGCTGCTTCGGGGAGACCTCGGAGATCACCGGCGGCGAACATATCTGCGAGGCCCGCGCGGCAACGCCGGAGATCGGCGCAAAGTTCCGCAAGATCTGGCAGGCCTATCAGGATGAGGTCATCTTCGCCCACCAGACGGACGACCTGTCGGACAGCCAGCCGACCAAGGGCAACATTCTCGGCGGCCTGACGACCATCGAGGAGAAGGCGCTGGGCAATCTGGAGAAGATCGGACGGACCTCGACCTATATCGACGCCATCGGCCCGGCCGAGACGCCGGAAAAAGGCCCCGGTCTCTATTTCATGGACAGCTCATCGGCGGCGGCGGAATGCGTCACCCTGATGGCGGCCGGCGGTTACGTCATCCACACCTTCCCGACGGGACAGGGCAACGTGGTCGGCAACCCGATCGTGCCGGTCATCAAGATCTCCGGCAACCCGCGAACCCTGCGCACCATGTCGGAACATATCGACGTGGACGTGACCGGCGTGCTGACCCGGGAGATGACCATCGACCAGGCCGGGGATTCGCTGATCGACATGATCATCCGGACCGCGAACGGCCGGAACACAGCAGCCGAAGCGCTTGGTCACCGTGAATTCTCCATGACCAAGCTCTATCGTTCCGCCTGATCCGCGTTTCACTCAAGAGAAAAGCCGGCCCCGTTGTGTGGCCGGCTTTTTCATTCTGGCCACGCCTGCAGGGCTCGTCTTGCCGGTGTGATATTTGGGTCCCGTATCGACTTCTCGACGAATAGCTGTCTTGATCTCGGAATGGCCCCGGGCATCTTGGAAATCACTCCTACGCGGGACGCACCGGAAGCCCTGACACAAGACCGGGGCAGGATGTCATCCGGATTGCAGCAGGAGACGACCGGCGTCCGTTTTTCGAACTCCCGACGGAGCCAGTCCGCCCTATGGTTCCGCAACACTTCACTACCGCACCTTTGTACAAGAGATAAGAGGTAGCGGCAGCCGATGACAGCGTGATGACCGATTCAGTGCAGCAATTCGATACTGGTTTGGCCGACGGGTCTGCAAACCGGTTTACCAAACCGAAACAGCGCCACGCCAACAGATTCACGCCGGGTGTGTCGGAGCGCTCTATCACAAGCAATCGTCCTTTTGGGGATTGAACGGGAAGCAATCTCGTTTAGGCTTAATCATTAGGTACCTGACAGGAATGCCTGCACTCTGGATGAAGCCAGATGTCACTTTGCCGGATACCATGGTCGACTCTCCCCATCATCTGACCAACGACCCCACCCCTCTCGAAAGTGCAGTGGCGAATGCCGGTGCACGTCCGACGTCGGAACGGTTCAGAGTGAGCCTGTTCGGCGGTTTTCTCATTGAAGCTCCTGGCGGAATGAAAGCCATGCCGGGCAGGAAGGCGCAGGCCATCCTCGCCTACCTGATGCTGCTTCCGTCCAGGAAAGCGACGCGCGAGAGCATTGCTGGTCTGCTCTGGAGCGGTGCGGCGGAAGACCGTGCCCGGGCATCTCTCAGGCAGGCACTCCGCAAACTGAACCGGTATTTTGAAATCGTTGGCGTCGTCGGGATCGACGTCACGCGAAACGAAATCTGCCTGAACGCCAAAATGTTTGAAACGGACCTGTGGGCCGTCCTCGAGAACGATGCCAATGCACCGGTTCATCCGATCCTTGTACAACGCTCGGATATCTCGTCCTCGCTGCTGCTCGGCTTCGAAGATCTGGACCAGGCGCTGCACAGCTGGATTCTCACACAGAGGCAAAATCTGCATGATCGGCTCGTCTCCAGCCTTGAGCGACGGCTGAAACAACGGCCGGGCGCTTCCGTCTATGAGGTGACAGAGAGCGCGAGAAACGCGGCGCTGGCTCTTTCCAATCTCGACCCGACGCATGAAGGTGCGTGTCGGGAACTCATGCGGCAACATGTCCATTCGGGCGATACCGGCTCGGCCCTGAAGCGTTACAACCGCCTCTGGTCGCTTCTTGAAAGCGACTACGACACGGAACCTTCCGACGAGACCAAGGCGCTGGTCGCCCTGATCAAGACCGGTTTTGGGCAGGATGACGAACATCACAAACGCTCAGGCGATGGCCTCACCAGTCTCGACCCAAGCGGTACACCGCGCCTGATCATCGAACCCTTCACCGATACAGGCATACCGGACCCGCTGAAATTCATGGCCCGCGCCTTCCGGCATCAGTTCATGTCGAGCCTGTTGAAGTTCAGGGAATGGCTGGTGCTTGATAACGAGCATAGTCAACGCCAGAGAGTTGTCCTCCCGACCGATCCAACTTACAGGATTTCGGGCGATGCATTCGTCAAGGACACGGTTCTTCATGTGCTGGTTTCAGTTCGCGACATGGCCAGCGACACCATCCTCTGGAGCGAGGAGAACCCGGCCAACCTCGATACCTGGCCTCGGACACTCCGGCAACTCGTCCAGAAACTCGCCATAGCAATCAACATTCATGTGTCACCTGCGCGGCAATCGCCAAAGCATGAAGAGTTGGCCGAATCCTCGCCGGTTTATGACCGCTGGATGCAGGGGCGCCGGCTGATGCACCGCTGGACCGCGACAAGCTGGAGTCAGGCTGAAGAGATCTTCACGTCGGTCAGCCTGGAACGTCCCGACTTTGCACCGGGCCATTCCAGCCTTTCCTTCTGCGCCAGCATGATCCGGTTTGTCGCTCCGGGATTGCGTGAGAATCCCGGTCTTTCCAAACTCGCTCTCAGACGCGCCCAGCGGGCAATAGAACTGGGGCCAAGAGATGCGAAGAGCTATCAGGCATCCGGCTGGGCCCATATCACAAATGGTGAGTTCGAGCGGGCACACCTCTGTTTTGGTATCTCGGAAACCCTGAATGAGAGCGATATCGGTGTCGCGGCATCTTCCGCATTGGGGCTCGCCTATTGTGGCGAATCAGAGGAAGCGTTGCGACGCTTCGATCACTTTCAGGATTCCGGATTCGACTACCAGCCGCTGCACTGGTCCATTGAAGCCGCGTGCCGCTTTATCTGCCGCGACTATCCGGGAACATTGTGGGCCGCGGCGCAAGCGACAGACGGCGCATACTATCCGCAAATCTGGGCCGCGATGGCTTTCGCCCAGCTTGGGAATAGCGCCACGGCGGACCGTGAGGCCCGCAAATTTCTTGCCGCGGCGCGCGAGAACTGGGCCGGCGATGTGTCGCCTCTGCCCGGCGACATCGCCCGATGGTTCCTCTCCGTCCAGCCGTTTCGCAATCCCGAGGACTATTTGCACATGAAGCACAGCCTGGAACGCGCTGGCCTGACGACGCGCTGAGCGCCGGGGCCAGCGCCCTGTTCGGGGCATTTATTGGCCGACTCTATGCTCCATTCTGCTGAGGAGTCTGACAATTGGCCAGAGGATCACCAGATACATCGCCGCCGCCATGACGAGCGGCGAGGAATTGTATGTCAGCGATCGCGCCATATCGGCGGAATAGAGCAGTTCCTGAAACGATACGACGCTGGCGATCGAGGTCAATTTCACGACTTCAATGCTGTTGCTGAGCAGATCCGGCAAAACGTTCCGCGTTGCCTGGGGCAGCACCACATAGGCCATGGTCTGAAGTCGCCCGAGCCCCGTGGATCGGGCCGCCTCGGCCTGACCGGCGCCAATACTCTCGATACCGGCCCGGAAGATCTCCGCATAATAGGCTGAGTTGTTGAGCAAGAAGGCAATGCAGACCGCCGCGAATGGCGAGATATCCAGACCGGCGAAGGGCAGTCCGGCATAAACGAAAATCAGCAGCACCAGAGGCGGAACGGCTCTGAACAGATCGATAAAGGCGATGACTGCATATCGCACTACCCGACTGCGGTTGCGGGCCGCAAGCGCAACAACCAGTCCGCCGAGCAAACCGAGCGGAATTACAGCCGTACATAGAAGAAGCGTAAGACCGGCGCCGCGAAGCAGCAACGGAAAGGCTTCCGTCATGATTTCCCAGTTAAAGAAATTGAAGATCAGCATTTCCATGTCAGGCGCGCCTCCACTGGAACCGTGTCTCGATCCAGCGGCCGACAATGACGACCGGAATGAAAAGCAGGATGTAGGCGATCGCCCCCATCATCAGCGGCGTGGCGCTGCCGGAGAAGGATTGCGCCGTCGAGGCCTCGTTCAAGATCTCTCCGACCCCGATCACGGTACCCAGGGCCGTGTTCTTGGTAATTGCGATTGTCCGGTTTGTCAGTGGGGCGACCGTCATACGGACCGCCTGGGGCACCACCACATAAATCAGACACTGACCGAATCCGAGTCCGGTAGAGCGTGCCGCTTCCCATTGCCCCTTGCGGACCGAAAGGATACCGGCCCAGAAGATTTCCTCAGCAAAGGCCGCGAGCACCAGCGTCAGAACCAGCCACAGGACGACGAAGCCGGACAGCGTCAGGCCAACGGTTGGCAAGCCGAAATACATCAACAGGATGATGACCAGTGGCGGCATGGACCTCAACAGGTCGACCAGCCCCACGATGACCAGGGACAATGCGGTTATCCGGTAGGCCCGCACGATCGCCAGCGCCATGCCAAGCGCCAACCCGCAGACGACCACAAGCAGCGCGATCTCGCAGGTGACGATGACGCCATTCCCGATGGCGCCGGCATATTGATCGATCAGGTCCGGCCGGAAAAAGGTTTCAGTGAAGCGGGCCCACATATTGGTTTCCGGCGCCGCGCTCATTGAGCGATCTCTTGCATGAACTCGCGGGTTCGGACGTGTTCGGGAGATTCGAAGATCTTGTCCGGCGTTCCTTCTTCAAGAATTTGCCCGTCCGCCATGAAGATCACCCGGTCGGCGGCCGCGCGGGCAAAGCGCATCTCGTGGCTTACGACAACCATCGTCATGCCGGCTTCGCGCAGCTGCTGCATGACCTGCAGGACACTGCCGACCAGTTCGGGATCGAGTGCGCTGGTAGGCTCGTCGAACAGCATGACGGACGGCTCAAGCGCTAATGCACGGGCAATCGCGACCCGCTGTTGTTGTCCGCCGGAAAGCTCTCCCGGATGGGAATCCGCCTTGTCGCCCAGACCGACCCTGTCCAGCATGGCTTCGGCGATCTCGTTCGCTTCTGCCCGTGATCTGCCGAGCACCTTGCGCAAGGCCAGTGTGACATTGTCCCGCGCCGTCAGGTGGGGATAGAGGTTGAACTGCTGGAAAACCATGCCGAGGCGGCGGCGCATCAGATTGATGTCCACTGACCGGTCCATCAGATTGACACCATCGAACAAGACGGAACCGCCGGTCGGCTCTTCCAGCCGGTTGAAGCATCTCAGCATGGTGCTCTTGCCGGACCCGGATGGCCCGATAACGAAGACCAACTCACCGGTATTCAGGGTAAAGTCGACACCTTTCAAGGCATCGAAGTCACCGAATGACTTCCAGAGACCGCGCGCCTCGAGGATCGCTGCCATAGTCAGGATTTCTTTCTAAAGGTATCGGAGCGCATCACGGCGGCGCGCAGCGGATCGCAGGCGCCGCCGTGACGAAGTGAGCTATCAGTTACAGGACGGCGTGTGCGCGGTCGGGTCGTAACCTTCGAAACCCGGCTCGCCATATCCGGGCCGAACAGTGACTGCCGTGGAACCGGCAGCAGGCGTCACGCCGAACCATTTCTCGCTTAATGCCACCAGGGTTCCGTCGAGTTTCATGCACTCGATCGCCGCATCCACCTGGTTGCGCAGCTCCACGCTGTCCTTGCGGAACGGCACAGAGAACACCTTGCCTGTCGAATGCAGGTAGGAGAGCTCAATCATGGGGTTTTTCTTCACCGCCCAGGCAACGCCGGTATTGCCTGCGACATTGGCGAACGCCCGCCCGGAAATAACCGCCTGAACGGCATCTGTCTGGGTGCCGTAGGATTCGACCTTCCAGCCGATCTCGCCCTCCAGGCCCCTGGCCCATTTATCGTAGGCAGACCCTTTGTTCACCGCGATCACCTTGCCGGCGAACTCTTTCAGAGACTCTATCTTGGCCGAACCTTTCTTCACGACAAACTGGAAGTCCGTATCGAGATATCCCTCGCTGAACAGCATACTCTTGGAGCGGTCTTCGGTCAGCGTGGTCGGCGCAACGAGAAAGTCATAGGTTCCCGCCTGCATGCCCGGGAGCAATCCGGACCATTGGGCCGCGGTGATATCCATTTCGGCGCCAAGTCGTTTTCCGAGAGCCTCGGCAAAATCGACATTGAATCCCTCGACGCCACCGGAAAGTTTCGGCATGGCGTGCGGAGCAAAGGTTCCGTCCAGCGCGACCTTGTAGGTCTTCGCTTCAACGCCGCCTGCAAACATGATCGCAGTGACTGCGCCGATAGCCGCAATTCTCATGAAATTCATAATTAGCCTCCTTGTTTTTGAACCGCCTGCCCGCCGCTTCGTTTTCAATGATGTCTGTCCCGACAGACGCCATTTCGGCTGGGCTCCACTGACAGGAACGCAGGACGCGCGCCTGTTTCGCAGAAGCGAATTGTTCGGAGATCAGAAGCTCCAAACGATTGGTCTCGAACTCTAGACCGAGATATTGCGGCGCAACAATATGATTCTTCGAATGAAACATTGCCGATGATTCCATAATGCTTCAATTGGTCTGGTTGCAGTTGCGTATGTTGCACCGAACAATTCCATGGGCTAATGGGAGCTATGCCTTCTTACGAAAGGCTCCTTGTACCGGCCCTTCCCACTACCCAAATGCGGCTTCAGAGCCGTCCAGTCCTGAGACGGGTCAACATTCACTGAGAGAGCGCGCGGATCGACGAATTGCCGCGGGAGGATCAAATGGAACGAAAGACCGATTTCTTTATCGACGGAAAATGGGTGGCGCCGGCCAGCGCCAATGACTTTGAGGTCATCAACCCGGCCAACGAGACCCCTTTCGCGATGATTTCCCTCGGCAGCGAAGCCGACGTGAATAAGGCTGTCGCAGCCGCGAAAAATGCTTTCACGACCTGGAGCGTCACGCCACACGATGTGCGTGTCGGCTATGTCGAGAAGCTGGCGGAGATATACCAGGAGCGCATCGAGGAGATGGCGACCGCGATCTCCAACGAAATGGGCGCGCCGAAGAACATCGCCAGCAGCCAGCAGGCCGCCGCTGGCCTGGGCCATATCAAGGCCTTCATCCGGGCGCTGAAGGAATTCACCTTCGAGCATCCGCTGAATGAAAAATTCCAGACCGAATACATCATGCATGAGCCGATCGGTGTCTGCGGCCTGATCACGCCGTGGAACTGGCCGATGAACCAGGTGACCCTGAAGGTGATCCCGGCCGTCGGCGTCGGCTGCACCGTGGTGCTGAAGCCGTCTGAAATCGCACCGATGTCCTCCCTGCTCTTCGCCGAGTTCATGGAACAGGCCGGTTTCCCGGCCGGTGTGTTCAATCTCGTCAACGGCGACGGCCCGACCGTCGGCGAAGCGATGAGCAAGCATCCCGACATCGACATGATGAGCTTCACCGGCTCCACCCGCGCCGGTATCGCCGTCACCAAGGCGTCGGCCGACACGGTCAAGCGCGTTGCGCTTGAACTGGGCGGCAAGGGTCCGAACCTGGTGTTCGCCGACAGCGATGTCGCCAAGGCCGTGAAGCGCGGTGTGCTGCACATGTTCAACAACAGCGGTCAGAGCTGCAACGCTCCAAGCCGGATGATTGTCGAAAAGTCTGCCTATGATGAAGCTGTCGCGACAGCCAAATCCCTGGCCGAAGCGCAGGAAATCGGCGACCCTACCCAGGAAGGCCGTCAGATCGGCCCGGTGGTCTCACAGGCCCAGTTCGACAAGATCCAGGGCCTGATCGAATCCGGCATCAAGGAAGGCGCGACCCTCCTCGCCGGCGGCCTCGGCCGTCCGGATGGACTGAATCGCGGCTACTACGTGAAGCCGACGGTGTTCGCGGACGTGAAGGAAGACATGACCATCGCCCGGGAGGAAATCTTTGGCCCGGTGCTCTCGATCATGAAATTCGAGGACGAAGCGGACGCGGTCCGGATCGCCAACGACACACCGTATGGCCTGACATCCTATGTGCAGACCGGTGATCCGGAGCGGGCCAAGCGCCTCGCCCGTCAGCTCCGGGCCGGCATGATCCAGCTTAACGGGGCCGGCCGTGCGCCGGGCAGCCCGTTCGGTGGCTACAAACAGTCCGGCAACGGACGTGAGGGCGGTGAATACGGCCTGATTGAATTCCTAGAAGTGAAGGCTGTCTCCGGCTGGCCGGCCGAAGCTGCCGAATAGCGTTCCGAGACTATACCAGGAGCGGCCGCATCATCCTGATGCGGCCGCTTTTCTTTGCGGTATGCAGACAATGCCGATTGCCCCCCACCTCGGACCTGATCAGGGCAGGTAACCGAAACGCGTCATGACAGCCCCATGGTCTGTTTCGATCCGCGTGCGTTGCGCCGCCGTCAGCCCGGTCACGCCGCCGCCCGGTTTTCCTGATCGGAAGAACCGCTCCATATGCGGCGGTCGTTCGATGAATCCGTCCTTTGATTCCTCGCGGCTTAGGGTCTCGAAGGCGCTGTTGCGCACCGCTTTCGCCAGCCGGTCGGCGGATACCGGCATGCCCAAGGTCTTCAGGATCGAGCCGAAAGCCGCTTCCGTGTCACGATGCAGATCTTCATAACGCACCGCGCAGACGGGAATGACTTTCTGATCCGTCCAGGACTCCACGTGCCGATCCCAGCGCCCCAGGATGGTGCTCATCTCGAAATCGCCGGCGGTCGTGATGTTCTGGTCGCTCGCGATCCGGTCGATCGCCTCATCGACGTCAACACCGAAATGCGCCGCATAGGAGAGGATCATGTCCCGCGGGTCACGCAGGATATAGATTGCGCCCGCCGTCACTGCCGTATTGATCAGTGGCACGCTGCCATATTCGGCAAGCTGGGAATGAGTCTTCACAAAATGATCGTGATCCCGGGCGGCGGCGAGCCGGCGCTGCGCTTCCGGCCGCAGGGCGCGCACTTCCTCGATCGTCAGGCTGGTCAGGGATTTCTCGGTCAGGCCGTCGAAAAAGCGCGGGCGTGTGTCGCTCAGCGTGAAACCGCGCAATTCATTGATTGAGATTGGTTCATCGTGATCGAGAATGTAATTCGCCAACAGGGCCCGCATCCAAGTGTTCCCGGACTTGGGGTAGGACGCAAGCCAGATGATTCGCGACATGAAACGACCAGAAGTGAGTGTACTAACCCGGCCAGTGTAGTCGCCATGCCATCGAATACAAGATGGAGGATGACCGGAACGGCCCGGCGTTATTCCAGCCAGGCCCCGAGCAGGGCCGCCATCTGCTCCGGCGCCTCCAGCGGCAGCATGTGACCGCATCCCTCGACGATCTCCAGACGCGCGCCCGGGATGCCGTCGGCGAGTTCTGTTGCCTCGCCCAGACTGCGCAACTCGTCCTGCCGGCACCAGACCACCAGGGTGGGACAGGCGATCGCACCGAGACGGCCGTGCCCGTCCTGCCGGACGACGCCGATCTGGTTCACGAACCCATCCTTGCCGATCCGGTCCGCCATTTCCCGGATCCTCGCCACCAGAGTTTCGTCCGAACGCCGGTCCGGATGCAGCGACGACAGGATGGAATGACGGGACAGGCCGCGAAAGCCCCTGCCCTCGGCCGCCTTCGCAAGACCGGCCTTGCGCCCGGCCTGTTCCGGACTGTCGCCGCGGGCGCTGGTATTCACAAGGGCCAGTCTCTCGACCCGCTCCGGCGCCATCAGCGCAATCTCTCGGGCAACGAATCCGCCCATCGAGAAGCCGACCAGGGAAAACCGTTCCGGCGCGTCGGCCAGGACCCGCTCCGCCATCGCCTCGAACGACCGGTCCCGCGTGAGATCGCCGAAATGCAGATGTCCGAGAAAGCGCATGCCATCGACGACATCATCCCAGAGATGCTGGTCGCACATAAATCCGGGGAGAAACAGGATGTCGGTCATTTAAAGCCCTGAGGATGCACGGAAGGAAATGGATGGAACCCAGATTACTCCGGCGCGGGCGGAAACATCCAGTCAAGCGCCGCCAGCCGCCCGTGAGCGCATGAAAAAGGCGGCCCTGAAGCCGCCTTTTCCGGATCTTTGCAACAAACGTCGCCTATTTCAGCGCCTTGTCCGTGATCAGGTGCGTCCAGGCGTTTTCCGGCTTCTTGGTGATGACCGGGCTGGAGCCGCCCTTCAGCAGGGTGGTGACCGTCCGTTCGTAATCCGCCGGATCGAGCGCGCCGTTGGTGCCGGCCGTCAGCTTGGCGATTTCACGCATCATGCGGCGCTGGTGCTTTTCAGTCTGGGCACCGGTGGCATCGTTCTCGAGCACGATATCAGCCGCCTCGTCGGGATGCTCGGCCGCATATTTCCAGCCTTTCATGGACGCTCTCACGAAGCGCGCCATCTTGGAAACGAAAGCCGGGTCCTTCAACTTGTCCTCAAGCACGTAGAGGCCGTCTTCGAGCGTGGCCACGCCCTGATCCTGGTATTTGAAAACCACCAGATCGTCCGGCGACAGGCCGGCATCGATGACCTGCCAATATTCGTTGTAGGTCATGGTCGAGACGCAGTCTGCCTGCTTCTGCAACAGCGGGTCGACGTTGAAACCCTGCTTCAGCACGGTGACTCCGCCGGCGCTGCCATCGGTCTTGATACCGAGCTGGGACATCCAGGACAGGAACGGATATTCGTTGCCGAAGAACCAGACACCGAGTGTCTTGTCCTTGAAGTCCGCCGGAGATTTGATGCCGGTATCCTTCCGGCAGGTCAGCATCATGCCCGAAGTCTTGAACGGCTGGGCGATATTGACCAGCGGCACGCCTTTTTCACGGCTGGCCAGCGCGGACGGCATCCAGTCGATGACCACGTCTGCCCCGCCGCCGGCAATGACCTGCGGAGGCGCGATGTCCGGGCCGCCCGGCTTGATCTCGACGACCAGTTCTTCCAGCTCGTAGAAACCCTTGTCCGCAGCGACGTAATAGCCGGCGAACTGCGCCTGGGTCACCCATTTGAGCTGCAGCGTGACATGGTCGTCGCCTTCGGCCATCGCCGTGGCGGCGGCCAGACTGAATGCTCCCGCGAGCAATCCTGTCAGCATCTTTTGCATGGTTACTCTCCTCATTCGATGAAGCCTGCCTGACCCCGGACTTATCTGTTTGACGGGTGCCAGAATGTAAGGGTGCGCTCGATCAGTACGAGCCCCCCGTAGAAAGCGGAACCGGCGAGCGCCGCAACCGCAATTTCCGCCCAAACCATGTCGACATTCATGCGGCCGACCTCGGTTGATATGCGGAACCCCATGCCCACAGTCGGTGTTCCAAAGAACTCCGAGACAATAGCGCCGATCAGCGCCAGCGTGGAGTTGATCTTGAGGGCATTGAATATGAACGGCAGCGCCTCGACGAGACGCAGCTTCAGCAACGTCTGGCCGTAGCCGGCCGCATAGGTGCGCATCAGGTCGCGCTGCATTGCACTGGAGGCCGAGAGGCCTTCCAGCGTGTTCACCAGCATCGGAAAGAAGGTCATGATGACGACAACCGCCGCCTTCGACTGCCAGTCGAAGCCGAACCACATCACCATGATCGGCGCCACGCCGATGATCGGCAGGGCGCTGACCATATTGCCGACCGGCATCAGCCCGCGCTTCAGGAAAGGCGAGCGGTCAACCAGGATCGCGACGGCGAAACCGATGCCGCAGCCAAGCACATAGCCGGCGAGCACCGCCTTCAGGAAGGTCTGCACGAAATCCGCCCAGAGAGTCGGCAGCGAGGTAATCAGCGTGCCCCAGACCGCGCTCGGGGACGGCAGCAGCACCTGCGGCACACCGGCACCGCGCGTGATCGCCTCCCAGATCAGGATCAGCCAGATCCCGAAAATCAGCGGAATCAACAGGTTGATTGCCTGCCTGGCCGACGGCGGCAGGACCTTGGAGGCCGCCGTCAGCAGGGTCACGCAGCTCCAGGCTGCCAGCCAGCCGGAAACCAGCAGGGCCCAGTAAGCCGGTCCCATGCTGCCCTCGCCATGGCTGACATGCGCGACCAGAGGGATGGCGGCAAGATGTACCGTCACAAGCAGCAGGAATGCGGCCGGCGCCCCCCGGCGCCAGATAGCGGCCATGGCATAGGAGAACGCCAGCAATCCCGCGGCGAGGCCGTAGGACGGCGACCACAAAGCCTCGGGCGACACGATCTGGAGCACGACGGCAACAAGCAAAGCTGCGGCACCGAGGGGGATGGTCAAAGGCAGGGACCTGCTCATCGTGCTATCCCCATGCGTCGGCGCACCGCCTTGTCCGCGACCCCGACAATGGTTACCAGCATGGCCGCGAGGAAGGCCGCACTCAGCAAGGCCGACCAGATCTGCACGGTCTGTCCGTAGTAGGAGCCGGCCAGAAGCCGCGCGCCCAGTCCGGCCACGGCCCCGGTCGGAAGCTCGCCGACGATGGCGCCGACAAGGCTGGCGGCTATCGCCACCTTCATCGAGGTGAAGAGGAACGGGATGGATGACGGCCAACGCAGTTTCCAGAATGTCTGGAAGGTGGACGCGCTGTAGGTCCGCATCAGGTCAAGCTGCATCGGATCCGCCGAACGCAGCCCTTTCACCACCCCGACCGTCACCGGGAAGAAGGACAGATAGGTCGATATCATCGCCTTCGGGATCAGGCCGGAGATGCCGATCGCGTTCAACACCACGATGACCATCGGCGCGATGGCCAGGATCGGGATCGTCTGGGACGTGATGATCCACGGCATCAGGCTGCGCTCTAGGCTCTCGACATGAATGATCGCCGCCGCCAGCGTAATTCCCAGAAGTGTGCCCAGAACAAAGCCCAACATGGTCGAAGAAAGCGTTATACCGCTATGATAAACCAGACTTCTTTTGGATGTTATGCGCTTCTCGACCGTGGTGTTCCAGATCTCGACCAGAACCTGGTGCGGTGCCGGCAGCACCGGCCGTTTCTGGTTCAGGGTAGCTTCTATGAAAGCCCCGCTGGTTTGCGTCTGCTGCGTCCGCTCGTTCTGGTCCCGCTGAAACGGTGCATTCAGCACAGCCGCACCAAGATACCAGATCACGATCAGGATGAGCACGACGGCCGCAACCGCCGCACCCTGCGATTTCAACAGTTTATTGATCGTCATAGGCATGCCCCGCCCTGAGACCGTCACGAACCCGGTGGGCGATCGCCAGGAACTCCGGTGTCTCCCGGATATCGAGGGTCCGTACACGCGGCAGATTGCAGTCAATAACGTCATGAACCCGTCCGGGGCGTGGCGACATGACGACGATCTTGGTCGACAGGAACACCGCTTCCGGGATCGAGTGCGTCACGAATATGACCGTCTTGTTGGTCCGGTCCCAGAGTTGGTTGAGCTGCTCGTTCAGGTGGTCGCGAACGATCTCGTCCAGCGCGCCGAAGGGCTCGTCCATCAGCAGCAGGTCAGGTTCCACGGCGAGCGCCCGGGCGATCGAGGCCCGCTGCTGCATGCCGCCGGACAGCTGCCAGGGAAATTTCCGCTCGAAGCCGGCGAGATTTACGAGCGCCAGATTGCGGGCGATCCGCTCTTCGCGCTCGGCCTGGTCGAGCCCCATGATCTCCAGCGGCAGCGCGACATTGCCGGCAATCGTGCGCCACGGATAGAGCGCCGCCGACTGGAACACATAGCCGTAGGCACGCTTCCGCCGGGCCTCTTCCGGTGTCATGCCGTTGACCGCGATGCTGCCGGATGTCGGCTTCTCCAGATCGGCGATGACACGCAGCAGCGTGGTCTTGCCGCAACCGGACGGGCCGATGAAGGAGACGAACTCCCCCCGGTCGACCGCCAGGTCCACATTCGAGAGCGCGTGCACCGGCCCGTCGTTCGTTTCGAAGGTCAGGCAAAGCTCCCGCGCCTCGATAACCCGGAATGCATCGGCTTCGGCCGCGCCTGCCGTAGAGGCGGCACCGGTTGCCTGGATCTCTGTCACCATATTCTCCAAATCGGCGGACCGTCCGACCCCTGTCGGCGGTCCGCTTCCATTTTGTCCGGTATCTTCTGGTCCGGTCTAGACGCCGGCCGGCATATTCGCGGCCGAGCGCACCACCTTGCGGGGCGCCGTCAGTTCCTTCCACTTGGAAAGCGCCTTGCTGGTTGCCGGGTACGGATCGCGGCCGACGAACTTGCCGCGCCCTTCCGCCGCATCGACCTTGCCCTCGGTCGCCACCACGTCGCCGCGGCTCAAGGTGAATCGCGGCAGGCCGGTCACCTCAATGCCTTCGAAGACATTGTAATCGATGGCAGAGACCTGCTTCGCCGCCGTGATGGTCTTCGACGCCTTCGGGTCCCAGACCACCAGATCGGCATCTGCCCCGACCATTACCGCACCCTTTTTCGGGAACAAATTCAGAATCTTGGCGATGTTTGTTGATGTCACCGCGACAAATTCGTTCGGGGTCAGACGGCCAGTATTCACGCCGCGTGTCCAGAGCACGGGCAACCGATCTTCCAGCCCTCCGGTGCCGTTCGGGATCTTGGTGAAATCGCCCAGCCCCATGCGCTTCTGGTCCGTGGTGAAAGCGCAATGGTCGGTCGCCACGCATTGCAGCGAGCCGGCAGCCAGACCGGCCCAGAGCCCGTCCTGATGCTTCTTGTCCCGAAACGGCGGGGACATGACACGGCGCGCGGCATGGTCCCAGTCGGCATTGGCATACTCGCTTTCGTCCAGCACCAGATGCTGGATCAGCGGCTCACCGAAGACGCGCTTGCCGTTCTGCCGGGCCCGGCGGATGGCCTCGTGCGCCTCCTCGCAGGAGACATGCACGATATAGAGCGGCACATTCGCCATGTCGGCGATCATGATGGCCCGGTTCGCGGCTTCGCCCTCGACTTCCGGCGGCCGGGAATAGGCGTGTCCCTCCGGCCCGTTATTGCCCTCGGCCAGCAGTTTTTCCTGCAGGTGCGCGACGACATCGCCATTCTCCGCATGCACCAGCGGCATGCCGCCGATATCCGCGCAGCGCCGGAACGAGGAGAACATCTCGTCATCCTCGATCATCAGCGCGCCCTTGTAGGCCATGAAATGCTTGAAGGTGTTGATGCCGCGGTTCACCACCAGCTGCATCTCGTCGAAGACCTGCTCCGACCACCAGGTGATGGCCATGTGGTAGGAATAGTCGGTCACCGCCTTGGAGCTTTTCTGGTCCCAGCTCTGCAAAGCCTGCATCAGGGACTGGTCCGGTACCGGCAGGCAGAAATCCACCACCATGGTGGTGCCGCCGGCAACCGCCGCCGAGGTGCCGCTGTGGAAATCGTCCGCCGAATAGGTGCCCATGAAGGGCATTTCCATATGCGTGTGCGGATCGATGCCGCCCGGCATGATGTAGCAGCCGGTCGCGTCGATGGTCTGGTCGCCCTTCAAGCCCTTGCCGATGGCGGTGATCACACCGCCTTCGATCAGGACATCGGCCTCGAAACTGTGGTCTGCGGTGACGACTGTGCCGCCCTTGATGACTTTCGACATGAACGCGCTCCTCTCCGGCTTTATTCGACGATCTCGGCGGTCTCGACCGCGGCATGGAACAGCACATCCGCACCGGCAGTCGCCCATTCCATGCTGATTTCCTCATCCTCGTTGTGGCTGAGGCCGTCGACACAGGGGCACATGATCATGGACGTCGGTGCCACCCGGTTGATCCAACAGGCATCGTGCCCGGCGCCGGAAACGATGTTCCGGTGCGTGTAGCCAAGGCTCTCCGCCGCATTGCGCACGGCTGTGACACACCCCTCATCGAAGGTAACCGGATCGAAGCCGCCGGTCTGCTCGATCTCGATACCGAGCCCGATTTCAGCGGCGATTTTTTCCGCTCCCTTGCGCAGCTTGGCGTCCATCTCTTCGAGGGACGCCTTGTCCGGATGCCGGAAATCGACCGTGAAGACGGTGCGGCCCGGGATGATGTTCCGGGAATTCGGATAGAGTTCGAGATGACCGATAGCGCCGACGCCGTTCGGGCCGTGCTCAAGGGCGATCTCGTTCACCAGTTCGGTCACACGCGCCATGCCGAGCCCGGCATTGATGCGCTTCGGCATCGGGGTGGAGCCAGTGTGGCTTTCCTTGCCGGTCAGGGTGATCTGGATCCATTTCAGGCCCTGGCCGTGGGTCACCACGCCGATATCGATGCTCTCGTCCTCAAGGATCGGGCCCTGCTCGATATGCAGCTCGAAGAAGGCGTGCATCTTGCGCTGGCCGACCGGCTCATCCCCCTTGTAGCCGATGCGCTCCAGCTCGTCCCCAAGACGCTTGCCATCCGCGTCCGTCCGGTCATAGGCCCAGTCCTGGGTATGCACCCCGGCGAAAACGCCGGAGGCGACCATGGCCGGGGCGAACCGGGTGCCTTCCTCGTTGGTCCAGTTCACCACCTCAATCGGGTGCTTGGTCCTGATGCCGAGGTCGTTCAGCGTGCGGATCACCTCCAGCGCGCCGAGAACGCCGAGCACACCGTCATACTTGCCGCCGGTCGGCTGGGTATCCAGATGGCTGCCGAGCATGACCGGCAGGGCGTCAGGGTCCGTGCCCTCGCGCCGGGCAAACATGTTGCCCATGCTGTCGACGCCCATGCTGAGCCCCTGCTCCCTACACCACCGGGCAAAAAGATCACGGCCTTCCTTGTCGGAATCGGTCAGCGTCTGGCGGTTGTTGCCGCCACGCAGACCGGGGCCGATCTTCGCCATTTCCATGAGGCTGTCCCACAGCCGCTGCCCGTTGATCCGGATATTGCTGGCCGGTTCAGTCATCCCAAACTCTCCTGTTCGCTCCGTCCCTCGGCGGGGACGATTTTGATCGGCATCGGCAAAGCTCCATCCGGGAACAGGGCCTTGGCGATTGCCGGTTTTTGAGGGCATTTGTGCTCACGCCCTTCTGGGGTATAAGCAAAGACAAAGTTGACCATTTGATCAAGATTAAAGTGTAGGCAATTGAGTGCGCCGCTTGCCCAGTAAACACGCAGATTTTCCAGTGCCGTCTCCCGGACTTGCCAGCACTGCGTTTCCTTTCGGTATCTCCTTGAAAAGGTTTCCAAAATGGCTGGTTTGAGCCAATGACAATGGCGACACCGAATGGTGGGCGCACCCGTATTCAGCAGGAGAACCGCGAGCGTATCCTGACGGCGGCACTCGATATGTTCTCCCGATCCGGATATCGCGGCACCACGCTGGACCAGATTGCCGCAGCGGCGGGCATGTCCAAACCCAACCTGCTGTACTATTTCCGCACCAAGCAGGAACTCTACCAGACCGTCCTGCAGGAAACCCTGGACGACTGGCTGACCCCCTTCGCCAAACTCGACCCGCAAGGCGATCCGGCCTCAGAACTTGGCGCCTATATTTCCGCCAAGCTGGCCCATGCAAGGATCAACCCGAAGGCCTCCCGCCTGTTCGCCAACGAGATCCTGCAAGGGGCTCCCCTGCTTGAGGACACCCTGAAGGGGCCGCTCAAGGATCTGGTCGAGACCAAGTCGAAAGCCATCCGGACCTGGATCGCAGACGGCAAGATGGTTCCGGTCGACCCGCTGCACCTGATCTACATGATCTGGGCCGCGACCCAGCATTATGCCGATTTCGAGACCCAGATGGATGCGCTCGAAGGCACCGATTCCGACACCCGGGCCAAGCGCTTCGAAGCTGCCGAACGAACGCTGTTCACCGTGCTCTTCAATGGACTGAAGCCGCGCTGAACCTGAACGATCCCAAGCTCCAACGCCGTCATCCCGTCGAAGGACGGGATCCATGGCTCATCGAACGAGACCGTCATCGTGGATCCCGACCTGCGTCGGGATGACGGCGTTGGTTGCATGATGCCGCTCCCTACTCCGCCGCGACCCGCATCGGGTTGTTCGGATGGGTCGTCCAGTTGCCGTATGCCGGATCGATCGGCTGGCCGGTGCGGGCATCGACGCCGTCGGTCTGCTGCTCCATGGTAATGCAGTTCTCGACCGGGCAGACGCTGACGCAGAGATTGCAGCCGACGCATTCGTCGTCCATCACCTCGAAATGCCGGACACCGTCCTTCTCCGCCGTGATCGCCTGGTGCGAGGTATCCTCGCAGACGATGTGGCAACGGCCGCACTTGATGCAGGACTCCTGATCGATCCGGGCCTTCACCACGTAATTGAGGTTCAGGTACTGCCAGTCGGTGACGTTCGGAACCGCCTTGCCGACGAACTGGTCGACGGAGGTATAGCCCTTCTCGTCCATCCAGTCCGACAGCCCCAGTTTCATCTCCTCGACGATCTTGAAACCGTAGGTCATGGCGGCCGTGCAGACCTGCACCGTCCCGGCGCCGAGCGCCATGAATTCCGCCGCGTCCCGCCATGTGGTGATACCGCCGATGGCCGATATCGGCAGACCATGGGTCTCCGGGTCGCGGGCGATTTCCGATACCATACTCAAGGCAATCGGCTTCACCGCCGGGCCGCAATAACCGCCATGGGTCGCCTTGCCGTCGATATGCGGCGACGGCGCCATGACGTCCAGATCGACGCCCATGATGGAGTTGATGGTGTTGATCAGCGAGACAGCATCCGCGCCGCCCTCTTTCGCCGCCCGCGCCGGGGCCCGGATATCGGTGATGTTCGGCGTCAGTTTCACGATCACCGGCATGCGGGTGTGCTGCTTGCACCAGCGGGCGACCATCCCGACATATTCCGGTACCTGGCCAACAGCCGCGCCCATGCCGCGTTCCGACATGCCGTGCGGGCAGCCGAAATTCAGCTCGATCCCGTCGGCGCCGGTATCCTCGACCAGCGGCAGGATCTTCTTCCAGGCCTCCTCCTCGCACGGCACCATGAGCGAGACGACGATGGCCCGGTCCGGCCACGCCTTCTTCACCGCCTTGATCTCACGGAGATTGACCTCCAGCGGCCGGTCGGTGATCAGCTCGATATTGTTGAGGCCGATCAGGCGGCGATCGTTTGAATGGATCGCCCCGTAGCGCGGTCCGTTCACATTGACGATATGCGGATCTTCCCCGAGCGTCTTCCAGACCACGCCGCCCCAGCCGGCTTTGAAGGCGCGGGTGACATTCACCTCCCGGTCGGTCGGCGGCGCCGAAGCGAGCCAGAAGGGGTTGGGGGATTTGATACCGAGAAAAGTCGTCTGCAGATTCGCCATGATCTCTCTCCCGATCCGGCCTACGCGCCTGTCAGCGCGTTATGAATGGAAAGCGCGGCTTGCTTGCCGTCTTCAACGGCCGCAACGGTGAGATCCTCACCGCCGGCAACCGCATCGCCCCCCGCCCAGATTTTCGGATGACTGGTGCGCCGGTCGTCCCCGGCCTTGATCCGACCGGCTTCCAGCGCAACCTCGACCGAACTGCCCTGAAGCGGCACCGGCACAATGGTCTGGCCGATGGCTTTCAGCACCATGTCCGCCTCAAGCGTGAAATGCGCGCCGGTATCGGCGAGCTTCCCGCCCTCGTCTTTCGTCCGGGCGAAACTGACCGCGCCGACCTTGCCGTCTTCCCCGGCCGCTATCTTCTCAGGCCGGGCCCAGTGCCGCAGCACAACGCCTTTTTCCTTCGCCAGAGACTGCTCATATGGGCTGGCATTCATCCGGTCCGCCCCGCGGCGATAGACCAGCGTCACCTCATCTGCGCCGAGCAGCTTGGACTGTACCGCCGCATCAATCGCCGTCATGCCGCCGCCGATGACAACGACATTGCTTCCGACCGCAACTTTCTCCATCGCCGGCGCCTGACGCAGCTCCTCGATGAAGTCGACCGCGTCCGCTACTCCCTCCAGATCTTCGCCATCGACACCGAGACCATTGGTCGCCCCAAGGCCGAGCCCGAGGAAGACGGCATCGAAATCCGAGACCAGGCTATCGAGCGTCACGTCCTGCCCAAGTGCCATGCCGTTCTTAAGGTCGATACCGCCGATTGAGAGCACAAAGTCGAGCTCTTTCTGGGCGAACTCATCGACCGCCTTGTAGGCCGCGATGCCGTACTCGTTCAGCCCGCCACCCTTTTCCTTCGCCTCGAAGATGGTCACGTCATGGCCCAGCATGGCGAGCCGATGAGCACAGGAAAGCCCGGCAGGACCCGCGCCAACGACGGCGATTGTCTTGCCCGTTGGTTGAGCGCGCTCGAACGGCTGCGCGCCCTTTTCCATCAGGTGATCGGTGGCATAGCGCTGCAGCTCGCCGATCCGCACCGGTTTCTGTTCTATCTCCCGCACGCAGGCCTGCTCGCACAGGGTTTCGGTCGGGCAAACCCGGGCGCACATACCGCCAAGGATGTTCTCGCTCAGGATCGTCTTGGCCGACCCGGACGGATTATCGGTCAGGATCTGGCGGATGAAGAGCGGGATATCGATGCCTGTCGGGCATGCCGTGACGCAGGGTGCGTCATGGCAGAAATAACAGCGGTCAGCCTCGACGACAGCTTCGTGTTTGCTGAGCAACGGATGGAGATCGGCGAAATTCGACTCGACCTCCGCCGGGGACAATCTGTCCCCACGGATATCAGACGGCATAGTCTCTCCAGTTCAGAAGCCACGGTGCATTTGCACTCGTTTTTTACTATCTGATCAAAAATCTGAGACGACGTCAAACTGAAGACGCGGTTGCCGTGCATAAAAAATCGCCGGGAAAGCTGAGCTCCCCCGGCGATCGACTGATCTGCGAATAGACAGGCCGACGCGCGTCAATAGGCCCAGCTTGCCAAAACAGCGGGCTCGACCCGGGCATACGCGGCACCGTGACCGGACGAAACGGTCTCGGCCGTGTCGCGGCCGGTCCCTTCCACGACATCAAGCGCCGGCTGGTAGTAGCCCTTGAAACGGCGGTTCGCACGCTGCCAGGCGTCCAGCAGTTTCTCGTCCATGACCTCGACCGCATCGACACCACAGCGCTGCAGGAACAGGAACTGGTCCTGGATCACATGACCGGTGGCCCGGATCTCGCCTTTGAAGCCGAAACGGTCCCGCAGCAGGCGGGCCTGGGAGAAGGCCCGGCCATCATTGAATTTCGGGAATACCAGGATCACCGCATCGAGATCCGCCAGATCCTCGCGGATATCCTCGACATCATCGGCATTCTCAAGCCGGATGGCGCGCCGGTCGAAATTGGCGATCAGCGTCTCGCGGCCGGCCTTCCATTCCTCGAGGCTGACCAGCACCGGCGTGTCCCGGCCAAGCGTTTCAGCCTCCCGGTCCGTCAGCGAAACCCAGACATCTTCCTGGATACGGCCATTCCTAATGATTGGCATAGAGAGTCTCCTTGAAGGGGGTGATGCCGACACGGGTGACCGTGTCGATGAAGGTCTCGCCTTCGGTGCGGATTTTGCGGAACGTCCCGATCAATGTGTCGATAGCGTCAACGACACTTTCCGCCGGAAAGGACGGGCCGAGGATCTTGCCGATCGCGGCATTCTCGTCCGCGATCCCGCCGATGGTGATCTGGTAATGTTCCACGCCTTTCTTATCGACACCGAGGATGCCGATATTGCCGACATGGTGATGCCCGCAGGCATTGATGCAGCCGGAGATGTTCAGCGTGATCGGGCCAATCTCGGATTGCAGTGCCGGGTCAGAGAAATGCCGGCTCAGGCGCTGCGCGATCGGGATCGCCCGGGCGTTTGCCAGGTTGCAGTAGTCGAGGCCCGGGCAGGAGATGATATCCGTGATCAGGCCGATATTCGCATCCGCCAGGCCATGCTCGCCAAGGGCCTGCCAGAGCGTGTGCAGATCCTGCTTGCGGACATAGGGCAGCACCACATTCTGCTCATGCGCAATGCGCAGTTCGCCGAGCGAGTATTTCTCTGCCAGGTCGGCCAGCGCTTCCATCTGCTCCGCCGTGGCATCGCCCGGCACCCCGCCCGCGGGTTTCAGAGACACCGTGACAATGGTGTAGCCCGGCTGCTTGTGCGGGAACAGATTGGTCCGGGTCCAGGCGGCAAAGGCCGGATCGGTGAAGCGCGCGGCGTCGTAGGGGGCAACCGGCTCCGCTATCTCCTGGTAGACCGGCGGGGCGAAATGCCGTTCGATCTCCGCGATCTTCGCGGCGTCCAGCGTCAGTGCGCTGTCCTTGATCTCGTGCCACTCCTCCTCGACCATTTCGGCGAATTTCTCGATACCGACGGCGGCGACGAGGATCTTGATCCGGGCCTTGTAGAGATTGTCCCGGCGGCCAAGCAGGTTATAGGTCCGCAGGATCGCCTCGAGATAGGACAGCAGATGCTGCTTCGGCAGGAACTCGCGGATCGTCTCGCCAACGATGGGCGTACGCCCCTGCCCGCCGCCGACAATCACTTCGAAGCCGACTTCGCCGGCATCGTTGCGGCGCATGCGCAGGCCGATATCGTGCAGCTTCACGGCCGCCCGGTCGTTTTCAGACCCGGTGATGGCGATCTTGAACTTGCGCGGCAGAAAGGTGAATTCCGGGTGCAGCGTGGACCATTGCCGCATGATCTCGGCCCAGACACGGGAATCCTCGATCTCGTCGGCGGCAACACCGGCGAACTGGTCGGCCGTGACATTGCGGATGCAGTTGCCGCTCGTCTGGATAGCATGCATCTCGACATCGGCGAGCGCGTCCAGAATGTCCGGCACGTCGTCCAGTTTCGTCCAGTTGTACTGGATGTTCTGCCGGGTGGTGAAATGCCCCCAGTTGCGGTCCCAGCGCCGGGCGATATAGCCGAGCTGGCGCATCTGCCTGGCGGACAGGGTGCCATAGGGGATCGCAACCCGCAGCATATAGGCATGAAGCTGCAGATAGAGGCCGTTCATCAGGCGCAGCGGCTTGAACTCGTCCTCGGTCAGCTCACCGGCGATCCGGCGCGCGACCTGATCCCGGAATTCCGCGGTCCGGTCCCGGACGAAGGCGTGATCGAATTCGTTATAGGTATACATCGCGTCAGACCAGTGGGGTGGTTGCGGGAAGATCGGTGCCGACGGTCGGCCCGGCCGCGCGGATGATTTCGCGCTGGCTGACCGGTGCAATGCCGGTTTCGGTAACCGACACGGCAAATAGGTAAGTGCTGACAACCTCCTGCCGGGCTGCTGACGCAGCGGCACGCGCCTCAAGGGCGGCTGCCGCCTCGTCGCCATCGGCGACCTCTGCATCGTCGAGCACCAAGACCCAGTCATCCTCTTCGGCGAGATATACGACAGCACCGTCTCCCAGACGGTTTGCGGTCATGACCCTGGTCGTCACTTTCATTCTCTTCAGTTCCTAAACGGCGAGGCGCCGGCCCTCGGGGGCAACGGCCTCAAAAATTTCACCTTCGGCAAGCGCGGCCACATCACCGAGGATGATCAGCGCGGGAGCGGATACCTGCCGCGCGTCGACCATCCCGGCGAGATCGGCCAGGGTCGTTTTCAAGACGCGTTGGTCCGGCAGGGTCGCCTTTTCGATCACAGCGACCGGCGTTTCCGGTGCACGGCCGGCAGCGAGCGCCGCCTCCATGATCCGAGGTGCCGCGCCGAGGCCCATATAGATGACGATTGTGCCCTTGGTATCCGCCAGGACATGGCTGTCGAATTCGGACAAACCATTCCGGTCATGCCCGGCCAGGATTGTCAGCCGGTTGGCGTGATCACGATGGGTCAGCGGCAGCCCTGCAGCGGATGCCGCGCCGAGCGCCGCGGTGACACCCGGCACGACCTGTACGGCAATGCCGCGCTCCCTCAAGTAAGCCAGTTCCTCACCGCCCCGGCCGAAGATAAATGGATCTCCGCCTTTAAGGCGCACCACGCGGCTGCCGGCTGCGGCATGCTCGGCCAGCAGCGCGTTGATATCGTCCTGACTGTAAGAATGCTGCCCGGCCCGCTTGCCGACATCGATCCGGACAGAATCACGCCGAACGTAATCCAGCATCGCCGGGCCGATCAGCGCGTCATGCACGATCACATCCGCGTCCTGCATCAGACGCAATGCCTTCAGGGTCAGCAGGTCAGGGTCTCCCGGTCCTGCGCCGACCAGGGCAACACTGCCCGAAGAGTTGCCGCGCCGGCGCCGGGAGCCGTTGACCAGCCGCAACATCGCTTCCCGCCCGGCCGCTTCCCGGCCTGCGAGCACGTCATTCGCGATGCCGCCGTCGAAAACAGTCTCCCAGAACAAGCGGCGTTCACCGCCGTCCGAGATGGCGGACATCACCGCACTGCGAAAACTCTGGGCGAACCGGGCCAGAGCGCCGAGCCGAACCGGCAGGCTGCGCTCGATCTGCTCCCGGATACGGCGGACCATGACCGGGGCCGTTCCCTCGCTGCCGATGGCGACCACGATCGGGTCTCGGTCGACAATGCCGGGGATGATGAAGGTCGAAAGGTCCGGACGGTCGACAACATTTGTCGGAACTCCGCCGTCACGGATCTGCTGCGCCAATTCTTCGACGTCCACGCCCTCGGCGTCACCGATAATGGCCAGGCGGGCGCCATCCAGATCACTCGGCTCAAAGCCGCGCCGGCACAGCTCGATATGGCCGGCCTCTTCCTCGGCTTCGATCTCGGCGTTGGGTGCGGTTGACACAACCCGGATGATCGCTTCCGTTTTCAGCAGCAGCCGCAGCTTGCGGGCGCTGTCTTCGGTGCCGCCGATCAACAACGCCTTCTGTCCGGCGAGATCGGCGAAAATCGGAAAATACTTCATCGGAATTGTCCGCCTGGCGAAATCCCCGTCTGGGAACCGGCCTATGGCCGACATCAGACAGGAGAACTATTGAACTCTCATCGCCTCTGAAATATCATTATTTTTCTCAAACCTACAATAAGACCCCACCAAAAAGAAAATATTGTTCCCACACGCAGCAAACCAAGAACACCGCTGTCACAGATCAGGATTTTTGAGAATGGATGACATGGACAGAAAGATCCTGCGGCTCCTGCAGGAAGACAGCAGTATTTCCGTCTCGGATATTGCCCGGCATGTCGGCCTCTCCGCCTCGCCGTGCTGGAAGCGCATCAACCGGATGCAATCGGACGGATTGATCAAGCGTCAGGTTGCGGTTTTGGATGCGGAAAAACTCGGATATGGGCTTACCGTTTTCGTCAGCATCAAGACGGGAGAACATTCGGGCGGCTGGCTCAAATCTTTCGCCGAAACGGTACAGGAAATGCCCGAAGTGCTCGAATTTCACCGCATGGCCGGAGAGGTGGACTACATGCTGAAAGTTGTCGTGCCGGACATGAAGAGTTTCGACTTGTTCTACAAAAAGCTGGTCGAGCTCACAGCATTGAGCGAAGTCACATCGCGGTTTTCCATGGAGACAATCAAACAGACAACCGCATTGCCAGTTTGAGGCCCGCCGTGATTCGACCACATTTCAAGATTTAAAATCGCGGAATTTGATATTATCGAACCCTAGAGAGGGTCACTTGAGCAAATTTCTACCGCATTGCGGCAAACGCAGTGAAGAATGGTTGCCAAAATGCGAAATCGAACGCACTAATTTCGGCGAGCTGCGAATAAGCGCGTGTCCAGCGTTCGGTTAGTGGCTTCACTCTGCGACCCAATTCGCACCGATGAACGAAACAAACGACTAGGGAGCTTCAATAATGAAACGTCGCGATTTTATCACCAAAGCCGGGCTGGCCAGCGTTGGCGGTGCAGCTACCGTTGCTGCCGCGTCCTCCTTCCCGAAACCGGCTCTTGCGCAAGAACGCATCGAGATGGTCATCGTCTCCACCTGGGGCCGTGACTTCCCGGGTCTCGGAACCAACGCCCAGCTTATGGCCAAGCGTCTCGGAGACGTGTCCGACGGCCGTATCCAGGTTCAGTATTTCGCCGCCGGCGAACGCGTCGGCGCCTTCGACTCTTTCGACGAAGTCGCTTCCGGTAACGCGCAGGCCTATCATGCCGCCGACTATTACTGGAAAGGCAAGCACCCGGCCTGGGCCTATTTCACATCCGTTCCGTTCGGCCTCACCGCCAGCGAAATGGGCGCCTGGATCCATCACATGGGCGGTCAGGAACTGTGGGACGAACTGGCCGGCGAATACGGCCTGAAATGCCTCCCGGCCGGCAATACCGGCGTGCAGATGGGCGGCTGGTTCAACAAGGAAATCAACAGCGCCGACGACCTCAAGGGTCTGAAGATGCGTATCCCGGGCCTCGGCGGCGACGTCATGGCCAAGCTGGGCGCCTCTCCGGTTTCCCTGCCAGGCGGCCAGATCTATGAAAACCTGGTTTCCGGTGCCATCGAGGCAACGGAATGGGTCGGTCCGTGGAACGATTATGCGATGAAGTTCTACGAAGCCACCAAGTACTATTACTTCCCGGGCATGCATGAGCCGGGCGGGTACGATTCCCTCGGCATGAACGCCTCCTGGTGGGGTACGCTGAGCAAGGCCGATCAGGCCCTCATCACCGCGGTCGCGCACCAGACCAATGACTGGATGATGGCTGAATACAACGCCAAGAACGGTGAATACCTCCGGAAGCTGGTCGACGAGCAGGGTGTTGTCGTTAAAGAGTTCAACGACGATGTCTATGACGCGTTCGGTGGGGCTGCCCAGGAAGTCTTCGAGGAAACCAAGGCGCACAGCGATCTCGCGCTTCGTGTCCACGAAAGCTTCGAGAAAGCCCGTAGCGAAGCTGGTGGCTGGCTGAAGCTCGCCGATATCGGCTACTCGCAGAAGCGCAACCGGGTGCTTGGCCTCTAAACTCAGCGTTTTCTTAACGCGTACCGAGGCGGGATCCCCGGATCCCGCCTCGGACCTATAAGAGATTTCAAGAAATGTCCGAATCGACCAACGTCTCCGCGTTTGACCGGAACGGCGCGCGTTACCAGACGCCTGTCTCCGCCTTGACCCGCACATTCTGCTGGGCAAGTGTCGCACTCACGCTGATGTTCATCTTCAACAATTACCTGATCTTCTGGCGGGATTGGCCGGGCTTCCTCACGCTCGCGGAGCATCTGGGACTCTTCGGCCCAAGCAGCTTGAAAACGCCACTGGAGGGAACTGCGCTGCTGCTCGGCTGGCTGCAGGCCCTGAGCTACTTTGCCTGTATTGCTGGCGCAGCGTTATTCACAGCACGCACCCCCAATCGGCCGTTGCGGCATGATTCGGAGGCCATGGTCAAAATAGCGGCTTATATCGTCCGCTCTGCCTTCTGGGGAGTCATCTTCGTCGGGCTGGCGGATATGATCATTTCTTTCATGCGCGTTGAAGACTGGCTCACAACTCTGGTCGGCAGCGAGCTCACAACGTCCCTTGGACGCTCACAGTTCCGTGGTGCCTACGTTCATATCCCGCTCATACTGGTTGGATTTGTCGTGGCCGCTTTCACCCGTTCGCTCGGCTTCACCTGGCTTGCTCTGCTGGTCGTCGGTGCTGAACTGTCAATCGTGATCAGCCGGTTCATTTTCTCGTACGAACAGGCCTTCCAGGGTGATCTCGTCCGGTTCTGGTACGGTGCCCTCTTCCTGTTTGCGAGCGCCTACACGCTATATGAGGACGGCCACGTCCGGGTTGACGTACTGTATGCTGGCCTGACAACGAGGATACGCGGCCTGATCAACATCTGGGGCTCGCTGCTGCTCGGTATGACATTGTGTGTCACTGTCATGACTCTCGGCATGTGGAGCAAGTCAGCCATCATCAACAGCCCTATGCTGAGCTTCGAAGTGTCTCAGTCCGGCTTCGGTATGTACGTCAAATATCTGATGGCCAGTTTCCTCGGAATTTTTGCCGTGACCATGATGATCCAGTTTGCCAGCTACATCCTGGAAAGCCTTGCCGATTATCGAGATGAACCCGGCCGACGCGAAATCGGCGGGTCCTCGGCACATTAAGATCTGAAGAGCGGACCTGACCGATGGAACTTTTCTTTCTCCTCCTGCTTGTCGTGATCATGGCAAGCGCGCTCGCGTCCGGGTTTCCGGTCGCATTCGCGCTTCCCGGCTCCGCAATCATCACCATTGGCCTGGCGGCCGCGACCGGTGAGATCTTCGCCGGTGATGCCTCGGCCTACTTCGCCCAAGGAGGGCCGGTAAACTGGCTCACGGCAGGGGTGACGAACTTCCGCGGCGTCTATTGGGAGGTTGAACGGGATACGCTGATAGCCATCCCGCTCTTCGTCTTCATGGGCATCATGCTGCAGCGCTCGAAGATCGCAGAGGACCTGCTGGTCTCGATGGCCCAGCTGTTCGGCCCGATCCGTGGCGGCCTTGGCATTTCCGTCGTCTTTGTCGGTGCCCTGCTGGCAGCAACAACCGGTATCGTCGGTGCGACTGTTGTCGCCATGGGACTGATTTCCCTGCCGGCAATGCTGCGCAACAACTATTCGCATTCTCTCGCGACGGGCACGATTGCGGCGTCCGGCACCCTCGGCCAGATCATTCCGCCCTCCATCGTGCTCATCATCCTGGCCGATCAGCTGTCAAGCGCCGTCGATCAGGCCGGCATGGCACGGAAAGCCTACTTCACCGAAACGACCGGCGACTTTTCCATGCCGAGCTCCTTCGGCGTGAGTTCGACCAGTGCAGGCGACATGTTCATGGGCGCCCTGTTGCCCGGCCTCGTCCTCGTCGGTCTTTATATGGCCTACATCCTGATTGTTGCCTTCTTCAGGCCCTCGGTTGCACCGTCGGTTCCGTTCGAGGGCCAGTACGATCGCAAGTTCGCGGGACGTGTCCTGCTGTCACTGGTGCCACCGCTGACCCTGATCTTCGTTGTCCTCGGCTCCATCATTACAGGCATCGCAACCGTGAACCAGGCCGGTGCGATCGGCGCAGTCGGCGCCATGGTCATGGCCGGCTATCGCCTTTATGAGGGCCGCAAAGGCGCGTTCTACCCGGCCATCCTCGCGATGGGCTCGCTGCTGACGATCCTTATTATCAATAACGTCAACCCGATCAATATCCGGAACCTTCAGACCACAGCCGATGTCGTCTCGGTAGTGATTGCCGTCACCGCCGTCGCCGTCTTCTTGATCGGTATCGTCTGGAGCGGCATCCGCACCTTCCAGATCGACAACACGCTGCGCGGGGTCATGGTTGAAACGGCCAAGACCTCTGCCCTGGTGTTCATCATTCTGCTCGGCGCTGCCATGCTGACGTCGGCCTTCCGCGCCTTCGGCGGCGAGGAACTCGTTCGCGAATTCCTGACTGGTCTGCCGGGCGGTTTCTGGGCGCAGTTCATTATCGTCATGGCGGTGATCTTCGTTCTCGGCTTCTTCCTCGACTTCATCGAGATCGCCGTGGTTGTTGTGCCGATTGTCGCGCCGATCCTGCTTGCAGATCCGTCCGCGAACATCACCGCGGTCTGGCTCGGCGTCATGATCGGAATGAACATCCAGACATCCTTCCTGACCCCGCCCTTCGGCTTCGCCCTCTTCTATCTCCGCGGTGTCGCCCCGTCGGCGGTCAAGACCCTGTCCATGTACAAGGGCGTGATCCCGTTCATCTCGCTGCAGCTGTTCGCGCTCTTCATCGTTGGCATGGCGCCACAGCTGGTGAACTATCTGCCGAACCGGATGTCCCTGACGTCCGAAAGCTCGCCACCGCCCAAGAACCCGCGGCTTCAGGTCTGCGTCGAGGAATACATCCAGAGCGCATTCGCTGAACAGGGCGACACGCTGCGTGCTGTCATCGCCAGCGCAAAGGGTTGGGATCTGTCCAACCTGCCGAAGTCGGTGCAAAACGACCTCGGCAAGAGCTTTGCAGCCGCAGAAGCCGTCTTCCCGGCACTTGATGAGGCCGTTGCGGCCACGGATGCAATTGATGCTGCCGCCGTGGATTACCGACCTCTGCATGTCTCCGTGCGCGCCCTGCAGCGGGACATCGCCAAGCACGAGGATGAGATCAAGGCACTTGAGCAGCGCGTAAACCGCTGGAAGCGTCAGAACGACGCAAAACCGGGTGCCATTGACAAGGCCATCGCCAAAATCGAGACACTGAAGGCGGAAAAAACCGGACTTGAAGCCGAAATCCCGGCCAATTGGGAGCTGGATCACAAAACATTCAGCAAGGTCCTCGCGACAGAGAAGAAGGCCCGCCTGAGCTATCGCCGGACCGCCGATTCCGCCTATGAGCCGATCCAGGTTCTGCGCCTGACTCTCAGCGACACGGATGCGCTGGCCGCCCTCTCCGGTGAGATCGACTCGATTTCCAAGGCCCTCACAGACCTCGGTCCGAAAGAGGCGGAAGACTTCATCAAGGAGGTCGAGTCCAAGATTGGCCAGATCTATGAGGCCGGTGCCATACGGTCAGCCCTCAGCCAGGTCCGCCGGGCCCTGCGGGGCCAGACGGTGGATACCGAGAAAGCTCTCGAGGAACTCGCAGCTGCCAAAGCGATCTACGACGAGGAAGTCTCCTGGCGTCAGGCGGCGAACCAATCGCTTAGCGCAAAGCTGGCCGACTATGACGCGGCTATCCGGAACACGATCGGCCTGAGATTGCAGGACCGCCTTCCACACGACGTTGCGCTGGAAGTCGCCGCGTGCCAGTCCGATCACAAGGATATCTCGCTGCACTTCTAACCCATCCGCGAATGGGATCAGACAAAAGCCGGGGAGCAATATGTTCCCCGGCTTTTTCTTTGCCCCCAAAGTTCACACCGCTCGCCCCGGGTTCGAACGCGCATTCACCGTTACCGAACCGTCATAAAACGAACCGTATTCCCGTAACAATGCCTCGCTAGTTTTCGCATCGCATTCATTCGAACACCAATGCGAAGGTAATTCCGTGGCTCCCAGTTTCTCCTCGAACGCATCCAAACGCCGGGCTGAAATCACCGAACTGGTGCGTGCCGCCGGTTACCAGGCGATTATCGAACTTGCGGACCGGTTTGCCGTGACCGAACAGACCATCCGCCGGGACGTGAACCGACTCTGCGACAGCGGGCTGCTGCGTCGGCGGCATGGTGGGGTCGAGCTCCCGTCCCCGAACACGAACATCGATTTCGACCAGCGCATGATTCTGAATGCCGGTGCCAAGGCTCGGATAGCGAACGCCGTGGCAGCGCGTATCCCCGATGGGGTCTCGATTGCCGTTGGCATCGGCACGACACCGGAAATGGTCGTGCGGGCCTTGCACTCCCATACCGGGCTGCGGATCGTCACGAACAATATCGCAGCGGCCCTCACAGCCAGCGCGAACCCGACCTTCGAAGTCACCATCGCGGGCGGGCGTATCCGACAGGAGGGACGTGACGTGCTGGGGCAGCAGGTCGAGCAGTTCTTCTCCGCCTACAAAGTGGATTTCGGCCTGTTTGGCGTCGGTGGTGTGGATGCGGATGGCAGCCTGCTGGACTTCACAGAGGACGAAATCCGTGCGCGCGAAACCATCAGCCAGAATTGCCGGACCAGGGTCGTCGTTCTCGATCACACGAAGTTCGGACGGGCGGCCTATGTCCGTGGCGGCCATATCTCCGATCCCGATCTCGTGTTCTGCGATGGCGAGCCGCCGGAGGACGTCAGCGCCATGATCCGCGATGCGGGGCACGAGCTGGTCACAGCCGGAGATGACAGTGCCGCGCTGGCCCTCCTCCCCGAATTCGCGGAAGCCGGCGAATGACCGGAATCTCCGTTACGGGGCTGACAAAGCGCTGGGACACGGCAATGGCCGTGGACACTGTTTCCTTCGAGGTCGAGCCAGGATCGTTCGCCGTTCTGCTTGGACCGTCGGGGTGCGGCAAATCCACTATTCTGAGACTGATTTCAGGGCTGGAGAGCGCCAGCTGCGGAACCATCACCATTGGCGGCAGGGATGTCACCGACTTGCCCCCGGCGGACCGCGATCTGTCGATGGTCTTTCAGTCCTATGCACTCTTTCCCCATCTGACTGTCGCCGAGAACATCCTGTTCGGACTCAAGGTCCGCAAGACCGGCAAGAAAGATCAGCAAGACCGGCTTGCCCGGGTGGCCGAGTTGATTGGCCTCTCTGACCTGCTCGACAGGCGCCCCAACCAGCTTTCCGGTGGCCAGCAGCAGCGGGTCGCGCTCGGCCGGGCGATCATCGCCGAAAAACCGATATGCCTGATGGACGAGCCGCTGTCGAATTTGGACGCCAAACTGCGGCACGAGATGCGGGTGGAGATCCGCGCCCTGCAGCGCAAGCTCGGCATGACCATGGTCTACGTCACACATGATCAGGCCGAAGCCATGGGCATGGCTGACCACATCATCCTGCTGAAGGACGGCAGGATCGAGCAGAACGCCACACCGGCGGAAACCTATAGGAAACCAGCCACGAGCTTTGCCGGGCGCTTTATCGGCACACCGCCGATGAACGTGCTTGCACTCGACTGGAGCGGCAATGATGCGCGCTTCAGCGGGCAGGATGCGGGCAGCACGGCTCCCGTTTTTTCCGGCAAGCCGGATATCCCCGTTTCCATCGGTATCCGGCCGGAAGAGATCAGTTTCAGGGCCGACAGCCCGTGCCGGGCCACGGTTGAGGCCGTCGAATATCTCGGCGCCGATACTCTGGTCGACTGCCGTATCGGCAACGAGCGCCTGACAGTCAGCGCCCGGAATGCTGACGACCTCACAACGGGCAGCGATGTTGGCCTCTCCTGGCCGCGTGACGCCGTTCACCTCTTCGAAGTCGCCTCTGGCAGGCGGCGGGACGATCTCCTGACCCGTGCGAACGCCTAGCGCGAGCATTGGCCAGGGATTGGAGCCCATTCCCCGGGCTCCGGAGCATGCCGGACGGAATCCGTCCGGCAATCTTTTCAGACGAGAGGACTTGGAAGCGATGCACTTCACGAAAAAACTGGGGATTGGCGCCGTCGCGGCCGCGATGTCACTCTCCCTCGCCGGCACGGCCCAGGCCGTCGACCTGCAGTTCTTCTTCCCGGTCGCCGTCGGCGGCAAGGCAGCAGACACGATTGAAGCCCTGACCAACGAATATGCTGCTGCCAACCCGGACGTGAAGATCGACGCCGTCTATGCGGGCAGCTATCAGAACACCGTCACCAAGGCACTTACGGCGGCGCGTGGCGGCCAGCCCCCGCAGCTTTCTGTGATCCTGTCTGTCGACATGTTCACCCTGATCGAGGAAGACGCCATCGTCGCCTTCGACGATCTGATCAAGACCGACGAAGACAAGACATGGCTGAAAGCCTTCTATCCGGCTTTCATGGAAAACAGCCAGACCGGCGGCAAGACCTACGGCATTCCGTTCCAGCGCTCCACCCCGGTGATGTACTGGAACAAGGACGCCTTCAAGAAAGCCGGTCTCGACCCGAACACCCCGCCGGCGACCTGGAAGGAACTGGTCGAGTTCGGCAAGAAGCTGACCGTCAAGGACGCCTCCGGCAACGTCACCCAGTGGGGCGTGCGCATCCCGAGCTCCGGCTTCCCGTACTGGCTGTTCCAGGGCCTGACGACCCAGAACGACGTCATTCTGGCCAACAGCGATGGCAACAAGACCAACTTCGCCGATCCGAAAGTGATCGAAGCCCTGCAGTATCTCGTCGACCTCAGCACCAAGCATGAAGTCATGGCACCGGGCATCATCGAGTGGGGCGCCACCCCAAAAGCCTTTTTCGAGGGCGAGTCCGCCATCATGTGGACCACGACCGGCAATCTGACCAACGTCCGTGCCAATGCGCCGTTCGACTTCGGTGTGGCCATGCTTCCGGCCAACAAGCGCCGCGGGGCGCCGACCGGCGGCGGCAACTTCTACATCTTTAAGGACTCGACGGACGCGCAGAAGGCGGCATCCCTCGACTTCATCAAGTGGATCACCGCACCGAAGCAGGCAGCCAAATGGACCATTGCGACCGGTTATGTCGCGCCGCGTCCGGATACCTGGGAAACGCCGGAAATGAGGGCTTATGTCGCCGATTTTCCGCCGGCCCTGGTTGCCCGCGATCAGCTCGACCATGCGGTTGCCGAGCTTTCCACCTATCAGAATCAGCGCATCACCAGCATCTTCAATGACGGTCTGGAAGCCGCCATTACCGGCAAATCCTCGCCGGAAGAAGCGATGAACGATGCGCAGCAGAAGGCGGACAAGATCCTCAAGGACTACCGCTAAAGCTCCGGGACCCGGCGGCGGGCTTGGGCCCGCCGCCGGACTTTTTTTCGACCACCGAAAGCACCGCGTGCCATGGGCTCCACAGCAAAGAGAACCTGGATCCATGCCTGGCTGTTTCTCAGTCCGGCCATGATCCTGCTGATTGCCTTCACCCACTATCCGGCAGCGGTCACCCTCTTCCACAGCTTCTTCTCAACGCCGCGCGGCAAACGCCCGGCGAAGTTCGTCGGTCTCGAAAATTATCAAACGCTAATCGCGGATGACACGTTCTGGACCGTGCTGCTCAACAATCTCTGGTACGCGCTTGCCACCATCCCGCTCTCGGTCGGGATTGCCATTGTCATGGCCCTCTGGGTCGACAGCAAGCTGAAGGGCCGGTCCTTCGTCCGGATGGCCTATTTCACGCCGACCGTGCTGCCGCTGATTGCCGTCGCCAATATCTGGATGTTCTTCTATACGCCCGGCTTCGGCCTGATCGACCAGATCCGCGGCGCTTTCGGTTTCGCGCAGCAGAACTGGCTCGGTGATCCGGAAAGCGCGCTGAACGCCGTCATCGTGGTGGCGATCTGGAAGGAAGCCGGCTTCTTCATGATCTTCTATCTGGCCGCTCTGCAGACCATCCCCACCTCCCTCCGGGAAGCTGCCGCCATAGAAGGCGCCGGGCGCTGGTACTTCTTCCGCCGCATCACCCTCCCGCTGCTGATGCCGACCACCCTGTTCGTCTCGGTCAATGCGATCATCAACTCGTTCCGGCTGGTCGACCATATTTTCATCATGACGGAAGGCGGCCCGGACAATGCCAGCTCCCTGCTGCTGTTCTACATCTACGAGACCGCGTTCCGGTTCTGGGACACCGCCTATGCCTCGACCTTGACGGTCGTTCTGCTTCTGATCCTGTTCACCGTGGCCATCGGCCAGTTCCTGCTTCTCGACAAACGGGTACATTACCGATGAGTGCCGCCAGAGCCTTCCGCTTCGACTATGACCGGGCGTTGAACACAACAGCCGCATGGGCACTCGCCCTCGTCTGGTTCGCGCCGCTGATCTACGCCACCTGGACAGCGTTTCACCCGACGGAATTTTCCACCCGGTTCATGCTGACAGCGCCGCTGACGCTGGACAACTTCACCGCCGCCTGGAACGCCGCGCCGTTCGCGCGCTATTTCCTGAATACGATGCTGCTGGTGACGTCGATCCTGATCGGCCAGTTCGTGCTTTGCACCCTTGCCGCGTTCGCTTTCGCCCGGTTCGAGTTTCGCGGGCGGGATACCGTCTTCGTGCTGGTGCTGCTGCAATTGCTGGTGATGCCGGATATCCTGATCGTCGAGAATTACCGGACCATGCGCTTTCTCGGTCTGGTGGACACCATCCTCGCCATCGGCCTGCCCTACATGGCGTCCGGGTTCGGCATCTTCCTGCTGCGACAGACCTTCAAGACCATCCCGCAGGAGCTGGACGACGCGGCAAGGGTCGAGGGCGCGGGCTTCATAACCATCCTGCTCCGGGTCTATGTCCCTCTCGCCAAGCCGACCTACCTCGCCTACGGCCTGGTCTCGGTCAGCCATCACTGGAACAACTTCCTGTGGCCGTTGATCATCACCAACTCGGTCGAGACACGGCCAGTGACCGTCGGTCTCAGCATCTTCTCCTCGACCGATCAGGGCATCGACTGGGCCGTCATCAGCGCCGCAACGCTGATGACATCCGGTCCGCTGCTGATCGCCTTCCTGCTGTTCCAGCGGCAATTCGTTCAGAGCTTCATGCGAGCCGGGATCAAGTAGACTCAGGACTCAGGCACAACCTTGCCCGGGTTCATGATTCCCTTCGGGTCGATCGCCTTCTTCACCGCCTGCATCAGGGCGATCTTCGAGGGCGAGCCGTATTTGACCAGATAGGGAAGCTTTTCCGAGCCGATCCCGTGCTCGGCGGAGATGCTTCCGCCAAGCGCAACCGTGCTTTCATACATGCGCTCGGAGAGCCCGGGGCGCTTAACCTCCCACTCCTGGTCGCTCATGCTTGCCGGCTTGCGGGCCGTGTAATGGATATTCCCGTCACCCATATGACCGAAGCAGTTGAAAGTCAGACCCGGCACATACGCGCTTAAAGCGGCCTGCGACTGATCGATGAAGGTCGCCACCTTGGAGACCGGGACCGAGACATCGCCTGCCATACGCGGGAAACCGTCCCGGCGTCCGGCTTCCGCCTGCTCTTCCCGGATACGCCACAGATCCCGGCGCTGCCCCTCGCTCTCGGCGATCACGCCATCGGTTACCCAACCCTTCTCCATCGCCTCGGTGAAGATCGCCTCCAGCTTGGCGCGGAGATCGTCCAGCGGAGACGGTGTCGCCATCTCCAGCAGCACATACCAGGCAGACGAATCTGACAGCGGATCGGTGATCCCCTCGATGTGCTTCAGCACCAGGTCGAAAGCGGCGCGCGGCATGATCTCGAAGGCGAGGATCGTGTCGCCGGAAAGCTCGCGCGCACTTGCCAGCAGGTGCTGCGCTTCATGCGGGGATGGCACGGCCAGCATCGCCGTCTCGCGGATCCGCGGCAGGGGCATGAGGCGGAACGCGGCAGCGGTAACGATCCCCAGCGTGCCTTCCGCGCCGATGAAAAGCTGCTTCATGTCATAGCCGGTATTGTTCTTGCGCAACGTTTCCAGCCCGTCAAAGACGGAGCCGTCCGGCAGCACCGCCTCGATGCCAAGGATCTGCTCCCGGGTATTGCCGTACTTGATCGTGTTGTTGCCCCCGGCATTGGTCGAAAGCGTCCCGCCAATCGTGCTGGAGCCTTCAGAGGAAAGAGAGAGCGGGAACAACCGCCCCGCCTCCGCCGCAACAGCCTGCATGGTCTGGATCACGCATCCCGCTTCCGCGACCATGGCATAGTTATCGGGATCGAGAGCGCGTACAGCCGTCAGACGGTCAGTCGACACCACGATGGTCGGACGCGGTTCGGTCGGGATCGAGCCGATGGCAAGGCCGGTATTGCCGCCCTGGGGCACGATGGCGATATCCGCCTTCGCCGCCATCCTGACGACGGCTGCCGTCTCCTCCGTCGAGGCAGGCCGTGCGACACCGAGTGCTTCGCCAGTCGGGCCGCCGCGCCAGTCGGTGCGGTACTTCAGCGTGTCATTCGGATCTTCCAGCCAGCCCTTCGGCCCAAGAATGGACCGGATTTCCGTAAGCGCCGCATCGATGGACTGGGGCGTTTGATCGTTCACCCACTCTCTCCCGTTGAGATAACTTCAGACAGGAGGCTATCAGCGATCACTGGAGGCGCCAATCAGACCGGCAATCTGTTTATGGAAATTCTCTCGGTCAGTTCCAGACGCTGTGCCGCACCGAAGAGCGCGCCGATGCGCCGGGCCGCCTCCTGCATGCCGCCATCGAAATCCTCCTTCGACGTCTCGGCCCGCACCATGGAGAGAGATTGCGAGAGGGTTTTGTCATCCTCGACAACGCTCAGCAGCGTCAGGATCAGGGTTGCCAGCTCGCGATCCGGCTCTTTTTCCGAATCGTCGGGGAGAGTTTGGGCAAATAGTCGGGACATCTAGACCTCCTCCGGTGCACCCCGCCCGGGTAAAAAATGGACACAGCGTTGGCAGGTTTCCTGACTCCCGGCTCTTCGATCCGCGCCGCCTTCCCAGCCCACGGGGGCCAGTGGCCTACCGGTCGGATCTAGCCGGTTACAGTTGCGGGGGCAGTCCCGGACTTGCGGCGATAAAACCGCGCACCGGATTCCCTTTTGTCCCGAAGGACACCAACGCTGGAAGGCTCGTCTTTGCCGCCTCCTGTGTCAAGGCAGCAGGCCGGGAAATCACTCGCGGATCAGCCGCTCCAGCTCGCGGATGAAGGTTTCCTTGTCTCTTTTCGAGAAGGCCGGACCACCACCGGAAACTTCCCCCATGGCCCGGAGGTCGGACATCAGGCCCCGCATGGCCATGGCCATGCCGATTCCCGCCTCGGTGAATTCCTTGCCGGAATGACCGATCGCCTTGGCGCCGAGCTCGATCGCCCGCCGGGCCAGTGGAATATCGCCGGTGATGACAATATCGCCCGGCGCCACCCTGTCGACGATCCAGTCATCCGCCGCGTCAAACTTGTCGGAGACCAGGATGTTCTGCACATTCGCCCGGTCGCCGGTCCGGAAGCCGCGATTGCTCACAACATAGACCTTGATGTCGTGCCGGTCGGCAATCGACAGGATCTCGTTCTTCACCGGACAGGCATCGGCGTCGACATAGACAGACTTCATTGCGTGCTTTGCCCCTTCTGCAGGCGACCAACCATGCTAGGCTCCGCGCCCAATCTGATCGCAATCATCACTGAGCTGGCCAAGAAACACGGATGTACACGGTCCTTCAAGATTTGACAGTCGTCGAGGGGGCTTCTTTCATCGCCGCCCCCTCCTGCACCCTGAACATGCTGCAGATGGGCGCGACGGTGATCCGCTTCGACGCCATCGGCGGCGGGCTCGATTACCGGCGCTGGCCGAAGGCCCCGAACGGCGCCAGCCTGTATTGGGAAGGCCTGAACAAGGGCAAGAAGTCGGTGGCCCTGGATCTGCGCAATCCCGAAGGCAGGGAGCTGGCCCTGCAGCTGGCAACGGCCCCCGGCGAAGGACGCGGCCTGTTCGTCACAAACTACCCGGTCTCCGGCTTCCTCTCCCACGAGGCATTGAAAGCACGGCGCGCGGATATCATCACGGTCCGCGTCATGGGCTGGGCCGACGGCACCCAGGGCGTCGACTACACGGCCAATGCCGGTGCCGGCTTCCCGCTGATGACCGGCGCGCCCGGTCCCGTCGGTGAAAAGCGCCCGGTGAACCATGTGCTGCCTGCCTGGGACCTGATCGCCGGTGCCAACGCGGCCTTTGCCATGCTGGCGGCGGAGCGGGAGCGTCAGAAGACCGGCCAGGGTGCAGAAATCCGCCTGCCGCTTGGCGATGTCGCGCTCACCACCCTCGGCACCCTCGGCCAGGTCGCCGAAGTGATGACGGAGGAGGAAGACCGTCCAAGCTACGGCAATGACGTGTTCGGCGCCTTCGGGCGAGATTTCCGGACCAGCGACGGCCACTACATCATGCTCATCGCCCTTTCTCCCCGGCAATGGACCGGCTTGCTGACATCCCTTGGCATCGAAGCGGAAATCGCGGCCATCGAGGCGGAGACCGGTGTCAGCTTTGCCAAGGATGAAGGTCTGCGCTTCGACTACCGGGAGAAGATCAATCCGGTCGTCGAGCGCGTTGTCGCGGCGGAGACCCTGGACGCCCTCGCACCGCGCTTCAAGGAGAACGGTGTCTGCTGGGAGCCTTACCGCACTGTGCGGGAGGCAGTCGCGAGCGAGCGGTTCAAGACCATGGGCAAGCCGTACAGCGATGTCACCCATGGCAGTGGGCTGACCTACCCGACCTCCGACACGCCCATAGATTTCTACGGACAGGCTTCCGAAAATCCGACACCGGCCCCCCGCCTTGGCCAACACACGGACGAGGTCCTGGCGGACTTTCTCGGCCTCGACAGCGGCGCCATCGGGCGGTTGCACGATGATGGCATCGTCGCCGGCCCCGATCACACAAGCTGAGCCCCACCATGACACACTCGAAAATGACACGAGAAGATTTCGCGGCCTTCGATGCTGCCGATCCCCTCGCCCTGTTTCGCGCTGAATTCGAGCTACCGGAGGGCGTCATCTATCTCGACGGCAACTCCCTTGGCCCGCTGCCCAGGATCGCACGGGACAGGGTTGCCAGCTGCGTCTCAGAGGAATGGGGCCATGGCCTGATACGAAGCTGGAACGATGCAGGCTGGATCGACCTTCCCGCGCGCGTCGGCGGCAAGATCGGCGCGCTGATTGGCGCCGCGCCGGACAGCGTGGTCGCGGCAGATTCGACCTCGATCAACCTCTTCAAATGCCTCTCCGCCGCGCTTGCACTCCAGCCGAACCGCACAATCATCGTCTCGGAGAAATCGAACTTCCCGACCGATCTCTATATGGCGGAGGGCCTGTCCGCGTTGCTTGGCGGGCGGCATGAACTCCGGTTGATCGAGGATCCCTCCGAGTTGCCGGCGGCTCTCACGAACGAAGTTGCCGTGCTGATGCTGACCCATGTGAACTACCGCACCGGCTACATGCACGACATGAAGGCGGCGACTGAGGCCGCCCACACAGTCGGCGCGCTGACGCTATGGGATCTCGCCCATTCCGCCGGGGCCGTTCCGGTCGGTCTCGCCACCGCAGATGCGGATTTCGCCGTTGGGTGCGGTTACAAATATCTGAATGGCGGCCCCGGCGCCCCGGCATTCCTCTATGTCGCCCCGCGCCATCAGGAAGCGGCCGCCCAGCCGCTTACCGGCTGGTTCTCGCACAAGGCGCCATTCGCCTTCGATCATCGGTTCGCGCCGACGGACGGGATCGGGAAGTTTCTCTGCGGTACGCCGCCTGTCCTGGCCATGACAGCACTCGATGCGGCAATGGATATCTGGGCGCGCGCCGACATGGATGCCGTGCGGGAGAAATCCGTGGCGCTGACCGAGAGCTTCATTACGCTGGTCGAAGAGCGCTGCGCTGGTCTCGGCCTGACTCTGGCAAGCCCGCGCGATCCGGCTCGACGCGGCAGCCAGGTCTCCTTCGCGCATGAAAACGGCTATCCGGTGATGCAGGCCTTGATCGCCCGTGGCGTGATCGGCGACTTTCGCGCGCCGGATCTTCTGAGATTCGGATTCACACCGCTCTACACCCGGTTCACCGACGTCTGGGACGCCGTCGAACAATTGCGCGACATCCTTGAGACCGGCAGTTGGGACCAGCCGGAATTCCATGCCCGGGCGGCGGTCACCTAAGCTTCTGGAAAACACTCCCGAAACCGGCGCTCCCCCTCTCCGGTGAAAGAAACCACACGGGAATCTTCAATCCGGTGCGCCCAGCCGAGATCGTAGAACCGGTCCAGCAGCCCGGTGCCGAGCGCGCCCGCCAGATGGCTGCGGCGCTCGCTCCAGTCGAGGCAGGAGCGGCATAATGGGCGGCGTGTCGTTGTCAATTCAGACAATGCGATGCCGAGTTCACCGACAAATGCCTCTCCGGCTTCCGTCAGGGAGATTTCCTCGCCTTCTTCCGCCAGCAGGTCCCGCGCCACCATGCTGTCAAACATGCGCACACCGTAATCGCCGGCAAGATGATTGTAGCAAACCCGGGCCTTCCGTAGCGCCGGATCGCGCGGACCGGTGCGGGCGCGCATATGGCCGCGTTTTGCCGCCAGCCCCATCATCGCTTCCAGCAGATTTCCGACCTCGTCATCCGCCAGCGCGAAATAGCGGTGCCGCCCCTGCTTGCGCTGGGTCAGCAAACCAGCCGTCTCTAGCTTGGAGAGATGGGAGCTCGCCGTCTGTGCCGTAATGCCAGCCTCGGCGGCAAGTTCGCTCGCCGTCAGGGCCTTACCGGTCATCAATGTGGTCAGCATGTTGGCCCGGGCCGGGTCCCCAATCAGGGCACCGATCAGAGCGATGTCAGGTCCTTCTTTCATACTTCGATCATAACCGAAGCATAACCACACGCCAACATGAGAATGTCCGCTCATCTCACATGGAGGACCACATGCTTACCTGCTTTATCCGCTATCACATCGATCCGACGAAGAAAGCGCAATTCAATCAATATGCCCGGAACTGGGGCGAAGCCATCCCGCGCTGCGGCGCCGATCTGATCGGCTATTTCGCCCCACATGAGGGTTCCACGACGCTGGCCTATGGTGTCTACAATATCGAGAGCCTGGCCGCCTACGAAGCCTATCGCGCACGGCTTTCCGCAGACCCTCTCGGCCGGGAGAATTACGAGTTCGCGCAGACGGAAAAATTCCTGCTGCGCGAGGACCGGACCTTTCTGATCAATGCGTCAAATCCGGCGCCAAAGTGAAACGCATAGGGAGAGACAAACCATGATAGCCGTCATTTTCGAGGTTGAACCGCATCCGGACCACAAGGACGGGTATCTGGAAATCGCTGCCAGCATGCGCGCACTAGTCGACCAGGTGGACGGGTTCATCTCCGTCGAGCGGTTCCAGAGCCTGACCAACGAGGGGAAACTGCTTTCCCTTTCCTATTTCCGCGACGAAAAGGCGGTCGAGGACTGGCGGAATCTTGTCGCTCACCGCCAGGCGCAGGCGCAGGGCCGCAGCAAGTATTTCAAGGACTACCGGCTAAAGGTGGCCACCATCCTGCGGGACTACGGTCCCAACGACCGTGCGGAAGCCCCGGACGACAGCAACGCCGCGCACATCGCCTGAGCGTCAGCCCGAACTGCGCCTGTCGATAATCCGGCGGGCCTTGCCCTGGGAGCGCTCGACGCTCCCAGGCTCGCCCACCCGGACCGTTGCCGTGACACCAATCACACTCTTGATGTGATGTGCCAGCTCCGCACCGCTGGCCTTCCGCGCCTCTTGACCGGCTGCATCCGGCGCAGCCTCACTCAGCACGGTCATGCTATCCATGCGGCCATAGCGGGTCAGTTCGATCTGATAGTGTGGCGCAAGGCCCTCACACTTCAGGATCAGCTCCTCGATCTGGGTCGGAAACACGTTCACGCCACGCACGATCATCATGTCGTCGGAACGGCCGGTGACCTTCTCCATCCGCCGCATAATCCGAGCGGTCCCCGGCAGCAGTCTTGTAAGATCGCCGGTACGGTAGCGGATCACCGGGAAGGCCTCTTTCGTCAGGGATGTCAGCACCAGCTCGCCGCGTTCGCCGTCCGGCAAGACCGCGCCGGTCACGGGATCGATCACCTCCGGGAAGAAATGATCCTCCCAGATATGCAGCCCGTCCTTGGTCTCGACGCATTCGTTCGCCACGCCCGGCCCGATGATCTCCGACAGCCCGTAGATATCGACGGCATGGATGCCGAAGGCCTCCTCGATCTCGGTCCGCATGGAGCCTGTCCAGGGCTCCGCACCGAAAATCCCGACCTTCAGCTGCGTGTCTTTCGGATCAATTCCCTGCTCGCGGAACTCGTCCAGGATCGACAGCATGTAGGACGGCGTAACCATGATCACTTGGGCGCCGAAATCACGGATTAGCGTGACCTGCCGTTCGGTCATCCCGCCCGATGCCGGCACCACGGTGCAGCCAAGCCGCTCCGCGCCGTAATGCGCGCCCAGTCCGCCGGTAAAGAGCCCGTAGCCATAGGCGACATGCACCACATCGCCCGCCCGGCCGCCGGACGCGCGGATGCTGCGGGCCATGACCTCCGACCAGACATCGATATCGTTCTTCGTATAGCCGACGACCGTCGGTTTTCCCGTCGTGCCTGAGGAGGCATGAATACGGACAAGCTTTTCCCGCGGCACGGCGAACATGCCGAACGGATAGTTCTCGCGCAGTTCGGCCTTCCGCGTAAAAGGGAACCGCGCCAAGTCTGCAAGCGAAGAGACATCGTCGGGATGCAGCCCCGCATCCTCGAACTTCTTCCGGTAGACCGGGGAATGCTCATTGGCGTGCCCGAGACTCCATTTCAGGCGTTCGAGTTGCAACGCTTCAAGCTCGTCCCGGCTGGCCCGCTCGATCGGATCCAGATCTTCACGTTTCGGCGCAATATCCCGCACGCCTGCCTCCCTCATATCGTGCCGCCTCATCGCGGGCAGCTTCGTTCTTATGCGCAACGTTAGTGTGGAGAAGACGTGACTGCAATCGCGCGCCGGAGGTTGACCGGAAGCGGCAGGGCAACGTCTAATCCCCTTCTTTTGACTTCCTTCATTCTCAGTACGGACACATCTCATGACCGACTTCCGGACCGCCAAACCTTCCGCGCTCGGATTCAGCAGCAAGCGCCTGGGGCGGATCAACGACTGGATGCGCCGCTATGTCGATGGCGGCAAATTGCCCTTCGCCGAGACCCTGGTGGCCCGCCGGGGCGAGATCGTGTTTCACGAAACCGTCGGTCATCGCGATGTCGAGAACGGCCTGAAGGCGGAACCGAACGGCATTCACCGGATCTATTCCATGACCAAGCCGATCGTCAGCACGGCGATCATGCAGTTGCTGGAAGACGGCAAGCTGCAGCTCGACGATCCGCTGGCCCGGCACATTCCGGAACTGGCGAACCTGAAGGTGCTCGAAGAGGATGGCGAGAGCACGCATGTCGCCAGGACCCAGCCGACCCTGCACCACCTGCTGACCCACACCTCCGGGCTGACCTACGGCATCTTCGATCCGGGACCGGTCGGCAAGGCCCTGCGCAAGGCGAAGATCGATTTCTCCGAGAAGCATGGCCGGCTGGACGAGACCGTCGCCAAGCTCGCCGACATCCCGCTGGTTTTCGAGCCCGGCACGCGCTGGAATTACGGCGTCTCGACGGATGTGCTCGGCCGGGTGGTGGAAACCGCGTCGGGCATGTCCCTGCCGGAATTCCTGCATGACCGGATCTTCGAGCCACTCGGCATGGAGGACACCTTCTTCGCCGTGCCATCCGACAGGCTGGACCGGTTCAGCGCCTGTTACGCCAAGACCGAAGATGAAGGTATCCGGCGGATCGACGAGATCGAGGACAGCCGCTACGCGAATTCGGTCACCATGTTCTCCGGCGGCGGCGGCCTGTGCTCGACGACAATGGATTATCTCCGCTTCATGGAGATGATCCGCACCCACGGCGGCAGTGGCAGCGATCCGATTATCGGCCGCAAATCCGTCGAGCTCATGCTGATGAACCACCTGCCCGGCGACATGGCCTCGATGGGCCAGTCCGTGTTCAGCGAAATGCCGATGAACGGCATCGGCTTCGGTCTCGGCGGCTCGGTCGTGCTCAACCCGGCAAAGGCGCAGGTCCTCGGGAGCGCCGGTGAATGGGCCTGGGGCGGCGTCGCCTCGACCGGCTTCTGGATCGATCCGGCCGAAGAGCTGAGCGTGGTACACATGACCCAGCTGATGCCTTCCTCCTCCTACCCACTGCGCCGGGAGCTGCGCACGCTGATCTATCAGGCCATGACGAACTGACGCTGCCGGCGGCGCTTGCCTGCCATCGGACGGACTGCAAGACTTATAAAAACGACTTCAGGGATGGAACGCCGTGACCAGGGACCTCGGGACCTACGACTACATCATTGTCGGCGCCGGCAGCGCGGGCTGCGTGCTGGCGAACCGGCTGTCCGCCGATCCGGCGAACAAGGTTCTGCTGCTGGAGGCCGGCGGTAACGACAACTACCACTTGATCCACATCCCGGTCGGCTATCTCTACTGCATCGGCAATCCGCGCACGGACTGGCTGTTCAAGACCGAGGCGGAGCCCGGGCTCGGCGGCCGCGCCCTCAATTATCCGCGCGGCAAGGTGATCGGTGGCTGCTCGTCCATCAACGGCATGATCTATATGCGCGGCCAGGCGCGGGACTATGATCAATGGCGCCAGCTCGGCAATCCCGGCTGGGGCTGGGACGATGTGCTGCCATACTTCACCCGCTCCGAAGGTTTTCACGTCCGGGAGGAAGCAGGCCGCAATCCGGACGGTGAACTCCGGGTCGAGGGCCAGCGGCTCTCCTGGGAGATCCTCGACGCCTTCAAGCAGGCCGCCGTCGAGGCGGGCATCCCGGAGACGGACGATTTCAACCGGGGCAATAACGAAGGCGTCGGCTATTTCCACGTCAACCAGCGCAAGGGTATCCGCTGGAGCGCCGCCACGGCCTTCCTGAAGCCGATCAAGCACCGCGCCAACCTGCATATCGTCACCCATGCCCATGCCAAGGCGCTGGAGTTCGACGGCACGCGCTGCACCGGACTCTCGCTCTCGGTGAAGGGCGAGGACGCCCGCGCCGCCTGCAGCGGCGAGCTGGTGCTTTCCGCTGGCGCCATCGGCTCCCCGCAGATCCTGCAACTCTCCGGCATCGGCGATCCGGAACTGCTGAAGCAGCACGGCATCGATGTCCGGCACGCAAATGCAGAGGTCGGCGGCAATCTGCAGGACCATCTGCAGATCCGCTGCGCCTACAAGGTGTCGGGCGTGGAGACGCTGAACCAACGCGCCAACTCGCTGATCGGCAAGCTCGGTATCGGGCTGGAATATGCCCTGTTCCGGCGCGGCCCGATGACCATGGCGCCGTCGCAGCTCGGCCTGTTCGCCAAGTCCGATCCGTCCAAGGAGACACCGGACCTCGAATATCACGTCCAGCCGCTCTCCCTCGATGCCTTCGGGGAGCCCTTGCACTCGTTCGGAGCCTTTACCGCCAGCGTCTGCAATCTGCGCCCGGAAAGCCGCGGCACGGTCTCGATCAGGAGCGCCGACCCGATGGCGCCCCCGGCGATCCGGCCGAACTATCTTGCCTCCGAAGCGGACAAGAAGGTCGCCGCCGATGCGATCCGGCTGACCCGGCGCATCGCCGCACAACCGGCCCTATCCCGCTACAGCCCGGACGAATTCAAACCGGGCCCGGAATATTCGGATGCGGACGAGTCCCTGGCGGAAGCCGCCGGTCAGGTCGGCACCACGATCTTCCATCCGGTCGGCACCTGCCGCATGGGCGACGATGCGACGGCGGTGGTCGATCCGGAGCTGAAGCTGAAGGGCTTCCAGAATTTGCGCGTGGTCGACGCTTCGGTGATGCCGACCATCACCTCCGGCAACACCAATGCCCCGACCATCATGATCGCGGAGAAAGCCAGCGACATGATCCTCGCCGCCGCGCGGGCTGGATAGTCAGACGGTCAGAGCCTGCGGCAGAGCGTGAAGAAAGCCACCAGCGCGATCAGGCCGCAGGCGCCCATCACGGCGCACATGGAAAAGGCGGTGCCGTCATGCAGCGCCCCGACAACCAGCGCCGCCAGTGCGCCGGTGCCGAACTGGGCCGCCCCGAGGGTGGCCGCGGCGGCGCCGGCATTCTTCGGATAGCGCGCCATCAACAGCGCCATGCCATTGGCGCCGAGAATCGGCACCATGGCGACGAACAACATGAGCCCGGCCATGACCGTCACCGGCCCCGCAAGCCCCGCCACATCGATCACGACCAGATAGAGTCCCGCCAGGAATGAAATGACGACGCCCGCCGAAAGCAGGCTCTTCAGCTCAAAATGCCGGGTCAGGTGGCTGTTGGCAAAAGCGGCAGCCATGACCGCAGCCGCATTCAACGCAAACAATGTCGCGTAGAAGCCCGGTGTGGTTCCAAAATGCTCGATAAACACGAAGGAAGACCCTGCGATATAGGCGAACAGTCCGGCGAAAACGGCGGCGCTGGTAACAGTGAGACCGAAGGCCGGTCCGTCCGACAGGATATGCCAGTAGGCTCCGAGCGCCTGCCCGATGGTCATCCCACCCCGGGCCTCTTTCAGATGTGTTTCGGGCAACAGCAACACAACGGCCATTATGGACAGAGACCCGAATCCGAAGAGCGCCGCGAAGATTGCACGCCAACCAGAAAACTCAAGCAGGGCCGCGCCCGCCAGCGGTGCCAGAATCGGCGCCAGAGTGGTCAGCATCATCATTAGGGAAAGCACACGGGCCGCTTCCTGCGCGGTGAAGAGGTCCCGCACGACAGTGCGGGCCAGGATGGATGCCGCCCCGCCACCGATTGCCTGAAACAGGCGCGCAATGATGAGCTGATCGATCCGTTCAACATAGACACAGGCTAGAGAGGCAATGATGAAAACAAAGACACCCGCCAGCATGACCGGACGGCGGCCAAATCGATCCGAGATCGGGCCGTAGAGGAGCATGCCAGCGGAGAAACCGATCATAAAGACTGCCAGCGTGGCCTGAACCTCTCTCGCGGGAACGCCAAGGTCACGGGCAATGGAGGGCATCGCCGGCAGATACATGTCGATCGACATCGGCGCGAAGGCGGCAAGCACCGCCAACAGCACCACGAGTCCCGATCTGGGCAGCGTAAAACGCGCATTCGCAAGCATCGAAGACTTTCTCCTGGCAGACGCTGACAGCATGACCGCGATTCCGGGTCGACGGGAGGGATCGACGGCTCGGCCGGCGGAGCGCCGGAAGCGAATTCCATCGGGATAGCACAGCATGCCGCGGTGCAGCGTAATAAATGGAAAAGTCCTTGCCCGACGCGCCTCGCCCACTACGATATTTGTACACAATCCGCCGCGCCCGCGAGCGGCCTTACAGGGAAAGAACCATGGATTCTGTCGTCGAAGACAATCAGCTCGGCATGATGAAATTCGGGATCGGCCAGCCGGTGCCCCGCTCCGAGGATCCGAAGCTGCTGCGTGGCGAGGGAAATTATACCGACGACGTGAATCTGGACGGCCAGGCCTATGGCGTGATGGTGCGCAGCCCTTACGCCCATGGCACCCTGAACGGGATCGACACGGCAGAAGCGAGCGCGGCGCCCGGCGTTATTACCATCCTGACAGGTGCGGATCTCGATGCCGCCGGTCTCGGCAGCATGAAATGCGGCCTGCCCCTGAAGAGCCGTGACGGCAGCCCGATCAGCTATGTTCCGCGCCATGCCCTGGCAACAGACAGGGTGCGTTTTGTCGGCGACCCGGTCGCCATCGTGATTGCGGAGACCGCCTTACAGGCCCGCGACGCGGCCGAACTGGTCGCGCTCGACATCGATCCTCTGCCCGCTGTCACGGATGCCCGGGCGGCCGCCCAAACCGGCGCACCGCAGCTCTATGACGGCATCCCCGGCAACACCGCCCTCGACTTCCAGTATGGCGACACGACGAAGGTCGACGCGGCTTTTGCCAGCGCCGCCCATGTCACCCGCCTGCCCCTGCGCAACAACCGGATTGTGGTCAGTGCGATGGAACCGCGCTCGGCCGTCGCTTCGTTCGATGCGGCAAGCGAGGGCTACACCCTGCATGTCGGCTGTCAGGGCGTGTTCGGCATGATGAACACGCTGGCCAAGCAGGTGTTCGATATCGCGCCGGAAAAGATGCATGTCATCACCGGCAATGTCGGCGGCTCGTTCGGCATGAAGGCCGGCGCCTACCCGGAATATATCTGCGTGCTGCACGCCGCGAAGCTGCTCGGGCGGTCGGTGAAATGGACCGACGACCGCTCCGGCAGTTTCCTGTCAGATTGTCATGGCCGGGACCATGACATGACCGGAGAGCTGGCGCTCGACGCGGACGGCAGGTTCACCGCGCTCCGGATCACCGGATACGGCAATGTCGGTGCCTTCCTGACCGCCGTCTCGCCGATGATGCCGACTTTCAACACCCTGAAGAATGCCAACAGCGTCTACCGGCTGCCGCTGATCGAAGTCGCCTCCAAGGCCGTCTTCACCAACACCACGCCCGTCACCGCCTATCGCGGCGCCGGACGGCCGGAAGCAAACTACTATATGGAGCGGCTGATCGAGACCGCCGCGCGGGAAATTGGCATCGACGCCATCGAACTGCGCCGCCGCAACCAGATCCTGCCGAGCGAAATCCCCTATGCCGCAGCCAACGGCATGAATTACGACAGCGGCGATTTCCCCACCATCATGCAGAAAGCCGTCGACGCGTCCGACTGGGACGGATTCGCCGCCCGCAAGGCGGAGAGCGAGAAGCGCGGCAAGCTGCGCGGACGCGGTGTCGGCTGTTATCTCGAGGTCACCGCGCCGGTGCAGCAGGAAATGGGCGGCATCCGGTTCGAGGAGAACGGCGACGTCACCATTATCACCGGCACGCTGGATTACGGCCAAGGACACTGGACACCGTTCGCCCAGGTGCTGCACCAGAAACTCGGCGTCCCCTTCGAGCGCATCCGGCTGATCCAGGGCGACAGCGCCGAGCTGATCGCCGGTGGCGGCACCGGCGGCTCGAAATCCATCATGGCCAGCGGCGCAGCGATTCTTGAAGCCAGCGACATCGTCATCGACAAGGGCAGGAAGATCGCCGCCCATATTTTCGAGACGGCGGTCGAGGATATCGTCTTCGAGGGCGGCGCGTTCCAGATCGCCGGCACCGACCGTACAGTGACCGTCACGGAATTGGCCGAACAGCTGCGTAGCGGCCTTGAACTGCCGGAAGGCCTGCCCCGGGATCTCAGCGTGAAACACATTTTCGACGCCGCCCCGTCAGCCTTCCCGAACGGCTGTCATATCTGCGAGCTGGAAGTCGATCCGGATACCGGCGTGGTCGAGATCGACCGCTACAATATGGTCAATGATTTCGGCACCGTGGTGAATCCGCTGCTGGTCGAGGGCCAGGCCCATGGCGGCATCGTGCAGGGATTTGGCCAGGCACTGATGGAAAACGCGCTGTACGATTCCGAAGGGCAGCTGCAGACCGGCAGTTACATGGATTATGCCATACCCCGGGCCAGCGACGTGCCCAGCTTCACATTCGCCACCCATGCCGTCCCGGCGACAACGAACCCGCTCGGCGCCAAGGGCTGCGGCGAGGCGGGCTGCGCCGGCTCCCTGCCCTCGATCATGAATGCCCTTGTCGATGCTCTGGCCCCACTGGGCGTGCAGCATATCGACATGCCGGCAACACCGGAGAAGGTCTGGACGGCAATTCAGGCGGCGAAAGCCGCCTGAACATTCTGATCGACCGGCTGCATTGCCGGGTTCGAAACCAGGAGGAAGATTAGTTCCCCACCCGGACATCCAGAACGGGATAACCGAGGCCGCCCTGATGGCCGAAATTCTCCTTGTGGCATTCGCTGCAGGCTGAAATCACATCGACGGCCACGGGCGCTCCTCCGGGCGAGACCATCATGTAGTACCAGTCCAGCGTTTCAGGAGAGCGCCCTTCCTCGACCTTCTGCATGATGAAGAGCGGGCCCGCCTTGGCCGATCCGTTCTCCGCCACGTCGAAGGACTCCTTCGCGATGATCGTGCCCGCGGGAATCTCAACATTCTCATCTCGGAATTCGACATAGGCGTCATAGCCGACCGGGTTGACCCAGGTCATCAGATAGCGATCGCCGTGGAACCCGGGCGCGGCGGGAGCTGTATTCGCAAGTTTCCAGTCCCGGTAATTCTTCACGTATTCCGCCGGGATCCAGTTCTTGCCGCCCTTGTTGTAGTTTTCGTACATCACGCTTTGCAGGCAGTCATAGACGGCCTGTGCATCAGCCTCGGTCATATCGGCGCGACTCTTGCCCGCTTCGCAAGAAGCCGCCTGGGCGCCGCCGAATGGTATGATGGCGGCAGCAGTCGCGAAGACGCCCGCAAGCATGGCAAAACATATGTGACGGCGCATGTTTCTGTGACGGCGCATGTTTCCTCCAGATTTTTTTCTTGTTCGCGCAAAGCGCGGCGAGACCTGTGGCAATCTCTACACGGAATGTAAGAAGACCGTTGGCAGTGCGCTATTCACGCAATTGCACCACCTTGTGATTATGTCGTGACCGTGCGCGCCGAGAATCTGCGCTGCCCGCATCAGCTTACATAGGGCACTTCCCGATAGGCGACATCACAAGGTCCCGAGAAGTCGGCTACGAAATCCTTCTCGGGCGCCGGAAAGAGCGCCAGAGATGCCAGCATTGCTCCAGCCAGTAACCATGCGACCGTGAGATCCCGACGGGAAATACGCTTTGATCTGTAAAGACTGTTTCGCGACATCATGACCTCCTCGTGTTGAACACACTGAGTCGAGCGTCAACATGAGCTTCAAAATGCTGTCAGACTTCCTAATCACGCTCGACCTTCAAAGCTTTCACGTGAAAGCATCAGTCAAATAGAGGCACGCGGCTCTCAGGGCTCATTCCGCGCCAGATCGCATCTCCGCGTTTCTCTTTCCCGGACGTCGCCCGACCAGGCCGAACAGGGACGGACCGCCCCCGTTCGTCTCCGCCCCGACGCCGCGGCAGGCCTTGCACTCATGAAATCCTTTCTCACCCAACACCGCGTCTCCAGCGACGGCAGAACAGGAAAGACACGTCAACGTGGAAAGCGGGATATCAACGGAAAGTAATTGCATTTTCGACATTGAATCCGCCATGCAATTGATCATCGGATCGATGGAAGCCGGCAGCATGCCTCTTGACCGAGCTCAAATTGCCGACACCTAACCTTACGGAACCTTACGCGGAACCATTGGACCGGCTGAATTCAGGAAATGTAACCATTCTGTGCGCATTCCGTGATCTCTCTCCGCGCGGCCGCGACGGATGAGTTCCGGAGCACCAGTGATCTGTGGCCCTCAAGCATGTTGTCTATTTGACGTGAAACTGGAAGGCAGCTGGAGCGACCCACCCGGCCAGCCAAGCTTGAGGCTGGAATTAGCAGCCTCCTTTGAATTCACACCTAAAGCATATCGAGCGCCTGCTCCAGATCCTGGATCAGGTCGCCCAGGTCCTCGATGCCGATGGAGAAGCGCAGCAGGTCGGCCGGAACCGGTGTGCCCTTGCCCTCGATGGAGGCGCGGTGCTCGACCAGGCTCTCGACGCCGCCGAGCGAGGTGGCCCGATGGATCAGCGCCAGATTCGCGGCGGTCTTGATCGCGGCCTGTTCGCCTCCTTCGATCCGCAGGGACAGCATGCCGCCGAAACCGCCTTCCATTTGTTTCGCCGCGACATGGTGCGTGGCATGGGTCGGCAGCCCCGGATAGAGCACCGAAGCGACTTTGGGGTGGTTGTGGAAATGCTCCGCGATCGCCATGGCGTTCTCCGACGCCTTGCGGACCCGCAGATGCAGGGTGCGCATGCCGCGCAGCAGCAGCCAGGCCTCGAACGGCCCCATGACCATGCCATGATCGGTCCGGACCCGCCGGATGTCGGTCCACCACTGATCGGCCTTGGCCGCGATCAGGGCACCGCCGAGCACATCGCTGTGCCCGTTCAGATATTTCGTCGCCGAATGCATGACCAGATCCGCGCCATGCTCGATCGGCCGGGACAGCACCGGGCTGGCTGCTGTGGAATCGACGCAGAGACGAGCGCCGGCACCGTGGGCCAGCTGGGCGAACCAGGCGATGTCGAGGCAATCCCACAGCGGGTTGGCCGGGGTTTCGATCCAGACCAGCCTGGTCTTCCCCGGACGCACCAGGGCGGCAGCACTCTCCGGCTTGTTCACATCGAAGAAATCGATCTCGATGTTCCACTGCGCGGTGAAATCCAGCAGCCAGCTGCGCAGCGCCCAGTACATCACGGTCGGCGCCAGTACATGGTCTCCCGGCCGCAGGGTCATGAAGGGCGCAACCGCCGCAGACATGCCGGCGGAGAAGATCAGCGCGCCGGCGCCATTCTCCAGCCGCGCCAGCAGGTCTTCGGCGACATCGTAGGTCGGGTTTCCGCTGCGGGTATAGACGAAGCCCTTCGGATAAGAGTTGTCCGCATCACGTTCAAAGGTCGTCGACAGATGGATCGGCGGGGTCACCGCCCCCGTGGTCGCATCGACATGACCGAGGGCTTGCGCCGAGAGGGTTTCGGGCTTCAGGTCGTTATTGCGCATTACCGGCTCCGGCGTAGGGTTGCACCGTCGGCCCATCAGGGGCCGAACGTCACATGCCTCTATCACGAGGCGGGAAGAGTGGGAATTGCCCGGATTGTCGCGAGACAAATAAGGCTGCAGGGATTTCCGTGTCCGGAAATCGCTGCAGCCTCATAAAAAGCCAATCAGACTGTCCGGGTGGCCATCTGAGTCAGATGAACACCAGCTATCGGGTGGGTCTCCGATACGCGGCGATGAGGGGCACTGCCGCAGTACGTACAATCTGCCCGGCGGGGCAATTGAACAGGTCGATTGACGAGCACTGTCATTCTCAGAATACGGACCGAGCATGCAAACTGATAATTCTCTTTTAAAGCACCGTATTAGTTCCTATAACGAATTAATAATTCGCTATCACTCAGGGGAAACGCGCTGAAATGGACACTTTGACGGCGATGAAGGTTTTTTGCTCCGTGGTTGAGAACGATAGTCTCGCCGGCGCATCGCGAACCCTCAATGTCTCGCCCTCCGTGGTGAGCAAACAGCTCTCCGGACTTGAGGACCGGCTCGGCGTACGCCTGCTGAACCGGACGACGCGACGGGTCAGCCTGACCGAGGTCGGTTCCACCTACTACGAACGCTGCAAGCGAATCCTAGCCGATGTGGACGAAGCGGAGATCGCCGTCTCGCAGGCGCACTCCGCGCCACGCGGGTTGCTGAAGCTGACCGCACCGACGACTTTCGCGCACCGGCATGTCGCCCCGCACCTTCCGGAATTTCTTGACCGCTATCCCGAAGTCGAGGTGCAGCTGCTGGTGAATGATCGCGTGGTGGATCTCGTCGATGAGGGGATCGATCTCGCCATCCGGATCGCGCAACTGAAGGATTCCAGCCTGATTGCCCGCAAGCTGGCCGTGAACCACCGCATGATCGTGGCCAGCCCGGACTATGTGAAGAAATGGGGCCAGCCGGAAACGCCGGATCAGCTCAGCGATCACTCGCTGATCACCTATGCGCCGGGCAACCCGATCAACGACTGGCACTTCATGGTCGACAACCAGCAGAAGATCCTGCGGGCCAAGGGCACGCTGGCCATGAATAACGGCGACTCGGTGCTGCAGACCGTGCTGGCCGGCGGCGGCCTCGCCATGCTGGCGGCCTTCATGGCCGGTGAGCATGTGAAGACCGGGCAGCTGGTGACGTTGCTGGATGATTATGTCCGCGAGGACGTGCCGATCTACGCCGTCTATCCGAGCGGCCGGCATCTCTCGCCGAAGGTCCGGGCCTTCGTCGACTTCCTGGTCGATCTGTACAACCCGACGCCGTACTGGCTGTAATTAGCTCTCGCCGCCACAAAACAATACCGTCATCCCCACGCAAGTGGGGACCCAGGGAAAACAGTCTTTGATCTAAGATCCCTGGGTTCCCGCCTCCGCGGGAATGACGGTATTGATGTGTATATAGTTACAGATTAGTCAGTCGAGATTCAGCGCCAGCTCTCGTCCAGCTCGGCTGGCTCACTCGCATAGCCGGCTTTCTGGATGCCCTTGCAGGCACAGTATTCGTCTTTCTCCGACAGATCGCCGCTGACACCGACGGCGCCGATCACGGCCCCGTTCTCAAGAATGAGCGCACCGCCCGGGACCGCCGCGAACCGGCCATCGAAGGCAGAAGCCGCCGCAACCTGAAAACCGAGGCGCTCTTTCAGCCGGGCACCGAGATTGCGGGAGGATTCACCGAAGCCGAGGCCGCCCCAGGCTTTCGCCGTGGCGATTTCGACCCGGCCGATCCCGGAGCCGTCCTGGCGCTTCAGGCACACAACCTGGCCACCGGCATCAAGCACGACAACCGTCATCGGCATCATTTTTTCTGCACTCGCGATACGCAGCGCTTCGTCGGCGATAATTTCCGCCTTGGCGAGTGGCAATGCGACGTGGAGCGGAAAGTTCCCGGCCATAGTTAGTCCCCCTGAATCAAGGTCATCGGTGTAAATGCTGCACCGCTTATAACATCGCCCCGCCGCGCCACGATACGAAGCGGGCATCCGCATCGCGGAAACGAAAAAGGCGGCCGGAAACCCGCGCCGCCTTTTCCCTACAGAGAGATACCCGCAATCAGCCGGCGAGCTTCTTCTTCAAGAGTTCGTTCACCATGGCCGGATTGGCCTTGCCCTGGCTCTGCTTCATCACCTGGCCGACGAAGAAACCGAACAGCTTGTCCTTGCCGGAACGGTATTCCGCGACCTTCTCCGCCTGGGAGGCCATCACGCTGTCGATCAGTTCCTCGATCGCACCGGTGTCGGTGACCTGACGCAGGCCCTTTTCCTCAACGATGGTCGGCGCGTCCTTGCCGCTCTCGAACATCTCGGCGAAGACATCCTTGGCGATCCGGCCGGAGATCGTGTTGTCGGTGATCAGGTCGATCAGCCCGCCCAGCTTCGCCTCGTCGACCGGGGACTCGGACAGATCCTTGCCGGCCTTGTTCAGGTTGCCGAACAGCTCTGTGATCATCCAGTTCGCCGCCATCTTCGGATCGCGTCCGGCCGCCACCTTCTCGTAGAAGGCCGCCGTTTCCTGCTCCTCGACCAGAATGGCCGCGTCATACAGGCTGAGGCCGAAATCGGCCATGAAGCGGGCCTTCTTGGCGTCGGGCAGTTCCGGCAGCTTCGCCTTTTCCGCCGCGACGAACTCCTCGCTGAAGACCAGCGGCAGCAGGTCGGGATCCGGGAAGTAGCGATAATCGTGCGCCTCTTCCTTCGAGCGCATGGAGCGGGTCTCGCCCTTGTTGGCATCGAACAGGCGGGTTTCCTGATCGATGATGCCGCCCTCCTCGATGATCTCGATCTGGCGCCGCGCCTCGTACTCGATGGCCTGCTGCATGAAGCGGATCGAGTTGACGTTCTTGATCTCGCAGCGGGTGCCGAGCTCGTCCCCGGGCTTGCGCACGGAAACGTTCACGTCGGCCCGCATGGAGCCTTCCTGCATGTTGCCGTCGCAGGTGCCCAAATAGCGCAGGATGGACCGCAGCTTCTTCACATAGGCCGCCGCCTCTTCCGCCGAACGCATATCCGGGCGGGAGACGATCTCCATCAGCGCAACGCCGGAGCGGTTCAGGTCGATATAGCTCTTGGTCGGGCTCTGGTCGTGGATCGACTTGCCGGCATCCTGCTCCAGATGCAGCCGCTCGATCCCGATGGTCTTGGAGCGTCCGCCCGGCAGATCGACGGTGATAACGCCTTCGCCGACGATCGGCTGCTTGAACTGGCTGATCTGGTAGCCCTGCGGCAGGTCGGCGTAGAAATAGTTCTTCCGGTCGAACACGCTGAAGCGATTGATCGCGGCATTCAGCCCGAGGCCGGTGCGCACCGCCTGGCGGACGCATTCCTCGTTGATCACCGGCAGCATGCCCGGCATAGCGCTGTCGACCAGCGACACCTGGCTGTTCGGCTCGGAGCCGAACGTCGTCGACGCACCGGAGAACAGCTTCGACCTGGAGGTCACCTGGGCATGCACCTCGAGGCCGATGACGATCTCCCAGTCACCGGTATTGCCGGCGATCAGGTTGGATTTTTCCGCACTCATCTCACTTCCCTCCCGCGAGGAAGCCCGGCAGGGCATCGAAGCCCGCCGCCTGTTCCAGTACATGGCCGACCTTGAGGACGGTTTGCTCGTCGAACGCCTTGCCGAGGATCTGCAGGCCGAGCGGCAGGCCGTCGCCGGAAAGCCCGACCGGAACCGAAATACCCGGCAGGCCGGCCAGGCTGGCCGGAACGGTGAAGACGTCGTTCAAATACATCTTGATCGGATCGTCCTGGTTCTCGCCGATGGCAAAGGCCGCCGACGGCGCGGTCGGTGTCAGGATCGCATCGACCTGTTCGTAGGCGTCGTTGAAATCCTTCTGGATCAGCGCCCGGACCTTCTGTGCCTTCAGGTAATAGGCATCGTAATACCCGGCCGACAGCACATAGGTGCCGATCAGGATGCGGCGCTTCACCTCGTCGCCGAAACCCTCGGCCCGGGTGTTCTCGTACATCTCGCTCAGGCTGTCGCCATCGACCCGGAGACCGTAGCGCACGCCGTCATAGCGGGCCAGGTTGGACGAAGCCTCGGCCGGGGCGATGATGTAGTAGGTCGGCAGCGCGTATTTGGTGTGCGGCAGGGAGATATCGACGATCTCCGCCCCCGCATCCTTCAGCATCGCCGCGCCTTTCTGCCAGAGCGCATCGATTTCTTCCGGCATGCCGTCGACCCGGTATTCCTTCGGAATGCCGATCTTCATGCCGCGGATGTCGCCGGTCAGCGCCGCCTCGAAATCCGGAACGGCAAGGTCGGCCGAAGTGGAATCCTTCGGATCGTGCCCGGCCATTGCGCCCAGCATCAGGGCGGCGTCGGAGACGGTCCGGGTCAGCGGGCCGGCCTGATCCAGCGAAGAGGCAAAGGCGACAACGCCCCAGCGCGAGCAACGGCCATAGGTCGGCTTGATGCCGACAATACCGCAGAAGCTGGCGGGCTGGCGGATGGAGCCGCCGGTATCGGTGCCGGTCGCGGCAATGGCGAGACGGCCGGAAACGGCCGCTGCGGAGCCGCCGGACGAGCCGCCCGGCACGAATTTCTGGTTACCCCCGCCGGTACGGCGCCACGGGTTTTCGACCGGGCCGTAATGGCTGGTGATGTTGGCAGAGCCCATGGCGAACTCGTCGAGATTGAGTTTGCCGAGCATCACCCCGCCGGCATTCCAGAGATTCTGGCTCACCGTTGATTCATACTCCGGCTTGAAGCCGTCGAGGATATGGGACGCGGCCGAGGTCAGCACGCCCTGGGTGCAGAACAGGTCCTTGATGCCGATGGGCAGGCCCTCCATGGCCCCGCCTTCACCCTTGGCCAGCTTTTCGTCGGACGCCTTGGCCATCGCCCGGGCTTTGTCCGGCGTCTCGGTGATGAAGGCGTTCAGGCTCTTGCCCGCCTCCATGGCGCCGATATAGGCCTCGGTCAGCTCGACGGAGGAGGTCTTTTTCGCCTTCAGCGCGTCGCGCGCCTCGGTCAGGCTGAGAGAGAGAAGATCGCTCATTATTCGACCACCTTCGGAACCGCGTAATAGCCATGTGCCCGGTCCGGCGCGTTGGCCAGGACCCGCTCGGGATAGGCGCCGTCGGTGACTTCGTCCGCGCGCAACGGCAGGCCGTGCCCGGTGACGCTTGCCAGCGGCTCGACATTGTCCGTATTCACTTCGCTCAATTGCTCGACGAAGCCGAGAATGGTGTTCAGGTCCCCGACCATGGCGTCGAGTTGCGCGTCGTCGGTCTTGATCCGCGCGAGATGCGCGATTTTCGCGACAGTGGCTTTGTCAAGCGACATCGGATAAGGCTCTCCGTGATATTCGGAATTTCGCGGCAGCCCCTTACAGTAAGCAAAGAGCCGCAAAAACGGTGGCGAAGGTATCACCCGGACATGACATTCTGCAACCCTGCCGACCTGCCAGGATTGATGCGCCAGTTCACCTGTATTCTGGGGCTGGACGTCGGCTCCAAGACCATTGGCATCGCCATCTCCGACCCATTCCTAAGCGTGGCCTCGCCGATCACCACCATCCAGCGCCGGAAATTCACCAAGGATGCCGAGGAGCTGGCCCGGATCGTCGCCAAGCGCAATGTCGGCGCCTTCCTCATCGGCCTGCCCCTGAACATGGACGGCACTGAAGGCCCGCGCTGCCAGTCGACCCGCGATTTCGCCCGCGAGCTGATCCTGCGCATCGACCTGCCGGTCGCGTTTTTCGACGAGCGGATGAGCACAATGGCCGTCGAGCGGGCAATGATCGAGGCGGACATGACCCGCAAGAAGCGCGCAGAGCGGGTCGACCAGCTCGCCGCCGCCTATATCCTGCAGGGCGCGCTGGATTCGATGCCGAAATAAGCTGGCCTGGATACCGCGACAGGACAGAAACCAGAGAGACCCGATGTCGATATTGTTCATCACCTCCACACGGATCGGCGACGCGATCCTCTCGACCGGGATTCTCGCCTGGCTGCACGAAAAATATCCCGAGGACGGCATCACCATCGCCTGCGGCGGCCCGGCATCGAAGGTGTTCGGCGAGGTACCCAACCTGGAGGCGCTGCACATCATCAGGAAGCAGCGCCATCACGGGCATTGGTGGCAGCTCTGGCGGGCCATGGCACCCCGGAAGTGGCGCGTCGTCGTCGATCTGCGCCGCTCCGCCATGCCGTGGCTGCTGCTGGCCGGTAAACGCTACAGCGTCCCGAAGGACCGTACCGGGCGGCACCGGGTCGAGCTGAACGCCTCGATGTTCGGCGAGCCGTCGCTGGAACCAAAGGTCTGGACCGCGCCAGAGCACCGGGAGGCGGCGGAAAAGCTGCTTGCCGGGGCGCAGACCCCCGTCGCGCTCGCCGTCGGCGCCAACTGGGCCGGCAAGACTTGGCCCGCGGACCGTTTCGCGGCGCTGGCGGACCGCATCCGGCAGATGGAAGCCTTCGGTCGGGGCACGGAGATCGTGCTCGTCGGCGGCCCCGACGAGCGGGAAGCCGGGGCGACGCTGCTACAAAACCAGGGCGCAGGACCGGTAATCGACGCCTTCGGGCTGGACGTTCTCTCGACCCACGAGCTGCTGAAAAAATGCCGCCTGATGGTGGCCAACGATTCGGCCATGATGCATCTCGCAGCCGCCTCCGGCATCCCGACCGTCGGCCTGTTCGGCCCGACCAAGGATCAGCATTACCGGCCCTGGGGTGACAACGGTTTTGTCGTTCGCACCCCGGACAGCGCCGATACCCTGATGGCCCGGCTGCGCAGCGATCCTGCATCGGTGACGCATCTGATGGACGGTATCGCGGTTGATGACGTCATAGCCAAAATCGGGGAACTTGAGACCGCGGGGCTGTTCAAACACTGACAGGAAACCCCGCGTGCGGCTGAAGCGGCAGACCTTGGTCGATTCCGGACGTGAAACCTGGCGAAGCGCAAGACCCGCACCTTCTTGATCAGCTCCCGAACAAAAGAGCCCCTGCCCGGGCACGAACAGGTGGACCAGACGAACGCGGCGTATACTCTTGAAGCAACACCGGCCGGACATCGCCGGCACGGATCGCCCGAGAGGAGAATGCTGTGAGCCGCCTTTCATCCACCATACTTGCCATCGGACTGGCCATTGGGCTCATCTCCCTGCTCGGCCCCGCACCGGCGCGCGCGCATGACAAGAAGCCGATCGGAGACGCCGTTAACGAGCTGCCGCTCTTCGATGCGCACATGCATTACAAGGAGCCCGCATGGCGGCAGTTCCCCGTCGAGAGCATCGTCGAGCTGATGGACCGGAACGGTGTTGCCATGGCGCTCGTCTCCTCGACGCCCGACGAGGGCACCATCATGCTGTGGGAATATGCCCCCAACCGGATTGTCCCGGAGTTGCGCCCCTATCACGGCACTGCAGGCTCGTCGAACTGGTCCAAGTCATCGGGCATGGGCGATTATCTGGCAGAGCGCCTGGAAACCTACCCCCATGAAGGGATCGGGGAATTTCACATACACAGGCTGGACATATCCGACGAGCCGTTCTTCCGCACCGTGATCGGCCTGGCGAAAGCCAGGGACATATACCTTCATGTCCATTCCGACTCAGCCCCCATCAAGTGGCTTTATAGCCTCGACCCGGATGTCAAAATCATATGGGCCCATGCCGGTCTCGGCGAGTCTGCCGCCGGTGTCTTCGCATTGATGGAGGAATTCCCGGAACTGGTTGCAGACACATCCCTCAAGGAGCACGCCATTCTCGGATATGACGGGCAGCTCGACCCGGAATGGGAAAAGATCATCTTCGCCTTCCAGGACCGGCTGATGGTGGGCAGCGACACCTGGATCAATGGCCAATGGGAGAACTATACATCCATCATGGACTCAAACAGGGCCTGGCTCGCCAGACTGCCCGAGGATGTGGCGCGGAAGATCGCCTACCAGAATGCGGAGCGGCTGTTCGGGCGGGAGATCTCGATGGAACAGATCGGGACGCGGTAGCCGCCATTGTTCAAAATGTGCCGCAAACGCTGCCGAAACAGGCCAGGAAGACCTGAGAGTAAAAAGGAGGGATGTTCATGTCGAACGAGCGAGATAATACTGAGGGTGAACCCTGGAACGGTCCCCGCTGGGCCACCAGCCGGCATAATTTCGATCCGGCGATCGCCGTACCGCCCCGCCCGGTCGAACTGCACGACCTGACACTCCGCGACGGCGAGGAATCGGCCGATCTCGCGTTCACCACGGCGGACAAGGTGCAAATCGCCGAGGCCCTGGCCCGGCTCGGCATCAAGCGCACCGAAATTTTCCTGACGGTTCCGGGCTGGCAGGAAGTCATTCGCGAAATCATGCGCCGGGATCTCGGCATGGATTTCTGGGTCACCTGGCAGCCGGGACGGGTCGAGAAGGCGCTTGAGCTCGGCGTGCGGCATGTCATGGTCTGGTACCATATCGGCGACGAGATGCAGCGCCACGTCTTCAAGACCAGCCGCGAGGCGCAGTTCGCAAAGATGATCGGGGAGGTCCGCGCGGCCCGGGCGGCGGGCTGTGTCGTGAACCTGTTCATGCCGGAGACCACCCGCGCCGATCTGGAGCACATCACGCGCGCCGCCAAGGCCGCTGAGGCGGAAGGCGCGAGCTACGTCACCGTTGTCGACAGCCAGGGCATCGCCCGGCCCGCCGCGATCCGCTTCCTGGTCAGCCATCTGAAGGAACAGACGGGCCTGAAAGTCGAAGTGCATTGCCACAACGATTTCGGCCTGGCCGTCGCCAACGTGCTTGGCGGCTACGAGGGCGGCGCCGATGTGCTTCAGGTCTCGATCAACGGGATCGGCTATCGGGCCGGAAACGCCGCCATGGAGTCCGTCGCGTCGGCGCTAAAGATGATCTACGGCGCCGAGACGGGCCTGCAGCTGGACCGGCTGCCGGAGGTGTGCCAGCTCGTCGAGCGCATCAGCGGCCTGCCGATCGACTATTACAAGCCGATCGTCGGTAAAGGCGCGTTCCGGTACGAGCAATGGCGCGCCATCACTGCGTTCACCGCGGCGGACGAACGCCGCTTCGCCTTCCCGTTCGAGCCGGAAGTCGTCGGCCGGACCGCAGAGCTGGTCATCGGGAAGTGGAGTGATTCCGGCGCCGTCCTCCAGAAACTGGCGGAATACGGCCTGAAGGCGACACCCGAGCAGGTCGGCCGCATCCTCACCCGCAGCCAGCGCGCCGGCGCCTCCCGGCACCGGCCGCTCGCCGATAGCGAGTTCCTGGTCATCGCAGAGCAGGAAGGTGCGGCTGACGCCGAAACCTGAAGCGCTTGGTACGTCACGCGGATGATCGCGTACCGGAATGGGGAGCGGCTGTTCGGGCGGAAGGTTTCGACGGAGCTGGTTGGGAAGAAAGGGAGGAGGATTGGGGGACACACGGAGGATTGGGGGACACACGACTCCATTCCTGCGCACGGTTTACCTCAAAACCGGTGTCAGAATTGAGTCGCGCGCCCCCTGAATTGGCGGAATTCAGATCAAGGCTTGATGTAGGTATAACCCTGCTGCTGAAGATGGGACAGTTCGGCCACGCCGCTCGGAACGATGTCGTCTTCGAAGACTTCGAAGAGATCGTTCTCGTAACTGATCTTTCTGCCCTTCAGGGTGTTGTTGCAGACATGAAACGAGACCTGCTGCGCTCTCAGGCTGGTGACACCGCTCTGCACCTGCTGGTTCGAGGCCGCGCTTTTCAGCAGACCGACACCGTTGCCATGCAGGACCACCTTGATCTCCATGTTCTCCGCGCCGACCGCGTTGATGTGGTTCTGGATGTTGCGCATGGCGCCGCGGTATTTCTTGTCCGCATCGCCACCATCGTAATTGATGTGATATACGACCTTCTGCTTGCCATACCGTTGATTTGCGTCCGCCGGTGTCGCGAGAATGACCGCGAGGCTGAGAACCGACAGAATAAGAGCAAAAGCACGCATTGTTACCTCCCAACATTTTGGCGCCACCGTCCAAAGTCGAGGGTCGGCAGCAGCCGATTTTTCCGATCCGCATGAATGGGACCGGCTCAAATCATCATATTCGAATTTTTCGATGCGTTAAATCACGATATCCGGAATGACCACATTCCCGAGCCGTCTGAAGACGGGAAGTATCTCGTGCCGCCCCTTATTTCGCCTTGGTGAACGAAGAAGTATGTCGGCTTAATTCCCCGCCCCTGCTCAATTCCAGAATCCGTCCTGAACCGCCGCGTCTCGTAACCCCTCCGGGGTTTCGACCGTCACCGCCGTTCCCGGATCCCAGTGGGTCACTTTTACCATTCCGATCGCAACGTTGGTCTTGAAATCGGGGGACCAGACCGCTGACGAAACCCGGCCCACGCGCTTGCCCTTCACCAGGATCGGCCAGTGACGATCGCATGCCGGCACGGGCGGGCCGTCGATGGCGATGGCGCGCACCTGTTTCACCGGCCCCTCGCTGGCGACCCTGAGGAGCGCGTCCCGGCCGATACAGCCGATCGCTGACTCGGTATTGCAGAAACGGCCGAGACCGCATTCATGGGGCGTGTTGTCGTCGGTCATGTCATTGCCGTAGGACAGCAGGCCGCTCTCGATCCGTTCGATCTGGTTCGGACATCCGGCCCGGACATCCATCGACTTGCCGGCTTCCATAAGCGCATGCCAGAGCGGCATGCCGATATCGCTGCCATCGACATAGATCTCGAAACCGCCCTGTTTCGAATAGCCGGAGCGGGCAATCACCAGGTCCCGGCCGTGGAAACTGAAGAGACTGAACCGGAAAAACCGGAGAGACCGGATATGCTCTCCGAAAATCGCGCACATCAGGTCCTCCGCCTTCGGCCCCTGCACGGCAAGCGGCGAGATGTCGGGCTCGTCCACCAGGACATCCAGCCGGTAGCCATAGGCGATGCCCTTGACCCAGTAGAGCAAATCGCTGTCGGCTATGGAGATCCACCAGCGGTCCTCCGCCAGCTTCACCGCGACCGGGTCGTTCAGCATGCCGCCGGTCTCGTCGACGATGGGCACGTAGTAGCATTGTCCGGGGAGCATCCGCGTCAGGCTGCGCGGGGTCAGCATCTGGACGAGCTTGCCGGCATCCGGGCCGCGGATCTCGACCTGACGCTCGCAGGCGACGTCCCATACCTGCACGGCCTGTTTCAGATGACGATAGTCCTCCTCCAGGGAGTGAAAGACCGTCGGCAGCAGCATGTGATTGTAGACGGTGTAGGCCTTCACGCCGGCGGCCTCAACTCCATCGCTGAACGGGGTGCGCCTGAGACGGCGCGAAAGCGAGATTTGCTTCATGGGTGCTTCCTCGGACTCCTTGACGCAATCGCGCCCTCCTCCCTGGTGCCGGGCAACAGATGAACGGCTCTTTTGGCGAGCCGGACTCTTTCGGCGACAGGATCCAGCCTGCCAATTTAAGGGTAATGATTTGAAGACGTTGTCCGGATTACGCCTGCCAACGCGACTGATTGCGACATGCCGGCATGCAATTGTCGGGAATGGTGTCCGACCTGGCGGCGCCGTGCGGCCCGGAGAAGGTCCGAAATCTTTCGTACGGTGCCGGTGACACCCCTTATTTTCCGCGTTCAACGGATTATCTCAAGAGCACGTCACGTGTTCAGGAAATGTCACGGACGCCATGAGGGAAACATGATGTTGTCTTTAACGAGATTGCTCATCGTCACGACCGCTCTCGCCGTCGCGCTCGGCGGAACCGCATATGCCGCCGGAAAAAACCCGACGACAATCACCAGCCTGAAAACCTGTGAGGCCGCGATCAGGGATACGCAGGAAGCCCGCGAGGGAAATCCTGCCCTCGGTCCGAAAGCCGGAACAGCCTTCGAAAGCCTGCTTGAGCTCGCCGCCGAGCGCTGCAAGGCCGGCGCCTACCAATATGCCGACGATCTGCTGGTCATCGCGCGCGGCATGGTCGCAACGGAATAAGACCATTCAAGCCGCTCAAGGGACACGTGACTGACCTCCCGCCTGCAGGAGAAAGGTTTCGTGTCCCCTTTTCACCCCGTGTCCCCTTTTCTCCCGCGCCTGCAGTAGACTGGTTTCGTGTCCCCTTTTCACCCATAGTCTTATCCAAAACTATAAAAGATACGATACATGCATTTTTTCATAGATGAATCTGGCACTTTTACTCACCGTACCGACGCGGACGCTTTGATTTCGACTGTTGGAATTTTAGTAGTACCAAGCACAAACATGGTCAGGTTTGAGCGCCTATTCAGACGACATCGGCAAAACCTCCCAAAGCTGCGCGGCGAAGTAAAAGGCAAGACGCTAACCGAAAGGCAAGTATCCAGTACAATTGACGTTCTGCGAAAAACTGGATGCCTGTTCTTTTCTTCGGCTATCGATCTCTCCCTCCACTCTCTGGAGGAACTCGAGTCCCACAGAAGCGGACAAGCTAAAGGAATAACAATTCACCTATCAAAAAAGCACCACCCGCGAATGATTGAAGATCTCTGGAAGCTCCGACACCAAGTAGAAATCATGTCTATGCCCCAGTATGTACAACTCGCTACTTTAAACGATGCGATCGTTCGGACATTAAATTTGAGCACAAACTATTTTGCATTTCACCGACCTCGCGAACTTTCTGAGTACCACTGGGCTATCGACGGAAAAAACAAACAGAAAGCGACGAACTGGGAAATATTTTGGCATAAGACGGTGATGCCTATGATCCAATCTAGATCACTACGATCTGAGTCTTTCTTCAAAATTGAGGGAGGAAACTACTCCTTCCAAAAGCATCTTGAATCAGAGCTTCCGAAATATCTCAAGGCTCATGCTCAAAAGCAATCGAGGGGAGAAGCAGTTTTGCTTCGCCCAATTTTTACTGAAGATCTTCGTTTCTCAAGCGAACCGGAACCCGGTTTAGAAGCCGTAGATATCCTTACGAATGGAATCAGGCGAGCACTAGTCGGTAATTTGAGAAAAAGCGGTTGGGGCCCCCTACCCTCACTGATGGTAGATTGGGGTAGAGGAGAATGTTGTATTGGGCTCCCACACCTAGGAAGGAACGCTGTTGAAATCGACCACCAGAAGTACTCTAGCGTTTTACGCCACTTTATGATTGGTGGAAGGAAATTTCTTCCAGCTAATTATTTCAGCAAACATAGTGATGCGAACTAGAATTAAAGAATTAAGGAAAGAATTAAGGGGACACACGACTTAATTCACAGTCCAAAAGCCCAAGTCTCGTATCCCCTCACCCGGCTCATTCCACGAAAAGCCCGTCAGCCGAACCGCTCCCGCACCTCAACCAACGCCTTCATCTTCCGCACCGCCGCTTCCGGAGCGCTCAGCACCGGCCGGTCGGTCACCGCCCGGCAGGCCGGGGCGGCAGGGGCCATGGAGAAGTGGGCCAGCAGGAAGACATCCGCGTCTTTCGTGCGGGCGACCGCCTCGGCGATGAGGCAGTTGTGGGTTTCGGCGTCGCCGCCAGCCAGCGCCTCCCGCGCCCCCTCGGCGAACACTGTCGTCAGGCACGCATCCGACTTCCGCCGCGCCGCCTCTTCGCGAAATTCCTCTGCCATGCCCCCGACCGCCGCCGGGAAGGTGTAGATCATCGCAACACGGGGGCCGTGGCCGAAGGCCTCCTCAAACATGGCTTCGTTCGGCTTTAGGACCGGCAGCGGCGATGTGCGCGCGGCCTCTTCGATCGCCTCGCCGAAGGCCGAACAGGTGAAGAGGATTCCGGCCGGTCCCGTTCCCTCGGCATAGCGCGCGAGCGCGACGATCCGGCCCGCCAGCGCGGGCGTCAGGGTCGCCTCCTTCGCGCGGTCGACCGAAAGAGCCTCGTCCAGCAGCGAGCGGATCTCGGCCTCCGGCCATGCCTCCCGGAACGCCGTCTCTATCGGGGCTATGGCGAACGGCGTTGCGTGGATCAGGGACAGGCGGACTGGATCGGACATTTCTGAATTCCGGGAAATTTAGCGCTTACGGGGACACAAGACCGGGTTCAGCCGGTTTCATCCCCCTCATACCGGTACCTGAAATCGCAATGGCTCGCCGCGCTCATGATGGTCTGGCCGCGTTCCATTGTGATCTTGTCCGAGTACCCCTCACAGAAGCTGTCTTCCGTCCGCTCCAGCTCCTCCGTCTCCAGCGCCTCGCCATGGGTCCAGAGGCTGCAGAGCGCCTGGAAGCGGCGCTGTCCCGGTCGATTTAGGGGGACACCGATTTAACCGGCAAGCCCCCTGCCCCCTTCAAGCCGCCTGAACAACCCTGTTGCGGCCGGACTCCTTCGCGCGATAGAGCGCCGCATCGGCACGGGAAAGCAGGTCCTTCGCGTCCTGGCCGGGCTGGTAGGCGGCGATGCCGAAGCTGGAGGTCTTCTGCCCGACCCCCGGGAACGTGTAGGCCTCGAGCGCCCGGCGGAAGCGCTCGGCCTTCGCCGTCAGCCCCGGCATGTCCGTCTCCGGGCAGACCACCAGGAACTCCTCGCCGCCCCAGCGGCCGACGATGTCGGTCGGACGGGAAGTTTCCGTCAGGACCCGCGCCACTTCCTCCAGCACGCGGTCGCCGGTCTGGTGGCCAAACATGTCGTTGACCTGCTTGAAATGGTCGATGTCCATCATGATCACGCCGAACGCATTGCCGTAGCGGAGCGCACGGTCGATTTCCCGGCCGATCTCCTCATCCAGCTTGATCCGGTTGTAGAGCCCGGTCAGCGGATCCGTTACGGCCAGAACTTCCAGCTCCCTGACCTTTTCGGCAAGGGAGCGGCTGAGGCGCTGGTTCTCCTCCAGGGCCGTCTCGATCTCTGCCTTCGAGCGGGTGAGCTCGATCTCGTGCTGCCGGAGTGTTTCCTCCGCCTTGCGGAGATTGGTGGCAACGGTGATACAGAGTGCGATGCCGCCGCTCGCGGTCTTCGCCTCCTTGACCAGCAGGCGGCTGCCATCCACGTAATCGCGCACGGTGATGTCGGCGGTCGGGTTCCGGTGCGCCTCAACCCGCTCTCGGATGAATTCCTCTTCCCGGCCCTGCGCCTCGATTACCTTGCCGAGCGCGACATTCATGCGCAGGCCGGCCTCGTAGGTCATGCCCTGCTCAACGAATTCCTCGGCCCGCGGGTTTATTTTCAGGAAGGCGCGGTTGTAGAAGATCAGCCTGTCCTGCGCATCGTAGATCGCGATGGCCTCGGCCAGGTCATCGATCACTTCCAGGATCTGCTCAGTGTAGCGGGACTGCCGCTTCAATCTGTCTTTCCCCACAGAGAAACATCCAAGGTTGGTTCCGGCGGCGGTCAACCTTGGCATTATAAAACCAGTATGGGATTAATTTAATAAGAAATTATTCCAACAGCCGATGCTGTTCAGGACGTTCTGCGCGGGAACGGAGGCGCCGTCTGACCCGGTCCCGCGGCCGCGCTCGGCGGGTCCGCCGTCTACTCATCCCTCCGCGGATTCGGTTGCTCGTACACAACGACACTCAGGATCATATCAACATCCTCTCCGTTTGATGCGAAGGGCAGGAACACGCGCTCGAGCGCAGCGAAATCCAGCCTGAACTTTGTCGGAGACACCCCGTACCTGTAGTTCGGCAAGCCCTTCTCGACGACCGCGACCCTGTCGCGCACGATAAGTTGCTCGCCTGCATCGGGCCAGACCTCGTCGAGATACCTGCCGGTGAAATCCTCGCCCTGGCCTGTACGATCCCCGTCCCCATGAGACGCACCCGGAAGCGGTAGGGTTCCCGCTCGACGTCGGTCAGCACGAGATTTGGCAGGGTTTTCGGGACTGCCAGCGGATCAAAATCGGCCCGGGCCGGGATCCGGTCGCCGGGATGAATTGCCATCCAGTATGAGAGCAGCTCGCGCACTGCTGCGGTTTGCGCGCGGTCCCTGATTTCCCTGGCTCGTGGCAGGCTCGGGTGTACATCCATGGTCGGTCCGGTCCAGTAAAACGCGCCTGAACGATGATCCAGATTCGTTATTCAATACGGACAGCACTCTATCGCCAACCATAGATACGGGACCAAGATTTGCAGGCTGCGTCGAGGGGGGCAGCTTACTCCCCCTCATACCGATAGCGAAAATCGCAATGGCTCGCCCCGCCCATGATGGTCTGGCCGCGCTGCATCGTGATCTTGTCCGAATAGCCCTCGCAGAAGCTGCCGTCCCGGTTGCAGGACAAGAGGTGGCCGATCTCCCCGAGGCCCATTTCCTTGTACATCTCGGCATAGCGGCAGCGGGTGACGTTGAAGTGGAAGCTCTCCTCCGTCCGCTCCAGCTCCTCCGTCTCCAGCGCCCCGCCATGGGTCCAGAGGCTGTAGAGCGCCTGGAAGCTGCGCATGTCGCGGTCCGGGCCGTCGCGGTCGGCGAAGGTCCGGGCCTGGGCGATGGCGGCCTTGCGGATGGCGTTGCCGAGGATCTTCTGCGCCGCCGGCTTGCCGACCTCCGCCACCATCTCCTCGTAGAGCGGCTTGATCACGCTCGCCTCGATGCGGCGAAGCTCGATGATGGGGAGGTCGGTCATGGCGTCTCTCCGGTGTGTTAGCGGCCCAGTTCTTCAGCGGCCCAATTCTTCAGCGGCCAAGCGTGCCGCCCTTGAGAGAGCGCGGGTCGCGCAGGCCCCAGCGGCCGGCCTCGACCTCGTGGAAGAAGTCGAGAATGGTGCGGTTGAACAGGGCCGGCTCCTCAATATTCAGGGTGTGGCCCGTATTCGGGAACATGGCGTGCCCGGCGGACGGGATGGTGCGCTTCATCAGCAGGCCCGGCTCAAGGCAGCTCTCGTCCTCGTCCCCGTTCACGATCAGGGTCGGCACGGTCAGCGCCGCCATCTGCTCCTGCAGTTCGTAGAGCGACGGCCTGTTTGCCTGCACGCCGCGCAGGGTGTTGGCGGAGCCTTTCGCGGAATGCTCGCCGAGCTGGGCCGCGAACTCGGCCCAGCCGCGCGGGTCCTTGTTCTGCAACTGCACCCGGGCCGGCTCCAGGGCGTAGACGGGGGCGACCTTGTCCATGCCCTCGCCCTCGATCCTGTCCGCGAGCAGGTTCGACTGTTTCTTGAAATCGTCCCGCCGGTCCGGATCGGCGCCATAGCCGCAGCCCGCGACAACCAGGGACAGGGCGCGATCGGGATAGGCGAGGCCGAAATGCAGGGTGGCGAAGCCGCCCATGGAGAGGCCGACAATATGCGCCGCCTCGATATCATTGGCATCCAACACGGCCTTGATATCGTCCCGCGCCCGGGCTTGCGAATAGCGAGCGACATCTTCCGGCACGTCCGACGGCGGATAGCCGCGGGCGCTGTAGGTGATGCAGGTGTAGTAGCGGGACAGCGCCCGGACCTGGGGCTCCCAGCTCCGGTGATCCCCGGCGAATTCATGCACGAAGACGACAGGCGTTCCCTCACCGGTCGTCTCGCAATAGAGCGAGATCCCGTCATCCGTTGTCACATAACCCATTCCTGCCTCCCCGTTATTTTCTGATTGGCAGTGACTATGCAGGATCGGGCGGGCGGGCCCAAGAGGCAGGATCGCGAATGAACCGTTCGGATTGCGGCGCTGGTGCAGGTCAGACGAAACGGTGGAACGGCGCGATCTCGACACCGGCGGCTTCCAGGGAGGCCCGGAGCGCCCGGGCCATCTCGACACCGGCCGGATTGTCGCCATGCACGCAGATCGTATCGATCCGGCCCTTGATGCGCGTGCCGCTCTTGGTGATGACCGCGCCTTCCTGCAACATGGCCAGCACGGAGGCGGCAGCCGCTTCGGCATCGTGGATCACGGCGCCCGGCTCGCTGCGCGGCACCAGGTTGCCGTTATCCTGATAGGCCCGGTCGGCATAGATCTCGCGGGCCATGCGCAGACCGGCCGCATCCGTCGCCCGCTCCGTCGCCATGCCCGGCATGACCACCAGGATCAGCGTCGGGTCGACGGATTTCACGGCCCTGGCGACGGCCCCGGCAACGCCGTCATCCTCGGCCACCAGATTGCCGAGCGCGCCATGGGTCTTCACATGGGTCACGCGCGCGCCCTCAAGCGCGGCCAGCCCCATCAGGGCGCCGATCTGGTAGGCGGTCTGTTTCTCCAGATCGGCCAGGCTGTCGCCGGAAATCTTGCGTCGGCCAAAACCCCAGAGATCGAGATAGCCCGGATGCGCGCCGATGCCGACGCCGCCGTCCCGGGCTCGGATCACGGTGTCCCGCATGACATTGGGGTCACCCGCATGAAAGCCGCAGGCGACATTGGCGCTGGAGACGATGGACAGCATGTCCGCATCGGCCCCCAGCGCGTAGGTGCCCCAGCTTTCCCCGAGATCGGAATTCAGATCGACGCGCATGGTTTCAGGCTCCGGTTAAATCACCCCACATGCATACATCGTCCGGTGTCGACATTGAAGCCGGACCGACCGGAATCAGGTTCCTAAGCGCCCTGCTTGATGTCGAGACTCATGAGCCGGGTGCCGGCATCGTCCGGCGACGGCGCCTCGACGAATCCGAGATCGCGGCAGAGCGCCAGCATCGCCCGGTTCTCCGACATCACGTAGCCGAACATTTTCTTCAGGCCGCGGGAATGGGCATGCCGGATGAGATCGCCCATCAGCCGCCGGCCAAGCCCCTGCCCCTGCTGGTCGGTCCGGACCAGGGCGGCAAACTCGCAGGTCTCGAAATGCGGGTCGGCGGTGAGCCGGGCGACGCCGAGAATTTCCCCCTGGCTTTCCCCGATCAGGGCCATTTCCCGGTCATAATCGATCTGGGTCAGCCGCGCCGCCGTCTCGTGCGGCAGGGTCTTTACCGGGGCGAAAAACCGCCGGCGCAGATCGTCCTGGGAGGATTTCTGGATCAGCTCCAGCAGGGCCGGCTCGTCTTCCGGGCGGATCGGCCGGACGGTGAGGGCCCTCCCGTTATCGAGACTGACATGCCGCTCCAGATGCTTCGGATAGGGCTGGATGGCGACGGGGATCGCCCTCGCCGCATCCTGCACACGGATCCGGGCATCCAGGGCCAGAATGCCGAAATCGTTGATATAGAGCGGGTTGACGTCGAGTTCCCTGATCTCGGGAAGATCCATGGCGATCTGCGAGAGTTTGACCAGCGCCCCGGTCAGCTCCTCGATCGCCGCCGGCGGACGGTTCCTGTAGCCCTGCAACAGCGACCAGACCCGTGTCCGCTGCACCATGTCGCGGGCCAGCGGAATGTCGAGCGGCGGCAATGCCACGGCGCTGTCATCCACAACCTCGACCTCGACCCCGCCCTTGCCGAACAGGATGACCGGCCCGAAGACGCTGTCGGTGCTGATGCCGATGATCAGTTCCACGGCATGGGGCATGACGGCCATGCGCTGGACGGCAAAACCGTCGATCCTCGCGTCCGGCTTCACCCGCTTCACGGTCCGCAGCATCTCTTCCGCGGCGGCAACGACCTGCTGCCGTCCGGTCAGGTCGAGGCGGACCCCGCCGACATCGCTCTTGTGGGTGATGTCGTGGCTGAGGATCTTCAGGACCACATGGTTGCCGAGCTCGACCGCAGCCAGACCGGCCTCTTCCGGCGTCTGCGCAATCATGGTCTCGACCACCGGAATGCCGTAGGCATCCAGAACATCCTTGGCTTCCGGCTCGGTCAGCCACTCCCGGCCATCGTCGAGCGCCTTCTGGACGACCTTGCGCGCCCGCTCGGTCTCCGGGTGATAGCCCTCTTGCAGGGAAGGCGGCGTTTGCATCAGCATGTCGCGGCGGCGTTTGTAGCGCACCAGATGCATGAAGCCGGTAACCGCCTGGTTCGGCGTGTCGTAGGACGGCACCGAGGCCCGATAGAAAGCCTTCTTCGCCTCTTCCTGCGCGCCCTCGCCGACCCAGTTCGTCAGGATCGGCACACGCGGCTTTCTGGCCACGGCGCGCTGCACCACTTCCGCCGCCTTGAAACTGTCCGCGATCGCGGTCGGGCAGTTCAGCACCAACACTGCATCCACATTCGGATCCTTCACCACCTCGTCCAGCGCCGCTTCATAGCGCTCCGGCGGTGCGTCACCGATGATGTCGACCGGATTGCCGCGCGACCAGGTGGAAGGCAGCTTGGCGTCGAGCGCGGCGATGGTCTCCGGGCTAAGCTCCGCCAGACGCCCGCCGAGTTCAACGAGGCTTTCGGTCGCCAGCACCCCGAGGCCGCCGCCATTCGTGATGATCGCCAGCCTGTCGTTCGCGGCCTTCAGGCCCGTGCCGAGCGTGTTCACCGCATCGAACAGCTCAAGCAGATCGTACACACGCAGAATGCCGGCGCGGCGGAAGGCGGCGTTATAGACCTTGTCCGAGCCCGTAAGCGCGCCGGTATGGGAGGCCGCGGCCTTGGCGGCAGCCTCGTTGCGCCCCGACTTGATGACGATCACCGGCTTGTTCCGGGCAGCAGCACGCGCGGCGGACATGAATTTCCGCGGACTGCTGATCGACTCGATATAGAGCAGGATTGCCTTGGTGTTCGGATCGGCGACCAGATAATCCAGCATGTCGCCGAAATCCACATCGGTCATGTTGCCGAGCGACACCACGTGGGAGAAGCCGATATTGTGGTGCGCCGCATGGTCGACGACGGCGGACGCGACCGCCCCGCTCTGCGTGACGAACGCAAGATTGCCCGCAGGCGGCGCGATATGCAGAAAGGAGGCATTCAGTCCGAGGGTGGGCACCATGATGCCGACGCAGTTCGGCCCGACCACGCGGAGCGGAGATTCCGACTTGATGCGCTTGATCTCGCCCGCCAGATCGGCACCGTGCCCATCCGCCTCGCCGAAACCGGCGGTGACCACAACGGCCGCCTTCGTTCCTTTCGCCACCAGATCCTCCAGCACCGCGGGAACGGATGCCGCCGGCGTGCAGATCACGGCGAGGTCAGGGACGATGGGAAGCTCCGCTATGCTATTGTAGCAGAGCGTCGATCCGATCGCCGTCTCGTGCGGATTGACCGGCAGCACCGGGCCGTTGAACGTCCCGCCCAGAAGATTCCGGGACAGTACTTTTCCAACTGATTGCTCCCGGTTGCTCGCCCCGATAATGGCGACCGAGGTCGGCTGAAAGAGTTTGTCCAGATTTCTGATCGACATTGGCCGGCCTCGTTATGTTGCGATGCAATATAACAGTATTAGCCCGAAAATATGTCAGTTTGAATGCACACCGGAGCTGATTTGTCGCAGTGCACAATCAGGGCCGGGCATCAGTGCGACTCTCGGCCGGCACGGGCATCGTCGACCATGCGTTCCAGCTCCGCCATGTTCTTGACGACATAGGCCCCGCGGGTCCGCTCCAGCAAATCGCTGCGTTCCAGAGCCTTGAGCTCCCGGGTCACCGCTTCCCGGTGCGTGCTGATCCGGGCGGCGATCTCGGCATGGGTCGGCGGCGGGGAGATCCGCCCGGTGCCGTCGACGATCCGGCCCGCCCGGGCAAGCCGCAGCAGCTCCGCATGGATGCGGTTGCGCACACCGAGCGTGCTGAACTCGACCACCCGCTCCACCAGTGTGCGCAGGGAGCCCACCATGCGTTTCATGACGATCAGCGACATTTCCGGAACTTCGGCGAGCAGATCCCGGAACATCTGGTCCGGCATGCAGGCGACAATCGTGCGGCTCTGCGCAACGATGCTGGCAGACCTCCGTCCGCCATCGATTGCAGCGAATTCTCCGAAATGATCTCCGGTCTTCATGTCGTGAATGATCACGGTCTTTCCGGTCTCGGAAAAGACCGTCACCCTGACATCGCCCCAGATGATGAAATAAACGTCGGTCGAGTCGTCATCGAGATTGATGATAACCTGATCCGCTTCAAAGTTGCGCCAGCGGCATCTCTTGTCCAGATCGGCGATTTTCGCCTCGGGCAGGCACCCCAGCAGATTGCTCACCGCCAGGCTGCGATTGATACTCGACACCAGTTTCTCCCCGCTCTATGCGCCGGACATTCTTGTCGCGTCCCGGACCACGCATCCCCACGCGTGCCGATATCATCTTGCAAGAGGACGGGGTGGCCCACAACCTCCCGGCGAATGCGCGATTTCCCGCGTCAGGCCGCCCGCCCGCCATCATCGTGCGGATTCCCACACCGACCGGCGAGAAACGCCCTTATCTATAGGGTAACACGAGGACGGGGTTCAGACAGCCGCCGTGATAACGTTTTCCCCGCGTTGGCGGTATTTCACCTTCCTCGATGCATTGGGTAATTTACCCTGAGAGTCATCTTCAGGACCGCACCATAGAGCGTTCGATCCGGGCACCCCCGCCCCCCATATCGTTCCGGTGCGGTCTCTTTTTTGCCCTGATTCCGCGCCACAGCACTAGGTGGCGAACAAGACTGCCTCCGGCACCGCATTATTTTTAATCACAACTTCACTTGCCGCACCGTCATCCACAACCTATCTCAAAACTGTCTGTAGACGGCTTTAAGAATGGAGTGCCTTTACCGGTCCGGACCGAGCATCTCTCCTAAAGCGTGTCTGAAGGTGGAAGATTGAGTATGTGGGTTTCTAGTTTGTGAGCAGGAGAGGTATCCAACCATGTCGACGGGTACAGTCAAATTCTTCAAGACCGACAAAGGCTATGGGTTCATCACGCCGGATGACGGAACGCGTGATGTCTTCGTCCATGTTTCCGCAGTCCAGAACTCCGGTTTGGACACAATTTCCGAGGGACAGAAACTGAATTTTGAAATTCAGGAAGACGCCCGCGGACCGAAAGCCGTCAATCTGTCGTTCGCCGACTGAGAACGACCAGACGCTACCCGCACCTGCGGTGGCGTCACTCTGGGACCAGATCCTCCGATCCGGCAATAGCCGGATCGTCGTTGTTGTTTTTTCTGCGACACCTCCCCTCTTCCGGCCGAGATTCACCGTCCGCTCTCCTGCCGGTCGCGGCCTAAATAAACCGCGACTGCCATGCATCCCTGGCCGACCAGAGATATTTACACCGGCCAAGACGCGATGCCGCTTCACAGAGTGCGGACGAATTGTCATATTTGCTGCCTGTCCGGGCCGATCACAATCCGTGGTCGGTCAATCGCCATCATGTCGGCGATTGCGGAATATGAACGCGGGAGGATACCCCTCAAGGCGCCAGGAGATCGGCAAACAGCCGGCGACCATCGCCTCAAAGGCTTCACCAATTCAGGAGATCTCAATGATTCGAAACATCGTGCGCAGCCTCCTCGGCAGCGCTGGTTTGACGGCGATGGTGCTTGCTGCGGGCATGACGCCCTCAGGCGCACACGCGGACGAACTCAAGGTCGGCTTCGTGTATGTCGGCCCGGTCGGCGACCACGGCTGGACCTATCGGCATGATATCGGCCGCCTGGCGATCGAGAAGGAACTGGCCGGCAAGGTGAAGACCACCTTTGTCGAGAACGTGCAGGAAGGCCCGGACGCCGAGCGCGTCATCCGCCAGCTCGCAGGTGACGGGAACAAGCTGATTTTCACCACGTCCTTCGGCTTCATGAATCCGACTATCAAGGTCGCCAAGAAATTTCCGGATGTGAAGTTCGAACATGCGACCGGCTACAAGCGCGACAAGAACGTCTCGACCTATGCCGCGCGCTTCTATGAGGGCCGCTATGTCGCCGGACTGATTGCCGGCAAGATGACCAAGTCGAACGTGATCGGCTATGTCGGCTCCTTCCCGATTCCGGAAGTCATCCGCGGCATCAACGCCTTCACGATTGCTCTGCGCTCGGTCAACCCGAAGGCCGAAGTCAAGGTCGTCTGGGTGAATTCCTGGTACGATCCGGGCAAGGAAGGTGATGCGGCCAAGGCACTGATCGACCAGGGCGCCGACATCATCCTGCAGCATACCGATTCCCCGGCACCGCTTCAGGTCGCCGAGTCCCGCGGCGTCTACGGCTTCGGTCAGGCTTCCGACATGACCAAGTTCGCGCCGAAGGCCCAGCTTTCCGCGATCATCGACAATTGGGACGGCTATTATGTCGAGCGAGCCAAGGCTGTGCTGGATGGCAGCTGGGAATCCCAGGACGTCTGGGGCGGCCTGAAATCGGGCATGGTCGAGATGGCACCGTTCAACGAAATCATTCCGGCCGACGTGCAGAAACTGGCAAATGACGCCATTGCCGGGCTGACGGACGGGTCCATCCACGCCTTCGACGGCCCGATCAAGGACCAGACCGGCGCGGTCAAAGTGAAAAAGGGCGAGACGCTCGACGATGGCGCCCTGCTTGGCATGAACTGGTATGTCGAGGGCGTTCAGGGCAAGATCCCGAACTAAGCCATATCCCGGCACCAATACGAGACGGCCCCGCCCGGTTTCGGCGCGGGGCCGTCTTCATTTTGAAAGGCCTAATCATGACCCCTGAGGAAATCCGGGAACGGGTGCTGCATCGGGATGGGCTGATCCTGATCGTCGACAAGCCGGCCGGTCTCCCGGTTCATGCCGGCCCCGACGGCGGGGACAGTCTCGAAGCCTATTTCGATCATCTGAAATACGGGATTCAGCATGTCCCTGCACTCGGCCATCGTCTGGACCGTGACACGACCGGCTGCCTGGCTCTCGGGCGAAACCCGAAAGGCCTCAAGAAACTCGGAAAACTCTTCCGCGAAGGTCTGGTCGAGAAAACCTACTGGGCGATTACACAAGGCGTCCCGAAAGAGCCGGAAGGCCGCATCGACCTGGCGCTGAAGAAGGTCAGCAGCAAAACCACAGGCTGGCGCATGCAGGTCGACGGCACGGGGCAGGAGAGCGTGACCGACTACCGGGTGCTCGGTGAAGCGGACGGGACCTGTTTGATCGAATGCTTCCCGCGCACTGGCCGGACCCACCAGATCCGCGTCCATCTGGCCGCCATCGGCTGCCCGATCATCGGTGATCCTCTCTACGGCACGCCATCCGATGGCGCGCCGATGCAACTGCACTCCCGCAGCCTGCGCCTGCCCCTGCAGCAGAGCAAGCCGCCGGTCTATGCAGAAGCCCCTCCGCCCCCGCATATGACCCCTTATCTGGAGCGGATCGACACTGGATCGTCTGCCGAGGCGCGCTAGGCGATTTCCCGTAACAGCAGCGGTATCTCGCCAAGATTTGCCAACCGCCGAAACCTTAGCGCTCTTGCTGGCTCCTCGGCATGCTCGAGTGCCCAGGTCAGGTCATGGGGAATGTGCACGCCCCAGCTTCCGGCCTCGATCGCCGGGACGACATCCGACTTCAGCGAGTTTCCGACCATCATCGCCCGTTCCGGGCCATCTCCCGCTTCGGTGAATATCCGGTCGTAGGTGTCCGCCGTCTTGGCACTGACAATTTCGACCGCATCGAACAACTCACCCAGTCCCGATGCCGCCAGCTTGCGTTCCTGATCGAACAGATCACCCTTGGTAATCAGGATCATCCGGTAATCCGGCGCGAGCTGTTCCAGGGTTTCCCCCACGTTCGGCAGGGTTTCAACCGGATGGGCATGCATCTCCCTGCCGGCCGAAAGGATCTGTTCGATGACGCGCGCGGGCACACGCTCTTCGGTCACCTCGATCGCGGTCTCCACCATCGACAGGGTGAAGCCCTTGATGCCGAATCCGTAGGTCCTGAGATTGCGTCTCTCCGCCGCCAGCAGCCGTTCCCGGAGATGACCCGGTTCGGCAAAATCGATGAGAAGCTCAGTGAAACGCTCTTCCGTCAGCTTGAAGAAACGCTCGTTCTCCCAGAGCGTGTCGTCGGCATCGAAGCCGAGTGTGGTCAGTTTCATGGCCATTCCATGCCGGGAGATACCGGCATCCAGTGCTTCAGGTCATCTGCAGGATCTCATTCTGCCTGAGATTTTCCACCATGAAATCCACCAGCGCCCGCACTTTTGCCGATGCGATACGCCCTTCCGGATGAACCACATGCACCGGCACCGGTGCGGGCCTGAAACTGTCCAGCACGGTCGTCAGCGAGCCTTCCCTGACACCGGTTGCGACCTGATAGGACAGCAGCCGGGATACGCCCCAACCGCCGCGCAACAGTTTCAGGATCGCGTCATTGGTATTGAGCGCCAGACGGGTTTCAGCATCGAAATGAAGCGGTTTTCCGTCCTGCTGGAAGGTCCATGAGATCCTGTTGCCAAACGCCAGCGGATTGATAAGGCGATGGCCGGCCAGCTCGGACGGATGTCCAGGTGTGCCATGCCTGTCGAAATAGGCCGGTGCCCCGGCGACGACACGGCAGACCGATCCAACGCGAATGGCCGTCAGGGAAGAGTCCGGCAGCTCGCCGATGCGGATGGCGACATCCAGCCCCTCCTCCACCACATGCACCACCCGGTCAACAAACAGCGTTTCAGCCGTCACATCTTCGAACCGGTCAAGAAACGCCCCGAGAACAGGCGTCACCACATGACAGCCGAACAGAACAGGTGCCGTCACCCGGATATGTCCTCTCGGGGCCTGCGGGGAGCCTCCAACCGATTCCTCGGCCTGCTCAAGCGCATTCAGAATCGACCGCCCGTCCGCCAGCAGCCTCCGGCCATTCTCGGTCAGGCGCACGGAGCGGGTCGTGCGGACAAGCAGCCGGGTATTCAGACGCGCCTCCAGGGCGGAGACAGCACGGGTGACCGCAGGCGGTGACATGGCAAGCAACCGCGCTGCCGCAGCGAAGCCACCCGTTTCAGCCACCTTCACAAAGACCTGCAATTCGCGAAATCGATCCATTTTATTCCAATAATTGGAACAGTTATTTCCATAATATACCAATTCATTCTCTTAACGGAATAGACGATCTCATGGGGGCGCCGGACATCACAGCTTCCCCCATTCACAATCGCCGGCGCTGAAAGGATCTGACATGAGCCGGATTACCAAAGTCACCATGGAAACCGCAGATAATGAACAGGGCGCCCTGCTCGCTGCCATCAAGGGCAAGCTGGGAATGGTTCCTAATTTCCTCGCCGTTCTCGCCCAGTCTCCGGCGGCCCTGACATCCTTCCTCGGCCTGCATGAAATTGCCGGCTCCGGCGCTCTCGATGCACAGACCCGGGAACGGATCGCCATTGCCCTGGCCGACCGCAACGGCTGCCAGTACTGCCTTTCCGCCCATACCGCAATTGGCCGCAAATCCGGTTTGTCCGACGCGGACATGACCGCGAACCGATCCGGTGGATCGACCGACGGACGCGCCGCCGCGGCCGTTGCCTTCGCGCTGGCTCTGAGCGAGCACAAGGGAGAATTGACCGAGGCCGAGTTCAGCGCAGTCCGGAACGCGGGCTATTCGGACGCGGAAATCGTCGAGATCGTTGTCCATGTCGGCATGAACCTGCTGACAAACATCCTCGCCAAATCGACCGAGGTCGATATCGACTTCCCAAAGGTCGCGCTGACGGCGCGCGCCGCCTGATCCATGACTTCCGGAGGGGCGGTGTGCAATCCGCCCCTCCTCCCCCGCCAGCAGGAGAACCGGGATATGCCCAGACCATTTGCAGACATCAGCTTTACCCCGAACGTCCAGGCAGCGCAGGAGCGCTATGGCAGCCGGGTGCAGATGAGCCGCCTCCTCTCGTCCGGGGAGAACGGGGTCACCGCACTGACCGAGGCCGAGACGTCATTCATCCAGGCCCGGGACGGCTTCTACCAGGCAACCGTCTCCGAGACCGGCTGGCCCTATGTCCAGTTCCGCGGCGGCCCAGCGGGTTTTCTCAGGGTGCTCGACGAGAAGACCATCGGTTACGCCGATTTCAGGGGCAACCGGCAATATCTCAGCGTCGGCAACATAACCGGAAACGACAGGGTCGCATTGATCCTGATGGATTACGCCAACCGGCGCCGGCTAAAGCTCTGGGCACGGGCGGAAATCCTGCATCACGAGGATGCGCCGGAGATGCTGGAACGCCTGCAGCTTCCGGATTACCGGGCACGTGTCGAACGCGCGGTCGTGCTTCACGTCGCGGCCAAGGACTGGAATTGCCCGCAACACATCACGCCCCGCTTCACGGAAGCCGACATCAACGCGGCCGTTGCGCCACTTCGTGACCGGTTGAGTTATCTGGAAGCCCGGCTGGCCGAGCTGGAGGCGTGATCCCATGACATTTCTGTTCAAGAAAATGGCTGGTGGCGGCGCCTGTCCTGAACCGGCCCGACCAGCCGCCGCACTCCTCGGCGGTCTTGGCGCCATGCTGGCAATAGGCTTTGCCGCCGGCCTCTCGGAGTTACTGGACACCATTCTGATGATGGCCCCCTTCGGGGCGTCCTGCTTTCTTGCCTTTGCCGTACCGGAAAGCCCGCTGGCGCAGCCGCGCAACATTGTCTTCGGCCACCTGATCTCAAGCCTCGTCGGCCTTGCGGTCTTGTCGATATTCGGGCCGGGCTGGCCCGGTATGGCGCTGGCTGTCGGCCTCGCCGTTTCCGCAATGATGTGGAGCGGGACCGGACATGCCCCGGCGGGCGCCGATCCCGCTGTGATTTTCGTTCTGCAGCCCGGCCTGGATTTTTTGATAACGCCCGTTCTGTCCGGAGCGCTTCTGATCGTCGTTGTCGCGCTGCTTTTCAACAACATGCGTCGAGGGAAGAGGTACCCGGTTTACTGGTGACTGATCTAGTCGCCCATCACTGCGCCCTCACGCCGCGGATCCGCGCCGCCGGTAAGAATGCCGTCGCCGATCCTGATGGCGTGCAGCCCTGAATTCATCGACTGGACCTTGACCACATGCCCCCTTGCTTCCAGCGCCCCGCGCCAGCGGGCGAGAGGTGTGCCCTCCTCCAGGTCCGTCGGCCCGTTCCGGTTGCTGACATGCCCCATGTCGATGGCCTGCTGCGGGTCCATCCCCCAGTCGATCATGCCGACCAGGGCCCAGGCCACATACGGAATGATCCGGCTGCCGCCGGGTGAGCCGATCAGGATCACCGGCTTGCCGTCTTTCAGCACGATCGTCGGGGCCATGGAGCTGCGCGGGCGCTTGCCGCCCTCGACCCGGTTGGCGACCGGCTTGCCATCCTGTTCGGGCAGAAAGGAGAAATCCGTCATCTCGTTGTTCAGCAGGAAACCGCCGGCCATCAGCCGGCTGCCGAAGCCGGTCTCGATCGTCGTGGTCATGGACACGGCGTTTCCGGCCGCGTCGACAATGACGAAATGGCTGGTCCCCGCGCGCTCCGGCTGCAGGTCCGGAAACAGATCGCCTTTCCGCGCAAAGGGCGGCTTGCCCGGCGCCGCCACGGCCATGCTGTGTTCCGCTTCAATCAATGCAGAGCGGGCCCGCAGGTAATGCGGGTCAAGCAGGCCACGCACCGGCACATCGACAAAGTCGTCATCGGCCATGTAGAGAGCCCGGTCGGCAAAGGCGAGGCGGGATGCTTCGGAAAAGATATGCGCGGCAACGGGCCCGTAGCCGATGGATTTCATGTCGAAATGCGTCAGCATGCCAAGGATCTGGCCGACCGTAAGCGCTCCCGAGCTGGGTGGCCCCATCCCGCATATATCGTATGCGCGGTAGGTCACGCAGACAGGCTCCCGCTCAACCGCCCGATAGCCGGCCAGGTCTGCCGCAGTCATCAGGCTTGGATTGTCCGGGGTCGTAACCAGGGCTGCCAGGATCTGGTCCGCGATCGCACCCTTGTAGAACACGCTTGCGCCGCCGGAGGAAACCGCTTCCAGAGTATCGGCAAACGCCGGGTTTTTGAGCGTGGATCCGGGTGCTTTTGCGACACCGTGCGGCGTGAAGAAATAGTCCCGTGCTGCGGGCTGGTCCGGCAGTCCGCGGCCCGCCGCTGCGGCAATGGCGCCGCCGAGCCTGGGGGATATCTCGAACCCGTCGCGCGCCATCCGGATCGCCGGTTGGAACAGATCCTTCCAGGGAACCGTCCCATGCGCCCTGTGCGCCGTCTGGAGCAGTGCGACCGTTCCCGGGACGCCGACGGAGCCAGCGCCATTCACCGCCTCCCAGAAGCCTTTCTTGCTGCCGTCCGGCTTCAGGAAGTAATCCGGATCCGCCGCAGCGGGAGCAGTCTCCCGGCCGTCATAGGTTGTCAGTTTTCCGGTGGCTGCGTCCCAATAAACCAGAAAAGCGCCGCCGCCGATCCCGGAGGATTGCGGTTCCACCAGGTTGAGTACCATCTGCACGGCCACCGCCGCATCGATAGCACCCCCGCCGGCCTTGAGGACCTTGTATCCGGCACCGGTCGCATGCGGATTGGCGGCCGCGACCATGAAATGTTCGGCCGTTCCGCCGGATTGCGCCGTCAGGCCGCTGGAGCCTTCTGGTTGAATGTCGGACGCACGCGCGGAAAACCCGACGATTGTCAGGCTCACAGCCGCGATACATAACGTGTTTTTGAACATCAGACGCTCCCCCTGCTCATGCATACAGATGGTGGCTGGGACGGCTGGAGAAAAGTTGGTAACTGAAACTGGAAAAGTTGGTGACCCCTACGGGAATCGAACCCGTGTTTCCGGCGTGAGAGGCCAGCGTCCTAGACCGCTAGACGAAGGGGCCGTCAATCGGAGTGTGTCATGCGTCCGGTACGCGGGCAAGTCAGAGACAGTCACGTCAGCAGAGCGTTCCACTCCGCTTCAATGACGCGCAAATCATACTTGCCGCGGGTATATGCCTGACCTTGACGCAGTTTGTCGAGATAGAAATCGGGCCGCGCCAAAACATCCCTTATTCCGCCAAGAAAATCGGTCGTCAGAACGCACCAGTCGGCAAGCGGCTGGTAGCTCGGGATCGGCGCCGCGATGGCGAGCCGGCCGGCGACGATTGACGTCACCAGACGGTTTTCGCTCTTCAGTTCGCTCCAACCGTCATTTCGCTTCGGGATCAGCACCAGGTCGGTTTCGGCAAGAATCTCGTCCTGAAGTCCAGGCACCCACTCCTCGAACCGGATCGCGAAATCGGGCGAGCTTGATGCCAGAATCTGCTCGAACGATGTCTTGAACCCGGACAACAGGGTGAGTTCAATCCGCCTTTCGGCTGCCAGGGGCGCGAGCGCCTCCGGGATACCGGACAGCGATGCGGCATTCATGTCGGAGCCGTACCATGCCAGCCGCAGGGGCCCTTCTGTCGACACCCGCGCAGGCTCCCCATAGGCGCAATCCGGGGGCTCGTTCACAACCCTGACCGAAACCCCGAGACGGGCGCGGAGCTTGGCCGCAAGCCCGTCAGAACTTGTCGTGCAGAAGTCCGCAGTCGCCGCCAGCGGTATCATGTCGTGCAGTTCGGGATAGTCCCAGGGATCGTCGCATATATCGAAAACCACCCGCTTGCCGTCAGCCCGGCACTGTTTCAGCAAACGCGGCATCGGCGTCAGCATCTTGCCGAATACAACCTGACCTGCCTCCTGGAATTCCCTGGTTTTCAGGATTTCCGCTTCTTCGGCCGAACCAAATATGACGGGGCGGAAGCCGGCGCGGCGCATCGCATTGTAGGCGGGAATGAGACGCAGTCTGTTCCCGGCAGAGAGAAAGTAAGGCTCTCCGTCACGGTTGATAACCTTGGAATAAGTGATGAACGCTGTTCGCATCGCCCTATCGTGACCAATCACAACGTCATCAAAGAATATATTCTTTGATGGTGACCCCTACGGGATTCGAACCCGTGTTGCCGGCGTGAAAGGCCAGTGTCCTAGGCCTCTAGACGAAGGGGTCGTCGGCGAACGCATTTCGGCGAACAGCACACCCGACACACTGAGGGAAGTGGCGACCCCTACGGGATTCGAACCCGTGTTGCCGCCGTGAAAGGGCGGTGTCCTAGGCCTCTAGACGAAGGGGTCGTCGTCGAGCGAGGCGTTGGTGTACTCGTTCACTCATGGGAAATCAAGCCCAGAATCCTCATTCCCGAATTACGCGTTAAATCCTTTTTGATGTTCCTTCAAAAGTCGAGAATAATCACCATCGGGAGCTCGGACGGCCTCTCGGTCCCTTTACGGCGCCGTCCGCAAACGAGGGAGGAGATCATGAAAAAATATATAGTCGCCGCAATGGCTTTCGCTGGAACGCTTGGATTTTTCGGCGCCGCCAATGCCGAATGCACGCCGGCCAACTGGAAAGGCTGCGCCGGCAAGCCCTGGGTGGACGGGGACAAGATGGAGACCCCGCTCGGCGCGAAATGGTGGCCGAATCAGCTCTGGGGCGCCGAAGACGAAGCCGGTTCGACGAACTGGTACCTGAAGCCGGAAGTCGTGATGCGGGCAATTTCCCAGATCAAGACCGGGAAAACCTACAAACTCGGACATCCGTACACGGCTGATATGCCGCTTTTCGGCGCGCGCAAGTTTTCGCTTCGTATCCCGGGGGCGCCGTCCGGAGGGGCCTTTGGCGGCAACCAGGTACTCTGGAACGATGACTTCCTGGCCACGGAGATTGGTCAGGTAGGTACCCAGTTCGACGGCCTTGGCCATATCGGCGTCAACAGCGGAACAGGCGGCAACAAAGGTGAAATGCGTTGGTACAACGGCTTCACCGCCGACGAGATGATTACGCCTTACGGTCTAACCAAGCTCGGCACCGAAAAACTGCATCCCATTGTGGCCCGCGGCATTCTGCTGGATATCGCGGCTGTGCGTGGAGTCGAGTCGATGGCTGCCGGTGAAGTCATCACCATGGCCGATGTGCAGGCGGCGCTGAAAAAACAGGGGATGGAAGGTTTCAAGTTCGCAGAGGGTGACGCGATCATCTTCAGAACTGGCTGGGAAAAACACTGGAACGATGCGGCGACATACAACAATGGTTGCCCCGGGATAGGCATGGAAGTCGCTCGGTGGGTGGCTGAAGAAGTCAAGGCTGGCGTCACCGGGGCTGATACTTGGCCGGTCGATGCAGTGCCGAATCCAGATCCTGCCTGCGTCTTCTGTGTCCATACGTTCCTGCAGACAAGGCACGGTATTGTGAATCAGGAAAACATGAAGCTTTCCGAACTGGCTGCCGATGGCGTCTACCTGTTCGCCTACGTTTATACGCCGACCCCCATCAAAGGCGCTACAGGTTCAATGGGAGCACCTCTCGCGATTCATTAAAAGACAGACACTGCCAGCAAAACGGCGCCTCAGGGCGCCGTTTTATCTTTGTCAGGAAACGTCGGCCGCATCGTCGATCAGGATCTGCACGTCGCTGCGGCCATTCCAGTCATCCGGCCGCAGGTGGCCGGCGACATGGACAGGGCGCCCGCTGCTTTTCAGCAAGGCCGGGCCGAGGTCACCCTCAAGTGCCCGGAAGGCGATGCCTTTCAGCCGGCGACCGTCTGGGCCTGTAAACACACAGCGAACATGGCCTGTCCCGACCTCTCGGACGTCAACCAGGCGGACATCGGTCAGCACAAAGCGCGGCTCGGAATTCCCGGCACCGAAGGGCCCAACTTTCTGGATGGTATCGACCAGCTCGCGGCTGGCGCCGCCAATGGCGAGCGGCGCATCGACGGAAAGTGTCGGCACCATGGGCTCGCCCTCCAGCTCGCTGTGAATCCGCTCTCCGAGAAAGGCCCGGAAGGCATCCAGCTTGCCCGCCTCGATGGTGAAACCGGCCGCCATGGCGTGGCCTCCGCCGGCAAGCAGAAGTCCAGCCTGGTGCGCCGCGATCACCGCCGGCCCGAGCGAAACTCCCGGAACCGAGCGTCCGGAGCCCTTGCCGATTCCGTTGTCCAGGGCGATTACGCAGGCCGGGCGGTCGTAACGCTCTTTCAGCCGTCCCGCCACGATGCCGATCACGCCGGGATGCCAGTTCTCGGCAGCCACGACAATGGCGGGCACATCTTCCGGCTGCTCCGCCGCCAGGGCCTCGGCCTCTGCCAGAACCTGCGCCTCGATCTCCCGCCGGTCCGTATTGAAACTGTCGAGTTCGGCGGCCAAAGCGGCCGCCTCCTCCGGCGAGTCCGTCAGCAGCAACCGGGCCCCGAGGTCGCTCTTGCCGACCCGTCCGCCGGCATTCACCCGCGGCCCCAGCACATAGCCAAGATGATAGGGCTCCGGCCTGGCATCGACACCGGCGACATCCGCCAGCGCCACCAGCCCCTTGTTGCCGCGCTTGGCCATGACCTTGAGACCCTGGATCACGAAGGCACGGTTCAGCCCCTTCAGCGGCACCACGTCGCACACCGTGCCCAGCGCCACCAGATCCAGCAGATGCAGAAGGTTCGGCTCCTGGCGGCCGGTGAAATAGCCACTTTCCCGCAAAGTGCGGTTCAACGCGACCGCAACAAGAAACGTGACGCCGCAGGCTGCAAGATGGCCGAGCGATCCATCCTCATCGATCCGGTTCGGGTTGACGATGGCGAGCGCCTTCGGCAGCTCCGGCTCGGCCATATGGTGATCGATCACGATCACCTCGATGCCGGCCTCAGCGGCGTCTCTGAGCGCATCATAGGCGGTCACGCCGCAATCCAGGGTCAGGATCAGGGAGGCGCCCTGCGCCTTGAGCTTCAGCAATGCCGGCGCGTTCGGGCCGTAGCCTTCACTGATCCGGTCCGGAATATAGAGCAGAGGATCGGCGCCGACCCAGCGAAGATATCGGATCAGGACGGCTGCGGATGTCGCCCCATCGACATCGTAATCCGAGAAAACCGCAATCCGTTCGCCATCCCGAACGGCTTTCGCGAGCCGCTCGACGCACGGCGCCATGTCCTGCAGGAGACCCGGATCCGGCATCAGGGATTTCAGCGTCGGATCGAGGAAGGCCTCTATCTCGTCAAGACCGATGTGACGGGCGGCTATAAGCCGTCCGACCAGTTCAGGGAACCCGAACCTCTGGGCGATCGCCAGGCCGACACGGTCGGTCTCGGCGTCGGTGCCATGCCTCGGGATCCAGCGCTTGCCGGTAAAGGAGCGGTCGACCCCGAGGAAACTCTGCACGGCCTTATTGGTCTTTGTCGAAACCGGTTTCGGAGGACTTCCGGGTCCAGTCGTGATGGGCCTCGACGGTCCGCACGGTGCCGGTCTTGGAGCGCATGATGATCGAATGGGTGATCGCCCCGCCCTGGAACTTCCGCACGCCTTGCAGCATTGTGCCTGTCGTAACGCCGGTCGCCGCGAACATCACGTCGCCGCTGGCCAGATCCAGCAGGCCGTATTTGCGATCGAAATCGGTGATGCCGAGACGGGTGGCGCGGCCACGTTCGTCGTCATTGCGGAACAGCAGGCGGCCTTGCATCTGTCCCCCGATGCAGCGCAGAGCCGCAGCCGCGAGAACGCCTTCGGGTGCGCCACCGGACCCCATATAGAGGTCGACGCCGCTGGTCGGCTGGGAGGTGGCGATCACGCCGGATACGTCACCGTCATCAATCAGCATGATGCGGGCGCCCGCAGCCCGGACCTGGGCGATAAGCTCGCTGTGACGCGGACGGTCCAGGATGCAGACCACCAGATCCTCGATTTCCATCTTTTTCGCCTTGGCGAGATTGGCGAGGTTCTGGGACACACTGTTGTCGAGATCGACAACGCCTTCCGGCAGATCGCCACCGACGGCGATCTTGTCCATGTAGACGTCCGGGGAATTCAGGAAACCGCCCTCATTCGCCATGGCGACAACCGCAAGCGCGTTCGGGCCGCCCTTGGCGGTAATGGTGGTGCCTTCGAGCGGATCGAGCGCAATGTCGATCTTCGGACCGCCATTGCCGACCTTCTCGCCAATATAGAGCATCGGCGCCTCGTCGCGCTCGCCTTCGCCGATCACCACCGTGCCGTCAATCTCCAGATTGTTGAGGGCACGCCGCATGGCGTCGACCGCGGCCTGGTCGGCTTCCTTCTCGTCGCCACGCCCCATCAGGCGCGATGCCGCTAGCGCTGCTGCCTCCGTCACCCGCACTGCTTCCAGTGCCAGGTTGCGGTCCATGGTCAGCGCGCCTGGCGTTTCCCTCTCGGCCATAATTGTCGTCCTTTTTTCGTCGTCTTTGTTTTGATAAATCTTTGTCCGGCGCCTTCGCTAACCGGAAATCAGAAGTCTTCTATCCGAATCTGCCTCGGCTCTTCCAGTACGCAATCAAGCCGCGCCAGTTCCTCGAACGACGCCTTGATCGCCGTTTCCGACGTCTCGTGCGTGGTCAGGACAAGCGGCACGGCCTCGTCCGGGTTGCGGGCTCTCTGGATCATCGCCTCGATCGAGACCGCATGATCCCGGAAGACCGCCGTCACGTCGGCGAGCACCCCCGGCCGGTCGATCACCATCAGGCGCAGATAATAGCACCCCGTCAACGATGAGATCGGTGCTGTCCGGGCCGCAGACAGCTTGCTTGAATCAAGACCGAAGACAGGCACCCGGCGTCCGGCAGCAAGATCAACCACATCGGCGATCACAGCGGATGCCGTCGGTCCGGCACCGGCACCGCGTCCATAGGACAGGGTCGTGCCGACGGCACTGCCTTCCGCGACAACGGCATTGAACACATCCTCGACCTGGCCGATCGGCGTCTCCGCCTTGACCATGCAGGGATGCACCCGCTGCTGCACGCCGTCGTCGGTTTCCTCGGCGATGCCGAGCAGCTTGATCCGGTAGCCGAGTTCCTCGGCAAAGGCGATGTCCTGCGGCGATACGTGACGCACGCCTTCGACATGGACATTCTCGAAATCGACATGATGCCCGAAAGCGATGGCGGACAGGATGGCGAGCTTGTGGGCCGCATCGATCCCGTCGACATCGAAGGACGGATCGGCCTCGGCATAGCCGAGCCGCTGCGCGTCGGCCAGGACATCCTCGAACGGTCGGCCGGTCTCGCGCATCACCGACATGATGTAATTGCAGGTTCCGTTCAGAATTCCGTAAACCCGCCTGATATGATTTCCGGCCAGCCCTTCGCGCAGAGACTTGATGATCGGGATACCGCCGGCGACGGCCGCTTCGAAGCCGAGACCGACATCATTCTCTTCGCAGAGTTTGGCAATCTCCGAGCCATGATGGGCAATCAGCGCCTTGTTTGCTGTAACGACCGACTTGCCCGATTTGATCGCACCGAGCACGAGATCATAGGCGACACCGTCGGAGCCGCCGATCAGTTCGAGCACGCAATCGACATCTTCACGGCCTGCGAGCGCCACCGTGTCATCGAGCCAGTCGATACCGGCCAGGTCGATGCCGCGATCCCGGTTCCTGTCCCGGGCCGAGACCGCCGCCAGTTCAATCGGCCGCCCTGCTCGGGCGCTCAGCATCTCCGCGTCCGTCTGCAGAATGCGCGCCGTCTCCGCCCCGACAGTTCCCAGTCCGGCGATTGCTACTCTGAACGGCTGCATGGATGGATTCTCCCTAACGGACTTGCGCCACGGGCAGCCACTTCAGTGACCCTGTGTCGCACCGGTTTCGACGCACAGCCCGGCAGCGAAACCGCCAGGGCCCCGCTTTCATACCCCGCAGGGAGCCCGGGTCAATAGATGAGATAGATTTCTGCCCGACGATTTTCCGCTTCGCCGGCCGGCATCGCCTCGGAGGATACCGGCTGGCTGTCGCCAACAGCGAGTACGGAAATCCGGTCAGGCGGCGCACCGGCATTCACCAATGCTTCGGCAACCGCGTTTGCGCGCTGCAAGGAAACTTCGAAATTTACCAGCTTGTGCTCGAACGGATCCATGTTCCGGGTCCGGCTCGACGCATGACCAACAATCTCCACGCTCGCATTGTACTCGCGAATCAACGAGACCAGTTCCCGGACGACACCCTGATCCGCGCTGGAAAGCCGAGCTGACCCCGTTGAAAAGCGAATGACGCCAGCTTGGTATGAACCGCCGCCGGCTGAATAGGTACCGGCATTTCCAGGCAGCGCACTCTCGTCAACAATCACACTCGGATCATCAAAATTAAACGCCCCGCCATCCGGAATGGTGAGCGTCAGGGCGCCCGTGCCGACTGCCGCCGGCGCTATCTCCGCAGGCGCAGAAACCTGTGCGGGAACAGGTTCCGGTGCCGCCGGAGCCTCGACAGGCGGCAACATGGCTTCCGTCGCGGGCTGCACCGCCTCTGACGCCGTATCCAAAGGCTTGGCCGCGACCGTATCGTCACCGGTAGCATTGGATTGTGACAGGCGCTCGTAGCGGGATCCGGTGGCTCCTCCAGTGCGCGGCAGATCCGCACGGCTCTTGCGCGTTGTCGGCTCACCGACATTTGCGCTTGTCACCGGGCGATCGCCGGCCGACACCGGTGCCGGCGAATTTGGCCACAGGCTGGAACGCGGCGAACCGGTCCCGGCATCCGTCACAGCCCGCGACGGCAGAGACTGGACCACAGACTTTGCAGGTTCTTCCATCTGCTTGGTGGCTTCGTCCGACGCGGTCATCCGTACAGGTTTGATGGGCTCCTCTGCGACAACGTCCTCGGTGATCGGGGACGGAGCGGCAGGGATCGTCGGCTGGACCTGGGAAAGCGAGCCTGCGCTCGCATCCGAGACGGATGGTTTCGCCGCACTGTCGTCATACTGTGCGTTCGCCCTGTCGGCGACCAGCTCCTCCTTGATAACCGTCCGTTCGACGGCAGACGTACGCGGCGTTGGATTCGCCGGAACGGACGCGACATTCGGATAGGTGCCGGTGTCCCCTGTGCTTTCGGAATCCGAATCGTCAAACCAGCCGCCGACGGCGTCCGCCGAACTATTGTACCATTCGACCGGATTAAGCGCGTCCGGCACCGACGAGCACCCCGCCAGCGTCAAACTCAACGCAGTGGCCAGACACAAAGCCGATTTGCGACGCTCTTTAATCATTCCCGTCATCCTTCAGAACCTCCGACCCTTGAGTCGGCCTCACAAGATACCTGCCACCGGCGGAAAACATACCGCGGTCGGATTTACCATAGTTGCTTTGAAAAACACAGATTACTATCTGCTTTTGTGGCCTAGGATCTTTGAATCGACACATTATCCGCTTACTACTGCTACTATGCTTTTTCACGAATTAAGCGGCGATGAGTGAGGTAGGGGATGTCCGAGCATTCGGAGGAGATGAAGCAGATCGACCCGGTTGAGTTCGCCAACACCATGCAGGACATCGCGACACGATCGCAAAAGCTCATGGGCGACTTCATGGAGCGCCAGAAGCTTGAGGGCGAAAACGCCGAGTCCGGTCAGCAGCATCTGACAGACGCCTTCATGGCGCTGACAAACCAGATGATGCACAATCCCACCAAGATCGTTCAGGCCCAAATTGACCTTTGGCAGGGTTACATGGACATCTGGAACCGGTCCGCACAACGCTGGCTCGGAAATGACACTGACCCCGCTGTTGAAGCGGACCAGGGCGACCGGCGGTTCCGCGACGATGCCTGGCAGGAAAACGTCGTCTTCGATTTCATTAAGCAGAGTTATCTTCTGACCTCGCGCTGGACGCAGGATCTCGTCGGGGAGACCGAAGGCCTCGACTCGAAAACCCAACAGAAGGTCGATTTCTACACGCGGCAATTCGTTGACGCCATGGCGCCGACGAACTTCCTGATGACCAACCCTGAAGTCCTCCGGACCACGATGGAATCCCGGGGCGACAATCTGGTCCATGGACTGCAGAACCTGCTTGATGACCTGGAGCGCGGCAAAGGCAAGCTGTCGATCCGGATGACCGATCCCGATGCTTTCGAAGTCGGCAAGAACCTCGCCACCACACCGGGAAAGGTCGTCTACCAGAACGACCTGATGCAGCTGATCCAGTACACGCCGACGACCGAGAAGGTCTATCGCCGGCCGCTGCTGATCGTGCCGCCGTGGATCAACAAGTTCTACATTCTCGACATGCGGGAGAAAAACTCCTTCATCCGCTGGGCTGTATCCGAGGGCTTCACGGTCTTCGTCGTGTCATGGGTCAATCCGGGCGAGGATCTGAGCCGGAAATCCTTCGAGGACTACATGCTCGAAGGCCCCCTCGCCGCTCTCGACGCCATGAAGCAGGCGACCGGCGAGGAAGAGGCAAATGTCATCGGCTATTGCATCGGTGGCACCCTGATGGCGGCCACACTGGCCCATATGACGGCCAAGAAGGACGAGCGCATAAAATCGATCACCTTTTTCACGACCATGGTCGATTTCGAGGAAGCCGGAGAGCTCGGTGTCTTTATCGACGAAGTGCAGCTTGCCGCGCTTGAAGAGAAGATGAACAAGCGCGGCTATCTCGACGGCTCCGAAATGGCCACGACCTTTAATATGTTGCGCGCCAATGACCTGATCTGGTCGTTCGTGGTGAACAATTACCTGCTCGGCAAGGACCCTTTCCCTTTCGACCTGCTTTACTGGAACTCTGATTCAACCCGGATGCCTGCGGTCATGCACAGTTTTTACCTGCGCAAGATGTATCAGGAGAACAAGCTGATCGAGCCAGGCGCCCTGACGCTCGCGGGGACACCGATTGATCTCACCACGATCAAGACTCCGACATTCATGCTGTCGACCAAGGAAGATCATATCGCCCCCTGGAAATCGACCTACCGGGCGACACAGATTTTTTCCGGCCCGGTCAAGTTCTGCCTCGCTGGCTCCGGACATATTGCCGGCGTGGTCAACCCGCCCAGCGACAAGCCGAAATACGGTTACTACAGCAACAGCCGTAAGCCGAAGTCTCCTGAGAAATGGCTTGAAGGCGCCACCCATCATGAAGGTTCATGGTGGCCGGAGTGGGCGAAATGGATGTCCCGACACGGCGCCGGGAAAGTCGACGCTCGGGTTCCGGGGGACGGCAAACTGAAAGTGATCGAGGACGCGCCCGGGAGTTACGTCAAACTGAAGGCGAAGGCCTGAACAAACCACGCCTCAAGACTATTTCTCCGATCATTCTCACGAAGCACAAAGATGCCTCCGAACAGCGGGCGTTGAGCATCTGTGAAAAAAATCACATGACGGCTTTCTCTTTCGCACACCAAAATTAACCAACGACAATCAGGTTTTTGAATAACTTGAATTGGGATTGCCAGAATCCCGAAATTAAAGCGCATAGAATAAACCTAAAAAGCAATGCGATAAATCTTGATCCGAATTTAAAGCCATAACCTTATATCACTTACCGTTCGCTTCAGAATGAGGGTGATATGGATACCGAATTTAAAGAGAACAACTTTCTGAACCTTGATGGCTATGTGAGTCTCTCCCACCGAGAACGGGATGACGACGATGATCATAGATCTAATCGGGGACGCGGGAACAACGACCATGACGACCCGGCTCACGACGACGATGATGATGATGACGAGGACACCGTGTCGTCATCAGGATCAGGCTCTTTCATCGATACGATTGATGAGGACGAGTTTTCGGACGTGTCATGGCTTCCGCCGGGGCTCAGGGACGGCTTGCCTGGCCATTTCGGGGAAGGCATCTTGCCACCCGGGCATGGCGGCTCGGTTCCGCCAGGTCAGTTGAGGAGACATTCCGGCACGGACGATGACGACACGATCAGCGGAGATATCGGCGACGATTCGCTCGACGGCGGATTCGGCAACGACACGCTCTCCGGCGGCGACGGAAACGACAGCATAGATGGCGGAGATGATTCCATCAGCGGCGACGGTGATGACATCATCTACGGCAATACCGGCGAGGACACGATCCACGGAGGTGATGGTGGTGATCTCTTGTTTGGCGGCCGTGACGACGACAGGCTGTTCGGAAATGCAGGCAACGACACGATTGCAGGCAACGGCGGGGAAGACGCGGCGCACGGCGGCCAGGGTGACGACATCCTTTTCGGCGGCGACGGAAATGATGCGTTGAACGGCGGTGCAGGCAACGACGTTCTCGTCGGCGGTGCTGATAGGGATCTCTTTGTCTTTGAAGGCACGTCGGGCAATGACGTCATCATGGATTTCAATGTGTCTGAAGACGATATCGCGATTGCATCGTCAACCGGCACGACCGGATTCGAGAGCATGCAGGTGGCGGAAACCGAAGCGGGAACCACACTGACCCTGTCGAATGGGTCCACGATCCAGCTTGTCGGAGTCAATGCGACAAGCGTAAACGCCGACGGCTTTATCTTCTTCTAGGTGAAGGCCGTCACCGGTATCCGGCTTTGCCGCCGGCCGGATACCGATACTGGATCACTCTCCATGCAGGAGGTTTCTCAGAGATAGTCCTGCGCCAGCTCCCAGTAATGCACAGCGACATAGGCGAGGTACTTCTTCTCGTCCTCGGTCAGATCGCGGGCATGCCGTCCCGGATTGCCCATCCAGAGCTGTCCGGTACGGACGATCTTGCCGGGTGCAATCAGCGCGCCCGCAGCAACCATCGCCCCGCTCTCGACCACGGCACCATCCATCACCGTCGCGCCCATACCGACGAAGGACCTGTCCTCCAGAATGCAGGCATGGATGATCGCGGCATGGCCAATGGAGACATCGTCACCGATTTCCGTGCCCAGCCCCTTCGAGCTGACATGCACGATCGTGCCGTCCTGGACATTGCTGCGGCGGCCGACCCGGATCGGGTTGTCGTCTCCCCGAAGGACGGCGCCATACCAGATGCTGCTTTCGGCGCCGACCGTTACATCGCCGATCAGCGCGGCTGTCTCCGCGATGAAAGAAGGAGCGGAGACGCTGGGCGTCTTCCCTTTCACGCGTCTTAGAAGTGCCGGCACTTCAGTCTCCCGAATTCCTGAATGAGTTTTCACATCCTTAGCCGAGTCCCGCGCCGATTGCAGCATCAAGGCTTGAATTGTCCCTGATGCGAGAGCAAAACCGCTCCACCAGTTCCGATGTCGATGTTGGACTTTCAATGAAAACAGAATTGCAGTGCGCCGGTCAGGTCGATGCGGGGGCATTGACCGATCCTTGCGCGGACGCCCTGACATGCTGAGCCGCAAATGGCGCAACATCGCGCTGCTGACCTCTTGTCAGGTTCTCGCCATGACCCTCTGGTTCAGCGGCTCGGCGATCATACCCGGGCTCCGCCAGGAAATGATCCTGAGCGACGGGCAGGCAGCGGCCATGGCCAGCGCCGTCTCATTCGGGTTCGTTGCCGGCACCCTGACGAGCGCCTTTTTCACCCTGGTGGACCGGGTCCGGCCGCAACATCTCTTCATGCTCGCGTCATTGACGGCAGCGGCCGCCAACCTGGCCACACTTGTGATCGACCCGGTCGGCCCCTGGATGACGGTCCTGCGATTCGTCGTCGGCGTCTGCATGGCCGGAATCTATCCGGTCGGCATGGTTCTGGTTTCCTCCTGGACCGAGAAAGACCGGGGTTTGCTGGTCGGCCTGCTCGTGGCGGCGCTGACCCTGGGGTCGGGCGCACCGCACCTGATCGATCTGTTCGGCGGCCTGGACTGGCGCTTTACCATTGTTGCCAGTTCGGCGCTCGCCGCCGTCGCCGGCTTGCTCTGCCTGCTGTTCGAACCTGGCCGGCCCTTCGGCAAGGCAGCAGCCTTCAAACCCGGACAGATGCTTCAGGCCCTGACGGACCCGGCGCTGCGGCTCGCGAACTTCGGCTATTTCGGGCACATGATAGAGCTTTACGCCGTCTGGGCCTGGATCGGCCTGTTCCTGGCATCTAGTCTCGCTGTCTATCCGGCCACCGAGAACGCACCGGAGCTGGCGAAGCTGCTCGCCTTCACCATGATCGGCTCAGGCGCGGTCGGCAGTATTGCGGGCGGCCTGCTCGCCGACCGTATCGGCCGGACCTGGCTCACCATCGGTGCCATGACAATCAGCGGAACCTGTTGTCTTCTCGCAGGTTTTGCGTTCGGCATGCCGACCTATATCCTGGTGATCCTCTGTGTCGTCTGGGGCATTTCGATCGTCGCCGATTCCGCCCAGTTCTCGGCCAGCGTCATTGAATTGTCACCGCCCGAATATGTCGGCACGATGGTGACGACGCAGACCTGCATCGGCTTCATGCTGACCATTGCAACGATCCATGCCGTGCCCTTCCTGGTCGACTGGCTGGGCTGGAGCGGCGCCTTCGTGCCGCTGGCCGCCGGCCCGTTCCTCGGCGTCCTGGCCATGGCGAAATTGCGTGCCATGCCCGACTCCGTCCGACTGGCGCATGGCCGCCGCTAGCGCGGAATCGGCGTCATCGAGAGAACCATTTCGCCAATACCGTTCATGCCGTTGAATACCAGCGCAAATTCACGCTGAAAAGCACGCCAGCTCAGGTTTCCGGGCAAGGTGCGGTGGATCTGCTGCAACGTCTTCTGGCCATCGATCGCCCTCAGGATCGGCGCGGAATATTCCGTGGCAGGCAATGTGATCTGCCGTGTCAGCGGGCCGCACCGCATGGCGATACCGAAACGGCCATTTTCCACTGCGGGCGCGAGGCCGGCCGGGATGCTTGCCATGATCGGGATTGCGGATTTCTCTCCGAGCAGACGGGCCGCGTCCGGCCGCTGGCCGGATTTGACGACATAAAAGTTATGCATGGCGATATCGCCATGGAACAGCTCCGCGAAGATGCAGCGATCGATCCAGGAGAGTTTTGCCACCCGCTCACGCAGGGCGGGATCGCCGATATGGGCTGCCGGCTCATAAAACAGCGACGGAACGAAGGCCGCGATATCCAGCCCGGCCGCGTTCATGATGTCGCGCAGTTCAGCAACGGTAAAAGCCCGGTCGGCCGGATTGAGATACCGGTCCGCAACCTCGACATCCGGCTCGTTCGCAGTGTCCTTGAAGATGTCGTTGCGCCGATGCCAGTTGGTTCCCGGCAGGGCGGCCAGCAAGGAACGGGCGGTTTTAACATCCTCTTGCGCTGCGCCGGCGAGCTGGAGCATCTCCTGGACATGGTAGACACCCGTCCGCCCCAGTTGACCATAGGCCATGATCCCCATGCCGCCGCCCGGCGCCAGCCGCGACGCCAGCACATCGACAACCTCCTGCTGATTGCCGACGTGATTGATGACGCCGCAAAAATCTATGTAATCGAAAGGCTCCGGCTCGAGATCCGGCAGGTCCTGGATCCGGCCGGTATGGAACCGGACGCCATCGAGCCCGAGTTTACGGCATCGTTCTTCCGCAATCTCGCGGGAGCGCGTCGACAGGTCGATATAGACCAGCCGGGCCGGGCACCCGAGCGTCGCCAGCTGGCGCCCGAGACCGACAATGGCATCGCCCGTCCCGCCTCCGGCGACCAGCACCCGCATCGGCTTTTTGAAATCCCGGCGCCCGCCGAAAATGTAGTGATTGATGAATCTGAGATCGCCCGGAATGCCAATCAGCGTCTCGTCGCCGACGATCCCTGCAGGGCGATAGGGATAGGGATGGGTTTCATAGAATGCCGTAACACGAGACTGGTCGAAGGACATGGATTCTCCTCACGCGAACGGTACCAAGCCGCCCTGTCGCAAGGAGGCTATCGCGCTGGATTGCGGAAGGAAAGAGAGCAGCGGAAACGCCGGCCAATTATCCCGCGTAACTTCTCCATGAAACGGAAACAGTCCGTTTCCCGATGCGGGAATCCCCTTTTTAACCTTGTCCAAATGTGGCCATCTCCCATTTGGGAAAGAACCGGGGCGTCGGCCCGGGCCTGCAAACACTGGAACGGATGAGGCTTCATGAACGACCAAACGCCCTACACACCTCCGAAAGTCTGGACCTGGGACAAAGAGAATGGCGGCAAGTTCGCCAGCACCAACCGGCCGATCGCCGGTGCCACGCATGACAAGGAACTTCCGGTGGGCGACAATCCGCTGCAGCTCTATTCGCTGGCGACGCCGAACGGCGTGAAGGTGACTGTCATGCTCGAGGAACTTCTCGCGCAGGGTCACACAGGCGCGGAATATGACGCCTACACCATTCGTATCGGTGACGGCGATCAGTTCGGCAGCGGTTTTGTCGCGATCAACCCGAATTCCAAGATCCCGGCCCTGCTCGACCGCAGCACGCCGACGCCGACCCGGGTCTTCGAGTCCGGCGCAATCCTGCTCTATCTCGCCGACAAATTCGACGCCTTCATCCCGAAAGATCCGGCAACGAGGGCCGAATGCCTCAACTGGCTGTTCTGGCAGATGGGAAGCGCGCCCTATCTCGGCGGCGGCTTCGGGCATTTCTATGCCTATGCGCCAGAGAAATTCGAGTATCCGATCAACCGCTTTGCCATGGAAACCAAGCGCCAGCTCGACGTCCTGGACCGCCGCCTTGCCGAAACGCCCTACCTCGCAGGCGACGAGTACACGATCGCCGATATCGCCGTGTGGCCGTGGTATGGCGTCCTGGCCCAGGGAAAGATCTACAATGATTCCGGCACCTTCCTTGAGGTCGACACCTACAAGAACGTGCAGCGCTGGACCAAAGAGATCGCTGCCCGCAAGGCCGTACAGCGCGGACGCGTCGTCAATCGGGTCTCGGGTGATCCGAGCGAACAGCTTGAGGAGCGGCATTCCGCTGCCGACATCAACAAGCTCGGCCTTTAAATGCGGGAAATTTTTTCTCAGAAACGCCGCCGGGCCAAGAGTTCGGCGGCGGTTCTGCGAAACGCTCGACCCCTTCCACGGCAAACAGTCTGTCCGGCGCGGTCATGATAGCGAAGGCAGCGGATAATCAGACACTCTTCCGTTTAGGGCGGCCCGGCCGTCGGATGTATTAACACAGTCAGTACAACTTGTTCCTTCAACGAGACAGGCGGCTGATCACGAAAAAGGACTTCGCGAACTCGAACATTCCATCCAGACCAGACACCTGGACTTCCTAGACACCGTATGGACAGCGGAGCATTCGAATCACTCCCGTGACTCCCACGCTCCCACTCTGAGGCCAGCGACAAACCGGGTCGCCGACCACGTTAGGGACGACCGGGTTTTCCCGCCCGGATAACCTTCAAGGTGCGTGTCATTTGCTGGTGCCTTTGAGCACATCGCGCACGATATCAAGAACGATCCCGGTCGCCTTCTCGATCAGCACCACGTCCGTCCCGGCGATCAGCCGCTCCGTTCCCGGCACCGCCGGCCCCAGTCGCGCCGTCAGACCGGGCGGTAACGGACGTCCGGACAAACCCGGCGGCAGCGGCTCGCCACGGTCCAGACGTTTCTGCAATCCGGGCGGCAGCTTCCCGTCCTTCGCACGGCCGGTCGCCGTTCCTTTTCCCGGTTTTTTGCCCTTGGCTTTCCCTTGGTCCTGGATGTCGTCTCCGGCTGGCCCCAAGAGGGTTCCTACTAAATCGGTGATGACCTGGATATCCTGTTGGGAAAATCTGGCACCGGACGGTGCCTGACCCGCATTTGCCAACGACGGTGACGCCGCAAGCGCGCATGTCATCACGGCAATAAGCAGAAACCTCATAGCGTGCCCCTTTCATCCACTGGATGTTCTTCCGTATAATGCCGGTACCCGAATGACCGTAACGCCAAATTCACTGGTGTGCTCAATAACACCGATTCAAAACCATAAATTCTGATTTAATAGATATCCAAATCGGCAGTCAGGTGCGCTGCGAGCGGATGATTTTGCAAAAGGACTGATTCCATGGGCACGAAACTGAAGATCTTACCGGCCATCCTGCTCTTTGCCGGGCTTGCTGGCTGTTCCCCCGAAATCGGATCGGACGCCTGGTGTGCGGACATGAAAGAAAAGTCCAAAGGAGATTGGACCGCTAACGAAGCCACCGACTTCGCCAAACACTGCCTCGTTTAGCGCTCTGAAACGTCGACCTACTACTCTGCCTGATCGGTCGCCGCGTAGCATCCATGTTCAATTTCGTCGATCAGGCTGGGCGATTTCGGCGCCCAGCCGAGTTCCGCGCGGGCGCGGCGCGCCCGGACCCGGCTGTTTGACCCCATCGTGTCGTTTGCCGGCCCCTCGCCCCAGTACTCCGTGGCCTCCGCGAGGGACATGTCGACGGTGCCGCCGCCGAAGCCGAGCATATTGCTGATCGCGGTGCAGACCTCCCGCATCGCATTCTCGCCATTCTCGGCAAAGAAGAACGTCCCGGCCGGGGCATTCTCAAGCGCCAGAAGATAGAGCTCGACGAGGTCGCGGATATGAACGTTGGACCAGACATTGCTGCCAGGGCCGATGTGACGCGCCCCGCCCGTGCGCCGCGCGAGATCGATCAGCCAGGGCACCTGCATGCTGTCGGGACTGGCACCCAGTCCCGCTCCGTAAATCAGGCTGGGGGCAATGATCACGGTCCGCACACCGCTTTCCGATGCCGCCAGAATGTCCCGGTTGAGCGCGACACGCGCGGCCCGGGCCGGAGACGGCTCGAACGGCGTATGATCGTCATATACCGTCGGCGCGTACCTGCCCCCGTCCCGCCGGCCGACAATGCTCGATCCACTGGTATGGACAAAGGTCTTGCCGCTTCCCGCCAGTGCCTTGAGCATGGTCTCGGCGGCCGGCCGGTGGTCCGCGCTTGCCGCATTCACGACAGCATCGGCGGCCAGCGCCTCCCGAGTCAGAAGTGCACTGTCATCGAGTTCCCCGACAACCGGATCAATGCCCAGCGCCCGAACCAAGGACGCCTTCTCCTGCGAACGCACCAGCCCGCGGACCGTCAGACCATCCCTGAGGAAACGCGTCGCGACGGACCCACCGATATACCCGCTTGCTCCAGTCAGAAAGATATTCACCTGATCTCCCCCGCAAATCCTTTAGTTTTTTCCTGGCCCACTGCTGCCGAAAGCTTTGCCTGACCTTACCTGCCGCGCGGAATTCCGGCGGCATCGTCACGATCCGAAGCTGTCGAAAACGGCGCCCATTCGATCGACATCCGCGGTCGCTCCGGTGAAGAGTTCGAACGCCCTTACCGCCTGCATGATAGCCATACCGCGGCCTGACATCGTGACACATCCCATTGAGCGCGCGGCTCTGAGCAGCGCTGTCTCGAGCGGAAAGTAGACGATATCGACCACCCAGGGACGTCCCGCCAGCAGATCCTGCGGTACCGACATGCCCGGGTACCGAGCCATTCCCATCGGTGTGGCATTGACGATGCCATCAAAACCGTGACCGGTCAGATCATCCGGGTCGAGCAATTCGACTGACATGTCCGGCCAACCGCACCGAACATCCTCGGCAAGACGGACTGCGGAAGCCGCATCCCTGTCAGCCACGACAAGGCAAGACACTCCGGTCTGCGCCAGGGCCATACCGACGGCGCGGCCGGCCCCGCCGGCGCCGGTCAGCAAGACGCGACCAAGAGGCTGCCCCGCCATTTCCGAGACGAACGCATCATGGAACCCGAGGAAATCGGTATTGTAAGCGTGCGTCAGACCATCCTGAAACACGAGCGTGTTGGATGCGCCGACACGAGACACCTCCTCCGACAGGACGTCAACATGCTCCAGGACGCGCTGTTTGTGCGGATGGGTGATATTGACACCGGTAAATCCGGCGGCCCGGACTCTGGCGAGTTCCACGCCAAGATCGGCAGCGGATTCCCGTTCGGTATCGATCAGATCATAGCGGTAATTGATGCCCTGCGCGGCGCCTTCGGCTTCATGCATCGCCGGAGTACGAGAAGATCCGATCCCGTTGCCAATCAGGCCGACAAGGACTGCGCCGTCGCGTCTCTCCATGACAACCCCACTCCGCCGAAGCAACAATCAGATTCCATTAAATCACTGTCAGCGGCACTTCCGCCCCTGTTCAACCTGCAATCGCAGCACTCACAGGTCCCATACGCATTCTCTCACCGAAATTTCACCAGGGACTGCTCGACAACATCGTTCTGGCCGTCATATTCAAGTGAGACATAGGAGCGCTCTGGGTGAAGTTTGAGATATCGATCATCCTCGAAAATCCCGGAATAGCGCTCCTCATAAAGGGTTTCAGCAAACCGGTAGAGCTCCCGATCGAGCCACGATCTCTCGTGCAGCCTCTCGAGCATGACATCCGTGATATCGCACTCCACTTCGGCAACCTGGAACCGCGGATAGATAAAGCCCTCAAGACCAACAAAGCCGGCCAGCAAGGACGCGAACTCGGAAAACCTCTCCTGCAACCCAAAGAACGCCAAATCGGACTCCATACGACGCTTCGCCCTGGCGAGAGATCGTTCAAGATCGTCATCTCCGGCCTGCCAGCCGATCAAGTGCGTCGCATGATTGAACGCAGCGGGGCCGAGGCCCTCGAGTATCTTCTCCGGATTCCAGCGAGCCCCCGAATTGCGGGCCGTAACATGCTGCAAAAGCGAGGTACCTCTGCTCACGGGGTCCCGCAAAACGGTGAAATAGGCCGTGTCTTCATCATCAAAACGGCGCTTCGGGGGGGAATGGGAGAGCACGATGCGGGCGGTCGCCTCATCACCGGGCTTCACTTCATCCCGCGAAAAGGCGCCGGCCTCATTGAAGACAGTGTCGCCCCGAATGGTCGCAGCCGCTTCGAGCAGATAGCGCGTAGTTGTTCCGCCGCATTTCGGCACATGCAGGAAATGAAGCCGACGCCCGCCACGGCAGAGATTCTTGTCTTCGGACGCGTTGACCAGCGATTTTTCGGCATCAATCCTCACGCCACAGACACTCCGTCAAATCCATTGCAATCGTCAGTTCGCCAGGTGCCGGGCCAAACTTCGTCAAACAGGACAGGTCCAGTCATCAAACCCGGCCAGCCTGCCGGGAACATGGTACCCGACATCACACAACGCGCTGGTTTGAAAAGACAAAAAACGCGGCACAAGGCCGCGTTTTTCCGTCGAATATGCTGTAACGCCTTAACGCTTGGAGAACTGGAAGCTCCGGCGCGCTTTCGCCTTACCGTATTTCTTACGCTCGACCACACGCGAGTCACGGGTCAGGAAGCCGACCTTCTTCAGCGGCGGGCGCAGGCCCGGCTCGAAATAGGTCAGTGCCTTGGAGATACCGTGACGCACGGCACCGGCCTGGCCGGAAAGGCCACCACCGGTGACGGTGCAATAGACGTCGAACTGCTCTTTGCGCTCCGTCACGTCGAACGGCTGGTTGATCACCATGCGCAGAACCGGACGGGCGAAATACACGCTGTCATCCCGGCCATTGACGACGATCTTGCCGGTACCCGGCTTGATCCAGACACGGGCGATCGCGTTCTTACGCTTGCCGGTGGCATAGGCGCGGCCGAACTTGTCGAGCTTCGGCTCAGCTTTCACCGCCTCTTCGGCAACGTCCTGCTTAAGAGCCTCGAGCGCTTCCATGCCTGCGCCTTCGTTGGTCGCTTCAGTCTCAACGGACATGGCTTACCTCTTGTTCTTCGGGTTCATCGCGGCGACGTCCAGCACTTCGGGCTGCTGCGCCTCATGCGGATGCTCGGTACCGGAATAGATACGCAGGTTGCGCATCTGGTCGCGGGCGAGCGGACCACGGCTGATCATCCGCTGAACGGCCTTCTCGAGAACCCGTTCCGGATGCTTGCCGTCCAGGATCTTGTCCATGGTGCGGGACTTGATGCCGCCCGGATAACCGGTGTGCCAGTAGAAGGTCTTGTCGGTCCGCTTGTTGCCGGTGAGCTTCACCTTTTCAGCATTGATCACGACGATGTTGTCGCCACAATCCATGTGCGGGGTGAAGGTCGGCTTGTGCTTGCCGCGCAGGTAGTTGGCGAGGACGGAGGCGAGGCGGCCCAGGATCATGCCTTCGGCATCGACGATCCACCACTTCTTCTCGATCTCGCTCGGTTTAGCCGAGTAAGTACGCATCTCTTTAACCATCCAGTGATGCTGCGAAAACTAATAGCCGCACGGAAGCCGGAGCCCCCTGCAGCGGTCGGCGTAAAATACGGATGCGCGCAGTGAAGTCAAGCGCGAAAAAGCGCTATTTTTCAATAGCTTTACAGTAACGGTATTATATTACCGCATACGTAAGTCGTTTTACAACCGAATGAAAGACTTAGCGCTTGTCGATACCCGGTCGAAACCTCATTGACGCGGCAATGCTTTCGCCCGGCAAAACAGCCTGCATGCCGGTTTCGGCAACACCTGACGCCGCAAGATTGATGGCGTCGATACAGTGCGTGACGGGCTCCACACAGAAGAACGGCCTGCCTTCCGGCGTGAAAAGAATGGCATGGGCGAGCGTATCGCTGCCGTTGATTTCAAGGCTGAGTCCTTCGGCCGGCCAGCGCACCTGCGCATGGCCGCCCCAGCCCCCGAAACCGGTATCAAGCCCGCGAACCAATACCCGTCCCTGCCCCCCTGAGAATTCCAGATCGCCGGGAACAGTCTCCGGCCCTGCAGGAATAACACCGTCAACCGCTGGCCAGATCGAGTCGAAACGCGTTTCCAGCATCGGACCGCCCCGCCAGGGCAGATAAGGGTGATGACCAAGCCCGCCCGGCATGGATGTCGCCCCTGTATTTTCCAGCGCCATCGAAATGCCGAGCGTACCACCGGCCAGATCGAGTACCTGCCGGGCCCTGTAGGGAAAAGGCCAGTCGTCGCCCGGATAGGCATAGGAGAGCTCGGCGCGGGTATCAGAAAGGGCATCCACGTTCCACGGCACCGCGCGGCCATGGCCATGGATGGCATGCGGCGCGCTCTTCTCCGTCACGGCAATTGTGTGTTCTTCACCATTCCAGACGAAATGACCGTCCCGGATACGATTGGAAAACGGCACCAGGGGAAAGCTGCCCCATGCGGTTGATCCGCCGCCAGCAGCACCGGAATGCGGGCGCGGCACGAACCAGTCCGTCCGTGCCCCCTCAGCCTCGCTCCAGAAAGCAGCGATGCGGCCGCCTGCTTCCGGCAGGATCTCGACGTTCAGGAGGCCGTCGGAAAGCCGGATGACAGTTTCAGCACTCACTTCTGGTCACGAGGCGGAATGGAATAGGTCGCCGTCACGTGACAGACCGGATCGTCCTCCTCCCCCGCGCTGAACAGGGTGACTTCCCCATAGGCCAGCCGTTTTCCGCATTTCAGCAACCGGCCTTCGGCGACCAGGTCGGCCGGTTTCGGACGGCGCAGGAAATTGGCATTCAGGCTGGTGGTGACGGCAAGTTTCACGATACCGATGCGCGACAGCACGCAGGCATAAACCACCACATCCGCCAGCCCCATCATGACCGGGCCGCTGACCGTGCCGCCGGGCCGCAGGAAATCCTCCTGATACGGCAGCACCGCACGTGCCGTTCCGTCCCCGATTTCCTCGAACCTGATACCGTATTGGCCGACCGCAGGGACTTCCTCCCGCGCGATCCGGTCCATTTCGGCATTGCTCAACTTCGTCATTACAGTCTCCCCCGGGCGCGCGATGCCGATATTGTTGTGTGCATTCGGTAATTTACGCATCAGCATGTGCGCCTGGAAAACTAGGATAGAGCCCCATGAGCAGTCATCTCTTTTCCCCCATCACCTTTCGCGACCTGACACTGGATAACCGGATCGCCGTTTCCGCCATGTGCCAGTACGCGTCCGAGAACGGATCCGCGAATGACTGGCACCTGATGCATTACGGCAACCTCGCCATGGGTGCCGGCGGACTGCTGATCACCGAGGCGACGCATGTTTCCGCCGAAGGCCGGATCTCGCCGAATTGCCTTGGTCTCTATTCCGACGAGAACGAAGCAACCATCAAGCGCTTCGTCGATTTCTGCAAAAAATACGGAACGGCGAAACTGGGCATCCAGATCGGCCATTCCGGCCGGAAAGGCTCGACAAACCCTCCCGGCAAGGGCGGCAAACCGGTCGCCGAAGGCGAAGGCCGCTGGCAGACCCTCGGCCCCTCCCCGCTTGGCTATGCCGACTGGCCGGCACCGCTCGGCCTCGATGATGCCGGGCTGGCCAAGGTAAAGGCGGAGTTCGTCGAGACCACCATCAGGGCGGACCGGGCCGGTTTCGATCTGGCCGAACTGCATGGCGGCCACGGCTATCTGCTGCACCAGTTCGTCTCACCCCTGAGCAACCAGCGGACGGACGATTATGGCGGCAGTCTGGAGAACCGGTTGCGCTTTCCGCTCGAGGTCTTTGAGGCCTGCCGCGCCGTCTGGCCCGCAGGAAAGCCCTATGCAGTCCGGTTCTCCGCCACCGACTGGGTTGAGGGCGGCTTCACGCCGGAAGAATCCGTGATCTATGCCAAGGAGCTGAAAAACCTCGGCTGCGATTTTATCGACGTGACAACCGGCGGCCTCGATCCGCGCCAGCAGATCGCGGTCAAGCCGGGCTACCAGGTTTTCCTGGCCGAAAAGGTCAAGAAGGAAGCCGGCATTCCGACCATGGCGGTTGGCATGATTGTCGGTGCGCGGCAGGCGGAGAGCATTATCGCCGGTGGCGAAGCCGACATGGTCGCGCTCGCACGCGGGGTGATGGATGACCCGCGCTGGGTCTGGCATGCGGCTCAGGAGCTGGGCGAGAGCATCCCCTACCCCGCGCAATATGCCCGTTGTGCGCCCAATGTCTGGCCGGGTGCAGCACTGAAATGATCAGGCGGGCATGTAAATCAAAATCCCTCAACCCGTCGTAAACGGTGCGCTGTTCTGCTGGAAAAGCCATCGAACCGCGTCCTGCCGGCTGGTGAAGACTTCAAACGTTATCGTCGAGGCCAGATCAGCCCTGGCAATGAATGCTCGTATGAGCAGAAACTCAGGATTTGACTTGGTGGCCACAGCCGTTCGGGCGCCATCACCCCGGCTCGCAGCGAATCTGGCACCGTTCGCTGCAACAATCTTGAACTCGTCTGCTGAGAACCCCGACAGATCGGCAGCCATGAAGTTCCAGAGGGCAAGTTTCTTTGGCGATTCTGGATAATAACCGGAGACCGCTTCAAATACATCGCTCGGCCTGACCGTCTCCAAGCCGACAAACTCCACAAAAGTTCCATGATCTTCAATCTGGATACCCAACGGAAATCTCCAGTTTCCAAATTAGTCAGCAACCGACGGACAGGACGGCAGGTTTGCCTTTTGCTGAGTCAAGATAAACGTGTCTTATGGTCGGGCAATGGACTTCTGCGCCAGGCGATTGCTTCATCCCTGGTGAAGCAGGCTTCATGCTCCACGGGAGACAACGCGCTCGTCAGGTTGCTGCAAGCCTGCAAAAGCTGACGCTCGGCCTGATTGCTGACCACAATCGCGTTACGCGCTTTTGGTCGTCAAGTTCTGAAATTATTCGGCCCTGAAGAAGGAAACCCGTGCCCCGAGAAAATTCCAGAGAGCCCATTCTATCGGGCCATTTGTGTGATGGGATACGGAGACGGCGGTTACTTCATCCACTGACAGGTTGCAGAGCCCACAAATTCGACAAAGTCACCATGCTCACGGACATTCACCGGCAATTCCTGAACTCTCCAAGTTTTTTCAAGTAGATTAAATCGGCGGTCCGGACATCAACCACGGAAGCAGACGCGTCTCACCGGGCGCTCCATACGCAATATCTGAGGAGGCAAACGCTTGCAGAATGAAACCAGCCAGTTCCGCTAGGCGCCGATGAAGCATGCGCAGGATGTATTTCTCTTCCTAGAGAAACTGTCCAGTGAGTGGCCTGCCAGGTATCTGGCGGATCTTGATTTTAAGAAAGATACACCCAGTCGGCCAAATTTTCAGAAAGCCTGACCGGGCCCGTGTCGGGCTCCGTCCCCTACGCCCTTTTTGGTCATTCTTCCTGTAGCCACTGAATGGAAGATTCGCGTTCAGTGAAAACTTTAAAAATGACAGGGGATTCCGCACCTGCCCGGGCGACATACGCCTGCATCAGAAAATATTCCATTTTAGATTTAACAACGATTGCCGAGCGTGCGCTCCCACCTCTTTTCTGGGCAAACCTGGCACTATCGCTCGCAACGTCCTTGAACCTATCTGCTGAGAACCCGGAGAGATCAGCGTTGAGGAAATTCCAGAGCACGTTAGTTCTGGGCGATCCCAAGAAATAGTCCGATACGGCTTTGTACACCTCGTCCGGGCTTAGGAACCCCGCCCCCAGAACCTCAACAAAATCACCATTGTCGACAATCTCAATCGCCAAGAACTTTTCCCATATTCGCTGATAGGTTTGGTTCAACATATGCGCTATTGAGACCCCGTTCACTTGAAATTGAAAGACCGCTCATACGGCGAACCGGAGACATGCGCATGCAGAATGAAACCAGCCAGATTCGCCGGGTTTTAATGAAGCATGCAGAGCAAGCATTTGTTTCTCAACAAAAACTGGCTTCTGAATGGCACGCCCTGAATTACCTGTCTCAACCTGACTTCTTGAGAGCCTGCGCCCAGTCGGATGCGCTAGCAGAGATCCTGACCGGGCTTGGCTGCTCGATTGAATGGCTTGGCGCTGACCAGACAGTTGGAATCGATTCCATCTATGTGCGCGATAACGCCATCGCCAGCGACCAGGGCATGATCCTCTGCCAGATGGGCAAGGAGGCAAGGCGGCCGGAACCCGCCGCCATGGCTCCGGGGCTGGAACAGGCCGGCGTTCCGCTACTCGGCCGAATCGACGGCAGCGGAAAGATCGAGGGCGGGGACCTGATCTGGCTTGACGGGGATATCCTGGCGGTCGCCGACGGCTATCGGACAAATGCGGAAGGCGTCCGCCAGTTGAAGGAGTATCTCGGGGCTTCCGTCTCGGAGATCATCACCGTGCCGCTGCCGCACTGGAACGGCCCCGGCGACGTGCTGCACCTGATGTCCTTCATCAGCCCGATCGCACCGGACCTTGCGCTGGTCTATTCCCGGATGATGCCGGTCTTGTTCCGCGAGTGGCTGCAACAGCGCGGCATCACCCTCATCGAAGTGCCCGACGAGGAATATGACAGCATGGGCTGCAATGTTCTGGCCGTTGCTCCGCGGGTGGCGGTGATGCTGGAAGGCAATCCGGTGACGCGCAGGCGCCTGGAAAAGGTCGGTGTCGAGATTCATACCTATGATGGCTCGGAAATATCCGCCAAGGGCTGCGGCGGTCCGACCTGCCTGACCCGCCCGCTCGAGCGGGGCTGATCGGCTTCCGGGTCAGCCGACTTCGCGGGAGGGAATGTCCGGGTTGGCAATTCCGAGCAGCCCCGGCAATTCAGTCATATCGCCGAACAGCTCATGCACGCCGACGGCGGCGAGCCCTTCCGGGTCATGGGGGCCATGATACCCGAAGACCCGCATGCCGGCCGCGATCCCCGCACGGGCTCCGACCGGACTGTCTTCCACCACCACGCACCGCTCCGGCGCCACCCGCATGCGTTCCGCGCAATAGAGATACAGATCGGGCTCGGGCTTCGGAATGCCGACCATATCCGCGGAAAAGATCCGGCCGTTAAAATGCCGTTTCAGATTGGTGACCCCGAGGGTCACGTCCATCTTTTCCACCGGGCCGTTACTGCCGACACAGATCTTCATTCCGGCATCGGCGATCACCGCCAAGGTCCGGTCGATCCCGGCAATGGCACGGAGTTCCTTGCGATAAAGAGCAAACTGCTTGGCATAGATTTTGGGAACCCAGTCCTCACCGAGTTCCCGGCCGATCATCGCTTCCACATCCTTCTGGATGAATGTCAGCTTGCCACCCAGAAACTGCTTGAGCGCATCCTCGGCCAGAATCGGCACACCGGCCTCGGTCATGGCTTCAGCGGTGCAGCGGTTGGCAATCGCCTCGCTGTCGACCAGCACGCCGTCGCAATCGAAAATCACGAGTTCACATTCCATGAAATCGGTATAGCAGCCGGGAACGGGACTCGTCATCAAATGTATCGAGACAATTTCACCTGGAAACATGAAGGCCGGCAGATCATTGTTTGATCAATTATTAGGCACGGCGCTTTTCTGCTTGCAGAACGAGCAACGCTGCATAGTCTTCCCGCTTGGCGGGTACGGGGGTACCCACACCGGAAATCGACTTTCAGGGGGGGAAGCATTTTTCATGACACATATCCGGAGGCTCGCCTCCCTCAGCTTCACCGCTGCCGCCGCCTTCGGGTTCGGCATCGGTGAAGCCAGGGCGGCAGATGCTTTGAGCAGCGGGGATACGGCCTGGATCCTGACGGCCACCGCGCTCGTTCTGTTTATGACCCTGCCTGGTCTGGCACTCTTCTACGGTGGGCTGGTGCGCGCCAGGAATGTGCTGTCCGTCCTGATGCATTGTTTTGCCGTCGCCTGCGTGGCCTCGATTGCCTGGCTTGTCGCGGTTTACAGCCTGTCTTTCGACGATGGCGGGGCCCAGCAGGCATGGATCGGCGGCCTCGGGAAGGCGTTCCTGGATGGAGTTGGCCCGGACACCCTCTCGGGGTCGATCCCTGAAACCGTCTTTTTCATGTTCCAGATGACCTTCGCGATCATCACCCCGGCCCTGATCGTCGGCGCCTATCCCGAGCGCATTCGCTTCGGCGCGGTCGTCGCCTTCAGCCTGGCCTGGCTATTCCTCGTCTATGCGCCGGCATGCCACTGGGTCTGGGGCGGAGGCTGGCTTGCCGATATGGGCGTGATGGATTTTGCCGGCGGTATCGTGGTTCACGTGACGGCCGGCGTATCCGCACTCGTACTCGCGATAGTGCTCGGTCCGCGACGCGGATTCCCTCAGGAAATTCGCCCGCCGCACAGCCCCGGCATGACGGTAACCGGCGCGGCCATGCTGTGGGTCGGCTGGTTCGGCTTCAATGCCGGATCCGCGCTCGCTGCGGACGGCAATGCCGGGATGGCGATGACCGTCACCCACATCTCGGCGGCGGTCGCTGCTCTGGTCTGGGCCGTCACCGAATATTTCCGTTTCGGAAAGCCAAGCGTGATCGGCATCGTCACCGGCATGGTTGCCGGGCTGGCGGCGATCACTCCGGCCTCCGGGTTCGTCGGACCGATGGGGGCAATCTGCATCGGCCTGGTCTCGGGCTTCGTCTGCCAGTGGTTCACCACCTGGATCAAATTCAGGATCAAGATCGACGACTCTCTGGATGTCTTTGCCGTTCACGGTATCGGCGGCATCATAGGCACGCTGCTGGTGGCCGTCTTCGCCGCACCGGGTTTCGGAGGTCTGGGTCTCGCCGAGGGCACGACGATCACAGACCAGCTTCAGGTCCAGGTAATCGGCGTCCTGTCCGTCGCGCTCTGGTCCGGCGTGGTAACCTGGATCATTGCCCAGCTCATCGCCCGGACAATCGGCCTGCGAGTCAGCGAAGAGAGCGAGATTGAAGGCCTTGATATCATCGCGCATGGCGAGCGCGGCTACGATCTAACCTGAGGAGACTGATCATGAAGATGATTATCGCAATCGTGAAGCCGCATCGCCTGGACGAGGTGCGTGCGGCCTTGCAGGAGATCGGCGTTCACGGAATGACCACAGGCGAGGTCAAGGGATATGGCCGCCAGGGCGGCCACAGTGAAATCTACCGTGGCGCGGAATATACGGTGAATTTCGTGCCAAAGATAAAGGTCGAGGTGGTCACCAGTAACGCGCTCGCGGATCAGGCCGTCGAGGCTATCACCCAGGCCGCAAGGACCGGTAAGATCGGCGACGGAAAGATTTTTGTGCTCGATGTCGCCAGGGCTGTCCGCATCCGCACGGGCGAGGACGGCGACGACGCGCTTTGAGTTGCGGCAATATCACGCGCGGAAAGGCCGGGACACTCCCGGCCTTTCTTGCTTTCATACGCTATCGCATCAACCTGAACTGACCGATTTCGGCCATCCGGCCGGAACCGGATTCATCGCATGAGCAGAAATACAGCACCGCCGCCCCTCAACAGGGCGCCAACCTTTGTCGAAGCCTTCACCCCGAAGCTGGTGACCATCCTGCGCGAGGGTTACGGCCTGGCGAACCTGCGGGCGGACGCCATGGCGGGCCTCACCGTCGCCATCGTCGCCCTGCCGCTCTCCATGGCCATCGCCATCGCGTCGGGGGCAACCCCGGCTCAGGGGCTCTATACCGCGATCTTCGGGGGCTTTCTGGTATCCGCCCTCGGCGGCAGCCGGTTCCAGATCGGCGGGCCGGCAGGCGCCTTCATCGTTCTGGTGGCGACCACCGTTCAGGTGCATGGCATGGACGGGCTGATCCTCGCCACCATGCTCTCCGGGCTGATGCTGGCGGCAATCGGCCTGTTCCAGCTCGGCACCTACATCAAGTTCATCCCCTATCCGGTAACCGTCGGATTCACTGCCGGAATCGCCGTCATCATCTTTGCCAGCCAGATCAAGGAACTGCTTGGCCTGAGCATGTCCGAACCGGAACCGGGACCGCTCCTGGAGAAGCTGCCCGCACTCTGGGGTGACCTGCCGACCGCCGATCCGGCCACCATCATCCTTGCCGCGGCAACCATCGCGCTTATCTCCGGCCTGAAACGCATTCGCCCGCACTGGCCGGGCATGCTCATCGTGGTCGCCGGTGCCGCACTGGCAACAATCTTTCTTGACCTCCCGGTCTCGACCATTGCCTCACAGTTCGGCGGCGTGCCGAGCAGCCTGCCCCTGCCGTCCCTGCCGACCCTGGACGCGGCAAAGATCGTGGCCGTTCTGCCGAATGCAATTGCCTTCGCCCTGCTCGGCTCAATCGAGTCCCTGCTCTCGGCAGTCGTGGCCGACGGCATGACGGGGCGGCGGCACCGCTCGAACTGTGAGCTGGTGGCCCAGGGCATCGCCAATGTGGTGTCGGGCCTGTTCTCCGGCATCTGCGTCACCGGCACCATCGCCCGGACGGCCACCAATGTCCGGGCCGGCGCGCACGGTCCGATAGCGGGCATGCTGCACGCGCTGTTCCTGCTCGGCTTTATCCTCGTCGCCGCCCCGCTCGCCGGTTATATCCCGCTCGCGAGCCTGGCCGGCGTGCTGGCCCTGGTGGCCTGGAACATGGTCGAGAAGCACGCCTTCGCCACACTGATACGCGCCTCGCGCGGCGACGCGGCCGTACTGCTCGCGACCTTCTTCCTGACCATCTTCCGGGATCTGACGGAAGCCATCATCGTCGGCTTTGCACTCGGCTCCGTCCTGTTCATCCACCGGATGTCGAAGACCACCGCGATCGAGACCCAGCGTCCCTTCGTGGCAGAGGACGAGGCTGACAGTTCGGACGGCGCCCGCGCGCCCTATGAAGAGGATGCGGAGAATGATCCGGAGATCGTCATCTATCGCATTTCGGGAGTGTTCTTTTTCGGCGCAGCCGCATCCATCGGGTCTGTCCTCGACCGGATCGCCGACACCCACCGGGCGTTGATTATTGATTTCAGCGCCGTTCCCTTTGTCGATTCAACGGCGGCGAACACCATCGAGGTGCTCGCTCACAAGGCCGGCCGCAGCGGCGTCTCCGTCTATCTGACAGGCGCCGTTCCTGGCTCCCGCCGGGACCTGGAAGCACATGGGCTTCGGCCGCCGCTGGTGCGCTATTCCGAAAGTATCGAAAGCGCCGTGCGCGAAGCCAGGGCGGAAGAACACCGGAAAGCGGCGCTCCTCCGCTGACATAAGCCTACAGCGTCGCGGCGAACGCCATGATATCGGCCGCGAATTTCGCTGGCCGCTCCGCCGGGATAAGGTGGCCCGCATCGCTGTACACCAGATGGGTTTTCTTCGCGATCCGGGTTTCAAGTTCGGCAATGTCCGCCTCGATACGGAAAACCCGGTCATGTTCCCCGGTCATCAGCAGAACCGGTATGTCGAGCTTCTCGTAGGGAAAATCCCAATCCGTGCTGACGGATCCCTTCATCAGCTCATAAAGTCCCTCGCCGTCCTTCATCGGCTGGTAGTCGCCCTGCAGCAGAGTGGGCCGCATCTTCGCCAGCTGCTCCGGGTTGACCAGCATCGGCAGGTTGGCCTCCATGATCAGCTGCCCCCCGCCGGTCGCCGCCATGCGGACCATGGCGCTGTTGATCCATTCCAGCCTGAGGCTGGGCTTGCGCAGGGTATTGATAAGCACCAGCCCTTCGGCGCGCGCGCCTTTCAGATAGGCCTGGGCCGCAAACAGGCCGCCGATCGACAGGCCCGCCAGGATGGGTCGCGGCGGTGCCACGTGATCGACGATCCGCTTCAGGTCCTCGACGATGGTCACCGGGCCGAGGTCGGTATCCGGGCTAAACGCACTCTCCGCCTGACCGCGAAAATTATAGGCGAGCGTGCCGTATCCGGCCGCGCGCAGGGCCGGACCGATTGCCTCGACCTCCCACATCCCGGTATTGCCGGTCAGTGCATTCACGAAAACGAAGGTCTGCCCCTTCGCGCCCGGCGCCTGATACTCATAGTAGAGACTGTTGCCGGCGCTGATTTCCAGATTGGCCATTTTATCCTCCCATCCATACTTTTTTGACGACTATAAGCTCAGAATTTAGCCCCTGCCAGCCACGGGATGGAGCACCTCTCTTGTTACCAGGCGGCGCGACAGTCTCCCTTTGCGGGGTGTCACGCAGGCCTCAGACTCTAATGCCTCCAAGGCCCCAGCCTCAGGGCCAGGGCGTTGAAAATGCCATAGGTCGTCATGGCCCCCGCCACGAGCAGGAAAACGGTTCCTTCGTCCGTCGCGGCCCGGTCCAGCAACAAGACACCGCCGCCCAGCAACACTGCCAGCCGCAGACCGGCACCGGTGACCGGCAGGACCAGCGTGTTCATTGCCTGACTGGAAAAATAGAGGCACAGACCAAGTCCGAAGAAGGTGTAACTCGGTCCGACGAAGCGCAGGTAGCGTGCCGTCGTGACGGCGATCTCCGGGTCGCTCGTGAACAACCCGCTCCACAGCCCCGGCACCACCGCGAGCCCTGTCCCGATTAACCCGACGGACAGGGCGGCGAACCAGCTGCCGATCCAGCTCACCCGCAGGGCCCGCGCACGGAGCCCCGCGCCGACATTGGCACCCGCCATGGCGATGCTGGCACTGCCGAAAGCGAATATGATCGGAATAAGGACAAGCTCCAGACGGACCCCGATGCCGTACCCCGCAAGCGATTGCGGGCCGATCCGCGCCATATAGCCGGTCACCACCATCGCCATTGCAACAGTCAGCACGGACTGCACGCTGGCGAACGCCCCCCGTCGGCCGACCGTGAGAACCTGCTGCCAGCGGATCTGCCCGACAACCTGCACCCATTCCGGCCGGTTGATGTGGAACAGATAGGCCGCGAGATAGAGACTGCCCGCGCCGAAGCCGATCAGGATCGAGAGAGCCGCCCCCGGAATCCCCATGGAAGGAAACGGGCCGGCACCCGCGACCAGCAGCGATGCGGCCAGGAAATGCACCGATACCGATACACCGAGCCCCAAAGCCGGCCGCACCATGTCTCCGGAACCCCGCAGGAGGCTGGCCAGCATGTTGAAAACCCAGACGATGACAATTCCGGGGAACAGCACCGCAGCATAATCAACAGCGACCTGCAGGACCTCCCCGCTGGCGCCGAGAAGCCGGAACAGGGCCGGTCCGAAAAGCCAGACGATCACGGCACTGAACACCCCGCCGGAAATGGCAAGGATGAGCGCGGTCCGGACAAGCGCGCCCGCTGCTTCATGATCCTTCCTACCCAGCGCCCGTGCCGTGGCGGCGACCACGGCTCCGCCCATGGCGCCGGCGGAAAACATCACAGAGAGCGCGAACAGCGGAAACACCAGCGCAACACCGGCCAATGCCAGCGGACCGAGCCGGCCGATGAACCAGCCGTCCGCGATGTAGAGGGCGGACTGCATCAGACCGCCGAGCAAACCCGGGACCGCCAGACGCACGATCCGGCGCGCGATCGGTCCCTCCAGGAACGGATGGGATACGGCGCCGGCGATGTTTGTCTTGACTGTCATCGGAGGTCTTTTTCCGCTATCGAGAATGGAGTCACTGACCGGTTCACCGGCGCCATTTCCCAATTCGGACTCTCCATGGAAATCCTGATCGACATCATCCTGCCGGTCTTCGGTACCGTCTTCATTGCTTATTTCGCCACCCGTTTCGGGCTGTTTCCGGAGACGGCGGTCGACGGCCTTTCCAAGTTCGTCTTCACCTTCGCCATACCGCCCATGCTGTTTCACACCATGTCCCGCCAGACTCTGCCGGACCCGATCGAATGGGAATTCCTGATCTCGTTCTTCGGCGCCGGCTATATTGTCTGGATTCTCGGCATGCTGGTGTCAGTGTGGGTGTTCCGCCGGAACTTCGCTCATGCTTCGTTGGCAGGGATGACTGGCGCCTTCGGCAATACGGTTTTGCTTGGCATCCCGTTGATCCTGACCACTTTCGGCGATGCCGGGACGCTGCCCGTCTTCCTGATCATCGCTTTTCATTCCTGGCAATGGTTCGCGATCGTCACCGTGCTGGTGGAAGCCGGCCGCGGGGAGAAAGGCGCTCTGGCCAGTATCCCCTGGTCCATCGCCAAGAGCCTGGTCACCAACCCGATCCTGATCGGTCTCATGCTGGGCCTCGCCTGGAACATGTTCGATCTGCCGCTTCCGCAGCCCGTCGTCGACATTACCGGTTTTCTCGGCCGCGCCGCCCTGCCCTGTGCGGTCTTCGCCATGGGCGCCTCGCTCGCCCGATACCGGATCTCCGGCGCGATCTGGGAGGCGCTTGCCGGCAGCGCTCTGAAGCTGATCGCCTTTCCGGCCATAACCTATGCAATCGCAACATATATCTTTGCCATAGACCCGCTCTGGCGCGACATTGCGGTGATCATGGCCGCGCTGCCGGTCGGGGTGAATGTCTATCTTTTCGCCGACCGCTACGAGGCGGGTGCCCCCGCCGCTGCGACATCCATGCTGATCTCCACCTTCCTGTCTTTCGGCACGATTGGTTTCCTTTTGCATTTTCTCAGCGTCCGGTAGCCCCATATCATTGGTGTTCGCTGAAATGCAGCGACGGTCGGAAGAACCGGGAAAGTCGGAAGAACCGGGAAAGGCAGAACAGGTGCGAAATCTTTCCAGACGGAATGTGCTTAAAGCCATGGGTGCGGCGGGTATTGCAAGTGCAGTCACGGCCCGACCGGTATCTGCTGCCGCCTCACCTGCAACATCCCTGGAAGCGCGGCCGGGAACAGCGCGTCTGGCGCCGGCCGAATACAAGCCGACACCGATCTGGGGATATGACGGCGGCGTGCCCGGCCCGACCATCCGGGTGCGGCAGGGCGAGCGCCTTGACCGGGTGTTTCTGAACAATCTGCCGCAACCCTCCACAATTCACTGGCATGGCATCAGGATAGACAATGCCATGGACGGGGTTCCGGAACTGACCCAGAGCGCCGTGCCGCCGGGCGGAAGCTTCGATTACGGCTTCACCCTGCCCGATGCCGGCACCTACTGGTACCATCCGCATAACCGGACATGGGAGCAGCTGGCACGCGGGCTCTATGGCGCCCTCATCGTCGAGGAGGCCGAGGGGCCCGACGTGGACCGGGACGAGGTCTTGCTGATCGACGACTGGCGCCTGACCGAAACCGCGGAGATCGCGGAGGATTTCGGCGCCATGCACGACTGGTCCCATGGCGGTCGCATCGGCAACTGGATCACGGTCAATGGGAACGGTTACTGGAGCTCGGAAGCGCGGCAGAATGACCGGCTGCGGCTCCGCCTGATCAACGCGTCGAATGCGCGTATCTTCAGTCTCAGCCTGAAGGGGCTTTCCGGCTGGGTCGTCGCGCTGGACGGGCAGCCTCTCGCCGTCCCCGAGACTGCAGGGCAACTCGTCGTGGCGCCGGCGCAACGCGTAGATCTGATCGTCGATGTCACTGCGGATGCCGGTACGGAGGCCTCTCTCGTCTCTCATGAGCGCGGCGGCAGTTATGCCGCCGCCGTCTATCGCGTGGGTCAGGCCACAGCAGACCGGAGAACGGAAGCACCGGGGCCGCTGCCGGCAAATCCCCTCACCATGCCAGGGCCGCTAACAACCGCCCGATCGGTCGATCTCGTGATGGATGGCGGTGCCATGGGCGGGATGCGCAGCGCGGTGCTAAACGGGCAGGACACCGACATCCGCACACTGGTGAGACAGGGCAAGGCCTGGGCCTTCAACGGGCAGGCAGAGATGACGGATACCCCTCTCCTGTCGGCCCGGACCGGCGAGACCATCCGCATTCGCATGGACAATAGAACTCGCTGGCCCCACGCCATGCATCTGCACGGTCACCATTTCCGGCAGGTGCTCGACGAAGAGCGCATGGGACCCCTGCGGGACACTCTTCTGATGCAATCGGGCGAGACCACGGAAATCGCCTTCGTCGCGGACAATCCAGGGAACTGGCTGCTGCATTGCCACATGGTCGAGCATTCGGCGGCAGGCATGATGACATGGCTGCGGGTCGGCTGATCAAATCGCCATTCCGATCATGGTGATGCCATCACCATGTCTGTTCCTTGACGCCCTAGGACGCTAGTATTCGCGCCGAAGCAAGGCGGAATAGCCAACCGGGAGGAAACAATGTCAGTCGCCGAAGAAACCGAGCACAGGCTAGTATTGCGCCAGGACCGGGACGGCATTGCCCGCCTCACCCTGAACCGGCCAAAGGCCTATAACGCGCTCTCGCTCGGTCTGATGGCCTCTGTTCAGGACGAACTGGAGGAGATCTCCGTCAACAGGAGCATAAAAGCCGTAGTGATCGAAGGGGCCGGCAAAGGTTTTTGCGCGGGACACGACCTTCGTGAGATGCGTTCCCGGACAGATGAAAGCTTCCATCAGACGGTGTTCGCGGCCTGCTCGAAACTGATGCTGACCATCACTGGCCTGCCCCAGCCGGTCATCGCCAAGGTGCACGGCATCGCGACCGCCGCAGGCTGCCAGCTCGTGGCCACGGCCGATCTGGCCATCGCCGCCGACAGCACGAAGTTCGGCACCCCGGGCGTCAATATCGGCCTGTTCTGCTCCACCCCGATGGTCGCCGTGTCCCGCGCCATCCCGCGCAAGCAGGTGATGGAAATGCTGCTCACCGGTGAGATGATCGATGCCGCGACGGCGGTCGCGCACGGCCTGATCAACCGCGCGGTTCCGGAAGCGGACCTCGAAGATGCCGTGCAGGAAATGGCCGGCCGGATCGCCTCGAAGTCGCCGCTGGTGCTGAAGACAGGCAAGAAGGCCTTCTACCGGCAGCTCGAGATGCCGCTCGCGGACGCCTACGCCTATACCAGCCAGGTGATGGTCGACAACATGCAAGCCCGCGATGCAGCGGAAGGGATCGACGCCTTTATCGAAAAGCGCGCGCCCGAATGGACCGGAGAATAGACATGGCCGAAAACGAAGCGCCGCAGAAGATCGATCACGAGACTTATCCGGACAGCTACATCAAGGAGATCCTCTCCTCCGTGCACACAATCGCCGTGGTCGGGGCCAGCCAAAAATGGACCCGGCCGAGTTATTTCATGGCGAAATACCTGCAGGGCAAGGGCTATCGGATCGTCCCCGTCAATCCCGGTCTCGCCGGCCAGGAAATCCTCGGCGAGCCGGTCTATGCCTCCCTGAAGGACATTCCCTTCAAGATCGACATGGTCGATATCTTCCGCAATTCGGAAGCCGCCGGACCGATCGCCGAGGAAGCGATCGAGATCGGCGCCGACGTGGTCTGGATGCAGCTCGGCGTGCGCCATGACGCCGGCGCCGAGAAAGCGGAAAGGGCCGGTCTCAAGGTGGTGATGAACCGCTGCCCGAAGATCGAGTTCTCCCGGCTCTATGGCGAGCTTTCCTGGCATGGCTTCGACAGCAAGGTGATTTCGTCGAAACGCCGCACCGTCGGTAAGGCCTCGGAAACGGCGCCCGGCACCGGCACTTCCAATGCCCCGAAACAGTCGGCCGGGTTCGAGACCCGTGCCATCCATGCCGGTGCCGCGCCTGACCCGACCACCGGTGCCCGCTCGACACCGATCTACCAGACCACGGCCTATGTCTTTGAGGACGCGGACCACGCCGCCTCGCTGTTCAATCTGCAGACTTTCGGCAACATCTACGGGCGCTTGTCCAACCCGACAACGGCGGTGCTGGAAGAACGGATTGCCAGCCTTGAAGGCGGCCGGGGCACGACCTGCACCGCATCCGGCCATTCGGCGCAGATGCTCGCCCTGTTTCCGCTGATGCAGCCGGGCGACCGGATCGTCGCCTCCACCCGGCTTTATGGCGGCTCGATCACCCAGTTCGGCAAGACCTTCAAGAAATTCGGCTGGGAGTGCGATTTCGTGGACATGGACGATGCGGATGCCGTGCAGGCCGCCGTCGCCAATCCGTCCTGCAAGGCGCTCTTTGCCGAATCTCTCGCCAATCCAGGTGGTGTGATCAGCGATATCGCTCTGCTCGCCGAAATCGCGCACCAGGCGGGCGTGCCGCTGATCATCGACAACACCATGGCCACCCCCTATCTTTGCCGGCCATTCGAACATGGCGCCGACCTGATCGTGCACTCGACCACCAAGTTCCTGTCCGGTCATGGCAATGCCATGGGCGGGGCGGTAGTCGATTCCGGAAAGTTCGACTGGGGACAGAACGACAAGTTCCCTTCCCTCTCCGCGCCCGAGCCCGCCTATCACGGGATTTCCTTCTGGGAGAGCTTCGGTGACCTGGCCTTCACCACCTACGGCCACGCGGTCGGACTCCGGGACCTTGGGCCGACGATGGCGCCGATGAATGCCTATCTCACCATCACCGGCATAGAGACCCTGCCGCTGCGCATGGAGCGTCACGTTGCCAACGCGGCAAAGGTTGCCGCCTATCTGGAGGGGCATCCGGCCGTATCCTGGGTTTCCTATGCCGGCCTCGAGAGCAGCCCCTACTATGCACTGGCGCAGAAATATCTGCCCGGCGGGGCCGGTTCCGTTTTCACCTTCGGAATCAAGGGCGGGTATGCGGCCGGCGTCAAGATTGTCGAGCGGGTCGAGTTGCTCAGCCACCTCGCCAATATCGGCGATACCCGCTCCCTGATCCTGCATCCGGCATCGACCACGCACCGGCAACTCACCGAAGAGCAACGGGTGGCCGCAGGCGCGGGTGACGACGTCATGCGGATATCCGTCGGGCTGGAAACCGCAGAAGACATCATCGCGGATCTGGAACAGGCCCTCCAGTAGAGTCAGCAATATCATAGCACTCAGGCGTGGCTATCCAGCCATGGTCCTATGTTGTTCCGGAGTCGCGTGCATGACCATCATCGTGCGCACCCGCTTTGCGCTGTCACCTGCCAGACAGGTGTCTGTTTTACATCATCCCCGAACTGCGAGCGCTTGACGAATGAAGGCGCCAGAGGGCCGACGGCAACATCGCACCTGCGAGACAAGACCTGCAGGCCCAGAAGCTGAAGAGACGGGTTCCGCACATACAACTTATTGATGTCATTCAGAATCATACAAATATCCGCTTTCGCGTAATCGACCCCTGGATCGAGAAAGGGTTCAGCGGAGACGGTACGGGCAAGATGATTCCGGAAAGTGACGCGACCGAGTGTTCGAAGGCCGTTCACCGTAAGACTCTAACCCGGTAACAAAACCCGATTACCCTGTCTTATCAGGCCAATAACCAATTGAAATGCAGGTAGAGAACTCTCTTCCAACGGACAGATCATGCTGCCTGCGATCACCGATAGCCATACCGGCGACAAGGTAATTTCAGGCCTGTATTACCTCACCGCAGCGATCTGATACATACATGCTGCCGTATTCCGCGCATTATTATTTTCCCAAAATTTCCGCGGCACCATCACCAAGGTGCATGGCTGCCATGAAATCAGCAATTTCGCACATGCGAAGGTTGACCGACCAGGAAATCCGACCAATATGCGCCGCCATCGCTGCTGGAATTCTTTCGCAGAAATTCCGGACTGACAGCGTGAGGATCGCAGCGTGTGGACGGATACGGCCGACAGACCTGTGCCAGCTGACTTGAAGCGTGCGTTCCCCTGAATTTGGCAAAGCGTTCCTGACCAAAGGATAAACTGTTGCTCTACGATGAAGGCAGCACGGCCGCAAGAACATCCTCGTCCGATACGATTTGCGCCCGCATTCGCAATACCAGCGACCTGATCAGGCCCGAGCTCAAGTCCCTCTACAGCCTGTGGCAAGAAAAGGCCGGCAAACGGCGTGCACCCGCCCGCTCCGACTTCGATGTTTCAGAACTTGTTCCCTGGCTGCCGCACATCCTGCTCTCCGATTATCTGGATAACGGCACCGACGCCCGGTTCCGGGTGGTTGGTACCTGGATCGTCGAGCAGTATGGCAAGGATCATTCCGGGAAGACGGCCTCGGAGATCGATTTTGCCGGGCGCAGTCTGGAAATCCTTTCCGAATACAACATTGTCGCGAACGCAATGATGCCGCACCGCGTCTGCGGCGCCTTCTTCAAGCATACCGGAGCCCGGGATTACCGGACCGCCGAACGTTTGCTCCTGCCGCTCAGCAAGGACGGTGCGGTCTGCGACAAGTTTCTCACCGCGATCTATTTTATCGACGACTAGATTGCGCTGCCATCAATGGGCTGAACGAGCATCCGGGAAATCGGGCAGCCACTCAGAAAATACAGGTTTCCTACTCTGCCGCCGCATCCCGGCCGACGCGCAGCCTGGCAAGGCGATCAAGCGCCTCGTCCATCTCGTCGACCATGCGGTCGATGATCGCCCCCAGCGGCTCGATCCGGTCGGCGAAAACCGCTGACTGTCCCATCGAAAGCAACCCCTTTTCCGGATTGCCTTCCTCGTAGGCCTCCCGCTGCAAGGTTCCGCGGACATGTTCGCGGTAACTCTCGTAGTCATTCGCCCCCGCTGCCTCGAGATCAGCGACACTCCGCGCGGTCTGGTTATCCAGCACCCGGTAGGTGTTGCGCATGGAGGCCAGCACCAGGCGGGAACTGGTCTCGTCCGCCTCAAGCACGCGTTTCTTCACGGCGTCGTGGCTCCATATCTCGGATGCGACCAGTAGCCGGGTTCCCAGGATCACGCCTTCCGCACCGAAGGACAATGCACCGGCAACCTGCCTGCCGTGACCGATCCCGCCGCCGATCACCACCGGGATATCGACACGGAGCGATGCCAGCACGCCCTGCACCATGTTCCCGATCATGTTCAGCCCGGGATGCCCCCCGCATTCCATGCCGACGACCGACACCGCATCGATATCGAGCTTGGTCGCCGCCGAAACCGCATGCCGGACCGAGGCGACCTTGTGAATCACCACAGCCCCGGCATCCTTCAGTTGCTTCACCAGTTCCGCCGGCGGCATGGCGGCAGTCTCGAACCGGCGCACACCGGCCTGCAGGGCGAGGTCCGCGTGCCCCGACAGCATCTCGTTCTCTTCCGGACGCTGGGAGATGTAGAGATTGACGCCGATGGGATTGCCGTTCGCAAGCGCGTGCGCCTTCTCCAGTTCTTCCTTCCAGCGGCCTGGATCGGGGAAGGTCTTCGCCGTCATGAAGCCGATAGAACCGGCATTGGCCGCGGCGGCAGCATAGTTCGCATCGGCAAGCCACATCAGGCCGCCGCAAAGGATCGGGTGGCGGATGCCGAAGAGATCGGTGATCCGGGTACGAACGCTTTGCGGTCTCATCGCGCTCAATCCTTTCTGCTTGCCGGGGGAACGATCAATGCGTCGACGGCAACGGCACCCTGGCCTTCCGGAAGCACGATAAACGGGTTGATGTCGATACTGTCCAGCCTGTCAGCATTCGCGGCCGCAAAGACGGATAGTTTCGACAAGGCCTCGGCCAGCGCCGCGATATCGGAAGGCGGAGCACCCCGGACACCTTCCAGAACCTTGTAGCCCTTGATCTCCCGGATCATCCGGTACGCTTCCTCGACCGAGAACGGCGCCAGCCGGAAGCTGACATCCTTCAGGACTTCGATCAGGATGCCGCCGAGCCCGACCATGACCGCCGGGCCGAACACCGGATCGACCTGCACGCCGATGACGGTTTCCACACCGCCGGAGACCATCTCGCAGACGATCACACCGTCGATGCTGGCGTCCGGGCGCTTTTCCGCGGCCCGTGCCATCAGGGTGGCGAACCCGTCCCGCACGGCGTCGGCGCCTTCAAGTCCGACCAGCACACCACCGATCTCCGTCTTGTGCGCGATATCCGGCGAGGCGATCTTCAGCACAACCTTGCCGCCAAACGCCTCTGCTGCCGCCACGGCTGCATCCGCCGAGGTCACCAGCGTCTCCCGCACCACGGGAATGCCGGCGGAGGCCAGAATGCGTTTCGCCTCATGCTCGGCCGTCGGATGGTCCGGAACAGGCTCCGCCCCCGCCGGAAGCTCCGGCAGGGCTCCGTTTTTTGCCGCGAAGGCCCGGCCGAAATACATCAGCCCGTTCGCCGCCGTGATTGCCGGCACCGGATCGTCGAACATCGGATAGCCGTTGGCCTCGTAGAACCGCGTGTTCTCTTCGCTCGCCAGGATCGAGAAGAACAGATGTTTGTCCGGACGGCTCTCCCGGATCGGTTTCAGGGTCTCGAAAATGTCCAGGGCAATTTCGGGTCGCGCCGCGACGGCAGTGAAGAAGGAGATGACAACGTCATAGTCCCCCTCCTCCATCATGATCTTCAGGCATTTCGCGATCGCATCGCGCTGGTTGAAGGCCTGCCCCGTCACGTCCACCGGATTGCGAGGTGCCGCAAAGGGGAAGAGCTCGAGCATCTTCTTCTGGCCGGCCTCAGAGAATTCCGAGACGTCGAGCCCGAGCGCCGACGCACTGTCCGCCATCTGCACGCCGAGACCGCCGGAGATGGTGATGAAGCCGATCTTGTTGCCGTCCGGGAAATGCCCGTGCTGGCAGGCATAGGCCACTTCAAGCATCTCGTTCGCATCGTCGGCACGATAGACGCCGTATTGTTTGAACATGCCGTCGATGACGGCATCGGTCCCGGCCAGGGCCGCCGTGTGCGAGGCCGCCGCCGCGGCGCCGATATCGCTGCGACCGACCTTGACCATGACAATCGGCTTGCGCAGCTCCCGCGCCTTCTCGAAAGCGGCCTTCAAGCCGGCGCCGTCACGGATGCCCTCGGCATAGGACATCACCACCTTCACTTCTGGATCATCAAGCAGGTAGGAAATGCATTCTGAAAGCTCGACATCCGACTCGTTGCCTGTGGTGATCCAGCGCCCGACCTTCAGGCCGCGCTTGCGGGCAAGGTTGTAGATATGGCCGCCATAGGCACCGCTCTGGCTGGCAATGGCGATCGGGCCCGGCTCCGGTGGATCGACCTGTGGCGATGAGGAGAAGGTCCCGGTCCAGCCAATGGAGGCGTTGAAGGCACCGAGGCAATTGGGCCCGAGCACACGAATGCCCGTGCGTTTGGCGATCTCCGTCAGGCGCGCCTGCATGGCTTCGCCGTCGGCGCCCAGTTCGGAGAAACCGGAGCTGAACACGATGCATGCCCCGACGCCTTTGGCGGCGCAGGCCTCGATCGTCTCCGCGACCAATGGGGCCGGCAGCGCGACGATGGCGACATCGACGGCCTCCGGAACATCGCTGATCGTCGGATAGGCCTTGAAGCCCTGCACAGTCTCCCGCTTCGGGTTCACCGGATAGATCGCGCCCTTGTAGCCATGACGCACCGAATAATCGATCGGCCGGCCGCCGATCCGCATCGGATCGTCGGACGCGCCGATGACGGCGATGGATTTCGGCGCGACGAGCCGGGCCAGGTTGCGTTTCCGGAGATCGCTGAGATCGTTCATAGCGGCGCAGCCCCAATTGTCAGACCGCCACAGACATAAAGCACCTGGCCGGTACAGAAGCCGGCATCCTCGCCGGCAAAAAACGCAACGGCCGACGCGACATCCTGCGGCTGGCCGATCCGGCCGACCGGGATGGCCGCCTCGATGGCATTGCGGCTGTCGGACCCAACGGGATTGCCGTCCTCGAACATCTCGGTGGCGATCGGTCCCGGCGCGACGCAGTTCACGGTAACCCCGTCCGGCCCCGCCTCGATGGCCCAGGTCCGGGTGGCGGCCGCGATGCCGCCCTTGGTGACCGCATAGGCGCTGCGTCCATGTTTGCCGAGCGCGGCACGTGAGCCGATATTGATCACCCGCCCGAAACCGCGCTGCCGCATGCCGGGCAGAACCGCCTGCATGCACTGATACGGCGCCCGGATATTGACGGACATCAGGTGCTGCAGGGTTTCCGGTGTCACCTCCTCGATGGTGCCGAGCGGGGCGATGCCCGCATTGTTCACCAGCACATCGATCTCGAACTCGTCCACGATCGCGGCCAGCGTCTCCCGGGTCGCATCCGCATCGCCCAGATCCGCCGTCCTGAACGCGCCGTCGAAACTGCCGGTCGGCGCTGTCCGTGCAAGACCAACGACGCTGTATCCACGATCTGCAAGATACGCGGCAACGGAGCGTCCGATTCCGCGACTCGCGCCCGTAACCAAAACGGTTCTAGCGCCCATATTCTTCCCTTCCCCCGGATCCGGCCGATTTCGGTCTCTTGCCGAATTGTCACCGATCCTTTCGCGGCCACCGGTTCGGATTCCGCGCGATTGTTTTTCAAGACAATGCCAGTCTCGCACCTTGTTGGCGGCATATAAGACCGCCTAGAGTTACGAAAACGAAACTGAATTTCGCAATAGCGATTAACAGGAGGAAACCGGTCCATGCAAATGCGTAGTTGGAAAGTCACCGATTTCGGCAAGCCGCTGGAAATGATCCAGCAGGAAATCCCGGAGCCGACCGGAACCGAAGTTCTCGTCAAGGTGACACGCTGCGGGGTCTGCCATTCCGACCTGCATATCGGCGACGGCTATTTCGACCTTGGCTCCGCCGGGCGCCTGAACATGGGCGACCGCGGTGTTCCCCTGCCCCACGTGCTGGGCCACGAGATCCTCGGTGAGGTGGTCAAAGGCGGCCCGGACGCGGGTCCGGTCCCGACCGGCGAGACCAAGCTGATCCATCCCTGGATCGGCTGCGGCGAATGCTCGATCTGCAAATCAGGCCAGGAGAATCATTGCGCCAAGCCGCGCACCCTCGGCGTTTATCGCGACGGCGGTTATCAGGAATATGTCCTGGTTCCGCATGCCATGTTCCTGGTCGATATTGGCGATGTCGATCCTTCCGAGGCAACCCCCTTTGCCTGCTCCGGCGTCACGGTCTACAGCGCCCTCAGGAAGGCGCAGCCGGTGCTTGACGATGAGTGGCTGGTGATCATGGGCGCCGGCGGGCTTGGCCTTGCGGCTGTCGGCATCGCCCGTGCCATGGGCTTCAAGCAGATCCTGTCCTGCGACATCGACGATAAAAAGTTGGCTGCAGCGAAGGATATGGGCGCGACGGCAACCCTGAATATTTCCGGGGATGATGCGGCCGAGGCTCTGGCCACGGCCACCGGGGGCGGCCCCCGTGCCGTCGTCGATACGGTCGGAGCCAACCCGACCGCAAAGCTCGGCTATGGATCGCTCGTCAAGGGCGGCCGCTATGTCATCGTCGGCCTGTATGGCGGCGATTTCACCATCCCGCTGCCCACCCTTCCACTGCGCGCGGCCGCGGTCATCGGCTCCTATGTCGGCAGCCTGAAGGAGCTGAAGGAGCTCATGGAACTGGTCAAGGCAGGCAAGGTGAAGCAGGTGCCGATCGAGAACCGGCCGATGGACCAGGTTCAGAGAAGTCTGGATGAGCTTCGCGCCGGCAAGATCGTCGGGCGCGTGGTGCTGACCAACGACTAGACAAATAGCGCCGGGCGGCCGACATCCCGCCCGGCGCGCTACTTCTTCAAGATATTTCTTGTTATTTATTTCGGGCCCCGGGTGTATCCTCTCCGTTCCACGTCATCCAGCCCGGAACATTCCTCATGCACGTCCTCCTGCTCGGCGGCACCGGCTCGATCGGTTCCGCCATACTCGAAGAGCTGCTTTCACATCAGCACCAGGTGACAGCCCTCGCCCGCTCCAGCAAAGCGGCGGAGCAGCTGCGCGCCAGAGGGGCGGAGCCGCTCGCCGGCGACCTGACCAGGCCCGCCGAATGGGCGGGGGCCGTCACCGGAGTCGATGCTGTCATTCAGGCTGCCGCCGCGTTCGACACCGACATGGAGGCGATCGACAAGGCAGCGCTTGAAGCGATCGCCGCCGCGGCCTCCGGACGTGATGCTCCGCTCCGCGTCCTCTATACAGGCGGGTGCTGGCTCTTCGGCGAAACCGGCAACCGGGTCGCCAGCGAAAGCATGCCGTTTGACCCGCTGCCAAGCTTTGCCTGGATGGTGGAGAACTGGGAATGGTTGCGCAAGGCACCGGGTATCGCCCCGATCCTGATTCACCCGGCAATGGTCTATGACGAGGCCGGCGGTGTTCTGCATCGCTATATCGATGCGGCATTGAAAGGCGTCTCGATAGAGATATGGGGATCGGCGGATGTGCGCTGGCCGCTCGTCCACCGTACGGATCTCGCCTCCGCCTATCGGCTCGCGCTGGAAAAGGGAATTCCCGGGGAAAGCTATTGCGTTGCGGCCGAAGACGGCGTGCCGACCGGCGCGCTTGCCGATGCGATCAGAAAACGGGCCGGCTCTCTTGCCCCGCACATAATCCTCCCAGTCTCCGAGGCGGTTGCCCGCCACGGCGCGTGGGCTGCCGGTCCGGCGCTGCAGCAACGGATGAGCGGCAGGAAGATAAAACGGGAGCTTGGCTGGGGCCCGCGCCATAACGACGCCGTGGCGCTGCTCGGCACCCGTCCCCGATAGAGATCAGGGATCGTTCGGCCGCCAGTAGCCGATCAGGATGCCCTGCCGATCCGCGGCGCCGGTCCTGGCGACGATCTCGTCGTCCGAGATGGTGACGCGAAGCCGGCGGTTCCGGAACCAGGTGAACAGGGTCTCGTGCAATTCGGCCCGGATGGCGGCATGGTCCGGGTCGGCCCCGAGATCCGAGAATTCGCCCGGGTCGGCTTCGAGATCGAAGAGCTGCGGGCGGAATTTCTCATGCAGAACATATTTCCAGCGCTCGGTCCGCAGCATGAAACAGCGGGCATCCATCGGGTCGAGAGCAAGATCGGCGCGGGCATCCCGACCCGAATAGTCGCTTTCGGAGACCGCGAAAGAACGCCAGTCCGCCTCCTGGCCATGAAGCAGCGGCGTCAGGGACCGCCCCTCGAGGCGATGATACGGAACCTCTCCCCCCACCGCTTCGATGAAAGTCGGCACGAGATCGATGGCCTCGACCAGCTTCTGCGACACCGTACCGCGCGTTGCGTCCGCCGCGGCACGCGGGTCGCAGACAATCATCGGGATGCGCACGGACGCTTCGTGGAACAGGTCCTTCTCTCCAAGCCAATGGTCGCCGAGATAGTCCCCGTGATCGGATGTAAAGACGATCATGGTGTCCTCCATCCGGCCGAGACGTTCCAGTTCAGCCATCAGACGGCCGAAATGATCGTCGATCTGCTTGATCAGTCCCATATAGGCGGGAACGATGGTCTCCCGCGCCTCCGGACGCCGGAACAGCCGGCTGTCCTTGTGCCGCATGAATGCGCCGTAGACCGGGTGCGGATCCCTCCCCTCGCGCGCGTCCCGGTGCACCGGCAGCACCTGTTCCGGCCCGTAGAGCGAGGCGTAGGGTTCGGGAACGATATAGGGCCAGTGCGGTTTTATGTAGGACAGGTGCAGGCACCAGGGCTGGTCCCCCATCCCGGTAATGAAGTCGATCGCCCGATCGGTCATGTAGGGCGTCTCGCTGTCTTCCTCGCGGATGTCCGCGGCCCCGTTCGAATGCCCCCAATACCAGCCATCCAGCGTCTCGCCGTCCCCGTCACGCACTGAATTCGCATGACCGGACCATGGGTTCTCGCCTGAATAGCCCTTCTGACGGAGATAGCGGTTGTAGGGCATATCCGGGTCGGCACGCCGGTCCGGATGCAGGCCGTCATCCCGCTCGAATGGCTCGAAGCCGCATTCGGAAACCAGCACGCCGAATTCGGAAACAGGGTCGAGGCCGAGCCGCGCCATGCCGGCGCGGTCTTCCGTCATATGGGTCTTGCCGGCCAGCGCAACCTTGAGGCCGAGCGGCCGGAGATAGTCGCCGAGGGTCCATTCATCGACACGCAGCGGATAATTGTTCCAGCCCACGCCATGGCTGAACATGTACCGCCCCGTATAGAAGGACATCCGCGATGGCCCGCAGATCGGCGACTGGCAGAACGCGCGGTCAAAGCGAACCCCGCGGGCCGCCAGCGCGTCAATATGCGGGGTATGCAGGTGAGGATGGCCGGCACAGGAGAGATAGTCCCAGCGCAACTGGTCACACATCACGAATAGAATGTTCCGAACCGTCCTGGCGCTCATCGGGTCAGACGTAGGAAAGCGACGAGACGGTGAGCTCGGACGCCATCTTTCCAGCGGCATTCAAGGCGCGGATGCTGTCAATGAAACCGGTGTCCGCCCGGTGCCGCCAGAGGCTCGTTTCCTCGTCCCAGAAAACAGGGCGCCTGAATTTCGCCGAAACCTCGAAAGATTTCGGCGGACCGTCTTCGGTCAGCAGCCCCATCATCCAGACCATGGTCTGAAGCCCCTGTGCCAGCGGCGCGCGATACCCGAGCCTGGCGGCAAAGGCCGACTCGAAATGGATCAGGTTGCCGACGTCGGAGGAAAACAGCGTGACGTCTTCCGGCGTCATGGACTTTTCCGAAACCGGATCGAAGCCGTCGCGCGGGTCGGATGGGCTGGCCGACGGCGTCTTTGCCGCCGCCGCCCACTTTTCCTTGTCCGGCACCAGACCGATCACATCGGCTGTGAGTGCGACGGTGCCATCCTTCAAAACGAATTCGAAAGTCCGGTGCAACCGGTGGCCCCGGGAGACCTCTTCATATGCCTCGATCCAGCCGCGCTGCGTCACAGTCTCGCCGATGGCGATCGGTTCAAGCTGCCTGAAGCGCTGCTCGGTCTGTACCAGACCGTCGACCTGGTGCCCGGCCTCGCGCATCGCCTTGAAACAATCCTGGCCAAACAGGCCGGCCGCCGCCTGGTCTCCGTAGAGCGCGGGATTGACCCCGCAGGCTTTCAGCCGGCTCGCCTGATAGTCCCGCGTGCGGGTCACGGGCCGCTCCGGGAAGCGGAACCCCGGATAGAACTCTTCGGTCTTGGTGCGCGGCGCAGGGGCTGCATGGACCATTTCACTCTCCCGTCCGGAAGGCACTAGAAAGAAGGGTAGGCTATAATCTTGTCGCCAACCTTGACCAGCTTGTGCTGGTAATCGGCGGATTGCGAGCGGATTTCAACCGTCGCCTCCGATCGCAACACAAACCGCTCGGCAAACTCCCTGAGTCCCGGATGAGGCGATTTGGCCAGAACGTAGGAGGGAAAAGATTCCGAGATCATCGTCATGGCGACGAGATGCGCTCCCGAATCCCTGATGAAGTCACGCACACCTTCAACGACGCCGAAGCCCCGTGCCCGCGCCACCGGGCTGTTGGTAAAATCATGCCCGAGTATCAGCCCGTCTGGCTTTACCTTCGGCCAGACGAGATGAAGGTCCTCGCGCACCGCGTCGCGTGTATGCATGGCGTCCACATAAGCCCAGTCGAAGGTATGGTCATCGAATTCCGGCAGCACGTCCTTCGAGAAACCGCGCCGGACATGGACAACGCCGGTTTCGATTTCGGCGCTGAATTTCCTCAGGACCGCGCCATAACGCTCCTCGTTCGTCTCGTCGTCCACATTATTGGCGTCCAACTGGTAGTCGGGCCGGTCCTGGTGGACCCAGGGATCCACCAGGTGAAGCCGGGACGGCCTGACCATCTCGAGAATATCCGAGGAGAATACACCTTCAGCGACACCGATCTCGATCCCGACGCCACCTGCGGGCAGGCAGCCGATCAGGCTTTTCCGGGTCATCTTACCGACCAGCATGTTCTTCCGTCTCTCAAACCTTTTCTTCGATTGGCGGCGGCACAAACGAGGTCACCGGCGGCGGCGTTCCTTGATATTTTTCGACATCGACCAGAACCGACTGCGCGCTTGGCCCCTGTCCGATGCGGGATGTCCCGATATCGCGGGTCAGCACGTTCGGGTTGCCATGCTTGCAGAGCGAGCCAACCACGCCCGGCTCTTCGGGATCGTACCAGGCCCCGGTCGACAGCTGCACGACACCCGGCCGCACCGCGTCGGAGATGATCACCCCGGCAAGACAGGCTCCGCGGTCATTATAGAGCCGGACCACATCGCCATTCTCGATACCGCGCGCTGCCGCATCGGCCGGGTTCATGGTCATTGGCTCGCGATCCCGGATCTTCGAGCCGCGGCTGACGCCGCCGCTGTCGAGCTGGCTGTGCAGCCGCGTTTTCGGCTGGTTCGAGATCAGGTGCAGCGGGTATGTCTCCGCCAGGGGCGCGCCGAGCCATTCATAGGGCTCCGCCCAGACCGGATGGCCCGGTGTGTCGTCATAGCCGAATTCAGCGATGGCATCGGAAAACAGTTCGATCTTGCCGCTCGGGGTCGGCAACGGATTCGTCTCCGGATCTTCCCGGAATTTTCGCAACAGTACGACCGGCGTTTTCGGCTGCAGCACTTCCATCGCGCCAATCTCTCGGAAGGCCTCGAGGTCAGGCAGCTCGAATTCGGCTTCCGCCGCACGCTGCCGGGCCTGATCCCAGAGATGCCGCAACCAGGCTTCCGCATCCCGTCCTTCAGTGAAGGCGTCGGCGACTCCGATCCGCTCGGCCAAGCCGGTAAAGACGTCGTAATCGTGGCGGGACTCGCCGATCGGCTCGATCGCCTTCTGCATGGCGACGATGGTCTGCTCCCAGTGGGTCATGGAGAGATCATCGCGTTCCAGGGCCGTGGTCGTCGGAAAGACGAAGTCGGCATGCCGGGCCATCGCCGTCCACCAGATCTCGTTGACGAAGACGGTGTCGGGCCGGCGGATTGCCTGTACCAGCCGGTTCAGGTCCTGATGGTGGTGGAACGGATTACCACCCGCCCAATAGACCGCCTTGATGTCCGGATAAGAATGCGTCCCGCCATCGAACTCGAAGCTGGCGCCGGGATTGAGCAGCATGTCGGAGATGCGCGCGACCGGGATGAATTTATCAACCGCGTTGCGGCCCTGCGGCAGGGCCGGCCATTTGAACATTTCCACCGGATTGCCGATGCCGTTCTCGGAGCCGTATCCGAGCCCGAAACCGCCGCCCGGCAGGCCGATCTGCCCCAGCATCGCCGCCAGCAGGATGGCCAGCCAGTAAGGCTGCTCGCCATGATCGGCGCGCTGCAGGCTCCAGGCGACCATGATCATGGTACGGCCATCGGCCATGCGGCGGGCGAGTGTTCGCAGAGTTTCAGCGGGAACCTCGGAGATCCCTTCCGCCCATTCCGGCGTCTTGGGCTGGCCGTCGGTCTTGCCCAGCAGATACGGCAGGAACCTGTCGAAGCCGACGCAATAGTCGGCAAGGAAACCTTCGTCATGCAGTCCCTCTGTATAGAGGGTATAGGCCAGCGCCAGCATGATCGCCGCATCGGTATTCGGACGCGGAGCGATCCATTCGGCCTCGATCATTTCGATCGCATCATTCCGGATCGGGCTGATATTGACGAACTCGACCCCCATTTCGTAGGCGTTCTTGAGGCCCTCGAACACAGTGTGCCGGCCGACCCCGCCGGAGGTCACCTGGCCGTTTTTCACCGGTGCGCCACCGAACATCACGACCAGTTCACTCGTCTCGGCAATCACCGGCCAGGTGGTGTGAGTATCGAGCAGGTCCTTGAAAGGACCGACAACATGCGGCGTGATCGCCTGCCCTGCCGCATAACTGTAAGTCCCGACATGCCGGACATAGCCGCCCATGCAGTTCAGGAACCGGTGCACCTGGCTCTGCGCATGATGAAACCTTCCCGAGCTGGACCAGCCATATGACCCGCCGAAGATCGCCTCATTGCCATGCTCGGCGGCAATCCTCTTCAATTCGGCGGCGGCCATATCGAGCGCCTCGTCCCAGGGAACGACGACAAACGGCTCGCTGCCCCGCCCCTCACGGGAGGCCGGGCCGTTCTTCAGCCAGCCCTTGCGGATCATCGGTCGGCGCACCCGGACCTGATCATCGATCGCATCGACAATGCCTGGACCAATGATGGCCGGCGCCGGGTCCTTGTCGTAATCGTGCATGGCGACGAGCTTGCCATCCTCGACTTCGGCAAAATAGGTACCCCAATGGGCGGATGTCGGTATCAGGCGGCGGTCGGTCTTGAGGGCCATGGTGCGTTCCCGGATTCTGTCTGCGGCGACTATGTGACAGCCAACGCCGCAAGACAATGCGCCGCTTGGCAATACGGACATCGCGGAACGGGACCGGTGCCGAATAAGGCCCGCCCCCCGCATGGACAGGCCGGTCCCCGCCGGGCAGAGTTGCAATCAACGAATAATAACAATCGGGGAAACTCATGAGCGGCGATTGGAGCGCAGATGCGCACAGCCTCTTCAAACAGCACGATATCCGCCAGGTGGCCTACGTGCCCGATGCCGGCCTCAGCGGCATCATCAAGGCGAGCCTCGCGGATAACGACATGCAGACGGTTCCGCTGACGACAGAGGAAGAAGGCATCGCGGTTGCTGCCGGCGCCTGGCTCGGCGGCCAGAAATGCGCCGTGCTGATGCAGAGCAGCGGCGTCGGCAACACCATCAACATGATCGCGTCGCTGACCACGACCTGTGCCTTCCCGCTTTTCATGATCGTCACCATGCGCGGCGATTACGGGGAATCGAACCCCTGGCAAATGCCGATGGGCCGGGCAGTCCAGCCGGTGCTCGAAGCGGTCGGTGTGCGCTGCCTGCGCGCGGACACCACCGAGGCTGCCGCGGAGGCTATCCAGGCCGGGCTGATGATGTCCTTCCATGGCGGCGAGGCTGTCGCAGTCCTGATCGGCCAGAAACTGATCGGCGCGAAAGCCTTCTCGGCGCCAGCGGCACAGGACGCGACCGGAGTGCAATCATGAGCAAAAACAAACTCTTCCGCCGCGATGTCGTGAAAAAGCTGATGACCGTACGCGGCGATGCATTGTGCATCAGCGGTCTTGGCTCCCCGACTTGGGATCTGGCGGCGGTCGATCATCGGCCGGAGAATTTCTACATCTGGGGCGGCATGGGCGGCGCGGCACCGACTGGGCTCGGCCTTGCCCTCGCGCAACCGGACCGGGCCGTCTGGGTGCTGACAGGCGACGGCGAGCAGCTCATGGGGGTCGGCAGCTTCTCGACCATCGCGCTGCAGCAGCCGAAGAACCTGGCGATCCTGGTGCTCGACAACGAGCATTACGGCGAGACCGGCATGCAGGCCGCACCGACCGGCCGCGGCACGGACCTCGCCGCCATGGCGGCGGGCGCCGGAATCAGGAACAGTATGACGGTCGGGGACGAGGCCGGCCTCGATGAGCTGCTCGCATTGCTGAAACAGGGGCGCTTCCCGCTGGTCGCCGTGATCAAGATCGACATAACCACCGGGGAAACCGTCATGCCGCCGCGCGACGGGAAATTCGTGAAAAACACGTTCCGCAGCGCGGTCCTCGGCCCTGACAAAGCGCTGTACCCGCGCTGACGGCCAGGGTCAGCATGGCACATCCCACTGAAACCCGGCCGTCACCGCCACTCCGCGACACGGTGACGGTCGTCTTCTTCATGATCTGGGTGCAGTTGATCGGATCGATGGCGTCGCTCTGGTTGCCCGCCATCGCGCCGGAGGTTGCAGCCGCTCTCGGCATCGACGCGTCCATGATCGGCCTCCAGGTGGTCGTGGTCTATCTCGGCGGCATGGTCACCAGCCTGTTTGCCGGCGGTCTGGTGGCGCGGCTGGGCGCCTGGCGGGTCTCGCAGGTCAGCCTTGTGCTCTTCGCCCTGGCGCATCTGGTGATCGCCAGCGGATCGCTGCCCCTTATGGCGTTCGGATCCTTCATCATCGGCTTCGGCTACGGCCTGATCAATCCGCCGGCCGCCCACCTGCTGTCAAAAGTGGTCACGCCCAAGAACCGCAATCTCGTGTTTTCGATCCGCTTTACCGGCGTGCCGCTGGGCGGGATAGCGGCCAGTACCTTCGCACCGGCCATCGCCCTTGCGCTCGATTGGCAGACCAGCATGCTGGTCACCATGAGCGCAGCGCTTGCCATGGCGCTCTTCATGGAACTGTTGCGGAAACGCTGGGACAGCGACCGGTCCGCAGCCGCCCCCCTCTTCCGCTCGCCGCTCGCCGACATCACGGCGGCCTTGAAGCTGCCGGCGATCCGCTGGCTCTGCTTCACCGGGCTGTTCCTCGCCGCGATCCAGCTATCCCTGAATGCCTTTGCCGTCACCTTCCTGGTGGAGGAGACCGGATACACGCTGGTCGCCGCCGGGCTTGCCCTCACCGCCGTGCAGGTCGCCGGCGTGATCGGCCGTATTGCCTGGGGCGTCCTCGCAGACCGCATCCGGAGCGGCTTCAAAGCCCTCATCGTCAATGCTTTGCTCACTGCGCTATCGGCGCTGGCAACCGTTTTCGTCGCTCCCGACTGGCCGGTTGGCGTCGTCTACGTCCTGTTCTTCATATTCGGGTTCACGGCGATGGGCTGGAACGGGGTGTTTGCATCGACAGTGGTTGAGCACAGCCCGCAGGGCAAGGCCGGCAATATGACCGGTGCAGCGCTGTTCTTCACGTTTTCTGGGGTAATCGTCGGGCCGGCCGTCTTCACGCTCGGCTATCAGCTGGTCGGCACCTATAGCGGAAGCTTCATGGTCACGGCCCTGCTCGCTCTTGCCGGGACAGGCACAGTCCTGCTGGCAGCAAAGGGCGCGCGGAAAAGTCTTTGAGTAATCAGGAACCGAGCTTCACGGAGCGCGCCCGGATATCGCCGAATTTCGGATTTGGATTCATGTCGTCCGTCGGATCCGTATATTCGCCATGTTCGGCAAGGATAGACGCGCTTTCAAGAGCCGTTTTCTCGACTTTTCGAGTCTCGCGCGGGTTCAGCATCCGAAAGGCCTTGTCGGCCGCACTGAATTCCTTCTCTGCAAGCGTCTTGGCCGCTTTCGCGATGGCTGCATGGACGAAACCTGTTCCAACCGTGCGATCGACCGCCTCGGCGAGAATTTCGAGACTCTTACGCTCAACATGTTTGCTATCAACGGCACTCATGGCCTGTACTCCAAGTCGTCGCGTATTCAAGCCGTACTATCTTATATTGTGGTGATTCGCTGATTTTTTTCCAAGGCCTTTTTAAAGTAAACGTGACCTGCCTGGAAATCTGCTGCGGCAAGAGTGCCAAAAACCGTAATGCGTTCCGTCCTCTAAGCCAAACATGGAATGTACCTTAAATACCGCACCCTCAACCTGGATCACCCCGCTAGAGCACGTCCAGCGCCTGTTTTCGGCGCGGCGGCGGAAAACTATCGTCCAGCACGCGCAAGTCTTCCGCGTCGAGACCAAGGTCAAGCGCAGCCCTGTTTGCCTGCACATGAACAGGGTTGGACGCCTTCGGGATCGCAATCACCGAAGGATTGCGCAACACCCAGGAGAGCGCGACCTGCATGGCCGTCGCGCCATGCTTTTCCGCGATGGAACGCAGGGTGCGATCTGCCAGCCGGCCCTGCTCGAGCGGCGAGTAGGCCATGATTGGCATCTTCCGCTCCCGGGCCCATGGCAGCAGATCCCATTCGATACCCCGGCGTGACAGGTTGTAGAGAACCTGGTCTGTCTGGCAGGCACCGGCTCCGGCCACCTTTTCCCAGGCAATCATTTCAGCGACATCAAAGTTGCTGACACCGTAGCCGCCGATCTTTCCGTCCGCCTGCAAGGCCTCGAAAGCCGCGACTGTCTCTGCCAGGGGATGCGATCCCGGCCAGTGCAGGAGGTAGAGATCGATATGGTCCGTTCCGAGCCGCCGCAGACTGTCTTCACAGGCAGCGATCGTCCCCTTTCGGCTCGCCTTGTAAGGCAGCACCTTGGAGACGATGAAAACCTGGTCCCGGCGCCCCCGGACCGCGTCGCAGACAACCTCTTCCGCCCCGCCATCGGCATACATCTCGGCCGTATCGATCAAGGTCATCCCGAGATCGATCCCTGTCTGCAATGCCCTGACTTCGCCATCGTGGGCACCAGCGCTTTCGCCCATATACCATGTGCCGAGGCCGAGGGCCGGTACCGTCCTGCCGTCCGGCAGCGTAATGGAGCGCATTGTCGGTTCCCTTGTTTCCATTTGCAGACTTAGACTTCAGCGACCCGGCGGGCGACCGCTTTACCGAAAGCATCCGTGCCCAGCGCACCGCCGGCATCCCGGGTCCGTGTGGCCGCATCGGCGACGCAGGCCATGACCGCGGCCTCGATGGCCCGTGCACTCTCCCGCAACGCATTGCTGTCGCTGCGGTCCGCCAGCCATTCGAGCAACATGCCCGTCGACAGCATCACGGAACTCGGATTGGCGATATTCTTGCCAGCAATGTCCGGCGCCGATCCATGGGCAGCCTGCGCCACGGCATGCCGGAGCCCGGCATTGAGCGAGCCCGCGAAGCCAAGACCGCCGGCAAGCTCCGCCGCTTCGTTGGAAAGAATGTCGCCGAACATGTTGGAAGTCACGATGACGTCGAATGCACCGGGCTTCCGGACAAGGTGCGAGGCCATGGCATCGACCAGGACTTCCTCGACCTCCAACTCCGGAAACGCGCTCGCGCCCTCCGTGGCCGCCTCAAGGAAAAGCCCGTCGCTGAGTTTCAGGACGTTCGACTTTGTCACGATCGTCAGTTTCTTCCGCCGGGTCATGGCCAGTTCCGCGGCGGCGCGACCGATCCTTTGCGCGCCCTGCCTGGTAATCTTGCGCACGGCAAGGGCCATATCCTTGTCCGGCATGAATTCCCCGCTGCCCGCGAACATCGTGCGCACGGCATAGAAGCCTTCGGTGTTTTCGCGCACGATCACCAGGTCCATATCCTTGACCAATGCCGCATCGTGCCCAACCGAGCGGCTCGGACGGATATTGGCGAACAGATCAAGCCGGCGCCTGAATTCGGCCGACGGGTTGAGACCACCTTCAGAGGCGGGCGGATAGGTTGCTGTCGAGACCGGACCGAGGATAACGCCGTCCGCCGCCGACGCGCTCTCAAATACCGGCTCCGGCAGGGTCGAGCCGTGCCGGGCGAGCGATGCTTCGCCGATCGCGTGCTCCGCCAGTTCCAGCCCAAGCCCGAACCGCTCGTCGGCCGCCCGCAAGACAGTCATCGTCGCGCTGACAATCTCCGGACCGATCCCGTCTCCAGGTAATACGACCAGCTTCATGCTTTGTTTCCTCCGTTATTTTTGTTTTTCACGTCCGGCTTTTCAATACCGAATCGCCTGGCTTCAGGATGCCCGTTCAAGCATTCCGAGATACCGCTCGTTGAAGGCATCTGCCGCTTCGTACTGTACCCAGTGACCAATACCATCCATGACCACGATCTCCGCGTCTGGATCGGCCCCCTTAATAGCGGCATTCCGCACGCTCACCATGCCAGCCGCCGTAACATCCTCGCCCCCCCAGATCGCATTCCGGCGCGCGGCGATCTTTGGAAGATTCCGCAGCACCGTATCGGAGAGCGATAACGGCCGTGACCGGAACCGGGCCCGCGCCGTATTCGCCAGCTGAATGTCGACGGCAAGATCGTCCACATTTGCAGGATCCGCGAACATCAGGACCTCCAGATTGTTGCGAGCTGTTATCCGGCGCACTGCATCATCCATCTCCGGAAGAATTCGGACCAGTCCATCCGTCGACCGCTCACGCGGGCCGAATCCGGCCGCACCAATCAGCGTAAAACTGCGGACACGGTCACCGAGACGGACCGCCGCCTCGCTTCCGGGGACGGCACCAAAAGAGAAGCAGCCAATATGGAGATTGGAGCTCGGATCAATCACCCGCTCCAGTCCGGCGGTCAGAATTTCGCCGATATGCGTCGCCGTACTCTCTCCTTCCGGCCGATCACTGTCCCCAAGTCCCGGAAGGTCCGGTGCAATCACGGTAAATTCACGCGACAGTGCCAGGATATTCCGACACCAGTGATTCCAGGACCCAAAGCCGCCATGAATCAGAACGACGCTCGGCCCTTCCCCCCACTTTCGCCAGACCATACGGCCATTGCCGCACGGCGTTTCAACCACCGTGGCCGCTTCGTTGAGGACCTTGAGAATATTGGCCTGCAAAGGCCCAGTCATAGCCCTCGCTTCAGTAAAATCAGACATGTGAATCGCGGAATTTCAATCGCAGGATAGAGACCGGGAAAACCTGTAACATATTCCGTCCTGGATCGGTTCGCTGTTATCTGAACGATTTTTGGGGCCATGCGGCATCAATCCGCCGGATGGGCCTCTGCTACAAACCGATTGACAACAACTAAAAATACACCCCGAATAGCGTCGTCATTAAATATGTAAGCGGACCTGATGCCGGATAGTTTAGAGTCTCAGCAACACCTGATTGGGTCCCGTCAGGTGCTTAACAAACTGTACCGACTTTGGGGCCGCGTGCCCGAGAATCTCAAGGGTTGCGCGTGGCTTGTGCTCGCCTCTCTTTTGTTCACGGTCATGACTGCGGCCATCAAGGATGTTGGACAACGGATCCCGGTCTGGGAAATCCTGTTCATTCGTCAGATCTGCGTGATTCTGATCTTGTCACCGCGCCTTGTTAAATCCTTTCCGGTCGCTTTCAGGACCGATCGCCTGTCACTGCATGCAGGTCGTATTTTCTGTTCTCTTTGTGCAATGGCGACAGGATTCACGGCCGTCATCCACATGCCGCTCGCCCAATCAACGGCAATCTCTTTCGCGCGCACATTGTTTATCACCGTACTTGCCGTGTTGATTTTGAAGGAAGTTGTCGATCTGAAACGATGGGGGGCGACGGTTATCGGGTTCATCGGTGTCCTGATCGTCCTGCAACCCACTTTCGACGGCATTGATTTCTACGCTTTTCTCGCGCTGTCCTCCGCGGTCTTCGTCGCCTTCGTCATGATTCTGACCCGGTTCATGACCAAGACCGAATCACCGGTCACGATCATGACTTATCAGTCATTCGGGCTGGCTATCGTGTTCGGCATACCCGCGTTCATTTACTGGGAAACGCCGACGAGCGGTGAACTGCTCGCCATGGTGCTGACCGGCGCCTTGATGTCCATGGCGCAGTACTCGAACATCCAGGCCTACAAACATGGCGAGGCATCCGCAGTGCAGCCGATGGAATTCACCCGGTTGATATTCGCTGGTTTGATCGGGGTGCTGTTTTTCCTGGAGACCCCGAGCACGCTCACCATCCTGGGCTCCATGGTGATTTTTGCCGGAGCGGCCTATTCCATCAGAGAAATGGGGCGCGACAAGCGCATTCCTGACGAATAGGTCCGGCGGGTCCGGCGCCGGCAAATTGATTGCCTGCCGGCGTTTGCGGGTGATCAACGATGGGGCATCATGCCACCTGCATAGAGCCGCGCGATCAAGAGCCGAAGCCGATCCCAATCGACAGGCTTGGTCTCGAAATCGGTGAGGCCCGCCTCAAGATATTTCGCCCGATGTTCCGGCATGGCATCGGCGGAAAGACCGACAATCGCCGTCTCGCGATTCGGGCCGCTTCCGGCGCGGATTTCACGCGTCGCGTCCGGACCGTCCAGCTCCGGCATTTGCATATCCATCAGGATCAGGTCGAACACGGAGGCAGAGGCCTTGTTCACCGCAACACGCCCGTCCGCCGCGATCTCTGTTTGGTGTCCCCATTTCGCAAGCATCATCGCAATCAGGTCGGCGTTGAGACTGTTATCTTCAGCAAGCAGGATGCGCAGGTCCGGAACCGCTTCAACATCTGGCTGGACGCCATCATTCTTCTCATCGGCAATGGGCGACCCGGCCTCTTCGGATTGCCCCTTTTCAAGGGTCAGCGAAAAGGAAAACGTGCTGCCTTCTCCCGATACGGAACTCACGGCAATGTCACCCCCCATCGAATGAAGAAGCCGCTGGCAGATCGAAAGCCCGAGACCGCTTCCACCGAATTTCCGCGTCGTCGACGTATCAACCTGATCAAACCGTTTGAACAACCTCGGGATGGCGTCTTCGGGAATCCCCATCCCTGTGTCCAAAACGCTACCGGACACCAGAACATTGTTTCCTTCCGGGACAGCATCCAACTGCAACAATACATGCCCCTCGGCGGTAAACTTGATGGCGTTGCTGACCAGGTTTGCGAGCACCTGTTTAAAGCGGAGCGGGTCTCCACGTACCCTGCGCACGGCCGTGTCGGACATCCGGAAGAGCAGCGAGACACCCTTGTCAGATGCTCCTCCGCCGAACAGATCAATAATCTCTCTTGCAGTGCTTTCAAGATCGAAGTCGATGCTCTCCAGCTTCAGTTGACCAGCCTCGATCTTCGATAGGTCGAGAATGTCATTCAGCAGGCTGAGCAATGTGTCGGCGCATTGCCCCAGAACGTCGAGATAACCACGCTGCTGATCACTGAGGTGCTCTTCCCGCAGCATCGAGACCATCCCCAGCAAACCGGTCATTGGTGTCCGTATCTCGTGGCTCATCATCGCAAGGAACTGAGACTTGGCGTCATTCGCCGCTTCCGCTGCCCGGCGGGCTGCGTCAAGATCATCGGCCAGCTTCTCGAGTGCCTCGTGCTGATCGGACAGACGTGCATGCGCTTCCTCCAGCGCTGTTTCACGTCGCTTCAGGTCTGAAATATCTGTGAGCGTAATAACTGTCCCGCCGTCCTTTGTCCGGCGTTCGGAAACCAACTGAACCCTGCCGTCCGGCCAGGTCTGCTGAACCGGCTTGCCATCAGCATCGCGGTGCATGTCGAGGCGCTTGCGCAACCAGGATCCCATCTCGCCGAAGTCGGTCGGAATCTGACCCGAATCGGCCACAAGTCTGAGGAAATCTTCAAACAGCAATCCAGGGACGATTTGACTGGCAATTGCAGGACGCAAGTATCGATAGGTGTCGTTGCAGATCATCAGCCTGTCGTTTGCATCAAAATACGCAAAGGCCTCACTGATCGATTCAATGGCATCAGCCATCCGTCGTTCGCTTTCGAAGATCCTGTTCTGTGCTTCCTTGATCTCCGTGACGTCGACCATTACGCCGGTGAACTCGATGCGTTCATGCGCAACCCGGACAACCTCCGACATGTTTCGGATCCAGCGGGTTCCGCGCATTGGCAGCTTATAGCGTGCTTCAAAGCGAACCTGATCCCCCGTACGCAAAGGGGCCTCCAGGGCGGTTCTCACAGCTTCTTCATCTTCGGCAACCGGCCGTAATTCCGATGACACAGCGCCGGGGCTCGTGTCTTCGAACCCGAATATCTCAGTCGCTTTCGGACTGAGATACGAGAAGCGGGGGAACAAATCCTCCCCCCGTGACCATTGGCACAGAACGCCGGGAACCGTGCGCGCGATTTCACTCAGACGCGCCTCGCTCCGGACGATCCTCTCCTGATCGAGCTTCCGACGTGTCACATCCACGATCGAGCCAACGATCCGCAGGATCCTGCCGTCGTCCCCGGCGACCGGACGGCCACGCCAATGCACCCATGTTACCTGGCCATCGTCAGAGCGCATCCGGACTTCGATATCCATCACCGCCCGATGTGTTACGCACGCCCAGTATTGGCCCTTGAAATTGCTGAGATCCGCATCGAAAACTGCGGAGAACAGAGACGCCATGTCGGCGGGTGCCTTCTCCAGCCCGCCCGTCAGGATACCGACGGCAAAATCCGACCAGTAGAAGCTGTCCGCGGAACGGTCATATTCCCAGACGCCAATCCCGCCGGCCGATACAGCAAGTTCATATCGCTCGGTTACACGTTCCAGCTCTGTGCTGGCTATCCGGTGTTCCGTGACATCGCGACGCATGGTGATAAGCGCGCCCGAGTCGGTGCGAAACTCGCGCGCGGCATACCAGCGTCCACTCTTGTGCTTGCGGTCCCCGAGGTCGGAAGGCCCGTCAGCCCGCGCCTGCAAACGCTGCGCGACATAGGTCTCGGGATCGTTCCGCGCGAGCGGACTGTCAATGACACCGTTCTTCAGGCTGATGCGCAGCACCGCCTCGAACGACTTGCCTTCGAGGTCTTCGATATCTTTCAGATACGGGAATAGTTCGAAATATTTAGGGTTGGCATATACGTAGCGATCATCCGCATCGTAGATGCTAACGGCCTCGTCAAGAGCATCGATCGTCTGGCGCAGCAACTCGTTGACCCGGTGCGCTTTTTCGATGTCATCGCGGTTCGTGATGTCCTGGAAGACACCAATGATGGCAGAAACGTCTCCATCTCTTCCAAGCTCCGGAACCCCGTAGGTGCGAACGTTCCTGATTGCGCCGTCGGGAAGCCGAATCCGCAAGGAAAACTCGAACGGCTCCTTCGTTTTTATGCATTCTTCGAGCTCGGCACGAACCTTTGGCCTGTCTTCCGGCAGATAGGAATCAATGGCGGCCTCAAGGTCCGGCGCGCCAGATCCCGGGTCCAGGCCGTGCAGCAAAAATACTGCATCGGACCAGTAAACACTGTTGTTCGTGAGATCGAGGCGCCAATACCCGATTTTCGCCAGCTTCTCAGCGATGCTCAGCAATCGGCCACGATTTTCGTAGTCCTGAGTCATCGTCTCGTCGACCGATCCGGACTGAACCATCTTCGAGCTTGTCATTCTAACGGGGGTCCTTCTGCCACAGAAGACAGGTGCCGCTGCTTGTCTAGTGTGCCGTGGGCTTCGAGATCACGCGATCGGGACATAACCAGCTTACTTTACAGCACCGACCCGCTGCTCGATATCCTTGATGCGTTTTAGACCTGGCTTGATCTCGGAATTGATGAATTCCAGGCGCTTCACCGGCCCCCCGCCGTGATTGGGAAAGCGGGCTTCATAAAGGTTCATCTTCACAGCGAGACCACACAAAACGGCACCGATACTGACATGGTGTGCCGTGACCAGTTCCTGGAATGACTGGAAGGAATCCGCGCTGATATTGTCCCAGAAATCGTGGGACCGGTGGTTGAAATACTCAAACCGTCCGACCAGAGATGTCGAGATCTCGTTCAGGTCCGACTCGATCTCGATCAGAACCTTGAGCTGGTTCCTGTCGTTCTGGATCTGGTAGTTACTATGCAGCTCCTCCATCCAGGAGATGAAAGTCGGGATTTGCCGCATAATCTTGTCGAGGCAATTGCGGAAATACGACAGGGACAGGAAGATGTCGCCATACCGCTCCAGGAATTTAGGCACCTCGGTCAGCTCGGTGTTCAGTTCCTCGGCAAGGCGCTTCAGCTTAGCGACCGCCTCGTTCCGGTCCGGCGACGCCACCATCTTGATGATCTCGCCGACATCACTGACGCCCTCTGACTGGTCGCCGCCGTAAACACGCTGGATCAATGGCCGGGTGAAGGCGCGCATATACTCGGTCAGCTCGGCACGCTTGGCTTCGGAAAGCTGCAGCGCGGAGAAATCCTCAAAACCGATATCCAGATTGCGCAATTCAAGGCGCAGGGAATAAATATCGAACGATTCCAAGGAGGAAAGTTTTTCAAGGATGATCAGGTCGTGGGTCAGTGCCCCACCGACATCCTGGAAATATCCATGCAACTCCTTCGCCTCGACCTGCCCGCTGCCGGAACCGCTATCACGAAACAGTTCTATGGCGCTTTCCAGGCGCGCATTCTTGATCATGAATGCTTTCTTCAGGCCTGGCGTCTGCAAGGGGATGATAGAGAGAGGCAACGTGTGCAGAGAGTCGAGGGCCTCCTCGTCGACTGCACTCTTTTTCGCCTTCGCTTCCTGCAACTTGACACTCATTAATCAGCGCTCTTCCTGGTCCAGCCCATATTTCATAATCCCGTATCGAGCTTAAGAATTCATAAACATTGCTGCATCATCGGTGACCGGAATAGCGCTGTTCCGGACACCGATGATGGTTAACAAGAACGATACATCAAATCCCGAAACGCTTTGAGTTTTAAAAGCCACGACCGGGTTTCTACCGCAAGCACATCGCCCACCAAGAGGTTCTCGACATCAATTCGATCTCAATTTTTCGAAAAAAACAGCGCCCATTGACACATTAAAATATGCAATACGGAAACATAAAGGGAACAAAAAGGAACTAAAATCGGTACGCTTAATCCGTTTCGAATTTTCGTGGATTTTCATGCGTCATGATTCACGAGCGATTCACGTTTTCATGCGTAAAGTCCCTGCAGAACGATTCTGTCAGCTGCCAGGCTGAAATGCCCGACGAAATCTAGATAACGGCCGCTACAAGGCCCGGAGTGATTGGATGCTCGAAAGTTTAGAATTGAACAATCGGGAACCCTGCGGACGCGAGCTCTATGTTCGCCACCAACAGGTTTACGCACTGCTCGAGTTGAATGTTCGGCTCAGCCAGTTGAAATGCAGGGGCGAGCGTGTATCAGAGTTTGATGATGCGATTAGGGTCATATCCGTTCTGATTTCAGAACTCGTCACACGGTTTGAAGAGGCTGCAACTCCGGGCCACAAGGCACCGGACTATTCGGACACCCAGATTACCAATGTGCGACAGGCGACAAGCATTCTGAAAGACCTATGCGATCGAGATGTGCAAGTTGCGTCCCTGGTGCAGGCAGCCCGCATGGTTGTCGCGGCAGGCTCACAGCCACGTTTCGCACGGCCGCAACTGGTGGTCTCAAACGGTTAGGACACGCTTTCCCGGTCGACAGGGCACGGCAGTTTCCATCAACATCTGCCGGCGGAGACGGAACGCACACTGTTTTCCAGACTCCGGGAAGCCAAACCCGTTGACGACAGAGGCAACTCGCTGTATCCCGCAGAAATGTTGGCGCGCCGGTTTAGCTCAGTTGGTAGAGCATCTGATTTGTAATCAGAGGGTCGGGGGTTCGAGTCCCTCAACCGGCACCATCACCAGCCTGCATTCGGGCTCAACTCCGTAACACGGACCGTTTCCACTCTGTTCCCATGACAATGCGTCTTCGCTTTGCCGCGCGCCTCCGTTCGGTAGACTGACAATAATGGTCCACTCCCCGCCATTCCGCTGAAAACTCAACAGGAGCGGCTTGCCGGGAAGGTAAGGTCGACCAGCGTGCCCTCGCCGACACGGCTTTCCAGGTCGATTGTCCCCTCGTGTAGCTCAATAAACCTTTTCACGAGAGAAAGCCCAAGGCCGGACCCTTCGTGGCTCAGCAAGGCTGTTTCGCGAACCTGAAAGAACGGCTCCAGCACACGGGACAGCTGTTCCGCCGGAATACCGGTTCCGGTATCAGTCACTCTTATGTGGACGCGCCCGTCTTCATCCCGCATCGACTCGATCTTGATCTTGCCGCCATAATCCGTGAATTTTATGGCATTCGAGACCAGATTCATCACCATCTGACGCACCAGCCGCATATCAGCGCGGACGAAAGCTGCGTTATCGGCGACTTTCATCTCTATGCTCACTCCACGCGCTTCGGCATGCCGCCTGAATCCGCGCCGGACAAATTCGAAAGCATCTGCGAGTTCGATCTCGTCTTCGGACAGCTCGAACGTTGAGGATTCGATCTTCGACAGATCCAGCACGTCATCCACCAGCGAGAGCAGATGACGGCCGGACGAGACGACGTCACTCGCATATTCGGCATATTGCGGCTTGCCGACCGGCCCCAGCATCTGATCTCGAATGATCTCTGAAAACCCGATGATCGAATTGAGCGGCGTGCGCAATTCGTGGCTCATCCCGGCAAGAAAGTTGCTCTTTGCGCGGTTTGCAGCTTCCGCGTGCTCCCAGGCGCGGCGTAGACGCTTTTCAGTTGTCACCTGCTCGTTGATGACGCGATCGGCTCCCCTGTAGCCGAGAAAACGGCCGTGCGGTGAAAAGAGCGGTTTACCTGACGATGATATCCAGATTCTGCTCCCATCCGGTGCCTTGAAAGAAAACATGAAATTCTCGAACGGGTGTCTGCGGTCCATGGTCCTGGCATGGTCTCCGAGATCGCTATCCGTAGCAGGCTCGATTTTGCACTCACTCAATGTCCGGCCAAGGAATTCACTCGCTGGACACCCGACAATTTCCTCAAACCGGGACGAAAGGTATGTGATCCGGTGATTCCGGTCTGACTCCCAGAAATAGTCGAAGGCGATGTCCATATAGTCGCGCAAGCGCGACTCACTGCGGGCCAGGAGTCCGATCTGCGTTACAAGGCGGTAGATCGCGCCTGCGAACAGGAGATTGACCACCAGAACAAGCATGATCGGATTGAAATAGCTGGCCGAGGTTTCATGCGACCTGATCTCCAGCTGATAGGTCTGGTCGAGAATGGCAAGATCAGCATAGAGAGATCGTTCCACCCGACCTTGCGGTTCCTCCGACTGTGACAGGACGTGGTTCCCGTCGAAGTGAAGCGCTACCGAAATCGACCCCCGCGGATCGAGGCCCGCGATGCTGTCGAAAAGATCGGCAAAGCGGAAGACGACATTGATGAAACCGGAAATCTCTCCGCCGCGCGTGACCGGGAAATAGGTCGCAACCCCGGATCCGCCCTGAAGCAGGGTGATCGGCGGGGTAGCATGCGCCAATCCATCTGACCGCGCCGCAGCAATGGCTTCGCCGGGTACAATGAGAGCCGTCAGGTCCTTATCCTTAACCGGCTCATTTCCTGCCAGCGGAACAATCCAGCGCGCCGTGCCGGATTGGTCGACCCAGTTGACGGCCTGAACGCCGCTGAAGCTTCCAAGAAAATGCTCGGCCATCCCGGTAAACACGCGCTCAGTCGGCGGTGCGCTGGAATTCTCCAGAGCCATTACCATGTTGCTGACCTCAAAGAACCGGAAATGCAGGTAGTTCTGTAAATTCTGGGCAACATGCGCGCGCGCGAAGTTATGGTGAGCGGCTTGCTCTTCATCCTCGCGTGCATCGATCGCAAACTGGGCATAAAGCGTCACTGCAAGCACAATGAGAAATGCTGCCGAGGCAACAGCAAATGGCGAGGCCGTGAGGCTTGCTAGAATCCTCGAAGGAGGAGACTCGTTTCCCGGTTTCGTCGAACCGTTCACTTTTCTCCCCTCTCATCAGATTTCCGCAGCAGCCACAAACACCCCGGAACCAGCGGCTTAAGGTGCCGCTCAGGAGTTTCTAAACCCAAGCATTACAGAAACTCCTTTTTTATTGGTTAATATGCCTTTTCCAAACTGACACGTTAGCCGAGAAATTCTTCTACCCGGCCATGCCGATAGGCCCTCTCGGCGAACCGCACGGGGTCACCGGAGATACCTAGCGCCTCTTCCATCGGCCAGACTTCCCCCAGCAGGCGGGCGACGAGCAGTTCGGCAGCGAGCGGTGCCGTAACGAAACCGCGCGAGCCCAGTCCTCCGAGGATCAGCAGGTCGCCGCCCGGAAAAGTCACAGGACCCCAGCGGATCCGCCGCAGGAAAGCGTCAGCCATGGCGGCGGCATCCGGAACGGTGCCGAACAGGGGAACGTGATCGGGCGTCACCGAGCGCAATCGGGCGCGCCCGGACCAGGAGTCATTCGGCTTTACGACTAGATGCGCCAGGCAATCCGGCATGTTCGCATGATTGAAGCGATGGTCCGCGTCAATGACCGCCCGATCCCAGTCATTGCCTATCTTGTTTATCCGGTCATGGGTGGCGCCGAGCATGTGCCGTCCGTCGCGAACCGGCGAGAGATATCCGTTCCAGGACAAAGCGCATTTCAATGCCTTGCTTGCATCCGTGGCCGGAACCTCGGAAACCTGCCCGCGGACAGGGGCAATCGGGACCCAGCGGGTATCGGCAAAGCGCCGGTTGCCGTCCCCGGCGGCAAAAATGACGACATCGGCTTCCCCGGCGACGTCTTCGTCCGGATCCAGCAGGATATATCCCCGGTCCGTGCGCACAATATGATCGATGTTGGTCCCGACAATCCTGGTTGGCCCGATCCAGTCATGCAGCAGGTTTGCGGTGTGGACCTGCCCTGCCGATTCATAGAACAGGCCCGGGCAATCCAGTTCTACTCCGGCACGCAGGCTCGCTTGCGCCCGATCGAGCAATTGGCATCCGGCCGCCGGATGCCAGGCAAAGCCCTGTGCCTTTGTGGCCCGGTCCAGGGCGGCCTCGTCCTCGAGCATCTGGAGCAACCCACACGGATCCCACCAGCTCCCCTCACCATATTGCGCAACAGCGTAGCGGTAGGCCGCCGCGAAGAACCGTGCGGTCGTGCTGTCGCCCGCATCCATGCGCGGTGTCACGAGTGCATAGGCATTGCCGGATGCACCACCGCCGGTGCCGGCACCGTCGTAAAGCACCGACTCCATGCCGCGCCGACGCAAGGCCCGGATCAAAGACGCACCCGCGATCCCGCCGCCGATAATCGCAACCCGGTCCTTCCGCGACCGCTCTCGGGTGGGCGCGGCGCGCGCAGACAAAGGCCTCCGGTCACCCGGCACTTCCGTCAACTTCCTGGCAACCACACCCTCCCGCGCACCGCCGGAGCCGGGCATTTCAGCCAAAGCAAAGCCTTGCGCGGCAAAACTGCTCCGAACCGCGCCGGACGCAGTTGCGGCCGCAAGACTCCCACCCTGATTTGTCAGTCTTCCGGCGGCTGCCAGAACCGGATCGCTCCACATTTCCGGATTTTCCCGGGGTGTGAAACCGTCCAGAAACCAGGCGTCGACCTGTCCATGCAGTGCGGCCAGCATTTCCCCGACCTCACCGATCGCCAATGTGAGGATGACGCCCCAGTCATCGAAATGGATTCGATGCAGGCCGGGAACGGGGGCGGGATACTTGTCCCGTAATTCCGTCGCGACAGGGATCAGCTCGGGCCAGCGCGACAGCGCTCTGAAGCAATCATCGGCGCTCAGCGGGAACCCTTCTATGCCGATATAGTGCAGGAGACCGCCCGACGGCCTGGTCTCCTGCCAGGCCTGAACCGCCGCGCAGAAATTCAGCCCGGTCCCGAAACCGGTTTCACCAATGGTGAAATCGCTGCGGCCTGCCCACGCCGCCGGCAATCCGTTCCCCTGGAGGAAAACGCGACGGGCCTCCGCCAGTCCATCCTCCGCCGGGAAATAGACCTCGCCAAACCGTTCGGAAAACGGCGTGTTGTCCGCCCTCCAAGCAAGACCGGCCGACATGGAACCGGAAAGGTCCGTCAAGGTCGGCCGCTCAGACATGCTGCGAACGGGTGGCGTCAGGCGTCGGGCCCGTCAACCTCATAGGTTTTGAAATCGGCCGGGGAGACCACTTCGATAAGTTCAAGATCCGCCGAATGTTCGATCTCCCGGTGCTTGATCATCGGCGGCTGCATGACGCAATCGCCCGCCTTCATGGTATGCACGCCCTGCCCTTCATATTCGAACCGGGCCCAGCCCTTCAGCACATAGAACATCTGGAACTTGCAGTCATGCACGTGCCAGGCACCTGTCGCGTTGTGCCCTTCGCGGGCGCGGATGACGTGCGAAACCACATCGCCTTTCGATGCTTCTTCGATTCCCAGATCGCGATATTCGAAATAATTCCTCAGGCCGCGTGCAACGAATGGATGCTCGTCTCCGACGTGATGCAAGAAGTCATGATTTTCTGACATGTTTTTCCTCCCACTATTTATCGTTACAGTCTAGCGTTCGACCGGCGCCAGCCTCAAGCAACGCTAAAACACTTTACTGCTTCCGTTGGGGCCGAAATTGAAGACTTGCTGGAGAGACAGATGTCCAACTCAGATGCGGGCGTTTTGCCGGACGACGAACAGAAACGTGTCGCCCTGAAACTCATCCTGGAGGCCTGGGACGAAGCGGTCGACAGCGGCTGCGCACCGGAAATGGTCGCCTCATCTGCGATCTTTGCTGCCTTGACGGATATGATCGAGAATTACGGCGAGCAGGCCGTCGCGGACATGGTGGCCGAATGGCCGCACCGTATTCGCGAGGGAGAGTTTACACTCGCCACAAAATAACCATCGGGATCACCTAACAACCGGGCCGTCACGAGCCCGGGTTGCAGAATTAAACGCGTTCGGGAGAAACGCCTTGAAGGATGGGGAATTCAGCGGCCGCACCGCGATTGTGACGGGCGGCGCAAAGGGCATCGGTCTTGCCGTTGCCATACGTATTCTGGAAAACGGGGGAAAAGTCGCCCTGTGGGACCAGGACGGTTCCGCACTCACCGCTGCGGCCGAAGCCATCGGCTTGCAGGAGAGGATGATCACCACGAAAGTCGACGTGTCGTCCGAATCCGATGTCTGCATCGCTCACGCCTCGGCCACCGGAGCGCTTGGCCCGATCGATCTGCTGGTCAACAGCGCGGGTATTGCCGGCCCGACGGTCTCCACCATCGATTATGCCCTGTCGGACTGGCAGCGGGTGCTGAATGTCAATCTCACCGGTGTGTTCCTGTGCTCCAAGACCATTGCCCCCGGCATGGTCGGGCGCGGCTATGGCAGGATCGTCAATATAGCGTCGCTTGCCGGCAAGGAAGGCACGCCGAACGCGCCCGCCTACAGCGCGGCGAAGGCCGGCGTCATCGCCCTGACAAAATCGATGGGAAAGGAACTTGCCGGCACCGGCGTGCTGGTGAATTCCGTTGCTCCCGCCGCCCTCGATACCGAGATGGTGGACCGGATGGACCCGGCGCATGTCAAGGTCATGGTCTCGAAAAGCCCGCTTAAGCGCCTCGGTACGGCAGAGGAATGTGCCGCCATGGTGTGCTGGCTGCTGTCCGAGGAATGCAGTTTCAGTACCGGCGCCTGTTTCGACGTTTCCGGCGGCCGTACCGTCTATTGACCCAAAGCTCCCTGCAAGGAGGAGAATTTTCGTGTTCGAATGCCTGAAAGACGCCGTCGCCGCGCGGCCGGACCTGCAGCGGATTGGCCGTTACATGGATTCCCGGTTCCTGCTGCAAGTCGGCGACACGCCGTATCATGTCACGGTCGAGAACGGTCACGTCACGACGGTCGATATCGGTCCGTTCAAGATGCGGAGCTGGGATTTCGCCATCCGCGCACCGAAGGAAGTCTGGGACGTGTTCAGCTCGGACATGCCGCCGCCGGGCTACCAGGACCTTTTCGCCATGACCCGCTATGGCCATGCCAGCCTTGAGGGCAACACGGCACCGCTTCTGCACAATCTGCGTTACGTGAAGGAACTGCTGGCCCTGCCGCGTTCCCTGCGCCAGGAGGCCGGCCAATGAGCGCGCGGATCGAGCCGATCACCGGACGCTATGTCCATCTCGAGATCGAGGGACGGTCCTACCGGATCTATTTCGAGGAGGCCGGCACCGGAATCCCCCTGCTCTGCCTGCACACCGCAGGCGCACATTCCAGCCAGTACCGCCACTTGATGTGCGACGACGCGGTGACGGACCGTTACCGGGTCATTGCATTCGACCTCCCCTGGCACGGCAAGTCGAACCCGCCGGTCGGTTGGGAAGGTGAGGAGTACAAACTCACCAGCCAGTTCTATGTCGCGGCAATCGCCGCCTTCTCGCAGGCGATGGCACTTGAGCGGCCCGTGGTCATGGGCTGCTCCATGGGCGGTCGCGTGGTGGTCCGTCTGGCCCAGGAGCAAGGCAGCTCGTTGCGCGGCGTCATCGGCCTCGAAGGTTCCGACAGCCCCTCGCCCTGGTACGACAACAGCTGGCTGGACAGCTCGGAATTCCTGCGTGGCGACTTCTGCGCCGCCCTGGTTTCCGGCCTCGTCGCGCCGCAGAGCCCGAACGAATTTCGCTGGGAAACCCTCTGGCACTATTATCAGGGCGGCCCGGAGGTGTTTAAGGGCGACATGCATTTCTATCGCACCGACAGTGATTACAAGCGCGCCAGCAACACCATCGACACCGGTGCCTGTCCCGTTTATCTGATGACCGGAGAGTATGATTACTCCTGCACGCCGGAAGACACATTGCGTACAGCGGAGCGCATTCCCGGTGCAGAGGCGATCATCATGGCCGGCATGGGGCATTTCCCGATGTCGGAAAATCCGGCCGCTTTCCGGGATCACATTCTCCCGGTGCTGGCGAAAATCGCGGACAAGGGTTGAATGGCTGCAGATCGGGACGAAGCTGAAACGCCATACTGGAAAACCACGCCGCTGGAGCAGATGAGCTCGGCGCAGTGGGAAGCCTTGTGTGACGGCTGCGGCAAGTGCTGCCTCGTGAAACTGATCGACGATGTCACCGACGACCTGCACTACACGGACGTGGCCTGCACTCTGCTGGACTGTCATTCCTGCAGGTGCGGCGATTATCCGAACCGCAAGGCGCAGGTTCCCGATTGCGTCATTCTGACGCCGGACGTTCTGGAAGACCTGATCTGGATGCCGTCGACCTGCGCCTACCGGCTGGTCAAGGAAGGCCGGGATCTGCCGCACTGGCATCATCTTGTCTGCGGCGATCCGGACATGGTCCATGTCGCGGGCATCTCCGTCCGCGGCCGGGCCGTCTCCGAGAAATATGTGCCGGACGAAAAACTCCCCGACCATATTGTCGAATGGGCCGAATAGGGAAATGCAGCGTTAACCCTTTTCTCGCGATCCGACAGTACCTACCTGAAGGACGAACACAGGAGCGACGCCATGAGCCGGAATATGTGGATTCTAGCGGCCATTCTTTTGGTCATCGTTTTTGCCATGATCTATCAGCAGGAAATCGGTGGCGGCATTGATCGCCCGTGGGCGGCTTGCAAGGAAAGTATGGTTCAGCAGTGGCTTAGCGGCGACTGCACGCCCCGCGAGGGAAGCCGGATCAAAATACAATCCTCGGGCTGAAGGGTGCAGAAAGATGTTGCACGGGCATTTTTTCTGTAATGTTATAACATATATAAACATCACGCATTCGCCCTTCCCGGAGCCGCCCGATGAACCGACTTTCCCTTTACCTCACGGCCATGTTTGCCGTGACGAGCACAATCGCCATGGCCGAAGAGCCGCGTCATGCCGATGCGCATGAACATGGCCATGGCCAACTCACGATCGCCATAGACGACTCAGTCATCGAAATGGAGCTTGAGGTTCCCGGGTCGGATATAGTCGGTTTCGAGCATCAGCCGGAAACACCCGCCCAGCAGGACGCGTTTGACGCGGCAAAGGCCGCTCTCGCTGCGGGTGACGCGTTGTTCACGGTCACCGGCAGTGCCAGTTGCCGCCTCAGCGAATTTACGTTTCTGGAAGATGACGACCACGATCACGACAAAAAGTCCGGCGAGGAAGATCATGAAGCAGAACATATGGAGTTTCATGTAACTTACCGGTTCGCCTGCGACGACACCGGGAAGATCTCCGGCTTCGCCTTTCCCTTCTTTGCCCGGTTCCCGGGCAGCGAGGAGCTCGACGTGCAAATTGTCTCTCCGAACGGGCAGTTCCAGTTCGAGGTCGAGCCAGATTCGCCGGTGCTAACGCTGGATTGAAGTCATGTCCGAGTCTGAACCTGCCCCGCATGCCCCGACCGTATTGCTCGAAGATATCGCGTTCCAATGGCCCGGCAGCAGGTTCCGGATCGGGATCGATCAGTTCCGGATCGAAAGGGCCGAGCGTGTTCTGCTGCTCGGCCCGTCCGGCGGCGGAAAATCCACTTTGCTCGGCCTGATCGCCGGAATTTCCTCTCCCCGCGAAGGGCGAATCCAGATCCTCGGAACTGACCTGGGCACATTGTCCTCGGCGCAACGGGACCGTTTTCGCGCGGAGCATCTCGGCGTGATTTTCCAGATGTTCAATCTGCTGCCCTACGCGACGGCACTCGACAATGTCCGTCTCGGCCTCAGCTTCGCGCCCGACCGGGCCCGCCGGGTGCGCGAGCACGGACCGGATCAAGACGCGGCGGAGCGGCTGCTGACCGCGCTTGGCCTGCCGAAGGACGCACAGACCGGGCAGGTCGCCTCCAGCCTCAGTACCGGCCAACAGCAACGGGTGGCCGCCGCCAGGGCCCTGATCGGCGACCCCGAGCTGGTGATTGCGGACGAGCCCACGTCCGCGCTCGACGGAGAGTCGCAACAGGCCTTTCTCGACCTTGTCTTCCAGCAACTGGACCGAAGCCGTTCGTCGCTTCTTATGGTCAGCCATGACGAGCGGCTGGCCGGCTGGTTCGACCGCGTCGTCAGGCTGACGGACATCCAGCAGCACACGGAGATGCCAGATGCTGTTCCGGCTTAGCCTCCAGTCACTGGCGAACCGGCGCTCGACGGCGTTGCTCACCATTCTCGCTCTGGCCATCAGTATCGCCCTCTTCCTGGGCGTAGAGCGGGTCAGGACCGGCGCCCGCGCCAGCTTCGGGAACACCATAGCCGGCACGGATCTGATCGTCGGCGCCCGGAGCGGCAGCATCCAGTTGCTGCTGTACTCGGTGTTCCGGATCGGCAACGCCACGAACAACATCACATGGGAAAGCTACCGCGACATCGCGGACCGGCCGGAAGTGGCCTGGACCGTGCCGATCTCGCTCGGCGACAGTCATCACGGCTTTCGGGTCATGGGCACGACAGGCGCCTATTTCGAGCATTACCGGTTTCGCGGCAATGCCCCGCTGACCTTCTCCAAGGGGGAACGTTTCGACGATCTGTTCGACGCCGTTCTCGGCGCCGACGTGGCCGCGGATCTCGGCTACAAGGTCGGAGATCCGATTGTCGTCGCGCACGGTCTCGGTGCCGTCGGCTTCACGAAACACGAGGACATGCCGTTCCGTGTCGCCGGTATCCTCGACAAGACAGGCACGCCGGTCGACCGCACGGTCCATGTCAGCCTGAAGGCGATCGAAGCGATCCATGTCGACTGGCAAAGCGGCGCGCGCAAGCCGGGCCAGTCCACTGGTGCCGATGTGGTTCGGACTATGGATCTGACACCGAAGAGCATCACGGCCGTGCTGGTCGGCGTCACATCCAAGCTGAAAACCTTCCGTCTTCAGCGCCTGATCAACGAGTATCCGGAAGAACCCTTGCTCGCTGTCCTGCCCGGAGTTGCGCTGCAGGAGCTTTGGTCCCTGATCGGCGTCGCTGAGTCGGCATTGGCCGGGGTTTCAGGAATGGTGGTGCTGACCGCCCTGATCGGCATGGTAGCGGCAATCCTGTCCAGCCTGTCGGAACGACGCCGGGAAATGGCCATCCTGAGGGCAGTCGGCGCCGGGCCGTCGATCGTCGGGTACCTGATGGTCCTTGAAGCTGGAACACTGGCTTTCGCCGGTGCATTGTTTGGAATTTTCCTGTTTCTTGCAGGACTTGCGATCGCCGGCCCGATTGTCGACCAAGCCTATGGGCTCTACCTGCCTTTTTCGTTACCCTCGACAAGAGAAATGTTGATTTTGGGCGGATTCGTGTGTGGCGGTATCCTATCAGGTCTTGTTCCAGCCATCGGTGCCTACCGGATGTCTCTGGCCGATGGTATGACTGTTCGGCAATGAGGAGAATGTTTTGAAACAATCAGCATTCAACCGTCGAGCCGCGTTGCGCATTGCCGCAGCGTCCGCCATGACACTGGTGGTGCCAAGCCTTTCAGCACAGGCCTCTGGTGAGCCCCGCGATATCCTCTGGCAGGATCTTATCCCTGACATCAACAGTCCCACCCAATCAACCAGCAAGAGCACGTCGCTGTTCGACAATAGCGGTCCGGCTCCAGATCATAGTGGCGCCGCGCCAGCATACAGCACCGACGGAAAAGACGTTGTTCGAGAGCTTGTCGGAACCAATATCCGGATTCCCGGATATATCATTCCGCTGGATTATAATGGCGAAGGCGTGAAAGAGCTTATCCTCGTGCCCTATGTCGGCGCCTGCATCCACGTCCCGCCGCCGCCGCCGAACCAGCTTATCCTGGTTCGGGTCGAGCAGTCCTATAATCCGCGCGAGATGTTCGAGCCGGTTTATGTCTCTGGCGTGCTTGGCATTCTCGAAGAGGAAACGGACCTGGCCGAAGTCGGCTACAGCCTTCAGGCTGACGCCATCACCCCATACGAATACTGAATTGCTTGATTGACCGAATTGCGTCCGGGTTAATTCACGTCCTAAACTCCCGCTTCGTTCGATTTTCCGTGGCCCATCTCCTTCGCCACGGCCCCGGGAGAAAAAAACAATGTCATCAGTCGGTCAGATGCTGTCCTTCATCTATACGGAGGACCTCGCATCCTCCTCCGAATTCCTCGGTGAGATCCTGGGGTTTCGTTTCGCGCTCAATCAGAACGACCGCTGCCATATATTCGAAGTGGCGCCGAATGCCTTTCTCGGTGTGTGCACAAACCGCCCGCCCGCCGACGATCCGGCTGTCACCATCTCGTTCGTATCCGACGATGTGGACGGTTTCTACCAGCGCATGAAAGCCAAGGGAGTCGTCTTCGATGCTCCGCCCGCCTACAGCGAGACCTTCAATGTCTTTTCCGCCTTTTTCCGCGGTATCGGCAATTACCGTTTCGAGATCCAGGAATTCCGCGACCCGAGCTGGCCGGCGCCGGTCCGCTGAACCGTTTCATGTGCAAGGAGCAATAGAATGAGCCGCGACCTCGCGATGATGGGTGCGACCGATCTGGTCCAGGCCTATGCCGCCGGAACCATTTCGCCGGTCGAGGTGGCGCAGGCATCACTTGCCGAGATCGGGAAGCACAATGACACGCTAAAGGCCTTTGTCTTCATTGACGAGACGTCCACTCTGGCCGCCGCGAAAGCGTCCGAAGCGCGCTGGAAGACCGGCAGGCCGCTCGGTCTCGTGGACGGCGTCCCGACCACGATCAAGGATCTGGCCGAGGTCGCCGGCTGGCCGGTCCGGCGCGGGTCGAAGACCAGCGACCCGGATTTCAGGAGTGTCGCGGATTCGCCTTTCGTCGCCCGCCTGCGCGACCATGGCGCGGTCTTCATGGGCAAGACCGCGACACCGGAATATGGCTGGAAGGGCGTGACCGACAGCCCGCTGAGCGGCATCACCCGGAACCCCTGGAACCCGAAGAAGACCCCGGGCGGGTCTTCCGGCGGCGCGGCGGTCGCGACGGCGCTCGGCATGGCCGCCCTGAACCAGGGCACCGATGGCGGCGGCTCGATCCGCATTCCCGCGGCCTATAGCGGCGTCTATGGTATCAAGCCGACCTTCGGTCGCGTGCCACAGTTTCCAGCCAGCGTGATGGGCACAGTCTCCCATGTCGGCCCGATGACCCGGACGGTCGCCGACGCCGCCCTGATGCTGACCGTCATGAGCGGACCGGATGTCAGGGACTGGTATTCCGCCGCCGATGACCGGTGTGATTTCCGGCAGATCTCCGGCCAGTCGGTCAGGGGCATGCGGATCGCTTACAGCCCCGATCTGGGATTTGCCAAGGTCGACCCGGTAATCGCCGCGCTGGTCACAGCGGCCGTCAAACGCTTTTCCGAACTCGGCGCCCATGTCGAAGAGGTCGATCTCGACTTCTCGTCCTCCTCCGAGACGTTCAGGCTTCACTGGTTCACGGGGGCGGCAAACGCATACCGGGCGCTCAGTCCGGAGCAGCGGGAAATGCTCGATCCCGGTTTCGCCGAAGTCTGCCGCGAAGGGCTGGAGATCACGCTCCCCGACTACCAGGACGGGATCCGGGCGCGGGAGGCGCTCGGGCTGGAAGTGAACCAGCTCTTGAACCGTTATGACCTGCTGCTGACGCCGGCCATGCCGACCGCCGCCTTCGATGCAGGCGTCGAAGTGCCGGAAGACTCGGGGATGCGGCGCTGGACCGAATGGACCGCCTTCAGCTATCCATTCAACCTGTCACAACATCCGGCTGCCTCCGTCCCTTGCGGTTTTACCCAAGATGGCCTGCCGGCCGGTCTGCAGATCGTCGGGCAGAAATACCGGGAGGACAAAGTGTTTCGGGCGAGCGCCGCCTACGAAGCACTCTGCCCGTTCAAAATGCCAACCCCTGACTGAATGCGCTCAACCGCCGGGCTGTACAGATCGGGAAAACACGCGAATACTCACTCCGGGTAGATCAATGATCTCACCAGAGTGAGAGGTAGCGACCATGCCTGATCGACATGCCGACCAAACGAAGACTCTCTCCGAGGGGCTCTCCAGCATCCAGGGGCAAGCCGAACGGTTGCTCGGTAAGGTCGAGGACGAAAACATGGCGTCCCAGATCGCCGACCTGCTGCACGAAGTCAGCGCGCTCCGGCTGCTTGTCGACCTGCCGCAGGACGGAGACCGGCGGCGCGACCTGAGAGAACCGCGCCGCGATATCTCCATCTTCCGGATCGACGGCAAGGAAGTCGATTGTGCGATCCAGGACCTGTCCATCGGCGGCGCCTATATCGTCGCCGAATGGCCGATGCGCCCGGACACGGCGATCGAGCTGAACATTCCAGAGGCCGGGAAGATCTCAGCGCGGGTCGTGAGCAGCACAGAGCATGGCGTCCATGTACAGTTCGAACGCATGAGCGACCCACAGCTCATCGCCATCACCAACAGCCTCAAGGCGCACTATTTCAAATAGGCCCCCGCGGCTCCTAGAAGGCGGAGCCCGGCGCAATAACTGCGAACCGGTCCGACAGCCCGGCCAGGCTGGCCTCGTGCAGCATCTCGGCATCGACCACCTTGCCGCCGGTCGGGCTCGGCAACGCGCGGGTTGCGCAGCCATCCGCAATCACCGCTGAACTCCACCCGAGATCGAGTGCCGCGCGGGTGGTCGAGCTGATACACATGTGGGTCATGAAGCCACCAATAATCAGCTTCTTGCGTCCGGTCGCTTCAAGGACAGCCTGAAGGTTGGTGCCGGCGAAGGCATTCGGCAGTTTCTTGTCGACGATCTCCTCGCCCGCTTCCGGTGCGACCGCGCCGATGATCTCAAACCGGTCCGTCTCAGGATCGAACGCCCCGCCCGGATTGCCTTTGTGACGTACATGCACCACCGGAGTCCCTGCAGCCCGTGCCTTGGCCAGCACGGCTTCCAGGACGTCGATTGCGGGTGCCGCCCCCGGCAATGCCAGAGCGCCGCTGACATACTCATTCTGTGCATCGATCAGCAACAGAACCGCTTCTTCCATGGCCGGCGGCGTATTCGGCACACCCGCCATCTGGAGCAGTGTTTTCGGCGTATCACTCACTTTTGTTTCCTTCCTGGTGCACATTTCGGCGCGTTAGGCGGCAAGCGGTCCCATACCCCGGCGCAGGGCCTTGCCCGGGCGTGCCCCGGTATGGGCGCCCGCGCCCCAGACCATGCGGCCGTTGACGAACACGCTCTCGATCCCGCCTGAATGTGCGGTCGGGTTATCGAAATCCGCCCGGTCAATCACCGTCTTCTCGTCGAACACGCAGATATCGGCAAAATTGCCTTCGGCAATCAGTCCCCGTCCCTTCAGGCCGAACTTGTCGGCGGAAAGACCGGTCATCCGGCGCACGGCCTCCTCCAGCGGAAACAGCTCGAGATCGCGGCAATAATGGCCCAGCACACGGGGAAATGTGCCCCAGAGCCGGGGATGCGGGAACTCGTCATGCGGCAACCCGTCGGAGCCGATCATGGCATGTTTGAACTTGAGGATGCGCTGCACATCCTCCTCGCTCATGCTGAAATAGATCGCGCCGGCCGGTTGCAGCATTTCGGCCGCCTCAAAGATGTCGCAGCCAAACTCCGTGGCAATGTCGGACAGCATGCGTCCGGCCAGATCCGGGCGCGCTTTCGACCAGGTGATCTTCACCTTCTCGGCGAGCGCGATCGCATCGGGTTTCAGGACCGTCGAGGATGCCGCATAGGGGTAGATGTCGAGGCCGATATCCTGATTGTGCATATGCTTCTCGAAGCAGGCCAGCGTCTCGCAGCTTTTGCCGAAATTGTCTTTTCCCTGCACCTTGTGGTGCGAAACGATCACCGGGACATCCGCTTCACGGCCGATGGTGAAAGTCTCCTCAAGGGACTCCATGACATGATTCGATTCGTTCCGCATGTGCGTCACATAACGGGCCCCAAAGGCCTTCAGGCTGCGGGACAGCTCGATCACCTCTTCGGTTGGCGCCTTCTGCGAGGGGGCATAGAACAGCCCGGTTGAGAAACCCACGGCACCGGCCTCCAGCCCCTCTTCCAGCAGGCCGCGCATGGCCTTGATCTCTTCATTGGTCGCGCCCCGGTCGAGACGGTCCATGGTGCCGACCCGGAGCGTCGAGTGGCCGACCAGGAAGGCCGCGTTCACGGACGCAGGTGCCTGCTCGACGGCGCGCAGGAAGGAATCGAAGGTGGCGAACTTGTACCAGTCGGCGTCCCCGATCAGGTCCAGCGGCGGCGGCGGCACGTCTGTCACCAGCGGTGCGAGACTGATTCCGCAATTGCCGACGACCACAGTCGTGACACCCTGGCTGACCTTCATGTCGAAATCGGGCTCGCACAGCAACATCCGGTCGTCATGCGTATGCACGTCGATGAAGCCCGGCGCGACGATGCGGTTGCTGACATCGACCCTGCTGCCTGCCTGCGACCCGGAAAGATCTCCGATGGCGGCGATCTGTTCGTCCCGGATGCCGACATCCGCGCGCCGGCGCGGTGCGCCGGTGCCATCGACAACCTCGCCACCTTCCAGAACGATATCGAACCCTGCCTCAGCCATCTCCCGATCCCTTCGGTACCTGTGATCTCAAGCCTCGATCGGACAGCGGAGACGGCGGTCAAGTCAATGGTCTCGGCGGAACTTGTGCCGAACCCCGCCGGCACAAGTAGGACAAGCCTTGAGATTGGGGAAAGTCACGGCGTAGGTTCGGGTTCCTTCTCGAAGTGGATCACGACATGACCTCCAGCACGAACCGTCACGCGGATTACATCATCATCGGCGCCGGCATGGCGGGCGCATCCTGCGCGTATTTCCTTGCGCCGCACGGCTCCGTCCTGCTGCTGGAGCGGGAAAGCCAGCCCGGCTATCACACGACAGGGCGATCGGCCGCGCTTTATATCGAGAGTTATGGCAATGCAGCCATCCGGGCACTGAACCGTGCGGGAAAGCCGTTCTTCTTGAACCCGCCGGCCGGTTTTGCAGAAAATCCGATCCTGACACCGCGCGGCTCCCTTGTTCTGGCCGAGATGGATCAGCTCGACTCGCTCTCCCGGATGCACGAGGAGCTGGCAGCCCAGGCCAGCGGAACGGAAATCGTCGAGGGCAACCGTCTGCTGGAGCTGTTCCCGGCCATCGATCCGGCAAAGATCGTGCGCGGCCTCTACGATCCAAACGACATGGATATGGACGTCCACGCCCTGCACTGGGGCTTCATCCGCGGCATGCGGGCAAGTGGCGGCGAACTGGTGACGGATGCCGAGATCCAGGGACTGACACGGACGGCAGATGGCTGGACGGTCGAGACACGGGCCGGAACCTTCCGCGCGCCGGTCGTCATCAACGCGGGCGGCGCCTGGGCGGACGAGATCGGCAAGATGGCCGGGGCCAAACCGATCGGGCTGGTGCCTAAACGGCGAACCGCCTTCACGTTCGATCCGCCGGAAGGGATCAACCCGGAGGTACTGCCGGCGGTCGTGAATGTCGATGAGGACTGGTACATCAAGCCGGAAGGCGGCCGTTTCCTCGGCTCGCCTGCAGACGAAACCCCATCCATGCCGACGGATGCCCAGCCCGAGGATCTCGATCTCGCCATCGCCGTTGACCGAATCGAGAATGCCACCACCCTTAAGGTCGGACGCTTCCACAGCCGCTGGGCCGGCCTGCGTTCTTTCGTCGGTGACAAGTCACCGGTCGTCGGGTTCGAGCCCGGCCTGGACGGGTTCTTCTGGCTTGCCGGCCAGGGCGGTTACGGCATTCAGACCTCGGCAGCCATGGGAATGACATCGGCAGCTTTGGCGCAGGGCAAACCTCTGCCGGATCAGGTTGCAGCCGAAGGTCTGGCGGTGACGGATCTCGCGCCGCACCGTCCGTCCCTTGCCGAGGCCGTCTATTTCTCCGGGGAAGAGTCCTGAGAAGGAAAAAGAATGCGGCCAAGGCGAAGTCTGCCGACTGGACTGTCCTCAAGCATCGTGAAATGGCGACCGATATGTGCAAATCATTCCCCGCCCTCTTCTGCACTTTTGACAAGATGCCATATGACGCCTAGAAACCGCGCTCCACTTGGATTTTAACGGAATACCCGGCCCGATGGATCATCTCGACGCGTTGGAAGCGCAGAGTGTCTACATTCTGCGTGAGGCCTTTAACAAGTTCGACCGCATGGGCATGCTCTGGTCCCTCGGCAAGGATTCGAACGTCATGGTCTGGCTCGCCCGCAAGGCGTTCTTCGGTCATGTACCGTTTCCGCTGATGTTTTGCGACACCGGCAAGAAATTTCCGGAAATGTACGACTTTCAGAAGAAATACTCCGTCGAATGGGGTGTGAATCTCATTGTCCGCGATTGCCCGCCGATCGAGGAGATTGATCCGACACTGCCGCCGGCCACTCGCTCCGCCGCCCGCAAGACCGAGGCGCTGAAACGCCTGATTGCCGAGCAGAACATGCAGGCCGTGGTCGCCGGCATCCGCCGCGACGAAGAAGCAACCCGGGCCAAGGAACGCGTTTTCAGCCCGCGCGGCGAGAATGCCGAATGGGATTTCCGCGACCAGCCGCCGGAATTCTGGGACCAGTTCAAGACCGACTTCGCCCCCGGCACCCATATCCGGATTCACCCGATCCTGCATTGGACCGAACTGGATATCTGGCGTTACATCCAGCGCGAGGGCATTCCGATTGTCGATCTGTATTTTTCGAAAAACGGCAAACGCTACCGCTCTCTCGGCGATCAGGACATCACCAATCCGATCGAGAGCGAGGCCAGCACGATCGAAGAGATCATCACCGAGCTTGAAGGCACAAGTATTGCCGAACGCAGCGGTCGTGCCATGGACCACGAGGCGGAAGACGCCTTCGAACGGCTCCGCACCGCAGGCTATATGTAAGCCCCCCTTCGCCGCATCAGATCGGTCAAGAGTTCCAAAATGCACGCTTCTTCCAAGATCCCTACTCTCAAGCTTGTCGTCGTCGGCCATGTCGACCATGGCAAGTCGACCCTGATCGGACGCCTGCTGCACGAGACCAACTCGCTGCCGGACGGCAAGGCCGAGGCCGTGATTGCCATGTCCGAACGGCGCGGCATGCCGGTCGAGTGGGCCTTCGTTCTTGACGCCCTGCAGGCGGAGCGCGACCAAGGCATCACCATCGACACGACGCAGATCTTCTTCAATACCCAGCGGCGCAACTACGTCATCATCGACGCCCCGGGCCACAAGGAATTCCTGAAGAACATGGTCTCCGGCGCGGCCCTGTCCGATGCGGCGGTGCTGGTGATTGATGCCAAGGACGGCATGCAGGAACAATCCCGGCGGCACGGCTACATCCTGCACCTGCTCGGCGTGCGGCAAGTCGCGGTCGTTATCAACAAGATGGACCTTGCTGATTATCGCGAGGAGCGCTTTCAGGAACTGACAACCGAAATCCGCAGCTATCTCTCGGAACTCGGCCTGGAAGCGTCCGCCATCGTTCCGGTCTCCGCCCGCGAGGGGCAGGGCCTGATCAGCGCACCGGAAAGGATGCCCTGGTATCAGGGTCCCTCCCTCGTCGAGGTGCTCGACAATTTCACACCGCCGGTGTTGCCGACCGAACGACCGCTGCGCTTTCCGGTTCAGGACGTCTACAAGTTCGACGAGCGCCGGATCATTGCCGGCCGGATCGAGAGTGGCCGCATCCGAACCGGCGACACGGTCCTGATCTCTCCATCCAACAAGACCGTGACGGTCAAGAGCATCGAGAGCTGGAACAGCAGCGCTGCGGCCGTCAGTGCCTCGGCCGGCGAGTCCGTTGGCATCACGCTGAGCGAGCAGCTGTTTATCGAACGCGGCCAGATGATCAGTCACGAGGCGAATGCGCCGTTCGAAACCAACGTTTTCCGTGCCCGCATCTTCTGGCTGGGCCGGAAACCGCTGGAAGTCGGCAAGCGCTACAAACTCAAGCTTGCCACCAACGAACAGACCGTCGAGGTGCAGTCGATCGAGACGGTGATCGACGTCGAGAACCTGACGACCCATGCAGGCGACACTCTGGAGCGCAACGCCATCGGCGAGGTCACGCTCCGGGCCCGCTCCATGCTGGCCCTGGACGAGTTTTCCAACAACCCGAAGACCGGCCGCTTCGTCCTGGTGGACGAGTACGATACGGTCGGCGGCGGCACCATCTTCATGGAAGGCTATCCGGACCAGCGCAGCCGCAGCGACGTGCGTTCGGCCAACATCACGGCGGTCGAGCACCGGGTGACACCGGAGCTGCGTGCCCGTGCCAACGGGCATGAAGGCGGCATACTCTGGCTGACCGGCCTGTCCGGCGCCGGCAAGTCGACCATCGCCATCGAGCTGGAACAGCAGCTCTTCGCCAAGGGCTACCAGGTCTATGTGCTGGACGGGGACAATGTCCGCTTCGGGCTGTCATCCGATCTCGGTTTCTCACCGGAAGACCGGGTGGAGAACATCCGCCGCGTCGGCGAGGTGGCGAAGCTCTTCGCCAGCGCCGGCGTGCTGGTCGTCACCGCCTTCATTTCCCCCTACCGTGCCGACCGCGACCGGGCCCGCTCGATCGCGCCGGAGCTGTTCCATGAAGTCTATGTCGCCGCCGATGTCGCCACCTGCGAAGGGCGCGACCCGAAGGGCCTGTACAAAAAGGCCCGGGCCGGCGAGATCAAGGAATTCACGGGCGTTTCAGCGCCCTACGAAGAGCCTGTGACACCGGAGGTCACGGTCGAAACGGCGGACAGGACAGTGAACGAATCCGTCGCCGAGCTGATGGCATATGTGGAAGAGAATTTCAGCATGGTGAAAAAGAACGGCGGCCGCTAGCTTCAGTCGGATACCATTTCCACTGCCGGTATTTTCAGGGCACCCGGCCCTTATGGAGCCGGACGCGCCGATCAGCCAGTCATCCTGATAAAAATATTCCCCGCCTCATTTTTTTTGAGGATGAAACAGGGCGGCGATTCCGTATCCCAATCAAGTAAACCGGGATGCACCATTATGACCTTTTCCTTACAAATCACAGGTGCAACGCGCCTGTTGCCTGGCGACACCGCACCGAACTTCATACAGCGCAGCATAAAGAACCCACGTTACTCCTTTGACTCGGCTGCCGGGCGGTATCTTGTACTATGTTTCTACGGCAGCGCAGGCAATGCCCGCGCTCAGGCCGCCATCCGGGCTGTCCATGAACGCCCGGATATCTTCAACGACACGCAGGCATCCTTTTTCGGCGTCAGCATCGATCCTGAGGACGAGACCCACAGCCGGGTGGCAAACCGAGCCCCCGGCTATCGGCATTTCTGGGATTTCGACCTGCGCGCTTCGAAGCTTTATTGCGTCGTGCCGACGGACGCCCATCCTGTTCCAGGAGAGTTCCCGCTGTCGCGGCAGTGGGTCATCATAGACCCGACCATGCGCGTGATTGCCTCCATCCCGTTCCATGACGACCAGAGCGATCTCGTCGAAGTCTTTTCCGTTCTTGATAATCTGCCTCCACCCGAACGCTTCGCGGGGCCGGAATTGATGGCACCGATCCTGTTTCTGCCCCGAGTTTTCGAACCCGATCTGTGCCGGCATCTGATCGACCTGTATGAAGCGCAGGGCGGCCAGGAAAGCGGCTTTATGCGTGAGATCGACGGCCGCACGATGGGCGTCACGGATCACAAATTCAAACGGCGCAAGGATTACTGCCTGGCAGACCGGGAGCTGATCGTGGCGCTGCAGAAGCGATTCCATCGCCGTGTCGTTCCCGAGATAGCGAAAATACACCAGTTCAAAGCGACCCGGATGGAACGGTATATCGTGTCCTGCTACGCCGCCGAAGATGGCGGCCATTTCTCGGCACATCGTGACAATACGACCATGGGGACAGCCCATCGCCGCTTCGCCGTTTCAGTGAACCTGAACGACGATTTCGATGGCGGAGAGGTGAATTTCCCTGAATATGGTTCCCGCAGCTTCAAGGCACCGCCCGGCGGCGCCGTGGTATTCTCTTGCACGCTGCTGCACAGGGTCAGCAAGGTCACCCGGGGGCGGCGATATGCTTTCCTGCCCTTTCTCTATGATGAGGAGGCAGCCCGCATCCGCAAGGAGAACGCCCACCTTATCGGTGGAAACGACCCGGCCCCCGAAAAGATGGCAATGCCCGCCGCCGAGGCCGCGACATGAAAAGACCGCATGGAGGCTGTTTGAGAGAACATGGGCACTGATGATCTGGACATTGTCGGACAGTTGGAGCCCCTGCGGCGCTATGCACGGGTCCTGACCCGCAACGCCGAAGCGGCCGACGACCTTGTTCAATCCGCGTTCCTGCGAGCCCATGAACGCCGCGCCACCTTTCGCGACGGCGCGGATGTCCGTGTCTGGCTGATGTCCATTTTGCACAATATCTTCATCGACGAACGCCGCAGCGGATTGACGACGGCCGCGCGCGAGCGCGCCTGGACAGATCTGCAACCCGGCTTCGTTGCACCGTCAGGCGAAATGGCGGTCCGGCTCTCCGAGCTCCGAAATGCGTTCCTCGCACTCAGTCAGGAACAAAGAGAAGCGTTGCATCTCGTGGCCGTGGAAGGGCTCAGTGTCGCGGAAGCAGCGGAAATACTCCGCGTGCCGGCCGGCACCGTGATGTCCCGGGTGGGTCGCGCCCGGGCTGCGTTGAGGGATTTCGAGGAGAAAAGCGGTGCTGACGGGAAGGTGCGTTCTTTCAGACTTGTAGGAGGGCGAGATGGACAGGCAGACCGATAACCACAGCGATATCGAAGCTGACGTGCAGGCCCTGCTGCAGGGACAGCTGGATCCGGAACGGGCCTATGCCGTTGCCGACTACCTTGCCAACAGACCGGAACGCGCGGCCGAGGTACTCGCCGATGCCCGCAACACCGAAGGACTTCGGCTCGCACTTTCGACGCCCTCCGACCCGCCGCCGGCGGAACTGCTGTCGGAAGCCCGCCAGTTGCAGGACAGACTTTGGCGCCGACGCGTTATGAAGCGCATCGCGCCGGTCGCAGCGGCGGTGGTTCTTTTCGCGGGAGGTTGGGCGGCCCATGTCGCGTTGCAGGCCCTTGAGGAGGCCGGCGGCCACCCGCTTGTCGAAACCGCCCTTGATGCCCAGGCAGCGCTCGACCTGAGGCACTGGATGGTATCGCAGCCCGAGAGCACCGTCCTGGACACCAGTGAAATTGTCGGCGCGCTTGGAATCGAACTGCCGAGATTGCCGGATGGCTGGATCGTCCGCGACGTGCAGGTGGTCTCCTCGCCCGAACGCCCCGGTGTCGCCATTGCGCTCGATACCCCGGAGCTCGGCCGCATCCTGCTGTTCGCCATCGCCCGCGACAAGAACGACGGCGAAGCGCCGCCAACTGCGTTTGAATATGAGGGGCGGTCGGTCGCTCTTTTCACAAACAGGCATTCTGCCTATGTCCTGGTCGATAATTCCGGCAACCCGGAGCAAATCTCCAACGGAGCGAGCCAGCTGTTGAATCATCTCAACTGAAAAGAGACCCGCCTGCGCCCGGCTAGAGATGCTTGCCGCGCTCCAGGATCTCCAGCATGTATTCCCGATAGGTCATGCCGAGTTCCCCGGCCCGCTTGAGTCGGCGCTGCAGGATCAGCCGGTCCGGCGGCGGCTCCCACGCCTTGGCGACGGCCTTCTTCCAGTATCTGAGCTGATAGGCATTGCTCAGCGGCGGGCCCATATTGTGGCCGATGCCAATGGGGGCCCGCTTCCGCAACCCGACAAGGGCGGAAACCTTCTTCCGGTCAATGCGATTCATCGAGGCGTGATCCGATAGGCGCAGCGACGCGCGCCGGCGAGGATGTGATCGGTCCGCTCTATCATGCAATCCGGCCCGAGAACATCCTGAAAAAGCTCCAGCTCGGCCCGGCAAATACCCTGGCATTCAGCCGCCGCGGCGCAGATCGGGCAATGGTTCTCGACGAGCAGGAACGAGCCGTCTTCCGCCTGCGACCACGCCGCCATATAGCCTTCCCGCTCCCGCATCGCGGTCAGCCGCTCGAGCCGAGCCGGGAGACTTCCGGCCTTCCCGGTTTCGGCCTTGTAGGCGTCGAGGGTTTCCGTGCGCCGTTTGTCGATCAGACGATCGAGCCCGGTTTCCCCGAACAGCTCCCGCACCGACCGCAGAAGCTCGACGGTGAGCTGCGCGTGATTGTCCGGAAACCGGGCGTGGCCGGTCTCGGTCAGCATCCAGTAGCGTCGCGGCCGGCCGCGCCCCTGGCGTCTGTCCTCGGGCTCGACCAGCCCGGCATCGGCGAGCTTCGCCAGATGCTGGCGTGCGGCTTCCCCGGTCATCGAGAAATGCGCGCCGAGATCGCCGATGGTCTGCGGACCCCGGGTCTTCAGCTGGAACAGGATGCGATCGGCTGCACGGTCATTCATATCGGTTTTCCAAGACGTTACCCGCCTTTATCAAGAAAACGCTTGGTTTGCAAAGACCGGATGAAGAAATCTCTTCAGACAATCAGCCGTTCGAGGATTTCCAGACGATCCGCCTCTTCCGCCGGCTTGTCCCAGCGGATGCGGTGAAAGCGCGGAAACCGCATGGCAACGCCGCTCTTGTGCCGCGAAGACCGGTGCACGCTGTCGAACGCCACCTCGACGACCAGCGCCGGTGTCACCTCGCGGACCGGGCCGAACCGGTTCACCGTGTTGTCGCGCACCCATTTGTCGAGCCGTTTCAGCTCCTCGTCGGTGAAGCCCGAGTACGCCTTGCCGACAGGAACAAGTTCCGGTCCCGCCTCACCGTCCCGCCAGGCGCCGAACGTGAAGTCGGAATAGAAGGACGAGCGCCGGCCATGCCCGCGCTGGGCATACATGACGACCGTATCGACGGTCAGGGCATCCCGCTTCCACTTGAACCACGGTCCTTTCGGCCGCCCGGCCTGATAAGTACTCTCCCTGTGCTTCAGCATCAGGCCTTCGATCTGCCCATCCCGGCAGCCGGCCCTGAGCGCCTCAAGCGCCGCCATGCCGTCGAACGGAACCAGTTCGGACAGATCCATGCGCACCGGCAGCTCCCGTTCCCAGAAAGCTTCCAGGCGCGCGCGGCGCTGCACAAACGAAGCCCCGCGCAGGTCCTCCGGCCCGTCGAACAGAATGTCGTAGAGCCGGATATGCGCCGGGTGCTGCTGCAGCATCTTCGCCGTCACCCGCTTGCGGTTGAGACGCTGCTGCAGGTCGTTGAAGGGGGCAATTTCTCCGTCCCGGAGCACCAGCAATTCACCATCAAGCACGCCCTCGAACGTCATGAAATCGACGATGTCCGGAAAGGCCGCGGAAACATCATCGCCGGTGCGGGAATAGAGCCGCCGCTCGCCGCCCCGGGCCGCAAGCTGGACCCTGATCCCGTCCCATTTCCATTCCGCCGCATACTCCGCCAGCGGCAGCTTTTCCAGTTCCTGTTCGTCCAGTGGATTGGCCAGCATCAGTGGACGGAACACGGCGCGATCGCTCATGTCCGGACGCGATGCCCGCCCCTCAAGCCAGGCAAACAGCGCGTCATAGGGCGGCTCCAGCCCGTGCCAGATCTCCTCGATCTCGTCCACCGACCTGCCGAAGGCCTCGGCCAGCGCCGTCTTGGCCAGACGCGCCGAGACCCCGACCCTGAGCCCGCCCGTGACCAGCTTCAGTAATGCCCAGCGCCCGGTCGCATCCAGCGTGTCGAGCCAGCACTCCAGCAGCGCACCTGCCGCTGTCGCCGTGAGACCATCGAGCTGGTCCGGGATCTCGCCGAGGCAGGGAGGCGCGGCATTTGTCGGCCGTTCCGGCCAGATCAGGGCCACGGTCTCGGCGAGGTCGCCGACAAAGTCGTACGACCAGCCGAACAGCTCCGGATCGACCCGCTGCATGCCCAATTGCCGGATCAGGGCCGGCTTCGCGCTTTTCAGATCAAGCGCACCTGCCAGCGCCGCAAGCGCGATTCCCCGGTCCGGATCCGGCGCGTGGGTGAAGTAATCGCCCATCAGCTTCAGCTTGCTGGTGCGCTGGGGGGCATAGAGCAGCCTGTCGAGCAGTTGGGCGAAACGCTCCATCAGCCCTCCTCCTCATACCCGACCAGCCGCAGCGCCTGTGCCTCCAGGCCTTTCAGCCGGGCAGCATGCACCAGCGCCTCTTCCCGGCCGTGTGTGACCCAGACCTCCGGCGCGCCGACATCGTCCAGCGTCGCCAGCAATTCGTCCCAGTCCGCATGGTCCGAAATGACCAGCGGCAGCTCGACACCGCCCTGCTTCGCCCGCTGCTTCACCCGCATCCAGCCAGACGCCATGCAAATCACCGGGTCCGGCAACCGGCGGGCCCAGCGATCGGCGATGGCGGATGGAGGTGCCAGCACGATCTCGCCCTTCAGGTCCGGACGCGGCTGCCCCTTCTCTCCGGCTGTCGCCGGCTGAAGATCGCCAAGGAAAACACCATGCGCGTGATAGAGGTCGCACAGTGGCAGAAGCGCGCCGTGCAGATAAAGCGGCCGGTCATATCCGGCGGCCCGGATCAGGGAAATCAGCCGCTGCGCCTTGCCGAGGGAATAGGTGCCGATCACATGGCAGCGCTCGGGGAACAGCTCCCGGGAATGCATCAGTGTCGCGATCTCGTGGCTGTCCTCGGGATGCCGGAACACCGGCAGGCCGAAGGTTGCCTCGGTGATGAAGACATCGCAGGGCACAGGCTCGAAAGCGGCGCATGTCCGGTCGGCGCGGCGTTTGTAATCGCCGGAAACCACGACCCGTTCACCCCGGTACTCCAGCACGGCCTGGGCACTGCCCAGCACATGGCCCGCCGGCGCCAGCCAGACCGTCACGCCGTTGATGGTGATTTTCTCGCCAAAGCGGAGCGCCTGGCCGCTTGTGAAGGGAGCCTCGCCATAGCGCACCCGCATGATGGCGAGCGTCTCGGCGGTCGCCAGAACGGCACCGTGGCCCGGCCGGGCGTGATCGGCATGTCCGTGCGTGATGACCGCACGATCAACCACGCGGGTCGGGTCGACATAAAAGCCGCCCGGCTCGACAAGCAGGCCTTCCGGCCTGACCGTGATCCAGCTTGCCCTGCGCGCGGCTTTGGCCATCCCTACTCGATATTGTCCGTTCGTGCCTGCTTACCGAGATAGCCGCCATGGTGGCGAAGTCCATATTCGTGCCGGGTCACGCCCTTGCGCTCCATCAGCACCAGCGCCAGCGCGTCGCTGACAGCAGACATGACGGCCATGCTGGCCGACGGCGTCAGACCAAGCGGGCATGGCTCTTTCACCGCGCCCATATCGATGATCACATCGGAAAGATCCCGCAGGCCGCTGTCCGGATGCGAGGTGATGCCGATCACCTTGCCCGCATCGACATGCCGGCTGAGTTCGATGAATTCCAGCACTTCCCGGGTCTTGCCGCTGGTCGAGAAGGCGACGATGCAATCCCCCGGCGCGACCATGCCGAGATCGCCGTGAGCGGCCTCGCTGGGATGAATGAAGAAGGCAGGCGACGCCGTGGAACTGAGAATCGCCGCGAATTTATGGGCGATGAAGCCGGCCTTGCCCATGCCTGTGGTGATGATCTTGCCCGGCGTGCCCTGAAGAAAATCCAGCGCCTTCTCGTAGCTCTCATCGACCGTGATCGCGTTGATGGCAGCGGCTTCCGCATCCAGGATCATCTTGATGCGGGAAGTGATATCGGAACTGTTCAAGGGAGCCTCGAAATCTCGGGTTTTGCAGATGCCGGAACTTAACTGAGAGCGGCCAGCGAGGCCAGTCCGACATAGATGGCCGTTCTTGCATCAATGGATAGTAGTCGACGTTATTGCTCTCGTTTCAGCATCAATTCAATGCTGCAATGCAGCATTCTCATTTCACCGGCCAATAACGATCTTGTATGCAGAATTAAGAGAGACGATCGCCGCCAGAGGAGTTCCACATGATTACCGAAAACACCAAGCGCCCACGGGTCTACTTTGCCGAAACCCAGCGGAAATGGTCTGTATTGCAGGCTGAAGCCGCTCTGGAAATGATAGACGGGCTGGCGCGCCATAACGATGCAACCGGCGCGCTCGGTAAAAACGCCCAGGCGGCCCAGAAAGCCGCCTGACCTTCGCAGCCACGAACAACAAAGCCGGATCAGCGTCGGAGACGCGCGTCCGGCTTATTTAGTGTCCACATCCAGACTGCGGTTTGACAGTTCGGCATCAGCGCCTACTCTTCGCGGGCTCCGTCCGGAGTCGATTTCCAGCGCACGAAGAGGCTCTCCATGTCCGAACCCGTTGTCCTGCTTGCCAAAGACGCACGCGGCGTCGCCACAGTCACCATCAACCGGCCGGACGTGAACAACGCCTATAACGGCGACGTCATCCAGGGGCTTATCGATGCTTTCGGCGACTGCGCCGCGGACGACAAGGTCCGTGTCGTCGTGCTTCGGGGCAACGGTAAGCATTTCCAGGCCGGCGCCGATCTGAAATGGCTGAATGCCATCGGCGCACTCTCGCCGGAAGAGAATGTTGCGGTTTCCCGCCGCACCGCGTCGGCCGTCTGCGGCCTGAACGATTTCCCGAAACCGACCATCGCATTGGTGCATGGCGGCTGTTTCGGCGGCGGTGTCGGCATTGTCGCGGCGTGCGATGTGGTGATCGCCAGCGAGGACGCCATTTTCGCCATCACCGAGGCGCGCTGGGGCGTCATGGCCGGCATCATAGTGCCGCATCTGAACGCCGCGATGGGTCCGCGCAATGTCCGCCGCTACGCCCTTACCTGCGAACGGTTCGGCGCTGCAAAGGCCGCGGACATGGGTCTGGTACATGAGGTCTGCGCGACCGGCTCCCTGGACGAGGCCGCCGCACCAGTGATCGAGCAATTGCTGCTCTCCGCCCCCGAGGCCATGGCTCAGACCAAACAGGTCGTGCTGGAACACGCCAATATCACCCTGTCCGAATCCTATTTCGAGCAACTTGTTGCCCAGCACGCGGCGAAACGGCAGTCGGCGGAAGCGGCCGAAGGCCTGAAAAGTTTCGCGGAGAAGCGCCAGCCGGCGTGGTATCCGGGCGCAGTGTGACGATCCGGTTCGGCGCCGGACCGGACAAAGCCGGGGCACTTTAGTCTCTTGCCGAAACCCGGTCCGGCAGCCACCTTTCCAGAATGCCTGATACCGCCGCCCAGATACCACCGGACATGGCCGGTCTGCCGGACACATTCCGCGACTGGTTCGCGGAAAAAGGCTGGAGCCCGCATCCACATCAGCTCGACATGCTGCGCGCGGCGACGGCGGGCAAGCACACCCTATTGATTGCCCCGACCGGCGGCGGCAAGACCCTCGCAGGATTTCTGCCCAGCCTGATCGCACTCGCCGACGCGCCCTATGACGGCCTCCACACTCTCTATATCTCGCCTTTGAAGGCTCTGGCCGTCGATATTCATCGCAACCTGACGCTGCCGATCGAGGAGATGGCGCTGCCGGTCACGGCGGAAACCCGGACCGGCGATACGCCACAATCGAAGAAGCAGCGCCAGCGCGGAAATCCTCCGAATATCCTGCTGACCACGCCGGAAAGCCTCGCCCTGCTGATTTCCTATGCCGATGCCCCCCGGATATTCCGGCGGCTGCGCACCATCGTCATCGACGAGCTGCATGCGCTGGCACCGAACAAGCGGGGCGAGTTGCTGTCACTTGGCCTGGCCCGCCTGGCAAAGCTGGCACCGGAGGCCCGCCGCGTCGGGCTGTCTGCCACAGTCGCCTATCCGGACGCGCTGGAAGCCTATCTGTCGCCAACGGGCAAGACCGGCAGCGGCACGGTCGAACGCGTCAGCGGCGGCGGTGCCGTCGCCGCCGAGGTCCGGATCATGATCGGGCGCGGGCATTTCCCCTGGTCCGGCCATATGGGCAGCTACGCGGTTGAGGATATCTACGAGCAGATCTGCGGCGCCGCGACCACGCTGGTTTTCGTCAATACAAGGGCACAGGCGGAGATCCTGTTCCAGGCGCTCTGGAAGATCAACGAACAGAACCTGCCGATCGCCCTGCACCACGGATCGCTCGCCGCGGAACAGCGGCGCAAGGTGGAAGCGGTAATGTCGAAAGGTGGATTGCGTGCCGTCGTCGCCACCTCCTCGCTCGATCTCGGGATCGACTGGGCGGCGGTCGATCTGGTCATCCAGGTTGGTGCGCCGAAAGGCTCCTCGCGCCTGCTGCAAAGGATCGGCCGGGCCAATCACCGGCTCGATCAGCCCAGCCGGGCCATCCTGATCCCGGCAAACCGGTTCGAGGTGCTGGAATGCCAGGCCGCCATCGATGCGGTGAACGAGATGACCCTCGACGGGGACCTGCCGAGCGAGGGCGCACTGGACGTTTTGGCCCAGCATATCCTCGGTACCGCCTGCGCAGGCCTGTTTCATCCCGATCAGCTTTACGAGGAAGTCCGCACCGCCGCGCCCTACGCCGAACTCAGCCGGGAAGATTTCGACGCCGTTCTGCGTTTCGTGACGGACGGCGGCTACGCCCTGCGCACCTATGACCGGTTCCGGAGGCTGCGGCCGACACCGGACGGGCTGCTGACCGTCGTCAATCAGCGCGTCGCCCGGTCTTACCGGATGAATGTCGGCACCATCGTCGAGGCCATCACGCTGAAGGTCCGGATGCGCCGAGGCCGGTTCCTCGGCGAGATCGAGGAATATTTCGTTCAGGGCCTGACACCGGGCGACACCTTCCTGTTCGCCGGACAGCTGCTGACATTTGAAGGCGTCCGCGAGACCGTCGTGGAAGTCAGTCCCGGAAAAGGCGAGGAGCCGGAGATCCCGGCCTATATGGGCGGCCGCCTGCCCTTCACGACGCACCTGTCGGACCGGGTCCGGGCGATGCTGGAGGATGACGGGAACTGGCCAGCCCTGCCGGCACCGGTCGAGGACTGGCTGCGCATGCAGCAATGGCGCTCGGTCATGCCGAAACGGGACCGGCTGCTGGTGGAAATCTTTCCGCGCGCCGGAAAGTACTATCTGGTCGCCTATTGTTTTGCCGGACGGAACGCGCACCAGACCCTCGGCATGCTGCTCACCCGGCGGATGGAACGGGCGGGCCTCGACCCGCTCGGTTTCGTTGCCACCGATTATGTGATTGCGATCTGGGGGTTGAAGGCGCCGCGGGCGGAGGATGTGGCGGCGCTGTTCGACCAGGACATGCTGGGCGATGATCTTGAGGAATGGATGGCGGAATCGACCCTGCTGAAGCGGACTTTCCGCAACGTCGCGGTGATCGCCGGCCTGATCGAGCGCAAGCTTCCCGGACATGAGAAGACCGGCCGTCAGGTCACCTTCAATGCGGATCTGATCTATGACGTGCTGCGCAGTCACGAGCCGGACCATGTCCTGCTGCGCGCCACCCGGGCGGACGCCGCCCGCGGCCTGACCGACATCCGCCGGTTGGCGGATCTGCTGGTTCAGGTGCAGGGAAAGATCGACATACGCCCGCTCGACCGGGTTTCCCCGCTAGCGGTGCCCATCCTGCTCGAAATCGGCAAGGAACAGGTTCATGGCGGCGCACTCGATACATTGCTCGAAGAAGCCGAGGCCGATCTGGTTGCCGAGGCGACCGGAGGAACACTCCAGGCGCGGCTGCCGATCTAGGCCCGGCGACTTCGCATCAGGTTGGAGGGACGGGGGTGGAGGCTCTCGCAGAAACGTCGCGCTAGTTGACGACGACGTCCGGGATACCGTCATACATTTCAGAAATGATGTAGCGGGCATGGTTGATCATTTTCGGGCTCTCCGAGCCCTTGATCGAAAACAGGTTCGTACCGCTTGATCGGGAAAAGGAAACGTAGTTCTGCAGGCCATAATTGGTCAGGAAAGTAGTCTCGAAGTTCATAATTACCTTGAAGATTTTAAAGTCGGCGGCGGATCACAATTGATCGAACGCGGCCCGTAGATAGAAAGACCGAACGAGGGCGATCAGGAACCGCCCCCGTTCAATGTATTCGGCGTCTTTAGAGGACTTTCACATTCTCGGCGGACATTTTGCCGCCCTGGCCCGGGACCAGATCGAACGAGACCCGCTGGCCTTCGTCGACGCTGGCGATGCCGGCGCGCTCAAGCGCGGTGATGTGAAGGAAAGCATCCTTCGAGCCGTCTTCCGGTTCGATGAAGCCATAGCCCTTGGTTGCGTTGAACCATTTAACAGTACCAGTCGTCATGATTTAATACCTTTCACGACAGATTAAGCGGTCCGCCGCACAATGCCACAGACCGAAGTTAACGCTCAAAAATGTCGGAGAAGGAACTTGGTCGACCGGCAAGGCGGCGAGGCAGTCTTTTAACAGCGACTTCTAAACGTTGCTGATACATAGGACTTGAGCGCATATGCGCAAGTCCTTTTAGGTACGGTCACATGTTTTTGAATGCAAAGAGAGACGCACTGCAACAAGGGACAACCAGATAGTCAATTGGTATTGTTGCATTAAGTTAGAATCCCGCCCTGAAATCAGGATTGTTAAATATATTGGTCAGCGGGCCAGGTTGGATGCCCCTTGACCCGGTTCCGGGGATCGGCCAAAGCAGCGCCATGGCTTCTGAACCGCTTATCCTCAACGGCGTCACCCTGATCGCGGATCTTTCCGGCATCCTGTTCTGGCCGGACCGGTCCCTGCTCGTCGTCTCAGACCTGCATCTGGAAAAGGGATCGAGTTACGCCGCGAAAGGCATCCATCTGCCCCCCTACGATACGGCGGAGACCCTCAAGCGGCTGGCTACGGCCTGTGACCATTACCGGCCCGGGACCGTGATCTGCCTTGGCGACAATTTTCATGATACCGGCGGGCCGGGACGGATGGCGGACAGCGACCGCGCGTCGCTCGCCCCGCTGGTCGCCGGGCGTGACTGGTGCTGGATCACGGGCAATCACGACCCGGTACTGCCCGGTGACCTGCCCGGCAGACATTTGTCCGAAATGACCGTGGGCGCCCTCACCTTCCGGCACGAGGCCGCAAAGGCCCCGGTCAGCGGCGAGGTTAGCGGCCACTATCATCCCTCGGCGCGGGTGCGGACCCGCCAGAAATCTCTGAGCGGCCGCTGTTTCGCCCATAACGGACAAAGACTGATCATGCCGGCCTTCGGCGCCCTGACCGGTGGCCTGAATGTCCGGGACGCGGCCATCCGCGCCGTCCTCGGCAGAAATCTCGACGTTCTCTTCCTCGGCCCGAAGCGCCTTTACCGGTTTCCGGTCGATCGGCTTTGTTGAGACGAAGTGATCCGCCCGCCGCGCGCCGGCGTATCGCTTTCGGGTTCTGGGAAGGATGGATGCGTGCGTGAAAAACCGATAATTCTCTGGTTCCGTCAGGATCTCAGACTGGCGGACAACCCGGCCCTGACGGCTGCCGCCGCAACCGGTGCACCGATCCTTCCTGTCTTTGTCCTCGATGACGAGACACCGGGGAAATGGGCCCTCGGCGGTGCCTCCCGCTGGTGGTTGCACCACAGCCTCGACGCGCTTGCCGACGCTCTTTCAGAACATGGCTGCACCCTGCATTTGCGGCGCGGCGATGCGGCCGTGCAGATCCGCACCCTGGCGGCCGAAACCGGCGCACAGGCCGTCTACTGGAACCGGTGCTACGAGCCGTACGCCACACGCCGGGACGGCACCCTTAAAAAGGCCCTCAGGGAAGACGACATCGCGGCGGAGAGCTTCAATGCGGCACTGCTGTTCGAACCCTGGGAGGTAAAGACCAAGACCGGCACGCCGCCCAAGGTCTACTCGCCCTACTGGCGGGCCATGCGCCTTCTCGGCGATCCGCCGCCTGAACTTGCCGTTCCGGAGGCGATAACCGGCTTTGAGGGCCCCTTGGCCGGCGACCGGCTTGACGACTGGCAGCTCACGCCACGCAATCCGGACTGGGCATCCGGCTTCAAGGCCATATGGCATCCCGGCGAAACCGGCGCCCGGGACCGGCTGGACTGGTTCCTGGAGACGGCACTCGACGACTACAGGAAGGGACGGGATTTCCCGTCCAAACCGCTGGTCTCACGCCTCTCTCCACATCTGCATTTCGGCGAAATCGGGCCGCGCCAGGTCTGGCACCGCACAATAGCGCATTGCCTCATGACCGGTCGCGACCCGTTCAGTGGATCGCCGGAGCATTTTCTGAAAGAGCTGGTTTGGCGCGAATTTTCCCATGCCCAGCTGTTCCACAACCCGGATCTGCCGGAGGCCTGCCTGCGTCCGGAATATGAGAACTTTCCGTGGGACACTGCCGAGAAGCCCCTGCATGCCTGGCAGCGCGGGCAGACCGGCATTCCGATCGTCGATGCCGGCATGCGCGAGCTTTGGCAGACCGGCTACATGCACAACCGGGTGCGCATGATCTGCGCGTCCTTTCTGGTCAAGCATCTGATGGTCGACTGGCGCGCGGGCGAGGCCTGGTTCTGGGATACGCTGGTGGATGCCGACCTCGCCAACAATGCCGCATCCTGGCAATGGATCGCCGGGTCCGGTGCGGACGCCGCTCCTTATTTCAGGATCTTCAACCCGGTGCTGCAGGGAGAGAAATTCGATTCCGGCGGCGGCTATACCCGCCACTGGGTGCCCGAACTCGCCGACGTCCCAGACCGGTACCTGCACAAGCCATGGGAGGCTCCCGGGAACCCGGCACCGGATTACCCGTCCCCGATCATCGATCTCGGTCTTGGCCGGGCCAGAGCGCTTGCCGCTTTCAAGGATCTGAAAAACGGATCCTGGCCCGATATCGCCGCGTGTGCGTAAGCACATACAAAACCTGCACAATATGGAAAATTATGAATAAAGTTTTCGCCCGGGGAGTATGGGAATGCGCATAGCTGTTATCGGAAGCGGCATCGCCGGGTTCAGCGCGGCATGGCTGTTGTCGTCGCGCCATCAGGTGACCGTATATGAAGCGAACAATCGGCTCGGCGGCCACAGCAACACGGTTTCCGTGGATTATGACGGCGAGCAGATACCGGTCGATACCGGGTTCATTGTCTATAATGAAGCGACCTATCCGAACCTGATCAGCCTGTTCGGCGCACTTGATGTGCCAACGAAGCCGAGCGACATGTCCTTCAGTGTCTCCGTGGGCAACGGCGCGCTCGAATATGAAGGCTCACTCAGGGGGCTGCTGGCTCAGCCGGGCAATCTCCTGAAACCCGGCTATTACCGGATGCTGGCCGATGTCGCGCGGTTCTTCGCCGCTGCCCCGCGCCTGCTCGAGGAGGAGAACGCGCCGGACCTGACTCTCGGGGAATTCCTCAAGCGCGAAGGGTATGGCGACGGTTTCCTTTATGATCACCTGCTGCCGATGGCCGCCGCGATCTGGTCTTGTCCGGTCGAGACGATGCTGGCCTTTCCGGCGCGCAGCTTCGTGCGTTTCTTCGTCAATCACGGCCTGCTGCAGCATGTCAACCGGCCGCAATGGTTTACCGTCGACGGTGGCGCGCGGTGCTATGTCGAGCGCCTCGCCGCGGCGATCGAACAGCGCGGCGGCAAGATCAGGACCGGGCACCCGGTCCGCCGCATCCGGCGCCTCGAATCCGGCGTCATGGTCGGTGAGCCGGACGGCTCGGAAACCTATTACGATCAGATTGTCATCGGCGCCCATGGCGACGAGGCCCTGGCCATGCTGAGCGATGCGGACGACGCTGAACGCGCCCTGCTCGGCTGCTTTTCCTACCAGGATAATGTCGCAGTCCTGCACCGGGATCCGGGGCTGATGCCGAAACGGCGCATGGCATGGGCTTCCTGGAACTATCTGGCCGAAGGCCGGCGGGACATGGACCGTGCCGTCGCGCTGACCTACTGGATGAACCGCCTGCAGGGCATCGACGAGAAATATCCGCTCTTCGTCACCATGAACCCGCTCACGGACCCCGACCCGGCTCTGGAATTCGCGCGTTTCAATTATACCCACCCGGTGTTTGACACTGCCGCCGTGGCGGCGCAGGGAAATCTCGACACCATTCAGGGCGTCCGGGATACCTGGTTCTGCGGCAGCTATTGCGGCTACGGGTTCCACGAGGACGGCCTGAAAGCGGCCATCGCCGTCGCCCTGAACCTTGGCGTATCACCGCCGTGGGAATCGGATGTTGCGCCGGCCAACGGGCACCTGCAGGTCTGGTCCGGCACCGATGCAGCAGGGCAGGCGGCCGGTGATGACTGAGACGGCGGCAAGCACGCAATCCGGGACAGCCGCTCAGCTGCGGTCCGGGCTTTATCGCGGCATGGTCACGCATGCCCGGCTGATCCCGTTCAGGCACCGTTTCGCCTACCGGGTTTTCTCCATGCTGCTTGATCTGCAGGAGGTCGATGCGCTCTCCGCCAGGCTCCGTCTTTTCTCCCACAACCGGTTCAACCTGTTCTCCTTCTTCGACAGGGACCATGCAACACGCGATGGCAGGCCCGCCCTAGAATGGGTCCGGGAACAGCTCCATGCGGCTGGCTTTGAATCACATGAAGGAAAAGTTTTATTACATTGTTTTCCAAGAATTTTCGGATATGTCTTTAATCCAATCTCGATCTATTTCTGCCATCATGAGGAGGGCCCTCTCCAGGCCATTCTCTACGAGGTGAAGAACACATTCGGCCAGCAGCACTGCTACCTGATACCGGTCGAACCGGACCAGGCCACAGGCGGCACGATCCGGCAGAGCTGCGAGAAGGGTTTCTATGTCTCTCCCTTCATGGACATGACCGCGACCTATCGGTTCCGGCTGAAGGAACCCGGCGACAGACTCTCCATCCTGATCCGTCAGGATACCCCGGAAGGCGAGATCCTGGTTGCGACCCACACGGGCACGCGAGAGGCCATGACGGACCGGACTCTGCTGAAGATGGCCCTGCTCTATCCCTTGCTCACGGCAAAGGTGGTGGCGGGCATCCATTGGGAAGCCTTGAGGCTCTGGATCAAGGGGGCGATTTTCCACAAGCGGCCGGATGCACCGGAAAAACCAATCACCGTCATCAATAAATCATCCACTGGACAACGCACTGCGTAAGTCGAGTGACCACGAATGGGGCGAGCTGGAATGACTGATCGCGAGATCTATGAATTATCTGCCACGATGGGCGGCACTTTTCCGACGAAACGGGATGCATTCATGCCCTGGACACGGGCCGTGCTGATGATGCTGAAAGCGGTCCGCGTCGGCGAGCTGCATGTGCTGGCTCCGAACGGGCAGCTGCATGTCATCAAGGGGGCCGAACCCGGTCCGAAGGCGCATCTGCAGTTGCGGAGCGATGCGGTATGCCGGCGCCTTCTGTTCGGCGGCGACCTTCGTTTCGGCGAAGACTATATGGACGGCGCCTGGGACACCCCGGACCTGACAAGCCTGCTCTCGTTCGGCGCCGCCAACCGAACCGCGCTCGCCAAAGCGATCGACGGAACCCGCTTCGGCCGTTTCATGAAAACCCTCGGGCACTTCTCCAACCGCAACACCAGGAGCGGAAGCCGGCGCAACATCGCCCATCATTACGACATCGGCAACGCCTTCTACGGGAAATGGCTGGACCCAAGCATGACCTACTCGTCGGCCGTTTTCGAGCCGGGTGTGGACGACCTTGAGCCGGCGCAGCGCCGGAAATACCGGCGCATCGCCGACATGCTGCAGCTGGAGTCCGGCCAGACCGTGCTGGAAATCGGCTGCGGTTGGGGCGGCTTCGCGTCCGTCGCCGCCCGGGAATACGGTGCCCGCGTCGTCGGCATCACGCTGTCTCAGGAACAGCACGACTACGCGATCGAACGGGCCAAACGCGAGGGCATTTCGGACAAGGTCTCGATCCAGCTGTGCGACTACCGCGATGTGGACGGTCGCTTCGACCATATCGCCTCCATCGAGATGTTCGAGGCCGTCGGCGAGCAATACTGGCCGGTCTTTTTCGATCAGATGAAGGCGCGGCTGACGGATACCGGCCGCGCCGCCATGCAGATCATCACCATCAACGACAGGGACTTCGAATCCTATCGCCGGAACCCGGATTTCATCCAGAAATACATCTTTCCGGGCGGCATGCTGCCATCGACCAACCGTCTGGCCGGGCATTTCGACGCTTCCGGCCTGAAATGCGTCGCCAATGACGGGTTCGGCACGGATTACGCGCGCACGCTCGCCATCTGGCGGGAGCGGTTCCTCTCCCGCTGGCCGGAGATCGCCCCGCTCGGCTTCGACGAGCGGTTCCGGCGGATGTGGGAATATTATCTCTGCTATTGCGAGGGCGGGTTTCGCGCCGGCCTCATCGATGTCCGCCAGATCGCACTGAAGCACGCCTGAGCGGATGACCGCCACAGCTCCTGCCGGCCGCTCCCCCGCGCGCTATTCCCGATGGCAATTGCTTGCCTACGGATTGCCGGGCCTGCCGCTGGCCGGGCTGGGCGTGCCGCTTTTCATCTTCCTGCCGGCCTTCTATGCGCAGAACCGGGGCCTCAGCCTCGAGGCCGTCGGCTTCGCCCTGCTTCTGGCCCGGCTGTGGGATGCGGTCTCCGATCCGCTGATCGGCCTGCTGAGCGACCGGATCACAACCCGGTTCGGCCGTCGCAAGCCCTGGCTCTTCGCCGGGGCGCCGATCACCTGTGTCGCCATCTACATGCTCTTCGTGCCTCCCGAAGGCGCCGGAATACTCCACCTGTTCGGCTGGAGCGCCCTGCTCTATCTCGGTTGGACCATGGTGCAGTTGCCCTACACAGCCTGGGGCGCGGAGCTGACCGGCGACTATCACGAGCGCTCGCGCATCACCGCCTATCGTGAAGGCATGCTGGTCCTCGGCACACTGGTCGCCGCCGGCATGCCGGCCATCGTGTCCGCAGCGGGCGGCGGCGAGGAAACCAGCACCGTTCTCACCGTGCTCGCACTGTTTCTGGTGATCGCCCTGCCCGCCGCGATCACCATCGCCGCCCGCTTCATGCCGGAACGGCCCAAGCCCGCCACCCCGATACACATACGGCTCGACTGGCGCGCCGGCACCGCACTCCTGCTCCGCAACAAACCCTTTCTCCGGCTCATCCTGGCCTATCTGCTGAACGGTCTGGCCAACGGGTTCGCGGCCACGCTGTTCGTGCTCTTCGTGGACAAGGGGCTGGGTCTGCCGGGCGAAACGGACATATTGTTGTTGGTCTATTTCCTCGCCGGGATTCTCGGCGTGCCGGTCTGGCTTGCCGTCAGCCGCCGGGCCGGCAAGCACCGCACCTGGATCGCGGCCATGCTGGCAAACAGCGCGATCTTCGCCCTCGTCCCGCTGCTCGGTCCCGGCGACTACCTTGCCTTTCTCGCCATCTGCATCGGTACAGGAGCCTGCCTGGGCGCCGATCTGGTGCTGCCCCCCTCCATGCAGGCCGACGTGGTGGACGTTGACACGGCGGACGGCGGCGGCAGCCGCGCCGGTCTCTATTTCGCTCTCTGGGGCATGGCAACGAAGCTCGCCCTTGCCCTTGCCGTCGGCATCGCTTTTCCCGTTCTGGACGCTGCCGGTTTCCAGGCCGGCGGCAGCAATGATGCCGATGCACTCTTGACCCTTTCCCTGCTCTACGGCGTGGCCCCGGTCATCCTGAAACTGACAGCCATACTCATCATGCGCGGCTTTCCGATTACAGCGGAGCGTCAGGCCGACCTGCAGCGGAAAATTACAGCAAACATCCAGCCAATCACTGTCCGGAGATGATCCATGCCCCGCGCCCTGCCGTATCTGCTTGTAGTGCTGTTGAGCCTCGGAGCGTGCAGTTCCATGAAGATCGATGATTTCGCCGAAACCCGGCCCGTGTTCAGCCCGGAAGTGTACTTCGCCGGCCAAAGCCGGGCGTGGGGCATGTTCCAGGACCGCTTCGGCAACCTGAAGCGGGAGTTCACCGTGGACCTGCAGGGCGACTGGGACGGAACCACGCTGACCCTGACCGAGGATTTCGACTATTCCGACGGTGAAAAAGAGCAGCGGATCTGGCGCATCACCAAGACCGGCGACGGCACCTATGACGGCCGCGCCGACGATGTGGTTGGCGTCGCCAAGGGTTTCGCCCGGGGCAATGCTCTGAACTGGTCCTACGATCTGATGCTGAAGGTCGGCGACAGCCGGATCAAGGTTCGGTTCGATGACTGGATGTTCCTGCAGCCGGACGGCGTTCTGATCAACAAGGCCGATGTCTCGAAATTCGGCATCACGATCGGCACAGTGACCCTGTTCTTCAAGAAAGACGCGTTGCCGAAGGAATCCTCACTCGACCGGCGAAAACCGGCGGCCTAGCAAGCGCAGAACCGGGCCGAGCACAGGGAACAGGCCATAGACCTGGGACGCCGCGTCCCAATGATCAACGTGCAGGAGGACGCGACCGTGATCGTCGAACGCCACCTCGCTCATCCCGGTTATCTCGATCGGACGCGATCCCGCCGCCTTCACCCGTCCCGAGAACCGCCATTTGAGGTAACAGGCCTCGGCACCGACGGCCTGATCCAGCACGGTGAAGGACGGCGCTTCCATGGCCTCATACATATGCCGGAAGATACCGAGGACGGCCTCACGGCCCTGCACATCGCTGAATGGGTCCCTGAACCGAACCTCGTCCGCCAGAAGCGCGGACAGGGTCTCGAGCCGGCCTAGGGTCAATCCTTCGAAGCAATCCGCATAAGCCGCCAGCGCAGCCGCTCTGTCCAGCGCGCTCATTTGCCAGTCCCCCGCTTCACCAGCCGGAAATACAGGCTGTAAGGCAGCACGTTCAGGCAGCGCAGGATGATGGCGAAGATCCGCGGGAAGGTGATTTCGAACCGGTTGGACTGCAGACCGCGATAGAAGGCATCGGCAGCATCCTCCGGCTCCATCAGGAACGGCATCGGAAACGGGTTCTTGTCCGTCAGCGGTGTGCGCACGAAGCCCGGGCAGACGAGCTGCAGTTTCACGCCGTTCCGGTCGAAGTCCGGCTTGAGCGCCTCGGTCATGTTGATCAGCGCGGCCTTGGACGCACCGTAGGCGGCCGCGGTCGGCAAGCCGCCATAGCCTGCAACCGAAGAGACCACGGCGAGGTGCCCGGCACGGTCGGCGAGGAAACCCGGCGCAACCGCGGCGATGCAATTGACCACCCCCATCAGGTTGATTTCAAGGAGGGATCTGAAAACATCCGGGCGGAAGTCCCCGATTTCCACGGGCTTGTGCGTTCCGGCGGCAAGAACGGCCATGTCCAGCCCGCCCCGCTCCTTGCGGATACGGGCGACGGTGGCGGCAGCGCCTGCCTCGTCGGTCACGTCGAGCGGATAGGAAAAGAACTGTCCGGAATGCTTTCTCTCCAGCGCCTCAAGCGCCTCGGCCGACCGGGCAGAGCCCGCGACGATCCAGTCGTCGCGCATCATCCGCTTCGCCAGGGCAAGCCCGATGCCGGAACTCGCCCCGGTAATCCAGACACATCGCACTGTCATGTCAGTCCCTTCAGTTGAGCCCCGCCGCACCGCTTCGGGATAACGGTCTATTCCAGTTCCCTGAGAGCATTCCGGACCTCTTCCGAGCCGATATCCTTCACACTCTCCAGATCCAGGAAACGGGTTTCGTCACCCGGTCGTGGCACGATCCGGACGTAGTCGAAGTCGGACTCGTCGACGGTGAAGCTCATCCTTACCCACTCGCCGCGTGTGTCGTACCAGATGTCGAGATCGAGCTCTCCACGCATCTCGTAGCGCGTGGCTTCGACCTGCCTGCCTTCGGATTCGATGGTTTCCGTTCCGAGCTTTGTCATGGCGATGTCGCGGAGCCGGCCATATTGCAGATCGATCAGCTTGCTCGCCCGGGTCAGTGACGTGTTCCAGTAGGTCGAGGGCACCGACGCGGCGAAAGGCGCCAGATGTTCACCCTCCCGGCCGGCAAACCGGAAACCGCCCGACTCTGCCCTGCCGTCGACCTTGAAAAAATCCCCGTCGTCATTGACCATGCCGCGCGCTGACAGAAGCTGTGCATCCTTCCATTCATCACGGGCGCGCAAGGCATAGTAATAGAGCGTAAACGGTCCTATTTTATAATCAAATAATGTTTGTGTATCAACGATATATTTATCTTCTTTAATGTTAAATCTCAACATTACGACACCCAGCGGAGAGCCGTTTCTGAAGGCCCGGAACTTGATCAGACCGTCCTCGGCCCAGCCGGGTGGAACGGTTGCCAGCGCAACCGGAATGGCGGGCAGACTGACCAACAAGGAAAGCAGGACCACGGAGAAAAACCGAATCCTGCTGAAGCGCGGGTTTCTCATCTGACAAGTCCTCGACTGGCCCCAAAGGCCGGAACATCAACATCCGGAATGCACAGTGTTTTACGTGCAAGTCAGTCGTCCGGATCAATGCCGGGCCTTGGATCGGTGCCCTGAAACATTATACTATTGCATTACCCCGGCCACGACAGCGATGGACCCCATATCTTGGCATTAGCCCGCAACAGTTTTCCCGGCCCCGACCATGACCACGGACGGTGCCTGCATGACGCTCTGGGTGCCGCGGAACGGCTCTGCGCCAAACGCGGCGTGCGCATCACTCCCGCCCGGCGCCGGGTGCTGGAACTGGTCTGGCAACGCCATGCCCCGGTCGGCGCCTACGACATCCTGTCCGAGATGCAGCGCGACGCGGAAAAAGACGGCAAGCCGGGTGCGAAAGTCGCGCCGCCGACCGTCTACCGGGCCCTGGATTTCCTGATGGAGCAAGGCCTTGTGCACAAGGTCGAATCCCAGAACGCCTATATCGGCTGCAGCCGCCCGGAAGGAAACCACGATTGCGGTTTCCTGATCTGCCGGGAATGCGGCGCGGCGCTCGAGATCGAGGATGACACGCTCAGCGCGCTGCTCGGCAGCCTGGCCAGCCGGCACGGTTTCGAGGCCCAGCGGAGCACCGTCGAGATTGAGGGCCTCTGCCCGTCCTGCAGATCGGAGGCGCGCTAGGCCATGCTGGAAGAAGCGCCCCCGCTGCTCGACGTCGCCGATCTCACCGTGCTCAGAAACGGCCGTCCGATCCTCGACAAGATCAGTTTCAGCCTCGGCCGCGGCGAGATCATGAGCGTGATCGGCCCGAACGGGGGCGGCAAGACCACCCTGCTCCGGGTCATCCTCGGACTGCTTTCCCCGGACAACGGAACCGCCAGGCTCGCCCCCGGCACCAGCATCGGCTACGTGCCGCAGAAGCTTGCACTCGACAATTCCATGCCGCTGACATCCCGGCGCTTTCTCTCGCTCGGCATGAAATCGGCGCGCGGACGGGTGGAGACGACCGCCGAGCGGGCCGGCATCACCCACCTGCTGGATCAGCAGCTGACCGGCCTGTCCGGTGGAGAGACCCAGCGTGTGCTGCTTGCCCGGGCGATCATGAAACAGCCGGACTTCCTGGTGCTGGACGAGCCGACACAGGGCATGGATGTCGCCGCCCAGTCGGAACTGTTCCGGCTGATCGGGACGATCCGCGAGGAAACCGGCGCGGCGGTGATCATGGTCTCGCACGATCTGCATCTGGTCATGCGCGGCACCGACCGGGTGCTCTGCCTGAACGGCCATGTCTGCTGCACCGGCCATCCCACCGAAGTCGAGCGCAACCCGAGTTTCCGTGCCCTGTTCGGACGTTTGGACGAAGCCGCCGTGGTGCCCTATCGTCACGACCACGATCACACCCATGACCATGAACACGGTCCCCATTGCGGCCATCACCACTGATCCGCCCCCACCGATTCACCCCAGCGCCAAGAGCATTCAGATGACGAGCACGACAAACGAGCCGGACCGGCTTCCGGTCTCCATTCTCACCGGGTTTCTCGGCAGCGGCAAAACCACCCTGCTGTCAAAGCTGCTGCATCACCCGGAAATGGACCGCATTGCCGTTATCGTGAACGAATTCGGCGAGGTCGGGCTGGACGACGCGCTGGTCATGGAGTCGAACGAGGATGTCGTGCTGCTGAATAGCGGCTGCCTGTGCTGCACCGTGCGCGGCGATCTCGTGGATACGCTGAAGCGCCTGTTCAAGGACCGGGCGAAAGGCATCATCCCCGACTTCGACCGGATCGTGGTCGAGACAACCGGGCTGGCCGACCCGGCGCCGATCCTGCACACCATGATGGCCGATCCGTTCCTGGTCACCCGCTTCCGGCTCGACGGTGTCATCACCGTGGTTGACGCCCATCACGCCATGGAGCAGTTCGACAGGCAGTTCGAGAGCATCAAGCAGGCTGCCGTCGCCGACCGCATCGTGCTGACCAAGACCGATGTCACGGATGCCGAAACGGTTGCAGCGGTTGAAAAGCGGCTCCACGAGCTCAACCCTGCGGCGCCCGTCGTCAGGGCCGTGCTGGGCGACGTCTCGCCATCGGTCCTGTTCGATGCCGGGCTCTATAATCCCAAGACCAAGAGCGCGGATGTCGGCCAGTGGCTGCGCGAGGAAGCCTACCGGGCGACCGAGGGCCATGTGCACCATCATGACCACCACGGTCACGATCACGGACATCACGATGTCAGTCGGCACGACGACCACATCCATTCCTTCGTGCTGTATTTCGACGAGCCGCTGGAATGGAACCGGATCGCCGGTGCGCTGGACATGATGGCGCAGACCCACGGCGCCAACATCCTGCGCATCAAGGGCCTGCTGAACCTGAAGGAACTCGACGACGACCAGCCTGTCGTGGTGCACGCGGTTCAGCACATGTTCCATCCTCCGGCAAAGATCGAGAAATGGCCGAGCGACGACCGCCGCTCCCGTCTGGTCTTCATCGTCCGCGACCTGGAAAAGCAGACGATGCAGAGCGTGATGAATTCCTACCTGGCGCTCGAATTCGCATGAGCCTCAGTTTCAAAGCCGCGCTCCTGAAGGCGCCCGGTCCGGCACGTCCCTACGCCGAGCACAAGCCGCTGTCGCTCGAGACCGTCAGTGTTCCCGCGCCCGCAGAGGGCGAAGTGCTGGTCCAGATCGCCGCGGCGAGCCTCTGCCGCTCGGATCTCTCGGTGATCAACGGGGTGCGGGCCTGGCCGATGCCGATTGTGCCGGGCCACGAGGCGAGCGGAACCGTGCTCGAGACCGGGGCGGGCGTGACCTCTGTCGGCGCGGGCGATCCCGTGGTCCTGGTCTACCAGCCGCAATGCGGCGCCTGCCCCGCCTGCCTCGACGGCGAGGCCCATCTCTGCGGCCCCGGGCTCGCGGCCAACCGGAAGGGCGCATTGCTCTCCGGCGGGCCCCGTCTCTCGCTCGACGGCGCCCCGGTGCACCATCACATGGGCCTCTCTGCCTTTGCCGAATATGCGCTGGTTTCCGAAAAATCAGTGGTGCGGGTCCCGAAAGACCTGCCGCTCGATATCGCCGCCCTGTTCGGCTGCGCCGTCATGTGCGGGGCGGGAACCGTTCTCAACACCGGCGGCATCAAGGCCGGCGATACCGTCGTCATCGCCGGCGCCGGCGGGGTCGGGCTCAGCGCCCTGCTCGGCGCCCGCGCGGCCGGCGCCGCACGGATCATTGCCGTCGATCCCGATCCGGCGAAACTGGAGCACGCGAAACGCCTCGGCGCGAGCGACACGATCAATTCCGGAGACCGAAGTGCGGCGGCGGAGGTTCTGGACCTGACCTCGGGCGGTGTGGACATTGCGTTCGAGACCGCCGGGAAACTCGGAGCCTTCGAGATCGCCTATGACAGCGCCCGTCGCGGCGGCACTGTCGTCTCCGTCGGACTGGTCGATCCGAAAACGCCGTTCCAGCTCGACGTGGCGGCGCTGGTCACAGGCGCAAAGACGGTGAAGGGCTCCTATGTCGGAAGCTGCAATCCGCGCACCGACATCCCGCGCTTCATCGCCATGCACCAGCGCGGCCTGCTGCCGGTCCAGGACCTGATCACCCACCGGCTACCGCTTTCGGAGGTCAACACCGCGCTCGACCGCATGGAAGACGGCACCGCGATCCGGCAGATCCTGACGCCCTGAGAGTCAGTGCGCCGGGAGCGCCTGCAGCACTGCCCGTACCTGGTCTCTCTGCCGCACCATCCACGTGTCGTATCGGACTGCTTCAAGAGGGGCTCCGGGGGCCGGTGAGGTTATCAGCACAGGTTCCTCGATCGCGTAGGTTCCCTGACGGGCCTGCTCCGTCCACATGACCAGCAGATCTGCCACGCCGTCACCGGTCCAGTCGGCCCGGCCATAATAGTGCGCGGCGCGATACCAAACCGGCCGGCCGTCATCCTCCTCGAAGTCCCGGTCGGTCAGGATATAGGTCAGCTCGAAGCGCTCGGGGTCGAGCATCCATACCCGATCGTTCTCGCCCGGCACGCGCGCAACGTGATCGGCGAGATAGACGGGATCGGGCGCCTCGCTGTAGGCGCGCGCCGGAACCATGGGCGCCGTCCGCAGATCCAGTCCGGCCCAGATGTCGGCCATGGGACGAACCGGCGAAAAGGGATCCGACGCGAACGGCCGTGCCAACTCCCGGAAAGCCGCTAAGGCGCAGGGATGGAAGCGCGAGCGCGGACGGAACCGGCCAAAATCCTCCTGCGCTTCCTGGAAGCGATCGAGATCGTCGAGCAGCGGCAGGAGGTCGGAGCAGTCCGGCGGCGTCAGCCCCTTCAGCTCTGCCCCCGTCATGCCATACGCCTTCGAGAGATAATCGAGGTCATCCTGTGAACGCGGCATCGATGCGCGACGAAACGCGTCGGAAAAGTCCGGCTTACCGGTTTCCCGGACGAAGTCGTCCGCATCTCCCTGGCCTCGAAGGGCCTTCCCGACGCGCGCGGGCTCTGTCGCGAACCAGTCGAAATAATTCACCGACCGAAGCTGTCCGGCATCGCCTTCCACCGATATCAAGACGATCTGACGGATCGGTTCGGCTTGATCGGTTTCGTGTTCTGTCCAGTCGACGAGCAGATCGGCAACGCCGTCCCCGGTCCAGTCCGCAAGCCCGAGGAAGCGGACTCTCCGATAGCGCTCGACCAGTCCCGCTTTGCGGAATGCGATAAAGAAGCCGTCGTCCCATGTCTCGAAGAACGGCGCGTCTTTCCAGGGTAACGACGGATCTGCAACCTTCCCGACAATCCGCGGCGCCAACGCAGCGTGATCGGCAGCCTGTTCCGGACCGCCGCGCCAGGCAGGACTGAATCGCAGGTCGAGACGCTGCGAAACATCAAACATGAAGCCGTACCGATCATCGAAGGGATTCTTTTCGAATGGCGCGGACAGACGCGCAAATGCCAGCAAGGCGCAGGGGTGGAAACGCCTGTAGTGCGGTGCCGTGTGATGCGCTTCGCCCCAACGCCGGGAGTCCCTGATCACCTCGAGAAGCCCGTCGCAGCGCGGCGGACGAAGCGTCTCGACAGCCGCTCCGCCAAAAAGGTCCGGCGTCCGGTAGCCGTGATGCAGAACCTGCGCGAGCACCGGTTGGCCGGCGCTGACCGGGCCGGAAATCAGCAGGGCAACAAGGATCAGCACCCCTGAACCGGTCAGCCTGACGGTCGCTCCCTGCCCTCTCTTTCGAGCCATCTCTTCAGATACCCTGCTTCACGGCGCCGGCGTGCTCCGAATTCGTCGCCGAAATTCATCAATTCATCATAAACAGCCCACCAGCGCTGGTCCGCCGCGGCTCGCCAGAAGACCGGCGTGGCCGCGTAGAGCTCGCTACCGTGCTGCCAAGCGACAGAGACTATCACGGTCTGCACTTCTTGGGACAACCGGGCGAGATCCCTTTCACCACTGCTCGGAACCGACACGTCCTGAGAATAGCGGTCTCGCAATCGTCGGAAGACACCTTGCCGAGTATGCCGGTCCAGTGCCTGAGCTTCCGCACGCGAAATGATGACTGGCGGCAACGTCTCAAGCAGCCTTCTTGCTTCCTCTCCAGTCTTGCCTAGAAACGGGGCAATGGCGCGTCTCGAGTCAGCCGTCAACGGCGCCCGCTCCAGCTCAAACATGTTCCGCTGGCCGAAATCGACCCCGGTCGCGATCGTGAGCCCCGACCGGCCGATTACCTTTCCCTTGTGCGTCGGTACGTAACCGACAAGTTCCTGCCCGCCTTCAAGATCGGACAGGATGCCCCAGTCCAGATTAGGCTCCAAATGACGTCTCCCGGAGAAGCTCGAAGGAACACCTGAATTTTTTGGAGTGACCATGCGGCATTGATCTGTCGATCAATAGGATTTTTACTATCATAAATTCCCTATTAAGTCAATAGAGGTGACTTCCGTCTCCCGTTTCGCAGGACAGATGTGTGCGAGATGAGCCGGTCAGCCGGCATTCCCAGAGAGTTCCAGAACGAGATAGAGCAGACCGGGCATGGTGAGGAACCCGAGCACCGTCGAGACGATGACGCAGCCGGCGATGGTTTCCGGCTCGCGATTGTAGCGAACGGCAAAGAGATAGGGAAAAACCGCGACCGGCATGCTCGACATCAGGATCAGCACACCGGTTTCCATCGCCGTGGTGCCCAATATCCAGACCGCGAGAACGCCCGAACCGAAGCCCACGACCAGCCGCAACGCAGCGATCCCGAAACTCTCCAGCAGGTTCGAGACCCGTAGCTTGGCAAGCGACACACCGAGCGCGATGAGCAGCAGCGGAATGCACATCCCGCCGGCAAGATCGGCCGTCTTGATGATCCATCTCGGCACATCGATATCCACGATAATGCAGACCAGCGCGGCGACGACCGCGTAAATGATCGGGTTCCGGGTCAGCGACGACAGACCGAACTGGCCCGAGGCGATGCCGGTGCCGATCGTGAACATCAACACGGCCTGCACGGCGAAATAGGAAATCGCCAGCGCCAGCCCCTCCTGCCCGAAGGCGAACAGGCACAGCGGAAGGCCGATATTGCCGACATTCGGGAACATCAGGGCGGGCAGGAAGGCCCGTACGGATTTCCTTGCCAGAAACAGGACCGGCACAACCATGACAACCGTGACGGCCGTCACCAGAGCGCTGCCGGCGCCAAGGCGGAACAGGGAATCCATCGACAATTCAAGCCCGACCAGCGTGCCGAACACCAGGCACGGCGTGCCGACAAGGGTCACGAGCGAGGTAATGGTCTCGTTATCGAACTGCAGCTTCAGGCGCGCCCAGACAAAGCCGATGCCGGCGCAGATGAAGACCGGCACGATGATCGTGAACAATTGATAGAACATGTGGGCGGTTCCGTTGGCAGCGGGGCGCGACGGTGATAGACCAGCGCTCAGGAGCGGTCCAGAAATCCTTTACGCTGCAAGACGGAAGGTGCGGGACGGCCGAAAGCATGCGCATAGGCGTAGAAGTCCGCATTGTCGGTCTGCATCGAAGGATCGACCAGCAATTTCTGCTCGTAGTCCTGGCCGAGACGACGGAACCGGGCAAGGCTTTCAGCGTCCGTTTCGGCCACCGCCGCCGCACGGTCCCGCTCAAGCATGAGCAATGCGAGATCTTCCAGTTCTTCGGGGCTGTTCTCGCGGATCAGGACGCCTTTCGCGTCGAAATCCTCCCCCTTGCCGAGAGCGGGCAGCCCCAGCTCCAGAATCTCTGCATATGAGAGCGGCTCGCCGGTGCGGGCCGAAAGATAGTGTTTGAACAGCAGCAGATCGCTCTTCATCGGCAGGCGCAGGAGTTCGTAGACCAGATTGACCGTCGCCGCCGGCCGGCCGAAGGCACGAACCAGGGCTTCCGGCCCGGAAGCCTGGTTGAAGGCAAAGGCACAGTCGGCGGACAGGAATACGTCCAGCGCCTGGCTGTAGCCGGGATGCTGCGGCAGATCGATGACCTGCTCCGGCTGGCCTTCCAGCGGAGTACTTCCCCGATCCCCCAGACGGAACACCCAGTACCCTTCCTCGACAAAGTGCCGGATGGCGCCGTCATAGGTGCGGATATCGGCGCAGCGGAAGGCATGATGCGCCTTTTCCGGCAGATAGCTCATGTCGCGGGCATGCAGCACAACGAATGGCGCATCCGGCGGCATGCCGACCTGTGCCAGAAAACTCTCTCCGGTCTCCCGGATGGAGTCAGGCAGCGCGAAAAAGCGGATTTCCCCGCCTGCCGTAGCATGGCGGCCGAAATCCCGCACGACGCGCTGCGGCGAGGACAGGCAGAGATGGAAGAGTTTCAGGTCGAGCACACCACCATCAAGGAAGCCGAGCAGCGGCAGGATCGAGTCGGCGGTCGGAACATGTACGAATTCCGGCCCCGGGCATTGCAGGATGAAGGGGTTGTAACCCGGTCCCTCGCCCAACCCGGTGATCAGGATGATGCGGTCATACTGCGGACCATAGAGGGTTTTCAGAAAGAACGGCTCCATCGCCGCATGGCCGATCCGGTCGACCTGGGCCAGGATATAGACCAGCGTCCGCCGACCCTCCTCCAGATGTGGGATGACGGTATGGAACAGCCGCTCCATGGTCTCCTTCTTGCCGAACTCGGCGCGCAGGTTATCCAGCAGGGCTTCATCATCGTCCGGCGATGCACTCATCGGGCTCTCTCCATGCCTTGCGGTAGCACGATATGCGGCACCGGGGAATGGCACCCATGCGCCTGCCCGGCGTTGCACGGCACCGGTCTTTATGGCATTCCGCTGTAGCGTAAAAGTCAGGAACAGGGATGAGCCGCATGTTTTTCGAGCCCGGCAACCACAAAGAACACGGTTTCACCTTCGATCCTTTCAAGGCGACCATTTCGCCGCGGCCGATCGGCTGGATTTCGACCATCGACGAGAATGGCGTTACCAACCTCGCGCCCTACAGCTTCTTCAATGCCGTCTCCTGGGCGCCACCCTGCGTGATCTTCTCCAGCGGCTCGCGCCCCGACGGCTCGCCGAAGGACAGCGCGCTGAATGCGGCAAAGACCGGCGAGTTCGTCTGCAATATCGTCGGCAAGGCGCAGGCCCAGCAGATGAACCAGACCGCCATCCATTTCCCGCACGGCACCGACGAGATGCAGCATGCCGGTCTCGAAGGCCTGCCGTCCCAGTACGTCAAGCCGCTCCGGGTGAAGGACGCGCCCGTGCACCTGGAGTGCAAGTATGTGCGTACCATCGATCTGCCGTCGGTCAGCGACAAAGTGGTCAACCGCATGATTCTCGGCGAAGTGGTCGGCATTCATATCGATGAGAAATATGTCGCCGACGGCCGCATCGACGTCACCAGGTACCAGCCCGTCGGCCGCCTCGGATACATGGACTATTGCGCGGTCGCCGAAGTCTTCGAGATGAACCGCCCGGACTGAGCCGGCACGCCGGCCGGCACCCGCTTCACATCCGCCGCGCGCCGCGCGTCATAGATCTGCAAGACGCCGTCGCCTGTGCCGGGCGGCGCGTCCCAGGATTTCGGACGGGGCGGTCAGGTGAAAAAGATCTCAGTCGACCACAAGCGGAAACTCGACGACGCGGTTACCAAGCAGCTGCTCGGCATTCAGCCGATCCGCAGCGAGCTGGAGAAATATACGACGGCCTTTATCGCGGCCTTCAATGCGGACACGGTGCCGCTGTTCGGCCCGAACGGACCGCGGACGACGCTCGGCGAGCTGTCCTCGCTCAGCGTGAAGGGCGGACTCGGTATCGCCAACCTGAAGGCGCAGGCGCAAAACCCGGCACCGAACCATCTGGTCTGGAACGCCTATATCGGCGACTGCGATTTCAACCTGCTGATCGAGAAAAGCGCCTACCCGCCCGGGATACCGACCGGCGAGGTCATGGCCGCTGTGGCCATGCGGATCAAGATCCTGCTGATCGAGACCATCGCCCAGACACGCTTCGCCACCCTCGCCCAGCTGCTGGCCAACAGCACGGTGCAGCCGCCGCTCTATCTCTGCTCCCAGATCGAAGCGCTGTCGCAGCTGGTGCTGTTTCTCGGGCAGGACCTGACACCGGAAATCCAGGCCGCGAACTTCCAGCCCTCGAACAACGCCCTGGCGATCTCGAAATGCCTGGCTGATCTCGCGCCGTCCCTCGCCGGCATCAGGGGGCCGGATATCGAGCGGGTGTTCCAGATGATTTCCGGCGCCTCCAGCAACCAGTTCCTGGTCTATCGCGACCAGCGCGAGAAACTGTTCTTCGTCTGCGATATCGGCCGCGTGAAGTCCGAATGGTTTGATGTCGATTACAGCTTCTTTCCCTATGCGCCGGGCCGCATGGACAGTCTCGGCTACGAGGTCAGCGAGCTCGCCATCACGCAGCAGAAGGACCGCCAGGTCGGCCGGAAAAAGCTGGCCTACGACGTGTTCAAGGTGGTGACATCCGATTTCACCTATACCGAATCCGACCGCACCGGAAACGTGCTTGGGCCGTTCCAGGACAGTCTCTACACGGCGGGCACCGAGCGCCGTGAACAGGGCAGGCTCAAATCGCCGTACAACCTCTCGCTCTATGCGAACAATCTGATCGACGATTTTGCCCTGATCCGCACCGCCCTCCGGTTCTCAGGCCTGGCGGTCAGCCAGCCGGACGATATCGCCGAAGACGACTACACGGCCGAGGTCACACATGGCGCTGCGAAATGCGAATTCGTGGATGTCGCCATTCCCCGCATCGCCTCGCCGGAATGGTTCTACCTGCAGGGCCGGAACTACTACGACAAGGTGCCGGCGAACCCGCAGCCGAACCAGGCCTATGTCAAGGTCTGCAACTGGGAATACCAGTGCGAGGAGAACTTCAACCTGCTGATCGAACTGGCCGCCGGGCACAGTCACAGCGCCCGCAAGGCCTTCAAGCGCATCGCGCGGCTCGGGGAATCCTGGGGCAACTGCACCATGGCGGCGGTATTTCCCCGCCCCGGCTCGAATATCCCGGCCCCGGTCAGTATCGGCAATTTCAATGCACCCGCGCTGCTGGTTTCCAACTTCGCGGAGGATTACCAGCGGCTCTACGGCATGACCCCTTTGACCGACGATTATTACCGTCTCGTCTTCGAGCCCCTGTTCCGCTTCCATAGCGCCCTCGCCGCCTTCGGCAATTTGCCGCGGCCGACGGACATCGCGGCGGAGCGCGTGATCAATGCTGCCGGGGAAGTCGGCCGGATCGGCATCGCCGAGATGGTACCCGCCGCCAGCGTCGACGAAGCACCGCTGGTCTCGAAATTCCGGGGCCTTGCCGACGAGAACAAGATCAACTGCGACTGGGCCCTCGCCGCCATGCTGCTGCTGAAGGCGAGCCGGATCGGCGACCTGATCTGGTTCCCCCTACGCATGCTCGCCAAGGTGACGGATGCGGCCGCCGTCAACGCCGCCGGTCTCGGCATTCCACAGGTCGCCGACGACGACATCATCATGCTCACCCGGTCCGACAGCGTGCCCGGCCAATGGCTTACGCTCACAGTCATTCCCTCCGGCGCGCTGCAGGGTCTCGCCCCGGTGGATTTCGAGGGCCCGCTCGCCCTCGCCGGCCAGCGCCTGACGAACAGGGTGCGCAGCCATTTGCTGCATGCAAACAACCAGATGCTTCGGATCGCCTATGGTCAGATCCTGAATGTCCTGCTCCGGGCTGGTGCCGACAGTTACATGGCCGACATCATTCCGCTGGACGGCTGACCGCGTCAGCCGGCGCCGGCCAGATACTTCCTCAGCACCTCGGCCATCCGTTCCGGCGTCGTGCCACGCGGAAACATGGTCACGAACCCGCCGTCCGGGCCCATCAGATAGGTCAGGGTCGAATGGTCGACGAGATAGTCCGCGTCTGCCATGCCCTCGAGCTGGAACCTGCGGCGATGCACCCGATAAGCTTTCGCCGCCGCCGTGACCTCCGCCTCGGTTCCGGTCAGCCCGACCAGCGCCGGATGGAAGGCAGCGGTGAGTTCCCGGAGGGCCTCGGGTGTGTCCCGGCGCGGGTCGACCGAGATCAGCAGCGGTTGTATGCGGGTTGCTTCCTCGCCAAGAATATCCAGCGCTGCCGCCATCACGGCAAGATCCGTCGGGCAGATGTCCGGGCAGTAGCTGTAGCCGAAATAGACCAGCATGAACTTGCCGGCATAGTCTTCCGGGCCGACATACCGCCCCTGCTCGTCCAAAAGCCGGAAAGGACCGCCGAACAGGCTCGGCAGCCTCGGGGTTTTCTCCCCGGCCTCGGCCATGGCGGCAAGGGCCAGGCAGCCCAGCAGAACCAGCAAGGCGGAGATGGCGCGAAGACGGAACATCCGCTTTAATCTGCAGGCGGCGGCATGATATCGGGCCGGCCGACCTTGCCGAAGGTGCGGATCACCTCGTTGGCCTTGTCGTCGCGACGAAACCAGCGCTTGGCATCTTCGGCGCCGTTGCGCTGCTTCCAGTCTTCGGCAAAGGCCGTGGCCCGGACCCAGTCCGTGGCGCCCGGCTTGCGCAGGCGCTGCAGCATGTAGATGACCATGGCCGGGTGGGAAATGATCAGCCCGTCGACTTCCACGCGCTGCCCGCAATAGGGCAGAAGATCCATCGTCGCGCCGGCGAACAGGGTGTTGCTCTTCACCGCCAGGAGCAGGGTGCCGTCGTCCCGGACCAGGCCGAGCTGGCGTGAGCCGCCACCACAGGCCGCCGGACAATCACCGCGCAGCTCACAGAGCAGATCGACCACCGTGGCCTCGAACTGGGCCACCATTTCCCCGTCGATGCCCCATTTCTGGGCCGCGCCGGCCGGTGCAGCGGCAGTTACGCAAATAAGTGCGAGCGCGAGGGCCAGTGAGCGCAGCCAGCGCATCCTCACATCCCCCATGGCTGGATTCCGTATTTCACGTGGGTCAGATCGACGATGCCCTGATCGTCCGCCACCTGGGTGACCAGCAGGTATTTCACGCCGTCCCGTTCGATCAGGTCGCCGTCGACGGTGACCCGGTGGCTCTGGATCCGGATCATTGCCGGGTTGGAGACGTTCCGGCTGTCATCCTCGACCCGCAGCACGACATAGAGCGTGCCGTCATCGGCCCGGATGCTGACCGGGATGCCGCCGACCGCACACCAGACCGCACATTGGAAATGCGCCGAGCCGCGGGCATACATGATCTCGGTGACATAGCACCAGGTATCGATCAGCTCGCCCTCGACCGTGACCCGCTTGATCTCGCCGGCCCGCGCACCCGGCGCGGCAGCCAGGGACAGCATCAGGGCGAAAAGGAAAAGGCGGGCCAACCGCGGCATTGAAACTCCGGAAACCAAGGGCGCCGCCTGCACCGGCGGGCGGACTTACGGTCTATTGCGTTCCCACTATAGCCGCAAGTCCGCCTCACCGTTGCTGACGAGGACGTGAAAGCTATTCCGCCGCCTCGGAAAGTTCCGGCGGCAGCTCGACACCGGTCTGTGCGGTGATGTTGCCGTAATGCTCGATCCGGCGGTGCTTGGCGAAGTTGAACACCGTCTCCTTGCCCATCCTGGCCAGATCCAGATCCGCCGAATAGGTGATGAGCTCGTCATCAACGGAGGATACCTGGCTGACGATCTCGCCCGAGGGCTGGATGATGCAGGAGCCGCCGATCAGCATGCAGCCGTCTTCCATGCCGGCTTTCGCCACCCCGACCACAAAGGCGGAGTTCATGTAGGCATTGGCCTGCATGGTCAAATGGTTGTGGAACATGCGGAGATGGTTCGGCTCGAAGGCCGAGGTGTTGACGTCAGGCGTGTTGTAGCCGAGCACGATCAGCTCGGCCCCCTTCAGGCTCATCACCCGGTAGGTCTCCGGCCAGCGCCGGTCGTTGCAGATCGCCATGCCAATGATGCCGCCATGCTGGCGCCAGACTCCGAAGCCGAGATCGCCCGGCTCGAAATAGCGTTTTTCCAGATGCTGCCACGGCCGTTTGGGATCGTATTCGGAATGCCCGGGCAGATGCACCTTGCGGTACTTGCCCGTGATCTTGCCGGTCTCGTCCACCAGGATCGCCGTGTTGTAGCGATGCCCGTCCGGCGTCAGCTCCGCATAGCCGAGATAAAACCCGATCCCCCGCTCCGCCGCCGCCTCGAACAGCGGACGCGTCTCCGGCCCGGGCATCTCGCGCTCGAAATGGTGATCCATGCGGGAGATGTCTTCCTCGTAGTAGCGCGGGAAGAAGGTGGTCAGGGCGAGTTCCGGAAAGACGACGAAATTACAGCCGCGGTCTCCCGCCTGCTTCAGCAGCTCGATCATGCGGTTTACGGCGCTGGCGCGGGACTCATCCGGCGCGATCGGGCCGAGCTGTGCGGCGCCGATGGTAACGATGCGGGACACGGGAATTCTCCTGTTCAAGTTTCTCTGGCTTTCGCCGGATTATATCAGTTTTTAATCTGCCACGGGATTGAACGGTGTCGGGAAGATGCCGCGCGGCTTGATGTAGTCGTAGGGCGCGCGGGCCAGGAACTTGCCGTATCCAGGCTCGCAGAAATCCTCGCCGTCCTTCCAGACAACCGACCCGCGGGAGACAGTCGCCGCCGGCCAGCCGGTGACCTGCATGCCTTCATAGGGCGTATAGTCCGTGGCGTGGTGCAGGATGTCCTGGCTGATGGTGGTTTTCTTCTCCGCGTCCCAAACCACGATATCCGCATCGGCACCGACTGCGATGGCGCCTTTCTGCGGGTGCAGGCCGAAAAGTTTCGCAGCGTTGGTCGAGGTGATGGCGACGAATTCCTGCAGGTCGATCCGGCCTTTCACCACGCCTTCATGGAACAGGATCGGCATCCGCGTTTCCAGGCCCGGCACGCCGTTGGCGATGGAGCTGAAAGGCGCGTTGTCGCCGGCCCAGAACTTGCCGTCCGGGTCGCCGATATTGTAGGGCGCGTGGTCCGAGGTGACGTTTCCGAGCGTGCCGGACTTCACATAGTCCCAGAGCGCTTCCTGCTCCGCCCTGGTACGCGGTGCCGGAGAGCAGAGATATTTCGCCCCCTCCCGCGCGTCCCGGTCGAGATCCTCCTCGGTCAGGACGAAATATTGCGGGCAGGTCTCGGCGAAGATCTTCAGGCCGCGCTGCTGCGCCCGGCGGATTTCCTCCGCTGCCTCGCCACAGGTGACGTGGAAGATCTGGATCGGCTGGTCCATCAGCTCGGCCAGCGCGATCATCCGGTAGGTCGCCTCGCGCTCGACCAGGGCCGGCTTGCACCAGGCATGGTACTTGGTGCCGTTATGTCCCGCCGCCAGCAGCTTCTCGGTCATGAACATGATGGCGTCGTGGTTTTCCGCATGCACGCAGACCAGCGCCTCGTTCCGGCGCGCCACTTCCAGAATGCGCAGGATCTGGCCGTCATCGACCCGGTTGCTGGCATAGGTCATGAACAGCTTGATCGACCGGTGCCCCTCCCCGATCAGCTTCGGCAGGTCCTGGCCGACAACCTCGTCATTCGGATCGTTGATGACGATGTGGAAGCTGTAATCGATGCAGGCGGACCTGGCGCGCTCGTGATAGGCGGCAACACCCTCCGCCAGGCCGACACCCTTCTGCTGCGGGGCGAAGCAGACCACGGAGGTGGTCCCGCCGCAGGCCGCAGACCGGGTCGCGGTCTCGAATGTTTCCGCATTGCGGCCGCCGGTGCTGGAGGGCTGGTCGATATGGCAATGGCTGTCCACCCCGCCGGGCATCACCAGCTTGCCGGATGCATCCAGCTCCTTCGTGCCAGCGCCCAGGGTCTCTCCCAGGGCGACAATACGTCCATCACGGACACCGACATCGGCCTTCACCGTATCGGAGGCGTTGACGACCGTGCCGCCGCGGATAACCAGATCAAATTCGCTCATGACTCCGTTCCTCAATTCGCCGCTTCCGGATAGCTCAACGGCGACAGTTCCTCGACCGGGCGCTGCGCCCAGTCCCGCTGGCGCACGCTCGACATGGTGACCTTCTGATACTCGGTCATCTTGGCCGCCGCCTCGGCAACGTCGATGGTGATCACCTCGCCGTCGCGCACCACCTGCGTGCCGTCGACATAGACATGCTTCACGGCACGATCGCCGGCGGAATAGAGCAGGCTGCGCAGCGGATCCCGCACCGGCTGCATATAGGCATGGTCGAGATCAACCAGCACCATGTCCGCCTTGCAGCCGACCTCGAGCCGGCCGATATCGGTACGGCCGAGGGTCTTTGCGGCGCCGATGGTTCCGGCATCGAAGATCTCTTCCGTCGTCGCGTTACAATAGTCTCCAGACATGATGCGGCCGACGATCATCGCCACTTCGAGCTCATGGATGAAATTGTGCGGGAAGGTGTCGGTGCCGAGCCCGAGCGGGATACCGGCCTTCACATAGCGGCCGACATGATTGAGAGCGATGCCCCGGCGCCAGAACACGTTGGGACAATGGGCGACAGAACTTCCGGATTTCACCAGCAAATTGAAGTCATCCGCCTGTGGCCAGTGCAGCCAGGGATGATCGTTCAGGAAGATGCAGTGGCCGATGATGGTGCTCTCGTCGAGCACGCCGATGCTGTCCAGCCACTCAAGCGGAGTCAGACCGTGGCGCTGGGTCATCTCGTTGAACTCGACCACGCTCTGGGCCGCATGGATCTGCATCTTGATACCGCGCTTCTTGGCTTCCGCATGGGAGGCCTGGATCAGTTCGGGCGTGCAGGTATCGATCTGGGACGGGCCCATCATGCCAGACATCCGGCCGGACGGGTGGCGATCCGCTTCCTCGACGATCTCGATGGCCCGCTCCATGCCGCGCTCGCCAGCCTCCGGGTCCCAATCATAGACGACCGAGTGGCCGTTTTTCGTGGACCAAACGGCCGAGCGGTACATCGGGCAGAGCACCCCGCGGATGCCGGTATCGGCAACTTCGTCGACCCAGTTCTCCCGGGCCCCGGACAGATCGGCATAAGTGGTCACGCCGCTTTTCAGCATCTCGTGGATGGCGTAGCGGCTGGTATAGGGTGCGGCCTCCGGCATGATCCGGAAGACCGGCATATATTCGTACAGCCCGCTCTGCCCCAGTTTCGGGCTGCCGAGCTCCTCGTTCAGGCCCTTGTTACCGGGCTCCGACGTCGGGTGATTATGGATGCTGATGAAGCCCGGCATGACCATCATGCGACTGCCGTCGATGGTCTCGTCCGCGGTGCCGGAATAACCCGGGCCGACATGGATGAGGGTGCCGTCCTTGAAGGCGACATCGGCATTGCGGAAGAAACGGTGCCCGGCATCCTTGCCGTTCTTGTCCTTCTCCCAGCCGATCACCCAGGAAGCATTCTTGATAAGAGTTGTTTTCGACATATCCCTGTTCTCCTTCGCGGGCCTTACCGGCCCCGTCTCTTGTATCAGGCGGCTTCCGCCTGCCGGTCGAATTTGATGTCTCCGCCGACAATCGCGAGATCCGCCGACGCTTCCAGAATTTCCGCGGGTTCGATGGCGAACAGATCCCGGTCGAACACCGTGATATCGCCGAGTTGGCCCTGTTTCAGGGTGCCCTTGATTCCTTCCTCGAAGGACCCGTAGGCACCGCAATAGCTGTAGCAATGCAGCGCCTCTTCAAGCGTCAGCGCCTCGTTGGCCCCCAGAAGCGTGCCGCGCCTGGTCTTGCGGGTGATCATCGAATAGAGGTTCTGGAATGGATTGGTGCTGGAGACCGGCGCGTCCGAGCTGGCCGACGGATACAGTCCCGCATCGAGGAAGGAGCGGAACGGATAGGCCTTGGCCGCCAGTTCCTCACCCAGCACGTCGATATAGAGATCGCCGAACTCGTACATGAAGATCGATTGCGGTGCCGGCAACACGCCGATGCGCTGCATGCGGGCAAGCTGGTCCGCATTGAGAAAGCCGCAATGCTCGATCCGGTGGCGGCGGTTGCCCTGACCCTCGATATCGTTGCCGATGGCCAGCTCATAGGCCGACAGGATCTGCTCGATGGCACGGTCACCAATGGCATGGGCGGCAACCTGATAACCCCGGTCGTGATAGTCTTTGACGTAATCGAAGAGCTGCTGATCCTCGTAGATCATGATGCCGCGGTTTTCCGGCTCACCCAGATAGGGGTCGAACATCGCCGCCGTCTTGCCGCCGGCACTGCCATCGGTGAAGAGCTTCATCGGACCGACCCGCAGCCATTCGTCGCCGTCCCCGGTCATCAGGCCGAGATCGATGGCCCGATCCGGCCAGCCACTGGCGCCGGCAAGCGGCATCAGATGCATGCGCAGACCGAAACCGCCCTGGCGGCGGAGCTGCTGATAGGCCAGCCATTCGTCATAGCCCTGACGCAGACCGACTCCCGGATCGGTGACACTGGTAAAGCCGAGTGCGAGATTGTGCTGCTGTCCGGCCCGGACACCTTCGGCCAGCGCGTCAATCGTATGATCACTCAGGACCTTGGTTATCATTTCCTGCGCCCGCTCCTGCAGCAGGCCGGTGAGCTTTCCGTTCTGGCTTTCGATATGGCCGCCTTCCGGCTGGGCCGTGTCCTCATCGATCCCGGCCGCCGTCAGCGCCACGCTGTTCGCCACACCCATATGGCCGCAGGTACGCTTCAGATAAACGGGGTTGTTCGGGGCCACCTGATCCAGTTCCTCGCGGAACGGATGGCGTTTCATATCCAGCTCGAAATGGTCGTAACCACGTCCGAAAATCCACTCGCCCGGCTTGGCGGTCGCGGCTTTCTCCTTCACCTTCCGCAGCATATCCTGCAGGCGGGTGTCCTTCTTGCAGTCGATTTCCGACAGCCCCAGACCGACGGCCATCAGATGCTGGTGCGCGTCGTTCAGGCCGGGGGCAGCCAGCCGGCCGTTCAGCTCGATGATGCGCGTATCGCCGCCAACCAGTGATTCGAGCTCGCTGTCGCTGCCATGGGCGATGACACGTCCACCCCAGATCGCAACCGATTCGGTGAATCCGGAACCGAGGCCGAGAAACACCTTTCCGCCGCGCAATACCAGATCCGCTTTCGCCGTCGACATATAACAAGTCCTTTCGGTGGTCGCCGGCTCGAACCCTAAGGAGATACGGGGAGCCTGCAAGGAGAGATGCCCAGATTGAGGATGAAGACACGCTCTGTCAACGCCCCGCCCCCGGGTCCCTTTCAATCTTGAAACTGCAACATCATATTGGGGTTTGGTTGACACTAACGCCAAGATATTGGATATTTTTCAAGTTATTGACCCGGGGTTCCACCCCTTCATTCGGCGGCGATTTATTGCGATGCGGCATATGTTCCGACGCTTTGTTCCTGTTGTTCTGGCCGGCGCGCTCTCCGCCTGTTCGTTCGAGATGCCGGACCTCGATCTCTTCAGCCGGAACGACACGCTTCCCGCCAAGGCCCCGCTGGCCCAGCTCCCGCCGGCACCGCAGCCGCTGTACCAGCCCGGTGACACCTATGTATTCAATGACGACGGCAACGTCGTGCAGGAACAGGTGGTCGGCGTCACGCCGGACCGGGTGACCTGGACAAACGATTCGGGCCTGATCTGGACCACCACGAACGAATTGATCACGCCGCAGCTTTCCTGGTCGTCCCATCCCGAGCTCGGGCGCGGCCGCCAGAACATCATCGGCAATCCCGGTACGCTGTTTCCGCTTCAGGAAGGCAATATCGTCGCCTACGGCGTTCGCGGCAGCAGCGAAAAGGTCCCGGCTGGCTGGGAAGATGAAGTGCGCTGCGTTGTTGCCGGTCAGGAAGATGTGACGGTGCCCGCCGGGACCTTCACCACCTTCCGGATCGACTGCAAGCGCAAGAATGTCGATACCAGTCTCTATTACGCCCCGGTGGCGCAGAATTACGTGCTCCGCGAGCGGACCTTCTCGAACTCCCGCTCCCGCAAAGAGCTGATGTCCGTTTCCCTGGCCGAGAACCGGACTGCGGAGATGCCGGTCACGGTCGACCAGCCGGTGAAGATGACGGACATGGTTGCCCCTGCCACCGATACACATGCGGCCATGGCAAAACCCGGCGCCAAGATGGAAGCGCCGAAAGAGATGCATGACGCATCCGACGACAGCCGGCTGCTGATGCTGATCTCCCGGCTCGAGGCAGTGGTCGGCAAACTGGAGACCATGTCCGAGGACAAGACCATGGCCCCGAAAGAAGCGCCGGGAATGAAAGCCGGCGCAAAAACGGACGATCAGGGCGCTCAGAAAGACAATATGGCGGTACCGGACGGAAAATTCGGCATCCATCTGGAATCCTACAGAACCATGCAGGGTGCCCGGCGCGGGTGGTCCGCCCTCGAAAAGCGCTATCCGAACGAGTTGAAGGACCTGAGCCTCAAGACCATCGAGTTTGATGCCGGTGACGGACGCGGCACTTTCGTCCGGCTGGTCGGCGCGGCCTTAAAGACCCGGGCGGATGCCCTCAATGCCTGCAGCGCCCTCAAGGCCAAGCGCCAGTTCTGCCAGGCTGTCCGGATCGCGCGCTAAAGCGTCCAAACAGCTTGCACCGGGAATGATTGCTTAGCCAGCCCGGACAGGCTAAGCATCCGGCGCGCTTCCGACATGCGCGACGCGGGCCCTTTCCATGAATCAAGAAAATACCTTCGCAGCCGCCGACGATGGCGGGCTCAACAACCCTGCCCGCGCCATCGGGCTGATCCTCGTTGCGATCTCCATGTTTGCGACTATGGATGCGCTGGCGAAATACACGTCCGAGACCATCCGTGTCGAAATGGTCATCTGGGGCCGGTATTTCTTTCATTTTGCCGCGATGGTGGTGATGCTCCCGCTGCTCGGGGTTCGCCGGACATTTCGGGTCAAGGATCCGGTCAAGGTGACCATCCGGGGGCTGCTGCTGCTCGGCTGCACAACCTGCTTCTTCACCGCGATTTCGCTGATCCCGCTGACGGACGCGAATGCCATCGTTTTCGTCGCCCCTCTGATCACCGTCGCCCTTTCCGCCTTCGTGCTGCGGGAGAAGGTCGGCATCCGGCGCTGGTCGGCTGTGGTGATCGGCTTTGCCGGCGTCCTGATCGTTCTGCGTCCGGGCTTCAGCGAGATCCACTGGGCCTATTTCCTGGTCCTCGCCATGGCCGCGATGTTCAGTGTTTTCGGCCTCCTGACACGGGCCCTCAATCGCACCGAAGATCCGGTGGCCATGTTGTTTCACAGCGCACTGGTCGGAACAGTCGGCACCGGCATCATGGTCGGGTTCTTCTGGGAAACACCGACACTCCATGAGTGGGGATTCCTGATGGTGATCGGCGTCGTCGGCGGGATCTCGCACCAGGTCCTGATCTTCAGCTTCCGTTACGCCAGCGCCTCCCTGCTGGCGCCGTTCCAATATACCGTCATCATCTGGGCGACGATTTACGGATATGCGATTTTCGGCGATCTGCCCGACATCTGGACCTTCGCGGGCGCCGCTCTGATCGTGGCCGCCGGGCTGTATGTCTGGGTCCGGGAGCGGCAGATCAAGGCGAACCGCCCGGCACGGCCTTAACCTCGAAAAAGACTGAAAACGGAAAAGACCATGTCAGGCGCTCAGCAACACCGCCCTGCCCTCGGCATCTGCCTTATCGTTGCCGGCTTCACGGTGTTTTCCGGAATGGATGCGCTGGTAAAGCATAGCGCCCAGACCTTTGCGATCGAGCACATCACCCTTATCCGCTACGCAGCGCATCTGACGCTGCTGCTGGTGTTCATTCCGTTTGTCGGTATCAGGGCGGTCCTCCGGGGTGGGAAACTGGGATTCCTGGTCATCCGCGGCTGCTTTCTGTTTCTGGCGACCGTTCTGTTCTTCGGCGCCATCGCCAGTCTGCCACTCGCGGAGGCCGCGGCCATCAGTTTCCTGGCGCCGATACTGACCGTCGGGTTGTCCGCGCTAATCCTGAAGGAGCCTGTCGGCATCCGGCGCTGGAGTGCGGTCGCCGTCGGCTTCCTTGGCGTGCTGATCATCCTGCGCCCCGGCCTGCAGGCTCTAACCATGGCCCATCTCATGGTCCTCGGCACGGCCTTCTGTTTCTCTGCCTTCTCACTGATGACCCGGCACGCCGGGAATGAAACACCGGTGCTCGCCACCCTGTTCCTGACAGCCGCCACTGGCGTGGCCGGGTCGGCGGCACTGCTGCCCTTTGCCGGCACCTGGCCTGTCACCTCCGGCTCAAGCTGGGGGATTCTGGTGCTGATCGGCCTGCTCGCCCTGCTGGCCGAGTTTTGCCTGGTGCATGCCTATCGCTGTGCCGCCGAATCATTGCTGGCGCCGTTCCAGTATATCCAGATGCTCTGGGCAACGCTGCTGGGCTGGGCCGTGTTCAACAGCCTGCCGGATTTCTGGACCAGCATCGGCGCCACCCTGATCGTCGGTGCCGGGCTCTATATCTGGCTGAGGGAGGTCCGGATCAGGCAGGTTACGCCGAGCGAAGCCCCCGCCAGCGCACCGATGTGAAAACGGTGAACATCGAAAGGAACATGAACCCGGCGATGGCATAGAACACCAGGGCAGGCTGATCCTTGTCGAGAATGAAACCGAAGATCATCGGCGCAATGATCCCGCCGATGCTGAACCCCGTGGTGACAAACCCGAAGACCTTGCCGTACTGACCGTCGGGCGTGACCGAGCGCACGATCATGTCCCGCGACGGCATGATCATGCCATGCAAAACGCCCTGCAGGGTCAGGGATGCCAGCAGCAGAGGCTCGGGCATGTCGACAAGGGCAACGATGGAAATCATCACCGCAGTCGCCAGAAAGCAGAAGGCGGCAATCACATTGTGATTTGATGTCTTGTCCGCCAGGTAACCGCCGAAGAGGATGCCGGCGGTGGTTCCAACGAGATAACCGGTCAGCGCCCCGGTGGCGATCGGGATGGCCGTCCCGTGCAGCAGGTTCAGGGCGGAGACGAGGAAGTTGTTGAGTCCGCCCGATCCGAGCGCCGTCATGATGTAAAAACCAAGGCACATCAGGATCGGGAACGAGAACAGCAACGCCCGGCTTGAGCCGTCGGCCGGCTTTGCCTGTTCTGCCGAGACCTTCTGCTTGTTGTGCAAACTGCCGGCGAATACCAGCAGAACGGCTGCGGTCGCGAGACCGGCAAGGCCGAAACCGACAAGGGCCATACGCCAGCCGATGACCTCGCTCAGAAAGATGACCAGCGGTGGAGCGACAGCGAAGCCGGCAAATCCGGCGAAAGTATGCAGGCTGAAAGCACGGCCCATGCGCGGTCCCGAGACGGATGCGGACAGGATGGCATAGTCGGCCGGGTGATAAACCCCGTTCGCGATGCCGGCGACCGCCATCATCGCCAGCAGACTCCAGAAACCGTCCCCGAACCCGATCATCACGAAGGCCAGAGATTCGGCAGCGAGGCCGCCGATCAAAATCCAGCGCGCTCCGAACCGGTCCACCAGATAGCCGAACGGAAGCTGCGTGCTCGCCGTTGCGCCGCTGAACACGGTCATGATCAGACCAAGCTCAAGGAAGCTGACGCCGAACTGCTCGCGAAGCGTCAGGAACAGCGGCGGCAGAAGCAGTATGAAAAGGTGACTGAAAAAATGCGCGACGCCGATCAGGCCGATGACCTTGAAGTCGGCGAGAAAGCCGCCTTCCGGCGGCGCGGCATGCATTTCGGCGGTCATCTGGGTATCCAGGCGGGTGGAAATATACCTCCCGCAAATTGGAACGCCCGCAACAGGACGTCAAGCGCGCCTGTTCGTCGGGCGCGGAACTACTGCTGTGCCATCCACCAACGGGAAATCCGATTTCCGGAATCATCCGTGCTTTCGAACTCGTTGTTATCCAGCAGTCTGACCCGCAGGCATCTCTCGCTGGCCCCGCCATAGGGCGTCAGGCAATAATGTTCCTTGGTCGGCCGCACGGTCCCGGTCTCATGCACTTCCGGAAAACCGTTCTGCGCCGGAACCCGCATCGAATAGACCTTGCCTTTTTCCAGGGTGAAGTAAAAGACACGGTTGCCCTTGGTCAGCCAACCCGAAATCATCCGGCCGGATGCCAGGGCAACAAATCCCGGCCCGGTCATCGCTCGCGGGTCGTAGGCACGGGCAACGTCTGAAAAAATGGAGACACATGTGGTCATCACGGCGACAGCCAGAGCGGTCTTGGCAAAAGGCTTCAGATGCACAGCATATCTCCGTATTTATTGTGCGCATTATTCTGAAAACTGTATCAGAAGCAAAAAGAACCATGAACAAAATCTTTTAACGTATTGATTTTTATGAAATCTAGTTAACTTGGATTAATGAATGGCCCAATCTTCGGCAAAAAACGGCCGAATTTCCCTGCTCTGGATCGTCCCTGCATTGATCTGGATGCTCCCGCTTGCCGCGTTCTTCCTGAACCAATGGGAACAGGACCTTGCACCGGTTGAGCGGAATTACGTGCTTCGCGAACAGACCTGCAAGGCCAGGTATCGCGACCAGGAGGCACAGGATCGCTGCCTGACAATCATGCGGCTGGAGCGCTTCCAATCCGGCAGCATCATGATTGCCAACCGGGTGCTCGCCTGTGCCGCCCCGCCCTTGATCGGTTTCACAATTCTCGTCTATCTGAGACGCCGCCGGTCACGAAGAAAGGGACTGCCGACGTGAAAACTGCCATTTCAATACCGCCCGCGCGCGCCTGGCAACGCATGCTCAGCGGACGCAGGCTCGATCTTCTTGATCCCTCTCCCCTCGATGTCGAGATCGAGGACATTGCGCACGGCCTCGCCCGCGTTGCCCGATGGAACGGACAAACCGAAGGCCGCTGGCCCTACTCCGTCGCCGAGCATTCCATCCTGGTGGAAACGCTCGTCCACAGGCTCTACCCGGACCTTGCCCTGAAATGGCGCCTCGCGGCGCTGCTGCACGATGCTCCCGAATATGTCGTCGGCGACATGATCACCCCGTTCAAGGCGGTCATCGGATCGGACTACAAAAGCGTCGAGCGGCGGCTGGAAGAAGCTGTCCATATCCGTTTCGGCCTGCCGGCGGCCCTTCCGGCCGAAACCGCCAAGAAAATCAAGCGCGCCGATAAGATCGCAGCCTATCTCGAAGCCACCCAGCTCGCCGGATTCTCCATCACCGAAGCGAACAAGATATTCGGCAAACCGAGAGTTGCCTGCAACATCGTGATAGAGCCGCTTTCGCCGACCGCGGCAAAGCAGGCCTATCTCAAGCGTTTCCGGGTTCTGGGTGGATCGAGCATCTGACCGGCCTGTGAACGGACTCAGACTTGGCAGCCAAGTCTGAAACTGGCTTTTGTGACCCCATTCCGGCACAATTCGGAGTGACAATCAGGGAAGATGAGCCTGTTCGGCTCATTCAGGAGTTTGAGATGCAGGCGCAGGACCAGGATAACGAACAACGGGGAATAAAGCGCAAGCTTTCTCCGATTCTGGACCAGATCCTTTATGGTCCTCCCAGTGTCACATGGAACATCCTCGGGTTGACCCGAGAACAGGAGGTCGAGGAGCCGTTTTTCCAAATTCCCAGCCTGAATCGGGTGATCATTTTCAAATACCCGAACTTCAAGGTTGAAGTGTCCGACACCGCGGCGACAAATTTCTCGAACAAGGAGGCCGCCCTGTCAGACGATCGCCCGGTCGAGACAGCGCTCTATATCCCGAACGACGAAGAAGAGCCGCAACTGGGCGGGTACGCCGTCTATCTCCGGCAGAAAGACGCCAAAGAGTTGCTGCAACGTTATGTCGGCATCGCGCACGACGGCATGACGGACGCGATGACGCGCGATTTTGCGTTGCTCAGGATGATCGACGATCTGCCGTCGCTTGACCCCTTCCTGCTGAAAACCGCATTCGAGCGGGACAAGGTCCAGTGCAACCCAGCGTTCCTGCAGATGGAGGATGGAGAAGAAGACAACATCAAGTCCGTTATCCGGAACAAGGTTCGCCCGATCGTCAACAAGGCGCTTGGCGCCGATGCCGATGAAACCTCCAAAACACAGCGATTCATCGATGCGATCTGGGATCCGACCATTCCCGAAGCAGCCCTGTTCATCCAAGCATTCAAGATCGACAACAAAGAAGTCGCGAATGTGTTCAGCGCCTGGAAAGGGGTATCGTTCTATCAATATCAGTTCGAGAAGAACAAACCCCTGATTGCCGAAGTCATAAGATGGCTCAAATCCGAGAAATCCACGCCCATAGACCATCGCGAACATCGCGCCTTCCTGCCGCAACAGGAGATGTTCAAGCAACAGGTTTTGAAAAAAACACTCAACGTTATCGGGAACATTAACCAGATATTCAAAGATTTTGATTCATGTTATGAAAAATTCATCAATGATGGGGATCCGGTCGCATTTCGAAATTTTTTGATCACATCGCACTATCGGTACTGGTTGCTTGGCTATTGCTGCACCGCGCTGATACACACTCGAAATATTTTCGAGCGTTGTCTTGCTGAAGGTGCCCGGGGCGCCCTCCGGTTTGAGCAGTTGAATGATATGCTGACCAATATCGATTCCACGGTAAGCAGCAAGTCACAGGGCGCAAACGATTTGTAAACTCTTGAGTTTTATACAGAAAAGCCAAGAAATTCCATTGAAAACCCTATCAGTATCCGCCAAGAGTAATGCTCGCACCGGAATCGGCGCGACTGGTGGAGCTTAGTAACGGAACCGCATTCAAGTATGGCGAACAGCTCGACAACAGCGACCCATTTCTGGCCCACCAGCTTCAAGGAGCGGGGAGTCGCGGTTCCATTCACAACGCCAAGCGTCGCCATGGCGCGCGTCCGGAACGATGAGCGCGGCAGACTTGAACTGGTAATCTCCGGCCTGTCCGGAGGACGCGGCGTTTATGTCATCGGATGGAGCGCCGTGCCCGAAACCTTCAAGCTCACGGTCTACGACCGGGTGCTGCACGAGCATATTAACTACATTGAAACAGTGACCCCGGAAGAGGTGCGACTGGCTGCTCTGCGCGCCGCAGCCACCGGCCTGGCCGGCGACGACGCGGCCGAGGCGGCCTTCAATTCAAGCACGCGCGTGACCGAAGACCAGATCCGGACCAGCCTCGCGCTGACCCAGCATCTGGTAAAATCCATTCTCGGTGTTGATCTGGATATTGGCCTCGCCGAACTCCTCATGCCGTCCGGCCAACAGAAAGTGCAGAATCTGCTGGGCCGGATTGCCCGCACGGAAAACATCGATCCAGAAACCCTCTCTAGGGTCATGACGGAATGGGGGGACCTCCTTGACGCGCTCGGCGTGCTGGAACATCGGCCGCGCGGACGTTTCCGGAAGGTTTTGGAGGATGCGCACCACTTCCTGACATCTTACGCTGACTGGTTGCGCACCGGCGATTTGGCAGAAGACCATCCGGCGACGCTTATCGCCGACGTTCTCGAAGAGACCGTCAAATCATGGTCCCAAGCGTTCCAGACAACGGATGATTACGCGCACGACCCGCGCGCCACGATCAAGAACTGGCGCAATGCCAAACCGAGACTGGAAGCGCTGAGCGTCCAGATCCCCTGGCTGGAAGACGGGTGGCCCGCCATATTTTCGATGTGGGAAACCGCTCTGCGTGAAAGTCACGAACATCGTCTCGAAACCGTCGCGACGATTATGTCCGGACTTCCCCTCATGCCGCGCGATGAAGTGCCGCCGAACACTCATCCCCGCTGGATGGAATTTGCCAAACGACTGAGCCTGTTTGCAGCGCGAAACGAACAAAGGAGCCAGGGGGATATCAATCTCGAGACGATGTTACGGCAGGAGCAGGTCCTCGCCAGGAGCCTTGGGTAGTCAGACATGAGTACGGGCCCCAAGGATATTCCGCTCGGCGATCTGGAAGGGCAGCTCTTCCGGATCCCGGAAGAGGATCTGACCAAACTGGTCGCGCAACTTGAGCGCAGATCAATGGATGAGAGCAAGGCGCCAGCGGTTGCCAAGATCCTTCAGCAACTGCGCCCCCGCCTCGCCATCCTGAAACCGCAACGTCAGGCAACGCTGGTCCGGTTATTCGCAGAACCGTTCGCTGATTTGCTCTATACAACCGGAGAGCCACGCAAACCGGTCGGGCGGATACCGCGCAGCGCCATCATGCCCTGCTACAGGCTTCTGCAGGAGAATTCCGACCCGGAGCGGCTGCAGCGTTACCAGCACGACCTGGATGCGATAAACCAGAGAGATGAAGACGCCCTTTTGGCATTCGGTACCGGGTTCTGGCGCTATGCGTCGGGCCAGCTTCATCGCGTTTTTGCCGCGGCGGAAAGGGACAAAGCCGCCAAGGCAGCCCTGCTTGACTCCCTTGGCGAGCCATTTATCTATGCCGCCCTGAAAGAAATCATCGGCGTTCTGGAAGTTGCCGTCCCGGTCATGGAACTGCGCAATGCGTTGCCGACGTCCGGTATCAGCCACGTCACCAACACGTACCTCGAGCATATCTGCACGGCGTTGAATACGGTGCATAAACAGAGGCCGGCAAATGCCGAATTCGTCGTCTTCGTGATCCTTGCCCGCCTGAAAAACCCGGCCATGATCGTCGAGATCATGCAGCGCGCCGAGGAAGCCGGCACCCTGGCCGACGTTTCCGCCGTGACGCAAACCGCCAATGACGCCATCGTCAGCCAGGCAGAAGCGAAGATCCGGGGGCTCGAGGAAAAAATCCACGCGGCGACCAGCGGCAAGAATGTCGCGCTGCAAACCGAAGCCTTTGTGAAGGATGTGCTCGGTGCCGCCAGCGCCATCGGAACCTCCGGATCGCGGATGCAAAGCCGGCAGGTGGCCCGCACCAAGACCGAAATGAGCGATCTTGTCCGGCGCGAGGTGCTGGAATCGCAGGACGGTCTCACGTCCTCGAACCTGGCGAGCATCGGCAGCACCGGAAGCGCGAGCGAGCAGATCTCGGCCCAGAAAGGACTGGAAGACCGGATCGTCTCCCTGCGGATCTCGGACAGGTTCGCGCACGAGCTCGGCCTCGACCGGGATGTGAGCAGCCGTCTGGCCGAACTCGAACAGAGCGTCAACGAACAGTCGAAGATATTGCTGGCGGCAATCAGGAAGCGTGATTCCGCGGCTCTTTCACCTGAAGAGGCCGAACGCCAGCTTTTCACCCAGGTCCGGCTGACGGAGCTTCTCATGGGACCTGAAATCGCGAACAGACTACGTCTCGAAGGCGAACAGCTGCTGCAGGATTATTAGGCCTGCCCCCTCATCCCGCCGGAGCCGATGCCCGGACGATGGCCTCTTCACGGATCGGCCAATGGATAAAGCCGGCGAAGAGCGCGAGAGCGATCGAGATATACCAGATCAGATCATAGGAACCGGTCTTGTCGAAGGTGATTCCGCCCAGCCACACGCCGAGGAACGAACCGATCTGGTGGCTGAAAAAGACAATCCCGAACAGCATGCTCATATAACGCATGCCGAAAATCTGCCCGACAAGCCCGGAGGTCAACGGCACCGTGCTGAGCCAAAGCAGTCCCATGGCCGACGCGAAGGCGTAGATCATCAACTCGCTCGGCGGCATCAGCAGCAGGAACACGATCACCACCGAGCGGCCAAAATAAAGCATGCTCAGCAGGTATTTTTTCGAATACTTGCCGCCCAGAACACCCGCACTGTAGGACCCGATCACGTTGAAAAGCCCCACCAGTGCTAGGGCGTTGGCGCCGATCGTGACCGGCATCCCGAGATCGGTGACATAGGCCGGCAGGTGAACGGCGATGAAAGCAACCTGGAAACCGCAAACAAAGAACCCGCCGGTCAGCAGCCAGAAGCTTCTGTAGCCGAACGCCTCGCGCAGTGCCTGACCGAGACTCTGGCCGGATGGCAGCGGGTTCGCCTTGGTACCCTTGACCGGCCAGAAGGCGATGGCCAGCGGTATCATGACCAGCGATCCCAGCCCCATGAACAGCGCCGCATCCTTCCAGCCGAAGCCGGCAACAAGACCGCCCGCCACCGGGACCAGAAGGAATTGTCCCAGAGATCCTGACGCACCGGTGACGCCAAGCGCCCAGGACCGCCGCTCCGGCGGGAAGAGCTGGCCGACCGCCCCCAGAATGATGCCGAAAGAGGTGCCGGCGAGCCCGGCTCCAACCAGCACACCGGCGCTCAGGTGCAGCATCGACGGCGTCGCGGAAAAGGCGATCAGGACCGTACCGGCAGCATAGACAATAGCGCCGCCGCAGATCGCCCGGAACGGGCCGTAACGGTCAGCAATGGCGCCTGCGAATGGCTGTGTCGCGCCCCAGATCAGGTTCTGGATGGCCAGAGAAAAGGCGAAAACTTCGCGCCCGACTCCCAGCTCCGCAGTGATTGGTGGCAGGAAGACCCCGAATCCGGACCGTATCCCAAAGGCAAGAGCGCCGATAATGCCGCCGCAGAACAGCGCAACATAGGCGAGCCGCATGTTGTATTCTTGGCCTTCGTTTGCACCCGACATTGGCTTGTTCCCGATTTTTTCCGGAGGAGCGGTGCACACTTGTGACAGACACGCTGACGCTCTACGCTCGGAATATGGCATCGGGTGCATGCTGCGACAAACACCCGATTGTCACCAGAACAATTCACGGGGGCAGACTACCAATGCGCGCGCCGCGCCTGTTGGCAGACCCGCTTCCCACCCAAATCAGGATGGAAGGAACCGGCTATGTCGACGCCGAAATATGCCGTCATTGACGGCAAAATCGTGGCCTGGGAAAACGCCACTGTGCATGTCGCCTCGGCGGCTTTCAAATTCGGCACCACCGTGTTCGAGGGCCTGCGCGCCTATTGGAATGCCGACGACGAGGATTTCTACCTTTTCCGCATGGCCGAACACATGGACCGGCTGGATTTCTCCCAGCGTTTCATGCGGTACACGGATGCCATCCCGTCCGGCCTGGTCACCGAGAAGACCCTTGAGCTGATCCAGGCCAACGGCTTCAAGGGCACCAACCTTCACATCATGGCCTCCTGCTATGTCGCCGACATGGGCGGCCCCGGGGCGTGCGGCCCGGTCGGCCTTGCCATCACCGCGCTGGAGCGGCCGCGCTCGGGGAATGTGCTGAATGGCGTGAACGTGCAGGTCAGCTCCTGGATGCGGATTCCGGACAACGCCATGCCGATGCGGGTGAAATGCAATGCCAACTACAATAACGGCCGGCTCGCCACCGTGCAGGCGACGGTCGACGGCTACGATACCGCGCTCTTCCTGAACAGCCGCGGCAAGGTCTCCGAAGGCCCCGGCATGTGTTTCTTCATGGTCCGTGGAAACCAGGTCATCACCCCGCATACCTCCAGCGACATTCTGGAGAGCATCACCCGCGAGACCGCCCTGCAGCTCGCGCGCGAGGCAGGGTACGAGGTCGTGGAACGGGATATCGACCGCAGCGAGCTGGCCGCCGCCGACGAGGCCTTCTTCTGCGGCACCGCCTGGGAAGTGACACCGATCCTCTCGATCGACCGCCTGCCCGTCGGTACCGGCGCCATCGGCCCGATCACGAAGAATCTGCAGCAGACCTATTTCGATGTCTGTGAAGGCAAGACGGAGAAGCATCCGGAATGGCGTCTGCCGGTCTATGCCGGCCGCGCCGCCAAGGCCGCCGAATAGGCAAGCCCGAATCCCTGCTCCTCCGCCGCACAGGAACTATCCAAGCGCGGCGGAGGAGCCCGGTCATCCAGTCCGCCCACGCTATCGATCGCGCACCCAGCGCTGCCAGAGCGGCGTCTGCGAGACCAGCAGCAGCAGGAACGAAACCGTCAGAACAAGCGTTATCGGGTTGGAGACGAAGTTCCACAGGAACTCGCCGATGTCGTGCCGCGCACCGATCATGGTTCGCCGGTAATTGCTGTCCAGCATTGGACCGAGAATCACCCCCAGAATCACCGGCCCGACCTGAAAGCCGAAGACCTTCATGAAATAACCGGCGATACCGAAGCCCAGCATCCAGGTGATGTGGACCGGATTGTTCTGGATGGCATAGGTTCCGACCGCAGAGAGCACGATGATCAGCGGGATCAGGATCGCCTTCGGACATTCGACGATCTTGGTGAAGACACGGATGCCGCTCAGCCCGAAGATCAGCAGGAACAGGTTTGCCAGCGTGAGATTGCCGACGATGAACCAGAACAGGTGCGGCGTCTCGATCAGCAGCAGCGGACCCGGCTTCAGGCCGTGAATGAACAACGCGCCGATGATCACCGCAGTCACCGCGTCTCCCGGGATCCCCAGCGTAAGCATGGGAATGAAAGCGCCGCCCACCGCCGCGTTATTCGCCGTCTCCGGCGCCACCAGCCCTTCCTTCGCCCCCTTGCCAAACGGAACGTCCGGATTCTTCGTCGAGCGCTTGGCATGATCGTAGGCCAGCAGAGCCGCGATATCGCCGCCGGTCCCGGGCAGGGCGCCGATGATTGTTCCGATGCCCGAGGAGCGTAGTGCCAGACCGAGATAGCGGCGTATATCCGCCAGCCCCGGGATGACGCTGCCGATCTTCTGCCGGATCGGCGGCAGCGAGAGATTGTGGAGCTGCACCAGCGCCTCGGCCACGCCGAAAAAGCCGATCATGGCGGCAATATAGGGAATGCCGCCCATCAACTGCACGGACCCGAAGGTCAGTCTCTGCTCTGCCGTCATCGGGTCCAGTCCGACCATGCCGATCAGCACGCCGAGAGCGCCCGCGAAGACGCCTTTCGCAAAACTTTCGCCAGACAGCGCCCCCACCAGCAGAATACCGATCAGTCCGAGCAAGAGATAATCCCGCGACTGGAACATCAGGGCGAAGTTCGCAATGGCCGGCGCAGAGACGGCCAGCGCCAGGATGCCTATCAGACCGCCAAGCACCGACATGACGGTGGTCAGGCCGATCGCCTGCCCGGCCTCGCCGCGCAGGGCCATCGGATATCCCTCGATGGCCGTCGCCACCGCGCTCGGAGCGCCCGGTATGTTCAGCAGGATGGCCGTCCGGGCGCCGCCATAGACACCGCCGACGAAGACACCCGCGATCAGCGCCAGCGCGTCATTCACCGGCCATTTGAACGTGAAGGAGATCAGGATGGAGGTTGCCATCGTCACGGAGAGACCGGGGATCGCTCCGACATAGATCCCTGCCAGGGTCCCCGCAGCCGTCAGGAACATCAGCCAGGGATCGAGCCACGAGAGCGACAGGTTGGAGAGCATTTCCATCGTTTCAGAAAACTCCCCGCAGCCACGTCCCGCCAGGCAGGACAACCTGGAAGCCGAGACGGAAAACGACATAGATCACGGTAACCGAGAGAACCGTGACCGCCAGAGAGACGAGCCAGCCTTTGCGCCAGAGATAGGAGAAGGCGGCGAACAGGAACAGCGCCGAGGCCGGCACGAAGCCGATATAGGGCATCGCGGCGACATAGCCGGCAACCAGCGCAGCGACGATCACCAGATCGCGCGTGAACACCTTGCCGGGGCGAACGCCGCCCGGTGCGTCCCCCGGATTTTCAGCGGGCGCCATATCGCCTTCGGACAGGCGGGATCGGACGGCCCGGGACAGGACAACAGAGGCGGAAATCAGCATGGCCGCAGAGGCCAGCATGGGAAACACGCCCGCACTCGTCAGGCCGCCGAACCCCGAAATACCGTATGACTGCCAGAATGCGGCCGCGCTGAACAGGACCAGAACGAGCGAGAATACCGCCTCGCCCGGTCCCTTGCTTTGGTGAAACTTCATCGGGATGAATAGCAGCCCCGAGCCCGTCCTGAGACGGTCCCCGGGGCCTGCCATTTACGGCCGCGCGATGCCGAGCGTTGCCGGGTCGACCTTGGCCGCTCCCGTATCCTGCAGCGCCCAGACCGTGACCTGCTGCCACTTCTTCAGGAATGCCTCGGCCTCGCTGCCGGAGATATTCATCACGACATTGCCGCGATTGGCCATCAGCGTGGTGAACGGCGCGCTGTCAGCGGCTTTCTTGAAGGCGCTCTCAAGAACGGCTTTGACGTCTGCCGGTGTATCCTGGCGCACGAAGACACCATAGAACGGGCCCCACGGCAGAAACTTCTGCATTGCCGGGAGCGCGTCGGTGATCGGCGGCACGTTCGGCAGCGTGGCGACGGAGGTCGGGTTCACCACCGCGAGCGCCCGCATCTTCCCGGCCTTGATCTGCTCGGCTGCAGCGGAAATGCCGGACGGCATGAAGTCGACTTCGCCGCCAAGCATGGCGGTCAGGCCGGGTCCCTCGCCGCCAAACGGAATTGCGGTGACGTCGAAATCAGCGGCGTTGGCGATCAGCGCACTGATGGTGCTCGGCAAGCCGCCCGGTCCCGTCGATCCCATTTTCACGGCACCCGGGTTGGCTTTGATATCGGCCAGCAGCTCCGCCATCGTCTGGTATTTCGATGCCGCCGGAACGGCGATCACGGCAACGCCGCGGCCAAGGATGTTGATCGGGTAGAAAGAGGAATAATCGAGGCTGGAAACCCCCATGACCGGATGCAGCTGCGGATTTTCCGCCCCGTAGAGGAACGTGTAACCATCGGCCGGAGCCGCATTCACGAAAGCCGTCGAGATCGCGCCGGCACCGCCGGACTTGTTCAGCACGACGATCGATTTTCCGAGCGCCTCCTCGGCAGCCGGATTGACCGCACGGGCCACCGTGTCGGTCGCGCCGCCGGCGCCCCACATCACCACGCCGAGCACTTCCCGCTCGGGATAATCGGCGATGGCCAGACTGGAGGAAAGGGCCAGCGCCGCGACGGCGCCGAGCAAAGTGCGTTTCATGGTTTCGACTCCCTTGATCGTTCTATTATTTTCGCTACCGGACAGGACTGCGACTGGTTCCGTGAATCGTTGCTCACGGAATGGTCAGGACGCCGGGTAGTTACGAAAATAAATCGCGGATAGGCAAGCATATTTCCGGCCGCTACCGGCAGCATGGCATCTTGGCGGGGCAGCTGAGTTCCTGTAGGTATCCGCGATCAGCTGACCGGCGGCCCCGTGGCGGAACTGGTAGACGCACGCGACTTAAAATCGCGAGTCGATAGACGTGAGGGTTCGAGTCCCTCCGGGGCCACCACCCTAGTCGGAGCTGCGGCGCAGGATGTAATTCGGCCCGTCGCAACTCGTCACCAGGAAATCGCTGCCGAAATAGTCGAAGCCCTTTCCGTCAAGCCGGTTGCCGGCGATGCAGAAAAAGACGGCATCTTCGTCCGCAACGGCCGGCCGATCATCCTCGGCACAGTTCAGCTCTAGCTTCAGCCAGTCGGGGTAGAAATCAGGCGCCTTGCGCAGGCCGGCAGACTTCAGGTCATTGGAAAACAGCCAGCGCTCTCCGAAATACCCGGTCCTGTTGTCAATCATTTCCGCCTCGTAGCGGTCTATCCGGCACCGATAACCGATGGCATCGAGATGACTGTTGCCGATTTCGATGCGACGGCCAACGAAACGTCCCGCCTCTTCGGGCCCAACAGCCGAGATGCCGGAGAAATCGACTTCCACGATCTCCCAAAGGCCCTGAATCTGCCGCGGTACAAAGCCGAACGCAGATCGATCCTGAGCCCGCGCAGCGGGAACATGCGCAATCAGCCCGATGAGAACGATGATTTGCAACGCTGTTCTATGCATCTTCAAATTCCGGCGACATCTGACAATTATTCGGTACGTCCGGCGCCCCACGCGTCAGGAACAGACTCGGAAGACTGACGGACGCAACCGACTCCGGAAGCATTCCTCAGCGCAATCCCCGCACACTGAACTTCCAGTGTGCGGGTGACAAGAAGCGTCATGCTCGCTAGAGTGCGCATTGAAACAGGCTAACAAGCCGAGGGGAGACTCCCATGGACGTCAAAAGCACCGTTGCCTCTGCCAATATTGCCCGCACGCAGGCGCCGTCTACCCGCAAGCCGGAAGACGCGCAGGGTCCTGGACAAGCGCCAGGTTCGGCCGGCGCCGTGTCAGTCTCCGTCACCGGTGAAAGCCGTCAGGCGGCCGCACTTGGCGAAAGCGTGAACGACAATCTCTCCAGCGCGGATGCTCTGGCGCTGGCCGGCAGCGTCGCCGAACAGCTCGCCAATCTGCCGGGCGATACGGGAATCGTCAGCAATCCGGGATTGCTGGAAGAGGCGGCCCGCGGCGTGAGCTGATCGTTCGCGCAAAAACCGTTTCCGCCTTCGCGGAAAACAGGATCAACAAAAAAGGGCGCCGACGGCGCCCTCTTTCATTTCCAAAGTCCGGTTCAGACGAGCTCGCTTTCTGGTTCGGTGTGCCCGTCCAACTGGGAGTTTTTTTCCGCCCCGGCAGACTCTGCCACAGCCTGGCTGCTGTACAGTCCGGTCGGGAACATCCGGAATTCGCCTTCAAAAAGCTTCGTAAGATCAAGCTTTTGCCAGCCTTTTGTGGCTGATGCCGAGGTCGCGATGCCCGGCACCGAATCTCTGTAGGTAACAGCTTTCACAAATGCGCTCCTTTGCTGGGTGACAGAGAACCATCCCGCAGCAAGAAGCGTGCCCAATATGACGGAGGGAGAAATCCGCGCTAGAAATGCGGCCAGAGCATGCGGGCAACGGCGAAGGTTGCCATCTCCACATAGAGCAGCATGAAGCCAAGCATGATGTAGCGGTGCACATCGCTTGTGAAACGGGACTTCTGCGCCAGTGCCGTGCGGGTCATCTCGCCGAAATGCGCGCGCATGAAAGCCTGTTTCTTGGCTTCGGAACCCTGCCAGCTCTGCAGCATCAGGATGGTGCCGACGGTCGCAAGGCTGAACAGCCAGACCAGGTAGAACAGGAACTTGATCAGGCTGACATCGCCCCAGCGCAACCAGACGCCGACGGCGACGACGCCAACGCACAGGGCGGAGAAATAGATCAGCGTGTGCCACTGCTGCGCCTTGGCGAAACGGATGTTCGCCGACGCATCTGTATAGAGGGCCAGAAACTCCTCGCGAGTGTCTGAATCGATGTCCGGATGGGACACATGCTTCACGGCGGCGTGGCGCCCGCGTTGCGGGTCGGCCCTGGACATTTCATCAGCCATGGAACGCTCCTCCAGCCCCTCCGTCACCAGACATTATGCGCCCTGTTTCGTCATTGAATCAACTGTTTGGCATCTAGTGACGGACAAAGCTTCAGGGAAACCGGGCTCTCTCCCTCGCGAACCATCTTCGGTTCAGCGCCACGCCTGATCAGATAGGTACGCCGCGGCTCCGGAGCGGACCAGGTCAGGACCTGATCGACCTCGACCCGGTCGCCGGATACCCGGTAGCTCGACCGTCCCATCTCCAGCACGCGGACGCCGGAGAGCGTGCCGTGCTTCGGCAGGACACGCACATAGATCCCCTGATGGAACACCATGACCGCGGTGCCGCTGCATTTCGGCGTCCCGTCCGGCCCGACAATGCCCCAGACACCCTCGACCTGCGGCCCGGCCGGATAGGCAGATCCGGCCGCGAGGGCGAGCGAGAAGCCCAGCAGGATCGCCACTCCCCGCCCGCGTGCCATGGCTCAGGCCGCGCCTTTCTTCTTCGCCAGGAAGGCCTGCATCATGGCCTGCGGCTCACCGGTCTGGTAGGCGGCGGCAAAGGCCTCGATACCGGCCTCGATAGCTTCTTCCAGGGGCTCCTCCTCCCAGACCTTGAGCAGTTGCTTCTGGATGCGGATCGCTGCCGGGCCGGCCTTGGCAATGTCGGCGGCCATGTCCTCGGCGATCTCGAACAGGGAGTCCGACGTCACCATGCGCTCGATGAAGCCCCAGTCGCGGGCCGTACGCACATCGATCGTGGTGCCGGTATAGATCAGGTAGGAGGCCTTGCCCCAGCCGATCAGCCGCGGCAGCAGGGCTGCCTCGATCACCGACGGGATGCCGACCTTGACCTCGGGCATGCCGAACTTGGCGTCCTCGCCGGCGATCCTGATATCGCACGACGCGGCGATTTCCATCCCGGCGCCGAGACAATATCCGTCGATGGCCGCGATTACCGGCACCCGGCATTCCCGGATCGCCTTCATCAGGCCGTGCAGGCCGGAAATGAAGGCTTCCGCGCTGTCCGCATCGCAGGCCGCCATCTCGTTGATGTCGGCGCCCCCGATAAAGGCCTTCTTCCCGGCGCCGCGCAGGATGACGGCACGGACGGTGTCGTCCTCCTCAAGCCCGGCGACGGCGGCGGTCAGCGCCTCGATTGCCAGCGAATTGACGATGTTCAGTTTCTGGCTGTTGTCCCAGGTAATCGTGACGACGGTACCCGTGCCCCGTTCCTTGCGGCCGATATCAACCGGCATTCTCTGTTTCCTCCATGTCTTCCGGGCGTGCTTCGAACGGCTCGCCGCCAAACTCTCTTATCATCTGCCGGATCGCCTCGGCGACCTCCTCCAGCACAGTCTCGTCCGTCCCGCGTGCCACCAGCGTGGTGCCGAACCCGCCGGCCCGGTAATAGGGGTAGCTGCCGATCTCGACATCCGGAAAGCGGTCCTGGATCGTACCGAGCGCGGCGGCAACCGTTCCCTCACCGATTGTGCAGCTGACGGAGCGGGATTGCATCTTGGTGCCGTGCTTCAGCACAGGAAGCAGCTCCAGCACCATCGCCTGGAACACGCTCGGCACACCGGCCATGACATGCACGTTGCCGATGATGAAGCCCGGTGCGATCGAGACAGCATTGTCGATCAGCGTGGCCCCTTCCGGGGTTTCCGCCATCTTCTTCCGGGCCTCGTTGAATTCCCGTCCGATGGTTTTGTAGTGCGCCGCCATGCGCCGCATCGCCTCGGGGTTTCGGATCACCGGCTTGTTGAAGGCCGCCGCGATGGAGGCGCAGGTGATGTCGTCATGGGTCGGGCCGATTCCGCCGGAGGTGAAGACATAGGTATATGCGTCCGACAGTGCCCGGACGGCGGCGACAATTTCTCCCTCCTCGTCCCGCACCACCCGGACTTCGGAGAGCCGGATACCGGTTTCGGTCAGTTTCTCGGCGAGGAAACCCAAATTCTTGTCCTTGGTGCGTCCGGACAGGATTTCGTTACCGATGATAAGAAAGGCGGCTGTGACGGTTTCGTCTGACATGATTGCCCGGGATTGCTATGACGGATCAGGAATTTAGAGCCCCGGAACCATGAAACAACGGACGCCCCGATGCAACTTCCGTCGCCGCTCTACGAGGGCATATTGATCCAGCGCTACAAGCGTTTCCTGGCCGATGTCCGGCTGGTGGACGGAACCGAAGTGACAGCCCATTGCCCCAATCCCGGCGGCATGATCGGCCTGAAGGACCCGGGATCGCGGGTCTGGCTCTCTAAATCCGACAATCCGAAGCGCAAGCTCGCCTACACCTTCGAGCTGATAGAGACTTCCGGCGGTCTGGTCGGCATCAATACCGGCCATCCGAATGCCATCGTCGAAGAGGCGGTACGGGATGGCACCATCGCCGAGCTTGCCGGATATGAACGCCTCCGGCGCGAGGTCAAATACGGCGAGAACTCCCGGATCGACCTTTATCTCGAGGATCCGGAAAAGGGCATCTGCTACGCGGAAGTGAAGAATGTCCACCTGAAGCGCGACAATGGCCCAAACCCGGGCGCGGCCGAATTTCCGGATGCGGTGACCAAGCGCGGGGCCAAGCATCTGGCCGAACTCGGCAACGAGGTGGCAAGAGGCAACCGGGCGGTCATGGTCTATCTGGTGCAACGCATGGATTGCGACCGGTTCTGCATCGCCGAAGATATCGACCCCGGTTATGCCGAGGCCTTGAGGGTCGCCCGCAAGGCCGGCGTCGAGGCGATCTGTTACGATACCGAGATCACCACCGAGGCTGTTTCCGTGCGCCGCCCGCTGCCGATTGTCTGGCCCTGACAGCTCTTTCCGGGCCGGATTGACTTGACGCTCGCGCCCGCGGGTCGCATTTATGCCTCATACATTGACCTAAATTGCACGGCCGACGCTGCGCACCTTGGAACAGCATGCAAGATCCTTCACTCGCCCAGGATGAGAATTACCGCGCCATCAAGCTGCACGGCCCGCTCGATTTCGTCGGCATGCGCCTGGCCGGGAAACTTGCCGCCGAGACCCTCGATTATCTGACGCCCTACGTGCAGCCGGGCGTGACCACCGAGGAGCTCGACCGGCTCTGCCACGAGTTCATCCTGGAGCACGGCGCCGCGCCTGCGCCGCTCGGCTACAAGGGCTTTCCCAAGTCGATCTGCACCTCCATCAATCATGTCGTCTGCCATGGCATTCCCGGCCCCCGGAAGCTGGAGGACGGCGATATCCTGAATATCGACGTCACCGTCATTTTGAATGGCTGGCACGGCGATACCAGCCGGATGTTCGGCGTCGGCAAGGTCGGCGTGAAGGCGCGCCGGCTGATGGACATCACCTATGAAAGCCTGATGCGCGGCATTGCCGTGGTGAAGCCGGGCGCGACCCTCGGCGATATCGGCCATGCCATCCAGAGCTATGCCGAAGGCGAGCGCTGCTCCGTTGTCCGCGATTTCTGCGGCCACGGCCTCGGCCGCACCTTCCATGCCGCACCGAGCGTGCTGCATTACGGCGAGAAAGGCACCGGCCCGGTATTGCAGGAAGGCATGTTCTTCACCATCGAGCCGATGATCAATGACGGCAAATACGCGGTGAAGATCCTGCCCGACGGCTGGACCGCCGTGACCCGCGACCGTTCCCTCTCCGCCCAGTTCGAGCACTCGATCGGCGTGACGGCGGACGGCTGCGAAATCTTCACGGAATCTCCCAAGGGCTACACAAAGCCGCCCTACGAGGACTGATCGCCCGCCCCTCGCGGAAAAAGGCGCCCGCCCTTCCCATGATCACCCTATCGAGTGATCGGAAGGGAGGATTGCATCCGTGCCACGCGACCTTTTGAGCCAGGACTACCATTCGGGACACCGGCGTCGGCTCCGGGAACGGTTCCTGAAATCCGGCCCCGAGACCATCCAGGACTATGAACTGCTGGAGCTGGTGCTCTTCCAGGCCCGGCCGCGCGGCGACGTGAAACCGCTCGCCAAATGCCTGCTGGAACGCTTCGGCAGCTTTGCCGAAACCATCTCCGCGCCGGCCGAAGACCTGATGAAAATCCGCGGTGTCGGCGAAAGCACGGCCATTACCCTGAAAAGCGTCCGGGCCGCTGCCATCAGACTGATGCAGGAAGGTGTGCGCGAGCGCGCCGTCGTTTCCTCCTGGGACCAGCTGATCGCCTATTGCCGGGCCGCGATGGGATTCTCCAAGCGCGAGCAGTTCCGGGTGCTCTTCCTCGACAAGAAGAACCGGATCATTGCCGATGAGGTGCTGCAGGAAGGCACGATCGACCACACGCCGGTCTATCCGCGCGAGGTCGTGGCCCGCGCGCTCGATCACGGAGCGACGGCGCTGATCCTGGTGCACAACCACCCGAGCGGGGACACCACACCGTCGAAGGCCGATATCGACATGACCGAGCAGATCCGGCAGGCGGCCTCCACTCTCGGCATCGTGCTGCACGACCACATCATCGTCGGCCGGGCCGCGCATACCAGTTTCAAGGCGCGCGGACTGCTTTAGGCCGGGGAACCGGTCAGCTCAGGACCTCTCGGTGTCCGGTCGATCTCCCGGATGAAGCAGGCGGCCACCGTGCCGGCGAGGCAGCACCATGGCAGGACCTGAAGGGCAAAACCGAACGTGTCGATCGAATAGACCCGGGCTCCGTCCAGCAGACGACCGTCCCATGAGAAATCCAGCAGGTAACCGATGAATGGCTGCAGGACTGCGCCGCTGCCGACAACGAAGCTGTTGATGATCCCGAGCGTCGCGCTGTTGGCCCAGGGCGGGTTGTGCTCCCGCGCCACGGCGAAGCTCAGCACCATGGTCGCGGACCCCGCCCCCTGCAGCGCCAGCACCGCATAAAGAAGCGGCAGAGGCATGGCCGGAAACAGGATGATCAGGGCGATCCCGGACGTCGCCAGCACCCCGCCCAGCACCATGAACGGCCGGCGCTTGCCAAGCTTGTCCGAAAGCCAGCCGCTGAGCGGCGCACCCGCACCCCAGCCGAAAAACATGATCGATGCCAGGGCCGCAGCTTCGGGCTTGCCAAGTCCCCGCGCCTCCATGAAGAAAGGCACCCCCCAAAGACCGCCGAATGCAAGCATGGAGCCGGTCATGCCGACGCCGAAGCTCGCCGCCAGCCAGGTCTGCGGGTTGCTCAGAGCGTGTTTCAGCCCGTCAAGAAGCGGCCGGGCCGGCTCCGCCTCGCCGCGCGGGCGATCCCTCACGGTGAGAAACAGGCAGACGGTGAGAACAGCGCCGCCAACCGCGACCCACAGGTTGGTTTCCCGCCAGCCGATCTGCTCTACCGCATAGCCGAAAGGCCCCTGCCCCAGAACACCGCCAAGCACGCCGAGCATCTGCGCAAGGCCGCCCAGCAGGGCAAACCGTCCCGGAAACCAGAGGGCGGCGACAGACAGGGCGGCGACAAAACTGCAGGCGCAGCCGAGGCCGATCAGGAACCGCCCGAAATAGGCCATCCAGAGCGAGTCGGCTCCGGCAAACACCAGCACCCCGACAGTGCAGATCGCCGCGGCACCGCTCGCCAGGCGCCGCGCGCCGAGCCGGTCGATGGCAACACCGACCGGGATCTGGATGCTGGCATAGACGTAAAAATAGACGGCGGAGAGATTTCCGAGGATGGCGCCGCCGACAGCGAACTCGCGCATCAGATCGTCGACCATGACCGACGGCGACACACGGAGCACGAAGGCATAGAGAAAGAAGACCGAGGCAAACAGCCAGCCGGCGAGCAACAGCGCACGAGACGGTGAGAAGGATGGTGTCTTGGCTTCGGCGGTCACGCGGCAGCTCCGGTAACGAGACTCTGCCGATCTCAGTGACATGCCGTCATGGCGCCGGTCAATCATTCCGCGAGGCAGGACAGCCGCATTGAATTGTCATCAGTCACGTTGCACGACACACTTGCCGCTCGGTGACTTCAGACACGAGGGTTTCATGCAGGCAAGCGGTACGAACGAGCGCACGACGACCCATGACGCGGAAGACGATCCCCGCAACCGGGACATCAAGATCCATGTGAACGGCCAGCTGGTTCCGCGCGCCCGGGCCACGGTTTCCGTCTATGATTCCGGTTTCATGCTCGGCGACGGCATGTGGGAAGGCATGCGGCTGCACAATGGCAGGTGGGTGTTCTTCGAGGAACATATGGACCGGCTGTTCGAAAGCTGCAAATCGGTCAGCCTCGATATCGGCATGGACCGGGCCGGTATTCTTGCCGCCCTGAACGAAACCGCCGCCGCCAACGATATGCATTCCGATGTGCATTGCCGCCTGATGATCACCCGCGGCGTGAAGGCGAGGCCGTTCCAGCACCCGTCCCTGTCCCACAGCGGTCCAACGATTGTAATCATCCTGGAACATTCAAAACCGGCGGGCGGGCTGCACCAGCGCGGCATCCGGCTGGCAACGGTTCCCCAGGTCCGGGGCCTGCCACACTCCCAGGACCCGAAACTGAATTCCCATTCGAAACTGAATTGCGTCATCGCCTGCCTGCAGGCCGAACAGGCCGGCGCCGACGAGGGCCTGATGCTGGATCCGCACGGCTTCGTGAACACAACGAATGCCTGCAATTTCTTCATTGTCCGGCGCGGCGAGGTCTGGACGTCGACCGGCGACTACTGCATGAACGGCGTGACCCGCCAGAAGATCATTGATCTCTGCCGGCAACATGGCATCCCGGTCTTCCAGAAAAACTTCTCGCTCGTCGAATGCCACGGCGCCGACGAGGCCTTTCTGACCGGCTCTTTCGGCGGACTGACACCGGTCGCCGAGATCGACGGGATACAAGTCAGTCCTGAAAGGGGTCCCGGACCAATATCCCGGGCTTTACAGATTCACTACAAGGCACTCGTGGATGCCTATTCGTCCTGACTCTCCAGAACGGTTGGATGCAAACAAAGCGTTAATAATAGCAAGGTACACTCGTCCCCGATCGTACCGAACAGTTCTGCAGAGAAACCGGGCCGGCACCATGGAATCAGATATTACGGACATCGATGTGTTTTCGTCCGTGATCGAAAATATAAGCCTGGGTATTAGTTACTTCGATCAGGACCTCAATCTGGTCGTCTGCAACCGGCGTTATCTTGATCTGCTTCGCGTCCCACACCGACTGGGAACGCCCGGCACACCGATAGCCGCGTTTTTCCGGATTCAAGCGGAGCGCGGCGAATACGGTCCCGGGGAAACCGAAAGCCTCGTCAATGAGCGGCTTGCAGCGGCGCGGCAGACAGGAGCACACAGCTACGAACCCGTGCGGCCGGATGGTTCGGTTCTTCGCATCACCCGTAAGCCTGTCAAAGGCGGCGGTTTCGTGACCACCTACGAGGACATCACAGAGCTGAGGCAGTCGCAGCAGGCGCTCGAGCAATCGAACGAACGGCTTGACGAACTCGTCTGGCAACGGACGGCGCGCCTGCAGAAACGGGAAACGGAACTTTCGGCCAAAACCAAAGCCCTCGAAGCCATCCTCGAAGCAGTCAACTACGGTATTACCCTGTTCGATCGCGATCTGAATCTGGTTGCTGCGAACCGTCAGGCCTTCGACATGATGCAATTGCCGCAGGAACTGAACCGACCGGGAACACCGCTTGTCGATCTCGTCCGGCTTCTCGCCGCGCGTGGTGAATACGGGCCAGGCGATGTGGAAGAGCTGGCACAGGGGCGCATAGCCCTGGCAAGCACGTTCGAAAACCTACGCTATACTCGGGAACAGTCGAACGGGAAGATCTACGATACCTGGGGCAGGCCTACCGAAGGCGGATTTGTCACCACCTATATTGACGTCACTGAACAAAAGCAGCTGGAAGCCCTCCTGCGTGCCAACAACAATGAGCTTGTCGAGAAAACCGCAGCGCTCGAAACCATTCTGGAAGCGGTGAGCTACGGTATTTCGCTATTCGACAAGAATTTGAACCTGATTGCCGCAAACCCTCAGGCATTCGACCTGATGGCCGTCCCGCATCATTTCAATCAGCCGGGCCGCCACTTCACCGAATTTCTGCGCTATCAGGCGAAGATGGGAGAGTTCGGAGCCGGCGATATCAATGAGATCGTCGAAAAACACGCCTCCGCCGCAGCCAGACCCGAGCCATATACCTCAATTCGGCAACGCAAGGACGGGACCATAATCGAAGTCAACCGTCGTCCGATCGAGAACGGCTTCGTGGCAACCTATCGGGATGTCACGGACGAAAAACGGCTTGAGGCCCTGCTGCGCTCGACCAACGAACAGCTGGAAAAGCGGGTTGAGGAGCGCACTTCGGCGCTGAACCGCCAATTGCACGAAACCGAGCGCGCCGAGGCGGAAATGCGCGACGCCAAGAGCCGGGCCGAACAAGCCGACAGGGCGAAATCCGATTTCCTCGCCCGAATGAGCCACGAAATCCGCACCCCGCTGAACGGAATCGTCGGCCTCATCAGGATTCTCGCCGAGACCGGTCTCACCGACAGGCAAAGCGACATCATCGCCAAGGTCCGCGCCTCTTCCGACGCGCTGCTGAATATCGTGAACGATGTGCTCGACTTCGCGAAGATCGAGGCTGGCCGGGTCGAAATCGAGGAAATCCCCTTCAATCTGTGCGACATCCTGAAAAACGTCAGCTCGATTGCCGCAACGCGGGCAGAAGAAAAAGGCCTCGCCTTTACCGTCAATTCCAACGGAACCGACGACCTTGCCCTGATCGGCGACCCGCACCGCATCACACAGATTCTGACCAATTTCTGCGGCAATGCCGTCAAGTTCACAGATACCGGCTATATCCGTCTCGACGTCACGGCAGAAAAGGAAAAGGAGGGCCTCCGCCTGGTCCGGATTTCCGTCGCGGATTCCGGGATCGGCATCGACGAAGGCACTGCCAGGCACATCTTTGTCCCGTTCCAACAGGCGGATGCCTCCACGACACGGCGCTTCGGCGGCACGGGTCTCGGGCTGGCCATCTCGCGCGACCTGGCGGAATCCATGAACGGACGCGTCTGGGTCGAGAGCAGGCCGGGGCACGGCAGCACCTTCCACGTCGAATTGCCCCTCCGGTCCGCGAAGCAGGGCATTGATGCCGTTGCGAATATCGACCGGGACTGGCGCGCCGCCTGCAACGGTTTAAAGATCCTCCTGGTGGAAGACAATGCCATCAACCGGGAGATTGCCTCGGCCATCCTGCAGGGCGCCGGCATGACGGTGATCCCGGCCGAACACGGCAGGGAGGCGGTCGATATCATGCTGGCCGACGCGCCACCTGCGATTGACGCTGTGCTGATGGACCTGCAGATGCCGGAAATGGACGGACACGAGGCGACCCGATGCATTCTGGCCGACCCCCGCTACCGCGATTTGCCGGTAATTGCCCTGACCGCACATGCAGTGGCCGAAGAGATCGAAAAAAGCGCGGCCGCCGGGATGTGCGATCACATCACGAAGCCGTTCGAGCCGGAAAAGCTGTTTCGCAGCCTCGTAACCGCCAGCGAGGGCGGATCGAAAATGCCTGTTATACTGTGATGTCGAGAATGGAGCCCCTGGGCAGATCGGCGCTGATCTCTTCCAGGGCCACGGGCTTCTGACGCTGCGGCGTCCGCTGGTCCGCATTCGGGTCGGTTGAGCGCAGTTCCTGCGCAAATCGGCTGTCTTCAGTGGCTTGGGCATTGTTCCGCCGATCTTCCGCGCCGTCGAGCGGTGCCGGATTTTGTCTTTGCCCGGTCGTTACCGGAACCAGCGGAAAATTGTTTATCGGACCGATTGCCATTACCAAACCTGATCCTTCAGGCCGGTCTCCAGCACGCATTCTGCCGCAAACCGGTGTAAAAATCCATCACCAGCACCATGAACCAGTTATTTATATTGTATTTTAAATAAATATGTCAAATATTGTTACCACAATATCCGATACCTGAACACGCCCGACCGCGTCGGGGCGCAGCCATCAGCCCCGATCCTGCGGCGGAAGCGCTTTTTTCTTCAGGGACTTAACGAAGCCGATCGGATCCGCCACCGGGTCGTGTTCCGCCGCAGCATCGCGCATGGACTCGCTGATCTGACGGCCCGCATTCTCCAGTTTCGGCTTTGCCCGCGTATAGGCTTCGGCGGCAATGTCAGTTGCACGTTGCTGAACCTCCGGGTTCTGCATAATGCGACGGGCCGCTGCCCAGATAAGGCCCTTACCGATCATTGAACAGCTCCCTCTCCTGAAAACATGGCATCAGCGCCCACCATAGCCGGTGACACCGAATTTCGCGGCAACCTTCTCGATCTCCTCATCCGGAAGGATCGCCGGCTGGCCGATCTGCAGCGCCCGCCAGTACATGGCCGCGAGGGTCTCCGCTTCCTGGGTCAGCGCCAATGTGCGCTCCAGGGTCGGTCCCAGCACGATCAGGCCGTGATTGCCCAGCAGACAGGCCTTGCGTCCATCCAGCGCCGTCAGCGCATGGTCGGACAGCTCCTGGGTGCCATAGGTAGCATATGGGGCACAGCGGATCGTCGGCCCACCAAAAAGCGCGATCATGTAATGAAAAGCCGGGATCTCCCGGTGCAGACAGGCCAGCGTGGTCGCGAACATGCCGTGGGTATGCACGATGGCCCCCGCATCCGGCCGGGCCCGCATGATATCGAGATGGAAGCGCCATTCGCTGGAAGGCTTGTGCTTGCCCTCGACATTGCCCTCCAGATCCATCCGCACGATGTCTTCCGGCACCAGCCTGTCATACCGGATGCTGGACGGCGTCATGAAGAAACCTTCCGCCGGGTCGTCGCCGCAGCGCACGCTGACATTGCCGGACGTTCCCTGGTTCAGCCCCATTGCATTCATGTTCAGGCAGGTATCGATCACCTCCTGCCGCAACGCACGTTCATTCTTGCCCATTTTCACCGTCATTAATCCTCACCCGCCTGGCGCATTTCCGGGAACAACCGCAGCAGCCCCTCCTCACTTGGCTCCGCAAGACCGCGCTCGGTCAACAGGCCGGTGACAAGACGCGCCGGCGTCACGTCGAAGGCCGGATTCGCCGCCTTGCTCGTCTCCGGCGTGATCGTCACCGTGGCGACCTTGCCGTCCGCGAGGCGTCCGGTGATTTCCGTCACCTCCCGGGAATCGCGTTCCTCGATCGGAATGTCGCGCACCCCGTCCGCGATGGTCCAGTCAATCGTTGGAGATGGCAGACCGACATAGAACGGCACGCCATTGTCGTGCGCCGCCAGCGCTTTCAGGTAAGTGCCGATCTTGTTGCAGACATCACCCGCGCGCGTTGTCCGGTCAGTGCCGGTGATGACCAGATCGACCATGCCGTGCTGCATGTAATGGCCGCCCGCATTGTCCACGATCACCGTGTGCGGCACGCCGTGATTGCCGAGCTCCCACGCCGTCAGGCTGGCGCCCTGGTTGCGCGGCCGGGTCTCGTCGACCCAGACATGGACCGGAAGGCCCGAATCATGCGCCAGATAAATCGGCGCGGTCGCCGTGCCCCAATCCACCGTCGCCAGCCAGCCCGCATTGCAGTGTGTCAGCACATTGATGGTCTCGCCCGGCTTCTTGCGGGACTGGATGTCCTTGATCACCGCGAGACCGGCCTCGCCGATAGAGCGGTTGATCTCCACATCCTCGTCACAGATTTCACCCGCCAGGGCGAAAGCGGCATCCGCCCGCGCATCCGGCGCCAGGGGGCCGAGCTTTGTCCGCGCGGCATCCAGCGCCCAGCGCAGATTGACCGCCGTCGGCCGGGTCTCATAAAGCCGGTCATAGGCGTTCGACAGGCCCGCGTCGGAGGAATCCTCGCGCATGGCCAGCCACATGCCATAGGCTGCCGTCGCCCCGATCAGCGGTGCGCCGCGCACCAGCATGGCCCTGATCGCATGGGCGGCGTCCTGCAGCGTCTCCAGCCTGGCAATCTCGAAAAGGTGCGGTAGTTTCGTCTGGTCGATGATCTCGACCGCACTGCCGTCCGGCGCCGGCCAGATCGTGCGATGCGGCTTGCCGTCGATCTTCATGGATACGCTCCCTCTTGAGCTGTCGTCTTACCAGTCCGCCCGCAGCGTGACTCCAAGCGGCGGCAATGATAAAACCCCGCCTGCCCGATTGCCATCACGCATTCTGGTACGCATTCCGGCATCAATCGCACGCACCAGTCACCCGAGGATACACATGATCCCGCGCTATTCCCGCCCCGAGATGGTCAAGATCTGGGAACCCGAGAACAAATTCCGCATCTGGTTCGAGATCGAGGCACATGCCTGCGACGCACAGGCCGAGCTCGGGGTGATCCCGAAGGAAGCCGCCAAGGCTGTCTGGGAACGCGGCAATTTCGATATCGCCCGGATCGACGAGATCGAGCGCGAGACCAAGCATGATGTCATCGCCTTCCTGACCAACCTCGCCGAGTACGTTGGCGACGAAGCCCGCTTCGTGCATCAGGGCATGACCTCCTCGGACGTGCTGGACACCTGCCTCGCGGTGCAGCTCACCCAGGCGGCCGACCTGCTGCTGGCCGACCTTGATTCTCTGCTGGCGGCGATCAAGCGCCGGGCGTTCGAGCACAAGATGTCCCCAACGGTCGGCCGCAGCCACGGTATTCATGCCGAGCCCCTGACCTTCGGTGTAAAGCTGGCCGGCTATTACGCCGAGTTCGACCGCAACCGGGCCCGGCTGCAGGCCGCCCGGGCGGAAATCGCGACCTGCGCCATTTCCGGCGCCGTCGGTACCTTCGCCAATATCGATCCGCGCGTGGAAGAGCATGTGGCCGAGAAACTCGGCCTCACCGCCGAGCCGGTATCCACCCAGGTCATCCCGCGCGACCGGCATGCGATGTTCTTCGCCACACTCGGCGTCATTGCCAGCTCCGTCGAGCGGCTGGCCACCGAGATCCGGCATTTGCAGCGCACCGAAGTCCGCGAGGCTGAGGAATACTTCTCGCCGGGCCAGAAGGGCTCGTCGGCCATGCCGCACAAGCGCAATCCGGTGCTGACCGAGAACCTGACCGGCCTCGCCCGGCTGGTCCGGTCCGCCGTTGTCCCGGCAATGGAGAATGTCGCGCTCTGGCACGAGCGGGATATCTCCCACTCCTCCGTCGAGCGGATGATCGGCCCGGACTCCACCGTGACCCTCGACTTTGCCCTCGCCCGCCTGACCGGCGTGGTGGACAAGCTGCTGATCTATCCGGAAGGCATGCAGGCCAATCTCGACCAGCTCGGCGGTCTGGTTCACTCCCAGCGCGTGCTGCTCGGCCTGACCCAGGCCGGCATGAGCCGGGAAGACGCCTATCAGGCCGTGCAGCGCAACGCCATGCCGGTCTGGCTGGAAGGCAAGGACTTCCTCACCCTGCTGAAGGCGGATGATGCAGTGACGGCGCTGCTCGACGCCGGCGCGCTCGAATCCCTGTTTGATCTCGGCTACCACACCAAACATGTGGACACGATCTTCAACCGGGTTTTCGGCGAGAGCTAACTACTCCCGCAGCCGGCAATAAAAAACGGCGCCTGAACGGGCGCCGTTTTCATTTGTGCTGTCTCTGAGACGCCGGGCTTGTCAGCCCTCGGTCTTGAGCTGCTCCAGCGCAATCGCCATGAACTCGTCGAGCTTGTGGCGAATGCGGTGTTCGGAAAGATCGGCACCAGTGCCTTCGACGCTCTTCAGAATGAACTCGACAACATCGTCGACGCCCGGCTTTTCCATGTCTGCGACAACGACTTCCTTGGCATAGGCAGCCGCTTCGTCACCGGTCTTGCCGAGAAATTCCTCGGCGACCCAGAGGCCAAGCAACTTGTTACGGCGAGCGCTGGCCTTGAAGTTTAGTTCGGAATCGTGCGCGTACTTTGCTTCTTCGCCTTTTTGGCGTTTGTCGAAACCTGACATCGGTCGAATACCCCTTCGTCTCTTTCCCGTGCTGAACACCAGACCGGCCTAATGACTAAACTTCGGCATGGCTCAGAATCTTGAATGCGGCGGCAATCTATCAGGCGCGGCATGTTCTGTTAAAGGGCAGATTGCCGCAATTCCGGCGCTTGTCAAAAAATGTTTCGGTGATCTTTCGCCCGGCGTAGGGTCTCGGCCATGTGTACCCTCGTCATCCTCCGCCGCCCAGGCCACATCTGGCCGGTCCTGATCGCCGCAAACCGCGATGAAATGCAGTCCCGGCCCTGGCAGAAACCGGCCCGGCACTGGCCCGATCGGCCGCATGTCATCGCCGGTCTCGATGAGCTGAGCCGCGGCTCCTGGATTGGTTTGAACGAATACGGGCTTGCGGCCGGGATTCTCAACCGCCAGGGCTCGCTCGGCCCGGCCGACGGGAAACGGTCCCGCGGAGAAGTCGTCCTTGAAGCCTTGGACCATGCCGAGGCGGAAGCAGCCGCCAAGGCGTTGGGCGAACTTGACGGCACCAGCTACCGCAGTTTCAACATGCTGATCGCCGATGCGGAAAAGGCTTTCTGGCTCCGCAATGAAGCAACGGAAGACGGCGAGATCGATGTCTTCGAGATCCCCGACGGGGTCTCGATTTTCACGGCTTACGATGTCAACGACCCCGACAGCCCCCGCGTGCGGCGGGCCCTGCCCCGCTTCCGCATCGCGGACGTGCCAGACCCGGATAATGACGACTGGGCAGGCTGGGAGAGGTTGCTCGCCGACCGGACACGCGCGGTATCGGGTGAATATGGCTCTGCAATCAATCTCGATAGCGGCGCCGGATTCGCCACCATCTCCTCATCCCTGATCGCCTTGCCGGCCGATCCAGGCCGTAAGCCGGTCTGGCGGTTCGCGCCCGGGCGGCCGGACGAATCCGACTTCTCCCCTGTCGATCTGTCAGGCTGAACCTGTGGTCCAGGAGAAACCCGCCAGACGCAAACCGAAGAGCACCCCGCTCTCCAGCGATGCCATCATCGCCGCCGCCATCGATTTGCTGGACCGGGAGGGGCTGGACAGTTTTTCCATCCGCAATATCGCCAAGGCCCTCGGCGTCTATCCGACCGCGCTTTACTGGCATGTGCCGAACCGCCATCATCTGATCGCCCGACTGATCGCTGCCCTGTTCGCCGATGTGCTGCCCGAGCCCGATCCGGACTGGCAGGCCTGGCTGAAGACCCTGTTCCGGCGCTACCGGGACGTGGTCCGCACGCATCCGAACATATCTCCCCTAATCGGCGGCCATCTGGTCTCCAGCGCCAGCGTCGACCTGAATCTGGTTGAAGGCATTCTCGCCACCCTCACCCGGGCCGGGTTCGCGGGTGAGGATCTGGTCGCCGCATACAACTCCGTGATTACCGGCCTGTGCGGCTATGCCACCCAGGAATTCGCCCATGTCTTTCCCGATCCGGACGGCGACCTGGAAGCCTCCCTCACGGCCAGCGTCGATGAGGCAGACCCGGCGCTTTACCCGACCCTGGCGGCGGAACGCCACCGCCTGTTGAACCGGGCGCTGGTGCTGCGCTGGCAAAACGGCACGGAGGCACCTCTTGAGTCCGGTTTCGAGATGTTCACCGACGCACTGATTGCCGGACTTGCGGCGAAAATCGAGCACGGGCGGAATCCCGTATAACATTTATTGTACAGTGTACAATAATATGATTTCCTCCCCTCTGAAAATGATCTCCAGTCTTTTAAGGAGCGGATAGTGGCGGCAGAACTCAACAGCACCGGCGGAACATTCGGCAGCCACGGCGGGCCGATCGACGTTTTCTATACGCCGGACGGCGGCAAGCGCCGTCCAACCGTTTCCCACGGCAAGGGCGCCTGGATCTGGGATACGGACGGACGGCAGTATCTGGATGCCTGCTGCGGGCCGGTGGCGACCAATATCGGCCACGGCAACGAACGCGTCATCGCCGCCATGATGGATCAGGCGCAGAAGATCTGTTTCGCCGGCAAGCCGCATTTCGAGAACCAGCCCAATATCGATCTGGCGGATCTCGTCACGGAACATGCGGGCCCCGGCTTCGAGCGCGCGTTCATCTGCTCCGGCGGATCGGAAGCGAACGAAGCCGCCATCAAGCTGGCCCGGCAGTACGCCATCACTCAAGGCCAGCCCGCGCGTTGCAAGGTGCTGGGCCGCGATCCCGGCTATCACGGCTCCACCCTCGGTGCGGCCGCCATCAGTGGCGATCCGGTTTCGGACTCGGTGTTTTCCAGCATGATGCGGGTGATGCCGAAAGTCCCCGCCCCCTTCAATTACCGGCTGCCGGACAATCACGACGCGGACAGTTATGCCCGCCATGCCGCCGCTGCGTTGGAACAGATCATTCTCGATGAAGGTCCGGAAACGGTGCTGGCCTTCATCATGGAGCCGGTCGGCGGCCTTGCCACCGGCGCATTGGTGGCGCCGGACCATTATTACAAGGCCGTGCGGGACATCTGCACCAGACACGGCGTGCTGCTGATCTATGACGAGGTGATGTGCGGCGCCGGACGCACCGGCACGTTCCTCTGCGCCGATCACTGGCCGGATGCGAAACCGGACATGATCACCCTGGCCAAGGGTATCGCGGCCGGCTACACCCCGCTTGGCCTGGTGCTGGCGCCGGCCACCATGGTCGATGCCGTCACGCGCAATGGCGGCTTCATGCACGGCCATACCTATGTCGCCAACCCGCTGAGCTGCGCCGTCGGCCATGCGGTGGTGAGCGAGTTGATCGACAACGAACTGATGGCCAATGCGACGAAGATGGGCGAGCGCCTGCGGGCCGGTCTGCGCGATCTGCAGACCCGCAGCACCATTCTCGGCGACGTGCGCGGCCTCGGCCTGCTGAACGCCATCGAGATCGTCCGGGACAAGCAGACCAAGGAAATCCTGCCCGCCAGCCTGCAGGCGGTCTTCCGGCTGATCGAGATCGGCATGCAGAACGGGTTGCTGCTCTATTCCCGGCGCACGGCGAACGGCAAATATGGCGAATGGCTGATGGTCACCCCGCCCCTCACCGTCACCAAAGAAGAGGTGGACGAAATCGTCATCCGCCTCGGCAAGACTCTCGCCGCCTTCGAAAACGAGCTGGATTAACCCTTTTCATCGGGATGGTTCCCGCCTAGGCTTCACGCACTCCAAGGGGTGCCCGTACGGGCTGAGAGGCATTGCGCCGACCCTTCGAACCTGATCCGGGTCATGCCGGCGTAGGGATGGAAACGCGTTACCGCTCTTGCAGCCACACGCACCCCATTTATCCTGAAGCCTCCCCGGATCTCTGTGCAACCGACTGCAAGGGATCCATCTGATGAACAAACACTCCCCCATCGCCACCGTCACCACGGGACCGTTGCCCGCCTCGCGCAAGATTTATGTGCCCGGCAGCATCCACCCCGATATCCGCGTGCCGATGCGCGAAATCGCCGTGCATCCCTCCGCCGGGGAGCCGCCGGTGACCGTCTATGACCCGTCCGGCCCCTATACCGACGCCGATGCCAAGATCGATATCGAGGCGGGGCTGCCTGCCCTGCGCCGGGACTGGATCACGGCCCGCGGCGATGTCGAGACATATCAGGGCCGCGTCGTGAAGCCGGAAGATAACGGCAATGTCGGCGACGGCAATCTGGTGGCGGAATTCGGCGCCATTCAGCCGCCACTGCGTGCCAGGAGCGGCAAGCGGCCGACCCAGCTCGCCTATGCCAGGGCCGGTATCGTGACGGCGGAAATGGAATTCGTCGCCATCCGCGAGAACCAGCGCCGTGAAGAGCTGAAACGGACCGCGCGGGACGGCGAGGATTTCGGCGCCTCCATCCCCGATGTGGTGACGCCCGAATTCGTGCGCGCCGAGATAGCCCGGGGCCGGGCCATCATCCCGGCGAACATCAACCACCCCGAAACTGAACCCATGGCCATCGGACGCAATTTCCTGGTCAAGGTGAACGCCAATATCGGCAATTCCGCCGTCACCTCCTCCGTCGCGGACGAGATCGACAAGATGGTCTGGGCCATCCGCTGGGGCGCCGACACGGTGATGGACCTCTCCACCGGACGGAACATCCACAATATCCGCGAATGGATCATCCGGAACTCGCCCGTGCCGATCGGCACCGTGCCGCTCTATCAGGCGCTGGAGAAGGTCGACGGTGTTCCGGAAGCGCTGAGCTGGGAGATCTATCGCGACACGCTGATCGAGCAGTGCGAACAGGGTGTCGACTATTTCACCATCCATGCCGGTGTCCGGCTGCCCTTCATCCCGCTGACCGTGGACCGTGTCACCGGGATCGTCAGCCGGGGCGGCTCGATCATGGCGAAATGGTGCCTGGCCCATCACAAGGAGAGCTTCCTCTACGAGAATTTCGAGGAAATCTGCGAGATCATGGCCGCCTATGACGTTTCCTTCTCGCTCGGGGACGGATTGCGGCCAGGCTCCATCGCGGATGCCAACGACAAGGCCCAGTTCGCCGAGCTGGAAACGCTGGGGCAGCTCACCAAGATCGCCTGGAAGCACGATGTGCAGGTGATGATCGAGGGGCCGGGTCATGTGCCGATGCACAAGATCAAGGAGAACATGGACAAGCAGCTGGAGGTCTGTGACGAGGCTCCGTTCTATACGCTTGGCCCGCTGACCACGGACATCGCGCCGGGCTACGACCACATCACCAGCGGCATCGGGGCTGCCATGATCGGCTGGTTCGGCTGCGCCATGCTTTGTTACGTGACGCCGAAGGAGCATCTCGGCCTGCCGGACCGGGACGACGTGAAAACCGGGGTGATCACCTACCGCATCGCCGCCCATGCAGCGGATCTGGCGAAGGGCCATCCCGGTGCGCAGCGGCGAGACGATGCGCTGTCACGAGCGCGTTTCGATTTCCGCTGGGAGGATCAGTTCAACCTGTCGCTCGACCCGGAAACCGCCCGGGATTTTCACGATCAGACCCTGCCGAAGGAAGCGCACAAGACGGTGCATTTCTGCTCCATGTGCGGTCCGAAATTCTGCTCCATGCGGATCTCGCACGAACTGAAGGACGAGGCGAAGCAAGGCATGGAAACCATGGCCGAGCTGTTCCGCGACAAGGGGAGCGAGATCTATCAACCCCGGTCCGGCGAGACGGATTAGGGGGATTCCGGACCCCGGCATGGCCGGGGTCCGGGCGTCCAACCGGCCCTTTCAAGTCACCGGACAGGTGGCCGCCTACATCCCGCGGACCTTGTCCAGGAACAGGTCTACCTGACCGTTGAGATCCCGAGCCTGCGAGGATAGTTCTTCGGCCACCTGCAGGACATTCTTGGCAGACTGCCCGCTTTCCTCGGCCGCCTCGGTCACGCCGTTGATGTTCTGGGAGACCTCCCGCGTTGCTGCTGCCTGTTCTTCGACAGCACTGGAAATCGTCGTTCCGATCTCGTTGACCTGCCCGATGATCCCCGCAATCTCGCCGATGGCACTGGCCGTGATCTGGCTGGTTTCCTGGATCTCCTTGATTTGCAGCCCGATCTCTTCGGTGGCTTTCGCGGTCTGGTTGGCCAGGCTCTTCACCTCCGAGGCCACCACGGCGAATCCTTTTCCGGCTTCACCGGCGCGCGCGGCCTCGATGGTGGCATTGAGGGCGAGCAGATTGGTCTGCTCCGCGATATCCGCGATGATCTTGGTGATCTCGCCGACTTTCTGGGCCGCCGACAAGAGATCCCCGACCATCTTTTCGGATTTTCCGGCGGCATCGACAGCGGTTCCCACGGCGCGTGTGGATTCCGAGATTTGCCGCGCGATTTCATCAACGGAGGCCGACAGTTGCTCCGTCGCAGCGGCAACGGTCGCGGCCTGCTGGTTGCTCTGCTCCGATGTCGCGGCCAGGGTCTGCGCCGTCACTTCCATGTTCCCAGACGAGGCGGAGACGTTTTCGACGGTGCGCTTGACGCCCAGCTCAAACTCATCGGCCAGCCGGGCATTGTCATCCTTGCGGCCGCTGATATCGGTCGCGAATTTGACGATCTTTACCGGCCGTCCGTTGGGATCGAAGATCGGATTGTAGGACGCCTCAATCCACACTTCCCTGCCACCGTTGCCGATGCGCTTGTATTGCGCCGCCTGGAATTCACCGCGCCGCAGCTTTTCCCAGAAGGCCTGATACGCAGGGCTCGACTTCTCCGTGGGGTCAACGAACATGCTGTGATGCTGACCGGCAATCTCTTCAAGGCGGTAGCCCACCGTCGTCAGAAAATTCTCGTTGGCCGAAATGATCGTGCCATCAAGATTGAACTCAATCACCGCCTGAGAACGGTTGATGGCGTCTACCTTGCCCAGCAATTCCGTGTGCTCGGCCGTCTTTGCCGTGACGTCGGTCGCATATTTAACGATCCTGAACGGCTTGCCCTGTGGGGTCATCAGCGGGTTGTAGGATGCTTCGATCCAGACTTCCTTGCCACCCTTGCCGACGCGTTTGTATTGCGCCGCCTGGAATTCACCGCGTCCGAGCCTGTCCCAGAATTCTTTGTATTCTCCGCTCCTGCGATATTCAGGATCGACGAATATTCCGTGGTGCTTGCCGACAATCTCCTTGAGCTCATAGCCCATCGTTTTGAGGAAATTCTCGTTGGCGTGGATGATCGTCCCATCTGTCTTGAACTCGATAATCGCTTGCGATTTGTCCAAGGCAGCCAGTTTGGCTGCATTGCTGCCGCCAAAAAGCATAATAGACATTATATACGTCCCTGCAAAAGAGTGCCCTGGTCCAGGCGGACCCGAACCAAAGCGATTTATAAGTCCATTTTTACGGATTGGATTGGTTTGAACATAAAATAGTATTCATATCTTCGGATCGTCGTGATTATCTCAAAATTGGCATAATCCGGATGCGGCTTAATCCCTCCTTCTCTCTCCTTCAGCCCCTTCCAAATTGCCTCCGGACACACCGGAATTTAGCGCTGACCGGCCCCTGTCCGCTTCACCGATTGTGTTTGTCCTACCTTATGTTTATATGGAGCGCGCTTTTCCTGCCGCTGCGGTATGCAGGGTCTTCGCATTCCGGAAACCGACCGCCAGCCAGACAGGCGGGGAACTCATGGCAAGACGCAGAAAAATTTACGAAGGCAAGGCAAAGGTCCTTTACGAAGGCCCCGAGCCGGGTACCCTGATCCAGTACTTCAAAGATGACGCGACCGCTTTCAACAACGAGAAGCAGGGCATCATCACCGGCAAGGGTGTGCTGAACAACCGCATCAGCGAGCACCTGATGACCAGACTCGCCGAGATTGGTATCCCGACGCACTTCATGCGCCGTCTGAACATGCGCGAACAGCTCGTGCGCGAAGTCGAGATCATCCCCGTCGAAGTGGTGATCAGGAACGTCGCTGCCGGCTCCATCGCAAAGCGCTTCGGACTCGATGAAGGCACTCCGTTGCCGCGCTCGATCATCGAGTATTATTACAAGTCCGATGAACTCGGGGATCCGATGATCTCCGAAGAGCACATTACGGCATTCGGCTGGGCGACCACGCAGGATATCGACGATATCGTCGCCCTGTCGCTCCGGGTGAATGATTTCCTGACCGGACTTTTTGTCGGCATCGGCCTGCGTCTGGTTGACTTCAAGCTTGAATTCGGCCGCTTCTATACCGAGGACACGATGCAGGTCGTGCTTGCGGATGAAATCAGTCCGGACAATTGCCGGCTCTGGGATACGGAAACGAACGAAAAGCTCGACAAGGACCGTTTCCGTCGCGATCTCGGCGGTGTCCGCGAGGCCTATCAGGAAGTTGCCCGCCGTCTCGGCGTGCTGCCCGAAGCCGGGCCGATGGACCTCAAGGGTCCAAAGGCCATCCAGTAACGCCGCAAGCCGGCAAACAGCGACACATCAATTGGTGAGAACATGAAAGCCACTGTCCATGTCACGCTGAAAAACGGCGTCCTCGATCCGCAAGGCAAAGCCATCGAACATGCGCTCGGCGCCCTTGGGTTCGACGGTGTCAATCAGGTCCGCCAGGGCAAGTTCCTCGAACTTGACCTCAGCGAGACCGATACGGAAAAGGCCCGCGCACAGGTCACCAACATGTGCGAGAAGCTCCTGGCCAATACTGTCATCGAGAACTACACGGTCGAGATCGAAGGTTAAGAGCCGCACAATGGCTGGCCTTCATCTGCTTCGCCTTGCCGACGCCCCGCGGCATCTACAGACCGTTGTCGAGTGGAACCACACCGAATGGGGTGTGACTGCCGGCCGGTCCCGGTCCGATAGCGAGGGTTGGTTCCGGGACATGATCCGGAAACCAAGCGAGGAATGCGTCATTGCAGAGCAGGACGGCACAGTGCTCGGCATGGCCTGCCTCGTCGACCATGATCTTGCGGAGCGACCGGACCTTTTACATTGGCTGGCCAGCGTTTATGTCTTGCCGGAGTTTCGTAAAACGGGCCTCGGCAGCGAACTGGTCAGTGCGGTTGAGCGTGAATCCGCCGCTCGGAACATCGAGCGTCTTCACCTCTACACGCACACGGCCGAAACACTCTATCGGCGCCTCGGCTGGACAGTCAGAGAGCGTTTCAAGCTCGATGTTGACGAGTTCGCGCTGATGATCAAGGACCTGCACCGCTAGGCAATAGAATACTGGTTCTTCCCATTCTTCTTGGCATCGTACATCGCCCTGTCCGCACGCTTGATCAGGGATTCGGATGTATCGGAAGCGCCGTTGAAGAAAGCGATACCGATGCTCGCGCCGATCATGGCGCCACCGTCATCAAGCATGAACTCGTCGGAGAAACGGCTCAGCAGCCGCTGGGCGAGTGGGACAACCGCGTCACGAAACCCGAGACCGGTCAGGACGATCAGAAATTCATCTCCCCCGATCCGGGAAACCGTATCAACCTCCCGGAAACATTTGCGCATCCTTAGCGCCGCTTCCTTCAGAACCCGATCTCCGGCATCGTGGCCGTAAGTATCGTTGACCAGTTTGAAACCGTCGAGATCGACATAGAAAACCGCCATCAAGGTCTGGCCACGCTGCGACTGGGCAATGGCCTGTTGCAAGCGGTCGTGACAAAGCCGCAGGGTCGGCAAGCCGGTCAGCGTGTCGTGGTTGGCGAATTCCGCCATCTTCTTTTCGGACTCGGCAAGACGGAATGCCAGGGATTCCAGCTCCGCTGCCTGCTTGGTCATCCGGTCTTCCCTGTCCCGCAGTTCCAGAACCTGCATCTCCAGTTCCTCGCGGCTGCGAATCTGGCTTCTCTCCAGCTCCAGACGATCGGTGATCTCGTAGACCCAGCCTAGGATGCAGTCCTCGCCATCGAACGGGAACGGCCGGCAGGACAGCAAGCCCCAGAAATGCTGACCATCCTTGCGAAGAAGCTCGATCTCCTCGTTCTCGATAGCGCCGGTCACACTCATGTTCTTGAACAGCCGGTCGCGATCGGATGGGTCGACATAGTGCTCGCGGACATTCGTCTGCCTCAGTTCCGACTCCGCATAACCCAGTATCTCGGACATTTTCCTGTTCGAATAACGGCGCAGGCCATCAGGGCCAATGATGTTCACCCCGATCGGGCTGTGATCCAGAATCTCCTGGATTCGCCCGTCTTGATGAAGCACAGCCTTTTCGGCGCGCGCCTGCTCGCTGACATCGTCGAAAGTCAGCAGATACCCGACCCCGGAAAGAGGAATTCCCAGCAGATCGCAGATCACGCCTGCACCAAAATCATGCCGGTGGGTGAACGCGCTGCCGCCATTCGCGGCTGACTGGAGCGCCTCAGCCCAGGCATCTTTGCCGGCACCGGCCCGGTCCATCGCGCCGAGCAGAGACCCCAGCGGCTTTTCAAACAGCGGGAGATTCCCAGTATCCGGAAAGAGACAGGAGAAACGCGGGTTCACGGCAAGCACGCATAGCCGATCATCCAGCAGCAGCATGCCACGGTTCATCGGGTTCAGTATCGATTCAATAAGCGCAATCTTGTCCGTGCAATAGGGCCTGACTTGCTCCGCTGACACTGTCCCCACCTTTCGCCAGTGCTCCCCGAGCCGCCTGCACCGGTCCATCACACTCTATTATTCAGGTTCGGCGGAAATCAACTTTTTACACGGAACACCGGACGACAGAGGCGGCAGTGATTCCTGCGCAGTGACGCGCTGCGAATGATTCAAAATACTCCGCCGATCAGGTGTCCCGGCTTGCACTTCCGCCCGGCCTCCCGTACTTTCCGCCGCGCCGATCCAGCCCCAAATAAGAGGCCCCCCGCGTTGAAATCAGCGATCATCGTCTTCCCAGGCACGAACAGAGAGCGCGACATGGCGATCGCGCTTGAAAAAGCGAGCGGCACGGCGCCGTTCATGGTGTGGCACAAAGACAGTGAAATCCCCGATGTGGACCTGATCGTGGTCCCCGGCGGGTTCTCGTTCGGCGACTATCTGCGCGCCGGTGCCATGGCGGCCCATTCCCCGGTGCTGCGCAGCCTGAAGGAAAAGGCCGCGAAGGGCACACCGGTGATGGGCGTGTGCAACGGCTTCCAGGTGCTGACCGAAACAGGCCTGCTGCCGGGTGTGCTGATGCGCAATGCCGGCCTGAAATTCATCTGCCGCAATGTCGGCCTCCGGGTCGAGACCAGCCGGTCGCTCTTCACCGGCGGCTACGAAGACGGTCAGGTATTGTCAATCCCGGTTGCCCACAATGACGGCAACTATTTCGCCGACAGTGAGACGCTGGACCGGATCGAACAGAACGGTCAGGTCGCGTTCCGCTATGTCGACGAGACTGGCGAGACCAGCGCAGCTGGTAACCCGAACGGCTCCGCCCGCAACATCGCCGGTGTATTTAACAAAGACAAGACGGTGCTCGGCTTCATGCCGCACCCGGAAAACGCCATCGACCCCGCCGTCGGCAACACCGACGGGCGCGGCCTCTTCGACGGACTGGTGAGGGCCCTCTCGTGAGCATTTCCAATACGGCGATCACCCCGGAAATCGTCGCCGAACACGGCCTTTCCGAAGACGAATATGCCAGCATCCTGAAGATCCTCGGCCGCGAACCGAACATGACGGAACTCGGCGTGTTCTCCGCCATGTATTCCGAGCATTGCTCCTACAAAAGCTCGAAGAAATGGCTGAAGACGCTGCCGACGGAAGCGCCGCATGTCATCCAGGGTCCGGGCGAGAATGCCGGCGTGATCGATATCGGCGACGGCGAGGCCGCTGTCTTCAAGATCGAGAGCCACAATCACCCGAGCTTCATCGAGCCCTATCAGGGCGCGGCGACCGGTGTCGGCGGTATCCTGCGCGATGTCTTCACCATGGGCGCGCGGCCGATCGCCAACCTGAACGCGCTGCGTTTCGGCAGCCCGGATCATCCGAAGACCCGGCATCTGGTCGGCGGCGTGGTCGCCGGCATCGCCGGTTACGGCAACTGCATGGGTATTCCGACGGTCGCGGGCGAAGTGAACTTCCACCCGGCCTATAACGGCAACATCCTCGTTAACGCGATGACCGTCGGGCTCGCCCCGGCAGACCGGATTTTCTATTCCGCCGCCGCCGGTGCCGGAAACCCGGTGATCTATGTCGGCGCCAAGACCGGCCGCGACGGCATTCACGGCGCGACCATGTCCTCGACCGAGTTCAACGAGGATTCCGAAGAAAAGCGCCCGACCGTGCAGGTCGGCGATCCGTTCACTGAAAAGCTGCTGCTGGAAGCATGCCTGGAGCTGATGGCGACGGACACCATCATCGCCATCCAGGACATGGGCGCCGCCGGCCTTACCTCCTCCGCCGTCGAAATGGCGGGCAAGGGGGGTCTCGGCATCGAGATGGACCTGGCCAAGGTTCCGGCCCGCGAAGAGAACATGACGCCGTACGAGCTGATGCTCTCCGAAAGCCAGGAGCGCATGCTGATCATCCTGAAGCCGGATGCGGCATCGGAAGCCGAGGCCCGGGCGATCTTCGACAAATGGGAGCTGGACTTCGCCGTCATCGGCACCCTGACCACCACGGGCCACCTGGTCCTGAAGATGGGTGACGAGCTGGTCGGCGATATTCCGATCGCGCCGATGGTCGACGAGTCCCCCGAATATGACCGCCCGTGGGAGCCGACACCGGCTTCCGCAGTCGTGGTCGCCTCAACAGTCCCGGCGCCCGCCAGCCTGACCGGCGCCCTGAAAAAACTGATCGGCACCCCGGATCTCTGCAGCCGGCGCTGGGTCTGGGAACAGTACGATCACCTGATCATGGGCGATACTGCGATCCGCCCCGGCGGCGACGCCGCCATGGTGCGTGTGCGCGACAGCAAGAAGGGCCTCGCCCTCACCGTCGATTGCACGCCGCGCTATGTGAAAGCCGATCCTGAAACCGGCGGTGCGCAGGCCGTCGCCGAGACCTGGCGGAACATCACCGCAACCGGCGCCAGGCCGCTTGCTATCACCAACAACATGAACTTCGGCAACCCGCAGAAACCGCAGATCATGGGACAGTTCGTCGGTGCCATCAACGGCATGCGGGCGGCCTGCAACGCGCTCGACTACCCGGTCGTCTCCGGCAATGTCTCGCTCTACAACGAGACCGAAGGCGCGGCGATCCTGCCGACCCCGGTGATCGGCGGCGTCGGCGTCATCGCCGATATCGAGAAGCGCGGCACCGTCGCTTTCAAGGCAACGGACGAGGCGATCATCGTCATCGGCGAGACCACGGGCTGGCTCGGCCAATCCATCTATCTCCGTGAAGTCGAGGGCCGCGAGGACGGTGCTCCGCCGCCGGTCGATCTCGCGCTGGAAAAGAAGAACGGCGATTTCGTTCGCGGCCTGATCGAAACAGGCAAAGTGACTGCCTGCCACGATGTCTCCGACGGCGGCCTCGCCATCGCCCTTGCGGAGATGGCCCTCGGCGCCAAGGGACTCGGCGCGGATGTTGCGCCGCAGAGCGGTCTCCCCACCCATGCCTGGGCCTTCGGCGAGGATCAGGCGCGCTATGTTGTCACCGCCAAAAACGCGGACGGCATTCTGAAAGCGGCGGCGGATGCGGGCGTTTCGGCCACCGTGATTGGGACGACAACCGGCACAGGTGAATTGAAACTCGGCACCGGTGACTCCATATCCGTCTCAGTGCTACGGTCCACATTCGAGAATTGGCTGCCGGATTACATGGCCGTATCCTGAGGCCGGCGAGACAAGAAACCCAACGGGCAACAAGGACAAGACCACATGGCAATGGAAGCCGGAGAGATCGAACGCCTCATCAAGGAGACGTTTCCCGATGCCCAGATCACGATCGAGGATCTGCGCGGAGATGGAGATCATTATTCCTGCCACGTTCTGTCTTCTGCGTTCGAGGGCAAGACCCGCATCCAGCAGCACCAGATGGTTTACGCAGCCCTGCAGGGCCGGATGGGCAACGAGCTGCACGCTCTCGCCCTGCAAACCGGTACGCCTGTCTGATCTGACCATACAGAATTCATTCCCCAACCCGACGGCACACGGACCCATGAAAGGACCACGCCATGCTTGACGAAAACACCCGCCAGAGAATCCAGGACGAAATCAACGGCAATGATGTCGTCCTGTTCATGAAGGGCACGCCCGTGTTCCCGCAATGCGGTTTCTCCGCTGCCGTTGTCGGCGTGCTCAGCCATGTCGGTGTCAAATTCAAGGGCATCAACGTGCTGGAGGATCCGGCCGTGCGCGAGGGCATCAAGGAATTCTCCAACTGGCCGACCATTCCGCAGCTCTACGTGAAGAACGAGTTTGTCGGCGGTTGCGATATCATCCGCGAGATGTATGAGACCGGCGAACTGCTGGAAGCCTTCAGCAGCAAGGGCATCGACGTCCAGACCGGCGCCGAGGCGTAAGCAGCTTCCATCTTTACCCGTATCCCGGCCAATGAGCCGGGACCTCGATGATCGTAGAGCTACTCTTTCGCCACACAAATCCCGCATCAAGTGCGGGATGACGGCAAATGATGAAAAGAACAAAAAGGCCGGCTCATCGCCGGCCCTTTCTATGCCGGCCTCACTTGGTCGGATCGCAGGCATCCTGCATGAGCACCCGGTCGCCCTGGAGAACACTGAGTGTCCGGTCGCTCTCCTGGAAACGCAGCGTCAGCACCGTGCCCTCACCCGGCTCCGCGCTCACCTTGCTCTGCTTGAGATTGCGGAGATAACCGACGAGGCTGAGCGCGACAGTCTCGAGCCTGCCATCGACCGCCGGCTTCTCTTCAGCGCCACTTGCAGACGGTACAACGGGTTCTACACCTGGAAACAGAGACGCAATATTTATTTCAGATTGGGAAACAACACGAAAACGAGAGCAAATCTCTGACTGGTTATTATTCTTCCCCCCGCTGGTGAACCATATTCCACGATTGGTGCGGGATGACGACGCTTCAGGAGCACGCGAACAGCCTTACCCCTCCCGGTCTTCCCCGCTCAGCGCGTCCAGATTATCGAGGAAACGTGAGAGGTACCGGTTCAGACGGCCGACATCCTCTTCGGAGAACCCATCCAGCAGCTTGCGTTGACGCGCCAGTGCGACCGCCAGGACCTCGGCATGCAGGGCATGGCCTTTCGCCGTCAGGTACCAGTCACGCCGCCGCGCGACATCGTCCGGGGCGGCAAGGCCGTCCGCCTCGAGTCGTTTCAGGCAGCGGCTGACCGCCGCCTTGTCGATGCCGATGGTACGCGCGGCATGGCTGACGCTGCTGCCCGGCTCTCGGGTGAGCATGACCAGCATGCGCCAGTCCATCGCTCCAATCCCGAAACGTTCCTGGTAATGCCGCGCCGCGCTGCGGGTGAAGCGGTTGGCCGCAAAAGTCAGCAGCACTGTCGGCGAACGGCTGAAGCTCAGCGTCTCCTGCGTCTCCCCGCCCGCCATGTCCTCCACGGCAACGAGGAAGAGTGAATCCGGTAGGTCCTTTATCTCGTCCGCCATGTGTCGCCTTTTCGCACCGCACCGTTCTTGACCAGCATCCCAGAGAGAGCTTGTTGACTCAACAACACCGCTCTGTTGACATGACAACAAAATGGAAGAAAGAGGGTTTTGGGATGGAAACGATCAGCGTCACCTGGGTCCTCGCGGACGGCTCGCGGCAGAGCGCCGAGGTCGTGACCGGCGGGACCCTGATGCAGGCCGCACTCGACAACGGGATCGATGGCATCGTCGGCCAGTGCGGCGGCAGCCTCGCCTGCGCGACCTGCCACGTCATCGTCGAAAATGCGCCAGCCTCCCTGCCGGAAATCGCGCCGGACGAGGACGACATGCTCGACATGGCCGAGCCGGAACGCACTTCGACAAGCCGCCTCTCCTGCCAGCTCGTCGCCGTGCCGGAGCTCGACGGCATCCTGCTGCGCGTGCCCTGACGCCCGACGGAGAGACCATATGTCCAACGCCCCCGCCTACGAGATCGATCCGAAAGCCTTCTGGAAGGATCCCTATCCGGACCTCGAACGGATGCGCGTCGGGGCGCCAATCGCCTATGTCCCGCAGCTCGCCGCGACCCTGCTCACCCGCCGCGATGACATCTTCGAGAACGAGAAGAAGATCGAGATCTTCTCCTCCGACCAGCCGCAGGGGCTGATGACCGTCCTCATGGGGCAGAATCTGATGCGCAAGGACGGAGCCGCCCACATGGCCGAGCGCAAGGCGATCTTTCCCTCGGTCTCCCCGAAGACGGTGAAGGCGGTCTGGAAGGCCGCGTTCGAAAAGCAGACCGGGAAGGCGCTCGAGGAGCTCCGCCCCCTCGGCGCGGCCGACATGGTGAAGGATATCGCGAAACGGATCTCCGGCGAGGCGCTGAAATCCATCACCGGGCTCACCAACATGAGCTGGCAGGAAATGGACCGCGTGAGCCAGGGCATGATCGACGGCTGCGCCAATTATGCCGGCGACCGGGACGTGGAAGCGCGCTGCCACGACTGCACGGCCTCCATCGATCGCCACATTGACGAAATGCTTCCGCTGCTGCGCAAGACGCCGGACAGCTCGATGCTCTCCGTGCAGATTCAGGCCGGAATGCCCGAAGCATCCGCCCGGGCAAATATCAAGCTGGCCATTTCCGGCGGACAGAACGAACCGCGCGACGTGATCGCAGGCCTGGTCTGGACCCTGCTGACCCACCCGGAACAACTCTCGCTGATCCGCACCGGCGGCGCCACCTGGCTTCAGGCCTTCGAGGAATATGCCCGCTGGATTTCGCCCATCGGCATGTCCCCGCGCCGGGTTGCGCAAGCGTACACGCTGAAAGGTGTGACCTTCGAGCCGGAGGACCGGGTGTTCCTGATGTTCGGTTCCGGCAACCGGGACGAGTCCGTGTTCGACGCGCCTGAGAAATTCGACATTACCCGCGACACATCCGCCTCCATCGCCTTCGGCGCGGGACCGCATTTCTGCGCCGGCGCCTGGGCTTCCCGCTGCCTGATCGCGGAGGTCGCTCTGCCGATGATCTTCGAGCGCCTACCGGACCTCTCGCTCGCGGGCGATGTCCCGTTCGGCGGCTGGGCCTTCCGGGGTCCGCTGGAAATGCCGGTGAAGTGGAAAAAGAGAAGCGGCTAACAACAATTATTCCGGGCACACCCAGATATTACGTCAGTCCGCAGAAAAATGTTCTGATGCAAAGAAAGCCGCATTTATCGATGCGCGCGGCCAATAAAATCATTTTCATAGAGAATTTTCTATCTGAATTCCTCGAGAATCAGATAACTCAAGCTTGACTATTTTTGGTTGTAATTTAATACAATTAATGCAAATCATACCACACGACAATCTCTGCAACTGCACCTTTCCGAGAATCCGGAAAGAAAACGATAGAAAGGTCCTCTCTGTGTCAGATAGCTCAAGAGTTCAATCACCCATTTTCATATGGGATTTTTATATCAATGACGGCAAAGAATATAACGCCATAGCGTTCACCCCCAACAGTTCACCATATTGGACAGCAAATGCGATGTGGGCTGTTCGAGATGACAATAAACTAATTCGGTTTGATGAGAATTTAAACGATACGGTGATTCCAATATCTTGGTCTTTATCTTCATTATCTTTTTTTGAAGGTATTTTGTTTGTTGTTGGTACCGAGGGAAATGTTGGTGTTTACACCGGAGACGAACAGATTTATGACCTCGGACATATTGGCGACCGAAGCGTCAACGCGCTTTGCCCAATGTCAGACGATAAGGTCTTCGCGATCCAAAGCGACAATCGACTGATCGGTTGGGAAACGGCTCCAAAACCATTGAACGGATCTTGGTTTCTTAAACCGATGAGGGAAAGAGGAACTTCTTATCAGAAAGGGCGACCAGGCGGAAAAACACCAATCTGGGCATTCGAATACAAGAGTCTATTTTACATTGTAGATGATCAAAACAATATCAGCAATACTGACGCTCCATACTTAACAGCCACAAAAATTCCAAGTACTTGGACAGTAAAAATGGTGACAAGAGATAAAGACGATGCCCTCTATGCGGTTGGCGCCGGCGGTCAGATTGCAAAAGGGTATTTGGGGAGCGGTTGATTAATCTTTGGCTACAGAACAAGAATACCCAATATCCCTGCCGTCGCAATAGATCTTGGTTTCTTACTTATTGAGAGCAACCCGAAGTAAATTCAACCCTTCTGGGATCGCGGCCGGAACAACCGCCCGTCAATGGCCAGCAACCCGACCGCGATCAGCCCCATCCCGGCGAAATGGCTTGGCGCCAGGGACTCGCCGAGGAACGTCACGCCGAGCAGGATGGCGCTGACCGGCACCAGCAAGGTGACCAGCAGCAGGTTCATCGCCCCGGCCCGCTTCAGCAGCTCGAAATAGAGAATATAGGCGAAGGCTGTGCAGAGCAGGGCCAGACCGATGAGAGCGGCGATGGTTGTCCCGCTTGGAGCAGGCAATTCCCACGGCCGGTCGATGAGAACGACAGCCGGTATCATGAGAATGCTCGACGCCGTCACCTGCCCCGCCGCTGTCTGCGCGGGCTTGACGCCCATACCTTTGAAGCGGCGTCCGAAAACACCGCCAAAGGCGTAACTGAGCGCCGCCCCCAGAAGCGCGAGCTGGCCGATAAGCGTGCCGGAAAATCCTTCCAGCACGTCATCGCCGATCATCAGTGCAACACCGCCGAAACCGAACACCACGCCGAAGACACGCAGCGGCGTGATGCGTTCATCGTCAGTCAGGAAATGCGCCACCAGAACGCCGAAGATCGGCGTGGCGGCGAGGAAGATCGAGGCGAGGCCGCTGGCGATCTGGGTCTGGCCGAAGACGATCAGGGAAAACGGCACGGCATTGTTCAGCAACCCCATGAACAGGAATGCCCGCAGGATTTTCCAGTCCGTCGGCATGCGCAGACCGAACAGCGGCAAGGCGATCTGCATGGCGATGGCCGCCAGCCCGACCCGGACCAGCACCATGGTCAGCGGCGGCACCTCGTGGATCGCCACCTCGACGAAAAAGAACGACCCGCCCCAGACGGAGGACAGCAGGATAAGGATACCCCATTCCACCGGTCCCATGGTGAGATTGACCTTGGCATTCATCTCCGGTCCAAGCCTTTTCGGTTCACATTGGTTTCGTCACCGCTGGCTCTCTAGAGATCGTGGACAAGAGTGCCGCCGCAGAACGGGCATGACTGACCGTGCTGATATCATACCCGCACCGGGACGGATCTCCGTTTCTTGCGCGGCTTGTCCTTCATGCCAATTCATTGATTGAGCGCGGCCCCGCCTCTCTCTAGGCTGGGCGCAAATCCAAGGGAGAAAATACCATGCAGGCCCGCGAAAGCGCATCAAAGATCGCACCGGTTCTGGAAATCCTGAAAGACCGCTTCGGGGACCGGCTCTCGACAGCGCCCGCCGTGCTCGAGCGGCATGGTCAGGATGAGAGCTATCACACGGCCCTGCCGCCTGAAGGCGTTGTCTTTGCCAACAGCACCGAAGAGGTCGCGGAAGTGGTGACGCTCTGCGCCGCCCATGGCGTTCCGGTCATTCCCTTCGGTACCGGCACCTCGCTGGAAGGCCATATCGGCGCCGTCGCCGGGGGCATTTGCATCGATCTCTCGAACATGAATGCGGTCCTCGAAGTCAATGCCGAGGACCTGGACTGCCTGGTGCAGGCCGGCGTCACCCGCAAACAGCTCAACACGCATCTGCGCGACCAGGGCCTGTTCTTCCCGATCGATCCCGGCGCCGATGCCTCCATCGGCGGCATGGCGGCGACCCGCGCTTCCGGCACCAACGCCGTGCGCTACGGCACCATGCGCGAGAACGTGCTGTCCCTGACCGTGGTGACGGCGAGCGGCGAGATTATCCGCACCGCCCGCCGGGCCCGGAAATCCTCCGCCGGATACGACCTGACACGGCTGTTTGTCGGCTCCGAAGGCACGCTCGGCGTGATCACGGAAGTTGCCCTCAAGCTCTATGGCATTCCCGAAGCGGTCTCCGCCGCCGTCTGCCAGTTCGACGATCTTGAGAGCGCCGTCAGCACGGTAATCCTGACCATCCAGTCCGGCGTGCCGATGGCCCGGATCGAACTCTTGAACGCCGACCAGATGCGCGCCTGCATCCGCTTCTCCAAGCTGGAAGGCTACGAGACAAAGCCGACCCTGTTCTTCGAGTTCCACGGCAGCGAGACCGGCGTGAAGGAACAGGCCGAAATGGTCGAGGGGATCGCCACCGAATTCGGCGGCAGCGCCTTTCAGTGGGCGGAGAAGGCCGAGGACCGCAACAAGCTCTGGGAAGCCCGGCACAATGTGCATTACGCCATCAAGTCCATGCGCCCGAACTGCGAGGTGATGGCGACCGATATCTGCGTGCCTATCTCGCGTCTGGCGGAAGCCATTCTGGAAGCCCAGAATGACCTGATCGAGAACGGTCTGACCGCCGGGATCGTCGGCCATGTCGGAGACGGCAATTTCCATGTCGGCTATTGCATCGATCCGAACAACGCCGAAGAAGTTGCCGCCGCCAAGGGCCATAACGAACGCATGGTATTCCGGGCACTGGACATGGACGGCACCTGTACCGGCGAGCACGGCATTGGCCAGGGCAAGATTCGCTACATGGAAGCCGAGCACGGGCTGGCCCTCAACACCATGCAGGCGATCAAGCAGGCGCTCGACCCGCAGGGCATCATGAATCCAGGCAAGGTGCTGCCCGCCTGAGCCGCGACCACGCCCCAGACAACGAGACAGACATGCCCCAACAGACCGGCACCATGAAAGCGATCGAGGCCTCGGCCTTCTCCATCGACAGCCTGAGCCTCGTGGAACGACCGATACCAACCCCGAGGCGCGGCGAGATCCTGATCCGGGTGAAGGCCGTCAGCCTGAATTACCGCGATCTTGCCGTGCTTAGCGGCACCTACATGCCGACCCTGCCGATGCCCTATGTGCCCTGCTCCGATTGCTGCGGCACAGTCGTCGCTTTGGGTGAGGATGTCAGTCTGTTCAAGGAAGGCGACCGGGTTGTGCCCTGTTACATCCAGGGCTGGCGCGACGGCAAGGTGACCCAGCAGCAGCGTACGAAGCAGACCCTCGGCGGCCCGCTCCCGGGCGTGCTCCGGGAATATATCGCGGTCCCCGCCGACGAAGTGATCCCGGCTCCGGCAAATCTCAGCGATGCCGAGGCCGCAACACTCCCGATCGCCGCCCTGACCGCCTGGACCTGCCTCCAGCGGGGCGGCCTGAAAAGCGGAGACCGGGTGCTTGTGCAAGGCACTGGCGGCGTCGCCCTTTTCGCCCTGCAGCTCGCCAAGGCAGCGGGCGCTGAAGTTGTCGCCCTCACCTCCACAGCCGAGAAGGCGGCCATGCTGAAGAAGCTCGGCGCCGATCAGGTGGTCAATTACCGCGAGACGCCGGAATGGGGGCCCGCGGTGAAGGAAGTCACCGGCGGGCACGGCGTCGACATCGTGGTCGAAACCACCGGCAGCACCCTTGCCCAGTCCTTCGCGGCCGTCGCCTTTGGCGGCTTTATCGGCGTGATCGGCTTTGTCGGTGGCGCGGAAGTGCCGTTGAACGTGATGCAGCTCATCGGCCCGAACGTGCGGCTGGAGGGCGTCGTCGTCGGCTCCCAGGCAGGGCTGCGCGATCTCGCCCGGACGATGGACCTGCATGGCATCAAGCCGGTGATCGACAGCACATTCCCGCTCGAAAAAGCAGCAGATGCATTCCGCCACATGAAGCAGGCGGGGCATATCGGCAAGATCGTCGTTAGTCTTTGACCGGGGCCTTACCCATGTCCGATACCCTTCCGGAAATCCGCGCAATTCTCGAAGCCTCCCCTCATGCTTTCGAGGTGATGGAATGCAACCCCGACCTTGCCGACACGGCCGTCTTCTGTGAACGGTATGGCAAGGCGCCGGAAGATTCGGCAAATACGATTCTGGTCCGCTCCAAGACCGGCGACCTGAAATATGCCGCCTGCGTGGTGCTGGCGACGCATCGGCTGGATGTGAACAAGGTGGTGCGCAAGAAGCTCGAGGCCCGGAAAGTCTCCTTCGCCAGCGCGGAGGAAACAAAAGAGCTGACCGGCCAGGAGATCGGCGGTGTCACCGCCCTCGGCCTGCCTGCGGACCTGCCGCTCTGGATTGATGCGGACGTCATGGCCCGTAAGGAAATCATCCTCGGCGGCGGAAACAGAACCTCGAAACTGATCGTCGACCCGAAACTGCTGACGGACCAGCCCATGGCGGAAGTGGTCGAGGGGTTGGCAAACCCGATCGCTCTTTCTTCTTAAGTCGTCATTCCCGCGAAAGCAGGAACCTAGGAATAAAAGCGGGAACCTAGCAATAAAGGTCGCAGTTCTACGATTTCTGGGTCCCCACCTGCGCGGGGATGACCGTTGTCATGTTGTTATTGAACGGGCGACAAGCACTACCAACGGAAAGTCGTCGTGAGGGAAGCCGGTGCGATCCGTCTCTCTTATTCTGGTCCCAGCATTTCGGGAGATCCACCATGGAACTGGACTGGCACGCAGAACGCACGGATCTGGATAATCTTGCGCTTTTGGATACCGACAATGCGGGCGAGCCGATCGATCTCGCAGCGGTCCGCGCCTACAGGCTCGGCCGCGTCCGGGCCGAGATGAAAAAGCGCAGTATCGCCGCCTGTGTGCTGCATGATCAGGTCAATATCCGCTATGCTACCGGCGCGCGGAACATGCAGGTCTTCAGCTCCCGCAATACCGGCCGCTACCTGCTGCTGACCGAGCGCGACGCGATCCTCTACGAATTCACCGGCGCCATGCATCTGGCGGACGGGCTTGAGACCATCACCGACGTGCGCCCGGCGATCACCGCGAGTTTCGTTGCCGCCGGGGAAAAGATCGCCGAGCGGGAAATACTCTGGGCCCGGGAAACGGCAGCGGCTCTCCGGGAGCTGGTCGGCGCGAAATCCACCATCGGTGTCGAGCGCATGAATGCAGGCGCGGCGGCAGCGCTGGCGGCGGAAGGGTTTCGACTGGTCGATGCACAGGAGCCGCTCGAGATGGCCCGCTGCATCAAATCGCCCGAAGAGATGAAATGCGTCCGCGCGTCACTGCGGGCCACCGAAACCGGTGTCGGTAAACTGCGCGCGGTAATCCGGCCCGGACTGACTGAGAATGCGCTCTGGTCCGTACTGCATCAGTCCGTGATTGCACAGGACGCGGATTATATTGAAACCCGGCTGCTGAATTCCGGGCCGCGCACCAATCCGTGGTTCCAGGAAACCGGGATGCGCGTGATCGGGGAGAACGAGCTGATCGCCCTCGATACGGACGTGGTCGGCTGCCACGGCTACTACGCCGATTTCTCCCGCACCTTCCATTCCGGCCCGGATGCACCGAGCGAAACCCAGCGCACGCTCTACAAGACCGCGCATGAACAGGTGCACCACAATATGGGGATCATCGAGCCGGGCATGTCCTTCCGGGACTATGCCGACCGAGCCTGGAACATCCCGGAGCGATATCACGCCAACCGCTATTACCTCTCGGCCCATGGCGTCGGCATGACCGGGGAATATCCCTATCTCTACCACCGCGCCGATTTCCCGGACGCCGGTTATGACGGCGTGATCGAGCCCGGCATGACACTCTGCGTCGAGAGTTTCATCGGCGAAGAGAGTGGCGGTGAAGGGGTAAAACTGGAGCAACAGATTTTGGTCACGGAAACCGGCATCGAATTGCTCTCGCACTTTCCCTTCGAAGACGCCCTGCGGGCCTGATCAGACAGCACGAAGCTCCAGCGAGCCAGCGCCATGGATCGGGCCCTGTCCCGGCGCCTGCACGAGCACTGAAAGCCGGTCCGTCTGCATGCTGGCGGCGTTGCCGGGGATGCGTAGCGTGCCCGCCTTGCCGTCCCAGTGTCCGAGCGACCGGTAGTACCGGACCACGGCGAAATCCTCCAGCGTGCGCCCCCGGTTCTCTCCGCGCGGGACTTCGGTCACATGACGCTCGTCGCTGCCGACAAGGAAAAGCTCGGCGCCGGCATAATCGGCACCCTGCTCCGCATTCAGCAGCAACTCGAAATCCGCACCGTCCCGGGTGAGCGTGACGGCAAGACCGGGACCGCTACGCTGTGCCCGGCGCCGCTCCAGCTCCTGCAGCACCAGAGAGCGGCGGGAGCCGACCAGATCCACCTCGCCGTCGATCACCAGTTGCGGGGTGTAAATCGTGCGAAGCTTCATGGCATGGCCATAGCGCCGCTGCCTGTCGCTCATTTCCTTGGAGGAAAACGGGTCCTCCCAGCCGATATAGTTCCAGTAGTCGACATGGTAGGCGAGCGCGATCACATCCGGCTCTTGCGCCAGTTCGCCCAGCAGTTCATCCGCTGGCGGACAGGAGGAACAGCCCTGGCTGGTGAACAGCTCCAGAACGATCGGCCCGGACCGGCTGCTTGCCGCCATCACAGGCCGGGCCGGGCGAATCAGCGCCGCGAGGCCGAGAGCGCCTGCGGCAGCCGAGCCGCCGAGAAGAGTGCGTCGCGTAATCATCATGGTGGGTGAGGATATGCAGACTCTCGTCCCGGCTCGAATCACCATCCGTCACGGGCGAGTGACTGATGTCCCGCCTCAAAGGCTGAGATGAATGACAGATGGCGGTCAATGGCAGCACCCGGAAAAATGCCAGGGGCAACAGAGTGATGAACGCATCGCGGATGGCGAACATATGAAGACGCAGGGTATCACGCAGCCATGATTGGTCAGGCTGCCCTCAAGCCGACATACGGATACTCGGGTCCCTGCGCGACCGGTGCACTCTCACAAACGCAATAGAACCTATGCTTCAATTCATCGAAATCGCGTTAATTTCCGGCGCCGGCATATGATGCAAGGCTGCGGGGATAGTCTCCTCGCCCCTAGACCTGACGGATATCGGTGAGTGTTTCTTTGCCGAAGCCGGTCCCGATGACATGGGCAACAATCTTCGCGCCGACTGTATCGGGATCGGCCAGCGCGCCGGTCTCCTTCAGCTCGACGAACTGGCCGCGTAGTGCAAAATCCTCTTCCGATGTGCCGCGGATGGTGGACTGCATTCCGGTATCGATGACGCCCGGCGCCAGGCTTTCGACCTTCAATCCCGGCAGCGCGTCCTCGCGCACCCCGTTCGCATGGTTGTCGAGCGCCGCCTTGGTTGCGCAATAAACGCTCCAGCCGGTATAGGCGTGCCGGCCGGCACCACTGGAGACATGCACCAGCCGCCGGTCGCCGATGCCGGAACTCGCCGCGGCGAAAGCATCCGCCAACACCAGAGCGGCGCTGATATTCACGGTCACGGCCCGCACAATCGCCACCGCTCCCTGCCGGCCAAGCGGCGCAATCGGCTCGACGATCCCGGCATTGTTGATCAGCAGCGCCCTCTCCGCGCCTTCGAGAAAACTCTCCAGCTCGCCGCCATCCAGCCAGGCAGAAAGCGCGTCCGCATCTCCAAGATCGAGCGCGACCTGCTCCAGCCCCGCCTCGAAGCCGGGCAAGGCCGAGCGCGAGAGACCGAGCACGTTGAATCCCTCCGCCAGCAGCGCGGCCGTGATGCCCGCGCCGAGGCCTTTGCTGTGTCCGGTGACGATGGCTTTGTTCATGTTGCTCTCCCATAGAGATTGGACATTCCCGCACCGAATGGGCGCTCTGTCTCGAATGATATTTCCTCACATAACATTCCAGAACATCTTCGTCCTGCTTCTCGCAGCCTGCGCACCGTCAGCGTTTCCATCACCGGAAGAAACGAAGGTAAATGATCGCAATGTATCGGTTGCCGACAGATTAACGGATAATTTACCCGGTTCAGTGACCATGGACCGGCCACCTTCCCTAGGATTTGGCCATGCCTCCACGCCAGCACGAACGATACATTTCTCATGAAGATTGAAGATAATTTCTACAAAGACATCATAAACAAAACAAGTGATGCGATTGTTGCCATAGATATAAATAAATGTATCATTTTTCTAAATCAATCTGCTGAAATTTTATTTGGAAAAAAACTTTATGATATTGTCGGAAAACATCTTAATACAATTATACCTGACCGATTTCACAAAAAACATGATGCCGATATTGCGGAATTCCTGAACACGGACCAGGATTCCCGATATATGGGAGACCGAAAAAGCTATGTCGTTGGACTCCACGCCGACGGCCATGAAATCAAACTCGGCGCCAGTATCGTACGCGTTCGCAACGGCAGCGGTTACGTGTATGCCGCAATCCTGCGGGATATAAGCTGGCGCATCGAGCTGCTTGACGATTTGTCGGAACAGGCCAGGCTCGACCCGCTGACAGGGCAATTGAACCGCCGGAGCTTCCTAGAGATTGCCGCAAATGAATGTGAACGCGCCAACCGACACGGCACGAGCCTGGCCTGCCTGTTTTTCGACATTGACCACTTCAAGGCTCTGAATGATCGCTTTGGGCACAGTTCGGGAGACATCATTCTGCGGAGCTTCGCCGAACTTGTTCGCAACGATCTGCGAACAATCGACTGCTTTTGCAGGTCGGGAGGGGAGGAATTTGTCGCCCTTCTTCCGGAAACCGATCTCGAGAGCGCCATAATCGTCGCGGAACGTATCCGTCGTACCGTTGAAGACCAGACCTTCGCCTTGCCGGATACGGGGACAGCGCGACTGACGGTCAGCATCGGCGTTTCCCACGCGACCGGTCCCGGCATCGATATATCCGAACAGATCAGGCAGGCAGACGAAGCGCTTTACAAGGCGAAGCAGGAGGGGCGGAACCGAGTGAAGGCGTCGATCGCAGCAGAGCGCGAACAAATCCCCGACCGCCCCCTTGACGGCGCCTAGTCAAGTTCGCGGACCTTCCGTTCCCCGCCCTTATGAGTGGCCCGCGACGTCCTTCGGACCGGAAGAAACAGCGCTCTGGTGACGCTTGGAAACAGCCGAGGCAGTGCGGACATATCGCGTGACCAGATTGATTCCCGGTCCGGCGATCACCGGAATCACGCTGGCGCCAAGACTCAATACCCAGCCTTCGAGACCCGGAGCCTGCAGACCGATCACCGACGACAGGCCGGGCAGCAGGACCGCTCCGATGATCAGCGCCATACACAGCAACAGCGCCCCCCAGACATAGGGATTTGCGGTGACCTCGTTCCGGATCAGTCCCATGCCCGGATTCCGCATGTTGAAGACATGCCAGAGCTGGGCGAAGGCCAACGTCAAAAACGCGACGGTCACGGCGTCCTCAGGCGCGTAGGCAAGGCTTCCGAGCGCGAAAATGAAGGCGCCGAGCGTGGCTGTTGTGATCGCGGCGGCGAATAGCGTGATCGAAAGCCAGTGCGTGCCGTCCAGGATGGGTTCCTTCGCGTGACGGGGCGGCCTGCGCATGACGTCGGCCCCGCCTTCACCGACCCCGAGCGCGAAGGCGGGAAACACGTCCGTAACGAGGTTGAGATAGAGAATTTGCAACGGCAGAAGCGGGAGCGGCAAGCCGGCAAGTGTGGCCACGCCAATGACCAGGATCTCGCTCAGATTGCAGGACATCAGATAAATGACGAACTTGCGGATATTGGCGAAGATCACCCGGCCATGCTGCATCGCCGCCACGATCGACGGAAAAGCGTCGTCCGTCAGCACCATGTCGGCCGCCTCGCGGGCGACATCGGTGCCGCGACGCCCCATGGCAATTCCAATATCCGCCTTCTTGAGAGCCGGTGCGTCGTTAACCCCGTCGCCTGTCATCGCCACAACGGCCCCGCTCTGCTGATGGAGAGAGACCAGCTCCAGTTTGCTTCTCGGGCTGACCCGGGCGAAAATCGATGTGGCGAGGAGCCGCGCGCGGTCAGCCGGCGCGCCATCTCCCAGACCTTTCAGATCGTCCGGCACCATGGCAGAAGCGTCCGCGTCGGCGAGACCGACCTGGACGGCAATCGCCTTCGCCGTGCCAATATGGTCGCCGGTCAGCATAGCGACCCGGACTCCGGCTGATCGGCAGGCAGCGATTGCATCCGCCACGTCCGCCCGGGGAGGGTCAAGCAGGCCGACAAGCCCGATCAGCGTCAGATCCTGGTAAGGTGCTTCCTCCTCAGTCCCGGCGGACTTCATCGCTAGTGCCAGAACGCGCAAGCCATCGCCGGTCATGGCATCGTTGCGGTGAATCCATGCCTGCCGGCCGGCCTGGTTCAACGCCACAGGACCATCCATCGTTAAAACCTGTGTGCTGTGCTCAAGGACTGTCTCCGGCGCGCCTTTCACCGCGACCAGGAAGCTGTCACCCGTCGCATGGATGGTCGCCATCATCCTGGTTTCCGTCGAGAACGGCTCCTCCCGCACTTCCGGCATCTGGGACAACAGCGCGTCACGATCGAGTTCTGCAGCACGGCCCGCAACAAGCAGGGCCGTCTCCATCGGATCGCCAAAACCCGGCGTACCGTCCTTGCCTTCCGAAAGCTCGGCATTGCCGCAGAGAACGCCGATGCGCAACGCCATATGGATCGGCGAGTCCGGAAGCAGATCGGCGCTTTCGCCGCTCTGGCAAATCGTCGGCGGGGCACCGTCGACGCCCGATGAGACATCGAACACCCCCTCGTCAAGGTGCAGCCGCACGACGGTCATCCGGTTCTCGGTCAATGTACCGGTCTTGTCGGTCAGGATGATCGTCGTTGCACCCAGCGTCTCGACCGCAGACAGGTTCTTGATCAGCGCATTGCGCCGTGCCATGCGCCACATGCCGCGGGCCAGGGCCACCGTTGCGACAATCGGAAGCCCCTCGGGAACAGCCGCAACTGCCAGGGCGATGGCCGTGTTGATCATCGGCATCAACGCATGCCCGGCATAGAGACCCGTTGCGGCAATGAGCAAAGTCAGCCCGAGCGTAACGAAGACCAATTGTCCGCCCAACCGGTCCAGGCGCTTCTCCAGCGGAGACATCTCCGCCTCGGCCTCGTCGGCCAGGGCAGCGATCTGACCAAGCTCCGTGGCCATGCCGGTTGCAACAGCGACACCAAGCCCGTTGCCGCGTGTAACGGCGGTCCCCTTGAAGGCCATGCAGTGACGGTCGGCGACCGGAGCATCGGACTGCACGGCTTCGACATCCTTGCTGACCGGCACGGACTCTCCGGTGAGTGTCGATTCATCAAGATGCAGTCCGGCATTCTCAACCAGCCTGAGATCCGCCGGAATGACATCCCCTGCGTCCAGAAGGACGAGGTCTCCGGGAACGATCTCCTCGGCCGGAACCGTAACGCTGCGTCCCTCGCGGCGCAGCGTCGCCTGGACTTTCGCCAGACGGTGTAACGCTTCCATGGAACGGACCGCCCGCAGTTCGGTAACAAAGCCGATTGCCGAATTGATCGCGAGCACGGCGAGAATGGCGCCCCCCTCGACCCATTCGCCAAGGAAGAGAGCAAGCGCTGCCGCTGCAATCAGGAGGTAGACGACAACGCTCCGGATCTGCGCCGCAAGGATGCTCCATATGGTCTTGCGTCTGGCGGGGCGCAGCTGGTTCGGTCCAGCCCCTTGGCGCCGCTGCAGGACCTCCGAATCGTTCAATCCGGTATCGAGGTCAACGCCGAACCCTTCGAGCACCTGTTCGGGTGGCAAGGCGTGTGGGTTCAGCACGGCCGGCAGGTCCGGGTTTTCAATTGCCATGCCTACACCAATCGTCGGACAGGCTGTGCGCCGCCCTGCTGCCGAAAAGATGGCGCCGGCGCAGCGGCGCCCGGATCGACGATGCCACCCTATCCGCCGTGGGTTTCGTTGCGCCGCGCTGTTTCCTTCGACGTCGATCCGTCCAGGGCCCCGCCAGCAACTTCCTTCGGGCCTAGGGAGACCGCAATCTCATTGCGATCGAGAGTTTCCCGTTCTTCCAGATCCGCGATCAGGCGCGCGACCTTTGGTTCATTCTCCTTGAGCAACGCCACTGCGCGTTCCTCGGCATCGACGAGATACTTGCGCACGGCCCCGTCGGCGAGCGCTGCCGTTGCTTCCGAGAAATGCCGGGGCTGCGCCATCTCCCGACCGAGGAAGGGATGGGAATCGCTTTCGCGCACATCCACAGGACCGACCTCCTCTGACATGCCCCAGCGTCCAACCATCGAACGGGCAATCTGCGTCGCCATGCGGATATCCTCGTCTGCGCCCGAACTCACGGATCCGAGAAAGACCTTTTCCGCTGCCCTGCCACCGAGAATGACGGCGAGCCGATCGCTGAGATAGGCTTCCGACAAAGTATGCCGTTCGATTTCCGGCAGCTGGTGCGTGCCGCCAAGAGAACGGCCGCGCGGAATGATCGTCACCTTGTGCAGCGGGTCGGTGCCCGGCAGGAAATAGGCCACCGCCGTATGGCCGGACTCGTGCACCGCGAGGCGATGCATCTCGTCCGGATGAATGGCCAGGCTCCGCACCGCGCCCATGATGATACGGTCGCGCATCTCTTCGAAATGCCGCGGCGCCACTTTCGTCAGGCTTTCCCGCGCCGCCGCCATCGCCGCCTCGTTCACCAGGTTCTTCAGGTCCGCACCGGAAAAACCAGGCGTCCCGGCGGCGATGCTGTGCAGGTCGACATTGTCGGCGACCGGCACATTGCGGCAATGCACCTTCAGAATGGCCTCACGGCCCTTCAGGTCCGGCAGTTCCAGCGTCACATGCCGATCGAAACGGCCGGGCCGCAGCAGCGCCGGATCAAGCACATCCGGCCGGTTGGTGGCGGCGAGGACGACCACGGCCTCGTGCCCCTCGAAGCCGTCCATTTCGGCCAGGATCTGGTTCAGGGTCTGCTCGCGCTCGTCATGGCCGCCGCCAAGCCCGGCGCCCCGGACCCGTCCGACGCTGTCGAGCTCGTCGATGAAGATGATGGACGGCGCCGCCTTCTTGGCCTCGTCAAACAGATTGCGGACCCGCGAGGCACCAACCCCGACAAACATCTCGATGAACTCGGAGGCCGACATATGAAAGAACGGCACCCCGGCCTCGCCTGCCAGAGCGCGGGCCAGCATGGTCTTGCCCGTGCCCGGCGGTCCCTGCATCAGGATGCCGTGCGGCACTTCGGCGCCGAGCCGCTGGTAGCGCTCCGCGTCGCGCAGGAACTCGAGCAATTCAGAGACTTCGGCCTTGGCATTCTCCTGCCCGGCAACATCGGCGAAACGGATTGTCGGTGTCTCCGCCTTCTTGACGGATTTCACCCGGCCACGCATGAAATCACCGGGACCGCCCCGGCCGCCGAGCCCGCCGGGCATCATTCCGGACATACGCGACCACATGAAGACCCAGAATCCCACGATCAGCAGCCACGGCAACAGGCTGATGAGCCAGGATCCTTCGTCAGCGGGGCGGGATTGAACCTCGACGCCTGCAGCCTGCAGGGAATCGAGAAGAGCCGGGTCGCCGGTCGGCGGCAGGTAGGAAACGAAACCTGTCCCCGGCATGCCGTTCGGGCCCGTTGAGCCATCCTGCAGCATACCCTCGATCCGCTCCCCGCGGAACAGCACACTCTCGACCTGTCCCGAAGCAACCAGCGCCTTAAAGTCCGTGTAGCTCCGTGTCGTTCGTGTGTCGGTTCCGGGCAGGAGACGGGAAAGAGAGAGGATGGCGATAACCGCGAGCGCCATGATCGCCCATTTGATGAAGTGCGGCCTCCAGTCTTTCGGTGTTTCGTCCATCCCGTCACCCTGCGTTTCATGGTTTCAGTTTCCCGATAAGGGTAACCAGCAGGAATGCAACGGTCTTTGATCTGGATCAGGATTGAGGGTCCGCAACCGGTTCGCAAGCCGGAACTAGTTGTCGCGCAGATGAATCTTTTCGCGGTCGAGTTTGTAGCTCCACGGCAAACCGCTATTCTTCCAGCCGTCCTTGAGCCGCCAGGGGCCTCTCGGATCGCCCTTGAGCGTGCCCCCTCAAAACCATCGACGACGACATAGACCGCTTTGAAGCCCCGGCCCTCGAGGGATTTGGCAGATGGCGCCCCCCGCGTCCCGCCGGAACGGCACATGAGGATGACCGGCGCCGACTTCTCGAGCCCTCTGGCCACAAGGGCCGCCTCGATCCCGTCTGCAAAACCAGGATTGCGCTCCATCAACAACACCGATTTTTTGTCATTCCATTTCGCAGGGTTCGAAAGCAGGAACGGCACATTCACATCCACCACGTCGGTGAAGCCGGTGAACATGATCTCGACCGGATCACGCACATCGACGAAGAGCACTTTATCTCCTTCAGCTGTCTTCATATCGAAGGCTTCGCGCGCGGTCAGATAGAGCCCCCAGGATGTCTGTTTCTTCGGATCACTCGGTGCCCCGGCAGCCACAGCCGGCATGGCCGAAACGGAGAGGCAGAGCAGACATAGGGCCGCGACAAACATACGGAAACGGGTCATCTCGCCATCCTCCTCAGAAACTCAGTACGCGCGTGTCGTCCGCCATCAGCCGTGCCGCCATCTCCGGCGGACGGGCGACGGTAACACCCTCGATCAGGGCTTCCGGCCCAACACCCTTGTTCGGCAGGTAGATGGCGCAGACTTCAACCCGGGTGCCGGTCTTTGTCATGATCTGCTGCATCAGGCTTTTCGGGCTCATGCCTTTGGGCTGCTGCGGTGCCGTGGCAGAAGCCGGGGCGTCTTTCAGAGCAATGTCGCCGGCCGGTCCGCAAAGCAGGATGTGTCCGGCCGCGCCGCCTTTAACGGCCTGCATGGTCAGCACCATAGCCATCAGCTGGGTCTGCGGTTCGGGTGAGGTGAGCACGGTGACAACTCTGTAATCGTCATCAGCCTTGGCCGTTTGCATGCCTATCGCGAGGAAAACTGCAGCGAGAAAGGCGAAGGAAGAAATGCGCATATCGGTAACTCCAGCTCTTACGGGGCGGGGGGACTCTCAGTCGCGATGCGATTTAAAACCGAACATCGCGTAGAGCGGGCAGAAGCGGAACAGCGCGGTGCCGGCAAAGACGAGGCCAACCATCGGCATGCCGAACTTCACCAGTGCGTTGGCGAAGAGCGGCAAATCAAGGAGAAAGGGGGCGACGATCAATACGACACCGAGCGCCAGACGAAGCAGGCGATCGAGATTTCCAACATTCGCGGTCATGGTGAATTCTCCGGTCAGGAACATGCGAGAACCGGAGACTAGGCGCCGCGGTGCGCCGGGTCGGTGACTTAGTCACCAACAGACAGAAACACGCTCAGGCGGAACGGGAGAATGCCTCCAGGGCTGCGGCATCCGCGACATGAACCCGGCCGCGCGCCACCGCGACCCAGCCCCGGCGCTGGAATTCCTGAAGCTGGCGTGAGACGACCTCCCGTGCGGTGCCGAGTTCCGTCGCAAGCTGCTGATGGGTTAACAGGATATCGCCATCCTCGCCCTGCCGCTCCAGCAGCTTCTGCGCTAGGCGCAGATCGACGCGGCGGAATGCAACCTCCTCGATAGTGACGAAAAGGTCGGTGAGACGTTTCGAATAAGCCGCAAAGACAAAGCGGCGGAAGACTTCCGATCGCCCGATCATCTCCTCGAAGCAGGTCCTCGGGACGGCCACAGCCGAGACGTCACTCTCCGCGATCCCCTCGGCGCTGTATTCCTCATAGGCAAGCAAACAGGCCGTGGTCAGCACGCAACTCTCGTGGGAATGTACCCGGTACAGCACGATCTCCCGACCGTTCTCCGCCACCTGGTGAACGCGGACCACGCCTTCGAGCACCATCAGATGGGCATCAGGCGCCTGACCCGGACCGAAGATTACAGTGCCCCGCGGCACCTCAACGACCCGGCTCTGCCGATCGAGCGTAGCTCTCAGTTCCGGCTCAAGTCCCGAAAGTTCGGGGAAGTGATCGATCCAGCTCTGCACGCAACGCACCTCACGCTCATGACGCCACCGCAAATCTCCCCGTCTCGGAGCTTACGATATGTCCATAAGTGCCATTTGAACGCCGGAAGGCAAAGGCAAATGCCAAACAATCTGCACACATAGTGTCGCAGGTCCCCGATCGGTTACCGGCGCAGCTCTGGCACACGCCAGACCAGCACAGCGATCGCCACGAGCCCCTCGAGCGCGATCACAGTCAGGGCCTGGGAGCCGCCGATCAGCGAGGCAAGCCAGCCGACATGCAGGATCCCGAGCGGCCCGGCACCGATGCAGACCGAGAGTATCCCCATCAGCCGGGACCGGATCTCTGGCGGCGCCTCCGAGAACATGATTGCGCTCTGCATCGAGGCGAACCCGGCGATGCCGAAACCGCCGACCGCGAGGATCAGCAGGGCCGCCGTGTAACTGGTGACCACAGAGAAGGCCAGGATACAGCAGACGAAGAGGACCGAGCCCAGCAGATAGACCCGGCGAAACCGGTTCGGGAACGTGAGAAAGGCAATCAGCATGGCACCGGCAAAGGCCCCAGCCCCTTCGACCGTCAGCAGCAGGCCGATCCGCACCGGATCGATCTCGAAGGTCTCCCGCCCCACAACCGGCGCCATGGAGGCATAGGGAAAGGCGAACAGGTTAACGATGATGGTAATTCCGAGATGCCCCAGCAAGGCCCGGCTGCGCCGCAGATAGGCAAAGCCTTCGGCGATTTCCCGGAACAGCGCGAACGGGCGCGGCTCCTTGTCCGCCACCCGGTACACCACAAGCAGCGCCAGAACGACGGCCACGAAATAGAACGTGGCAGCGACCGCATAGGTGCCGGCCATGCCGATCGCGGCATAAAGTCCGCCGCCGGCAATAGGGCCGACCATCCGGGTTGCATTGTTGGAGGCGCTGTCCATCGACATCGCCGGGCCGAGCCGATCGTGACCGACGGATTCACCGAGGATTGTCCGGCGCACCGGCAGATCCGTCGACCAGCCGAGACCGGACAGGAAGGCGCCGAGCCCGACCTGCCAGATCGTCAGTGTTCCGGCCCAGGCCGAGAGTGCCAGAACACCGGCCGCCCCCGCCATCAGGGAAAGGGACAGCACCAGAAGTAGCTTGCGGTCGAGACGGTCGGCGATCACCCCTGTGAACGACCCGAAAAGTGCCATGGGAAGCAGACGGAGCATGGTCATCAGCGCGACCAGCACCGGCGAGTCCGTGAGATCGTAGACCCAGATTCCGACCGCCAGCATCTCGAGCCAGCGCATCGCGCCCATCAGCACGCCGATCAGCCAGAGCTTGCGGAAGGTCGGATCGGCGATCAGGGAAAGCGGACCGGCGGTCCGGCTGCCCGCATCGCCGTTCCCGGCAGGCGCGGTCATTGTAAAAGCATCATGAGACGACACACCATTTTGGCGGCACGGACTGCGCCGGCGGAACCGGGCGACCCGGCGGGTTACGGGGCATGGTGAGACGGAAACTGTCGCCCGCGACAAACCGGCCGAACCAGTCTGCAAGGACCGGACAATGCCCGCGCCAGGCCAGCTCCTCGTAGCGGAAGGCTATGTAGCCCAGCGCCGCTGCGGTCGCGATCTGGTCATGGCCGACGGCTGCTTCGGCATGCCACGAGGCCGCCACACCATCCAGCGCCAGCAGCGCGTGGGAGATCGCAAGATCCTGACGGTCGATAAATTCCCGGGAGATCAGGCTGCGCGGCTCCCGCAGCGCCTCGTTGCGGCGCAGATTGGCCGCATCCGCCAGTCCGTCCGCCAGGGACTCCGTCCTGAGCACCCGCCAGCGCTCCGGCCCCTCCTCCGGAATCCGGCGCGGCCCCCGGTGCAGGGTATCGAGATAGCCGCAGATCACGGTCGAATCATACAGCGCGCTGCCATCCCGCACTTCCAGCGCCGGGATCTTTCCAAGCGGATTGAGAGGCCTCAGGACAACCTCTTCCGCCGGGTTCGTGTAGACCTCCTCGACGCTGTCCATCAGACCGGTTTCCATCAGGAAGATCTTCACCTTGCGGACATAGGGAGAGGTGTATGAGGAATGCAGACGCATGGCCTTCGTTCCGGCTCGGGGTTTCATCTGTGGTCCGCCAGGCAGCGCATGACCCGGCAGGGCGGACAGTCACTCTACCCCCAAACAATGACTCCGAGCAGAGGTAAGACGGCTCTCTCAGGAATGAGCGTGCTGCCTGTTCGGCCATGCCGGAGTGACCGCCTCAGTCTTCCATGCAGCGATAGCGCGTCGGCCAGACCTTCCGGGCCGTCTGGATCGGCGAGGATCTCCGCCGCCTCGGCGCCGGTTTCCGTGATCAGCCCGGAAAGACCGACGCGCCGGACCGACGGATCGGTTTGCGTTCTGTTTCACGAATCCGCGTTTGCGCCGTCTACCGGATGGAACAGCCAACGGCACCGGAAGCGAGGCGACGAATGTATGACGATCAGAAAGCCGAATGGGACAAGGTCTGGGAGCTTGGAAAATCCCTGAAACTCGGTGTGACGGTCAAGGGCGTCACCGCGGAAATCCCTGGCATGCTCGACAAGTTGAAGAGCGCAGCCACCTCCTGGCAGCAATTCGTCGTCGCCTATAACGCCGCGAAGCCGGACGCACGGGAGCCACTGCAGCAGAAGGTCAGCGCCGGGGCCGAAGCCATCCAGACACAGCTGGGCGCTCTGAAATCCGCGCTCGACAAGCAGATCACCGCGAACAAGTCCACGCCGCTCGGACAGTTCCAGCTGCCCCAGGACGGCCCGGCCGCCACCGCCAATCCCGGCCTGACCGCGCTCGCCGGGCAGCTCGCCGCCGCCGGCACGGCACTGGAAATCGAGATGATGGGCGGGGATGGCAGCGCCTCGGACGCGCCGATCAGCTTGCCGGTCGAGGAAGAAACCCTGCCACCGCCCGACTGGCTGAAGACGAGCTGAGCCGGAGAGTGAGCCCGTCGCCCGCTCCGTCATGAATGCCCGCAACGCTGCAGAGGACCGCACGCCATGCCACAAGTCGATCTCAGCCCGAACTATACCTTCACCGCCGGTCAGAATTCCGTGCCGTCCTTTGTCGACGCCCTGTTCGCGCCGCGGATCCGGGGCGCCGCCGGGTTCGAAACCGCCATCGGCACGGCCGCCGCGGCCGACGAGACGGACGTCATGCTGGTCACTGATCAGGCCCTGCAGCTGATGCAGCAAAGCCTCTGGACGTCATGGAACAGAACCGTGACCGCGTTGCCGCCGACACCGATGCCACCGACCCCGGCGGGCACGCAGCAGACCGACTGGGTCTTCATCTATGAGCTGGTCAAGTACATCCAGGCTCACAGCCTCGCCATGTGGGTCCCGGACATCAGCTTTTTCAGCATGATCCGCGGCGTTCCCGCCTATGCGCTCAACAAGTATTCGAAATTCCGGCTGTACCACTCGCAGACGGAGATCGCCGGCGGTGGCACCGCGCAGGCCGGCAATGTCGCCAAGTTCCTGCGCCTCTTCCTGTCCGGCGCCCATGTCGTCGTCATCCATTCCGCCGACGATCTGCGCAATCCGCTGCCGTCCTTCTACGACCTGTTCGGCCAGGCCCCGCTGCAGCCCCATTCCTCCACAGCGATCGGGCATTCCCACTATACATCGACGGTGGCCCTGCGGACCGGCTGGGCCTATCCGGCGAACATCACCACGGACAGCGCTCCTTCTCCCTGCCCCTTCATCTGCGCCCTGCTGGTGGACCGCACCGCGTCCCGCTTCAGCGACTACAATACGTTTTTCCAGCTTGAGGGCTGGCCCGGCATCGGCAGCGTCTGGACCGGCTTCGGCGCCAAGGGCCGGCACGGTGCGGACTATGCCACCCACCAGGCGACGAAATGGAACATCTCGACCTACGGGGCCACCCCGTTCAGCGAGAAACGCGGCCTGCCGGTCTTTCTCGCGCCGGAGCCCTGGCACCCCCTGTTCGATGTCGAGAACATCGCCCGGCCGGTCTATTACGGCGCGGACACCCCGCAGAAATGGCTGATGCAGCAATATATGACGGCGGGGACCGACCTGACGAAACGGATGCTGACAAGCAAGGCGGAGTGAGCGCGGCGGCGGGCCGGCGACGCCCGCTCCGGCGACAGGCCTATTCCGCCGCCCGGCTGCCGCGCTTGTCTTCCATGTATCGGTCGAATGCCGGCCAGACCTCTTCGGCCATGCGCGTGAAGGAGCGGCGCCACATGTCCTGCGTTCCCTCCATGTCATGCCCGGTCAGCATCAGGGTGCCGAAGTCGCCGATTTCGTCGCGGAAGGCGATCAGCTTGTCGAGCACGGTCTCCACGGTGCCGGCAATGACGAATTCCCGCGCCTTCTCCATCGCCTCGCGCCTGACCGCCTGCCAGTCGATGGAGGCAGGCGCGTCGCCGTTCGCGAGACGGCCCTGCGCCCCGAGATACTGGTAGTACCAGGAAAAGACGCCGTCCGGATCGGCCAGCATCTCCTCGGCCTGCGCATCGGTATCGGTGATCAGCACGGACCGGCCGACGCGCCAGACCGACGGGTCCGGCTTGCGCCCCGCCTTCTCCGCCCCGGCGGCATAGGTCGGCCAGTGGGTGGCGATATCGGCGGCGGGAACGAAATTGCCCGACAGCATGCACCAGCCGCGCTGGCCGGCGAAATTCGCAGTCATGGAATTAGCCCCGCGCACGGAAACGGCGATCGGCGGATGCGGCTGCTGGAAGGGCCGGATGAACCGGCCGATGCCCATCTCCGGCAACACCCGGTCAGCCATCTTCGCGGTGAAATGCGCGCCCTCATGGCTCCAGGGCGGGTCCTCGCTCCAGACCTTCTGGATCAGGTCGACGGCTTCCACCATGGCCATGGCCCGGGCCTTGTGGTCGAGATTGCCGAAAATCTCCCAGTCGCTCGACAGCCCGCCGGAGCCGATGCCGAAGATGAACCGGCCGCGCGCCAGATGATCGAACAGGGCCGCGTGCCCGGCGACCACGACTGGATGCTGCTGCGGCAGCGAGATCACGCCCGAGCCGAAGGTGATCTGTTTCGTCTCGGCGATCAGCGAGGCGTTGAACAGCAGCGGCGAGGTCACCGGCTCGGCGGTCGAGGTGTAATGCTCCCCCATCCAGGCTTCGGCATAGCCCAGCCGGTCCGCCAGGATCACAAGCTGCCGGTTCTCCTCAAGCACGGCCGCGAACTCCCGCGACGGCGGATGCAGCGGCATCATGAACAGGCCGAGCTTGGCCATGGGAGTCTCCCTGATGTTTTTTTGTATACAATCGAAGGATAGCACCGGGTCAGGTGGCGGGGAAGAGAACTGGTGTCGCCTTCACGGCCCAGCGCAACCAGCCCCCGTATTTCTCTATTGACCTTCCCCCTGCCTGAAGCGACAGACTGGAGTTTTACCAAACACCGGTTGGAGGAATCCGCGATGAAGCAGCCCTTCCTGTTACTGGCGACGGCGACAGCCGCCCTCGCCACCCTCAGCCTTACCGCCCCGGCAGCAATGGCGGACGCTGGAGAGGGCTATGGCGGATATCACCACATGATGGGCAGCGGCTGGTTCATGGGGCCGTTCATGATGATGGTCCTGATCGTCTTCCTGGTCGGGGCCGGGATCTACGCCCTGCGATATCTCGGCCAGACGGCGAAGCCGGACGCGGACTCGGCGCATGACAGCGCACTGACGATCCTGCGGGAACGGTTCGCCAAGGGCGAGATTGACCGGGAAGAATTCGAGGAACGCCGCAAAGCGCTGGAATAGCCGCCCCCGGTCCCGTCCCTTCGTCCTTTCGCTCCTTCACCCTCCCACCCTCACCGTCATCCCGACGCAAGTCGGGATCCACACGGTGGTGACGCGAAACAAGACCGGAAAATCTGGCCCGGATGGTTGCGGCTTACCCTCCGAGCTATGGATCCCGACCTGCGTCGGGATGACAACGAGGGAGGTCTGGATGACGATGAGGGCGGGGGATGACGATCAGCGGGAGGTCCAGCCGCAGCACCGCACATAAAAAAGGCCGGGGCACCTCGCGATGCCCCGGCCCTCTTTTCTCACCCCGTCCCGGATCAGAACGCCTTGACGCTGTCCGGGCGGTACTTGTTTTTCGGCACGAAGCCGGAGCGTGTCGCCTCGCGCGGCTCGCGGACCCAGACCTCGCGGTTCGGGTGCAGGCCGCCGCCGCGGCTTGCCGGGACCGCCGTGTGCCGGGCGCGGTGCAGCAGGCGGGTGTCGGCGACGCCGCAGAGCGGATGCACCCCGCCATTGTCGGCCACGACCTTGTCCCAGGCCGCCTTGCGGGCACTCATCACCGCCTTGTCGTTCAGCGCGGTGCAGATCAGCTCGTTCGTGGTCAGGTCGGCGACGATCTCGTCCCCGTCCTCGATCAGCGCGATCGGGCCGCCGAGCGCCGCTTCGGGACCGACATGGCCGATCACCAGACCGACCGAGCCGCCGGAGAATCGGGCGTCGGTCATCAGGGCGACGACGATGTCCCGCTCGCGGCAGAGCGTGGTGATGCGCGAGGTCGGGTCGAGCATTTCCGGCATGCCCGGCGCGCCGCTCGGGCCGGCATAGCGGATGATGATGATGTCGTTGTTCTCGAACACGTCCGGCGTCTCGTCCAGCGCCTTCAGCAGGGCCGGCTCGCCCTCGAACACCCGGGCCTTGCCGATGAACTTGTTGTCCTCGAGACCGCCCTCGACGCCCGCCAGCTTCAGGATGGCGGAGAAATCGGGGGAGAGATTGCCGCCGAGCACCCGCAGGCCGCCCGTCGGCTTGTACGGCTTCTCGACCGGATAGATCACCGTGCCGTCGGCCTTCCTGGTCTCCAGCCGCTTCACCTGTTCGGCCAGCGTCTCGCCGGTGCAGGTCAGCACGTCGCCGTTCAAGAGGCCCGCTTCCAGCAGCTCGCGCACGATCACCTGCACGCCGCCGACGCCGTCGATATCGACCATCGAGTATTTGCCGTAGGGCCGCGCGTCGGTCAGCACCGGCACGACATGCTCGGCCAGATGGTTGAACTCTTCCGGCGTGATCACCTCTTTCCAGAAATCGGCGAACCCGGCGGCGCGGGCGATTTCCGGCGCGTGCAGCGTCACGTTGGTGGAGCCGCCAATGGCCATGGCGACGATCATCGCGTTGCGCAGGCTGTCCCGGACCACGATGTCGCGCGGCTTCAGGTCGTTCTTCATCATCTCGGAGAGGATCTGCACCAGCTCGGCCGGGAACTCGTTCAGGCGGCGCGGATCGTCGGAGGCCGGGGCCACCATGTGCAGCGGCTGCATGCCGACGACGCCGATGAAGGTCTGCATCGTGTTGTAGGTGAACATGCCGCCGCAGCTGCCCATGCCCGGGCAGGCATTGCAGGAGATCCGGTGCCGGAACTCGGCGTCCGGGTTCCCGGCGACCTGGTAGGCCGACACGATATCGAGCGCTTCGCCCGTCTCCGGGTCCTTGCCCGGATGGATCGGCCCGTCCGACATGATGATGGCAGGCTGGTTATGCTCCAAGAGCGCGGCCAGCGTGCCGACCGGCGGCTTGTCGCAGGCGACGACGGCGATGGTCCCGGCGAGGCCGGTGGCCTCCAGATGCTCGCACAGCGCGTCGTTGGTGACTTCGCGGCCGATCAGCGAGTAGCGCATTTCCGGCGTGCCGTTGCGCACCCCGTCCGAGGTGGCGATGGTGAATTCCGGCTGCACCAGACGGAACGGCAGCTTGCCCGCCTCGCGGCCGATCCGGCCCTTCAGCGCCTCGTGGATCGCCTCCACCTTCTCCGCCACGCCGAGATAGCACTGGCTGTCCCCCTTGGTGCCGACCACGCCGACGGACGGCTCGTGGATCAGCTCCGGATCGGTGCCGAGCGCATTGGCAAGCCCGATGGTCTGGGCCGAACGGCCCGGATGGCGGTCGATAAGGACGGTCTTTGAATTCTTCACGGGAGCATTTCCTCAGGGTGGGCGCATATCACTCGGACGGCAGCGGCGAGGCTGCCAGGTTGTTTGGGCGGGATATTAGGACATGCGGGGGCGTGAGGGAAAGGGGTGGATGGTATTGACTGCTTGTTCCCTATCGCGGTGCGAACGGCTTGATCGGCAATTAAGTATTGCGTCACTTTATTTTTCGATAAATTGTCTTCTGTCCACTCAAACTACGATTGAAAATATAAACGGGAGAAAGCGATGACTCCAGTCAGACCTACAGGACAATATCGAATCAAAAATCCCGATGGTATGGAAGACGATGTGCAGGTAACTGATGGCGGAATAGACATGCCTATACCTGAATCGCTTTATCGCAATCGCGGTTATCAGCCCAATTGCGATACCTTGCCGTGGCGTGATGACAGCAAAAAGTGACTCTTATTTCCGGTGCCTCAAAACTGGTAGATCGCGAGCACGATTAAACCGCCAATCAAAGCCCAGAAAAACGGCCCTACACCGAATTTGAAAATCACGGTTTCACGCTCCCTAATAGCGTTCTCGATGGATTTCAGACCGGCAAAAATCTGACTATTTGGAACCACATCAGGGTTTGAGGAATTCTCCTGTCCGTGGTCCTGCGACTCATCTTGCTCTTCCAATGCATCTCGGTAACCTATCGCCGGTTGATTAGGCTCATCGACCGGCGCCACGACTGCAGCGCTTTCTACAATCGCGTCACCGTATGTGCGGTATTCCCTCTTTTCGAGATAATATGTTGTTGAGTGCCAAGGCTCGGAAAGACTTCGGTCCATCTCAGATCGGAAAGCCAACACTCTCAGACGGACAATGATGTGTGCCCGATAGTCGTGATCTTTCAAATCCGCGGCTATTCTTTGAACCGATGATAAAGGCATATAAACATCGACATCGAGCTCCCCTTCCTCCACCCCATCCATGCCTGACCATTTCAAGTCCGATTCACCAATAATGCTTAACATCCCGAGTGAATCCTCGCCGCTGGCATGAATTCTAATACTACCGCGCCTGGAAACACCGAACCTTGAAGGCCCCTTCCCGTCTTCCAGCACACCGATATGACTGTCGTCAGAAAGTGAAAAACTCCCGGAAATGGATATCTCGGTGCGCTCTTCTTTTGAGAAAGCTTTATTGTAAAGTAGCTGTCTCAATTCCTCAGCGTCGGCATCACTAGATCCGGCATCACCAAATTCCTGCCAACCCAAAATAGATTCGAATTCCCCGTCAGGCTTTAGAAACTCGACAAAATCGCCTCCAGAAACACCACGTTTTTCCCCGTAAAGATTCTCCGACTTTCCAAGTTCCGGAGCATAAATACACAGGAAAATGCTTTCCCAATTTGCATTCCAATTGAGAGTCCCACCATCTTCGTCCAAGTGTTCGAGGTAGAAAAAACGAGATTTCCGCTCCATGCCGCGATCGACCGGCTCATCACCTCTCAGAACAACCGGCTCCGGAGTCTCAGGCAGATCCGCATCAGTCATCGCGCCACACCTTCCCTCTCGTTCCGCATGACACCTCCCCCGAATGAGTTATCTTTGCACGCAAAACTCTAGCATCGGGGGCACCACAGCCAAAGCCCCTCACTCCCAGTCCCGGGCCGGGCTGCGGAGCAGATCGCCGTAGAGGCCCATGCCGTCAAGGTAGGTGGATCATCGTCCAGGAAGACGGATTCTCATATTTCACGGACCGTGATAAGCGGCGCCCAGATACAACCGCAGGCCATGAAGGAGCGCAACATAATGAAGACCGTTGAGACCCTGACTCACATACGTACAGAAGTGATTGATTTACTCGAAAAAGGTCAGGAGCAAATCTCATCTTCCGCGCTAATCCAATACTTGGACAACCTCATCCGAATGTCGGTGAACGGAGATGTTTCAGCGGTTGAAATAGAAAAATACAAGGCCTCGCTTCAGAAATGGATCGCAGATCATAGGCATAACGCCGAGCAAGATTTGGAAAATTTCCGTTCGGTTATCACCATGGGCCAGAACGCGATACGAGCCTCGATACTGCTCAATGGCGGTGCCTCAGTCGCGATGCTGGCTTTCATCGCCGATTTGGCAAAAGGGCATCCAGCGCTTGTTCCAGATTATGCATTCTGCATGGCCATCTTTGTTTTTGGCGCTCTATTGGCAACCATCGTCTCGGGAATGACCTACCTGTCGCAATGGCTCGGCGCTTATGGACAACGCAAATGGGGCTTCGGGTTGAATATCGCATGTATAGCGAGCGGCATTGCCTGTTACGGCGTTTTCACTTGGGGACTCTACGCGACGTACAGCGAGTTTCTGTTGTTCCCTGTCGCCATTTAGCGGCCCGCGCAATAGCCACTCTTGTGGATGACCTCGATGCTGGAAGGGAATTTAGGCTTAGATGATCGCTTTGCTACGATGTTCCAGTATGGAATTAAGGGGCTGCACGCCTTGCTTCATCGCTCCGTCGCACCCTCTCCGTCACTCTATAGACCACTCCCCCACTCCGGCAACGGACGCTCCTCATACGGACAGTCCCAGGCCGCGCAGTTCTCTCGCCCGATAACCTCCGCCGGAAGCGCGATCACTTCCGGCACCGCCTCCCCGTCCAGTATCCGCAGTGCCGCCATCAGCGCGGTGCAGACCAGTGCCGGAATTAAGGGGACACACGACTTAACTCCCCCACCCCGGCAACGGACGCTCCTCATACGGGCAATCCCATACCGCGCAGTTCTCCCGCCCGATGACCTCCGCCGGAAGCGCGATCACCTCCGGCACCGCCTCCCCCTCCAGAATCCGCAGCGCCGCCATCAGCGCGGTGCAGACCAGCGCCGGGGCGTCGAAGCTGACCGTGGCGAGCATGCGGCCCGCGCGGATGGCCGTGATCGCTTCCGGCATGGCGTTCATGCCGACCACGGGGATGGCGAGGCCGGCGGCGTCGAGGACCTCCAGCGCGCCGAGGGCCATTGCGTCATTGGCGGCGATGAGGCCGTCGAGCTGCGGGTGCTGCGCCAGTATCCGCGCCATCGCCTCCCGACCGCCGGGGCGCTGGTACTGGCCGGTCTCGCGGGCCGCGACGGAAATCTCCGGGTGCTTCGCCGCGGCGTCGAGAAAGCCCCTGGTGCGCGGCGCCGTGGTCGGGGAGTTCGGTGCGCCCTCGATGATGCCGATCCGGCCGCGCCCGCCCAGCTCCCGGATGAGGGTCTCCGCCGCCGCCACTGCCAGGGCGTAATTGTCCGAGGTGACGACGCTCGCGGGCGTCACCCGGTCCGAATGGGCGACGAAACAGACCAGCGGGATCCCGGCATCCTTTGCCCGCTGCAAGCTCTCGTCGAGGGCCGAGGGGTGGACGGGGGCGATCAGGATGGCGTCGGGGCGGCTGTCGATGGCCCGGGAGAGCAATGCCCGCTGCTCGCCGATATCGTCCGGGGTGTCCGGCGCGGCCCCGGTCAGATCGCAGCCGAGGGTCTCAGCCAGCCGTGCTGCGGCGATTTGCGCGCCGACATAGGCCGGATTGGTTCTGTTCTTGGTCAGACAGCAGATCCGGTAGCGTCCTGCCATTATCGGTCCCTCCCGCATCCAGATTTCCGCCCGCTTCACCATAAAGAACGGCACGGCGCCGCCAAGCCATTCCGGACACACGCCCTTAACCAGCCCTTAACGCTTAAGTCCTAGGATCCCGCCCAGCATCGTCGAACTGGATTGAACAGCGTTATGCCACCCTCCCGAATACAGAGCGAAGCCACCGGCTGCGCCAGCGGTTCCCCAACAGTCATTAAGCCGGGCACAGAGGCAACTATCTGGCAGGTCGCCTACTACAGTTCCGCCGCGTACCAGCACGAGACCGCCGATCTGCGTCGCATCATCGGGGCCTCGCGCCGTCGCAATAGCCAGCTCGGCGTGACGGGCATGCTGATCTACTGGCAGCAGTCGTTCTTCCAGGTCATCGAGGGGCCGCGCACTTCCGTCGAGACCATATTCGACAACTACATCGAGCCGGCGCGCTCACATACCGGCATCATCAAGGCAATGTCAGGAACCATATCCGAGCGGGCTTTCCCGTCCTGGTCCATGGCCGCACATGTTGCGAACGACTCGGATATCCTGCCCCTCGAGGCATTGGCCAGCCAGATCAGGGACGGCAATGGCTGGCTCGCTTCATCAGAAACCACCGGGACCGCCCTGCTCAAAACCTTCCTGTCGACCTCGACCCGGTTTGCAGACTGAGAAGCGCCCGCAATTCCTGCCCCGCCATGGAGTAATTCGGGCCTTACGCTCACGCGTTCCGGCCGGCGGCGCGGGCCGCGAGCATCTCCCGCATGAAGATTTCCGCCTCTTCCGGATCGCCGGTCACGATCACCCGACCCCCGAGGCCGTTCAGCGAGATATGCGCGTTGGTGAGCTTGCCGATCTTGCCATAGTCGGGATCGAGGGTGACGGTAGCGCCGTAGAAAGCGCCGATGCCGCCCGCCTTCAGCACCGCGACGATCGCGTCCATGTCCTGGATCGAGAAACTGTTCGCGTGCCGCTGGCGGTTGTCGAGGATGGCGAACATGGCGCCCGACGGGTTCAGCCGGGCGAGCGCACGGAAGAGCGGCAGGCGTTCCTTGATGCCGATCGGGGCGACCGCCCGGATCCGGTGCAGCACCTCCGCCCCGACCCGATAGGAGGCGTATTCGAACCCCTGCATCGCCCCGGTTTCGATCAGGTCGCCCTCAATAATGCGGTTTCCGGCCAGCATATAGCGGTCTTCGGTCAGCTCACCCATGTGATGTCATCAAAGCATCACCGGGCTGCGATCCGGAAGCGGTATTTCCGTATTCCGGTGCCCGGAGGCGCCCATGTCCGCCTTCCGCGCCGCGGCATGCCCTAGGCTGCGCTGCAGCCGCACCCCGCTTCGCCGGCGGCCTTTGCCGTTGCATCCTGCAGGCAGCACGCCTCCACACCGGACGGCGGCGGGCCGCCGCAGCAGGTCGAGGCCGAAGTCTCGGCTGGTTCCGGTTGCGCGGAGGGTCCGCAGCATCCGCCCGCGGCTTCCAGTTCTGCAGGCGCGCTGCACACCCCGGTCTCGGGCAGGTCGAGCTCGACCCGGGCCGCGGCCTCGTGATCGCCCGCCAGTGCGGCGGCGATGGAGCGGACCTGCTCGTAGCCGGTCGCCATCAGGAAGGTCGGTGCCCTGCCGTAGGATTTCATGCCGGCGACGAAGAAATCCCGTTCCGGATGTGCCAGCTCCCGGGCGCCGTGCGGGCGCACGGTGCCGCAGCTATGCAGGTTCGGATCGATCATCGGCGCGAGCGCGGCCGGCGCCTCCAGCCAGGGATCGAGGCCGAGACGGATTTCGCGCAGCATGGCGAGATCCGGACGGAACCCGGTCGCCCCGACAATCCGGTCGACCGGGACGCCATGCTCACTCTCGCCGAGCAGGCCGGTCACTCGCAAAGCCGCGCCGTCCGCGTCGATGGCGCGGATGCGGAACGGCATCAGCATCTGCAGCCGGCCGGCTTCGACCGCATCGCGCACGCGGGTGCCGAGCGCACCCCTGGCCGGGAGTGCGTCGGCCGCGCCGCCGCCGAAGACCGCATCGAGGCTGTCGCGCCGCAAGGCCCAGGTCACTTTCGTGCCGGGCGCCTGGTCCTGCAGCGTGAGCAGGTCGAGGATCACATTCATCGCCGAGTGACCGCTGCCGACCACCAGCACGCGCTTGTCGGCAAACCCGGCGCGGGCCTGCCCGAGCACGTCCGGAATGCCGTAGGAAATGCGCGACGCCAGCGCCTCCTCGCCCGGCGCCCCGATGCCGCCCGAGCCGACCGGGTTCGGGGTGTGCCAGGTGCCGGAGGCATCGATCACCGCCCGGGCTTCCACGCTGCTCCCGTCCGCCAGGCGCAGCGCGAAGGGCTGCTGCTCGCGCCCCACTGTCCGGACCTTGTCGAAATCCCGGCGTCCGACAGAGGAGACGCGGGCGCCGAAGCGCAGATGCGGCCCGATTGCGTCCAGGCGGGAGAGCGGGACGAGGTAGCGTTCGACAAGCTCCAGACCGGTCGGCAGCGCGGTGCCTTCCGGTGCCGTCCAGCCGGCCTCCGCGAGCATCCGGCCCGCGGTCCGGTCGATATTGTACATCCAGGGGGAGAACAGCCGGACATGCCCCCATGCGCGGATCGCCGCGCCAACCGCATCGCCGGCTTCGAGCAGGAGAAACGGCACGCCGCGCTCCGCCAGGTGGGCCGCGGCCGCGAGGCCGACCGGCCCGGCGCCTATGATCGCAACCGGCAGCGCGCGGGGGGAAGCTTTCGGCATGGTCATCCGCATGTCTCCATATTGTCCATCGATATATCGATGGGTGATATTACAAGATAAAAAACTCAGCCGCAGGCACCTGGATCGCATTGGTCCGGACAACTGGCCGAGATACAGGCTCCGATATCGCTCCAGGCTTCGACGGCAACCCGAAATGCCGTCCGGCCCCTGTCGGTGATGGAATAGACCTTGCGCCGCCGGCCGCCCACGACCTGCTCCTCTGCCGTCACATAACCGCCGGCCTCGAATTCCTTCAGGACGGGATAGAGCGCGCCCGGAGTCGGGGCGCAGCAGCCCCGGGTATGCCCCTCGACGGCCCTGGTGATGTCGTAACCATGCAGGCTGCGCTGGTTGAGAACGCACAGGATGAAGAACTTGGAGAGGCTCATCTTGATGAGGCCGTTCCAGTATCCGCGATCCGTGTAGTCAACCTCGGTAACCGGAGCCGCCTTCACGCGGCCAGATGAAAGTGTCGTGCTCATGCCATCATCCTAGCGCGGCAAATATGTTATATCAATGGGCAATATATTGTTGGGTAATATATTGCCCGCCAAATCGACCCTTACCCGTTCCTGCCCATTTGCATCCCCGCCGCCTCCGCCATAAATAAGAACAAGGCTCCACCGAGCCATCCCCTGTTCCGGAGGCGCGCCCATGTCCCCCACCCCGCTCAAGAGCTGGCCCGAATCCGCGCCGCGTCTGGTGGCCGTCGCCGCCGGGCGGGAGGCGGCCGATCTCGTCATCCGCGACGTCCGCCTCGTCAATGTGCACAGCCGCGAGGTGCTGGACTGGCAGGTCGCCGTGGCCGAGGGGCGGGTTGCCGGTATCGGGCCAGACCTCTCGCACTGCATCGGCCCGGAGACACGGGTGATCGAGGGCGGCGGGCGCTATCTGATCCCGGGGCTGTGCGACGCGCATATGCATATCGAGTCCGGCATGCTGACGCCGGCCGAGTTCGCCGCCGCCGTGATCCCGCACGGCACCACGACAATGTTCACCGACCCGCACGAGATCGCCAACGTGCTCGGGCTCGCAGGCGTCCGGATGATGCATGACGAGGCGCTGATGCAGCCGGTCAATATCTTCACCCAGATGCCCTCCTGCGCCCCCTCCGCGCCGGGGCTGGAGACCACCGGTTTCGAGATCGGCGCCGAGGACGTGGCCGAGGCCATGGCCTGGCCGGGGATCATCGGGCTGGGCGAGATGATGAACTTTCCCGGCGTCATCAATGGCGACGCGCAGATGCTGGCGGAGATCGCGGCCACCATGCGGGCGGGCAAGACCGTCGGCGGGCATTATGCCTCCCCCGACAAGGGCATCGCCTTCAGCGCCTATGTGGCGGGCGGGCCGGCGGACGATCACGAGGGCACCGAAGAGGCGGACGCCATCGCCCGGGTGCGCAACGGCATGCGCTCGATGATGCGGCTGGGCTCGGCCTGGTACGATGTCGAAAGCCAGATCACGGCGGTGACGGAGAAGGGTCTGGACCCGCGCAACTTCATCCTCTGCACCGACGATTGCCATTCCGGCACGCTGGTGAATGACGGCCACATGAACCGCGTCGTCCGCCATGCCATCGCCTGCGGCTGCGATCCGCTGGTGGCGCTGCAGATGGCGACGATCAACACCGCGAGCCATTTCGGGCTGGAGCGGGAGCTGGGCTCGATCACGCCGGGCCGCCGGGCCGACATGATCCTGACTTCGGACCTCACCAGCCTGCCGATCGAGCATGTCATCGCGCGCGGGCAGACCGTGGCGATGGACGGCAAGATCACCGTCGACTGCCCGCATTACAACTGGCCGGACTCCGCCCGTCACACGGTGCATCTGGGCAAGTCCCTGGCGGCGGCGGATTTCGCCGTCCCGGCGCCGGAGGGCGCAAATGCGGTCACGGCGAAGGTGATCGGTGTGGTCGAGAACCAGGCGCCGACCAAGGCACTCACCGCCGAGCTGCCGGTGGTGGACGGGGTGGTTGAGGGAGATGGAGAGGTCTGCCAGATCGCGCTGGTCGAGCGGCACCGGGCCACCGGCGGCGTGGTGAACGGCTTCGTCTCAGGTTTCGGCTACACGGGCCGGATGGCCATGGCCTCCACCGTCGCCCATGACAGCCACCACATGATCGTCGTCGGCACCGACCGGGAGATGATGGCGCTGGCCGCGAACCGCCTCGGGGAGGTCGGCGGCGGGATTACGGTGTGGAAGGACGGGGAAGAGATCGCCCTGGTCGAGCTGCCCATCGCCGGGCTGATGTCCGACCGCCCGGCCATCGAGGTCGCGGCCAAGGCGGACCGCATGGTCGCGGCCATGGCGGCATGCGGCTGCACGCTGAACAACGCCTACATGCAGCATTCCCTGCTGGCGCTGGTGGTGATTCCGGAGCTCAGGATCAGCGATCTCGGGCTGGTGGACGTGACGAAATTCGAGCTGACGGAACTGCTGGAGAGCAGCGCCTGAAGAGCCCTGTTCCGCCGTTCTCTTCCACTATCCCGGATCCCCGACCCAGCTTTACCATTGGGTAACGGTTCCCGGTCTAGTCTGCAGTGCGTATGCGGGGAGCTTGACCATGAGCCGCCCGCGCGGGATCGGGCGGCGGCGCGGTCCCGGGAAAACTGAACGCGCGAAGACGGGAATACGAGATGATTGGCTGGCTACCGGATATCGTCAAGAATCTGGGCGTTCTGATGATTCTTGCCGCCGGTATCGCCTATATCCAGACCGTTGCACTTGGCAAGGCCGGGCGGATCCAGCGGGACCTGCTCTCCGGCCTGCTGTTCGGCCTGATCATCGTTGTGGTGATGCTGAGCCCGATCTCCCTGCCCAGCGGCGCGACTTTCGATCCGCGCGGCGGCCCGGCCATCCTGGCCGGCGTCTTCGCCGGCCCGGTCGGCGGTGTCACCGCCGCCGTGATCGGTGCCCTCGGGCGCTACTATCTTGTCGGCGGTCCTTTTGCCCCGGGCGGCGTCGTCGGGTTTGCCCTGTATGGCCTGTTCGGCATTGCAGCGGGGCTGTTGATCCGCAGACTGAGCCTGCGGATCAACGGCATTACCTTCATGGTCCTCGCCGTCGCCGGTACGCTCGCCGTGCTGCCCGCATTCTTTGTCAGTACCGACGTGCCGACCGCTATCGCCATCCTGAAGAAGGCCGGCGCCATGCTGCTGGTGCAGAATCTCGCCAGCACCCTGATCGTCGGCCTCGCCGTCGACTACGCCAAAACCTTCGCCCGGTTGCAGAACAAGATCTCCACGCAACGACTGGAAGATGCAAAGGTCTCCCTAGTGGCCAGGAAGACGACCAACGCGGTGGTGATCACCAATGCCGCCGGCGAAGTGGAATGGGTGAACGAGGCATTCACCAGGATGACCGGCTATGAGCTTGATGAAGTCCTCGGCCTGAAGCCGGGCAGTTTCCTGCAGGGTGAGGACACCGATCCCGAGGCTGTCGCCAACATGCACGAGCGGCTGGCCGAACAGAAGGGGTTCGAGGTCGAGGCTCTCAATTACACGAAGAACAACGAACCGTTCTGGGCCAACATCCTGTGTCAGCCGATCGAAGAAGAGGACGAGCCGCTCCGCTTCATTGCCATGCAACGCGACATTACCCGGCGCAAGGCGACCGAATTGCTGCTGGCGGAAAGCCGGCGCGAGCTCGAGGCACAGCTCGAGCAGACCCAGGAGGCGCACGCCCGCATCGAGCAGCAATCGATCAAGCTCGTCGAACTCGCCGAGAACGAGGCCGGGCTCAGAATCAAGGCGGAGGCCGCGGAGAAGGCCAAGAGCGAGTTTCTTGCCAGCATGAGCCACGAAATCCGGACGCCAATGACCGGCGTCATGGGATTTGCCGACATGTTGCTGGACGACGGTCTTCCTGCGGGCAGCGCAGAGAAGGTTCGGCAGATCAAGAGCGCCACCCAGTCATTGCTGAGCATCCTCAATGACGTGCTGGACATCTCCAAGCTCGACGCCGGGAAAATGGCGTTCGAACGGCGGGCGTTCGAGACCCGGAATGTTGTTGCGGACGTCATCAGCCTGTTCCAGGAAGTATCCTCGAAGGCGAAGCAGGACAAAGTCCAGATCAGCTACACAATCGACGACGGTACTCCGCCATTCGTAAAAGCCGACCCCATGCGGTTGCGTCAGATCCTCGTCAACCTGGTCGGCAACGCGGTAAAATTCACGGAAAACGGCCAGGTGCATCTGAAATGCCATGCGGACACGGCCGGCTCGTTGCTGCGCTTCGAGGTGAGCGATACTGGCATGGGCATCGCGCCGGACGCGCTTGAAACCCTGTTCGACGCGTTCACCCAGGCGGACAGCTCGATATCTCGGACCCATCAGGGCACGGGCCTGGGGCTGTCGATCTGCAAACGGCTGGTCGAACTGATGGGCGGTGAAATCGGTGTCGAAAGCAAGGCCGGCACCGGCAGCACATTCTGGTTCACCCTGCCCTACGATGCCGCAAGCATCGACGACATTCCGCAGGACGCCCTGGTCAAGCACAGAACATCGGATGGCGAAAGCGCCCCCCTGCATATCCTCGTCGCCGAGGACAATGACGTGAACCGCACCATCATCGCCTCCATCCTGAGCGGACTTGGCCACAGGTCAGACTTCGTGGAGAACGGACGCGAGGCCGTCGCGGCCGTGCAGAACAATACCTATGACCTGGTCCTCATGGACATCCGGATGCCGGTGATGTCGGGACTGGACGCCACGCTTGCCATCCGCGCCCAGGACGGACCCGGCGCGCAGATCCCGATCATTGCCTTGACCGCCGACGTGGTCAGCGAGAACCGGCAGTCCTATTTCAAGGCCGGTATGAATGACTGCGTCGCGAAGCCGATTGACCGCGACGAACTGGCCCGCTCGATTGACAACGTCATTTACAGGGCTACCGCTGGCGCGCAAATCCCGACCGAGGATGCCCCTTCCGAAGACAAGAGCGAACCATTCTACGATTTTGACAGTACCGTCCAGCGCCTCGGCGTTCCGAAAGAGCTCCTGGCACCACTGCTTCAGCGCTTCATCGATGGCAATCGGGACAGCGGCCGGATGGTCGGCGATCTCATCCGCGACGACAAACTCGACGAGGCCCTCAGCTTCCTGCACAACCTGAAGGGGGTCTCCGGCAATCTTGGCGCCATGGCCGTCTCGAAAACCGCCAGCGAAATAGAACGGTACATTCGCGAGCGCGACATGGAAAGCGTGAGCGATCAGCTGCCGGTTCTTGCGTCGAACCTTGAGCAGACGATTGCCACCATGGAACGGCACATTTCCTGAAACGCTTTGATCATATTGACCGCAATTCTGAAAGAGGTGCCGCGCCAGCGCTCCAGTGTGCCCGTAGCGTCGTGACTGGGCTACCATCGCCTGTCACTGTCCAGTTGGGCGCGCGCCGATGAGCCTTCCACCTGTATCCTGAAACCAACGACTGGTGAGACTGCCCGTGGATGCCGATCCGCGAGCGACGGCATTGCTGGATTACTGGCATGCGTCCGTCAGACAGGGCGGGATTCCGGACCGTGACGCCTTCGATCCATTCAACCTCAGGCAATGGCTTGGCCTGTTAAGCATCTACGAGCCGGTAGCCGGCACACTCGACTTCCGAAACCGTCTCGACGGCACGGGAATTACGGATCTTACCGGCGAAGACTGGACGAACGGCTTGGCATCGGAGATTGACGCCCGCTATGGCACCAGCCTGAAGCAGGACCTGCAGACAGCACACGCGGCACAAGGCCCCGTGATCCACCGGATTGCAATCTTCCAGAAAAACTTCACATCCGCGATCCGCCTTCTCCTGCCCGTCTCGTCAAGAGAGGAAGGCGATCCCAGCCAGGTATTCCTCGCCATCTTCGTAGACAAGCCCTGAGCAGGGTCACGTCCCGGGTGGCAGCTAGCCTCTGCCGTGGTCCCGTAATTCGTTGGCCAGATCTGCGCCCGCTGCCCGCTTTGCGGTCGGAGGCCTCGAATCGACATCGGTGGCAGCCGGAGCCTTCCGATTCACCCGTGCGATTAGGTCCTCACCGCTTTCCTTCCGCTCGCTGTAGCGGTCGACGAGATAGTCTGTCCGGTCCCGTGTCAGCAGGGTGAATTTCACCAGCTCTTCCATGACGTCGACCATGCGGTCGTAATAGGGCGACGGCAGCATCCGGCCGCTCTCGTCAAACTCAAGGAACGCCTTGGGTGTCGAAGCCTGATTCGGGATCGTCAGCATGCGCATCCAGCGCCCCAGAATGCGGAGCTGATTTATGGCGTTGAAGCTCTGTGAGCCGCCGTTGACCTGCATCACCGCGAGGGTCTTGCCCTGGGTGGGGCGGACCGCGCCCAGGGAGAGCGGGATCCAGTCGATCTGCGCTTTCATGATCCCGGTCATCGCTCCGTGGCGCTCCGGCGAGCACCAGACCATGCCCTCACTCCATGAGACGAGGTCCCGCAGTTCCTGTACTTTGGGATGATCCGCGCCCGCGTCGTCCGGCAACGGAAGGCCGCTTGGATTGAAGTTCCGTGTTTCCGCACCGAGCCGTGTCAGTATCCGGGCCGCCTCTTCCGTCATCAGGCGGCTGAAGGAGCGGTCCCGCAGGGAACCGTAGAGAAGCAGGATTCGCGGCGCGTGCATGGCGCGCTCTTCCGGAAACAGTCCTGCCGGGTCGATTGCCCGGAAATAACTCTCTTCGAGGTTCGGGACGTCCGTCATCGTGTTTCTCCGGCTTCGTCGAGAAGCCAGCGGAAGAAGTATGTCGCCAGCAATGCCGCGGCCAGTTGCACCGCGATGAAGGCCCCCACGTCCGCCGGCGCGATTCCGGCGAAAGTGTCGGAAAAACCACGTGCGATGGTAACGGCCGGGTTGGCAAAGGATGTCGACGAGGTGAACCAGTAAGCCGCCGTAATATACAGTCCGACCGCCATTGGCACCGCTGCCGGCCGCGCCTTCAGGCAGGCCAGGATGGTCCCGACCAGACCAAAGGTGGCGACGAACTCTCCCGCCCACTGCCCTGGCCCCGTGCGCGCCTTCATCGAGGGATCGATCAGCGGGTGCTCGAACATGAAATGGGCTGCAAGCACACCGCAAATCCCGCCAATTACCTGAACCGCTACATAGAGTGCCGCATCCCTCCGCTCGATCTCCCGCCGCAACACAAAGCAGAGCGTCACCGCCGGGTTGAAATGCGCCCCGGATATTGGCCCGAACACAGTGATCAGCACGACCAGGATAGCCCCGGTCGGAATTGTATTGCCGAGCAGCGCGACGGCCACATTCCCGCCTGCCAGCCGCTCCGCCATGATACCGGAGCCAACCACCGTAGCCAAAAGCGAAAAGGTTCCAAGCCATTCGGCCATCAGCCGCCGGTCCAGGGTCATCATTCGGTCTCCAAGAGAGTGTGGAAGCGGTGAGCGTCGATATTTCCGCCGGTGATCACGGTCGCGACGGTCCTGCCGGATATATCGAAATGCCCGCTGAGGATCGCCGCGAGACCGACTGCCGCTCCCGGTTCGACGACGATCCTGAAATGTTCGAAGGCGAACCGCATTGCCTCCCGCACCTCCGCATCGCTGGCGACCAGCCCACCTGCGAGGAGGTCCAGGTTGATCGGAAAGGTCACGTCGTTCGGGATTGGCGTCATGATGGCGTCGCAGATCGTCCGCTGCCCCTTGGGATTGCCGACCCGCTCACGAGCCGCGAGAGACCTACGGGTGTCGTCGAAAAGCACCGGTTCGACCCCATAGACCTTCGTGCCAGGCGAGGCCTCCGCCATGACAATCGCGGTCGACGCCGTAAGCCCGCCGCCGCCGCAGGGCACCAGCACGGCATCGAGCCGCGCCTCCAGTTCCCCGGCCTGCTCGAACAGTTCGAGAGCAGCCGTTCCGGCGCCGGCCAGCACCAGAGGATGCGCACTCGGCGGAACCTCTATCCGTCCACTCTCTTCTTCGATGCGGCGGACCACGTCGGCGCTGTTCTCGCTGTCCCGGTCGTAGGTCACGATCTCCGCCCCAAGCGCCTGCACCGCCGCCATCTTCGCTGCGGGCGCGTCCGAGGGCATGACGATCACGGCGGAAGATCCCAGCAGCTGCGCCGCCCGGGCCACGCCGAGCGCGTGGTTACCTGAGGAATAGGTCACCACGCCCGTCGCCCGTTCTTCCGCGCTCATATGCAGGATCCGCCAGTAGGCGCCTCTGATCTTGAACGCACCGGTTCTCTGCAGATTCTCCGCCTTCAGCAGCAGCCTGCCGCCCAGCATCGCATTGACATCCGCGTTTTCGAGAAGCGGTGTGCGGTTGACAATGCCGTGCAGCGCGGGCGCCGCCTCGCGAATATCCTCGAGTGAAACCGGATGAGTCATGTGCAACGTGGTTCCTTGCGTTCAGTCAGCATTCCGGGTCACGAGATCTAAGATCTGGCTTTTCCGGAAGCTGTTATTTCGGCGACTACCGAATTGTCTATGGGTACGTCGGCATTATGGATCTAGTCAAGGTTCGATATTTTGGGTACTACCGAAACATGGATCAGGAACGCGCCATAGATGCCTTCGCGGCACTCGCCCAGCCGACACGAATTGCAGTCTTCCGCTTGCTGGTTCAGGTCGGGCCCGACGGGCTGCCGGCGCTGGAGATCTCGCGCCGGCTCGGTACCGTGCCTTCGACACTGTCCGGTCACCTTGCGATCCTCAAACGTGCCGATGTCCTGACCGCCACCCGACGCCAGCGAGAAATACGCTACGCCGCCAACCTCGCCTCGGTGAATAATCTGGTGAGCTTCCTTCTCGCGGACTGCTGCGACGGCCAGGTCGAGAACTGCTCCGAAATCCTTACGTTGCTCAAGCTTCCCAAATGAGCGCGTGCCGCCACCGGCACCAGAGACGAGCGAGTGAGAAGTGAGAAAAGGAACCCGTGGAGGTGAGCCGCCGCGGTCCGGCATAAAAAAACGCCCAGCCGAAGCTGGGCGTCTCCATATTTGATCTCGGGCGTGTGAACGCTTTACGCTTTACGCGGCCTTGGCGATGTTCCGCAGCACGTACTGCAGGATGCCGCCGTGGCGGTAGTAATCCACCTCATCCGCTGTATCGATGCGGCAGAGCAGGGTCACGTCCTTGGACGTACCGTCCGCGTAGGTGATCTTGCACGGCACGTCCATGCCCGGGGTGATGCCGTCGGCAATCCCCGTGATATCGAACGTCTCCGTGCCCTTCAGCCCCAGCGTCTCGCGGTTCATGCCGTCCTTGAACTGCAGCGGCAGCACGCCCATGCCGACGAGGTTGGAGCGGTGGATACGCTCGAAGCTCTCGACGATCACGGCCTTGACACCGAGCAGACGGGTGCCCTTGGCAGCCCAGTCCCGGCTGGAGCCGGTGCCGTATTCCTTGCCGCCGATGACGACCAGGGAAACGCCTTCCGTCTCATAGCGCATGGCGGCATCGTAGATCGCCATCTGCTCACCGGAGGGATAATGCACCGTGTAGCCGCCGGTCACGCCCTCCACCATCTCGTTCTTCAGCCGGATATTGGCGAAGGTGCCGCGCATCATGATCTCATGATTGCCGCGCCGGGCGCCGTAGGCGTTGAAGTCGACCGGGCGGACCTGCCGCTCGCGCAGATAATCGCCCGCTGGGCCGTCCGACTTGATAGAGCCGGCCGGTGAGATATGGTCGGTGGTGATCGAGTCGCCGAGAATGGCCAGCTCGCGGGCATCGCGGATGTCCGCCAGCGCATCCGGGTCCATCGTCATGCCCTGGAAGTAGGGCGGGTTCTGCACATAGGTGGAGCCGTCGTTCCAGTTGTAGGTCAGGCTGCCGGTGGTCTGCACGGCCTGCCATTCCGGGGTGCCCTCGAACACGTTCGAATAGCGGTTCCGGAACATTTCGCGGCTGAGATTGGCCTCAAGGATCTCGCTGATCTCCTTGTTGGTCGGCCAGATGTCCTTCAGGTAGACCGGATTGCCGTCCGGGTCTTCACCGAGCGAATCCTTGTACAGGTCCACGTTCAGGTTTCCGGCGATGGCATAGGCGACGACCAGCGGCGGCGAGGCAAGATAGTTCGCCTTCACGTGCGGGTTCACCCGGCCCTCGAAGTTCCGGTTGCCGGACAGCACGGAAGTAACGACCAGATCGCCCTTCTCCACCGCCTCGGCGATATGCGGATCGAGCGGACCCGAGTTGCCGATGCAGGTGGTGCAGCCATAGCCGACCAGGTTGAAGCCGAGCTTGTCGAGTTCGGCCTGCAGACCGGCGGCCACCAGATAGTCGGTAACCACCTGGGAGCCCGGCGCCAGCGAGGTCTTCACCCAGGGTTTCGCAGTCAGCCCCTTGGCCGCCGCGTTGCGGGCAACCAGGCCGGCGGCGATCAGCACCGACGGGTTGGAGGTGTTGGTGCACGACGTGATGGCGGCAATCACCACATCACCGTCGCTCAGCGTGTAGTCCTCGCCCTCGACTTCCATCGTGCGCGGCGCGACACCGCCGGCAAGATCCTTGAACGCCTTGGCGAATTCCGGCGCGGCTTCGGTCAGCAGGACGCGGTCCTGCGGGCGCTTCGGGCCGGCAATCGACGGCACCACGGTGCCGAGATCGAGCGACAGGGTGTCCGTGAAGACCATTTCCTGGGCATCGTCCCGCCACATGCCCTGGGCCTTGGCATATTCTTCCACCAGCGCGATCCGGTCGTCTTCACGGCCGGTCAGCTTCAGGTAGCTGAGTGTCTCGTCATCGATCGGGAAATAACCGCAGGTGGCGCCATATTCCGGAGCCATGTTGGCGATGGTCGCCCGGTCCGCGAGCGACAGGTGGCCAAGGCCGGAGCCGTGGAATTCGACGAACTTGCCGACCACGCCCTTCTTGCGCAGCATCTGCACCACGATCAGCACCAGGTCGGTTGCCGTCGCGCCTTCCGGCAGCTTGCCGGTCAGCTCGAAGCCGACGACTTCCGGAATCAGCATGGAGACCGGCTGGCCGAGCATGGCCGCTTCCGCCTCGATACCGCCGACACCCCAGCCGAGCACGGCCATGCCGTTCACCATGGTGGTGTGGCTGTCAGTACCAACCAGCGTGTCCGGATAGGCAATCGTCTTGCCGTCCTCGTCCTTGGTCCAGACGGTCTGGGCCAGATGCTCCAGATTGACCTGGTGGCAAATGCCGGTCCCCGGCGGGACGACGCGGAAGTTGCGAAATGCCTTGGAGCCCCAGCGCAGGAACTCGTAGCGCTCGCCGTTGCGCTCGAACTCCAGATCGACATTCTTCTTGAACGAGTCGGCACCGCCGAACGCATCCACCATGACCGAATGGTCGATCACAAGATCGACAGGCGAGAGCGGATTGATCTTTTCCGGATCGCCGCCGAGAGCAGTCATCGCGTCGCGCATGGCGGCGAGATCGACGACGGCCGGCACACCGGTGAAGTCCTGCATCAGGACCCGGGCCGGGCGGTAGGCGATTTCACGGGAAGACTTCTTGTTCTTTACCCATTCGGACAGCGCCTTGACGTCATCCAGGGTCACAGTGCGCCCGTCTTCGTAGCGCAACAGGTTTTCCAGCAGCACCTTCAGGGAGTGCGGAAGCTTGCGAATCTCCGGAAAACCGGCATCCGCCATGGCTTCGAGGCTGTAGTAATCGTAGCTTTTACCGGCCGCTTTGAGCGTACGGCGGGTTTTCAGGCTGTCTTGGCCAGCAGTCACTATCATCTCCTATGATTGGTGATGGCGGCCGCCCGAGGAGCGCCTCGGCCCGGTCTCTTCCATTAGTCTTTGTGGCGCGGGCGGAGAGCGCTCCAAGCCGCGCCAGTTGTTTATAGAAAATTCCGTCGAAGAGTACCAGCGCGCAGTGCATCAATGGGTCCTATGAAATTGCGAAATTCAGTTCCGCAAATTGCCCCAGTTGAAATTATCTTGTTGACCTCGGCACGAGTGCATCCAAAAATCGGCACCGATGACGCGGCCCGGCGCAATGCCGTCGGACCCGGAAAAAATAACGAAGGTCCGAAACTGATCATCCGCGGCAAACGGGGAGATCAAGGGCCAGGACAGACAGGGAGGAACGGCTCGCGGCATCAGGCCACGGGTCTGTCCACAGCCACCAGCGATTGCGGCACTCCGTCTGCACCTGCCCCGGTTTCGGTCCGTGTATTAGGGACGGAACATGGCGTACGAATACCCGGACGCTTCGGTTTACGATACGTTGCCGAAGCTCCTCCGCTATAATGCGGAACGGTTTCCCAATGACATTGCGCTGCGTGAGAAGGATTTCGGTGTCTGGACCGAATTCACTTGGGCCGACTATTTGGAGCGGGTCCGTAATCTCGCGCTGGCCCTGAACGAAGCCGGGCTGGTCAAGGGCGATGTCTTCTCGATTATCGGCGACAACAATGTCGACTGGATCTGTGCCGAGCTTGCGGCCCAGTCCGTCGGCGCGATGACCATCGGATTCTATCGCGACGTGCTGGAAGACGAGATCGCCTATCTTACCGGCTACAGCGCGGCCCGGATGGCCTATGCCGAGGATCAGGAACAGGTCGACAAGTTCCTCAATCTCGGCGACCGCGCCGGAACGATCGAGAAGATCATCTATTCCAATACCCGCGGCATGCGGAAGTTCGACGACCCGCGCATCGTCAGCTTCGACGATCTGGTCGCCCGCGGTGCCGAAATCCATGCCGCCAAACCGGAGCTGTTCGACCAGTTGGTCAACAATGTGACTGCAGAGGATGTCGCCATTCTCTGCACCACATCGGGCACCACATCGAATCCGAAACTGGCAGAATTGCCGCACGGTAATTTCGTGCGCCACACGCAGCTTTACCTGAAGCACGATCCGAAAGACGCGACGGACGAGTATGTTTCGGTGCTGCCGATGCCCTGGATCATGGAGCAGGTCTATACTATAGGCTTCGGCCTGAATTCCCGCATGAAGGTCAGTTTCCCGGAAAGCGAGGAAACGGCGATGCAGGATCTCCGCGAGATTGGCCCGACCTTCCTGCTGCTGGCCCCTCGTGTACTGGAACAGATAGCCGCCGACATGCGGGCCCGGGTGATGGATGCCGGGCCGCTGACCCAGTGGATTTTCGAGAAAGGCGTGGAGATCGGCCGCAAGGCGGTCGAAAACGGCGGCCGCTCCTGGCTGGCCGAAGTCGCCCTCTTCGGCGCGCTGCGGGACCGGCTCGGTTTCGCCAATGTCCGTTCCGCCGCGACCGGCGGTGCCGCCATGGGCCCTGACACTTTCAAACTGTTCCTCGCCATGGGCGTGCCGCTGAAACAGCTCTACGGCCAGACCGAGTTGCTTGGCGCCTACACCCTTCAGGATGGCAAGGAAATCGATGTCGATACGGTCGGTGTTCCGTTCGAGGGCTGCGAGATCAAGATCATCGATGCGGACCAGGACGGCGTCGGCGAGATCATCACCCGGCACCCGAACATGTTCCGGGGCTTCCACAAGAACGAGGAAGCCACCAAGGAAGACATGAAGGACGGCTGGATGCATACCGGAGACGCCGGCTTCTTCGACGATAAGGGCCGGCTGACTGTGATCGACCGGGTGAAGGACATTGCCCAGACCCGCACGGGCACGAAATTCTCGCCGCAATATATCGAGAACAAGCTGAAGTTCTCGCCCTATATCGGCGAGGCAGTGATCCTCGGGGCCGATCGGGATTATCTGACAGCGATCATCTGCATACGTTTCTCGATCGTCTCGAAATGGGCAGAGAAAGCCCGCATTCCGTTTACCTCCTACACCAATCTCTCGGACCGGCCGGAAGTCTACGAGCTGATCCGCGGCGAGATTGCGCATGTGAATGAGAGTCTTCCGGACACCCAGAAGATCCGGAAGTTCCTGCTCCTTTATAAGGAACTGGACGCGGATGACGGCGAGCTGACCCGCACCCGCAAGGTTCGCCGCAGCGTCGTCTCCGACAGGTACGGCCCGATCATCGAGGCGCTCTACGGCGACGGCGACCGGGCGGAGATGAATTCCGAGGTAACATTCGAGGATGGCCGCAAGGGCAACATCAAGGCGTCCATGCATATCGAGCAAGTCGACGGCGCAGGCGCGCCGGCAATGAAAAAGGCGGGCTGAGCCGTGGCTGAAGCAAAGGTAATAGAGTCCGGCGGGAGCCCCGGCGCCTCCGGAAGCGTCGATACGCGCACCATCGGCGCGCCGGTTCTGGCCGTCGAGAATATCGTCGTCAAGTTCGGCGGCGTGACCGCCATCAACGATGTCAGTTTCGACGTCCGCGAGGGCGAGATTCGCGCCATCATCGGCCCGAACGGTGCCGGCAAGTCGTCGATGCTGAATGTCCTGAACGGCTTCTACAAGCCTCAGACCGGGAAAATCCATTTCGCGGGCGAGACCTTTCCGTCAATGGATCCACACTTTGCGGCCTCACACGGCATCGCCCGGACCTTCCAGAACATCGCCCTGTTCCGCGGCATGAGCACGCTGGACAATCTGATGACCGGACGCATGCTGAAGATGAACAGGAATTTCTTCTGGCAATGCCTCTATTTCGGCCCGGCCCAGAAGGAAGAAATGGAAAACCGGGCGCATGTGGAAAAGGTGATCGACTTCCTGGAGATCCAGCCGATCCGCCGTACGCCGGTCGGCCGCCTGCCCTACGGTCTGCAAAAGCGGGTCGAGCTCGGCCGCGCGTTGGCGATGGACCCAGACATCCTCCTGCTCGACGAGCCGATGGCCGGCATGAATGTCGAGGAAAAGGAGGACATGTCCCGCTTCATTATGGACGTGAACGAGGAGTTCGGCACCACCGTGATCCTGATCGAACACGATATGGGCGTGGTCATGGACCTGTCCGACCGTGTCGTCGTGCTGGATTACGGCGTGAAGATCGCGGATGGCACGCCCGACGAGGTGCGCGCCAATCAGAATGTCATCGATGCCTATCTCGGCGTGAGCCACGACTGAAACGGCGCGCCAAGGGAGTCCGAACGTGGAACTAATTTATGCAGTGCTTGTGCAGCCCTTCGTGGACATGTACCTCGACCCGCTCATCTTCATCGAAACCGTAATCAAGGGCCTGATGGCCGGAGTGCTTTACTCCCTCGTCGCCCTCGGCTTTGTGCTGATCTTCAAGGCATCTGGCGTCTTTAACTTTGCCCAGGGCGTGATGGCCTTGTTTGCCGCGCTGACCCTCACAGGCATCATGGAATATCTGCCGGACGGCCTGCCCAAATGGCTCAGCGTTATCGTCGCCTTAGGGGCCACGGTTGTGATCATGATCCTTCTCGCCGTGATAATCGAAAGGGTCGTGCTCAGACCCTTGGTGAACCAGGAGCTGATCATCCTCTTCATGGCCACGCTGGGCCTCTCCTACGTACTGGAGGGCGCCGGCGACCTGATGTGGGGCAGTGATGTGAAGGTTCTGGATATCGGTCTGCCGACCGACATCTGGGATATCGGCGGAGTTTATGTCGAGCAACTCGATGTGACCGCGGCCGTCGCCGCCGGCTCACTCGTCGCCGTCCTCGCGATATTCTTCACCAAGACCCGGATTGGCCGTGCGCTCCGCGCCGTGGCCGACGATCACCAGGCGGCCCTCTCCGTCGGCATTTCTCTGCAGCAGATCTGGGTCATTGTCTGGTCTGTCGCCGGCATCGTCGCGCTGGTGGCCGGAATCATGTGGGGCAGCAAGTCCGGCGTGCAGTTCAGCCTGTCGCTGATCGCGCTCAAGGCCCTGCCCGTTCTCATCCTCGGCGGTTTCACCTCTATCCCCGGCGCCATTATCGGCGGTCTGATTATCGGGCTTGGGGAAAAGGTCGTCGAAGTCTTCTGGTACAGCGTCCATGGCGGTGCCGTGGAAAACTGGTTCGCCTTCATGCTCGCTCTGGCCTTCCTGATGTTCAGGCCACAGGGACTGTTCGGCGACAAGATCATCGAGAGGGTTTAAGTCCATGCTGTACCGTGAAACCGGCCAGTTCAAACGGAACTATGCGGCCGATCAGCAGCTCTTTCCGATCTTTCAGGACAAGATCCTGCTGGCAGCCATTCTGGTGGTGGCATTGGCCGTCATCCCCTTTGTCATCAACGACTACTGGTCGAAGGCAATCCTGCTGCCCTTCATGGTCTATGCGCTGGTCGCGCTCGGCCTGAACATCCTCGTCGGCTATTGCGGCCAGATCTCTCTGGGCACTGGCGGCTTCATGGCGGTCGGCGCCTACAGCTCCTACAAGCTCTGCACGGCCTTTCCGGAGCTGAACCTGATCTTCGTGATCATTTTCTCCGGTGGCTGCACCGCGGCGGTTGGGGTGCTGTTCGGCCTGCCCAGCCTCAGGATCAAGGGATTCTATCTCGCCGTGGCAACGCTGGCGGCCCAGTTCTTCCTGATCTGGATGTTCAACAAAGTGCCATGGTTCTACAATTACGAAATGAGCCAGATCACCGCGCCTCCGCGCGAGGTGTTCGGGTTCCTCGTCTCCGGACCGCAGGCCGAGCCCGCCGCACAGTATCTGTTCGTGCTCGGTTTCATCATCGTCTTTACCTGGATTGCCCTGAATCTGGTCCGCGGTCGCATCGGGCGCGGCTGGATGTCGATCCGGGACATGGATATCGCGGCCGAGTTGCTGGGCATCCGGCCACTGCAGACAAAGCTGCTCGCCTTTGCGGTCTCGTCTTTCTATATCGGCATGGGCGGCGCAATCATCTTCCATATCTGGCTCGGCACTGTCGAAGCCACGGAAGCCTTTGACATCCTGCAATCCTTCTTCGTGCTGTTCGCCATCATCATCGGTGGTCTCGGCAGCGTGCTAGGATCGTTCCTCGGTGCCGCATTCATGGCGCTGATGCCGGTCGGGCTGAAGGTTGTTCTGGTCGACTGGATCGGGATGGTTCCAGTGACAGCGAAACATATCGAGTTCATGCTCGTCGGCTCGCTGATCATCTTCTTCCTCATCAAGGAGCCGCACGGTCTGGCACGCATGTGGCAGATCACAAAGGAGAAGCTCCGACTTTGGCCCTTCCCCTATTGACCCGCCGCTTCGGGCAGGGGAACTGGCTCCGCGTGGCACTTCACGCACTAACCTAAACGGACCGCGAAACGTGCGGCCATATAAGGGAGGCGACTATGAGACTAACGAAGGCAAGCATTGCCATCGCGGCGGCCGGCGTTATCGCCGGCGCGGCATGGGCAGAAACTGCCCGGGCGGACTACGACGCATATACCGTTCCGAACCTGGTCTACCGGACGGGCGCCTATGCCCCGAACGGCATTCCGCTGGCGAACGGTTTCATCGACTATTTCAACATGCTCAACGAGCGTGATGGCGGCATCGAAGGCATCAAGGTCGATGTCGTCGAGTGCGAGACCGGCTACAACACCAAGGTCTCCGTCGAGTGCTACGAGAACTTGAAAAACGAAGGCCAGTCAGGTGCCCTCGTCTTCAACCCGCACTCCACCGGAGTGACATACGCGCTGATCCCGAAGGCCAGCGAAGACAAAATTCCGATTCTCTCCATGGGATACGGCCGGACCTCCGCCGCTGACGGCACCGTCTTCCCGTACATCTTCAACTTCCCGGCCACCTACTGGTCCCAGGCCAGCGCCTTCGTCAAATATGTCGGCGAAAAGGAAGGTGGCATGGAGAACCTGAAGGGCAAAAAGATCGCCCTCGTCTTCCATAATTCCGCTTACGGTAAAGAGCCGATCAAGACGCTGGAAACCCTTGGTGCGAAATACGGCTTCGAGCTGATGCTTCTGCCGGTCGACCATCCGGGTCAGGAACAGAAAGCCACATGGCTGCAGGTTCGCCGCGGCAAGCCCGACTGGATCTTCATGTGGGGCTGGGGCGTGATGAACCAGGTTGCCATCAAGGAAGCCGCTGCCATTCGTTTCCCGATGGACAAGTTCATCGGCGTCTGGTGGTCCGGTTCAGAGAATGACGTCGCACCGGCAGGGCCGGCTGCCAACGGCTATCTCGCAGGCACCATGCACGCTCCGGGCGCTGACTTCGAAGCTTTGAACGAGATCAAGGCGCACGTTTACGCCAAGGGCAACGGCGCGGGCGAAGAAGGTCGTGTAGGCGAAGTTCTCTATAACCGTGGCATGCTCGAAGCCATTTTCACGGCTGAAGCGATGCGGAATGCCATCAAGATCCATGGCACGAAGGACATTCGCGGTGAGCATGTGCGTGACGGTTTCGAGGCAATCGACCTCAAGGAAGCCGATTTCGACAGGCTCGGCCTGAAGAACTTCATGAAGCCGATCAAGATCACCTGCGAAGACCACGAAGGTGGTGGGCCGATCGCGATCCAGCAGTGGGATGCTGCTGCCGGCAAGTGGAACATCGTCTCCGAGTGGATCGAGCCGATGCACGATGTCGTCCGGGCGCTCGTGAAGGAAGATGCCGCGGCTTACGCCAAGGAAAACAACATCACGCCGCGCACCTGCAGCTGATGACCTGATACGGATGCGGCGCCGACACCCGGCGCCGCATCCAACCATCCGGAGGAACAGGAAGTGACAGCGGTCGAACAGGAAACCGGGGCGGATCAGCCGATACTCCGCGTCAACAATATCGAGGTCATCTACGACCACGTCATTCTGGTCTTGAAGGGCGTTTCCCTTGAAGTCCCGCGCGGCGGCATCGTCGCCCTGCTCGGCGGCAACGGCGCCGGCAAGACAACAACGCTGAAGGCCATTTCGAACCTGCTGAAGTCAGAACGAGGCGAGGTTACGAAAGGCTCCATCGAATTCGAAGGCCAGCCGATCCAGTCGATGAACCCGCACCATCTGGTCGAGCGGGGCGTCATCCAGGTGATGGAAGGCCGGCACTGCTTCGAGCATTTGACCGTCGAGGAAAACCTGATGACCGGCGCGTTCACCCGCGGCAGCGATCGGGCCGGCATCGCCCGGGACCTGGAGATGGTCTATAATTATTTCCCGCGCCTGCGTGACAGGCGCACCAGCCAGGCCGGATACACATCCGGCGGCGAGCAGCAGATGGTCGCCATCGGACGCGCGCTGATGAGCCGGCCGAAGACCATCCTGCTGGACGAACCCTCAATGGGCCTCGCCCCGCAGCTGGTCGAGCAGATCTTCGAGATCGTGAAGAAGATCAACGAGCAGGAAGGCGTCTCCATCCTGCTGGCCGAGCAGAACACCAACGTCGCGCTGCGCTACGCCAAGTACGGTTACATTCTGGAGAGCGGCCGGGTCGTCATGGAAGGCGATGCGGAAAGCCTGCGCTCGAACGAGGATGTGAAGGAATTCTATCTCGGCATCAGCACCGGCGGCCGGAAGAGCTTCCGCGACGTGAAGCATTACCGCCGTCGCAAGCGCTGGCTCGGCTGATCCATCCCACGCATTCACGAATTGGGGACCGTACCGAAATGAGCGGCGACTTTTACGACACGCTGGAAACCCGCAGTACAGACGAACGCGAGGCCGCCCAGATGGAGGCCTTGTCCGCTCAGGTCGCCCTGGCCAAAGACAAGACCGCCTATTTCGGCAGGCTGCTGGCGGATGTCGATCCGGGCGCGATCACCAGCCGCACGGCCCTCGCTGCCCTGCCCGTCACCCGCAAGGGTGACTTGCTTGACCTGCAGAAAAGCACGCCTCCGTTCGGCGGCATGACGACTGTCGCACCGAACGGCCTTGCCCGGCTCTATATGTCGCCCGGACCGATCTACGATGCGGAGGGCCCCGAGTCCGATCCCTGGAGGTTCGCGCGCACACTTTACGCCGCCGGGTTCCGCAAGGGCGAGATCCTGCACAACTGTTTCTCCTATCACCTGACCCCGGCCGGCATGATGGTAGACAGCGCGGCCCGCGCCATCGGTTGCGCCGTCTTTCCAGGCGGCGTTGGCAACACCGATATGCAGGTCCAGGCGGCAGCCGACCTCAAGCCAGCAGGCTATGGCGGCACTCCCAGCTTCCTGAAGATCATCCTGGAAAAAGCGCGCGGCCTTGGCGCCGATATCTCCAGCATGAGAAAGGGGCTTGTCGGCGGCGAAGCCCTGCCCCCGAGCCTGCGCAAGGAACTCTCCGCGCTCGGCTGTGATGTGCTGCAATGCTACGGCACAGCCGACCTCGGGCTCGTCGCCTACGAGAGCCCGGCTCTGGAAGGCATGATCCTGGATGAAGGCGTGATCGTGGAGATCGTCAGACCGGGCACCGGCGATCCGGTCGCCGACGGCGAGGTTGGCGAAATCGTCGTCACCAGCCTCAACCAGTGCTATCCGCTGATCCGTTTCGGGACCGGGGACATGTCGGCGGTTCTCGCCGGAGCCAGCCCGTGCGGACGCACCAACCGGCGCATCAAGGGCTGGATGGGGCGCGCCGACCAGACCACCAAGGTCAAGGGCATGTTCGTCCATCCGGGTCAGGTCGCCGAAGTGCTGAAACGGCACCCAGAGATCGCCAAGGGCCGGCTGGTCGTAACCGGACGGACCGGCGAGGACGTCATGACCCTGCATTGCGAGACGACCGAAGGCGGCGACGGCCTGGCCGACGCGATCTCGACGAGCCTGCAGACCATCACCAAGCTGCGCGGCACGGTCACGCTGGTCCCGGAAGGCAGTCTCGCCAATGACGGCAAGGTGATCGAGGATGCCAGAAACTACGACTGAACAGGTGGCTTTACACGTTCGGCACATCCAATAGGTGAGTAACCTTTTATTTTTTCGTTGCGGTTGATCGCACTTCGAAATACACTTATTCGGTGAATTTCGAAGAAAGGAAATCGCATGCGCATTTTCCGGATCGTCCTGACCGCAATATTTCTGGTCGGCCTCACAGCCTGCGCGACACCGCCGCAGGTCAAGGAACTCTCCACAGCGCAGATCGCCTATTTCGACACAGCGATCAAAGCCGTCCGTGCCCAGTCAGAAGCGCTGATCCTGGCCGCCGAGAGGATCAGGAATGATGCGGAAGCGCGCATCAAGGCGCGCACGGCACGCAGCAGGACGGATATCCGGGACGCACTGAGTCCGCCGCCCGGCCAGAGTCCGCCAGACCCGACGACCGTGGATGACCTGCTCAAGGGGCTGGAAAGCGCCAAAGAGAGCGAACAGCAGAACATCGCCAAGCTCGAGGCACATATCGGCGAGATCAAGGCCCGGGTCGCACAGCTGAACAGCTACATCGTCAAGATGAAGGATGTACAGGTGGCGCTGAACGCCTATATCCAGTCCGAGAAAGCTGGCGAGGGTGTCCTGACCACAGTCCTGAAGCACCCGACCGTGAATGACCTGCTCGGCACCGTCTCCGCGACACTTCCGAAAATCGCCGGCACCACGGACAGTCTACGCCGCTTGCTGGAAAACCTGCCCAGGGCTTAAGCGTCCCAACCAGGATATGGCGCATGTCAGGAGACACCATATGAATGTAGAAGAGCTTGAAAGGAAGATCGGCGAGCTGATGGACGCGGCTTCCAGTCTCACCGGGCCCGAGCGCGTCCTGAAACGGATCGAGATCCGAAATCTGGAAAACGATATCGACGGACTCGCAAATGCGGACATTCTCGACCGACTCAACCGGATGGAGCTTCCGCACCTGGAGACAATCGACCAGAAAATTCAGGCGGCAAAGGATGCGACGGCCGCCGAAGCCCGCCGGGCAGACGCGATCGGCACGGCAATCGGAATCATCCGCACCGGACTTGGATTGGTGCTCTAGAATAACGCGCCTCTTTCCCGCCACCGACTGGCGTTCGCCCCCTCTTCGTTCCACAATCAGCCCAATGGCGGATTACCGCGGCGAATGTGGTGGGGAGAGAAGCAATGACGGCGAAAGTTACCGCAATAGAGACCATCAGGATCGAGGAATTCCCGAACCTGCTGTGGGTCCGCATCATCGCCGATGACGGATCGGACGGGCTGGGCGAGACCTTTTACGGCCCGGGCGCCGCCGAGGCGCATATCCACGACATTATCGCCCCCTACCTGCTCGGCAAGGATCCACACCGGATCGAACAGCACCAGCGCGACCTGACCGGCTATGTCGGCTTCAGCGGCGCCGGTGCGGAAATGCGTGGCCGCTCCGCCGTCGACATCGCCCTCTGGGATCTGTTCGCCAAGTCAAAGGACATGCCGCTGCATCAGGCCCTCGGCGGCGCGGTGCGGGACAGCATCCGCGTCTACAATACCTGCGCCGGCACGCGTTACGTGCAGAACCGGCCGACCCAGGGAACGGACAATTTCGGTCTGGATGCCAACCGGGGCGGCTATGAAGATCTCGATGCCTTCCTGAATCATGCGGACGAGCTCGCCGCCAGCCTGCTCGAAATGGGCATCACGGCGATGAAGATCTGGCCTTTCGACTATGCCGCCGAAGCAAGCCGCGGCCATCATATCGGTCCGCGCGATCTGGCGACCGCCATGGCGCCGTTCGAGAAGATCCGGGAGGCGCATGGCGAGCGCATGGATATCATGGCCGAATTGCATTCCATGTGGGACCGGCCGACCGCGATCAAGATCAGCCGTGCCCTGGAATCCATCGACCCGCTCTGGGTCGAGGACCCGGTCTTCATGGACAATCTCTCCAGCCTCGACGAGGTGGCCCGTGCCACTGCCTGCCCCATCGCGGTCGGCGAGACCCGCGGCGGCCGCGCCGACTACCGGCAGCTGCTCGAGATGGAATCCCTCAGCCTGATCATCACCGATATTGCCTGGGGCGGCGGCATTTCCGAGGCCCGCAAGATGGCGGCCATGGCGGATGCCTGGCATGTCCCCGTCGCCTTCCATGACTGCACCGGTCCGGTCGTCCTCGCCGCCTCGACCCACCTGGCCCTGCACACCCATAACTGCTTCATCCAGGAAATGGTGCGCGCCTTCTATTACGGCTGGTATGGTGACCTGGTTACCCAACTCCCCCCGATCGTCAACGGCCAGATCTCGGCACCCGACGGCAGCGGGCACGGGCTCAGCCTGCAGCCCGAAACGCTCAAGCGTCCGGATTGCCATATCCGCCGTTCCTCACTCTAGAAATATTAACAAGATACTGATTTATGGACATTTTTTGATGATCGAACTCTGGATTCCGATCACCATCGCGGCGGCCTTTTGCCAGAACCTGCGCTCTGCCCTGCAGAAGCATCTGACATCGAAGCTCAGCACCTCCGGAGCGACCTTCATACGCTTCTTCTATGCCATCCTGCCGGCCTGGCTCTATGTCTGGTTCCTGCATGACGGCATCGGCCTCACCATGCCAGAGCCGCAACCGGTCTTCTGGATCTATGCGGCCATCGGAGGATCGACCCAGATCGCGGCCACCGCCCTCCTCGTCTATCTGTTTGCCTTCCGGAACTTTGCCGTCGGGACGACCTACTCCAAGACCGAAACGGTCCAGGCGGCGGTCTTCGGCATCGTCATTCTGGGCGATCCCCTGACTGCCGGCGCGATGGTCGCGATCCTGATCAGCTTCTTCGGGGTCCTGGCCATTTCCGCCGCCAAGCAGGCCACAGGGATCTCCGGCATCGTCCGTTCCCTGACCAGCCGGACGGCCATGATCGGTCTCGCGTCGGGTACCTGCTTCGGCATTTCGGCGGTGTCATACCGGGCAGCCTCGCTTTCCCTTGGCGGCGAAGGGTTCCTGATACAGGCCGGCTACACCCTCGCCTGCGTCACCATCATGCAGACCGTCGCCATGGCGAGCTACATGCGGATCCGTGACCCAGGGCAGATCACGGCGGCGCTGCGGAACTGGAAGATCGCCGGCATCGTCGGGCTCAGCGGCATGGCTGCCTCGGCCTGCTGGTTCACCGCCATGACCATCCAGAATGCCGCCTATGTCCGTGCGCTCGGCCAGATTGAGCTCGTCTTCACCTTCGCGGCCTCCTATCTCTTCTTCAAGGAGAAAAGCAGTCCGCTGGAACTCGCCGGGATCGGCTTGGTGATCACCGGGATCTTCTTCCTGCTGCTGTCGACATGATCGACCGGAAAGGTCATCCGATGCGGGCCGGGCTTCGTATCAAGAAGGATTGGAGGTCACGGACATGGACATTCGCGCAGCGCGCCTTGCATGTGCAATCCTATTCGGGCTGCTCCTGATGCCCGCCGGTCAAGCCGGGGCAACGAGTGCCCACGATTTCTCCTTCGTCTCGATAGAAGGCGATCCGCTTTCCATGAAGGAGTACGCAGGAAAGACGGTGCTCGTGGTGAACACAGCTTCATTCTGCGGCTTTACGAAGCAGTATGATGGATTGCAGGCACTCTGGGAACGTTACAGGGAGCGCGGCCTTGTGGTGCTCGGCGTACCCTCCAACGATTTCGGCGCGCAGGAACCCGGAACAACGGCTGAGATCAAGGAGTTTTGTGCGGTAAACTTTGCCGTGGACTTTCCCATGACGGAAAAACAGACGGTCTCCGGAGAACAGGCGCACCCGTTTTACCGTTGGGCAGCGAAAGAACTGGGGCCACTCTCGAAGCCCCGCTGGAACTTCTACAAGATTCTGATTGGCCCGGACGGCAAGGCCATCGACTGGTTTGCATCGACGACTTCCCCCTCTGCCGCAAAGCTGATCAAGGCCGTTGAAGCTGCCCTGCCCCGTTAGAAGCCAGACCTATTTACGGACTCTGATAACTGCTCTCTCGGCGCGGCCGGACTCTGAGTTTTGCGTATCCGGGACGATGCGATGCTGGACGGTCGTTCCGTCGTCATCTCCATCATTCCCATCATCGCCATAACTCATGACCGCAGCCCCCATTGCCAGCGCACTGAAGGACGCAAAGAAGGAAAAGCACAGCAGAAACGGGCCAAGCCACGTCGGCTCGGACTTCATGCTCAGACTTGCAAGCCCGGCAACATCGAACACGAGCAGGCTGATCGCAATCGCGATACCGGCCCCGCCACCGATCACCCCGTGACCGAACAGGAACCGCAGCATGGGAGATTTGAGATGCACGACCCGGCCTCCTTCTGAAGATACACGTGAAGAGTGGCCCCTTTAACGAGCCCTTTCAATGCTTCAGGATGACGCATAGTTTCGAAGAAGGTCGTCGCGCCCCATTCCGCTAACTTGAAAGTTGGGTTATCAGAGAACGTACCGGACAAATCAGTACAGCCAACCGCCCTGGGATCAAACATGAGTGACAAGCTGAACGAGAGATACAACAGGACCGGCTGGATGCGTGACATGACGGACCAGGAGCGCCGCGCATTCGATCGCGTGGCATTCCATGTCGACGCAGAACTGGCACTTCCGGACGGAACCGTCATCAAGGGTGAGATCGTCAACGTCTCGCTGATCGGCTTTCTGTTCACATCGGAAACGCCGATTGAATTCCGCGGCGAAGCCCTACTCTCGATAGGCGATGAGGTTTCCGGCCTGAAGATCAATATCGTCGCCACCAGCCAGGTCGGCCTGCATCTCGAAACCTATCCGGGCGAGACCGACATCCGCGATCTCGCCCTGAAGCACCCATCGATAGCCCGCCTGTTCCTGCCGTATATCTATAATTACGACGGCGAGAACTAACTCGACGCAGAGCGAACCGCGTTGACGATGGAATTACGAAGACCGCTGATATCATCGGATAGAGATGAGACAACGCTCCGCAGTTCGCCAGCCTTGCTATCGACCTGGTCAGCGACGTCAGACACATCCCCGGCAAGCTTCGTCACTTCGCGCGCGCCATCCGACGCTCCCTGCACAGTGCTGGCAATCTCACCGGTCGCAACTTGCTGATCATTGACAGCCGCGGAAATATCGCCGGTCGACGAGCTAATATCGCTAACAATGGCAAGAACCGATTCAATCGCAGCAACAGCCTCATTCGTGATCGCTTGCATCTCCGAAATCTGAGAGGTGATTTCGCCAGTTGCGCTCTGTGTCTGGTTGGCCAAAGCCTTCACTTCACTGGCAACGACCGCAAAACCTTTACCTGCTTCACCAGCTCGCGCGGCTTCGATCGTCGCGTTCAGGGCAAGAAGGTTAGTCTGTTCCGCAATATCCGATATCAGACCGACAACCTCAGTCACCTTTCCGGCCGCCTCGGCCATACCGCCAATGACCTTACGTGATCGGCCCGCTTCTGTGGTGGCGCGGCCTGAAATTTCAGACGCGTTATTCACAAGACTGGAGATTCTCTGGATTGAAGCGAAGAGTTCATCAGCAGAACTGGCAACAGATTCTGAACTGTTGAGAGCCTGTTCCGCAGCGGCAGCTGACGAAGATGCCTTCATCTGCACATTCGCCGAGGAGTCAGCCATCGATTTCGCAATATCGAACAAGCGCTTGGACGTATCAGAAACGGTTGAAGCAGCTTTCTCTGCCTCCTTTTCCACAATATCGGCCATAGCGCGGACTGCAGTGTCACGTTCTTGCTTGGCTTGAATTTCGGCCTCTCTGTTGCGCTCTTCCAGCGCGCGCCGCTCAATCTCGTTTTGGCGGAACGCTTCCAGGCTTTTCGCCATTGTGCCGACCTCATCGCGGCGCGCCACGAATGGAACGTCCAGCCCAACATTACCCTCTGCGACTTCCCGCATCGCATTGCCAAGCTGATCAAACTTCGCGAGCGCAGCCACACGGATATAGAAGCTAACACCAATCACAAGAACGATAATGACGCCGCAGATACCAAGAACGGCACCACTGATGGAATTCTGCTTATCAAGAACCCCTTGGGACTGAATGACAGACTGGTCCATCCTGTCCTTCACAACCGCGAAGACCGAACCGGCGAGCGCATCCACACTCTCGGCCATGCCTTCGGCGGCACTGTCAAAACCGCCCATCATCTTGTTGCCGGACTCCGGTCCACCCTCGATATAGGCTTTCGCCATGGCCTGACCGGCATTGTAATATGGACCGAAGGCGGCGCGGACTGGCTCTACCAAAGCCAGTTGCTCCGCCAGCCCAAGAAATTGCAGGTGTCCTTCGACCGCCGCGACAGCCTTCCGAAAGGAAGCCGCATGCTCGGCCGCGACGTCAAAACCATCGTTCAGCCCGTCCAGGCCACGAGTGGCGGAAATATCGGTCAACCACTGCTGCACCTGAACGACATGGAACTTGATATTCTGTATTTCGATCGCGAGGGGATAGACGTGCTCCCGTTGCTCAACCGTCTTCTCGACCTGCAACTCGATATCCGGAACCACATCAAGGACAATGTATTCTATATAAACAGTAAGTCCGATCATGAGCGCAACGACAAGACCGAGCGCCGCAGTGACTTTTTGACTTATTTTCATATCTGGTTCCTGTTCTGAAATCGCCGTACGGTACCTCGATTTTCGAGCGTGGCAGAACTGTTAGAACAAGATAGTTGATTTTGTATTAATCATTACAGGCGAACAAATGTTCGCCTGTGTACCGACCAGATTTGGGTTTTCAGGATTGGATTTCAGCAGGTTTTTTTTACCTAACAAGCTTCCAGGGGTAAGCTATTGCATTTGGCCCCTGGACGCTGGAAAGCTCTGATCAGAGCTTTCCGTAAACGGCATAGATGGCTTTCACCTTGTCCGCAAAATCAGGGTTGCCCGGCAAGTAAGGCATGGGCTGAGAGACGTGCAACGCCTCCCAGCGGCCCTCCAACTCCAGCCGGCTCAGCATCTCGGCAATGCCGCGCGACTGCCAGAAATCATCCCTGCTGGTGAACACCGCGACACCGCCAGCACGGAGCACTCTCAGCCATTCCTTGAAGATGGCCGCTTCCTCAAGATAGGTCAGAACACCGATACAAAGGATGCCATCCACGGACACGTCATCAAGCGGGAGCGGTTTGTTGAGGTCCGCGTATTCCAGGCGGTCGTAGACATTTTTGAGTTTCGCCGTCTCGAGACTGGATTTTGACGCATCCAACCCAGTCAATGCACCACGAGCGCCAGCGGCCCTAAGTGCCGCGCCGGTCAATCCGGTCCCACATCCGCAATCGAGGATCGCCGCTTTCTCGAAACCGGGAAGATGACCTTTTAGCAGTCCGGCTGCCTGCTCCGGCGCATCGTAACCCCAGCTGGCAAGCTCCCGGTCATAGTCACTGGCCCATTCATCATAGCTTTCCGCATTGACCGCGCCGCTGCGGGACACTTTTCCATCGGTCCGTATGATTTTTTCGTGTGCCATTGCTGCTTTCTCCCTCTGTTGGAGAAAACCTAGCATCCTGAGCAGCGGGTTTAAGAATGGATTTCAGAAAGGTTTACCATCATCCACCGGCCATGAGCGTCCGGCATAAAAAATGCGGACGCAGCAAAGCCACGTCCGCATGTCTCTTGATTTTAGCGGTTCTTGAATTCGGGCTTACGCTTTTCCATGAAGGCGCGACGGCCTTCTATATAGTCTTCACTGGCGAAGCAGGCGGTGACCAGATCGTCACATTTCTGCAGATCCCGCTCGCTTTCAGGCACCACCGTCTGGTTGGCGATGAACTTCACCGAATTGACGGTCATCGGCGCGTTCTCGGCGATGGTCTTCGCATAATCGAGGCAGAACTGCTCGACCTGATCGTCCGGAACAACCCGGTTCACGAGGCCCATGATGCGGGCATCCTCGGCGTCGTAACGACCGGCGGTGAAGAAGATTTCCTTGGCAAAGCTCGGCCCGACGAGCGCGGACAGGCGGGCAATCCCCGGATAGCCGTATCCCAGACCGAGCTTGGCGGCCGGGATCGCGAACTTGGAGCCTTCACCGCAGATCCTGAGATCGCAACAGACCGCGAGCGCCACACCACCTCCGACGCAAAAGCCGCTGATCTGCGCGATGACCGGTTTCGGAAAGCCGGCGACCTTGTCATAGACCCGCTTGGTGGTTGCATTGTAGCGGGCAACCCCGTCGGCGCTGGCGCGCTCGGATTCGAACTTGGAAATATCGGCTCCGGAAACGAAGGCCTTCCCGCCCGCGCCGGACAGGATCAGGATGCGGACGCTGTCGTCGGCCGAATACCGGTCAAGCGCGGCCTCGACCGCCTCCCACATCTCCAGCGACACGGCATTGCGTTTTTCCGGCTGGTTGAAAATGATCCGGGCAATCGCGCCGTCCTGGCTGGTGAGGATCTTGTCAGTCATGGTCTGTCTCTTTCCCTTTGATAGTTCGGCGCTCAGATAACGCCGTCGCGTTTCAATGTTTCGATGTCATCCGCTGTAAAGCCGAGATCTGTCAGTACTTCCTGATTGTGTTCGCCGGCCATCGGCGGCGGGGAAGCAATGGTCGACGGGGTCCGGCTCATGATAATCGGCTGGCCGACCAGATGCGTATCGCCTCGCTCGTGTGACCTGACCGGCTGCGCAAGGCCCAAATGTGCCACCTGCGGGCTTTCGAAGACCTGCTGGATGTCATTGATTTCACCACACGGAACACCGGCGGCGTTCAACCGCTCGATCCAGTTGACCATGGTATCCTTGAGCGTCTCCGTCTCGATCTCCGCATTCAGGGCCTCCCGATTTTCGGACCGGGCGTCGCCGGTCGCGTAGTCCGGGTTTTCGTTCCATTCCGGTTTGCCCATGGCAGCGCAGAATTTCTCCCAGATGGCCTGTCCCGCAACGGCGATGTTCATGTAGCCGTCGGACGTCCTGAAGACACCGGTCGGAATGCTGGTCGGATGATTGTTCCCGGCCTGCTTCGGGACATCGCCATCAACCAGCCAGCGCGCGGCCTGGAAATCCAGCATGAAGACCTGGGCCTGCAGGAGCGAGGTCTGCACCCACTGCCCCTTCCCCGATTGCTCACGTTCAAGCAATGCCAGCAAGATTGCCTGCGAGCAGAAAATTCCCGCTGTCAGATCCGCGATCGGAATACCGACCCGCATCGGCCCTTCGCCGGGCTTTCCGGTAATGGACATCAGCCCGCCCATGCCCTGTGCAATCTGGTCGAATCCGGGGCGCTTGGCCAACGGGCCGTCCTGACCGAATCCGGAAATCGAGGCATAGACCAGACCCGGATTATCCTTGGACAAGGTCTCGTAATCGATACCCAGCCGGTTCTTCACATCCGGCCGGAAGTTTTCGACGATCACGTCGACCTCGCGGGCGAGTTTCCGGAAAACCTCGAGTCCGCGCTTGTCTTTCAGATTGAGCGTCAGGCTCCGTTTGTTGCGATGAAGGTTCTGGAAATCAGCGCCTTCGCGCGGACCGCCCAGTTGCCCGGCATTGTCCGTCGCGGGCATCTCGACCTTGATAACGTCGGCACCCCAATCGGCCAATTGCCTGACACAGGTCGGGCCCGAGCGCACCCGCGTAAGATCAAGAACCTTGTATTTATTCAGTACCGTACTGGCATGAGAAATGCCCATATCTGAACGCTTTCCTCCGGTTTCTCAACAGCTTGGGACCCTGCTTGCAGGGCACCGCGAAGAATGTTGCAGCGAATCTGGCAGCGCGCAGACAGTATGTAATTTGTTGATTGTTGACAATCTGCATTTCGACTATCTACTGTCTGCAGAACGAGGAAACGCTCATAAAAAAGATGGCAATGCAGAATAAACCCTTCCACGCTCGCGAATACGCGACTCTCACAACTCACGTCGAACGTGAGATCGAGAGGCGCGTTCTGACCGGCGAAATCGCTGCCGGTGCGCGGATTGGGGAAGCACTCATCGCTGAAGAGCTCGGCGTCAGCCGCGGTCCCGTCAGGGAAGCCCTGCGGAGCCTGGCGCAATCGGGGCTGGTGGAAATACTGCCGAACAAGGGCGCCATAGCGCGCACGATCGGTCTCGACGAGGTCAAGAATCTCTACGCCCTGCGCGGCGCGCTTTTCGCCCTGGCCTGTCAGGAAGTCGCCCGCCGACACGACAGTGAAACCGTTACGCTGTTGCGCGAAAACATGAGCGCGATGCGGGCGGCACTCGCATGCGACGACAAGGAGGCTTACTACCGCCTCAATGTCGACTTCCACTTCGCAATTATCGGTCATTCGCGCAACCAGCGGGCAATCGAAGTCTACCACAGCGTCGTCAAGGAAATGCACCTGTTCCGCCGGCGCGGTTTGTCCAACGTGCCGAACATCGCGGAGTCGGTGAAAGAGCACGAGACCATTCTGGACGGCATATTTAGCGGGGATCCCGATGCGGCCCGCGAAGCCGGGCGCGTTCATATCGAACAGGGGTGCAAGCGCTTCCTTGGCACTCTGACAGAAGACCCGTCCGGGCTCTCCAAGGCGGACCCTCAAAAGACTTACATAGACGGACTTTAAACCAGCCGACCCAACAATCACCGGTGCATAAACGGGAGTCCCGCAACAGGGCAATATCCGATGCACCTTTCTACGAGTAGGACAGTGGAGGAAATTATGTCCAATTCAGCTTTCTTTAATCGCCGTGACTTTCTGAAGTCCGCCGCACTGGCAAGCGCCGCCGGCGCATCCGCCGCCACTTTCGGCAATGGGGCTTTCGCCGCCGATTTTCCGGCAGAAACCCTGAACGTCGTGACCCATGCGGGTCCGGGCGGCGGCACGGACATCACCACACGGATGATGATGCTGCGGGCCCGCAGGGAGTTCAAACAGGATCTCGTGGTCGTGAACAAGCGTGGCGGCAGTGGATCGGCCGCGCTGATGTACACCAACTCACGCCCGCGTGACGGCTACACCTTCATGACCATCACCCAGTCGCACATCTTCCAGATCATTCAGAAGAAGGTGCCGCTGAAGATCGAGGAAATGGTCGGTCTCGCCCGTGCGACCGACGATCCGCAGATCGTCACCGTGAGCGCGAACAGCAAGATCAAGACCCTCGACGATCTGATCGCCGCATCCAGCGCCAAGGAAGGCGGCCTGAAATGGGGCACCACCTTCGCCGGCGGCGCCGATCATGTCGGCATCCACAACTTCGCCAAGGCCTGCGGCAAGATGCCGTACACGATCGTTCCGTTCAAAGGCGGCGGGGACATCGTCACCAACCTGGTCTCCGGCAACATCGACGTGGCCCTGCTGAACTATGCAGAGGGTGAATCCCAGTACAGCGCAGGCGATTTCCGCGCTGTTGTCAGCCTCTCGGAGGAGCCGATCGATGCCCTCGGCGGCGTCAAGACCGCCCGCGATGCCGGTGTCGACGCAGTCGCTTCCACGGTGCGTGGTTTCGCCTGCCTTTCCGGCGTGCCGCAGGACCGCATCGATATACTCAGCAATGGCCTCGTCAAAGCCATGAATCACAGCGTCTACCAGGGCTATCTGGCTTCCGGCGGCATGCCGAAATCCAGTGTGATCGGCGCCGAGAAATGGACTGCGCATATCCGCCGGATCTATGACGAGAGCACAACCGCTCTGACCGAACTCGGAATGCTCTGAGGATAACATGTCGAGCAAATCCTCCGTCGACCGGGCTGCATCAGCAGCCCGGTTTCCGCGTGATATGGTCATCGGTTTCTGTATCGTGGTCCTTTGCGCGATCGCCTACTGGATCACCCTCAGCATCGCCGAGGCTCCCGCTGCGGTAGCCCAGAATGTGCAACCTGCGACGTTCCCCCGTCTCGTGATCTCCGTGATCGCCATCCTTGCCGTCGTCCTTATGGCGATTTCGTTCCGCAAGGATTCACGTCCCGGAAAATCCGTGCCGGCGATGGTCGCCATGACCGGCGCCATGATGCTTGCCTTCGTGATCTCCTTCGAGGTCCTTGGCTTCATCCTGACCATGGTGCTGTTCTGTTTCACCATGCCCGTGATCTGGGGCGAGCGGCGCTGGCATGCGGTCATTCCGTTTGCCGTGCTCTTCCCCGGTGCGATCTATGCGCTGTTCGCCCTCGGGCTCGGTGTGCATTTCGATGCCGGCATTCTCGGTTTCTAGCGTTCAGATTGGTTCGAACTGATGGATGCGTTCCTCACCGCACTTTCTGCCTTTTCAGACCCGTACCTGCTCACGGTCATTCTGATCGGGACTCTGGGTGGCGTTCTGGTCGGCGCCATGCCCGGACTGAGCTCCACGATGGCGACGGCACTGCTGCTGCCTTTCACCCTGACCATGGATCCGATCCCGGCGATCTCCCTGCTGAGCGCGCTCTACTGCGCCGGCACTTTCGGCGGATCGATCACGGCGATCCTCGTCAATGCTCCCGGCGCTCCGCCGGCCGCGGCAACGGCGTTCGACGGCTATCCCCTCGCGCAGAAGGGACAAGCCGGCATGGCCCTCGGCATGGCGGCTGTCAGCAGCGTGATCGGCGGCGTTTTCAGCGTCGTCGTTCTGATCGTGGCGGCCCCCCTGCTCTCCCGTGTCGCCTATAATTTCGGGCCGCCCGAATATTTCGCCCTGGCGCTCTTCGGCCTCTCCATGCTGGCGACAATCAGTGGTGAATCGGCTCTGAAGAACCTGATCGGCGGTGCCTTCGGCGTTCTGCTTGCCACTGTCGGCATGGATTTCACGACCGGTGTCGACCGCTTCACCTTCGGCTATTGGGAACTGACGGAAGGCATTCACTTCATCCCGGTGATGATCGGCCTGTTCGCAGGCTGTGAATTCCTGACCCAGGCATCGAAACTCAAGCAAAGCAGGGTGCGGGCCGTCCTCGAAGCCGTCAAACTGCCCGGCTGGGCCGACTTCAAGCGGTGCTTTGGCACCATTTGCCGGTCCTGCGGCATCGGCTCCTTCATCGGCCTGCTTCCGGCCGAGGGCGGCACTGTTGCGGCCATGATCGGCTACAACGAGGCAAAACGCTGGGCCAAGGACAAGAGCCAGTTCGGCAAGGGCGATCTCCGCGGCATTGCCGGCCCGGAAGCCGCCAATAACGCCGCCACCGGAGCCGCCATGGTCCCGACCCTGGCGCTCGGCATTCCCGGCAGCGCGACGACGGCAATCATCCTTGGCGCGCTGCTGGCGCATGGCCTGCGGCCGGGGCCGCATCTCTTCATCGAGACGCCGTCCCTGCTCTATGCCATCTTCCTGTCGATGCTGATCGCGAACTTTGCCTTCGCGGCGTTCGGCTTCCTGGGCGCCAAGCTGTTCGCCCGCGTCACCCTGATCCCGACCGAGTTCCTCTGGCCCTCCGTGTTTGTGCTGGCGTCCATCGGTGCCTATGCCATGGACCAGTCGATCATGGATGTCTGGATCATGGTGCTGGCCGGCCTGTTCGGCTTCGTGCTGAAGCGCTACGGCTTCTCCGCGGCCCCGATCATCATGGGGCTGATCCTCGGCGAGTTGGTCGAGAACAGCCTGAAACAGTCGTTGATCATCTTCGATCACGAATGGATCCAGTTCCTCGAACGGCCGATCGTGGTGACCTTCCTGGTCCTGACCATGGCCTCGATGATCTGGCCCCTGGTCACGCTGTTCCGGACCCGGCGGCAGGAACGCAAGGCCGCGAACGCGGCCCAGAACTAGACATACTCTTCACGGGGCGGCTTCGAGCCGCCCCGTCGCTTTTCACGATCACGAGGCCCCAAGATGCGCGTTACCCGGATCGCCGCCAGCGTCCATCGCCCGGTCGCGGCAGGCGAGCAGGAAAGCAAGGCCACCTATGCCGGAACCGACGGCCCGGTCTTCGTCCGTTGCCGCGTCGATACAGACGAGGGCATCACCGGCAACGGCTTCACCGGACGCTTCCTTGCCGCCGAGGTCGCACATTTCCTGAACAACGCGCTGGCCGCCGCCACTGCCGGGGAAGATGCGCGCGGGCCGGGTCTGATGACCGCCATCGAGCGGCGCTTCAATCCACGTGCCATGACCGGCGTGGTCGTCTCCGCCCTTTCCGCCCTGGAGATCGCGCTGATGGACATCCAGGCCCAGTCAGCCGGAACAAGTATCGCCGTCCTGCTAGGCGGCAAGCGCACACGCGTTCCCGTGCATGTTACCTGCGGCCTGCCCCATCTCGACATTGGAGCCCTGCAGGCAGCCACAGCACGCGCCGTCACGGCCGGCGCTGCCGGAGTGAAGATCGTGATCGCCGCCAAGGGCCGCCCCTGGCAGGAAGACGCAGAACGCATTCTCGCGGTTCGCGAGGCCATCGGCCCGGACGCCGATCTCATCGCCGACGCCAATTGCGGGTTCGATCCCGCCACTGCCCGCAACTTTGCCTATGCCGTTTCGGACGCCCGCCTCACTTGGCTGGAAGAGCCCTTGCGTGACAACGACCCGCGACAACTGGCGGAACTGACCGCCGAAATAGACTGCCCCGTCGGCGCCGGTCAGATGGAACAGTCGGACTACCGGTTCGAGCAACTGATCCGGCAAGGTGGAGTCTCCGTCATTCAACCGAACGCCGTCTTTGCAGGCGGTTTCCGGAAAGCGCTCGACGTCATCCGCCTGGCCGACCGCCACAACCGCAAGACCAGCCCTGCCGGGGGATGGGATTTCGTCAACCTGCACCTGATGGCAGGTGCTCTGGAGCATGGAGCGATGGAATATCATGAAGGCCACGAGTCGATCATCCGTTGCATCAGCGGATCAGCTTCCGTGCCGAGAGATGGCTATCTGACTGTACCGGATACACCAGGCCTCGGGATCGGAATTGATGAAGGGAAGCTCTCGGCAGCCCGGGTCAGCTGACCCGGACATCCTTGACAGACACAATCTCTTCTCGCATTTTCGTCTCATGGGGCTCGCGAGCGCCTCGTGAGGCGACAGCTCAAGTTTCGCGTCCTTTAAACCCATTTTGGGAGGACGCGCCATGCCGTCACCAGACATTATTACCGTACCCCAACTCGCCCGCCTTATCGGGACGCCAGAAGGTCCGGTCATTGTCGATGTATGCGTCGATAATGACTTCAATGCCGACCCGCGCCTGATACCCGGATCATTCCGGTACCCGTTTAATGACATCGAAGCGCTGGCACCCCGGCTTCAGGACCGCAGGGTGGTTATCGTCTGCCAGAAGGGCCGCAAACTCAGCCAAGGGGCTGCGGCACTTCTAAGAACCAACGGAGTTGCAGCCGAGTGCCTGGAAGGCGGAGTCCTTGCCTGGCACGAGGCCGGTGAACCCGCGATCCCCGAAGCGGCCATACCGCCGCGCAGGATTTCCGGCGAGACTCTCTGGGTGACACGCCATCGTCCGAAGGTGGACCGGATTGCTTGTCCCTGGCTTATTCGCCGTTTCGTCGATCCGTCAGCACGTTTTCTTTTCGTCGCCCCGGCCGAAGTGACCGACGTCGCCGACCGGTTCGGGGCCACCCCGTTCGATGTTGAGGGTGTGTTCTGGAGCCACCGCGGCGAAGAGTGCAGTTTCGACACGATGGTTTCGGAATTCGGGCTCGGGACGGAGCCGCTGAACCTGCTTGCAACCATTGTCCGCGGCGCTGATACCGACCGTCACGATCTGGCACCGCAGGCAGCCGGACTGCTGGCAGCGTCGCTTGGCCTGTCGCGGATGTACCGGGACGACCTGCGCCAACTCGAGGCAGGCATGACGCTTTACGATGCCTTCTACCGGTGGTGCCGGGACGCGGTCGACGAAGGGCATAACTGGCCCGCTTCCCGAGCCAAGGCATAGCATCATGACCGACAGATCGACCGAAGCCGTCGCGGCGGGGCGCGATGCCCCGTCGCTCGGCACCCTGTTCCAGGTTTTCCTGAAAATCGGACTGCTCTCTTTCGGCGGCCCGGCTGCGCAAATTGCGTTGATGCACCGGCTGCTGGTGGAGGAGCTGAAATGGCTCACCGAGCAGCAATACCTGAACGCGCTGAGCTTCTGCATGCTTCTGCCGGGCCCCGAGGCGATGCAGATTGCCACTTATGCCGGCTGGCGTCTTCGCGGCATCGCCGGTGGACTGATCGGTGGTCTGCTTTTCGTCATACCGGGAGCCATACTGATCCTTGCCCTGGCGGCAATCTATGCCCTGTTCGGCGAGCTACCGCTGATCGGCAGCCTGTTCCTCGGTGTAAAATCGGCAGTCCTGCTGATCGTGATCGAAGCTCTATTGCGAGTCTCGAAACGAGCGCTCCGCGGGCGCGGTGACTGGATTATTGCCGGTCTCGCCTTTGCAGGGATCTTCGTCCTCGACCTTCCCTACCCGCTCATCGTCGTCGCCGCTGCCCTCTGGGGTTGGGCGGCAGGCGGCAGAGTTTCACCATCGGATGCCGCCGCCGTGCCGATTGGCCGCTCACTCGGCGGAACCATGCTCACGATCGCCATCTGGCTCGCCATATGGTGGCTTCCAGTCTTGCTCGTCTCCCAGCTCTCCGGGTTTCAGGTCCTGACCGACCTCGGCCTGTTCTTCTCCAAGCTCGCGGTGGTCACCTTCGGTGGCGCCTACGCCGTGCTGGCCTATATGGCGCAGGACGTGGTCGGTGCCTTCGGCTGGCTCAATGCAGGCGAAATGATGGACGGTCTCGGTCTCGCAGAGACCACGCCCGGTCCACTCATCCTGGTGACGGAATTCGTCGGTTTCCTCGCAGCCTATCGTGACGGCGGCATCACGCTGGGAATAGCGGGGGCCATCCTGACGCTCTGGGTCACCTTCGTGCCCTGCTTCCTCTGGATATTCGCCGGCGCTCCCTATATCGACTGGATTTCGGCCCAGCCCCGACTGAAAGGGGCGCTCTCGGCCATCACTGCAGCGGTGGTCGGCGTGATCCTGAATCTGTCGCTCTGGTTCGGCCTGCATGTGATGTTCGGGGACGTCATTCGGCAGGAATTCGGCCCATTCACGCTCTGGCAGCCCGAACTTGCAACCTTCGATTGGCGCGTCGCCGTGCTGGCCGCGCTCAGCGGTCTGCTCCTGTTACGATTGCACTGGGGTATCGGCCGGGTGCTTGCGCTTTGCGCGGGGCTCTCCTGGCTAATGGTCAATGGTTTGTGACACGCCAGCCCCGGGCGCTTGCGCGCCCGGGTGCAGGTTCAGGCAGTACTGAGCTGACTGAGGCCAGATCGATTTTGCCAATGAGGACCGAAGCGATCCATCGGAAACCTTATTCTATAAATAAATTCAGACCTTTAAAGAAAAGCAATCACACTGGCCCGTGCCAATTTCGCAGCTCGGGCACATCTTCTCATGTACCGGCCAACCATTGATCTCAAGTGGCGAACAATGTGCAATCGGTAATTCACCCGCGTCGTTCAGCATAATTCTTGATATAAAAATGCATCAGCCGAGCATTCGCTCAAAATCAAGACACTCTCTGAATACCGGCCCAAAAAAACAAGACCCATGGGGCTGTCCCAGACAACCTTCAAAGCAGGTTATCTGGGACAGCCCCTTCAAGAAAATTCAGAAGGGAAAGAACATGCCCCCCATTATCGACATGGAAATCGAAGCCCCCCTTTCCGAGGCCGCGCTGCGCGTCCAGGAAATCGGCAAGGGCCGGCCCGGCACCCCGACGGGAGAACACCTGGACCGGCCGGCGGGGTACGGCTTCGCCAATTACGGCACCGTCTTCGGCGGCGGCTCGACCGGTTCGGCGACGAAAGGATACGCGCCGGAGGACTGGGACCGGCGGCTCGCGGCGATCGTCGCCGACATGGACCGGGCGAACATCGAATACGGTTTCCTGTGCAACATGCTGAACAGTGAGATCGGCGCCATCCACAGCAAACATCCCGGCCGCTTCAGGATGTTCGCCCTGATCGACCCGATGGACGGCATGCGCGGAGTACGGGAACTCGAACGGCTGGTCAAGGAGGACGGCGCCAACGGCTTTCGCGTGACCGCGCTCAGCAACTGCCTGCCGGCCAGCGACCGGCGCTACTATCCGCTCTATGCCAAGAGCGTCGAGCTGAACCTGCCGGTGAAGATCTACAGCAGCATGAACTACGCCAACGACCGGCCGTATGATCTCGGTCATCCGCGCCATCTCGACCAGGTCGCCATCGACTTTCCGGAGCTGAAGATCGTCGCCGGGCTCGGGGGCTGGCCCTGGGTCCCGGACATGGTCGGCCTGCTCGCCCGCCATCCGAACCTCTATTGCGATACCTCGGCCCACCGGCCGCGCTATTTCGCCCAGCCGGGCGCCGGGTGGGAGATGTTCATGCAGTTCGGCAACAGCCGCCTGCAGGACAAGATCATGATCGGCATGTCGCGCTATCTGTTCGGCTGCCCGTTCGAGGAACTGATCAGGGAATACAGCCAGCTTCAGCTGAAGGAAAAAGTCCTGGAAAAATGGTTCTATCACAACGCCAAACGCTTCTTCGAAGGCAACTGAACCCGGCGCTCCGCCTCCGTCCGCTTACCGTCACCGCATAACCAAGAGGTCACGATGATCAGGGATGTCACCTCCCTCATCCGCCCGGCGACAATCGCCGTCATCGGCGCGTCCGCCACGAAAAGGGCGCAGGGCAACGCCGTCATCGACAATCTGCTGAGCCGCGACTGCGCGCGCCGGATCATCCCGGTCCATCGCAGCGCAAAGACGGTCCAGGGCCTGGCAACCGTCGCCTCCGTCGGAGACCTGCCCGACAATGTCGATCTCGCCATTGCCTCGGTCCCGGCCTCCGCCGCCGCCGAAACAGCGCGGGCGCTGGAGGCGCAAGGCGTGAAATCGGCGATCTTCTTTGCCGCCGGATTCTCACCGGAGGAGGCGGACGCCTTCCGTGCCCTCGCCGCCGAAAGCGCCATGAATATCCAGGGGCCGAACTGCATGGGCCTGATCAATCTCAGCGACAGGCTGTTCCTCTATCCGGCGACAACCTCGAGCAAGATCAGGCCGGGCAAGGTCGCCTTCATCGCGCAATCCGGCTCCGCGGCGATCACCCTGATGAACTCGGCCGAGTTCGGCATCTCGAAGATCATCACCGTCGGCAGCGAGTTCCAGTTGACCGCCGCCGACTATATGAACTGGCTGGCAACAGACGATGACACGGCAGCGATCGGCGTGGTCCTGGAAGCGATCAAGGACCCGGACGCCTTCGCCCGCGCCGCACACCGGATCTACGAGAACGGCAAGTCCCTTGTCATCCTGAAGGTCGGCAATTCCGAGGTCGGATCGGCCGCGACCCTCGCCCATACCGGTTCCATGACAAACGACGCCGACACCTACCGCCTGTTTTTCGAGGCGCACGGTATCGCCGCCGTCGGGGATTACGACGAGCTGAACGCAGCCCTGGAAATCCTGTCCCGGCACGGCCACCGTTACGGCGGGGAAAAGCTCGCGATCGTCGGTATCTCGGGCGGACAGACGGCGCTCGCCTGCGACGTCGCCGCGACTGCCGGTATCGAGCTGGCGCGTTTCAGCGACGATGTGGTCCGCCAGATCGGCCAGGTGTCGCCCGGTACGCTGGCCCAGAATCCGATCGATTTCGGCTCGGTGACGGACGAAGCCGCCCGCGACATCGCCGGGTCCATCAAGGCCATCCTGGATGACGACGGCGTCGATATGCTGGCCGTGATCCAGGATTGTCAGGCAGGCCTGCACGAGAAGTCTCTCGAGTCCTACAGCACACCCATCGACGCCTATTGCCGGAGCGCGCGCGCTGCCGCAAAACCGATCGTCGCGATCTCGGCCACCTCCGAGGCGATTCACCCCGACATCCGGGCGAAATTCGAGAGCCACGGCATTCCGATCGTCAGCGGCCTGCGCGAGGGCATCGTCGGAACTGGAACCATTTCACGCCCGCACCCGTGCCCGCGTGCCGACGCGGCGGAAACGCCAGGGACACCGGCCCGGAAGACCCGTGCCCTGAGCCTGATCCAGGAAGAACTGAAGAGCGGCAGATCCCAGCTGACACCGGAAAGCGGTTTGGAAATCCTGGCCGCCTACGGCATTCCGACCCCCTCTTCCCTGATAGTCAGGAATGCAGCGGAAGCGGCGGAGCGGATCGCAGAGATCACCTTCCCGCTGGTCGTCAAGATCGCATCCAGAGACATCGCGCATCGCTCGGAACTCGGCGGTGTCGTCCTCGGCGTGCGTGACATGGAGGGACTTTCGGCGGCAATCGCACAGATCGCCGGGAACGTCTCGGCGGCCGCACCCAACGCCAGGATCGACGGCTACGAGCTGCAGCGGGAAGCCCGCGGCGACCTTGAAGCCGTCGTCGGTTTCGTCGCCTCGCCCCCCTTCGGCGTCAAGGTCATGGTCGGCACCGGCGGGACGCTCGTCGAACTGACAGACGATCTGGCAATGGGCCTGGCGCCCCTGACGGTGGAGGATGCGCAGGCGCTCATCGCCTCGACCAAGCTCGGCACGCGCATGGACGGCTACCGGAACCTCATCGCCAGAACCGACATGCGGCCCCTCGCCGCACTGGTCTCGACCCTGTCTCTGATGGCGCTGGATCTCGGTGACCGGATCACGTCCTGCGATCTGAACCCGGTCATGATCCACGCCGGCTCCGGTGACGTCACCGTCGTCGATGTACTGCTGACGGTGGAGTGACGCGGCGGGTTTGGACCGGGCTATGGCAACAGAGGGGAGATTTGGTGGAGACGAGGAGGATCGCGCTCCCGAGCGTGCAACATTTGACTGGCGCGTGGCTGTACCGGCTATTTGCGCAGGACTCGCCTCGCTGATGGTGAACGGCCTGTGACACGCCTCACTTAACCAAACCCGGGTGCTGTCTCGCCCGGGTTCACGTCTGAAAAACATAAGGGAGGATCGTTGCCGTCGTCGATCGATGCACCGCACGGCCTTCAGACGATTTTTTTTCATCCATGCAACCGCAAACAAACTTCGCTGAACGCGGAGCGCGAGACGATTAGTCAAGAAAAAATAAGTCACACCAATTATCGCACGGTGAGTCAATTGGGCGGAAATTGATTATGTACACATCATACTAAACATTGCTCGCAAGGCGCACTCACGATAGTTTTCCGATGGTGGCTACCATACCATCAAAATTAGCGGCCCAAAACTGGCACGCGAACAAATGACAGGCGAGCTCAATCGCCAAGGGAGGAAAATCGTGACCATTAAATCAGCATTCATGGGGGTTGGTGCAGCGGCACTGCTGGCGACCACAGTTATGGCGGAGCCGGTTACCCTGCGCATCCAGAACCACTATTCGACTGAACACCCGATGGGCAAAGCCATCGCCGAATTCGTCGATGATGTTCAAGTAATGTCGGGCGGCGATATCACGATCGAGATGTTCTATGCCTCCTCGGTCGTCGCGACGACCGAGACCTTCGATGCCGCGATCAGCGGCATTCTGGACTGCGATATGACCGGCGGCGCCTATCAGACCGGCAAGAACCCGGCCTTCCAGTTCGTCGGCGACATTATGGGCGGCTACGACACGCCGTGGCAGCAATACAGCTGGCTGCATTATGGCGGCGGCGACGCCGCGGCGCAGGCGCTCTACAACGAGCAAAACATGCATCTGGTCGGTTGGACGATCTACGGTCAGGAATCCTTGTCCTCTTCGCGCCCTATCGCCGGTTTCGAGGATTTAAAGGGCTGGAAGTTCCGGTCCCCGCCCGGCATGGAGACCGAGATTTTCGAAGAGCTGGGTGCATCGCCGATCGTGATGGACTTCACGGAAATCTTCACCGCGCTTGAGACAGGCATTATCGACGGCGCCGATGCCTCAGGCCTCAACAACAATGTGGGCCTCGGCCTCTACGATATCGTCAAGCACGCAACCTATCCCGGCTTCCACTCGATGCCGTCGGATCATCTGGCGTGCAATCTGGATGTCTGGAACGGCCTGACCGAGCAACAGCGCCGGATCATCGAGACGGCGATGCAGAAGCTGGGCTTCCACGTCGCCCTGGCAAACGAGAAGCTGAATGCCGAAGCCGCAGCCAAGCTCGAAGCCGAAGGTATCACGCTGTATGACTGGTCTGCTGAAGATCGCGCCACCTTCCGCGCAGCCGCTCAGACAGCCTGGGGTCGTTGGGCCGAGAAGAACGAGCAGACCCGTAAGCTCGTCGAGAGCCACCGCGCCTACCTGAAGCAGCTCGGCCTGCTGAAATAGGTTTTGACAACCTAATTCCTGGAAAATGAACAACGCGAGCCCCGCAGGGCTCGTGTATTTTCGGTTTCTTGGGCCATCCATATGTCCGGGGAGACAATTGGAATGAATTCGGAAAGCTTGTGGCTGGGCGGCATGCGGAGACCGGTCCGGCTAGCCATGCTGGTCTTCATCGGTGCGACCCTCCTGCTGTACGCATGGCTCGTCGTGAACGCGCTTCTGTTTGAAGACGCCATCGACATGTTTGACATGATCCGCCCGAAAGGACGGTTTGTTGTTCTGGCAATGCTGGCTTCCCTGGCCGGTGCGATCTTGCTTGCATCGATCTACTTTTCGGACACGCGAGGTGCCATCGAACAGGAAGCAGACGGCTTCTTTGACATCGTGTCCTTGGTGACATCGCGGCTTTCGATGATCATGGTCGCCTGCATCGTGTTGGTCATGCTGTACGAAGTGGTCTCCCGCTACGTATTCGCCCGGCCGACGCTCTGGGCCAATGAGCTGTCCCTATGGATCGCCGGCTTTCTGTTCCTGTTCGCCGGCCAGTACGCAATGCAGCAACGCAGCCACATCCGGATCTACGTGATCTACGACATGATGCCCCGCTGGATGCAGAAGACGGCGGACGTGCTGTCGCTGAATCTGCTCCTGTTCTTCACTTTCGCCCTCGTCTGGGGCGGCTATTCGGATGCGATGCGGCGCATGATGCGCCTGGAGACCTTTGGCACGGCCTGGGACCCGCCCCTCCCCGGCACGCTGAAGCCCGCTATTTTGATAATTATTCTGCTCGTCACCATTCAGGCGGTCTCGAACCTGATCGCGGACTGGAACAAAGAGCCTGAGCATCACAGCCCGGCGGACGAGATCGACGAAACCGAGATCGATAAGATCCGAAAGACGCTGGGAACCTGACCGCATGGAATTTCTCGATCTGCTCGCGTGGATGAAGGTCGGCGACGTTGCAACACTCAGCATCATTCTCTTGCTGGTGATGTTCTTCCTGCTTGCCATCGGAATGCCGCTTGGCTTCGCCTCCGCGTTCCTCGCCGTTTTGGTCCTGATCATGAAGTTCGGGCCGGATTTGCTGTTCAGCAGGTTCGGGCACGGGCCGCTCTCGGTCGTCGGCCAGGCGGTCTATCGACAAATGACCAACTACGTCCTCATTTCCGTGCCGCTGTTCATCTTCATGGCGGCGCTGCTCGAACGCTCCGGCATCGCCAGGGACATGTATAGTTCCCTGAATGTCTGGCTCAGCAGGACGCGGGGCGGCATTGCGATCGTGACTTCGATCATGGCGGTTATCATGGCGGCAATGTCGGGCATCATCGGCGGCGAAGTCGTTCTGCTCGGCCTCATTGCCCTGCCACAGATGCTGCGGCTCGGCTACAATCAGAATCTCGCAATCGGAACGATTTGCGCCTCCGGCTCGCTCGGCACGATGATCCCGCCATCCATCGTCCTGATCTTCTACGGCCTGGTGACCGAGACATCGATCAAGGCCCTGTTCACCGCCGCCTTTCTTCCCGGCTTTATCCTGGCCACGTTCTTCATCCTCTACATTCTGATCCGGACCAATCTGAACCCCAGCCTGGCGCCGCTCCCCGAGGAGGAACCCGACGCGCCCAAAGGCCTCGAGAAAGCCTTGTTGTTCATCGGGTTTCTGTCACGGTTCGCGCTCTGGCTGACCGGGTTCCTGCTGCTCCGTGCGCTGTTTTTCACCGTCACAGGAGAAAATGCCGTGCGCGAAGGAGTCGATCCGATCGCGCTCGGTATGGTCTCCGACATTCCCTACATTGCCGGGGCGGGTGCCATCGCGCTCGCTCTCATGCTGTTTCTGGTTGGCAAGGAACGCTCCCGACTCGGTTGGGAGATGGGCAAGGGGCTCGTTCCACCGACCGTGGTGATCGGGGTCGTGCTGGGATCGATCTATATGGGGATCACCGGCATCACCGAAGCGGCTGGCATGGGCGTTGTGGCGGTCTTCGTCATCGGCCTGCTTCGGCGCGAGATGACGTTCGAGATTGTCTGGGACAGCCTCATGCGGACCCTTAAGTCCACAGGAACGATCATCTGGGTCACCATCGGCGCAGCGTCTCTGGCCGCAGCCTATACGCTTTCCGGCGGCCCGACCTATGTCGCCAACACCATCATTTCGGCGGAATTGCCGACGATGGGAATCATCCTGGTGATGATGCTGATCTTCCTGATGATGGGCATGTTCATGGACTGGATCGGGATCGTGCTTCTGATCATGCCCGTCTTCCTGCCCATCGTCCTCAAGCTACCGGTCGAGGAGATCGGGTTTCTGGGCGGCCTCGATCCCAAATTCGTGGCGGTTTGGTTTGGTGTCGTCTTCTGCATGAACATGCAGGTCAGCTTCCTGTCACCGCCATTTGGTCCGGCCGCGTTCTACCTGAAATCGGTGGCGCCTCCGCATATCACCCTGACCGCCATATTCCGGGGGTTCCTGCCGTTCATTGCGCTCCAGCTTCTGGCCTTGTCTGTCCTGCTGATCTGGCCGTCGATCGTGACGCTGTTCTTGTAACCGGCAGAGCGCGCGATCGGATCGGAGACATGCTCTTCACGGGGCGAGCTGCCGAACTCGCCCCGTCCCAACCATTCGCTCCGGTGCAGGCAGACAGCCCCGGAACGTCATGTTCTGCCTCGCCTCCGACCGACCGGCTTGCTGTCGATAGAACGCGCTGCTCTGCTTGATGGCAGAAGCGGCCAGCAGCAGCGTGCAGTCATTTTTCTACGTCAGTATCTTGGGGGATATTTTGGTGGAGCCGAGGAGGATCGAACTCCCGACCTTCGCATTGCGAACGCGACGCTCTCCCAGCTGAGCTACGGCCCCACCGATGCCAGGCAATATCCATTGCCGACAAGGTGCTGACAGATAATCGAAGGATCTTTGCTTTGCAAGACCAAAGCGCCCTCGCTCTGCGGCTTTGCATATGCTGGCACACGTCCCATATATGCTAGGCTAAAGTGAGCCGCGCCAAGAGCTTGCTGTCTGCGCAAGCGGGCGGTACGGTCCGACTCACTGAACCTCCCCGAAGGACGGAAACTCGCTCATGATGTCGTTGGTACAACTCGCTAGTACAGTCATCCAGCTTTATATCTACGCGCTTTTCATCTTCATCATCCTGGGATGGCTGGTGCAGTTCAATGTGATCAATGCGCAGAACCGCTTCGTCTATCTGGTGATGGATTTCCTGTACCGCGTCACCGAGCCGCTGTTGCGGCCGATCCGGAACGTGCTGCCGAATCTCGGCGGCCTCGATCTCTCCCCGATCGTCCTGGTGCTCGCCCTGAGTTTCATCCGCAGCCTGATGTGGGAATATCTCGTCTAGCGACGCCGCTGCCTGTGCGCACGTTGTGAGTACCGTGCCCTTCGACGCCGTCCCGGAAGGGCTGCGCCTGCGCGTCCGGCTGACACCCAATGCATCGCGCGATGGCATCGGGTGTGTCGCCATGGATGCGGAAGAGGTCGCATGGCTGACAGCCTCGGTCACCGCCGCTCCCGAGAATGGCCGCGCCAACAAGGCGCTGATCAAGCTGCTGTCGAAGGCCTGGAAGATTCCAAAAAGCAGCTTCGAGGTCCGCTCCGGCGCAACCCGGCGGCGCAAGACCCTGCTGATCGCGGGTGACGGCACGGCCCTGACGGCACAACTGGAACACTGGCTCACGCAGCACGCGCCCGGGCCATAGAGGGGAAACATCATCCATGGGCAAAGCCGCACTGATCGACGGAAAGGCCTTCGCGGCCGGATTGCGGGACCGTATCGGCGCCGCGATCGCGGATCTGAAAGCCAGGCACGGCGCCGTTCCCGGCCTTGCCGTGGTGCTGGTCGGCGAGGATCCGGCGAGCCAGGTCTATGTCCGCAACAAGGGCAAGCAGACGCTCGAGAGCGGCATGGCTTCCTTCGAGCACAAGCTCGACGCGGCGACCAGCCAGGAGGCCCTGCTGAAGCTGATCGCGGATCTGAACGCCAATCCGGCGGTCGACGGCATCCTGGTACAGCTCCCCCTGCCCGATCATATCGATGCCCAGGCCGTGCTCGACGCCATCGCACCGGAAAAGGACGTGGACGGCTTCCATGTCATCAATGCCGGCCGTCTGGCCACCGGGGGAGACGCACTGGTGCCTTGTACCCCGCTCGGCTGCCTGCTGCTGCTGCGCGACCGGCTGGGCGACCTCAGCGGCAAGCATGCCGTCATCGTCGGCCGCTCCAACATCGTCGGCAAGCCGATGGCCGCCCTGCTGCTGCGCGAAAGCTGCACTGTCACCGTCACCCATTCCCGGACCAAGGACCTGCCGGCCGAATGCCGCCGGGCCGACATTCTGGTCGCGGCCGTGGGCCGTCCGGAAATGGTCAAGGGAGACTGGGTGAAGCCGGGCGCGACCGTGATCGATGTCGGCATCAACCGGATCGACGCGCCGGAAAAGGGCGCGGGCAAGACCCGGCTGGTCGGCGATGTCGATTTCACCAGCGCGTCCGAGGTTGCCGGGGCGATCACGCCGGTTCCAGGAGGAGTCGGGCCGATGACCATCGCCTGCCTGCTGCGCAACACGGTCGAAGCCGCCTGCCGCCGCCGCGGCTGGAAAATGCCGGACCTCTGATTCCAGGCTTTAAACCTTAGAGGCGGGCGCAGCCGCGTAGCGAATCACGCCCTTCGCCTCGGCCAGCGGAACCGGCTTGCCCTTGCGCAGCGCCACGAGCGTGCCCTCGGCTTCCAGCACCATGGCGACACGCTCTATCTGCCGAAGCAGCGCCCGCCAGGCCGGTTTCGGTCCGGCCGGATCGCCGCCAGCGGCAACACCGATCTGGTTCGGAGACAACCGGCCGTCTCCCCCGGCGGAGCCGAGCATCTCGCGCATCAGCTTTTTCAGGTTATCGTCATCCATCTTTGCATCCATACCGGCTATACTTATATGGCCTGTGATGGCCTGAAACAGGCGACCCGTCCACCGTAAGAGTCGGGCGCCGCGGGACCAACTGCCTTGGGGAGCGGTATGACTGGAAGCCTGGACGCACTCTTCGCCGCTGTCGTGGCCTTCGTCGGCGGACATTTCCTGCTCGGCTGGCCGAGCGTCCGCGCCGCCCTGATCGAACAGATCGGCACCAACCGGTTCCGGGGCCTGTTCTCCCTCGCCGCTGGTGTCGCCATGGTCTGGATGGTTTTGGCTTATGGCGATGCGCCTTATGTCACGGTCTGGGAACCGCCGCACTGGACCCGCTGGATCCCGAATGTGGTGATGCCGCTGGCAGCGATCCTGCTGGTCTGCGGCTACAATCCGTTCAGCCCGACGGCGATGATGGCCGAAGAGGATTTCGACGATCCGCACCTGGTGCGCGGCATCCTGACAGTGACGCGCCATCCGGTGATGATGGCCATCGGTCTCTGGGCACTGGCCCATCTGACCGTGCGCGGCGATGCGGCCTCGATCATGCTGTTCGGCGGTATGGCGGTGCTGGCCTTCGGTGGCATGCTGAAGATCGATGCCAAGAAGCGGGCCGAGTTCGGCGCCAAATGGGCGCCGTTCGAGCTCACAACCTCCGTGCTGCCGTTCAGGGCGATCATCGAAGGCCGGACGAAACTCGACTGGCCCGGTATCGGCTGGCGCCGCCTTGGCGGCGGGCTGCTGCTCTGGGCCGTGCTGCACGGCGCCCATCCCTATATCGCCGGAGTCAGCGCGATACCGTCTTGAACGTGTGCGCCTGATCGGTCAGCTGACCTCGTAGCGGCCCCGCGTCAGCAGGATCAGCAACACGAACATCGTCGGCACTGCACAGAGAGCCGGAATGATGATTCCCGGATAGCCGAAGAAGACCGCGGAAAAGACCCAGAGCAGCCCGCAATTGACCAGGAAATAGGTGAAAGCGGATGCTCCGCCGGTTTGCAGGTCGCGGAGACACCATCCGATGACCGGCACCGTGTAGATAAGCCTGAACATTCTCAAAATCCTCGATAGATGGGCATGACGGCATCCCGCCGTCGGGCTCCCTGCCTATTCGAGGATGCCGCTCCGCAACAATGTGCGATTTTGACGCTGGTCAGTTTTGCCGCAGCGCACGGAGTGCGACCGCGATCCCGGCCCCGAGACGGGCATTCGCCCGGACCAGCTCGATATTGGTTGTCAGGCTGGCGCCGCCTGTCGCGGTGCGGATCTGCGCCAGCAGATAGGGCGTCACCTGCTTGCCCATGGTGCCGGTCCGCTTGGCCTCGAACAGGGCATCGTCGATGATCCGCTCCATCGTCGCGCGGTCCAAGGCATGTTCCTCCGGCACCGGGTTGGCCACCAGCATGCCGGTCTCGAGGCCGAGATCCCGCCCGGCGCGCCAGGCAGCGGCAATCTCTTCCGGGTTTTCCAGTCGCAGCGGCACCCGCAGCCCGCTGGAGCCGCAGAAGAAGGCCGGAAACTCGTCGGTCCGGTAACCGATCACCGGCACGCCTTTCGTCTCCAGGACTTCCAGCGTCTTCGGCAGGTCGAGAATGGATTTCGCTCCGGCGGAGATCACAAGCACAGGTGTCCGGGCCAGCTCGTCGAGATCGGCGGAAATATCGAAGTCCAGCTCGGCGCCGCGATGCACGCCGCCGATACCGCCGGTGGCGAAGACCTCTATCCCCGCTTTCGCGGCGAGGATCATGGTGGCGGCGACCGTGGTACCACCGGACCAGCCCTGGGAAAGCGCCACGCCGAGATCGCGGCGCGACAGCTTGACCGCTTCGTCCGCAGAACAGAGCCGGATCATGTCCGGAGTCGAGAGCCCGATGCGGGCGGTCCCGTCCAGCACGGCGATGGTCGCCGGGACGGCCCCGGCGGACCGGATTTCCGCCTCGATTTCCCGGCCGATAGAAAGATTGTCCGGCTTCGGCAGGCCGTGGGTCAGGATGGTGGATTCAAGCGCGACGACGGGACGGCCCTCTGCCAGGGCACTCTCAACCTCTTCCGAGAAGATCAGACCGGTCATCGGGCTCTCCCTTCATCATCCCGGACCCGATCCGAGATCGACGGATCATAAGGCGATATACGCCATCCGTGGATCCCGATTTTCATTGGGATGACGACAGGGAACGGACCGGCTACCCCTGCAGCATCTTGTTCAGGCGCAGACGCAGGGCGTTCAGCTTGATGAAACCGGCGGCATCCTTGTGATCGTATGTGCCGGTGCCTTCCTCGAAAGTCACGATATCCTCGGAATAAAGACTGCGGTCCGCCTTGCGGCCGGTGCAGGTGACGTTGCCCTTGTAGAGCTTCATCCGCACGGTGCCGGTGACGTTGCGCTGGCTGTGGTCGATCGCGGCCTGCATCATCTCGCGCTCCGGCGAGAACCAGAAGCCGTTATAAATCAGCTCCGCATAGCGCGGCATCATCTCGTCCTTCAGATGGGCCATGCCACGGTCCAGCGTCAGGCTTTCCATCGCCCGATGGGCATGGTGCATGATGGTGCCGCCCGGGGTCTCGTAGACGCCACGGTTCTTCATGCCGACGAAACGGTTCTCGACCAGATCGAGACGGCCGATGCCGTTGCTGCCGCCATATTCATTCAGCGCTGTCAGCAGGGTCGCCGGCGACATCCGCTCGCCATTGATCGCGACCGGGTCGCCATGCTCGAAATCGATCTCGATCTCGGTCGGCTTGTCCGGGGCGTTTTCCGGTGAGACCGTGCGCTGGAACACGTACTCTTCCGGCGCCCTCCACGGATCTTCCAGCACCTTGCCCTCGGAGGAGGAGTGCAGCAGGTTCGCGTCGACGGAGAACGGCGCTTCGCCGCGCTTGTCCTTGGCGATCGGAATCTGGTGCTTCTCGGCGAACTCGATCAGCCTGGTCCGGGAGGTCAGATCCCACTCCCGCCACGGGGCGATGATCTTGATGTCCGGCTGCAGCGCGTAATAGCTGAGCTCGAAACGGACCTGGTCGTTGCCCTTGCCCGTCGCGCCGTGGGAGACCGTATCGGCGCCGACCTCCTGGGCGATCTCGATCTGGCGCTTGGAGATCAGCGGCCGGGCGATCGAGGTGCCGAGCAGATAGGTGCCTTCATAAAGCGCGTTGGCGCGGAACATCGGGAAAACATAGTCGCGCACGAATTCCTCGCGCAGATCCTCGACATAGATTTCCTTGATGCCCATCATGCGGGCCTTTTCGCGCGCCGGCTCGACATCCTCTCCCTGCCCCAGATCGGCGGTGAAGGTAACCACCTCGCAATTATAGGTATCCTGCAGCCAGCGCAGGATGACGGAGGTATCCAGGCCGCCGGAATAGGCCAGCACAACTTTTTTGACGCTCTCGGACATGGGTTCGCCTTAGATGGTAGAGGGCCCGGCGGGGCCCGTGAAACACAAGCGGGGGTGCGGCACACGCATGCGACAACCACCGACGGCGCGGGAGTATAGGCAAACTGTCATGATCGGCAAGGAAAAGGCCGATCCAATGACGCGGCATTGTGACCTGAAATGCGGAAATTTTGCCCTATAACGGGTAATGAGCCATGCTGAACGGAAAGGGAGCTGAATTATGAGCACGGAACAAGAAACCGCCCTCCTCGCCGGAGGCTGCTTCTGGGGCATGCAGGACCTGATCCGCAGGCACCCGGGCGTCACCGCAACCCGCGTCGGCTATACCGGCGGCACGGTCGCCAACCCGACCTACGAGGATCTTAAGACCGGCAAGAGCGGGCATGCGGAATCCATCCAGATCCAGTTCGATCCGTCGGAGACAAGCTACCGCGACATCCTGGCGCTGTTTTTCCAGATCCACGACCCGACCACACCGGACCGCCAGGGCAACGACCGTGGCCCGCAATACCGCTCCGCCATCTTCTATCTGTCGGAGGATCAGAAGAAGGTGGCCGAGGACACCATCGCCGATGTCGAGGCCTCCGGCCTGTGGCCCGGCAAGGTGGTGACGGAAGTGACCCCCGCCGGCGATTTCTGGGAGGCCGAGCCCGCGCACCAGGATTACCTGGCGCGCATCCCGCACGGCTATACCTGCCACTTCCCGCGCCCGAACTGGGTGCTGCCGAAGCGCGCGGCGAGCATGGCGGGCGGGGAATAAGCGAAGGCACCAAACACCGACACAAACCCGAATAGAATCAAAAAAGGCCGCTTCGAGGAGCGGCCTTTTCCGTAACTGTCTGGACCCGGTTTATCGGGAGTAGAACTCGACCACCAGATTCGGTTCCATATGGACCGGATACGGCACGTCTTCCAGCTTCGGGATGCGGGTGAAGGTGCCGGTCTTCTTGTCGAGATCGACATCCATATAGTCCGGAATGTCGCGCTCGTTGGACTGCGCGGCCTCGATCACCATCGGCAGCTCGCGGGACTTTTCCTTCAGCTCGACGACATCGCCTTCCTTGACCATGTAGGACGGCACGTTGACGCGCTTGCCGTTCACACGGACATGGTTGTGGCTGACAACCTGGCGGGCGGCGAAAACGGTCGGAACGAATTTCATGCGATAGACGACGGCGTCCAGGCGGCATTCCAGAATGCCGACGAGGTTCTCGCCGGTATCACCGCGGCGCCGTTCGGCTTCTGCAAAATACTTGCGGAACTGCTTCTCGCCGATATTGCCGTAATAGCCTTTCAGCTTCTGCTTCGCCATGAGCTGAATGCCGAAATCGGACGGCTTGCGGCGGCGCTGGCCGTGCTGGCCCGGGCCATATTCACGGACGTTGAACGGGGACTTCGCGCGGCCCCAGAGATTGACGCCAAGGCGCCGGTCAATTTTATGCTTCGAGTTAAGGCGCTTGCCCATAACCCATCTCCTTCAGAGTTCTTTACTTTTGTCCCGATAGTGCCCGTGACATTTGACCGTCTCGGGCCGGGGACCGACGGCTTATCCGCCTGCCCCACATTCTCAGGAATTGAGGCGCGCACTATACGGATCGCACCCTCCAAGTCAAGCGCCGGAACCGCTGCCGCACGGAAACAATGCGCGGCACGCCGGAACCGGATAAAAGGCAGGCTGTTAGACCCGTATTAGAGCCACGCAGCCAAAGAGGGATTTCCGCGCATGGACTGGATTCTGGACCCGGCGATCTGGGCGAGTCTCGCCACCCTGACCGCGCTGGAAATCATCCTCGGCATCGACAACATCATCTTCGTCTCGATCGTCGCCGAAACCCTGCCTGAATCCCAAAGGCCGCTGGCGCGCCGGATCGGCCTCGGCCTGGCGCTGATATTGCGGCTGCTGATGCTGTCGGCGCTGGCCTGGATCGTCGGCCTGACCGCACCGCTGGCGGAAATCCAGGGCTTCACGCTGTCCTGGCGCGACCTGATCCTGCTGCTTGGCGGGCTGTTCCTGCTCTACAAGGGCACGCACGAGATCCACAATTCCGTCGAGGGCGATAACGGGGAGACAAAGGCGAAGGTCTCTGCCGGGTTTGCCGGCGTGATCGGCCAGATCATCGTCCTCGACCTCGTCTTCTCCATCGATTCGGTGATCACCGCCGTCGGCATGGTCGACGATCTGGGCGTCATGATCGCTGCCGTCGTCATTGCCATGGCGGTGATGATCGCTGCCGCCAATCCGATCGCCAGCTTCATCGAAAAGCACCCGACCACCAAGATGCTGGCCCTCAGCTTTCTCATGCTGGTCGGCGTGGCGCTGGTCGCAGACGGCCTGCATTTCCACATCCCGCGCGGCTACATCTACTTCGCCGTGTTCTTCTCGGCGACCGTGGAGGTGCTGAACCTGGTGGCACGGGAGCGCAGAAGAAAGGCGGCCGACTGACCCTAGTCGGCCGTGCCGTCGCCCCGCTTGCGCATCTTCAGCAGCGTGCTGACCACGCCGTGCATCGTCCGGACATCCTGGTCCGTCAGCTGCGCCCGGTTGAACAGGTTGCGGATGTTGCGGCGGATCGTCGGTGCCAGCGTCTCCGGATACAGGAAGCCGCCGTCATGAAGTTCCTTCTCGAGCCGGCCAAGGAAATACTCCCGGTCCTCGACGCTGGCCGGCGCACTGACACCGCTCAGGGCAAGATCCGGAGTCTCGTCTCCCGTCTGGAACCATTCGTAGCCGAGCAGCAGGACCGCCTGGGCGAGGTTGAGGGACGAAAAGGCCGGGTTCAGCGGCACATGGACAATGGCATCGGCCAGCGCCACCTCGTCATTCTCCAGCCCTGACCGTTCCGGCCCGAACAGGAGACCGCCCCGGTGGCCGCTGGCGATATGCCGTTTCATCTCGGCCGCCGCCGCGCGGGGGGTGAAGGCGCGCTTTACCTGCTCCCGGCTCCGGGCGGTTGTCGCCAGCACCAGATTGAGGTCGGCGACCGCATCCTGCGTGGTCTCGTAGACCTTCGCGTTCTCCAGCACCGCGATGGCCCCCACGGCCATCGATTCCGCCTTTGGGTTCGGCCAGCCGTCACGCGGTGCCACCAGACGCATCTCGTCCAGCCCGCAATTCAGCATGGCCCGGGCAGCGGCGCCGATATTCTCGCCCAGCTGAGGGCGCACAAGAATGACAACCGGCACGTCCGCATCGCCGCGGGCGACCGCCTTGCTCTGATCGGTTCCGGCCATGGCTCAGGCGTCGACCTTCGCGACGGTGCCGGATTTCAGCAGCCGGTAATTCAGGCTGTCCGAGAGCGCCATGATGGACGCGTCGATGATGTTGGCCGAAACCCCGACCGTGCGCCACGTGCTGCCATCCGGCCCGGCACTCTCGATCATCACCCGGGTCACCGCGTCCGTGCCGTCACTGTTCGGCGGCGGCGGCAGGATCCGCACCTTGTAGTCCATCAGTTTCACCCCATCGAGATCCGAATAGGCACTGCTCAGCGCCTTCCTGATGGCAAGGTCGAGCGCATTGACCGGACCGTTGCCGACCGCGACCTCGTGCAGGCGCTGGCCGGCAACCTCAACGGTAGCCGTCGCCTCGGACTCGATGACCATCTGGCCCCTGGCATTGAAGCGGCGTTCATCCATCACCCGGAAACGCTCGATTGAGAAATAGTCCGGTACGGACTGGATGGTCCGGCGGGCCAGAAGTTCAAAGCTGGCCTCGGCGGTGTCGTAGGAATAGCCGAGAAACTCCTTCTCCTTCACATCCTCGACCAGACGCTGGACCTTCGGGTTTTTCGGGTCGATCTCGACCCCGATCTCGGCAAAACGGGCGAGGATGTTCGAGCGGCCGGCCTGATCGGAGACCAGGATATGGCGCTGGTTGCCGACAAGCTCCGGATCGATATGCTCGTAGGTCCGCGGGTCTTTCTGGACAGCCGAAACATGCAGACCGCCTTTATGGGCGAAGGCCGCTTCGCCGACAAAGGCCGCATGCGGGTTCGGCGACCTGTTCAGGCGGTCATCCAGCATCCGAGACAGCTTCCTGAGCTGCTTCATGCCCTTCGCATCGACGCCGGTCTTGTATCCCATCTTCAGGCCGAGGATCGCCGTCAGGGTAACGATGTTCGCGTTGCCGCAGCGCTCGCCCAGACCGTTGATCGTGCCCTGGACCTGGCGCGCACCGGCGCGCACGGCGGCGAGCGTGTTGGCCACGGCATTCTCGGTGTCGTTATGGGTGTGAATGCCGAGATGCGTGCCCGGGACCACCTTGATCACCGCGGAAACGATTTCCTCGACCTCGTGCGGCAAGGTGCCGCCGTTGGTGTCGCAGAGCACAACCCAGCGGGCGCCGGACTCATAGGCCGCCGCGGCACAGGACAGCGCATATTCAGGGTTGGCCTTGTAACCGTCGAAAAAGTGCTCGCAGTCGAACATCGGCTCGAAGCCGCGCTTGATCGCCAGCACCATGCTGTCCCGAATCATCTGGACGTTCTCGTCCCGTTCGATCTCCAGCGCGACATCGACATGGAAGTCCCAGGTCTTGCCGACAAGGCAGGCGGCCCCGGCCTTCGAGCCCAGCACAACGGACAATCCCGGATCATTCTCCGCGCTGCGCCCCGGGCGGCGCGTCATGCCGAACGCCACCAGAGTCGCGCGCTTCAGTTCCGGCGGCTCGGAGAAAAACCGGTCATCCGTCGGGTTTGCACCGGGCCAGCCGCCCTCGACATAATCGATCCCGATCTCGTCCAGGGCACGCGCAATCGCAATCTTGTCCGCAGGCGTGAAATCAACGCCGCGGGTCTGCTGCCCGTCCCGGAGGGTCGTATCGAATAGATAGATGCGGTTGTCCGTCATAAGCCCGATCCAATATTTGCTATCGGTGTTCTAGCATCGCCATTGCCGCCGGTACAAAGGCATATGCCGGCTCAACGGCGGCAATGGCTGCAGGCGACCCGTTCCGGGTGCAAGACAAAGCTGATTTGCAAAAAACAGAAGTAATTTACCCGGAAAATCCTGTAAACCTATGGGCAAGAAAACCAAATGATTTGGGCTGCGGCTATATCGATGACCATTCCCCCCAGAGACGAGCCGTTTATCTATGCATATATCGAATCAGCCGACACGCCCACGCAGGATCTGCTCCCTGATCCGAAGCAATATTCCCTGAAGAATTACGCGATTGTCGCATTCCGCAACGACGCGCTGCACAGCCACCAGTTTATACATCCGCAGCATCGCTGCCTTGCCGACTGGTTCAGGTCAAGATTTCGCAGCGATGTCGGCGGTGTCCTCTACAAGCAGTTCGATCCACTGGATGTCAGACCGGCGCTTGGTTCGATCGTCGTGCTTGAACCGATGGACAATTACACGGCTTATCGCTACCGCCTTTATGGGTCACAAGTGGCCGATACATACGGCAGAGATCTCACAGGCCAGACAAGCCAGCAGCTGAATACCGAAGCAACCCGGAATGTACGGCCGCAATATCAGGCCGCGGCGCGCAATAACATCACGGTCTATACCGAGCACGACAAGGAAAGGCCCCGGGAGCCGGACAAGATCGCGCGCTGGGACCGCTGGTCACGCCTGATCCTACCCCTCGTCGATGAAGACGCCCAGGTGAAGCGGATCCTGGTCAGCATGGTGGCGACCGAGATCCCCTTCAACAGCGTCTGAGCGCCGCGTTCCACCCTAGCCGCGCCGCCAGGCCGTTCCACCGGGTCCGTCCTCAAGCAGGATTCCGGCCCCGGTAAGCTGATCGCGAACCCGATCGGCCTCGGCAAAATCCTTCGCCTTGCGCGCCGCGATGCGCTGCGCGACCAACTCCTCGATCGCTTCATCGCTGAGGCTTTCCGATGCGTCGGACGTCCAGCGGAACCAGGCGTCCGGATCGCTGGCAAAAAGGCCGAGCAATTCGCCCGACGCTTTCAGCTTGGCCTGGGCCTTCGCCCGTTTGCGCCGGGTCGGTGCCTTGTTGGCCTCGGTCGCGATCACATGCAGCCGGGCAATCGCGAGCGGTGTGTTGAGATCATCCGCCAATGCGTCGACCATGTGCCGGTCAGGCTTCGCGTCGGGAAGCTCGTCGACTTCAACGTTTCGCAGCACCAGATAGAACCGGTCGAGCGCCGCTTTCGCCTCCTTCAGGCCGTCCTTGGAAAAATCCATCGGCGCCCGGTAATGGGTGGACAGAAGGTGATACCGGATCACCTCGCCCTGCCAGTCCTTCAGAAGGTCGTTGACGGTGTAGAAATTGCCGAGCGATTTCGACATCTTCTCGCCTTCGACGGTGACGAAGCCGTTATGCATCCAGTAGCGGGCCATCCGGTCGGTACCGTGCGCGCAGCAGCTTTGGGCGATCTCGTTCTCGTGGTGCGGGAAGATCAGGTCCAGCCCGCCGGCATGAATGTCAAATTCCTCGCCGAGATAGCGCGCACTCATGGCCGAGCATTCGATATGCCAGCCCGGCCGGCCGTATCCCCAGGGGCTTTCCCAGCCCGGGGTTTCGTCCTCCGACGGCTTCCAGAGGATGAAATCGGCCGGATCTTTCTTGTACGGCGCCACCTCGACGCGGGCCCCGGCGATCAGTTCGTCCCGGTTCCGTCGGGACAGCCCGCCATAGGTCTCCATGGACGGCACGCTGAAGAGGACGTGGCCGTCCGCCGCATAGGCATGGCCCTTGTCGATCAGGACCGAGATCATCTCGATCATGCCGGCGACATTCTCCGTCGCACGCGGCTCGACCGAAGGGGTCAGCGCGCCCAGCGCGGCCATATCCGCGCGATAAATCTCGGCCGTACCGTCCGTCAGCTCGCGGATTGTGATGCCGGACTCCTTGGCCCGTGCATTGATCTTGTCGTCGATATCCGTGATGTTGCGGACATAGAGCACATGCTCCTCGCCATAGGCCATGCGCAACAGGCGGAACAGTATGTCGACGGCGACCACGGGCCGCGCATTCCCGATATGGGCATAATCATAGACGGTCGGGCCGCATGCATAGACCCGTACGTTTGACGGATCGATCGGCTCGAAGGTTTCCTTCTGACGCGTCAGCGTGTTGTGCAACTTGATAGTGATGGCGGACATCGCGCGGGCTTCCGTTTCGCGTTAAATAGAGAATATCGGGGAGAACCGGGCGGTGCCGGTCCGGGCGCCTAGGCGCGACAGAGATCACCGGCCAGAAAAGCCGGAACACCGATCACATCATGCAATTTGCGCGAAAACATTGAAATTGTTCCTCAGGCGCGAGAGCCTTGCAGCCGTGCGAGCACTTTTTCGCGCGGGATCAAGGGTAACAGGTCGGCCATGTCCGGTCCACGGCTTTGCCCGGTCACGGCCTCGCGCAGCGGCATGAAGAGCTGCTTGCCCTTCCGGCCGGTCTCCGCCTTCACCGCATCGGCCCATGCCTTCCATGTCCCCTGGTCCCACGGGCCGTCGGGTAGAAGCGGTGCAGCCGCCGCCGCATAGGCAGCGTCCTCGATCAACGGGTCGATTTCGCCCGCGCAGACGGTCCACCAGAGTTTCGCGTCCGGCAGCAGTTCGAGATTGCCGCGCACCGCCATCCAGAACGGCTCTCCGCCGGTGATGCCCATTTCCGTCAGCCGATCCGAAACGGCTGCAAATTCCGCTGCATGCAGAATCTTGGCATTCAGGCCATGCAACTCTGCCGGATCAAAGCGCGGCGTTGCCCGGGAAAACTTGGAAATTTCGAAATCGGCGACAAGCTGGTCGAGGGACTGCCGGGGCTCGACCGGGTCCGACGTGCCCATCTTGGCCAGCAGCGTGTTGATCGACATGGCCTCGAGACCATCGTCCCTGAGCTGCTGCAGGCCGAGCGATCCGAGCCGCTTGGAAAGCCCCTGCCCGTCGGCGTCGGTCAACAGGGACAGGTGGCCCATCTGCGGCGGCACGGCATCGAGCGCCTTGAAGAGCTGGATCTGCGCCGCGGAATTGGTCAGATGATCTTCACCGCGCAGAATATGGGTGATGCCAAGCTCGATATCGTCGACCACGGAGGCCAGCGTGTAGATCGGCCTTCCGTCTGCCCGCAAGAGCACCGGATCACTGAGGCTGGCCATGTGATAGTGGGATTCGCCGCGCACCAGATCGCTCCAGCGCTCCTCCTCATGGATCAGCTTGAAACGCCAGTGCGGCTGGATGCCCGCCGCTTCCTTCGCCGCCTTCTCTGCATCGGTCAGGTTCAGCGCCGAGCGGTCATAAACCGGCGGCCGTCCGGCGGAGAGTTGCGCCTTGCGCTTCAGGCCGAGTTCGTCCTGGGTCTCGTAGCAGGGATAGAGCCGCCCGGAGTCTTTCAGACGCTCAACCGCCGCATCATAACGGTCCAGCCTGTCTGACTGGCGGGCGAACTGATCCCAGGTAAGTCCAAGCCAGGTCAGGTCTTCCTTGATGCCCTGCTCGTATTCACTGGTCGAGCGCTCGTCGTCCGTGTCATCCATGCGCAACAGGAAGGTCCCGCCGGCCTTGCGGGCAAACAGCCAGTTGACCAGAGCCGTCCTGGTATTGCCGACATGCAGGCGGCCCGTCGGGCTTGGCGCGAAACGGACTATCACATCACTCGAAGAGATCATTCTGCCGCCTTGGCTGCGGGAGACGCGATATAAGCGCCGAGGAATGCGTTCGTGAGCGGATAACGACGGTCACGGCCAAAGGCCTTGAGTGTGACCTTCACACCTGGAGGTGCCTGGCGGCGCTTGTATTCCGCGCGGTCCAGCAGACGCCAGACCTTGAGAACGGTCTCAGGATCGTAACCTTTGTCCACGATAACCGCGATTGGTGTCTCGTTCTCGATCAGCTCTTCCAGGATGGCATCCAGCACCGGATAGGGCGGCAGGGAATCCTCGTCCTTCTGGTCCGGACGCAGTTCGGCGGACGGCGGCTTGGTGATGATCCGTTCCGGCATGACCGCACCGTCCGGTCCGAGAGCGCCGGCGGGCCTGTTCCCGTTGCGCCAGCGGCAGAGTGCGAAGACGGACATCTTGTAGACGTCCTTCAGCACGTTGTAGCCGCCGCACATGTCACCGTAGAGCGTGGCGTAGCCGACCGACATCTCCGACTTGTTGCCGGTCGAAAGCACCATGTAGCCGAACTTGTTGGACAGGGCCATCAGGGCCATGCCGCGCGAGCGGGACTGGATGTTCTCTTCGGTGATATCCCTGCTGGTGCCTTCAAAGAACGGCGCCAGCATCTCCTCGAACGCGCTCATGGCCGGGCCGATATTGATCTCGTCCAGACGCACGCCGAGCAGCCGCGAGGCTTCGGCCGCGTCTTCCAGGCTTTCCCGGCTGGTATAGGGCGACGGCATCATCACGCAATGCACCCGGTCTGGGCCGAGCGCGTCAACGGCGACGGCGGCGCTCAGGGCGGAATCAATCCCGCCCGACATGCCGATCAGCACACCCTTGAAGCCGTTCTTGTTCACATAGTCGCGGACACCGCAGATCAGCGCCTGATACAGCGCCGCATCCTTGGTCTCGACCTCGACGGTTTCCGTCGGCGCACACACCCAGCCATTCGGCCCGTTCCGCCAGTGCGTGACGACGACCTTCTCCTGCCAGGCCGGCAGTTGCGCCGCGAGAGTGCGGTCGGCATTGAGCACGAAGGATGCGCCGTCGAACACCAGCTCGTCCTGGCCGCCAAGCTGGTTCAGATAGACCAGCGGCAAGCCGCTTTCGATCACCCGGGCGATGCCGAGCTGCTGGCGCTGGTCCGTCTTGCCCGCCTCGAAGGGCGAGCCGTTCGGGACCAGCAGGATCTCACCACCGGTCTCGGCAATGCACTCGACCACGTCCGGGGTCCAGATATCCTCGCAGATCGGGATACCGATACGCACCCCCTTGAAGGCAATGGGCCCCGGCATGTCGCCGGCGGCGAATACGCGCTTCTCGTCGAACACGCCGTAATTCGGCAGATCGGCCTTGTAGCGTTCGCCCGTGACCTTGCCGTCCTCGATCAGGACCATCGCGTTGTAGACCCGGCCGTCGTCGCCGCGCCACGGCGTGCCCAGCAGCACGGCCGGTCCGCCATCGGCAGTTTCCCCGGCAAAGGCATCAACGGCAATACGGATGCTGTCGACGAACATCGGCTTCAGGATCAGGTCTTCCGGCGGGTAGCCGCAGATATACAGCTCGCTTGTCAGCAGCAGGTCCGCGCCCTGCGCCGCCGCCTCGGCCCGCGCGCCGCGCAACCGTTCGAGATTGCCCTGGAAGTCCCCGACAGTCGGGTTCAACTGGGCCAATGCAATCGTAAGTGTCTCGGTCATGGCGCCTCTCTTAGCGCGGCGCGGGCAGGCTCACAAAGCGAAAACGGAGGTCTCGGCCCTCACATCTCCACACCATGCCGCGCTTTGATGTCTTTCAGGACAGGCATGAAGTCATAGGTCGGATAGAATTCCGTGTCGAACGCCCCCCAGGCGCTTTTCTCAATCGCCAGATTGACCTCCCGCAAGCGGTGCCCCGGCACACGCAGGATAGCGACCTGCCCGATCCCCATCATCACGTACCAGTTGACCACTTCGATCCCTTTCGGCGGGAACAGTTTCCAGAACTCCGAATTCTCCAGCTTCTCGTTGATTTCACTAAGGTTTTTATCCTTCTGGTGCTTCAGAAACACCGTCAGCAGAATTTCGCCTTCTCCTGCACCCATAATGTCCTCCCGCGTCGAATGATTGATGCATGTCGAGAACTGAAGCATTCGCCCCGTCGATTGGCAACAGGAGGTCCGGAAGAGCTACAGTATCGGAAAGGCAAACAATACGAGGGGAAACATCATGCCGGCCGGTTTCATCATCGCCCAGATCGACGTATCGGACGCAAAGGCATTCGAGGAATATCGCGCCCTGGTCCCCGCTACGATCGAACAATATGGCGGCGCATATATCGTGCGCGGCGGGAAACAGGAAAACCTGGAAGGGTCTCCCAACCCGCGCACAGTGGTGGTTCGGTTCGACAGTTTCGAGCAGGCACGCAAATGGTATTATTCAGACGAATACGAGAAGCCGAAGGCACTGCGTCAAGCGGCCTCGACAGGGAATGCCGTGCTGGTAGAAGGCGTCTAGCCGCACAGACCACCCGTTCTCTCCAGGCGCCTGAACGGGGAGAGCACAATGATATGTTTTTGTGCACCGCAACACACTTCGCGCCTAAATTATCGGCACTCCGGAACGAACCGGATTGTCCTGAAAGTCATCTCCAGTCACTCTGTTCGGTGGCGTCCTGCCACATTCATCTGATTTTCCCTTCTCGCAGCGACTTGGCACATCCGTTGCGTTACCCACCCCACCCTCCAAGCGACACCAGATCGCGGAATCATGCTCAGACATATCGTTAAAAGACTCTTCGTCTCGATCCCCGTCCTGTTCGGGGTTCTCTTCATCGGCTTTATGCTGATGCAAGTGGTTCCGACGGATCCAGCAACGGTCCTGGCCGGCCCCACCGCCAGCGCGGCCGATATCGAGGCCATCCGGGAATCCATGGGGCTGAACGAGCCCGTCATCGTGCAGTTCGGGATCTATCTCGGACGGGTTCTGCAGGGCGATCTCGGCCGTTCCATGATTTCCAACAGTGCCGTTGTCGACGAACTTGCCAATACTGTCGGTCCGACGATCGAGCTGATGGCCGCCAGCCTGATCTGGGCGATCCCGCTCGGTATTCTGTTCGGAACCCTCGCGGCCGTCCGGCGCGGCAAGATTTCCGACCGCATCATCATGGCAGGCTCCGTGGCCGGCGTCTCAATGCCGATCTTCTGGTTCGGCCTGATACTGATCCAGTATGTCGGCTTCAAATGGCAGTTGCTGCCATTCCAGGGCCGCGGCGGGCCGCTCTGGACGCTTGAAGGCATCGAGCACATCATGCTTCCCGCGATCACCCTGGGCGGCGTCTTTATCGGTCCTGTGGCGCGCATGACCAGAACCTCCCTGCTTGAGGTGCTCAACAGCGACTTCGTCCGCACGGCGCGCGCCAAGGGCGTGCCAGAGCGGTCCATTGTGCTGAGTCACGCGCTGCGAAACTCACTGATTCCTGTCGTGACCCTGGTCGGTTTGCAGATCGGCTTCCTGCTCGGCGGCGCAGTCGTCACCGAGACGATGTTCGCCTGGCCGGGTGTCGGCCGGCTCGCTGTCGGCGCGATCGTCTCTGCCGATTATGCCCTGAGCCAGGGCGCGATCCTTGTCCTCGCCGTCTCCTTCATCGCGGTCAACATCATCGTCGATCTGCTCTATGTGATCCTCGATCCGCGCCTGAGGGTGTCATGAACAGTATTCCCGCGCCCTCCCCCGCCATGGCACCGGACGAGGAATTGCCCGTTTCGGCAATCCTGGCGCGCCGGACCACGCTGCAGAAGCTCAAGCGGGACAAAGGGGCCGTCATTTCCATGGTCCTGCTTGCCATCGTCCTGCTGGCGGCCTTTCTCGCCCCCTGGATCTCGCCACACGACCCCTATGACAATAATCTGAGAAACATGCTGAAGCCGCCGATCTGGGCGCCGGGTGCCATCCCGGGGCACCTGCTCGGCACTGACGGCCTCGGACGGGACATCCTCAGCCGCCTGCTATACGGCACCCGGACCACCCTTATCATGGGGCTGATGGCTGTCCTTGCCGGCGGTCTCATCGGCTCTTTTCTCGGACTGCTCGCCGCTTACTACAAATGGCTTGAAGGCCCGATCATGCGGGTTGTCGACATCCTGCTGTCCTTTCCCTCCATCCTGTTCGGCCTTGCCATTGCAGCCGTTCTCGGCTCGGGAATCTTCTCCATCACCATCGCACTGACCGTCTCCGCCGTGCCGACCATCGCCCGGATCACCCGCGGCGCCGCCGTGGTCCAGATGCAGATGGAATACATCACGGCGAGCCGCGCCATCGGGATGAGCGACGCCCGGATCATCTGCTTTCATCTGCTGCCGAACAGCGCCTCGACCATTTTCGTCTATCTGACGCTTCAGCTCGGCCAGACCATCCTGCTCGGCGCCGCGCTCAGCTTCATCGGCCTCGGCGCTCAGCCCCCGACCGCCGAGTTGGGGACGATGGCGTCCGAAGGCCGAAACTTTCTGTTTTTCGCTCCGCATGTTTCCACGATCCCGAGCCTGGCGATCCTGGTCATCGTGCTCTGCTTCAACGTGCTGGGAGATGCGCTCCGGGATGTTCTCGACCCCCGGTTGCGCCAGTAGGAACGCGTCCGGGAACAACCCGGGCCGAAGCGGGATGCCGACCGGCACCCCGGAACCATAAAAGGAGGCTTGAAAATGGAACTTCGCAAGTTGCTGCTCCGCGCCGGGGCGATAGCCCTGACCGCGAGCTTGCCCTTCGCGGCCCCGGCCGTCGCGGAAACCTCGATCAGTGTCATGCGGACCATCGACACGGACCGGTACGATCCGCATACCTCGACGTCCCGGGCGACTGCCGAGGTCATGTTCATGATGGGCGACACGCTTGTCGCGCTCGCTCCGGACATGAAGGGAATCCGTCCTCTGCTCGCCGAATCCTGGACTGTCTCGGAAGACGGCAAGCTCTATACCTTCAAGCTGCGCGAGGACGTCACCTTCTGCAGCGGCAAGAAATTCACCGCCGCCGATGTGAAGGCCACCATCGACCGCTGGCTCGCACTGGAAAAGGGTGTCGTCAAGAACCGCGCCGGTGACGTGAAGGAAATCCGTGCTGTCGGCGACTATGTCGTCGAGTACGAGCTGGAACAGCCCTATTCCGAGCTGCTCTATCAAATGACCCAGCACTTCCACACGATCCTGAATATCGACCAGGTCAATACGCTGGGCGACGATTTCGGCGTGAAGGGCTTTGACGGCACCGGCCCCTATTGCTTCGAAAACTGGGAGCCGCGCAACGAACTGGTCATGACCAAACACGGCGCCTACAACTGGGGCCCAGACTTCTATGCCAACCAGGGACCGGCAAAGATCGACAAGGTGGTCTGGAAAATCGTCCCGGAAGACAACAACCGGGTTGCCGGCATCCAGACAAACCAGGGCGACGTGACCCAGTACCTGCCCTACTGGTCGGTCGACCAGCTCGAGGCCAATCCGCAGATCTCGGTGACCTCGCCGCCATACTATTTCTGGACCTATTATGTCGGCTTCAAGATCACCCGAGACATCGTGAATGACCTCGAGGTCCGCAAGGCGATCAATCTCGCAGTCGACCAGAAAGCCATGGCCGAGGGTCCATTCTTCGGCAAGGCCGCGCCGGCCTACGCCTACACCCATTCCGGTACGCTCGACTATGCAGCCGACGTGATCGACGAAAGCCTGTTCGGCTACGATCCGGAAAAGGCCGCCGCGATCCTGGATGCCGACGGCTGGAAAATGGGCGACGACGGGTTCCGGCACAAGGACGGCAAGAAACTCGAACTGGTGGCCTACAGCTTCTCCAACATCTGGCGCCAGGTGATGGAGGCCCTGCAGGGCGACCTGCGGAAGGTCGGTGTCGATCTCAAGGTCGAGGTGTTCGACGCCACGGTGATCTGGGGCAAGCTGAAGACCCAGGACTTCGATCTCTACACCATGAGCTATCCGTATGTTTCCGCCGGCGATGCGCTGAACCTGTACTTCCCGTCGACCAACATGCCGACGCCGAACCGGATGAACTGGGACAATGCCCAGACCGACGAATGGCTGAAGGAAGGCCGGGGCGCCCTGAGCGACGTCGCTCGCGCCGAGGCTTATGGCAAGGTGCAGAAGCAGGTGCATGACGCCGTGGTCTGGATCCCGATCGTGCACGAGCCGATGTTCGTCGCCGCCGGCCCGCGCCTGAAGCCGGTCGAGGCCCACGGCATCTACGGTGCCGGCCTCTACAAGGGCCTGAGCCTTGAGCTGAAATAAGCCCGAAACAAATCATTCAGGAACGGGGCCGGTTTTTCCGGCCCCGTTTCGTTTCGGGCAGACAAGCCGATGGCGATTACTTGTCGAGCTGGCTGAAGAAATCCCGCGTGGCGTCTTCGTCGAACGTGGTCTCCGGCGTGACCCTGATTTCTTCCGGACTCTTCGCCGGCGCCGCCGTTTCGGGCTCCCCGGTTTCGGACGGTCCGTTCCGGCGCCGGGAGGTCGCCGCCACGGCGCTCTGCGACTGCTCGCCGGATTGCGTCATCGATGCCTCATTCAGCACCTTGCGCTGCTTTGCCTCGGTGCCGAGTTCCTGAAGATTGATCAGCAGTTCGAACAGTTCCGACAATTCTTCGGTGTTTGAAATGGACTGCCGTGCCTGCCGGGCCATGACGCTGAAAGAGGCCGGCCGCAATTTGTACTTCATCAGCACGCCGCGCGTCCGCTGCTGGAGCTCCAGCAGCCGTTCAAGCAACTTGTCGTCGCTGAGCTCCGACGGAGCCTGAAATACGGTCGATGTCTTCTGATTCATTCTTCGCTTCCAGGAGGCGCATTGGATTGGCAGAGCGCAAGGCGTCGCCAATTCCCGATCATCGTCGGCGGGGGGTGATACTCCGTCTAGTCCGCCGCATCCATGATTGCCTTGCGGGAGCCGCCCAGACCGAGCCAGTCCAGCGTTGCCCTGCCCCAGCGGTCGATACGCTCGCCAAACATCTCGAAGCCTTTGATATGGGCTTCCTTGGGCTGTGCGCCAGGAAATTCCATGCGATGCGCCGCCCCGGCCGTCCAGCGCTGGATCATCTCCAGCGTGATCTCCGGATGGAACTGGATCCCGAGTTTGTTGCTACCATGGAGATAGGCCTGGTTCGGGAAACGGGCCCCCGTGGCCAGCAGGCTGGCGCCTTCCGGCAGATCGAAGCCTTCCTTGTGCCACTGATAGAAATGGTCGGACTGCTGGAAATAGGGCCGGCCCTGTTCTGTCGGATGGATCTTTGTATAGCCGACCTCGACATTGCCTTCATCATGCAGATAGACCCGCGCCCCCAGCGCCCGCGCCAGGAGCTGGCCGCCGAGGCAGATGCCGAAGAACGGCGTATCCGACTCCAGCACCGTGTCCATGAACTTCAGTTCGGTCCGAATGCCATCCAGATGCTCGTCATTGGCGCTCATCGGACCGCCGAAGACCACGACACCGGCGTGATCGTCAAGGGTCTCCGGCAACTCGTGACCGATCATCGGGCAGCGCCGGTCCAGCGTGTATCCGCGTTCCTCGAGCAGAACCCCGACATGTCCTGCGACCGAGGTTTTCTGGTGTACGACGATCAGGACCTTGGAAGTCACGGCAATCCTATCTGGTCTTGTCCAACAGGAACTCGCGGCCGACCTTGACCCGCTCTTCGCCACCATAGCGCACGATATCGGCGGTCGCATAGGTTTCGCTCCACTTCTCTGGGAGGTAGGAGCCCGTGCCGATGACGTCAATCGGGGCGTTGGCCAGCGCCATGACCCGGCATTTTTCGGGGGAGAAACCGCTCGAGGCGACGATCTTCACGGCCTTGAAACCTTCCCGGTCCAGCCGCTCGCGCATATGCCAGATCGCCGCCGCCGAAACCCCGGTGCCGATCAGGTACCGCAGCTCGTTGTCCGTCCGGTACCCCCGGATAGCCTGCGGCGCCGTGCGATCGAGGACCTCGTAGGACATGCCGATATCCATACCCTCGACATAGCGCCCGCCATGGGTATCGAGCCGTACGGCCACCTTGCCGGCCGCGGCCAGTTCCGGAAACCGCCGGCACACCGCCAGGGCATCGGTAAATTCCTGGCCGAAATAATCCACCAGAACCGTCAGGTTCTCTTCCGGATGGGTCTCATGGAACATTTCCGCCGCACGTACGGTCGAGCCGGCATAGCCGATCAGGGCGTGCGGCATGGTGCCATAGCCCCGGTCCTTGGCGAAGAAATGCGCCGTCTCGTCCGATGCGTTCCCGATAAAGCCGATCGCGCCCAGCTTGCGCTGTGCCTTGGCGGAGCCGACGCTGGCGCCATAGGCCATCATCTCCGCCATTTCGGTGCCGGCACAATGCCGGGCGTCCATGGCAAGAAAGGCGGTCTTCGGCATTTCCGCACACATCACATAGGAGTTGTAGGCGGCAACGCAGCAGGCCCCGAGTTTCTGGAGGAACTGCGTTTCCAGGTCGATCAGATGATAGAGCGAGCCGGAGACATACATGATCGGCTCGCCCGCCCCAACCCAGGACCCTTCCTTCTGCTTCAGGTCGACATCGAGCGCGACGCCGCGCGCAGAGGCCATCCTGTCGAGCCACTGCATGGCAAGCCGTGGCGCAGACGTGACGGGACGCCGCATGAAGACGGCGTAAGTCACGTCCACATCCCCGAATTTCGCAACCACTTCCTTCGTGCGCAGGAAGTATTTGTCGACGAAACGCGGCAGATCGGATTCCGCCGGATGGACCACCGTCCGCGGAGCATCGTTCGGCGTCAGGGCCGCGATACCTTCAGAGCCGTCCATGAGCCACAGTCCCAGTCAGTCGTGTCACGAAGCCGCAGCCATGCTGGCAGCGCCGCCTTTGGCCCGGCTCTGCTTCATCATATCCGCAATCAGGAAAGCAAGCTCCAGGGATTGGGAGGCGTTCAGCCGGGGATCGCAATGCGTATGGTAACGGTCCGCCAGGGCATCAGCCGTGATCGCCTGGGCGCCGCCGATACATTCGGTGACGTCCTGACCGGTCAGCTCGAAATGCACGCCGCCGGCATGGGTGCCCTCGGCCTGGTGTACTTCGAAGAATTCCTTCACTTCGCCGAGGATGCGATCGAACGGACGGGTCTTGTAGCCGCTGGACGCCTTGATCGTGTTGCCGTGCATCGGGTCGCACGACCAGACCACATTCTTGCCTTCGCGCTCGACGGCCCGGATGAAGCGCGGCAGATGTTTGTCCACCTCACCGGCGCCGACGCGCACGATCATGGTCAGGCGGCCCGGTTCGTTCTGCGGGTTCAGGATGTCGATCAGACGCAACATGTCGTCGGTCTCGAGGCTCGGACCGCACTTCATGCCGATCGGGTTGGCGATGCCACGCAAATACTCGACATGCGCGCCGTCCAGCTGCCGGGTCCGGTCCCCGACCCAGAGCATGTGGGCGGAGGTACCGTACCAGCCGCCATGCCCGGTGATGGTGTCCTTGCGGGTCAGAGACTGCTCGTAGCCAAGCAACAGGGCTTCATGGCTGGTATAAAATTCAGTTTCGCGCAGCTGCTGGTTGTTCTCGGCCGTGATACCGCAGGCCCGCATGAATTCCAGCGCCTCGTCAATGCGCGACACCACGTTTTCGAAACGCTCGCCCTGCGGCGAATTCTCGACAAAGCTGAGGGTCCAGCGATGGATCTGCTCCAGATTGGCGAACCCGCCCTGGGCAAAAGCCCGCAGCAGGTTCAGGGTCGAGGCCGACTGGTTGTAGACCTTGAGCAGACGGTCCGGGTCCGGAACGCGGTCCGCTTCGGAGAAATCGATGCCGTTCACCATATCACCGCGATAGCTCGGCAGCTCGACACCCTCGATCGTCTCCACGTCGGACGAGCGCGGCTTAGCGAACTGGCCGGCGAGCCGGCCGACCTTCACGATTGGCATGGCCGCACCGAAAGTCAGCACCACCGCCATCTGCAGCAGTACCCGGAAGGTGTCGCGAATATTGTTCGGGGAGAATTCGGCAAAACTCTCGGCACAATCCCCACCCTGCAGCAGGAATGCCTCACCTTTTGCCACCCGGCCAAGGGAGGCCTTCAGGCGTTGCGCTTCCCCGGCAAAAACCAGGGTCGGATAACCGCTCAGTTCTTTCTCGACGGCCGCGACACGGGCCGCATCCGGATAGGACGGAACTTGCTTGATCGGTTTACCGCGCCAGCTGTCGGGGCTCCATGTGCCGGACATTGCTGTTCTCCCAAGGTTCGAAATTGCCGCTTTCCTGCCGGTTTTGGCGAATACGGACGAGTTTTGTATCAGCGGTTTTCCGCGAATACCAGTGCGAGTACAGCCTAGCAGCGCATTACAACCGCCCCGGCGTCAACCCGTCAGAAAGAAAGCCATAGCTTCGGGGCCGAAAAGCGGCGGCTCATTCCGCCGCCTGACGCTCCGGATCAGGCCGCTTCGTGCGCATGGTGACAAACTCCTCCGCTGCCGTCGGATGAATACCGATGGTGGCGTCGAACTCGGCTTTGGTCGCGCCGGCCTTGATGGCAATACCGAGGCCCTGGATGATCTCCGGCGCGTCGAGGCCGACCATATGCGCACCGACCACCCGGTCGGAGGCCCGGTCGACGATCAGCTTCTGCATGCCGCGCTCAGGGTTGTCCGTCAGGGAATATTTCATCGGCCGGAACCCGGCGACATAGACGTCGATCTCTCCGTACTGGTCCCGCGCCTCGGCTTCCGTCAGACCGACCGTGCCAATCGGCGGCTGACTGAAGACGGCACTCGGCACGTCCCGGTGATCGGCCTGCATCGGCCGGTTGTTGAAGACGGTCTCGGCGAAGGAATGCCCTTCGGCAATGGCAACCGGGGTCAGGTTGATCCGGTCCGTCACGTCCCCCACCGCATAGATGCTGGGCACGGAGGTCTGCGACCACTCGTTCACCACGACGGCGCCGCCTCCGGTCAGAGCGACACCGGCTTCGGCGAGGCCGAGGCCCTTGGTGTTAGGACGCCGCCCGGTGGCATACATCACTTCATCGACTTCGAGGGTCGAGCCGTCATTCAGATGCACCTTGTAGACATCACCGGCCTTCTCGATCCGGTCCGGCAGGGTGCCCGGATGCAGATGCATGCCCTTCTTGGACATTTCCACGGTCAGTGTGTCGCGCACATCCTCGTCAAAGCCGCGCAGCACCTTGTCGGCGCGATAGATCAGATGGGTTTCGGAGCCGAAGCTGTTGAAGATCCCGGCAAATTCGACGGCGATAAAGCCGGAGCCGACGATGACGATCCGGTCCGGCCGCTTCGTCAGCTCAAGCGCCTCGTTCGAGGTGATGGCATGTTCGGCGCCCGGCAGATCCGGCACGCTCGGCCAGCCGCCAACCGCGATCAGGATGCGTTCGGCCGTATAATGCTTGTCACCCACCGCCACCGTGTGCGCGTCGACAACCGTCCCGCGCCCGTGAATGCGGGTCGCCCCGGCGTTCTCCAGCAGGCTGACATAAATGCCGTGCAGCCGGTCCAGTTCCGTTTCCTTGGCGGCGATCATGGCCGGCCAGTCGTGGCTGATATCGCCCGCAGACCAGCCGTAGCCGGCACCGTCCTGCATGTCGTGACCGAAATGGGAGCCATAGACGAACAGTTTCTTCGGCACGCAGCCGCGCAGCACGCAGGTACCGCCTTCACGCTCTTCCTCGATCACCGCAACCTTCGCGCCAAATCCGGCCGCCAGACGGCTTGCCCGAACACCGCCGGAGCCGGCACCAATGGTAATCAGGTCAAAATCATAGTCGGACACGGGCTCGCTCCAGGGGTCGGGTCGGATTTCAGGACTGGTTGATGTCTGGCTCACAAATAGGAACGCAATTGATGCCTGTCCGCCACAAGACAGTCAACGAAGCGGAACCTAATCGCCCTGAACAGGATGCCCCTGTCCGCTTGTTGCGTGAAACCGGGCTGACCGGCTTCCTGCGCGTCGAAGCCTGAGCCGCATACAGAAAAGGCGGCCCGAGGACCGCCTTTTCCCCAGTCATCCGGATGGATCAGCCGTTCAGGCCGCCCATCAGCAGGTACTTGATCTCGAGATAATCATCGAGGCCGTATTTCGAGCCTTCGCGGCCGAGACCGGATTCCTTGACGCCGCCGAACGGTGCGACTTCGGAGGACAGGATGCCCTCATTGATCGCGACCATGCCGTATTCCAGCGCTTCGGCAACCCGCCAGACCCGGCCGATATCCCGGGCATAGAAGTAGGAGGCAAGGCCGAACTCGGTATCGTTCGCCAGTTCGATCACCTCTTCCTCCGTCTTGAAGCGGAAGAGCGGGGCCACCGGGCCGAAGGTTTCCTCGCGGAAAATCGCCATGTCGCGGGTCGCCCCGGTCAGCACGGTCGGCTCATAGAACAGCGCGCCGATATTGCTGCGGGCACCGCCCGTGGCAACCTGCGCGCCCTTGGCAACCGCGTCCTGAACATGCTCCTCGACCTTGTCGACGGCCGCCGCCTCGATCAGCGGGCCGACAGTGACACCGTCATCGAATCCGTTGCCCATCTTCATCGCCTTGGCCGCCGCCGCGAACTTCCTGGCGAACTCATCATAGATGCCGTCCTGCACGAAGATCCGGTTGGCGCAGACGCAGGTCTGGCCGGCATTGCGGTATTTGCAGATGATCGCGCCTTTCACGGCCTCATCGACATCCGCATCGTCGAAGATGATCAGCGGCGCGTTGCCGCCGAGCTCCATGGAGACCTTCTTCACTGTCGAGGCCGACTGCGCGATCAGCTTCTTGCCGACCTCGGTCGAGCCGGTGAAGGTGATCTTGCGAACCAGCGGGCTGTGGGTCAGCTCGTTGCCGATGGCGGAAGAGCTGGCGCCGCACACGACGTTGAAAACGCCTTTCGGAATGCCGGCCCGTTCGGCCAGCACGGCCATTGCAATGGCCGAGAACGGCGTCAGCTTGGCGGGTTTGGCGACGAAGGTGCAGCCCGCGGCCAGAGCCGGGGCAGCCTTGCGGGCGATCATCGCGTTCGGGAAGTTCCACGGCGTGATCGAGCCGACGACGCCGACCGGCTGCTTCAGCACGACAATCCGCTTGCCATCGGCCGTGTTCGGAATGATGTCGCCATAGATCCGCTTCGCTTCCTCAGCGAAGAACTCCACATAGGAGGCGCCATAGGCGATCTCGCCCATGGCCTCGGCCAGCGGCTTGCCCTGCTCGGCGGTCATGATGATGCCGAGGTCGCGCTGGTTCGCCATCATCAGGTCGAACCATTTGCGCAGGAGCGCGGCGCGTTCCTTCGCCGTCTTGGCCCGCCAGGCCGGCCAGGCCGCATTCGCCGCCTCGATCGCGCGCCGTGTCTCGTCCGTTCCCATATCCGGGATCGTGCCGACCAGATCACCGGTCGCCGGATCCGTGACGTCGACCGTGCCGCCGCCATCCGCGTCGACCCAGGCGCCGTCGATATAGCCCTGCTCGCAGAACAGGGACGGATCGGAAAGTTTGCTTCTGATATCCATAAGGGGCTCCTCCCTCTTTCAACCGGTAGCCGACAACCGTTTCCAGCCGGGCATCACCGGACCATATATCCCGCCACCTTCGAAGAGGCACCGGGATGCTCAATATTTCAGGCCTGACAGGATGTGCCCTCAGGCCACGCAATCACGGTCGTGAGACGCAGCATTCCCCGGGGCAAGTCCGAGACTTCCCAGCCGCCCGAGTTCCGGCACTGGGCGATCAATGCCCGCAAGACGCAGCATGTGCCAGGCCAAAACCTGGTTGCTGCACAGGAAAGGTTTTCCGGTCACCCGCTCCGCCTCCTTAATGACAGATGCTGCGCGCAGATTTGTGCATGAGGCAAAGACCGCATCCACGGCAGCATTCGCCGCGACCTTTATCGCAGCAGCGAGAATCGAGTTCAGCGAAATCCTTGCTACGGCTCTTTCTTCTTCTTCACCGAACACCACTGCTTCAACGAATGGACAACTGCTCTCGGCCATCTCGCTTTCCAGCGCATCGGTAACGGAGCGGATATAGGGGCTGACCAGCCCCAATCGTTTGATACCAAGTGCGGACGCTGCCGCTTTCAGTCCCGAGAGCGGATTCGTCACGGCACTCGCCGGATGCGCTGTACGAACCAGTTCAGCGACTCTCACTTCTCCAAGCACCGTCGATGCGGATGTACAGCCATAACCAACAACCGACAGCGGTGTGTCCTGCGGCAACAGAGCGGCCGCGCCGGGAATGCGCTCTTCCATCTGGCGCAAGGTTTCCGGAGTCACATTCGGGGCACTCTCGATCCTGCTATGGTAAAGCGCGATAGAAGGATCGGCGGCGAAGAGCCGGAAATCCTGCTCGATCGTCTCGTCCGTCTTCAGGACAATCAGCCCGACCCGATATTGCCAGGGCAGGTCCGGATCAATTTCGTGATCGCGCATATTGGCCTCGTTACAGAAACTCCGGACGGGATTCGTGTCGCGCCGGAACGCAAAAATGCTCACCCCGCGCAACGAACGGATTGCTCCTTTTCCTACACCCGATCCACACTCATCTCCAAAGCGAAACCGGAGACTGATAGTTTATGTGATGAGTGAACGACCAGAAACAATGCAGGCAGTCCTGCTGACGGGGCATGGCGACTACGACCAACTCAGCTACCGCACCGATATCCCGGTTCCGGTACCCGGCCCGCGGGACGTTCTTGTCCGTGTCGGCGCGGCAGGCGTGAATAATACCGATATCAACACGCGAAACGGCTGGTACTCGAAAGGCGACAGTGATTCAACCGACGCCGGCTGGGGCGGCTCCGCTCTTGAATTGCCGCGTATCCAGGGCGCCGACATCGCGGGCCACATCGTCTCCGTCGGCAGCGACATCGATCCTTCCCGGACAGGCGAGAGAGTTCTGATCGAACCCTGCCTGCGGGAGTTGCATGGTGAAACCGTCGAGAATTTCGCCTATATCGGCTCGGAATGTGACGGCGGGTTCGCCGATTACGCTGTCGTTCCGGCCCGGCACGCACATCCGATAAAGACCGGCCTCACCGATATCGAACTCGCCTCTTTCCCCTGCTCCTACTCGACCGCCGAAAACATGCTCACGCGTGCCCGGGTCACATCCGGTGAGCGGGTCCTTGTAACCGGCGCCTCCGGAGGGGTGGGCTCGGCAACGGTCCAGCTTGCCCGGGCCCGGGGCGCCGAGGTGATCGCGGTCACCAGCGCGTCGAAAGCGGAAAGCCTGCTCGCACTCGGCGCCGCCCGCACCGTCGGCCGGGATACGAAGCCGACCGAGGCTCTGGGCGAGGATGCTGTGGATGTGGCTATCGATCTGGTCGGCGGTCAGTTCTGGCCCGACCTGCTGGACCTCCTGAAGCCAGGTGGCCGCTATGCCGTCGCCGGCGCCATCGGCGGCCATACCGTCCCGCTCGATCTGCGAACGCTCTATCTGAAGGATCTCAGCTTCTACGGGTGCACCGGTCTGGAGCCGGAGGTGTTTCCAAATCTGGTGCGTCTGATCGAAAGCGGCGCAATCCGCCCTCTCGTCGCGGCGACTTATCAGCTCCGCGACATCGTGTCGGCGCAGAAAGCCTTCGCCGAAAAATCCCACACGGGAAAGATCGTTCTCGAGGTCGCAGGGGGATCCTAAGTCACACCGGGGATGTCGCGGGCGGCACGGCGCGTGAGGAGTTCCGCGCCATCCTCCCGGATCACGATATTCTCTTCATGCACCATCATCTTGCCCGGCGCGTATTCAAGGCCCGGCTCGAGGGTCAGGACCATACCGGGCTCCAGCACCGTCCGGTCGCTGGCCGTGATCGACGGCCATTCGGTCAGCTGCATGCCGAGGCCATGCCCCAGCCGTCCGACATCGCCGACCTGGGCACCACCCGCTTCCAGCACCTCCGCCATCACCCGGAAGAGGTCGCCACAGGTCGCGCCCGGCCTGGCCGCGGCCAGGCCCGCATCGGTCGCGGCATAAGCGGTGGCATAGGCAGAACGCACGGCATCGGTCGGCGTTCCGATGGCAAAATTGCGATCGAAATCGCAGAAATAACCGTCATGCAGCGTGCCCGTATCGAGGATCAGGACATCCCCGTCCCGGACAGGCCGCTCGGAGGGCGGCGAGATGATATCACCATATCCGCCCGGCCCGGCGCCGCCGACCAGATAGGAGACATCGTCGGCCCCGGCCTTCAGGCAGGCGATCTTGAAATCCCGGAAAATCTCCCGTTCGGTCATGCCCGGGGCGAGCCAGGACGGCCAATCCTCGAACACGCCGGAGACCATCTCGCAGGCGGTCCGGATCTTGCCGATCTCCGCCTCGGACTTGATCATCCTGAGACGCCGGTGAATTCCGGCGTCATCCCGGAAGGTGGCATCCGGCAAGGATGCCTGCAGCGCCGCATAGTCCGACAGGGGCAGCCGGAGATGGGTTTCCGGCCCGGACGCCATACCGACAACAGCTGCCCTGCCGCCGAATTCGATCATCGTCGCGGCCAGCAACGACAGCCCCTCATCCTCTGGACGGGGAGACGGCCAGGTCCGGATATCCTCGAGCCAGGTGCGCTGCATGGCGACGGCGCCGATCGCCGGGATCACGGCCACCGGCTTGCCCGCACGCGGCACGATCAGGAACCAGGGCCGGGTCGGGCTCTGCCAGAACTGGGTCATAAAACCGCTGAAATACCGCACCTCAGGCTCGGTGGTCAGCAGCAGCAGGTCGAGCCCCTCCGCCAACATCAGCGCCTGAGCGCGTGCAACCCGTGCCTCGAATTCGGAGACGGGAAAGCCGCGTCCGGTGCTCATGCCGCCAGATCGCCGACAATCGCCTTGTAGATTTCGGGATCCGTCGCACCCTCGCTGCCGATCAGCAGCACCCGGCTGTCCGGCCCGAGCCCGAGCTGTTCCTTAAGCGCCGGGTTGGCAGCGACGGCCAGAAAGCCGAGCAACCCGGCAACGCCGGACTCGCCGCCGGTGATCCGTGCGCCTGTCTCCCCCGAGGCCAGCAGCCGCATGGCCGGGCCGACGCCTTCTTCACCGACAGTGATGTAATCGCTGCATCCGGCGGAAAGGACCGGCCAGGCAACCAGGGACATTTCTCCGCAGGAAAGCCCCGCCATCAGGGTCTCTTCATGGATCGGCACGATGGCGGGTTTGTCCTGTCGGGCGCTCTCGATGGCGCAGGCGGCAAGGTCGGGCTCAACAATGACTGTGCGCGGGGCCTTCTCCCCGTAACCCTGCCAGAGCCGCGCCACCATCGCGGCAGCGAAACCGCCGACACCGGCCTGCACGAACATGTGGGTCGGCGCCTCTTCGGCCTGCCCCAGCACTTCGCTCGCCATCACCGTATAGCCGGCCATTACGTCGCGCGGGATATCGAGATAGCCGGGATAGGAGGCATCGGAGACCACGAACCAGCCGTTTGCCGTGGCCTCGTTCTCGCAATGTTTCAGGGACAGGTCGTAGTCGCCCTCGATCCGCCGGACATCGGCGCCGAAAGCCTCCATGGCCTGCTTGCGGCCCTGGCTGACCTCGGCATGGATGAAGATGACGCAGCCGCAGCCCGCCATTTCCGCGCCCCAGGCGACGGAGCGGCCGTGATTGCCGTCGGTCGCGCAGGTCACGGTCATCTCTTTCAGCGCGTCGGCAAATCTGCCGGAACGGATGTCGGCCAGCGCCGCATCGCCGTGCCCCCTCTCGGCCAGCCACTTGCGGGCCAGCAGCATGACCGCATAGGCGCCGCCCAGCGCCTTGAAGCTGCCGAGGCCGAAGCGCGGCCCCTCGTCCTTGTAGAGCACCGCCCCAATGCCAAGATCGTCGGCAAGTTTTGTCAGAGAATAGAGCGGTGTCGGCGCGTAGCCCGGCCAGGATGAAATCTCCGCGACAGCGGCTTCCGCCATCCCCGTTGGAAATTCAGCCTCCAGAGCACGCGGATATGTGCCGCCGACGGTGCCATGCGCAACGTGCTGGCGCAGCAGTTCCGGCGCCAAGAGTTCTCGTTCCATCGTCATCGCCCAGGCTCCCGCTGCAAATGTACCCGACCGCGTTACTCCACGGTCACGCTCTTTGCAAGGTTGCGGGGCTGATCGACGTCGGTGCCTTTTTCCGTCGCGGTGAAATAAGCCAGCAGCTGGACCGGCACCGTATAGAGGATCGGGGCCACCATCGGGTCGCATTCCGGCAACTCGAACGACCATGTCGCGAGGTCGCCGAGCCGCTTAACTCCGGTCTTGTCGGACAGCAGGATCACCTTGCCGCCACGGGCGCGCACTTCCATGGCGTTGCTGGCGACCTTTTCAAACCAAGGGTCCATCGGCGCCACCATGATGACCGGCAGGCCCTCTTCAAGCAGCGCGATAGGACCGTGCTTCAATTCACCGGCGGCATAGCCCTCGGCATGGATGTAGCTCAGCTCCTTCAGCTTCAGCGCGCCTTCCAGAGCGACCGGATAGGACAGGCCGCGGCCGAGATAGAGCACGTCGCGGACCTTCGAAAGCTCGTGACAGACCGGCTGCCAGCGCTCCATGTCCTTCAGCACCTCGCCGACCTGCGCCGGGAGATGGACAAGACTGTCGAGCACCCCGTTCAGCACCGCGTCGGAGGCGGTGCCGCGCTTTCGGGCGAAATCCACGGCCATGGTCAGCAGGGCGACGAGCTGGGTTGTGAAGGCCTTGGTCGAGGCGACGCAGATTTCCGGCCCGGCAAGGGTTTCCAGCACCACGTCGGATTCCCGTGCGATGGTGCTTTCCGGCTGGTTCACCAGCGAGAGGATATGCTGGCTGGCCTCTCGTGCATGGCGCAGCGCCATCAGCGTATCCAGGCTTTCGCCGGACTGGGAGATGAACAGCGCGGCCCCGCCGTCCGGCAGCACCGGATTCCGGTACCGGAATTCCGAGGCAATATCGATATCCACCGGCACACGCGCCAGGGTCTCGAACCAGTATTTCGCCACCATGCCGGCATAGAAGCTGGTCCCGGCGGCGACAATGGTGAGTTTCGGCAGGGTAACCGGATCGAACGGCAGGTCCGGCAGCTTGATGGACCGGTCGGTGGCGCTGTAATACTGGAACAGCGTATAGCCCATGACTTCCGGCTGCTCATGGATTTCCTTCTCCATGAAATGCCGGTAATTGCCCTTGCCGATCAGCGCGCCGGTCGCCTCGGTCAGGCTGATCTTGCGCTGAACCGGAGCCCCGGTCTCGTCATGGATCTCGGCACCGGCCCGGCGGATGATCGCCCAGTCGCCGTCCTCCAGATAAGAAATCTTCCGGGTGAAGGGTGCCAGCGCCAGCGCGTCGGAGCCGATGAACATCTCCCCCTCGCCATAGCCGATGGCCAGCGGCGAGGCCCGGCGGGCGCAGAGCAGCAGGTCTTCCTCGCCATCGATCATCAGCACCAGCGCATAGGCGCCGGTCACCCTGAGGGCGATCTGCTTCATCGCCGCTTCCGGACTCTTGCCCTCGTTCAGCAGCTTCTCGAAATAGAGTGCGACGATCTCGGTGTCTGTCTCGCTTTCAGGCGTGATGCCTTCGGCCGCGAGCTCCGCTCCCAGTTCCTGGTAATTCTCGATGATGCCGTTATGCACGATGCTCACCCGGCCGGCCCGGTGCGGATGCGCATTGCGCTCGGTCGGCGCACCGTGGGTGGCCCAGCGGGTGTGGCCGATGCCGATCGAACCGGCAAGCGGCTGTTCGGTAACGGATTTCTCCAGATTGTAGAGCTTTCCCTCCGCCCGTCTTCGCTCGGCCGGACCGCCATTCAGCGTCGCCACCCCGGCGGAATCGTAGCCGCGATATTCCAGCCGCTTCAGCGCGTCGACAATGGGTCCGGCAACGGGCCGGTTCGCGATCATTCCGATGATGCCGCACATCCGTCGGGCGTCCTTTCAGTCAGAGTCAGTCAGATTTACGTTTCTCGGCCTTGCGGGCCGCCCGTGTTTCCCGGAACCGTTTGGCGGCGCCTTCGCCGACCGTCCGCTCCCCGCGCACGACCACGATATCGTCCTGCCCCACATCGTCGCCGATCGTGCTGCCGGCTCCGACCAGCGCCCCGTCGCCGATACTGACCGGCGCCACCAGCGAGGAATTCGAGCCGATGAAAGCGCCCGCGCCGATCTCGGTCCGGTGCTTTTCGTAACCATCGTAATTGCAGGTGATGGTGCCCGCGCCGATATTCGCCCCCGCGCCGACGCTGGCATCGCCGACATAGCTCAGATGATTGGCCTTGGCACCCGCGCCGAAGGTGGCGTTCTTCACCTCGACGAAATTGCCGATATGCGCGCCGGCCCCGAGATGCGCCCCCGGCCGCAGCCGGGCATATGGACCGACCCGGGCATTGTTCGCGACCGTCGCGCCCTCGAGATGGGAGAAGCTCCTGATCTCGACACCTTCACCGATGGTCACGCCCGGCCCGAAGACGCAATGCGGCTGCACCACGCTGTCCCGGCCGATCCTGGTGTCATGGCTGAGGAACACCGTCTCCGGCGCGACCAGGGTGACGCCCTCCTCCATCAGCCGGCGGCGCAATCTCTGCTGCATGCGGGCCTCCGCATCGGCCAGGCCCAGGCGGGAATCGACGCCCATGGTCTCCACCGGATCGACCCAGACAACGGCGCCCCGGCGGCCTTCCTCGCGCGCGAACTGCAGCAGGTCGAACAGATAGAACTCGCCCTGCGCGTTATGCGGCTCCAGCTTGCCGAGCCAGTCCGCCAGCCGGGCCCCGTCGACGGCCAGCGCGCCGCCATTGCACAGCCGGATCGCGGATTCCTCGCCCGTCAGATCCGGCGCCTCGATGATCCGCAGCAGGTTCCCGGCATCATCCAGCACCAGCCGTGCATAGCGCCCCGGAGCGTCGCTCTCGAAGCCGAGAATAACGAAGGCCGCACCGTCCGGCCCCTCCGTCTCCGCCACCATCCGCGTCAGCGTGTCCTGGCTCAGCATCGGCGTGTCGCCGAACAGCACCAGCACGGTGCCGGCAAAGCCGTCCAGCTCCCCGAGCGCCGCCCGGACCGCGTCTCCCGTGCCGCGCGGCGGATGCTGGATCGCCGTCGGGATCGGCGCCACGCTGGCCGCCACGTCCTCCTGGCCCGGCGCCAGCACCACGACCCGGCGCTCCGGCGAGAGGGTTTCCGAGGCGGCCAGGACGTGATGCAGCAATGGTCTACCAGCAATCCGGTGCAGCACCTTCGGCAGATCCGATTTCATCCTGGTGCCCTTGCCCGCGGCAAGGATAACGACGGCGACGGGAGCGTTCATGAAGGGGCGAATTTCCGAGAGAGTCCAAAAAGGTTAATCGCAGGGCAAAAATGCCATAGGGCCCGGCGCCGGGACAGTCACGATTTCTTACTCTTCACAACAGCTTGCTGCACCGGCACGGCGCGATCGCTCATCTGGTATATAGCGCGGTGAATTCGGGCACAATGCGGCACCGGTCCGTGCTATAGCCGACGCGTCACCCACCCGAACGATCCCGGCGAACATCATGACCCGCACCCTCTCCCACATCGTCTTCGACCTGGACGGCACCCTGATCGATTCCGTGCAGGACCTGCATGCCGCTGGCAACCTGCTGCTGGAAGAGCTGGGCCTCGCCCCGATCGACCTTGCGACCGCGCGCAGCTTCATCGGCGATGGCGGGCAGGTCTATGTCAGGCGCGCCGTGGAGCTGCGCGGCCAGACACCGGACGCGGCCGCCCTCAGCGCCGCGACGGAACGGTTCATCGCGCTCTATGAAGCCAACGCCAGCAACCGGACCATCCCCTATCCGGACGTGCCGGAGACCCTGACCGCCCTGAAAGACGCCGGTTTCCGCCTCGGCATCTGCACCAACAAGCCGGAACGCGCGACCCACAAGGTGCTCGCCCTGCTTGGCCTCGACCATCTGTTCGACGCCATTGTCGGCGGCGACACCCTGCCCGTGCGCAAGCCGGATCCGGCCCACCCGGCCGCCGTCCTGGAACGCCTTGGCGCCACGCCGGAGACGGCCTGCATGGTCGGCGATAACGAGCATGACGCCCATTCCGCCAGGGGCGCCGGCATGCCCTTCATCCTGATGCGCTACGGCTATGCCCGCACCCCGCTGGAGCAGATCCCCGCCGCCGCCCGGCTCGACCATTTCCGCGATTTGCCGAAAGCCATCGCATCGCTGGCTTGACAGGGAAAAGCGCTCCGCTTAAGAGAGCGGTCCGTCAAGCGACGGGCGCGTAGCTCAGCGGGAGAGCACTGCCTTCACACGGCAGGGGTCACAGGTTCAATCCCTGTCGCGCCCACCAGCTTTTTCAATCGAAATACTTAGCAGAGAGCCGCCGAAAATTTCGGATGCGGCCGTTATCCAGCCGCCTTTGACGGGGCATAGCCGCACTGCTAGCGTAACAAGCGTCCTTTCCGGCGCTGTTTGTTCCTGAAATCGAGCTGCCCCGTGCATGTCTGACAGTACCCCTGTCCCTGCCGCGAAATCCTGGTTCCTCGTCGCTGTCATGTGCGCTGCACAGGTGATGGTTCAGATCGGCGCCTTCTTCTGGCCGGCCTTGTTGCCGACCATGATGCCGCTATGGGCGCTCAGTAACAGCGACGCCGGCTGGATCACGGCCATCTTCTACGGTGCCTACATGATCTCCGTGCCGGTCCTGGTAACGGCGACGGACCGGATAGACCCGAAGGCCATCTACCTGTTCGGCGTTGGCGTGACGGTCATCGGCCATCTCGGCTTCGCCCTCTTCGCGGACAGTTTCTGGCCGGCAATGGCCGCCCGCGCGCTGACCGGCATGGGCTGGGCCGGGACCTACATGACCGGGCTGAAGCTGCTTGCCGATCGCGTCGATGCCCGGATGATGTCACGGGCGACGGCCGGGCATGCCGCGAGCATCGGCTTGTCCGGCGCATTATCCTTCGCCTTCGGCGATGCCATCGCAGGGGCCTTCGGCTGGCAGGCGGCGTTCATCGCCGCGGCCGCGAGTGCCGGCACCGCGTGGCTGGTCATCGCCGTCGTCATGCCGCGCCGCGAAGGGCACCCGCCGCAGCGCAAGGATGGCGGTCGCCTGTTCGACTTCCGGCCCGTCTTCAGAAACCGCTCGGCGATGGCCTATGCCATTGCCTATGCCGTCCATACCCTCGAGATGAGTGCCGTGCGGGGATGGGCCGTCGCGTTTCTCGGCTACGTCGCGCTGACGACGGGAGCCACGGCCTCGCTGATCGCCCCGGCCGTCGTCGTTACCGGCCTCGGCCTCGCCGGAACGGTGGCCAGCATTGCCGGCAACGAGGCAGCCATCCGCTTCGGCCGGCGCCGGCTTGTTCAGACGGCGATGCTGGCATCCATCCTGTTCGGCGGCTGCATCGGGTTTCTCGGCGGTATCTCATATGCACTCGCGGCGGCACTGCTGTTTTTCTATGCCATTTTCATCTGGCTCGACTCGTCGTCCCTGACCGCCGGCGCCGCCGGGTCCGCCGAACCGGGGCGTCGGGGCGCCACCCTCGCCGTTCATTCCATGCTCGGCTACAGCGGCGGCTTCCTCGGCCCCCTGCTGATCGGCTGGACGCTGGATCTCGCCGGCGGGATGTCGACGACGGGATGGGGTTCCGCATTTCTCGGCGTGGCCATCCTGATGACCGCCGCGCTTGTCGTCTTCCGCTTGCTGCGGCCCCAGGGTCTCGCCGGTGACCGCACCGGCTAGAGCAGCTTGCCTGACGCACCGTCACACAGCAGGGGCTACAAGGCGCGACCCCTTTCGCGGCTACCCCGCCTGTTTGCGCTTTCCCGGACCAAGGCGCCGTGCTCGGCCATTCAACCGAACCGGCGGCGTGCTTGGCATCCCCGATCTCCTGCAAAACCCGGTGACGTACCGTTTGGAATTTCCATCATCAGCATTATTGGAATTCCAATTATTCCTATGGCCCTTTGGCGGCTTGATCATTAATCATTAAAATCAACCGGCGTTCTGATTTTAAGAATTAAAGTGAAATGAACATATTCCTTTCAAAACAAAATCCGGGGCATCTGTCACCTTCCGCTCCATGGTCCGGCGTAAACGGTGCCATCAAGGGGCATGACGGACCGGCGCTGGTTCTTGTTGACGCCGGACTCCCCGCGCCCGATCTGCTGATCCGGGCCATGACGGGCGGGCCGGAGATCGTTCGGCTCGGCCGGGACGCCGGCGCGCTCGAAACCCTTTGCCGCGCGGTGCGCGAGGCGGGACCGGATGCCGCGTCCATGCATCTGTTCAGTCATGGCAGGCCCGGGGTGCTCGCGCTTTCCTCCGGAGAGATCGGGCTGGAGACACTGGTGCGGGGCGGACGCCTCATCGACGGTCTCCGGCGGGCGCTCGCCGGCAGGCCGCTTACTCTCTACGGCTGCTCCGTCGGCCGAGGCGCGACCGGGCGCAGGTTCGTCGAGGCGCTCTCGCTTGCGCTCGATGCGCCCGTCTTCGCCTCCAGCACGCCGACCGGCGCCAAGGCACGCGGCGGGGACTGGATCTTCGATGTCGCGGCCGGTGCGCGCGCGGGCATATTCCCAGCCTTGCTCGATCCGGAACGGGCCGCACGCTGGCCCGGCCTGCTCGCCGTGGATGTCACGAGCACGCTCGGCGACGCCAGCGCGGGAACGCTCCAGGCCGCCGATACACCTCCCGATCAAATCGTGCATTTCAGCAATCTAGGAGCGGGCAGCACGATCACCCTCGCGGCCTCGCCGACTTTCACGAACGGCGCAGCCACGAGCTTCGACTTCACCGGAACGACGACATCTCTCACGATCGGCGGCTCGGACATCGTCGCGAACTCGCATCTCTACTTCAATATATCAGCGGGACAGACGCTGACCCTCAATTCCGGGGTTTCTTTCACCGGCGGGTCCTACATCCTTCAGACGGCCGGCGGCGGCACCGTCACCCTCAACGGCTCGGTCAGCGGGACGAGCAAGATCTGGGTCCTCGGCGGCACGACTGCCGAGATCGGGACGACGACCTCGGCGCCCCTGATCGATATCCTGGGCAACTCGACCGTGCGGTTCACGACCAGCGGCGCCTACACCTCGAACATCGAGATCGAGGATACGGCGACCATCGATACCGGCGCCAACACCGTCAGCATCAGCGGCACCGTAACCGATGACGGCACGAACGTACTGGCCAAGACCGGCACCGGCACGCTGACGCTGTCCGGAACCAACTCCGCCTCGGGCACCATGACCGTCAGCCAGGGTACGCTTTCGGTCGCGGCGGACAGTAATCTGAGCGCGGGCGCGGTCACGATCAACGGCGGCACGCTGGCGGTGACCGGGGCGACGACGGTCGATAATGCCATCGTACTCGGAGCGTCGCACGGCACCGTCAATGTCGGCGCCAATGTCACCATGAGCGGGGTGGTCTCGGGCACGGGGAACCTGACCAAGACCGGTGCCAGCACGCTGACGCTGAGCGGCACGAACACCTACTCCGGCAGCACCACCGTCACCGGCGGCTCGATTTCGGTGTCGACGGACAGCAATCTCGGCACCGGCAATGTGGCCCTGAACGGCGGCGGGCTGACAGTGACCGGCGCGACCACGATCGACAACGACATCTCCGGCACCAGTGGCCTGACGAAGTCGGGTACCGGCACCGTCATCCTAAGCGGCACGAACACCTATTCCGGCGGCACCACGGTGAACGGCGGCACCCTGCAGGTGTCCGGCGGCAACGCCCTCGCCGACGCGGGCGCGGTCTCCGTCGCGTCCGGGGCGACGCTCGATCTGAACAATACGAGCGAGACCGTCGGCAGCCTCACCGGCAGCGGCACGCTCAATATCGGCACCGGCACGCTCACCCTGACGAACGCCGCCGCGACCAATTTCTCCGGCACCATCAGCGGCACCGGCACGATCGCCGGCGGCGGCACCTATACGGTCGCATCCGGCGCCACCCTCGCCGGCACCAGCACCTTCTCGACAGCGGTCACGGTCGCGAGCGGCGGCACCATCGCGCCCGGCAACAGCCCGGGTAAGATCTCGACCGGCAACCTGACGCTGGCCTCCGGCTCCACGGCGAACATGGAGATCGAGGGCACGGTGCCGGGCACCGGCTACGACCAGATCGCCGTCACCGGCACCGTCACCATCTCGGGCGCCACCCTGAGCCTGACGGTCACCGACATTCCCGCCGCCGGGGCCAGCTACATCCTGATCGACAATGACGGGGTGGACGCGGTCACCGGGACCTTCTCCGGCCTGGCGGAAGGCGCATCGATTACCGCCGGCGGCGCCACCTACACGATCAGCTATGCGGGCGGGACCGGCAACGACGTGGTCCTGACGCTGCCCGCCGCGCCTGTCGTGGCCGGCAATGACGGGGTGACGTCCGGCACGGAGGGGAACGATCTCCTCATCGGAGGAACCGCCGCAGACCATATAAGGGGGCTCGGCGGCGACGATACGATTTCCGGGCTCGAGGGCGACGACACGATTTCCGGCGGCGCCGGGATGGACCTTCTGTCCGGGTATACAGGCAATGACCTGATCTACGGCAACCAGGACGCGGACGTCATCTACGGCAATACCGGCATGGACACGATCTATGGCGGACAGGATGCCGATCGGGTCTATTCCGGCCAGAATGCGGATGTCGTCTACGGCAATCAGGGTGCGGACCTGCTCTGCGGCAATCTCGGCGCCGACCGGCTACATGGCGGGGATGGCGCCGACACGCTCTACGGCAATCAGGGCCCGGATTCCCTTTGGGGCGATGACGGTGCCGACATTCTCTATGGCGGTCAGGGGGCGGATTATCTCGGCGGCGGCACGGACAACGACTCCCTGTGCGGCAATCTCGGCGCGGACACGCTGGCTGGTAGCGATGGCGCGGACACGCTGGTCGGCGGCGGCGGCAACGATCACCTGACCGGGGGCAACGGCGCCGACCTGTTCCATTTCGGCGACGGCGACGGCGCCGACCTGGTACTGGATTTCACCGTCGGCGAAGACAAGATCGAAGTCGCGCTCGGCACCAACGGCATCACCACAGCCGCCGACATGCTGGCCCATGTCATTACGGACGCGTTCGGCAATGCCGTACTCGATCTCGCTTCGGGCAACAATGTCACCCTGATCGGCATCGCACCGGTCCAGCTCGACAGCGCGAGCTTCCTCATCACCTGAAAACCCGCGGTTGCCGGTCGCGTTCCCGGATGGAAATCAGCTCTCCGAAAGATGCGCCGTGATCCGTGCCCGCACGTCCTGCGGCTGGGCATTGACCGCGTCGGCGAGCCGGTTCAGCTCCCGGCGCAGGCCGTGCACCTGGTCGAGCAGCGGCAGGACGACATCGAGGGCGTCGTCCTCCAGCGCCAGATCGGTGCGGAATTCGACAATCAGACGCAGGCGGGCGACGTCGATTTCCCGGAAGACATATCCCTCGCCGCCGCGCGCCGGCGCCAGCCAGCCGCGCTCGATCCAGACATGCAGCGTCTCGCGGCGCAGCCCGGAAAACAGGCCGAGGATTTCTGCTTCTTCCCGCATGGCTCAGCCCTCCTTCTCGGCGCGCGGATCGTAGGAATGGGTCTTCGACCACTCCGCGAGGAAGCTCTTCAGCGCCTCGTCCGGCTGCTTCGGCAGCTGCACAATCAGCGTCACCACCTGATCGCCCGCCGCACGCCCTCCCGCGGCCGGCACGCCCTTGCCGCGCAGCCGCAGGGTGTCGCCGCTGTTGGAGCCGGCCGGAACAGACATGGTCACGGCGCCCGTCACGGTCGGCACCCGGACCTTGGCGCCGAGCACCGCTTCATGCAGGGTGATCGGAAGGTCGGAATGGATGTTGTTGCCATGGCGGCGAAAGCCGGGATGCGCCGCGATGTGCACCTCGACATAGGCATCGCCTGCCGCGCCGCCGCCATATCCCGGCATGCCCTGGCCGCGCAGCCTGAGGATCTGGCCCTCGTGCAGGCCCGGCGGAATGGTGAGGTCCAGCGCCTTGCCGTTCGACATGGTGACGCGCTTTTTCGCGCCGTTCACGGCCTCGAGAAAGGAGACCTGTATCGAATAGCGGGCATCGCCGCCGCGCATGCGGAACTCGGCGCCGTCAGCACCGTCGGCGCCCCCCGCACCCCTGCCCCGGGCATGGGAGCGGAACAGGTCGGAGAAGATATCGCCGATATCGTCGTATCCCGCGCTCGACCGGTACGGATGGTCGCCGCCCGCACCGGCATAGTCCCGGTAATAGCGCTGCTGGGTCTCGTTCCCTTCCGCATCGATGGCGCCGGCATCGTACTGTTTCCGCTTTTCCGGATCGGACAGGATGTTGTTCGCGGCCTGCAGCTTCTTGAATGTCTCCTCCGCCGCCCGGTCGCCCGGATTGAGGTCGGGGTGGTACTTCTTCGCCAGCTTGCGGTAGGCCTTCTTGATCTCGTCGCCGGACGCATCCCTGGAGACGCCCAGCACCTCGTATAGTTCGTCCGCCACGGTGACACTCTTTCTCTTCGGTTACGCATCTGGAGTTGGACAGACACGATACCGAATTCAAGAAGGCCCGCAACGGATTGCGGGAGCCTGTGATTTTTGGCCGCAACCATGCGGTGCCCCGCTCCTTCACTGCGCGCCCGGGCAAATTGACGCTTCCCGCGCGCGCTTTCCGGGGCATACTTCCCTTCAAACAGGACACGCGCTGGCCTGCCCCCGCCTTCAGGCGCCATCGGGGCAGGTGAAAACGGCGCCGGCAAACAGGGAGGACAGGGCGATGCTGACGGCGGACGAAATCGCGTTCTATCGCGAGAACGGCTATCTCATGGTCGAGGATGCGGTGAGCGCCGCGCAGCTCGACCGGCTGCGGGACATCACCTACGGCCTGATCGAGAAATCCCGCACCGTCACCGAGAGCGACGACGTCTACGATCTCGACGAGGGCCACGCGGCCGCCGCGCCGCGCCTGACCCGGATCAAGCTGCCGCACAAGCAGGACCCGTACTACTGGGAGGTGCTGAAAGATTCCCGCATGACCGGCGTGCTGACCGCCCTGCTCGGCCCGGACACCATGCTGCAGACCAGCAAGCTGAACACCAAGGCCCCCGGCGGCGGGGCGGCGGTCGAATGGCACCAGGACTGGGCCTTCTATCCGCACAGCAACGACGATATGCTCGCCTTCGGGCTGATGCTGGAGGATGTCGCGCAGGAGAACGGGCCGCTGCAGGTCATCCCTGGGACCCACAAGGGCCCGGTGCTCTCCCACCACGGCCGGGACAGCGGCGTGTTCTGCGGCGCGATCGACCCGGAAGACCCGTTGTTCGAGCCGGAGAAGGCCGTCACCCTGACCGGCAAGGCCGGGTCGATGACGGTGCATCACGTCCGCGCCCTGCACGGCTCGGCGCCGAACCTGTCGGACCGGAACCGGTTGATCCTGTTCTACGAATGCCGCGCCGCCGATGCCTGGCCGCTGGTCGGCTCGGCGCATTTCGCCAAGCTCGCGGCGGGCGGGTTGCAGGCTCTCTGGGACCATGTGACGGAAAGCGTCATCACCGGCGAGGCGACGATGCAGCCCCGGGTAGAGGCCGTGCCGGTCCGCCTGCCGCTGCCTCCCGCCCCCGATGCGGGCTCGATCTTCAAGACGCAGAAATCCGGCGGCGCCCGCAGCGCCTTCACGCCGCGCGAGAAGATCGGGGCATGAGCAGCATGGCGACCGCCCCCGAAACCACCATCACGGCAACCTTCAAGCGCGACGGTTTCGTCTGCCCGATCACCGTGATGTCGCCGCAGGAGGCGGCGGGCTATCGCGGGCAACTGGAAAAGGCCGAGGCCCGGTACGGCGCCGACAAGAGTTTCCACAAGATCCTCCGGCGCTATCCCAACCTGGTCCTGCCCTTCGTCGACGCGATCAGCCGGCGCCCGGAAATCACCGATGTCGTGGCCGAGATCCTGGGGCCGGACCTGCTGGTGCTGGACGCCCCCTTCTTCATCAAGGAGGCCAATACCAAAAGCTTCGTTTCCTGGCACCAGGACCTGCATTACTGGGGGCTGGAGACCGAGGAAGAGGTCACCGCCTGGGTCGCCCTGACGCCGGCGACGACGGAGAACGGCTGCATGCGTTTCGTGGCCGGCTCGCAGGACCGGCGGGTCGAGCACAGCGACACCTTCGCCGAGGACAATCTGCTGACCCGCGGCCAGGAGGTCGCGGTCACGGTGGACGAGGCCGAGGCGACCGAGGCCGCGCTGCAGGCCGGCCAGATGTCGATCCATCACGGCCGCGTCTTCCACGCCTCCCACCCGAACCGGACCGACGACCGCCGCATCGGCCTCGCCATCCGCTACATCCCGGCCCATGCACGCCAGACCGAGGGCGGCAACATGGCGGCCATGCTGGTGCGCGGAGCGGACCGGCACAAGAACTTCCGCCCCTGCCGCCCGCCCACGGGCCTGATGACCGAGGCGGACCTGGCACACTGGACAGAGATCGCCGGCGCGCGGAACAGGGTGATGCTGGGGGGCAAGGAAGGGTGACGGAAAGTATGGAAGACAGGATATAAATGAAAAGGGACCGCCAGCTGGATCACTGCGATGTCGACTGCGGTTGAGGGAGCACGATGTTTAAGTCAGGAGGTTCGTGTAACCGATCTGTGGCGCCTATGGTTTTTTGACCGTCGAAAATGAGTATTGTGTCTCTCTAGTTTCGGAATCCTAAATGAGTCTACACTCAATATTCCGGTTCATTTGCGACTATTCTGGACGTTGCAGCAGCTCGAACATGCGGTACGATCAGTAGTCCGACAAAAACACCAATTCCTAATGTAACAAAACCTATCAATTTCATTCTATCAAAGAACTCCGCACCTTTCATCGGCGCCTCTAGATGTAGAATTTGTACAAACATATTAAACATAACCCCACCCGCCAACAAAATCCCTCCGAGCCACAAGGCATCCCAACATCTTTGTAGCCCCGCTGAAGTCGAAGATTTTTTCCGACTCTGCCAGCACAACCCCAAAACCAAAGACGCTGGCACAATCGAAGCGGCGATCGAAAATTGTATAGGGCTGTAATTTGGGTTTCCGCCTTCAATAGAAATATTAAGAGATACAGCCATAAAAACCGCGATTACATGTGCAATTGCGGTAAGAATTGCTGCAATTGCATACCATAAAAAAGGCGCATTCTCCGACTCTGCAAAACGCCTCAGACCTCCAACCATTGCACCAACAACAACAGCCAGAATAATACTTGCTGAAATCACAAATATAAATGGCCGCGGCCGCTCAGGGATATTATTGCCAATCACAATTGGAGCGACAAAAAAAATTGAAAGAGCGAACACATACACCAAAAACGCTATAAAAATAGCCCGATTCACATCAATCACGTAAATTTTTCCCAAGCCGCTAAATCCAGACTCTCTTAATTTTGAGAGTTTCAACTCACATTTATCTCCAGATAAAATCACCGACCTCGCAAAAGCTAATGATAATTCCGATAAGAGTTTTTCATAGCCATCTTTAAAAAAATCCATTACAGGACTAATCATTTGATTTACAAATTTCGCGCTTATTGATGTTTTTTTTCTATTGCTTTCTTTATATCTCCGACAGATTGATAAAATATTTCATCATTTTTCCCAACTAAAGATATTAATTTTTCCAAATCCTCCGGATCAGCAACTCCAGACTGAATTTTTTCAATATGTCCCTTAATCCGACATGCAAGAATCATTCTACGCTCATGAGCATTTATTGCCACTTCCCGATTTGGCATCTCATCATTAGGTAAAGCGGCAAACCAAATTGCATCCCCACTTAGATTCAAAAGAACATCTACTTTTCGTGTAATTGTGGCGAGATCTGAACCGGCGCCTGGCTTCCCGTCGGATTGTAATGTCCGATTCTCCAACCATTCCAAAGCCGCAATACCGTCAGGCCAAGAGATATCATTAGGTTCAAAATTACCCGTTTCCAGTTTCTTTGCCAAATTTATACCGTCTTCTTCAATTAGACTAATGTTATGGAGTTGCCGGAGTATTCCTTCTTCAATTTTTCTCCACCTTTGAAGCGCGAAGAGACTAAAAAAAACGGCGGTCGCAGTAACAGCAAACGCGTCCCCTCCCATACTAAGCTTTTCATTTTCTTGGATAACCGAGATAACTTTCTTAAAATCCTCAGGGCTAACGGCCAAAAGAATCTCTAAAAATACTGGAAAATGAGACACCACAAAAACAAAACCCAGCAAGAATAAATAGAAAAATAAATTAAACATCGAAAACAACAAGCGTGCTCGAAAATTTGGAGGAAGAACTCCCTTTCCCGATTCCTTAATATGATTAGGAAATAAAAAACTGACGTAAAAACAAACTAATATAGAGCCAAAAAATACAACTGCGACATCAATTGGCCCGAGCATGGTCATCGCTCCCTCCAATTTAACGTGATATACAACCTTAATAAATACAACCTAAGCATGACTCAATCAACACGAAAACACAGAGGTCATCCACAAACACGATACTCAATCACGTGTTGACGGATGTTTTCGGCGCGAATTGAGTGAAAATTATGAAAATAGAGTGATCAACTTTTAGCTATACTAAAGCAACGGGTCCATCTGAATGTGTCCTGCGCCCGACCGGCGCCCATAAACAAAAATCAATAGCGAGGAAACCATGAACAAGCGGTGGAAAAACCGTCCCGAAGGGTCGACCTGGGGGGATTTCGGGGCGGATGACGAGAAGGGCCGGATCAACCTGCTGACGGCCGAGAAGGTCCGCCAGGGCGTGGCCGAGGTGCAGACCGGCGAGACCTTCTGCCTGTCCCTGCCGCTGGACTATCCGGGCAAGCGGCTGCTGAACCCTCGGCGCTTCCCGCCCCGGCATTTCGCCACCGCGCGCGGCGGGCTGGCGAATTTCAACTTCCCGCTCAGCCTCAACGACGAACGCCTGGTCGATGTCATCTCGGACGATGCGGTGCTGCTCTGCCTGCAATATTCGACCCAGTGGGACAGCCTGTGCCATATCGGCGCGCGCTTCGATGCGGACGGCGATGGCGAGGCGGAGATCGTCTATTACAACGGCTGGCGCGGCGGCGAGCATATCGCCGGGCCGACCATGGACCAGCCGGGCAACGAGCATACCCGCTTCGAGGGCACAGACGCCAAGCGGCTCGGCATCGAGAACATGGCCGAGACCTGCGTCCAGGGCCGCGGCGTGCTGATCGATATCGAGAAGCATCTCGGCCGCGAGCGGACCTATGTCGGCTACGACCAGCTGATGAAAATCATGGAGGCGGACAAGGTGACCGTCGAGACGGGCGACATGGTGCTGCTGCACACCGCCTTCAGCAAGGTCGTCATGGACATGCAGCTCGAGCCGGACGAGGACACGCTGCTGCATGCCTGCTGCGTGCTGGACGGCCGGGACGAGCGCCTGCTGAACTGGATCACCGACAGCGGCCTGTCGGTCCTGATCGCCGACAATTACGGCGTCGAGGACCCGCATGCCGAGCTGCCGGAGGACGCGACGGTGTTCATGCCGCTGCACCACCATTGCATCTTCAAGCTCGGCGTCCATCTCGGCGAGCTCTGGTACCTGCACGACCTGGCCCTGTGGCTGCGCGCCCAAAACCGCTCGCGCTTCCTGCTGACCGCCCCGCCGCTGCGCCTGCCGGGCGTCGTCGGCTCGCCGGCCACGCCGGTCGCCACGGTCTGACCGCTCAGGTCTTCGCCGCCCGCCATTGCGCTGGACAGCGGGCGGCGATCCCTGTGAATTGGAGCCTGCGGGAAACGGTCAAGACCGGCCGGACGGCGGCTTGAACTGAGATGCGCGCCTGCCGGACAATCCGGTTATCCTGAGACATCGCGACATGCTGAAGATCGAAATGCCGGACAACATACTCCAAATACTGCAAACGCTGTTTCACGACGGCGGATACGGGACCAGTGTTTCCGTTTTTTCTGCGGTTTTGATCTTCCTCATCCAATCGAGGCAAAGAAGAAAAGCGGAACGCCGGAATCAAACGCTCAGTGTTCTTTTATCCCTGGAAAGCATTGAGCGCCTGGCGGTCGCGGACCGGAAATTCGCGAAATGGATAAAGACAGGTCATAAATTTGACGGCGAGACCATCGGCACGGAGGAGGAAAGTACCGTCATCGATCTCCTCGATTTCTATGAAATGGTCTGCACGTCCATATTCATGGGGAATCTGGATTACAAGGTGACGAGTCATCTGCGCGGGGGCCCGATGGAGGGGGCTTACCGGGTTTGCGAAAACTATATCGGGCAGACACGCGCGCGTCTTTCCAGACCGGAAGTCTACGGATATCTGGAAGCTTTCTGCCGGTATCGCGATAGCTCGCTGTTTGGCCGTCTGGCCGGGAAGCTCTTCGGACTTCAGCTTGTTCGGAAGTTTTTGTGAGGTCTGTTTTGCCGTAACTGGCTGGACAGCGGGCGGTGATCCCTGTCAATTGACTCTCTCCGGAAGCGGCAGGCGTTTGGGACTGCATGGCACCGGCAGGAGCGCGGTGCAGACATGACGAATGATCGGTTCGGAGCGCGCGAGGATGCCGAGGGCACCCGTGCCGGCATCGGCATCATGTTCGCCGTCACCTTCACCTTCTCGGTCATGGATGCGCTGACCAAGATGGCGGTGCAGATCTATCCGGCGCCTCAGATCCTCTGGATCCGCTACATGGTATTCGCGGGTGTGACCCTGGCGCACGGACTGCGCCGCCGCGGCCGGTATCTCTTCGTCTCCCGCGCCATTGTCCTGCAGCTCTTCCGCGGCTTCCTGCTGTCCGGCGAGATTCTCATCTTCATCGTCGCCTTCCGCTACCTGCCGCTGGCGGACATACAGGCCATCGCCGCCGCCGGGCCGCTGATGACCACCGCGCTCTCCGTCCCGCTGCTGAAGGAGCAGGTCGGGATCCGGCGCTGGAGCGCGATCGGCGTCGGCGCCATCGGGGTGTTCATCATCATCCGGCCGGGTTTTGCCGCCTTCGATCCGATGCTTCTGTTGCCGCTCTTCGGCATTGCGCTCTACGCCCTCTACCAGGTGCTGACCCGCAAGGCCGCCCGCTATGACGACGCCAGCACGACGGTGCTCTATACGGGGGTGACCGGGCTTGTCTCCATGAGCTGCGTCGGGCCGTTCTTCTGGGTCACGCCGGACTGGACTGGGCTCGCCATTATGGCGGCGATCGGAGTCCTCGGCATGACCGGCCACGGGCTGCTGATCAAGGCCCTGTCGCTGGCACCGGCGAGCGTGCTGCAGCCGCTGAACTACCTGATGCTGCCCTGGGCCGTGTTGTGGGGATACCTGTTCTACGACGACCTGCCGGACCTGGCGACCATCATCGGCGCCGCCATCGTCGTCGCCAGCGGCATCTATACCTTCCACCGCGAACGGATCGTCCGCAACGGCGGCTGAGCTGAAAACAAAAACGCCAACCCACGAATGGATTGGCGTTTTTTGACCGTCACGCACGCGGCTCTGCGAGCCTTGTCCGAAGGGCCGCCCCGAAGCCGCTGTTCCGGAGAACAGCGACCTAAGGGTTATACCGGCAGAGACTGATTACTGGGTCTGCAGGTTGACAGCGGAAGACTTGCCGCGCTGGCGGTCTTCTTCGATGTCGTAGCTGATCTTGTCGCCTTCGTTCAGACCATGCATGCCTGCACGCTCGACGGCGGTGGCGTGAACGAACACGTCGTTGCTGCCATCATCCGGTGCGATGAAGCCATAACCCTTGGTGGTGTTGAACCATTTCACTGTACCTGTAGCCATGATCGTAATTCCTTATACTGATCGTTACGTCTGGATTGACGTTTCTGTATGCCGCCCTCAGGCAGCGACAGCCGGTGTTGCGGCGCCGATATTGCCGAGGATGCGGGCAAGGCCCGCTGTCGAAGTATCGGGGCCGGGTATGCGTTCTCCCGACGCGTCGGGAAGCGCCGCATTCTTGTCGCCTGGCGCAGGCCGGTCAGAGCCGGCGCGCCGAGGCTTGGATTGGGACTTGGGTTGGGACCGGTTCCGGGACTTGGCCGGAGCCTTCTCCGTGATGGTTTCGGCAACCGCCTGATGCGCCACCCGATTGACGGGCGCGGCGGCGGACTGGCCGGCGTCACTGTCGAGCCGGTTGCCGATCAGCTTTTCGATGGCGCGCAGCAAATCGCGTTCGGCCGGATCGCACAGCGAGATGGCGATACCGGTGCGGCCGGCACGGGCTGTCCGCCCGATCCGGTGCACATAGGCCTCGGCCACGTTCGGCAGCTCGAAATTGATCACGTGCGACACGTCGTCGATGTCGATACCCCGGGCGGCAATGTCGGTCGCCACGAGAATGGATGTCCCGCCGCTGCGGAACGACGCCAGGGCGCGTTCCCGCTGGGACTGGCTCTTGTTGCCATGGATGGCGGCGGAGGAAAGACCGGCACTCTCCAGATGGCGGCTGACCTTGTCGGCGCCACGCTTGGTCCGCGTGAACACGATGGCCCGCACGGAGTCGGCATCGGAAAGAATCCTGGTCAGCACGTCGCGCTTGTTGGCCGCCGGTGTGTGGCGAACGGTCTGCACGATGCGCTCGATCGGCCGGGAAATGGCGGCCACGGCGATTTCAGCCGGATCGGTCTGGAAGTCACGGGCCAGGGCACGAATCTGCGGCGGCATGGTGGCCGACATCAGGGCTGTCTGCCGTTCTTTCGGCACCTTGCCCATGATCTTGCGGATCGCCGGCATGAAGCCGAGATCGAGCATCTGGTCGGCCTCGTCGAGAATGATGCGCGTCGTCCGGTCCAGCCGGATGGCACCCGTGTTCATGTGGTCGAGGAGACGGCCCGGCGTGGCGACGACGATATCGGCACCGCTGGCCAGGGACCGGATCTGCGGGCCCGGCTTGACGCCGCCGACGACGACCGTCACCGAAACCTGCATGAACTTGCCGTAGATGCGGATGTTTTCCGCGATCTGCTGGGCCAGTTCGCGCGTCGGCGTCAGGATGAGAGCGCCGCAGGTCTTGGGCGCGGGCTTGCCTTCCTGTCCGGCGATGCGGTGCAGGAGCGGCAGGACGAAGGAGGCGGTCTTGCCGGTTCCGGTCTGGGCGATGCCAATGACATCGCGACCGGCCAGCATGACGGGAATCACTTCGCTCTGGATGGGAGTGGGAGTGGTGTAGCCTTCGGCGGTTACGGCTCGAAGGAGGGACTTGGCGAGGCCAAGGTCGTTAAACTGTTTCAAGTAGGCTCTTTCAACGGTCACCATCTAATCGCGCCACACTGGCTGCGGAAGATAACCTCTTTGTTCTGGAAGCTTGCGTAGATCAGCTGCCGTCTTGTTATTCTGCCCGGATGGGCTTTCTGGCAACGATCGATACGACGTATTGCGAGAACATGACGCTGCTGACGAAAAACTCACCATCCACGCGCAGCGCACTGACGACAAACGATCACGTTCCGGCATTTGTTGCAACATATTTCTTTCCGGAATGTATAATTCCCTGTTCCTCCGCCGGTTTCCAGCAATCCCGGACGACGGCAGCACATCCAGATACTATAATACGACGCTGCCACGGCGCAATTGTCCAGGCTGAATCCGGTTGCGTCCGTCATTCCCGCTCGAATAATTTCCGCGCTTATCATAGCCTGTGACGCCATGCTTCAGACGTCCCGTACGCTCTGTAGCGCTGCACGGTTTCCGTCATGTGCAAAAGGCTTTCATTTCTCTGGTATTTTGTATCCCAGAGAGTCCATAATCCGATCCGAAGTCAGTATTCAACCGGTTCACCGCGCCGCACGAAGCGTCATGCAACCGGATATGGGAGGGAACGAGAGATGAGCAACCGTATCGCGCAGGATCTGCCGGTCGATCTGGACAAGGCGGTCCTCCTGGGCCGGGTTTCGACGCCGGAAGGCCCGGCTGTGTGCACCCTGCGCGGCGAGGATGTTGTCGACATCACGGCCCGCATCCCGACCATCACCCATGCCCTGAAGGCCGCCTGCCCGGCCAGCATCGTGCGCGGCGCCGAGGGTACGGTGATCGGCAGGATCGGCGATATTCTGGAGACCAGCTTCGATCCGAAGGCCACCGGGCCGCGCCTGCTCTCCCCCATCGACCTGCAGGCCATCAAGGCCGCCGGGGTGACCTTTCCGAACAGCATGATCGAGCGCGTCGTCGAGGAGATGACAAAGGGCAATCCGTTGAAGGCTGACGAGGCCCGGGCGCAGCTTGCCCGGGATATCGGCGACGATGTGTTCTCCATCGTGCCGGGCTCGGATGAGGCGATGAAACTGCGCGAGACCCTGCTGGCGAGGGATCTGTGGTCGCCCTATCTGGAAGTCGGCTTCGGCGTGGACGCGGAGATTTTCACCAAGGCCCAGCCGATGTCGTCCGTCGGGCACGGCGCCGGGGTCGGGCTGCATCCGCGCTCGGACTGGAACAATCCGGAGCCGGAAGTCGTGCTGGTCTGCGCGCCGGACGGCAGGATCGTCGGTGCCACCCTCGGCAATGACGTGAACCTGCGCGATTTCGAGGGCCGCAGCGCCCTGCTGCTCGGCCGGGCCAAGGACAATAACGCCTCGGCCAGCCTCGGCCCGTTCATCCGGCTGCTGGACGATCATTTCACCATGTCCGACATCCGCAACGCGGACCTGTCGCTCGAGGTCACCGGCACGGACGGCTACGTCCTCAGTGGCTCCAGCACCATGCGGGTCATCAGCCGCACTCCGGAGGATCTGGCGCAGCAGATGTTCGACTGCCACCAGTATCCGGACGGCGCCGTGCTTTATACCGGCACCCTGTTCGCCCCGACCGAGGACCGTAACAAGGACCGGCCCGGCGAGGGCTTTACCCACAAGTTCGGCGACCGGGTGCGGATCGCCAGCTCGCGGCTCGGGTGTCTGGAGAATGTGGTCGGCAGTTCCGACGCTCTGCCGGAATGGCAGGACGGTGCGCTGGCCCTGTTCCGCTCTCTGTCGAAACGCGGCATCGCGGTCTGAGGCGCGCCTATCCCGGCCCTTTCCGTGCGGTCACAAAATAAAAACAGCAGACCCCATTGATCCCTGCCGTGTGCGGCGTAAGCTCCCCTCCGATTCAAAACCCGGCCCGAACAGCGCCGGAACCGAGAGAGGGAACTCATGACACTGCACCGCAATCTGATCGCCGGCGACTGGGTCGAGGGCACGAACGCCAGCGATAACATCAACCCGTCCAACACCGGCGACGTGGTCGGCCAGTTCGCGCAGGCCGATGCTGCCGCAACGGAACAGGCCATCGACGCCGCCGTCGCCGCCTCCCATGCCTGGGCCCGAAGCCCGATCCAGCAGCGCCACGACATTCTGGCCGCCGCTTCCGCCGAGATCATGGCCCGCAAGGAAGAGCTCGGCCGCCTGCTCTCCCGCGAGGAAGGCAAGACGCTGGCCGAGGGTATCGGCGAGACCATCCGCGCCGCCCAGGTGTTCGATTTCTTCGCCGGTGAATGCCTGCGCCTGTCCGGCGAGAAGATTGCCTCCACCCGCCCGGGCCTCGAGGTCGAGATCACCCGCGAGCCGATCGGCGTTGTCGGCATCATCACGCCGTGGAACTTCCCGATCGCCATCCCGGCCTGGAAGATCGCCCCGGCTCTCTGCTACGGCAATGCCGTCGTCTTCAAGCCGGCCGGCCTAGTGCCGGGTTGCGCCTGGGCCCTGGTCGACATCCTGAAAAAGGCCGGTCTGCCGGACGGTGTGCTGAACCTGGTGATGGGCAGCGGCGGCACCGTCGGCGAGGCCATCCTTTCCAGCACCAAGATCAACGCCGTGACCTTCACCGGCTCGGTCGCGACCGGCGCCCATGTGGCGGCGAAATGCTCCGCCACCATGAAGAAGTACCAGCTCGAGATGGGCGGCAAGAACCCGCTCGTTGTCCTGGACGACGCCGATCTCGCAACCGCCGTCGATGTTGCCGTGAACGGCGCCTTCTTCTCCACCGGCCAGCGCTGTACCGCCTCTTCCCGGCTGGTCGTGACCGAAGGCATCCACGACAAGTTCGTCGCCGCCTGCATCGAGAAGCTGAAAGGCCTGAAGATCGACGACGCGCTCGCCGAAGGCACCCATATCGGCCCGGTCGTCGATGCCAGCCAGCTCGCGCAGGACGAGGAGTATATCAAGATCGGCCAGCAGGAAGGCGCGAAGCTCGCCTTTGGCGGTGAGCGCCTGGAGCGGTCCACGCCGGGCTTCTACCTGCAGCCGGCCCTCTTCACCGAGACGACCAATTCCATGCGCATCAACCGCGAGGAAGTGTTCGGCCCGGTCGCCAGCGTGATCCGGGTGAAGGATTATGACGAGGCTCTGGCCGTTGCCAACGACACGACCTTCGGCTTGTCCTCCGGCATCTGCACCTCGAGCCTGAAATACGCCAGCGACTTCAAGCGCAATTCCGAGGCCGGCATGGTCATGGTCAACCTGCCGACGGCGGGCGTCGACTATCACGTCCCGTTCGGCGGCCGGAAAGGCTCCAGCTACGGCGCCCGCGAGCAGGGCCGCTATGCGTCGGAATTCTACACAACGGTGAAGACCGCCTATATTCTGCCGATCTGACGAAACGCACAAAGAGGAACGCGCCGGCGCCATATCGCGCCGGCGCGTTTCACGATCGGAGAGACCTCATGTACACACCGCCGCATTTTCGCGAAGACGATATCGCCGTCATGCATGAGGCCATCCGCCGAATCGCCTTCGGCACTCTGGTGACGCTCGGCCCGGACGGCCTGGTCGCCAGCCATGTGCCGATGCTGCTGGACGCCGAAAAGGGCACGCACGGCACGCTGACCGGCCATCTGGCCAAGGCGAATATCCAGACAAAGACCGAAGCGTCGGACCTGGAGGCGCTGGTGATCTTCCAGGGGCCGGACGGCTATATCACCCCGAACTGGTACGCGACCAAGCAGGAGCACGGCAAGGTGGTGCCGACCTGGAACTATGTCGCCGTGCATGCCTACGGGCCGATCAGCTTCTTCGAGGACGCGGAGCGTCTGCGCGACCAGGTCTCAAGCCTGACCGACCGGCACGAGGCCGCGAATGCCGAGCCCTGGGCGCTGAACGACGCGCCGGAGAAGTTTGTCCAGTCGCAGCTCAAGGGCATCATCGGCTTCGAAATCCCGATCACCCGGATCGACGGCAAGTGGAAACTGAGCCAGAATCGCCCGGCGGCGGACAAGGAAGGCGTCATGTCCGGACTTGATGCCCGCGACGGTGCTGACGCGGCAATTTCCGCTGTCACCCGCGAACATCTGCAAAGCTGAATCCGGCCCGGAAACGAAGAATGGCCGCCAGGGGAATAGCGGCCATTCGATCGGTGGGAGGACCTCTCTCGGGAAGAGGTGCTCTCGGGGAAAATTGTCTTTAATCTTAGTCTAGTCGACGAGGTAGACGGTTCCGGCGCCAACGCCGGTGCCGACACCGACGCCGCAGGTCACGCAGCCATCGTAAAGCGCCCTTTCCGGACTCAGCCCGGTACCGATGCCGCCTCCGGAAAGCACATGCTGGCGGGTCGAATGGGTATCCGCGCAAGCCGACAGGATCAGACCGGCGGCTATCAGAACTGGGAGGACAAGAGTGCGTCGCATCCGTCATCTCCTCGACTTGGATTCAGGGGAGGCTTTTTGCCTCGCTTGCAGGGAAAACACGGGACGCCGGAATTGGTTCCCGCCGTTTTCTGAACGGGCCGTATGAGGATCAATCGTCCTCTTTCTGCATCTGATCATGGATATAGCCGGCCCCGGCACCAATGCCCGCACCGATTGCCGCGCCGCAGGTCACGCAGCCGCCGGTCAGCACAGTGCCGACCGCTCCCACGCCAGCGCCGATAGCGCCGCCGGAGAGAACGCGCTGTTCCGTCGTGTCCATGCCGGAGCAGCCGGAGACCAGCAGGCCGCCGGCAATAACGGCGGGAAGGATCAGGGTGCGTTTCATGGTTCGTCTCCTTGTGCGCGCCCCAGGGGACCGCTGTGCGCTTCGTTCCATGGATAAACGTCCGGCGGCAGGATTTGTTCCAATATGCTGTAGGAGGGTGATTGGGAGTAACGACGGCAGCGAGCGATGCTATGCCTTTACGAAGCAGGCCACCTGCTCGATTTGCCGGTCGGTCGTGTCCGTGCCCGAAACCCTGACAACAGGACATGGCAACCGCTCGATCCACGCCTCATGCAGTTTCAGGCTGCGGATTTCGGGTCCGCCCGTATCGTAGGATGCAGCCCATTCGACGAAAGCCATATGGGCGTCGTACTGCGCGCCGCCCGGCTCAAGGGCCTCGGCACCGTACCGGGCTTCCTCGCGGGCGATCAGGCGATCCATACGCAAATTGAACGGCGTGTAGACGAAGACCGCAAGATCGAAGAGATCGATCAGCGGGTCGCCCCAGGACACCATCGAGCCGGTCAGCACCCACCTGCCCGCCGCCTCGAATGCCTGTTCAAGCAGGCGGAGGCGCTCCGGGACCGGACGCTTTTCCTGGAAAGCCGGTTTCGTCGGCATCCAGTAGAAATCGTCCGTATCGAGATGTGTGTGACCAAAGCGGGCTGCCCAGGCACGCCCGAACGTGGTCGTGCCCGAGCCGGAGGCGCCGAAGACATGCAGTCTTGGCGGCAGAGCCCCGCCTCCGGTCATCGCATCAGGCCGATTTCGCCAGCCGGGTTTCGACCAGCCTGCTCCAATAACTGGCGCCAACCGTCAGGGCCTCGTCATTGAAATCATATTCCGGGTGATGCAGGCCGGCAGTGTCGCCATTGCCGCACCAGATGTAGGCACCCGGCTTCTCCAGCAGCATGTAGGAGAAATCCTCGGCACCCATGCTCGGCGGCAGCTCGCGGTCGACCGTTCCCATGCCGCCGGAAATCTCCGCACAAACAGAGGCAGCGAAATCGGCCTCCTTCTCGGTATTCACGGTGGCCGGATAGCCGGAGATATAGTTCAACTCGGCCGTCGCGCCGTAGGTCGCGGCAATGCCATCCGCCACCCGCTTGATGCGCTCCGGCAGGGTTGCCTGCAGATGCGGGTTCAGCACCCGGCAGGTGCCGCGCAGGATGATGTCGTCCGGGATCACGTTGAAGGCGTCGCCGGCATGGAACTGGGTCGCACTGATGACCAACGCTTCCGCCGGATCGATATTGCGGCTGGTAATGGTCTGCAGCGCCATGACGATGTTCGCGCCGACGACAACAGGATCGACACCCTGATGCGGCATGGCCGCATGGGCGCCCCGGCCGGAGATGAAGATCTCCCAATTGTCCCGCGCCGCCATCACCGGGCCGGCCGAGACGCCGAAGCTGCCGACCGGCATTTCCGGCCGGTTGTGCATGCCGTAGACCTCCTCCACCGGGAACAGCGTGAAAAGACCGTCCTCGATCATCTTCTTGCCGCCGCCCTTGCCTTCCTCGGCCGGCTGGAAGATCAACTGCACGGTGCCGGCGAAATTGCGGGTCTCGGCGAGATACTTCGCGGCGCCCAGCAGCATGGTGGTGTGGCCGTCATGGCCGCAGGCATGCATCTTCCCGTCATTCTTCGAGCGATGCTCCGGCGTGCCTTTCTCATGGATCGGCAGGGCGTCCATGTCGGCGCGCAGGCCGATGGCCGGTCCGTCACCGCCCGTTCCCTTGATGGTCGCCACCACACCTGTGCCGCCGAGGCCCCGATGGATTTCAAGACCCATCTCCGTCAGCCGCTCCGCCACGAAATCAGCGGTCTCGAACTCCTCGAAACCGAGCTCCGGGTTCTGGTGAATATGGCGCCGCCAGCCGGTCAGTTCGGCATGGAAATCGGCGATACGGTTGACGATAGGCATGAAATGGCTCCTCGCGGGCGGGAAGAAATCTCTGGAAATGGAACAGCTCACACGATGGCGCGCCGGGCGGCCCTGTCAAGTGCCGAGCTGGCGCTTCAGACATACCATCGCAGAACCTACCAGCCTTGCGCGAAATGCAGGCTTTTCGGTTATCCTTTCGAAAAAATGGGAGGACCGAATGACCGCATCCACGCCGCTGCTTTTCCAGCCGATCCAGCTCCGGGGCATCACCCTGCCGAACCGCATCGTGATCCCGCCCATGTGCATGTATTCCGCCGAAGAGGGGCTTCCCACCGACTTCCACATGGCCCATCTCGGCAAATTCGCCCTCGGCGGTGCCGGCATGGTCATCCTGGAAGTGACGGCGGTGAGCCGGGACGGCCGCATCACCCACGGCGATCTCGGCATCTGGACCGACGAGCAGGCGAAAAAGCTGGCCCCGATCGCCGCTTTCCTGAAGTCGGAAGGCAGCGTTCCCGCGATCCAGATCGGCCATTCAGGCCGCAAGGGCAGCATGCAGCGTCCCTGGAAGGGTAACGGGCCCCTCACCCCCGAGGATATCGCCGGAGGCGCCACGCCCTGGCAGCCGGAAGCGCCGAGCCCGGTGCCCCTAGCCGACGGCTGGCTGACACCCCGCGAGCTCGATCTCGATGACATGAAACGGCTGCGCGGTGCCTTTGCCGACGCGACGAAGCGCTCGGTCGATGCCGGGTTCGAGTCCGTCGAGATCCATTGCGCCCACGGCTATCTGCTGCAGACCTTCCTCTCCCCGCTCGGCAATTTCCGCAAGGATGCCTATGGCGGCGACCTTGAAGGCCGGATGCGCCTGTCTCTGGAGATCGCCGAGGATGTCCGTGCCGCGCTGCCGGACAACCTGCCGCTGTTTGTCCGCATCTCTGCCGTCGACGCCATCGAGGGCGGCTGGGAAATGGAGGACAGCCTGACCTTCTCCCGGGAATTGAAAGCGCGCGGCGTCGATGTGATCGACTGCTCCTCAGGTGGACAATCCCCGAAAGGCGCCACGAACTTCAAACTGGTCCGGGAGCCGGGCTACCAAGTGCCCTATGCCGCCGAGATCCGGCGCGAGGTCGGCATGATGACCCAGGCGGTCGGACTGATCACCGATCCGCACCATGCCGAAGCCATCCTGCAGGCTGGGGACGCGGACCTGATCGCCATCGGCCGCGAGGCGCTCTACAACCCGTTTTGGCCGCGCCATGCCGCAGACGCCTTCGGGCTGGATCCCGAATTCAGAACCTGGCCGCCGCAATATGCCTGGTGGCTGGACAAGCGGGCGCAGGGCCAGCGGGCGCAGCAGAAGTGACCAAACGCGTCAGTTCTGACCGTTCGCCTGCCGGTTGATGCCGTCATGCCGGGCGCGAATCTCCGCGGGCCAGGTGCTCTTGATGAAGGACAGGACCGCGATGATCTCCCGGTCGCTGAGCGATCCCGCGAAACCGGGCATGTCACTTTCATAACCGTCACCGACAATCATGGCCGGGCCCGCCTTGGTCAGGGCGAAAAGCTGGTCGTCCGGATGATGCCAAGTATGGCCGGAGGGATCGTGCGGCGGCGCCGGCAGGCGGCCGTCCGGTTTACGCTGTCTCCAGTTCGGCTGCCCTTCCAGATTCGCGCCGTGGCAGCTCGCGCAGGCGGTTGCGTAGATCTCGCGGCCATCCGCGACCAGACCGGTATCCCCCGGCCGCAACCGGACAGCGGTCGATTGCTCCGCCTCCGCCGCACCGGGAGCGAACCGGGAGATCACGGATGGACGTTCCGGATCCTGGATCCGCGAATAGCCCGCGAGGCCAAGCAGGACCAATACGGCGACACCGGAGGCCAGAAAGCGCCAGTTCACGTGCCGCCTCCGATGCCCGCGAGATCATCAAGGATCGGGCAATCCGGCCGGGCGTCCCCGTGACAGGCCTGGACCAGATGCGCCAGCGTCTGGCGCATGCTTTTCAGCTCCCGGATCTTGCGGTCGATCTCCTCCAGATGGGCCTCGGCGATGGCCCGGACATCCGCGCTCTCCCGCTCGGTCTCGCCATAAAGCGACAGCAGCGCACGGCAGTCCTCGATGGAAAAGCCAAGCCCCCGCGCCCGCTGCAGAAAACGAAGCCGGTGCACATCCTCCGTCGAGTAGTCCCGATAGCCATTATCCCGCCGGTCGGGACGGACCAGACCGATTTCCTCGTAATAGCGGATGGTCTTGGCCGGCAGCCCTGCGCTCTGCTCGACTTCCCTGATTTGCATCATGCGTCTCCTCAGAGTTTCGCCGACCGGAGCCGGAGCGCGTTGCCGATGACCGACACCGAGCTCAGGCTCATGGCGGCGGCCGCCAGCATCGGACTTAGGGTCAGACCGAACAGCGGATAGAGCAGCCCGGCGGCCACGGGCACGCCGAGCGCATTATAGACAAAGGCGAAGAACAGGTTCTGGCGGATATTGCGCATGGTCGCTCGGCTGAGACGCCGGGCTTTCACAAGGCCGCGCACATCCCCCTTCACAAGGGTGACAGACGCACTTTCCTTGGCGATGTCCGTGCCGTTGCCCATGGCGATACCGATATCGGCGAGCGCCAGCGCCGGCGCGTCGTTGATACCGTCGCCGGCCATCGCGACCTTCCGCCCTTCCGCTTTCAGACGCCGGACGAGCTCGGCCTTGTCCGCCGGCATCAGCCCGCCATGCACGTCCTTAATCCCGAGTGCGGCACCGACAACGGCGGCGGCTTTCTGATTGTCTCCCGACGCCATCACCACCCGGATGCCTTCCCGTCCAAGATCAGCCACGGCTTCCGCCGCACCGTCCTTGATCCGGTCGCGCACAGCCAGCAGACCGATCGCCGTCCCGTCATGGGCGACATAGAGCAATGTCGCCCCAGCCTCCGAGAACGTCTCCGCCGCTGCCGCGAGAGCGGCAATATCGATCTTGAGTATCTCCATGAAGCGGGCCGACCCGGCCGCCACCGGAGCGCCGTCGACTTTTCCCTGAAGCCCGAGGCCAGGCTCCGTCTGAGTGTCCGTTGCGGTTTCAACCTGAAGGCCGCGCTCTTTGGCCGCGCGCAGGACAGCCGCGGCCAGAGGATGTTCGCTGCTCCGCTCGATGGCGGCGGCGAGCCCAAGGATACGGTCCTCTGCCTGATCGCCCGCGGCCGCTATGTCGGTCAGCTCCGGATGGCCTTCGGTCAGTGTCCCCGTCTTGTCGACCACCAGCGTGTCGATCTTCTCGAACCCTTCGATGGCTTCGGCATCGCGGATCAGGATGCCGGCAGAGGCACCGCGCCCGGCGCCCACCATGATCGACATCGGCGTCGCCAGACCCAGCGCGCAGGGACAGGCGATGATCAGCACCGAGACGGCGGCAACAACGCCGTGCGCCAGAGCCGGCTCCGGTCCGAAAAATGCCCACCCCCCGAACGCCACGACCGCGGAGAGCAGGACTGCCGGCACGAAATAGCCGGCAACGGCATCTGCGACTTTCTGTATCGGCGCCCGGCTGCGCTGCGCCTCGGCGACCATGGCAACAATCCGCGACAGCACGGTCTCCTGGCCAACCTTCTCCACTTCCATGACGAGGGCAGACCGGCCGTTGAGAGTCCCGCCGACCAGGCTGTCTCCGGGATTCTTTTCGACCGGCAGGGGTTCGCCGGTCAGCATGGATTCATCCACCGCTCCGGCACCGTCAAGCAGCCGGCCATCGACCGCAATACGCTCTCCGGCCCGAATACGGATGCGGTCGCCCGCGCGGATATCGGCAACGTCGACCTCCTCGTCGTCGCCATTGCCGGTCAGGCGGCGTGCCTTCTCCGGCGCCAGGCTGAGCAAAGCCTTCAGGGCGTCGGACGTCCGCTCCCTGGCGCCGAGCTCGAGCACCTGGCCGAGCGCGACCAGGGAAATGATCACCGCCGCGGATTCGAAATAGAGCCCGACGCGGCCGTCGCCGCCCCGGAAACCTGCGGGAAACAGATCCGGCAGGATCAGTCCTGCCAGACTGTAGAGATAGGCCGCGCCGGTGCCGATCGCGATCAGCGTGAACATGTTGAAATGGCCGGTCCGGAGCGAGGTCCAGCCGCGCTGGAAGAACGGCAGGCCGACCCAGAGGACGACCGGCGTCGCCAGGACCGCCTGCACCCATGCGTTCCACGGACCGGAAACAAGATCACCCAGCCCGGGCACCATCTCGCCCATGGACAGGACAAAGACCGGCAGGGTCAGAACCAGGCCGATCCAGAACCGGCGGCGCATGTCGAGATATTCCGGGTTCGGCGGCGTATCCCGCGAGATCACCTCCGGCTCAAGCGCCATTCCGCACATCGGACAGGCGTCCGGCTCCGGACTCCAGACGCTCGGGCACATCGGGCAGACATAGCCGGGGCCAGCGCCTTCCGGCTTGCCCGTCATGACCGCCTTGCCGGAACCGCCGCCGGCATGTTCGTGACCATGCCCGCAGCAGGAGCTGACGGGCTTTTTCACCTCGCCATGGCAGCAGGATTTCTGTGACTCGGTAATTGTCGGTTCATGGCAGGACATGACGGCTCCGTCGGTAAACTCTTCCAGCCGGCAGGATCCGGCCTCATGTCCCTGCATAAAGGTTCTAGTGACTAGAAGGTCAAGGACGAAATGAAGCCGCGTCCCCGGTCAGGTACCCAGCAGATGCAGAACCACTTCACGGCGATGCGGGGCCCGGCGGTGCTCCAGCAGGTAGACCGCCTGCCAGGTACCGAGCAGCATGCGCCCGTTCGCCACCGGGACCGGCAGGGATGTCTGGGTCAGCATGGTGCGGATATGCGCCGGCATATCGTCCGGCCCCTCGATCCCGTGCCGGTAGCGGCCCGGGTCTTCCGGCGCGATTTCGGTAAGATAGTCGGCCAGATCGGCGCGGACGTCCGGATCGGCGTTTTCCTGGATGGTCAGCGACGCCGAGGTGTGGCGGACGAAAAAGGTCAGCAGCCCGGTCGAGACACCGGTCCCGGCAAGCCACGTGGACGCGTCCGGGGTCAGATCGTAGAACCCGAGGCCCGCCGTGCGAACAGTCAGGATGTCCTGCGCCTGCCGTTCCAATGCCATCATGCTGACGTCCCCGACCCGCTGCTCTTATCAATACGCGATGTCCGAACTATGCTCGCGCCCGTGCAGCGGAACAATAGGGGGCGGTCATGACCGGCACCGAGAGCCAGAACAACGCGCTTCATCAGGCGGTGATCGCGCTGGCGGAACGCGATCCAGACCTGAAAGCGCTGTATGACCGGCTCGGCCCGCCGCCATCGCGCAAGGAGCCTCCCGGTTTCGCTTCCCTGGTTCGCATCCTCACGGCACAGCAGGTTTCTCTGGCATCGGCGAGCGCCATCTGGACGCGGCTCAACCAGCAGATGGATGTCACTCCCGCTGCTGTCTCCACTGCAACCGACGATGATTTCAAGCTGGCGGGATTCAGCCGCCCGAAAGTCCGCTATGCCCGTGCTCTTGCCGAACACGTTCTGGACGGGCGGCTTGACCTGGATAACCTGCAGAACCTGGATGACGAGGCCGTAGCCCGCGCACTGACGGCTGTTCCCGGTATCGGACGCTGGACCTGCGACATCTACCTCCTGTTCTGTCTCGGCCGGCTCGATATCTGGCCTGGCGGCGATCTCGCGATTCAGGAAGCGCTGCGCGCCCTGAAGGATCTCGACAGCCGCCCGAAGGAGAAAGAGACCCATCCGATCGCCGAGCCCTGGCGCCCCTACCGCGGTGCGGCGGCGCAATTGCTCTGGCAGTACTATCGCATGCTGAAATTCGGCGGGAAAACCTCCGAAATCGGAGTGTTTCCCGTGACAGACCGGGCATCGCCCTGATATCTTTCGAGAAATTGACACGAAACAGGGGCCGCCGACCCCAAAAAGCCGATCTCCTTTCCGCCACCTCCGGTCTGGCGGATGCGTGAACGAAGCGGGAATGAGAATCAGAACAACGCAAACCAACCGACTCCTGTAGTTTGACAGGAAAAGGGGTATGCGCGGCATGGGAAGCAAAGTGACGCAATGAGCATGACCAAGCCGGCAGCTCTCGAAAACCACCCTAGCGAACTGCTGAGCGCACTGGACGAGATTCAGGTCGGGCTTTGCCATTTTGACCGTGCGGGCCGGATTTCCTCCTGGAATGCCCAGTTTCTTGAACTCTATCCCGAATTGACCGGAATCCCGCTCGCCGGAAGAACTCTTGCGGCGCTGCTGAATGAGCCGGCCGTTATTGAACGCTGGATTTCCGACGGAGCCGCGCATCGTTCGGAGAGTTGGCGGGAACATCGGCTTAGGAGCCATCGCGAGCCAGGCAGCCGTGTGCTGCTGCACGACCGCAAGGATCGCTGGATCGAGATCACGGAACAGCGGACGGCAAGTGGTGGCCTGCTGAGTTTTCACAGGGACATCACCGAAGAGAAGGCCTCGCGCAAGCACACCGAAGACCAGACCATGCTGTTGCGTGCAACGCTCGACAGCATTGATCAGTCGATCGCCGTTTTCGATTCCGGACTGAAGCTCAGGGTCTGGAATGCAAAGCTGATGGAGATGTTCGACTTCCCCGATCACATGATGCGCATCGGCACCCCCGTCTCCGAACTGGTCGACTACATGATGGCGCGGGGAGACTTCCGGGAAACGGACCGGGAGAAGGTTCTGGAAGAGGTCCTCGGATATCTGCGCCTGGAACGTTCCGTGCTCAGCAATCAGAAGCTCGCCTCCGGCCGCGTTCTGGAACATTCCGTAATGCAGATGGAAAACGGCGATGTGATCATGGCCAGCACGGACGTGACGCTGGCCGAAACGGCCCGTCAGGGACTAGCCGAGAGTGAAGAGCGTTATGCCCTGTCCGCGGCCGGCTCCAACGACGGGCTGTGGGACTGGGATCTCAGGCGGGAAAAGATCTATCTGTCGCCGCGCTGGAAGGCGATGCTCGGGCTGGCCGACGAGGATGTCACAGACAGCCCTGTCGAATGGTTCAGCCGGATACATCCGGACGACGTCGCCCGGGTCACCACACAGATGGATGCCCATCTGGCAGGAACGATTTCCCATTTCGAGTGCGAGTTCCGCGTCCGCCATGCCGACGGCACCTTCCTCTGGATGCTGACCCGCGGCCTGGCGGTCCGCGGCCAGGACGGAACCGCACATCGCGTCGCCGGCAGCCAGACAGACATCACCGGGCGCAAGCGGGCCGAACAGCAACTTGTGCATGACGCCCTGCATGATTCCCTGACAGGCCTCGCCAACCGGACGCTGTTTCTCGATCTCGTACGCAGGGCATTGGCCCGGTTGCGCCGTGAGCCCGAAACCCGGTTCGCCATTGCCTTCCTTGACCTTGACCGGTTCAAGATCGTTAACGAGAGCCTCGGGCACGTTCACGGCGACGACCTGATCGTCGCCACGGCCCGGCGGTTCGAGAACACCCTGCGCGACAGCGACACGGTGGCCCGCCTGGGCGGGGACGAGTTCGCCATCCTGCTGGAGGACATCAAGACGCCGGAAGAGGCTACCCGGCTGTCCGAAAGCCTGCACCGGGCGCTGGATACACCGTTCCGTCTCGGCGGGAAGGAAATCTTCGTTTCGGCATCCCTCGGCGTCGCCCATTCCGACCAGGGCTATGAGCGGCCCGAGGACATCCTGCGCGACGCCGAACTCGCGATGTACAAGGCCAAGGAACGCGGCAAGTCACAGAGCATCGCCTTCAAGAACGACATGCGGGTCTGGCCGGTGACTCCGCTTGACCTCGATTCGGATCTCCGCCGTGCCCTCGAACGCGATGAAATGCGGCTGCATTATCAGCCGATCATCGATATGCGGCGCGGCAAGATTGCCGGCTTCGAGGCCCTGCTCCGCTGGTTCCACGCCGAGCGCGGTGAGATTTCACCTGTGGAATTCATTCCGGTCGCCGAGGAAACCGGTACCATTTTCCCGCTGAGTCAATGGGCCCTGCGGACAGCCGGCATGCAGATGGCAGCCTGGAACGCCGACCGGCCTGCGGGCGACCAGCTGGAGATCAGCGTCAACCTGTCCGGCCGCCAGTTTGTCCGTCCCGAAGTGGTCTCCGGCATCATCGACTGTCTGGAAGGCGTCGGCCTGCCGGCGACCCAGCTGAAGATCGAGATCACCGAAAGCACCCTGATGCAGGATGTCGCGCTGTCGACCCAGATGCTGGATCGCCTGAAGGCGGCGGACATCAGGATCTGCGTCGATGATTTCGGCACCGGTTATTCGTCCCTGTCCTATCTACACACCTTCCCGATCGACACCCTGAAGATCGACAAGTCCTTCATCGAGGACATGACCAGCAACTTTCAGAACCATGAAATTGTACGCACCATCACGATGCTGGCACAGAACCTGCGCCTGGACGTGATCGCCGAGGGGGTCGAGACGCCGGAGCAGCTTGCCCAGCTGCGCGCGCTCGACTGTCACTACGCGCAGGGATATCTGTTTTCCCGCCCCATGAACGCCGAGAACGCCACGGCGTTTCTTGCGGAAGACAAGAACTGGTAGCGCGGTTATCATCGGTCCCGTCATGAAAAGATACGCACATTACTATCTCCAGTCCCGCCCTGCCGCCGCCCGCGGCGGCCATTGGGAAACCGTCGAACAGGCCCGTGTCTATTCCGTCCTGAAATCCGGACTGGCGCGGGAGATCGCGAATGATCGCGGCGCTGAAATCAGGCTGGTCGGCGCCTACCACGATGACGCATCCGGCGACTGGCAATACGCCCAGCTGTTCTATCTCGACCAGACCTGCATCGACCTGCCCTCAGTAGCCGAACAGGCTGATCCGGATTTCGACGACGATGCGATCGACGGGTTCGGAGAAGACTCCGAAGTCGCGGATCCTTACGAAGATCCCTATGAGGAGCGCAGCGAGGCGCCGCGCCGGGACGAGAGTGTCTCGATGGCCTATGAGCCCGAGACGGAACCTGAGCCGTGGCGGGGGGAACGGGACGCCGATCCCGACGGTGGGGCCTTTGATGGTATGCCGCCTATTTTCCAAAAGCCGCCCGCCCGGAAAAAGCGCTCGGTGCTGAAGACTCTTATCCTGCTGCTGCTGGTTCTGCTTCTCGTCGGCGGCGGCGCCGTTTCGGTCATGCTGTACCTGCAGCATCCGGCGATGCTCTCTCTTGCCGACAAGGTCGGGCTCGGCAATTACGCCCGCATGTTCCCGCATGCCTCTATGGCACCAGACGAGTCCGCGATGGGCGGTCCTACCGCCGACGAGCCGGTGGTTCTGCCGCTGACCACGGGCAATGTGATCCGGTATCGCGGCGTCGCGCCGACGCTGGTGGGACGCTGGTCCCCAGACAATTGCGCAGAGAACTACGTCATCTTTACAGATACCGGCTACACGGTAACCCGCGAGGGCAAGACCTCGCCGGAGACAGTGGATGTCACGGAAACGATGGAAGACGATTTCCAGTTCTATCTGCGTCGCTCGCCCACGCTGGTGGAACATCTGCAGAAACTCGGGCCGAACGATATCCAGATGGCCGGCTCGACCGGCACCGGCGGCTTCATGCCGAGCGGTAACACGATCCAGATCCTGAACCGCTGCCCGCGCGAATAACGGGGGGCGCGATAGTCAGAACAGAGAGCCCTGCTTCGGCGGCAGGGGTGCCTCGTCGCGCGCGTCTTCCGTTTCGTCCAGGGCTTCCATCAGTGCCGGATCATCGTTTCGGACGTTGCCGACGCGTTTCGAGACCGGTGCAAAGATCAGGTCGGCCTCTGCATAAGGCCGCAGCAACGCCGACCGGGCGGCGGACTCTCCGTCGAGCCAGACAGAAAACTCGTCCGGACTCGCCAATATCACCGGCATCCGGTGATGGATATGCGCGATCCGGGGATCCGCTTCCGTGGTCAGCAGCGTGAAGGTCTCGACCGGCTCCACCCCCTTCTGCCAGCGCTCCCAAAGGCCGGCGAAGGCGAACGGGCGATTGCCTTCCAGCGAAACCCGGTAGGGCTGCTTGCCGCTTCCGCGCTTTTGCCATTCATAGAATCCGTCGGCCGGAACCAGGCAGCGCCGCTTCGCATAGGCATCCCGGAAGGCAGGTTTCTCGGCGACCGTTTCCGAGCGTCCATTGATCAGGGATGCGGCCCGGCTCTCGTCCGGCGCCCAGGCGGGGACCAATCCCCAGCGCAGCCGGTCCATGTGGCGTTCGCCATCCCGGGTACGGATCACCGGCGCTGTCTGCATCGGCGCCATGTTGTAGCGCGGCTCGAGATTGATCATGTCCGACACCGCGAAGAGGCGACGCAGCGCCTCCGGCGCCGTTGTGATGCTGTAACGACCGCACATGCCTGTTCAAACCCGTTCAATTCCAGTATTTCAAATCGACCCTACGATCCCACAGGCAATTGCATCAACATTCTCCCGGACAGATCATGGACAAACAGACCCTGCTGAACGACGTCATCCTGATTGCCCGGGACGCCTCGGCCCTGATCCTGAAATATTACGAGGGCGAAATTGCGGTCGACGAGAAGACGGACGGCTCGCCGGTCACCGCCGCCGACCGGGCGGCGGATGCGCTGATCTTTCCGGCGCTTGAGAAACTGACGCCGGAAATCCCGATCATCTCGGAAGAAAGCTTCGCGGACGGTCACAATCCCGATGTCTCCGGCGGGACTTTCTGGCTGGTCGACCCTCTTGACGGCACCAAGGAATATATCCGGCGCAACGGCGACTTCACCGTCAATATCGGTCTGATAGAGAATTTCGAGCCGACGCTTGGCGTGGTGCTGACACCCGTGGACGGGCGCGCATCGGCCGGTTTCGTCGGCGGCGGCGCCTTCGAGGAAGAAGCCGACGGAACCCGGACACCGATTGCGGTGCGTGAGGCCACGCCGGAGACGCTGACCGTCGTCGCCAGCCGCTCCCACCGCTCCCCGGAGCTTGAGGACTATATCGAGACCCTGAAGCCGGCCCATTCGGTGTCACGCGGCTCGGCGCTGAAATTCTGTATCGTCGCCCGCGGTGACGCAGACGTCTATCCGCGCACGGGCCCGACCTGCGAATGGGATACCGCCGCCGGCCACGCCGTGCTGAATGCTGCCGGCGGCAGCATGACCGCGTTTGACGGCACGCCGTTCCGTTACGGCAAATCCAAAGAAAAATTCCTGAACGGCATGTTCATCGCCAAGGGCCGCAACGTCTAGGCCTGCAAACCGACTAACCGGCGGCTTTCAGGACCGCCCTGGCAAGAGCATTGATTTCTTTTGCAGCAACGCTGCTCCTGGCGAATTCAACGACACCGAGCCCTTCCGCCATGCTGCTGGCCAGGGCGACGCGATTGCCGATCTGCGTTTTCGCGACGGGCACTTTCAGCGCAGTCAGCGCCGCAACCATACGCTCGGTCAGGTTCGCCCGCGACGGCACCCGGTTCAGCACCAGCAGCACCGGTGTCTTCTCCTTCGCTGCCATCTCCAGTGTCGGCTTTGTCGCCCAGACATCCATCGGGCTCGGCTGCACCGGCACGACCGCCAGATGCGCATTGCGCACCGCGATCCGCGCCTCGGTCTCCGCATGCGGCGGGGAATCGACAATGACGACGTCATTGTTCTTCGCCTGGCGCTCGATTTCCGACGCCGCGCGCCAGCCGGTGACCTGCACGATCTCGAGCGCACCGCTGCCCTTGTAGGCAATGTTTCCATGCATCTCGGCCCGCATGCCGAACCAGGTGGAAAGGCTCATCTGCGGATCGATATCGATGGCAACGACGCGTCTGCCGCTATGGGCCAGGGCAACAGCGAGCTGAACCGCCAGCGTGGTCTTGCCCGCGCCGCCCTTCTGCTGTGCAATGGTGATGATGGTTCCCGTCATGGCGGCGCTCCCAGGCTGCATCACGACTGTATCGCAAGTGTCAGGGTAACACCAATATTGTGCAGCGCAACATGAGAGCTTCTCTTGACCGTGGCCACCGGACCGGCGGATAAGCGGCGATCATGATCGAAACACGGGTTCTGAAACCATCCGACGCGGCGCTTTACGAGGCCGCCGCAACGCTCGCGGCTGGCGACCTGGTGGCGTTTCCGACCGAGACGGTCTACGGACTCGGCGGCGATGCGACCAGCGATACGGCCGTCGCCAGGATATTCGAGGCGAAGGCCCGCCCGAGTTTCAATCCGCTGATCTCCCATGTGCCGGACCTGGAAGCAGCCTTTGCGCTTGGCGCCTTCGACGCCCGCGCCCACACCGTCGCCGAAGCTTTCTGGCCGGGGCCGATGACCCTGGTGGTGCAACGGCGGGACAAGTGCCCGATCTCCCTGCTGGCCAGTGCCGGCCTCGATACCATCGCCATCCGGGTGCCGGCCCATCCGCTTGCGGCCGAACTGCTGCGTGCGGTCGGACGGCCCATCGCGGCGCCGAGCGCCAATCCCTCCGGCCGCGTCAGCCCGACCACGGCACTGCATGTTCTTGCCGGTCTCGCCGGGAAAGTCTCGATCATCCTGGATGGCGGCCCCTGCTCGGTCGGGCTCGAATCCACCGTGCTGGACCTCTCCGGACCGATCCCATCCATCCTTCGGCCCGGGGCCATCACCGCCGAGATGCTGGCGCCGCTGCTGGGGGATGTTAAGGCGGCCGGATCCGGCACGAAAATCACCGCGCCGGGCATGCTGGAAAGCCACTATGCGCCCGCGCTTCCGGTTCGCCTGAATGCGACAGCGCCGGAAGACGGCGAGGTGTTTCTCGGCTTTGGCGGCGTCACCGGCCCCACGGGTTCGGAAACCCTCAGCGCGTCAGGTGACCTGACCGAGGCCGCGGCCCGCCTGTTCGCCCTGCTGCGTGTCCTCGACCGGCCGGATGCGACCGGCATCGCCGTCGCCCCGATTCCGGAGTCTGGCCTCGGTATCGCCATCAACGACCGTCTGCGCCGCGCCGCTGCGCCACGCGCATAGGTGCCTTCGCGCCGCGGCGGGTTGCCGTTCCCGCGCCGACGACTAATATTGCCGCCGATCATATCGCCCATGCAGTTCCGGAGACCGCGTCATGTCCGCCCCGCGCACCACGGCCCTACCCGATGCGCCCTATGCGCCGACCGCCGAAGAGGCCGCCGCGCTCGACAAGATCAAGGAAATCGTCGGCCCGAAGGGCTGGACCTGCGATCCCGCCGGCATGGAGCCTTACCTGATTGAAGATCGCGGGCTGTTCCATGGCCGTGCGCAGATGGTGGTCAAGCCCGTCAGCGCCGCTGAAGTCTCCGGCGTTCTGAAACTGTGCAACGAAGCGGGCATCCCTGTCGTTCCCCAGGGCGGCAATACCAGCCTTTGCGGCGGCTCCGTGCCGTTCGAGACCGGCAACGAGATCGTTCTGTCGCTCGCGCGGATGAACAAGGTCCGGTCGATCGACCCGCTGAACTACACCATGACGGTGGAAGCCGGCTGCGTGCTGCAGTTCCTGCAGGAAGAAGCGTCAAAGGCGGATCGTTACTTCCCGCTCAGCCTCGCCGCCGAGGGCAGTTGCATGATCGGCGGCAATCTCAGCACCAATGCCGGCGGCACCAACGTGCTGCGCTACGGCAATACCCGCGACCTGACGCTCGGCCTCGAGGTAGTGCTGCCGGACGGCCGGATCTGGAACGGGCTCGGCAGCCTGCGCAAGGACAATACCGGCTACGACCTGAAGCATCTCTTCGTCGGCTCCGAAGGCACCCTCGGCATCATCACCGCCGCGGTCCTGAAACTGTTTCCGAAGCCGCGCGATATCCGCACCGCCTTCTGCGCCATTCGCGATGTGGACGCGGCCATCGAACTGCTGCAGCGGGCCCGGGCGGAAAGCGGCGACAGCGTCGAGACCTTCGAGCTGATCCCGCGGCTGGTCATCGATCTCGTCCTGAAGCACATGCCGGACTGCCAGGACCCGTTGGAGCAGCGGTACGAGATGTACACGCTGATCGAGCTGATCACCACGTCCGACAATGACGCGGGTATCGAGGAGCGGTTCGAGGCGATTCTGGCATCGGCGATGGAAGACGGTCTGATCCTCGACGCCGCCCTTGCCCAGAACGAACAGCAGCGTCAGGAATTCTGGAAACTGCGCGAGAATGCGTCCGAATCCCAGAAGATCGAAGGCGCCTCCATCAAGCATGACGTCTCGGTCCCCGTCGCCAGCCTGCCGGCATTCTACGACGCGGCTGCGGAGGCGATCCGCAAGGTCGACGACAAGGCCCGGATCGTCGCCTTCGGCCATGCCGGAGACGGCAACCTGCATTACAATGTGGCGGAGCCGGAAGGCGGCGATACAAAAGTATTCGTCAATCGCTGGGACGAGTACAACCGGGCCGTTCACGACGTTGTCGTGTCCTTCGGCGGCTCGATCAGCGCCGAGCACGGAATCGGCCGGCTGAAACGCGAGGAACTGGCCCACTACAAGGACCCGGTCGCCCTCGACCTGATGCGCACGCTGAAAGCCGCGATCGACCCCAATGGAATCATGAATCCCGGCAAGGTTATCTGACTCCTCGTTACCCTCGCCGGACCGAGCTTGATTCAGGTCAATGAGCGCCCGGCGGCGACGTATATCCTTGCATCATTGAGCATTTCCGAATGTTTCTGAGCGAAGGAGTGATGCCATGGGAAACATTACCGAGAGCAAGAGTTCCGAGCCGGCGAAGACGTATGCGGATCCCTTCTCGGCCTTTCGCGCCGAGATGGACCGGATGTTCCATACGTTCCTGCAATCGCCGACTTTCCCCCTTGCATTGCCGTTCACCGGAGCACAGAGCGGGCTCGTGGTTCCCACAACGGACATGAAGGAAGGCGACACCGCGATCACCATCACGACAGAGCTTCCGGGTATGGGAGAGGACGATGTGGAGGTCACGGTGAAGAACGGCATGCTCACCGTGAAGGGGGAGAAGACAGAGGAAAAGAAGGACGAGAAGGACAATTATCACCTCACGGAACGACGTTATGGCCAGTTCCAGCGCTCCTTCAGGGTCCCGGAGAATATCGACGAGGCGAAAATCAAGGCCGCCTTCGAAAAAGGGGTCCTCACCATTTCGATGCCGAAGAGCAAGGACGGCACACATGCCGAGCGTAAGATCAAGATCGGCACCTGATGCCTCTTCCCGGCTCCGCTAAGGAGCCGGGTTCCCTCACGCCTTGCCCATTTCGCATTCGCCCTATTTGAATTACAACGCCTGCCTCAGGCACTAAACTGCGGCATACGAGCGAACCGGGCAGCCCAGCCCAGAAAGACTTGGCGAGAGGAAGCAAATGTCCGTCTATTCAGCCCCGCTCGACGATATGCGATTCGCCCTGCGCAATATCGTCGGCTTTGACAAGATCGCTGCACTTCCAGGTTTCGACGGCACCGACGAGGATCTCGCGGACCAGATCCTGGAAGAAGCCGGTAAATTTTCCCGCGATGTCCTGGCCCCGCTGAACGAAGTAGGCGACAAGGAAAAGGCTCGGCTGGAGAACGGTGTTGTCCGGCCAGTCGACGGATTCTCCGAGGCGTACAGCCAGTTCTGGCAAGGTGGCTGGAACGCCATGCCTTTCGAGGAAGAGTTCGGCGGCCAGAACCTGCCGATGTCCCTGACCACGGCGGTCTGGGAAATGTGGAACAGCTCGAACCTCGCCTTCGCTCTCTGCCCGCTGCTGACGCAGGCCGGCATCGAGGCCATGACCAAGCATGCGAGCGCCGAGCAGAAAGAAAAATACTTGCACAAACTGGTTTCCGGCGAATGGACCGGAACCATGAACCTGACCGAGCCGCAATCGGGCACCGATCTCGGCAGCATCCGTACCCGGTCCGAACGCAAGGGCGATCACTATCTTCTGAAAGGCCAGAAGATCTACATCACCTGGGGCGACCACGACATGACGAACAATATCGTCCATCTCGTCCTCGCCCGCTCACCGGACGGCCCTCCTGGCAGCAAAGGTCTATCCCTCTTCATCGTGCCGAAATTCATGGTGAATGACGACGGCAGTCTGGGTGCCCGGAACGACGTTCGTCCTGTCTCGCTCGAACACAAGCTCGGCATTCACGCCAGCCCGACCTGCGTCATGTCCTATGGAGACAATGAAGGCGCTGTCGCCTATCTGATCGGTGAAGAGAACCGCGGCATCGAATACATGTTCGTGATGATGAACAACGCCCGGCTCGCCGTCGGCCTGCAAGGCTTGGCAATTGGCGAACGGGCCTACCAGCAGGCTGTCGCCTTTGCCCGCGACCGGGTACAGAGCCGCGCCATCCAGGGCAGCGACGGGCCGGTCGCGATCATCCAGCATCCCGATGTCCGGCGCATGCTGCTCGGCATGAGAAGCCAGATCGAGGGCATGCGCGGTCTCTGCTATTACACCGCCGCCGAGATCGACCGGGCCAACCGGGAAGCCGATCCGGAAACGAAAGCCAGGGCCCAGCGCCGGGTCGATCTGCTGATCCCGGTGGTGAAGTCCTGGTGCACGGACACCGGCCTCGCCATCACCTCAACCAATATCCAGATCCATGGCGGCATGGGCTTCATCGAGGAAACCGGCGCCGCACAGCATTATCGCGATGCCCGGATCACCACGATCTACGAGGGCACCAACGGCGTGCAGGCAATGGATCTGATCGGCCGCAAGGTCGCCCGAGACGGCGGTGAAGCGGCGAAAGAGCTGTTTGCCGACATTCGCGCCGACCTGGAGCCGCTGCGCGCCAGTGAAGAGCTGTCCGCCCGTGCCATTGTCCGGAACATGGACGCAGGCCTGGAGGCTGCGGAAAGCGCCGTGCAGTGGCTGGTCACGACCTTCCCCAAAGACGCCGCCAAAGCGGCATCCGGCGGCGTCTCCTTCCAGAACCTGATGGGTCTGCTCTGTGCCGGCTGGCTGCTGGCCCGCGGCGTGAAAGCAGCGTCCGAGCAGAAACAGAACGCCAACGGAAATGCGGCATTCCTGGAGAGCAAGCTGATCAGCGCCCGGTTTTTCGCCGACTATCACCTGAGCCAGGCCCCGTCGCTGCTGACGCAGATGACGGAATCGGGCGACAGCGTCATGGCCATGGCGCTGGACCAGTTCTGATCTCACGGTGAAGAAACCGCTCGTCGTCACATCGCGGAACAGCCCAGACGGGCTGCTCTGCGTCGACGTTTTTCAGAGACACGACGGCAGTTTCGGGTTCGAGGAGTTTCGCCGCGATCCCGAAGATGCATCGGAATGGTATGGCGTGGGCGGTTTCAGGGAACTGCGGTACGGATCGGCAGAAGACGCCGACCGGGATGCGGTTGCGCGCGTATCCTGGTACGGCGTCACCTAGAGAAACCAGGCGTCAGTTCCAGACTTGTGGCACTGGCAGGGTCGATACACGCAGGACCTCGCGATTCCTGTCCCGGTCACGCTCGCGGGGGAAGAGCTCGTTCACCGTGGTGCGGATCATCTGACGGAAGGCCGGATCGTCGATGCCGGACGGCATCGGTGCTTCCGACCAGGCGGTGCTGAGAGGCTCGTTCTTCGAACAGAAGGCGGCATCAAGCCTGAGTTTTCCGGTTTCCTCGGCTTTCGGCATCGGGGCAAGTTCACACAGCTGATCCGGCGAGCCGACCAGCGCCCTGTTCGCGTGAATCACGATCCGGTAATCCGGATGTGCGGTCGAGCCGCAATCTGCGGTAAATGTGGCGGAGGATCCGAAGACCGCTCCGCTGGCATATTTCGCCGCAGCGGTTGCCATGGTGGCCTCGTCGCCGGCAAACGGCGTTCCGGAAACCGTCAGGCAGACCGGCGTTTCGGCGGCAGCGTAGGTCAGGAATTCCCGCTTTCCTTCATTGTCGACGCCTGAATAACCATGCATCGACGTCACGCAACCGGTCAGCAAGACGACCGACAACAGGGAACCAGCGGCCACCGTTCCGATTCTGTATCTCTGTTTCACCGTTCTCTCCTCGCTCGACGCAGTTCGCGCGCCTCTGGTTGGAACATGGGCGCTCCGGCACTGCAATCAATCCCGGCGAAGTGACGCAGCACAGCCACCGGGACAGAGCCTCAGAATATTCCCTCAAAGGGGTTCAGCCTGAGACCGGGCTTCGGATCGAATTCCAGAATACCAAGGCTGCCATTGTCATTTGAATCTCCCTGAAACATCTCCTGGGCGGCCTGCAGCAACAGATTTCGATAATTTGGATCATTCACCGAAACCATCCGGTCCGAGCGGGCGACCACGGCCGCGATCGCCACATCCTGCCGGCAGAAAACCATGAACAGGCTTTGCCGTTCGCCGCGCCGATCATAGGTCAGCGGCTTCCGGGCGCCGGCCGTGCAGATCTGCTCCGCACTGGTCGCGGCCGGCGGGTCGAATGCCAGCCGGAACCGGAACTGGGGGGCGCCGGCCGCCGACGGATTCAGCGTGAAACCGCGCGGCACCTCGGAATAGACGCCGGAAAGGATGCGTGCCGACGCCGCTGCCGTTTCGCCCTTGCCTTCCCGGAACGGCTCACCTGACACCTGGAGCAGCACCGGCCCCTGCTTGCCGGCAAAGGCGAGCACAGTCTTCTTGGCATTTCCGCTGACCCCGGTCGGGGCCTGCACAACGGACGTGCCACATCCGACCAAAAGCGTCAGGACAGCAAGCAACGCGGTATATTTACCGAGGGGGCGAATCATCTCTTCTCCAAGATTGTTCCGGTGCGGGCGCACTGTTCCATGGCGGGTTCGGTCCTGTCATCATCTGGATATCCGCGAGGCGGAAATCCAGCGCATTTACCTTCCATGCATCGCCGGTTTATCGTTCCCCTTCAACGGAGCGGAACCAACATCACTTATGCATGACATTGATCAGATACACAGCTTCTGGTTCGAGGAATCTTCCGAGAAGCAGTGGTTTGAAAAAGACCCGGAATTCGACCGGCAGATCCGGGAACGGTTCGGCGCACTCGTCGAAGCCGCGTCCCGGGGAGAGCTGGAGGAGTGGCTGGACACGCCACGCGGCGCCCTCGCCTACATCCTGCTGCTCGATCAGTTTACCCGGAACATTCACCGCGGATCGGGCAAGGCTTTCGCCGCCGATGCGAAGGCCCGTGCCGCAGCCGCCAAGGCCCTCGCGGGCGGTTACGACCAGGATATTCCAGACAGGGAGAAAGCGTTCCTGTATCTGCCGTTCGAACATAGCGAAGAGCTTGCCGACCAGGAGCGGAGCGTTGCCCTTTTCGAGACCCTCGGCAATGCCAGCTTGACTGATTACGCCATGCGCCACCGGGACATCATCGCCCGGTTCGGGCGCTTTCCGCACCGGAATGACGTTCTGGGGCGCGAAAGCACCGTCGCTGAGCAGGAATTCCTGAAACAACCGGGCTCTGCTTTCTGAAGCCTGGAACGATTAAAAGCCGAAAGGACCCCGATCCATGGGCGGCAAACCGAATGTTCTGACAATTGTGCCCTATTATCAGCGCGCACTGGACCGACTGGACGAGATTGCGGTCGTGCATCACCTGCACAAGGCTGATGACAAACCGGCCTTCCTCGCCAAGATCGCAGACAAGATCGATGCCATTGCAACCTTTCAGGGCTGCGACAGGGAGATGGTCTCCCGGTTCCCCAACCTGAAGCTGATCGCGAATTTCGGCGTCGGCTACGACGGGATTGCGGTGGATGCTGCAACGGAGCGCGGGATCAAGGTGACAAACACTCCGGACGTGCTGAACGATTGCGTCGCGGATCTCGCTCTCGGCCTGACCATTTCGGGACGCCGCAAGTTGCCCCTTGCCGACGCATTCACTCGTGCCGGTAAATGGCCGGCCGGCCATTTCCAGTTCACGCAAAAAGTACATCACTCAAAGGTCGGCATCGTCGGCCTTGGCCGGATCGGGGCAGAGATTGCAGCCCGCTGTGCCGCCTTCAAGATGGAAATCGGCTATCACAACCGCGCCTTGAAGCCGGACGTTCCCTACAGGTATTACCCCGACCTGGTCGAGATGGCGCGTGACTCCGAAATCCTGATCGTGATCACACCGGGCGGAAAGGCCACCGAAGGCCTAATCAACGAGACCGTGATAGAGGCCCTTGGCAAGGATGGATTACTGGTCAATGTCGCCCGGGGTTCCGTCGTCGATACGGCTGCCATGATTGCCTGTCTGAAGGACGGCAGACTGGGCGCGGCCGCTCTCGACGTCTATCCGGACGAACCAAATGTGCCGGAAGAGTTGTTCGCAATGACAGAAAACGTGGTGCTGACTCCGCATATCGCCAGTGCCACACACGACACCCGCATGGCCATGGGCATGCTCGTTTATGACAACATCAAGGCCTTCTTTTCCGGGGAGGAATTGCTGACTCCCGTCAACTGAGCATCATCGATCATGTGCGGGCGAAGGCGCGGCGCAGACTGTCGCTCATCGCGGCACACAGTGCCGGGTCGGCACCTGCCGCCTGTTCTATAACCAGAAAAGACGGCGGCAGGTCCCGAAAGCCTTCTGCGGGCGAAAGCGCTACCAGGCCGTTCTGGATTGCCGAGCGGTTCAGAACCCCCACGGCAATCCCGGCACGGATAGCCGCAGCCACGCCGACGGCGGTTTCGCTGGAATAGACAATGCGATAGCGGCGGCCGCTGTCCCGCAGCGACGAGATCGCCATGTCCCGCCACCAGCAATCACGGTCAAAGAGAGCGACCGGCAGCGGGTCGTCACACTGCACGGAATGAGCAGCCGACCCCGCCCAGGCCATGGGCTCGGCAGAGAGCTGCTCCATCCCCGGGCCGACGCAGCCAACCTCATGCACTGCAAGATCAAGGCGGCCTTGGGCCAGAGCCTTCGGAAAACCCGCGCTGAAGGTGCAATGCACGCTCAGTTCCACACCGGGATAGCTGCGGGAAAAGTCGGCCACCACACGGGACAGCCGTCCCGCGCGATCATCGTCGGGAATACCGACCCGTAAACTGCCCGAGAGCGCATTCCCCGTCAGCTCGGCCAGGGTTTCATCGAGCTGTCGCACCACCCCCCGCGCCACCGGCTCCAGCTTCTCACCTGTTGCCGTCAGACGCACGCCACGACCATGACGGTCGAACACACTGGCCCCGAGCAGGGTCTCAAGCTTGGCAATCTGGGTGCTTGCGGCGGACTGGGACCGGTAGATCCGCGCCGCGCCGCCAACAAAACTGCCCGCGTCACTGATCGCCAGGAACGTACGCAGCAGGTCGCTCTCAAGATGGGGCATTCACATCCATCGATAAATTGAATATCTCGATTTCATATTATTCATTTTTCAAATTTCGCTTCAAGCAACAATCTGTCCGTCAACATAGACAGGAGTCGCCCCGATGAGCGATTGCGTCCCCACCGCCCCGGCCACGAAACGCCGCGCCATTTCGGCCCTTGGTGCGGCATTGGCCGCATTGCTGTGCCTCGCGCTGATTTTTCCGGAACGCAGCCTCGCCACGCTGCATTTCGTTGGCTGGAGCCTGCTGGAGGTTTCTCCCCTCGTCATTCCCGGCGTGCTGCTTTCGGCCTGGGTCCGGGCCAGTGGGGCCAGTGGGCGGGTATCCGAGATATTCAGGGGCAACATTCACCGAACGGTTCTGGTTGCTTCCGCAATCGGCGCGGTCACGCCGGTCTGCGGTGTCACGGTCCTGCCCCTGATGATCGGCCTCCTCGCCGGCGGTGTCCCGCTCGCACCCGTCATGGCGTTCTGGCTGTCCTCGCCGGTCACAGACCCGGCCATGCTGGCCACGACGGCCGCCACGCTCGGCGTGGAATTCGCCGTCGGAAAAACGCTTGCCGCCTTCTGCATCGGACTGGCCGGGGGAAGCCTGACGGCGCTGCTGGCACACAGGCCATGGGCCGTTGAGGCATTGCGGGATAATGCGATCGTCGGCGGTCTTGGCAGAATCTGTCCGCCGGACACTTTCATCCTCGCGATATGGAAGCATGCGGAAAGGAGAGCGGGCTTCTACCGCGAAATCCGGGCGACGGCGCGTCTCGTCCTGATCTGCCTGATACCGGCCTTCGCCATGGAACATCTGCTCGGCTATCTGCTGACGCCGGAAGCCCTGTCCGCCTATGTCGGGTCGGGAAACTGGTGGTCGATCCCCCTGGCCGTGCTGATCGGCGGGCCGCTCTATCTCGACGGTTTCGCCGCCCTGCCCCTGACGCGGTCCTTGCTGGACCACGGCATGTCACCCGGCGCGGCCATGGGGTTCCTGGTTTCGGGAGGCGTCGTCAGCATCTACGGGGCCATGGCCGTCCTGCCGGTCCTGAAGCTGAAGCCGTTCCTGCTCTACCTGTTCGTCGCCCTTGCCGGCTCGCTCGCCGCCGGATGGAGCTTTGACGCATTGATGTGAGAGCTCAGGCCGCGACAATCGGACCGGCGAGTTTCGTCAGACCCGCCCGGACATGATCCGGAATCGGCATCGATTTCCGCGCCTGCAAATCGAAGCAGACACCGACAACGCGGGCGAGTCCGACAACATCACCGTCGAACACGATGGCCTGACGCATGACGAGGGAGCTGTTGCCCAGCTTCTCGATCCGGGTGCCGACGCGGACCTGCCCCGGATAATGCATCTCTTTCAGGTAATCGACCTCGATCCGGGCCACCACCCAGGAGAAACCGCCCCGGTTGCCGCCATACATCTCGCCGGCGGCATCGGCAAAAAGCGAAACACGGGCGGACTCGAGATAAACGCCGATCGCGTTATTGTTCACATGGCCGACCGGATCCAGATCGGCGAAGCGGATCTTCTCCTCGATCCAGTAGCCGTAGCTTGCGGCGTCGCGTTCGTCGAAGTTTTCGAAGTCGGTCATCGTCTCTCCGCATACAAAAAGGGCCGCGCACGGCGCGGCCCTGATTTTCTGTCCATCCAGCCTAGTCGCCGTCGGGTTCAGGCAGTTCCTCACGCGTGACGCGGTCGCCCGGACGGTAATCGACGATCACCGAAAAAACCAGCATCACAGCCAGTGCCATGGTGATGCCGACGAAAATGTTAAATTCACTGACATGCAGGTGGTAGATGCCGGTCAGCCAGAAACATACGGCAACGACGACGAAAAGAAGCCAGTGCCGTGCCTTGCCGAGAAAAATCTCATTCATCGCAACTCTCCTAACCGGCCGGCTGACTGACCGGAACGATCCGCCGCCAGGCATAGATCGATCCGGAAGCGACCAGCCCGACACCAACAATGAGAACGCCGGGGATATCGAACGGGCTGGCTGTGACCGGCACCATCAGGAACAGGGCCGACACCAGGAATACCGCGCGTTGTAAGGGGCCGACCCGCCCCCGGCACCAGCCTTCGAGCCCGAACGACAGCACCCAGAGCCCGAACAGCACCAGAGCGGTCGAAAGGATCGTCATCCAGGTCGGTCCCTCGACCAGCAAGGAAGGGTTATAGACGAAAGCAAAGGGCACCAGGTATTTCGCGATTCCCACCTTTGACGCCTCGAAGGCGGTTGCCATCGGCGGCGTTCGCGCAATCGCCGCCGCCGCGAAGGCCGCCAGTGCCACCGGCGGCGTGATGGTCGACACCACGCCGAAGTAGAACGCGAACATGTGCGCGGCGATCGGATGCACGCCGATCTTTTCGAGGGACGGCACGATCAGCGCCGCGACAGTGATATAGACGGCAGTCGTCGTCATCCCCATCCCAAGCAGAATCGCAGCGACAGCTGTCATGGTCAGCAGCAGCGCCAGATTTCCACCGGACATCTCGATCACCGACTGGGTGAATTTCAGGCCGAAGCCGGACGCGAAGATCGAGCCGATGATGATCCCGGCACAGGCGCAGGCCACCGACACCGCGACGGTCGACCGAACACCGGATTCAAAGGCCGAGAGAATATCGACCGGACTCATCCGGGTGTTCTTGTTGATGAAACTCAGCGCTATGAGGCTGAGAATGCCCCAGAAGGCCGACTTCATTGGCGTGTAGCCCACCATCAGGAAGGCAATCAGGATGGCCAGCGAGAGCAGCAGATGCCAACCGCCCTTGAACACTTCCCAGGCCTGCGGCAGTCGCTCCGCCGGGATGGCCTGAATGCCATGCTTTTCCGCTTCGAGATGGACCATGAAATAGACGGTCACGAAATAGAGGAAGGCCGGAATCGCTGCCGCGACAATCACCGTGAAATAGCTGACCTGCAGATTCTCCGCGATGATGAAGGCGGCCGCTCCCATGATCGGTGGTGTGATCTGGCCGCCGGAAGACGCGCAGGCCTCCACTGCCGCGGAAAATTTCGCGCGATAGCCGGTCTTCTTCATCAGCGGGATGGTGAAGGATCCGGTCGTCACCACATTGGCAACGGCGGAGCCGGAAACCGTCCCCATGAAGGCGCTCGAAAGGGTTGCGGCCTTGGCCGGTCCGCCGATGCGGTGCCCGGTAAGGGCGACCGCCAGGTCGATGAAGAAGCGTCCCGCACCCGATCTGATCAGGATGCCGCCGAAAACGATGAAGAGCACGATGTAGGTCGCCGCCACATGCAGCGGAATGCCGAAGACGCCATTGCTGCTCATGAACATGGTGTCGATATATTTCGAGAAACGGGTCGGCGGCCCGTAGAAGATCCCGAAGAAATAGTGCGAATAAAGGGTGTGGACGACAAAAAATCCGGTGACGCAGACCATCGCGAGACCGACCGCGCGCCGGGTCCCTTCCAGCACCAGCGCGATCAGGATCCCGCCGAAGAACATATCCACCGGCTCCTTGGAGCCCAGACGCATATGAAAGGCGTCGATATCCAAGAGTGTCCAGACCTGAGCGGCGATCACCAGTCCGACGAGCACCAGATCGATACCGAAGCCGGCCGCCCGCAGGATGTTGCGTGGATCGTCCGGGAGCAGGATCGGCTCCTTGTGGCTCTTGCGGAAGAGCGGATTGATCAGGATTGCCAGCGTCAGCATCACCGTCAAATGGACGGATCGGAAGGACCGTCCCTCCGGCGTGCCGAACAGCGCGACATAGAGATGAAACAGTGCCAGCGCGATGCTGATGGTGCAGCAAACGAGCGTGACGATGTAAGTCAGGTTTACGCGCTTGGAGACGAGAAGCTCTTCAAGGAAAGAGTAATCCTTGATCTCATCGTACTCTAAGCGCCCTGCCGGCGCGGGCTGGCTGGTTTCGCTCATGATCGGTCCGATGTTCTGAAAGAAGATCGTGGACCGGGGCGCCGCCCGGTCCACGCAAAAGAGTCAGCTTCAACTGGTGGTTTTGACACCAAGCTCGTCATAGCACTTCTGCGCACCCGGATGGACCGGGATAGCCGCGCCGTTCAGAGCGTTCTCCAGCTTCACGCTGTTCCATACCTTCTTCACTTCGGCGAAGGCGGCATGATTTTTCCAGAAGGACTTGCACATCAGGTAAACGGTTTCGTCCGGCAGGTCCTTGCTCACCACCATGTTGGTGACGATGCCGAGAGACGGGACGTCGCCGGACAGGCCTTCATATGCAGCCTGCGGAATTGAGCCGGTGATGAAACCCGGATTGTCATTCAGGATCTGCTTCAACTTGTCGTCGGACAGACCGATGAAACGGATACCCGGGCTGTGCTGCAGTTCAATGAAGGACGCCTGCGGCACCGAGGTTGCCGCCATAAAGACATCGACGTGGCCGTCTTTCATGAGTGCAACGGACTCGGTGTAGCTCACATAATGAACCGTACCGCCGTTTTCCTTGATCTTGGCAAAGTCGAAACCGTAGGCCGACAGGATTGACTCGGCGAAGGCGGTGCCGGTCCAGCCGGCCTTGCCCGGGCTGATGTTGGCGGCCTTCATGTCTTCAAAGGTCTTGATCGGGGAATCGGCCCGCACCGCAACCTGGAAAGTTGCCGGATAAAGGGTTGCGAAGTGGCGGATATTCTCATGCTTGCTGGTGAATTTTCCGCGTCCGACAAAGCCGTTGTAAGACGTGTGCGCGTATGACCAGCCGATTTCCGCATCGCCGCCATCAACGGCCTTCAAGTTGGAAATGCCTCCGCCGGATGTGCTGGAGGTCGAGATACCGGGCACTTCGTCGCCGAGCACCTGCATGATTTTTGCGCCCAGCGGATACCAGGAACCGCCAGCCGGGCCGGACACCATGCGGACAAAGGTATCGGCGTTCGCGGCAGTGCCCGCAAAGGCCAACGGGACAGCGACCAGCGCTGCCTTCAAGACATGCTTCATAATTTCCTCCCATTTGGCGCGGCCTTATGACCGCTTTCGTGACGACGCCCCAGAAGATGGGACGCTATCTCGGAACATATACTTCCGGACATAGCGGCTTGGCGCAAGCCCGGCAGCGCACGGGATTGCCTCTCTTACGGAATGACGATGTCAGCATTTACGAACGTGTCACCGGAAAATATGCATATTTCTAGTGGATTTCCGGTTCCGGAGTCGGCGCTGTCCCTTCCAGCACATCAAAGTCGCAGCCCTTGTCAGCCTGGGTGATGTGTGCCGCGTAGATCGCCCCGAACCCGCGCGCGAATTTCGCTTCCGGGGCTTTCCAGGCGGCCTTCCGGGTCGCGAGTTCCGCCTCATCCACAAGCAATTCCAGCGTACGCCCCGGAATATCGAGGGCAATCATGTCCCCATCCCGGACAAGGGCCAGCGGACCGCCCACGAAGCTTTCCGGTGCCACATGCAGCACGCAGGTGCCGTAGCTGGTGCCGCTCATCCGTGCGTCCGAGATCCGCACCATGTCGCGCACCCCGTCCTGCAGCAGCTTCTTCGGGATCGGCAGCATGCCCCATTCCGGCATGCCCGGCCCGCCCTGGGGACCTGCATTCTGCAGAACCAGAACCGAGTCCTTCGTCACCGGCAGATCCGGATCGTCGATCCGCGCCGCCATGTCGTTGTAGTCACGGAACACCACGGCCGGTCCGGTATGCGTGTGCAGGGCCGGATCGGCAGCAATATGCTTGATGATTGCCCCGCCCGGCGCAAGGTTACCGCGCAACACGGCAAGCCCGCCTTCGCCCGACATTGCATTGCCGCGGCGCCGAATCACATCCTCGTTGTGGATGTCCTTGCCCTCGATATTCTCCCCGAGGGTCTTGCCGTTCACGGTCATGCAGTCGAGATGCAGGATGTCCTTGATCTCGTTCAGCAGGCCTGCCAGGCCACCGGCATAGAAGAAATCCTCCATCAGGTACTGGCCCGACGGCCGGATATTGGCGAGAAACGGCGTGCGCCGGGAGATCTCGTCGAACCGCTCCAGGTCAAGTTCGACGCCGAGGCGGCCGGCCATGGCGATCAGATGCACCACCGCATTGGTCGAGCCGCCCATGGCCATGACCGTGGTGATCGCGTTCTCGAAGGCTTTCTCGGTGAAAATGTCGGACGGTTTGACGTCCTCCCAGACCATATCGACGATCCGGCGTCCGCAACGGCTCGCCATCCGGGCATGATTGCTGTCCGCCGCCGGGATGGAACCCGCATCGGCAAGGGTGAGACCAAGGGCCTCTGCAGCACACATCATTGTCGCCGCCGTGCCCATCGTCATGCAGGTCCCGGGCGTCCGGGCGATGCCGTCCTCGATCTCTTCCCAGTCATCCTCGGTGATGTTTCCGGCGCGCAGCTCGGCCCAGTACTTCCAGGTATCGCTGCCGGATCCGAGGGTCTTGCCGCGCCAGTTCCCGCGCAGCATGGGGCCTGCGGGCACGAAGAGCGCCGGAATGTTCATGCTGGCCGCGCCCATGAAAAGCGCCGGCGTGGTCTTGTCGCAACCGCCGAGCAGCACCGCCCCGTCACAGGGATAGGAGCGCAGCAGCTCTTCCGTCTCCAGCGCCAAAAGGTTGCGGTACATCATCGTCGTCGGCTTCTGGAACGGCTCGGAGAGCGAGATCGCCGGCATCTCGACCGGGAATCCGCCAGCCTGCCAGACCCCGCGCTTCACCTCTTCCGCGCGATCGCGGAAATGGGTGTGGCAGGGATTGATGTCGGACCATGTATTGATGATCGCGATGACCGGCTTTCCGGCCCAGTCCTCGCGGGCATATCCCATCTGCTTGGCCCGGGAGCGATGCCCGAACGAGCGCAGATCGTCGACCCCATACCAGCGGTAACTCCGCAATTCCTCATAGGATTTGCGTGCCATGTATTCCTCCCTATACCCGCCGATTGAAATCCGCGACGGTCCGGACGTGCCTTGTTGGCTTGAGTGTCAGAGTGGTTTTTCCAGAACGATTTCCATCGGATCAAAGCCGAAACCCCGATACGCGGCAAGTGCCGCCGCATTGCGGGACAAGGAATGAATGCGGAGCCGACGGGCGCCCTGATTTCTGAGGTGGGTCTCAATCGCCCCAAGCAGCTGCTGGGCAATGTCCTTGCCGCGCCAGCGGGGCAACACGAAGATATCGGAGACGTAGCCGTGCGAGGCCAGTTCCGGGAAATTCAATGGGTCCTGGTCGAGCGCCATCCAGCCGGCGACGAAACCGGCGATATCCGCACCGACCCAGGCGATGAAAATGGCCCCGGCGCCCTCTTCGGCGGACTGGACAAGATAATCAACATGATCCGCGGCCACCCGCTCCCCGGGCTGGCGGGCCTGATGGAGATATCGTTCGAAATCCTTGAGCTCCCGCACAAGCTCGGTCAGGCCTTCCCTGTCGCTCGCCCGCGCTGGCAGAATTTCAACAGAATCCATAACTTAGGAACGTCCCCAGGATAGGCGCAGAGATACCGCCATAAACGACGACGCAGTGAAGCTGCGGATGCGGGGAGAGTCAACCAATGCAGATCCTCCGCAGACGCCGGCGGTCAGACCGCCGGTGCGGCCAGCACGCCGCAATCGGGTGCGAGAGTGAGTTTCGGTTCGGTCAGCTGCTGCAGCGCTTCAAGCGTGAGTCCCTCGACCATCTCGCGGACGACCAGTCCGGAATCGGTCACGTCGATCACCGCAAGATCGGTGAAAATCTTCGTCACCACCCGTTTCGCCGTCAGCGGGTAGCTGCAGCTCTTGACGATTTTCGGGTCCCCCTTGCGGGTGACATGATCGGTCAGGACCCAGACCTGCTTGGCGCCGGCCGCCAGATCCATGGCGCCGCCGACACCGGGCGGGAATTTCGGATTTTCCGTCGTCCAGTTCGCAAGATCTCCCGTCTCGGAGACTTCGAAGGCGCCGAGCAGAGCGAGATCGATATGGCCACCCCGAATCATCACGAAAGCATCGGAATGCACGAAGAAAGAGCCGCCCGGAACCAGGGTGATCGGGTCTTTTGACGCATTGATCAGTTCCGGGTCTTCCATCCCCGGCGCGGGTGCCGGACCGACCCCGAGAATGCCATTTTCACTATGCAGAACAATCTCGCGATCTTCCGGAATGAAGTTCGAGCATGTCGTCGGCTGGCCGATTCCCAGATTCACGTAGCTGCCGTCCGGAATCTCGTTAGCCGCACGCCAGGCAACCTGATTTCGCGTCAGTTTTTGTACTGCGACATCCTGAACCGCTGCTTCCATGACCATATCGCTGCTCCAGATGCGAACGAATTGTTGCGATACCATAGCGACTGACTCCTGCTTTTGAAGTATTGCCGCTTTCCGTGACTGACCATATAACTCAGCTCGCACGTCCCGAATAGACGGGATTCCTTACGGATCACCCAAATATAAACGTGGATAGTGCCGGATTGATGCCGGGCAAAGCTCGCTGTCCGGCGCTCTGGCACGGAAAAACAGGGAGCTACGGATATGTCTGGTTACGACGTCAAGCGCGGTCGGAGCCTGCTCAACACCCCCGGCCCGACGAATGTGCCGGAGCGCGTCCAGCAGGCAATGGTTCGAAACCCGATGGATCTCGGCGATCCTATCGCTCTCGCCATGATCGAGACCTGCTTCAGGGACCTGAAGAAGATCTTCAAGACCGAGCATGAACTGTTCATCTACGCCGCCAACGGACATGGCGCCTGGGAAGCCGCGCTGGTCAATACCCTGTCCCCCGGTGACCTGTTGCTGGTGCCGGAACTTGGCAACTTCTCGACCGGCTGGGGCGAAATGGCCGAAGCGCTGCAGATGCGCACCGAGACGATCAAGGGCGATTGGCGTCAGGCGATTGACCCGAGCAAGATCCGGGACCGGCTTGCCGCCGACAAGAGCCACGAGATCAAAGGTGTCCTGGTCATCCAGACGGATACCGCAACCAGTGTCACCTGTGATGTCGCGGCAATCCGGAAGGCAATGGACGACGCAGGCCACCCTGCCCTGCTCTTTGTCGACACGATCCCGACCCTCGGCGTTACGGATTTCCGGATGGACGAATGGGGCGTCGACGTTGCAGTCAGCGCCTCGCAGAAGGGCCTGATGATGCCGCCCGGCCTCGGCTTCGTCACCGCCTCGCCGAAAGCCCTGGAAGCGCACAAGATCGCGACCTCCCAGCGCCGCTACTGGGACTGGTCCCTGCGCATGGCTTCCGAAAGCTACCGCACCTTCTGCGGCACCAGCCCGCAGACCCAGCTGTTCGGATTGCGCGCATCGCTCGACATGCTGCTTGAGGAAGGCCTGGAAAACGTCTTCGCCCGGCACAGGCGGCTCGCACAGGCAACCCGGCTTGCGGTCGCGCATTGGGGACAGGCCGGCGCCATGGAACTGAACGCCATCAACCCGCAAGAACAGGCTGACGGCGTGACGACGATCCTGCTCAAGGAAGGCATCGACAGCACCAGGATCCGCGATGTTTGCCGGGACGACTTTCAATGCGCGCTCGGCGGCGGGTTGCGCAATCTGAGCGGTAAGGCCTTCCGGATCGGCCATATGGGCGAGATGAACGAGCCGATGCTATATGGCGCGCTGGCAAGCGTGGAAGCCACGTTCGCTTACCTGAACGTGCCCTACACGCCAGGCGGTGTAACCAAGGCCATCGAACATCTGGTGGCCTGCCGCAAGCAGGCTCGCAAGGCCTAAGACTTCCAACCTCGAACGTGGCCGCCGTCAGGCGGCCACGGCGGCGGCCGGAACGTGGAATACACGATCAACGTAAATACCCGGTGTAACGACGATTTCCGGATCGATCTCACCGAGATCGACAATATGCCGGGCCTCCACGATGGTCAGGTCGGCAGCGGTCGCCATGACCGGGCCGAAATTCCGCGCCGACTTGTTGTAGACAAGATTGCCCCAACGGTCGGCCTTTTCGGCCTGGACCAGCGCCACATCACCTTTCAGTGCGTATTCCAGGACATATTCCCGCCCGTCGATCTCCCGGACTTCCTTGCCCGCCGCGAGCTGTGTTCCAACACCGACCGGGGTGTAAAAACCAGCGATCCCGGCGCCGGCGGCGCGCATACGTTCGCTGAGCGTTCCCTGCGGCACCAGCTCCAGTTCGATCTGGCCCGCGGCATAGAGCTCGTCGAAGGCAATCGAACCGGCCGATCGCGGATATGAACAGACGATCCGGCGCACGCGGCCCTCTTTCAGCAGAGCGGCAAGCCCATGATCCCCGGTCCCGGCATTGTTGGAAACCACCGTCAGATCACGGGCGCCCTGGTCGAGCAGCGCATGGATGAGATCGGTCGGCACGCCGGCTGCGCCGAACCCTGAAATCAAGACAGTACTGTTGTCCTTCACACCGGACACCGCCTCCGCGCGCGCCTGAACGATCTTGTTAATCGCCACGACCAGCCCCACTTCCTCAAATTCGCCGAACAGAGATCTTTATGCCGGTGCTACGGGCCACCGTCCAGCGCCGGATACATCCGACAGGCAATCGGATCTGGCAGCATTCTTTAACGAACTCTTAAACAGGGCGGCGTAGTATAAAGAGCATGAGCTCGCTTCAATACATCTCGAAAGAATCTCTGGAATCCGCCCTGCTCCAGCACATGTTGTGGCTGGAGGATCCGACGCGCGGAAGACCAGCGGATCTTTCGGAAACGAACCTGTTCGGTAGCGATTTCCGCAGCAAAATGATGCGGAATATCTTGCTGCGCGGGGCAAACCTTCAGGGTGCGAACCTGGAAGGTGCCGACCTCTCCGGAGCTGACCTGACCGGCGCCGACCTGATGTCGGCGAACCTCCGCAACGCAACCCTGGAAAAAACGAATTTCACCTCTGCGGTCATCGCCTCTGTCGACTTCACTGGCGCCGACATGCGCGGGGCGAACCTGTCCCGCACAAGGGGGCGCGTGATGGAAGCGGAATGGTCCGGCGTCGAAAATGACGCTACGGCGCTCAATCTGTCGCACGCAAAGCTTCATCACGCCAACATGGAACGGGCGGACCTGTCCGGCGCGATCCTGGAAAATGCAGACCTGTCCGGCGCCAACCTTGAGGGCACCACTCTTTCCCGGGCCAAATTGTGCGGCGCCACACTGCGGAACGCCAAGCTGGTCGGCGCCGCTCTCGACGCCGCAGATCTCACTGACTCGATTGCGACCGGGGCCGACCTGAGTGGCGCCAATCTCATGAACGCCCTGGTCCTGGGCGCTAATATGATCGGGGCCCGGATAAAGGATACCAACCTCGCGGGGGTCGACATGGCCAGCGCCCGGTTGCACGCGGCCATGGACCCGCTGTCGGTCGAGTTGCACCGCCAGCTCATCGAGCATGATTTCTGGGTATCCACCGGCGGCGCCCGGGGTGCGCGTGCAGACCTGGACGGCTCCAATCTCGACAATGCAGATCTGAGAAATCTCAATCTCAGCGGCGCTCAGATGCGCGGGGTGAGTTTTCGTGGCGCCCAATTCAACGGATCGCTGCTGATCCTGGCCAACCTTACGAACTCAGACTTCGAGATGGCCAGCCTGCGCGGCTGCAATCTCTCCGGCGCGAGCCTTTGGGGCTGCAACCTAAGGCAAGCGGACCTGACGGATGCCATCATCCAACCGGCGCCGATCAGCACCGGCTACGGCGCAAGAGCCGGTCGCATCCAGAAAACGAACCTGCGGGCGACCAACCTTGAAAACGCCATGCTTGGACCGCTCAATCCCGACCATGTGCTTATGGATGATCCACGGGATTTCTCCTGACACCTGGCATCGCGCCCTACATGCGCAAGACATCGTCCAGCCCTATCCTGTCATCGGCTCGAACGGGGCCGATGGCGGAGCTCGGTAAGCCCGATGGCAGACACGCTCTTGAGCGGCAAAAGATTACCGAGCCCCATCCGAAGCGTGTGCTCAATCCTTTCTTTTGAATATCGCACCACAGGATCGCTGATCGCCAGCGAGAGCGCTCCAGACAACGCCTCGGCAATCTGAGAGCGGTTTGCGAGAATGATATCGGCGATTTCGGTATCGCGAACAAAGATCAGCACCCGGCCCACACACTCAAACTTGTCGACAGCCGGGTCCCCAGTGTTTGGCGTCGCGACAATCTCGTCCGGGAATGGGATAGCCTGTGTGGAGTTCGCCACAGCCGCCATACGGAGTCGCAGCGCGTGAGCCAGAACGGACATGCAAGCAAAGACACCGGTCACACGCATGATCCCGGTATAATTCGCTCCGCCGACGAGCGGCGCTGAAAAAACCAACTCGAAAACGTAGTTCAACAACAACAGTCCGCCAGCCATCAACATACTGACGGAGGCAAGAATTGCGGTAGCCACCGTTGCCAGCCAAAGAAAGTACGAAAAATCAATACCTTCCGTTTTGGCACGCGGACTTGCGGAAACTGCCGTGGGTTTCCCCGTCCCGGGTTCAGCCCCCGGCTTTTGATTTCCGTCTTTAGACAACGCCACAACCTCGCAGCTGTCCGATAAGGGACGCTCGCCAGGATATCCGCTGGCTTCTCAGGTCCAAAAACAGCATCAAGGTGCGTGCCGGCGAGACATCAGACAAGCACTGCCATGTCCTGCTCGATCTGTTTGCCGTAAGACCGCATTTCCAGCAACCGGACCGCTACGGCTTCAGGAGCCAGAGGCTTATCGAACAGATAGCCCTGGGCCAAATCGCAACCATGATTTCGAATATCGGTGAATTGTTTCATTGTTTCAACGCCTTCTGCAACGCAGACAGCGCCCATGGCCTTCGTCATGGCAACGATGGCCTGCACGATCGCATTGCTGCCTTTGCTCGTCTCCATCGTCTGCACAAAGGAACGGTCAATCTTCACGACACTGATCGGCAAGTCGATGATATGCACCAGGGAAGAATAGCCCGTTCCGAAGTCATCGACCGCCGTAGGCACTCCCATTTCGCCAAGCTTGTCAAACAGCTGTTTCGCGGCCCGGAGATCAGCAACGATGCTGGTCTCGGTCAGTTCGCACTCCAGCGCGCCGGGCGGCAGATTCGCATCTCCAAGCAGATCCGTCAGAAACGGGATAAGCTTGTTCTCACGAACATCTTCCGCTTCGATATTGAAAGCCACGGGAACATTCTTAATCCCGGCCGACTGCCAATCCTTGATCTGCGCGACAAGCCGTTCGAGCACAATGAATGTCAGATCCGAAGCGATCCCGGCCTGTCGCGCAATCGGTAGAAATTCGTTGGGTCCGACAAGTCCCCGCTTCGGGTGGTTCCAGCGCAACAGGGCCTCAAGCCCGGCGATAGCTCCTGTTTTGCAGTCCACCTTCGGCTGGTAAGCCAGCCAAAATTCTTCCTTCCGCTCGAATATCGCGCGCCGGAGATCATGCTCAACGACCAGATGGCGGACGGCTTCGCGGTGAGTCTCGTCCTCGTAGATCTCGGCGCTGCCGATCGCTTTCTGCAAGGCCGCATTCAGGGCAAAACGGGCCTTCCGCACAATGTCCTCCGGATCAAGACCCGGATCCGTGATCCGGCTGATCCCGAAATGCGGGACGATACGGGCTGCGTTCTCGCTCGGCGAATAGCTGACCTCGACGCAGAGCCGCAGACTCTCGACCAAGCCGGTAAGATCGTCCGGCCCGCTCTCTGTTGAAACCATGACACCAAGCGTTGAATCATCAAGCAAGGCTATGTCAGAGACAGCCTTCAGCCGCCCCAAACGATCCCCGGCTTCCCGGACAATGCGGGACCTGGTGGCTTCGCCCAGCGTGCCGGCAAAAAATCCGAGTCGGCCGAGAGAGATAGCAATGACCATTGCCCTCCCATCGAGGCGGCAATCTCCGGCTTGCATGCGCTGCCCGATCCGGCTGCAGAACCCGAGCAGGTTCGGCAGTTTCGTGGCCGGATCATTGAATGCGGCCCACACGAGTTTCTCTTCCAGAGAGATTCTGCTGCGCCGGTCACGCAGAACCAGCAGACGGCATTTGCTGCCATTGCGGAATGTGACTGAAGAACGTCCTTCCAGGAGAAGCCCCGACCCGTCGCCTCGGCGCCCGGCAATCTCGACAACGTCGCCATCCCCGTCGGGAATCCGCGCGTCGAAATCGGGAAAGTAATTGGTGAACGGGCTGCCGATCACCTGCATGGCCGTCAGACAGAGAACTTCAACCGCTGATGTGTTCGCCGCGACCACAAGCCCACCGGCATCAATCAGAAACACGCTGTCATGCAGCGCGTCGAAGGCCTTGAACTGATCGGCTATATCGAGGTCATTCATCAATTGGTCCAGCGGTTTTTTCCAGCCCCGTCGAATGGCCGAAGTAAACGGCTCGTACCGCCGCCAACCATGTATTGGTAATTCTTAGGGCATAGGACCTAAGAAACAGTAAATGCGGCATGATTGCATCGAGAAGACATTTTGCCTGGCAGACCTTTTTCGGATTTGGCAGCCAGATCAAAGTCGGATCGGAACGTTGTATACTCGTGAGGAGGTTCATTATCGGTCGGCTTTTTCCAGCAAGGCAGTCAGCTCGTCTGGCATATCGACCATGATGTCATGTCCGCACGGCAAGGTACTCACCTCCCAGCCCGCGGCTCCGCTCAACTTCTCCACACAGGCATCGAACTGGGGTGCTTGATAGCCCCCCGCCCGGACGTAGTACCTGTCCGAGATGCCGTCCACAGCACCACTCAGCCGGACCGGTTGCGTGAAACAGGAAATCGGGAAGTTTGTGCACTTCGCATCGACCCAAGCCTGATCCGCCTCGTTTACACGAAAAGAGGCGGCCGGGGTCGGCGGCATCCACCAGTTTTCACCGACGGTGCGGATCTGCTCGAACGCCAGTTTGACCCGGTCGGGCGGTCGTAAGTCCATTGCGCTTTCCCCATCGGAAGGGACAAAGGCATCGACATAGACAAGCGACTTGATCCTGGATGCTTCCCGGTCCGCGGCGCCGGTGATCACCATGCCGCCATAGGAATGCCCGCACAGGATCACGGACTCCAGATCCTCCCAGACCAACAGGTTGGCGACATCGAGAATGTGGGTCTGGAGCCTGACCGACGGAGACAGCAGATGCGAGCGGTCGGCAAGTCCCGTCAGGGTCGGCGTGTAAACATCATGCCCAGCTGCACGCAGCCGATCCGCGACCCGCCGCCAGCACCAGCCACCGTGCCATGCTCCATGAACCAGTACGTAAGTCGCCATTACCAAGTCATCCTGAACGATCGTCCAACGGGTCTTACACAGCTTCAGCAGACGATGCCGAATGGTGACACCAGCCAGTGTGTAGGACAAGCGCCGTGAAGCGCCCGGTATGTTTCAGCAGGAAACGGGTCGGATTGCCCGGAATCGAAACTCTTTCCTGACTGCGCGAATCGCACATCCCGCGATCAACTCCGAGGAAGTGTCATACGAACTTGACTTCGACACGGCCAAGCTCTCCAAGGTCAGCGACACAGCGGGCCGGCGCGTCGAAATGCACCGTCTTGACGATGCTGCCAAGGAGTACGAACTCTCCGCCCCTGAGCGGCCGATCCTGACTGCAATGCAGGTTTGCGAGCCAGGCAAGCGCCTCGAACGGATGGCCCAGTATGTCGGCCCCGACACCCGTCCCGGCCTCGTCTCCGTCGATGTAAAGACTGCCCGCGACAGCAGCAAGATCAAGACCCTGCCAGTTCATCAGCGGACGGCCGAGAACGGCACCGGAATTGAAAAAGTTGTCGGCTACCAGCATCGGCACCGGCAATGAAGGATAGTCAACATACCGGTCGTCCACGAGTTCCACCGCCGGCAGTACCGCAGAGACATAACCGCCGACCGTCTCCCGCGTGAAAGGCTCGTCCTGCACCATGTCGTGGGACAGCAGGACGCCAATTTCCACCTCGATGCCGATCCGGTGATAGAGATCTATCTGAACATCGGCGCTTTCGTGGAACTCCATGGTGGCGAAAATCTCGCCGGCGCAGGGCTCGCTGATCTTCATGTAGTCCTGCATCACCTTGGTCGTGCAGCCGATCTTGTGACCGACCACCGGCCCGAAACCGGCCTGCGTCAGGTGGGCGTTCAAACGATGCTGCAGCTCATACCCTTCAGCGACGGTCTTCGGCATGAGCGGATCCGGCAATCGATCTGTCGGTCCGCCGCCGAGGCGCGACGCTGCGAGAATCTCGACGGCGCGGGCTGTGTCTTCGGCTGAGAGCATGGTTATTCCTTCTGGGCGGACGTGAGGATGGAAGCAGCTGCGTCGGCAAGCACCTGACAGCCGGCGACAATATCTTCCTCGTGACTGTCCTCGGCGAAATCGTGACTGATCCCTCCGATGGACGGGATGAACAGCATGGCGCAGGGAAGCGCCGCTGTCAGGACCATCGGATCGTGTCCGGCAGCGCTCGGCATGCGCCGCCACTTGCCGGGTGAGGTTTTCTCGGCCGCCGCAGCCAGATGATTCTGGAATCCCTCATCCATATCCGACGGCCGAACCGGCGTGCGGGAGCGTTCGGCGCTCGCCTTGATCCGCCCTTCCGCATTCACCTCGGCGACCAGCCCGGCGACGATTTCCTCGTATTTGTCAAGCAACGCATCCTCGCTGTCCCGGAACTGCAGTGTAAGTTCCGCATAACCGGGCACGATGGACGCCGCGCCCGGCTCGATGAGCACGCGGCCGAGCGTCCACACCGTTGTCGGTTTCGCATGTTTCGCAAATTCCTCGTGAATCCTGCCGGCCACCTGGAAAAGGGCGGTTGCCGCATCCTTGCGGCGCGCCATCGTGGTCGTTCCGGCATGGTTCTGCTCGCCCACGAATTTCAGCGTCATGCCGCGGATGCCAACGATACTTGTAACGACACCGATCTGTTCGCCGGCATCTTCCAGCCAGGCACCCTGCTCGATATGGGCCTCGAGGTAACCGACATAGCGGCCCTGTTCCATACGCAGGCGCGGCACATCGGTCAGCCCGGCATCCTTCAGCGCATCGGTCAGTTTCACTCCGTCCCGGTCGGTCGCGTTTGCTTCCACTTCAGGATCAAGCGTGCCGATCCAGGACCGGGAACCGAGGCAGCCATAGAACCGGCTTTCCTCGTCCTGCCAGGAAATCACGTCGACGGCGAGATCCGAGGTCTCCGGGTCTTCCGCCAGCGCGCGCGCCACTTCGAGGCCGTAAATCACTCCGAGCGCGCCATCAAGCCAGCCACCGCGCGGCTGGGTATCCGAATGGGAGCCGACGATCAGTGCCGGTCCGTTGTTCCTGGACCGTCCGAGCACGTTGGCGACACCGTCCAGCGTCGTATCGAGCCCCGCCTCCTCGAACCGCTGCTTCAGCCAGCGCCGTGCCTCAAGGTCCTTCTCGCTCAGGGCGGGCCTGACCACACCGGTCTCGACCGCGCCGATGGCGCGCAGGGTTTCCAGGTCGTTCAGCAAACGTTCGGCATTGATCTTAGGCATGGGTCCCTCTTGGTAAATCAGCGGGCATCCTAATGATCTAAGACGCCGGACATAACCCCGTTAACCCGAACGGGACCGTTCCGTGCACCGCCGCCTTGGTGTAGCCTCCCGCGCGAGCGACCGCAAAAGGATGAAGAGCAATGACTGTACCGGCCCTGACACCCGTCTCCGAAGCCAAGGCATTCGGCGGAAAACAGTTTGTCTATTCGCACAGCTCTGCGGAGACCGGGACCGAGATGCGGTTCTCGGTCTACCTCCCTCCGGCCGCCGGCACGGCAAGGGTTCCGGTGCTCTGGTTCCTGTCAGGCCTGACCTGCACCGAGGAGAATTTCACGGTAAAGGCCGGCGCCCAGCGCTACGCTTCCGAGTTGGGCATTGCCCTGGTCGCGCCCGACACCAGCCCGCGCGGCGACAATGTTCCGGACGATCCGGATGGCGCCTACGATTTCGGCCTTGGCGCCGGCTTCTATGTCGACGCGACCGAAGCGCCCTGGTCCGCCAATTACAGAATGCGCAGCTATATCGAACAGGAACTTCCGGCCCTGCTGCAGCAGGCGCTGCCGCTCGACATGACGCGGCAGGCCATCACGGGCCATTCCATGGGGGGTCACGGCGCCCTCACCATGGCCCTCAGAAATCCTGAGCGTTTCAGGAGCGTTTCGGCCTTCGCCCCGATATGCTCGCCAATCAACTGCCCGTGGGGCGACAAGGCGCTGACCGGCTATATCGGATCGAACAAGGCCGACTGGCGACAATATGACGCCTGCGCCCTGATCGAGGATGGCGCCCGGGTGCCCGATATCCTGGTTGACCAGGGACTGGCCGACAGGTTTCTGGATGGACAGCTCAAGCCGGAACTGCTGGAAGCGGCCTGCGAGAAAACCGATATCCGCCTGACCGTTCGGCGTCAGGAGGGCTACGATCACTCTTACTATTTCATCGCCAGTTTCATGGAAGATCACATGCGCTGGCACGCGGAGCGGTTCGGCCTGACAGCCGGCGCATAAAACCCGCTGAGCTGATCAGGGGGCATTTCTGAAACTATGATCGCAAATCTTGCTGTCGCCATTGGCGGGATCGGGCTGTTCCTGATCGGAATGCTGATTCTGACCGATGGCCTGAAGAGCCTGGTCGGGAACAGTCAGCGCCGGCTCATGGCGAAATGCACCAACAGCTCTGTGACCGGTGCGGCTACCGGTGCCTTCGTGACCGCGCTCATCCAGTCCTCCAGCGCGACGACAGTGACGGCCGTCGGCTTCGTCGGAGCCGGCCTCCTGACGTTCTCCCAGGCGCTTGGTATCGTATTCGGCGCCAATATCGGCACGACCCTGACCGGCTGGATGGTCGCCCTCATAGGCTTCAAGCTGGAGCTCGGGGCCGTCGCGCTCCCGGTTCTTCTCTTCGCGGTCCTGGTCAAGTTTTTTGGCAAGGGACGGCTCGCTCTCGCCGGATGGTCCCTGGCCGGGTTTTGCCTGATTTTCATCGGGCTCGACACGATGCAGGATGGAATGGAAGTGTTCAGGGGAGTCGTGACACCGGATGATTTTCCGGCCGACACCTTTTTCGGTCGCCTCCAGCTCGTCGCCATCGGCGTCGCCATCACGCTGGCGACCCAATCCTCCAGCGCCGGCGTTGCGACAGCGATGGTGGCGCTCGGCAGCGGGGCGATCAGCCTGCCCCAGGCAGCCGCCATGGTCATCGGCATGGACGTGGCCACCAGCTTTACCGCCGTGCTTGCCGCAATCGGCGGATCAGCTGCAATGCGCCAGACCGGCTTCGCACACTTGGTCTACAATGTGCTGACCGGATTTCTGGCATTCTGCCTGCTGACCCCCTTTGCCACCCTCGCCACACATTTCACAGATGCCGCCACGCCCGGCTCCGGACAGCTGGCTCTGGTCGCCTTTCACAGCACCTTCAATACGCTGGGTGTCCTTCTTGTGTTGCCGGTCACGGGTCTGTTCGCCCGCCTCATCCTGTGGCTGATCCCGGAAGACGGGGCCGATCTCGCGCGCCGACTGGACACAAGGTTGCTGCCCGATACCGGTGCCGCGACCGATGCCCTTGCAGGCACTTTGACCGAATCTGCGCTGACCCTTTTAGGACAACTCCGCCGATCAATAGAAGCGCCTCTCGGCGACAGAGCATCCGGCCTGGGACCAATTCAGGAAGCCCTGGTCAAATCCGAGCGTTACGCGGCCGACATACAGGCGCGGCTCGATCCCAGCGTGGATCTCGGGCGGTTTACCTCCGCGCTCCACACCCTCGATCATCTGCGCCGGCTGTATCACCGTGCGACCCAGTCACAACGGATCGCGACGATCGCTCGCGACCCTGCCCTCCGGGAGGTGAGTGCAAAATTTGTAACCCTGCTCGCCGATCTCTGCCGGAGCCAGGACCTGAACGCGGCGGAACGCGACTTCGATATCCTGCGGAAAGATTTGCGCGACGAACGCCACCGGATCCGGGAAGCCGCGACACTCAATGCCGCAGCCGGATTGCTGTCGGTGGATGACACGATCAATCGGCTGGACAGCATCCGGTGGCTTCACCGCAGCACGTATCACGTCTGGCGCATAGCCCATCACTTGGGCGATCTCACCGCGTTGAGGACACCGCATAAAGTCGCGGCGAGCGACGCCGCGCTTGAGGCGGAACTGGACTGACGGGCCCGGTCAGCCAGACACGCGATAGCGATAGATTTGCGCGTTCATGGATTCCGGAACAGTTTCTGCCCCGTCTGCCGTCCAGCCAGGCAGGGCGAACGTGCTGGTGATCACCAGTGCGCCCGGCCGCAGGTCACCGGTGAGTTTCCGTTCCAGGCCGCGCATCGGTGCAACCATCAGGTAGCAGAACACGAGATCCGCATCAGAGAGATCGCTTTTCAGGAAATCAGCCCGGCGGATTTCGAGGTTCGGACGGCGCTGGAACAGCCGCCGGATGTGACAGACCAGCCATGGCAACGGTGACAGCTCGATGGCCACCACCCGCGCCTGCGGATAGCGCGCCGCCAGCGCGAAAGCGATCCCGCCCCAGCCGCAGCCGAGCTCATAGATCGCTGCCGGGGAAAAACGGTCCGGAATCAGCCGGAACGCGGCCCGACGGGCCGACGGGTGCGACGGCATGGGGGGCACGCCGGTCCTTACTGTGTAATACAGAATTGAAAGCCCGCCGAGCAGCAGCACGGAAAACAGCAGGGCTTCCAGCGCGCCGTGGTCGAGCAACTCGCCAAGGAGATTGCTCAAGCTCGGCGTTTGCGTGCTAATTTGATCGCCCATCTCTCCGTACCCTTGCCTGCCCGATCAGGCGGCAGCCTGCCATTTGCCTGGAATATCCATGTCTCTTTCCGAACGCCTGACCGGGCTCCCGCTCCGGGAAAACATTCCGATCACACTCGTCGGCCTCGGCCATGGCGCCATCCACTGGACGGACGCGGTCTTCTACCTGCTGCTCCCGGCCCTGTCGACGACGCTCGGCCTCAGTTACACGGAAACCGGGGCGCTGGTCAGCATCTTCCATTTCAGTGCCTTCGGCGCGAATTTCTTCAGCGGACCGCTGGTCGACCTGACCGGACGCCGGGTGATGTTCCAGGTGCTGTCGGTCGCCGTCGGGGCGCTGGCTTTGATGGCGATCGGGCTTGCCGTTACGTTCCTCGCTCTTGCCGGACTTGTCGTCGTGCTCGGTGTCACCAGCAATCTCTGGCATCCGCCGGCGATCTCCTTTCTCTCGAACCGGTACCCGAAAAACCGGGGATACGCGCTTTCGATCCATGGTCTCGGCGCCAGCGCCGGAGACACGCTTGCCCCGCTCACCGCAGGCGCCCTGATCGCCGCCTTCGGCTGGCAGGCAGCCGCGGAGATATCCGCCCTGCCCGCGCTTGCTGTTGCCGTTGTCCTGGCCGTCGGACTGATGCGCTACGAAACCCGGAAAGCCGAAGGGACGGCAGCACGCGGCGTCGGCGTGACCGAATATCTGGCCGGTATCCGCACGGTGATCGCCAACCGCGCCATTCTCGGTCTGTGCGTGATGAGCGGCTTTCGCTCCATGACCCAGGGCGGCCTGCTCGCCTTCCTGCCGCTCTATCTCGCCGATGTCATGCATTCCGGGCCGGTGATGATCGGCATCGCCATGGCGGCGATGCAGGTCGGCGGTGTTGTCGCCACGCCGGCCGCCGGGATCTGGTCGGACCGGGTCGGCCGGCGCACCGTCGTGCTCGCCGGTCTCAGCGCCTCCACCGTGCTGATCACCAGCCTGACCTTCCTCGGCAGCGAGGCGGCCTTCGTCGCCGGCATATCCCTGCTCGGTTTCGTGCTCTATGCGGTGCGGCCCGTCGTGCATAGCTGGATGATGGACCTCACGCCGGACCACCTGGGCGGTTCGGCAACCAGCCTGATGTTCGGCACCCAGAGCGGCTTTTCCATCGTCATGCCGATCATCGGCGGCATGCTGGCAGACCAGTTCGGCCTTGCCTCGGTCTTCTACATGCTGGCCGGCACCATCCTGATGACCAATATCCTGACCCTGCGCCTGCCGGACGAACGGCCGGCCACCTCAGTAGAGTGAGAGCCCGTCAGCCGAGTGAAAGATTGCGCCGGACCGCGCTGGCGGCATCGCCGATCAACTCGTGCGCCTGATCGACCATCCGGGTCAGGTTGATGAAAGCGTGGCAGACCCCGGGATAGAGCTTGAACTCGACGGGCACGCCGGCCGCCTCCATCCGCTCCCGCATCAGGATCGAATCATCCCGCAGCGGATCGAGCCCGGCCGGGTAGAGCTGCGTCGGCGGCAATCCCGCGAGATCGGCCTTCATCGGGCAGGCCAGCGGGTCGGCCGCATCCGCGTCGTCGCGCAGGTAATGATTCCAGTACCAGCGCATGGATGCAGTGGAAAGACCGAAGGAGCCGTCGCCGAACAGCGTATGGGAGTCTCCCTCCAGATCCCGCTCGAAGCAGCCGTAGAACAGGGTCAGGGAGCGGATCGGACTGTCGCCCTTGTCGCGCAGCGCCAAAGCAGAGCCCAACGCCAGATTGGCGCCGGCGCTGTCGCCGCCGACAGCGATCTTTTCCACATCCAGGCCCCAGTCGCCACCATGCTCGCGGACATGCTCGATCGCCGCGACACAGTCTTGCAGCGGTTCCGGGAACTTGTGCTCCGGCGCCAGGCGGTAATCGACCGCGACAACGGCGCAGCCGCTTTCCAGCGCGAGGCAGCGCATCGCCCGGTGATGGGTCTCCAGCGAGCCGACCACCCAGCCGCCGCCATGAAAATAGACAAGCACCGGCGCCGGTCGCGGCACGTCCGGATAGAGCAGGCGCACCCGGATCGGGCCGTTCGGGCCGTCGATATGTTCTTCCCGGACATCCGCCATCTCCGGAAGATCCTGGTTCCACCAGGACCGCTCCGCTTCCATCCGGACACGGGACTCCGGCGGGCTCGGGTCGGCGGGGAGCGGCGGAAGCCCTTCCTCTTCGACGATCTTCAGCATCCGCTCCATGGCTTTCGCCATCTGCGGGTCGATCGAATAGTCAGCCGCTTCGCTCATAGCATCCCCCGAATGCGCGCCCTGTTTTCAGTACCCTAGCAGCGCTTTGCGCGCACCACCAAGATGCGGCACGGAACCGGATCAGTGGTAATCCGAGAAGGATCACGCGCACCGTTCAGAAGCGTTCGGCAAGGCACCACCCGGCGCGTTCAGAAACGCTCGGCGAAGCTCCGTTCCACCGGGCCATTGGCTGTGACCTCGATCCCGCTCAGGGTGCGCTCGCTCATCGCCTGACGCCAGGACAGCATGCCGCGCGCCGCTGCCAGCTCCTGGGCCGCATAGTCCGGGTTACCGGAAAGGTTCACAAGTTCATGCGGGTCATTCTCCAGATCGAACAGCAGCGGCGGCAATCCGGCAAAATGCACATATTTGAACCGCTCCTCCCGGCGTACCGCGAGCTGGCATTGATCGAGCCGAAGACCAAGTTCCTTCTCCGGCACGCCGCCTGTGACATCCCGGAAATCGAACTCCCAATGGGCCGCATCGCGCCAATTGTGTGGCTGCTCGCCGGTCAGGAAGGGCAGCAGGGACCGGCCGTCATATTGCAGCGGCGTCGGTATGCCGGACCAGTCCGCCAGGGTCGGCGCAATATCGATGGATTCGGTGAACCGGTCGACCCTGATGCCGCGTGGGCGCCCTGCCCCGGGCATGCGGACGATCAGGGGAATGTGATAGCTCTGCTCGAAATAGCCGAGCTTGCCGAACAGATGATGGTCGCCCAGCATTTCCGCATGATCGCTGGTCAGCACGATCAGCGTGTCCTCATAGGCGCCGGCCCGCTTCAGCCCGTCGACCAGGCGGCCAAGCTGCGCGTCCACTTCGGCCACCATGGCAAAGTAGACAGCACGCACCGCCCGGACCTCCTCGTCGCTCCAGTCCGTCACCGGCCGGTCACCGCCGCCCGGCACAAAGGATTTTCCGGTCACCCTCTCCAGCATGAACCGCAGGAACGGATGCTGTGCCCCTTCCGCCTCGACCGACGCCGCCCGGTTCGGCTCCGGCACCAGCGCATCCTCGATCATGGAATTATACGGCTCCGGCACAGAAAACGGCGGGTGCGGCCGGATGAAGGAGAGATGGGCGAACCAGGGCTTGTCCGCCTCCTGCTGCCCCAGATAATCGAGGAACCGTTCGGTGATGTAGCCGGTTTCCGTATGCTCTGACGAGAATTCCGGAGTCAGGTCGGCCCGGCTGAAAGGGCCATCCTGCGGCACCGCGCCATACACTCCCGTGAGACCGCCGGACGCATCCTCGCCCTTGCCCTCCAGCCAGTCCAGCCAGTCCAGCGCGTGCTCGTCATACTTCGTGTGCCGCTCGAACCCCGGCAGGACTTCTTCATAGGTCGTGAGACGCGGGTCTTTCGGGTGCCGGGTCCGCGGGTCGAGGGTCTGGTCCGTATATCCCAGCAGGACCGGGCCATAACCGGCCCGTCGGCCTTCCTGCGCGATATTGGTGAAACGGGCATCCAGCGGCGTGCCGTTGCGGCAGACCCGGTGGTTCATCTGGTACAGCCCGGTATAGAGCGAGGCACGGGCCGGCGAACAGGGTGCGGTCTGGCAATAATGCCGCTCGAACAGCACGCCGTCGGCAGCCAGCGCATCGATATGCGGCGTCCGAACTGCCGGATGGCCGAGGATCGAGAGGCAGTCTCCGCGCCATTGATCGGCAGTGATAAGCAGGATGTTCCCGGGTAACGCCATAACGCCTCGCACTCACACAGCACTGATACAAAGGCGGCAACGCTGCCAACTTGTCCCGATCAGCTCAACAGATATTTCCGTTACGGCAATGGCGCCGGCGCCCGGCTCTTTGCTAATCTCCGCTCCGTCACGGCATTCCACCCCTTCCCCATGGACTGGACCAGATGAGCATCCTCGAATTCATCGATCACGCATTTTCCGCAGATTACCGTCAGGCGCGCGAGCGTTTCCTCGCTGCGGCAGAGCGCGAAGGCGCGGCGGTTACGACATACGAGAACCCGAACAAGGGCCCCTATGGCGAAACCCTGGCCTGTGACGCTGCCTGGGTCGGGCCGAAGGATGCGAAAAAGGTTCTGGTGACGATCTCCTCCACCCATGGTGTGGAAGGCTTTTGCGGCTCGGGCGCCCAGATCGACTGGTTCCTGTCCGGCGCCCGGCAGGGGCTCGACGCTGACATGGCGGCACTGCACATCCACGCGCTGAATCCGCACGGCTTCGCCTGGCTGCGCCGGGTCACCGAGGAAGGCTGCGACCTGAACCGGAACTATATCGACTTCACCAAGCCCATTCCGGAAAACCCGGGCCATGACGCGTTGGTCGATGCCCTCGTCCCGCCATCCCTCGACGACGCCACCATGGCAAAGGCAAAAGAAAAGATCGCCAAATACCGTACCGAGCATGGCGAAAAGGCTTTCCAGACAGCCCGCAAGGCCGGCCAGTACAAGCATGCGCACAGCATGTTCTTCGGCGGCTTCGGACCCTCATGGGCGCGGCAGACGCTGGAGAAAATCATTCGTGACTTCACATTGGCGGACCGATCCCTGGTCAGCGTCATAGATTACCACACCGGCCTTGGCCCCTATGGCTATGGCGAGCCGATCTGCGCGCATCTGCCGGGCAGTACGGGCATGAAGCGGGTTGTCGAAATGTACGGGGATTCCGTCGGTGTGCCGGAACTCGGCACCTCTTCCTCCATCCCGCTGCACGGCACCTCGCGCGAGCTGTGGAATGCGGAGCTTGGCGACACCTACACCTATGTCGCCCTGGAATACGGCACCTTTCCGACGGACCGCGGTTTGCTTGTGCTGCGCGAGGATCACTGGCTGCACAATCAGGGGGATGTCGACTGGTCTGCACCGGAAACCAGGCGCATCAAGCAGCAGATTCGGGATCACTATTCCCCGGACAAGGCCGACTGGAAGGAAATGGTGCTGTGGCGCTCCCGCCAGATCATCCGGCAGACCGTGGATGGGCTGGCCAAATTCGGGTAACGGGCCACTTAATACCGGACAAAAAATAAGGCCGCCCGAGGGCGGCCTTATTGATACCTGTTGTTCGAGAATTAACGGATGATTTCAATCTTCACCCGGCGGTTTTCCGGCTCTTTGACGCCGTCCTCGGTCTTCTTCTTGTTGTTCTTCTCGCCATAGACCTTGATCTGTGTCGCGCCGGCGATCTTCTTGCGTGACCGGATGTCGAGCGCGCCGAGAACGGCTTTCGCCCGGCGGTCCGCCAGCTTCATGTTGTAGGCCTCGGAACCGGCCCGGTCAGTGTAACCGGACAGGATGATGGTGCTTGCCTTCATCTCGTCGACAGCCATGCCGGCTTCGGCAATGATCTCCGCAGCTTTCTTGGAGATGCCGTCGGAGTCGAAGTCGAAATTGACAGTATAGGTCGCTGCCATCCGCTGCGGCGCCTTCGCGGCCGGGGCCGGGGCAGGAGCCGGAGCTGCAGTAGCCGGTGCCGGGGCAAGGGCACTGCGAACAGCTGTCATCGATGCCATGTAATCAGCGCGGCATTTGGCAATATCGTCAGGCTGGAAGTTTTCTTCCTGCTCCTGCATCCAGCATTCGAATGCGGCCTGGGCCTGCGCGGCGTTGACCGGAGCTTTCTCGGTCGCCGTGGCAGTCAGAGCCTCGACCAGCTCACGGCGGGCCGTTGCAAGTTCACCCTTGTTGGCTGCGGGCAGACGGCGCGCGCCCAGCTCTTCCGGAGTCGTCGGCTTGTTACCGGCAGCAGAAATTGCCCGTCGCGCGAACACGTCGGAATCTGCGTAATCGCCTTCAAGGAACTCAAGCTCGGACAGAGCCATATATTCCTTGTAAAGCGACGTACTGAACGTGCTCCCGTCAGGTGAGACCTTGCGTGCATTATCGAGCTGCATACCGGCACAGCCAGACAGAAGCACCGCCCCAAATACGGCGACTGAGAGTTTCAGATTTGGGCGTAGAAAGCGTTTCATGCTTCTCCCTTTCATCAACGATCTATCGGATCTACCGAAGATACTTTTTTAAGAGTCATAGTCCAACCCGGGGAGTGAGCAATGGTTTTCTCACGTTCGGGCGTTAAACGGCGGAAATTTCAAAAAGCCGTAAAGTTGTAGACCTTTCTAAACGGAAAGCGAGAAACGGTCTGCACTAAATGCAGCTATTCCCGTTTCCGGCACCCGCCCGGAGACGAGATCCGCCAGCATAACCCCCGTTTGCGCAGCCAGGGTGAGTCCGATATGACCATGCCCGAACCCGAGAAAAACATTGGATAATCCAGGCGCCGGGCCAATCACAGGTTTGCTGTCAGGCGTCGAGGGACGATATCCCAGCCATTCACGGGTCACGGTGTCCGAGAGCCCCGGCAGCGCCTTCTGTGCCAGCGGCAACATGCGCCTGATCCGCCTGAAGTCCGCCGGTGCATCCAGGCCCGCGAACTCGACACCGCTGGTCAGGCGGATACCGTCCTGCATCGGCGCCAGCACAAAACTGTGATCCCCGACCACCACGGGCCGGGTGAGCCTGGGTCCGCCCTCGGCGACAATATTCAGATGATAGCCGCGCTCCGTGTCCAGCGGCACAGAGAAGCCGAGCATCTTGCAGATCCGGCCGGACCAGGCGCCGGCACAGACCACGACTTCGTCCGCTTCGTACATGCCGAGATCCGTGACGACCTGGCGGACCCTACTGCCGTCGAACTCGAACCTCGTCACCTTCTCGGCCAGGAACCGCCCGCCCAGCCCGGTGAAAGCCTTGGCATAGGCTTCTGTCAGCTTGACCGGGCTGGTGACGAAATGGTTGTCGGGCTGGAAGGCGCCATGGGTGAAATGCGGCGCCAGCGCCGGCTCCAGCTGGCGCAGCTCGTCCTGGTTCAGGATCTGCACATTGGCGCCATGCCGCTCGATCGTCTCCCGCTCCTCGCGGGTGCCGGCGAATGATTTCTCCCCGCTATAGACCTTGAGCCAGCCGAGCGGCTTGACGATGCCCTCGATCCGGTGCGCCTTCATCAGCGCCAGATGCGCGGCACCGGCGGTCGGCACGATGGTTGCCAGCTCACTGGCGATCTGCGCCACGCGGGACGGCCGGCTGGCCGCAAAGAACCGGACGAACCAGGGCAGCATCCGCGGCAGGTAGGACCAGCGGACGGACACAGCCGAAGTTGGATCCAGCAGCATTTTCGGCACCTGCTTCAGATTGCCCGGCGATCCGGTCGGGTACATCCCGCCGATGGCGATCGATCCGGCATTGCCGAACGAAGTGGCGGTTCCGGGCGCTTTCGGATCCAGCACCGTGACCTGGTGCCCCTCCATCTGCAGGCAAAGCGCGGTGGCGACGCCGACAATGCCGGCGCCGACGACGATCACGGATTTCCCGGAACCGGTCATTTGAACGCCTAACCCTTCGCCTGCAGCATTTTCAACAGGCCGATCAGCTTGTCGTCCCGTTCGGCCTCGAGCTGGTCGATGGACCGGCCGGCCGCTTCCGCATCCACGCCGTCTATCAGCTTCTGACGGAGACCGGCATCCAGTTTCGGGGTCTCCTGCATGGTCTCCCACCAGGCTTCCATGGCCGGGCCGATATGGTCGTAGAAATGCGCCATGCCGCCCTTCCCTCCGGCCAGCCCGAAGATCATGTGCGGGCCCATCAGGGCGAGCCGCAGACCCGGCCCTTGCGACATCGCCGCGTCGATATCCTCGATGGAGGCGACATCCTCCTTCACCGCCATCACCGCTTCGCGCCAGAGCGCCGCCTGCAGCCGGTTCGCCAGATGGCCCTTCAGCTCTTTCTTCAGCCGGATCGGGTGTTTGCCGACATGCCGGTAGAAATCCATCGCCCAGTCCGCCGCCGCCGGGTCGGTGTCCTTGCCGGCGACAACCTCGACCAGCGGGATCAGGTGCGGCGGATTGAAGGGATGCCCGATGACGAACCGGGCGGCATTGCCCAGCCCCTTCTGCATGTCGCTCATCACCAGGCCGGAGGTGCTGGAGGCAAAGATCGTCTGCGGCGAGATCACCGCATCGATCTTGGCATAGAGAGCCTGCTTGATATCGAGCCGTTCCGGCACGCTCTCCTGAATGAAATCGCAACCCGCGACCGCCTCTTCCGGTGTCGCCACGAAGCTGAGCCGGGCCCGGTCCGCACCGGCTGAGAGGCCGAGTTCGGTCAGCTGCGGCCAGGCATTGTCGACAAAGGCCCGCAGCTTCGCTTCCGCATCCGGTCCCGGATCCCAGGCGACAACGTCATAGCCCCGGGAGAGAAAGAAGGCGGACCAGCTGGCGCCGATCGTGCCGCCTCCGAGAATGCCGATTTTGCGGACCGTTTCGACCGCCGGATAGTGAGCCACACCGGGCCTCCCAGATCTTGTTGTTCTTGAGACAACTAAACACCAGGCAGGGGCGCCGGGAAAGAGATCAGTCGGAAGGGCTTTCGTCGCGGCAGAGCACGCCGAAGGCGAGGATGGTGAGGCCGATGATGCCGAGCCAGGTCTCCTGCCAGAGCCCGTAGGAGACGGCGGCGATCACCAGCCCGCAACAGAGTGCCGCAATTGCGGCGGCCCGGCCCGGGCGCGGCAGCGGACCCGACGCCGCGACCAGCCGCCAGAGCAGGACAAGCGCAGCCAGGATGCCGCCGATGCCAAGTTCCAGCCAGATCTGCAGTGCCGCGTTGTGGGGATGAATCGTACCGTGCTTGAAGAAACTGAACCCGGCCGTGACTGCCTCCGGCACCGCCAGACGGCGCGTCGCCCCGAGCCCGTGGCCGATCAGCGGCTGCTCGAACACGGCAAGCGAGACGCTGTGCCAGATTTCCAGCCGGTCCGCGAATGAGGGCGGGAAGACCATCACGTAATCCGGTATCCAGACCAGCAGATTGCCCAGCAGCCAGGGCGCCGCCAGCATCAGCGGCACGGCGCACAGCAGCACCAGGCGGGAGGCGATGCGGCCGCTCAGGAGCGCCAGCGGCAGCATGAACACGGCGATCATCGCCGCCAGCGCCGCCGAGGCGGACTCGCCGATGGAGGACGCCGCCAGACCGACCAGAACCAGAACCAGCGCCGCCGGCCGGCGCCCGGAGAGCCAGAGCCCCGCCGCGGCCGGCCAGCTCAGCAGGACCAGCGCGGTGCTGCCCCGGTTGAAACGGGACGGTGCCACGGGATTGTCCCAGCCCTTGCCGGAAAAGAACCGGTAGAGCGGCGCATCGAAACTCAGCTCGATGGCGAAGATGACGGCGCCGAGCACAATTCCGGTGGCGAGGCAGAGCACCAGCGGCCGGGTCGGGAGCCCTGCCCGGATGTCCGGCGCGGCCGAGACGCAGACCAGCAGCAGAGTGAGCATCGCCAGCTTCTTCAGCATGTCGGCGAGATGCAGGCCGTGGCCGCCACCCCAGGCGCCGAGCAGCGACAGGGCAAGGATGGCGGCATAGGCGATCAGGACCGGCTTTTCCGGCCAGGCGATCCGGCGGCGCTCCAGCCAGACGGCGCCGAGCAGCAGGATGGCGAGCGCGATGAACAGCGTCGCCATGGCCTGCTTGGCCAGCACGCCGACGGGCACGAACAATAGCAATACAATGGCAAGCAGCCAGAACCGGAACCGGACGAACCGGGGATCGGGCACAGCGGCACCGGCGGGTGTCATGCGGGTCTCACCGGCCGGCGGTCTCCGGCGCCATATACTCCTTGTAGGATTTCTCCTCGACCAGGGCGGAGCCGAGCAGGAGATTGATCTCCTTCTTGATCGCCGCCCGCTGGTCGTTGACGCGGTAGACGCTGCGCGCCAGTTCGATGAATGTCGGCCCGAAATCGCCGCCCCGCTCGCAGTCGCGGATATCGTCCTCGATCACCCAGAGCGTCTCGTTCACCGCTTTCAGCCGGCCATAGGCGTCGGCGAGCTCCGGGCTTTCCGGGATCTTCTCGGCCCGCACCGCCTGCAGCAGCCTGAATTCGAGATCGACATTGGCCCGCTTCGCCGCGTCCTCGATCCGCTCCAGCTTGATTTCCAGGATGGTGATCTTGTCCAGCATCTCGCCGGGGGCAACGGGGACAAGGATGGTATCGCTCATCGGGGTTCTTCCAGATGTCTGAGTGACCGGTTGGCTAGCACGTGTGGTTTTGGATGCAAAGATCCGTAATAGTGCGTCTGCCCGACAGAGTGAACCCTACAGCGAAAAGACGCCCATGCCCGTCGCATCCAGCCTGCCCGAGACGATCCTGGTCTATTCCTGCGGCGAGACCATCGGCGACGGCCTGTTCAAGCTGCCCTTCCTGAAGGATCTGCGCCAGCGTTTCCCGGAGGCGCGCATCACCTGGCTGGCCGGGCTCGGCCCGTCCATGTATGCCGGCCCGCTGGCCCCGCTGGTCGCCCCGCTGCTCGACGAGGTGATCCAGCAGGCGGATATCGGCGACAATATGCGCCACGTCCTGCCCTGGGGGCCGCGCCCGCTCGACGGCCGGCATTTCGACCTGGTGATCGACACCCAGATCACCTTGCGCCGCACCCTCTCCGTCCGCCGGATAAAGCACAGCCGCTTCATCAGCGCCTGCGCCGGCTACTGGCTCTCGGACAACCGTCCGACAGCCGCGCAGAGGCCCGGCCGCCACCTGCTGAAGACCCTCACCCTGCTGCTCGACCTCGCCGCCCCTGACCGGATGGCCCATGCCCATAAAGGCCCGGTCGACGCGGTCGCCCCGGAATACAGGGCACTCGCCGCCACATTGCTGCCGGACGGCCCGGCCTATATCGGTATCTGCCCCGGCGCGGGGGACAAGGTGAAGGTCTGGCCCGAAGCGAACTTCCTCGCTGTGGCACAGGAACAGGTGAAACGGGGCCGGACACCCGTTTTCTTCGCCGGGCCGGAAGAAGCGGCCAGGGTACCGGAATGGCGCGCGGCGGTGCCGGAAGCCCTGTTCCCGGAATGGGACCGGACGGACGATCAACCCCACCTGAAAGGCCCGGTCCTCGCCATGGCGCTCGCCGGCCGCCTGCACGCCGCCCTCGCCAATGACAGCGGCACCGGCCACATGATGGCCACCGGCGGCGCCCCGCTGGTTTCCCTCTTCAGCAAGCACAACCCGGCGAAATACGCGCCGAGCGCCGTGCGGCTGACGATCGTGGATGCGAAGGAGTATGGCGGGAAGGATCCGGAGTTGATCCCGGTGGGGGATGTGATGAAGGCGGTTGAGGAGATGGCCAGCCCTCAATAGGAACGAATTGATTCTCGAGTCTCTTCCGTTCCCGAATTTTCCGGCACTCAATAAATGGGTTTCTGCGTAAGATTGATTATCCGGCAGGCAAGAGAGTGTGGAGCGCAATGCCCATCGAGACACTGGTCGAGGGAGAGGATCTGGTCGTTTTCCGTGTCGACGGGGGCGTCACAGCCGATCAGGCTGTCGACGCGATCCGGTATCATTACGCACGGATACCGACAAAGTTCTGCATCTGGGATTTGAACCAAGCAAGCCTCTCCGAGATTTCTCATGACAGTTTCCAGATGATCATCGGCGCGGTTGCTGAATTCGCCGATGCGCGAGGCTCCGGCGCCCGGACGGCACTGGTGGTCGATGGCGACATGAACGCCGTTCTGGCCAAGGCGCTGGCCGCACAGGTTCAGGCCAACAAACTCGGTATCGAGACCAGGGTCTTTCGAGACCTGCAGACGGCGAGAGTCTGGCTTCGACAGTAAACGCACACGCTCTCAGGATGTCAGGTTGACTACAGTCATTCCGAACCCTGATCCGGAATCCCGCGGCAGCAATTTCGGCCTGCAACCTTGAAGATCCCTGCCCTGCGGTCGGGACCGCGATAATGGGAAGACAGGGTATTGAAGGCGTGAAGCCGCCTGCCTCCCGACAAAAACCGTCTTGCAGCTTTGGCATCCATTCCTTATTTATCAAGACATCACTTGCTAAATAAGGAATCGCCCGATGATCGTCCCAATCAAGGGCTTGTACGAGGCCCATCTCACCGTCCGCGACCTGGACCGTTCCGTCGCCTTCTACCGGGACGTGCTCGGCCTGCCGCTCGCCCATATCGTGAAGGACCGCAACGTCGCCTTCTTCTGGGTCCCGGCGCCAGAGACGGCGATGCTCGGGCTCTGGGGTGTCGGATCGGCGCCTATGGGGATGAAGCTGCACATTGCCTTCAACGTCGCACTGCAGGATGTCGAGCGCTCGGTCGCGAGACTGAAGGCGGCAGGGCTGACCCCCACCAAGAACGGCGAAGAGCCGATTGACGAGCCGGTGGTGCTGAGCTGGATGCCCGCCGCCAGCGTCTATTTTGACGATCCGGACGGACACTCGCTGGAACTCATCGCAATGCTGCCGGAAGAGCCGCGAAAGATTCCCAGCTTTCTGCCGCTGTCGGAATGGCGGGCGGGCGCGGGGTTGTGAGGCCGACCAGCTTTGGGGGTCATCCCGGCCAGAGAGCCGGGATCTTGTCGAACGCGGGATGGAGCACGGCATCCAAAGATCCCGGATCAGGTCCGGGAAGACGATGTGATTTGGGGATGACGACCATGGAAAATCTGTTTGTAAAGCCCCCTACTTCCCCTTGAACACCGCCTTGCGCTTCTCGTTGAAGGCCCGTACCCCTTCCAGACGGTCCTCGGTCGGGACCATGCGGTTATAGGCCTCGATCTCGAAGGCGTAGCCGCTCTTCAGGTCGAGCTGGGTCGACATGTCGATGGCCTTCTTCACCTGGCGGGTGGAGATCGGCGCGTTGCCGGCGATCTTTTCCGCCGTCGCCAATGCGTCCTCCAGCAGCTTGCCTTCGTCGCACAGCTTGTTGGCCAGGCCCCAGGCCAGCGCGTCCTCCGCATTGAACGGCGTGCCGGTCAGGATGATCTCCTTGGCCCGGCGGACGCCGACCGCGCGCGGCAGGTTCTGGGTGCCGCCCGCCCCCGGCATGATACCAAGGGTGACTTCCGTCAGCGCGAAGCGGGCATTCGGCGCGCAATAGACGAAATCGCAGCACAGCGCGATCTCCAGCCCGCCGGCGAAGGCGGCACCGTTCACCGCGCCGATCATCGGGACCGGGCAATCCATCATCGCCCTGACGGCCTGCTCGAACAGCGCATGCTGCGTCTGCCAGGCCTCGTCCGTCATGTTGTTGCGTTCCTTCAGATCCCCGCCCGCGCAGAAGATCTTCTCTCCCCGCCCGGTGATGACGATGCAGCGCAGGTCGCGCTGGTCGTGATAGAGCGCGGTGAACAGGTCACGGAGATCGAAGCCCATCTGGGTGTTGAGCGCGTTGCCGCGCTCCGGCCGGTCCAGGGTGAGCAGCAGCACATGCTCGGACGGCATCTCGAGGCTCAGGGTTTCGAACGGACCCGGAAGATCGGCGGGCATCGGAATTCCTCCATGTTTTACTTTCGCCCGGTCACGCGACCGGCTGGCGGCATCATCCCGGCTATGACATCCCGGAACAAGCCCGTACCCGGCATCTCTCCCTGTCCGCTTCGGGAGCAACGGAATGCTAACGGAACTCCGCCGGCAGGCTTTTCAGCAACAGTTCCGTCGAGACGGCGAAATTCACCCCGATATCGGAATCCGAGTCCTTGGTGAAGATCGCCGACAGCAGTCCGACCAGCCGGCCGTGCAGATCGACCAGCGCGCCGCCGGACGAGCCCGGATTGACCGAGGCGTCCGTCTGGATGAAGTCCTCCGTGTGATTGAATCCGACGCCGGTCCGCTTGCTCGCCGAGACCACGCCGCAGGTAATGCCGATACCGAGTCCGAAGGCGTTCGAGAGCGCACAGACCGGCGCCCCGGTCTGCGGCCGCGTGTCGGCCAGTGCTATCGGGCGGGTGTCGATGCCGACTGTCAGGAAGGCGATATCCGTTTTCCGGTCCATGGCGAGGATGGTTGCCTCCAGGCGGGTGCCGTCCGGGGTGCGGACATGCACCTCGGTTGCCTTCGAGACGACATGCGCCGCGGTCACCAGCAAGCCAGGGCGCAGGATGGCAACGCCGGTGCCTTCAGGTGCGGTGCCCGCCGGTGCGCCGAAACCGGGCTTCCGGTAACCGGGCCATGTCGGCTCCACCTCGAAGATCGATGGAGCGGCGGTAGCCCATGCGTGCCGCGCATCTGTCTGCGCCCGCGCATCTGTCGCCGGAAGCAGGGCGGAGAGCAGGAACGTGACAGCGAGACAGGCTGCGGCAACAACGCGACCAATATCAGTCATCCAGAACGTCTCCCGCTGGTTGCTCCGGCGATTTTAGCAGAGTGCGTGGCCGCACTCCGGATTGCAGATCCGAAACTCTCTTCGCAGGCATGAAACCCATATTTCAGACACGCCCGCCAACCATGGTAGAATAACCGCTCTCCGGCCGAACAAGGAGCACATCATGAACGACACACCAATGCCGCTGATCCTCGATCTCGTGGAATGGGTCGCCGAGAAACCCCGGCCCTATGACGAAGTGATGGATGCATGGCGGACGTCCTGCCCACGCCTCACTGTCTGGGAAGAAGCCGTCGACCGGGGCCTCGTGGTCCGGCGCTACGTCTCCGGAACCGGCGCCATTGTCGAGGCAAGCCAGAGCGGCAGAGACGCTCTCGTCAGCCACGGCCGCGCCTGACCTCCGATTCGAGTTGCCGTAAACCGGGATTTCCGCGCGCGGTCCTGCAGGCACGGAAAGCTTCATACCCCCGCGATTACAGATCCTCTTGCGCGCTTTCCAACCCAAATTGGGATCGTTCAAAAGTGTTATAATATTTATTATTATCAATAATTTAATAAATTTACTTAATCTAATATATTAACTGAAACCACGATTTCTCCAGCACCCGTCCTCGCCGTGGCGACCCGCATCGGCCGCCCCGGCCGCAACAAAGCTGAAACATGAATCCCGTATGAGGGAGGGCGAGATATGGACCGGTCCGGCGGCATGCGCGCGGAGCCGCGCCATCCGGGAGAGTTCACCCCCATGACCGCCAACAGCCTTCTCACCGACGCAGTCATCAAGAACAGGCAATTGTCGAAGCGCGGCATCCTTGAGCGGATGTTCACGATGGCCTTCAAGGGCTTCGTCTATCCGCAGATCTGGGAAGATCCGGAGGTCGATCTGGAAGCGCTGCAACTCGACGGGAACAGCCGGATCTTCACCATCGCATCGGGCGGCTGCAACATCCTGAACTACCTGACGGAGCAGCCGGCGCATATCCAGGCGGTCGATCTCAATCCGGCCCATGTCGCCCTCACCCGGTTGAAACTGACGGCGCTGGAACAGCTGCCGGATCATGAGACCTTCTTCCGCTTCTTCGGCCATGCGGACGAGCGGGAAAACAAGCGGGTCTATTTCCGAGACCTCGCCCCGCATCTCGACCCGGAGACACGGGCCTACTGGAGCAAGCGCGGCCTGCGCGGCCGACGCATCGACATGTTCACCCGCAATGTCTACGAGTTCGGCCTGCTCGGCCGCTTCATCGGGCTGCTGCATTTCGTGGCCCGGCTGCATGGCAAGAACCCCCGCCATATCCTGCGGGCGGAGACCATGGAGGAACAGCGCACCCTGTTCGAGGACGTGATCGGCCCGGTCTTTGACAGCCGTATCGTCAAGGCGCTCTGCCGGATGCCGGTCTCCTTCTACGGGCTCGGCATTCCGCCGGCCCAGTTCGAGGCGCTCTCCGCCTCTGCCGGCGGCGACATGGCCGGGCTGATGCGCTCCCGCCTGGAGCGGCTGGCCTGCGATTTCTCGATCGACGACAATTACTTCGCCTGGCAGGCTTTCGGGCGGGGCTATGACCGGCAGCACCGCCAGGCCATCCCGCGCTATCTCCGGGACAGCAATCACCAGACCTTGCGGGACAATGCGTCGAAGGTGGATGTCGTCCATGCCTCGATGACCGACTTCCTGGCGGGCTGCGACGCAGAAAGCCGGGACCGCTACATCCTGCTGGATGCCCAGGACTGGATGAACGCGGAGCAGATGACGGCGCTCTGGACAGAGATCCTCCGCACGTCGGCACCGGGCGCCCGGGTCATCTTCCGCACCGCCGGCGAAGAGAGTCCCCTGCCCGGTCGGGTTCCCGCCGAGATCCTCGACCGCTGGGACTATCGGGCCGAACAGTCCCTCGATCTCGCCCGACGCGACCGCTCTTCCATTTATGGAGGCTTCCATCTCTACATCCGCAGAGATTGATCATTCCGGGAAAGATGGCCCCGAGGATGCCGGGGAGAAGATGGACCGGATCTACCGGATCCAGCGGCATTTCTATGATTTGACCCGGAAATACTATCTGCTGGGCCGCGACCGGCTGATCCGGGAGCTGGCACCGACCCCGGGACAGACCGTCTGCGAGATCGGCTGCGGCACCGCCCGCAACCTGGTGAAGATGGCCCGGCGCTACCCGGACTGCCGGTATTTCGGCATCGACGCATCGGCGGAAATGCTTGAGACGGCGGAGGCATCGCTACGCCGGGCGGACCTGGAGCCGAAAGTACGGCTCGGGCTTGCCTTTGCGGAACAGTTCGATCCGGAGGCAACCTTCGATGAGGCGGGCGGTTTCGACCACATCGTATTTTCCTATTCACTCTCCATGATCCCGCCATGGCACGAAGTGCTTGAACAAGCTGTCAGCCGGCTCAAGCCAGGCGGCACATTGCATATTGTAGATTTCGGGGACCAGCGCGGCATGCCCGGCTGGTTCAGGAGGCTGCTGTTCTTTTGGCTCGCCTGGTTCCATGTCGAGCACCGGCCAGGCATCCGACTCTGGGTCGAGCACAAGGCGGAAGACGGCAGTATGATCGTGTCGGCAACGTCACTCGCGGGGCACTATGCCGACCTCTTCCGGCTTCGAAAACCGGGTGCGCCTGTCGATACCGGGAGGTTTCGGCCTTAGGACAGCATCTGTTCGACAACGGCGATCAGGTCCGGCAGCTTGATCGGTTTCCGGACCGCTTCATGGGCGCCGATCATGCGGGCATATTCCAGGATCTGCACGTTGCCAAGCGACCCACCGGTGGACATCGCGATGACCTGAATATCGGGATAGACGTCCCGAATCTCCCGAATGGTCTCGATCCCTTCCTTGCCCGGCATAATGATATCAGAGATCACAATATCGAAACGGGTATGCGCCAGGATCTTGAGCGCCTCGTCGCCTTCTTTCGCGATCTCCACTTCATAACCTCGGTCTCGAAGCACTGCCGACAGCAGGTCTCTGAGGGATTTGTCATCGTCTACGACAAGAATTGATGACATTCGGAACTCCATACGCCGGAGCGCTGGTCACGGTTGAAAATACACTGACTGGAGACTAGCAGGAAAACACGCCATGGTTAACGTTCATCGGCAACGGCATCAAAACGCTTTCAGACAGGCAAGGATTCCTCGACAACAGCACCGGTTTCCAAAGTCACGTAAATATGCTTCTGAAACTCTGGCAGATAGCGTCCGTCCGATTTATTCCGCGGGATGATCTCTTCCGTCGCACCGATTACGCCGTGTCCGGTCTGTCCATCCTCAGATAAAGGCAGCAGGATCCGCTCGCCATGGATCGGGTCGTCAGTTTCCGCATAAAGCCGCCCGTGGATATACAGCACCGCCGGGAAATCGATAACATTCCGGTAGTAGCGATGAACGCGGGGATAATAGTCAGGGTCCGTATTGTCATCGAGATAGTGATTGGAGAGATTGTGGCCAAATCGTTTCGCCACTCTTTCCCCCGTCAACCTGTAGCGAAAGCGGTCCGCTTCGCGCGCATAATCACATAACCAGACGCGCGGCAACACCGGTGCAAACTGGACCGGGTCGATCTGGCGTCGGTCCGGCATCAAGAGCGGGCCTTTGACTGTTCGCCAGTGATCCAACAGAAGGCGCGTGCTCTCTGTACGCAGCCTGCTTGCGATCTCGTCAAGCGCGGCGTCAAGCGGCAACCCTGAGTTTTCACAGGTCATTCTATTGACCGTCCCACCTCAAGACAAAAAAGCTCACGGCGCTTCAACCAGGGCCATCGCTTTCAACGCTGTACATTCCTTTCATTCCTAGCACGAAGCGTCCCGCATGCACCAGATAGAGCGACACCAGAAACGCAGAGTTTTCTGGTGTCGGAACAAATCAGGCATGAATCAGAAATCGTACTCAACGCCGGAAACCGACATCACACCAGTCTTCCCATAATTTCGCCAAAGCCGCGTAGTCCTGGTTGCCCATCCCCTTCGCCTCGGCGATCTCGTAGGGCGTATGCGCCGCAAGGGTGGCGAAAATCGGCACACCAAGCTGTTGAGCGGTTTCCAGGGCCAGAACGGAATCTTTCCGGGCATTGCTGACCGACATGCCGGCCGCGTATTTCCCGTCCTGCATCCGCTCCCCGACCCGGTGGATCAGGGGCCGCAACAGGCCTTCCTCCCGGTTCAGGATTTCGACCAGCGTGTCTGTCGGAATATCAAGCTTGCGCGCCATGGCAAAGGCCTCGATCAGGACCACCATGACCGCATGCATGACACCGTTATTGACCACCTTCGTTCCCATTCCCGCGCCGACGGAACCGAGATCGAATATCCTAGAGGCAACACGCTCGAGAACCGGCCTGGCTGCCGCCTTGTTCGCATCCGAGCCGCCAAGGAAGAACGTGATCTCCCCGGCCGCCATGCTGGCCACCCCGCCGGCGATCGCGGCATCGACATAGCCGATGCCCGCAGCGTCAAGCAATGCGGCAGATTTCTGCGCCGTGTCCGGCGTGACCGTACTGGTCTCGATGACCAGTTCCGGGGGTCCTGACCATCCGGCCAGATCACCGGCCACCGCCAGAGACGCCTCGGGTTTCGGCAGCGACAGCAATATGACCGGTGCGCGGCCTTCGAGGCCCTGCAGAGTCTCGACCACGGTGATGCCAGCATCCATCGCCAACTGCCGGCGTTCCTCTGAACGATCAAACCCCACGACCGGGCCATGCACCAGCAGTGCGGACGCCACCGCCAGCCCTGCGTTTCCTAGTCCGACGATTCCTGTTTCTTCTGCCATCATCTCCCCCTGTGTCACGTTCCGACATGAGGGTAGTGGAGAGGCCCGAGGATGGCGAGACGGCGAAGCATCCTAAATCGGCACTTCAGCATTTCACTTGATGAGAGTCGGCCAGTTCTGGTTTGCCGCCCGGACGTTTCCGGAAATGTCCTGCTCCCAGCGTGTCTGGATATCGGCATTGTAGTTCAGATAGAGCCTGCCATTGACGATCTTCCAGTTCAGGGGGTCTCCCTTGGCTGTGCTCCCCTGCGCCACGGCCCAGGCGCAATAGCCGCCATATTGCGGCGCGTAGCGTTCGGGGTCCTGGCGAAATGCGTCGCGATTATCCGGCGACGCGAAACGCCACTCGGCCCCCATATAGTCGAGCGTGTAATCGGCCGCTCCCTCAACCGGGCGTCCTTCCGCAAAATAGGCAACTGGATCGTATCCATCTACGGCGAGATTCGAGAGGAAGCCCGTATAGACCGGGTCCTCTCCCGCCTTCACCGGTCCCGGAGCGAGCAGGAACAGGAAACCGGCAACGATGCCGGCAGCGAGAAACCGGGACGGCAAGACCAGACTTGAGAACATCATGCACCTCCAGTAACAGGAAATTCGATGCGCGCTGTTGTGCCACGATTTCCATCCGACTCTTCTTCACACCTCTTTCACAATGGCGCGACAGCGAAGGGTCCCGCCTTCCGATCGTGAATACCGAATTGTGCTCCGGGGTCGAACAACCGCTAAAATTGATTCATACTAACCCTTCATCACTCGGCCACGCTTCGACCCAGCAGTCCAAGAAGCGGCCTCCCGCACGCAAATTGGCATGGAGTGAATTATGAATTTGTCAGATGTCGACTCTGACTTTACCGCTGAGGATCTCGCCAGTTACGCACAGCGCGCCATGTATGGCTATTGGCTGGACGCACGCGGCGAAGCGATCCTGCCGCCGAAATCAGCACTGGACCCTGTGGAATTTCCGCGGCAGTCCCTCTCGTCAATCGCCGTGGTGGAGCCGATCGGCGACGGTGACTTCCGGATCCGGATCGTTGGCACAGGAGTCCGGTCGGCCGTCGGCCGGGACGATACCGGTCAACAAGTCAGTCAGATTCCCGGCACCGAAAATGCGTTGGCCCGCCTCCTTCAATGCCGCGACACGGCATCCGCATTCTACACCGGCGGACCGGCCAACTGGGCGAACGGACGGCAGAAATTCTACACGTCCCTGCTGCTTCCGTTCGGTGCCCCGCAGCATGTGGAGCGCATAATGCTTGTGTTCCAGTTCACGCATCACACGCCGGCGAATCTCATGAAACCGATGCCGCAGCTGTTCATGCAGCCGCGGTGCTGAGCGGGACAAAGGGACCCCGCAGCACTGGTCCTGCGGGGCCCGTGTGTCAGAAGAAATCTAGCACCCGGATGTACATTTCCCGGCGCCGTCAAATGTCATGGTGCGGCCGCTCAACGGCAAATGTGCGGAAACTTTCAATGCCTCTATGAACCGGTCCGTCTTGCTTCCCTCAATCAGCTTTCCGCCCTTCGTCGCAACTTCGTTGGCATGCGAGGGAATGACCGAAACCGGCTTGATCAGGTTGTTGACGACAAAGGCGGCCTCGGTCGGCCCGGTGGTGAAGGTATCGCCGATATTTATGACGACAAGCTCCGCACCATACTGCTCCCCGACCACTGTACGCTGCTCCGCCGTCACCCCGGTGTCGCCGGAGAGATATGCAACAAGACCGTTGCTGAAGGTCAGGACATAGCCGGTCGGCGGACCGGCATAGGCCGTCAGCCCCGATGCGTTCAACAACTCACCGAGCCGCCCGCCGATAAAGGCCCCTGACACCCCATTGGAATGAACCGCCGGGACGGTCGTGATGCTGACACCGCCGACCTTGCGGGACGCGCCGAAGCGGACGAGCTGGGATTTTTTCGGATCGCCGCCGAGCGCCTTCAGCTTGCTGGCAAAGAAGCGCGGCATCTCGCTGCCGGTCACGATCAGCGCGGACTTGCCAAGGGCGATGTTCACGCTGTTGGTATTCGGCGCATCCACCTTTGTCATAGCCGGTGCGCCGCATTCGCCGGCATTGACCGCGTCGATATGGCGGTCCCCGACGTGGTCGCCATGCATATGGCTTACCAGCAAGGCATCCACTTGACCCAGCCGCGGGTCATCCACCCCCGCAACCGTCCGCCCTGCATCGTACAGAATACGGGTGCCGTCCGGATCTTCGAACATCATCGCCCGGTCGAAACGGCAGAATTCACCGTCGTGACTGCCAAGCGGGGTTACGTTCACGGTCTGCGCGTCCGCAGCCCCTGTAGATACAACCCCGACCCCAATCAGAGCAATTGCCAGTCCTATGGATCTCACAAGCACCGTTACCTCCCTTGGAAAGATATCTGAAGCCACCCTGTCTTCGGGTCAGCGGGACACGAAGTGGAGCGCAAATCATTCAACCATTCCTGACGGCAGCCACGGACTCCGGATTTCACGGACCGAAATGCAGGCATCGCATACTTGCCTCTTGCGCGATGCGTCCTAACTAATTTTCGTTGAGGGATGCCATGCGGCACAGCAACGCCACGGATACGTCCGATGGAAGCAATTGAGAATGCAGCGATAGTCTCGGTCGGCCGGGCTTCAGGTTTCGCCGCGCTGGCAATCATTTGCATTGTCATGAGCCTCAGCTATGAGCCGCTCGTCGCCGCGCGCGCTGGCTGTATCCTCTGCCTGATCGTCGCCGCCATCCTCTTTCACTATGCGATGCGCGCTCCATTGCGGCCTTATCGGCAAACCGAACTTTGGATCATTCTCGCAAAGGAAGACAGGCCGCCGAAACCGGTCGCGCAGCGCATCATTGGCTCAATCCTGCATCAGACCTATCGAAAGTTCGGCCAGTATGCGGTTCTCTCTGCCCTGATTTTTATGGCCCTATCGATCATCCTGCTGTTTTTCCCGGATTTCAGACTCGGCGCCTGAATGGCATCGTTCGCCATGCGTTTCCCGCCGCATTTAAGTGAACCAGATAGTTGACTAACGAACTTCAACACTGTAAAGTCAACCAATCAGTTCACTAATGGATGTGCGCCATGCCAGCACTCGATCAGACTTTTGCAGCCCTATCAGACGAAACCCGCCGGGCCATTCTGGCGCGCCTGCACGCGGGAGAAGCCGCTCTGTCGGATGTCGCACAACCGTTCGACATGTCCCAGACAGCCGTCTCCAAACATGTCCGCGTCCTTTCCGATGCGGGACTGGTCACGGTCCGCAAACGCGGCCGAACCCGATATTGCGCCTTGAATGCCGGCCCCATGAAAGACGCGGCCGACTGGCTCAATACCTACAGACAGTTCTGGGAGGATGGCTTCAAGAGCCTCGCCCGTTTCCTGGAGGAAAAGAAATGACATTCGCCTATTTGAAATCACCGAACGGCGCCGATCCGATCATTGTCGAGGGCATTTTCCCGGCATCTCCCGAGCGCGTATTCCGGGCCTTCACCACGCCGGAAGATCTGATTCAATGGTTCGGCAGCCACGCGCTGGAAAAGGCGGAGGTCGATCTCAGGGTCGGCGGGAGCTGGACCTTCACGTTTGCCGAGAAAGACGGCGAACGGGACATCCTGCATGGGCAATATGAAGAGATAGAGCCCGGCCATTCCCTGGTTTTCACCTGGCGACACCATAAGGAGACAACGTCGGGAAAAGGCGAGATTTCTCCCGCATCCGAGGTTGCCGTCTATTTCACGGCAGTGGAGGACGGCACACGGGTCCGGCTGATCCATTCGATGGTGGAAAGCGAAGGCTCGCGGCTCAATATCTGCGGCGGCTGGGACGCCTGCTTCGGCGATCTCGCCCGGGTATTGCAGAGCGATGCGCCGGCAGCCACTGCCGCCACCGCCTGAACCAAGGCACCTGGAGAGCAGATCAACTCTCCCTCGTCGCCGTTTGCAGTCGGTGCTAGAGACAATGGCATCGGTGTGCGAATGGCGGCGGGAAGCGGATATGGCGAGACAACGGGGCCTGCAGGAATTCTTCGACGACCCGGCGACAATCGCCACCCGGCACAAGATGAGCGCATCGGCTTCCGAACCTGTCGGCCAGGCCGAGCTTCTCGGGCTTGAGCCGGACGCGGCGGAGCGCTTTGTCAGCCTCGGACTTGACTACCCGGAGCGCTTCGGCCCGTCCGAGCTGCGAACGGCCATCGCGGCAAAATACAGCTCCGTCCCGTTCGACGGCGTGCTGGTCACCAGCGGTCTCGACGAGGGCCTCGCCATGCTCTTTACCGCCCTGATCGAACCGGGAGACCGGGTGATCGTGCTGACGCCCTGCTATCCGCCGCACCTCCTTCTGCCCGCATGGCGCCATGCCGAAATCGTGCCCTGGCCGGCCCGGCCGGAAAACAACTGGGTACCCGATCTCGACGAACTTGCCGGCCTGCTGGCGACACCGGCGAAGGCGGTCCTTACCACCTTCCCGCAGAACCCGACCGGCTTCATGCCGGACGAGGCGTATCTTTCCGCCTTCCTGGCTTTGCTGGAACAGTCCTGCACGATGCTGTTTTCAGATGAAATCTATGCCGGGCTGCCTGACGGCACGGCTGTTCCCAACCTGGCCGACCGATATGATAAGGCCATTTCCCTGCACGGCCTTTCCAAGACCTGCGGACTGCCCGGTCTGCGGTTCGGCTGGCTCGCCGGTCGCGATGCGGAAACCATGGCGGCGGTCAAACAGGTGAAGGACCTCTTCAATTGCTACGTCCCCGCCCCCGTCGCCTTTCTGGCCGGTGTCGCTTTCCGGAACGAGGCAAAGCTGATCCGGCGCAACAGCGATATCCTTAAGACCAACATGGCCGCCACGGAAGATTTCATCTCCCGGCACGGCAATCTGTTCTCCTGGATTCCGCCCGATGCCGGTACCGTCGCCTTTCCGCGCTGGCACGGGCCCGGCGGCACGCAGGCACTGAGCGACCGGCTGGTACGGGAAGCCTCCATCGCGCTGGCGCCGAGCCTGTGTTTCGACGCAGGTGACGATCATGTCCGTTTCGGCCTCTGCCGGCGCACCTTTCCGGAAGGCTTGAAGGCGCTGGAGAGGTTTCTCGCCAGCGCTCTCTGAGCGCCGGTTGTTTCAGGCGTTTGCGATCGTCTTCGGGACGCCGAACTCTTCGCGGCAGACCTCGGCAAGTGCCGCCACGCCCTTCCGGATCGTCTCGATCGGCGGGTTGGCGTAACAGATCCTGATCGCCCGCTTCGCGCCCGGGCCTTCGATCGACCATTCGGCGCCCGGGTTGATCTGAATCCCGTGCTGGGCAGCAACGGCGGCAAGGCGCGACGTATCGACCTCCGCCGGCAGCTTGACCCAGAGGAAGATGCCTCCGGGCGGGGTTTCGAATTCCGCCACAGTGCCGAAATTCTTCTCCATCGCATCGATCAGTGCGTCGCACTTCTGTTTCAGGGTCTTGTTCAGGTCGACAACATGGGACTCGAAATGCGCGTTGCAGAATTCAGCCAGCACCATCTGCTCAAGCGCCCCCGACCCTGCATCGGTCTTGCAGGACAGCAGGCGGGCCATGAACGGCCAGGGGGCGACGATGAAGCCCACGCGAAGCGCCGGAGCGATGGATTTCGAGAAGGAGCCGACGAAGACCACGCGGCCGCTCCTGTCCATGGCATGCAGCGCCGGCGGACGCTGCCCGTCCCAGATCAGGTCCGAGTAACACTCGTCCTCGATCACCGCGACGTCGTACTGCTCCGCCAGCCGCAGCAGTTCCTCGCGGCGCGCCAGCGGCATGATCGAGGCTGTCGGATTCTGCACGGTCGGGATGGTGTAGATGAATTTCGGCTTTTTGCCTTCGGATGCAAGCTTTGCGAGGGTCTCGGCCAGATGATCCATCCGCATGCCCTGGTTATCCAGCGCGATGCCGATCGGCGTGACACCAAGCCTCTGGAACCGGGTCAGGCAGCCGCCATAGGTCGCCTCCTCGATCAGCACGATGTCTCCCGGCGCCAGCATCACCTGGTTGATCAGGTCGAGCCCCTGCAGAGACCCGGATGTGAGCAGGATATCGTCCGCGGTGCAGGTCATGCCCGCATCGCGGCCCAGTTTCGTGGCGAGGAATTCCCGTAACGGGCGATAGCCCTGCGGGCCGCTTTCAAGGCTGTACGTGGCGAGCGTTATCCCCTCGCGCTGCAGAACCCGTGTCGCCGCTTCGACCAGAGCGTCGGTCGGAATGCATTCCGGCGCGTTATGCCCGCCAACGAAATTGAAATCCGGAAAACCGTTCCAGCGCCCCGCCGGAGCCGGCAGGTCCTGCCGCATCACGGCCTCAAAATCAAACCCCAGCGATGTCATCGCGCTTCCCCCAAGCGAAGTGTCTCGAGGATCAGCGTCGCCGGTATCGCCTTCGCGGACAAGTCCCGGTCTTCCTCGGACCATGAACTAGTGAGTTTCCAGTTTCCGCAGATAGGTTTCTCCGCACCGCGTGCCAATCATGGCGTCGCGGGTCAGCAACGCCCGGAGCGCGATATCGAAGGAACTGTACACATCGTGCAGGATCAGGGCGATTTTCAGAAGCTGATCGGCGGTCAGCCGATCGAAACGCGTGAAATCGCGGATGAAAACCGCGTCCGCCCAGAGGAGCTGACTCAAACCTGCATAGGGATTGTTGTCGACAATGAGCGGCTTGACCACCCGGCTGGTCTGGTCGATGAAGCGGTGCAGCACGAATCCCCGCTGCCGCAGGAAAAGATCGACATCGGTGAAAAGCGGCTGGTTTTCGTACATCGGCATGAATTCGACTTCCGACTGGATAACCAGGCAATTGGCAAGCCTCTCGACACCATTGCGAAACACTTCGAGCTCCGCGCCCTGAATGTCGATCTTCAGGAAATCGAGGTTCCCGATCTCCTCGACATCATCCAGGCGAACCGTCTCGATCGTTTCCCGGCCGAGAACTTTTGCCCATTCGTCGAACCCGTGAAAACAGCTCAGAACGGGTATGTTCGGCTCCAGCAGGGACGTCATGCCCGGTGATTGACAGATCCTCAGGCTTTGTTCGGTTCCGTCATAGACGGCATAGGGAAGATAGGTTTCAAAAGCACTTTTCCGCGCCTGAAGCTCGGCCAGCGCTTCAGGACTCGGTTCGAACCCGACCAGGCGGGCCTTCCCGAGATCCAGAAGGTCCTGGTATGGCGGCCTGCCGGCACTGGCGATCGGGTTCGCACCGATATCGACGACATCGACCGTCACGTCGAGATCGAGCAAATCCGTCAGTGACGGTCGCTTAGCACTCATTATGTCTTATGTCCTCGCAATTGACCGCATCCCCGCTTGAGACGGAAAGCTCGCATCTCCGCTCGGGTCCGGCAACAGAAACACTCTTCGGGGCGGACATTCCTGCTGCGGCACATGACAGGCGATCAGCCAGCTTGCCGGACAGCAGGTTGTATTTTCCGGGCATCTCTATAAAATTGTCTCGATTGCCGGTATACTGGACCCCGGCCGGTGCCCTTCGCATGAAACAGAAGCGACTCGAATGAAAAAGGTGTTCCTGGCTATGCAGGCAAACCATCGCATCAGACCGTCAGAGCAAGCCCCCCCCTGAATGAGGTCGATCATGGATCAGATCCGCGACCTGTCAGTTGCGCTGGTCCGCTACGAGAAAACGTCCCAAATCCTAGATCATTGGCTCGAACTGCTGGACGCGGAAGGCGCGGGCACAGTTCCTCCGTTCGATCCCATCGCAGTTCCCGCACTGCTGCCTTTTCTCTATCTGCTGCAACGCGAAGACGATCGGTTGAAGTATCGGGTCTCCGGCGAAGAGGTTAACCGGCTCTTCGAACAGAACCATACCGGCCGCTATCTCGACGAAGTTGTACCCGGAGAAGTCTACGGTCACGTTGCGCCGTTTTTCCTCCGTATTTTCGACCCCAGCGTCTGCATCTTCAGGGGACAGGTCGTCCTGCCGGACCGCGAATTCATGGAGTTTGAGCGGGTCTTGCTTCCGGTCATGCGAAAGGGCGAGATTCAACTGCTCGGAACACTCGCTCTCAGCACCACATCGCCGCTGCGCACGGATGTCGAACCGGCACAGGCGCCAGGACCGGGCTTCCATTTCACCCTGATCGATCTGAAAAGCGGCGCCATAGAGCGCACCCACAAGAATCTGGCACCGCTGGCCCAGAGGTATAAGGCTGTCAACGGCCTCCGCGGATAACCCAGGACACACTTCTGTTCAGGTCCACGAGGCCAGAAGGCCGGCGATCAGCCGCCGGCCTTCCCATGCCTGGCGATCGGCCTCGCTGTGGTTTGTGGTGACTGCGCGGCCTGGTCAGCTGGCGCGCGGCAGTTCCGCCTCGACCAGGGCCGCCCACAGGCTCGCGCCCGTGGTCAGGGTCTCGTCGTTGAAGTCATACTCCGGGTGGTGCACCGAGTGGGTGTGGGTCTCGTCCCCGCCGCCGAGGAAGATATAGGCGCCCGGACGCTCTTCCAGCATGAAGGAGAAATCCTCGCTGCCCATCAGGGCCTCGGTTTCCGGATCGACCGCCTCCATGCCGACGACGCTGGCCGCGGCGGAGATGATCCGCTCGACCTGGGCATCATGGTTCGACGTGACCGGATAACCCTCACGATAGACGCACTCGATCTCGATCCCGTTGGCCAGGGCCAGACCTTCGCAGAGCTTCTGGAACTTCTCCTTGATCAGCGCCTGGACCTCCTTGGTCATGGTGCGGACCGAGGCATTCAGAACGGCTTCGCCCGGAATGACATTGTTCGCCGTGCCGGCATGAAACTGGGTGATGCTGACCACGGCGGTATCGAACGGGTTGATCGAGCGGGACACAAAGGTCTGCGCCGCCTGGTAGATCTGCGTGCCGATGGCGATCGGGTCGATCGCAAGGTGCGGCATGGCCGCATGACCGCCGCGGGCCTTGATGGTGATGGTGACGCCGTCGGCGCCGGCCATCAGCGGGCCCTTGCGGATACCGAAAGTGTTCTTCGGAAGCTGCGGCATGTTGTGCAGACCGTAGACCGCATCACACGGAAAGCGCTCGAACAGACCGTCCTCGATCATCGCCCGGGCACCGGCGCCGCCTTCTTCGGCAGGCTGGAAGTAGAGATTGACGATGCCATCGAAGTTCCGGGTTTCGGCCAGATATTTTGCCGCGCCGAGCAAGGTGGACGTGTGGCCGTCATGGCCGCAGGCATGCATCTTTCCGGGAACGGTCGACTTGTATTCCGGGCTGGAGATCTCCTGCATCGGCAGGGCATCCATATCCGCCCGGATACCGATGGCGCCGGTGCCCGAACCGTTTCCCCTGATCACGCCGACCACACCGGTCTTGCCGATGCCCTCGTGGGTCTCGATGCCCCAGGAGCGCAGTTTCTCAGCAACGATACCTGCCGTCCGCGTCTCTTCGTAGCAGAGCTCGGGATGCATATGGAAATCATGGCGCCATTCGCGCATCTCGCCTTCAAACTCGGCAATACGGTTCTTGATCGGCATCTCACCCTGTCCCTTTCGGTTTCCCATCGCGGCGCCTGGCCTTGAGCCTGCATCCGAAACCTGCCGCGCCTATCTGTCTTGTGTGATGCTTCCGGAGCACGCGGGAACGCGCCGCCTGTCCGGAAGGTTCTTCGGATGTTTGACCTGAAACAACGCTCCGTCTTAACGCAATCGGGCCGACAGCGGGAAGCCTGAAGACATTTCCGGAGCAGAATTAAAGCACTCATTGAGAGGCATGGTCGCGAATGGCCCCACCGGCTTTCAGTGTGTGGCTTCCCGCTTACCAAGGTAACCTGAAAGAGCGGCCAATGCATCGGACATCACGAAGCGCAAATCTCCCAGGCATCTGTTGGCTCGCGGCATATCGACATCATGCACGGCAAGCTCAATCGCGTTGCAGAGCGCGCATAGCCTCAACAGCCCGACCGTCCCTGCGGCACCCGCGAGCGCATGCGCCAGTTCGCCTATTTCATCCGGCGTGTCGGCTGCTAAAATCGCAGCCAGTCTTGGCTCCGCCTGTTCCTGAAACCGTGCCACGGTCCGCAGCAGCACATCCTCTCCGGCGCTGTCGGCAATATCCTGAAGATACTCGGCATCCAGGTCCATCTTCGGGAGTACTCCCGGCGCCGGAACCGCCGCGGCAGGCGCAAAACGGGCCACGAGCGAGCGCAGGTCAGACGGCTGGAACGGCTTGGCGAGTTGGCCATTCATCCCGGCCTGCTCCGTCTTGCGCGCAACTTCCGGCATCACATTCGCAGACACGGCGACGATCGGAACATCCCGGGACCGGCCACCGCCCGCGCGGATCTTGCGCGCCGCCGTATAGCCGTCCATGTCGGGCATTCGCAGGTCCATCAGGACGAGATCGAACCGGTCCCCGGCCAGTATATCTATCGCCTCCTGCCCGGACATAGCGGTCGCGACACTGTGTCCGTCACGTGACAATATACGATCGGCAACGAGCCGGTTTTCTTCATTGTCATCAACAATCAGAACGCGCAGTGACTGCGCGTTCGCCTCTCGCTGAGGCTGCATTGCGGCATCGACCTGCTGCGCCGGATTGAAAATCGCGAACAGATCCGCGAGCCGGATCGGATAATGCCGGATTTCAGCGGTCACGCTTGCAGACAGCCCAAGACTTTCCGAAGCCATCGGCTTGGCGCCAACCGGAAGCATCACGATCAGACGACCAGGAAATTCCGCGAACCGTGACAGGTCGCTGCACGCTTCCTGCAGGCCGACAATGACAATCGCATCACCGCTCGAAGGCGGCTCCAGCACACTGCCGGGATCACCTGCCGGAACGGTCGAGACTATGGTGCCGGAAATCTTCAGGATGGATGAAAGTTCTTTGCGCGTGGCCCCGTCCGGACCATAGATCGTCACCTGTTCCGGTCCGACGAACCCGCTTTCCGATTCCGGCACCAGTTCGACCGGCAGACTGATGACGAACTCGCTGCCAATGCCGACTTCGCTGGTCACCCTGATGGACCCGCTCATAAGCTCCACAAGGCGTCTGCTGATTGCCAGGCCAAGACCGGTTCCGCCGCGAACATTGTCGAGATCGTCTTCGGAAACCTGCGTGAAACGCTCGAACACAGTTTCGATTTTTTCCGGCGGGATACCAATCCCGGTATCCTCAACACTCATCCTCAGGATCGGCGACCCGTTCCTCTCGCTCAGCCCGACAGAGACGATGATTGACCCTTCATCGGTATATCGAACCGCATTGCCGATCAGATTGGTCAGAACCTGGCGAAGCCGCGCTCCGTCGGCAACAACGTGCGGCACGAACCTGTCAAAGAAAATCGTTGCGATATCAAGGCCCCGCCCGTGTGCAATGGGTGCAATCGAGGCAACCACATCTTCGCAAAGCGCAACGATATCGACGGGCGCGGGAGCCAGGGTCAGGCGACCTGCATCCGCCTTCGCAAAATCGAGTATGTCGTCAACGATGCTGGTCAGGGCTTGCGAAGACCGGTCGACAGTCTGGATGTAATCCCGCTGGTTTCGGTCGAGATCCGTTTCCTTCAAGAGGCCGGCCATACTCATGATGCCGTGCAATGGTGTTCTGAACTCGTGACTCATCATTGACAGAAAGCGTGACTTGGCCTCGTTCGCCTCGCGCGCGCGGCTGGTTGCCAGAGCCAGCTCGCGGTTGCGTTCCTCCAGCTCGGCGGTCCGGTCTGCAACGCGTTGCTCGAGTTCGACATAGAGCGTCTGCAATTCCTGCTGCGCGATGAGCCTCTGGGATACCTCCCGTTCGAGCTCCTGGTTCGAGCGGATGAGGTCCCCCGTACTGGGCAAGGCTATGACCTTTGGCAAGAGAGGCCAGAGAAGGACGGCCGTGGCGACGGAAACAAGCGCCGTGAAGATTTTTACGATGCCTTCAGCGCCGTAGCTCGGAACCCAGAGAGTCCAGATGCCGAACAGATGGGTCAGGCCGCAACACACAATGAAGGCGCCGAAAAGATAAAGAATCCAGCGATATTCAAAATCCGTTCGCTTGATAGCGAAGAACACCAGCGCCGCCGGGATCGAGAAATATGAAATGGCTATGGCCGCATCAGACGCAGCGTGCGACCAGAACAACCATGGGTCCCACAACAGGCAGTAGCCATGCGGCATGAAACCATTGTCATAGAGCGCATTCCAGATTGCATCCATAGCCCGTGCTCCGGTGTTTAAGAAGAAGCCGTCCGACTGCGCAGCAAGAATCAGATACTGCCGCGATCATCGATCACTGCCAAAAAATTATTTTTTCAATTAGATAACCACCTGTCGGGCTGCCCATCCGACCGGCATGAAGCATCATTCATTCTGGCGATATCCGTAATCATTAGCTTCGGTTTATACGTATCATTCAGTTATTTGTTGGTCAGCAGAATGCTGACGGGCATGTGACCCAAAGTCATTCCGGATCTTGTTCTCACTGGCGGACACTCCCAGGATGAGCGACATCATCAAAGTCATGAGCAGCGATGCCGGCCCTCTCCACCACCGAGCTGATCAACCCGGCGCGCCGGGTTGCCAGATTCTCGGTGGCGGTAATCTCCAACAGCCGTTCCATACGCTTGACCAGCTCTCCGAGCTTGATCGGCTTGATGACATGGTCGTCGCCGCCAGCGGAAAACCCTGCCAACGCAGCATCCAGGTCATCGCGGGACGTCATGAAAAGCACCGGAACACTCGGCAGGATGTTGACCCGCAGCTGCTTGCACAGATCAACCCCGTGGCCGTCCGGCATGCGCATATCAAGAATGGCGCCGTCAAACAGGCCGACCTCAGTTGCATCTATGGCATCGGACGCGTTTGCGGCACCCAGAGCATCGTATCCGCTCTGAATGAAAGCACGCGTCACCAGATCGACCAGATCGAGATCGTCATCAACGATCAGCAACTTTTTCATTCAGACACCATCAAATGACGCATGTGCAGAGGCCTCTATACGCATCCACCGGGCGCTCGGGTCAATCTAGTCCGGCAAGCGTAACACTCGCAGTCTTGACGGCTCGTTAAGGCAGGCGCGCAGACAGTTTTCTCTCCTCTACGCAAGGCGAAGGAACGTGAATCAAGGTTAATATAAAACCAATTGCTTATTTACAACAAGTCAATACAGCCGTAGGCTTCAAACACCCTAAGTTGCAAGTTGCGTAATATTGCGACCTTAAGAGCGTCAAAAGAAGCGTCATTGTTTCGATTCTGCATCGATATCAATAGATGATTGTTTGGAACCTCTAAGGGAGGCGCAAAAATTTATTAGTCGCATCTTCAACGCCAGCGCAACCTTGCCAAAGCTTTGTAAAGGGCTGATTCATATGTTCTCCGATCTCTCCATTCGAAAAAAAATCATTGGCGTCTGTCTGATCACGCTCCCCCTGCCATTCGTCGCCCTGGTCTACGCCGTGATCACGATGAGCCAGATAGGCATTGAGCTCCGGGAAATTGCAGAAGAAGACATGCCCATCACCCGGCAATTGACGGAAGCGACCGTGCTGCAGCTTGAGCAGGCCCTTCATTTCGAAAAGGCCATGCGGTTCTCCGGCATCCAGTTGAAAGACACGGATCTGAATGCCGCGGTCACCAGGGAGGTCGAGAAATTCCAGGAACAGAGCCTGAGCGCCAATGCCCTGTTTCAGGAGCTGGAGCTGAAATTACAGCACGCGATCGAGGTCAGCGCGTCTCATGGTGCGGTCGAAGCGACCAACGAATTCACCGCTGTCGCCGCAAAGATCAAGGAGGCAAAATCCCTTCACGCCGAATACGAAGCCCACGCCACGGCCGCATTCGCCGCCCACCGGGAAGGCGATTCCGACGCGGCAACCGGCTTTGCCGAAAAGGCAGAAGCCCTGGAAACCATCCTTGATAAAAATCTGGAAGAAGTCCTGTTCGATATCGGACGGTTCACCCAACGTTCCATCAATGCAGCCGAGGAGCACGAGCGGACTGGCCTTCTTGTCATTGTGATCCTCTCCGCGATCGGTCTGCTCGGAGGGCTGCTGAGCGGCACGGCGATCGGAAGTGCGATTGCCGGACCGATTGTGAAATTGACATCCGCCATGGCCCGTCTCTCCACCGGTGACTATAGCGTGGACGTCCCCGCTCGGGGTCGCAGGGACGAAATCGGCAGCATGGCCGAAGCGGTTTCTGTCTTTAAGGAAGCCAGCATCGAGCTCGAGCAGATGACGGCCTCCCGGCAGGGAGAGCAGGAAGAACAGCAACGCCGTCTGCAGGAAGAGATGATGGCGCTCAGCAACAAGCTGGAAGAGGAACTGACAACAGCGGTTGCATCCATCGCCGCCGAGATGGAGCAGATGCGTCAACGCTCGGAAACAATGAACCGGTCGGCGGACCATGTTAAGCAGGAGAGCCTGGCAGTGTCTGCGGCCTCCGAAGAAGCCACCGTGAACGTCAACACTGTCGCCGCTGCGTCGCAGGAAATGTCCCAGTCCATTCAGGAGATCAGCCGTCAGGTCAGTGCCTCGACCAATGTTGCGCGGGATGCGACCGCAGAGATCGAAAAAACCAACGCGACCGTCGAAGGCCTTGCAAGTGCCGCGGAGAAAATCGGCGCGGTCGTCAGCATGATCACGGATATTGCAGAGCAGACAAATCTGCTGGCCCTCAATGCGACCATCGAGGCCGCGCGTGCCGGAGAAGCCGGCAAGGGTTTCGCCGTTGTCGCGTCAGAGGTCAAATCGCTGGCAAACCAGACCGGCAGCGCGACAGAGGACATTGCGGGGCAGGTCCGCAGCATTCAGAACATCGCCGGCGAAGCTGTCACCGCCATGCGCAATATCGGAGAGACCGTTGCGCGGATCAACGAGATCTCGGAACAGATCACAACCGCGATCGAACAGCAGACCGACACGACCAACGAAATCACTCAGAACGTCCAGGAAGCTGCCATGGGAACCCAGGAGGTCTCCGGCAAGATATCGGGTGTCGCCTCATCGGCAGAGGAAAACGGCGCCATGTCACTGCAGATCAGTGCTTCCGCGGCGGCCATCGCGGAAAAGATGCAAGAGCTGCAGACCCGGCTGAGCGCCATAGTACGGGAATCCACCGCCGGAAACCGGCGCGAGGCGGAACGTCACGCTCTTTTGAAGAATTCCAGAATACGCTTCGGCGCGGTCTGGCATGCTTGCGAGATCCACAACATTTCTGAAACCGGCCTCGAAATCGGAACCGATCAGACGGTACCGGAAGGCTCCGTTATCGAAATAGAGCTGACCGGGATCGGCTTGGTGAAAGCGGAAGTCGTCAGGCAAAGAAAGCGCGTCAAGGGATTCGGAGCGAAGTTCGTCGACCTCGATGGAGCACTCAGGAACGCGATCGGTAGCTGGACCAATGGAGCGATGGCCGCCTGATGGTTCGCCCCGGCAAGACCGCTTGGCCCGCTATTCCGGCGTGGGAACGGACGGTATTGCCTTGAGATAACGGGCAATGGCGAGACGGTCCTCATCGCTCAGCAAACCCGTATTCTCGACCACCTCCGCCATGGAGCCGCCGGCCGTATCGAAATCCGGCGTAAAGCCGGATTTCAGATATTCCACGATGTCGGCTTCCGACCAGGCGGCAATATCCGCGCCGGCGGGGGTCAGGTTCGGAATGGTGCCCTTCCCGTCCGGATTCGGCGCGCCGGCCAGCCAGCGCGCGCGATCCAGACCGCCAATGACGGAGCGCGGCGTATGGCATTCACCGCAATGGCCCGGTCCCTCCACGAGATAGCGACCGCGTTCCAGATCCGCCCCCACCGGGACAACCGGAGCCGGATCGAGATAGAGCCGCTTCCACAGCCCGAGGCCACGCCTGATCGAAAACGGAAACCCCACCGCATGCGGCGTGTTTGCCCGGGTGCTGGACGGCAGGGTCTTCAGGTAAGCCCAGAGGTCCAGCAGATCCTCGGTCTTCATCCGGGTATAAGATGTATAGGGAAAAGCCGGATAATAGTGACTGCCGTCCGGTGATACACCGTGCTTCATGGCATTGACGAAATCCACGGGACGCCATGTCCCGATACCTGCCGCCGGATCGGGGGAGATATTCGGCGCATAGAAAGTGCCGAACCCAGTGACGAAGGATCTGCCGCCTGCCAGAACCAGCTTCTGTTCCGCCTTGGCGCCATCGGCCGCATGACAGGAAACACACCCGCCGATGGCGAAAAGCGTCTGGCCTCGGGTGCCATCGCCGGCATATGTCGGCAGGGACGTTTCAGGCACCGTCTCCGGTGCGGTCAGAAACCATCCCGCGGCAGCCGTGGCCACGGCGAGGCCCAGCAGCCCGAGCACGCTCCGGCGCAATCCACCTGTCATCCTACCGTCTCCCGTACGTCTTGCGGAGCCCGGCCGGAACCGGGCTCCAGCAACATCAGGTCAGGTTATTTCGGCACACGGAAGGGCTTGTGACACCCGCCACAGGACTTGCCGACATCTCCGAGTGCGCCCTGCAGTGCCGGCAGGCCGTCACCGGCAACCTTGGCCATCGCCATCGACGCGTCGACCAGGGCCTTGCTCTTGCTCTGGACCTCCGGATAGGTCGACCAGATCTCGGTCATGGCGCGGGTTTTTCCCGGCATCGCTGCGACGTCCGAGCCTTTCGGCCACATCGCCCCCTGATCCAGCGCCGCGAGCGCGGCAAGACTGTCGGCCGCAGCGCTGGCTGCCGCCGCGTCATAAGCCACGGTGCCTTTCGCCATCGCACCGAGCTGGCCGAGACTGAAGGAATAAAGCTTCATGAGAGACTGACGTGCCTCTATTGCCTTTTCCAGATGTCCATCGGCATGGACCGGCGCCGCAACCAGAAGCGCCGTCGCGAAACTGATCCCCGTCACAATCGTTTTGATTTTTTGCATATTTGATCTCCCACTGCAGGCACGCTCGCCTCCATATAGGCTACAGGAGCGGATATTTCTGTACATTCACTAAAAGGTCACCGAACTTTGTGCGGTCATGCACAAAATTCGCTGGGATGATCTGCAATACGTTCTGGCAGTTGCCGCACACGGCTCCTTGTCCGCCGCTGCCCGTGCGCTGGGCGTCAATCATGCCACTGTCCTGCGCCGCATCGTCGCCTTCGAGGAAGCCATCGGCATGGCACTGTTCGAGCGCCCGCCCGGCGGCTACCGGATCCGGGCCGAGATGCGGGAGGTGCTGGCCGCGATCGAGGCGATGGGCCGCACCGCAGACCGGCTTGAGCGCGTCATTCCGACCATCGGAAAAGGACTGGAGGGCGCGGTCCGTCTGACCACGACGGACTCCGTCGCCGACCTTATCCTGCCCCGCGTGCTCGGCGACCTCGCCCGGCTGCATCCGAAACTGAGCGTCGACCTGGTGGTCTCCAACCGGCATGTCGACATGGCCTTGCCGGAAGCGGAGATTACCCTGCGTCCGGCCAATACCCTGCCCGAAGGCCTGATCGGACAGCGCATCTGCACCATCGGATTCCGAGTCTACGCCCATCCGGACTATCTCGCCACCCATCCCGGCGCCGACCCGCAGGACCACCTCTGGCTTGCCGCCAGCCAGCCGCTGACCCGTTCCGCCGTCGGACAGTGGCAGGACCGGCGCGTCGGCAGCGCCGTGCATATGTCGGCCAGCAGCTTCGTCACCCTTGCCCGCCTGGCCGAAGCCGGCCTTGGCATTGCCATGCTGCCCTCTTTCGTGGCGCGCAGCAGCACTGTCCTGATGCAGGCTTCGCAATTCCCGGACACCCTTGAAACCGGTCTCTGGGTCGCCGCCCATCCGGATCTCATGGAAACCGGACGGGTGGCCGCCATGGTCAGGTTCCTGGCGGAGGCCGTCGCGGCGGAGGCGGAACTGCTTGCATGAATCTGGATCGCATATTGTCCTGTCCAAAGGACGGCACAGTCCTATATCACCTGCATGACCGGTCGCACCCTCTTCACAGCCCTCTTTTTTCTTCTGCCCTCGGCGGCATTGGCAGATCTTGTGGTTACCATTTCAGAAAGCTCGCCCACGGATCTCATCACCATTGAAAACCGGACCGACTGCGATCTCTATGATTTCGGCATGCAGATCGATCTGCGGGCCTCGGCCGGCGGCCTGATTTTCGATATTTCGGAAGGCGGCGCCGGTGCCAGCGCCTATCAGCCGTTCGAGATCCTGCAAGGCGCGTCCGCGGTACGCAGTTACGCAAGAGTGACCGACGGCGACCGGGTCGCCTTCGTCGAATTCGCCACACTGGAAGCAGGCCAGCGGGTCATCTTCATGGTCGACATGGACGACACATTGCCCGACGACACCTTCGGCCAGACGATTGTGGATGGACCGGAGATCGCCGGCGCAGCGATCGTTCTGACCTCTGTGGGAGAAGAACCCTCGACCGCCGTCTTCCTGCCGGATGGCAGCGCGACGGCCCGGCTCAGTGGCTGCGGGCCGGTTTCGTAGCGGGCGCCATCTGCCGCAAATCACCCCTCCGCAGGCGCGGCTGAAACGAATCTCGAATTAGTTCGATGATGTCTGACACCTGCACGCTACGATTGCTATATTGAATGATACTGGTGATGGGGGCTTACAACGAATGTGGTGCGGCGCGTGATTGCGGATGAAAAGCAGTTAGAGAGTGTCAGATCGCCACTTTTGCGCGAAGCCTATGCCCTTTGGAACAGTAAGCGAGGCACGCGCCGCATGGCCAGCCGGTCGGATTTCGACCCGCTGGAAATGCCCGGGTTGCTGTCTTCCATCATTCTGGTTGATGTCGAGGATGGCGGCGCAAGACTGAAGATCCGGCTTTCCGGCACGAAAGTCGTCGAGATGTATGGCAGCGATTTCACCGGGATGTATATGGACGAAATCGACTTCGGCGATGTCCGGGAGAAAATTCTGGAAGAGTACAATCTTCCGGTTTCCGACAAGCGTCCGGTTTTCTCAAACCACGAATTTCGAAAGCTGAACAACTACCACCATACGATCGAACGGGCGATTTTCCCGCTATCCAACGACGATGAAACCGTCGACAAGCTCATTGCGTTTCTGGATTTCGAAAGGGTTCTGAAAGCTTGAAAAGCAGCAGAAGGACGCCGCACTCTTCCTGGCCGTTATCGGTTTCCAGCCGGCTATGCCTCAGGGACGCAGCCCAGCGTCAACCGGCGCGGATCATACTCCTCGATCCGATGAGGCGTTCGATATTTCGAGGGAAAAGTGGTGGGCGCAGTAGGACTCGAACCTACGACCCGCTGATTAAGAGTCAGCTGCTCTACCAACTGAGCTATGCGCCCGTCCGTTCGGAAGGAGCGGATTGATACTAAAGGCCCGGCGCTATTGCAAGCGCGTTCTGACTATTCTTCCGACGGCGCGGAGCCTCACCAAGTCTTGCCGCTTTGCGGGCCCAGCATCTGCTCGCGCAGCTCCTGCAGCGGGTCCATGGATTTGTTCCTGTTCGGAGCAGATTCGTCCTGCAGGCTCTTGCCGTTCCAGTTGCCCTTGCCCTCATCCGGCAGCGGCGCCTCGGCAGCCGGCCGAGCTGCTACCGGATCCCGCATCCTGGATTTTTTCTTCCGGGCGGCCACCGCGGTGGCCTCAGGCTTTCCCAGCACCCAATCCAGACCGAGCATTTCTTGCTCTTCCTCTGCTGCCGCAGGAGTCGGCCGGCCGTCGGTTTCTTTGGAAAGCTTCGTTTCGATCCGGATGGTTTCCGCCTGTTCGACCGCACCGTCACCGATGTTCCGGCGTTCTTCAGGCGGCAGGGAATCAAAGCTGTCCCGGGCCCGGTCATACTGTTCCCGGTCACCGGTTTCGGCCGCCGCTTCAAGGTTGCGGGTCAGATCGCTCTCGCCCTGATTCTCACGGGTGGAGTCAGCGAGGATCTGGAGGCTCTTTCGTTCAATGTTATCCAAATCTCGCTACCCTTTTCAGACGCTTCGGTTAAGCCTCCTGCATAAGCAGGCAAAACGCTCAACCGGGTTATTTTAATAGAAAATTACGTCAAAAGTCCATTAATCGGCTTTCCGTTTTACGAAAAAAATCAACCTTTGGGCATTTCCGTCCGCCGGACATGGCGGGTAACAAACCTAATCCTCATCCTCGAAACCTTGCCGGCCGATTGCTATGTCGCGATGAACATAGCAGTTGATGACAAGACCGAATCCGATCATCGCGGTCAGCATAGCCGTGCCGCCGTAGGAGATCAGCGGTAGCGGCACGCCGACGACCGGGATCAATCCCATCACCATGGCGATATTGATGAAGACGTACAGAAACAGCGTCGTGGTGGTTCCCAGCGCCAGCAGCCGGCCAAACTGACTTGAGCAGCGCAAGGCGATGGCAAAACCGTAACCGAGTGCCAGGGCATAGAGCAGGATCAGGAACATCGCCCCGGCCAGCCCGAGTTCCTCGGCCAGCATGGTGAAGATGAAATCCGTTTGCTTTTCCGGCAGGAAATTCAGGTGACTCTGCGAGCCCTGCAAAAAGCCCTTGCCGAACAGACCGCCGGAGCCGAGGGCGATCTTGGATTGCAGAATGTGATACCCGGCGCCGAGCGGGTCATTTTCCGGGTTCAGGAAGGTCAGGATCCGGTTCTTCTGGTAATTGTGCAGGAACTGCCAGCCGATCGGGATCGCGGACAGGCCCAGCACCAGAATGGTGACAAATTTCCAGATCCGCACTCCGGCCAGGAAGAACATGGCGCCGCCGCCGAGAATGATCATGCCGGCGGTGCCCAGATCCGGCTGGCGCAAGACCAGAACTGCCGGAGCGAAAACCAGCACCAGCGGGACGAACAGGCTGCTGATGCGCCCGACCTCCTCATATGTCTGGCGATGGAAATAGCGTGCCAGCGCCAGCACCAGGGCCAGTTTCATCAGCTCGGAAGGCTGCAGCCGGAACACTCCGAGATCGATCCAGCGCTGTGCGCCCATACCGATCTCACCGGCAATCTCGACGACCCCCAGCAATCCGAGCGACAGGAAATAGAATCCGTAGGACCAGCGCATAAGGAACCGGAGATCGATCAGCGCTATACCCAATGTGATCACCAGGCCGATACCGAAGCGGATGGCCTGACGCATCGCCCATGGCGTCCAGCTACCATTGGCGGCCGAATAGAGCATGGCGAACCCGACAGACGCGATCAGGGTCAGCAGCAGGACAAGGCCCCAGTTGATCTGCTGCAGCTTGATGCCGAGCGTCAGTTCCGGCGGGTTGAGTGAATTAGAGGGCATGTTCATGGCCTAGCCCTGATCCGTCTCGGGTTCACGCTGCGGCAGGATCTCAACCGGTTCGGCTTCCGACGCCTCGAACCCGCTGGATTCCATGACCCGGGCAAGAATATCGCGGGCAATCGGTACCGCGTATTTGCTGCCGCCGCCATGCTCGAGCACGACCGCGACTGTATAGCGCGGCGCATCCGCCGGGGCATAGCCGACGAACAATCCGTGATCCCGCTCACGCCAGGGCAGGTCCTCGTTCTTGATCACGCCAGTCAGGCGCTCCGCCTTGGTGATCCGCCGGACCTGCGCTGTTCCGGTCTTGCCGCCGAGCTCGAAACCCGCATTTGGAATTTTCGCGCTCCGCGCCGACCCGTGCGCACCATTGACCACCCTGCGCATGCCTTCAAGCACATGGGCAAGACTGCTGCGTGAGATATTCAGCTTGGGGATCGGCGCATCGCTTTCCTCACGCCGGATCAGGGACGGTTTCACCGCATAGCCGCCATTGACCAGACGCGCGGTCATCACCGCCAACTGCAGCGGCGTGACCAGGACGAACCCCTGGCCGATGCCGGTGATCAGGGTTTCCCCCTTCTGCCAGCGCTCCCCGCGCAACGCGAGTTTCCATTCCCGCGTCGGGATCAGACCACTGCGCTCGCCCGGCAATTCGATGTCCAGCGATTCCCCGAGACCGAAACGGCGCGCCATTTCGGAAATCCGGTCGATGCCGACGCGCTTCGCGGCCTCGTAGAAATAGACATCGCAGCTCTGTTCCAGGGCGTCGACGACATCCATCTTGCCGTGGCCCCAGCGTTTCCAGCAATGGAAGCGGGCATTGCCGAGATCCGTATGGCCATTGCAGAAGACTTCCGTTTCCGAACTGATCACGCCCGCTTCCAGCGCGGCAAGCGCCACGATCATCTTGAAGGTCGAGCCTGGCGGATAGGTTCCCGCGATCGCCTTGTTGGTCAGAGGGTGACGCGGATTGGACAGCAGGTTTTCCCAATCCCGGGCGCTCAGCCCCTTGTTGAAATTGTTCGGATCGAAGCCCGGCGTCGAGGCGATTGTCAGGACCTCGCCGGTATGCACATCCATGACGATCGCGGCACCGCTTTCGCCCTGCACGATGTTCCCGCCCTTGTCGAGGAACACGGTGCCGTCGTCATTCTCCAGATAGCGTTTCGGCACACCGGACCGGGCGAGCGCCTCCTGCACCCGGATATCGGCAACCGGAACCCGCTCGGAGCTGCCGCGCTCAAGCCGCTCGTGGGCGAAGACCTGCAGGTTCATGTCCAGGGTCAGCTGGATGTTCTTGCCCGGCTGGCCCTCGTCGCCCGGAAGTTTCCGGATGATCCGGCCAAGCGCGTTCACCTCGACCTGGCGGCGGCCGGCGGAACCGCGCATTTCCTGGTCATAGAGTTTCTCGATTCCGCTCTTGCCGATGCGGAAGTCCGGCAGCTCGAGCACCGGATCGCCGGTCAGCTCCGTGTCGGAGACCGCCGCGACATAGCCGGTGACATTCACCGCCATGGAGCCGAAAGGATACACCCGGGAGCGCCCCTCCTCGATCCGGATACCGGGCAGGTAAGGCGCGTTTACAGCAACCCGGCTGATGTCTTCGCGGGTCAGGTTCTCGACCACTGTTACCGGCACGAAGCTGCGCTTGCGGGAGATTTCCTTCAGCACCCGCTTCACATCCCATTCGTCGACCTGGACGACCTGGCGCAACGCGTCGATGGTGGCGCGCACGTCGCCGGTCTGTTCGGGCACCAGATCAACGCGGAAATTGTCCTCGTTGGAGGCGACCTGAATGCCATTCCGGTCCAGGATCAGACCACGGGTCGGCGGCAGAAGTTCGAGATTGAACTGGTTTTCCTCGGAGAGCGTCCGGTACCGGTCCGCCTCCACCACCTGCAGATAGTAGAGCCGCGCGCCGAGGGCGCCGAACAGGCCGAGTTGCCCCGCGCCGAGTATCAGCGAGCGCCGGGTGAAGGCCCGTTTGGTATCCTGATCCTTGGGATTCTTCATCCGCATATCATCGCACCAGATAGCGGTGAATGCGAACGAAGAGCCACGCCATCGCCGGGAAAAGTGCCACCGTCAGCCCGAAGCGGGCCAGAACCGTATCCGGAATGATCCAGGCCAGCGAAAACAGCGACATCAACACCCAGTCCAGCAGGAACGCGCCGAAAGAGATGATGACGAATCCGCCCCAGGCGATGAAGAAGGGCTTGGTCAGAAATGTCTGGCGCTGGGTCGTCGCCACGCCATAGACGGCCAGGAAGATGATTGCGGTCAGTCCGATCGGATAACCATGCACCAGATCCTCGGCCAGACCGGTCAGGAAGACGACAAATGGCGGCGTCAGATCCGGCCGGTAAACCGCCCAGTAGAATACGGCCATCAGCGTGAAGGCCGGCGAGATCTGGGCGTATCCTGGAATACCAAGGGGCACCGCGCTCACGAGCACCAGCAGCAATGTCGTCGCCGCAGGCATCAGATGGCGCGCCCAAAGATCCATTCTTTGGACGAAGCTGGTTTTCATCTGTCGGTCTTCCCGCGGGTCACCCCAAGCCTCTCGACCAGGCTGGGCTCCGGGTCCGGCGCCAGCACGGTAAAGGGCGGCGGGTCCATCGGGCCGGGGATCACACCCTGCATCCGATAATCCACGATGCGGACGAACTCGAGATGGGTCCAGTCGACCACCGGTTTGACATGGATGCCGGATTCCGAGACCGAGGACACGGTCCCGACCGGCAGGCCGCTCGGCAGCATGCCGCCATGACCAGAGCTGATCACCAGGTCCCCCGGCGAGACGCGATTGTTCTGCGGCAGATAGAGAATGCGCGGGTGGTTCGTGTTGTCCCCGACCAGAATGCCTGGCTCCCGCGCGCCCCCGATCAGGACAGGTATCTGTGCATTCAGGTCCGTGACCAGAAGCATGCGCGAATGCAGCTCACCGACCTCCACAATGGTCCCGGCAAGCCCATCCTCAGAGACCACCCCCTGCCCCCGCCGGACACCGTTGCGCCTGCCCGCATTCAACAGGGCGCTGCGCACGAACGGGCCACCGGCTTCGGCGATCACGCGGGCGGAAATGTAGCTGGCCGGCGGCGGTCCGACATGGTTGGTCAGCCGCTTCAGAGCCTTGTTTTCGGATTCCAGCAGGTTGGCAACATGCTGCCATTGCTTCAGATGGCCGTTCTCCAACCGAAGCCGCTCGTTCTCGGCATGCAGGTCGCGGAGCGAGATAACGGTCTCGACACTCTTTGAGACAGCGGCAGCGGGATGCGAAAGTACCTCGAGGATCGGTGCGACCGCATCGACCGCGGCGATCTGCAGGCGTTTGACCACAACGATGTCGGCCTTGCCGAGCAGCATCAGGCCGAAAGCGGCCAGCACCAACGCGGTAAAAGCGAAGCGTTGCCAGAGGGTTCGCACGGGCTGGGCGACACGGGAAAACGATGCCGGTCTACGCCCCATTCCTTGCCTGCCCCTTCCTAAGCAAATGCCTTCAACAAGGTCTCACCGATCAATAGGCGCCGATGAGAACGTTGCGCAGAACCTTCATTTCCTCGAGGCAGCGGCCGGTGCCGAGCGCGACACAGGATAGCGGGTCGTCGGCGATCGAGACCGGCAGGCCGGTCGAGTGCCGCAGCACGTAATCGAGATTGCCGAGCAGTGCACCGCCGCCGGTGAGCACGATGCCCTTGTCGACGATATCCGCCGCAAGTTCCGGCGGGGTCTGCTCAAGAGCGACTTTCACCGCCTCGATGATCTGGCTGACCGGCTCGGCCAGGCTTTCGGCAACCTGGCTCTGATCGATGATCAGTTCCTTCGGCACGCCGTTCATCAGATCGCGACCCTTGATTTCAAGAGTCTTGCCGACGCCGTCTTCCGGCGGGAAGGCGGAGCCGATTTCCTTCTTGATCCGTTCGGCGCTGCCTTCACCGACCAGCAGATTATGGTTCCGGCGAATATAGGCGATGATGGCTTCATCCATCTTGTCGCCGCCGACCCGGACCGAGCGGGAATAGACGATGCCGCCGAGCGACAGCACGGCGACCTCTGTCGTACCGCCGCCGATATCGACAACCATGGAGCCGGTTGGCTCCGTCACCGGCAGGTTGGCGCCGATTGCCGCAGCCATCGGCTCCTCAATCAGGAACACCCGGCGGGCGCCGGCGCTCTCTGCGCTCTCCTGGATCGCCCGGCGCTCGACCGCTGTCGAGCCGGACGGCACGCAGACAATGACCTGCGGGCTGGCGAAGCTGCGCCGGTTATGCACCTTGCGAATGAAGTGCTTGATCATTTCCTCGGCGACCTCGAAGTCCGCAATGACGCCATCGCGCAACGGCCGGATCGCCTGAATGTTGCCTGGTGTTCGTCCAAGCATCTGTTTCGCTTCGTCACCGACGGCGAGAACCTGCTTCTTGCCGCGCACTGTGGCGATAGCAACAACCGACGGTTCATTGAGGACGATGCCCCGACCCTTCACATAGACCAGCGTGTTCGCGGTCCCCAGGTCAATCGCCATGTCGGCGGAGAGCATGCCAAGAAGGTTTGCAAAAAACATATACGTTCAGCCCGGTCGCGCGCTTCGAAAACGGTTCACATACAGTGGCCGCCGCCGGAATAGACCAAAGTTTGGATTGGCCATGCAACGGAAAACGGCAGACCGCGACTTTTACCCCGCACTGTCCACCCGAATCAGGCGACGTCACAAAGGAATCATATCAAAGAATCAGCTTACTATGAAATTTAATTGTCGCGCCGCTTTAGGAAAAATTTTCGAATGCGCGAAATTGGCCGCGCGGCGACGATGAAATCGCCGCCGCGCCACCTTGAGGTTAGTTCTGGCAGACTAGTTCTTCGCCTTGTCGACGAGAGCGTTCTGCGAGATCCAGGGCATCATGGCGCGCAGCTTCTCGCCGACCACCTCGATATCGTGCTCGGCCGCGCGACGGCGCATGGTCTTGAAGCCGGCCTGCTTCACCTGGTTTTCCAGCATCCAGCGGCGTGCGAAATCGCCGGACTGGATGTCTTCGAGAACTTTCTTCATCTCCTCCTTGACCGCCGCATTGATGATGCGCGGGCCGGTGACATATTCGCCATACTCGGCCGTGTTGGAGATCGAGTAGTTCATGTTGGCGATGCCGCCCTCGAAGATCAGGTCGACGATCAGCTTCACTTCGTGCAGGCACTCGAAATAGGCCATTTCCGGCGCATAACCGGCTTCGACCAGGGTTTCGTAACCGGCCTTGATCATCTCGCAGAGCCCGCCGCAGAGGACAGCCTGCTCGCCAAACAGATCGGTTTCGCACTCTTCCTTGAAGCTGGTCTCGATGGTGCCGGCCCGGCCACCGCCGATGGCGGAGGAATAGGACAGCGCGATCTCGAGGGCATTGCCGGAGCCGTTCTGATGCACCGCGACCAGGCAGGGCACACCGCCGCCACGCACATATTCGGAGCGCACGGTGTGGCCCGGGCCCTTCGGTGCGATCATGAAGACATCGAGGTCCGGGCGCGGATCGATGAAGCTGAAATGGATGTTGAAGCCGTGCGCGAATGCGATGGCGGTGCCTTCGCGCATGTTTTCCTTCAGGTCCCGATCATAGATGTCGGACTGGCCTTCATCCGGGGTCAGCATCATGACGACATCGGCCCATTTGGCAGCTTCCGCTGCGGTCATGCATTTCAGACCGGCGGCTTCGACCTTGGCACGGCTGGACGAGTCTTCACGCAGCGCGACGACGATGTCCTTCACGCCACTGTCTTTCAGATTATTGGCGTGGGCATGGCCCTGGCTGCCGTAACCGACAATCGCAACCTTCTTGTTCTTGATCAGATTGACGTCGGCATCCCGATCGTAATAGACGCGCATTTCTAGGCCCTCTCGTTTCCGTTCCTGTAACTCAACACTTTGATGGAGTCCTGTGGCTCCCACCCGGCGAAAGCCACCGGGCAGAATTAACCGGGCAACGGGTCGGGCTCCGATAGCGCCCGCTGCCTTAGGCCCGTTCAGGCCTTTTTCTGTGCCTTCTTCGCCGCCGCCGGCTGTTTGGTCTTCTTGCGGTTGACCTCCAGCGTGCTGAAGACAGGCATATCCAGATTGCTGCCCCGGGCGATCGCGACCACGCCGGTGCGGGATACCTCGATCGCGCCAAGCGCGCTCATAAGCTCGACAAAAGCCGTGATCTTGGACGGGCTGCCGGTCAGCTCGAAGACGAAACTCTCCAGCGTGCTGTCGATGGCGCGGGCGCGGAAGACATCCGCGATGCGGAGCGCCTCGATACGATGCTCGCCAACATTGCGGATTTTGATCAGCGCCAGTTCGCGCTCCAGATGCGGCCCCTCGATGGTAAGATCATGTACGGCATGGACCGGCACAAGACGACCGAGCTGCGCCTTGATCTGGACGATGATCTGCGGCGTCCCGGTCGTGACGATGGTGATCCGGGAAAGGTGCGCGGCGGTGTCGACCGACGACACCGTCAGGCTTTCGATATTGTAGCCGCGGCCGGAAAACAGGCCGATGACCCTGGCCAGCACACCCGGCTCGTCATCCACCAGCACGGCAAGTGTGTGGGACGCTTCAACGATTTCAGTGGTTGCGTTCACGAGACTATTCCAAATCCTGGGCAGCCGACCGGCTGCCGATACCTTATAGAGCGAAGGGATGGACGGCGCCCGTGCCTTTTTCTTCGGCGCACGGACGCCCGTTGGCTGCTAGACCAGAACCATCCCGTTTTCCGACGTTTCCCGCTCCGCCTTGTCGTCCGGTCCCAGCAGCATTTCGAAATGCGCCGCGCCGGAGGGGATCATCGGGAAGCAGTTCTCGTCCTTCTTGACCATGATGTCGGCCAGCACGAAACGGTCGGTCTCAAGCATCTCCATGATGACGTCATCGAGCTGGTCGACCGTCTCCGCCCTGAGCCCGACACCGCCAAACGCCTCCGCGACCTTGATGAAGTCCGGCAGGCTTTCCGAATAGCTCTCTGAGTAGCGGCCGCCATGGTTCAGTTCCTGCCACTGCCGCACCATGCCCATCCACTGATTGTTGACGATGAAGGACTTCACCGGCAGCCGGTACTGGGCCAGGGTCGACAATTCCTGGATGTTCATCAGGTAGGAGGCCTCGCCGGCAATATCGATCACCGTGGCATCCGGATGCGCGATCTGCACGCCCATCGCGGCCGGCAGGCCGTAACCCATGGTGCCGAGACCACCGGAGGTCATCCAGCGGTTCGGCTCCTCAAAGCCGAAATACTGGGCCGCCCACATCTGGTGCTGACCGACTTCCGTGGTGATGTAGGTATCGCGATCACGGGTCAGCTCATAGAGACGCTTGATCGCGTGCTGCGGCTTGATGACCGAGGAGTCATTCGTGAAGGCCAGGCACTTGCGCTCCCGCCATTTCTCGATCTGCGCCCACCACTTCTCCAGCGGCTTGGCATTGGCCTTGTAGCCTTTGGCCTTCCAGACCTTGAGCATCTGCTCCAGCACGGTCGCGGCATCACCGATGATCGGCAGGTCTACGACGACGTTCTTGTTGATCGAGCTCGGGTCGATATCGACATGCACCTTGGTCGAATTCGGCGAGAAGTCGGCAATCCGCCCCGTCACCCGGTCATCGAACCGGGCGCCGATATTGATCATCACGTCGCAATTATACATCGCGAGATTGGCTTCGTAGGTGCCGTGCATGCCGAGCATGCCGAGGAACTGCCGATCCAGCGACGGATAGGCGCCGAGGCCCATCAGCGTCAGGGTCGTCGGTGCCTGGGTCAGGCGCACCAGCTCGGCATAGAGCTTGGAGGCCTTCGGTCCGGCATTGATCAGGCCGCCACCGCCATAGAAAATCGGCCGCTTCGCCTTCGCCAGCAGGTCGACGGCACGCTCGATGGCACTCTCGTCGCCCTTCACCTGCGGCTTGTAGCTCGGATGCGCGTTTCCGTTCGGGGCATAATAAGGCCCTTCGGCGAATAGAACGTCCTTCGGCAGATCAACCACGACCGGGCCCGGACGGCCGGTCGTAGCGACATAGACCGCCTCATGAATGGTGTCGGCAAGGCGCGTGACGTCCTTCACCAGATAATTATGCTTGGTGCAGGGCCGGGTGATGCCGGTCGTGTCCGCTTCCTGGAAGGCATCATTGCCAATCAGATGCGTCGGCACCTGCCCGGTCAGACAGACGATCGGAATGGAATCCATCAGCGCGTCGGTCAGCCCGGTCACGGCATTGGTCGCGCCCGGACCGGATGTCACCAGAACGCAGCCGACCTTGCCGGTCGAACGGGCATACCCTTCCGCCGCATGCACGGCCGCCTGCTCATGGCGCACAAGAATGTGGCGGATACGGTTGGACTTGAAGATCTCGTCGTAAATCGGCAATACCGCCCCGCCGGGATAGCCGAATACGACCTCTACGCCCTGGTCCTGCAACGCTTTGAGAATGATCGCCGCCCCGTTCATGTGGGCGTCGGGTTTTCGGGTATGCGGCGTGCGCGGGGTAGCCATTTTACCGTTCCTTTCTCAAATCATATTCGCAGTTGCGGTAGGAACCGCACCCGCCATAAACGGGCCTGAACACAGAAAACTTAACCTAATCAATGAGATTAGCAGAAGTTCAGACAGATATCGCGACACCCGGGGCGTCGCGACGGGCCGGAACCTAGACCGTCAGGTATGGCCGGTCAACAGAAACTGACGAATATTCTTAAAGATTTTACCTTCCGATCTTTCCGAATATTGCTTTTCAAGGGTGAAATTTGCATGGACCTGATTACGGAACCAGGTCATTTGCCGCTTTGCGTAACGCCGTGTGTCCCGCTGTGCGAGCCGCAGGCATTCCTCACGTGTGATTTTTTCTCTAATAAAATCAATTAATTGCGGGACACCCAAGGCCTTCATCGCCGGCAATGCTGGGTCGAGATCGAGCGCCATCAGGGCCTCGACTTCGTCCAAGGCACCCCTTTCCAGCATTTTTTCGAAGCGTCCATCGCAACTGCGATACAAGGACGCACGGTCGGGCAACAGCGTCACTGTATAGAATTCGATCCCTTCGGGCGGTTCCGCCGGACGCTCCTGCCACACGGAGAGGGGCTGCCCCGTATCCTGCAGCACTTCCCATGCCCGGATCAGCCTCTGGCTGTCTCCGTCATGCAGGCGGGCCGCAAGCACCGGGTCGCCCTCCGCCAGCATTTCCCGGAGTGCGGCACCGCCGATCCTGGCATGCAGGGCCCGAGCCCGGCCCCGGGCGTCGGGCGAGACCTCCGGCATCTCGGACAGGCCGTGCGTCAGGGCGCGCAGGTAGAGTCCGGTGCCGCCGCACAGGATCGGCACCCTGCCCGCCTGCGCCGCCGCCCTGATCTCGGCAAGGGCCCGGTCGCGCCAGAGCGCGGCGGAACACACGTCCGCCGCTCCGAGAAATCCGTAAAGCCGGTGCGGTGCCCGCTGCAGGTCCGCCGGATCCGGCCTGGCGGTGATGATGTCCAGCTCCCGGTAGACCTGCATCGAGTCCGCATTGATGACAGTGCCACCCAGCTCGTCGGCCAGATCAACCGCAAGCGCCGACTTGCCGCTCGCGGTTGGCCCGCCGATGACGATGGCCCGGATCATACCGGCTCCGGTGGCGCCGGAACCCTCTTTCGTTTCTGAAACTTCGCTGGACATGCCCATGGCGATTACGCGATAAGCCGGGCCCATGCAATATGTCCTCACGCTTACATCAAATCCCGCGGCCCCGTGCCTCGACACTATCGCCATTGCGGCCGCCGTCGACGCCCTGCGCACCAACGGCCTCCGCGCCGGTGAGCCGGACTGGCTGGCGCCGGATATTGCCTTTGACCTGCCCTTCGACGGCCCCGTGACGGATGGTCTTGCATCGGCGCTCCGGGAGGCCCTGTCCGGCATCGCCGCGGACATCAATTTTCAGCCCGCGTCGGGGCGCCGCAAGCGGCTGCTGATCGCGGATATGGATTCGACGGTCATCACCTCCGAATCTCTCGACGATCTCGCGACCTATGCCGGCATTGGCGACAAGATCGCGCCGATCACGGCGCGCGCGATGCGCGGAGAGCTCGATTTCGAGGCGGCGCTGAAAGAGCGGGTGGCGATGCTTGCCGGGCACCCCTCGAACCTGCTGGACCGGCTTCTCGCCGAGGTCGAAGTTACCTCCGGCGCAGGCGAACTCGTTGCCACCATGCGGCGGGACGGCGCCTATACCGCCCTCGTCTCCGGCGGCTTCACCGCGCTGACCGGCCCGGTGCGCGAGCGGCTCGGCTTCCACACGGACCGGGCCAATATCCTGAATATCACGGACGGGTCTTTTTCCGGCACCGTCGGCGAGCCGATCCTGGGCCGGGATGCGAAACTGGTCGCCCTCAACGAATTCTGCGCGGAGCTCGGCATAGCGCCGGCGGACGCGGTCACCGTCGGGGATGGCGCGAATGACCTTGCCATGCTGCAGGCGGCCGGCATGGGCGTCGCCTTCCGCGGCAAGCCGGCAGTGCGCGAGGCGGCCCGCTTCCGGATCGATCACGGGGATCTCACCGGCCTGCTCTATCTGCAGGGCTACAAGCGCACCGCATTCGCTGCCTGATTCAGCTGCACCAAAAACAACGGCGCCGGTCTTTCGACCGGCGCCGCGCGTCGCACCCGCTAGGGCTGCCTGGGGGGGCGGGGGAGAATTAGCCCTCCGAAATGCGGAGTGCGACAAACCTCATTTCACCACCGCGATTCACGGTGAGCAGAACCGACTTCTTTCCTGCGTCCTTCGCTGTTGCAATGCCTTTCTGGACATTCTCCGGCGAGGTCACGGGTGTTTGCTGTACCTCGACGATGACGTCTCCGGGCCGAAGATCGCGGGCTGCCGGGCCGTTTTGATCGACGTCCGTGACAACAACACCTTTGGCATCGTCGGCAAGAGAGTACTTACCTTTTAGATCGTCGCTGATCGCAGACAATTCAAGACCAAGACTTTCGACCCGGTCCGGCTCGGCCGGCATCGGCTGGGCGCCACCGCTGGTCAGCAGGGCGTTCTTCTCTGCCTCCTCGAGCTCACCGATATTCGCGGTCACCTTCACCAGCTTCCCGCCGCGCCAGAGTTCCACCGGCACGTCCTTGCCGATCGGCGTCTGGGCGACGATCTTCGGCAGCTCGCGCATGGAGCCGACATCACGTTTGTTGAATTTCAAAATCACGTCACCGGCGCGGATGCCTGCCGACTTGGCCGGCCCCTTGTCATTGACATGGGCGACCAGGGCACCGCGGGCGCTGTCAAGGGACAGGCTTTCGGCGACTTCGTCCGTCACTTCCTGAATCCGCACGCCGAGCCAGCCGCGGCGGGTTCGGCCGAACTCGCGCAGCTGCTTGACCACAGGATCTGCCAGTGCCGACGACACGGCGAAACCGATACCGACGGAACCGCCGGACTGGGAGAAGATCACGGTGTTCACACCGATCACCTCACCCTCGAGATTGAACAGCGGGCCGCCAGAATTGCCCTTGTTGATAGCCGCATCGGTCTGGATGAAATCATCATACGGACCCTGCCCGATATCGCGGCCCCGGGCGGAAACGATACCCGCAGTCACCGTTCCGCCGAGACCGAACGGATTGCCGATCGCAACGACCCAGTCACCGACCCGCATCTTGTCGGAATCCCCGAACTTCACGACCGGCAGATCGACATCGCGGGGATCGAATTTCAGCAGCGCGATGTCGGTTTTCGGGTCGGTGCCGACCAACGTCGCCTCGAACTCCGTATCGTCCTGCATCCGGATCACGATTTCATCGGCATCGCGGATCACGTGATTGTTGGTGATGACATATCCGGCCTTGTCCGTGATGAAGCCGGAACCGAGAGACTGCGCCCGGCGGGAGCGCGGCTCGCCGTTTGGACGCATGCGGTCCTCGAATTCCTTGAAGAACTCCTCGAACGGTGTGCCGGGCGGCAATGCGCGCTCTTCGCTCGACGCCGTGATGGTCTGGGTCGTGGAAATATTGACCACTGCCGGCAACAGTTTCTCGGCCAGGTCGGCAAAGCTCTCCGGCGCAGCCCTGGCAATTGCCGGATTTACCGGAATCAACACCGGCACGAGCAGGGCTATAGCCATAAAACCGGCCACAAATCCGCTTCTCGCGGCCCCAATCATCGAACTGGAGGTTTTTGAGGGGACGCCTGTCATGATTTCAACGCTCCTTGGCACAACTTGTATCCTTTTCGGGCATCGGGACCTTTCCCGGCCCGGAAGCGGCGGACCCGGCGGCCCGTCAGCAGAGGTGAATGTTTTCGCCCCTTTGAAACATGCATTCAAGGTAGGGACGATCGAACGGCTTTCAACGCTGCCTCCCGATATTGACAGATATACCGACCGGGTGTGGCGGCAATGTGATGCAGATGGTGCAACTGTGTCTGAATTGCGGCAAATCCGGGTACGGCTTCGCATGGCAAGGCGGCAGGCGCGTCAGGCGGCCCGCAGGAGCCAGGCAAGCGCGAAGCCGATGAACATGGCAATCAGACCGGCGCGGCGCAGCACGGTCTCATCCAGTTCAAGCGCCATCCGCATCATCGCCTTCATTCGGCCCGGCATCAGGGCGTAGAGACAGCCCTCGATAAAAAAAACGAGGGCGAGCGCCGTCAGGAAATCCGTCACGGCACTGCCCTCGTCTGTTTCCGAAACGTGTCGGCCCCGCTATTGCGGAGCCGTCGCGCCGTCGATGTCTTTGAAATATTTGAAGAAGTCACTGTCCGGAGACAGCACCATCGTCGTATCGCCGCCGGTCATCGCTTTCCGATAGGCCTGCATTGACCTGTAGAAAGCAAAGAATTCCGGATCCTTGCCGAAAGCTTCCGCATAAATACGGATCGCTTCCGCATCGCCCTGACCACGCAGCATTTCAGCCTGCTTCTTGGCCTCGGCGACAATCACCACGCGCTGCTTGTCGGCATCGGCGCGGATCTTCTGCGCTTCTTCCTGACCCTGCGCCCGGAATTCCTTGGCCTCGCGTTCACGCTCGGACTTCATCCGGTTGTAAATGTTGAGGCTGGTCTCTTCCGGATAATCCGCACGGCGAATTCGCACCTCGACCAACTCCATGCCGAGCGGACGGGCACCGTCATTCGCCTGCTGGCGAATGCTGGCCATGATCGAAATCCGCTGGTCCGACAGGATGCTGAGCAGTGTTTCGTTACCGAGCACACGGCGCAGCGCGGAATTGATGATCGGGCTGAGCCGGGACCGGGCACCCATTTCGTCCTTCACGGTCTGGAAGAACAGCAGCGGGTCGACGATCTTGAAACGGGCGTAGGAGTCCACGTCGAGACGCTTCTGGTCCGACAGGATGACCTGCTGCTTCGGCGGATCGAGGTCAAGCACGCGCTTGTCGTAATAGACCACGTTCTGCCATGGCATCTTGACCTTCAGGCCCGGATCCTTGAGCGCTTGCATCGGCGCACCGAACTGCAGGACGATGGCCTGCTGAACCTGTGGCACCACGAAGAGCATTGAGTAGGCGACGAACCCGGCGATCAGCACCAAGACGCCCAAAACGGCGAGTCCCCTGTTCATTGTGTGGCTCCCGTCGAGCTGCGGTTCTTCTCGATCTGTTTCTGAACTTCCGGCAACGGCAGATACGGGATCACGCCGTTTCCATCACCGGACCCACTGTCGATGATGATCTTGTTCACGTTCCCGAGAACCTCTTCCATGGTCTCCAGATAGATACGCTTCTGGGTGACCTCCTTGGCAGCCGAATAGGCCTTGTAGACCGACTCGAAACGGTCCGCGTCACCGATGGCGCGGTTGGTGACTTCCTGACGGAAAGCATCCGCCTCTTCGATCATCTGTGCCGCTTCACCACGAGCCCGCGGAACCACGTCATTACGGAACGTCTCGGCTTCGTTCTTCAGCCGGTCCTTGTCCTGACGGGCACGCTGCACTTCGTTGAAGGCATCGATCACCTGCTTCGGCGGATCCACCGCCAGCAGCTGAACCTGCCGCACGGAGACACCGGCGCCATATTCGGTCAGCAGGCTCTGCAGATCTTCCTGCACCGTGCTTTCGATCAGCTGACGCCCTTCGGTCAGGGCGACCTGGATCGGCCGCTTGCCGATGGCATCGCGCATGGCCGATTCCGCCGCCATTTTCACGGTTTCGGCGGGATCCTGAAGATTGAACAGGAAGTCGCCGGCATCGGCAATCCGCCAGAACACGACGAAATCGATATCGACGATATTTTCATCGCCGGTGATCATCTGGCTCTCTTCGGGAACGTCGCGCGTCACCGAACTCCGGCCGGAACCGTCACCGGAACTGCGATAACCGACTTCGACCCTGTTTTCCCGAGTCACGTCGGGCTTGATGACCGATCCGATCGGAGACGGATAATTCCAATGCAGGCCAGGTTCGGTCGGAACACCCGTGAACCGGCCAAAAACAAGTTCGATTCCCTGCTGGTTCGGCTGCACCCGATAGAGGCCGGAAAACAGCCAGAGAGCAAGAAGGCCAACTACGATCAGCGTGATGCCCGTCGGGCCGCCCATTCCGCTCGGCAGCAGACGCTTCAGGCGTGCCTGTCCCTGGCGAATTACCTCGTCGATATCCGGCGGTTGCTGACCGCCGCCACCCGGCCCCCGGCCGCCCCATGGCGACTTGCCACCGCCGCCGCCGCCAGACCCGTTACCACCGCCGCCGCCCCATGGACCGCCGCCGCCACCTTGATTACTCCAAGGCATGAATGTTTCCCCTCGTCATAAAGCGTGTTGACGCTCTTAGCAGATGCCCCCCCTGTTGCAAAGGAATAGGGGAAGCGTATATCTGCATTTGCACAAAAGTACGCTGCATCCGCATATTGGCCAAACGCCGGAGATTTCAAGCATGGCACGGGTAACCGAAGAACAGATCCTGACAGCCCTGAAAGCTGTAGAAGACCCCGACAAGGGGCAGGATATCGTCTCTCTCGGCATGGTGAGCGGCCTTGTCGTGAAAGACGGCAATGTCGGTTTCGCCATCGAGGTCGACCCGCAGCGCGGCCCGCAGCTGGAACCGCTGCGCCAGGCCGCCGAGAAGGCCGTGGACACGGTGCCCGGTGTCCTTTCGGTGACCGCCGTACTGACGGCACACCGCCCGGGCGGACAGGGACAGCAGGCATCGCAGCCTGCGCAACCGAAACCGCAGGCTCCCGCCGGCGGCCCGCAGGCCCGGCCGGCCCAGAACACGCAAAAGACCCTGGTGCCCGGAATCAAATCGATCATCGCCGTCGCCTCCGGCAAGGGTGGCGTCGGCAAATCCACCACCGCCATCAACCTCGCCCTGGCGCTGAAGGCCTCCGGGCTGACCGTCGGCATCCTAGACGCGGATATTTACGGGCCCTCCCTGCCCCGCATGATGGGCATTTCCGGCCGCCCGACCACCGAGGATGGCAAGACCCTGAAGCCGTTGGAGCGGTTCGGCGTCAAATGCATGTCGATCGGCTTCCTGGTACCGGAAGACACCCCGACCATCTGGCGCGGCCCGATGGTGATGAGCGCGCTTGAGCAGATGTTGCGCGACGTGCTCTGGGGCGAGCTCGACGTGCTCGTCGTCGACATGCCGCCGGGCACCGGCGACGCCCAGCTCACCATGTCGCAGCGCGTGCCGCTGGCCGGCGCCGTCATCGTCTCAACGCCGCAGGACATTGCCCTGCTGGATGCCCGCAAGGGCCTGAACATGTTCCGCAAGGTCGACGTGCCGGTGCTCGGCATCATCGAGAACATGAGCTATTTCCTCTGCCCGAGCTGCGGTGAGAGGTCCGACATCTTCGGCCATGGCGGCGCCCGCGACGAAGCGGAACGGATCGGTGTCGATTTCCTCGGCGAAGTGCCGTTGCACATGGATATCCGCGAGACCTCGGACGCCGGCAACCCGATCGTGGTCTCCGCACCGGACAGCCCGCATTCCGTTGCCTACAAGGGCATCGCGGCGAAAATCTGGGAAAAAATCGGAAGCGATGCCAACAGCGGCCGCCGGGCGGCGCCGAACATCGTCTTCAACTAGTCCTGACCGGCAATGGCGCTGCGCCGCTCCATGATGGTGGTGTCACGCCATTGCCCGGCCATCGGGCCATAAGTCATCTGTGCAATCCGCTCCCGTTTGCCGACCACCCGGAAACCGTAATCCGCATGTAGCCGGATACTGGCCTCGTTCTCCGGAAAGATGCTGGTCTGCAGGGTCCAGAAGCCGGCCTGCTCCGACTGTGCGACAAGCGCCGCCAGCAAGGTCCGGCCAATGCCCATGCCGCGCGCCTCCGGCGCGATATAGATGCTGTGCTCCGCCACGCCGCGATAGACCGCCCGGCTTGAGACCGGTGTCAGCCCGACCCAGCCTGCAACGGCATCGCCGGCTACAGCAACCAGCCGGCAGTCGGGCAGATACTTCGCATCGAAGGTGGGCCAGTCCGGCGCCTGGGCCTCGAAAGTGGCATGACCGGTATCAATCCCGGCCTGGTAAATCGCCAGCACAGGGTTCGCATCGCCGGCCTGCATCGGCCGCAAGCTCACCACATGATCGTTCATCACTCAGATTCGCTCCAGGGTGACAAAACTGTGCGCGGGTGCATCGCCGTCAGCCGGAAGATCCTCCCGTTCCGTCTCTTTCCACTCGTCCTTCTCGTAATCCGGAAAGCGGGTCTGCCCCTCGGCGTCGACATGGATTTCGGTCAGATGAATGCGCTGGACCTTGTCGAAGGCCTGGCGATAGATCTCGGCGCCGCCAAAGACGATGATCTCGTCGACACCGTCCGTCAGCGCCACACGGCGGGCAAGGTCCAGCGCCTCGTCAAGGTCATGCGCGATCTCGACGCCCTCGACCTTGAAGCCGCGATCGCGGGTCACGACGATGTTGGTCCGGCCGGGCAGCGGCCGGCCGATCGACTGGTAGGTCTTGCGGCCCATCACCAGCGGCTTGCCCATGGTGATCCGTTTCATCCGCTTCAGATCAGCCGGCAAATGCCAGGGCATGGTCTCGCCATCGCCGATCACCCCGTTATCCGAAACTGCCACGACGATCACCGGAACCGGGAACTGCACCACCTTGTCCTCAATGCTCATGGCTAGACCGCGACCGGCGCGGCGATATGCGGCGCGGCCTCGTAGCCGGTAAGCTCGAAATCCTCGAAGCGGAACGCGAACAGGTCGGTGACCTCCGGATTGATACGCATGCTCGGCAAGCGGCCCGGCAGGCGCTGCAACTGCTCACGCGCCTGCTCGAAATGGTTCCGGTAGAGATGGGCGTCGCCGAGGGAATGGACAAAGTCGCCGGGCTGCAGGCCGGTGACCTGCGCGACCATGAGAGTAAGCAACGCGTAGGAGGCGATGTTGAACGGCACGCCGAGGAAGATATCGGCACTGCGCTGGTAAAGCTGGCAGGAGAGTTTTCCGTCCGCGACATAGAACTGGAACAGGCAATGGCAGGGCGGCAGCGCCATCCGCGGCACGTCCGCCGGGTTCCAGGCGGTAACGATCAGGCGCCGGGAATCCGGCCGCTCCCGGATATCGTCGAGCAGATTCCGGATCTGGTCGATGGTGCCGCCATCCTTGTCCGGCCAGGAGCGCCACTGATGGCCGTAGACCGGCCCGAGATCGCCATTCTCGTCCGCCCACTCATTCCAGATCCGGACGCCGTTCTGCTGCAGATAGGCGATGTTCGTGTCTCCAGCGAGGAACCAGAGCAGCTCATGGATGATGGATTTCAGATGCAGCTTCTTCGTCGTCAGAACCGGGAATCCCCGGGACAGATCGAAGCGCATCTGATGGCCGAAAACCGACCGTGTCCCGGTGCCGGTCCGGTCGGTCTTGTCGGCGCCTTCCTCCAGCACCTTCGCCATCAGATCCAGATATTGCCGCATGGAAAAACAGTCCCGTTCCGCCGCTTGAGTGATCCCTGTATTTTGAACCGGGGCGTTTTGAACGCAAGCGATTGCAGGACCTCATGGCATTGGCAATTGACAGAAGCCTGATTCCGTTCGCACTTTTGCGTCCAAATCCGCTCGCATCGAAACCGGACCGGGACAGCCGCCATGCCGGAAAGCCGCGACTCCCTTCTGGCCGACTGCCGGCAGCTGATGGCCACGGGAAAGTGGAACGAAGCGCGGTCCCGCCTTGAACATGCGCTCGCGGCGGCGCCGACCGATGTCCTGATTGCCTACACACTGGCCACCGCCTACCGGCTTTCCGCGGCCGCCGACCGGGCCGTCCCGCTCTTCGGCAATCTCCACAACGCCGTTCCCGACATGCCGGAAGCCGCCGTCGGTCTGGCCTTCAGTCTTGCCGAACTGGGTCGAACCCGGGATGCGGAAACCGTGCTGCGCCGGTTCTCTGTGCGGCATCCGGGGCAGGCCTCTCCCTATACAGCACTCGGCGAGATCCGGCTGAAGTCCGGTATGTTTGATGGCTTGTCAAGGCCCTTCGCTGCGGCAACCGCGATCGCTCCCAGCGCCGACGCTCTTGGTAACCTCGCCGAGATCCTCAGTCATGAAAGGTCGTTCGATGCAGCGGAGCGGCTGTATCGCCTTGCTCTGGAAAAAACCCCCGGCGTCCCCAGTCTGGAGTTGAACTATGCCGTTCATCTGCTGAGTCAGGGTCTGCTCGAAGAAGGTTGGAAGCATTTCGAGGCCCGGCTCGACCCGGCACTACCCGATTCTCCGATCCGCACCCTGTCCCTGCCACGTTGGGACGGTATGGCAGCGGCGGACCGGCATCTTCTGGTGGTAAGCGAACAGGGGCTCGGCGATGAAATCAGGCTCGGCGCCATGCTCCCGATACTGGCGGAAAACGCGGGGTCCCTGACAGTCGAATGCGATCCACGATTGCTCCCGCTCTACCGACGGTCGATGCCCAGCGTGACGTTCCACGCCTTTTCCAGGGTGAAGCGGAGCGGCCGCGGGCATTATTCCTACGGCTGGCTGCCGAAAGATGATGGTCCCGACTGTTACATCGAAATCGGCAGCCTGCCGCTGATGCTCACCCGCGGGCAGATTCCACTCGGACATACTGACGGATTCCTGACGACCTCGAAGCCATTGCAAGACAGAATCGGCAGCACGCTGCGCGCGACCGCGGGCGACCGGCACCTCGTCGGCCTGTCCTGGGCAAGCGGTGCCAAACAATTCGGGCGGGCGGCCAACTATCCTCCCCTCGACTCATGGCGGCAGCTGCTGAATCTCCCCGACATATGCCTGGTTTCACTGCAATACGGCACGGCTGCAGAGAGTGTGAAAGAAATGTCAGAAACGATTGGCCGCGAGATCCTGCACCTCGACGAGCTTGATTTGCGGGACGACCTGGACTCTCTCGCCGCTCTCGAGGCCTCGCTCGATCTCGTGCTGTCGGTCGGTAACGCCACCGCCGCACTGGCGGGAGCGGTAGGCACGACGACGTTGGAATTGCTGTCTTTTCCCGGCTGGGTGCCGCTTCTGGAGGAGCAAGATTTTTTCCTGGGAGCAACCCGGCGCATCGCACAGCGGCAGCTTGGCGACTGGAAATATCCCGTCGAACGGGCGCGGGCGCTCGCATTGAGGCATCTCGGGAAACGGTAACTGCCTAGATTCTTACCAACTCTCCTCTTTTTCCTGAGACCACAAGCGCCTATATTCAGCCTGTCGGGCAACCGACTACGGCGATAAACGGACTGTGGAATAGGCATTGCGGACCCGGGGGCGGTACCCGGCGCCTCCACCAAAGATCTCCGGTCTCCCGACCGGCTCATTGGGGGCGAAATAGGATCGACGCGTGTAGTAAAGACAGAACTTTCGCTCGGCATGGTTCCGCCGATATCGGGCCATTATAGTAGTTGCAAACGACAACTATGCGGAAGCACGCCTCGCTGCGTAAGCAGTCTGGTGTCTTCAATTAAGTCCTAAGGGTTCGCACCTTTAGGCGGGGTTTGGGGCGCACCTGGCAACAGAAGCGTCCCGCTAGATTGCGAGTATGCTGACGGACGAATACCGGGGGAAATTTTGGAAGAACCTTTCCAATACGACATGATGGTGGATGAGGCGCTGCGCGGCGTTGTCCGGCGCGCGCTGAAGCAGGCCGCCCAGCACGGCCTCCCCGGAAACCACCATTTCTACATCACCTTCAAGACCAGGGGCGAAGGGGTCTCTATCCCCCCCTACCTGCTTGAAAAATACGCGGACGAAATGACCATCGTGCTCCAGTTCCAGTTCTGGGACCTGGAAATCGAGGAGGAGTTCTTCGGCGTTTCGCTCAGTTTCAACGATGTTCGCGAGAGACTGGTGATTCCGCTGGCCGCGATCACAGGTTTCGCCGACCCCTCCGTGAAGTTCGGTCTCCAGTTCCAGACACTGGAGGATGGCGAGCTCAGCGAAGCAGACCAGGTCGACGCGTCCGAGGACGGAACCGAAGAGCCGGTTCCAGAAGGCGACGACGATGGTGCGGCAATGGGCCAGGTCGTCTCGCTCGATAATTTCCGCAAAAAGAAATAAGTCGGGCGGCCGCTGAGCGGAAAAGACCGGACACATTTCGACGGAGGCAGTTCTGCCTTCTGGCTTAAGATCTATACTGGAGACCCTCCCTCATGGCCGATTTCGATTTTACCGAAATGTTCCCGCTGGCGGAGGACACGACCGAGTACCGCAAGCTCACCGGTGACTTTGTCGGCGTAGACACATTCCGGGGCCAGGACATCCTGACGATCGAGCCCGAAGGCTTCACCATGCTGACGGAGCAGGCTTTCCGGGACATCTCCCACCTGCTGCGCCCGGCGCATCTGCAGCAGCTCCGCAATATTCTCGAGGACGACGAGGCGACCAGCAACGACAAGTTCGTCGCCTATGAGTTCCTGAAGAATGCGGGGATCTCCGCCGGCGGTGTACTGCCGATGTGCCAGGATACCGGCACCGCCATCGTCATGGGCAAGAAGGGCCAGAACGTCTTCACCGGCTTCAACGAAGAGAAAGCCATCGCGAAGGGCGTCTACAATATCTACACCAAGCACAATCTGCGCTACAGCCAGATGGCCCCGCTGGACATGTTCACCGAGAAGAACACGGCCAACAACCTGCCGGCGCAGATCGAGCTCTATGCCACCGAAGGCGATGCCTACAAGTTCATGTTCTGCCAGAAGGGTGGCGGATCGGCCAACAAGAGCTTCCTGTTCCAGGAAACCAAGGCGATCCTCAACCCGGATGCGCTGATGAAGTTCCTCGACACCAAGATCCGCACCCTGGGCACAGCGGCCTGCCCGCCCTATCACCTTGCCATCGTGATCGGCGGCACCTCTGCCGAGTTCAACATGAAGACGGTGAAGCTGGCCTCCACGAAGTATCTCGACGGGCTGCCGACCGGCGGCAGCGAGTCCGGCCATGCCTTCCGTGATGTGGAGATGGAGCAGAAGGTGCTGAAGATGACCCAGGAAATGGGCATCGGCGCGCAGTTCGGCGGCAAATATTACTGCCACGACATCCGCGTGATCCGGCTGCCGCGGCACGGCGCCTCCCTGCCCGTCGGCATCGGGGTCTCCTGTTCCGCCGACCGTCAGGCATTCGCCAAGATTACCAAAGACGGAATCTTCATGGAGCGGCTGGAAACGGATCCGGCAAAGTTCCTGCCCGACATCGATCCGAGCGAGTTCGAGGGCGACGTCGTGAAGATCGACCTGAACCAGCCGATGGACGAGATCCGGAAGACACTCAGCCAGTACCCGATCAAGACCCGGGTCTCGCTCTCCGGGCCCATCATCGTCGCCCGCGACATTGCCCATGCGAAGCTCAAGGAACGGCTGGATTCCGGCAAGGGCCTGCCGGATTACGTGAAGAACCATCCGATCTACTATGCCGGCCCGGCAAAAAAGCCCGAGGGTTATGCTTCCGGATCGTTCGGGCCGACCACGGCCGGCCGGATGGATTCCTATGTCGATCCCTTCATGGCCGCCGGCGGCAGCTTCGTCATGCTGGCGAAGGGCAACCGCTCGCCCCAGGTCCGGGAAGCCTGCAAGAAGCACGGCGGTTTCTATCTCGGCTCGGTCGGCGGCGCCGCGGCCAAGCTGGCCCTGGAAAGCATCAAGAGTGTCGAGGTCGAGGAATATCCCGAACTCGGCATGGAGGCGATCTGGCGGATCGAGGTGGAGGATTTTCCGGCCTTTATCGTCACGGACGACAAGGGCAACGATTTCTTCTCCAACATCTGACGATGCGGCGCGAATGACGGCGCCCGAGTTTCTGATAGACGGGCCGGCGGATGCGCCGGCCTGTTTCATTCTGGCCCATGGCGCCGGCGCACCGATGGACACGGCCTTCATGAACCGGGTTGCAGAGGGTATCGCGGCCGCCGGCTTCCGCGTCCTGCGCTTCGAATTTCCCTATATGGCAGGCCGACGCCATGGCGGCAGCAAACGGCCGCCGGACCGGCAGCCGGTGCTTCTCGATACATGGCGCGCTGTCATCGCAGCGGCGGCAGGGAGCGGTGCCCTCGTCGTCGGCGGAAAATCCATGGGCGGGCGCATGGCAAGCCTCGTTGCCGATGAATCCGGCGTCGATGGCGTAATCTGCCTCGGGTATCCGTTCCACCCGCCCGGAAAACCGGACCGGCTCCGCACCGAACATCTGGAAAAGATTGCCTGCCAGACCCTCATCCTGCAGGGAGAACGTGACCCTTTCGGCACCAGGGAAGACGTCACGGCCTACCGACTGTCGGACGCAGTCACCGTGGAGTGGATCCCGGACGGCAATCATGACCTTGCACCGCGGAAAGCCTCCGGCCACACGGTTGAGGCAAACATGCAGAAAGCGGTCTCAGCCGCGGTCTATTTTCTGGAAAACGTTGTTCGCTGCCGCAAGGCTTAATCGTGCGGGACCGGCCGGTCCGCGATTGCCGCATTGATCAGTTCTGCCGGCGACGGGATCTGCTTTTCAATTACCGGAAGCTGCAATGTGTCGGCGGATGTGCGGTAGACGATATAGGCATTCGCCATCCACCCGCCAACAAATACCGGGCCAACCAGAATGACGACAAGCGATACCGTCGCGACCACTCGAATGATCGACCGGAGAAGCACTTCCGCCGCACTGTCTTCTGCTTGTTCCCAAACGGCCAATGTTCAATTCCCGCCCAGAGATCGGCCTCGTGAAACACTCACGAGACTTTCCCCACAATCATCAAGTGAAGTCGACAATAGCAGAAACAATCAGAATCCTCAATGCTATGTCGGAACACATCGCTCCAAGTACCACAAATCACACAATTTTCGCCGATCGGAGCACCTCAGGTTGAGGAAGCGAAGAACAATGAAAATGAGACAATGACCGACACATTTTAAAGTTATCACAGATTTTTCTTAACAAAACATAACCGAAACACTGACAAGCCACTCGTTTGCTAAGCCTCGATTCGCGCAAAGACTCCGGCCCGCGCCTGCTTTTTGTCGAAAACAGGAAGGATCCGGATAGCTTTATATCGAAGAAATTACATCGATTTGCGCGACAGCAGGGTGCAATCGAAGTGCCTCTTGCCATTGCGGGATTTCCGGAACTTCTTCTTCCGTTCGCAGAGATCCAAACACCCGGCCGGGTCTTCCGAGAACGGACCATGCGGCTCTCGGCGGGGACAAGCTGGATGATTGGTGTCACGCCCCCGCGAGGAGCAAACCTGCCGCGCCTTACAACGGGTCAAAATAATGCTATAATTACGGCTCTGAAGAGTACGGGCGCCAGGCGGGTATGTCGTCGGCACCATAAAAGGGCGCGCAGCCATGGCTATCAGCAGTTCGATCAATACGAATGTCGGCGCTTTTTCCGCGCTCCGGAATCTGAACGCCTCGCGTCTCGACCAGAGCAGAACCGAGAACCGCATCTCCACGGGGCAGAAGGTCTCGGGCGCGCTGGATCAGGCGTCCCTGTTCGCCATCGCCCAGAGCATCCGCGGTGAGCTCAGTGCCAATGCAGCGGTGCAGCAGGGCCTGAACCAGACGTCGGGCGCGGTGAAGGTTGCCACCGCCGGCGCGACCGCGATTTCCGATTTGACGACCGATATCCGGGGCAAGCTGGTCGAGCTTTCCAACCCGGCGCTGACCGGCGAGCAGCAGGGCCTGCTCCGGAATGATCTGGACGCGCTTCTCGGACAGGCGCAGGGCTTCGTCGACAACAGCAGTTTCAACGGAACGAATTTGCTGGAATCCGGCGCCGGGGACCTGAACACCCTGCAAAACGCTGACGGCGACGTGCTGTCCGTTTCGGGTCAGGGCACGGTCGCGGACAGCCTGGCAACGCTGGCCGCCGCCGATTTCAGCGATCCCGCCTCTGTTCTGAGCAATGAATTCTCCGCCTTCCAGTCCGCCCTGAATTCCTCGCTCGGGGACCTTGGCGCCAGCTCCCGCCGCATCACGTCGCAGAACGATCAGCTGCAGGGGATCGCGGACGCGACCGAGGAAGGGCTCGGAAATATCGTGGATGCCGATCTCGGACGGGAAGCCGCACGATTGCAGGCAGACCAGGTCCGCGGTCAGCTGAGCCAGCTCTCGCTCGGCATCGCCAACCGCAGCCCGCAGGCGCTGCTCGGCCTGTTCCGGTCCTGACCGACAAACGACATATCTGATTAGGCGTCAGCGGGCGGAGACCGCCTCGTCAATTGCGCCGGCCAGCTTCTCGACAATTTCCGCAACATGGTTCTCGTCGATGATGAAGGGCGGTGCCAGCAGGACATGGTCGCCGACCCGCCCGTCGATCGTGCCGCCCATCGGGTAGCACATCAGGCCGCGCGCCATGGCGCCGGCCTTCACCTTGGCATGAACCTTCCGGGCCGGATCGAACGGAGTCTTGCTGGACCGCTCCTCGACAAGCTCGATGCCGATGAACAGCCCGCGGCCGCGGATCTCGCCGACATGGTGATGATTGCCGAAACGTTCTTCCAGAGCAGCCCGCAGCTTTCCGCCCATGGTGCGGACCTTCTCGAGCAACCCGTCCTCTTCGATCACCTGCTGCACGGCGAGCGCACCGGCACAGGCCGCGGGATGGCCCATATAGGTATGGCCGTGCTGGAAGAAGCCGCTGCCGTCACGGATCGCCGAGAAGATCTTCTTTGAGACCAGCGTCGCCCCGATCGGCTGATAGCCCGCCCCCAGTCCCTTGGCCACGGTCAGGAGATCCGGCGCAACGCCGTCCTCCTCGCAGGCAAACAGATAACCGGTCCGGCCCATGCCGCACATCACCTCATCGAAGATCAGCAGGACACCATGGGTGTCGCAAATCTCCCGGATCCGCTGCAGATAGCCCGGGACCGGCGGGACCGCACCGAGCGTGGCGCCCACAACCGGCTCGCAGACGAAAGCGGCAACGGTTTCCGGACCGTGCGCGCGGATGGCCGCATCCAGCTCGTCCGCAACCCGCTGGCCGTAGTCCTCCTCGCTCTCGTCATCCTGCCGGCCGCGATAGGGGTAGCAGGGCGAGACATGGGTGGCGTCGATCAGCAGCGGGCGAAACTGTTCGCGCCGCCATTCGTTGCCGCCGACCGCAAGGGCGCCAAGCGTGTTGCCGTGATAGCTCTGCTTGCGGGCGATGATCTTGTGCCGCTCGGGCTGACCGATTTCGACGAAATATTGACGCGCCATCTTCAGCGCGGCCTCGATCGCCTCGGAGCCGCCGGAGACGAAATAGACCCGGTCGAGATCGCCGGGCGCCCGGGCGACCAGATAGTCTGCCAGGCGCTCCATCGGCTCGTTCGAGAAGAAACTGGTATGGGAAAACGGAATGGCGTCGAGCTGGGCCTTGATGGCATCGACCACCCGTTTGTCGCTGTGGCCGAGGCAGGACACCGCGGCCCCGCCGCAGGCATCGAGATATTTCTTGCCGTCCGCGTCCGTTATGTAGACCCCCTCCCCGCTTGCCGCGACGGGATAGGAGGCAACCGCACTGCGATGAAAGACGTGGGTCATGCCGATAACTTTCGATTGGGACGATGGTTGCACATATCCCGTCGAGACTGCGCCCGCACGCCGCGCCCGGTCAAGCAGCCTGGCGCCCGGGCCTGACCGCCGGATCAGAGCTCCGCAACACTCTTCAGGGTCCAGCCGACAATCTTCTTCATCACGTTACCGAGCGCCAGATCGAACGATTTCACGATATTGTGCATGCGGTTGTCCGGCGCCTCCCGCATGGCCTCGAACGAGTGCGAGGCAACGATGATCCGTTGCGGAATCTTGACCAGCTTGCAATTGATCCGGACCCTGATTTTCGGGACGGTGGCGCCGCCGAGATATTCCGCCTGGAACTCGCGCAGCTCGGTCTGCAGTTCATAGTCGCTGCGCAGGCCGACGCCACTGCGGCCGACACCGACAATTTTTCCCGAATTCTCGAAGGACTCGACCAGCAGCCGATAGACCATGGAGGGCGCCGTATCGACCCATTTGGCCCGGGCAAAATAATCCATCGTCAACTCGCCCCGCATCACCGCGATCTGCGAGGAATTCAGACCGGCAGGCGCGAGCGGCGGCTCAATGCCGAGCTGCAGGGGAACAGTCGGAATACCCTCCTCGAACGTGCTTTTCGGCGACAGGCGATAGAGCTGAGAGGGCGGCTGCGGGGTCGGGATGACGCCGCAGGCGGAAACCGCCGCGACCGGGAGGGCCGTTCCGGCGAGAAGGAGCAGCCGGCGGCGGCTCAGGGACGGGGCGTTCTGATCGCTCATTAGTCTGTCTCCACACCTTTTTGCCTGTTGCCGAAGAGAATTCGTGCCGGATCCGCTTCGACCTGCCGCACCAGCCTGTCGAGATCGCTCATCAGCTGCCGCCCTTCAACGAGAAACTCCGTCAACTCGTACAGCCCCGTTTCCGCGAAATCATTGACCGACTCCCGGTTCTCTGAAATCAGGCTTGCCGCTTCGCTCGAGACCATGCCCACTTTCGCCAGGGTATCGCGCAGATCGGCCGACACCACGGCGATCTCGGCATCCACCGCGGAGACAGTCCCCCGCGTCGTCGCCATGGTCTGAGAAATCTCCTCGCTCATCACCGCGATGTCGCCGCTGACCTGGCTGACAGTCTGGTCCAGCACCAGCATCGTCTTGTGTGCATTCTGGATGATTTCCTCGATCTCGGTACTGCGGTTAGCAAGAATTGCCGAAACGCTCTCGAGATTCTTCAGCGTGTTCTGGATCGCCGCCCTGTTGGTATCGCTCATGAGCTGGTTGGCGCGGTTCACCAGGACGACAAGCTGGGAGGCGATTTCGGGCGCCGCCTGGGCCACTTCCTGCAGCACCGACGACCGGGATTCCAGAACCGGCACCTCGTCGCCCGGCCGCGCCGTCAGCAGCGGAGCGTCCCTGGAGCCGCCGGACAGCTGGATGTAGCCGACGCCCGTCAGGCCCTGGCTTTCAAGGATGGCATAGACGTCCTGCTTGATCGGCACCTTGCTGTCGAGCTCGATCCGGACCCGGATGATCTCGATATTGTCCGGATCGATGGCGATATCGGTCACCTGCCCGACCGGGATGCCCCGGTAGCGGACCGGACTGCCGACCGAGAGACCGGTCACCTGCTCCTCGAACGTGACCTCGTAGATAGCCACGTCCCGGTCCAGCTCCACCTTTCCGAGCCAGACGACAAATCCCATTCCGGCCGCGACCATCGCGAAAACGAACAGGCCGACGACGACATAGCTTGCGCGTGTTTCCATGGCAGTTCCGTCTCCCTCCCCTAGCGCGCGAGGCCCGGGGCTTCGAAAGCGGCCCGCGCGCGGGGCCCGTGAAAATATTCCTGTATCCAGGGGTGCGGGTTCGCAACCAGTTCCTGCATCGTCCCCACCGTCACCTGCCTGTCGAGCAGCACCGCGATCCGGTCGCAGATCGCCACCAGGCTGTCCAGATCGTGGGTGACCATGACCACGGTCAGGCGAAGGCTGCTTTGCAGGTCCCGGATCAGCTGATCGAAGTTGGAGGCGCCGATCGGGTCCAGCCCGGCCGTCGGCTCGTCCAGAAAGACCACCTGCGGGTCGAGCGCCAGCGCCCGGGCGAGGCTGGCCCTCTTGCGCATGCCCCCCGATAGCTGGGAGGGGAACTTGTCCGCCGCGTTCGGCGGCAGGCCGACCATGTTGATCTTCAGCAGCGCCAGCTCCCGCATCAACTGCTTCGGGATACCGCCGCGCTCCCGCATCGGCGCCATGATGTTCTGCGCCACGGTGAGCGAGCTGAACAGCGCGCCGTCCTGGAACATCATGCCGAACCGGCCCTGCAGCTTGCGCGTCGGCATCTCGCCGTGCCCGGTGTCGATCCTCTCGCCCAGCAGCTCGATCTCTCCCGCCGCCGGGACCTGCAACCCGATGATGGTCCTGAGCAGCACCGACTTGCCCGTACCGGACCCGCCGACCACCCCCAGCACCTCGCCGCGCCGGACATCGAGATCGAGATTGTCATGCACCACCTGGGTGCCGAACGCGTTGCGGATGCCGCGCAGACGAATGGCGGGGCTGTCCGCCGCATCGCTCGTGAATGTCTCGTCCGCCATCGCCACCATGATCAGATCCCGACTTCGGCAAAGAAGATCGCGAACAGCGCATCCAGCACGATCACGATGAAGATGGATTCCACCACCGCCTTGGTGGTGCGGAATCCGACGCTTTCGGCGCTGCCCGACACCTTCAGGCCCTGATGGCAGCCGACCACGGCGATGACATAGGCGAAGACCGGCGCCTTCAGCATGCCGGTACCGAAATCCCAGAAATCGACCGCGCCCTTGAGCTGGGTCAGGAACTGCTGGATCGTCAGGTCGAGCTTCAGCACCGCGATCATCGCCCCCCCGGCAAGCCCGGCGATATCGCCGATGAAGACCAGGATCGGCAGGGCGATGAACAGGGCGATCAGGCGCGGGATCACCAGCACGTCCACCGGCGACAGCCCGAGCGTCTCCAGCGCATCCACTTCCTGGTTCACCTTCATGGTGCCGATCTGGGCGGTGAAGGCGCTGCCGGACCGGCCGGCGACAATGATCGCCGTCAGCAGCACGCCGATCTCGCGCAGCACCGAGACGCCGACCAGGTTCACGGTCAGGATCGCGGCGCCGAAGCGCTCGAGCTGGAGCGAGCCCATATAGGCCAGCACCACGCCGACCAGGAAACAGAGCAGCGCGACGATGCCGACCGCATTCAGCCCGACATATTCAAGCTGGCTGACCAGGGCGACGAAACGCAGCCGTGCCCGTCCGGTCAGCAGCGCCAGCAGCGAGACGATGGTCAGCCCGAAGAACCCGAACAGGTCGCGCCCGACATGCACCATGTCGAACATCGCCTTCCCGGCCCGCGCGGCGATCAGGATCAGCGGATTCGGCCGGTTCTCGTCGATCGCCAGGTCCGGGTCGGGAACAAAGGCCTTTTCCAGCAGGGCGGAGAATTCCTCCGGCAAGCCGTCCAGCCGGACCTCGATGCCGCGCCGGGTGAAGGCCTCGGAGGTGCGGCGCAGAACCCAGGCCCCGGCACTGTCCAGCGCGCTGACCTCGACGGCATCGATCACCACCTGGCGCGGGGATGCTTTCGCGGCCTGCCGGAACTCCCGGTCGAGCCGGGCAACGGACTGCACGGTCAGCGGCCCGGCAATGCCGACCCTGAGTTCGCCGCCGGCTTCCGTGATCGAAAGCGAAGTTTCGGCTGCAGCCGCCACGTCTTTTTCTCCCCCAAGCCCAAAGACACCGGCACCCACCGGTCGGCATATCGATTGTTTCCGGGCACGCCGCATGCGCCTGAAAACGCGACCATTTCATAAGATAGTGGAATTTATCGCAACTCTCACCTATCAAGGCCGCTGCTTAACAGAGGACTCTGGAAACCGAGCATGGACCTGAAGAAACATATCCGCGAAGTGCCGGATTTTCCGAAACCGGGCATCCTGTTCTACGATGTATCGACCCTGCTCGCCCACCCGGCCGCCTGGAAGGCGACGGTGGACCGGCTGAAGACAATCGTCGACGGCTACAAGCCCGACGTGCTGGCCGGCATCGAATCCCGCGGCTTCCTGGTCGCCGCCCCGCTGGCCCTGGAACTCGGCCTCGGCTTCCACATGGTCCGCAAGCAGGGCAAGCTGCCCGGCAAGACCATTCCCTATACCTACGATCTGGAATATGGCAGCGACACGATCGAGGTGCAGGACGGCGCCATCGAGCCGGGCCAGCGCGTTGTCATCCTGGATGACCTGCTGGCCACCGGCGGCACCCTGGCCGCGGCCATCGAGCTGATCCGCAAGGTCGGCGGCGAGGTCACCGGCGCCGCCAGCATCATGGAACTCGCCTTCCTGAAGGGCCGCGACCGGCTCGACATCCCCTTCACCTCCCTGATTTCCTACGACGACTGAGGCCCGCCGCCTCTCCCCGCCACCATCCCGGCCGGCGAGCCGGGACCCGGGTGATCGCAGAGCGCCGACCTCCATCCCGAGGCCGGATTATATCCGAAATGGCAGTGGCGAGACGGGACGCCATGTCCCGGCCTCCTGATTTCCGTCCCTCATCCTCGCTGTTCGCTGAAGACAGACAGAACCGCACCGCCTAATATTCCTCGCGTCGAAACAGCGCCGGAGCCTGATGAATGGGGCGTTACCGGAAAACCGGTAACCGGGTCGGCCGCCTGACCCACGCGGCCCCGGTGGCGGGGGAGGTCACCGGACTCTCGGTGCATACGCTCGGCGGCACTGTCCAGCCCGGCGCGCCACTGATGCAGATCGTGCCGGACGGGGACCGTCTGACGGGAGAGAGACGGGTGCTGGAATATGTGCTGCAGCCGGTGCTGCGCTATGCGAGCGAAGGGATGTGGGAACGATGAACCAACTAAACCCAGACAACACAATAATAGGAAGAAAAATATTCCTAAGAAGAAGTATTTCTGTGTGGTATTTTGTTTTTATTCCATTAATTTGCTTTTTTGATATTATTAGATTTGATGTTTATATTATCCTTAGTAAGGCGATACAATCCATTACTTTTGGGGCAATTTATCTGCCAAGATATACAGATTTAGTGGGCGTTGATTTTCTATATATTTCTGTTTTTCTGTTTGTTTTAATAATGTCGTGGGCATTTCATAAAATTACTGTGTTATGTATTGGTAGTAAAAAAATAAAAAGTCATTATAAAGTAATAATTGCTTCTCTTTTTTATTTTTATGCTATTTCGATAATGTTATATATATTTGTTCGAATGTATGAATTTTCAAAATATTGGAGCAAATAATGAACGTAAGTATATATTTGAGATGAATTAAGGTGACATGAATTAAGGTGACTCACGCCTTAATACGCTAGGAATTAAGGTGACACATGCCTTAATACGCTAGGATCCTGCCCATCTCGCCGGGACCACGCTTCGAGTCCGGGGGCACGCCTCAGATGCGGGCCGCCGCCTGCAAAGCGGCACACCCCACCCCTCTGCTCAAACCACCGTCACACGCTCTCGACCATCTCCGTCTCGATCAAGATTTCCGAATGCAGGGTCCGGTGCACCGGGCACTTGTCGGCAATCTCCCGGAGCTTTTGCCGCTGCGCCGCGTCGAGCGGTCCTTCGATGATGATCTCCCGGCTGATCCTGTCGATCTTTC